>CAWFKT010000001.1:0-995813 GCA_963816505.1 uncultured Solirubrobacterales bacterium
GCGAGCCCACCCCAAGCGGAGGGCGGGCCGGTGAGCCGCCGCTATCCCGCCTTCCGGATAGAAAACATCACTCCTGAAAACTTGACTGGCGGCCTTCGCCGGGCCATCCTGGTTGAGTGCGCGGGAGTTCTCTCTGCGCCCAAGCAATAAGCAAACCGTAGCCAATAAATAGTGAGAGGAATCAAGATGAGACATGCAAAGCACGGCCTCGGGGCCCTCGGCGTCTGCCTTATGGCGGCGCTCGGGCTGATGGCCCTCAGCGCGGCCTCGGCCTCGGCGGCGACCGAAGCCTGGTTAGTCGAAGGCAAAGCGATCACCGAACACACCAACATCCACGCGATCATTCGCAAATTAGAGCCCAAAAAAGAAGGCGAAGAAACGCAGAAACACCTGGTGCTGTTAGTGGCGGAAAAAAACCTAGCAATCTTATGCGAAGAATTGAAAACAGATGATGGCTTACTGTTCCCAAAAACTCCTGAAACGGGAGTTGAAGGGTTAATAACCCTCTTATTCTCGATTTGCAAAACCGAAATTAAAGAAAAAGTGAACGGCGGCTGCAAACCGATAGAACCAATCGTAGCTGAAACCTTATTCCGCCTGATCTTACATCCGAAAGAAGGGTTAAACTACCTCTTATTTGAACCGGATCCTCAAGGTAAACACCCTAAACGGTTTACAGAGATTGAATTCAACGAAGAAACGTGTGCGCTGCCCAACGCCGAAATCACCGGCTCGTTGGTCGCCGAAGGCCTGGGCGAAAAATACGAATTAAAGGAAAAAACCGGGATCGACTACATCTTAACCGAACTGGTGCACCATCTGATAACACAGGCGCCGGCGGCGTTATTCCCGGAAGACGTGTTGAAATATGGCGGTCTCGAAGCGCGCCTCGATGGCGTCGCGGACACGTTACTGAGCGAACCGCTACTAAACAAAAAATGGAGCGGCCACGTCTAAGCCGCAGCTCAACGAGTAGCAAGGCAATCGCGACAAAGCGATAGCAACCCGCAGGCATGGGCCGCGCTCTGCGCGGCCCATGCCGGGCGGCAAGCCAGGGAAAAAGCAGCAAGCGATCGGAGGGAAGCGAATGGGGGCGAGCAGGGGAAGAAGGCAGGCGAGAAGGACAAGGGCCGCAACCGCCCTGGCCGTCGCCCTCTGCGCAGGCGCCGTGGCCGCCCCGACCGCCGCAGCCGCCCCCCCGACGATCCTCGCCACCGGCTTCTCGAACGTCACGACCGAAACAGTGACCCTCGAAGCCAAAATCAACCCGCAGGAAAAAGCGACCCTCTACCACTTCGAGTACGGCCCCGAAGACTGCTCTTCGAACCCCTGCACCAGCGTGCCCAGCCCCGAAGAAGGCCAGATCAACCCCGGCGCCAACCCGGTCGCGGTCAGCTTCACCCTCGAAGGCCTCGATCCGGCCGGCACCTACCACTTCCGCGTGGTCGCCAAAAGCGCCGGCGGCAAAGCCGAAGGCCCCGACCGCGCCTTCGCCACCTACCTGCCCTCGCCCGCCTTCGGCCCCTGCCCCAACGACCTCTTTCGCATCGAAAACCCCAGTGCCGCGTCCCTGGATTACTCCAGCGCCAACCTGCCCGACTGCCGCGCCTACGAGCAGGCATCGCCGCCGGACAAGAACGCCGGCGACATCACCGGCATCGTCCCCCTCGCCAAAGCCTCCCTTGACGGAAGCGCGATCGGCTACCTGAGCAGCGCCGGCGTCCCCGGCGGGGTCGGCTCCCAGGACATCCCCTCCTACCTGGCCAGCCGCGGCGAAGGGACCTGGTCCACCCACGGCATGCTGCCGCCGGCCGCCGACGGGGAAGGCGCCAAGGTGCTGGGCTGGACGCCGGACTTCTCGGAGGTCTTCACCAAGGCAACCAGGCGCGGCAACCCCAGCGAAACCGAGCTGCTGGCCACCCCGGGCACGGGAGGCCCTCCGACCGCGATAGTCGGCTATACCCCCGGCCTGGAACCGAGCTTCGCCGGCACCACAAAAGACGGCTCGCTGCTCTTCGAATCGCCGGCCAAGCTCACCGAAGCAGCGGTCTCGGGCCGCTCCAACGTCTACCTCTGGGACAGCGCAAGCGAAGAAGTGAGTCTGGCCGGCGCCCTCAACGACGCCAAAGCCCCCGCCAAGGGAGCCTTCGCCGGCCCCTATGACTGGATCCACGGCACCAACTCGGCGACGCTCAGCCAGGGCGGCGGCGAGCGCGGCTACTACACCGAAGAAGAGCGCGCGATCTCCACCGACGGCAGCGCCGTCTACTTCACCGAAGCCGCCACCGGCAAGCTGTATGTGCGGCTCAACCCGACCTCCCCGCAGAGCGCGATCAGCGGCGAAGAATGCACCGAAGCCGCCAAGGCCTGCACGATCGAGGTCTCGGCCTCAGAGAAGGCCGACGGCAACGGCCCCGGCGGCACCGAACTGGGCGGCCCCCGACCGGCTGCCTTCCAGGCCGCGAGCGCCGACGGCAAGGTCGCCTACTTCAGCTCCTCCGAGGAGCTGACCGAAGACGCCAACACCGGCCCCGAACCGACCGAACTGCCGCCGCCGCCGACGATCGGGCGATCAAACCTCGAAGGCAAAGAAGTGGACGGTTCCTTCATGCCCGCCCACGCCTCGGGGATAGCCACCAACTCCGAATACATCTACTGGGCCGACCCCGAAGCGAACGCGATCGGGCGGGCAAAGCTCGACGGGAGCGAAGCTAAACCGAACTTCATCACCGGCCTGCAGAGCATCGAAGACCTCACCGTCGACTCCAAATACATCTACTGGGCCGAGCCCGGCTCCAACGCGATCGGGCGGGCGACGATCGAAGGGGAAGAAGTCAAACAGGGCTTCATCGAAGGGGCACGCAAACCAGAGGGCGTCGCGGTGGATGGAAGCTATGTCTACTGGACGAATACGGCGGCCGATGCCGAAGGCAACCGTGGAGTCGGCAGAGCCAAACTCGATGGTACGGAAGTCAAACAGGGCTTTATCAAACTCTTGCTGCCAGGGGGTGAACTCCCAGCGACTCCGCAGCGCGTCGCCGCGGATGGAAGTCACATATTCGTGACTGCAAAAGGCGACTACATATACCGCTTCAACACCGACGGCGAACAGCAAGGCGAACCGCTCGAAGAAAGCTCGCTGGCGGGTAAGCAAGACATCGCGGTCGACGGCTCTCATGTCTACTGGTCGCGGGAAGGGACCCCGCCCACCTGGGCGAGCGCGATCGGGCGCTCCAACCTCAATCTCGAAAAAGTAGAAAGGGAATTCATCACCGGCCCAGGCGTCGAACACGCCCAGTCGATCGCCGTAGACGCCTCCCACATCTACTGGGGCAACGAGCCGCCCTCCGTGAGTAAGCCCGGCAACGACCTCTACCGCTTCGAGGCCGAAGCGCCGGCGGGAGAACGGCTGACCGACCTGACGGCGGATACCACTGATACCGACGGGGCCGAAGCGCAGGGGGTGCCCGGAGTCTCGGAGGATGGCTCCACGGTCTACTTCACGGCCAACGGCGATCTCGACGGGGCGGGCAAAGGCAGCGCGGGGAACTGCCGGGGCAGGCCGGGATCGGCGAGCGGGGAATGCGATCTCTATCGCTGGAGCGAGGGCGGGGGCGAAGCTGAATTCGTGGCGGAACTCGAGGCCGGCGGAGTGGAAGTCGGCGACGCGGCGAACTGGGCGGCATCGCCGAGAGCCAGCGGAGGCCAGAGGTTCCAAAAGACCTCCCGAGTCAGCCCCAACGGCGAAACCCTGCTCTTCCGCTCTCAGCTCAAACAGACGAAATACCCCAACGAAGGCACCGCCGAGTACTACCGCTACCGCGCCGGCGAAGGCCTGGCCTGCGTTTCCTGCGACCCGACCCTGGCGCCGCCGACGGGGCCGGCGGACCTGGGCAGCGTCTCGCCGGTGCAGACAATCCCACGACTCCCCGCCTCGACCGCCTCCCGCAACCTCTCAGAAGACGGCGACAGGGCCTTCTTCGAGACGCCCGACCCGCTGGTGGCAGCCGACACCAACGGGCAGGCGGGCTGCCCATCCGCGGGCGGTTTGCTCCAGCAGTATCCAAGCTGCCTCGACGCCTACGAGTGGGAGGCCCAGGGCACCGGCAGCTGCACGGCCGAAGAAGCGATCGCCGAAGGCGGCTGCCTCTACCTGCTCTCGACCGGCAAAGGCACCGAACCGGCGCTCTTGGCCGACGCCTCCGCCAGCGGCGAGGACGCCTTCCTCTTCAGCCGCGCCCGCCTGGTCGGCCAAGACCAAGACGAACTCTTCGACGTCTACGACGCCCGCGTCGGCGGCGGCCTGGAAGCCCAAAACAAAGGCCCGCCGCCGCCGGCGTGCGAAAGCGTCGATGCCTGCCACTCCGGACCCGAACTCCCACCCGCGGAAGAATCCGCCGCCAGCGCCGGCTTCCACGGCCCCGGCGACCCGCCGATAAAACGCCACAGGGCCAGGAAACACAAAAAGCAGCACAAGCACGCAAAGAAGCACAGGCGAGCCCACCCCAAGCGGAGGGCGGGCCGGTGAGCCGCCGCGGCGCTTCACTCATCGCCATCGCCGTGCTCGCCTTGGTGGCGCTCGCACCCACACCGGCCGCCGCCGCCGGAGCCCCCGCCTGGGAGCTTCGCCTGGCCTCCGAGCCGACCAACTTCATCGCCGGCAAAGACGGTCGCTACCTGCTCTTGGCCACCGACGTCGGCTCGGGCGCGGCCGAAGGGACGATCGCCCTCAAAGACACCCTGCCCGAAGACCTCCAGGTCACCGGCATCGGCATCCGCTCCAACGACCCGGCGACCAAAGGGCTCTCCTGCGCCAAACCGCCGGCGACGAGCTGCGAAGCCGCCGGCCCCGTGCACCCCGGCCGCACCCTCTTCCTCGAAGTCGAACTAGCGGTCAAAGCGGCCCTCCCCGACCCCTCCATCCGCACCGACGAAGTCGAAATCTCAGGCGGCGGGGCGCCAAGCGCCAAAGCCACGACAACCACCACGATCAGCGCCCTCGCCGCCCCCTTCGGCTTCCTGGCCGGCGAAGAAGGCTTCGCCGCACCGGCGATCCAAGCCGACGGCACCCCCGCCACCCAGGCCGGCTCCCACCCCTACGAGATGATCGCCGACCTCGGCTTCCCCACCGCAGAACGGGGGGGAGTGCTGACCAGCTCCGGGCACCCGCGCGACATCGCCGTCGACCTGCCGCCGGGGACGATCGGCGACCCGACCGCGACGCCGGTGCTCTGCACCGAGGCCGAGCTGATCACCGAGAACGGCCCCGGCTGCCCGCCGGCCTCGGCGATCGGCACCGCCACCGCGACGACCCAGCTCTCCGGTGGCTTTGGCCTGGAACCCAACACCTCCCCCCTCTACAACATGGTGCCCCCGCCCGGCGCCCCGGCGGCCTTCGGCTTCGACGCGGTCGGCGCCGGCATCTTCGTCCACGTCCTCGGCTCGCTGCGAAGCGAAACCGACTTCGGCCTCACCGGCTCGGTGCACGACGTGATCGCCCGCGACGGCAACCCGATCTTCGCCGCCGGCGTCGAGCTGTGGGGCGACCCCTCCGGCAAAGAACACGACTACTCGCGCGGCAACTGCCTCTTCGCCGGCGAATCGAAAAAATGCCCGGTCGAACCCCAGCAGACCGCCTTCCTCTCCCTGCCCGGCGACTGCCCAGGCGCCCCCGCCACCTACAAAGCCCAGGCCGACAGCTGGGAGGAACCAGAACCCCCCGAAGAGCCCGAAGCGACGTATGAGAGCGCCGACCTCTCCGGGCAGACGGCGGCGCCGATCGACGGCTGCGGCGGGCTCGAATTCCAACCGTCGATCGAAGCCCGCCCGACCACCAAAGCCGCCGACAGCCCCACCGGCCTTGACTTCGCGCTTAAACAGCCCCAGCAGACGGACCTCGGCGCGCCGGCGACGGCAAGCGTCAAAGACGTCAAGATCGCCTTCCCGGCGGGCCTTGAGGTGAACGCCGCCGCCGCCGATGGCCTGGGCGCCTGCGACCCCGCCCAGATCGGCCTGCTCACCTCAGTCGGGACTTCCGCCGCCCGCTTCTCCAAGGCGCCGGCCGCCTGCCCCGACGCCGCCAAGATCGGCACGCTCGAAGCCACCACGCCGCTGCTGGCCGAATACAACGAAAAACACGAAGTTCGCCGCGACCCCGAAACCGGCGAGGCGATCCCCCGCCCCCTGCACGGCTCCGTCTACCTCGCCAAACCCTTCGAGAACCCCTTCGACTCGTTGATCGCGATCTACCTGACGGTCGAAGACCCCCAGAGCGGCACCTTCGTCAAGCTCGCCAGCGAGGTCACCCCCGACCCCCAGACGGGCCGGTTGACCACCACGCTCGCCGAAAGCCCCCAGCTGCCGGTGCAAGGGCTCAAAGTCCACATCTTCGCCGGCGAGCGGGGAGGACTGCAGACCCCCGCGAGCTGCGGCGCCTATGCCACCACCTCCGAACTGGTGCCCTGGAGCGCCCCCGAAGCCAAAGCCGCCACCCCCGCCGATTCCTTCCAGATCGACGCCGCGCCGGGCGGCGGGCCCTGTCCGCCCGCCCCGCCCAACTCCCCGGCGCTGGTCGCCGGCACGCTCTCCCCCCAGGCCGGCACCTACAGCCCGCTGCTCTTCAAGCTCGCCCGCGAAGACGGCTCCCAGCGCATCGGCGGCCTGGAAGCGACCCTGCCGCCGGGGCTCTCGGCCAAGCTGGCCGGGGTGGCGCAGTGCCCCGAGGCCCGGATCGCCGCCGCGATCGCCCGCTCGGGGCCCGGCCAGGGCGCCCTCGAGCGAGCCGCCCCGAGCTGCCCGGCCGCCTCGCAGGTGGGGACGCTCAGCGCCGCCGCCGGCGCCGGCCCGACGCCGCTGCACGTCAAAGGCGACGCCTACCTGGCCGGCCCCTACAAAGGCGCCCCGCTGTCCTTCGTCTTCATCACTCCCGCGATCGCCGGCCCCTTCGACCTCGGCGCGGTGGTGGTGCGCGCCGCCGTCTACCTCGACCCCACCACGGCCCAGGCCCGCACGGTCTCCGACCCCCTGCCCCAGATCCTGCACGGCATCCCGCTGGACCTGCGCTCGCTGGCGCTTTCGGTCGATCGCCCCGGCTTCACCCTCAACCCGACCTCCTGCTCGGAAAAGGACTTCAGCGCGAACGTCACCTCGACCCTCAGCCAGATCGCGCCGCTTGCCGAGCGCTTCCAGGCCGGCGGCTGCGCCGCCCTCCCCTACAGGCCCAAGCTCAGCGCCAGCCTCTCGGGGCCGAGCAATCGCGGCGCTCACCCGAGCTTTCGCGCCGTCTTCACCGCCAGGGCCGGCGAAGCCAACACCAGGCGCGTCGTCTTGGCCCTGCCGCGCTCGGAGTTCATCGACCAGTCGCACTTCCGCACGGTCTGCACCCGCGTGCAGTTTGCCGCGAGCCAGTGCCCGGCGGGCTCGGTCTACGGCCACGTCAAGGCCTTCAGCCCGCTGCTCGACTACCCCTTGGAAGGCCCGGTCTACCTGCGCTCCTCAAGCCACGAGCTGCCCGACGCCGTCGCCGCCCTGCGCGGCCCGCCCTCCCAGCCGCTGGAGATCGACCTCGACGCCCGCGTGGACTCGGTGGGGGGCGGCCTTCGCTTCACCATCGACACCGTCCCCGACGCGCCGGTGAGCAAGGCGATCGTCACAGCCCAGGGTGCCGGCAAGGGCCTCTTTCAGAACTCGACCAACATCTGCAAGGGCACCCACCGCGCCACGCTGAAGCTCGACGGCCAAAACGGCAAGGCCCACGACACCGCCCCGGCGCTGGTGGCGAGATGCCCGAAGGCCAAAAAGCCCAGGCGCGGGGGCCCTTGAGAGCTTCGGAGAAGTAGATGACCAGTCCATCGAGCGACAAGGAGCAATACAGATGCGAACCAAGACAAGGAGGAGGGTGGCGTGCACGGCGCTTTTGGCCGTCGCGCTGGCCGGCCTCGCCGGCGCCGCGAGCGCCTCGGCGAAACTGACGGGAGAATTCAAAAAGTTCGAACAGTGCCCCTACACCAACACCGAAGTCAAACGTTGCCTCTACTCGCCGACCGAAGGCGGCGAAGTGGTGCTCGGCAACAAGACCGTGCCGATCACCGCCACGGCGATCCTGCAGGGCGGCTTCGGCAAACCGGTGGAAGGCTTCTCGAAATTCTACGAAGCCAAAAACGGCATAACGCTCTCCAAAGCGGCCCAGAACGTCCCCGGCGGGCTGCTCGGCATCGTGCCCGAAGCGTCCTCGCCGCCGCTGGTCAAAGCACTGATCAAATTCTTCTTTGAAAACAAACTGACCGGGCTCAACTCGACCCTCGAACTGGCCAAGCCGGCCGGCGAAATCCGGATCAGCGAAAGCCACCTCGGCGAAGAAGAAGGCGTCGCCTTGGAAATGCCGGTCAAGGTCCACCTGGAAAACCCCTTCCTGGGCAAAAGCTGTTACATCGGCTCCTCCGGCTCGCCGATCCTCTTCAAGCTGACCGCCGGGGAAACCTCCCCACCCGGCCCCAACAAACCGATCAAAGGGTTCGGCGGGGAACTGGAACTGTTCGAAGAAGGCAGCATCCTGCAGCTCAAAGGAGCGAAACTCGTCGACAACGCCTGGTCGGCGCCGACGGCGAGCGGCTGCGGGGGCATCCTCTCCTTCCTCGTCAACCCGATCATCAACTCCCAGCTGGGCACCACCACGGCCGGGCACAACACCGCGATCCTCGACGACACGATCAACGTCGCGACCGCCTTCGCGGTGAAAACCAACAACGAAGAAAACCCCTAGCCAACGGCGCACACAAGGAGACGATGAGAAGATGAAACGCAAAGCAACACGCATCCTCCTGGGGAGCGCAGTGGCGGCGCTCTTGCTGAGCGCCGCCTTCGCGGCCACGGCGGCCGCCAGCCCCGCCTGGAAGTTCGAAGGCAAATCCCTGGAAGGCAAAGAAACGATCCTCGGTGCCGCGGTCGAAAGCTCGATGACGATCCCCGGCCTGACGACCAAATGCGAAAATTTCCTCTACAAACTCTCGATCAAAAACGAAGGCGGGACGGGCAAAGGAGAAGTCACCGAACTCCCCCTCTACAACTGCACCACGAACAGCAAATTCTGCACGGTCGAATCGATCGGGGCAGAAAAACTACCCTGGGCCTCGCACCTGAGCACGGTGTCGAGCTCCAACTACATCGTGATCGAAGGAGTCAGGGTCGCGATCCTCTACGGTGGCGAAGCATGCGCCCTGGAAGGCGTGCTGGCCACGGTCACCGGCACCGCCGGCGGCCTGGTCAACAACGAAGCGGAAACCGCCACCTTCAACAAATCGAGCTTCAGCGCGACCAAAACGGCGCTGAAAGCGCTCGGCTCGACGATCGAATGGAACGGCGTCTTCCCGACCGAAGCATTCGAATGGCACCGCGAACAGGCGCTGACGGTCTCATAGCCCGGACGCTGCCCGAATGGCAAGAAGGGGGCGCCGGGGTAAACCCCGGCGCCCCCTTATGCCCGCAACCGTAACCAACAGTGAGAGGAAGCGAGATGAGACACGCAAAGCACGGTCTCGGGGCTCTTGGCGTCTGCCTGGTTCTGAAAGGCAAAGAATCAAAAGGCTGCAAACCTAAGGAACCAATTGTGGCGAATGGTATTGGGGAAGGGTTTTTACATCCGGTCAAAGAATTAACCTATCTTATAGTCAAACCAGACCAAGGAAATCGATTTACGACCCTCGAATTCAACGAAGAAACTTGTGCCTTGCCCAATGCTGAAATTGGTGGTGAAATAGTGGGAGAATGTCTAAATGAAAAATTAGAAACAATGGAAGAAGCGTCAGGCCACCCTGATCTTTGTTTAGAAGAAGCAGTGCATCACTTGGTTCAGGAAGCAAAAGCCCCGAGATCCTTATTTAAATTGAGTACAGAACTCAAATATGGCGCAAATCCTGCCTTTATCGATGGAATAGCCGATGCGTTTCTGACCGGCACATACGAAGGCAAGAAATGGAGCGGCCACGTTTAGTGCGTATTCATGGCAACGTAATTTGGAACTGAGGAGGCAGGCGGGATTGAGCAGACAGAGCGACTGCAAGCAGCGAGTTGTCCTTCAGGCAAACCTGAGAGGCGGGTGTCTCCTTGGGCTTATCGTTGTGGGTCTGTTCATGGTGTCTGGCTGTGGTGGCGGATCCGGCGATTCGACGCAGGGCACGCAGGCCGAGGCGACCCATTCGCAATCGGCGTCGACGGGTGCCTCGGCGATCACGAGCAAAGCCGAAAAGGCCGCTAGCTCCACCCAGGGAGGGGTGGACGCAGCGGAAGGGTCGTCATCGAGAGCAGGTAAGCACGGGGCTCGCATCGTTCCGCCGAAGGGGCCCCAGGAGCCGGCGCCGACGCCGGCTCAGAGGGCCCAAGCCACCGTGGCGAACATCTCCCTGTCGAGCCCGGTTCTCGAACCGGGGCCGGAATCGACGTTGCTGCTTCCGGCCACCTACACCTGCGACGGCAAAGACAGCTGGCCGACCCTGCGCTGGGAGGGGATTCCTCAGGGAACCGCGCAACTGGACCTCTTCGTGATGAACCTGGCGCCGGTGAACGAAAAGCTGTTCTTCGACTGGGCGGTTGCGGGTCTCGACCCTGAACTCAGGGAAATCGAAGCCGGGCGACTGCCGAAAGACGCAATCGTTGGTCGGAACGGCTTCGGCAAGAACGGCTACTCGATCTGCCCTCCAGGCTCCCATGAAATCTACATCTTTGCCCTCTACGCCCTGCCCAGGGCACTCCCTGCAAAACGAGGCTTCGATCCTCTGGCCCTGCGCAAGGAAGTGCTTGCGACGTCGGGCAGCGTCGGCCTCCTTGCCGGTACGTACGCGCGGTGATAAGCGCTCCGTGGCACGCATCTCGGTTGCGCAGATAAAAAACAACAGGTCGAAAAACTTGACCGCTTGATAGCCGACGCGGGATGCTCGGTAGGCAGCACCGGGTGCCTCTAGGCCTGCCTCGGATGCGCCTTGCGTGGAAGTCTCAACGGCAGAGTCCATCAAGCAACAATTAGGGAGTGGTCATGATGACGACGTACAGAAGGATGAGTGCCGTGTGCGCGGCGATGTTTATCGTCGCACTTGGCATGTTGAGCTTTGTGAGTGGCGCTTCTGCCAAACTCACGGGAGAATTCAAAAAATTCGAACAGTGCCCCTACACCAACACCGAAGTCAAACGTTGCCTCTACTCGCCGACCGAAGGCGGCGAAGTGGTTCTGGGAAGCAAGAAAGTTCCGATCGTCAACACGGCGGTGCTGCAGGGTGGCTTCGGCAAACCGGTCGAAGGGTTCTCAAAATTCTTTGCCGCCAAAAATGGCGTGACGCTTTCCAAAGCGGGGCAGCCGGTACCGGGTGGATTGGCGGGGTTGGTGAACTGCAAAGAAATCAGCAACTTCCTGCTGCGCATTAGCTGTGAATTGACCTTCGAAAACGGCCTCACCGGGCTTAACGCGACCCTTGAATTGGCCCAACCGGCGAGCGAAATCAGAATCAGCGAAAGCCACCTCGGTGAAGAAGAAGGTGTGGCGTTGAAAATGCCGGTCAGAGTTCACCTGGAAAATCCGTTCCTGGGGAGCGAATGTTACGTTGGCTCAAGCACATCCCCGATCATTTGGGAATTGACCGCCGGTGCAACCTCCCCGCCGCCGCCCAACAAATCGATCAAAGGTTTTGGCGGCGAACTCGAACTGTTCGAAGAAGGCAGCATCCTGCAGCTGACAGGCGCCAAACTCGTCGACAACGCCTGGTCGGCGCCGGGGGCAAATGGCTGCGGGGGTCTCTTTTCCTTCCTGATCGACCCGATCGTCAACGCATCTGCCGGCCTGCCCTCAGCGGCTGGTCATAACACCGCGATTCTGGACAATACGATCAACGTCGCGACTGCGTTTGCGGTTCGGACGAACAACGAAGAAAACCCGTAAAGCAGTTCCACAAGAAGCAGAAAGCGGCCACGAGCACCGGATTCCGGGGCTCGTGGCCGCTGGTCGTTGAGGTGGCGGGTTCGGTGCTACTGCCCGCAGACTTTGAAGCCGTAGTTCTTGATCAGCTTGTCCGCGCTCGCGAGTAGTTTCGAAGGGGATTTCCCTGCTTCCTGTGGTTTCGCTTCCGCCTCTTCGACCGCGGCATCGACGGCATTGAGGAACCTGCTGATGAGATCTTCGTCGCCCGTCGGGGTGCCGAAGGCGCGGATTTCATCGACCTGCTGCTTGAGGGCCGGGATCAAGATGGCCTTGGCGATTTCGGCGTACTGCTCGGGACTGGGTTCTTTGCCCGGAGCGACACCGTGCTTTTTCGCGAACGCGGTGAATTCGGCTTCAGTCTGTTTGCCCGCCCTGGTGCAGACGGAGTCGGCCTTCTTGATGAACTCGGCTTTGGAAATCGGCGGGGCCGTGGTCGTGCTGCCGCTGCTACTACCGCCACCGCACCCAACTGCGAGCGACGCGAATGCCGAAATGACAGTCAATGCCACCGTCCAGCGCATGCTCGAGCCATCCTTCCTTTAAAGAGTTTTATTACTTGAAGTAAATCTACAGAGGATCGGCGCAATTCGCTGAAAGCTCGCCTGGCCGCCAGGCTCGAACCGAGCATAGAATCGAAGCCGTGGGCTCGAGCCTCTACCGCGGTTCCGTCCGCGTAATCTCCCTCGTCTTCGTCGGTCTAGGCCTTGCGATCCTCGTGAGCACCCTCGCAAACGGCGGCGGCCCGCTCGCGATCGGCACCTTGCTCGGCTTGGCCTTCGTTGCCGTCGGCGTCGCTCGTCTCTGGCTGGTCCGACGTTGACCGTCTCGAGCCTGGACGCGTCTTCCGTGGGTGGCGCACATGCCTGACCCGGAGCAGAAACCCCGCCTGGAGCCGATCCTAAAGCGTGGCCTCGGCGTCCCCGGCCTCTTCGTCGCCGTCTACTCGGTGGTCGGCTTCTCGATCTACTTCTCGCTCGGGGTCGTCGCCGACCGCGGCCTCGGGCTGACGCCGTTGATCTTCCTCGCCGCCGGGCTGCTCTTCGTGCTGACCACGCTCAGCTACGTCGAGGGCGGGGCGATGCTGCGCGAGCGCGGCGGCTCCTCCAGCTTCGCCCGCCACGCCTTCAACGAGCTGATTGCCTTCATCGCCGGCTGGGCGATCCTGATCGACTACCTGATCGTCGCCGCCCTGGCGGCGATCTCGGTCCCGCACTACCTGGAGCCGATCTCGGCCGACCTCTCCGAGGCGGGCTGGGAGATCGGCGTCGCCGGCGCGGTGATCGTCGCTGCCTGCGTGCTCAACGTGCTCAACATCACCGGCCGGGGACGGGAGCGGCCACTCGCCTTCCTCGCCCTCGCCGACATCGCCCTGCAGCTGGCGGTGATCGGCGTCGGTGCGCTGGCCGTCCTGCACCCCGACCGCCTCACCGAACAGGTCCACCTCTTCACCAGCCCGAGCTTCCGCGACATCGTCTACTCGGCGGTGGTTGCGATGCTCGCCTACGCGGGGATCGAGGCCGCCTCCGACCTCGCCCCCGACATCGATGTCAGCCCCGCCGACCTCAAGCGCGTGGTCAGCGTCGGCGCCTTCGCCGTGCCGCTGGTTTACGCCGGCATGGCGGCGATCGCGCTGATGGCGGTGCCGGTCATTGCCGGCCCGCACGGGCCCCACACCGCGCTCGGCGGCGAATTCGTCGAGGCGCCGGTGCTCGGCGTCGTCTCCGCCTATCACCCGGTCTGGGTCTCCCACGCGATGCGCTGGCTCGTTGCGCTCGTCGCCACCCCGGTGCTGTTCTGGGCGACGACGACGGCTCTGCTGGGCGTCTCGCGCCACATCTACACGCTGGCGATCAACCGCCAGATCCCCAGCTGGCTGGGCAAGCTGAACAGTCGCCACGCCACCCCGCACGTGGCGATCGCGATCTCGGGCGCGATCGCGATCGGCCTGGTCGCGCCCACCGACGTCAAGCTGCTGGCCGGCATCTACGCCTTCGGCGCCACCCTGGCGATCACGATCGCCCAGCTCTCGATCATCCGCCTGCGGATCACCGAGCCCGAGCGCCCGCGACCCTTCCGCGTCCCCTTCGACATCAACTGGCGCGGCGCCCGCCTGCCCGCCCCGGCGCTCTTCGCCGCGCTGATCAGCGGCCTCGCCTTCATCAGCGTGCTCGCCTACCACGACCGCGCCCGCTGGGTCGGCGGCGGCTGGATGGCCTTCGGCCTGCTCTTCTACGTCGTCTACCGCAAGTTCTTCGAGGGGACGACGCTGACCAAGCGGGTGACGGTCTCCGAGCGGGCGCTGACCAAGGAGATGCCGGAAGTCTCCTATCGCAGCATCCTCGTGCCCGTGTTCGGCAGCAAGCTCGACGACGACATCGTCGCGACCGCCGGCCGCCTCGCCGCCGCTGAGCAGGAGGAGTCCGTGGGCGGCGGCGAGCAGACGCGCCTCGACGTCGTCTACGTGATCGAGGTCCCGCTCGCCCTCTCGCTCGACGCCGAGCTGTCCGACGAGGTCGAGCGCGAGGCCGCGCGGGCGCTGCGCCGCGCCAGCGACGTCGGCGAGGAGTACGAGGACATCCGGGTGACGGCGGAAGCCGTGCGGGCGCGCAAGGTCGGCGCCGGGATCGTCGATGCGGCCCGCCGCAACCGCTCGGAGGCGATCGTGATCGGCGGCGAGGCGCCGAGCAGGATCAAGGGAGGGGCGAAGCTGGGGGGGATCGGGGCGGACAAGCCGGCCGAGGTTGGCGCCGCGACCGAGTACGTGTTGAAGAACGCGCCCTGCCGGGTGCTCCTGACCGCGCCGCCGGAGCTCGTGCAGTGATCGCTGACCGCTCGGCAGGCGCCGACCGCGACTAGTATCCGAAGCGTGGTGACGCCTTGTTCATCCTGATCGTCGGCTGCGGCCGCGTCGGCTCCTCAGTCGCCCGCGCGATGCTGCGCGAAGGGCATGAAGTCTCCTGCCTCGACGAGGACCCCGAGTCCCACGCGCGGCTCGAGGTCGGGCTCGACAAGGGCTGGGAGGACCTCGGTGGCCAGTTCACCGTCGGCGCCGGCCTCGAGACCGACGCCTTGGTCGCCGCTGGGATCGAGCAGGCCGACGCCTTCATCGCCTCCACCGACGGCGACAACACCAACATCGTGATCGCCCAGATCGCCCAGCGCCGCTACGAAGTGCCGACTGTGATCGCCCGCATCCTCGACCCGCTGCGGGCCGAGTGGTATGAGCGCCAGGGCCTCAACACGGTCTGCCCGACCCGGGTCGCGATCGACATGCTCGAGACCGCCGTCCGCGAGGGCGCGCCGCGCGGCGGCGCCGGCCCGTCCGACGGCTCGGCGGAAGCCGCGTAGGGGAGGGGGGAGGGCGCGTGTACATCATCGTCGTCGGCGCGGGGAAGGTGGGCTGGAATCTGGCCCGTGAGCTGCTCGACAAGGAGCACGAGGTGACGGTGATCGAGAGCAACCGGCGCCGCTACCTGACCGTCGAGCAGGAGCTCGAGCACAACGTCTCCTACGGCGACGCTTCCGAGCTCTGGGTGCTAGAGCGGGCGGGGATCCAGCGGGCCGACATGGTGATCGCGGTCACCGGCGACGACGAGGACAACATGCTGATCTGCCAGGTCGCGCGCGAGAAGTACAACGTCGAGCGGATCATCGCCCGGGTCAACAACCCGCGCAACCGGCCCCACTTCGACCTGCTCGGGATCAAGCCCTCGGTCTCGGCCACCGACCTGATCCTGCGCCTGCTCGAGCACGAGGTGCCCGAGTACGGCCTCGTCCACCTGCTCGACCTGCAGGAGGAGCAGCTGGAGATCATCGAGATGCTGCTCGGCAAGGACTGCGGCGTCACCGGGCGGCGGGTCGGCGACCTCGAAATGCCCGAAGGCAGTCTGCTGATCTCGATCCTGCGCGCCGGCAAGGGCTTCGTGCCCGGTCCCGACACCGTGCTCGAGGTCGGCGACGAGGTGCTGGCCGTGCTCGACCCGGGCCACGAGGAGCAGCTGAAGACGATGTTCGGGCCGGGCGGCAACGGCGCGGGCGACGGCGGTGGCTGAGCGCCGGGCCGACTTCCTCCTGATCGGCGGCGGCATGGCCTCCGCCCACTGCGCGGCGGAGCTGCGCCGGCGCGGCGCGGAGGGCTCGGTGCTGCTGGTCGGCCGCGAGCCCGAGCCGCCCTACGAACGCCCGCCGCTCTCCAAGGAGTATCTGCGCGGCGAGGCCAAGCGCGCCGACGCCTACGTCAACCCGCCCTCCTGGTATGAGGAGAACGGCGTCGAGCTGCTCAGTGAGACGAACGTGATGTCGCTCGACCCGGCGGCGCGCACGGCGAAGCTGCAGGGCGGCGACGAGGTCGGCTTCGGCAAGGCGCTGATCGCCACCGGGGCGATGGTCAACATCCTCCGCGTCGAGGGCGCCGAGAACGAGGGCATCCACTACCTGCGCGCCTTCGGCAACTCCGACGCGATTCGCGTCGACGCCGAGGCGGCCGAGCACGTCGTCCTGATCGGCGGCAGCTACATCGGCGCCGAGGTCGCTGCGTCGCTGACCGCGAAGGGGACGAAGTGCACGATCGTGACGATGGAGGAGACGGCGCTCTCGCGCAGCTTCGGCGAGGACGCCGGCCGCTGGTTCCACGAGCTGCTCGAATCCAAGGGCGTCACCATTCACGGCGGCGAGGAGCTCGAGGCCTACGAGGGCGACGGCCGGGTCAAGGGCGTGGTGACCAAGAGCGGCCTGGCGATCGAGTGCGATGCCGTCGTTGTCGGCGCCGGCGTCCGCCCCGACGCGATGCTGGCCCAGCGCGCCGGCCTCGAGGTCGACGACGGGATCGTCTGCGACGCGAAGCTGCAGACCTCGGCCAAGGGCATTTACGCCGCCGGCGACTGCTGCTCCTACGACAGCGTCGTCCACCGTCGCCGCATTCGGGTCGAGCACTGGGACGTGGCGATGCAGCAGGGCATCCACGCGGCCCGCAACATGCTCGGCGACGAGGCCGACTACGAGGTCGTTCCCTACTTCTTCAGCGACCTCGCCGACTGGGCCAGCCTCGAGTACGTCGGCCCGGCCCACGAGTGGGATGAGGAGGTCTGGCGCGGCGACCGCGACAGCGGCGAGTTCTCCGTCTGGTACCTCAAGGACGGCCGCGTAGCGGGCGCCCTCAGCGTCGAGCGCTCCGAAGACCTGGCAGAGGCGAGGCGCATGCTCGCGGACGGTGTCGACATATCTGGCGCAAAGGCCCAGATCGCTGACTTCGACAGCGATCTCTCGGCGATTTCCTGACGCGTATCCGACATTGACCACTCTCCAGGTGGGTGAATGTCGGATGCGGGGTCTGGGCCGCCGCCCGTCGCCCGCCGGTATTCTGCGGTCATCACCTTTGCGCCCTGGTGTAATTGGCAACACGCCAGCCTCTGGAGCTGGATTTCGGGGTTCGAGTCCCTGGGGCGCAGCTGAAAATCCCTGCTTGAGCGTCTAATCGCTTTGCTAGCTTCGCGCTACAGATGAAGTCTCGTCACATACCGTTCCTCGCGCTGCCGCTCGCTGCGCTGGCCATCGCCGGCTGCGGAGGGGGTGGCAGCGGCTCGACCGAATCGACCGCGACGACTACGGCTGCGACGACCACGGCGCTGACCAAAGCGGCGCTGATCGAGCAGGGCGACGCGATTTGCGCCGAGGTCAACGCGGCGGTTGGCACCGTTGGCTCCAGCAGCGCCGAAACCAAAAGCCCTTCGGCGCAGGCGGCCGATCTCTACAGCGGCATGGTCTCCAGTCTGAAGAACCTCGGAACGCCGCAGGAAAGCGAAGGCTACGCCGAATTCAGCAGCGCCGCCGACGAACTCGCCACGGCCGAGGGCGAAGTCAAACTCGCCTCCGATCGCGGCGACACCGCCGGTCTCGAAGCGGCCGAAGCGGGCGCCTCGGAAGCGCTCTCCTCGTTCCAGACCGTCGCCCAGGAATACGGCTTCAAAGAATGCGCCGAAGGGCCCAGCGCACCGGTCACGAGCGGGACGGCCGAAGCCGGCGAATCGGAATCCACCGAAGCGCCGGAAGAAGTCGAATCCGAAGTCGTCGAACCCGAAGAAGTCGAAGCGGCGCCTGAACCTGCTCCCGAAACGGGCGGCGCCGGGGGCACGGGTGGCGGTACCGCCGGCGGCGCCGAAGGCGGCGGCACGGCGGGCGGGGAATCCGGCGGCATCGGCCCCGGCTGAGCGGGCCGATAACCGGCGCATCTCGGAGTCCTCGGTCGGCTGGTTCGGGTCACGCACCGATGTGCGCTCCCCTCACCATCCTTCCCTGCGTCCGCCGAGCTGCTTGGTTCTCGGCCCGCTCAGGCAGCTGAAGAGTCTTCCCAGGCGCCGTACAACCGTGAGTAGGGTCCGCCTGCTTCGATCAGCTCGTCGTGGGTGCCGGCCTCGGCGATCCGGCCTCCGGCGAGGACGACGATCTTGCCGGCGCGGCGGATCGTCGAGAGGCGGTGGGCGATGACGATCGCGGTGCGTCCTGCCAGCAGCCGCTCCAGGCCCTTCTCGATCGTCTTCTCGGTTCGCACGTCGACGTTGGAGGTCGCCTCGTCGAGGATCAAGATCCGTGGCTCGGCCAAGAGCGCCCGGGCGAAGGCGACCAGCTGGCGCTGGCCGGAGGAGAGCTGCACGCCGCGCTCGCCGACCTGCGTCTCGATCCCTTCCGGCAGCGCGGCGATGAACGCGGTCGCGCCGACTGCGGCGGCAGCGTCTTCGATCTCCTCCAGCGAGGCCTCGGGCCGGCCGAAGGCGATGTTCTCGCGCACGCTGCCGGAGAAGAGGAAGCCCTCCTGCGGGACGATGCCGAGCTGGCGGCGCAACGCCTGCTGGCGCACCCCGCGCAGGTCGTGGCCGTCGACCAGGACCGTCCCCCGCTGCGGGTCGTAGAAGCGCGCGACCAGCTTGGCGAAGGTCGACTTGCCGGCGCCGGTCGAGCCGACCAGGGCCAGTGTCTGGCCGGGCGGCACGTGCAGGTCGACGTCCTCGAGCGCCCAAATATCAGGCGGCGGATGCTCTGCTCCCGCAAGCTCGCGCTCCTCATCACCGGCGATCTCGCGAGCTTGCTCCCGCGTCCGCTCCGCCTTGTCGGAGTAGGAGAACCAGGCGCCCTGCATCTCGATCTCGCCGCGCAGGGTGCCGGGGTCGATCGCGCCGGGGGCGTCGACCATGTCGGCCGGGGTGTCTAGCAGGTCGAAGATCTTGTCCAGGGCCGCCATCCCCTGCTGGTAGGTCGTGTACAGCTGGGAGAGTTCCTGGATCGGTTCGAAGAAGATCGCCAGGTAGCCGATGAAGGAGACGATGACGCCGATCTGGATCGCCCCTTCGATCGCCTGGCCGCCGCCGTAGAGCAGGATCACCGCGGTCCCCATCGCCGCCAGCAGTTCGACCGCGGGGAAGTAGGAGGCGTTGAGGTAGACGGTCTTCATGTTGACGGCGCGGTTCTGCTCGTTGAGGTCGGTCATCACCGCCTCGTGGCGCGGCTCCTGGCTGAAGCTGCGCACCACCCGCACACCGCTCAGCGTCTCCTGCAGGTAGGCGGTTACCGCCGCGATCCTCTCCCTGGTCGCCCGGTAGGTGCCCGCCGAGACGATCCGGAAGACGACGCTGGCGATCGCCAGCAGCGGCAGCGTGATGAAGGTGACCAGGGCCAGCTGGACGTCGACGACGAGCAGGATGACGATCACGCCGAGCAGGGTCAGGGTGCTGGAGAACATCGTCACCACACCGGAGGTGACGAGCTGGTTGAGCGCCTCGACGTCGTTGGTCATTCGCGAGATCAGCACCCCCGGGCTGCGCCGGGTGAAGAAGCCGATCGACATCGACTGGATGTGGGCGAAGAGCCGTTCGCGCAGGTCTTGCAGGGCGCGGGTGCCGACCCAGCCGACCAGGTAGGTCTCGGCGTAGGTGCCCACGGCGTAGAAGAGGGCGGCGGCGGCGAAGGCGGCGACGGTAAGGTCGAGGGCGCTGAGGTCCCCCGTCTTGATCCCGGCGTCGATAGCGCGGCCGGCAAGGTATGGCGGCGCCAGGCCGGCCCCGGTCTCGATCAGCAGCGCGACGAACATCAGCACCATGCGGCCGCGGTAGGGGCGCAGCAGGCCGATCATCCAGCGCACCTTGCGGCCCCGTTGGTCCTGACCGCGGACGAGGCGCCAGAGCGCGCCGAAGAGCAGGAAGACGTTGCGCAGCTTGTTGGCCCCGGGCTCGCGGTCGTTCACAGCCTCGCCATCTCCTCGCGGCTCTCGAGGTCGCGCTGCAGGAAGACCGAGTCGGCCAGGCCGTGCTCGGCGATCTCGCGGTAGAAGCCGCAGCCTTCGAGCAGCTCGGCGTGGGTGCCGCGGTCGACGATCCGCCCGCCGTCCATCACCACCACCTCGTCGGCCAGCGAGACCGTCGAGAGCCGGTGGGCGATGACGAAGGTCGTGCGGCCCACCATCACCTCTTGCAGGCCAGACTTAATCGCCGACTCGGTGTTCGCGTCGACCGAGGAGGTGGCGTCGTCGAGGATCAGGATGCGCGGGTCGGCGAGCAGGGCGCGGGCGATCGCGATCCGCTGGCGCTGGCCGCCGGAGAGGGTGAGGCCGCGCTCGCCGACCCTGGTCGCGTAGCCGTCGGGCAGCTCGCCGATGAAGCCGTCGGCCTGGGCCCGCCGGGCCGCGGCTTCGATCTCCTCCAGGCTCGCCTGCGGGCGGGCGTAGGCGATGTTCTCGGCGACGCTGGCGGTGAAGAGGAAGCTGTCGTCGGCGACGAAGGCGACCTCGGAGCGCAGCGAGCCGACATCGACCTGGCGGATATCGACACCGTCGACCAGCACCGTCCCCTCGCTGGGGTCGTAGAGGCGGGCGATCAGCCCGACCAGGCTTGTCTTGCCGGCGCCCGAGGGGCCGACAAGCGCCACCGTCTTGCCCGCCTCGACCCGGAGGTCGATTTCGCGCAGAGCCGCATCCGACATTGACCCATCTCCAGTGTGGTCAATCTCGGATGCGCGAGCGCCGGAGCCGTCGTAGCGCAGCGTCACCCCGCGCAGCTCGACCTCGCCCCCGCCCGCGGGCAGGGCGGGGGCGCCGGGCGGGCTCTCGATCGCCGGCTTGCGGTCGATGATCTCGAACATGCGATTGCCCGCCGCGATCGCCCGCTGCGACATCCCCATCGCCACCCCGAGCATCCGCATCGGCCCGGCCAGCATCCCGACGTAGGCGTAGAAGGCGACGAAATTGCCGATGCTGAGGCTGCCCGAGATCACCTGGCGGCCGCCGACCAGCAGCACCAGGGCGATCCCCATCTGCGGCAGGAAGCCGATCAGCGGCGAGAAGAAAGCCTGCAGGCGGGTCGAGTAGATGCTCTGGTCGAAGACGCGGTCGACGGCGCGGCTGAAACGGTGCAGCTGGTGCTCCTCGCGGGCGAAGGCCTTGACGATGCGGATCCCAGAGACGTTCTCCTCGGCTTCCGCGGTCAGCTCGGCGATCCGCTGCTGGACCTCCTGCAGGGCGGGGCGGGAGACGCGGTTGTAGCGCGAGGCGGTGTAGACGACGAACGGGGCCGGGGCCAGGGCGCAGAGCGCCAGGATCGGGTTGATCCAGAGCATCACGGCGCTGGCCAGGGCGATCGTCAGCGCGCTCTGAGTGATGAAGACGAGGCCATAGCCGAGGAAGAAGCGGATCGCCTGCAGGTCGACGGTCGCCCGCGACATCAGCTGGCCGGTCTGCTGGCTGTCGAAGAAGCCGAGGTCGAGCTTCTGCAGGTGGGCGTAGAAGGCCTGGCGCAGGTCGAATTCGACCGCGAGGGAGACCTTGCCGGCGACCAGGCGCCGGACCACCGTCAACCCCAGCCGCAAGATGCCGGCGCCGAGGATCGCCAGGGCGAGCGGCAGCAGGTCGGGCTTGTCGTGGCTTTCGATCGCGTTGACCGCGCGGGCGATCAGCAGCGGGATCAGCACCGACATCCCGATCCCCAGCCAGGCGAAGATCATCGAGCCCCAGAGCTGGCGGCGATAGGGGCGCAGAAAGCCCAGCAAACGGCGGTAGGTCTGCATCAGCCTCCACTATACAAAGTGAAGTAATGGCCAATCGCAGGCGGCTCAGCCGAAGGCGGCGGCCTTGACGCTGGGCACTTTGCCGCCCTTGCACTTGGGGCCGTGGCCGGGCCGCGGGAGGATCTGGAAGTTGGTGACGGCGTGGAAGGGCGTGGTCGAGCCGTCGTTCTGGGCCAGGTTGACGACGAGGCGGTAGAAGCCTGGTCTGAGGTCGTGGTAGTAGATCTCCGGCCGGGTCGCGGGCGAGTAGCTGCCGGCCGAGCCGATCAGCTCGGCGAGCACGCCGTTGGGCCCGGAGTATTCGGGGTAGTCGAAGGAGGCACCGACCAGGCGGCCATTGCCGAAAGGGCTGTCGATCGCCCGCTGCAGCTTGGCCGGGTAGACGCAATCGGGCACGCGGTTGAGCCCGAAGCGGATGTGGCCCTCGCCGAGCAGCGGTTCGCCGCCGAAGGCGCGCGGGGCGAGCTGGAAGTCGCGAACCTTGACCTTGACGACGACCGAGGTGCTCTTCTGGCGGGCGCCGTTGCGCGGCGAGATCACGCTGACGCTCGGCTCTCCCGGCACCGCCGGCTCGGCGGCCTGGGCGGGCGCGGCTTCCTTGCCGCCGCCGAGGGCGATGACGGCGAGGGCCGTCGCGGCGGCAGCGCAACATACGACGAGAAGGGCGGTTCTGAGCTGCATTGCTGCGAGAACCTTAGGCGAGCGTCTGTCCGTGCGGAGGGAAGTGCGACCGCATGTCTAACGTTGACGCCTTGCTTCGACCTGTCAGCACCCTGATCGCGGCAGCGCTTGCCTTCGCTGCCTTCGTCGCCCCCAGCGCCCACGGCGCCGGCCTGGCCGATCACGTCCGCGTCTTCGCCGGCACCCGGCCCGGCCCCGGCACCTTCGGCGGTGGCCACAACTTCCCCGGTGCGACCGTTCCCTTCGGCATGGTCCAGTGGAGCCCGGATACGACTCCCGCCGACCACAACGGCCGCGGCGGCTATGACTACCGCGACTCCCACATCAAGGGCTTCAGCCTCACCCACCTCGCCGGCGCCGGCTGCTCTCTATATGGAGACTTTCCGTTCCTGCCGACGACCGAGCCGCTGGAAGGCTCCCCGGCCGCCCGCGGCTCCTCGCTCGACGGCAAATACCAGCCCGGCTTCTCGCACGCCGGTGAGAGCGGGCGGCCCGGCTACTACTCGGTGCGCCTCAACCCGGTCGACGGCGCCGCAATCGACACCGAGCTGACCGCGACCACCCGCACCGGGATGGCGCGCTTCACCTTTCCCCGCAATCCCCACTCCAGCATCCTGGTCGACGCCGGCGGCAGCGCTCAGCCTGACGACTTCGCCTCGGTGCAGATCGACCCGGAACACGACGAGATCGACGGCACTGCCTCCAGCGGCCTCTTCTGCGGTCAGCGCCCCCGCTACAAGGTTTACATCGCCGCCGTCTTCGACCGGCCCTTCGAATACGGCACCTGGCAGCGCGAAAAGGTAACCGCGGGCTCGACCTCGGCCGGCGACAGTCAGACTCCGCCGGCCAACCCGGCGACCAGCGCCGACGCCGGCGCCTACGCGACCTTCGACACCCGCCACAACCGCGTCGTCACCGTCCGCGTCGGGGTCTCCTTCGTCAGCGTCGAAGACGCCCGCGCCAACCTCGCCGCCGAAAACCCCGGCCTTGCCTTCGGCACCGTCGCGAGCCGCGCCGAAGGCGCCTGGAACCGCTCGCTGGGGCGGATCCAAGTGAGCGGCGGCCCGCCGCGCCTGCTCGACACCTTCTACACGGCGCTCTACCACGCCTTCCTGGCGCCGCGCACCTTCAGCGACGTCGGCGGCGCCTACCTCGGCATGGACGGGCTGTTGCACCGCGCCGCCGGCCGCATCCAGTACGCCGACTTCTCGGCTTGGGACACCTATCGCACCCAGATCCAGCTGCTCTCGATCCTGGCGCCGCGGCGGGCGAGCCAGATGGTGCAATCGCTGCTCGCCGACGCCGCCGAGAGCGGTTGCCTGCCGCGCTGGCCCTACGCCAACGGCCAGAGCATGACCATGGTCGGCGACTCTGCCGACCCGCTGATCGCCTCGGCGGCGGCTTTTGGCGCCACAGCGTTCGACCGCCGCGCCGCCCTCGCCGCGATGCTGAAGGGCGCGGACGAAGAATGTCGCAGCGAAAACGGCGAATACCTCGAGCGCCAGGGCCTCGCCCAGTACCTGGCGCTCGGCTACGTCCCCTACGACCTCGACACCAACGTCCGCAACTCCAACTCGCTCTTCGGCAGCCCCGACGCCGTCTGGGGCTCGGCGGCGACCACGCTCGAGTACAGCGTCGACGATTTCGCGATCGCCCAGTTCGCCGCCCGCGCGCTCAAGGACCGGGCCACGTACGGCAGCTTTATGAAGCGTTCAGGGAACTGGCGCAATCTCTTCGCTCCCGGTGCCGGCCTGGCCGAGCCGAGGTATGAAAATGGCACATTTCCAGCCGAATACGACAACCTGCGCGGTGGCGGCTTCGTCGAGGGCAACTCGGCCCAGTACAGCTGGATGGTGCCGCAGGACCCCGCCGGGCTCTTCCGGGCGATGGGGGGCACGGTGAAGGCGACGGCGCGCCTCGGCGGCTTCCTGCGCGAGCTCAACGGCGGTCCCGGCGCGACCCACACCGACCACGCGCTGCTCGGCAACGAGCCGAGCCTGCACGTGCCCTGGCTCTACGACTGGACGCGCAGCCCGTACCGCACCCAGGCGACGGTGCGCCGCGCGCTGCGCCTCTACAGCACCGCCCCAGACGGTTACCCCGGCAACGACGACCTCGGCACGCTGTCGGCCTGGTACGTGTTCGGCGCCCTCGGCCTCTACCCGGAGGTTCCCGGAGTCGGCCTGCTGGCGATCGGCAGCCCGCTCTTCGATCGCGCCTCGATCGCGCTGGCGCACCACCGGCGGCTGACGATCGCTACCACCGCCCGGATCCGCGTGCGCAACGGCAAAAAGAAAAAGGCGCGCACGGTCGCCCTCAGTCCCACTCAGGCCCCGTACATAAGGAGCCTGACGATCGACGGCCACGCCCACACGCAGCCCTGGACGACATACTGCGCTCTCTCCCGCGGGGTTGACCTGAACTTCCAGCTCGGCCCGAGACCAAACCGCAGCTGGGGCGCCTCCGCCTCGGCGGCCCCGCCCTCGTTCGGCCCGAGCCACCCGATGCCAAAGACCTCCTGCGCGCCTTGACGCTGACGCCCTCCCGCTCCGGCGCCCTCTGGGCGCTGGGCTTCCTCACCGCACTCGGAATCGCCGTCCGCTTCGCCAGCCTCGGCGTGCAGAGCTACCACCACGACGAGGTGATCACGGTCGCCCGCGTCATCCCCGGCAGCTTCACCCACATGCTCGGCGAGGTGAAGCGGAGCGAGTCCAACCCGCCGCTCTACTACGTGCTGGCCTGGGGCTGGGCGAAGGCCTTCGGTACCGGCGAGGTCGGGATGCGCTCGCTCTCGGCCCTCTTCGGCGCCGCGACCGTGCCGCTCGGCTACTGGATCGGCGCCGAGCTCTCGAGCCGCCGCGCCGGCCTGATCACGGCCGCGCTGCTCGCCGTCAACCCGATGCTGATCTGGTACTCGCAGGAGGCCCGCTCCTACGCGCTGCTGGTCTTCTTCTGCGCCGTCTCGCTGCTCTTCTTCGCCCGTGCCCTGCGCACTCGCGACGGCCGCGACCTGGCGCTCTGGGCGCTTGCCTCGGCGCTGGCGCTGAGCAGCCACTACTTCGCCGTCTTCGCGGTCGCGATCGAGGCGCTCTGGCTGCTCGTCGCGCTGCGCTCGCGCCTGCGCGCCGTGCTGCCCGCCGTCGCCGGCGTCGCCCTCGTCGGCCTCGCCCTGATCCCGCTGATCGCCGCCCAGGTCAACCCGGCCCACATCGGCTGGATCGACGAAAGCCTGCTCTCGACCCGCTTCTTCCAGACCGGGGTCAGCTTCCTGATCGGCGAAACCGGGCACGTGATCGCCGAGCCGCCGCGCGAGCGCTACGCGCTGCTGCCGGCGATCCTGATCGCCGTCGCCGCGGTGCTGGTCGCCGTTCGCGGCTCACAGCGGGAGAAACGTGGGGCGCTGCTCGGCCTGACGCTTGGGCTCGGCGTCGCCGCGCTGGCGCTGGCCGCCGCCCTGGTCGGCAAGGACTACGTGGTCGAGCGCAATCTGCTGCCGGCCCTGGTGCCGCTCGCCGTCGTCGCCGGGATTGGCTTTGCCACCGACCGCGCCCGGCGCCTGGGGATGCTGCTCGCGGTCGCGCTCTGCGCCTACTGGGTCGCCTTCGACGTCCACGTCACCCAGACGCCCAACCTGCAGCGGCCCGACTTCCGCGAAATCGTCGACGAGCTCGGCCCGCCACGGGTACCGCGGGCGATCATCACCTGGAAGCTCGCCGCCGACCCGATCCGCTTCTACCTGCACGACCACGCCCTGCGCATCTACAGCGGCGAAACGCCGATGCGCGAAATCGACGTGATCAGCAAGTCGACCGTAGGGTTCCCGGGCGGGGTGCCGCCGCGGTTCCACCCAGTCGCCCAGGTAAGGTTCGAGCGCCTCACCCTCACCCGGTTCATGTCAAAACGCCTCCATCAAGTGCCCTTCTACGCGCTGCGCCACGTCCACACCGGCTTCGGTGTCGATGCGGTGGTGGTGGACAGCCCGAGCGGGAGCCGGCCGTGAGCGCCGCCGAATTCGCCTACCGCGTCGGCGCCGCCGCCCGGCGCCCGGCGAGCTGGTGGCAGCTGTTCAAGTTCGGCCTGGTCGGCGGCTCGGGCTACCTGATCAACCTCGCCGTCTTCGCCCTGCTCAGCGGCAGCCTCGGCGCCCACCACATAATCGCCGCGATCGGCGCCTTCTGCGTCGCCTTCTGCAGCAACTTCTTCTGGAACCGCCACTGGACCTTCGCCGCCGGCGACGGTCACGCCGGCTTTCAGGCGGCCCGCTTCTTCGCGGTCAGCGTCGCCGCGCTGTTGATCAACCTGGCGGTGCTCGAGGCGCTGGTGGGGGGGACCTCACTCGGCGACCTCTCCGCCCAGGCGATCGCGGTGGCGGTGGCGATGCCGTTCAACTTCCTCGGCAACAAGTTCTGGACCTTCGCCTGATCAGGTCGACGGCCTGGCGTGCAGCTCGACGCCGCCGCCCTTCTCGCGGATCAGGTCGACGGTGAGCAGGACCGCGGCGACCGCATAGAAGGGCGTGAAGGCGATGTTGGTGAGCACGTCGGCCAGCCACTCGGCGAGGAACGAGCCGCCGAAGAGGTTGTGGGCGAGGCCGGTGGCGAGGTCGGTCAGCGAATCGCCGGCGATCTCGATCGGGATCAGGACGAGGGCGACGACGAGGAATTTGCCGCGTACCAGCTGCAGGCTGCGGCGGAAGGCGGCGCCGATGCCCCGGTGCTCGATCTCGACCACCGGGGCGGCCAGCCCGAGCCAGACGAAGGCGAGTACGCCCGGCACGACGAAGGCGACCAAGCCGACGGCGACAAGGGCGCCGTAGATCAGGTCGATCGCGATCAGCGGCCCGTAGTTGACCATGCGCGGCGATCTGGCGCAGCGACGGCGGCCTGCCCTGCTGGGGATGGGTCAGCGAGATCGCCACGGCGCCGGCGTAGAAGACCTCGCCGACCAGACCGGTTGCCGCCAGCGCCAGCACGGCCGCGATCGCGGCGAGAAGCTTGAAGCCGGCGCCGAAGCCGAAGGAGCCGATTTCGGCGTTGACGGTGAGAGCGTGGACCAGGCCGAGGGGCACGAAGACGACCACCGCAAGCAGCAGCAGCGAGGGCGCCCAGCGGACATAGGTGCGGCCGATCCGCGCGTAGATCGAGATCAGCTCGGCGCGGCGGCTCACGTCAGCGGTGGCGCCGGCGCCCGGACGGGTAGCGGCCGCGCTCCCGCAACCTCGACTGCGACGATTCGGAGGCCGGCACCCGCTGCGGCCGGCCGAGGTCGGGGACGACCAGCTCTTCGGCGCAACGCCGGTGGTAGTGGTGGTGTTCGGTGCCGCCGAGCCGGAAGACGTACTGGACGACGACGTGGTCGCTGCCGATCTCGATCTCGCCGTGGCAGGCGGGGCAGCGGTAGAGCTTGCCGGCGATGCTGCGGATCAGCCAGGCCTCGTCGCCCTCTTCGGTGGTGCCGCGCAGGCTCCAGCGCTTGTCCGGCAGGCCGTCGTAGCCGGCCATCGCCCTACCGCCGTGACAGCCAGCCGAAGCCGGCGGCCATCGCCACGTTTGCCGCCCCGGCGAGGCGCAGCCCCAGCTTGGCGCCCGGGCGGGAGACCGCCGGGGACTCGGACCAAAGCGCGTCGGTTGCGATCTCGGTTCCGCGCAGCCAGGCCAGTGCCCACCAGTCGCGCCGCTCGCCGCGCCGCTCGGCAACCGGTGCGCGGCGGCGAAGGTGAGCCAGATCGGGCCGCAGCGGCGGAAGAGATGTTCGGCATCGGGCGAGGGGTGCTCGTGCCCGAGGACCTTCAGCGTCGCCGCCGGCGCGGCGATCGCGGCGCTGCCGAGGATCAGGTCGAAGGCGATCATGTTGCGGTTGGTGAGGCGCAGCGCCTGCTCGAGGGTCATAGCGACCCTCATCCAACCAGATCGAGTCGCCGGAGGCGAAAGTCTGAACGTCGGAAGGGAAAGCCCTGGGTCCGACGAATTGGACGCCGTGACCAAGACTGCGACGAAACCAGCCCAGCTGAAGAGCCTTTCCGAGTACATCCAGGAGCGCTTCGACGAGTTCTCGCGCTCCCAGAAAGACGTCGCCCGCTACATCGTCGATCACCTCGACGAGGCAGCCTTCCTCACCGCCGAGGAGCTGGCCCGGAGAGCGAGCACCTCGTCATCGACGGTGGTGCGCTTCTCCCAGGCCCTCGGCTTCGAGGGATACCCAGAGCTGCAGCAGGCGGCGATCGAGGAGTACCGCAGCGCTGGCGCCGCCGTCAACGGCAACGCCAGCGCCGGCAACCTCTTCTCCTTCGATCACTCCGAGCTGGAGGGGTCGCTCGGCGCCGACTACGCCAACCTCGAGGAAACCGCGCGCAAGCTGACCCGCGAGCAGGTCGACGGCGCCGTCGCCGCGCTCGCCGAAGCCCAGCGCGTCGTCATCGTCGGCGTCGACCAGATGGCCTTCTTCGCCAGCTACCTGCGGCACACGCTCAGCCTGCTCGACATCCGCGCCGAGATCGTCGCCAGCACCGGCGGCGAGTCGCTGCAGCGCCTCGGTCGGATCGACGACGAGACCCTCGTCATCGTGATCTCATCCGGGCCGCGCCCACCCGCTGCTGCTGAGGGCGATGAAGCTCGCCCTGCACCGCGGCGCCCGCACGCTAGCCGTCTCCGACGCCTCGATGTCCGAGGTCGGCGAGCACGCCGAGCTGACCCTCTACTACTCGTCGAACAGCCCTTCGTTCGCAAGGTCGAACACGGCGCTGATGGCGCTGGTCCAGGCGCTGGCCCACGGTCTCTACGCGCGTGACGAAGACACGCACAAAGACCGCATCCGCGCCTACAAGCTGAAGTAGCGTCCCGTCCCCGTAATATGCCGCTCGTGAGCGAGCGAGCGACTTTCAGAGTCAAGACCGGCCTCGCCGAGATGCTCAAGGGCGGGGTGATCATGGACGTGGTCACGCCCGAGCAGGCCCGGATCGCCGAGCAGGCGGGCGCCTGTGCGGTGATGGCGTTGGAGCGAGTGCCGGCGGACATCCGCCGGGACGGCGGCGTGGCGCGGATGTCGGATCCGGCGATGATCAAGGGGATCCAGGAGGCGGTCAGCATCCCGGTGATGGCGAAGGCGCGGATCGGCCACTTCGCCGAGGCGCAGGTGCTGCAGGCGCTCGAGGTCGACTACATCGACGAGTCAGAGGTGCTGACCCCGGCCGACGAGCGCAACCACATCGACAAGCTCGGCTTCGAGGTGCCGTTCGTCTGCGGCGCCACCAACCTCGGCGAGGCGCTGCGGCGGATCGGCGAGGGCGCGGCGATGATCCGCTCCAAGGGCGAGGCCGGGACCGGCAACGTGGTCGAGGCGGTGCGCCACATGCGTGAGATCGTCGCCGGGATCAAGCGGCTCGCCCAGCTCGGCCCCGAGGAGCTCTCCAGCGCCGCGAAGGAGCACCAGGCGCCGCTGGAAGTGGTTCACGAGGTGGCCGGCAAGGGCCGGCTGCCGGTGCCGCTCTTCTGCGCGGGCGGTATCGCCACGCCGGCCGATGCGGCGCTGATGATGCAGCTCGGCGCCGAAGGCAACTTCGTCGGCTCGGGGATCTTCAAGAGCGCCGACCCGGAGCGGCGGGCCAAGGCGATCGTCGAGGCGACCACGCACTTCAACGACCCCGAGAGGGTCGCGGCGGCGTCGATCGGGCTCGGCGAGGCGATGCCGGGGCTCGAGATCGCCGACCTGGCTGCCGCCGATGCGCTCTTGCAGGATCGCGGTGCCTAGGCGCTCTGGTGCCGAAATGTTGATCGGCGTTCTGGCGATCCAGGGAGGCTTCGAGGCGCACGAGCTCGTCCTGCGAGAGCTGGAGGCGGACGTGCACGAGGTGAAGCTGCCGGCGGATCTGGTCGGCCTGGACGGGCTGGTGATCCCCGGGGGGGAGAGCACGACCATCTCGATGGGGATCGAGGCTGCTGGCCTGGCCAAGCCGATCCAGCGCTTCAGGGCCGCCGGTGGGACGATCTTCGGCACCTGCGCGGGGATGATCGTTTGCGACGACTCCCATCTGCAGCTGATCGACGCGAGCGCGGAGCGCAATGCCTTCGGGCGCCAGCTGCACAGCTTCGAGGCCGACATCGAGGTGAAGGGGCTGGGCGACGAGCCGTTGCGCGCGGTCTTCATCCGGGCGCCCTGGGTCCAGCGGCAGGGGCCCGACGTGGAGGTGCTCGCCTCTTACGAGGGTCATCCGGTGGCGATCCGCGAAGGCGGGGTGCTCGCCTGCGCCTTCCATCCCGAGCTGACCGACGATCCGCGATTGCACGCACTGTTCATGGCGATGACTACGAGCGCGCAGGAAGTCCGCGCGCGAGAGGAGGCGGAGGCGTGAGAGATCCCAGAGTGGAGAATCTGGCGAAGATCCTGGTCGGCTACTCGACCGAGGTGAAGGCGGGCGAGGTGGTCTCGATCGACGGCGAGGTCGGTGCCGAGCCGCTGCTGCGCGCCATCTACGAGGAGGTCCTGAAGGCGGGCGCGCACCCGATCCTCAACGTCGGCCTCGACGGCCTGGCGGCGATCTACTACGAGCACGCCAGCGACGAGCAGCTGGCCTGGATCTCGCCGCTGATGGAGTGGACGGTCGACAACGCCGACGTGCGGATCGGCATCGGCGCCAGCGCCAACACGCGCGAGCTCTCCGCCGTCGCGCCCGAGCGCCAGACCCGCCGCCAGACCGCGACCGGACCGGTGCTGAACCGGATGATGGAGCGCAGCGCCGCCGGCGAGTTTCGCTGGTGCTACACGCTCTTCCCGACCAACGCCTACGCCTCAGAGGCGGAGATGAGCCTCAGCGACTACGAGGACTTCTACTTCGGCGCCTGCCTCGCCGACGACCCGGACCCGCTGACAGCTTGGAAACGCGCCTCGTCGGAGTGCGAACGTCTGGCCGAGTGGATCCAGGGTCACGAGGAGGTGCGGATCACCGCTCCCGGCACCGAGATCAAGCTCGGCATCGCCGGTCGCACGTTCATTCCCTGCGTCGGCGATCACAACATGCCCGACGGCGAGTTCTTCACCGGCCCGGTCGAGGACTCGGTCGAGGGCGAGGTGACCTTCCACCTGCCGGCGGTGATCGCCGGCCGCGAGGTCTCCGGCGTGCGACTGCGCTTCGAGGCCGGCAAGGTCGTCGACGCAAGCGCCGAGCGCGGCGAGGAGTTCCTGATCCAGCTGCTCGACACCGACGAGGGCGCCCGCCGCCTCGGCGAGCTCGGCATCGGCACCAACTACGCGATCGACCGCGGCACGCTCGAGGTCCTGCTCGACGAGAAGCTCGGCGGCACGGTCCACATGGCGGTCGGCAAGTCCTACCCCGAGTCCGGCGGCGTCAACGACTCGGCGGTCCACACCGACCTCGTCTGCGATCTGCGCAAGGGCGGCAAGATCGAAGTCGACGGCGAGGATTTCCAGATCGACGGCAAATTCGTCGTCTAAAGCCCGGGTGTAACGCTTTGTCCCCCTGCTGGGGGAGTTACGCGTTACACCCTCCCAGCCCGCTACTGGCTGTAACGCTTTGTCCCCCTGGTGGGGGGATAACGCGTTGCACCCCGGCCCAGGCCGCTACTGGTTCGGGATCGGCGAGCCGGCCAGCAGGAAGAACCAGATCGTCAGGGTCACCGCGGCCAGCATCACCGAGCCCATCAGCACGGCCTCGACCACGGTGGTCGTCCCTTTCGCCGAGCTGTCGCGCATGCTCTTCAGCCAGGTCGGGCGCATCGGGGTTAGCCGGTTGGTGCCGGTGATCTGGATGTAGAGGCGGTTGAGGCGGCCGATCAGCCAGGCGATCAGGACGATCGAGACGACGATGCCGGCGGCGACGACGAAGTAAGGGCCGCCGCTGGGGAACTGGGTCTGGGAGACCTTGGAGCCGATGTAGATCCAGCTCAACGGGATCGCGGTCCAGATCGAGAGCGCCGCCAGCAGCATCACCACGAAGACGGCGCTGGCCGCCAGCCCTCTGGCCGTTCCGCCGCGGTGCGGGTCGCCGGCAATTTCCACACTCATAGAATGCCAGGAATGTCCGGACACTCGAAGTGGTCTTCGATTAAGCACAAGAAGGGCGCCGCCGATGCCAAGCGGGGCAAGCAGTTCACCAAGCTGGCGCGGGCGATCACCGTTGCCGCCCGCGACGGCGGCCCGAATCCCGAGGCCAACGCGCCCCTGGCCACCGCGATCCAGAAGGCGCGCGACGCCTCGATGCCGAAGGACAACATCCAGCGCGCCGTGGACCGGGGCAGCGGCATCGGCACCGACGCCGATGCGATCGAGCAGGTCCTCTTCGAGGGCTACGGGCCGGGCGGCGCGGCGATCCTGGTCGAGGCGCTGACCGACAACCGCAACCGCACCAGCGCCGATGTCCGCCACGCCTTCAGCAAGCACCACGGCAGCCTCGGCGAGCCGGGCTCGGTCGCCTGGATCTTCGAGAAACGCGGCGTGGTCGTCGTCGACGGTCAGTGCTATACGGAGGACGACCTGATCGTCGCGATCGACGCCGGCGCCGAGGACGTGCGCGAGGACGGCGACCAGCTGCGGGTGCTCTGCGAGCCCGCCGATCTGGGCGCGGTCCGCGAGGCGCTCGAGGCCGCCGGGGTCGAGGTCGAATCGTCCGAGATCGCGATGGAGCCGAAGAGCACGGTCCTGGTCAAGGGAAGCGAGGCCGAAGACCTGCTGCGCCTCTTCGACACGCTCGAAGAGCACGACGACGTCAACGAGGTGCACGGCAACTTCGACGTGCCGCAGGAGATCCTCAAGAAGCTCGCCGCCTGAAGGCATCCGGGCCTGGTCCCAGAATCACTTCCCATGCAAGTCGTGATCGGGATCGATCCCGGCGCAGCCAACCTCGGCTTCGGCGTGGTCAGGATCGAGGGCAGCCGCATGGTCGCCCTCGACGGCGGCGTGGTCGAGACCTCGCCGGAAATGCCGATCGAGCAGCGGCTCGAGCGGATCCACGGCGCCCTCGCCGAGCTGCTCGAGTGGCACCAGCCGGCGGCGATGGCGCTCGAGGATCTCTACTTCGGCAAGAACGTGCACTCGGCGATGGCCGTCGGCCGCGCCAGCGGCGCCGCGATGCTGGCCGCCGCACAGCGCGGCGTGCGCTGCTTCACCTACACGCCGCAGGCGATCAAGAAGGCGGTCTGCGGTTCCGGCGCCGCCGGCAAGGAGCAGGTGGGGCGGATGGTTGGGACGCTGCTCGGACTCCCCGAGCCGCCCAGCCCCGACCACGCCGCCGACGCGCTCGCGGTGGCGATCTGCCACGGCGGCGCGACCAGCCACGAAGCGGCGGCGCTGGCCGGCGAAGAAGCGGCCTCGGCGAGGCTGGCGGGATGATCGCGGCGCTCCGCGGTGAGGTGATGGTGCGCCGCCCCGACCACGTCGTCGTCGACGCCGGCGGGGTCGGCTACCGGCTCGCCGTCTCGGCCGAGACTCTGAAGGCCGTGCCGGCGACCGGCCGCGAGGTCTTCCTGCACGCCGAGCTGATCTCCCGCGACGACTCGCTCGCCCTCTTCGGCTTCGCCTCCGAGGAGGAGCGCGACCTCTTCGGCGAGCTGATCTCGGTCAGCGGGATCGGGCCCAAGGTCGCCCTCTCGGCGCTCTCCGGCGGTCCCGCCCGCGAGCTGCTGCGGGCGATCGCCGCCGGCGACGCGAAGCGCTTCCAGGCGGTGCCGGGGATCGGCAAGCGGACCTCGGAGCGGATCATCGTCGAGCTGCGCGAGAAGGTTGCCGGCGCGCTCGAGCAGGAGGTCGTTCTGGCGCCCGCCGGCGCTGAGGATCCGCGCGGCCTCGCCCGCGACGGCCTGGTCAACCTCGGCTACGCGCCGCTGGAGGCCGAGCAGCTGCTCGACGGGGTCGACGGCGAGGACGCGGAGCAGCTACTCGCCGCCGCTCTGCGCAAGGCAGGAACGTCGAGGAGCAAGGCGGCGTGAGCGATATCGACGGAAAGAGGATCCGCACTCCCGGTATCGAGGACCTACCCGAGGCTGACGACGTCCGCGTCCACGACGCGAGGGCCGACGTTCCCGACGAGGACCTCGACCGCTCGCTGCGCCCGCGCACACTGGCCGACTTCGTCAACCAGGAGCAGGTGACCGGGCAGCTGCAGATCTTCATCGAGGCGGCGCGGGGGAGGGGCGAGCCGCTCGACCACGTGCTCCTCGCCGGCCCGCCCGGCCTCGGCAAGACCTCGCTGGCCCACATCGTCGCCGAGGAGATGGGCGTGCCGCTGGTGCAGACCGCGGGCCCCGCCTTGGAGCGCAAGGCCGACGTCGCCTCCTTCCTCACCGCGCTGGAGCCGGGCAGCGTCTTCTTCGTCGACGAGATCCACCGCCTCGGCCGCGCCGTCGAGGAGACCCTCTACCCGGCGATGGAGGACGGCGAGCTGCCGGTCGTCCTCGGCCAGGGCGCCGGCGCCCGCACGGTCACCCTGCCGCTGCCGCCATTCACCCTGGTCGGCGCGACGACGCGGGCGGGGCTGCTGACGACGCCGCTGCGCGACCGCTTCGGGCTCTCGCACCGGGTCGAGCACTACGACCCCGAACACCTCGCGCAGATCATCGTCCGCTCGGCCGGCATCCTCGGCGTCGAGATCGACGACGAGGGCGCCGGGACGATCGCCGAACGCTCACGCGGGACGCCCCGGGTCGCCAACCGCCTGCTCAAGCGGGTGCGCGACTTCGCCCAGGTCAAGGACCGCGGCGCGATCGACGCCGAGGTCGCCGAGGCGGCGCTGGCGATGCTCGAGGTCGACGCCGGCGGCCTCGATCGCAGCGACCGCGCCCTGCTCGACACCGTCGCCAGCAAGTTCGCCGGCGGGCCGGTCGGGCTCTCGACCCTGGCCGTCGCGATCGGCGAGGAGGCCGACACGATCGAGGACGTATTGGAGCCGTATCTGCTCCAGCAGGGGCTGCTCAAGCGGACTCCCCGGGGGCGGGTGCTGACGCCCAGGGCATACGAGCACCTCGGGCTGCCGACGCCCGATGCCGCAAGAAGCCTCTTCTAAAAGCCAGTCTCAGTAATCTGCGAGGGGTGCCGTTCTTCATCTGCCCCAACTGCGGCCACCGGGAGGTCAGCGCCGAGCGTACGGCGGGCTTCAGCTCGCGCCCGAAGGGCTGCTCTAAATGCGGCTTCGGATTCGTCTTCGAGCTGCTCGACGACTACTACCCGGCGCCCAACGCGGCCTTCTTCGTCTGCGACCAGAAGGCGCGCGTGATCGACGCCGGCCGCGGCAGCTTCGAGTTGACCGGGCTTACCGACGAGGACGTGATCGGACGCCCGGTGCAGGAAGTGCTCGGCCTGCGGTGGCGGGCGACGGGCGACGGCGGCGAGGAGGCCACCGATGCCAACGGCGACCCGATCGAGACCTCGCTGGAGTGGGGGGTGCGCTCGCTCGGCAAGCGGGTCTCGGTCAACGCCGAGGGCGACATCCCGGCCGAGGCCGTCGCCGACGTCTTCCCCGCCTACGACGACGACGGGGGCCTGCTGATCGTCCTCACCCCAGAGGGTTGACGCGACGATGGGCAAACGACGCAAACACGTCTTCGTCCTGCTCTTCGTCCTCGGCCTGATCGCCGTCTCGGCGCTGGTCGTCGCCAAGAGGGAAACGAAGCTCGGGCTCGACCTCAAGGGCGGCGTCCAGCTCGTCCTGCAGGGGCGCCCGACCCCCCAGCAGCCGACCATCGACAACACCTCGATGGAAAGGGCGGTCGACATCATCCGCTCCGGCTGCGACCAGCTCGGCGTCTCGGAGATCGAAGTCTCGCGGGTGGGCAGCGACCAGATCCAGGTCGGCATCCCGGGCGCGACCAGCGTCGGCAAGGCGACCGAGTGCGCGACCAAGCCGGCCCGCCTCTTCATGTTCGACTGGGAACCGAACCTGATCGGCCGCGAGTTTGTGATCGGCGGCCACCCCGGCAAAGAACCGCCGAAAGCCGCGCTCGCGGAAGCCAGCGAAGAATGGAAAGAAGCGGGCCGGACGGCGACCAAGCGCTCCGATCAGCAGCTGCTCTTCGCCGGCGCCTACCCGACCGAGTACGCCGCGGCGAAATTGGCCTCCGAACAGAAGCCGCGACCCGACTGCGAAAACTGCAGCCAGCCGACGACCTACTACCTGTTCGCGAAGAAAGAACCGCACAAGCTGATCGACGGGCCCGAGTTCACCAAGGAAGACCTCTACGTCGACCCCAACGGCAAGAAACGCCCGCACGACATCGGCACCGTGGTCAAGGTCCCGGAGGGGACGATCGTCGTCTCCGAAAAGCCCCAAAACAGCAAGGGCGAAACGCTCGAAAACGCCGAACCGGGCTGGTTCGCGCTGAAGGACAACCCGGCGCTCTCGGGCACCGAAATCACCAATCCGAAGCAGGAAACCGACGAAACCGGCGCCCCCAACGTCACCTTCAAATTCACCGACAGCGGCCGCCAGGCCTTCCAGGAAGTAACCCGGCAGATCGCCCAGCGCGGCGCCGCCTCGGCGATCGGTCCGAGCAGCGCGGAATCAGCCGAAGCGACTTCCGGCCACTTCGCGGTCGTCCTCGACAACGAAGTCAAGACGCGGCCGATCATCAACTACGCCCAGAACCCGGACGGCATCGACGGCCGCACCGGGGCGCAGATCTCCGGTGGCTTCAACAGCATCGAAGACGCCCAGGAACTGGCCAGCTTCCTGCAGCGCGGGGCGCTGCCGATCAACCTCAACCTGATCAGCCAATCGCAGGTCTCGGCGACGCTGGGCTCCGAAGCGCTTCACGACGGCATCAAGGCGGGCGTGATCGGGCTCCTGCTCGTGATCATCTTCCTGCTCGTCTTCTACCGCTTCCTCGGTCTGATCGCGACGATGGCGCTGGGGGCCTACGGGGTGATCTTCTTCGCCCTGATCAAACTGATCCCGATCACGCTGACGCTGCCCGGGATCGCCGGCCTGATCCTGACGATCGGCGTCACCGCCGACGCCAACATCGTCATCTTCGAGCGAATAAAGGAGGAAGTCCGGGCCGGGCGCTCGATGTCGAACGCGATCGCGGCCGGCTACCGGCGCGGAATCGCGACGATCATCGACGCCAACGTCGTCACCCTGCTCACCGCCTTCGTCCTCTTCGTGCTGGCGACGGCGGGGGTCAAGGGTTTCGCCTTCGTGCTCGGCGTCGGCACGATCGTCTCGCTGCTCACCGCGGTCGTCTTCACCCAGGCGCTGCTCGGCTCGATGAGCCGCTCGCGGCTGCTGCAATCGCCGAGCGTGCTGGGCGCGACCAGGCAGGGCGTGCGCTGGCACTTCGACTTCATGGGGGCGAGCCGCTGGTTCTTCACCCTCTCCGGCTGCATCCTTATCATCGGCGCGCTCGCCCTGGCGACGAAGCAGCTCAACCTCGGCATCGACTTCAAGTCCGGCACCCGGGTCGAAGTCGCGCTTGTCAAGCAGACCAACGAGGAAGCGGTCCGCGAAGCGCTGCAGGGCTCGGGCGTCTCGGGCGGCGAGGTGCAGAAGGTCAGCAACCCGGGACTGGGCGACAACGCCTACCTGATCCAGTCCAAGACGCTCGAACCGGGTCAGATCAAAGAACTGCAGCGCAAGCTCGAAAAGGAATTCGGCATCGCGGCCAACGGCTTCAACAGCACCAGCGTCGGGCCGACCTTCGGCGCCACCGTCGCCAACAGCGCCCGCGACGCGCTGATCTTCTCGCTGCTGATCATCTGCGCCTACATCGCCTTCCGCTTCGATCCGAAATTCGCCGTGCCGGTGCTGATCGCGCTCTTCCACGACATCCTGATCACGGCTGGCATCTACTCGTTGACCGGAAGGGAAGTGACGAGCGGAACGGTCGCCGCCTTCCTCACCATCCTCGGCTATTCGCTCTACGACACGATCATCGTCTTCGACCGAATACGCGAGAACATGCCGCGCATGCCGCGCGCCGCTTTCTCGCAGATCGTCAACCGCTCGATGAGCGAGGTGCTGACCCGTTCGCTGGCAACCAGCTTCACCACCCTGCTGGCGGTGGTCTCGCTGCTGATCTTCGGCAGCGCCACGCTGCAGGACTTCGCCTTCGCGATGATGGTCGGGATCGCCTCGGGAACGTACTCCTCGATCTTCATCGCCTCGCCGGTGCTGACCGCCTGGAAGGAACGCGAGCCGGGCTTCATCCGCCGCCGCGAGCGGATTGCCGCGATCGACGGCAGCGTCCCCGCCTTCGCCGACGAGATGGAGCTGGCCCGGATCGAAGATGACGGCGAGGCGAGCGACGCCGAGCTCGAGGCGGAGATCGCCTCCCAGCGCGAGGAGCGGCCGAAGGCCGGCGCCGTCGCCACCGTCGAGCCGCCGGTCGAAGGCGAAGGCGGGAAACCGTCGAGCAACGGCGAGCCGCCCCCGGTCGACCCGGCCGAAGTCGCCAAGCGCGAGCGCGAGGAGCGCCGCCGCTCGCGCCGCCAGCAGCGCCGCAAGCACGGGAGGAACCGTTAGATGGCCCTGCTCGTCTGGTTCACGATGGGAATCGCCCTCTGGCACTTCACCGTCTTCCTGCCCGACCACTTCTGGCAGGGGATCGTCGGCGCCTTCCTCGGCGCGGTGATCGGCGCGGTCGTCTTCGGCGCCATCGTCGAGGTCGCCAGCGGCAAAAGCCTCGGCGACACCGACCTGGCGACGGCGCTGACCGCGATTCCCGGAGTCGCGATTGGGCTCGGGGTTGTCTACCTCGTTGGGCTGCGCACCGAGCGGCAAGCGGTTGAGTAGAGCCCAATCTCAGTAGGCCTCCGCTTAACTTTTTTGCGAGGTCGCGGCCCTGCGGGCCGCGCCTGAACAACGCAAAAAAGTACAAGACGCTCCGACCTACTGAGATTGGGCTCTATGCGAGGTTTACTGAGGCTCGTTCCGCCGGAGCGGAGCTTAGGTTCAATGCGTGGCGGAGACCCTTCACGCGTACAAAGCTGAGCCCTTTTCTTACGCCGAGGCGCGCGTGCTTAGCGCTGAGCTTGGGGTGAGCGAGCCGGTGGCTATTGCGTTGGTGCGGCGGGGCTACCGCACGCCGGAAGAGGCCCGAGCGTTTCTCGACGCGGACGAGTCGCATGCGCCTGGGCAGTTCCGGTCGATGGCAGCGGTCGTCGCGCAGCTGCAAGATTCGATCGAGGCTGGACAGCGGATCACCGTGCACGGGGACTTCGACGTCGACGGGGTTTGCGCGACGACTCTGTTTGTCGGAACGCTGCGGGAGCTTGGGGCCGATTGCGACTGGCTGATCCCGGACCGGATGGCGGATGGGTACGGACTGAGTGAGGGCAACGTGCGCAAGCTGGTGGAGCGCGGCACCTCGCTGATCGTCACGGTCGACTGCGGGATCACGGCAGTCGCGGAGGTCAAGCTGGCCCGGGAGCTGGGGGTGGAGACGATCGTCACCGACCACCATCAGCCGGGGGACGAGCTGCCGGACTGTCCGATCCTCCATCCAGCTTTAGACGGCTACCCGTTCGCTGAGCTTTGCGGGACGGCCGTTGCGTGGAAGCTGGCCTGCGCGCTGCGAGAGGCGTCCGGGGTGGGGTCCCCAAAACACTCCAGCGAGGCTCCTGCCGAGCGTTTTGGGGACCCCACCCCGGACGCCCCCACCACCGCCACAGACCTAGACCTCGTCGCTCTCGCGACGGTGGCAGATGTAGTTCCGCTGGTGGGGGAGAACCGCTCCCTTGTCAGGCGCGGCTTGGAGGAGGTGCGGCGGGCTCGGCGGCCGGGGATGCGAGCGTTGCTGGCGGCGGCTAAATGCGATTTGAGCCAGCTTGACGAGAGCGATCTTGGCTTCAGGCTGGGGCCGCGGATTAATGCTGCGGGGCGCCTGTACAGGGCTGATGCGGGGGTTGAGCTCTTTCTTACCGAGGATGAGGCGCGGGCGGCTGAGATTGCTAATGAGCTGAACCGGGCAAATGGGGAGCGCCGGGCGACCGAGCGTGAGGTCTCCAATGCGGCCGAGGCTGCATTGCGGGCACTGCCAGAGCACCTGCGGGAGGCACCTGGCCTGGTTGTGGCCGGGCAGGGTTGGCATCCGGGTGTGATCGGGATCGTTGCTTCGCGGCTTGCGGAGCGCCACCACAGGCCGGTCGTCGTGATCTCGCTTGACGGCGAAGGGAAAGGGCGCGGATCGGGGCGCAGCATTTCCGGCTTTGACCTGCTCGCCGGCCTCGAGGCCTGCTCGGAGCACCTCGGGAGCTTCGGCGGGCATCGTGCCGCCGCCGGGCTGGAGCTGGAGGAGAGCAGTCTCGAGGCGTTCCGGGAGGCTTTCGCGGCACATGCCGCGTCGGAACTTGGCCCGGAGGACTTGAAGCGGACTGAGCGGATCGATGCGATTGTTGGTGGTGCTTCGCTGGGGTTGGATCTGGCTGAGGAGTTGCGGCAGCTGGCGCCTTTTGGGATGGGGAATCCCGGGGTGCGGCTGCTCGTTCCCTCGGCTCGGGTGCGTGACGTGCGGACGATGGGGGAGGGCAAGCACGCTCGCTTCAGCCTGCACAGCGGTGCACATCGGGCGCTTGGGGTGGCCTTCGGCCGTCCCTCCCTCGGCGTCGGCGAGGACGACGCCGTCGACGTCGCCGTTCGGCTCGAGGTGAATCGCTGGAACGGGGCGGTCGAGCCGCAGGTGATCCTGCGCGAGCTCTACCGACGCGACCTGGAGAGAGGCGCCGAGGAGGTCGAGGCTTGGTGGAAGCGCTTCGAGGCGGAGCTGGCTCGCGATCCCGCTGCGGTGCCGATCGCCGGTGAGGAAGATGTCGGGGGGCACGAGCGCCGTGTGTTGAGCAGCGCCAACGCTCCGGCCGCCGTGGTCGGCGAGCTGGCCTCCTGCGGCGAGAGCGTCCTTGCCCTCACCGCCGACGCGGAGCTGCGCACCGGCATGGCCCGTGAGGGCCTGCGCCTGACCGACTATGCAGAGCTCGAACGCTCACCGGACCTGGCAGCCGAGTTCGCCCACGTCGTCCTCGTCGACCCTCCTCCGGGGGCTGCTTTCGAACGGATCGCCTCGCGTGCCACCCAGTCGGGTGGCTATCTGCACCGGGTCTGGGGCGAGGCGGAGTGGCGCCTCTCGCTCAACCTCCTCGCCGTGCAGCTTGTCCAGCGGCCCACCCTGATCGCCGCCTTTCGCGAGCTGCGCGAGGCCGGCGAGGTGAGCGGCGACGATCTACGCGAGGCGCTGCTGGGCAGCGGGCCACACCCTTGCAGCGCCGAGACCGCGGCGCGCTGCTTTCGCGTCCTCCGCGAGCTCGACCTGGTGCGCGGCGAGCCCGCCGCGGGCGCGGGGACGGTCGGGGTCGTATCCTCAGAGGGAACGGATCTCGAGCGCTCGGAGGCCTTTCGCGCCTACAGCGCCCGCCACGAGGAGGCTCGCCAATACCTCGAAGCACACAAACAGCCGTAGCGAACCAGGGGCTCCTCAACGACCTCTTCTCGGTTGTCGAGGAGTTCGACTCGACGCCCAGCGCCGATGGCGGCGCTGCCGACGGCAACGGCGCCGCCGCCGTCGTCGCCGTGGCCGCGGTCGACCGCGCCGCGGTGACCCGCGCCTTCGACTTCGCCTGCGACCGCCACGCCGACCAGCTGCGCCGCTCCGGCGACGAGTTCATCACCCACCCGGTCGGGGTGGCGCAGATCTGCGCCGGGATGCGGCTCGACACCGAGACGCTCTGCGCGGCGCTGCTGCACGACACGGTCGAGGACACCAGCGCCAGCCTCGAGGAGATCAGGGCCGAGTTCGGCGAGGAGATCGCCCAGCTGGTCGACGGCGTCACCAAGCTGACCGGGATCACCTTCGAGAGCCGCGACGAGCGCCAGGCCGAGAACTACCGGAAGATGATGGTGGCGATGGCCACCGACGTCAGGGTGATCCTGATCAAGCTGGCCGACCGTCTCCACAACATGCGCACGCTCGGCGCGCTGCCGAAGCAGAAGCAGCTGGCGAAGGCGCGCGAGACGCTGGAGATCTACGCGCCGCTGGCCCACCGGCTGGGGATCCACGCGATCAAGTGGGAGCTCGAGGACCTCGCCTTCGCCACCCTGCACCCGCGCAAGTACGCGGAGATCAAGCAGCTGGTCGCCCAGCAGCGCGACGAGCGCGAGATCTACGTCGAGGAGGCCGGCGAGTTCCTCTCCGGCGAGCTGCGCCAGGTCGGGATCGAGGCCGAGATCTCCGGCCGCGCCAAGCACTTCTACTCGATCTACACGAAGATGACCAAGAAGGGCCGCGAGTTCAACGAGATCTTCGACCTGACCGCGATGCGGGTGATCGTCGGCTCGGTCAAGGACTGCTACGGCGCGATCGGCGTCATCCACTCGCTCTGGAAGCCGCTGCCCGGCCGCTTCAAGGACTTCGTCGCGATGCCGAAGGCGAACATGTACCAGGCGCTGCACACGACGGTGATCGGGCCCGAGGGCAAGCCGCTGGAGATCCAGATCCGCACCGAGGAGATGCACGAGCCTCGCCGAGTACGGGATCGCCGCCCACGTCGCCTACAAGGAGGGCGGCGTCGACGCGACCCGCGGCGGGAGAAGATGACCTGGCTGCGCCAGCTGGTCGAGGCCGAGGGCGACCAGGACCCGGCCGAGTTCCTCGAGTCGCTCAAGGTCGACCTCTTCGAGGACGAGGTCTTCGTCTTCACGCCGAAGGGCGAGGTGAAGAACCTCTCGGCCGGGCTCGACCCCGCTCGACTTCGCCTACGCGGTCCACACCGACGTCGGCCACGCCTGCGTCGGCGCCAAGGTCAACGGCTCGATCGTGCCGCTGCACTACCAGCTGCGCTCCGGCGACATCGTCGAGGTGCTGACCGCGAAGCAGAAGCGCGGGCCCTCGCGCGACTGGCTGAAGCTGGTGCGGACCAGCCGCGCCCGCAACAAGATCCGCGCCTTCTTCAAGGAGGAGAGCCGCGAGGACGCCGAGCGCAAGGGCCGCGACGGCCTCGAGGAGGCGCTGCGCAAGCACGGCCTGCCGATGCAGAAGGTCGCCGCCTCGCCGCTGCTCGTCGACGTGATCCGCGAGATGGGCTTCCGCAAGGCGACCGACTTCTACATCGCCCTCGGCCAGGGCAAGGTCTCGACCAAGGCGGTCGCCAACAAGCTGATGCAGCGGCTCAAGGCGGGCGAGGCGGTCGAGGAGGACCGACCCGCTGGGCCTCGCCGGCGGCCACCGCGAGGACAAGGCGCGACGCACCAAGGACGCCTCCAACTACGGGATCAGGTCAAGGGCGCCGACGCAACGTCGCCGTGCGGCTCGCCAAGTGCTGCCGGCCGGTGCCCGGCGACGAGATCGCCGGCTACGTCTCGCTCGGCCGCGGGATCACGATCCACCGCAACGACTGCAAGAACATGAAGGCGCTGAAGCGGGCGCCGGAACGGTTCGTCGACGTCGAGCTGGGACGGCGACAACGAGTCCTCCTACCGGGTCGAGCTGCAGATCGACGCCTACGATCGCACCCGCCTGCTCGAGGACCTCTCGCGCACCTTCTCGGAGGCGGGGATCAACATCCTCGGCGCCAGCTGCACGACCAACCACCCGATGGTGAAAAACCGCTTCGTGGTCGAGGTCGGCGACACCGAGCAGCTGCAAGCAGTGCATCGCCCGCCTGCGCAACGTCGAGGGCGTCTTCGACGCCTACCGGATAACGCCGGCCGCCTGAGCTTTCGGGTATTCCCCCGTTAATTGAAATACTAGAAGTCGTTGTTTTACGGTGTAAAATGACGGCTATATGTCATTGCGAGCCCTGCCGCGCATCTACCGCCTGCCCCAGGACAGCTTCTTTCTGTTCGGATTGCGCGGGGTTGGCAAGAGCACCTGGATCCGGGAGCAGCTTCCGGACGCACACCGATTCGACCTGCTCGACGAGGGGCTCTACCAGGGCCTGCTGGCCGACCCCGGGCCGTTCGCCGGCGAGCTCCGCCGCCTCGACCCGGGAAGCTGGGTCGTCCTCGACGAGGTCCAACGCCTGCCCGGCCTGCTGAACGAGGTCCACCGATTCATCGAGGAGCGCGGGCTGCGCTTCGCGCTGCTCGGATCGAGCGCTCGCAAGCTTCGCGCCGCCGGGGTCAACTTGCTCGGGGGCCGCGCCCTGTGGCGGGAAATGTTCCCCCTGACCCCCGAGGAGCTGGGCGGGGACTTCGACCTCGAGCGCACCCTGGAGATCGGCGCGCTGCCCGCTGGTGCTCGGCTCCGACTCGCCGCGCGAGACCCTGCGTGCCTACGTCCAGCTCTACTTGCGCGAGGAGATCGAAGGGCGAGGCGCTGGTGCGCAACCTGTCCGGGCTTCGCACGGTTCCTGCCCGTTGCCGGGCTGTTCCACGGCCAGCTCCTCAACGTCGCCGGGCATCGCCCGCGACGCCGGCGTCGCGCGGACCACCGTCGAGGGGTATCTGGAGAGTGCTCGAGGACACGCTCCTCGCCCGGCGTCTACCGGCCTACGAGGCGCGCCTGCGCGTGCGCGAGCGCAAGCACCCCGAAGCTCTACTGGATGGACCCGGGGGTCGTCACGGCGCGGCGAAGGGACGTGCATGGCTCGGTCGCGCCGGAGGAGGCTGGGCTCTGCTGCTCGAGGGCTGGGTCCACGACGCTTGCTCCGCACCTACATGGAGGAGCGCGAGATCGCCGACGAGATCGCCTACTGGGCGCCCGCGGAGTCCAAGCGGCTCGAGGTCGATCTCGTGCTGCGCCGCGGCTCGCAGCTCGTGCGCCCTCGAGGTTAAGGCCGCGCGCCGGATTCATCCAGGGGACATGGCCGGCCTGCGGGCAATCGGAGAGCTGCCCGGGCTGCGGCGACGGATCCTGATCCATCGTGGCGATCGGCCGACGAGGACGGAGGATGGGATCGACGCTTGGCCGATCGAGACGTTCCTCGAGGCCCTCGGGGAAGGTCGCCTGTCGGTCCTCGAGCTATCGGCGCTCGCTGTCGCTGCGGGATCGGGGCCGGGAAACCTGGTGCGCTTATAGAGAGCTTCAGGCGACGATGGTGAGCGCGCCGGGCTCGACGCGCAGGGTCGATGCCGTCTTCTCGCCGATGTAGTCGCCGTCGACCTGGACCGGGAAGGGCCGGGCGACCCCGTCCTTGGTCTCGGAGATCGAGCGGACCGTCGCCTCGGTGACGCTCGTCGAAGTGCTCGATCTGGCGGTGCCTGGCGGCGGGGCCGCTTCTCGCTGAAGAGGCGGGCGATCAGGGTCGGCATGTCGCGCTGCGCGGCGCGCTTGAGCACGCCGAGCGGCGAGCGTGCCGTCGTCGATCGCGACGCCCTCGCAGACGCGCACCGGGCGGCTGGCGAAGTAGGTGAAGGGATCGGAGTTCTGGGCCAGCGCGGTGACGCCCTCGGCGCTCTCGCCGGTGCGACCTCGACCCGCAGCCGCACCGGGTTGCGCAGGTAGGCGCGGTAGAAGGCCGAGACCGCCGCCCAGGTGTAGTAGTAGGGGCCGGCCGCGGGACTTCAGCTCGCGGGTGCGCGTCGACCCGCTTGACCACGGTGGCGTCGATGCCCGACCCCGCAGGAGAAGACGAAGTGGCGGTCGTCGACCGGCCGAGGTCGATCTGCCGCGGCTGCCAGTCGTCGGCGAGGGCGAGCAGGTGCTCGGTCGCGTCGACGACGTCGTTGGGGATGCCGAGGGTGCGGCAGACGACGTTGGTCGAGCCGCCGGGCAGGACCGAGACCGGCACGTCGGTCCCGGCCAGCCCGTTGGCGACCTCGTTCAGCGTCCCGTCGCCGCCGAAGGCGACGACGATGTCGTAGCCGTGGTCGCGCACCTCGCGCCCGATCTCGGTCGCATGGTTCTGCGCCTCGGTGTCGACCGTCTCGACCTCGTAGCGCCCCTGCAGCGCGTAGACGACGAGGTTCTTCAGCCGATCCGAGACCGTCGTCGCGTACGGGTTGACGATGATCAGCATCCGCTTCTTGGCGCGAGCCGGCGCTGCGCTACCCGGTCGCCTCATAGCCGGACCACCTCCCCGTCGTCGATCGCTTCGCGCACGCCGTGCCCTCGTTGACCAGCAGGTCGGCGTGGCCGATCACCTCGGAGAGGGTGAGGAAGGCCTGGGTGACGGCGACGTTGCCCCAGATCGCCTGGGCGATCTCGTAGCCGGTGCGCGGCTGCTCGGCGATCAGCTCGTAGATCTTCTCCTTGCGGCGCTCGTGCTTGGCGATGCGCTCGTCGATCAGGGCGACGTGGTCGGTGATCGGCTCGCCGTGGCCGGAGAGGACGATCTCGGCCGGCATCTCGCGCGTCTTCCGCATCGACTCGATGTAGGTGACGAGCGCCTGGGGGCGCTCGCTCGGAGCCGTCGAGCGGGCGCGAGATCAGCGGGTTGGAGGAGATGTGCGCGATCAGGTGGTCGGCGGCGATCAGGATCCTGCGCTCCTCGTCCCAGAAGACCGTGTCGGAGGGGCTGTGGCCGGGGCGGTGGAGCGCCTGCAGCGTGCGGTCGCGGAAGGGCAGCGACTGGCCGTCGTGCGAGCGGCGTGCGTCACCTCGGCGTTCGAGCCCCAGCCGCGGAAGCTGCGCGAGACGCTGCTGCAGCGCCGCGCGCCACCTCCTCGGGGATGCCGTTGCGCAGCATCAGCTCGACCGCGAACGCGTCCTCGCGCTCGGCGTCCTCGCCGAAGTTGGCGAGGCGCTCGGCGGCGAGCCCGAGCGCGGCGACCTCGGCGCCCGAGCGCTCGACGACGATCTCGACCAGGCCGAGGTGGTCGATGTGCTGGTGGGTGATGATCGACGCAGCTCGAGGTCCTCGATCGAGTGACCGCGCTCCGCGAGCTGGCGCTGCGAGCTCGTCGAGCGCCTTGCCCGAGTTGGGGCCGGTGTCGACCAGGGTCAGCGGCTCGTCCTCGATCAGGTAGCAGTTGACCCGCCCGACCGCGAAGGGGGTCGGGATGCGCAGGCAGTGGATGCCGGCCAGCGCCGCCTGCTCGAGCGCCTGCTCGGGGGTCAGCGTCACGCCGCGGATCAGCCCGAGCACCTCGTCGCGCCTGGCCTCCATGTCCTCGCGCGAGACCAGCGACTCGAGGTTGAGGCGCAGCAGCGGCTCGGTGTTGGAGGGCCGGACGTTGAAGTGCCAGTCCGGGATAGTCGACCGAGATGCCGTCGAGGGTCGTCTGCTCGCCGTCGGCGTAGCGCTCGGCGATCTCGGCCATCTTCGCCTCCTGGTCGGCGACCTCGGAGTTGATCTCGCCGGAGATGAAGTAGCGCGAGCGGAACTCGGCCATCAGCTCGGCCAGCGAGCGGCCCTCTACCGAGAGCAGCTCGAGCATCAGCAGCGCCGGGATCGTGCCCGAGTCGGCGCACCAGAAGTCGCGGAAGTAGTAGTGGCCGGAGACCTCGCCGCCGAAGGCCGCGCCCTCCTCGCGCATGCGCGTCTTGAAGAAGGCGTGGCCGACGCGGGAGAGGTCGGAGCGGCCGCCGTCGGCGGCGACCAGGTCGGGCACGGCGCGGCTGGAGCGCGGGTCGTAGAGGATCGTCGCGCCGGGGCTCCTTCGCCAGCGCCGCCCGCGCGAGCAGGGCGCAGATGAAGTCGCCGTCGCAGAACTCGCCGTCGCCGTCGATGAAGAAGCAGCGGTCGGCGTCGCCGTCCCAGGCGATGCCGAGGTCGGCGCCGCTGGCCGCGCACGCGCTCGATGATGATCTCGCGGTTCTCGGGCAGCAGCGGGTTCGGCTCGTGGTCGGGGAACTCGCCGTCGGGCTCGAAGTACATCTCCTCCAGATCGAGGCCGAGCTCGGCCAGGATCGGGCCGACCATCGGGCCGGCCATCCCGTTGCCCCCGTCGACGACCACCTTCATCGGCGCCACCTTGGCCGGGTCGATGAAGGAGAGCGCGTGCGGCTCGGTACGTCGTCCCAGACGTCGACCTCCTCGAGGGAGCCGCCGCCCGGGGCGTGGCCGAGGCCGGCCTCGATCTCGCGCCGGACGTCGCCGATGCCGGCGTCGCCGGAGAGCGCCAGGGCGCCCTCGCGGACCAGCTTGACCCCGGTGTAGGCCTTGGGGTTGTGCGAGGCGGTGACCATCGCGCCGCCGTCGAGCTCGCGCGAGCCGACCAGGAAGTAGAGCATCTCGGTGCGCGACCATGCCGGCGTCGAGCACCGTCGCGCCCTCGACGATCAGGCCGTCGCGCAGCTCCGCCGCCATCGCCGGCGCGGTCAGGCGCATGTCGCGGCCGAGGCCGACGCGCAGCTCGGCCGGCTGCTTGCCGCGCAGGCGCGCCAGCACGCGGGCGAAGGCGCGGCCGATCGCGTGCGCGGTCGTCTCGTCCATCTCGGCGCCGTAGAGGCCGCGGATGTCGTAGGCCTTGAAGATGCCGGGCGGGCGCCAGGATCGGTTGCTCGCTCAAAACGCCCCCTTCAGCGCCTCGTAGCTCTGCTCGAGCGTCTGCGGCATCACCTGGTGTCGGCGATCACCGGCATGAAGTTGGTGTCGCCGCCCCAGCGCGGAACGACGTGCATGTGGATGTGGTGCTCGACCCCGGCGCCGGCGACCCGGCCCTGGTTGAAGCCGACGTTGTAGCCGTGCGGGTCGTAGACGTCCTCGAGGCCGGCTCATCGCCGCGCTGCGCGAGGGCCATCATCTCGGCGACGGTCTCGCGCCGGCAGCTCCTGGATCCGGCCGACGTGCTCGTAGGGAGCCACCATCAGGTGCCCGTTCGTGTACGGGAAGAGGTTGAGGATCACGAAGCAGCGCTCGCCGCGGTGGACGATCAGGTTCGCCTCGTCGTCCCCGCCGCCGGCTTGGCGCAGAAGATGCACTCCTCCTCGATGTCCTTCGACGCGTCCTTCACGTAGGCGAGGCGCCAGGGCGCCCAGATGCGGAAAGTTGGCCACGGGCGACTCGATCCTATGCGCTCGCGACGGGTCAGAGCCAGCCGCGCTGCGGAAGTAGGCGACCATGCCGACCAGCATCGCGACCATCACGCCGACGATGACCCAGAAGGCCGGTCGATGCTCCCTCGCCGGGCACCCCGACGTTCATCCCCCAGATGCTCGCGATCAGGGTCAGCGGCAGGACGATGACGCTGATCGAGGTGAGCACCCGGAGGATGTCGTTGACGCGGTGGGAGATCACCGACTCGTTGGTCTCGGCCAGCGCCTCGACCACCTCCTTGTAGTTCTCGAGCATGTCCCAGATCCGCTCGTGAGCGTCGACGATGTCGTCGAAGTAGATCTCCAGGTCGAGGTCGGTGGCCAGGTAGCGCTGCTTGACCTGCTCGAGGTCGCGCAGCACCGGCCGCTGCGGCCGGATCACCTTGCGGAAGTTGATGATCTCCTGCTTGACGTTGGAGATGTCGCGCACGACCTCCTCCGAGCGGCCCTCGAAGATGTCGTCCTCGAGCGCGTCGAGCTTGTTGCCGATCTTGCGCAGCATCGGGAAGCAGTAGTCGAAGCTGTCGTCGACGAGCCGGTAGAGCAGGTAGCCCGAGCCGCGCGAGAAGAGCTGCTCGCGCAGCTCCTCCTTGGCCCGGCAGCGCTCGAAGAGGTACTCGACCGGCTGCAGCGGCTGGTTGGGGATCGTGACCACGTAGCCCGGGCCGACGAAGAGGTCGAGCTCGCCGGTGCCCAGCCGCCCGGCGGCCGGGTCGAAGACGGGGAAGTGCAGGACGATGAAGAGGTAGTCGTCGTAGACGTCGATCTTCGGCCGCTGGTTGCGCGAGAGCACGTCCTCGAGGTCGAGGGCGTGGAAGTCGAAGTTCTCCTCCAGCCAGGTCGCGCTCGAGCGCGCCCGGGCCGCTCGATGTTGACCCAGCGCAGGCCGGAGGCGTCGATCTGCTCGACGCGTCGGCGCTCTGCGGCTCAGCCTGGGCTGCCGCGGAGATGAGCTCGTCGCGCCGGCTGACGCGCCGCAGCCTCGGCTTCGGAAGGTTCGGCATCGTTCCGCTCATCGTCTCGTCGGGCATGGCCGGCACAAGGTTAGCCGTCGATCGCGCAGCTTGGCCGGCTGGGTGAGATTTCGCCTGGTAAGGTTCATGCCAACATAAGCGCCACATCTAGAGGGGTGGAGGGACTGGCCCGTTGAAACCCCGGCAACCACCTCGGACCATCAGGTTCGGGGGAGGTGCCAACTCCAGCAGGTCGCAGCGACCTGGAAGATGTGGGGAGACGTCCGATCGGACCTCTGCCCCACAAAAGGCGGAGGTTTTTTTGTTGGCGGTAAGGCAACGAGAGGGAAGATCGGATGGCAATCGAGAATCTGAAGTGCAAGGAGTGCGGGGCGACCTACGACCTCGGCGCGCACTTCGCCTGCGAGAACTGCTTCGGGCCGCTGGAAGTCGCCTACGACTACTCGGCGCTCGACCCGGCCGGAGACCAAGCGCAAGATCCAGGCCGGCTCGCAGGGAATCTGGCGCTACCCGGACTTCCTGCCCTTCGAGGGGCGCCCCGGCGACCCGCTCGAGCCGGGCCTGACGCCGCTGCTGCGCGCCGACCGGCTCGCCGAGCGGCTCGGGCTCGACGCCGAGCTCTGGATCAAGAACGACGCCGCCAACCCGACCCACTCCTTCAAGGACCGGGTCGTCGCCGTCGCCGTCGCCAAGGCGCAGGAGCTCGGCTTCGACACCGTCGCCTGCGCCTCGACCGGCAACCTCGCCAACGCCGTCGCCGCCCACGCCGCCGCGGCCGGGCTCAAGTCCTACGTCTTCGTCCCGGCCAACCTCGAGGAGCAGAAGCTGCTCGCCACCGGCATCTACGGCACCAACCTGGTCGGCGTGCGCGGCAACTACGACGACGTCAACCGGCTCTGCACCCAGCTCGCCGAAACGCGGCCCTGGGCCTTCGTCAACGTCAACCTGCGCCCCTACTACGCCGAGGGCTCCAAGACGCTCGCCTACGAGACGGCCGAGCAGCTCGGCTGGGAGCTGCCCGACCGGGTCGTCTGCCCGATCGCCTCGGGCTCGCTCTTCACCAAGGTCGGCCGCGGCTTCCAGGAGTGGCTCGACATCGGCCTGGTCGAGGGCTAGCAGCCGGTCTTCAACGGCGCCCAGGCCGAGGGCTGCAGCCCCGTCGCCACCGCCTTCGCCGAAGGCTGGGACGTCTGCAAGCCGCAGCGCCCGGAGACGATCGCCAAGAGCCTCGCGATCGGCGACCCCGCCGACGGGCCCTACGCGGTCGAGCAGGCGCGGCGCACCAAGGGCGGGATCGACTCGGTCAACGACGACGAGATCCGCGACGGGATCAGCCTGCTGGCCGAGACGACCGGCATCTTCACCGAGACCGCCGGCGGCGTCACGATCGGCGTCCTGAAGAAGCTGGCCGAGCGCGGCGAGATCGGCGCCGGCGAGCGCGTCGTCGTCTACATCACCGGCGAGGGGCTGAAGACGCTCGACGCTACCCGCGATAGGTTCCGCATGCACGAGATCGACCCCGACCTCGACAGCTTCGAGTCCGAGTTCCGCCAGGAGGTAACCGTCTGATGTCAGTCACCGTGAAGATCCCGACCCAGCTGCGCGCCGCGACCGGGGGCGAGGCCGAGCTCGAGGTGGCCGGCTCCACCGTCGGCGAGGTGCTCGACGCCGTCTTCGAGGCTCACGACACCTGCGCGAGCGGATCACCCAGGACGGCGATCTGCGGCGGTTCGTCAACGTCTACGTCAGTGGTGAGGACATTCGCTTCCAGGAGGGGCTGGAGACCGCTGATCGACGACGGCGCCGAGGTGACGATCCTGCCGGCTGTGGCTGGTGGTTGAGCCCGCGGTCGCGATCCTCTGCGGGGGGCGCGGGACCCGTCTTCGGGAGCGGACGGAGAGCGTGCCGAAGGCGCTGGTCGAGATCGGCGGCCGGCCGATCCTCTGGCACGTGATCGGGATCTATGCGGCGCAGGGCTTCAAGCGCTTCCTGCTTGCCACCGGCTACCTGGGGGAGATGGTCGAGGAGTTCGTCGTGGGGGAGGGCTGGCCGGGCGAGATCGAGATCGAGTGCATTGACACCGGGCTCGATACCCCCACCGGCGGGCGGATCGCGCGCCTCAGCGAGCGGCTCGATGGCGAGACCTTCTGCGCCACCTACGCCGACGGAGTCGCCGACATCGACCTCGATGCCCAGCTCGACTTCCATCGAAGACACGGCGCCCTGGCGACGGTGACGGTCGTCCGCCCTCACCTGCAGTGGGGCGTGGCGGAAATCGGCGACGACGACAAGGTCGAGGGCTTTGTCGAGAAGCCGCGCAGCGAGCACTGGATCAACGGCGGGTTCTTCTGCTTCGAGCCGGGGGCACTTGCGTACCTCGACGAGGACAGCGTGCTCGAGCGCGAGCCGTTGCAACGGCTGGCTGCGTGACGGCCAGCTCAACGCCTACCGCCACGAGGGCTTCTGGGACTGCATGGACACCTACAAGGACGCCATCCTCCTCAACGACCTCTGCAACCAAGCCCCCCCTGGCCAACACTCGCTGACTGTGGAGTTGACCACGCCATAGTGGGGTCAAAGTCACAGTCAGCGATGGAGGGGTGGGGGCGGTGACTGTCTCTGGTTACTGGTGCTCACGGCTTCGTCGCCTCGCATTTGGCGCGGGCCCTGCTTGGAGCGGGGCGATGTCGTACGCGTGCTCGATCGACCCGATCCGCGCATTGGCGGACCTTGGCGGGCCGCGGCTCTCTGCGCTTGACCTGTTCGGGCTGCGCGGCGAGGTCGAGCTCGCCGAGGGAGACCTGCGCGACGCCGAGGCCGTCTCGGCGGCGGTCGCCGGTTGCGACTCGGTCTTCCACCTGGCGGCGCAGACGATCGTCGGGGTCGCCCGTGAGTCACCGGTTGAGACCTTCGAGGTCAACGTGCGCGGGCGCCTGGAACGTCTTCGAGGCCTGTCGTGAGCACGACGTCGCGCGCGTCGTCTTCGCTTCTTCGGACAAGGCATACGGCGCCAGTCCGGAGCTGCCATACCGCGAGGATTTCCCCTTGCGCGCCGCCTATCCGTACGACGCGAGCAAGGCCGCCGCGGACATCATCGCCCGCAGCTACGCGCGCGCCTATGGCGTGCCACTCGCGGTCACCCGCTTCGCCAACATCTACGGCGGCGGCGATCTCAACTTCTCGCGGCTGATTCCCGAGGCGACGATCGCGGTGCTTGAAGGGCGTCCGCCGCAGATCCGTTCGGACGGAAGCCCCGAGCGCGACTTCCTCCACGTCGACGACGCCGTTTCGGCCTATCTCGCGATCGCCGAGTCACTTAACGGCGAGGGCGCGAGGGGAGAGGCTTTCAACGCCGGCGGCGAGCAGCCGCATTCGGTGCGCGAAGTGGTCGACCTGATCGCTGACGGAACTGACATCGAGCCCGAATACCTCGGTACGGGCACGCCCGACGGCGAGATCGACCGCCAGTACGTCGACTCGACCAAGCTGCGCGAGCTGACCGGCTGGCGCCCCCAGGTCGAACTCGCCGAGGGCCTGCGTCACACCCTCGACTGGTACCGGGCCAACCTGCTGGCCCGGCCGGCAAAGGTCTCCGCCTAGCCATGTGCGGGCGTTTCACGGTCACGGCCAAGAACTCGAAGACCATCGCCGATCGGTTTCAGGTCGAGCTGGAGAAGGCACTGGAGCGGAACGCCGCCGGCGAGGCGCCGCCGCCCTCGAAGGAGCGGGCAAAGAGGGTCGAGTCGGCGCTGGGGCGCTTCAACGTCGCCCCGACCCAGGAGGTGCTGACCGTGCGCGCCTCTCCCGACCCCGAGGAGGCGGCGCGGGGCGAGCGCGAGGCGCGGTTGATGCGCTGGGGCCTGGTGCCGCGCTGGGCCAAGGACCTCAAGGTCGGCTACCGGATGATCAACGCCAAGGCCGAGAACCTCACTTCCAGCCGCGCTTACTCTCCACTGGTCGGCAAGTTCCGCCACCGCTGCCTGATCGTCGCCGACGGCTTCTACGAGTGGATGGTGGCCGAGGACCCCAAGCAGCCGCGCCAGCCATGGCGCTTCACCGTCGACGGCGGCGAGCCATTTGCCTTCGCCGGCATCTGCACCCGCAAGGAGTGGGAGGACCCCGAGGACCGCGGCTTCGACGACGGCTGGCTCTACAGCTGCACGATCGTCACCACGACGCCGAACGAGCTGGTCGCCAAGGTCCACGACCGGATGCCGGCGATCCTGCCGGGGCCGGAGGCCGAAGCGGCCTGGCTGCGGCCCGATCTGGAGCTGGAGGACGCGGTGGCGATGTGCGCGCCGCTACCGGCGAACCGAATGGACAGCGCCCCCGCCAACCCGAAGCTGAACAAGGTCGGCAAAGGCAGCGAGGAAGGTCCCGAGCTGCTGGTGGCCCCGCCCGTCGGCTGAGGGTCAGCCTTCCTTTTCTTCCGCTTCTTCTTCGGCCCGTTCGCGGCTTTCTTCTTCGGCTTCTTCGTCGATCGGCGGCGGCACCTTCTTCAGCATCAGCCCGGTGCGGACGGTCGCCTTACCGGCACTCGTGGTGAGCGTGCAGGCGGCCTTGGCGCCGGGAACCGACGTCGTCCGCCAGACCGTGTCGAAGGGCAAGAGCAGGTCCTGCTTCGGCTTGCCGGCCGGAAGGAAGTATTCGATGTGCTCGACGCCGGGCTGGTATTCCGGCCATTCGACCTTGACCCCTTTCTCGGTGCTGAAGTGGGGCGGCAGGCCGTCCAGTTCGAGCACGGCGAGTTCGGTTCCGTGCGAGCTGAAGTCCAGCAGGATCACTTCCGGGACTTCCTGGTTGAAGAGCCCGGCGCTGGAACGCGGGTAGGTGGCGCGCAGGCCACCGGCGCTCTGGGCGATTTCGGCCCGGCCCGCGCCGGCGACCGAGCAGAAGATGCGGCCGCCGCCGATCGGGGCGCCGGTGTCGATCCGCAGCCGCGAGGAGACGCGGAAGAGCGAGTAGCCGCTGACGTTGAGCCCGGTCGTACGGATCGATCCGTCGACCAGCTGCATCGCGCTCCCTCCGGGCAGCGGCGCCGGCCGGGAGTCTGCCATCGGCACCTTCTGCACCCATTCGAGATCGGCCGCTTCGCCGCTGGCCTGGTCGGTCGTAAGCAGGGCGGCGGAGACACAGGCGACGAGCCCGATCGCGATTACGATCAGCGCTCCGCGCGGCGGGCGAGTCTCTTTCGCATCGCTCATCGGCCGCGACAGTATTGGAAGCGGGGGCGGATCGGCCGGCTTCCGAGGGCCGGTCCTTGCCGCCAGCTACCGTTTGGTGAGTGGCCAAGCGCGTAACGCCGTTTCGTCCAACGGAGATCGGCATCAGGACGGCCGAATTGCACGGTCGCGAGGTTGGCTATCTCGGCGGCGGTGAGGGCCCGGTCTTGCTGCTCGTCCACGGCATCGCCGGGAACTGCGAGAACTGGCGCGACGTGGTCGAGCCGCTGGCGCGCCACCACGCGGTGATCGCCCCCGACCTGCCCGGACACGGCGCCTCCGCGGGCGGCCCCGGCGACTACTCGCTCGGCAGCCTCGCGGGCGGCCTGCGCGATCTGCTGCTCGCGCTTGGCCACGAGCGGGCGACGCTGGTCGGCCACTCGCTCGGCGGCGGCGTCGCGATGCAGTTCGCCTACCTCTTCCCGGAGATGGTCGAGCGCCTCGTCCTCGTCTCCTCCGGCGGGCTCGGCCCCGAGGTGAGCTTGATTCTGCGCGCCGCCGCCCTGCCCGGCGCGGACCCCTTCATCGCGGCCACGGCAGGCATCGGGCAGCGGCTGGGCGGGCTGGTCGGACGCGGCCTCTCGACGGTTGGGGTGAAGCCGGCGCACGACCTGGCCGAGGTCGCCCGAGGCTACGCCTCGCTCGCCGAGCCGCGCCGCCGCAAGGCCTTTCTCGCGACCCTGCGGGGGGTGGTCGGCACCGAGGGCCAGCGCGTCTCGGCCTCCGAGCGCCTCTACCTCGCCGAGGAGGTCCCGGTGCTGATCGTCTGGGGTTCCCGCGACCCGATCATCCCCGCCGCCCACGCCGAGGACGCCCACCGCGCCCTGCCCGGCAGCCGGCTGGAGATCTTCGACGGCGCCGGCCACCTACCGCAGCTGGAGCAGCCGGGCCACTTCATCGCAGTCCTCGAGCGCTTCCTCGCCGAGACCGAGCCCGCCGCGTTCGATCGCGAGGAGTGGCGAGCAAGGTTCAAGACCGCCTGAGCGGGGCTCGTCAAGACGCGCCCGACAGGATTCGAACCTGTGGCCTCCGCCTCCGGAGGGCGGCGCTCTATCCAGCTGAGCTACGGGCGCTCAAGGGCCAGTCTAGCTTTGGGTGGCTGATGCCCTTCGTCGCGTAGGCTCGCAGGCCGCAATGGATCTCTCCGCGATCTTTCTCGGCACCGGTGGGTCGGTGCCCTCGGCGCGGCGCTCGACCGCGAGCGTGATGCTGGCGCGCGGCGGAAAACGCCTGCTCTTCGACTGCGGCGAAGGCACGCAGCGCCAGATGCAGCGCTCGCTCGGGCTCGCCCAGGTCGACGAGATCTACCTCACCCACTTCCACGCCGACCACATCCTCGGCCTGCCGGGGCTGCTCAAGACCTACGACCTGACCGCCCGCGAGGAGCCGCTGACGATCTACGGCCCGCGCGGGCTGCGCGACCTCTTCAAGATGCTCGGCCGCCTGATCGGCCGCACCGACTACGACCTCGACCTGGTCGAAATCGACCCCGACGAAGCGGTTCGCCACGACGGCGCCGAGGTCCGCGCCTTCGCGGTCGAGCACAGCGTGCGCGCCAACGGCTACGCCCTGATCGAGGAGGACCGACCCGGCCGCTTCGACCCGGAGGCCGCGAAACGGCTCGGCGTCCAGGAAGGCCCGGCCTTCGCCGCCCTGCAGCGCGGCGAGGAGGTCGAGGGCGATTCGGGGCCCGTTCGGCCGGAGCAGGTGATGGGCGAGTCGCGCCCCGGCCGCACCGTCGCGCTCACCGGCGACACCGCGCCCTGTCACTCGACCGTGGCGGCGGCGGCCGACGCCGACCTGCTGATCCACGACGCCAGCTTCTCCGAGGAGGAGGTCCAACGCGCGGCCGACACCGGCCACTCAACCGTCGGCCAAGCCGCCGTCGTAGCCCGAGAGGCTCACGTAAAAATGCTCGCCCTCGTCCACATCTCCTCCCGTTACCACGTGGGTACGGTCCTCGAAGAGGCCCGCGAGGTCTTCGAGCCATCCCTGGCCCCACGGGACTTCGACGTCATAGAGATCCCCTTCCCAGAGCGAGGGGGGCCGATGCTCGTCCCGAACGGAGCACGGCCCCAGGACGAGCCAGAGCCTGACGCTGCTGTCTAGCGCCGTACTTGCTGCTAGCCTCGTAGCCGTCCTTTAACCCGGCCCTGTGAGGCCAGGAAGGAAGTCGAAAGTTCAGTGAGCGAGAAGGTCGTGCTCGAGCACGACGACCTGCAGCGGACTCTGCGCCGGATCGCGCACGAGATCGCCGAGAAGAATCCCGAGCCGGAGGGCTTGGCCATCGTCGGGATTCATACGCGCGGCGCCCTGCTTGCCCGCCGTCTCCATTCCCTGCTGGCCGAGCTGACCGGGGCAGAGGCGCCGATCGGCGATCTCGACATCTCCTTCTATCGCGACGACGTCGGCGCCAAGTCGCCCGCCTCGCAGCCGGTCGTCCACGCCTCGCACATCGACTTCGACCTCGCCGGGCGCACTGTCGTGCTGGTCGACGACGTGCTCTTCACCGGCCGCACCGCGCGGGCCGCGATCGATGCCCTCTTCGACTACGGCCGGCCGCAACGAGTCCAGCTTGCCGTGCTCTGCGATCGCGGCCACCGCGAGCTGCCGATCCGTCCCGACTACGTCGGCAAGAACCTGCCGACGGCGCGTGAGGAGCGGGTCAACGTGCGGCTCGAGGAGCTCGACGGCGCCGACGAGGTGACGATCTCCGCGGCGCGGCCGGCCGAGGTGGGCGCATGAGGCACCTGCTCTCGATCGGCGATCTCTCCAAAGCCGAGATCGAGGCGATCCTCGACCGGGCCGAGAGCTTCGCCGAGGTCGGCCGGCGCGACATCAAGAAGGTGCCGACCCTGCGCGGCCGCACCGTGGTCACGCTCTTCTACGAGTCGAGCACCCGCACCAGCTCATCCTTCGAGCTGGCCGCGAAGCGGCTCTCCGCCGACCTCGTCTCGGTCAAGGCAGCCGGCTCCTCGGTCGACAAGGGCGAGTCGCTGAAGGACACCGTCGCCACCCTCTCCGCCTACGAACCCGCCGCGATCGTGCTGCGCCACCCTCACGCCGGCGCAGCCCAGCTGGTCGCCGGCTGGGCCGACGCGGCGGTGGTCAACGCCGGCGACGGCAAGCATGAGCACCCGAGCCAGGCGTTGCTCGACGTCTACACGCTGCGCCGCCGGCTCGGCTCGCTGCAGGGGAAACGGATCTGGATCGTCGGCGACGTTCTGCACAGCCGCGTCGCCCGCTCGAACCTGATCGCCTTCAAGGAGATGGGGGCAGAGCTGACCGTCTGCGGCCCGCCGGCGCTGATCCCGCGCGGCCTCGAGCAGCTCGGCTGCGAGGTCACCCACTCGCTCGAGCGGCTCGGCGAGGCCGAGGTGATCTACGCCTTGCGCCTGCAGCGGGAGCGGATGAGCGAGAGCTTCGTGCCTTCGATCCGCGAGTACGCCGCGCACTTCCAGATCGACTCGCGCCGGCTCGGCGCTCGCCAGCTGCTGATGCACCCCGGTCCGGTCAACCGTGGCGTCGAGCTCTCCGGCGAGGTGATCGACTCGCCGCAGTCGCTGATCGCCGAGCAGGTCGCCTCCGGCCTGGTCGTGCGGATGGCGATCCTCTACGAGCTACTGGCGGCGGGAGACGAAGAGCCGGCACCGGCCGCCGGCAACGGCGCAGCCAAGGCAACTCCGATTGGGCAGCCCGCATGATTCCGCTCCGCTGTGCTTTCGCCCTGATATGTCCCGATATCGAACAGCGGAAGGGATTGTGAGCGCGGCTCGCTTGGAGATGCGCTCGGGGGAGAGCGCGGACCTGGTCTTGCGCGGCGCCCGCGTGCTCGATCCGGTCGCCGGGATCGACGCCGAGCACGACGTGGTGATCCGCGACGGCGTGATCACCGAGCTAGCCGAGCCGAGTGGCGCTGACGCCGAGGGCCTCGAGGAGGTCGATGCGGCGGGCCTGCACGCCTTTCCCGCCTTCTTCGACCCCCACGTCCACCTGCGCACACCCGGCCAGGAGCATAAGGAGGACATCGAGACCGGAACGCGCTCCGCCGCGGCCGGCGGCTACTGCGGCATCCTCGCGATGGCCAACACCGAGCCGCCGGTCTCGACCCCGGCCGACATCGAGGCGCTGCGTTCCGACGCCTGCGCCGCCGCCTCGGTTCGCACCGGCTTCCTCGCCACCGTCACCCGTGGCATGGAGGGGGAGGAGCTGACAGAGATGGCCTCGCTGCGCGACGCGGGCGCCTTCGGCTTCAGCGACGACGGCCTGCCGATCCGCAGCGCCCGGGTGATGCGGCGGGCGCTGCAGTACCAGCGCCTCTGCGGCGGCACGATCGCCCTGCACGAGGAGGACCCGGAGCTCTCCGGCGCCGGCGTCATGCACGAGGGGCCGGTCTCGGCGGCGCTTGGCCTCGAGGGCATTCCCTCGATCTCGGAGTCGACCATGATCGCCCGCGATACGGCGCTGGCCGGCTTCGAGGGCGGCCGCATCCACGTCCAGCACCTCTCCGCCGCCGAGTCGGTCGATGCCGTCCGCGCGGCCAAGGCCGCAGGTGTGAAGATCAGCTGCGAGGCCTCGCCCCACCACCTCTGCCTCACCGACGAGGCGGTGCGCAGTCTCGACCCGCAGCGCTTCAAGATGAACCCGCCGCTGCGCGGCGAGGCCGACCGCCAGGCCCTGATCGAGGGGCTGCGCGACGGCACGATCGATTGCGTCGCCACCGACCACGCTCCCCACGCTCCGGAGGAAAAGGAAGTCCCCTTCGAGGCGGCGGCGATGGGCGTGACCGGCCTGGAGACGGCCTTCGCGGCGCTTCACACCGACCTGGTCATCGCCAGCGTGCTCGACCTCGGCCTGCTGGTCGAACGGCTGGCCGGCGGGGCCGAGCCCTTCGGCGTCGCCCGTCCGACGCTGAGCGTCGGCAGCGAGGCCAACATCGCTCTTTGCGACCTGACCGCCGAGTGGACGGTCGGCGAGGACGGCTACGAGAGCCGCTCCTCGAACTCCTGGTGCGCCGGTCGCAAGCTGACCGGTCGCGTCCTGATGACCCTCGCCGGCGGCCAGGTCGCCTACCGCCTGCGCAGCTTCAGTCTGGGAGTTGCGGCATGAACCACCCGCTCCGCTGTTCCTTTTCGCTGCCATTTCGAGATAAGGAACAGCGGAGCGTATGAACGGCTTCCTGCTGCTCGAGGACGGGGCGCGCTTCGACGGCGTGCCCTGTGCCCATCCCGAAGCGGTCACCGGCGAGGTCGTCTTCAACACCGCGATGACCGGCTATCAGGAGTCGGTCACCGACCCCTCCTACGCGGGTCAGATCATCGTCTTCACCTACCCGCTGATCGGCAACTACGGCGTCTCGGCGGCGGCGATGGAGTCCGACCGCATCCACGCCCGCGGCGTGGTCATGCGCGAGGCGAAGAACGGCGAGGACGTCGCCACGGCGGAGGGCGGCTGGCTCGACTGGCTGGCCGATTGCGGCGTTGCGGCGATCGGCGGCGTCGACACCCGCGCCGTCGTCCGCCACATCCGCGACCGCGGCGCGATGCGCGGCGGCATCTTCCCGGCCGGCACGCCCGAGGCCGAGGCGCGCGAGCGCGTCGCCGCCGAGCCCTCGATGGACGGGGCCGACCTCGCCCGCACGGTGACCCCGCCCGAGCCGGTCCGCTTCGAGGGCAGCGGCGCGCACGTGGTCGGCATCGACACCGGGGTCAAGCTCAACATCGTCCGCCAGCTGCGCGAGCGCGGCTGCGGGGTGACGCTGCTGCCCTGCACCGCCTCGGCGCAGGAGGTCCTCGCCGAGGAGCCCGACCTCGTCTTCCTCGCCAACGGCCCGGGCGACCCGGCGGCGCTCAGCTACGTCGTCGACACCGTCCGCGACCTGGTCGGCGTGCGCCCCCTCTTCGGCATCTGCCTCGGCCACCAGCTGCTCTGCCGGGCGGTCGGCCTCGAGACCTTCAAGCTGCCCTTCGGCCACCGCGGCGCCAACCATCCGGTCAAGGAGCTGGCCACGGGTCGGATCGACATCACCTCGCAAAACCACGGCTTCGCAGTCCAGGGGCCAGGCGGCGAGCCCCGCATCGAGAGCGACGAGCCGGTCCGCTGGGAGACCGACTTCGGCGTCGCCGAGCTCTCCCACCTCAACCTCTACGACCGCACGGTCGAGGGCCTGGTGCTCAAGGACGTCGACGCGGCGACGGTCCAGTACCACCCGGAGGCCGGCCCCGGGCCGCACGACGCCCGCCACCTCTTCGACTCCTTCCTCGACCTCGCCCATGCCTAAGCGCACCGACATCGAGAAGATCCTCCTGATCGGCTCGGGCCCGATCGTGATCGGCCAGGCCGCCGAGTTCGACTACTCCGGCGTGCAGGCCTGCAAGGTCCTGCTCGAGGAGGGCTACGAGGTCGTCCTCGTCAACTCCAACCCGGCGACGATCATGACCGACCCCGAGTTCGCCAGCTCGACCTACATCGAGCCGCTGCTGCCCGGCCCGGTGACCCGGATCATCGAAAAGGAGCGCCCCGACGCGCTGCTGCCGACTCTCGGCGGCCAGACCGCCCTCAACCTGGCGATGGCGCTGCACGAGGACGGCACCCTGGAGCGCTTCGGGGTCGAGCTGATCGGCGCCGACTCGGCCGCGATCCGCCGCGCCGAGGACCGCGAGGAGTTCCGCCGCACGATGACCGAGGCGGGCCTGCGGATCCCCTGGTCGATCACGGTCGAGAGCCTGGCCGAGGTCGAGGCGGCGCTCTCCGAGGGCCGCATCAGCCTGCCGGCGATCGTCCGCCCCGCCTTCACCATGGGCGGCCAGGGCGGCGGCGTGGGGGGGACCGAGACCGAGCTGCGCCAGGTCGTCTCAGAGGGCCTCGCCGCCAGCCCGATCAACCAGGTCCTGGTCGAGGAGTCGGTGCTCGGCTGGGGCGAGTTCGAGCTCGAGGTGATGCGCGACCGCAACGACAACGTCGTGATCATCTGCTCGATCGAGAACGTCGACCCGATGGGCGTCCACACCGGCGACTCGGTCACGGTCGCGCCGGCCCAGACGCTCACCGACCAGCTGTACCAGGAGCTGCGCGACCAGGCGATCCGCGTGATCCGCGCCGTCGGGGTCGAGACCGGCGGCTCCAACGTCCAGTTCGGCGTCAACCCCGAGGACGGCGAGATCGTCGTGATCGAGATGAACCCGCGCGTCTCGCGCTCCTCGGCGTTGGCCTCGAAGGCAACCGGCTTCCCGATCGCCAAGATGGCGGCGAAGCTGGCGGTCGGCTACGCGCTCGAGGAGATCCCCAACGACATCACCCGCGCCACCCCCGCCTCGTTCGAGCCGACGATCGACTACGTGGTGACGAAGATCCCCCGCTTCGCCTTCGAGAAGTTCCCCGGCGCCGAGGGCAGGCTCTCGACCCACATGCAGAGCGTCGGCGAGGCGATGGCGATCGGCCGCACCTTCCGCGAGTCCTTCGCCAAGGCGATGCGCTCGCGGGAGCTCGACTCCGAAGCCGAGATCCCGGCCAGCGACGAGGCGCTTCTCGATCTGATCGAGAAGCCCTGCCCCGAGCGCTTCGACTGGATTCTCGCCGCCTTCGGGCGCGGGATCGAGGTCGAGGCCGTGCACCGGCGCTGCCTGGTCGACCGCTGGTTCCTGCGCGAGCTGCAGGCCCTGGCGAATGAGGGCGACGGCACCGAAGGCCTCGTCCGCACCTACAAGGCGGTCGACACCTGCGCCGCCGAGTTCGAGGCGGCGACGCCCTACTACTACTCAGCCCACGAGCGGCCCTCGGCCGGCGCCGCATCTTCCGAGGTACGGCGCGGCAAGCGCGACTCGGTCGTCATCCTCGGCGCCGGGCCGAACCGGATCGGCCAGGGGATCGAGTTCGACTACTGCTGCGTGCACGCGGCGATGACCGCCCGCGAGCTCGACCGCGACGCGGTGATGATCAACTGCAATCCGGAGACCGTCTCGACCGACTACGACACCTCCGACCGCCTCTACTTCGAGCCGCTGACCAAGGAGGACGTGCTCGCCGTCTGCGAGCAGGAGAGCCCCGAGGGCGTGATCGTCCAGTTCGGCGGTCAGACGCCGCTGAAGCTGGCCCGGGCGCTGGAGGAGGCCGGGGTGCCGCTGCTCGGCACGCCGGTCGACGCGATCGACCTGGCCGAGGACCGAGGCCGCTTCGGCGCCCTGCTGCGCCGGCTCGGGATCAAGCACCCGCCCTACGGCACCGCGCTCTCCGCCGAGGAGGCAGCCGTGATCGCCGAAGAGGTCGGCTTCCCGCTGCTGGTCCGGCCCTCCTACGTGCTCGGCGGGCGGGCGATGGAGATCTGCTACTCGACCGAGGACCTCAGCGCCTACCTCGAGGCGCACGTCAAGGCCGACCAGGAGCATCCGCTGCTGCTCGACCGCTTCCTCGAGAACGCGATCGAGGTCGACGTCGACGCCCTCGCCGACGGCAGCGACGTCCACGTCGCCGGGATCATGCAGCACGTCGAGGAGGCCGGCGTCCACTCCGGCGACTCGGCCTGCGTGCTGCCGCCGATGAGCCTCGGCGAGGAGATGCTCGACGAGATCCGCGCGACGACCGAGCGGATCGCGCTCGAGCTCGGCGTGATCGGCCTGATCAACATCCAGTACGGCGTCGCCGGCGGCGAGCTCTACGTGATCGAGGCCAACCCGCGCGCCTCGCGCACGGTGCCCTTCGTCTCCAAGGCGACCGGGGTGCCGCTGGCGAAGGTTGCCGCCCGCCTGATGCTGGGCGAGAAGCTTGCCGACCAGGACCTGCGCGATCCGCCGGCGGGTGTGGTCAGCGTCAAGGAGGCGGTCCTGCCCTTCGCCCGCTTCGCCGGCGCCGACTCCGTCCTCGGCCCGGAGATGAAGAGCACCGGCGAGGTGATGGGAATCGCGGCCGACTTCCCGGCCGCGTTCGGCAAGGCCCAGGCGGCGGCCGGTGTCTCGCTGCCCACCGAAGGTGCGGTCTTCATCACCGTAACCGACACCGACAAGCCCGCCGCCACCCAGATCGCCGCCCGCTTCCACGACCTCGGCTTCGAGCTGATCGCCACCGGCGGCACCGCCCAGGCGATCTCGGCGATGGGCATCCCAGTGACCCAGATCAACAAGATCGCCGAAGGCTCGCCGCACGTCGTCGACCTGATCGAGGAGCGCCGCTGCGCCCTGGTGATCAACACGCCGACCGGCTCCGGCGCCCGCGCCGACGGCTACGAGATCCGCACCGCCGCGGTCCGCCACGGCATCCCCTGCGTGACGACGATGACCGGCGCCTCGGCCGCGGTCCGCGCGATCGCCGCCAAGATCGAGGGGGACGGCGAGGTTCGCTCCCTGCAGGAGATCCACGGCCTGGAGCGGGCCAAGCAGCCACGATGACGGCCCCGTTCGGCCGGCGACTCTGCAAGGTCACCGAGAGCCGCGCGACGGGCGGTTACCGCCTCTTTTCGCTGCTGGACATCGAGGGCCCCGAGCCACTTGCGGGCCAGTTCTACATGCTGGCGACGGAGGGGCACTGGGAGCAATCCGGCCAGCGGCCCTATCTCCCTCGAGCCCTATCAGTGGCCGAAACCGCGCCCGCGGTTGATGGTGTGCGCCTCGACTTCCTGATCGAGGGCATCGGACCCGGCACCGACCGGCTCTGCGAGCTCAAGTCGGGCGAGAACGTCTGGGTAAACGGCCCGCTCGGCAACTCGTTCTCCACGCCAAGGGAGCTCTCACCGGACGCAGCGGGCGCGATCCTGATCGGCGGCGGCATCGGCATCGCCCCGCTGGCCCTGCTGCGTCGCACCTTTGCGGCGAAGAACATCGCCACACGCGTCCTGCTCGGCTTCCGCGACGAGGCCCACTCGGGCGGCCTCGACGACCTCTTCTCTTGCTGCGAGATCAAGCTTGCCAGCGACGACGGCCACACCGGTCATCACGGCTACGTAACCGACCTGCTGACCTCGATGCTTGAGGGGGACGATGCCAGCTCAGCGGCGGTCTACGCCTGCGGCCCGCCGCAGATGCTCGATGCCGTCGCAGCGATGTGCGCCGAGGCGGGCGTTCCCTGCGAGCTGGCGATGGAGTCCCCGATGGCTTGTGGCTACGGTGCCTGCTTCGGCTGCGCTGTGCCGAAGGCGGGTGGCGGCTACTTGCGGCTGTGTGTGGATGGGCCCGTGTTGCGGGGTGAGCCGGCGGGTCCTGTCGCCGCAGGGGACCCACCGCCCCTTCCGGTAGCTAAAGCTTCCTCAGGGGCGGTCCCCCCTGCGACGCCACCCCCCGGCAGTCGCGCATCGGTGGGGCTGCCAAGGGACGGGGCGGATCGCTCGGTCGCGACTGAGTTCTGCGGGATCGAGCTGGCGCATCCGGTCGTCAATGCGTCGGGGACGTTCGATGCGATTGCGGCGCGGCGGGTGTACGGCGATGAGCTTCTGCGGGATTTTCCGTTCTCGGCCTTCGTGTCGAAGACGATTACGCCGGAGCCGCGCACCGGCAACGAGCCGCAGCGGATTTGGGAGACGCCGGCCGGGATGATCAACTCGATAGGGCTGCCCAACAAAGGGCTGGAGGGGTTTCTCGCCGAGGATCTACCCCAGCTTTCAGAGCTGCCGGTGCCACTGATCGTGTCGGTGATGGCCACTGGGCACGAGGAGTTCGCGCGTCTGGTCGCGGCCGTGGGGGAGAGGGACGAGGTCGCGGCGATCGAGCTGAACGTTTCCTGCCCCAACGTGCATTCCGGCCTGATCGTCGGCGAGCAGCCCAGCGAGACCGAGGTGCTCGTCGAAGCACTGCGACCGCTGACTGAGAAGCCTTTGATCGTGAAGTTGACTCCCAACATGGCGAATCCCGCAGACGTCGCTGTTGCGGCGGAGCAGGGGGGGGCGGACGCGGTGTCGTTGATCAACACGCTGAAGGCGAGTGCGATCGACCCGGCGACTAGACAGCCGGGAATCGCGGCCGGTCACGGGGGGCTCTCGGGGCCGGCGGTGAAGCCGGTTGCGATCGCGCAGCTGCGTGCCGTGGCGGCCGCGGTCTCGATCCCGATCGTCGGCATGGGCGGTGTGGCGAGCGGCGCCGACGCCGGCGAATTCCTCGCCGCCGGCGCAACACTGGTCGCGGTCGGGACGGAGAATTTCAGTGACCCGCGGGCCGGCGAGCGGATTGCAGGCGAGATTGCCGGAGTGTTCCGAGAGGGTTGAAACGGCCGTCCGCAAGGGCGCTACGGCTCAACCTCGACTCGAGGTTAAGGTGAATTTCGGCAGAAATGGCCTGGATTGCCTTGCGCCTGTGCGACCCGCGGCTATACTCGCCGCCCACATGCCTGCCCCAGTCAAGACTTCCGCCGCCGCCCCGGAGAGATCGTTGGACCAGAGGATGGACGCGCTCAAACGCGCCAACGACATCCGCACCGCGCGGGCGAAGTTGAAGAAGGACCTGAAAGCGGGCAAAGCCAACATTCACACGCTGCTGCTCGACCCGCCCGAGTACGTCCTCACCGCCAAGGTCTTCGACATGCTGCTGGCGGTGCCCAAGTACGGCCGGGTCAAGACCAACAGGATCCTCAACCAGTGCAGGATCTCGCCGTCGAAGACGATCGGCGGCTTGTCAGAGCGCCAACGCGCAGAGTTGGTTTCACAGCTCCGCCGATAGCCCGGTCAGTATTCCCGGCCGCATGGCCAAGGTATTCGTAATCACCGGCCCATCGGGTGTTGGCAAGGGAACGCTGATCTCCCAGCTGCTCGAGCGCGTGCCGGACCTCGAGCTTTCAATCTCGGCGACCACGCGCGAGCCGCGCGAGGGAGAGGTGGACGGGCGCGATTACCATTTCCTCACCCTGGAGGAGTTCGATCGCCGGATCGCCGCCGAAGACTTCCTCGAGTTCGCCACCTACAGCGGCAACCGCTACGGGACACTGCGATCCGAGGTCCGCAACCGGCTCGACGAGGGCCACTCGGTCGTGCTGGAGATCGAGGTGCAGGGGGCGCGCCAGGTGCGTGCCGCGATGCGCGAGTCGGTCCAGGTCTTCATCGCCCCGCCAGACCCGGCCTCGTTGCGCCGGCGGCTCGAGTCGCGCGGAACCGACAGCCTCGAGGCGATCGACGCGAGGCTCGAGGTGGCGGAGCAGGAGCTGGCGGCCCAGGACGAGTTCGCGCACCGCATCGTCAACGACGAGCTGGAGCGCGCCGCGGCCGAGCTGGAGGGAATCGTGCGCGTCGAGCTCGGCATACCACTAGACTCCGCAGCCGATGATCAAACCACGCGTTGACAAGCTTCTCGACCACACCGACTCGCACTACGCGGCCGTAGTCGTCGCCGCCAAGCGGGCCCGGCAGATAAACAGCTACTTCCACAACCTCGGCGAGGGCAGCTTTGGCGAGTACCCGCCGCCGATGGTCGATATCCCCGGCGACCGCAACTACCTCTCGATCGCGCTCGAAGAGGTCGCCCAGGGCAAGCTCAAATACGAGTACCGCGCCTAGTCGCGCCCCCGGCAAGGCCGGGTCAAGGAGAGCCATGGCCAGAATCCTGCTTGGCGTAAGCGGAGGAATAGCCGCCTACAAGGCGCTCGAGCTGGCGCGCCTGGCGACGGTGGCCGGGCACGGTGTGCGCGTGCTGATGAGCGAGGGCGCGACCCGCTTCGTCGGCACCGCCTCCTTCGAGGGGATCGTCGGCGCCCCGGTGCTGAGCTCGGAGTTCGAGCGCGACCCGATGCGCGGGGCCTTCCCAGGCAACCCGGCCCCCGAGCACGACCCGATCGGCCACCTCGCCCTCGCTGCCAACTGCGACGCCTACATCGTCGCGCCGGCCTCCGCCAACACGATCGCCAAGCTCACGTCAGGCATCGCCGACTCGATGCTGACCACGTCCTTCCTGGCCTGCACCGCACCGCGCCTGGTGGCGCCGGCGATGAACGACCGCATGTACTCCGACGCTGCGACCCAAGCCAACCTGACAACCCTGCGCGAACGCAGCGTGACCGTGATCGACCCCGACGAAGGCGCTCTCGCCTCCCGCGGCGAGCAGGGCAAGGGCCGCCTCCCCGATCCAGCCCGCCTCCTCGCCCTGGTCGAAGCCGAGCTGCCCACAGGCCACCGCCCCTGGGACGGCCTCCGCGTCCTCGTCACCGCAGGTGGCACAAGAGAGCCGATCGACTCAGTCCGCTACATAGGCAACCGCTCCAACGGCCGCATGGGCATAGCCCTGGCCGCAGCGGCCGCCCGCAAGGGAGCAGACGTGACCCTCATCGCAGCGAACGTCTCCCTACCCGAGCCCCCGGGCGTCCACCGCATAGACGTAGAGAACGGCGAGGAACTTGCCAAAGCCGCCCACACGGAGTTCCCCAGCGCCCACGTCCTCCTGATGGCAGCAGCCCCAGCCGACTTCCGCACAGCCGATCCAGCCGAGGGCAAGCTAACCCGCGACGCGCCCCTGGACCTCCACCTGGAGCCAACAGAGGACATCCTCGCCTCGCTGACCGCGACCAGGACCGATCAGCAGACAGTCGTCGCCTTCGCCGCCGAAGCCGGCGAGAACATCGACCGGGCAAAACAAAAGCTGGCACGTAAGAACGCGGATCTGATCGTCCTGAACGACATCTCGAACCCAGCAATCGGCTTCGAGAGCCAAGAAAACGCAATAACCCTGATCGACTCAACGAGCCAAGACCACGTCCGACAAGCTCCCAAGGACGTCATAGCCGACGCCATTCTGGATCGCGTCACTTCGCTCCGTGAAGAGGGACGGCAATCCCCTCCAGCGGGCGGATACTCAAAGCGTCGGGCTAATTAGCCCGACGCTTGGACGCTGGAGGGGATTGCCGTCCCTCCATTTCGCCAGCGAGGGGATTCCCGTCCCTCCCCCTCACACCGCGAGCTATACTCGCTACGCGCTTTTTGTTCGTCCCGAAGTACCCGAAGTGGGCCTGGCCCACTTTTTTTACGGCCGCAACCAATGCAAGACCTCCAAAACGACATCCAACAGCAGCTCCGCGAGCTCGACGCCGAGCTCGACCTGGTCGCGCTCGAGCAGCCCGGCAACGAGACGCTGCGCCTCTTCATCGACCATCCCGGCGGCGTCGACCTGGCGCTCTGCGAGAAGGTGACGAAGCACCTCAACCATCTGCGGGCCGAGTACGCGCTGGAGGTTTCCTCGCCCGGTCCCAAGTACCGCAATCACAAGGAGATTCCCCAGTGAGCAAGGAGATCGTCGAAGCAGTCAAGGCACTGGAGCAGGAGAAGGGGATCTCCGCCGACACGCTGATGGACGCGCTGGCCGACGCGCTCCTCTCCGCCTACAAGAAGACGCCCGGCGCGGCCAAATACGCCCGCGTCGACCTCGACCACGAAACCGGCGACTTCCTCGTCTTCGAATTGATCCTGCCGCCCGAGCTGGAGGAGAAGCTGCTCGCCGAGGCGGCCGAGGCCCAGGAGGAGGAAGAGCGGGAAATCGACCCGGAGACGGGCGAGCTGCGCGAGCCCGAGGACCCCGAGCTGGACCCGGAGATGATCGCCCCCTACGAGGACCAGATCGAGACCCGCGACGTCACCCCCGACGACTTCGGCCGGATCGCCGCCCAGACCGCCAAGCAGGTGATCCTGCAGCGGATCCGCGAGGCCGAACGGATGATGATGTTCGACGAGTACCAGGACCGGGTCGGCGAGCTGATCACCGGGATCATCCAGCAGTCCGACAAGCGCTACACGCTGGTCCAGCTGCGCGAGCGGGTCGAGGCGCTGCTGCCCAAGTCCGAGCAGGTCTACAACGAGCGCTACGACCACGGAATGCGGGTCAAGGCCGTGATCACCGACGTCTCCGATTCGACCAAAGGCCCGGCGATCGTCGTCTCGCGGCGCAGCTCCGAGCTGATCAAGAAGCTCTTCGAAATGGAGGTGCCCGAGATCGCCGACAAACTTGTCGAGATCGTCGGCGTCGCCCGCGAGCCGGGCTACCGCTCGAAGATCGCGGTGATCTCCCACGCCGATGGGGTCGATCCGGTCGGCGCCTGCGTCGGCCCGCGCGGCTCGCGGGTGCGGATGGTCGTATCCGAGCTGCGCGGCGAGAAGATCGACATCATCCCCCACAACGACGAGCCCGCCCGCTTCGTCGCCAAGGCGCTCTCGCCGGCGCGGGTGCGCGAGGTGATCGTCGACGACGACGAGCGCCAGGCGACCGTGATCGTCCCCGACGACCAGCTCTCGCTGGCGATCGGCCGCGATGGCCAGAACGCCAGACTGGCCGCCCGGCTGACCGGCTGGCGGGTCGACATCAAGTCGGAGACCGAGTTCGCCTCCGAGGACCAGGACGTCGAGTACGAGGGCGAAGAAACCTTCGACGGGCGCTGCATGGCGGTGCTCTCCAACGGGCGTCGCTGTCCGAATGCGGCGATCGAGGGGTCGACCTACTGCGGACTGCCGCAGCACCAGTCGCTGAGCAGGTTCCAGACCAACCAGATCGCCGTGTTGGCGCCGGTCTCCGAAACCGAGATCGCGATCCTCTCCGATCCGGACGCCGATCAGGGTCAAGTGGATGAGATCGTTGCGCGGGCCGAAGGTGAATTCGTCGAAGAAGTGCCTGACGACGAGGGTTCGGAGGAATCGGCTGCGGGTCCTGTCGCCGAGGATGACCCGTCGTCCTCGCAAGCTGCGGGCGACGTCCCATCCTCGACACCACCCGCAGAAGATGCGCCCGAGCCGGAGCCCATTGCCGAGGAGGCAGAGCAAGCGTAGTGGCGAAAAAACGGGTTCACGAGATCGCGAAAGCGCAGGGGCTTGAGAGCAAAGAGGTTCTTGCTGCGCTTAAGAGTGCTGGGATCGAGGCTAAAGCTGCTGCTTCCAGCGTTGAGGAGGCCGATGCGCTTAAGGCAATTCAAGCTTCCAAGGGTGATGGTGGGGCTCCGGCGGCTACCAAGCCCAAGCCTGCCGCTGCTCCGAAACCGGCTGCTCCTTCTCAGGCCTCGAAAGGGCCGGTTCGGCCTGCCGGCACTCCCGCTGCCGGGGGCGGGGCTGCCGCTGGGGGGAAGAAGCGGCGGGTCGTGATCGATTCTCAGGCTGCTCGTCGCGATCAGATGGGCGGGCCGCCGCCGCAGCGGCCGCCGCGCCGCCGTGGTGGGCGCCGGCGCCGGCCGATGTTGGAGGAGCCGCCGCCGAAAGCGGCGGAGGTCGAGCCCGAGGCGACCAAGGTCCCCTCCGGGGCGACCGTGCGCGAGGTCGCCGAGCTGCTCGGCCTGGGCAGCTCCGAGATCATCAAGAAGCTGATGACGATGGGGGAGATGGCAACGCTCACCCAGACCCTGACCGACGAGTCGATCTCGGCGATCGCCGACGAGTACGACCGCAAGCTCGAGATCGTCACTGCCGCCGACGAGGAGCCCGAGGCGCCCGAGTTCGAGGACACCGACGAGGAGCTCGCCGACCGGCCGCCGGTGGTCACGATCATGGGCCACGTCGACCACGGCAAGACCTCGCTGCTCGACGCGATCCGCGAGACCGAGGTCGCCGCCGGCGAGGCGGGCGGCATCACCCAGCACATCGGCGCCTACCAGGTCCACCACGCCGACAAGACGATCACCTTCCTCGACACACCCGGCCACGCCGCCTTCACCGCGATGCGCGCCCGCGGCGCCAAGGTCACCGATATCGCCGTGGTCGTGGTCGCCGCCGACGACGGCGTCATGCCGCAGACCAAAGAGGCGATCGACCACGCTCGCGCCGCCGACGTGCCGATCCTGATCGCGGTCAACAAGATCGACAAGGAGGGCGCCCAGCCCGACCGGGTCCGCAACGAGCTGGCCGCCGACGGCCTCACGCCCGAGGACTGGGGCGGAGAAACGGTCTACGTCGACGTCTCGGCCAAGACCCACGAGGGCCTCGACAAGCTGCTCGAGATGATCCTGCTGGTCACCGAGCTGGAGGAGCTGGGCGCCAACCCCGACGCCCCCGCGTCGGGAACCGTGGTCGAGTCCCAGCTCGATCCCGGCCGCGGCCCCGTGGTCACGATCCTGGTCCAGCGCGGCACGCTGAAGGTCGGCGACTCGCTGGTCGCAGGGCCGCAGTGGGGCCGGGTGCGGGCGATGCACGACTTCACCGGCAAGCGGGTGCAGAGCGCCGGCCCGGGCATGCCGGTCGAGGTGCTCGGCTTCGACGGCGTCGCCGATGCCGGCGAGTTCGTCCGCGCGGTCGAGAATGACCGCCGCGCCCGCCAGGACGCGCAGGAGCGCGCCAACCGGCTCAAGACCGAGGCCCTGGCCCGCCGCCAGGCGCGCAAGGTCAGCCTCGAGGAGGTCTTCTCGCGGGTCCAGGAGGGCGAGATCAAGGAGCTCAACATCGTCCTCAAGGCCGACGTCGCCGGCTCGCTGGAGGCGCTGCAGGACGAGATCGCCAAGGTTCCCCAGGAGCAGGTCGGGATCAACATCATCCACTCGCAGACCGGCGGCATCAACGAGTCCGACGTGATGCTGGCCTCGGCCTCGGATGCGATCATCATCGGCTTCAACGTGCGCCCGCTGGCCGACGCACGGCGCGCCGCCGAGCGCGAGGGCGTCGACGTCCGCACCTACTCGGTGATCTACAAAATCACCGAAGACCTGCGCAACGCGATGGAGGGCATGCTGGAGGCGGTCGAGGTCGAGGAGACGCTCGGCGAGGCCGAGGTCAAACAGACCTTCAAGGCCTCCAAGGTCGGCCGCATCGCCGGCTGCATCGTCACCGAAGGCAAGGTCTCCCGCGACGCCAGCGTCCGCCTCGTCCGCGAGGGCACGGTGATCTGGGACGGAAAACTCGGCTCCCTGCGCCGCTTCAAAGACAACGTGCAGGAAGTCGAGGAGGGCCAGGAGTGCGGCGTCGTACTCGACGGCTACGCCGACGTCAAGGAGGGGGACATGCTCGAGTTCTTCAAGACAAAGCAGGTCGAGCAGACGCTGGAGTAGGATGGTCGCTCCTCGCATGCGCCGCATCAACGAGGTGCTCCGCGAGGTCGTCGGCGCAGCCATCGCCGAGTTGAGCGATCCGCGCATCGGCTTTGTAACCGTGACTTCGGTGGAGACCAGCCCAGACCTGCGCGCCGCCAAGGTGTACGTCAGCGTGCTCGGCAGCGAGGAGGAGCGGGAGGCGACGATGACCGGCCTGCGTTCCTCGCACGGGGTCCTACAGGCGAAGATCGCCGCCGAGACCCGGATGAAGCGCACGCCGACCCTCTCCTTCCGCTACGACGAGACGATCGAGCAGGGGATGCGGATCTCCCGCCTGCTGGAAGAGGAACAATGAGTCCCTTATGAGCAAAGCAGCAGGGGCAACCACAGCGGGAATCGAGCAGGTCGCGGCGGAGCTGCGCTCGCGCGAGCGCTTCCTGCTCACCGCCCACGAGGGCCCCGACGGCGACGCGCTCGGCTCGCTGCTCGGCATGCATCACCTGCTCGGCCAGCTCGGCAAGGACTCGGTGATGTTCATGGCGGCGAAGGAGTTCCCGCTGCCGATCGAGTACCGCTTCCTGCCCCTGGAGGAGGTCTTCCACGAGCCGCCGGCCGACATGGCCGACCGCACCGTGATCTTCCTCGACTGCGGCAACATCGACCGCATGCCGGTCGAGTTCCTCAGCAACGGCGACAACTTCCGCATCAACATCGACCACCACCACGACAACACCCTCTTCGGAGACGTCAACCTGGTCGACACCGCCGCCTCCTGCACGGCCGAGATCGTCTACCGGCTGGCGGTCCTGCTCGGGGCGGAGATCACGCCGGAGATGGCCTCGGCGCTCTACGTCGGCATGGTCACCGATACCGGCAAGTTCATGTACGAGAACACGAACGCCGGCACCCACCGGATCGCCGCCGATCTGATCGACGCGGGAGTCGAAGTCGACGAGACCTACCGGCGCCTCTACGAGCACGTGCCGCTGGAGAAGCTGCGCCTGGTCTCGCGCGCGCTCGACGGCATCCAGCGCTACTGCGGCGAGCAGGCTCGTTATCGCCTACGTCACCGCCGCCGACTACGAGGCCAGCGGCGCCGGCGAGGAGATGACCGAGGGGATCATCGACCACCTGCGCTCGGTCGAGGGCTCCAAGGTGGCGGCGTTGATCCGCGATCAGGGCGACCGCGGCCGCGCCGCGCGCAAGGTCAGCCTGCGCTCCAGCGGCGGCGAGATCGACGTCTCGGCGATGGCCCGGGAGCAGGGCGGAGGGGGCCACAAGCGCGCCGCCGGCTTCTCCACCGACCTCGAGCTCGACGAGCTGGTCAATTTCCTCTGCGGCGAGGTCACCGCCCAGCTCGGCCCCTGAGATGGCGGGCGCTGAACGACGGCGTCGTGCTGCTCTGCGACAAGCCGGCGGGGATAACCTCCCACGACATGGTCGCTGAAAGTGCGGCGAGAGCGCGGGTGCAAAGCCGGTCACGCGGGCACCCTCGACCCCTTCGCCACCGGGCTGCTGGTCGTCCTGCTCGGCCGCGCCACCCGCCTGCAGCGCTTCATCACCGACCTGCCGAAGACCTACGTCGCCCGCGCCGGCTCGGCTGGCGCTCGAGCACCGGCGATCCCGACGGCGAGCTGACCGAGACCGGCCGCGTCCCCGCTTCGCTGGAGCTGCCCAGCGGCCGCGTGCGCCAGCGCGTGCCGATGACCTCCGCGGTGCGGGTCGGCGGCGAGCGGCTCTACCGCAAGGCGCACCGCGGCGAGACGGTCGAGACCCCCGAACGCGAGGTCGACGTCTACCGTGCCGAGCTGCTCGGCAGCGACACCGAGAGCGCCGAGTACGAGATCGAGTGCTCAGCCGGCACCTACATCCGCACCCTGATCGAGACCCTCGAGGACGCCTACTGCGCCGAGCTGCGCCGCACCGCGATCGGCCCCTTCCGGGTCGAGGACGCCGGCGAGGAGTTCAACCTGGCGCAGGTCGCCGAGCTGGTCCCGGCGACGGCGGAGGCGCTGCGCTGATGGCGAACATCGAGGTCACCTCGCTGCCCGACGCCGAGCCGCGCCCGCGCCAGGTCGCGATCGGCACCTTCGACGGCGTCCACCGCGGCCACCAGGCGGTGATCGAGGGCGCGGACACGGTCCTCACCTTCGATCCCGCACCCGCTGGAGATCCTCCACCCGGCGGCGCTGCCGAAGCTGATCATGCCCTTCGAGGTCAAGCGCGACGTGATCGAGGGGCTCGGCGTCGCGCGAGCTGGTCGTGATCCCCTTCGACCACGAGTTCGCCCAGCGCAGCGCCGAGCGAGTTCATCGAGGAGGTGCTGATCGAGCGCCTCGCCGCCGAGCGGGTCTCGGTCGGCGAGAACTTCCGCTTCGGCGCCAAGGCCAAGGGCGACCCGGCGATGCTGGCCGGCCGCTCGGAGTTCGAGACCCGCGTCGTGCCGCTGGTCGAGGTCGACGGCGAGACGGTCTCCTCGACCCGGATCAGGGCGCTGGTCGCGGCCGGCGACATGGAGGGCGCCCGGCACTGCCTCGGCGCGCCCTTCATGGTCGAGGGCGAGGTGGTCGGCGGCGACCAGCGCGGCCGCGAGCTCGGCTTCCCGACCGCCAACATCGTCCCCGACGACCACCTGGCGATCCCCGGCCACGGCGTCTACGCCGCCTTCGCCAACGGCGTCCCGGCGGCGGTCAACGTCGGCGTCCGTCCGACCTTCGAGACGGGCCGCGGCGTGCTGATCGAGACCTACCTGATCGACTTCGACGGCGACCTCTACGGGACCGGCCTGCGCGTCGCCTTCGTCGCCCGCCTGCGCGGCGAGAAGCGCTTCGCCGGGGTCGAGGAGCTGATCGCCCAGATGCGCATCGATGTCGAGGACGCGAGGCGCGTCTGTGCTAGCTTCACCGGCGCGCAATGAGCCTGACCAAGGAGAAAAAAGTCGAGCTGATCGGCAAGTACGGCCGCGCCGACGGCGATACCGGCTCGGCCGAGGTCCAGGTCGCCCTGGCTCACGGAGCGGATCAACGAACTCACCGAGCACCTGCGCACCCACACCAAGGACCACCACTCGCGCCGCGGCCTGCTGATGCTGGTCGGCAAGCGCCGCCGCATGCTGCGCTACCTCGAGCGCCACGACCTCGAGCGCTACCGCGCCCTGGTCGCCGAACTCGGCCTGCGGCGATGATCGCCGCCGGGCAGCCGGCTCCCGATTTCACCCTCCGCAACCAGGACGGCGAGAAGGTCTCGCTCGCCGACTTCCGCGGCCGCAAGGTGCTGTTCGTCTTCTACCCGCTCGACTTCAGCCCCGTCTGCAGCGACCAGCTCTCGGTCTACCAGGAGGTCAAGCCGGAGATCGAGGCCAAGGGCGTGCAGATGGTCGGGATCAGCGTCGACAGCGGCTTCGCCCACAAGGCCTTCCAGGAGAAGCTCGGCATCGACACGCCGCTGCTCGCCGACTTCGAGCCCAAGGGCGAGGTCGCGCGCGCCTACGGCGCCTATATCGAGAAGACCGGCCACGCCAACCGCTCGCTGGTCCTGATCGACGAGGAGGGCGTCGTCGAGTGGGTGCACGAGTCGCCGACGCCGCTGGAGATCCCCGGCGCCAACCTGATCTTCGACGCGCTCGGCCCTGACGCCTGAGCTGACCAGCGCCGCGGTGCCGCCGGCCGGGCCGGAGGACCACCGCCGCGGCTCGGGGCCGCCAGCTGCTCGTCTACGCCGACCTCGGCTGTCCGCACTGCGCCTCGGCCTGGGCGGAGATCGCCGGGCGCGAGGCGACGATCGTCTTCCGCCACTTCCCGGTCGCCAGCAAGCACCCGCGCGCTCCCGCCCTGCACGCCGCCGCCGAGGCAGCCGGGCTGCAGGGCAGCTTCTTCGAGATGGTCGACTCGCTCTACGCCGACCGCGGCCACCTCGACGACCCTCATCTCTGGCAGCGGGTCGAGGCGCCTCGGCCTCGATCTTGAGCGCTTCGAGGCCGACCGCCGCTCCGCTGCGGTCGCGGCGCGGGTGCGGCGCGACTTCGAGTCGGGCATCCGCGCCGGCGTAACCAGCACCCCCGCCCTATTCGAGCGCTGACTGTGGGATTGACCCCCCTATAGCGTGGTCAAAGTCACAGTCAGCGCTCGAGGCGGGGTGCGTGTACTCTCTTTTGCGAAAGAGAACGAGAGTTCTGAAAGCAGATGGCCGCCATCCGGGCGGCCGGAGGTAGGACAACTAAATGAGCATGTTTGACGTAACCCGCGTCTCGGCGGACATCGGCGACGGCCAGATCTCCTTCGAGACCGGAAAACTCGCGAAGCAGGCGGGTGGCGCGGTCGTGGTTCAGGCCGGCGACACGATGGTGCTCTGCACCGCAACCGTCGGCAACCTTCGCGACGTGGACTTCCTTCCCCTCACCGTCGACGTCGAGGAGCGCATGTACGCCGCGGGCAAGATCCCCGGCTCGTTCTTCCGTCGCGAGGGTCGCTCGGGCGAGAAGGCGACGCTGACCGCGCGCATGATCGACCGGCCGATCCGCCCGCTCTTCCCCAAGGGCTGGCATTACGAGACGCAGCTGGTCGCGATCCCGATGTCGGTCGACCAGGTCAACCCCTACGACATCCTCGCCATGAACGGCGCCTCCGCGGCGCTGGCGATCTCGCCCGTCCCCGTCGCCGCCCACGTCGGCGCGGTGCGGATCGGCAAGCTCGACGGCGACTTCGTCGTCAACCCCTCCGAGGAGGACCACGCCGAGCTCGAGCTCGACCTGATCGTCGCCGGCACCGACGAGGCGATCCTGATGGTCGAGGCCGGCGCCAACGGCGTCACCGAGCAGGAGATCCTCGACGCGCTCGACATCGCCCACGGCGAGATCAAGAAGCTCGTCGCCGCGATGGAGGAGCTGCAGCAGAAGGCCGGCAAGGAGAAGATCGAGGTCGAGGCTCCGTCGATCGACGAGGGCCTGCTCAGCGATATCCGCTCCTCCCACGGACAGGCGTCTGATCGACGCGATCGCGACCGAGGGCAAGCTGGAGCGCTACGAGGCGATCGACGCGGTCAAGGACGAGGTCGTCGCCAAGTACGCGCCCGAGTCCGCCGACGGAGAGACCGACGAGAAGCAGGTGGCCGAAGCCAAGGCAGCCTTCGCCGCGATCGAGAAGGACACGATCCGCAAGGCGATCGCCGTCGACAAGAAGCGCCCCGACGGCCGCGCCCAGGACGAGATCCGGCCGATCGAGTGCGAGGTCGACATCTCGCCCCGCGTGCACGGCTCGGCCCTCTTCACCCGCGGTGAGACGCAGATCCTCTCCAACGCCGCGCTCGGCACGACCCGCATGGACATGCGGATCGACACGCTCGGCCTGGAGACCTCGAAGAAGTTCTGGCACCACTACAACTTCCCGCCCTTCTCGGTCGGGGAGGCCGGCTTCATGCGCGGCCCCAAGCGCCGCGACATCGGCCACGGCGCGCTCGCCGAGCGGGCCCTGGTGGCGACGATCCCCAGCGAAGAGGACTTCCCCTACGTGATCCGGGTCGTCTCCGAGACGCTCGAGTCCAACGGCTCCTCCTCGATGGGCTCGGTCTGCGCATCGTCGATGGCGCTGCAGGCCGCCGGCGTGCCGGTCAGCGCTCCCGTCGCCGGAGTGGCGATGGGCCTGATCAAGGAGGGCGACGACTACATCGTCCTCACCGACATCGCCGGCGTCGAGGACCACCTCGGCGACATGGACTTCAAGGTCGCCGGCACCGCGGACGGGATCACCGCCCTGCAGATGGACATCAAGATCACCGGCGTCACCTTCGAGATCCTCACCGACGCGCTGGAGCAGGCCAACAAGGGCCGCCAGTTCATCCTCGGCAAGATGGCCGAGGCGATCGACGGGCCGCGCGAGCAGCTCTCCCAGCACGCGCCGCGGATCGAGTCGATCAAGATCGACCAGGAGAAGATCGGCGCCGTGATCGGCAAGGGCGGCGAAACGATCCGCGCCCTCTGCGAGGAGTTCGAAGCCGAAATCGACGTCGAGGACGACGGCACGATCCGCATCTACGCCCCGACCGGCTCGTTGGTCGAAGCCTGCGTCGCGCGGATCCAGTCGATGACCAAGGAGGCCGAGGTCGGCGATCGCTACAACGCCGCCAAGGTCGTCAAGACGACCACCTTCGGCGCCTTCGTCGAGCTGGTCAAGGGCACCGACGGCCTGCTGCACATCTCCAACGTCAAGCCCGGCGAGCGGGTCGACTCGGTCGACGACGTCCTCACCGCCGGCGAGGAGATCGACGTCACCGTGGTCGAGGTCGACCGCGAGCGCGGCCGCATCGGCCTGCGCCTCTCCGACGACCCGTCGGTCGCCGGCAAGAGCCCGGAGGAACTGGCCTCGGTCGGCTCCGGCGACGGCGGCCCGCGCCGCAACGGCGGCGACCGGGGCGGCCGCGGCGACCGCGAGGGCCGGCGCCCCCGCGGCGGCGACCGCGAGCGGCGCTAGCACGAGCATTGAGCGCACCCCAGCTAACTGAGCAGAGCTCCGGCGTCCGGGTCGTCACCGAGGAGGTTCCCTCGGTGCGATCCGTGGCGCTCGGGCTCTGGGTGCGCACCGGCTCGCGCAACGAGACGCCGGCTCAGGCGGGCGTCTCGCACTTCCTCGAGCACCTGCTCTTCAAGGGGACCGAGCGCTTCTCGGCGATCGAGATCGCCGAGAAGCTCGACGGTCTCGGCGCCTCGGTCAACGCCGCGACCGGCAAGGAGACCACCCACCTGCATGCCCGCTTCCTCGACGAGCACACCGAGGAGGTCTTCGACCTGCTGGCGGAAATGCTGCTCGCCCCGACCTATCCCGAAGTCGACTCCGAGCGCGAGGTGGTGTTGGAGGAGATCGCGATGTACGAGGACGAGCCGCAGGACCGCGTCCACGACATCCTCGCCGAGGCGGTCTTCGGCGCCCACCCGCTCGGCCGCCGAGTTCTCGGCGAGGCCGAGGTGATCAAAACCGTCCCGATCCCCGAGATCGAGGCCTACCGCAGCGCCCGCTACACCGGCGCCAACGTCGTCGTCGGCGCCGCCGGCAACGTCGACCACGGCCAGATCGCGGCGCTCGCCGAGCGCCTGGTCTCGCCCGCAAGCGGCAACGGCGCCCCGACGGCAGCCGCGGCCGACGAGGGAGCGCGGCTCTGCTTCTACGAGAAGGACACCGAGCAGTACCACATCTGCTTCGGGGCTCCCGGCATCACCCGCGACGACGAGCGCCGCTACGGCCTCGCCGTGCTCGACTCGATCTTCGGCGGCTCCAGCTCCTCGCGCCTCTTCCGCGAGGTGCGCGAGAAGCGCGGCCTCGCCTACGCGGTCGGCTCCTACAGCGAGCAGTACACCGACTCGGGCCTGATCGCCAGCTACGTCGGCACCCGCGAGGACAACGTCGAGGAGGCCTGCGCGATCATCGGCGCCGAGCTGGCTCGGCTGCGCAGCGAGCCGGTCTCCGCCGATGAGCTGAACCGGGCCAAGGAGAGCGTCAAGGGCCGCCTCGTGCTCACCTCGGAGTCGACCGCGGCGCGGATGACGCGGATCTCGCGGGCGACGCTCTTCGGCCTGCCGATCGACAGCCTCGACGAGATGCTGGCCAAGGTCGACGCCGTGACCGTCGACGACCTGACCGAGCTGGCGCGGGAGCTCTACGGCGCCGAGCGCCTCTCCGCCGCCTGCGTGGGTCGCGAGGAGGCCCGCTTCCGCGAGGCCCTCGCTCCGGTCAGCGAAGCCCTGGTGGCGGCGTGATCAGGGTCGCCGTATCCGGTGCCGCCGGGCGCATGGGCCAGGCGGTCTGCGAGGCGGTCGAGGCGGCTGCCGACACCGAGCTCGTCGGCAAGGCCGATCCGGCGCTCGGGGTTTCCCTGGCCGATGTGCTGGGCAACGCTGACGTCGTCGTCGACTTCACCACTCCCGACACGGCTCTCGAGAACGCCAAGGCCTGCCTCGCCGCCGGCGTCCACGTCGTCATCGGCACCACCGGCTTCGATCTCGACGCCCTGCGCGAGGCGGCGGAGGCGTCGAGCGCCAACTGCTTCGTCGCCCCTAACTTCGCGATCGGCGCCGTGCTGCTGATGGAGGTCTCGCAGACGATCGCCCGCCACATGCCGGAGTGCGAGATCGTCGAGCTGCACCACGACCGCAAGCTCGACGCGCCCTCGGGCACGGCGAAGCGCACCGCGGAGCTGATCTCGGCGGCGGGCGGACACGTCCACGAGCCGATCCACTCGGTGCGCCTGCCGGGCCTGGTCGCCCACCAGGAAGTCATCTTCGGCGGCGAGGGCCAGACCCTGAGCATCCGCCACGACTCGATCGACCGCCGCTCCTTCATGCCCGGCGTGCTGCTTGCGGTGCGCAAAGTCGCCGGCCTGGACGAGCGCTTCACCGTCGGCTTGGAGAAGCTGCTTTGAGACCTCCTAGCGATACTCTGGCCCGATGAAGGAGATACGCGGCGTTCTCACAGCGATGGCGACGCCTTTCGACGGAGGCCGGCGCGGTCGACGAGGCGGCGGCGCTGAAGCTCGCCGGCCACCTGCTCGAGCACGGCTCGCACGGCCTGGTGATCTCCGGCTCGACCGGCGAGGCGCCGACCCTGACCGACGAGGAGGCGCTCGACCTGGTCCGTGCGGTCCGCGCCGAGGTCGGCGACGACGTGCTGTTGATCTGCGGCACCGGGACCAATTACACCGATCACTCGATCGAGCTGACCCGTGCCGCCGCCGAGGCCGGCGCCGATGCCGCGCTGATCGTCACGCCCTATTACAACAAGCCCAACCCGGCGGGAATCCAGGCGCACTTCGAAGCGATCGCCGAGGCGGTCCCGGGTCTGCCCCTGATCGCCTACAACATCCCCTCGCGGGTAGTAGTCAACGTGCCGCCGGAGGGGTTGGCCGAGCTGGCCAAGATCGAGAGCGTGGTCGCGGTCAAGCAGGCAAACAACGACGATCTGCAGCCAATCGAGGGCCTCGACATCCTCGCCGGCAACGACGACATCTTCTTCGGGACGCTGGAGATCGGCGGCGCCGGCGGCATCTGCGTCGCCTCCCACCTGGTCGGCCCGCAGATGCGTGAAGTCTGGGACGCGGCGCAGGCGGGGGACATGGAGCGGGCGCGTGAGATCGACGCCGGTCTGCGTCAGGTCTACGCCGCGATGGGCGTCACCACAAACCCGATCCCGGTCAAGGCCGCACTGGCGATGATGGGCCTGATCCCGACCGACACCATGCGACTCCCGCTGGTCCCGGCGGACCCCGAGCAGCGCGCCGTCGTTCGGGCCGCCCTGGAAAGCGTCGGCCTCACTCCGGTGAATCCCTAGTGCCCGCCGGCAAGCTTCGGGTGCTGCCGCTCGGGGGACTGGGCGAGATCGGCAAGAACATGACCGTGGTCGAGTACGGCGGCCGCATCGTCGTCGTCGACACCGGGCTGATGTTCCCGACCGCGGAGATGCTCGGCATCGACCTCGTCCTGCCCGACTTCTCCTACCTGCGCGACCGCGTCGACGACATCGAGGCGATCGTCCTCACCCACGGCCACGAGGACCACGTCGGGGCGCTGCCCTACGTGCTGCGCGAGCTCGGCTCGCCGCCGGTGATCTACAGCGGCCTGCTGACGATCGGCATGGTCCGCTCCAAGCTCGACGAGCACAAGCTCAAGGACGCGCCGCTGGAGGAGCTGCCGGCGGGGGAGAAGGTCAAGCTCGGCCCCTTCGAGCTGGAGCTGATCCACCTCTCGCACTCGATCCCCGACGCGCGCGGTGTGCTGCTCACCACCGAGGTCGGCTCGATGCTGATGACCGGCGACTACAAGTTCGACCAGACCCCGGTCGACGGCCGTCCCGCCGACATCTCGCGCCTGGCCGAACTCGGCCGCGACGGCCTGTTGCTGCTCTGCGGCGACTCGACCAATGCCGACCGGCCGGGGGTGGCGCCATCGGAGTCGAGCGTCGGGCCCGCCCTGCTGGAGACCTTCTCCAAGTGCGAGGGCAGGATCATCGTCACCTCGTTTGCCTCCAACATCCACCGCGTCCAGCAGGTGATCGACGCCGCGGTCAAGCTTGACCGCCGGGTCGCCCTGGTCGGTCGCTCGATGCGCAAAAACTTCAACATCGCCTCCAACCTCGGCATCGCCAACGCACCCTCGGGCCTCTTCATCCAGCCGCGCGAGATCGAGAACTTCCCCGACGAGAAGGTCGTCGTGATCTCGACCGGCAGCCAGGGCGAGCCGCTGTCGGCCCTGCGGCGCATGGCCAACAACGACCACCGCGACGTCGAGCTGCACTCCGGCGACACCGTGGTCTTCTCGGCGACGCCGGTTCCCGGAAACGAGCGCGCCGTCAACGAGACGATCGACCGGATCTACGAGATCGGCGCGACCGTGGTCACCGCCAAACAGGCGCCGATCCACGCCTCGGGGCACGGCTGGCAGGAGGAGCTGAAACTGATGCTCAACCTGACCAAACCGCGTTACGTCCTGCCCGTCCACGGCGATCACCAGCGCCTGCGCCTGCACGCCGAGCTGGCCGAATCGGTTGGCATCGCGCCCGAGAACATCTTCCAGGGCCGCAACGGATTGCCGCTCGAAGTCGACGCCGACGGGGCCGCCTTCGGCGAGGACATCCACGCCGGCGTGATCTTCGTCGACGGGGTCAACGTCGGCGAGCCCGATGATGTGGCGCTGCGCGACCGCCGCGAGATCTCCGCCGACGGCATCTTCATCGTCGTCGCGACGATCTCCTCCGACGACGGCCAGGTCGTCGCCGACCCGGAAGTGCTCTTCCGCGGCGTCGCCTTCCTCGAGGAGGCCGACGCGCTGGTCGAGGAGCTGAAGGATGTCGCGGAGGACTCGCTGGAGGACGCCGCCAACGCCGGCACCCGCGAGCTGCACCTCGTCCAGGAAGACCTTCACGACGCGATCGCCGGCCTCGTCTACAAGAAGCTGCACCGCCGGCCGATGATCATCCCGGTCGTCGTCGAGGTCTAGCTCCGAGCACAAAAAAAGGACCCGCCGGGACATGTTGGGGAGAGCCCGGCGGGTCCTGTGTCTCGTCCGCGCAAAAATCTAAGAGCGCCTGCTAAAGGCCGCTTAAAAGGTTGTGGCCGGCTGCGTCGAGCGCTGCAGCGGGAGACGGACGCGAAAGAGGGCGCCGCCGGAGGGGGACTCACCGACCTCGACCGTGCCGCCGTGGGAGGCGGCGACGGCGCGGACGATCGCCAGGCCGAGGCCGCTGCCCGGGCCGACCGCGGTGTCCGCCGGGCCGTCGCCGCGCACGAAGCGATCGAAGACCTGGGCCCGCACCTCCGGCGCGATGCCGGGCCCGTCGTCGGCGACTTCGACCACGGCCTCGTCGTCATGCGAGCGCGACGCGCAACGCGATCCGCGCCCCCTGCGGCGTGTGGCGCCCGGCGTTGTCGAGCAGGTTGAGAATCATCCGGTGCAGCTCGTCGGGGTTGCCGTCGACCGGCAGCGCATGCTCGTTGTCGATCTCCAGCTCACGGTTGCCCAGCACCGGCGCCATCTCGACCGCGACGTTGCCGGCGATCTCGGCCAGATCGCAGGGCCGGTGCTTGCCGACCCGGCCGGCGTCGGCGCGGGCGAGGAGCAGGAGGTCGGCGACGAGGCGGCTCATTCGCCGCGACGAGCGCAGCGCCGAATCGACCATCGTCTGGTCTTCGTCCTGCCCCGGGCCCTCGCAGCGAGGCCTGCAGCAGCTCGAGGTTGGCGAGCACGCTGGTCAGTGGGGTGCGCAGCTCGTGCGAGGCGTCGGCGACGAACTCGCGCTGCTTCTTCATCGCCGCCTCGCGCTCGGTCCGCGCCGCGTCCAGCGAGCGCAGCATCTGCTCGAGCGTGTGGGCCAGCTCCCCGACCTCGTCGTCGGCCTTCAGCTCGGGCATCCGCCGCGAGGGGTCGCCGGTGGCGGCGATCTGCCGCGCCGTCGCGGTCAGCGCGGAGATCGGCCGCATAGCCCGTGCCGCGATCGCCACGCCCGCCAGGCTGGCGAGCAGGGTGCCGCCGAGGATGCCGGCGGCGATGAAGAGCCAGAGGCGGTCGACCGTCGAGTCGACGTGGGTGAGGCTGCGCCCGTACTGGACGTAGCCGGTCGTGACGCCGGTATCGCTGGTGATCGCCGCGGTGGCGACCCGCATCTCGCCGTGATCGGAGAGTCCGGCGCTCGGTTCGCCGAGCGGCACCGCACCGCTGCTTTCCTTGAGCAGGTTGCCGTTGACGTCGTAGACCTTGGCGGAGGCGCCGTCGGGACGGACGAAGTCGTCGAGGCGGGGGCCGTGCTGGACCGAGATCGTGCCCAGCGGTGTGTAGACGATGCGGAATTCGCCGGCCAGGGTCTGGGCGGCCCCGCTCACCTCGCGGTTGAAGTCGTCGCGAATGCGGCTGGTCGCGACCTGGCCGATCACGGCGCCGAAGACGAGCAGGATCACCAGGGTGAGGCCGGCCGAGACGCCGGCCAAGCGCCACCTGACCGGCCAACTGCTCGGCCGCAACCGTACCGGCCACAGGGTGCCCGCCTTTCGGACCCGTTTGCTCATCTACTCCTTGAGCACGTAGCCGGCGCCGCGTTTGGTGTGGAGGAGGCGGGGCTCGCCGCCGGCCTCGAGCTTGCGGCGTAGGTTGGAGATGAAGACGTCGATCGTGTTGGTCGCCGCGGTCGGGTCATAGCCCCAGACGTCGTCGAGCAGTCGCTCGCGCGAGACGACGAGGCGCTCGTTGCGCATCAGGTACTCCAGCAGCTCGAACTCGCGGTTGGTCAGCTCGAGCTCGCGCTCGCCACGGCGGACTTCACGGGTGTCGGGGTTGAGCGTCAGGTCGGCGACGGCAAGCGAAGCGGCGCCGCGCGGCGGCCGGCGGCGCAGCAGGGCACGGATCCGGGCGAGCAGCTCCTGGCGCTCGAAGGGCTTGACCAGATAGTCGTCGGCGCCGCTGTCGAGGCCGCCGACGCGGTCCTCGGTCTCGGCTCGCGCGGTCAGCATCAGGATCGGCACGTCGCCCTCGGCGCGCAGGCGGCGGCAGACCTCGACCCCGTCGAGCCGGGGCAGGCCGAGGTCGAGGACGACGAGGTCGGGGACGAAGCCGGTGGCGACATCGAGCGCGTCGACCCCGTCGCCGCTGGTGCGGACCTCGTAGCCCTCTTGGCGCAGCGAGCGGCGCAGGACATCGGCGATCTCGACATCGTCCTCGACGACCAGGACTCGGCCGCCTTGGGTCTCGGGGTCGGTCGTCAGCATCGCCACCGATGTTAGACGGCGGATTGGGCGGTCCCGGCGGGATTTACCACGAATTTAAGGCGCAGGGGTGGGCTCGCCGGTGTCGAAGGGGCTTGCCATGTTCGTGCGTAACAAGAAGCGCGCCAGTGCCGCGCGGCGCAAGCCCAAAGCGAAGGCGAAGGCTCGGGGGTCGAGATTGCACCTGCCACAAGCTTTGGAGCAGCGGCATCTTGATCTGATCGGGTTGTTCTTGATCGCCGCCGGGGTCTTCCTGAGCTTCGTGCTCTTCTTCGGCTGGGATGGGGGCAAGGTCGGATATGGGCTTGAAACGGCTCTGGTCTATCTCTCCGGGAACGTTGGAGCTCGGATCTTCACTGTCTTCATGCTCGTTGTCGGTGGACTGCTGGTCACGGGGACCTCGGTCTCGACTCTGTTCCGCGGAATCGGACGGGGGCTGAGGCGAGTCTTCCTAGGTAGCCGTGGCGTTGCGCAGACCGCTGTTCAGAGCCGGCGGGATCGGCAGGGGGAGGAGAGGACCTTTGCCTTTGAGACCGAGCCCGGGCCTACCGATGTGATGAGCGCCTATCCGGAGGAGGACGACGTCGAGCCGACTGTTGCTCTGGTCGAGGAGCCCGACGAGGTGGTGGACGAGCAGGTCACGCAGGACTTCGACGCCGAGCTTGCCGCGATCGAGGCCGAGGAAGACGCCGCCACCCCGGACGGGGAGCCCGTCGTCGAGCAGATCGCACTGACGCCGCAGGGCAACAAGCGTGGAGTGACCACGTCCGAGGAGATCGATTACGTGCCGCCGCCGGCGAAAGCCCTCGAGCGGGGCAAGGCCGACAAGGGCGTCGACCCGCGCGACCACGAGATCGTCGGCCGCAAGCTGGTCGAGGCGCTCGGCCACTTCGGGGTCGAGGCGAAGATCGTCGGCATCGTCAGCGGGCCGCACGTCTCGCGCTACGAACTGCGGCTTGCCCCGGGGACCAAGGTGAAGAAGGTCACCGAGCTGGCGAACGACCTCGCCTACGCGCTGGCGTCCACCGATATCCGCATCCTGGCGCCGATCCCCGGCAAGCAGGCGGTTGGAGTCGAGGTGCCGAATACGCGCCGCCGCATCGTCCGCCTCGGCGACATCTACGCCGGCCGGCCGGAGAAGACCTCGCCGCTGGTCGCCTGGCTGGGCAAGGGAATCGACGGCAACCCGGTCTGGACCGACCTGGCGAAGATGCCGCACGTGCTCGTCGCCGGCACCACCGGCTCGGGCAAGTCGGGCTGCGTCAACGCGATCCTCTCCTCGATCCTGATGCAGGCCTCGCCCAACGACGTGCGCCTGGTCCTGGTCGACCCCAAGCAGGTCGAGCTCAACCACTACGAGAACGTGCCGCACCTGTTGACCCCGGTGGTGACCTCGCCGCGCCTGGCCGCCAACGTCCTCGCCAACCTGATCGGCGAGATGGAGAGCCGCTACGGGATCATGGGCCAGGCCCGCGCCCGCAACCTCGGCGAGCTCAACAGGGCTCGGGCGAAGGCGGGCGAACCGCCGCTGCCGCACATCCTCTGCGTGATCGACGAGCTCGCGGATCTGATGATGGTCTCGCCGGCCGAGGTCGAGGACTCGATCATCCGCCTCGCCCAGAAGTCGAGGGCGACCGGCATCCACCTGGTCCTGGCGACGCAACGCCCCTCGACCGACATCATCACCGGCACGATCAAGGTCAACATCCCGGCCCGGATCGCCTTCGCCGTCTCCTCGCAGACCGACTCGCGAGTGATCCTCGATCAGGGCGGGGCGGAGGCCCTGCTCGGCCAGGGCGACATGCTCTTCCGCGGCGCCGGAACGTCGAAGCTGCAGCGGATCCAGGGCGCATTCGTCACCGAGGAGGAGATCGCCCGGATCACCAAGCACTGGGCGAAACAGGGCGAACCCGAATTCGAGGCCGAGCTGCTCGAGGTGGTCGAGGAGAAGGGCGTCGAAGCCGAGGGCGACTACGACCCCGACAGCGACGACCTGCTCGACGAGGCGATTCGTGTCGTGGTCGAGACCGAGACTGCCTCCGTCTCGATGATCCAGCGCCGCCTGCGGGTCGGCTACACGCGCGCCGGCCGCTTGATCGACATGCTCGAGCGGCGCGGCGTGATCTCCGGCTACGAAGGCTCCAAACCGCGCCAGGTGCTGGTCACCCAGGCGGACCTGGCGAGGCTCACCGCCGGCAACGCCCAGGACAACCGGGCCGAGGTCGAGGCGCCGACCGCTGTGCCCGAGTAGCGGTTCTCCGGTTTTTGCTGCGCGTCCCTCGTTCCGGTAGGACAATGGAGCGATGGTCGGCCCATTTGGCAACGCCTTCCACGAGGCGCGGAACCGCCGCAAAATCGATCTTTCCGAGGTCGAAGCGGCAACCCGGATCAGGGTCCGTTACCTGCGCGCCATCGAGGACGAAGATTGGGACGTCCTGCCCGAGGGCGTCTACACGCGCGGCTTCATCCGCACCTACGGGACCTTTCTCGGCCTCGACGGCGAGCGGCTCGCCGAGGACTACCGGAGGGACGTCGAAGGCGGACCGGCGCCCGCACCGGCGCCCGTGGCGACCTCGCCCTCCGCCGCATCGCCGCGACGGCGCCGGCCCGCGCGGGGAGCAGGGGTTCTGGCCGTCACCGCGGTGCTCGTCGTCGCGGCGATCGCAATCGCCGTCATCCCCGGTGGCGGCAGCAATGGAAACGGCGGCAGCGGGAGTGCCACGGCGCCCCGCAGTCACCGCCGGGGGACGTCTCGACTGCGCGGGAGCGTCGCCGCGCCGGCGAAGCGCGGCGTCTCGATGCGGCTCAAGGCGAGCGCGGAAGTCTGGGTCTGCGTCCTCGACGGCAAGGGGCGTCCGCTGGTCGACGGCCAGATCCTCGAAGCGGGAGTGGAAGAGGGACCCTTCCGCTCCGGTAGTTTCACGGTCTCCTTCGGCAACGGCGAGGTCTCGATGCTCATCGGCGGCAGGGAAGCGGAAATTCCAGCGACGTCCAGCCCGATCGGGTACTCGATCGACTCAGCCGGCAGGCTGAAGGAGCTCGAAGAATCCGAACGTCCGACCTGCGCATGAGCGAGGTGCGAGCCGGCATAGTCGTGACGGGAACCGAGGTTCTGACCGGACGGATCGCCGATCGCAACGGCCCCTGGATCTCCGAACGCCTGGCCGAGCTGGGCGTCGACGTGGCCCACATCCTCGTCGTCGGCGACCGGCCCGCCGACCTCGAGGCGGCGCTTCGCTTCATGGCCGGCGAGGGGATGGACCTGATCGTCACCTCCGGCGGCCTCGGCCCGACCGCCGACGACCTCACCGCCGAGGTGGTAGCCCGCTTCGCCGGTCGCGAGCTCGTCCTCGACCAGGAGGTGGAGGCGAAGATCGAGGCGATCCTGCGCAACTTCGCCCGTCGCTTCGACTTCGACCCCGAGGCCGTCCGAGAGGCCAACCGCAAGCAGGCGATGATTCCGGCGGGCGCGACGCCGCTCGATCCGGTCGGCACCGCGCCCGGCCTGATCGTGCCGGCCGAGGGGTCGGTCGTGGTGGTCCTGCCCGGCCCGCCGCGCGAGCTGCAGCCGATGTGGCCGACCGCGCTCGCCACCGCGCCGATGCAGGAGCTGCTGGCGCGGGCGACGCCGCTGCACGGCTACACGCTGCGCATGTTCGGCATCCCCGAGTCCGAGATCGCCAAGAGCCTGCGCGAGATCGAGGCCGGGGGGGTGGCCCTGCCCGAGGTCGAGATCACGACCTGCCTGCGCCGCGGCGAGATCGAGATCGACGTGCGCTACCGCGAGGGTGCGATCGCCACCGCCGAGGCTGTCCAGGCCGCTCTCGCCGAGCGCCACCCGCGCCACCTCTTCAGCCTCGACGGCGAGACGATCGACGCTCAGGTCGCCGGGCTGCTCGGCGGCAGGCGGCTCGGCCTGGCCGAGTCCTGCAGCGGCGGCCTGCTGGTGGCCCGGATCACCAACGTTCCCGGCGCCTCCGACTACCTGGCGGGCGGCGTCGTCGCCTACTCGAACGAGGCCAAGGCCGAGCTGCTCGGTGTCGATCCGGGCCTGATCGACGCCAAGGGCGCGGTCTCTCCCGAGGTCGCCGAGGCGATGGCGATCGGCGCCCTGCAGCGCTTCGGGGCCGACGTGGCAGTCTCGATCACCGGGATCGCCGGCCCGGACGGCGGCAGCGATGAGAAGCCGGTCGGCTACGTCTGCTTCAACGCCCGCCTCGCCGACGGCACGGTTCTGGCTCGCGAGCCGGTCATCCCCGGCGGTCGCGCCGACATCCGCGAGCGCTCCGCCCTGGTCGGGATGCACCTGCTCCGCATCCTGCTCAGCGGCGAGGACGCGCCTTTGTAGCTGCATTCGGCACGGATTCACGACACTCAGGCGTTGTTGCGCGCGTCGCCCGCCCGTAGCGTGGTTGGCAACGGAGAGGACCGGGCCCGACGGCCCTCGGTTCGATCCGACCCAAGTTCTACGGTTCTGAAATCCAGCCGCTGGGTGCGCGATACACCCCGCTGGCGCAAGTCGAGCTGTCCGAAGACGGGCGGCAGTGAGGTGAAACCAGAGATGTCAGAGAAAAAAGCGACTTTGAACGACGTATCGGCCAAGGAGGCCAAGGCCAAGGACGCGGCCCTCGAGGCGGCGGTGACCCAGATCGAGCGCGACTTCGGCCAGGGTGCGCTGATGCGCCTCGGCGCGGACAGCGCGCTGCCGGTGGAAGCGATCCCGACGGGAGCCCTCGCGCTCGACTTGGCGCTCGGCATCGGCGGCGTGCCGCGCGGGCGGATGGTCGAGATATTCGGACCCGAGTCCTCCGGTAAGACGACGCTGATCTACCACGTCATCGCCGAGGCCCAGGCGCGAGGGCGGAGTCTGTGTCTTCATCGACACCGAGCACGCGATGGACCCGGTCTACGCGCGGGCGATCGGCGTCGACACCGACGAGCTTCTCGTCTCCCAGCCCGACTACGGCGAGCAGGCGCTGCAGATCGCCGATCGCCTGATCGCCTCCGCGGCGATCGACGTGATCGCGATCGACTCGGTCGCGGCGCTGACGCCGAAGGCCGAGCTGGACGGCCAGATCGGTGACCAGACCGTCGGCCTGCAGGCGCGGCTGATGTCGCAGGCGATGCGCAAGCTGGCCGGCAACCTCAACCGCACCAACACGGTCTGCCTCTTCACCAACCAGATCCGCGAAAAGGTCGGCGTCCAGTTCGGTTCGCCGGAGACCCAGCCGGGCGGCCGGGCGCTGAAGTTCTACGCCTCGCAGCGGCTCGACATCCGCCGCATCGAGACGCTCAAGGACGGCACCGAGGCGGTCGGAAATCGGGTGCGCGTCAAAGTCGTCAAGAACAAGGTCGCGGCGCCGTTTCGCCAGGCCGAGTTCGAGATCGAGTACGGCCAGGGGATCTCGCGCGAAGGCGAGCTGCTCGATTTCGGCATCGAGCACGACATCGTCCGCAAGTCGGGGGCCTTCTTCTCCTACGGCGAGACGCGGCTCGGCCAGGGTCGCAACAACGCCAAGCAGTTCCTGGTCGAGAACCCCGAGATCGCCAGCGAGATCGAGGCCAAGATCCGCACAGCGCTCGGCATCGGCAGCGAGCCGGCCGAGACCGAGGCAGCGCCGGTTGTCGAGGCGCAGGCTGCCTGACGGCGCCTGCGTCTCAGTGGATAGGATCAGCGCCGCATGAGCAACGAAACGATCTTCTTCGTCTGCGGGATCGCGCTTGCGGTTTCCGCCGTGGTGACGAGCTTCCTCGGGCTGCGGGTCAAGGGCTTCCCGGGTCGGGCCGCGCCTCTTGTCGCGCTCTGGTTCGTTGTCCTCGTCGGCGCCTCGATGACCTTCGCCGTGCTTCACGCCCAGGACGAGAAGGAAGCGGATGCGGCGGAATTGACCAAGGCGGGGGAAGAAATCACCAAGGAGGAGTCCTCGCCGGTCCCATCCGAAAGCGAAGGAGCACCGGCGCCGAAGCCGGAAGCGGCTGCCAAAGGCCCTGGTGGCACCCTGCAGCTCGCCGCTGCCTCCAGCCAGATCGCCTTCGACAAGACCAGCCTGAGCAGCAAGCCGGGCAAAGTCACGATCGACTTCGACAACCCGTCGGCGCTCGAACACGACGTCGCGATCGAGCAGAACGGAGAAGTGATCGCCGAATCGGAACTGATCGCGGAAGGCAAGACCAGCGTCAGCGCCGATCTCGCCCCCGGCACCTACACCTACCTCTGCACCGTCCCAGGGCATGCTGAAGCGGGTATGGAAGGGACCTTGACGGTCAAGTAGCGACCCCTTGGCGCTAATCTCGCTGACCATGGAGGCAGCGAAGCGCTACCACGTCACCACGTTCGGCTGTCAGATGAACGTGCACGACTCCGAGCGGATGCAGGGGATGCTCGAGTCGCTCGGCTACGAGGAGGCGCCCGACCGCGAAGCGCGCCGACCTGATCCTCTTCAACACCTGCTCGATCCGCGAGTCGGCCGACAATCGCTTCCTCGCCCATCTCGGCGAGGCGAAGCGGCTCAAGTCCGAACACCCCGAGCGGGTCGTCGGGGTCGGCGGCTGCTGGGCGCAGTCGGTCAAGGACGAGGTCTTCCAGCGCTTCCCCTTCGTCGACGTCGCCTTCGGCCCGGGGCAGATTCACAAGCTGGCCGAGTTCCTCAACTCCGACTCGCTGAGCGCACAGGGCTACTTCGAGTTCGAGGACTTCTCAGGCCACCTGCCGACCCGCCGTCTGCGCGAGTTCCAGGGCTGGCTGCAGGTCTCCCAGGGCTGCAACTGCAAGTGCGCCTACTGCATCGTGCCCTCGACCCGCGGTCGCGAGGTCAGCCGCGACCCGGAGGAGCTGATCGACGAGGCAGAGGCGCTCGCCGCCGACGGGGTGCGCGAGGTCACCCTGCTCGGGCAGAACGTCAACAGCTACGGCCGCGACCTGCCGAAGGAGTCCAGGATCGGCTTCGCCGAGCTGCTCGAGCGGGTCGACGCGGTCGACGGCATCGATCGAATCCGCTACACCAGCCCGCACCCAAAGGACATGAAGGAGGACGTGATCCGCGCGCACGCCGAGCTGGCCGCGGTCTGCGAGCACATCCACCTGCCCCTGCAGTCGGGCTCCAGCGCCGTGCTCAAGCGCATGCGCCGCACCTACGACCGGCAGCGCTACATGGATCGCGTCTCGCTGATCCGCGAGCACGTTCCCGATTGCGCGATCACCACCGACATCATCGTCGGCTTCCCGGGCGAGACCGAGGCCGACTTCGAGCAGACGCTGGAAGTGGTCGAGGAGGTCGGCTACGACAGCGCCTTCACCTTCGTCTTCTCGCCGCGGCGAGAAACGGAGGCCGCGGAGCTCGGCGAGCAGGTCGCTCATCCCGTCAAGGTGGAGCGGATGGAGCGGTTGGTGGCGCTGGTCCAGCGGCGGGCGAACGAACAGGCGCAGCGGTTCGTTGGGCGCGAGATGGAGGTGCTGGTCGAAGGGACCAGTCGGACCGATGAGACTCGGCTGCGGGGGCGGACTCGGCACAACAAGGCGGTTAACTTCGATGGGACGGCGGATCCCGGCGACCTCGTCGAGGTCGCGATCACCGAGGCAACTTCGCAGTCGCTCAGAGGGGTGACGGCGCAACCCCTCACTCAACTTTTTCGGTGATGAGTTGCCGGCTGGCCGTTAGCGAATCGCCGAAAAAGTACAAGCCGTTCGGGGCAGCGCCGTCACCCCTCCCTCCACGGTGATGGTTGTCGCGATATTTGGGCCAACCGGGGTGGGGAAGACCGGCGTTGCCGTCGAGCTTGCGGAGATGCTTCGAGAGCGGGGCGAGGATCCGGTCGCAATTTCGTGCGATGCGCTTCAGGTGTACGAGGGGCTTGGCGATGCTAACCGGGGTGGCAACGGCGGAGGAGCAGGCAGAGACTCGAGCATAGGTTGGTCGGGTTCGTGCCCGTTACTGAGAGCGTTCAACGTCGGTGACTACATGCCGTTGGCCCATGCCGAGATCGACGCTGCGCTGGCGGCGGGGCGGCAGCCGATCGTGGTGGGGGGGACCGGGTTGTATCTGCGGGCGGCGTTGGCTGAGCTTTCGCTGGTTAAGGCTCCGCCGGAAGCTGAGGACTCGGAGCTGTGGTCGCCGGAGACCCGGCATCCGACGGTGATCTTTGGGCTCGATATGGACCGGGAGATGCTCTACGAACAGATCGACGCGCGGACCGAGGCGATCGTCGCCGGTGGCGCAGGGAGGAGGTGCTTCATACGGAAAAGGCGCGGCCCTCGCGCACGGCACGCAAGGCGCTTGGCTTCGACGAAGTCCTCGAAGGCGACGTCGAGCTGATGAAGCAGCGCTCGCGCAACTACGCGAGACGCCAGCTCACCTGGATGCGCAAGATCCCCAACCTCCGCCGAATCGACCGCACCGGTCGCGACGACGCCACCGTGGCCGCCCAAATCGCCCACCAACTCCGCTGACTTCGCCTTTATGCGTCCTGTTGGACTACTAAAGGCGAAGTCAGCGGAAGGGATCGGACAATAGGCTCCCGGCCATGAGATTCGAGAAGTGGCAGGCGCTGGGCAACGACTACCTGATCGTCGAGGCCGGGAAGCTCTCGTGGGAGCTGACGCCCTCTCGGGTGCGGCGCCTCTGCGATCCGCACTTCGGGGTCGGCTCCGACGGGGTGCTGCTGCTCTCGCGCAGCGACGATCCTGCCTACGTCGCCGAGCTGCGGATCTTCAATCCGGACGGCTCCGAGGCCGAGCTTTCGGGCAACGGGGCGCGGGAGGCGATTCTCTACCTGCGCCGGCACGGCTGGACCGATCGCGACACCTTCACGATCCTGACCGCGGCCGGGCCGATCACGCCGACGATCACCTCGGAGCGCACCTGCTCGGTCGCGATGGGCCGTGCCTCGACCACCTCGAAGGACTTCCCCTCGGAGGTCCGCGACGGCACGGGCTCACTCGAGCGCCGGCCGGTCGCGAGTGGGTCTTCCAGCACGTCTCGATCGGCAACCCTCAGTGCGCGATCGAGGTCGGCGAGGAGCTGGAGGAGCTGGACCTGACCGAGATCGGCCCGCCGATCGAAGGCCACGCGCTGTTCCCCAACCGCACCAACGTCTCCTTCTTCTCGGTCGAGGGCAGCCGCGTCCGGGCGCGCATCTTCGAGCGCGGGGTGGGGGAGACGCTCTCCTCGGGTACCGGAGCCAGCGGTGCCGCCGTCGCAGCCTTCCTGAGCGGCGCGCCCAGCCCGATCACGGTCGAGCTCGACGGCGGTGAGCTCGAGGTCGAGATCTCGCCGGACCTCGACGTGACCCTGAGCGGCTGGGCCGAGCCGGTCTGCTCCGGAGAGCTCTCGGCCGAGCTGCTCGCAGCGCTCGTCCGGCCTGGACGGCTAGATTTCCGCGCCCGATGGGAATTTCCGACCCGTCCAAGCGCCTGGAGGCGATGCCTCCCTACAAGTTCCAGGAGCTGGAGCGGACGATCGCCGACAAGCGCGCCGCCGGCATCGACGTGATCAGCCTCGGCATCGGCGATCCCGACGAACCGACCTACCCGCACATCGTCTCGGCGATGCAGGAGGCGGTCGCCGAGACCGGACAACCAGAAGTACCCGAGCAACCGCGGCCGCGACGAGTTCCGCCAGGCCTTCGCCGAGTTCTACGACCGCCGCTTCGGGGTCGAGATCGACCCCGAAAGCGAGGTGATCCCGGCGATCGGCGCCAAGGAGTGCATCTACAACCTCTGCTTCGCCTTCCTCGACCCCGGCGACGTCGCGCTCGCCTCCGACCCCGGCTACCCCGTCTACACCGGCGGCCCGATCCTCGCCGGCGCAACGGCGCGAGCTGCTGCCGCTGGTCCCCGAGCTGGGCTTCGCCCCCGACCTCGGCGCGATCCCGCCGAGGTCGCGGCCAAGGCACGGCTGATGTTCCTCAACTACCCCAACAACCCGACCGGCGCCGTCGTCCCCGAGGGCTTCTTCGAGATGGTCGTCTCCTTCGCCCGCGAGCACGAGATCCTCGTCGTCCACGACAACGCCTACTCGGAGACGACCTACGACGGCTACGTGGCGCCGAGCTTCCTCGCCACGCCGGGTGCCAAGGAGGTCGGCGTCGAGGTCTTCTCGCTCTCCAAGGGCTACAACATGACCGGCTGGCGCTGCGCCGCGATTCTCGGCAACGCCGAGGCGGTGCAGACCTACTGGCGGCTGAAGACCAACGTCGACTCCGGCCTTTTCGAGGCGGTGCAGATGGCCGGCGTCGCCGCGCTTGCAGGGCCCGAGCGGCCCGCTGGAGCGGATGAACGAGACCTACGCCCGCCGCCGCGACCTCGTCGTCGGGGCGCTGCGCGAGATCGGCGTCGAGGTCGACGGCGCCAAAGGGCACGATCTACGTCTGGGCGCCGGTCCCCGAGGGCCACACCTCGACCTCCTTCGCCGAGCTGGTCCTCGAAGAGGCGGCGGTGGTCGTCTCGCCCGGCTCGATGTACGGGCCGAGCGGCGAGGGCTTCTTCCGCATCTCGCTGACGACGCCGGACGACCGGATCAGCGAGGCGGTCGAGCGGATGCGCAAGTACCTGGCCTGAGGCGGAATCTTCCCGAACGGGAAAATCTCGACCGAAATCGGGTCAAGAATGGGAAATTCTTACCGAACGGGAAGACTCCGCTGAAATCGGTCTGATCTGCCTACTATCTTCCCGGTCGGGAAGATGGAAGCCGAATTCACAACCCGGACGAGCTTGGCCTGCGATACGCAAGCGCCGCAAATTCCTGCGCCTCACGCAGGAGGAGCTCGCGGCAGTCGCCTCGGTAACACCGCGACTTGCTCGGTGAAGTCGAGCACGGAAAGCCGACTGCGCAATTGGACGGTGTGCTGCGGATCCTCGCGTCCCTGGGTCTCGATCTCTACGCGAGGACAAGATGACCTCGCTTGATGTCTATTTCCACGAGGAGCTCGTGGGACATCTGGAGCGCTTGCCACAGGCACGCCTCCGATTCAGCTATGAGGCGGCCTGGGTTGAGACCGGGGTGCCACTGTCGCTTGGCATGCCCTTGCGTTCAAACGCATTCGAAGACGCCGAGTGCCGACCGTTCTTCGCCGGCCTGCTTCCCGAGGGCGACTTCCTGAAGACCATCGCGAGGGCATTTGGGGTCTCGGCCGGCAACGCATTCAGCCTCCTCGCCGAAATCGGCGGCGAGTGCGCCGGTGCGGTGTCTCTGGCCTCCCCCGGCAAGGCGCCTCCGTTCGCCTCGCCGACGCCTCCCACCTGGCTCGACGAAGCGGCCCTTGGCAAACTGCTGAGTGAACTCCCGGGTCGCCCCTGCTGATCGGCCTCGACGAAGAGGACGAGGGCGTGCGTCTCTCGCTTGCGGGGGCGCGCGACAAGCTGCCGGTTCTCGCCCGCAATTCCGAGCTGGGAATCACGCGAGGCCATCCACCCAGCACCCACATCATCAAGACGCCGATCAAGGACGTCGAGGGAATGGTTGCGAACGAGGCTTTTTGCATGGCGCTGGCGGCTGAGGTGGGGTTGAACGTAGCCGAGGCAATGCCGATCGAGGTCGAAGAGCACCAGGCGTTGCTCGTCACCCGCTACGACCGATCGAGCGAGAGCGGCGGTGTGCACCGCATCCATCAGGAGGATTTCTGCCAGGCGCTGAGTCGTTTGTCCGAGCAGAAGTACGAGTCAGAAGGCGGGCCCGGCGTAGTGGCCTGCGCAACACTGCTCAGAACGAGGTCCGCCGCACCCGCGGTCGATCTGCTCGCCTTCCTCGATACCTTGATCTTCAACCTGTTGATCGGCAACGCCGACGCACATTCGAAGAACTACTCGCTGCTGCTCGAGGGAGACGAGGCGCCACGGCTCGCTCCGCTCTACGATCTTCTTTCCACAGGTGTGTACGGACATCGCTTCGGGCGCAAGATGGCGATGAAGTACGGCGGCGAGTATCGGTCCGACCGGATTCGACGACGCCACCTCGAACGCCTCGCGGCGAATCTGGAGATATCGAAGTCAACAGTGCTCGTGCGCGGCAACGACCTTGCCTACAAGGTCAGGAGTGCATGCAGAGCGGCGCGTTCTCGACTGCCCGGAAAATGGCAGGACGCAAAGATCATCGATGACATCGAAGCGGTAATCAGGCAGAACACCGAACGGCTTCTGCTCACCGTAGTAGAACCCGCTACGGCTGATTGAGAGCCGCTTCGCGCTCGGCGCGCTTGCGCCAGTAGCGGTCGAGGCCGCGCCACTGATACTGGGGCGGGACGCACTGGATCAGCTCCTCTGCCGTCTCGGGGTCGACGCTCTCGGCGACCAAGGCGCGGTGGTGCCGCTCGTAATCCTCCTCGGAAAATTCGCGGGCCAGATCGGCCTCTTCGCGGAGACGCTTGCGGACCGTCTCGAGGTGCTCGATCGGCTCGTCGACCTGGCCGAAGTGGGTGAGGGCGAGGCGCTCGGGGCGCCAGGACTCGACCAGGGCGATCGATTCGAGCCAGGTCTCGATGTCGATGTCGGGCGGCGGGGTTGGGGGCACGATCAGGTTCGAGGGTGGGATGCGGACAGCGGCGACGTCGCCGACGAAGGCGGTCCCGCTCTCCTCGTGGAAGTAGCAGACGTGGTGGGAGGCGTGACCTGGCGTGTAGGCGACTCGCATCCCGAGTACGTCCTCGCCGCCGGCGAGCGTCTTCACGTTGCGCCTTTGGCACCGGCACGATCTCGCCCCAGAGGTACTCCATCTGATCGCCGTAGAGCCGCTCGGCGCTGGCCAGCAGCTTCGAGGGGTCGATCAGGTGCGGCGCGCCGCGCTCGTGGACGTAGACCTCAAGCTTCGGGCCAACGCCGCACCAAAGCGCCGGTCGCGGCCGCGTGGTCGAGGTGGATATGGGTCAGCAGTAGCGCCCGTGGCCGCTCGTCGCCAAGCGCCTCCAGCAGCGTCTCCATCGAGGACTCGGGCACCGGGATCGACCAGCAACCCGTCAATTTCCCAGCAACCGATCACATGCGCGCGGCCGAGGTGCTTGACGTCGATTACGCGCATCAAGGCAGCCTATGGGAGTCGGGAGGGCTCTTCCGACCCCTCAAGCAACCGGGGAGGGGAACCGCTCGTCGGCTTCGAGCGTCTGCCGCATGCCCTCCTCCATGCCACGGGGGGAGTAGCCGAGCTCGCGACTGGCCTTCTCGTGGCCGGCCCAGAATGTGACGCCGTCGGCGGAGGAGATCAGCTCGCGCAGGTTCGGCGGTTGGCCCATCAGCTTGCCGACCAGCGGGCCCGAATCGGCGTCATCGCCTTCATCAGCGCGGGTGGGCAGCTCCGCTTCGGCGCCTTGCGGCCGCTGACAGGCCGGCGACGGTCTCGATCGCGTCGCGCATCGTCGTCACCGGGCCGCTGATCACGTAGGTCTCACCGACCTTCCCCTTGTCGAGGGCGAGCAGGATGCCGCCAGCGATGTCTTCGACGTGTGTGAGGCAGATGCCGAGGTCGGGGAAGGGCAGCAGCGAAGCAGGCGGCCGGCGAAGAATTCGCTGAGCAGGTCGGCGACCTGGGAGGTGTCGCCGGGGCCGTAGACGCCGCCGGGCTGGACGATGACGCCGGGCAGGCCCTCGTCGGCGATCATTCGCTTCGGCGATCCGGTGCGCCTCGAGCTTCGTCTCCTCGTAGTAGGAGGTGAATTCCCTGCCCGGATGCCCGTAGGTCTCGTCGACGACCTTGCGGTGCGTGTTGCCGAAGATGCCGACGGTCGAGACGTAGACGACCTTGCGGACCTTGGCGTCGAGGACGGCCCGGAGCACGCGCTCGGTGCCTCGCACGTTGGCCTCGTACATCGCCGGATGCTGCTTGGCAGGGATGCCGACCTCGTACATCGCCGCGACGTGGATCGACCGCGTCGCGCCCTCCATGCCTTGGCGCAATGCCTCGGAATCGCCGAGGTCGCCACTGACGATGTCACAGCCGAGCTCCGCGAGCCCCGCTTGCCCTTCTCGGGAGTGCGGACGAGACAGGTGACGTCGTCGCCGCGGGCGCGCAGCTGCCGCACGACCTCGCCGCCGATGAATCCCGTCCCTCCTGTGACGAAGACCTTCACGGCGCTAAGCCTATCCGGACAAGCCCCCAGCCTACAATCGGACGGACGTGCAACGATCGAGAGACGGACGCAAGGAGCAGACGCGGCTACGGCGACAACGGGGCGGGCGTCGCCAATCCCGCGCGCTCGCCAGCGGGCCCTGGCGATCGGCATCACGACCGGAGGGCCGACGGCGACCCGCTCGCCGAGCTGAAGGAGCTGCTGCGCACCGCCGGCGTCGCCACCGCCGGGCGAGGCGATGCAGCAGCGCGACGCAACCCGACCCCGACCGCTACGTCGGCCGCGGCAAGCTCGGACGAGCTGAAGGCGCGAGATCGCCGCCTGCGACGCGAACCTGATCGCCTGCGACGACGAGCTGGCGCCGCGCCAGGAGCGCAACCTGGAGGCGGCGCTCGGCGTGCCGGTGATCGACCGCACCGCGGTGATCCTCGACATCTTCGCCGACCACGCCCACTCGGCCGAGGGCAAGCTGCAGGTCGAGCTGGCCCAGCTCGAATACAACATGGCCCGCATGCGGGGCCTCTGGACCCACCTCGAGCGCCTCGGCGCCGGGCGAATGGACGGCGGAATCGGCACCAGGGGCCCGGGCGAGAGCCAGATCGAGACCGACCGCCGCCTCGCCCGCGACCGGATCGCGGCCCTGCGGCGCCGCCTGGCACGGCTCCAGCGCAACCGCGGCGTGATGCGCGCGCGCCGCGAGCGCTCCTCGCTTGCCCCGGGTCGCCCTCGCCGGCTACACCAACGCCGGCAAGTCGACCCTGCTGAACGCGCTGACCGGGGCCGAGGTCGGCGTCGGCGACCGGCTCTTCCACACGCTCGACCCGACCACGCGCAGCCTCGAGCTCTCCGGCCGCGACTACCTGCTGACCGACACGGTCGGCTTCATCGAGAAGCTGCCCCACCAGCTGGTCGAGGCCTTCAAGGCGACCCTGGAGGAGACGGTCCTCGCCGACCTGATCCTGCACGTGGTCGACGCTGCGGCCCCGGAGGAGCGCCGCCTCGCGGACATGCGGGCGGTCGACGAGGTGCTGGAGGAGATCGGCGCCGGCGAGAGCCCGCGCCTGCTCGTCCTCAACAAGGCCGACCTGCTCGACCCCGAGGGGCGCGACGAGGCGCTGCTTCGCCATCCCGACGCGATCCTCGTCTCGGCCCTGACCGGCGAGGGGCTCGACGAGCTGCGAGACCGGATCGAGACCGCGTTCGCGGACACCCTCGCCGAGGTGGAGCTGCTGATCCCATATGCCGAGGGCGCCAGGCTCTCCGAGCTGCACGAGGTGGCGGGCGATCTCGACCGCGAGGATCGCCCCGACGGGGTGTTCGTCCGGGCCGCGTCCCGTAGCGGAGCTGCATCGCTTCGAGGACTCTCTCGTGAGCGGGGTGAGGGGTGCCCCTCTCCAGCTCACGCTAGGGTGGCGACCATGGAGCTGCCGGTCGCGAAGCTGAAAGCCCGAGGCCGTGCTGCCCTCGCGAGCGCACGCGGGAGACGCCGGCTTGGACCTCTATGCGTGCGAGGCTGCACATCTCGGGCCGGGGGAGCGGTGGAGCGTCGGGACGGGAGTTGCCGTGGAGATCCCGGAGGGGCATGCCGGGCTGGTGCTTCCGAGGTCCGGGCTGGCGAAGAAGCACGGGATCGCGCTGGTCAACGCACCCGGCCTGATCGATTCCGGCTACCGCGGCGAGCTCCGGGTGCTCCTGCTCAACACGGATCCCGCAGAGACCTTCCGGGTCGAACCCGGGCGACCGCATCGCGCAGCTTGTGATCTCTCCGATCGCCCAAGCCGACCCGGTCGAGGCACAGATCTTGGCCGAGTCCACCCGGGGCGACGGCGGCTTCGGATCTAGCGGGGTAGGCAGGACGGCCTGAGCGGCGACTCGTGCGCCGCACGCTCCAGCGCGTCGTCGAGCAGCTCGAACTTCGGGCGACTCGCCGTAGCGCCGCTCCAGGGCGAGGCCGATCAGGTGGTCGGCCAGCCAGGCGTTCTTGGGCAGCAGCGGGCCGTGCAGGTAGGTGCCGATCAGGTTGTCCTTGACGACGCCCTCGAGGCCGTCCTCGCCGTTGTTGCCGAAGCCCTCGATCACGCGGCCGAACGGCTTCTTCGCCGGGCCCGAGGTAGGTGCGGCCGCCGTGGTTCTCGAAGCCGGCCACGGTTCGCGTTGCCGCCGCCCAGGTCGACCTCGATCGCGACGTTGCCGATCAGGCGGGGGCCGGGCTTGCGCACGGTCTCCAGGTCGACCAGGCCGAGACCGTCCAGCCGCTCCTCGCCGAGCTGGTAGCTGTGACCCAGCAGCTGGTAGCCGCCGCAGACCGCAAGCACGACAGCACCGTCGCCGACCGCGGCGCCGAGCGCCTCGCGCTTGGTCTCGACCATGTCGGCCGCAACGGCGCGCTGGTCGCGGTCCTGGCCACCGCCGATGTAGACGAGGTCGTGGGCGCCGGGGTCGAAGCGCTCGCCCGGTCCCGCGGCGGCGTAGTCGAACCCGATGCCCCGCCACTCGCAGCGCCGCCGCAGGAAGACGATGTTGCCGCGATCGGCGTAGATGTTCATCTGCTCGGGGTAGAGGGCGAGCAGCCGCAGCTCCATTCAGATCGCCTTTTCGAGCAGGACCACGGTCGAGCCGACGTGGGCTTCGGTCGCCGGGATCTCGCGGCGGCCGATCGGCGTGAAGCCGACGTCGGCCGCCTCCTCTTCCAGCTGCGCGGCGGACAGCGTGCGCAGCTCGATCTCGTTCATTTCCTCGGTCAGCTCCCCGTCGGGGGCGAACGATCTGCCGCAGGCGGCGCAGGAGGATCAGTCGGGTTCGACGATCGACTCGAGCGGCAGGCTCGAGTAGATCCAGCCGTCGACCTGCAGCACGTCGGGAAGAGGCGGGAGCGTGCCCTCCGGAGCGGTGAGGTCCGGAATACTCCTCGACGATGGCGCGAAGGCCGCCTCGGCGAGCAGCGAAAGGTTGTCGTGACGCAGGTGAGGCAGACGCGTCGCTGGCGGCGTTGGCGAGCAGCTGGATCAGCTGCATCGGCGCCAGGGCCAGGCCGAACTTCCCGAGCGCGAAGCCTGAATCTGGCGCACGTCTTCGAACTCCGCGTCGCCGCCGATCCCGTGACAGCGGTCCCGGACGGCTTCGACCAGGTCGGGGTCGTTCTCGAGCCCGATCACCAGCTGGGGGAGACGGAGGCGAGGTAGTGGACCACGCGCCCGGCCCCGCAGCCCAGCTCGAGGATCTTCTCGTTCTCGCCCGTCCGCGCAGCTCCTCCCAAAGCGGCAGGTCGGCCTCGTACCCGCCGCACTCGACTTCGCTCCAGATCGCCGCTCGCGGATCTTTGCGGTGGAGGCCGATGATCGTCATCGCCAGAACTCCTCCGCGAGTCCGCGGTCCGTGCAGCAGCTTGCGCAGCTCCAGCAGCGCGGTGTAGGTGGGCAGGGCGAAGAGGCGCTCGGGGGCGCCCTGCGAGGGCGCGGTCGAGCGAGGCTCCGATCTCCGGTCTCCACTTCGATCGCCTCCACCGGCCAACCAGCGTACTTCAGATCGTACCGCAATCTCCGACGCCCGGGTGCCCGGCGCAGACGAACCCTGCGCACGGCGCCGTCGAGCAGCTCGAAGTCGGCGTCCCAGATCCAGGAGACGTCGCGGCCGTCGGCGGTCCGGTCGTTGAGCGCGATCCAGAGGTCAAGACCCTCCTCGCCGGCCTCGAGGCGGAGCGTGCGCAGCACCTCGTTGGCGCCGGCCGGGTTCTTGATCAGCAGGATCGAGAGCGGGGTGCCCGCCACGTCGATCGTCTCCACCCGGCCGAAGGCCGCCCTCATCCCGGCCAGGGCGGATGCGATTCGCTCCGGCGCGACGCCGAGCTCCAGGCCGGCGGCGACCGCGGCCAGGGCGTTGTAGACGTTGTAGAGGCCCGGCAGGGGCAGCTCCAGCTGGAGCGGGCCGGCGGGCGTGCGCAGGGCGACGCGCGACCCCTCCATGCCGAGCAGCTCGATCTCGGTCGCAGCCACCGAGGGCCGGGGACGCTCTGCGCCACAGCCGCCGCACGAGTAGTGACCGAGGTGGCCGACGAAAGCCCGCTCGTAGGCATAGGGATGGCCGCAACGGCGACAGTGCTTTGCGTCGAAGGCGTGCTGCAGCTCGGGCAGCGCCTGCGAGGCGTCCTCGATCCCGAAGTAGGCGACTGCCCTCGCGCGGCTCCCCGGCGGCGTCGCGGCCGAGGTCCGCGATCGCCGGGTCGTCGGCATTGAGGACGAGACGCGCGGCGGCCGGTCCGTGCCTCGACCGCCCTTGCCCAGTCCTCGGCCAGGGCCTCCATCTCGCCGTAGCGGTCGAGCTGGTCGCGGAAGAGGTTGCCGAGCACGATCAGCGAGGGGTCGAGCTGGTCGGCAACCTGCGAGAGCCAGGCCTCGTCGACCTCGAAGAGGCCCTCTCGCCCATCCTGCTCCAGCAGCGCCGTGGCGACGCCCCAGGCCATGTTCGAGCCGGCCCGGTTGTGAACCGGGTGGCGCCCGTCGGCCGCGAGGATCGCGGCGATCATCCCCGCCGTGGTCGTCTTGCCGTTGGTGGCGCTGACGATCGTCGTGCCGCCGTCGAGACCGGCGCCCAGGCGCCTCAGCGCCTCGGGCTCCAGCTTCAGCAGGAGGCGACCGGGGAGGGTGGTGCCGCCGCCGCGGCCGCTCCTGCGGCTGGCGGCGCCGACCGCGCGCGCCACGGCGACCTTCGCGCCGAAGGCGGTCAAGGCCCGGCTGCGGGCGCGAGCACGTTGAGCGCGCGGGGCAGGATGCGCAGCGAGGCGGGCAGCTCGGTCAGGTGCTCGCCGTCCGCGTAGACCGGGAAGGGACGGCTGGCGGTCAGTTCCAGGTGCGGCGCCCGGAAGACGCGCACCTGCTCCTCCTTCACATGGGTGCCCTTGAACACCTTCGGCAGGTTACCCACGAAGCGCAGCTTGCTGCCCTCGCCGACGGTGACGACGTCGAACTCGCCGTCGTCGAGCTCGGCGTCGGGCGCGATGTACATGCCGCCGCCGAAGGCGCGGCTGTTGGCGACCGAGACCGAGTATCCGGTGAAGCGGTAGCGTTCCTCGCCGACCCGGATCGTGAACCGGCCCGGCTTCCAGGCCGAGCAGCGTGCGGATCGCGGCGTAGGCGTAGACGAGGTTGCCGCGCATGAAGGTGGTCTCGTTGGCGACCCGGTTGGCTTCGGAGTCGAAGCCGACGCTGACGATGCCGAGGAAGCGCTTGCCGTTGGCCTCGCCGACGTCGATCCGCCGGGTCTCGCCGGCGGCCAGGACGGCGACGGCGCCGGCCGGATCCTCGGGGATGCCGAGCACGCGGGCGAGGTCGTTGCCGCGCCCGCCCGGAATGATCGCCCAGCGGCGTCTCGGCGCCCGCCATCGCCCCGCCGACGGCGCCGAGCAGGCCGTCGCCGCTGCAGCACGACCGGCAGCTCGCCGCGCCTCGACCGCGCTGCAGCGCCCGCTCGACGCCGTCCTCCAGGCCCTTGGTCCGCTCGACGCGAAAGGGGATCCGCCGCTCGTCCAGCTCCTGCTCGACCCTGGGCAGCAGCTTCAGCATGCGCCCGTGCGCGGAGTGCGGGTTGACCAGCAGCGCCAGCGGCAGTCCCTCGGTCTGCCATCGAGTCGGCAGCCTAGATGGACAGCGCGGGTCGGTCGGCGTCGCCGAGGCGGGCGACGTAGAAGTTGCCGTTCCCGGCGCGCCGTCTGCACCGCGGCGAAGCCGGCCGGCGAGCCCGCGGGCAAGCGACCCGAGTCGTGGCCGTAGGGGCCATCCCGGGCTTCCGCAGTAGATCAGGCGACCTCCCGGCGCAGACCCGCCGGGCGCCCTCGGCCGCAGGGCTCCGTTCATCTGAGCGACGAGGTCGAAGAGCTCGTCGGGGTAGGGGAGGGCGGCGGCCTTGCCGGCCTTGAACGCGACCCGGCCCTCGGGGTCGAGGCCGACCCGGGCGCTCGCCTCCCGCACCAGCTCCGGCGACGGAGTCCGACACCCCGCACCCGTGCCGCCGGGAACTCGCGCGCCAGCAGCAGCACGGCCTCGCCATCGCCGCAGCCGACGACCAGCGCCCGTTCCGGGCGGTGGAACGTGCAGCACCGCGGCGGCGAGCGGGTCAGCGCGGGATCGGGCACGGCCCCGATGATCGCAAGCGGCGGAGCAGTCATCGATCGTCTAGGCTTCCGCCCCGATGGAGGATGAGCAGCAGCAGGGGACGACCGCCGCCTGATCGTCCTCGGCGTCTTCGCGCTGGTCGCGTCGGCGTCGTCGCGGCGATCCTGATCGGGCGCAGCGGCGGCGGGGCGGGGACGGACGGGGCACGACCACGACGGCGAGCGCCGGCGACTGCCGGGAAGTCGAGCGCCGAAGCCGAAGCACGGTCAGCTTCGCGGCGCCGAAGCAGGTCCTCGTGAAGGGGCGAGAAAGCTGACCGCTGTCGTCGAAGACCAGCTGCGGCACCTTCGAGATCGCGCTCGACACCGAGCGGGCCCCGAAGACCGCCAACTCCTTCGCCTTCCTCGCCGAGGAAGGCTTCTACGACGACCTCACCTTCCACCGCGTCGCGCCCGGGCTTCGTTATCCAGGGCGGCGACCCGCACGGCACCGGCACCGGCGGCCCCGGCTACAGCGTCGACGAGAAGCCGCCCGCGAACCTCGCCTACACGAAAGGCGTCGTCGCGATGGCGAAGAGCTCGGCCGAGCCGCCGGGGCGCTCCGGCAGCCAGTTCTACGTCGTCACCGCACGCCGACGCCGGGCTGCCGCCGGAATACGCCCTCGTCGGCAAGGTCGACAAGGGCTACGACGTGGTCGAACGGATCGACAACCTCGGCACCCCGAGAGAAACGCCGAAGCAGACGGTGCTGATCGAATCGATGACGATCGAAAAGGGCTAGCTGCACTAGCTGCGCTCCCATGGCCAAGGTCGACGTAGGGGACGCAGCACCGGACTTCGAGTTGCCCGGCACCGGCGGCAGGACGTTCAAGCTCTCCGAGCACCGTGGCCGCAACGTGGTCCTCGCCTTCTACCCCGGCGACGCGACCACCGTCTGCACCAAGCAGTTCTGCTCCTACCGGGACAACGCCGAGCGGCTCGACCGGCTCGACGCCGAGGTGTCGGGATCTCGCCGCAGTCGGTCGACTCGCACGAGCGCTGGGTCGAGGAGCAGGAGCTGAACGTGCCCCTGCTCGCCGACGAGGAGCTCGAGGTGAGCAAGCGCTACGGCGTCACCGGCTGGCTCGGCCCGCTGGCCCGCTTCACCGAGCTGAAGGACGCCCCGGGCGGTCGCTACGTGATGCGCGCGGTCTTCGTCATCGACGGCGAGGGGGTCGTCCGCTACCGTCACGTCTCGCGGACGGGCAGCGAGCTTCCAGTCGGTCGACGACCTCGAGCGGGCCGTCGCCGCCCTGGGCTGATGCCGGCGGACGCCAGGCGGCCGTCGTGCGTTCACGGCCGGCACCGGCCGGCGATCCGCGGCGAGGCGGCGGGGGAGGGGCCTGCCGATCGTCCTCTGCCACGGCCTCACCGCGACCCGCCACTCGGTCATCCACGGTTCGCGGGCGCTGGAGCGCGCCGGCCACAGCGGTGATCGTCTACGACGCCCGCGGCCACGGCGAGTCCGACCCCGCCCCGGGGGGCGAGGGTTATGGATACCCGGAGCTGGTGGACGACCTGGAGTCGGTCATTGAGTCGCAGGTGGGCGGGGAGCCGTTCGTGCTCGGCGGCCACTCGATGGGCGCCCATACGGCGGTCGCCTACGCGCTGCGCCATCCCGGGCGGCTCGCCGGCCTCGTCGTGATCGGGCCCAGCTACGGAGGCTGGCGATCCCGAGATCGCTCGGCTACTGGGACGGCCTGCCGAGCTGCGCTCGAGCGCGAGCGGCGTCGACGGCTTCGTCGCCTACATCGACCGCCACCAGAGGAATCGACCCGGCCTGGCGCGACTCGGTCCTGCGCTTCACCCGCGAGCGGATGCTGCGCCATCGCCACCTCGATGCCGATCGTCGCGGCGCTGCGCCAGGTGCCGCGCTCGCAGCCGTTCGCGAGCGCTCGGAGGATCTGGAGCGACTCGAGGTCCCGACGCTGGTCGTGGCGAGCCACGACGCCGCCGATCCAGGTCATCCATACGCGGTCGCGGCGACCTACGCCGAGCGGATCCCACAGGCTCGCCTGATCAGCGAGGCCCCCGGGGCAGTCGCCGCTCGCCTGGCAGGGCGGACAGCTCTCCCGCGCGATCGCCGCCTTCGCCAGCCAACTTAGCCTCCGACCCCGCTTCCGGTGCGCTTTATGCCACCCATGGGCACATAAAGCGCACCGGAACGGGTGGTTCCAATAGCGTTCCGTGCCGATGAAGGCGCCGGCCGAGGGGACATTGCGAGGGATTGCGACCTTCCTTGCGACCTTCGGCATCGGTGTCGCCACCTACATCGCGATCGTCGACTCGGGCGGCGGCTCGCCGGTCTGCGTCGCGGGCGGGCACGGCTGCCAGACCGTCGCCGAAAGCTCCTACTCGCACCTGGCCGGGGTCAACATCGCGATCTTCGGCGTCGCTCGGCTACGTCGTGCTGCTCGCCTGCGCGCTGCTGCGCGGCGATATCGCCCGCATCGCCGGCTTCGCGACCGCACTCGTCGGCTTCGGCTACAGCCTCTACCTGACCTACCTGGAGCTGTTCACGATCGACGCGATCTGCCAGTGGTGCGTCGCCAGCGCGGTGTTGATGACCTCTGCTGTTTGCTGACGAATGCAGTCCGCATGCTCGCCTACGTGGGGACAGAGCCGTGAGCGGCCGCCAGGATCAAGAGGCGCGCCGTCAGAACCTGATCAAGATCGCCAGCGCCGTTGCCTTCATCGCGGTGGCGGTCGTCGTCGTGCTGATCGTCGTCAGCCAGAACCAGGGCAGCGACGGCGGTGGCGAAGCAGCAACCTCGACGATATCGCCGAGGTCAAGCAGGAACTCTCCGGCATTCCGCAGAACGGGCTGGTCCTCGGCGAGCCAGGTGCCAAGGTGACGGTGCTCGAGTTCGCCGACCTGCAGTGCCCGGTCTGCAAGGGCTACTCCGAAGAAGTCCTGCCGCAGGTCATCGAAAACCAGGTCCGCGACGGCGAAGCGAAGCTCGAGCTTCCGCAACTACACGATCATCGACCAGCAGTCGAGCCCGGCCGGCGCTGCCGCGATCGCCGCCGGCGAAGCAGGGCCGCGGCTGGAACTTCGTCGAGCTCTTCTACCGCAACCAGGGCATCGAGGACTCCGGCTACGTCACCGACGAGTTCCTCACGGCGATCGCCGAAGGCCGCCGGGGTGCCGGACATCGACAAGTGGAACCAGGCTCGCCAGAGCGGCCAGGTTCTCGACGAGGTAGCCGAAACCACGGCGCAGGCCGAAAGCCTCGGCTTCAGCGGCACACCGTCGATCGCGATCCGAGGACCGGGAACGAAAGGCGTGGAAGCCCTCGGAGAAGCGCCCAACTCGTCAGGCGACCTCGAATCGGCGATCTCGCAGGCCGACTGACCGGGCACCGCGATAAGGCTCAGGAAGATTCGTCTCGCGCCTCGCGCAAAGCGACCAGGTCGAGGAGGTCCTGGTCGCGCTTGGTGGCTTCCTTCATCGCGACGAGGTCGGAATAGGCGCAGACGCGAATCTTCAGATCATCGAGGCCAATCTCAACCGCGTTCGCGGCGAGGGCACCGTAGTCCGGCGCGCCGGCTGGGCTCTGAACGATATGCAGCCTGCCCAGCTTGGTCTCAAAGCGGGGGTTGCCGCCATACGACAGTGATCGAGCGCTCGCGGGATCGCCTGCAAGCGGATCGGCACCCGGCAGAATCGCCTCCAACTCCGCGAGCACCGCGGCCAGGCGCTCGAGGTTTCGCATCTCCGGATTCGCCGTGATGTCGGTATCGGCTGTGGCTCGGACGAAGCCGTGGGCCATGACGGCGATTCCGCCGATCACGATGAAGTCGACGCCGCCCTCGAAGAGCGCCCGAAGGTGCCCCTCGTGATCCCACTCCAGAGCCTGCTCGCTCACCGGCGGTCGGACTGCGGAGGACCGGCTTCCTGCATTGCCTTGTGCAGACGGCCGCCGAAGCGACTCAATTTCAATCCTTGACGAACGCGACTCGCCGGGTCGCTCGCCTGAAAATCGCGACGCAGCTCAGCGGCTTTCATGTTTGGCTGCGGAGAAGGCTCCTGCACGGCCTCAATCTTAGGGAGGAGCGCAGGTCGCACAGCACCGAACTCCCTTTGAGTAGACATAACCTCCATTATCGTGCGTTACCGGGAACGTAGGGGTCGGCAGGGTTTCGTTGAACCTCCCTCTACCATGCGAACCCAGTTGTCTTTTCCAGTCACTAGAAGCTTGCCGGTTGGCCAGAGTGACGCTTTGAGCCGCTTTCTGGCGGAAAGCCCCTGTCCGTTTGCCCAGAGCGCCGATGTCGTACCACTCGGCCCCTGGCAGGATCCATTCCTTGACGGCCCCCGCCTGGACGCCCTGCGCGCCGAACTCTCCGCCTTCGTTGGCAACACGAGATCTGACTTGGCGATTCTTGAGATGGGCAACGCAAGCACTCTGCACAGCTTGGAGAGTTGGGGTAGCTGGCTGCACGGCCTCCTGCGAGGCCTTCGCGACCGGGACGCGACTACGGCCGAACCGCTCCCGACCTGGACCGCGGATCGGGACTGGGATTTCCACTTCGAGAATCTTGCCTTCTTTCTCTCGCTGTTCGCTCCGCTGTATCCAACTACCCATTCTCGTCACTCCGGCGACAAGAGCACCGCCTTTCTGCTTTTGCAGCCAGAGCGTGGCTTTCGGCACTTCGGAGTCTCCTCCGGGCTGCCTGCGCGCCAGCGTCTCTCCAAGGCCGTACACGGGCGCTTCGCGCGTCACGGCAAGCACTATGACCTTGACAACAACCTCTACTCACCGAAAGCCTTGCGCTACATCAAGCCCCTTCGACCAGGCGATCCCGAGATCGCCTGGTGGCGTTGCGATCACCCCTTCAACCCGGGAGGAGCCGGCGGCAGCGCCGATCCCTTGTAGGCAACCTTGAGAGCCGCAAGCTCGGCGCCGCGGTCGCAGCTGGCGCTGATTCCTTCTCCGTCGACGAAGCGAGCTTTGAGGTAGGCCCCGGCGAAAGTATCGCCCGCTCCGACGACGCAGCGAACTCGCTCCACAGGCTTGGCCTCAAACGTGCGCCAGGAGGAATACGGTGGACTTGCGTACCGGCCACCCGCCCCTCCAGAGGTGACAATGACCTCCGCGTGGCCGCCCAATTCCGCCCAATCCCCCACGCCGAGGGCCTTCAGCAGGAGCGGAGCCTCCCAATCGTTGCAGAGGACGACGACCGCGGAATCAACCATCTTGGAGAGGAGATCCGGGGCCGCTCCGGCGAGCAGCTTCAGCATCGGAAGGCTCGGGTTGAGGGCGATAGGGACCCGGCGCTCAGCCGCCACTCCAAAGGCAACCTCGATCAATGCTGGGTCCTCTGCGGTGATGTAGAGCAGGTCAACGCTCCTGGCGAAGTCGCCCACCTGGGCTATCGCGCCGGCCTTGTCGACGACCTTGCCAAGCTTCACCATGGTGATCATCCGGTGTCCCTCGGCAATCGTGATCCAGGTCCGATTGTCCTGATCGAGGACCGGCAGCAGATTGCTGGTGTCGACCCGACCGGTGAAGGATCTGGCGAGGTCCGAGTCACGGCCGACCAACGCAAAAGGCATCACGTCAGCGCGCGCGTACCGCATCGCGATCGCCGCGACCAAGCCCTTGCCACCCGTGGATGGGACGACGGCGTCGACGTGCGTCACTGACTCTTCCTCGAAGGAGGCCTCTCCCGTGAAGAGGAGCGTGTCTTGGGTCGCCATGCCGAGGCAGCCGAGTCGCATTGCGCGACACTTTGCCAGGCCCGGGCGCGGGCCGTCCAACGCGCCACCAGACAGAAGGTCTGGTGCAATGCCCGGCGAAGCTCACAGCCATGCAGGCACTCAAGCTTGGTGGGATTATGCGTGGGCGCACCCGCGCGCAGCTGGAAGAGCGCGACGCCGAGGAGTCGAGCCGTGTGCCGGAGGACCATCTCTGGTCGGAGGCCATACCGCGCGCCCAACTGGAGAGGGAGCTCACTGCCACGTTCTGGAGAGACCCTGAGCCGCAGGTAGTGGGAGTCCTGACCGCGGATCGAATCCGCGCCTACAACTACGCCACGGGACGCATGATCCGCCCCTTTCAGGACCGACATCTGAACGCCGCGTCATACGACTTGACGCTCGGTCCGCGCTTCATCCTCGACGGCGAGGAAAAGACCTTCGATGTCAAGCGCCGCATGCTGCGGATCCCGCCTGGCTCCATCGCGATGGTGACCTCGCGTGAGCTGTTGTTGATGCCGCATTGGCTGGTCGCGACCTTCAACCTGAAGAGTCGCTACATCTTCGAAGGCCTCCTGATGGGCGCCGGTCCGCAAATCGACCCCGGCTACATGGGCGTGCTCACCTGCCCTCTCCACAACATCTCGAACCAGGAGATCAAGCTCAAGTTCTGCGAGCCTTTTGCCAAGCTCGACTTCGTGAAGACGACCTGGGGAGCGTCGATCGACTTGGGCAAAGTGCGCAGCGAAGATCGCCTTTACGAGCTAGGGGAGGATGACCGCCTGCGCAGTCGCGACGGCGAGACGGCCAAGCTTTGGCCGCGCGCGGAGAACTTCAGCCCTCCACTCAGCCACCTGGCGGGTTCAAAAGGCGCGACCAGCTCGCTGCACGGCTTGAAGGGTGAATTCGAAAGGGTCAAAACGAGGGTACGCTGGGGAACACTCGGGCTGATCGGGACGGTCATCGCGCTGATTGCCATATTCGCGGCCCTCGTTGCCCTTTCCGTCAACTACACCAACGGTCGAGTGGAGGATGTTCGCAGCGACAATGCCGCCGCTGTTCGCACCCAGGTCGCGCGACTCCTTCATCGTGCGGATGCCGGCTCGGGCCAGGCGATCGCGGGAAAAGCAGGCGGAGGCTAAGCGGGCGGAACCGAGGCGCAACCGTAGACCAGCGGCCGCACTATCGGCGGCGACTTGGCCATCTGGCCGTGCTCGAGCTGTTCGACGGCAAAAGCGGACGCTTCGATCGTCGCGACGGTGTCGCGGTTGCAGTGGCAGCCGTCGGCGAGAAAGCGCCAGGGCTTCTCCAGCCGATCCTGCCAGCGGGCCAGGCTCGGCTCCCTGGCGCGAACGTGCTCGACGAAGAGCAGCTTGCCGCCGGGACGCAGGACCCTCGCGGCCTCGGCCAGGGCCGCGGCCGGATCGGGAACCGTGCAGAGAACCAGGGTAAATACGGCGGTGTCGACGCTGGAGTCGGCGAAGGGCAGGCTTTCCGCCGGGGCCTGGATCGCCGACGCCTCCACCCCGGACTCGGCCAGTTTTACTCGCAGCTTCTTCAGCATGTGCGGATCGGGCTCGGCGAGGACCAGCTCGGTGACCTGCGGACCGAAGAGATCGAGGTTGACTCCGGTGCCGCCGCCGATGTCGACCGTGCGCCCGCTCGCCCCGGCAAGCACCTCGCGCCGCGTCTCACGCAGGCCGGCCTCCTCGGTCGCCTTCAGGCCGCGGTCGTAGAGCGCCGCGAAGCCCCTCCCCCAGGTCGCGTCGTAGATCCGTCCCATCGCTCCGAACCGTAGCCGGACTGCCAAGCGGCGGCAAGAAAAGGCGCCGCAGTACGCTCAGGCCGTGACTGGAGAGGATGCGAACGTCGGCGAGCGCCCCAGCGTGCTCGTCTGCGACGACGAGCCGCAGATCCTCCGCGCCCTGAAGGTGATCCTGCGCGAGGAGGGCTTCGAGGCGATCGGCGCCGAAAGCGCCCGCGAGGCGCTCGATGTCGCCGCCGTGCGCCGGCCCGACGCCGCGATAGTCGACCTCGTCCTCCCCGATGGCGACGGCGTCGACGTCTGCGCCCAACTGCGCTCCTGGAGCGAGATCCCGATCCTCGTCCTCTCCGCGATCGGCGAGGAGGAGCAGAAGGTGCGGGCGCTCGAGGCCGGCGCCGACGACTACGTGACCAAGCCGTTCGGCCCCAAGGAGCTGGTCGCCCGGCTGCGGGCGGCGATGCGCCGGGCGCCGGGCGGCAAGGAGGAGCCGCGGGTCGAGATCGGTGGGCTGACCGTGGACCTGGCCGCGCACTCCGTCTCCCGCGACGCGGAAGCGATCCATCTCACGCCGACCGAGTTCAAGCTGCTGCAGACCCTGGTTCGAAACCGGGGCCGCCTGATGACCCACCGCGCCCTCCTTGGCGAGGTCTGGGGGCCCGCCTGGACAGAGGACACCGCGACGCTGCGCACCCACGTCGCCAACCTGCGCCGCAAGATCGAAGTCGAGGACGGCGAGCGGTTGATCCGCACCGACCCCGGCGTCGGCTACCGGATCGCGGTCTGAGCCGTGGCGAGGCTGAAGACACACGGGCTGCGCAAGACGGTCGGGGTGCCGGGCCTCTTCGCCACCGCCTACGGCAACGTCGGCTCCTCGATCTACTACGCGCTCGGCCTCGTCGCCGCCCATGCCCTCGGCCTCACGCCGGTCGTCTTCATCTTCGCCGGCGGCCTCTTCGCGCTCACCGCGAAGACCTACGCCGAGGGCGCGGCGATGTACCCGGAGGCCGGCGGCTCCTCCTCCTTCGCCCGCCACGCCTTCAACGAGATCGTCTCCTTCGTCGCCGGCTGGGGGCTCTCGCTCGACTACATCCTGACGATCGCGATCAGCGCCTTCTTCGTGCCCCACTACCTCGCCGCCTTCGTCCCGGCGCTGGGCCAGGAGCCGTGGGACGTGGTCGGCGGCGTCGCCGTCATCGCCTTCCTGGCCCTGGTCAACATCCGCGGCCTCGGCGAGTCGGCCAACCTCAACATCTTCCTCGCGATCCTTGACCTGTTCACCCAGTTCGCCCTCGTCGTCCTCGGCGCCGTGCTCGTCCTGCACCCCTCGACCTTGATCGACCAGGTCCACCTCGGCGTCGCCCCCAGCTACTCGCAGCTGATCTTCGCGGTCTCGATCTCGATGCTGGCCTACACCGGGATCGAGACGGTCTCCAACATGGCCGAGGAGGCGCGCGACCCCGGCGAGCAGGTGCCCAAGGCGGTCAACCTGGTGCTGATCGCGGTGCTCGGCATTTACGCCGGCATCTCGGTCATCGCTCTCTCGGCGCTGCCGGTGACCCAGGACGCGGCCGGCCACTACTCGACCGCGCTGGGCACGATCTACGCCGACGACCCGGTGCTGGGGATCGTCTCGGCGCTGCACCTGCACGGGGTGCTGGCGACCGCCGCCAAGTACTACGTCGGCGCCCTCGCCGCGACGATCCTGCTGATCGCGACCAACGCCGGCATGATCGGCATCTCGCGCCTCTCCTGGTCGCTGGCCGAGCACCGCCAGCTGCCCGGCATCTTCGCCAGGCTGCATCCCCGCTTCGACACGCCCTGGTTCACGATCGTCTTCTTCGCCGTGATCGCGATCGCCCTCGTCCTGCCCGGCAACACCACCTTCCTCGGCAACCTCTACAGCTTCGGCGCGATGCTCTCCTTCACGATCGCGCACCTCTCGATCATCGCCCTGCGGCGGCGTGCGCCCGACACCTACCGGCCCTACCGGGCGCCGTGGAACGTGCGCTGGCGGGGCAGCGAAATACCGCTCACCGCGGTTCTCGGCGCGATCGGCACCGGCGCCGCCTTCGTCTCGGTGATCGTCCTGCACCCCGAGGCGCGGGTGATCGGAACCGCCTGGATCGGCGCCGGCCTGATCGGCTACCTGCTCTACCGCCGCAAGCTCGGCATCGACCCGCGGGTCCAGCAGCGGGTGCGGCGGCCGCAACGGCCGCTCGACTTCCTCGACGTCTCCTACAAGTCGGCCCTGGTGCCGATCTTCGGCGACGACATCGACACCGAGGCGATGCACCGGGCGGCCGCGATCGTCGATCCCGACGCCGTGGTCGAGGCGCTCTACGTTCTCGAGGTGCCGCGCGAGCACGACCTGCCGGAGGGCTTCGAGGAGCAGGAATACCAGGCTCGCTGCGCCCTCGACGTCGCCCGCCTGCAGGCGCGCTCGCGGGGCCTGAAGGTGCGCGTCAAGCTCATCCGTGCCCGCAACCCCGGACGGGCGATCGTCGAAGAGGCGCTGGAGCGCGAATCCGACCTGATCTACATCAGCACCGAACACGCGCCGGCCAAGGAGCGGCTGCTCGGACCCACGGTCCGCTACGTCCTTGCCAAGCGCCCCTGCCGCGTGATCGTCGAGGGCGGCAGCGACGTGCCCGCGCGCCGGCGGGCGGCGTCGCCCGCCCTGGCCGCGACCTGAGGCTCAGGCCGCGTCGCGCTGAGTCGCCTCGGGCTCGGGCTCCGCGCTCGCCTCGGCGCGACTGGCCGCCGCCCGCTCCTCGTAGCGGCTGCGGGCGCCGTGGTCGACTTCGGTCATCAGCTTGTCGACCTTCATCAGCCGCCCGAGCGCCTCGCGAGCGCCTCGCGGCAGCAGGGCGACAACCTTGAACAGCACTCCGTTGACGCGCGGCACCCAGACGTCGAAGCGCGGCACTTCCAACGCGTCGACGATCTCGTCGGCGACGTCGGAGGCCTCGACCGGTTTGATCAGCCGCTGCCCGACCCCGGCAGTCAGCTCGGTGTTGACCACGGTCGGCATCACGCAGGCGATCTCGACCCCGCTGCCGCGCAGCTCTTGGCGCACCGCCTCACTGATCCCGACCACGGCGTGCTTCGTCCCCGAGTAGGTGGCGATTCCGGGGAAGCCGCCCTTGCCGGCCTGCGAGGCGATGTTGACGATGTGGCCGTGGCCGCGCGGCCCGAAGCGTTCGATCGCCAGCTGGGTGCCGACGATGACGCCGTAGACGTTGATGTCGAGCTGGCGCTTGATCGAGTCGTCGGACTCCTCAACCAGCGGGCTCACCGGCATGATCCCGGCGTTGTTGACGACCACGTCGAGCGGGCCGAGCTCGCGCTCGGCGGCGTCGAGGAAGGCGGCAAAGGAGCCGCGGTCGGTGACGTCGAGCGCCAGCGCGATCGTGCCGCCGCCCAGGCTCGCGGCCGTCTCTTCTGCCAGGGCCAGGTCGAGGTCGCCGATCGCGACGCGGCAGCCCTTGCGGACCAGTGCCGTGGCGGTTGCCTTGCCGATCCCACGGGCACCGCCCGTGATCGCCACGACCTTGCCGCCGAGGTTCTGTCGCTGCTTCGCCATCGGTACCTCCTCCTCCGGCGCCCTTAGGACGCCGGCTTGTAGACGGTGACCACGGCGGCACCGCCGAGGCCGATGTTGTGCTGCAGAGCCAGTTTGGCGCCCTCGACCTGGCGCTTGTCGGCGTCGCCGCGCAGCTGCCAGGTCAGTTCCGAGCACTGCGCCAGCCCTGTCGCGCCGAGCGGATGGCCCTTGGAGATCAGCCCGCCCGAGGGGTTGACGACGACCTGGCCGCCGTAGGTGGTCGCCTCTTCCTCGACCAGCTTGTGCGCCTCGCCCTCGGCCGCGAAGCCGAGTGCTTCGTAGGTAATGAGCTCGTTGGCGCTGAAGCAGTCGTGCAGCTCGCAGACGTCGACTTCCTCGGCGGCGACGCCGGCCTCGGCGTAGGCCTCGTTTGCGGCCTGCTTCGACATGTCGGAGCCGACGATCTTCATGCAGTCGGTGTCCTCGGCGAAGGTCGAGCTGAGGTCGGTGACCATCGACTGGCCGGCGATCTCGATCGCCCGCTCGCCGAGGCCGTGCTCTTCGACGTAGCGCTCGGAGGCGACGATCGCGCAGGCCGAGCCGTCGGAGGTCGGCGAGCACTGCAGCTTGGTCAGCGGATCGTGGATCATCCGCGCCGCTTTGATGTCCTCGAGCGAGTACTCGTCCTGGAACTGGGCGTAGGGGTTGTTGACCGAGTGCTTGTGGTTCTTCCAGCCGATCCAGGCGTAGTGGTCGGGGTTGGAGCCGTACTTCTGCATGTGGTCGCGGCCGGCGTTGCCGAACATCTGCGGCGCCGGCGGCGACTGCTCCGGGTCGCGGATCTCGAACATCCGCATCGCGTGCTTGTCGAGCGCGTTGGTGCGGTCGGTGTACTTGACGCCGAGGCTGCCGGGCTCCATCTTCTCGAAGCCGAGCGCCAGGGCGCAGTCGACGAGGCCGCCCTTTACCGCCTGGCGGGCCAGGAACAGCGCCGAGGAGCCGGTCGAGCAGTTGTTGTTGACGTTGACGACCGGAATCCCGGTCAGGCCGAGCTGGTAGAGCGCCCGCTGCCCATAGGTCGAGTCGCCGTAGCAGTAGCCGGCGAAGGCCTGCTCGACGTCCTCGTAGGGGATGCCGGCGTCGGCGAGTGCCTTCTCCCCCGCCTCCTTGGCCCAATCCGGGTAATCGCCCTCCTTGGTGCCGGGCTTCTCGAACTTGGTCATGCCGACCCCGATCACGAACGTGCGGTTGCTCAAAGTCTGCTCCTGTGTCGTCGCCGCTCCCTGCGCGGGCGAGTTTGGCTGCCTGGCCAGGAAATCTACCGATCGGGCCGACCCGATGGCGATACTGCGCCGAATGATCGTCGATTGCGCCGTCTACGAGCACGGCAAACGCCGCGCCGGCGACCTTGATCTCGAGCGGGCGGGCGAGGCTGCCGCGGTCGAGGGCGCCTTCGTCTGGCTCGGCGTCGCCGAACCCTCGGCGGAGGAATTCGAGGCGATCGCGCGCGAGTTCGACCTCCACGAGCTGGCCGTCGAGGACGCGGTCAAGGCCCACCAGCGGCCCAAGGTCGAGCTCTTCGGCGAAACCCTCTTCGTCGTCGTCAAGACCGTCACCCACCCCGACGCACACCCCGGCTCGAGCCACGCGATCGAGGTCGGCGAGCTGCTGATCTTCGTCAACGCCGACTTCATCGTCACCGTCCGCCACGGCGACGGCGAGCTGAGTTCGGTCAGGGAGCGGGTGGAGGCCCGGCCGGATCTGCTCGCGCACGGCACCGGCGTCGTCCTCTACGCGATCCTCGACCACGTCGTCGACGGCTACGGCGATGTCGCCCAGACGATCGACGGCGAGATCCAGGCGGTCGAGCGCGAGGTCTTCTCCAACGAGCGGACCAACCCCGCCGAGCGGATCTACAAGCTCGAGCGCGAGGTCCTCGACCTCTACCGGGCAGTGGCGCCGCTGCTGGAAGCGGTCGACGAGATCGGCGAAGGGCGCTTCGAAGCGATCCCGGACGAGCTCGACGACTACTTCCGCGACGTCCACGACCACCTGCAGCGGGTGACCGGGCGGGTGGCGGGCTTCCGCGAGCTGCTCGGCAGCGCCCTGCAGGCGAACCTGACCCAGGTCTCGGTGCGCCAGAACGAGGACATGCGCAAGATCTCGGCCTGGGTGGCGATCGCCGCGGTGCCGACGATGATCGCCGGCATCTACGGGATGAACTTCGACCACATGCCGGAGCTGCACTGGCGCTACGGCTACTTCACCGTGCTCGTCTTCATCGCCGCGATCTGCCTGGCCCTCTACCGCCGCTTCAAGCGGGTCGGTTGGCTCTAGGTCGAATTCGGGCTCTGCCGCGCATCGGGCAGTGCCTCGCCTGGGTTGGACCAGATCAGGAAGGCGCCGCCCGCGATCCCGATCCCGATCGCCGTCGCCAGGGCCCGCTGGCCGGCGGCGCGCAGCGCCGCCTCGCCGATCGAGTCGGCGAGCAGCACCGCGTAGGTGGTGATCGCGGCGGTGAAGAGCGCGTACTGGACGGTCAGCAGGCCGTAGGCGAAGCCGGTGGCGATCGTCAGGGCGACGCCGATCGCGAGGCCCTCGCCGCCCAGCCACTCGGCCAGCGCCGTCGCTACCAGGAGGCCGACCAGGGTGCCGGCCGCACGCAGGACCAGCCGGTGGAAGGTTTCGTCCTTGTCCGGGCGCAGGACGAAGAGGATCGTCAGCGGGACCCAGAAGCCGTGTTCGCTCATCCCCAGCAGCCAATAGGCGGCCACGCCGACGCCAAGCGCGCCACCGAAGCGGATCGCGTGGCGGCAGCTGACCGAGCGCAGGGTTAGGTTGGCGCGGAGCGCGGCGACAGTGGCACTTGTGTTCCAGCGCCTCTCCCCTCCCTCCTCCTCGCGATCGCCGGCGGCCCAGACGCAGAGCGACCAGACTGCCTGGAGCAGCCCACCCGCAGTGGCGAAGAGAAGCGCCGGGACCGTGTCGGCGAGGTCGAGCGGCAGGCCCTGGACGATCAGCAGCGAGAGCGCCACGGAGAGGCCCGCGATCGAAAGCCGCAGGGAAACGGCGAAGCAATACCCGGCGGCGGCGCCGACGGTCGCCATCGCCAGCACCGCGAGGAAGGCGTTGGAGCCGGTGAGGACGCCGAGCGCCGCGGCGATCCCGATCGCGGGCGCGCTCGCCGCCTGCCAGGCGGCCCGCGTCCGCGCCGGCGCGTCGAGGCCCGGAAAGCCGGCCAGCAGCGCCCCGGTGCCGATCGCCCCTTTGGTCGGGCTGTCGAGGCCGAGCTCGAGGATCAGCGCCAGCCCCACCGGCACCGCGACGAGGACGCCACGATGCAACGCCGGCCCAGGCGCGCTCGGCCCGATCGCAAACAACGGCGAAGTCTGCAGTCGGCTCGCAGCGCCGCTGGCGTTGAACAGTTCCACAGGCTGAAGTCTCTCTGTCCGACCGGAGGCCTCGCAAGGGCGCGCCTGGACCCGGACCGATGACCGCCCCGGGTACCCTGATGGGCCGTGATCCTCGCCGCCTTCAGCACCGATCCCGCCGCGGGAGTTGGCGTCTTCGCGGCCCTGGCCGCCGGCGTCGTCTCCTTCCTCTCGCCCTGCGTGCTGCCACTCGTGCCGGGCTACCTGTCCGCGGTCAGCGGCGTCTCGGCAGCGGAGCTGGAGACGGCCGGCTGGCGGCGCATCCTCGGCCCCAGCCTGCTCTTCGTCGCCAGCTTCTCGACCATCTTCATCCTCCTCGGCCTCACCGCAACAGGCCTCGGCTCGGCCCTGCACGACCACGAGCAGCTTCTGACCAAGATCTCCGCCGCCCTGATCATCCTGATGGGCCTCCTCTTCGTCTCCTCGCTCTTCGTCACCCGCTTCAATCGCGAGTGGCACTTCGACGCCCTGATGGAACGGGCCGGCAAGGGCGGCCCGATCGTCGCCGGAGCGGCCTTCGCAATTGCCTGGACGCCCTGCATCGGCCCGACCCTGGGAGCGATCCTCTCGGCCGCATCGCTATCCGGCTCAGCCGCCCGAGGCGCCTTCCTGCTCGCCGTCTACTCAGCCGGCCTGGCAATCCCCTTCCTGCTCACCGCGATCGCCTTCTCCCGCCTGACCACGGCCTTCACCGTCGTCAAGCGCCACTACCAGGCGATAGTCGCCACCGGCGGCCTGATCCTGATCGCGATGGGCGTCCTGATCTGGACCAACCAGCTGCACGAACTGAACAACGAAGCCCAGAGCTGGCTCTCGAGCCTCGGCCTCGACTTCTGGAATTCGGTCTAGCCCAGATCAAAGAAACTTTCTGTCCGAGACATTGCCTATCGTGCAATACTTGGGAAGGATGGTCGTGGGGGTCCCGCCTGCTGCCCTTAACCGGGGGGCACCCGCAGAAGCGGCTTAAGGTGGCCCCGGTCCATCCGTCCCTCTCGCGTTGAAACGAGCAGGGAGGCATCAGTGCAGTATCGCGTCTATGTGGATGAGGCGGGAGATCGAGGTCTTTCGTCGACCTCGTCACGACACTTCGTCGTCTCGGCCATCGTTGTCGCAGGCAACTCCGACACTCAACTGCGGCGCGAGCTCGGCGAACTTCGCGCATCCCTGCGCCGGCGCCAAGAACACACGCTCCATTTCGTCAATTTCAGCCATTCGCAGCGTCTCAAGGCCTCGCAAGACGTCGCAGACTCTTCGGTTGACGCAATTGCCAATGTTGTCATCGACAAGAAGCTGCTGGACAAGGATGTCCCAGTCGATGACGCCGGTCACATCTCGCGGCCCGATCCGATGTATCTCTGGGCGCTGCGCCTGCTTCTTGAGCGAATCTCGTCGCATATTGATGGAAGGGGAGGCGAGAAGGCAATCGTCACCTTCAGCCACATCAAGCGGTTCCAGGCCGGCAAGCTCCACAACTACCGGCAGTCGCTCGAAGCGGCGAACGATGTGGACATTCGCTGGCGTGTTTTCCGCGGGCATCCCTTCCGGGATGGCGACCCCACACGAAGTGGAACTACTGCAAGTCGCAGACACGACGGCATCCGCTCTGTTCAAGGCAATTGAGCCCGATCACTTCGGCAACACAGAGCCTCGCTACCTGGAAGAAATGGCTCCAAAGATCTTCCGGCGAAACGGCGGCAACATCACGTCCTACGGGCTGAAGACCTTCCCGCCAGCCGCATCGCGACCCGGCGGCCCTCTCGCTTTCTTGCGCTACTTCTAGTCGGCTCGCCCGCCCCTGGCCTTCTGCGCGGCGATCGTCGCAAGCGGAATCACCCTGTCGTCAAACACGGCGTTGATCTCAAGCCGGCCTCCAAGCGCCTCGACGTAGTCGGCCAACGTTGAGAGATAGAGGTTGTCCGAATGCTCGATCCTCGAGATATTGGCCTGCGTCGTTTCCATAGACGTAGCCAGTTCCGCCTGGGTGGCGTCCACGCCTTTTCGCAACTCGGCAAGTCGCATCGCAGTTCGCATTGCCGCCTTGTGGCATTCGACGTTGGCTCGCCGACGGGGATTGCGAAGGATCTCCTCCTCGGTCTCGGCAAACGTTCTCCTTGTCTTTGCCGTGTCTCTCAACTTATCCGGGAACATAACATCAGCATTATATAAGTCAGACGTTGTGGCTCAAGCAACGCCTGATGGTCTCGCGCCTCAGTTGGTGACGACGGGCACAAGGGTCTCGATCTCCTGCCCGACCGCCTCGACCTCCTCGAGGCCTTCGCCGTCGAGGTCGCGGGAGCAGACGATCCGGAAGCGACCGGTGCCTATCTCGGCGTCGGGCACGACCGGCAGGCCGCGGATGTGATCCCAGCCCAGCCGCTCGGCCTCGAACGGGTTCATTCGCACCTCGGCGGCCGGGAACGGACAGCTCGCGTTGTGCTGGTCGATCGCCTTCGAGATCGCCTCTAGGTTCTTTGCCTCAGGAGAAGCCATCGATCCTGGTCCGCGTCAGGTCGGTCACACCTCGATGGTAGCGGTTGCGACGCGTCCGTTATACTTGGGCAGTATGACTCAGCGGGTTGGCGCCAAGGGACAGGTTGTGATCCCTAAGGATCTGCGTGAGCGGGCCGGCCTTGGCCCTGGAGCAGATGTCTCTTTCGAGCCAGTCGACGACGGCATCATCGTGCGGCGCGCGGATCGAGCCTCGACGCTACGAGGGCGTTTCGCCAAAAGCGGCATGGCGGCGCGGCTGCTTGAGGATCGCGGGCGCGAGCCGCGGTAGCGCGTGTCCTCCTGCCTGGATTCGTGGCCCGTCTTGGCGTGGCTCGATGGCGATGAGCCTGCGGCAGGCGTGGTAACCGACACGCTCGATCGCGAACGTCCGGCAATGAGCTGGATCAATCTGGTCGAGGTCCACTACCGAGTGGCACGGGACCACGGTCGAGAGGACGCAGATCGCGTCTTGGCTGAGCTACGTCCCCGAATCACGGAGCACCTGCCGGGCGTGTCAGCGATGCGAGCCGCGGCGAACCTGAAGGCCGAGCACCCGATGGCCCTTGCGGATTGCTTCGCGGTCGCCCTGGCGACAAGCGAGGAAGCGATTCTTCTGACCGGCGACCCCGAGATCGTCGACCGGGCGACGAAACTCCCCTGCGAGATCAAGGACCTCCGCGCCGGGGATCGTTGAGCCGCAGACTTGAGAGGCCCGCCGAGCTGGTGCCATCCCTTTCTGCACCTACCATCGCTTGATGGCCGATCGGCGCACCATCGCCCATCTCGACATGGACGCCTTCTACGCGTCGGTCGAGTTGCGGCGGCGGCCGGAGCTACGCGGTAAGCCGGTCGTCGTCTGCGGGTCGGGGCCGCGGGCGGTGGTGACGACGGCCAGCTACGAGGCGCGGCGGCTGGCTGGGATCCACTCGGCGATGCCGGCGGCGGTAGCTCGGCGGCGGCTGCCCGATGCGGTCTACCTGCAGCCGGACTTCACCGCCTACCGGGAAGCGTCGGGGCGGGTGATGGCGGTGCTGCGCCGCAATGCCGAGACGGTTGAGGTCGTCGGGCTCGACGAGGCCTACGTCGACCTGACCGGGATCTTCTCGCCGAAGGCGACGATGCGGCGGATCGCCACCGAGATCAAGGACGAGACCGGCCTGACCTGCTCGGTGGGGATCTCGGAGAGTCGCATGCTGGCGAAGATCACCAGCGAGCTGGGCAAGCCGGCCGGAATGGTCGTGCTCTCGCGCGGGGAAGCGCTGGAGCGCTTCGCCCAGGACTCCCCCGGGCTGATCCCGGGGATCGGGCCGAAGTCGGTTGCCAAGCTGGAGGCGATGGGCATCCGCACCCTGGCCGAGCTGCGCGCGCGGGAGCCCGCCGCGTTGGAGCAGTCCTTCGGCCCGCGCCAGGGGCGCTGGCTGCACAGCCGCGCCCGCTTCGAAGACGAGACTCCGATCAGCGTCGTCCGCGAGACCAAGTCGCAGTCGACGGAGATCACCTTCGATGTCGATGTCGGCAACCGTGCCGAGCTTGAGACCCACCTTGGGCGACTCGCCGAGGAGCTCTGCCGGCGCCTGCGAAAGCGCGAGCTGGAAGGGCGCACGATCGGGATCAAGGTGCGGCTCGACGACTGGACCAACGCCAGCCGCTCGCACACCGTCGAGCAGCCGACCAACGACCCTGCCCTCGTCCGCTCGGTCGCCCTCGACCTGTTGCGCGCATATGACCCGCAGCGGCCGGTTCGCCTGCTCGGCGTCCGTCTCGCCGGCTTCGGGACGGCCGAAGAGGGTCCGGTCGAGGAGAAAGACGAGCAGGACCAGCTGCAACTCGGCCTCAGCGGCTGAGCGGATCGGCGAAGCCTGGCAGGAGCCCTTCGGCCGTGTGCGAAGATTTCCGGGTGAGCGCTGACCGGTTGACTGGGCTTGACTCCTCCTTTCTGCACATGGAGAGGGCCGGCGCTCACATGCACGTCGCCTCGGCCAGCATCTTCGAGGGCCCGGCGCCGAGCCACGCCGAGTTCCGCGATCACATCGCCTCGCGGCTGCACCTCGTCCCCCGCTTCCGCCAAAAGCTGCGCTTCGTCCCCTTCAGCCAGGGACGCCCGGTCTGGGTCGACGACCCGCACCTCAACCTCGACTACCACGTCCGCCAGACCGCACTGCCGGTGCCGGGATCCGAGGAGCAGCTGCGCAACCTGGCCGCGCGCATCTTCTCCCAGCAGCTCGACCGCAGCAAGCCGCTCTGGGAGCTCTGGCTGGTCGAGGGGCTCGACGACGACCGCTTCGCGATCGTCGGCAAGAGCCACCACGCCCTCGTCGACGGCGTTTCCGGCGTCGACATCACCACGGTCCTCTTCGACACCGAGAAGGAGCCGGCCAACCCGCCGGCGATGCCGCCGAAGTGGGCGCCGCGGCCGGAGCCGACCGACCTGAAACTGCTCGCCGAGGCCCTGCATGAGCGCGCGACCAGCCCGCGTGAGATCGTCCGTGGCGTGCGCGCCGCGCTGCGCGGCCCGCGCCAGGTTCTGCGCGGCGTCGGCGCGACCGGCAAGATGATCGGCGCCGGCGTCTCCGCCCCGGCCACCCCCTTCAACGTCGAAATCGGCCCGCACCGCCGGATCGCCTTCGTCCGTACCGAGCTCGAGATCCTCAAGGCGGTCAAGAACGAGCACGGCGGCACGGTCAACGATGTCGTCCTCTCCGTCGTCACCGGCGCGATCGGCAACTACCTGCGCGCCCGCGGCCACAACACCGAGGGCATGGAGATGCGCGCGATGGTGCCGGTCAGCGTCCGCGCCGAGGAGGAGCGCGGCGCGCTCGGCAACCGTATCTCGGCGATGATGGCGCCGCTGCCGATCTGGTGCGAGGAGCCGGTCCGGCGCCTGCACCTGATCACCAGCACGATGGGCGACCTGAAGGGCTCTGGCCAAGCGGTCGGGGCCGAGATCCTGACCAAGATCGTCGATTTCGCGCCGACCACGATCGCCTCGCAGGCCGCTCGCCTGCAGCCCGCCCAGCGCTTCTTCAACCTCGTCGTCACCAACGTCCCGGGGCCGCAGTTCCCGCTCTACGTGTTGGGACGGCAGATGGAGTCGATCTTCCCGCTGGTGCCGCTGGCCCGCCGCCAGGCGCTCTGCGTCGGGATCATGTCCTACAACGGCCAGGTCGATTTCGGCCTGGTCGGCGACTACGACGCGATGGCCGACCTCGAGAGCTTCGGCCTCGACCTCGAAGGGGCGATCGCCGAGCTCGCCGGCGAGGGTGCCGCGACCGGCGCCGGGTCTCAGCGAATCAACCGCGCCGAGACGCGGAACGGCGAGCTTTCGGTCAAGTAGGCCCAGTCGAGCCGCCGGGCGCTGAAGCCGTTGGCGCTGGCGTCGGCGTTGACGAGGACGGCGGTGAGACGGTTGAAGCGACCCGGCCGGGCGATGCGAACGACCATCCGGCCTCCCCGCGGGCTGAAGTTCAGCTCCCTGACCACGCGGCCGTGGCGCTCGCTGCCGATCCGACCGACCAGGGCGACCGCGGCCGCATGGCCGGCCGGCGAGGTCACGTCGAGTTCAACCGCCCTGCCGGCCGGGGCGTGGACGCGGAGCAGCTGGAAGGTCGTGTGGTTGAGTTCGCGGCGCAGAACGCGGCCGTCGAGCGGCAGGCTGCCCTGTCGCGTCACGTCGGGGTAGGTATCGCCCTCGGGGAAGACGGTGTCGGTGCGCCACTCGGGTAGGTCGCGGGCGAAGCGGGCGAAGTCGTGGCTGAAGTCCGACGGGCCGGCCGCTTCGATCGCCGAGTCGTAGGCGGCGACGGAGAAGCCGCCCGGCTTGGTGTGCACGGCGCGTTCCCAGGCGTTGCGAACGATCTCCCGGCCGTAGCGGCGGGTCAGCCACTTGTTCCAGACGGCAGAGCCGTACTCCTTGATCGAGCTCGTCGTCAGCGGCGTGTCGTAGCGCTTCACCCAGCGCCGCACGTAGCGCAGGTAGTCATTGATCCCGTTGTAGACCTGGTCCTCCATCCAGACCGCTGTCGACTCGGCGAACCAGGCGTCCTGGTAGGCGTCGTAGCCGAACTGGAGGATGTGGTTGTACTCGTGGGCGAGGGTGACCTCGAGGTCGTGCTCGGAAGTGGTGCCGGGAAACTCGCTCGGCGCGTAGTCGTTGTCGAGCACCAGATAGCCGTGCAGGTGGCGGGGCAGCCGGTGCGCTTTGCTCGCCTGTCCGCTTGTCGGGGGCGGCGTAGCCGAAGAGGGCGCCGCCGATCTCGTCGAGGTAGATGTCGGTCTTGCAGTTGCCGCCGCCCTTGTGGCCGTCGCACTTGGGGTCGCGCCAGCCGAGCTTTTCGTTCTCGACCGAGTAGACGTGTTCGGCGACCTTCTGCACGCGGTCGACGAAGTCGGGCACCCCGTCGCCGTTGCTGTCGACGAGGCTGGGCGCGTCGATCCCCTCCGCCACCCAGTGGACGCAGAAATGTCGCGTGCAGGCGGGCGACCGCGGCGCCTCGGGACGGTGTAGGCGTTGCGGTTGGGATCGGGGTGGTCGGTCGGTCGCGCCGCCGGTGCCCGGAAGACCCACTGGTCCCCGGCCGCCGCCGAGGCAGGTGCGACCGCGAGCAGGGCGGCGACTGCCAGCGAAGCCCATATCAGCCGCCGGCGCGCCCGCACGCGGGGCAATCTACAGACCGCCCAGGCGCGCCCGGTCGTGCCTGGCGGCGATACTTCAGCCGTGAGCGCCCCGAGGAGGCCCGCTTGCGCGTAGCCCTGGCCCAGATCGACCCGACCGTCGGCGACATCGACGGCAACGCGGCCAAGGTCGCGGAGTGGATCGGGCGCGCCGAAGGCGAGGGCGCCGAGCTGGCGATCTTCCCCGAGCTCTGCATCCCCGGCTACCCGGCCGAGGACCTCTACCTGAAGCGCCACTTCGTCGCGGCGAGCCGGCGCGCGGTCGAGGAGCTCGCCGGCGGCGTCGGCGGCGATCGTCGCCCTGGTCGGCTTCGCCGAGCCGGCCGACGGGCGGAGGCGACTTCCGCCACGCCCACAACTCGCTGGCCGTGCTCGCCGACGGCGCCGTGCGCAGCGTCTACCGCAAGAACCGGCTGCCCAACTACTCGGTCTTCGACGAGCAGCGCTACTTCGTGCCGGGCACCGAGCCGGCGACGATCGAGGTCGGCGGGAAGCGGGTCGGCCTGACCGTCTGCGAGGACGTCTGGGCTGCCGGGCCCGCCGGCTTCCAGCGAGGCCGCGGCGGGCGCCAGCCTGATCGCCAACCCCTCGGGCTCGCCCTACCACCGCGGCAAGGGGCGCGAGCGCGAAGCGATGCTCGCCGAGCGCGCGCAGCGCCTACGGCGCCGACTTCGCCTTCTGCAACCTCGTCGGCGGCCAGGACGAGCTCGTCTTCGACGGCCACAGCTTCGTCGTCGACCCCGACGGCGAGGTGCTCGCCCGCGCCGCGCAGTTCGAGGAGGAGCTGCTGCTCTGCGAGGTCCCCTCCCCCGCGCCGGGCCGGCTCGCCGAGCCGCTCTCCGACCTCGCCGAGGTCTACGCGGCGCTGACGCTCGGCCTGCGCGACTACGTCGGCAAGAACGGCTTCCGCCACGTCGGCGTGGCGCTCTCCGGCGGGATCGACTCGGCCCTCGTCGCGCTGCTCGCCGTCGACGCGCTCGGCGCCCGAGCACGTCAGCTGCGTGGTGATGCCCTCGCCGCATTCGAGCGCTGAAACACAGGCCGACGCGCGGAATATCGCCGCCAACCTCGGCGCCGAGCTGATCGAGATCCCGATCGAGGCGGCGATGGCCGAGTACGAGAGCGCTCTCGCCGACTCGTTCGGCGGCGCGCCGGGGCGATGCGGCCGAGGAGGAGCCGCTGCCGCGCGACCCGACCCGGCCCTCCGAGCCCGACCTCGCCGCCGAGAACATCCAGGCGCGGATCCGCGGCAACATGATGATGGCGCTCTCCAACAAGCACGGCTGGCTGGTCCTGACCACCGGCAACAAGAGCGAGATGTCGGTCGGCTACGCGACCCTCTACGGCGACATGGCCGGCGGCTTCGCGGCGATCAAGGACGTGCCGAAGACGCTGGTCTACGAGCTGGTCCGCCACCGCAACGAGAGCGCCGGGCGCGAGCTGGTCCCGGCCTCGGTGCTCGAGCGGGCGCCCTCGGCCGAGCTGCGCCCCGACCAGCTCGACAGCGACTCGCTGCCGCCCTACGAGCTGCTCGACCGCATCCTCGAGTCCTACGTCGAGCGCGACGAGGGCCGCGAGGAGATGATCGCCGCCGGCCTGCCGGCCGACGTCGTCGACGACGTCGTCCGCATGGTCGACCGCTCCGAGTACAAGCGACGCCAGGCGGCGCCGGGGATCCGGATCACCCCGAAGGCCTTCGGGCGCGACCGGCGGTTGCCGATCACGAACCGCTTCGGCGGTTAGCTGGACTTCGGGATCGGCCTGACGGCGATCGTCATCTGCGCGAGGGCGCAGAGTCGTCCTTCGGCGTCGCGGACCTCGGCCTCCCAGATCCAGGTCGTGCGGCCGCGGTGGCGGGCTTTGGCCTGGACTTCGGCGTGGCCCTCGGTGATCGGGCGGATGAAGTTGACGTTGATCGACTGGCCCATCGCCATCATCCCGTCGCCCATCACGGCCAGGGCGGTGGCGCGGGAGCAGACGCTCTCGACCAGGCTCGACATCACGCCGCCGTGCAGGAGGCCGACCGGCTGGCGCAGCTCGTCGCGCATATCGACGCGCACGCGGGCGTGATCGGGGTCGTCGTCGAGCCACTCCGTGCCGAGCAGGGCGTCGAAGTGGGAGACGCAGTCCGCGCGGATCCTCGGCCATCGCGGCCAGACCTTAACCTCAGACACGCCCCTCCGGCGTGACGGCTCGCATAGGCTTCCGATCCGTGGCGCTGACCGACGACCAGAAGGCGATGCTCCGGCTGCTCGCGCAGCGCGAAGAGGGCTACGAGGACATGGCCGCGCTGATGGGAATCAGCGTCGAGGAGGTGCGCGAGCGGGTCAAGGAGGCGCTGGCCGAGGTCGACGAGCCGGAGGCCGCTCCCGCGGTCCCGGAGCCTCCGGTCGCCGCGACCCCTCCGCCGACGCCAGCAGAGCCGGCGCCGCCTGCGGCCGAAGAGCCCACGCCGGCTCCTCCCGCCCCCACGCCGCAAGCTGCCGCCGCGCCGCCGCGAACAGGCTCGCTCAGCCGGCAGCGCCCCCGGGGCTTCCCAGCCTTGAAGCTGCCGAAGGATCGCGGTGCGCGTGATCGGCCTCGGCGCCGGGGCGCTCGTGATCCTGATCCTCGTCGTCGTCCTGATCGTCGGCGGCAGCGGCGGTGGCTCGAGCTCAACCGCCACCCCGGCCGAAAGCAGCCCGAGCGAAACCGCGGCCGTCAGCCAAAACCCGAACCTGACCCAGGCGATCCTGGCGCCGGTCGACGGCAGCGAAGCCAGCGGCGATGCCCTCTTCGGCCGCGTAAAGAAGAAGGTCCTCCTGCAGGTGACGGCGAAAGGGCTCGAACCGTCGCAATCGGGTGAGTCCTATGCGGTCTGGCTCTCCCACTCGGGCACCGCGATGGTGCCGGTGGGAACGGCCAAGGTGCCGTCCTCCGGCAACCTCGCCGCCCGCTTCCAGGTGCCGCCCGCGGTGATCGTCCTTGTCGCCCGCAGCGCCTTCAACGAAATCGATCTGACCCGCACCTCCGACGCCACTCTGAGCGCGGCGATCGCGAAGGCGCGTAAGGAAAAGTCCGAATCTGCCTACACCGGCACCGACGTGCTGCGCGGCAAGATCACCGGTCCCTTCGTCGGCGCGGCCGGCGCGAAGAAGAAATAGGCGCTCGGGTCAGCCGAGGAGCTTTCCCGGGTTCATGATCCCCGCCGGATCGAGTTGCTCCTTGACCGCGCGCAGGACGTCCAGCCCCGTCCGGCCCACCTCCGCCTCCATGTACGGAGCGTGATCGCGGCCGACGCCGTGGTGGTGGGTGATCGTGCCGCCGTTGGCGACGATCGCCTCCGAGGCCGCCCGCTTCACCTGGCCCCACTGCTCGAGCTCGGCGCCCTGGCGGGCGCGGGCGATGAAGGTGAAGTAGAGCGAGGCGCCGTCGGCGTAGGCGTGGGAGAGGTGGCAAAAGACCATCCCCGGCGTGCCCTGGCCCGAGAGGGAGTCGCGGATCGCGCCGCCGACGGCATCGTGAAGGCCGCCGAGCCGTGTCCAGGTGTGCGAGGTCTCGAGCGTCTCGACGATCGCCCCCATCTCCATCAGCGTGTCGCGCAGATAGGGCCCCTGGTAGCGCCCGTGCTCCCAAGAGCGACCCGCCGCCTGGCCGAGGTAGACGGCGCCGCCCCGGTGCAGCGCACGAACGCTGAGCGCCCGCCGGCGCGCGACCGACTCCTCGTCGCCCTCGAAGCCGACGATGACCAGGCAGCCGCCGCGGCGCCGGCGCAGGTCGAGGTAGCCACCGAAGAGCCGGCCGACGACGCCGCGCGGGCCGGAGAGCGCCAGCGAGACCTCGGTCTCCTCCTCGTCGGAGACGCGGATCACGTCGGGCAGCCCCGAGCCTTGCGCCAAAGCGCGAACGATCTCTGAGCCCGCCTCGAAGCTCTCCGCCATCCAGGCCTCGTAGCGGCGCTGGCGGCGGCGTCGGGCGCACCCGCACGGTGACGTCGGGGATCACGCCGAAGATCCCCTCCGAGCCGACGACGAGCTCGCGCAGGGCCGGCCCGGCGGCGGTGTGCGGCGTCTCCAGGGTGCTCAAGTCCCCCGCCGGCGCGATCAGGCGGATCGAGCTGACGAGCGAGTCGAAGCGACCGTAGCCGCTCGATGCCTGGCCGGCGGAGCGCGTCGCCGCGAAGCCGCCGATCGTCGCGTACTCGAAGGACTGCGGGTAGTGGCCGAGGACGAGGCCGTGCTTACTCAACTCCGCTTCCGCCTCCGGCCCGCGCAGGCCGGCGCCGAGGCGGGCGGTGAGCGAACGGGCATCGACCTCCACACTGCGCAGCCGGGTGAGGTCGAGGCTGATCACGCGGCCATGTTGGCCGCGCAGCGGCTCGACGCCACCGACGACGCTGGTCCCGCCCCCGAAAGGCACAACTGCAACGCCTTCCGTCGCGCACAGAGCCACAACGCGTTTCACCTCGTCTGCGTCGGCGGGCAGCAGGACGGCATCGGGCGCCGCCTCGAGGCGCCCGGAGCGCAACCGCGCGAGGTCGACGTAGCCGCAGCCGGTCGCGTGGCGGATGCGGTCTTCGTTGCCGGTGAAGACGTTCTCCTCGCCGACCGCGTCGATCAGCCCCGCCGGCAGCGGCTCGGCCGCCGGCAGCTCGAAGTCACTCGAGTTCTGCTGCCCGCGGCGATGGCCGCAACTCGCCGATCCGCTCACGCAGGGTCGCCAGCGCGACCTCGTCGAGCTCCGGCGCGATCGCCGGATCCCCCCAGCCCCACCACTTCGAGTCACGCCGCGGAGCGCTCACGTCAGCGCCCTTTCGATGCCGTCCAGCGCCTCATCCAGCAACGCCCCCTGACCACGCCGCATCATCGGCGAGCCGAGCCGCGAGAGCCCGCGCAGCGTCTGCTGCCCCGTCAGGCTCACCCCGGTCCCGCCGTCCGCATCGCTCAGGCTGACCTCGACCTCGTAGCGGCGCAAGTGGCGCTCGAAGGGAGTGCCCGGGATCAGCTGCTCCCAGGCGAAACGCTCCCCCTCAACCGACTCACGGCAGCGGAAGTCAGCCCGCACACCCCGCCCCTCCGCGGTCCCGAGCACCTTCGTCCATTGGCAGCCCACCCCTTCGCCCTCAACACCCTCGACCCGCATCACCTTCGGCCACCAACGCGCCAGGTTATAGGGATCAGAGACAAGCTCCCAGACGGCCGCAGCAGGTGCCTCAACCTTCCGCCGCCGAGTCACCCGCGGCATTCCGCGCTCCAGGGCCTATCCCGGCAGGGGTGGAGCGTCTTGTACTTTTTGGGCGTCCACCTTGCGGCGCCAGCAAGATCCGCACCACCCAAAAAGTTAAGCGGACCCCCTGCCGGGATAGGCCCCTAGTCACCAGCAAGTCGCCGGAGGTCTCGGACCAACAGCAGGTGCTTGAGGTGACTCACCGTCGCCGCGAGGCTCTCGAGGCTCTCCAGCGCCTCCTTGCGCCGATCCGGGTTGCGCGACCGCAGCGAAGGGCCGAGCAGCGCTTCCAGCAGGTTCGCCTCGCGGTCGGCCGAGGAGCGGAAGACGCGCAGGTTGCGGGCGGCGACGCCGAAGCGCGAGAGCTCGTTGGCCGACCGCACGACTTCGCGGTCGGTCTCGTCGTAGACGGTCTTGCCCTCGCGTTTCTCCGGCTGGACGATGCCGAAGTTCTCCAGCTCGGCGATCAGCTCCTCGCGGGCGCCGGTCTCCTCGATCACCTCCTCGAGGGTGAGGTAGGCGCGCGAGGTGTTGACCAGGATCGCCCGCCGCACGGCGCCGCCGGACGGCGCTTTTCTCGCCGCCGCCGGCCGGAGCGAAGTCGCCGCCGGTGGCCAGCTCCTGGCGGATCACCCGCAGCGGCAGGAACTCGTCGCGCTGCAGGCGCAGGATCGTCCGCAGCCGTTCGACGTCGGACTGGCTGTAGAGGCGGTAGCCGCCCGGCGGTGCGCCGCGGCGTCAGCAGCTTCTGGTCCTCGAGGTAGCGGATCTTCGAGATCGAGACGTCGTCGAACTCGCTCTGCAGGATCTTGCAGACGGCGCCGATCGTCAGCGCCTTGCGCGGGCGCGAGTCGCGCGGGCGGGCGTGCTGCTCGGAAACGGCCATCGCAGGACGCCTACTTCTCCAGGTAGCTGAGCTTGTACTTGCCGACCTGGATCTCGTCGCCGTCGTCGAGGCGGTGGGACTCGATCCGGCGCCGGTTGACGTAGGTGCCGTTGAGCGAGCCGAGGTCGTCGATGTAGAGGCCGTCGCGGCGGCGGACCAGCAGCGCGTGGTTGCGCGAGACGGTGACGTCGTCGAGGAAGACGCCGGCGTCGGGGCTGCGGCCGATGCTGACCCGGTCCTCGTCGAGCGGCGAAGCTCTCGCCGGCGCGGCCGCCGCCGGCGCGGATCACCAGCGCCGCGCCGCTGCGCTCGACCGTCTCGTCGATGTCGACCGGCTGCATCTCGCCGGTCTCGTCGACCGTGTAGGTCATCGTCGTCGGCTCGTCGCCGCCCTCCGTCGCCCTCGGCGGGGCCGCCGACGTAGGCGCCGCACTTCTGGCAGTAGTTGGCGCCCTCGGGGTTGACGAAGCCGCATTCGGGACAGTGGACAGCCATCGATGCCTCGGCGCCTCAGGCGGCGCTGTCGTCCTCGGGCGCCTGCGCTTTGCCGGCGAGGATCTCGGTCAGCTGCGCCACGTCGTCGCCGGAGAACAGCGTGTCGCCGCGCTCGCGTTTCTGGCGCAGCCGGTTGACCAGCTCGGCGCGAAGGATGTCGATCTTGCCGTGCAGGACGCGGCGCTTGTAGGAGATCTCGTTCTCCTCCTCGGTGAGCTTGTCGATCAGGTCCTTCAGCTCCTCGTCGCTGAGCGAACCAAGATCGGGAAAGGTGTCCTCCATCTCGCTCCTTCGTTCGCGGGTCTCGGCCTCGGGTCGGCCGCTGCCACGATTATAGGTAGCTGCGCCAAAGGGTCAACTGAAGGTTGAAGGTTCGACCGCCCTCTTGCAGCGCTGACTGTGACTTTGACCCCACTATCGCGTGGTCAACGCCACAGTCAGGACCGGGCTGGGCGGGCCTGGGCTACTTCGCGGATGCCGGTGCGGGCGTAGAGGACGGTGGCTAGGATCGCCAGGGCGAGGCCGACGATCAGCAGCGCGCTCGGCACCCATCCGGCGAAGACCATCGCGAAGAAGATCCCGCCCATGATCGGGAAGACCGAGATCCGGCCCGGCCAGTTGACGCGGATTTCGACCCCGTGGCGCAGGCCGTACTGGGCGAGGAAGAGCATCGCCAGCTCGCGCACGGCGAGCAGGGCCAGGGCCCAGCGCGGCAGCAGCTCGAAGTGCCAGCAGACGACGGCGCCGGAGAGGATCGTCAGGCGGTCGACGAGCGGGTCGAGGATCGAGCCGAGCCGGCTGTACTGGCCGGTGACGCGGGCGAGGAAGCCGTCGAGGTAGTCGCCGGCGGCGATCAGCCAGAAGACGATCGCGGCCGGGGCGCTGCGGCCGTCGCCCGATTCGAAGGCGAGCCAGAGGAAGAGCGGCAGCGCGGCGAGGCGCAGGTAGCCGACCAGGTTGGGGATGCGTCCAGGGGTTGAGCGGTTCGCCCTTGCGGGTCTGGCGCGGCGGCGGGCCGCTGCGGTCGAGGCCGAAGAGGCGGCGGACGCGACCGCGGCCGAAGGGGGCGCTGTCAGCCATCGGCGCCGTGCAGGAGCGCGGCGGCCCGGACGGCCGCCTCCCCCACGGGCAGCTTGTGCTCGGCTCCGCCGGCGCGCTCGCTCGCCTCGACGACGCCCTCGGCGAGGCCGCGGCGGCCGACGACGATCCGCAGCGGGCAGCCGAGCAGCTCGGCGTCGGTCAGCTTCTCGCCCGTCCCGCGCGTCGCGCTCGTCGTAGAGCACCTCGAGGCCGGCGGCGATTAGCTCGTCGTAGAGGCGGTCGGCGGCGGCGCGCTCCTCCTCGCCCGCCTTGGCGAGCGAGACGAGGTGGACCTGCCAGGGCGCGATCGAGGCGCGGCCAGACGATCCCGCGCTCGTCGGCGCCCTGCTCGATCGCCGCGGCGACGATCCGCGCCGGGCCGATCCCGTAGCTGCCCATCACGATCGGCCGCTCGCTGCCGGACTCGTCGAGGTAGGTCGCGCCGAGCGGCTCGGAGTAGCGGGTGCCGAGCTTGAAGATGTTGCCGACCTCGATCGCCGGCTCGATCTCGATCGAGCCGCCGCCGGGGGCGGTGTCGCCGGCCTCGACCGTGCGCACGTCCATCTCGTAGGACTCGAAGTCGCGCGAGGGGTCGATGCCGCGCAGGTGGGTGTTCGGCTTGTTGGCGCCGGAGACGTAGGAGTTGCCGCTGAGCGCCGCGTCCTTGATGATCGGCAGGCCGCTGTCGACCGGGCCGAGGTAGCCGACCGGGCCAAGCTGGGCCTCGATCTCCTCCGCGCTGGCCTGGCGGAAGTCGGTCTTCATCCCGTTGCGCAGCTTGATCTCGTTGAGCCGGTGGTCGCCGCGCAGCAGGACGAGCACCATCCCGCGCCCCTCGACGACGATCGGCAGCGTCTTGATGAAGGCGCCGTGCGGCAAGCCGAGGTGCTCGGCCACCTCCTCGACCTTGGTCAGGCCGGGTGTGCTCGACCTCCTCCGGCGCGTCCAGCGGTCGCCGGCAGCTCGACCGCCTGCGCCTCGGCCGAGGCGACCTCGACGTTGGCGGCGTAGCCCGGCGCCAGCGCGACCTCGTTCTCGCCGGCCGCGCAGGGCGCCATGTACTCGTGCGCGCCGGAGCCGCCCATCATCCCGACGTCGGACTCGACCCGGTACCAGCGCAGCCCGCAGCGATCGAGGATGCGTGCGTAGGCGCTCGCTCTGCAGCTCGTAGGAGCGCGCCAGCCCCTCCTCGTCGCGGTCGAAGGAGTAGGCGTCCTTCATCGTGAACTCGCGCGTGCGCAGGACTCCGGCCCGCGGCCGCGGCTCGTCGCGCTCCTTGGTCTGGATGTGGAAGAGCATCAGCGGCAGGTCCCGATACGACCGCACCTCGCGAGCCACGTGCTGGGTGACGCACTCCTCGTGCGTCATCGCCAGCACCATCGGCGCCCCCTTGCGGTCCTCGAGCTTGAACAGCTCGTCGATCGAGTAACGCCCGGTCTTCTCCCAGGCCTCGGAAGGCTGCAGCACAGGCATCAGCATCTCCTGAGCGCCGATCCCCTCCATCTCCTCCCGAATGATCGCCTCGACCTTCCGCTCGACCCGCCACCCGGCAGGCAGATAGCTCCACAGCCCCGCCCCCACCTGCCGGATCAGCCCAGCTCTCACCATCAGCTTGTGGGACAACGCCTCAGCGTCGGCAGGGGAGTCCTTGAGCGTGGGAATGAACGCTTGGCTAAACCGAGTCACCCGGGAAACCTATTAGGCCCGGGTGAATCGCCGTCCCGCGGTCGGCGAGACATCCTCGTCGAGGAGAACCTTGTCGGACTCGCCTTTTTCCGCCGCTTCATGCTCCATCCGCGCGATCTTCTCCGGGGTCAGGTCGCCGGCGTTTTCTGCCTCGATCTTCGCCAGCCAGGCGGCACCCTCGCGCGACTCGGCCTCGTCGATCTCGACCTTGCCGCGGTCGAGCGACTTGTCGATCTCCTCGAAGAGGGTGTCGACCAGCTCGCCTGCGGCACCTTGCGCAGCGGCTTGCCGTGGGCGAAGATCAGGCCCTCGTTCTTGGCGCCGGTGATGCCGAAGTCGGCGTGCGAGGCCTCGCCGATCCCGTTGACCGCGCAGCCGAGCACGGCGACCTCGATCGGCTCGGCGTAGCCTTCCAGGCGCTGCTCGATCTCGGCCACGACCGAGTCCATGTCGAACTGCAGCCGGCCGCAGGTCGGGCAGGCGATCAGCACCGGGCCGCGCTCGCGCAGCTGCAGCGCCTTGAGGATCTCCCAGGCGACCTTGACCTCCTCCTCGGCGTGGAAGGTCGAGAGGCTGATCCGGATCGTGTCGCCGATCCCGTCGGCGAGCAGCGTGCCGAGGCCGACCGAGGACTTCAGCGAGCCCGACCACTTGGTCCCCGCCTCGGTGATCCCGAGGTGCAGCGGGTAGGGGATCTTCTCGGAGAGCAGGCGGTTGGCGGCGATCGTGTTGGGCACGTTGGTCGACTTGATCGAGACCTTGAAGTTCTCGAACTCGAGGCTCTCCATCAGCTCGACGAACTCGACCGCGGCGGCGACCAGCGCCTCGACCGGGCTCTCGCGCTCGAGCGCGTGCAGGTGCTTGGGCAGCGAGCCGGAGTTGACCCCGATCCGCATCGGCACGCCCGCCGCGGTCGCCCGCTCGGCCACCTCGGCGACCTTCTCGCGACCGCCGATGTTGCCCGGGTTGAGACGGATGCAGTGGGCGCCGGCGTCGATCGCCTTCAGCGCCAGCGTGTGGTTGAAGTGGATGTCGGCGATCACCGGGATCGGCGACTCCTCGACGATCGTCTTCAGCGCCTCGACGTCCTCGTCGCGGGGCACCGCGACGCGGACGATGTCGGCCCCCGCGTCGGCGACCTTGCGGATCTGCTCCATCGTCGCCGCCAGGTTGGCGGTCTCGGTCTTGGTCATCGTCTGCACGACGACCGGGGCGCCGCCGCCGATCGGCACGCCGCCGACGAATATCTGCCGCTTCGAGGCCATGACGCAAGCGTAGCGGCAGCACCGACCCAGTCGGCTTGAACCTTCCGCGGCGACCGTGCGTAGGCATAAACGGATGGGTGCGCAAGGTCGGGGAGACGCAAGCGAATCACCAAGCCGGACGGGGTGGCCACCCTGCGTCCTGCTGCTGCTTCCCTGCCTTGCGCTCCTCCTCTTCGCCCCATCGGCCCGGGCAAGCTTCCACCTGATCAAGGTGCGCGAAGTCTTCCCGGGAACGACCGTCAACCCGGAATCCGATTACGTCGAGCTTCAGATGTACTCGAGCGGCCAGGATCTCGTCGAGCTCGGCGACCTGGAGGTGCTCGACCCGAGCGGCACCGTCACCAGCCACTTCTCTCCGGCCACAAGCATCTCGCACTCGGCAAACCAGAGCACCATTCTGATCGCCAACACGGGGTTCTCAGCCCAGTTTCCGAGCGTTTCGCCCGACTTCACCGACGCCGGCCTGGACCTGAATCCAGCGGGGGGTGCGGTCTGCTGGCCTCAGAACGAGCCGCCCTTCGACGACTGCGCCTCCTGGGGCGATTTCACCGGACAGGCCTCGCTGCCCTCTCCGGGCGACAGCTCGCCGGCGGCGGCGATCCCCAACGCGATGGCCCTGCGGCGGTCGATCAGCCCCGGCTGCCCAACCCTCCTCGAGAACGCCGACGACACCAACGACAGCTCGGTCGACTTCTCGGCCCAGACTCCGGAACCGCGCGGCAACGCGACGACGCCGATCGAGCACGAATGCCCATCGCTGCCCAACACCGCGATCGACTCCAAACCCGCGAACCCGACCAAAGCGACGGGCGCCTCCTTCACCTACCACGCGATCCCTGCCCCCGAAGCCGAATTCGAATGCCGCCTCGACCCTGCGGCGTTCGCCGCCTGCGCGACGGCCGGGACCGAATACACGGGACCGCTGGCCTCGGGCAGCCACAGCTTCGAAGTCCGCGCCGTCAACCCAGCCGGGACCGATCCAACCCCGGCGGCATACACGTGGGTCATCGACACGACCCCGCCGCAAGCGGAAATCAAAACCCACCCGGAAGACCCGAGCCCGGGGAACAGCGCCGCCTTCACATACAGCTCGACCGAGACCGGTTCGACCTTCAAGTGCAGTCTCGAGCCGGAAGGACAGCCCGCGGTCTTCAGCGCCTGCGCCTTGACCGGGAAGACCTATCCGGACGCCGAACACCCCGCCCCGCTGGCCAACGGCACATGGGTCTTCGCGGTACGCGCGACGGACAAAGCCGGCAACCAGAGTGCACCGGCCGAATTCAGCTGGGAAGTGAATAACCTGCTGGCCGACACGACGCCACCGGAGACGACGATCGAATCCAAGCCGGTGGATCCGAGCAGCAGCTCGACCGCCTCCTTCACCTACTCCTCCAACGAGCCCGGCTCGAGCTTCCAGTGCAAGCTGGATGGCGCAGGATTCGCCTCCTGCCCGGCCTCCGGGATCACCTACACGGGCCTTGGCGACGGGCCGCACAGCTTCCAGGTGAAAGCGACCGACTCGAGCGGCAATCCCGACGAAACCCCTGCGGGCTACAGCTTCACGGTCGTGCTCGACACCCCCACCGTGGGAGTAGCCCAGCCCTTCGCGCAGCCAGTTCCCCCGCCTGAGACGAGGCTGCTCGGCAAGCCGGCGACGAAGACCCATGACCGCACGCCGACCTTCCGCTTCGGGCCGGCCACCCCGGGCACGAGCTTCGAATGCAGGCTCGACCGCGGGCCGTTCAAGCCCTGCCGCTCCCCCTACACGACCAAGGCGCTCCCCTTCGGACGTCACACGATCGAGGTGCGCGCGGTCCTCAACGGCGTCCGCGACTCGACCCCTGCGACCTTTTCCTTCAAGATCGCGAAGTCGAGATGAAATCGACCCGACCGCTCGCCACCGGTCTCCTCGCCGTCGCCGCCTTGCTGCTGCCGGCCAGCCCGGCAGCGGCGACGTTCCACGAGATGTCGATCCGCGAGCTCTATCCCGGCTCGCTCGCCCTGCCCGAATCCGAATACGTCGAGCTGCAGATGTGGGCTCCGGGGCAGAACATGGTCGAAGGGCACTCGCTCAAGACCTACAAAGCCAACGGCAGCCTCAGCGGCACGACGACCTTCGCGAGCGACGTCCCCGCGGCGGCCAACCAGAGCACGATCCTGCTCGCCACCCCCGCCGCGGAAGCCCAGTTCGGTGTGGTTCCGGACGCGGCGATGGCGCCCGCCCAGCTTGAAGCGGCAGGCGGCGGCGCCTGCTGGGCCGAATCGATCGACTGCGTCTCCTGGGGAGGCTTCAGCGGCTCGCTGCCAAGCCCCGCGGGCTCGCCGGCTGCGCCGTCGGGAATTCCCGACGGCATGGCCCTGCGGCGCACGATCGCCCCCGGCTGCGCCGCCCTGCTCGAGCCGACCGACGATCGGGACAACAGCGCCGTGGATTTCTCCCCGGTCTTCCCGGCGCCGCGTCCGAACTCGGTGGCGCCCAGCGAGCACTCCTGCGCATCGCTTGGAGGACAACCGGAAGGCTCGAACGGCCAGAACGGACGGGGTGCACCACAGACGACGCTGAAGCGCAAGCCGCCGCACCGGACCCACGACCGTACCCCGACCTTCCGTTTCGGCTCGAGCGAGCCGGGCTCGACCTTCCAGTGCAAGCTCGACGGCAAGCCGTACAGAGCCTGCCGTTCGCCGTTCACCGCCAAGGTGCTCCCGCTGGGCGCGCACACCTTCAAGGTGCGCGCCCGCGACGACTCGGGCAAGCTCGATCCGAGCCCGATTTCCTACTCCTTCAAGGTCGTCGTCTAACCACAGGTGCAGCTAGCGGACGTGGAAGCCTTCGCCGGTGATGCGGCCGAGGTCGTTGCTGAAGCCGATCACCATCAGCACCGCGACCAGGGCGAAGCCGACGACCGTGGCGCGCTCGATCACCCGCAGGGAGACCGGTTCGCCACGCAGCTTCTCGACCACACTCCAGAAGATGTGACCGCCATCGAGGGGAAGGATCGGCAACAGGTTGATCAAGCCCAGAGAGAGGCTGACCAGGGCGAGGAGGCCGAGCGCTGGACGGACGCCGAAGCCGATCACTTCGTGGGCGACGTCGCTCACCCCGACCACGCCGGAGACCTGCTTGCGCTGCTTGGATTCGAAGATGTGGGAGAAGACCTTGAAGGTTCCGGAGGTGACCTGCCAGACGTCGCTCGAAGCGAAGGAGACCGCGCCACCGAAGCCGAGGTTGGCCGGGACCTCTCCGTAGGCGAAGCCGATCCTCGTGTGTCCAACCGACGCGTCGTATTCGGGCAGCACGGAAATTGTGCGGACGCCCCCGTTGCGTTTCACGGTGAGCGTCACGGGCGTCGCCGCCCGGCACCCGTCGGCTTGCTTGCCGGGGCACTTGTGTGCCGCGACGTCGTTGGTGAAGCGTTCGAGGCGGGCGGTCGAATCCAGGTTCGGATAGCTCTTGCCGTCGATCGCGAGAACGCGATCCCCCGGCTTCAGCACCGACGCCGCCGGGGAGCCCGGAACGATTTCACCGACCTTCGAGGTGACGTTGCTGGCGCCGAAGGCGAGGACGAAGAGGATCGCGAAGGCGAGCACGATGTTTACCGCGGGTCCCGCAGCGACGACGACGATCCGCTTCCAGACCGGCTGGCGCGAGTAGGCGCGGGCCTCGACCTCGCGAGGCACCTCTTCCTCGGGGTTCATGCCGGTGATTTTCACGAAGCCCCCGAGCGGGATCGCGGCGATCCCGTACTCGGTCTCGCCGCGTTTGAACGAGACGACTTTGGGGCCGAGGAAGAGGAAGAACTTCTCAACCCGCATCCCGGTTGCCTTGGCCGCGAAGAAGTGGCCTCCCTCGTGGAGGATGATCAGCAGCGAGAAGCCGAGGAAGACCAGCAGCCAGCTCATACCCGTGCCAACCCGCCGACCTCCTCTTCGGTGCGGCGCCGGGCCTCGGCGTCGACGGCGAAGAGGTCTTCGAAGTGGGTCGGCTGCATCGCCGGCATCGCTTCCAAGACGCGCTCGATCGCGGCCGGGATCGCGGTGAAGCCAATCCTGCCGTCGAGGAAGGCGGCGACCGCCACCTCGTCGGCGGCGTTGAGGACACAGGGCGCGGTCCCCCCCGCCCTGCCGGCCTCGAGGGCGAGGCGCAGACAGGCGAAGGTCTCCAGGTCGGGCGGCTCGAAGGTGAGCGCACCCACCGCGGCGAGGTTCGAGCCTCGGCACGTCGACATCGGCCCGTTCCGGATAGTGCAGCGCATAGGAGATCGGCACCCGCATGTCCGGATGGCCGAGGTGAGCCAGGGTGGCGCCGTCGTTGAGGTCGATCAGCGAGTGGACGATCGACTGCGGGTGGACGACCACCTCGATCCGCTCGAACGGCACGCCGAAGAGGTGGTGCGCCTCGATCGCCTCGAAGCCCTTGTTCATCAGCGTCGCCGAGTCGACCGTGATCCGCCCGCCCATACTCCAGGTCGGGTGGGCCAGCGCCTCGTCGACCGTCACTCCGTCCAGGTCGGTGCGGCCCCGGAACGGCCCGCCAGATGCGGTCAGCACCAGCCGGTCGACCGTGCCCGGCGGCTCCGCCCCGATCAGCTGGAACAGCGCCGAGTGCTCGGAGTCGACCGGCAGCAGCCGCGCCCCGGTCGCCTCGGCAAGCGCCATCGTCAGCTCGCCGCCGATCACCAGGCTCTCCTTGTTGGCCAGCGCGACGTCGATCCCCTCGCCGAGGGCGACGATAGTCGGCCCCAGCCCGGCCGCCCCGACGATCCCGTTGAGCACGAGGTCGGCGCCGCTGGAGGCGATCAGCTCACGAATCCCCTCCTCGCCGGAAAGCACCTTGCCACCGTCCCAGGCGCCGGAGGCAGCCGCGGCAGCATCGGGATCGAAGAAGGCGACCGTGCCCACCCCGTGCTCTTCAGCCTGCGCCAGCACCCGCTCCCAGCTCGACCCGGCGGCAAGACCGACCACTTCGAGCTCGCCGGACGCAGCGACGATCTCCAGCGCCTGTACGCCAATGGAGCCTGTCGACCCGAGGATCACTACCTCTCTCATCACCGAGAGCATACGGACGGGACGATCCCGGCAGGGGTGGAACGTCTTGTACTTTTTGGGCGCCAGCCATGCGGCGCCAGCAAGTCCGTCTACATCCAAAAAGTTAAGTGGAACCCCTGCCGGGATCGTCCCGTCAGTACACCAGCTGAACCGAGAGGTAGTAACCGACGACGACCGTGAAGAAGACCGCGTCCAGGCGGTCGAGGATGCCGCCATGGGGCCCGAAGAGAGTGCCCGTGTCCTTCTTGCCCAGATCCCGCTTCAGCATCGACTCGAAGAGGTCGCCGATCGGGGCGACGGCGGCGACGGCGGCGCCGATGATCAGGGCGTCGACCCCCGAGAGCCAGTCCTGGTAGAGGCCGGCGAACCAGAAGGCCATCGTGCCGATCAGGAAGCCGCCGATCAGCCCCTCCAGGGTCTTGTTGGGCGAGAGGCTGGGGGCGATCTTGTGCGAGCCGAACATGCGGCCGGTCGCGTAGGCGCCGGTGTCGGTGGCGAAGGTGCCGACGAGGACGTCGATCAGCAGCGCCGCGCCGTGGTGCGGGCAGGTCGCGCAGCAGCACCGCGTGGACCAGCGGGATGCCGATCCAGACGATGCCGAGCAGGGTGACGCCCATCGAAACCGTGATCCCGTCGCGGTGGCGGGCGTCGGCGCCGAAGACGAAGAGCACCGGGAACGAGGCGGCGAGGATCAGCAGGACGTTGAAGGCGGTGCCGAAGTAGGCGGCGAGGATCAGCGCCGCGACGGCGACGTAGGCGGCCCGCTGGATCGGCCGCATCGCCTCGGTCATCGCCAGGTACTCGCGCAGGCAGAGCACGCCGATGCCGATCATCGCGATCGCGAAGACCAGCCCGCCGGCGACCGTGATCGCGATCGCGAAGGCGATCCAGGGAATCGCGATGAGGACCCGCTTCGACCGTCTCGCCGCGGGCCGCACCGTCGTCCGCGAGGCCGCCGCGGCGGTCGCGGCGGCCGTTCTTTCGGCGGCGGCTCCTCGGCGAAGAGATCGTCGTCGAAGAGATCCTGCATCAGGTCCTCGCCCCGAAGCGCCGCCGGCGCGCCTCGAACTCGCGCAGGCACTCCTCCAGCGCCTCGCGGTCGAAGTCGGGCCAGAGCTCGTCGCGGAAGACCAGCTCCGAGTAGGCGCACTGCCAGAGCAGGTAGTTGGAGATGCGCTGCTCGCCGCTGGTGCGGATCAGGAGGTCGGGATCGTGCATCTCGGGCGCGTAGAGGTGGCGGCGGAACTCCTCCTCGGAGCCCCCCTCGAAGCTTCGCGCCGCGTCGACGATCTCCGCCCTGCCGCCGTAGTTGAAGGCGACGAAGAGCGTGATCCGCTCGTTGGCGGCGGTCGTCTCCTCGGCCCAGTCCATCCGCTCGACCAGCTCCGGCGCCACGCCCTCGCGGCGGCCGATGAAGCGCATCCGCACGCCCTCTTCGTCCAGCTCGGGCGTCTCGGCGTCGATCCGCTCGCCGAACATCGTCATCAGCCCCGCGACCTCCTCGGCCGGGCGCGACCAGTTCTCGGTCGAGAAGGAGAACACGGTCAGCTCCTCGATCCCCAGCTCGACCGCGTCGCGCAGGCGCGCCTTGACGGTGTCGGCGCCGGCGCGGTGCCCCTCGACGGTCGGCAGGCCCCGCTGCTGCGCCCAGCGCCCGTTGCCGTCGGTGATGATCGCCACGTACCGCGCGGAGGCACTCACACCTCCAGGATCTCCTCTTCCTTCCCCTTCAGGAGCGCGTCGATCTCGGCGATCGCGTCGTCGGTCTGCTTCTGCAGGGCGGACTCGGCGCGGCGCTCGTCGTCCTCGCCGGCTTCGCCCTCTTTCTTCAGCTCGCGCAGGTCGTGCATCGTGTCGCGACGGATGTTGCGGATCGCCACCCGGCCCTCCTCGGCGACACCGTGGACGACCTTGACCATCTCGCGGCGGCGCTCCTCGGTCAGCTCGGGGACCTGCAGGCGGATCACGTTGCCGTCGTTGCTCGGCGTCAGGCCGATGTCGGACTCCTGGATCGACTTCTCGATCGCCCCGATCGAGGACTTGTCGAAGGGGGTCACGGTGAGCAGGCGAGCGTCGGAGGTCGCCACGTTGGCGAGCTGCTTGAGCGGCGTCTGGGCGCCGTAGTAGTCGACCACGATGCGGTCGAGCAGGTGCGGAGAGGCACGGCCGGTGCGCACCGTGGCGAGTTCGCCACGGCTCGACTCGACCGACTTGCTCATCCGGCCGCCGGCGTCTTCGAGCAGTTCGTCGATCAGCTCCACTGGGCCCCCGTTCTCGTCATCCGGCGGGCGTGCTGGAGACCAGCGTGCCCACCCTCTCGCCGCTGACGATCCTATCTATGTTGCCCGCGTCCCCCATGTTGAAGACGTAGATGGGCAGATCGTTGTCCATGCAGAGCGATAGCGCGGTCGAGTCCATCACCTTGAGGCCGCGCTCGATCGCCTCGCGGTGGCCGATCGCAGCGATGAACTTGGCGTCCGGGTTGGTCGGCGGGATCGGAGTCGTAGACGCCCTTCGACGCCGTTCTTGGCCATCAGGATCGCTTCCGCGTGGATCTCCAGGGCGCGCAGGGCCGCGGCGGTGTCGGTGGTGAAGAACGGGTTGCCGGTGCCGGCGGCGAAGATCACCACGCGGCCCTTCTCGAGGTGGCGCATGGCGCGACGACGGATGTAGGGCTCGGCGACCTCCTTGACGTCGATCGCCGAGAGCACCCGGGTGTGCTCGCCGGCCTGCTCCAGCGCGTCCTGGAGGGTCAGCGCGTTGAGCACCGTGGCCAGCATGCCCATGTAGTCGCCGGTCGCCCGGTCCATGCCCTCGGCGGCCGCGGCGAGGCCGCGGTAGATGTTGCCGGCGCCGACGACGATCGCCACCTCGACCCCGCGGCCGCGTATCTCGGAGACCTGCTCGGCGATCCGCTGCACCTCGCCGGCATCGGTGCCGTACTCGCGCTCGCCCATCAGGGCCTCGCCCGAGAGCTTCAGCAGGATGCGTTTGAACTTGGGATCGGAGGCCATCTAGGCCGCGAGCCTATTCGCCGACGCGGAAGTACGCGAAACGGGCGATGCGGATGTTCTCGCCGGTCTTGGCCGCCATCTCCTGGCGCAGCTCCTCGATCGACTTCGAGTCGTGCTTCTCGGCGTTGACGTGGGACTGGTCGAGCAGGGCGACTTCCTTGCCCCACTTGACGAGCTGACCCTCGACGATCTTCTCGACCACGTTGTCGGGCTTGCCTTCTTCGCGCGCCTTCTCCTCGAAGACCCGCTTCTCGGCCTCGCGCTCCTCGGCGGGGATCTCCTCGATCGTCACGTACTGCGGCGCCGTCGCGGCGACGTGCAGGGCGACCTCGTAGGCGAAGGCCTTGAAGTCCTCGTTGCGAGCGACGAAGTCGGTCTCGCACTGCACTTCGACCATCGCCCCGACCTTGTCGTTGGCATGGATGTAGGAGGCGACGACCCCCTCGTCAGTCCCCCGCCCTTCCCGCTTGGCGGCGGAGGCCTGGCCCTTGACCCGCAGGATCTCGATAGCCCGGTCCACATCGCCCTCGGCCTCGGTCAGCGCAGCCTTGCAATCCATCATCGCGGCCCCGGTCCGATCCCGCAGGGCCTTCACATCGGCAGCAGTAACGCTCACTTGCTCTCCCCCTCCGTCACAGCCTCGGCTTTCTTCTCGGCAGCAGGCTCCGCCGGTTCTGGCCTCGGGCTCCGGCGCTTTAGGCGCTTCCTCTGCGGGTGGCGTGGGGTTGGGGGCCTCGCCCGCAGCTTGCGAGGACGAGGCGCCCTGCCCCGCGACAGGACCCGCAGCCGGGGCGCTTGAACCTTGAACGGCAGCGGCCTGCGCCGCCTGAGCCTGCTTCGCCGCCTCCGCTTCGGCAGCCTCCTTCTTCGCCGCTTCCTCGGCCGCAACCCGGATTTTCTCTTCCTCCTCGCGCTTCTTGCGCTCTTCCTCTTCGACCTTGCGCCGCTGCATTTCCTCGGCGATGCGGCGCTCCTCCTGGACCCGCCAGGCGCTGGCGCCCTCGTCGATCGCGCCGCCGATCGTGCCGATCACCAGCTGGCAGGAGCGGATCGCGTCGTCGTTGCCGGGGATCACGTAGTCGATCGGAATCGGATCGCAGTTGGTGTCGACCAGGGCGATGATCGGGATCCGCAGCCGGGCCGCCTCGCGCACCGCGATCTCCTCGGTTTTGAGGTCGGTGACGAAGACCGCGTCGGGCAGGCGGTCCATGTCGCGGACGCCGCCGAGGTTGAATTCGAGCTTGGCGAGTTCGGCCTGCATCCCCATCCGCTCCTTGGTCGGCAGCAGGTCCAGCTTGCCCTCGTCGCGCCAGCCGGTCAGCTCGTGCAGGCGCGCGATCCGCGCCGACATCGTGTTGAAGTTGGTCAGCAGCCCGCCCAGCCAGCGCTGGTTGACGTAGGGCATCTTGCAGCGCTCGGCCCACTCTTCGACCGGGCCGCGCGCCTGCTTCTTGGTGCCGACGAAGAGCACCGTGCCGCCGCCGCTGGCCAGCTCGCCGGCGAAGCGGCGCGCGTTCTCCAGCAGCGCCTCGGTCTGGACCAGGTCGATGATGTGGATCCCGTCCAGCTCGCCGAAGATGTAGCGGCGCATGTTCGGGTTCCAGCGTCGGGTCTGGTGGCCGAAGTGGACTCCGGCCTCCAGCAGCTCTTTGAGGCCTGCCTCAGGCATGGGTAAAGCTCCTTGATTGTGAGATGCGTTTCCCCGCCGCCCTAGCCGGGACCCGGCGCGATGCCGGTCAGGATCCGGTTCAGGTGACCGACGGGGGTCGGTTACCGAGCCGAAGGATTGTAGAGATGTACCGGTGTATTAGGCACTGCGAGCCTCTCGCAGAGCCGCCGAAAGGTCCGCCGGCAGCTCGGACGTGAAGGTCAACGCCTCCGCTGTGCGCGGGTGGGAGAAGGCGAGCCTGTGAGCGTGGAGGAACTGGCGCCGCAGGCCGTACTTGCGCTCCCCGCCGTAGGTGGTGTCGCCGACGATGGGGTGGCCGATAGCGGCGAAGTGGGCGCGGATCTGGTGGGTGCGGCCGGTCTCCAGGCGGGCCTCGAGGTAGGTCTCGGCGCTGAGCAGCTCGAGCACCTCGAAGTGGGTGCGCGCCTGGCGCGAGGCGGCGCCGGAGACGGCCATGCGGTGGCGCTGGCGCGAAGCGCGGCCGATCGGCGCGTCGATCGTGCCGGTGCGCGAGCCGAGCCGCCCGTGCGCGAGGGCGAGGTAGACGCGCTCGACCTCACGGCGCTGGACCTGGGCCTGCAGGGCTGCATGGGCATCGTCGCTGCGGGCGACGACGAGCAGGCCGCTGGTGCCTTTGTCGAGGCGGTGCACGATGCCGGGCCGCTCGGGGTCGGCGCCGCCGCCGAGCAGCTCGCCGAGCTCGTCGACCAGGGTCGACCCGCTGTGCGACGGCGCCGGGTGGACGACCATCCCGGCCGGCTTGTCGACCACGGCGAGGTCGTCGTCGACGTGGACGATGCGCAGCTCGGCGCTCATCCGGGCGGCTCGCGCGCGTAGGAGAGGGCGAGCAGCAGGACGCCGGCGGTGACGCAGACGTCGGCCAGGTTGAAGGCCGGCCAGCTGCCGATCTGCACGTAGTCGGTGACCGCGTCGGCGCGGACGCGGTCGGCGAGGTTGCCCAGTGCCCCGCCGGCCAGCAGCCCGGCGGCAACCCACATCCCGGGCCGGGTGGGGTTGCGGGCGAAGACGTAGCCGACCACCGCCAGGGCGAGCACCGTGAGCAGGACCAGCCGCGTGCCGCCGCCGCTGGCGAGGCCGAAGGCGACGCCGCTGTTGTGCGAGAGCGTCAGTTCAAGCGGCCCGACCACCTCGACGTATTGGCCGGGAACGAGGTGCGCCTGGATCGCCGCCTTGGCCGCCTGGTCGAGGACGACGACGAGGCCGCAGAGCGCGCCGGCGAGGCGCCAGGCGCGAGCGCTTTCCCCGCTCACCCTTCGATGAGGTTGACGACGATTGTGCGCAAGACATAGAGCAGGATCAAGCCGATGATCGGGCTGAGGTCGAGCGCGAAGCCCCCACCCCCGATCGGCGGCAGGAAGCGCCGAAAGAGGTTGAGGTAGGGATCGGTGGTCTCTTTGACGAAGTCGAGCGTCGCCCGCAGCCAGCGGTAGTAGGGCATCCGCGGGATCCAGGCGATCAGGATGTTGAGGAAGATCAGGATGATGTAGACGAGGAAGAGCGCATTGACGTAGGTGGCGACGTCGTAGCGGGTCAGGGCGAACAGGCTCATCCCCGCATCCTCTCCAACGAGGCCCGCACCGCGGCGGCAAACGCCTCACGAGCCCCTTCGCGGTCCAACGCCTCGAGCCCGGCCTCGGTGCTCCCGCCCGGAGAGGCGACGGCCTTCCGCACCTCGGCCGGATGCCGAGTCCGCAACAGCTCCGCCGTACCCACGGCCGTCTCCACCACCAGCTCCCGAGCCAATTCCGCGTCCAGCCCGTCCGCAGCCCCGGCATCGGCGATCGCCTCGACCGCCAGGGCCAGATAGGCCGGCGCGCACCCCATCACGGCGGTAGCCGCGTCGAACTGCGAATCCGGCAGCTCGACCAGGCGCCCAAGCCCCTCGAGCATCGCCCGGACCTCGGAACTCGGATCGCCGGCGACGCAGAGCACGCCCTTGCGCACCTCGACCCCGACGTTGGGCATCACCCGAACGACCTCCGCACCGGGGAACGCCGCGCGAACCCTCTCCAGGGAAGCGGCGCCGAGAAGCGACACAACCGACCTTGCCTGGCCGAGCTCCGCCGCGGCCTCGCCCAGCTTCGCCGGCTTGACGGCGAGGACGACCACGTCCGCCCGCTCGGCAAGCTCGGCGTTCGAGCCGACGGCCTCGCCTTCGAGCTCGCTCGCCAACTCCCGCGAGCGCCCGGAGCCGCCGTCGGTGAAGAGCAAGCCGTCGACCCCGCCCTTGAGGCCGCGCGCCATTGCCGCAGCCATGCTCCCCGAGCCGACGAATCCGACGATCATCGACGGGAGACTAGTCGGAGCTAGGACTGGTTGAAGAAGCCTTTGTCGAGGAGGCGCGCCTTCTCCTCGGCGGAGACCTCGACGTTGCGCGGCGTCAGCAGGAAGATCTTCTCGGCGATCCGCTGCATCCCGCCGTCCAGCGAATAGGTCAACCCCGAGCAGAAGTCGATCATCCGCTTCGAGAGCTCGTGATCGGTCGTCTGCAGGTTGAGGATGACCGGGACCTTGCGCTTGAACTGGTCGGCGACCTGCTGGGCGTCGTTGAAGTTGCGCGGGATGACGAGGTGGACCTGGACATCGGAATCGCCGTTGCCGACCGGACGCAGCGTCCGTGTGCGCGAAGCCGAGATCGGCTCATCGTCGGCGAAGATGTCGTCGATCTCGTCGCGGCGTGAGCGGCGGGCGCTGGGCAGGCGCCGCACCTGGCCGGACTCGCGACGGCCCTCGAAGGCCTCTTCGGTGCCCGTCTCGGGCTCGAGCTCGTCCTCGTATTCGGGGCCGTAGTCGTGATCCTCGGCAAGGCCGAAGTAGACCAGCGCTTTATGCCATGTATCGCGTAGGGCCATGGTTCTCGCCTGTTTCGGGCCTGATAGGCGGATTCCTCTTAGGGATTATGGCTCAGATGTAGAGCGCCGTGCCCAGGCGGACGATGGTCGCTCCCTCCTGCACCGCGATCTGCCAGTCCTGCGAGGTCCCCATCGAGAGGCGCTCGAGGCCGTGCTTCTCCGCCAGCTCCCTGAGCTGCGCGAAATGGGGGCGCGAATCCTCGGGGTCCTGACTGAAAGGCGGCATCGTCATCAAACCGCCGATGCGGACCGGGCAGCGCTCGATGAAAGCGCCGAGCTCGGCCGGCGCTACACCCCCCTTGCCCTCCTCGCCGGCGACGTTGACCTCGACCAGGACCTCGGTCTGCGGCGTGCCGTGCCGGCCCAGCTGCTCCAGGGCCGAGTAGCTGGCAACCGAGTGGATCAGCCGGCAGATCGGCAGCAGCTGCTTGACCTTGCGGCTCTGCAGGTTGCCGATGAAGTCCCACTCGAAGGCATCGCCCCAGCGTTCCCGCTTGGCGACCAGGTCCTGCTGGCGGTTCTCGCCGACCAGGCGGACGCCAGCCTCGGCCAAGGCGCCCATCTCCTCCAGCGGCACGTACTTGCTCGCGGCAAGGATCTCGACCCCGGGGCCGGCCAGCTCGCGCGCCCGTTCGAGGTTGGCGGAGATCTTCGCCGGCTCGAGCCCGTGGATCAACCCGGCCACCTCAGCCTTCCTCCCGATCGAGCCAGACGAGTCCCGCCTGTCGGCGCTGGTCGCCGTCGCGGCGATGCGAAAAGAAGAGCTCGGCCTCGCAACAGGTGCAGAGGTCGGCGGATTGGATTTCTTCGACACCCGCCTCGCGCAGCTGCCGGCGCGCCTCGCTCCAGAGGTCGACCTCGTAGCAGCATGGCCCGATTCCAGGGCCGATCGCGGCGGCGGTGGCGCCTACCGCGGTCGCCCCGCGGAGCGCTATCCCCTGCTCCAAGCCGCGCCGACCGCCGTGCAGGATCACCGCACCGGCGGGGCCGACGCCGGCGATCGGCAGGCAGTCGGCACCGAAGACGAGGCCAACCGTCCCGGGGTCGGCGATCACGTGACCGTCGGCCTCCGCCGGCACAGCGCCGCCGTCGTGAACGGCGAGGTCCGTGCCGTGCACCTGCCAGGCGCTGACGATCGCCTCGGAGTCGACCCCCAGAGCCGCCAGGGGCGCGAAGCTCTCCCGCGCCGAGCCGAACGTGCGGGTCGTGAAGGCAGCGGTCGCCCCCGGCAGGCGCGCCTCGAGCCAGCGCTTGCCGTCGGCCTCACGCCACTCCATCGTCGCCCCCCGCCGCCTCCAGAGCGACCTCGAGCTCCTGATCGCGCCCGACGATCTCACCGTCGAGCTTGCGACGCAGCGCCTCCTGCAGCCCGCGTCCGAGTGCAGGGCCCGGCGCGACCCCGGCCGCGATCAGGTCCTCGCCGTTGATAAGCAGAGAGACGTCGCGCCACTCGGTGACATAGCGGTCCAACCACTCGGCGCCGAGCGCTCGCGCCAGCACCAGCTCGACCGGGTCGTGCCGTGCCGCCAGCGCGACAGCCTCGGAGGGACGCTCCGGCCGTGCCGCGGCCAGGGCCTCCTCGCCGCCCGCGGGGCCAAGCGCCGCGCGGAAGACGACCCGATCGCGCGGCGCCAGATCGCGCCAGGGGTCGGACTCGAACAGCCTGGCGACCTCGGAGGCCAGCTCGGCGCCGCCGTCGCGCAGCTCGATCAAATCCCACTCGGCAAGCAGCGAGAACCCCCGTGCCGCCTTGGCTTCGCCGGCGAGCCGCAGCAGCTCGGCGTCGCGGCGATCGGCCGACACCGTCCCCAGGTCGGCCTCGCGCAGCAGCGCCTCCGTCTCCGCCTCGAGCTCGAAGCCGAAGCGGGCCGCGTAACGAGCCGCTCGCAGAGCGCGGGTCGGATCGTCCTCGAAGGAGCGCGGGTGGAGCACCCTCAGGAGCCCGGCGGCGAGATCGACCCGGCCGCCGTGGGGGTCGATCAGCCTCGGCTCGCCGCACAGCGGGATCGCCATCGCGTTGATCGTGAAATCGCGCCGGGCCAGATCCGACTCGACGTCGTCCGCCGGCTCGACCTCCGGCAGCGCGCCGGGGTGCGGATAGCTCTCCGAGCGGGCGGCGGCGATGTCGACCTCGTGCCCGTCGAGGCTCACCTTTGCGGTGGCGAAACGCTCGTGGGAGAGGACGTCGGCACCGAGCCGCGCGGCGAGCGCGGAGGCGTCTCCCTCGACCACGAGGTCGATGTCGGCTCGACCGCGACCGAGCAGCAGGTCGCGCACACCGCCGCCGACCAGGTAGACCGGCTCGCTCGCCACGGCGCGCACCGCGACCAGCTCGGGCTGGGCTCGCTGCAACGCCTCGGCGAGGCTCTCTTGCGGCTCTTCGGCAGTCGACATCGGTCGGTTGCCTACCATGATCGCCTCTCCGGATGGCCGAACGACGCGACAACCTGCGGTCCGACCGCGAACGAGCCGAGCGCCGCGCCCGGCGAGAGCAGCAGCGGCGCAAGGGCAAACAAGGGCGCCGGGCGGCCCTCGGCGTCCTCGCCGGGCTCGCCGCCTTCGTCGTCGCCGGCGCCCTTTTCGCCCTGGCGCTGAGCAGCCGTGGCGGCGGGCACGTTCGCTCGATTGGGGGAACGGCGACCCAGGCCAAGCCGGGCAGGGCGACTTCGCGCCTGGTCCGCAACGCGACTCCGCAACCCGGCTGGAAGCCCTACACCGGCCCGGTGCCGATCCTCGAGTACCACGTGCTCGGCGAAGCGCCCGCTTCCGCTCCCTACCCCGAGCTGTATGTGACCCGCCCTGACTTCCACCGCCAGATGGACTGGCTCGACGAACACGGCTACGAAGCGGTGACACTGGAAACGGTCGAGGAAGCCTGGTTCCACGGCGGCACCCTCCCCCCCAAACCAATCGTGATCTCCTTCGACGACGGCTACCGTCCGCAGTTCACCTACGCCCTGCCGGAGCTGCGCAAGCACGGTTGGCCGGGCCTGCTCAACCTCAAGGCGGAAGGGTCGGACCTCTACCCCAGCAACGTCGAAGCGATGATCGGCGCCGGCTGGGAGCTGGCCGCACACACGATCCACCACCTCGACCTGACCACCCTCGACGCCGAACAGCTGAAGGAAGAAGTAGCCGGCTCGCGCGAAATGCTGCGCCGCGAATACGGCGTTCCGGTGAAGAACTTCTGCTACCCGGCCGGCCAGTTCGACGCTACGGTGATCGCCGCGGTGAAAGCAGCTGGCTACACCGGAGCGACGACCGAGATCCCCGGATACGCGACTCGCGACAAGCCGTATGAACTGGACCGCCTCGAGATACTCGGCTCCACCGGCGTCTCGGGTCTCGCCGAAGACCTTCAGGGAGGGTGAGTCGGGTGTCTCTCGCTCGGACAAGCGCCGGCCTAATGAGGCCGGCGCTTTGAGTATCCGCCCGTTCGAGAGACACCCGACTCACCTGCCTAACGTCGCACCGGGATGCCGGCGGCCGCTATCCGCTCCTTTGCTTCGTGGACGGTGAAGGTGCCGTAGTGGAAGATCGAGGCGCAGAGGACGGCGTCGGCGTGGCCGTCCGAGATCGCCTCGCTCAAGTGCTCGAGCGTGCCGGCGCCGCCGGAGGCAATTACGGGTACCGAGACCGCGTCGGCGACTGCCCGTGTCAACTCGATGTCGTAGCCGTCGTTGGTGCCGTCGCGGTCCATGCTTGTGAGGAGCACCTCGCCGGCGCCGCGCTCGGTGGCCTCGCGGGCCCAGGAGACTGCGTCGCGACCCTCGACCTTCTTGCGGCCACCGTTGACGTAGACGCCCCAGCTGCCGTTGCCGTCTTTGGCGTCGATCGCGATCACCACGCACTGGGCGCCGAAGTGGTCGGCCAGCTCGGTCAGCAGCTCCGGCCGTGCCAGCGCCGAGGAGTTGACCGAGACCTTGTCGGCCCCCGCGTCGAGCACCGCCTGGGCATCCTCGACCGAGCGGATGCCGCCGCCGATCGTGAAGGGGATGAAGACGTTGTCCGCCGTGCGCCGTGCCAGCTCGACGATCGTGTCCCGCTTCTCGTGTGACGCCGTGATGTCGAGAAACACGAGCTCGTCTGCCCCCTCGGCGTCGTAGCGCTCGGCCAACTCCACGGGATCCCCCGCATCGCGCAGCCCAACAAAGTTCGTCCCCTTGACCACGCGCCCCGCATCGACATCAAGGCAGGGAATAACGCGCTTCAAAACCATTGCTAGAGCCTAGAGCCCATCCCGGTAGGGGTTCCGCTTAACTTTTTGGATGGAGCCGAAACTGCTGGCGCCCGAAGGTGGACGCCCAAAAAGTACAAGACGCTCCACCCCTACCGGGATGGGCTCTGGAGCGCCGCAATGGCCTCGCTGACGGTGAAGCGCGCCTCATAGAGGGCGCGGCCGACAATGACGCCCTCGAGGTTCGGGGCCGCCAAACCGGCGAGCTTTTCAAGGTCGGAGAGTTCGCCAACGCCACCGGATGCAATGACCTTTGCTTTCGTGAGCGACGCGATTCGACCAAGCTCCTCGACGGCGGGGCCTTCCATCGTTCCGTCAACCTCAATCGCGGTACAGAGAAAGCGCCGCGCCCCGCGCACTGTTAGGGCAGCAATCGCATCGATCACCTCAACTCGGCTGGACTCGGTCCAGCCATCCAGCGCCACCTTACCTTTTCGGGCGTCCACAGAAACAACGACCCGCTCTCCATGAGCGTCGATTGTCTCAGCGAGGAACACGGGGTCCCGCAGCGCCGCCGTGCCGATCACGACGCGCTCAGCGCCAGCGTCGAGCACAGAAGCTACGGATGCCTCGTCCCGCAGCCCACCCCCGACCTGGATCGGACAGTCGACTGCCGCCGCGATCCGCCGCACCGCGTCGAGATTCTGCGGCGCCCCCGCCTTCGCCCCGTCGAGATCGACGACGTGCAGGAACTCGGCGCCTTCTCCGGCCCAGCGCTTCGCTGCGTCGACCGGGTCGGCGTCGTAGGTCGTCTCGCGCTCGTAGTCGCCCTGCAGCAACCGCACGGCCTGGCCGCCGCGGATGTCGATCGCGGGGTAGAGGATCACGCCGGCACGGCGGCGCAGATCCCGGCGAAGTTGGAGAGCAGCCGCAGGCCTGCGGCGCTCGACTTCTCGGGGTGGAACTGGACGCCGAAGACGTTGTCGCGCTCGGCCGCGCAGGCGAAGCGGGCGCCGTAGGCGGCGCTGCCAAGCAGATCGGCCACCTCGGGCTTCGGCGCGAAGGAGTGGACGAGGTAGAAGGGCGTCTCGGAATCGATCCCCTCGGTGAGCCGCGAGGGCTTCTCCCAGCGCACCGGCGACCAGCCGATGTGGGGGATCTTGAGCCCCGGTGAGTCGAGGTCGTCGACCTCGCCGCCGAGCAGGCCGAGGCCCTCGGCGCCGCCAAGCTCGGTGGTCGAGTCGAAGAGCAGCTGCAGGCCGAGGCAGATGCCGAGGATCGGCACGCCGGCGTCGCGACGCTCGACGATCAGCTCGTCGAGGCCGCGCTCGCGAATCCGCTCCATCGCCTTCGGGAAGGCCCCGACTCCTGGCAGTATCAGGCCGTCGGCGGCCCGTATCTCGGCCGGGTCGGCGCTGATCGTCGCCGTGGCGCCGATGTGCTCGAGCGCCTTCTCGACCGAGCGCAGGTTGCCTACCCCGTAATCGAGGATCGCGACGCGGACCGTCATTCGCTCAGCGTCCCCTTGGTCGAGGGCACGCCGCTCTCCTCGGGGTCGACCGAGACTGCCACGCGCAGGGCACGGGCGAAGGCCTTGAAGCAGGCCTCGATCATGTGGTGTGCATTGCTGCCGTAGCGAACCGAGACGTGCAGGGTCAGCTTGGCGCTGTTGGCGACGGCGCGGAAGAACTCCTCGGCAAGCTCGGTGTCGAAGCCGGCAATCGAGGTCGTCGGCAGCTCGGCGTCGAAGACACAGAGCGGACGGCCGGATATATCGATAGCGCACTCGGCCAGCGACTCGTCCATCGGCGCCACGGCGGAGCCGTAGCGCCTGATCCCGGCCCGATCTCCGAGCGCCTCGTCGAGCGCCTGGCCGAGCACGATGCCGACATCCTCCACGGTGTGGTGAGCGCCGGTCTCGAGGTCGCCGCTAGCCTCGACCTGCAGGCCGAGACGGCCGTGGCGGGCGAGCAGGTCGAGCATGTGGTCGAGAAAGCCGACCCCGGTGGCCGCGCTCGCCTCTCCCCCGTCGAGGTCGAGCGAGAGCTTGACCTGCGTCTCGGCGGTGCTGCGCTCTCTTGTCGCGGTGCGGCTCATGACGTTTCGGTCCTAATCATCGCGGACTCACCGTGAACGGGGAATCCCTCCGCCCGCGCGATGCGATCGACGTGTGGGGCAAGCTTCGCCGCGGCCTCGGCGGAGACCTCCACGGTGGCGATCTTGCGGCGGAAGGTCCCGGGTCCAAGCGGACCCGAGAAACGACCAGCCCCACCGGTCGGCAGGACGTGGTTGGAGCCGGCGACGTAGTCGCCGAATGCCGTGGCGCTGTATGGACCCACGAACACGCAGCCAGCGGCAGCAACCCCCTCGGCGAGCGCCGCAGCGTCATCGACCAGCAACTCGAGGTGCTCGGGGGCGAAGGCGTTGGCGAGGTCGATCGCGTCGCTGAGGCTCGGAACCTGGACGAGCGCAAGCGGTGCGGCACCGATGCCCTTGGAGGTTGCCACGCGCACGGTCTCCTCCTTCAGGTCACCAAGTACGGCCTCGTCGACGGCAGCAACGATCAGAGGGCCCTCTCCACCGTGCTCCGCCTGGGCACACAGATCGAACGCTGCCCATTCGGGATTGGTGTCGCGGTCGGCGACCACCATCAGCTCCGATGGACCGGCAAGGGAATCGATGCCAACTTCCCCGCTGATCATCCGCTTCGCCTCGCGCACCCATGCATTACCCGGCCCAGCGACAACGTCGACTGGGTCGATTGAGTCGCTGCCGTAGGCCAGTGCGAAAATCGCCTGGGCACCGCCTATCGCATAGATCTCATCAACCCCGGCGATACCTGCGGCTGCCAGGACCAACGGATTGACCGCTCCGTCGGGACCCGGCGGAGTGGCGAGCACAACTCGGCGCACCCCTGCCACGCGCGCCGGGATCGCGCACATCAAGACGCTTGAGGGGTAGGCAGCCCGCCCGCCGGGGGCATAAATCCCGGCCGCATTGACTGCCACCTCCCGTAGTGAAACGTTTTGTCCCCCTGGGAGGGGGGAAACGCGTTGCACCTGGGGAAGCTGGGCCTCGGCGACGGTGCGGATGTTGGCAGCCGCGATTTTGAGGGATTCGCGCAAATCGGCATCCAGGCCGCCCAGGGCCTCACGTGCCGCGCTGACCTCGATCCCCACCTCGTTGCGCGGCACCTCAGTGGCGTCAAAGCGGTTCGTCAGCTCCAGAAGCCTCGCGTCGTCATAGGCGCCAACTGCGGGCGCGAGCTCGCGAATCTCGTCCTCCGGCGGCCTCTGGGCGGCTCCGTCGCTCCAAATCCTGATCTGCTCCGCGGTCTCGGCGGCGCCCTCCCACTGGAACTCTCTAGACCTCACCGAGTCATCGCCTCCCGCAGCTTCGCTGTCAGCCCGTCGACCTCGCGCGCCCGCAGCTTGTGCGCGACGCGGTTGGCTACGAACCTCGCGGTGCACTCGAGGATCTCCTCTCGCACCTCGAGGTCGTTCTCTTCCAGGGTGCGCCCGGTGGCGACCAGGTCGACTATGCCGTCGGCGAGGCCGATCAGCGGCGCCAGCTCGACCGATCCCTTGACCTCGATCACCTCGACCTGGCGCCCCGTTTTCTCGAAGTAGCGTTCGGCCGTGCGCGGGTACTTGGTCGCGATCCGCATCATCCCGAGGCGGCGCTGCGACTCCCCCAGCCGCTCGTCGCCCTTGCGCCCGGCGAGGACCATGCGGCAGCGGCCGAAGCCGAGGTCGAGCAGCTCGTAGACGACCCGATCGCCCTGCTCGAGCAGCACGTCCTTGCCGGTGATGCCGACGTCGGCGGCGCCGGCCTCGACGTAGGTGGGCACGTCGGAGGGCCGCATCGTCACCAGGGTGATGCCCGCCGTCTCGAAGATCAGCGAGCGCGACTCACCGCGGACCTCGCTGGTGTCGACCCCGATCGCGTCGAGCGCGTCCAGGGTCTCGCCGAGCAGGGCGCCGCGCGGCACCGCGAGGCGCAGCGGCCCCTCGTCGCGGGCGTGGCCCATGCCGGCCACCTCGACGCTCACGATCCACCCCCCGCCCGCGGCTCCTCCTCCATCTGGGCGACGTGGACGCGCTCCAGGTACAGGGCGAAGCCCGCCGCGGGCAGATCGACGCCGAAGCGCTTGAGCAGCTCGTCGTAGCGCCCGCCGCCGCCGAGCACGTGGCCGAGCGCCGGGTCGTAGACCTCGAGGATGGCGCCGCTGTAGTAGCCGAGGTCGCGCAGCAGGCCGAGGTCGATCTGAACGCGATCCGCGACCCCGCGCGCCTCCAGCGCCTCGAAGGTCTCTCCCAGCCGCGCCGTCGCCCGCTCGACCGCAGCGCCGCCCAGCGAGCGCGCCTCGTCGAGCACCTCGCGACCGCCGCGCAGCTGCGAGAGGGCGACGCAGGTAGCGGCCTGCTCGTCGCCGATCCCCTTCAGCTCGGAGAGCTCGACCTCGAGGCCGACCAGGTCGTGGGCGGCGAGTCGGCCGAGGATCGCGTCGCGCTCGGGGCCTTCGATCCCCAGCTCGCTGAGCAGCTGGCGGTAGAGGTCGGCGTCGCCGAGGCCGATTACGGCCCGGTCGAGCCCGGCGGCGTCGAGGGTCGCCTCGAGCACGTCGACCACCTCGGCCGTGCCGTCGGGCGCGGGCGCGCCGATCAGCTCGACCCCGGCCTGGGCGAACTCGCGCATCTGGCCACGCTGTGGGCGCACCGCCCGAAAGGCATTTGCCAGGTAGCAGAGCCGCAGCGGCGGCTCGGCGTTTGCGTAGCGGCTGGCGACCAGGCGAGCGATCGGGATCGTCATGTCGGAACGCAGGGCGAGCAGGTCGCCGCGCTCGTCGAAGAAGCGATAGGCGGAGTCGGCGGTGCGGCCGTCGCCGCGGGCGAGCACCTCGTCGTACTCGATTGCGGGCGTCGAGACCTCGCCGTAGCCGCGGCTCTCGAAGACCTCGATCATCGCCAGGTGCAGCTTGCGCAGCTCACGCATCTCGTCGGGAAGCACGTCGCGCGTTCCGGGTGGAATTGGGTGAATCATCGGCCGGACCTTACGAGAGCAGGCGTAAAAGCCCTGCTAGGCAGGGACCTCTGAGGAGACCCGTTCAATCTGGGCGCCGAGACCGCGCAGCCGCTCGTCGATCTGCTCGTAGCCGCGATCGATCTGGCGGATGTTGCCGATCTCCGATACGCCGTCCGCCGCCAGGGCGGCGATGAGCATCGCCATCCCGGCGCGGATGTCGGGGCTCTCGACCCGTTCGCCGTGAAGCCGGCTCGGACCGCTGACGATCGCCCTGTGGGGATCGCAAAGCGTGATCCGAGCGCCCATCGCGACCAGCTTGTCGACGAAGAAGAGGCGGTTCTCGAACATCTTCTCGAAGATCAGGATCTCGCCCGCGGCCTGCGTGGCCAGAGCGAGCGCGATCGAGGTGAGGTCGGCGGGGAAGGCCGGCCAGGGCCCGTCCTCGATCTTCGGGATCGCATCGCCGAGGTCGGCCTGGATGCGCAGCGCCTGATCGGGCGGGACGAGCACGTCGCGCCCCTCGACCTCCGAGCGCAGCCCGAGCCGGCGGAACTGGCGGCGCACCATCATCAGGTCGAGCGGCTCGACCTCGCGGATGCGCAGCTCGCCGCCGGTCGCCGCGGCAAGTGCCATGAAGCTGCCGACCTCGATGTGGTCGGCGGAGATCGTGTGCTCGGCGCCGCCGAGCTTGTCGCGCCCGTGCACGGTCATCACGTTGGAGCCGATCCCGTCGACCTGGGCGCCCATCGCGCAGAGCAAGCGGGCGAGGTCTTGGACGTGGGGCTCGCAGGCAGCGTTGGAGATCGTCGTCGGCCCCGGCGTCAGCGCCGCCGCCATCAGCGCGTTCTCGGTCCCCATCACAGAGGGCTCGTCCATGAAGATCGCGCAGGGGCAGAGGCCGTCGGCGGGGGCGCTGAGCTCGATCCAGCGGTCGCCGTCGATCCGGGCGCCAAGGTCTTTGAAGGCGTCGAGGTGGGCGTCGAGGCGGCGCCGGCCGATGAAGTCGCCGCCGGGCGGTGGCATCCGTGCCTCGCCGAAGCGAGCCAGCAGCGGGCCGGCGAGCAGGAAGGAGGCGCGGATCTGCTTCGAGAGCTCCTCGTCGACGGCGACCTCGGAGACCCCGGCGGCGCAGAGGCGGACGCTGTTGTCGGCGACCCAGGCAACCTCGACGCCGAGCTGCTCGAGCAGAGCGATCTGAGCCTCGGTGTCGCGGATCCGCGGCACCCGGTGCAGCAGCAGCTCCTCCTCGGTGAGCAGGCAGGCGGCGAGGATCGGCAGCGCCGCGTTCTTGTTGCCGGCGACGGTCAGCTCGCCGGAGAGCGGCACGCCGCCCTGGATGACGAATTTCTCCATGCCTAGCTCTATTCGCGCCCGCTGGTCATTCTCCGGCTAGGGTAACGACCGCCATGCGGAGAGGCTGGAAGATCGGGATAGGGGTCGTGGTGGCGCTGATCGTGCTGCTGGGGCTCAACGCCGTGCTCGTCGATCACGAAACCAAGTCGGCCGGCGTGACCGAACCTGGAGGGAGGCTGGTCGGCACCAGCGGCGGCAAGCTCGAGGTGGTCGAACGAGGCCCGAGGAACGCGGAGCCGATCGTGCTGATCCACTGCTTCACCTGCGCGATCAACTATTGGGACGGGATGATCCCGCTGCTCGCCAAAGACCACCGGGTGATCGCGATCGACCTGCTTGGCCACGGCGGCTCGGAAAAGCCGTCCTCCGGCTACTCGGTGCCGAACCAGGCGGATCTCATCGCCCAGGTCCTGGGCAAGCTCAGGGTCAGCGACGCCGAGGTGGTCGGCCATTCGCTCGGCGGCCCGGTGACGATCGCGCTCGCCGAACGTTCTCCCCGGCTCGTCAACCGGATGGTGCTGATCGACAGCATTCCCGACGACTCCTACGGCGATGTCGGACTGATCGGCGAACTGCCCTTCAAGCCGGTGATCGGCGAGGCGCTTTGGCGGATCAAGCCGGACTTCTCAATCCGCAACGGCCTCCAGGTCGCGTTTGCGCCCGGCTTCGACGTGCCCGACGCCTTCGTCGACGATGTCAAGCGACTGACCTACAGCGCCTACACCGACTCCCACGACGCCTTCGACGAATACACGGGCGAAGAGTCGCTGCCGGATCGTGCCGCTGCCCTGGACAAGCCACTGCTGGCGATCATGGGCGCCGAAGAGCAGATCGCCAACGATCCAGGCGAATCCCTCGCCGCCTATCGCACGGCCGTCCCGACAGCGCAGACCAAGCTGATCGCCGGCGCCGGGCACTCCCCCAACGTCGAGAAACCGGCGGAGACCGCTGCTCTGGTGCTCGGGTTTGCCAAAGCACCGCTCAAGAGCGTAGGATCGAACGTGCGAGGAGGCGTCGGCTCAGCCAATGAGACCCAACGCCAACAACACCCACAGCAGCAACCCAAGCCTCAGCCCAAGGCTGAGAAGAGGGGTTCTCCTCGCGCTCACGCTGTTGGCAGCAGCAGCGCTGCCAACGGCCAGTAGCGCCACCGCCAAACCGCGCGTGCTGCGGGTCGGCAGCTTCCACGGTCTCAAGGGCAAGTACAAGACGATCCAGGCCGCCGTCGATGCCGCCAGGCCCGGCGACTGGGTGCTGGTCGGCCCCGGCGATTACCACGAACGCGGCGACCGGGTCCACGCACCGGGCGAAGCCCCACCCGCCGGCGTCCTGATCCTCAAGCCGCGCCTGCACCTGCGCGGGATGAACCGCAACGACGTCGTCGTCGACGGCACCAAGCCCGGCTCTTCGCTCTGCGCGCGCAAGCCCGGCGCCCAGGACTTCGGCGTCACCCAAAACGGCAGCCAAATCGGCCGCAACGGCGTCGTCGCCTTTAAGGCCAGCGGGGTCAGCGTCGAAAACCTCACCGCCTGCAACTTCCTCGCCGGCAGCGGTGGCAACGGCAACGAGATCTGGTGGAACGGCGGCGACGGCGGCGGCCTGATCGGCATGGGCGCCTTCAAAGGCGCCTACCTGAACGCGACCTCGACCTTCTACAACGGCGACGCGACCGCGGCGAGCTACGGCCTCTTCGCCAGCAACTCGCGCGGCCCCGGCCTCTGGAACCAGACCTACGCGAGCAACTTCAGCGACTCCGGCTACTACGAGGGCGCCTGTCGCCAGGAATGCAACATGACGATGCGAAAGGCCTGGTCCCAGTACAGCGCCCTCGGCTACTCGGGGACCAACTCGGGCGGCAAGATCGTCGTCAAGGAATCGGAGTTCGACCACAACAAGGACGGCTTCGACACCAACAGCCAGAACAACGACGACGCGCCCTCGCCGCAGGACGGAAGCTGCCCCAACGGGGCGACGAGCCCCCTCACCCACTCGGTCTCCTGCTGGGTGCTGCTCGACAACTACATCCACGACAACAACAACCCCAACGTTCCCGGCTCGGGCGCGGCGGGCTCCAGCCCGGTGGGCACCGGCGTCTCGATCTCCGGCGGACGCTTCGACACGGTGATGGGCAACCGCATCGTCCACAACGGCGCCTGGGGCCTGCTGCTCGTGCCCTTCCCCGACACCGACACGCCGCCGCCGGTCGCCCACTGCGAGGGCGGCACGCAGACCGGATCGCTCGGCTTCGGCTGCCTCTACGACGACTGGGGCAACCAGGTCTTCGAAAACGAATTCTCCAAGAACGGCTTCTTCGCCAACCCGACCAACGGCGACATCGGCCAGATCACCTTCTTCGGCGGCAACCCGGTCAACTGCCTGCTGCGCAACAAGCTCCCCGACGGCGTCTCGCCCGAATCGCTCCTGACCAACACGTGCGGGGCGATCGGCAGCGGCGAGATCAACCAGCCGCTGCTCGAACAGGCCGAATGCAACACGCAGATCCTCAGCACCACGCCCTGCCCCGCCGGCTCCGTCTACCCGCGCAAGACGAAGACGGTGATGCACGCGCTGCCCAACGCAAAGAAGCTGCCGACGATGCCCAACCCCTGCGCCGGCGTGCCGAAGAACCCTTGGTGCGCCAAGTCTAAGTCCGGCTAGACACCGCGCTAGAATGCCGTTTCCGGCCGCACGCTGCAAGAAGGCATGCAGTCTCGCCCTTCCATCCGAACCCCTCCGTACAGTCGAACCTATGTTCGATACGAAAAAGACATCAATGCCCACGCGGATAGCCGACGCCGTCGACCTCGCAATCGACTTCGCGACCCTCGGCGAGTACGGCCTCGAGCCGGTGGAGGCACCATCTCGCCCCTGCGAGAGCCGGCACCGCCCGGGAGTCCGCACAACGCGCAGCACGGGTGCTTGGCGCTCGGCGATCGACCGCTTCGCCACCCACCCCTGACGTGCAAGCGGCGGTGGCCTGGACGCGACGGCACGTCCGTGCGCTCATCGTCACCGGTGGTGCGGTGCTGCTCATCGTCCTGGGAGTCGCGGTCCTCGTCACCTGGCATTTCTCATCGCTCGTCGTAGTCCCCGACCACTCGCCCTGGTCGGAAAAGGTCGATATCGAGGCCGTATCGCCGGACCGGATCCGGCTGCGGCGCTCTGAGACAACCGAACGGCCAGGCCTCTACGGACTCGTCTGGCAAGCGGGCCACGCGGTCGTCGGATCGGTCACTGGCGAGAATGCCGACACCGTAACTCGACGTCTCGGCCACGTCCATGGTTATCTCGAGCCCGGGACCCAGGCAGGCTTCGACAGCGATGTCTACGCCGGCGATCCACTCGAAGCCCGAGGCCTCCCCTACCGCTCCGTCAACATCCCCGACGAACTAGGCCCAATGCCTGCCTGGCTGATCCCGGCCGCCGGAAGGACGTGGGCGATCGTCGTCCACGGCATCAACGGCGACCGCCAGATCGGCTTGCGAATAGCCCCCGCGCTACAGCGAGCCGGTCTCCCCCAGTTGCTGATCTCCTACCGCGACGACCTCGGCGCCCCCGGCAGCCCGGACGGATATCACCATCAGGGAGAAACCGAGTGGAAGGATCTGGCCGTCGCCGTCCGCTACGCCGTCGTCCACGGCGCCAAGCACGTCGTCCTCGTCGGCTACTCGATGGGGGGCGCGGTCGTGGCGCAGCTGATGGAGCACTCGCCCCTCTCCGCCAAGGTTTCCGCACTGGTCCTAGACGCACCAGCCCTCGACTGGAAAGCAATCCTCGAATTCAACGCCGAACAGATGGGCCTGCCCGGCTTCCTCGCCCTCCCGGTCGAGTGGGCAATAGACGCCCGTACAAACCCCAGCTGGAACAGCCTCAACGCCCTGGCCCACCCCGAAGACTTCCACCTCCCGATCCTCCTTTTCCACGGCGGCGAAGACAAGGTGGTGCCGATCTCGATCAGCGAAGAATTCGCCAAAGAGCTGCCGCAGTGGGTCACCTATTACCGGGTGCCGAAAGCCGGGCATACGCAGAGCTGGAACGTCGATCCGGCGCTGTATGAACGCAGGCTCGAAAAGTTCCTGCGTATGAGCCTGCAAACGCAACGAGCCCGACCGGCGGGGTCGGGCTCGAACGAATAAGAACCGGCGGCGACCTACTCTCCCAGGGGGTTGCCCCCCAAGTACCATCGGCGCTGAAAGGCTTAACTGCTCTGTTCGGAATGGGAAGAGGTGTCTCCCTTTCGCTATGCACCACCGGAATTTTGCGAGACAACCGCCCCGGTGGAGCTTGAAAACCGCACAAGGCCGCAACAGGTAAGTAATTAAACATCCGTCAAGCCCTCGACCCATTAGTACCAGTCGGCTGAGCACATCACTGCGCTTGCACCGCTGGCCTATCAACCTGGTGGTCTACCAGGGGTCTTACTCCCTCAAGGGGATGGGAGAGCTCATCTCGAGGACGGCTTCCCGCTTAGATGCCTTCAGCGGTTATCCGTTCCGTGCGTAGCTAACCTGCGATGCCCCTGGCGGGACAACAGATACACCAGCGGCACGTTCATCCCGGTCCTCTCGTACTAGGGATGACTCCTCTCAACTCTCCAACGCCCACAGCAGATAGGGACCGAACTGTCTCACGACGTTCTGAACCCAGCTCGCGTACCGCTTTAATGGGCGAACAGCCCAACCCTTGGGACCTACTCCAGCCCCAGGATGCGACGAGCCGACATCGAGGTGCCAAACCGTTTCGTCGATGTGGACTCTTGGAAACGATAAGCCTGTTATCCCCGGAGTACCTTTTATCCGTTGAGCGACGGCGCTTCCACTTGCTACCGCCGGATCACTAAGCCCAACTTTCGTTCCTGCTCGACCCGTCGGTCTCGCAGTCAAGCTCCCTTGTTGCCTTTACACTCTACGCACGATTTCCAACCGTGCTGAGGGAACCTTTGGGCGCCTCCGTTACATTTTAGGAGGCGACCGCCCCAGTCAAACTGCCCACCTGACACTGTTCACCACCCGGATCACGGCATGGTGTTAGAAGCCCAGACTACCAAGGGTGGTATCTCAAGGGTGACTCCCCAGCAGCCAAAGCCGCTGGTTCACAGTCTCCCACCTATCCTGAGCGAGATACCCCAGACTCCAATATCAAGTTGCAGTAAAGGTTCACGGGGTCTTTCCGTCTAGCTGCGGGTACTCGGCATCTTCACCGAGACTTTAATTTCACCGAGCCTCTCGTTGAGACAGCGTCCAAGTCGTTACGCCATTCGTGCAGGTCGGAACTTACCCGACAAGGAATTTCGCTACCTTAGGACCGTTCCTCGTTGTTACTACTTCGAGGCGGCTGCCTCGAAGCGGGTGGCACATTTCTGACCACCTCTCACGGTCGCCCGTGAGAGCGGACTATCTCATCTCACGCTCTCTCCAGAGCGCGAGCTCGGCGTATAGTCTCTGAGGATTCTCTGCATCGTGTAGCGCCTCTTTCCGCCTCCGTTCATTCCTTCTCGGAGAACTAGAACTTGGGCGTAGTCCTGGTATGAGAGGTCTCCTCTCGAAAGTATCCGCGCGGCTGCGCGAAACCGATCGAAGTCCTCAACCTTCTTGCCTATCAACGGAAACCGCTCGAAGAAAGGAACGATGCGATCCTGGATATCGGAGAGGCGATTGACCTCCCAATACCAGCCATCATTCCCAGCCTTGCGAATGGATCCGCATCCAAGCGTCTCCATGAAAAGATCGAGCGGAACTCGATCCTTCTGAGAGACGTTGAAGGCCGCTGAGAGCTTCCACTTCACGGTGTAGTCGCTACGTCGACGAGCGACGACCATGAAGCTTCCCTCTCCCAGCGCAAACCCGGACAGAAGAAATCCGACATTCGCCGGAATCGCTTCGATCCAGAGTCTTTCCTGCTGATTGCCTGCACCCGACACATTTTCACTTTACGGCGACTATCGGACGTCAAATCGGCGTCCGCCGTACGAGTAGTGCGGGATACTGCACCTTTTTCAGGACAGGCGTTCCAGCATATAGCCGAGTTTTACAACTACCTCGGTCAACTGATAGTTACGGCCGCCGTTTACCGGGGCTTAGCTTCGCTGCTTCGCGCCGAAGCGCTAACAAGTCCGCGTAACCTTCCGGCACCGGGCAGGCGTCAGCCCCTATACGTCGTCTTGCGACTTAGCAGAGGCCTGTGTTTTTGGTAAACAGTCGCTTGGACCAATTCACTGCGGCCCCCTCAGGCTTCCTCCGTACGGAGTTCACCCTAACGGGGCGCCCCTTCTCCCGAAGTTACGGGGCGATTTTGCCGAGTTCCTTAACGAGAGTTAGCTCGCTCACCTCAGTATGTTCTACTTGTCCACCTGTGTCGGTTATCGGTACGGGCACGCGAATCCTGCCTAGAGGATTTTCTCGGAGGCATGGGATCGGGGACTCGCCGGCGGTCAAGCCAGCTGGCATCGCACCTCGCGTCAAAACGCCGCTGCGGATTTCCCTACAGCGACTGGCTACGTGCTTGCCCCAGGACGACCATCGCCTGGGATCCCTTACCCTTCCCCGTCCCCCCATCGGTCATAACGGAAACGACGTGGTACAGGAATATCAACCTGTTGGCCATCGGCTACGCCTTTCGGCCTCGCCTTAGGTCCCGACTAACCCTGAGCAGACGAACTTTACTCAGGAAACCTTGGACAATCGGTGGAGGGGAGTCTCACCCCTCTTTCGTTACTCATGCCGGCATTCTCACTTCCAGCCGCTCCACGGAGGCTTACGCATCCGCTTCTCGCAACTGGAACGCTCTCCTACCGCGTGCAGAGCCCGCAGGCCTGCACACCCATAGCTTCGGTGACTAGCTTGAGCCCCGTTGAATTCTCCGCGCCCGAACACTTGACCAGTGAGCTGTTACGCACTCTTTCAAGGATGGCTGCTTCTAAGCCAACCTCTTGGTTGTCTATGCACTCGGACATCGTTCACCACTTAGCTAGTACTTGGGGACCTTAGCTGATGGTCTGGGTTGTTCCCCTTTTGCGTACGAAGTTTATCCCCCGCACACTGACTGCCGAGCTAACCGTAACGGTCTTCGGAGTTTGCCTGAAGTCGGTAACCTGGTAGGGCCCCTAGTCCAAACAGTGCTCTACGGCCGAAACGCAAACACTCGACGCTATACCTAAATATATTTCGGAGAGAACCAGATATCTCTGAGCTTGATTAGCCTTTCACTCCGATCCACAGGTCATCCGCCCAGTTTTCAACCTAGGTCGGTTCGGCCCTCCACGAGGTCTTACCCCCGCTTCAGCCTGCCCATGGATAGCTCGCTCAGTTTCGGGTCTACCGCCTATGACTGTGTCGCCCTATTCAGACTCGCTTTCGCTACGGCTCCGCTCATCGCTTAACCTCGCCACAGACGAGTAACTCGCCGGCTCGTGATGCAAAAAGCACGCCGTCACACCCGAAGGTGCTCCGACCACTTGTAGGCTTACGGTTTCAGGTACTATTTCACTCCCCTTCAGGGGTGCTTTTCACCTTTCCCTCACGGTACTAGTTCACTATCGGTCACCAGGTAGTACTTAGCCTTGGAGGGTGGTCCCCCCAGATTCAGACCGCGTTTCACGGGTGCGGTCTTACTCAGGAACGTCAATCAGCAGATCAGTATGTTTTCACCTACGGGACGATTGCCCTCTGTGGTGCGAGGTTCCACTCGCTTCGGCTAACACCTGATTTTGTAACTGCTGCCGAGCCAGGCACGGCTCGGGCATAACGCCCTACAACCCCCGACAGACAACGCGTGCCCGCTTACATCTGTCAGGTTTGGGCTGATCCCTTTTCGCTCGCCACTACTAAGGGAGTCTCGGTTGATTTCTTTTCCTCGGGGTACTTAGATGTTTCAGTTCCCCCGGTTCCCTTCCTGTGGCTATGAATTCACCACAGGATGACGCCGCATTACCGGCGACGGGTTTTCCCATTCGGAGATCCGCGGGTCAAAGGCTGTTCAGCGCCTCACCGCGGCTTATCGCAGCCGTCCACGTCCTTCATCGACTCCTGGTGCCAAGGCATCCACCGTAAGCCCTTACTATCTTGACGGTGAGCGACCCGCACATAAGTGTGCGGGTCAAAATTAAATTACCCTCGAATTCCGCTTACGCGGATTTCGATATTGGCCTTGTGCAGTTTTCAAGGTCCACCGAGGCGCACGCAACGGCTGACTGCCGTTGGCGGTCTCTCAAAACTGAGCAGCGTACCCAGTGACATATAGCCACTGGGGAGCCCGGTCGACGTTCTAGAGAAATCTCCCTAGAAAGGAGGTGATCCAGCCGCAGCTTCCGCTACGGCTACCTTGTTACGACTTCACCCCAATCACAAGTCCCACCTTCGACGGCTCCCTCCAAAAGGTTAGGCCACCGGCTTCGGGTGTTACCTGCTTTCGTGGTGTGACGGGCGGTGTGTACAAGGCCCGGGAACGTATTCACCGCGGCATTGCTGATCCGCGATTACTAGCAACTCCACCTTCATGGAGGCGAATTTCAGCCTCCAATCCGAACCGAGACGCACTTTATGGGATTCGCTCCACCTCGCGGTATTGCTGCCCTTTGTATGCGCCAATGTAGCACGTGTGTAGCCCTGGACATAAGGGGCATGATGACTTGACGTCATCCCCACCTTCCTCCGGTTTGTCACCGGCAGTCTCCCATGAGTCCCCAACTTAATGCTGGCAACATAGGACAGGGGTTGCGCTCGTTGCGGGACTTAACCCAACATCTCACGACACGAGCTGACGACAGCCATGCACCACCTGTGATGGTGTCCCGAAGGAAAACCGTGTTTCCACGGCGGTCACCAACATGTCAAGCCCAGGTAAGGTTCTTCGCGTTGCGTCGAATTAAACCACATGCTCCGCTGCTTGTGCGGGCCCCCGTCAATTCCTTTGAGTTTTAGCCTTGCGGCCGTACTCCCCAGGCGGGGCACTTAGTGCGTTAGCGACGGCACGGGAGGAGTCGACACCTCCCACACCTAGTGCCCATCGTTTACGGCGTGGACTACCAGGGTATCTAATCCTGTTCGCTCCCCACGCTTTCGCGCCTTAGCGTCAGTACCGTCCCAGCGAGCTGCCTTCGCTATTGGTGTTCCTCCTGATATCTGCGCATTCCACCGCTACACCAGGAATTCCACTCGCCTCTTCCGGACTCTAGCCCTGCAGTATCCATCGGCTTTCAAAGGTTGAGCCTTTGACTTTCACAACGGACTTACAGGGCCGCCTACGCGCGCTTTACGCCCAATGATTCCGGACAACGCTTGCTCCCTACGTATTACCGCGGCTGCTGGCACGTAGTTAGCCGGAGCTTCTTCTGGAGGTACCGTCAATCCACACGGCTATTCACCGGTGAACCTTCGTCCCTCCTGAAAGGGGTTTACAACCCGAAGGCCGTCTTCCCCCACGCGGCGTTGCTGCGTCACGCTTTCGCGCATTGCGCAAGATTCCCCACTGCTGCCTCCCGTAGGAGTCTGGGCCGTGTCTCAGTCCCAGTGTGGCTGATCGTCCTCTCAGACCAGCTACCCATCGTTGCCTTGGTAGGCCGTTACCCCACCAACAAGCTAATGGGCCGCGAGCCCCTCCCAATGCGGAGGCCGAAGCTTCCTTTAGCGCACAGACTTAGATCTGTGCGCCACATCCGGTATTAGCCCGAGTTTCCTCGGGTTGTCCCGGTCATCGGGGCAGGTTACTCACGTGTTACTCACCCGTTCGCGGCTTTGCCCCAGGGCAAGCCCTGGTTCGTCGCACCACTTGCATGTGTTAAGCACGCCGCCAGCGTTCGTCCTGAGCCAGGATCAAACTCTCCGTGAAAGGTACTTCTTACAGAGAGCTGTCATGCCTGGCAAATTGCAAATCGCCGGGTACACATACTCGGCGACCGGCATGACGGGTAAATCAGACCACCCGGCGCGCTGGCGCACCGAGTGGATCGGGCTCAAACATCCCCACAGACACGAATGTCCGCGGGGTGCACGCTGCTCAGTTTTCAAAGACCGCTGCGCCTTGACGACGGGACTCGTCGCTCTTCACGCATGGGCCAGGCACCGGGCCTTGCCCAGAAGGACGAAGGAGTATAGCGCTACGGCGAGGCTTTGCCTAGTGCCCTGAGGCGGCGAGCGCGCAGGCGGCGGAAGCGGCGCTTGCCGACCTGCAGGACGCGGCCGTCGAGCTCGGCCGGCGCGAGGTCCAGCTTACCGGACGGGATCGGCTCGCCGTCGAGCTTCACGCCCCCCTGCTGGATCAGGCGACGGGCCTCGCTGGAGCTGATCTCGAAGGCATCGGCCATCAGCCGCGGCAGGTGGATCTCGCCGCCGTTGTCGCCGAGGAAGGGAGCCAGGTCGAGCTCCTCGACCTCGTCCGGCGCCTGGCGCTGGACGAAGAGGCGGTTGAAGTGCTCCTCCGCCGCCTGCGCCGCGTCCGCGTCGTGGAAGCGCTCGACGATGCCGCGGGCCGAGCGCTCGCTTCGCCTCGTTCGGCGCCACGCCCCGCCGGCGGCTCGGAGCCGAGCACCAGCCGGTAGTAGTCGGCCATCGCCTCGTCGGGGATCCGCATCATCTTGCCGAACATCTCCTCCGGCCGGCTCGGTGACGCCGATGTAGTTGCCGAGCGACTTGCTCATCTTCTTGGCGCCGTCGGTGCCGACCAGGATCGGCATCGTCATGATCGACTGCGGCTTCTGGCCGTAGGCGGACTGGATGTCGCGGCCGAAGAGCAGGTTGAACTTCTGGTCGGTCCCCCCCAGCTCGACGTCGGCCTCGACCGCGACCGAGTCGTAGCCCTGCAGCAGCGGGTAGAGCAGCTCGAGGGCCGCGATCGGCGCGCCCGCCGCGAGGCGCTTCTGGAAGTCGTCGCGCTCGAGCAGGCGCGCCACCGTGGTCTGGGCCAGCAGGCCGAGCAGCTCCTCCGGCGCCATCCGCAGCCACTCGCTGTTGAAGCGGACCTCGGTGCGCTCGCGGTCGAGCACCTTGAAGGCCTGCTCCTGATAGGTGGCGGCGTTGGCCTCGATCTCCTCGGGCGAGGGCATCGGCCGCTGCGCCGAGCGGCCGCTCGGGTCGCCGACCCGGGCGGTGAAGTCGCCGACGATCAGGACGACCTGATGGCCGTCGTCCTGGAACTCGCGCAGCTTCTCCAGCACGACCGTGTGGCCGAGGTGGATGTCGGGCGTGGTCGGGTCGATCCCGAGCTTGACCCGCAGCGGCCGGCCGGCGGCGAGCTGCTCGGACAGCATCCCCGCCGGCAGCACGTCGACCGCGTTACGCGTCAGGTCCGCCACGGGCCCAATGCTAGACTGCCGGACTCTCTTGGCGGGCGAACGCAGCAAGCCGCGCCTCAAGAAGCTGCGCATCCTCTTCGTCTTGATGGGGCTGGGCGTGCTGGGGCTGGTCTCGATGGTCTTCGGGATGATGGCCGCTGTCTCCCAGGATCTGCCGGCGATCTACAACTTCGCCCAGTACAAGGCCTCGAAGAACAGCGAGGTCTTCGACGCCTCCGGCGAACCGATCGGCACCCTGACCAGCGACCAGAACAAGATCCTGCTCAGCTCGGCGCAGATCTCCCCGAACGTCAAGAACGCGGTGGTCTCGATCGAGGACTCGCGCTTCTACGAGCACGAACGGCGTCGACTTCCAGGGCATCGCGCCGCGCCCTGATCAAGGACGTGCTCAGCCAGAGCGCCGCCCAGGGCGCCTCGACGATCACCGAGCAGTTCGTCAAGAACGCGCTCGAGGCGCAGGGCAGCCGCACCGTCTTCCAGAAGTTCCGCGAGGCCGCGCTCGCCTACCGGCTCGAGCGCCACTGGACCAAGGACAAGATCCTCACCGAGTACCTCAACACGATCTACTTCGGCGAGGGCGCCTACGGGATCGAGGCCGCGGCGCGCACCTACTTCGGCAAGGCCCATCCCGGCTGCGGCACCCCGACCGAGCCCTGCGCCGCGGTGCTCGAGCCCTGGGAGGCGGCGATGCTGGCGGCGATCATCGCCTCGCCCTCCGCCTACGACCCCAAGATCTACCCCGAAAACTCGCTGATGCGGCGCAACCTCGTGCTGGAAAAGATGTACGAACAGGGCTACATCACGCACGAGCAGTTCGAGGAAGGACGCCAGCAGGCGCTGCCCGCACCGAGCGACATCGAGCCGCCCAAGCTCGACTCGAAGGCCCCCTACTTCACCGCCTGGCTGCGCCAGCAGCTGGTCGAACGCTACGGCGCCGGCGAAGGCCTTCTTCGGCGGCCTGAAGGTCAAGTCGACGCTCGACCTGCGCCTGCAGAGCGCGGCCGAAGAAGCGGTCAGCTCCTACCTCGGCTACCTCGCCCGCGACCGCCTCGGTCGTCGTGATCGACAACAAGCAACGCCGGCGTCAAGGCGATGGTCGGCGGCCCCAACTTCGAGACCAAGCCGTTCAACCTCGCCACCCAGGGCCACCGCCAGCCCGGCTCCTCGATCAAGCCGTTCACGCTGATCACGGCGCTCGAAGGAGGGGATCTCGCCCGACACCGTCTACGAATCGGCGCCGCAGGAATTCCACTACGGCAAGCACGGCCAGGAAACCTTCGTCGTCCACAACGACGAGGACACCTACCTCGGCTCGCGACTCGATCATCTCCGCCACGACCTACTCCGACAACTCGATCTACGCCCAGCTCGCGCTCGAAGGGCTGAAGGGCAAGACGTCCAGGACCGCACCCGCTCGATCGCGACGACGATCCACAAGATGGGCTACGACGACCCGATCTCGACCAACCCGGCGATGGTGCTCGGCGGCCTCGAAGACGGGGTGACCCCGCTCGGGCTGGACCTACGCCTACACGACGATCGCCAACGACGGCGACCGCGTCAGCGGCACCCTGGCGCCACGGCCCGGCGACAGCCCGGTCGCCTACACCAAGGTGACCGACCAGGACGGCCACACGATCAAGGACGGCGACAACGACTCGATCCACACCCAGGTGGTCCCCGAAGGCGTCGCCGAAGAGGCGAAGAGCATCCTCGAAACGGTGGTCAGCAGCGGCACCGGCACCCACGCCAACATCGGCGCGCCGGGCCAGTGGGGCAAGACCGGCACCACCGAGAACAACGGCGACGCCTGGTTCTGCGGCGGCGACCGAAGAAGTCACCGCCTGCGTCTGGGTCGGCTACGCCGACACGACCACGCCGATGACGACGCTCTACGAACGGCGGCCCGGTGATGGGCGGCACCTTCCCGGCGCTGATCTGGGCGAGCGTGATCTCCGCCTGGGAAGAGATCAAGGCCGAACGGGCGCCGAAGCCGAGGCGAAGCGCAAGGGGAGCTCCGGCTCAGCGCCCGACTCCGGCTCGAGCCTATACCGCCGCCGTAAGCCTCCGAGAAACGGAAGTCGAAACCGAAGGCCGGCCCCGAGCGAAGCGGCGAACCGGAAGCGCCCGGAACGTGGAACCGGCGGAACCAAGGCCAGCGATCCGAGCACCCGCTACCGGCGGCAGCGTGGCCCGAACCGGCCGACCCCGGACGTCCGAACTGCTCCGGCGGCGACGCGCCTGCCGACGCCGCAAGGTGCGCCGAAAGTCAGGCGTTCACCCGCCGGATGGGCCCTCAGCGCGAACCGGCCTCGAGACGTAGGAGCTGCCGGCGAGGCAGAAGCGCCAGGGGCGCTCGACCGCCTTGGTGATGCCGATCCGGGGACCGGTGAGCTATCTCGGCCGCCCAATCCGGCTCGCGCGAGCGAAGCCAGCAGCGAACGGGTCGCTGGCCAGGTCGGCACCGTTCTCGCTCGAGGCCGACGCCGAGCGCCTCGGTCAGCTTGCCCGGGCCCGAGCAGAGGTCGTGGTCGGGTCGATCCGCCGCGCCGGGCGCGCATCGCCTCGAGCCCCGCGGTCGGCTCGAGCGCGCGGATCAGCACGGCCGCAGCCTCGCCCTCCGGTTCGGCGACGACGTTGAGAAGAGCGTGGATGCCGTAGGAGAGGTAGACGTAGGCGCGGCCCGGGCGGGCCGAAGAGCACCTCGGTGCGCTCGGTCAGGCCGACGTAGGCGTGGCAGGCGGGGTCGTCGCGCTCGTAGCTCTCGGTCTCGACGATCGATGCCGCCCGGCACCGCCGTAGAAGAGCCGGCAGCCGATCAGCTCGCGGGCGACCGCGTGGACCGAGCGATCGAAGAAGGCAGCGCTCGAGGCGAGCTTGCCCGTGGCTGCAGGCCGACCGCGCTCACGCAACGCTCTTCGAGCGCCCTGCGCTTGACCGCGGCGAGGGTCTCGCCGGCCTGCTCGATCTGAACCGGCCAGCGCCGCAGAGCCGGTCCCGCCCTCGATCCGCTTCGACTCGAGCCAGCTGCTGCGCTCCAGCACCTCGTAGAAGGACTCGTCGAGGTGCTCGGAGCGGGCTCGTGCAGCTCGTCCGGCTGAGCTCGCGAGAGCGACTTGCCCCGCTCGACCGCGTCGCGGACCAGGCCGCCGACGATGCCGTGCGCCTCGCGGAAGGGCACGCCTCTTGCGCACCAGCAGGTCGGCGATCTCGGTCGCGGCGAGCATCTCGTCGCCGGAGGCCGCCTCGAGGCGCTCGCGGTCGAACTCGATCCCGGCGAGCATCCCCTCGGTCGCGTCGAGGCAGGACTCGATCGTGTCGATCGCGTCGAAGAGCGGCTCCTTGTCCTCCTGCATGTCCTTGCCGTAGGTGAGCGGCAGGGCGTGCATCGTCGCCGAGCAGCGCCGCGTAGTCGGCGGCGACGCGGGGGCTCTTGGCCCGCAGCAGCTCGGCCGAGTCGGGGTTCTTCTTCTGCGGCATGATCGAGGAGCCCGACGAGAAGGACTCGTCGAGCCCGCAGAAGCCGAACTCGGTGCTCGACCAGATGACGATCTCCGAGCCGAGCCGCGAGAGGTGCATCGCGCAGGTCGAGGCGGCGGCGAGGTAGTCGAGGACGAAGTCGCGGTTGGAGGCGCCGTCGATCGAGTTGTGGCTGACGTGCTCGAAGCCGAGGTCGTCGGCGACGGCGCGGCGGTCGATCTCCCAGTTGACCCCGGCCAGGGCGCCGGAGCCGAGCGGCATCACCGAGGCGCTGTCGAGGGCGAACTGGAAGCGCAGCACGTCGCGGGCGAGCATCCAGAAGTAGGCGAGCAGGTGGTGGCCGAGGTAGACCGGCTGGGCGCGCTGCAGGTGGGTGTAGCCGGGCATCGGCCAGTCGCGGTGGCGCTCGGCCAGCTCGAGCAGCCGCTCCATCGCCGCCCCGGCAAGCTCGATCGCCCGCAGCGAGTGAGCCTGCACGACCATCGCCACGTCGGTGGCGACCTGGTCGTTGCGCGAGCGCCCGGTGTGGAGCTTGCCGGCCAGCGGGCCGATCTCCTCGCCGAGCAGGCGCTCGATCGCCATGTGGATGTCCTCGTCGGCGTCGTCGAACTCGAAGCCGTGCTCGCCCATGCGCGCGCGCACGCGCTCCAGCCCGGCGTCGATCCGCTCGAGCTCCGTCGTCGTCGAGGACGCCGATCTCGCGCAGGCCGCGGGCGTGCGCCTGCGACTGGTCGATGTCGTAGGGCGCCAGCCGCCAGTCGAACTCGATCGAGCGGTTGATGCCGCCAGAAGCGGGGGTCGGGGTCTTTGCGGAAGCGAGACATCAGCTGAGCGATTCGGCGAGAGCCTCGCACACCCTGCCCGACCTGCGACTCGCTCATCGCCGGGAAGAAGGGCAGCGCCAGCGAGCGCGCCGAGGCGGCTTCGGCGACCGGGAACTGTCCCTCGCGCGTAGCCGAGCTCGCGCAGGTGGGGGAAGAGGTGGATGCAGGGCAGGTAGGCCTTGCTGGCGATGCCGCGCTCGGCGAGGCGGCCGACCGTCGCGTCGCGGTCGACGCCCGTCGGGCAGCTGGACCGGGTAGACGAACCAGCTGCGCCGCTCGCTGCCGCGTCCGGCGATCGGCGCGCGCAGCGCCCTCGATGCCCGCCAGGCCCTGCTCGTAGATGCGCGGCGACGCGCGCTCGCTCGGCAAGCATCGCGTCGAGCTTCTCGAGCTGGGCGACGCCGAGCGCGGCGGCGACGTCGGAGAGCCGGTAGTTGAAGCCGAGCCGGTCGTGGTCGAGCCAGCCCATGTCGGCGGCGCGCCCCTGGTTGCGCTCGCTGCGCAGGCGAGCGGCCGCGATCGGGATCGGTGGGGACGATCATCCCCCCCTCCCCCGTGGTCAGCTGCTTGTTGGCGTAGAAGGCGAAGGTGGCGAGGTTGCCGCGGGCGCCGACCCTGCGCCCCTCGGAGTCGACCGCGCCGAGCGCCTCGCAGGCGTCCTCGAGCAGGCCGAGGCCGTGCTCGCCGGCGAGCGCCTCCAGCTCGGGCATCGCCGCCGGGTAGCCGAAGATGTGGACCGGCAGGATGCCCGCCGTGCGCTCGCCGACGCGCGGCCGCGGCGGCGCCGGGTCGAGGTTGAGCGTCTCCGGATCGACGTCGCAGAAGACCGGCCGGGCGCCCTCGTAGAGCAGGCAGTTGGCGGAGGCGACGAAGCTGAAGGGGCTGGTCAGGACCTCGTCGCCGGGCCCCCAGCCCAGCGCCCGCACGCCGAGGTGCAGCGCCGCTGGTGCCGCTGGAGACGGCGACCGCGTCCTCGACCCCGAGCCAGTCGGCGAAGTCGCGCTCGAAGCGCTCCCCCATCGGCCCCAGCGAGAGCCGCCCGGAGCGCAGCACCTCGAGCACGAGCTCCTCCTCGCGGGCGCCGATCTCGGGCCTGGCGAGCGGGATCTGCTCGGTCGGTGCCGTCCATCGCGGCGGACCCTACTCGTCGCCGCGGGGCTGGAAGGCGTAGGCGAGCGAGTCGACCAGCGCCTCCCAGGAGGCCTCGATGATGTTCTCCGAGACCCCGATCGTGCCCCACTCGCGCCTGCCGTCGGTCGAGTCGAGCAGCACGCGGGTGACGGCGCCGGTGCCGTGCGCCTCGTCGAGGATCCGCACCTTGTAGTTGGTCAGCTCGATCTCGGCGCAGGTGCGGGTGGCGGGCGCCGATCGCGGCCCGCAGGGCCTTGTCGAGGGCGTTGACCGGGCCGTTGCCCTCGGCGACCTCGACGTAGCGCTCGCCGTCGACGACGACCTTGATCGTCGCCTCGGTCTCGACCCGCGCCGCCCTCGCGCTTCTCGGTGGTGACCCGGAAGCTCTCGAGCTCGAAGAGCGGCTCGTAGACGCCGGCCTCGCGGCGCAGCAGCAGCTCGAAGGAGGCCTGCGCCGCCTCGTAGTGGTAGCCGCGGTGCTCGCGCTGCTTGAGCCGCTCGACCGCCCGCGCGGCGGCGTCGTCGTCGAGCTCCAGCCCGGCGCGCTCGGCCTGGCTGCGGATCGTCGCCTTGCCGGAGAGCTCGGAGGCGAGGATCGTCGCGCTCGTTGCCGACCAGTGCCGGGTCGAGGTGCTCGAAGGTGCTGGCGTCGGCGGCGACGCCGGCGGCGTGCATCCCCGCCTTGTGGGCGAAGGCGTTGCGGCCGACGTAGGCGCGGTCGGGGTTCGGCGTCATGTTGCAGAGCTCGTCGAGGTAGTGGGAGGTCGGGGTGAGGCTCTCCAGCTGGGAGGCGGAGACCACGTCGAAGCCCATCTTCAGCTGCAGCGCCGGCAGGATCGAGGCGAGGTTGGCGTTGCCGCAGCGCTCGCCGTAGCCGTTGACGCAGCCCTGCACGAGGCGGGCGCCGGCCTCGACCGCGGCGAGCGAGTTGGCGACCGCGCACTCGGCGTCGTTGTGGGTGTGGATGCCGATCTCGACCGCGCCGCCGAGGCCGGCGATCACGGCCGCCGTGGCCTCGGCGACGAACTGCGGGCAGGCTGCCGCCGTTGGTGTCGCAGAGGGTGACGTTCTCGGCGCCGGCCTCGGCGGCGGCGCGGACGCACTCGAGCGCGTAGGCGGCGTCGTCGCGGTAGCCGTCGAAGAAGTGCTCGGCGTCGAAGACCGGCCGCTTGCCCTCGCCGCGGAGGAAGGCGATCGAGTCGGCGATCATCGCCAGGTTCTCCTCGGCGGAGACCTTGATCACCTTGTCGACGTGCAGGCGCCAGCTCTTGCCGACCAGGCAGACGACCGGGGCGAAGCACGTCGGCAAGGACGCCCAGCGCCTCGTCGTCGTCGGCGCGGCGGTCGCGGCGCCGGGTCATCCCGAAGGCGGCGATCGTCGCCTGCTCCAGCTCCAGCTCGGCGAGCAGCTCGAAAAGCTCGGCCTCCTTCGGGTTGGAGCTGGGGAAGCCGGCCTCGATGAAGTGGACGCCGAGAGCGTCGAGCGCCTGGACGACCTTCAGCTTCTCGCCGACCGAGAGCGACATGCCCTGGCCGCCCATGCCGTCCCGCAAGGTGGTGTCGTAGAGCTTTACCTGTTCCATCTGATGCCTTTCGATTCGAGAGATCGGGGGAGGGCCTCCGGCCCGCGCACACGGCTGCCGCGCCAGCCGCTAGGCGGCTGCGGTAATTCGCCCGATCGCTCGAAACGCTGCATCAGGACTGACCTTACTCGGTCGTCCGCCTCGGCCAGGCTCGACGAAGTCGAGCCACTCGAGGTACTCCTCGGCGCGGCCGTGCAGGGCGTCGTCGAGCTTCTTCTGGATCACCCGGGTGATCTCGCCCGGCTCGCCGATCGGGTGGTCGTCGATCTCGCGCACGGGAACCAGCTCGGCCGCGGTGCCGGTGAGGAATACCTCGTCGGCGAGGTAGAGCTCGGCGCGGGCGATGTCGCGCTCCTCGACCGCGTAGCCGAGGTCGCGGGCGATCTGCACCACCGACGCACGGGTGATCCCGTCGAGGATCGCGTTGGCATGCCCCGGCGTGACCAGGACGCCGTCGCGGACGACGAAGACGTTCTCGCCCGAGCCCTCCGAGACGTGGCCGTGCTGGTCGAGCAGGATCGCCTCTTCATAGCCGGCCTTCTGCGCCTCGGTCTTGGCCAGGATCGAGTTGAGGTACTGGCCGGAGGCCTTCGCGTGCGGGATCAGGCTGTCGCCGGAGATCGCCCGCCAGGAGGAGACGGTGGTGCGGATGCCGTGCTTCTGGCCGTCCTCGCCGAGGTAGACGCCCCAGGGGAAGGCGGCGACGATCACGTCGACCGGCGCGTCGGTCGCGTAGAGCCCGAGGCTGCCGTAGCCGCGGAAGGCAAGCGGGCGGATGTAGCAGGAGCCGAGGCCGTTGCGGCGGACCAGCTCGCGCGTCGCCGGCGGCGATCTCCTCGGTCGAGTAGGGCAGCTCGAGGTAGTAGAGCTCAGCCGACTTGGCGAGCCGCTCGAGGTGGTCGGCGTGCCTGAAGATCGCCGGGCCGCGCTCGGTCTCGTAGCAGCGCACGCCCTCGAAGACGCCGGTGCCGTAGTGCAGGGCGTGGCTGAGGACGTGGACTTTGGCGTCCTCCCAGGGCACGAACTCGCCGTTATGCCAGATCAACTCTGCCTGCTCCATGTTGGGAGAAGTATGCCCGATAGCGCAAGGGCATTCGAGTCAAGCCGAGAAGAGGACCACGTCAACCAAAAGGAGACCACCTGATGCTCACCGCAGTTCGCCAGAGACTGACCTATTCCAACCTGATCGCCACGATGGCCCTGTTCGTCGCCCTCGGAGGCGTCGCCGTCGCCGCCACGCATCTGCCGCGCAACAGCGTCGGCGCCCGCCAGCTCAAGCGCGGCGCCGTGACCAGCGCCAAGCTGAGGAAGCAATCGGTGATCGCCGGCAAGCTCGGCCCCAACTCGGTCGGCCCCGGCAACATCGGCAACGGCGCCGTGACCTCGGCCAAGCTCGCCGCCAACTCGGTGATCGCCTCGACGATCAAGAACAGCGTGATCACCACCAACAAGCTCAACAACGAAGCGGTGACGACGCCGAAGCTCGGCAACGAATCCGTGACCAGCGCCAAGCTCGGCAAAGGCTCGGTTACGTCGGCGAAGCTGAGCGACGAAATCGGCCCGCTGGTCGGGACGCTGAAGAGCGGCCAGACGCTGCGAGGGGTGTTCGACATCGGGGCCGAAAGCGCCGAGGTCAGGGGGGCAAGCAGCTTCCAGTTCCCGCTGCTGAATCCGCCGGCTGCGCCAAAAGCCAACGTCCTCAAAACCGGCCAGACCACGGCGGCGTGCTCAGGGCTCGGTGGGGGCGGAACAACTCCGCAGGCAGCGCCCGGCCAACTCTGTGTCTACATTACCTCGGAATCTGGGCTCGTTGAAGTTAACTTCGACACCGTCAACCGCCTCGGATTCGGCCTCGCCGCCTTCTTCACCGCACCGGCGATAGACAATGCCGTCAGCGGCATGTGGGCTGTGACGGCGCCCTAGGCGCCCAGCTCGGCCAGCACGGCCTCGGTCACCTCGTCGGTGCCGACCGCGGTCTCCCCCTCACCCGCCAGGTCCGGGGTGCGGAGGCCGCGGTCGAGCACGGCGTCCACCGCCATCTCGATCCGCGCCGCGTCTTCAGGGCGATCGAGGCCGTGGCGCAGCAGCATCGCCGCCGAGAGGAAGGTGGCGAGCGGGTTGGCGATGCCCTGGCCGGCGATGTCGGGGGCGGAGCCGTGGACCGGCTCGAAGAGACCCGGCTTGCCGTCGGCTCCAAGGCTGGCGGAGGGCAACATTCCCAGCGAGCCGGTCAGCATCGCCGACTCGTCGCTGAGGATGTCGCCGAAGAGGTTCTCGGTGACGATCACGTCGAAATCGGCTGGGCGCGAGACGAGCTGCATGGCCGCGTTGTCGACCAAGAGGTGGTCGAGCGCCACGTCGGGATAGTCGAGGGCGACGCGGCCGATCACCTCGCGCCAGAGGCGTGAGGTCTCGAGCACGTTGGCCTTGTCGACCGAGGTGACGCGGGGCTCGCGGCCGGAGCCGGCGGCGCGCCGCCGGGCGGCCTCGAAGCCGACCCGGGCGATGCGCTCGATTTCAGCTGCCGAGTACTCGCAGGTGTCGTGAGCGACGTCGCCGTCGCGACCGGAGTCGCCGAAGTAGATGCCGCCGGTCAGCTCACGGACGACCAGCAGATCGGTGCCGGCGATCAGCTCCGGCCGCAACGGGCTGGCGCCGACCAGGGCCGGGTTGGGCCGCACCGGACGCAGGTTGGCGTAGAGGCCCATCCCCTTGCGCAGGCCGAGCAGGCCCTGCTCGGGGCGGGGCGTGCTCGGGTCGGTCGTGTCCCATTTCGGCCCGCCGACGGCGCCCAGCAGGACCGCGTCGGCGGCACGGCAGGCGGCGAGGACCTCGTCGGTGAGCGCCGTGCCGTGGGCGTCGATAGAGCAGCCGCCCATCGGCCGCTCGCCGAACTCGAACTCTCCCAGCGCTTCGAGCAGCCGGCGCGCGGCGCCGACGATCTCGGGACCGATCCCGTCGCCGGGCAGCAGGACTATGCGGGGAACGCTCGCCACGGGCGGGCACTCTATTGGCGCTCAGGGGTAGACGGAGCGAAGGCGGGCGGCCTCGGCGACGCGGGCTATCGCGACCGCCTGGCCCGCCTGGCGCCAGCCGACCCCGTAGCGGTCCGCCGCCTCGGCGAGCCGCTCCATCGCCGCCTTCAGGTGCTCGCGCAGCCGCTGCTCGATCTCCTCGGCGCTCCACGAGTAGTGCTGGCGGTCCTGCGCCCACTCGAAGTAGCTGACCGTGACGCCGCCCGCGTTGGCGAGCAGATCGGGGACGATCGGGATCTTGCGCTCGGCGAGGATCAGGTCGGCCTCGGGGGTGGTCGGGCCGTTGGCGGCCTCGACGATCAAGCCGCAGTCGAGCCGGGCGGCGTTCTCGCCGGTGATCTGACACTCCAGGGCGGCGGGGATCAGCACGTCGCAGGGGGTCTCCAGCATCCCCGTGTGGGTTGCCTCCTCCCCGCCCGGGAAGCCGCGCAGGAAGCGGTTCTCCGCGACCCAGCTCGAGCGCCTCGCCGATGTCGATCCCATCGCGGTTGACGATGCCGCCGGTGACGTCGCAGAGCGCGACGACGGTGGCGCCGCGCTCGTAGAGCTCCTTGGCGATCACGCCGCCGACGTTGCCAAAGCCCTGGATTGCCACCCGCGCGGCGGGGATGCCGCGGCCGAGCCTCTCCATCATCGCCTCGGCGCAGATCGTCGCCCCCATGCCCGTCGCCGCTTTGCGGCTCTCGGTGCCGCCGAGCACGACCGGCTTGCCGGTGACGATCCCCGGCGTCGACTGGCCGACGTGCTGGCTGTAGGTGTCCATGAACCACGACATCTCGCGCTCGCCCGTCGCCATGTCGGGGGCGGGTATGTCCTGATCGGGGCCGATCACCGGCACCAGCTCGCTGGCGAAGCGACGAGTGGTCCGCTCCATCTCGGCGGCCGAGAGACGGTTGGGGTCGCAGCGGACGCCGCCCTTGGCGCCGCCGAAGGGCAGGCCGAGCAGAGCGCACTTGAGGCTCATCCAGAGCGCCAGGGCGGCGCACTCGCCGAGCGAGACGCCGGGCGCGTAGCGTACGCCGCCCTTGGTCGGGCCGAGCGCGAAGGTGTGCTGGACCCGGTAGCCGGTGAGGCTCTCGATCTCGCCGCTGTCGCGGCGGATCGGGAAGTTGACGACGATCGCGCGGCGCGGCTCCAGCAGGCGGGCGCGGGCGTCGGCGTCGAGCCCGAGCAGGTCGGCGGACTGGTTGAACTGGGTGACCGCGACCCGCCACAGCTCCGAGCGCCACTCGCCCCCGGGCGAGACGTCGAAGTCCTCGCCCTCGAGGACGCTCTCCCAACCGCCGGATCCTCGGCGGTCGGCTCCGGCGGGAGGCGTAGACCCGCTCATACCTTTTCGATCTTAAAGCCGTACCCGCCCCAAAGCCAGGCCCGGCGATAGGTGCAACGCGTTGTTCCCCTGGCAGGACCAGAAAACGTTGCACCCGGCTCAGGTCGGGGTCTTGGCCTCGATGTTGAGGCGAACGTAGTCGAGCTGCAGCGGCTTTGGCTCGGCCGCGAGCACGTCCTCGACGAAGCGATCGCGCAACTCGGCGGGGAGTCGATCGACGTGCGGGCCGAGGCAGACGGTGCGCAGGAACTCGGCGGGCTGGGCCGGCTCGACCGTCCAGGGCGTCAGCCAGCAGCGAACGCCGCCGAACCCGGCCGCTTCGAGGCGGGCTTCGGTCTGTTCGGCGCCGGCGTAGTTCCAAGGCTGCTCGAAGCCGGCGAAGTGACGTGCATAGGGGTCACGCGCGGCCACCTCCTCGCAGATCCGGCGCAGCCGCTCGATGTTGCCGGCTCCGCCGCACTGCGCGGCAAGGCGCCCACCGGGCACCAGCGCCTCCCAGAGGCGGCCGAAAAGCAGGTCGTGGTCGAGCACCCAGTGGAAGACGGCGCTGGAGAAGACCGCGTCGACTCGCTCGGAGACCTGGAGCGAGGTCAGGTCCGCGAGATGGGCTTCGTCCTGCGGGCGCAGGACGTCGCGCACCTTTTCGACCATCGACGGCGAGCCGTCGATTGCGACCACGCGTCCCCGCGGCAGGCGTTCGATCAGGAGCGCCGTGACCCTGCCGCTGCCGCAACCCGCGTCGAGAACCGTCTCCTCGCCGCTCAGCGGCAGGCGATCGAGGACCGAACGCGCCCACTCTTCGTGGGGAACCGAGACGCGGTGGTAGCTGTTCGCGTCCCAGTCCCGGGTCGCCTCCATCAGAGCGCCGTCGTAACCGGCCCGCGTTCGGCGCCGCCGGCCTGCTCGAAGCTGTCGATCGCCGCCCCGTTCTCCAGGGTGATGCCGATGTCGTCGAGGCCGTTGAGCAGGCGGTGCTTGACGTCGGGCTCGACCGCGAACTCGAAGACGCCGGCTGCGCAGGTGATCGTCTCGTCGTCGACGTCTATCCGCGCCTCGCCGGCCTCGGCTACCGCGCGGCAGTGCTCCTCGTCGAGGATCGCCGGCAGCAGCCCGATCTTGGTGCAGTTGGAATAGAAGATGTCGGCGAAGGACGGCGCGACGATCGCCTCGAAGCCGAAGTCCTCCAGCGCCCAGGGAGCGTGCTCGCGCGAGGAGCCGCAGCCGAAGTTCGCCCCGGTGACGAGGATCGGATTCGGCTCCAGCTCGATCTCGCCGTCCCGGATCCAGTCGTAGAAGAGGAACTCGCCGAAACCGGTCCGCTCTACCCGCTTGAGGAACTGCTTGGGGATGATCTGGTCGGTATCGACGTCGGCCCGGTCCAGCACCGAGACCTTGCCTTCGATCACGTCTATCGGTCGCATGCTCAGCTCCAATCCCTGATGTCGACGAAATGTCCCTCGATTGCCGCCGCGGCCGCCATCTTCGGGCTGACCAGGTGGGTGCGCCCGCCCTTGCCCTGGCGGCCCTCGAAGTTGCGGTTCGATGTCGAGGCGCAACGCTCGCCCTCGATCAGGATGTCGGGGTTCATGCCGAGGCACATCGAGCAGCCCGCCTCGCGCCATTCGAAGCCGGCCGAACGGAAGACGTCGTGCAGCCCCTCGGCTTCGGCGTTCGCCTTGACCTGCTGGGAGCCAGGGACGACCATCGCCCGCACCGAGCCAGCGACCTTGCGCCCGTCGACAATCTCCGCCGCCTCGCGCAGGTCCTCGATCCGCGAGTTGGTGCAGGAGCCGATGAAGACGCGCTCGGGCGCCACCTCGGTCATCGGCGTACCCGCGCTCAGGCCCATGTAGGTGAGGGCGCGTTCGGCCGACTCGCGATCAGCGGGCGAGTCCATCGCCGCCGGGTCGGGGACGCTGTCGGTGACCTCGCAGACCATGCCGGGGTTGGTCCCCCAGGTGACCATCGGCGAGATCGCCGCCGCGTCGACGTCGATCTCGGTGTCGAAGCTCGCGCCCTCGTCGGTCGGGAGCCGCCGCCAGCGCTCGGCCGCGGCATCGAAGTCAGCGGGGGCGCCCGGGCGACCACGAACCCACTCGATCGTCTTCTCGTCGGGAGCGATCATGCCGGCCCGGCCGCCGCCCTCGATCGTCATGTTGCAGATCGTCATCCTGCCCGGCATCTCCAGAGCCTCGATCGCCGGCCCGGCGTACTCGACCGCGTAACCGGTCATGCCGCCGGTGCCGAGGCGCCCGATCGTCGCCAGGATCAGATCCTTGGGCGTAACCCCTGAGCCGAGCTCGCCCGAGTAGGAGATCCGCATCGTCTTCGGCCGCTTCTGCACCAGGCACTGGGTCGCCAGCACGTGCTCGACCTCGGAGGTGCCGATGCCGAAGGCCAGCGAGCCGAAGGCGCCGTGGGTCGAGGTGTGGCTGTCGCCGCAGACGATCGTCATGCCCGGCTGGGTGACGCCCGAGCTCGGGCCCGATCACGTGGACGATCCCCTGTCGGTCGGAGCCCAGCGAGTAGATCGGGATGCCGAACTCCTCGCAGTTGCGCTCCAGCGTTTCGACCTGGACCCGCGAGAGCTCGTCGGCGATCAGGCGCGCCGCCATCGTGCCGTCGGTGGGCGTGTTGTGGTCGGCGGTGGCCAGGGTCTTGTCGGCGCGGCGCACCGGGCGGTTGGCCAGGCGCAGCCCGTCGAAGGCCTGCGGCGAGGTGACCTCGTGGACCAGGTGCAGGTCGATGTAGATCAGGTTCTCGGAGACCTCGTGGGCTTCCCAGAGCTTGTCGAACATGGTTTGCGGCATCGCTCCTCCTCCTAGCCGCGCCTGCAGGCCGGCGGCGATCACGGCGAAGAAGCGCGTCGGCTCCTCGCCTTCGTTCTCGAAATGGTGGGGAAGATCGGCGTCGAAGGTGACGCTGTCGCCCTCGTTCAGCTCGTGGCGGGTGCCGTCGACGACCAGCACCAGGGTGCCGGAGAGGACGACCGCCGTCTCGCGGCTGCCCGGCTCGTGCATCGGCGGGTCGTCGCGCCCACCGGTCGTCGCGCCGGCGTCCAGCGTGTGCAGGGAGACATCGGCGCGTTGCCCCGGCAGCGGCGGCGTCAGCTCCTCGAAGCGGTGACCGCCGCGCTCCAGGGCACGCCGATCACCGGAGCGGCTGACCGTCACGTGCTCGCCTTCGTCCAGTCGCAAGAGCTGCGAGAGCGTCAGTTCCAACCCGGCGGCGATCTTCGCCGCAACAGCCAGAGTCGGGACTTGTCTCCCCCCGCTCGACCTGCGAGAGCATCGGCGCACTGACGCCCGACCGCTCGCCCAGGTCCCGCAGCGAGAGCCCCATCGCCTCTCGGAGGGCATGGACACGGACGCCGACGGCGGCGCGGCGATCTCAGCGGGCGTTTTCGACTCGGGGACGATGGTTGCGTTCACTGGATGTACGTTATCACATACGTTTGTATTTTAGGACGGAGAGAGAAACTTCCGGAGGTCCGATGCGACGGCATCGGGTTCATCGTCGAGCTGAGCCCACGAGATGCGGGTGACCGCGTAGCCGCCGGTGCGCAGGACGCGATCTCGGGCACGATCTTCCCGGAAGGCGGAGCGCGTCCCGTGTCCTTCCCAGCTATCCAGCTCCACTACTTGACCGGTGCCGACCCAATGGCAGTCAACCTGGAATCGCTTATCGCCCACTGTGATCCAGTCGTTGAGACGAGGTCGCGGCAGGCCGTATTTGCGGAGAAATGGGAGAAACCGTTCCTCCAACGGGCTCCTGACGCGACCGGCTGGAAGGCCTTCGATCCGTGTCAGCGCCGTACGGGCTCTCCGCACTCCCCGCCTGCCGGGGTAACGCTCGACCAGGTCCATGAGCGAAAGTCGATCGTGGAGTTGCAGGTATTCAGCCTGGCGAATCGCACTCTCGACCCGGTCGGTGGACGAGGTGGCCGCAAGGTCGAAGATGGTCCGCGGCACGGTCGTTACCGGAATACCTTCGTGCACGGTGACCTCGTCTCCCGGCAACCGCGAGTCGTGACGCCTGAGGGCTCCCGATGACCTGCTCTTGCGCGCAACCGTGACTTCCACGGGGCCATTGGTTGAACTGCGGATACCCCAGAGCGCCGCCGCCGAGCGATGGCTCAGAACAGCTTCCTTCCCGGACGAAAGCACTCCGGCCATCCACCTCCCTCTCACCGACAGGACCCGATGGCCCACCGCGTAGACACCGTGAGTCACAGCGTGGAGGCGGCCGACGGCGAGTCGATGATCGACGGCATCTTCTCCCAGCCCCAAGTCGAGCAACTGTCGCCGCGCAACCACCCCATGCTGCCCCTCCGCCAGCCGTGCAATGTCCGCATCGAAGCCGGCGGCCCGGCGCGTCTTCCCGCGAAACCGCGTGAACCCGCCTATTTCGCGGGATGACGCGGTCTCGGCGGGCATGCGGCGATGGTCTCGCCTCCGGGCGCGCGGGTGGTGCGCAAGGGCGCGCGGATGTGTGGCGTCTTATGGACCGGGAGTGCGTTCCACGGCGGCCTCCGACGTCAGGGCCTCGGCCTCGCGGATCGCGGCGCCCTCCAGGGCGTTCGACAGGGCTCGGACGTAGGCTCGGGCTGAGGCCTCGAGGATGTCGGTCGCCACTCCCTGGCCCGTGGCCAGGCGGCCTGCGGCTCGCAGCATTACGGTCACCTGGCCGAGGGCGTCCTCTCCCCCGGTCACCGCCTCGACCGTGTACTGGCGCAGGTCGCACTCGGTTCCGGTCGCCTTCTGGATCGCGTGGAAGATCGCGTCGACCGGGCCGTCGCCGCCGGACTCGCCGACCGACTCCTCGCCGGAGGGCATCTTGACCGCGACGCGGGCCAGTGGCTCGCGGCGGGAACCGGCCTCGACCTCGAACCAGGCCAGCTCGTGGGCGTCGGCCTTCTCGCGCATCTCGTCGGAGACGATCGCCTCCAGGTCCAGCGCGGTGACCTGCTTCTTGCGGTCGGCGACCTCCTTGAAGCGCTTGAAGGCGGCGTTCAGGGCATTGCCCTCGACCTTGAAGCCCAGCTGGTCCAGCGCGTCACGCAGGGCGTGGCGGCCGGAGTGCTTGCCCAGCACGATCGAGTTCGACTCCAGGCCGACCTCGGTCGCGTCCATGATCTCGTAGGTGGTGCGCTCCTTCAGCACGCCGTCCTGGTGGATCCCGGACTCGTGGGCAAAGGCGTTGCGGCCGACGATCGCCTTGTTGGGCTGGATCGCGTAGCCGGTCAGGCGCGAGACCATGCGGCTGGTGCGGGCCAGCTCGCGGGTGTTGATGCCGGTGGTCAGGCCGTGGACGTCCTCGCGCACCTTGATCAGCATCGCGATCTCCTCCAGCGAGCAGTTGCCGGCCCGCTCGCCGATGCCGTTGACGGCGCACTCGACCTGGCGCGCTCCGGCCAGCACGCCGGCGTAGGAGTTGGCGACGGCCAGGCCCAGGTCGTCGTGGCAGTGGACCGAGACCTCGACCTCGTGCAGCCCCGGCACCAGCTCGTACAGGCGCCGGAAGTAGTCCGCGTACTCCTCGGGCGTGGTGTAGCCGACCGTGTCGGGGATGTTGACCACGGTGGCGCCCTCCTCGACCGCGATCGCGCAGACCTCGGCGGTGAACTCGACGTCGGCGCGGGTCGCGTCCATCGGCGAGAACTCGACGTCCTCGCAGTATGACTTGGCCAGGGTGACGGCCGCCCGCGCCTGGCCCTTGACGTCTTCGCGGTCGGTCTGCAGCTGGTACTCGATGTGGATGTCGGAGGTCGAGATGAAGGTGTGGATGCGCGGACGGGCGGCGTCCTTGATCGCCCCCCAGGCGGCGTCGATGTCGGCCTTGTGGGTGCGGGCCAGGCCGCAGATCGTCGGGCCCTCGACGCCGCGGGCGATCGCCTCGACCGCCTCGAAATCCCCCGGCGAGGTGATCGGGAAGCCGGCCTCGATCACGTCGACTCCCAGGCGTGCGAGCTGCTGCGCGATCTCGACCTTCTCGGCCGTGTTCAGCGAGATGCCGGGCGACTGCTCTCCGTCGCGCAGCGTCGTATCGAAGATGTGGACGCGGTTTGCGTCGTCTGCCTGTGCCACTGGGTCCTCCTCCTTCTCTGCTTCTTTCGAATGACCTTGTCTCTCGCGGCTATCGCGCCGCCCAGCGCTATTCCCCCCGAGGGGGGAGGAGAAGGAGAAGCGCGAGGCTGTCGAAGCGGTACGTCATTCGGTCGCCTGAGCTTAGCGTAGGCTGCGCGCATCGCAAGCGAGACATCCTCAACCGCGATCCCCCGCTCGACCTGGTTTGCCCTCTTCGCGATGGGCATCGCCGTGGTCGTCATCGCCAACGACTTCTCCGCGATCAACGTCGCCCTCCCCACGATGGAGAGGGATTTCCACACCAACGTCAACACGATCCAGTGGGTGGTCAACGCCTACGCGCTGACCTTCGGCGTGATGATCGTCACCGGCGGCCGGCTTGCCGACATGTTCGGCCGTCGCAACGCCTTCTTCCTCGGCAGCGCGATCTTCGCCTCGATGTCCGCCCTGGGCGGGGCGGCGCAGACGGAGACCTGGCTGATCCTGACCCGCACGGTGATGGGGATCGGCGGGGCGCTGATGTGGCCGGCAATCCTCGGCATGACCTACGCGTTGCTTCCCGAAGACAAGGCGGGCTTGGCCGGCGGGATCATCATCGGCGCCGCCGGGCTCGGCAACGCGATCGGGCCGCTGATCGGCGGCGCGCTCACCGACGCCCTCAGCTGGCGCTGGATCTTCTTCCTCAACGTGCCGATCTCCGCCTTCGCGGTCTTCGTCACCTACCGCCTGGTCAAGGTCGCCGAGCCCGACGAGGGCTCGCAGCGGATCGACTACCCAGGGATCGCGGCGATCTCGATCGGCCTCGTCTCCCTGCTCGTCGCCCTCGACCAGATCGACGACTGGGGCTTCGGCGACCCGCGCGTGATCGGGATGCTGATCCTCTCGGCGATCCTGCTGGCCGCCTTCGTGCCGATCGAGCGACGCGCCGGCAAGAGCGCCCTGATCCCGCGGGAAGTGATGGCCAACGAGAGCTTCCGCGCCTCCTGCCTGGCGATCCTGCTGATGTCGGCGACCTTCTTCGCGGCGCTGCTCTACCTGCCGCAGTTCATGCAGCACCAGCTCGGCTACTCGCCGCTGCAAGCGGGCCTCGGCATGCTGCCCTTCCTCGCCACCTTCGCCGCGGTCTCCTTCGTCGCCGGCCCGCTCTACGAGAGGCTCGGCGCCAAGCTGCTCGCCTCGGTAGGAGCGCTCTGCATCACGATCGCCCCGTTCGTCTTCTCCCTGGTCGGCGATCGCTCCCACTACAGCTCCCTGATCGCCGGCATGGTCGTGCTCGGGATCGGGATCGGCAGCTTCTACCCGACCGCGACCACCGCCGGGGTCACCTCGGTCGACGAATCGCAGACCAGCCTCGCCGGCGGCATCGTCTACATGTTCCAGATCGCCGGCGGCTCGATCGGCCTCGGCCTGACGACGACAGTGTTCTCCGCGCAAGCGTCCTTCGTCGACGGCATCCAGGCCGCCTTCAGGCTCGACGCCGCGCTCTCGCTGGTCGGCTTCCTGATCGCCCTCTTCTTCGTCGGCGGCCGCCTGCTCGGGCGGAGCGTCGGCGAAGGCGTGTCCGCTTAAGCAGAAGGGCGCATCGTCTGGCGCACCGCGTCGTTGCCCGAGCCTTCGAAGATCGTGTCGTTGCCGGGGCCTCCGTGCAGGACGTCGTTGCCGGGACCGCCGAAGATTTCGTCGTTGCCCGGGCCGCCCGCGATGAAGTCGTCGCCGCCGCGCCCGTTGAGGCGGTCGTTGCCTTCACCGCCGAGCAGCTTGTCGGGGCCGCTGCCGCCGGTCAGCGTGTCGTCGCCGAGGCCGCCGCGCATGGTCACCGGTACTTCCACCGCGCTCGCGACCGAAACCGTGTCGTCGCCGCTGCCGCCGTTGACCTCGAAGCCGGCGACCAGCGGCGCCTTGCAGACCAGCTCGTTGGCATTGCCAGGCGGGTTTTCGCAGATTTCCCCGCCGACTTCCAGGGGCACCACCGAGTCGATCACGTAGGTGCGGCCATCCGGGGTGAGCCAGATGCGGATCATGTTCTGGGCGCTGCCGCCGGCCAGGACCACGGTGTAGGAGGTCGTTTCCGCGTGGGCGAGCGTGGCGCACTGCGCCATCAGGATCGCCAAGGTGATCAGAATCGCCCTCTTCATCGCAAGATGCCCTCCCTCCGAGGGCAGGTGCCTACGTTGGAAACAGCACGACCTTGCCGACGTTGCGGCGCTCGGCAAGGAATTTATGCGCGTCGCCGGCTTGCTCGAAGGGAAATGCCTCGGCGACGACCGGCTCCAGGCGACCGGCCTCGAGGTCGGCCATCAGCGGCTCGGTGACCCGGTCGAGGCTGCCCTCGCGGTCCCACCACTTGAGCATGTTGAGACCGAAGACCCCCTTGTTCTCGTTCATCATCGTCAGGCTCTTCCACCAGGGCATCGTCGCCAGCGGCATCTTGGCGAGGCTCTTCAGCGCCGCGGGGATGTCGCGTCCGCCCGCTTTGGTCGCCTCCGAGAGCCCGTACATGACCATGCGGCCCCCCGGCCGCAGCAGCCGGTAGTCCTTGCGAAACGAGGTCGGCCCGAGCGCGTCGATGATCAGGTCGACGCCCTCGCCGTTGGTGAGCCGCATCGTCTCCTTCTCGAAATCGTCATTGCGATAGTCGATCGGATCTGTGACGCCTTGAGCGCGGATCGCGTCGTGCTTGGCGGGCGAGGCGGTGCCGACTATTTGGGCGGCGCCGACGTTGCGGGCGATCTGGGTGGCGGCGATGCCGACACCGCCCGCAGCGGCGTGGATCAAGAGCCGGTCCTTCTCGCGCAGGCTGCCCATCACGATCAACGCCGCGTAGGCGGTGCCGTAGTTGACCGGGAACGCCGCGCCCTGCTCGAAGCTGAGCCGCTCGGGAAGCGGCAGCACCTGGACCTCGGGAACGCTGACCAGCTCGGCCTGACCGCCGAAGCGGGTACCGGCGACGACGCGGTCGCCGACCGCGTGCGCGGTGACGCCCTCCCCCACCGACTCGACCGTGCCGGCGACCTCGTAACCCATCACGCAGGGCGGCTTCGGCGCGTCGGGATAGAGCCCGAGCCGCGCCATCGTGTCGGCGAAGTTGACCCCGGCGGCCTTGACCGCGATGCGGACCTCACCCGGACCAACGGGCGGATCGGGCCGCTCCTGCACCTGAAGGACCTCATAGCCGCCGTTGCTTGTCTGGACGAGCGCCTTCACGGCGCAAAGACTATGTGATGTCCACAGCGCGGCCGGCTGAGAAGCCGTCGACCTGAAGAATCTTGGCGATCGTCGCGTCGTTGACCGGCGCGTCCGTGGTCAGTGCCATCACCGCGCTCTCGCCACCCGGCTCGGCGCCGACGGCGGCGGAGACGATGTTGACCCCCTCCTCGCCGAACATCGTCCCGACCTTGCCGATCATTCCCGGCCGATCGGCGTAGCGGAAGACGGCGAGGTGCTCGGCGAAGGGCAGGTAGAAGCTCTCGCCCCAGGCCGAGACCAGGTAGGGCTCGTTGCGGGGCCCGACGCCGGTCCCGGCGACCTCGACGTCTTCGCCGCCGGAGTGCAACCGCACCGTGATCAGCTCGGTGAAGTCCTCGGAGCTGGAGTCGTTGGTCTCGACCAGCTCGATGCCGCGCTCCTCGGCCATCTGCGGCGCGTTGACCAGGTTGACCGGCTCGACGGTGCTGCCGGAGAGGATGCCGACCAGGACGGCGATCCCGAGCAGGCGCGTGTCGTGCGAGGAGATGCGGCCGCGGAACTCGGCGGTGACGCTGTCGATCGAGCCCTCGGCGAGGCCCTCGGCGAGCCGGCCGAGCTTTTCGCAGAGCGGCACGAACGGCGCCAGGGCCTCCATCGCCTCGGGCCGCACGGCGGCGATGTTGACCGCGTTGGTGACGACGCCGCCCCGCAGCGCCGCGGTCACCTGTTCTGCCGTTACGACGCCGGCGCGGTCCTGCGCCTCCGCGGTCGAGGCGCCGAGGTGCGGCGTGACGACGACGTTGGGACGGGAGAAGATCGGGTGCTCGGTGAAGGGCTCGGAGGGAAAGACGTCGAGCGCGGCGCCGCCGACCTTGCCCGACTCGAGGCCGGCGTCGAGGGCGTCGAGGTCGACCAGCTCGCCGCGAGCACAATTGATGATCCGCACCCCGTCCACCATCGAGGCGATCGCCCCGGCGTCGATCAGGCCGATCGTCTCCGGCGTCTTCGGCACGTGCACGGTGACCACGTCGGCGCGCCCGAAGAGCTCCTCGAGGCTGGCGGCGCCGTGCACGCCCAGCTCTTTGAAGCGCTCGGCGGAGACGAACTTGTCGAAGGCGATCACCTCCATCTCGAAGGCCCGCGCCCGCTTGGCGACGAGCTGGCCGATGCGGCCGAAGCCGACGATCCCGATCGTCTTGCCGTAGAGCTCGGCGCCCTTGTACTTGGCGCGGTCCCAGCGCCCTTCGACTAGGGCGCCGTGGGCCTGGGGGACGTTGCGAAAGAGGGCGAGCGCGAGCGCCAGGGTGTGCTCGGCGGCGGCGACGGAGTTCGATTCGGGCGCGTTGGCGACGACGATGCCGCGTCGCGTCGCCGCCGGGATGTCGACGTTGTCGACGCCGGTGCCGGCGCGGCCGATCACCTTCAGGTTGGTGGCCCGCTCGATCAGCTCCGGGGTCATCGTGGTCGCCGAGCGGATCAGGATCGCGTCGTAGGCGCCGATCGCCTCGGCCAGCTCCCCGTCGGACATCTCGAGGCCGAGATCGACGTCGAAGTTCTCTTCGAGCAACGCCACGCCCGAGTCGGCGATCTTCTCCTTGACCAGGACTTTCACGAGCGGGCCTCCCCCACGTTCTCGACCACCCAATCGATGCAGGCGGTCAGGGCTTGCACGTCGGCGGGCTCGACCGCCGGGAACATGCCGATCCGCAGCTGGTTGCGGCCGAGCTTGCGGTAGGGCTCGACGTCGACGATGCCGTTGGCGCGCAGGGTCGCGGCGACCACGGCGGCGTCGACGGAATCGTCGAAGTCGATCGTGCCGACGACCAGCGAGCGCTTCGCCGGGTCGGTGACGAACGGCGCCGTGAACCCGGTCCGCTCGGCCCAACCGTAGAGGTGTTCCGAGGAGGCCGAAGTGCGCTGCACGCACCAATCGAGGCCGCCGCCGGCCAGCATCCACTGGATCTGGTCGTCGAGCAGGATCAGGGTCGCGAGCGCGGGCGTGTTGTAGGTCTGCTCTTTGCGCGAGTTTTCCAGCGCCGTCTGCAGCGAGAGGAAGCCCGGCTGCCAGCGGCCCTCGGCGCCGTCGAGCTGCTCGATCCGCTCGATCGCGGCCGGGCTGAGCAGCGCCAGCCAGAGGCCGCCGTCGGAGGCGAAGCCCTTCTGCGGCGCGAAGTAGTAGGCGTCGGCCTGGGCGAGGTCGACCGGCAGGCCGGCGGCGCCGGAGGTGGCATCGACGAGTACGAGGGCATCGCCGGCGCTCTCGGGCCGGGCGACCGGGACCATCACTCCCGTGGAGGTCTCGTTGTGGGCCCAGGCGATCACGTCGGCGGCTGGGTCCGCGGTTGGAGCGGGCGCGTCGCCAGGATCGGCTTCGACCAGGATCGGATCGGCAAGAAAGGGCGCTCCTGCCGTCACCTTGGCGAACTTCTGCGAGAACTCGCCATAGGTCAGGTGCAGGGCTCGCTCGCGCACTAGCCACGCCGCGGCGGCGTCCCAAAGGGCGGTCGTGCCACCGTTGCCGAGCACGACCTCGTAGCCCTCGGGAGCCGCGAAAAGCTCGACCAGCCCACTACGCACGCGGCCCACCAGGTCGCGGACCGGCGCCTGGCGGTGAGAGGTGCCCATCAGCCTCGACTGGCCCGCCAGCTTCTCCAGCGCCTCCGGGCGCACCTTCGAAGGCCCGCAGCCAAAGCGGCCGTCGGCCGGCTTGAGCTCAGTGGGGATTGGGGATGTGCCTATGACTGGAGTCATCGTGGGTGCGAAGTGCAAAGCCGACTGCTTGACGGTCGCGGCGGCCTAGGTTATTGACCGGCGCGGGTGGACCTCAGGCAGGCCGTCCGCATAGGCTTCCGGCCATGACCGAGACCAACGAGCAGGCCATCAGCAAGGGCGACGGCTACGCCGTCGCCAACCTCAGCGACCTCGGCGAGGGGCCGGGATTTCGCAAGATCCGCAAGGAGCTGGGCGTCACCGCGTTCGGCGTCAACGCGATCGTGCTGCCACCCTCTTACTCGACCGGCGGCCACTACCACGACGAGCAGGAGGAGCTGTACTTCCTGCACAGCGGCCGCGTCGCGATCGAGTTCGGCGACGGTTCCAAACACGAGCTGGAGCCGGGTGGCCTGGCCCGAGTCGACGCCTCGACCGTGCGCAAGCTGCACAACCTCAGCGACTCCGAGGAGGCCGTCTACGTGATCGTCGGCGGCAAGGACGGCTACGTCGGCCGCGACGGCAAGCTGCCCGAGGGCGAGACCAGGTTCTAGCTCGACTCGGCCTCTGCCGTACGGTGGGTGCGGGTCCGCTCCAGCACCCGCTCGACCCGTTTGGGCAGGTACCAGTTCCAGTCGCCGAGCAGCTTCATCAGCGCCGGGACCAGGATCGCGCGGACGATCGTCGCGTCGAGCAGGATCGCCGCCGAGAGGCCGATGCCGAACTCCTGCAGGCCGACGAACGAGCCTGCCGTGAAGCCGGAAAAGGCGGCGATCATGATCAGCGCCGCGGCGGTGATGATCCGGCCCGTGTGCTCGAGGCCGTAGGCCACCGCCTCCTCGTTGTCGTGGCGGCGGTCCCACTCCTCGCGGATCCGCGAGAGCAGGAAGACCTCGTAGTCCATCGAGAGCCCGAACAGCATCGCGAAGAGGAAGATCGGGATCCAGCCTTCGATCTGGGGCGTGCCGTCGAGGCCCAGGGTCGAGTGCAGGCCGTCCTGGAAGACCAGCACGAGGACGCCGTAGGTGGCGCTGACCGAGAGCAGGTTGAGCAGCACCGCCTTCAGCGGCAGGACCACAGAGCGGAAGGCGCGCAGGAGCAGCAGGTAGGAGAGGACCAGAACCGCGAGGACGAGCCAGGGGAAGGCGCCGTAGGCGGTTGTCGACGAAGTCGACGCCGAAGGCGGGGGCGCCGGAGAGGACCACTTCGGTGCTGCCGAAGCCGGCCCCGGGGATGTAGGTGTCGCGGATCCGGTGGACCAGGTCCTGGGCTTCCTTGGTGCCGGAGTCGCCGTGGCCGGCGACGCGGATCTGCGCGACCGTGCCGCTGGCGTCGATCAGGCTGTTGCGTTCGGCGATCCTGCGCCCGGCCGGCGTGCCCAGGGGCAGCAGCGACGGCGAGAGGATCGTCGAGGGCTTCACCTGCGGGTCGCGACGCAGCTCGGCGACGAGCCTGCTGCTCGGCCGCGATCACGGCCGGCGCGTAGGCGCCTCCCGGCCGTTCGGTGTCGATCACGATCTGGTTCGGGGCGAGGGCGCCGGCGCCCAACGAGTTGCGCAGCAGCTCGAAGCCCTCGGTCGACTCCTTCGTCAACGGCACGCCGCGGTTGTCGCCGCTGGTCACGTGCAGGCCGAGCGCCGGCAGCGCCAGGCCGATCATCAGCCCACCGGCCACCACCAGGTAGAGGACCGGGCGGCGCATGATCGAGCGGGCGAGACGGCTCCAGACGCCGGTCCGCCCGCTGGCCCGGTGCTCGAGGATGCTGCGCGGGATCACCCGCAGGCGGTTGACCTTGGTGCCCATCACCGCCAGCAACGCCGGCAGGAAGGTGGCCGAGGCGGCGATCGAGAAGAGCGGCACGAGCAGGCCGCCGACCCCCATCGAACGCATGAACGGCACCGGCATGAAGACCAGCAGCGCCAGGCCGACGGCGACGACGGCGCCGGAGAAGAGCGTCGCCCGGCCGGCGGTCTTCATCGTTTCGACCAGGGCCTCGTGGGGCGAATCGTTTTTCTCCAGCTCTTCGCGGAAGCGGAAGACGACCAGCATCGAGTAGTCGATCGCGATCGCCAGGCCGATCAGGGTGACGATGTTGGTCACGTAGATCGCCATGTCCATGAAGTGAGCGACGACCCAGACGGCGCCGAGGGTCGAGGGGATCGTGACCGCGGCGAAGGCGAACGGGACGGCGATCCCACCCAGCGTTCCGAACATGAAGGCCATCACGATCAGGGCGATCGGGATCGCGATCGACTCGCCCTTGCCGAGGTCTTCGTTGTAGATCTTCTGCGTGTCGTGGTTGATCGCCGGGAAGCCGGAGAGATATGTGGTCACGCCCGGCAGGGTCGGCGTCGCGGCGCGGATGTCCGGCGTCTTCTTCGCCGCGTCCTGGTTTTCGAGTGGCGTGTTGATCTGGGCATAGGCGACGGTGGGCGAGGCGTAGAGGACCGGGCCGGGTTGCGCGCCCGCCACCACTGAGGAGGCTTCGGCGGTCGCCCTGCTCGCCTCGCGGCGGAAGGCCGGCTTGAGCAGCCGCGGCCGGCCGCCGGCCGCCGCCTGTGCCGGCGCGACCACGATCGGCCGCCGGCTCTGGAAGACCAGCGTGAAGGCGCCGTCGCCGCGCTCGTTGAAGTTTTCCTTGAGCAGGTCCAGTCCCCGTTCGGCGTCGGAGCCGGGGACCTTGAAGCGGTTGGTCAGCAGGTCGCCGAGGTGCGAGGCGCCGTAGCCGCCGAGCACGAAGAGCACGAGCCAGGCGGCGATGACCTTCTTGCGGTTGGCGATGACGGCGCGAGTCCAGCGCTCCACGGGCGGCCTTTCGCTCGGGACTTGGGACGGACGCCGGCGATTCTACGAAAGTGGCTTTGCCGGCAAGCGGAGATCGCTCACGCTGCCCTGCTTGCGGGCTTTTACGGGCCAGCGGTAGCTGCTTTCTGCCGATTCATGGACCAGCTCAAAGCCATGGCACAGGCCGCTCAACCACCCCGCCTCCTAAAACTGGTGCTACGCCCGGTGCTCGGCTTGGTCGCCTTTGCCCTCGTCGCCTATCTGCTCGGGGTCGGCTTTGGGCCGCTCAACGGGTTCATGGACCGCTGGGCTGTCCTGCTGCTCGAGTTCGGCGGCGCCGCGGTCTGCGCCCTGCGGGCGATTCTCGTTCGCGAGGAACGGCGGGCATGGACCTTCCTCTCCATCGCGGTCTTCTGCTGGGCGCTCGGGGACGAGATCTGGCGACTTGCCTACTTCTCCGCGGCGAACCCGCCGGATTTCACCGCCGCCGACGCCCTCTGGATCGCCTTCTACCCGTTCGCCTACGCCGGCATCGCGCTGCTGATCCGCGACCGCACGCGGCGCGTCTCGGCGGCGATCTGGCTCGACGGCCTGATCGCGGTTCTGGCCGTGGCCGCTCTGGCCTCCGCGGTGATTCTGAGCGCCGTGTTCGACCCGATCGGCGGTTCGAGCCCGGCCTCCGCGGTCAACCTCGCCTACGTCCTCGGCGACTCCATCCTCCTCGCGCTGATCCTGGTTGCCTTCGCCCTCAGCGGTTGGCAATTCGACCGCGCCTGGGCCTGGCTCGGAAGCGCCCTGGCCATCTTCGCGCTCAGCGACGGCTTCTACCTCTACCAAGCCGCGCAGGGAACCTATGTGGCCGGCGGGCTGCTCGACGCAGGCTGGGGCGTTGCGCTGCTGCTCGTCGGCATCGCGGCCTGGCACACCGGACCGCCCCGCAAGGCAACCTCGAGGCCGGAGAGCTGGCGCTCGATCGCCCTGCCGATCGCCTTCGGCTTCGGCGCCCTGGCGATCGAGGTCTACGACCACTTCACCCAGGTGACGGTGCCGGCGCTGGCCTTCGCAACCGCGTGCCTTGCCGCGGTGCTGGCACGGCTGGCGATGACCTTCGGCCAGTACCTGCGCATGCTGCGCGCCTCGCGGAAGCAGGCGACTACCGACGCGCTCACAAGTCTCGGCAACCGGCGCCAACTGATGCTCGACCTCGACGAGGCACTGCCGCTGTCGGACCCGAGCAAGCCACTGCTGCTCGTCCTGCTCGACCTCGACTGCTTCAAGGCATACAACGACACCCTCGGACACCCGGCCGGCGACGCGCTGCTCGAACGCGTCGGCCATAACCTCGAGCAGCGGCTGCGGCCGTGGGGCCGCGCCTACCGGATCGGCGGCGATGAGTTCTGCGCCCTGCTGCAGCTCGACCATCAGACCCCGGCGCAGCTGAGCGCCCGCGCCGCCGAGGCGCTGAGCGAGCCCGGCGCGATCGTCCCTATCCACAGCTCTGCGGGCTGGGCGCTGCTGCCGATCGAAGCCGCCGAGCCGAGCGAGGCCCTGCGCCTCGCCGACCAGCGGATGTACGCCGACAAGGACGGCCACCGCCGGGCCGACCGCCGCGGTGGGATCCGGGCGCTGCACACCGAGCGCCGGGCGCACGCTTAGGGCTTGGCGCTGCAGACTTCGAGGCCGACCGCACGGGCGAGTTCGTAGCGTTCGAGCCCCTCGTCGTCGCGGCTTTCGCGGGCCGCCAGGTAGGCGGTGGTGTCGCCGCGTTCCGCCGCCTTCAGGGCCTGGTCGTCGTAGGCCTTGACCCGTTCCTGCGCCTTGACGTACGCCTCGTAGGGCTTGCGCTCGCCGGTGGGCGGGCGGAGCGAGTCGAACCGCGGAACAGCGTCGCTGGAGATGCCGAGCAACGTCTTCGAGTAGGGGATGCTCGGCGTCGTCTCGCCTTCGGGGAATTCGCCGAGGGCCTTTTTGTACCTCGCCTGGCTGTCGCCGCAGATCGCGTCGGCCCTGGCGATCAGCTCTCCGCTGCTCAGGACCGGCGGCGGCTTGGGCTTCGGCCTTGGCTTCGGCTTCTTTGTCGCGATCTGGCCGCCTTTGGACGAGGCGACGCTCGGGCCCGACCCGCCTCCCCCGCCCGACAACGCGATCGCCAGGGCCACGACCGCGACCAGGCCGAGGCCCAGCCCGGCGAGGATCAAACGGCGGGGGCGTTTCGCCTGGGGCGGATCGATCGCGATCGTCTCCGCCGTCCGTGTCGCCGCCGCACCCGTTGCCACGGTCCGCTCGGGGGCGGTCGTCTTCTCGCCGCGCAGGGCCGCCTGCGCGGCGCGGCCGAGGTCGCCGGCCGACGGGTAGCGGTCCTCGGGAGCCTTCGACATCGCCCGGATCACGACGTCGTCGAGCGCCATCGAGACCTCGGGCACCCACAGCGACGGGGCCGGTGGCGGATCGTTGAGGTGGGCGAAGAGGCGCGCCGCATCGCCGTCCTTTGGAAAAGGCACCTCGCCGGTGAGCAGCTTGAAGAGCAGGCAGCCGAGCGCGTAGACGTCGGCGCGGGCGTCGACCGGGCCGCCGGAGATCTGCTCGGGGGCGACGTAGTCCAGGGTGCCGACGAAACGGCCGGTCTGGGTCAGGCCGGACTCGGTGGCGACGTTGCGGGCGACGCCGAAGTCGGTGATGTAGGCGTGCTCGCCCCCCTCGCCGCCGCTGAGCAGCACGTTGGCGGGCTTGACGTCGCGGTGGATCAGGCCGGCGGCGTGGATCGCGTCGAGCCCGCCGGCGACCTGGGCGATCAGCTCGACCGCGACGGCCGGCTCGAGGCGCCCCTCGCGGGCGAGGCGCCTGGCGAGGTCGGCGCCGGCGACGTAGCGCATCGCGATGAAGGGAACGCCGTCCTCTTCTCCGGCGGCGTAGATCGGCACCACGTTGGGGTGCTCGATCGAAGCGGCGATCTTCGACTCCTCGGCGAAGCGGCGGGCGAATACCTCCTCTTCGGCGGCCTCGGGGGCGATCAGCTTCAGTGCGACGCGCCGCTCGAGGCCCGGCTCCAGCGCCAGGTAGAGCAGGCCCATGCCACCGCGCCCGAGCCGGCTCTCGATCCGGTAGCCGGCGAACTCGTCGCCCTCGGAGAGCTCGATCCCGTGACCCGCGGCGGCCATCGCCCAACCCTAGGGCCTTCCCCGCCGTTCAGCGAAATAGCGCACCGTTAACCCGGCGCGGACTCGCCGCTACCTAGACTTGAAGGCGACCAATGCGCCGACTCGCCATCGCACTCACGCTTGCCCTTGCCGTCTCGATCGCCGCCGACGCGGCGCAGGGAGAGCTGATCCAGCAGGGCAGCCTGCGCGTGCACTTCGACGGCAGCCTGGCGCCGCGGGCGCTGCCGCGCGAACGCCTCGCGCCGGTGACGGTGAGCCTCGACGGCACGGTCAGCACCTCGGACGGCAGCCGCCCGCCGCAGCTTCGCGAACTGACGATCGCCGTAAACCGGGCCGGGGTCGTCTCCAACGCCGGCCTGCCCGTCTGCCGGGCGCCCGAACTCCAGCAGACCAGCAGCGAAGCCGCACTCGAGGCCTGCGGCCCGGCCCTGGTCGGCCACGGTCACTTTGCCGCCAACGTCGACTTCCCGGGCGCTCCCCTGATCCCCGCCAGGGGCGAGATCCTCGCCTTCAACAGCCGCTTCCAGGGACAGCCGGCGATGCTGCTGCACCTCTTCGGGACCAGCCCGGTGCGGGCGACCTTCGTCCTGCCCTTCACGATCTCCCATCCCGGCCACGGCAAGTTCGGCAGCGTCTTCTCGACCAAGATCCCCGAGCTCGCCTCCGACCTCGGCTACGTGACAGAAATCTCGATGAAGATCGGCCGCACCTATCGCTATCGGGGTGCGCAGCGCAGCTTCCTCAGCGCCAGCTGCGCGGCGCCGGCGGGATTCCCCGGCGGCGTCTTCGAGCTCGCCAAAGCGACCTTCTCCTTCGCCAACGGTCAGCGGCTGGCGACGGGCCTCTCGCGCGAGTGCAAGGTCCGCTAGCCCCGGAAGCAAACCGCCGCCGGGGCTAGCTCGCCTCGATCAGTAGCCGTTCTGGTTTGCCTGCTTTTCGGCTTCTTCGATTCCCCGCTGGGCTTCTTCCTTGCCCTTTTCGATCCCCTTCTGCGCTTCTTCCTTGCCCTTTTCGATGCCCCGCTGCGCTTCCTTCGAGGCCTTTTCGATGCCCTGGGAGGTCTGCCCCTTGCCCTCTTCGACCCCTTCCTTGGCGGCCTTTTCGGCTTGGTTGAAGCCCTTGCTGACTTCTTCTTTGGCCTGTTCGATGCCCTTCTGGGCTTCTTCGGAGCCCTTTTCGATCGCCTTCTGGGCTTCCGAGGAGGCGCTGCTGCTGTCGCTGCTCCCACCGCAGCCGGACGCAGCCACGCCCGCAATCCCAATCACCAGCGCCAGTGGCAGCAGCCGGGTTAGAAGCCTGCTCCTCTGGCTGTGGTCTCTACGTGACACATTCACTCCTATCGCTCGGGGGCTTATGGCGCGATCTTCGCATCGATGGCGGCGCCCGGCCAGTCGGTCCTGGCCAGCCAGCCAGTAAGATCACCGACGCGATGCCGACCGAGCCGACCGCTTCGCCCGACGGCGACATCAAAGACGTGCTTCTGACCGAGCGCGAGCACTGGCCCGACGGCCCGCCACACGCGCTCTTCAAGCGGATGCGCCAGGGCTGCCCGGTCCACTGGACGCCGGAAATCAGCGAGTTCCCGGCATCGGCCGGATACTGGTCGGTGACGACGGCCGACAACGTCCACGAGGTCAGCCGCGACTGGCAGACCTATTCCTCCGAACTCGGCGGCGTCACCCTGGTCACCGAGGTCTTCCCGCTCGAGCTGGCGCGGGCGATGTTCATCGGCATGGACCCGCCCAAGCACGACCGGATCAAGGCGCTGTTCCAGGCCGGTTTCACGCCGAAGCGGATCGCCGCCCACGAGGAGCGGATCCGCGAGATCGTCATCGGCGCGCTGGATCGCGTTGAGGGACAGGAGACCTGCGATCTCGTCACCGACGTCGCCCAGCCCGCCGTCGCCCGGGTGATCGGCAGCTTCATGGGGATCCCACCCGAGGACGACGCGATCTGGGCCGAGCTGATGAACTCGACCCTGGGCGCCAGCGACCCCGATCTCAACCCCGAGGGCGCGATGGACCCGGCGGGGCTCGAAGCCGCGATCCAAAAGAACGTGGCGGAGATCTTCAGCCGCTGCGGCGAGATGATCGCGGCGCGGCGCGAGAGCCCCACCGACGACCTGACCAGCGTCCTCGTCCACGCCGAGGTCGACGGGGAGCAGCTGGCAGAGCACGAGATCGTGATGGGCTTCTTCCTCCTCGTCGCCGCCGGCAACGACAGCACCAAGGCGACCTACTGCAGCGGCATGCGGGCGCTGATCGAAGACCCCGAGCAGCTGCGGCTGCTGCTCGACGATCCCTCGCTGATCCCCGGCGCTGTCGAGGAGTCGCTGCGGATGTTCCCCGCCTTCGCCCACTTCCGCCGCACCGCGACCCGCGACACCGAGCTCGGCGGCCAGGAGATCAAGGAGGGCGAGAAGGTGGTCATGTGGTACGCCTCCTCCAACCGCGACGAGACGCGCTACGAGGACCCCGACCGCTTCGACGTCCTGCGCAACCCCGAGCACCAGGCCTTCGGTGCCGGCGGCCGTCACTTCTGCCTCGGCACCGCCCTCGCCCGCCTCGAGCTGAAGATCCTCTTCGAGGAGACCCTCGCCCGCTACCCGAACATGTCCCTCGCGGGCAAGCCGAAGTTCACCGAGTCGGCCTTCCTCAACCAGCTGAAGACGCTGCCGGTGCGACTCACGGCGTAGAGCGCCGGCCCGGGCACGGCGCCGACTTCCGAGCTCGAGGGCGACGCGGGTTCTGTGGACGGTTCTTCTTCGGCCGATTCTTCGTTTTCTTCCGTCGATTCTTCGCCGGCTTCTTCGCTCGATTCTTCTTCCGTTTCTTCCGCTTCGGTCGTTTCTTCTTCCGGCGTGGTATCCGTTTCTTCTTCCCCTTCCGCGGTTTCGATGCCCTCCCCCTGGGGCCCGGCCGATTCTTCGGCTTCTTCTTCGATTTCGGTCGCGACCAGGCTCTCGCCCGTGGGGACCTCCCCCGCGGCGAGCTGTTCGGTTTCCCGGGCGACCGCGTGGTTGAGTTCTTTCTCGTTTTCGACCGGCCAGAACTCGACCTTGGCGTAGTGCTTCACGTCCGCCATGAAGTGGCTCATGTTCTTGGCTTCCTTGCGAGAGAGGCCGAGCCCGTACATGCGAAACGTGGTGTCGACGCCCATGCCGTCGAGCGCGTCCCTGACTTCCTCGCCGGCGGCTTCCGCACAGTGGTCTTCGCCGCCCATGAAGACGACGATCCTCCTCATCGAGGACGGGCCGCGGAACTGTTCGCCGGTGAATTCGGCGATCGCTCCCCGTACGGTGCTGATCACGTTCGAAACGCCAGTCGGGCGCGCTTCCGCAACCGCTTCGCGGACGTCGTCGTTATGGCCCGAACCGAATCCAACCTGCACGGTGCCGTCTTCATAACACCCTCCGCCCGTCTCGCGCAGAGCCAACCCGGTGTTGCTTTCCGCGGCGGTGTACTTCGCTATCGCGTCGGTCGCCGCTTCGAGCTTGGTCTCCTTGCCGAACGGTTTTGCCATCGCCGTCGAGGTGTCGAGGACGATCTCGGTGTTGCTCAGCGGCAGCTTCGTGGTCACCAGTTCCTTGCCGACGCTCCACGGCTTCGGCGCTCCGACCAGCGCCCAGATCGCAGTGAGCAGGCCGACCAAGGCGACGGCGCCCTGGAACCAGCGCTGCTCGTAGAACGGTGGCTGTTTTGGCGTCGGCTGCTCCATTGGTGGGAGGCGGCCAAAATATATATCGACTTAATTGAGTAATGCAAGTTTCGGGACTATCGAGTCCCGTCCAACGCAGACGCGAGGTGTTCGTGGATCAGCCGGACGGCCATCGCGCCCTCGCCCACTGCCGAGGCGACGCGCTTGATCGATCCCGAGCGGCCGTCGCCGACGGCGAAGACGCCCGGCAGGCTGGTCTCCAGCGGGTCCGGTGGGCGCTGGCGCCCGTCCGCGGCCGGATCGAGATGGGCCAGCTGGAGCTCGCGACCGGTGAGGATGAAGCCGTCGTCGTCGGTGACCAGGGCGCCGTCGAGCCAGTCGGTGCACGGGTCCGCGCCGATGAAGACGAACACGGCTCGGATGGCGACCTGCGAGGCAGATCCCGAGCTGTTCTCTTCCAGCGTGACCGCCTCAAGGGAGTCGCCGCCGTGCATCTCGCGGATCTCGGTGCGAAGCAGGACATCGATGTTCGCGGTGCGCTCGATCTGATCGACCAGGTAGCGGGACATCCCCGCCGAGAGGTCGGCGCCGCGAAGCAGCAGCGAGACGCGGCTGACCTTACCGGCGAGGAAGACCGCGGCCTGGCCGGCCGAGTTGCCGCCGCCGACGACCGCGACCGGCTCCCCCTGGCACATCTGCGCCTCCATCTGGGTGGCCGCGTAGTAGACGCCGGCTCCCTCGAACTCGGCCATCCGCTCGACATCGAGACGGCGGTAGCTCGCGCCGGTCGCCAGGACGACGGTCCGCGCCCGTAGCCGGTCGCCGCTGTCGAGCTCGAGCACGTAGGTACCGGCGTCCGGAGTCAGGCTGAGCGCCCGCTCGGGCACTGCGGTCTTGACCCCGAAGCGCCGCGCCTGCAGCGTGGCGCGCTCGGCCAGGTCGGAGCCGGAGAGTCCGGCGGGGAAGCCGAGGTAGTTCTCGATCCGCGAGGAGGTACTCGCCTGTCCGCCCAGCGCCACGGCGTCGACGAGCACGGTTTGGAGGCCCTCGGAGCCCGCGTAGACGGCGGCGCCGAGGCCGGCGGGGCCGGCGCCGACGACCAGCGTGTCCCAGGCGCGCTCCGCTGTCTTCCCTTCGGCCCTGAGGTTAAGCACCGTCGCCGCCTCGACGTTGGTCGGGTTGTGAAGCACGGTCGATCCACGGACCAGCAGGGGCAGGTCCTCCGGGTCGAAGGGAAGCTCACGCAGCAGCGGATCGGCCTCGCGGTCCCCGTCGAGGTCGACGAATATGTGAGGGACCCGATTGCGGGTGAGGAACTCGCGCAGCCGCCTGCTCTCGGCGGAGAGGCTCGAGCCGATCAGCCGCACACCGCTGCCGACGTCGACGAGGATCGCGCGACGAGCGACGAAGGCGGTGAGGATCAGGTCGCCGAGCTGCTGGTCGCGCCCGATCAGCGCCCCGAGCGCCTCGCGGCTCAGCACGATCGCCTCGCCGTCCTCGCGCACGAGAGCGGTGAGATAGGCGGGCTCGCCCGACATCAGGTTCAGCTCGCCAACGAAACGCCCCTCGCCGTGAACGCCCATCTCCCGCTCCGCCGGCGTCCCGAAGGCGTCGACGATCGCAACCTGCCCGCGAAGGACGACGAAGAAGTCAGAGTCGCGGTCGCCGGAGCCAAAGAGGACCTCACCCTCGGCAAGCGCCCGCCGCTCCCCAGCCGCATCCAACACCGCAAGCTGCCGCTCGCTCAAGCGCGGAAACGCCACGTCATTGTCGAATTTCATCTCCGCCATCGGCGCCGGGCCGGCTACTTGTCCGCGGGTGCGCTCTTCTTCTGGCCGGGTACCCGACTGGCGAGGCGACCCATCGGCTCCACTCCGGCCTCAAGCGTGTCGATGCTCCGATTGAGTCCGCCGAGCGCCGCCAGCAGCTGCTCCATCAGTCCGCTGAGCCGGTCCAGGCCCCCGTTGAGCGATTCCATCGTCTCCGGCAACTTGTCCAGATGACGTTGGACCTCGACCAGCACCGGCATGGCCGCCTCGATGGCCGCCATCCTGCCGTCCATCGCGCCGAGAACGCTCGTCACCTCGGCAACCTGCGCCATGTCCTTGCGGATGCCGGGAAGCGCCTCGGTGTCCCCGGCGACCCGCTTCAGCGAGTGGGCAACCTCGGGCAATGCGGCGGTGTGCCTCGCGATCTCAGGAATCAGCCGCAGCACCTCATTCAGGTCAGAAGGCAGCGCCGAGAGACGATCAATTGAGGAGAGGCCGAGTCGGCTCACGATAACCGGGATGGACCCTACGACCGAAGGGGACCAAGCGCAAGGCGCAGTGGATTCAGACCGAAACCTGGCTCCATCCACCACGGTGCGAGACTTTCCCGATGCCGCGCATCAGCAGCTTCTTCGGAATCGTGATCGAGATGTACTTCGGCGATCATCCACCGCCCCATTTCCACGCCCGACAGCGGCGAATCGGCCAAGATCGAGATCGCGACCGGCGCGGTGCTAGCGGGATCCCTATCCATCCGAGCGCTCCGGCTCGTGCGAGAATGGGTCGAGCAGCATCGTGACGAACTCGAGGCCAACTGGGAGCGAGCCGTCAACAATGACAAGCCGGAGCCAATAGAGCCACTGCAATGAGCGAAATCATCAGCGTCATCGAAGTCGAGCCCTTGGAGGGACTCCGCATTCGTGCGACCTTCTCGGACGGGGCGATCAAGGAGATCGACCTGAGCGACCTGATCGCCACCGGAAGTGTTTTCGCCCCGATCCGAGACCGCCGGGAGGTCTTCGACCAGGTTCACGTCAACCCCGAGACGCGCACTATTGAGTGGCCAGGGGAAGTGGACCTCGACCCTGAGGTGCTGTACGGGCGCTTCGAGCCGGCCTCAGGGGCCCGGGTCGATCGCCGGACGATTCATGAGCCTGTCGCAAGGTCCCGCTGACGCAGCGAATTTCGGCGGCACCCGACCACCCGGCCTGGTTCCGCGATGTGTCAGCAAGCCCTGAAGTGTCCCGAGGTCGGTCTCAAACGGGCCTTATTTCGGCTGGCGGCCGATCCCCAGGCGCCGCACCGGCCTTCCGATCGGCCGACTACGGAACCGAGTGCGTTCTGGCCACATGAGGAAAACCATGTAAGCGAACATCCCAACAAACAAGAAGAGGTAGGTCCCACCCGCCCCGGTGCGCGTGAGCGCAGCCAATGCGATGGCACCGAAGGCGAGGATGAATACGCCAATCACCAAGCCAGCTTTTGATGTGCGGTGCATTGTCTTCATAGTAGCTGGCCGACCAGCGCGATCGCATAGACGACGGCGCCCGCTACGAAACCAAGGCTGACGCCCATGCGAGCCCACCGATTCTGCTGCCCATCCGAGATCCCAAGCATCGACCCAGCCACTACCGCAAGAACTCCCCCGGCCCCCGCGGCACTGAACAAGGCCCCGACTCCGATTGTGTCGGGAATCGGATCCTCCACCCGAGGCAAGATCGCGATCAGCAGCATGAAGGGCATCCCCGAAGACGCTAGGAGGCCGGGGCGCGCGTATGGTGCGCAGAGCCACGCGGTTGTCGCGAAGCCCTGTGACAAAACGAGTCGCCATCATGGGGCGGGAAGGACTCGAACCTTCGACCGACGGATTATGAGTCGCGCCGGAAGCTGTCTATAGAGGCGAATCTGGCCCGATAGAACAAATTGTGTCCAAGGAGTTCGGCGGGGACCAATTTCGGGACCAAGTTTCGACCCTTTCAGAGCAAGCTAACTCGGCGTCCTCTCGGCGACGGTGTGCTGAAGACTTTCTCCGCCCTCTTCGGTGAACTACGCGGCGATTGGATGGCCGCCCGAGTCGCGCGCCTCGATGTGAGCGCGGGGCGGCAGCTGCAAAGTCCCTTGGTCGAGTCGCTTGAAGCGAAGCAGGAGGGCGGCCGCGGCGCGCGACCAGCGCGCGAAGCCATGCGGCTGCTCAGGCTGAACGAGCAGCTCGTGTCCGTCGGCGTAGACGATCACGACGGGATCGCCCTCGAACAACGCACGGGTCGCCATCTCCCCTTGATGGGGATTGTCGGCTGAGATGAAGTGCGCTCGATTGGGATAGCGAGCGGCCATGTCTTCATCTTCGATGCCAGCTAGAACCCTCTCAGTCGCGGGATCGATGTTCGCGTCGTGACTCATGACTCCCGCCATTGTCTCACGATCTCCGGAGCCTCCGCCTTGGCCTTCCTGATTGCCGCCGCCATCGCCTCGTTGGAGGAGCTGAACTCCAGGATTGCCGGCGCCTGCTTTCCGCGAGCCCGCGTGTACTCGTGCTCGTGGTGCTCGTCGACCACGTCGGCGTTGTCCCAAAGGCGCACAGTCGTCCACTCGCCGTCTTCAAGGCTCTCCAGCACGATCGCGTAAGACACCGGCGGCGGAGGCTCGCTGCGCCGATACCGGATGCGGATATCCGGCTCCACATCGATGAAGATCTCTCGCTCTGTCGGGACCACAGACAGAGGCTTTCAAAGCCCCCGGCGCGAAATGCGGGACGTGTCGCCCCCGCACGGCCGGTCGGTCTTTGAGCTATTGCCTCCAGGGCGGCCCTGAAACCCGACGCGCCACAAAGTGGATGGGCAGACCGCGGGGGGACAACGTCCCGCATTTCGGGGGAAATTCTCCTTCTTCTCCACTCCGTTCTTCCCATGCCCGATAGAAGCCCCTCACGGTGTCTTGGTGCACTTTGCCTTCCAGTCCGGTGAAGTAGGAGCCGTCGTCTTCGTAGGATTCCAATTCTGAGTATCTGAAGCTTCCGCGTCGCCGGATGCGGATATTGGCGCCCTCCGCGATGGTGCCCGACCCCTGTTCTTCGGAACCGCCTTCGCACTTGACCCTTGATGAAAGGTCATATCCGATGATGCGGTTGCTCCCCACCCAAAGCTTCACGTTGAGCCCGGGCCGAGATGCCCTAAAGATCGTCGGGCGAACGCCATCTGTCCCGCTTGCCCTCTTTCCGCTCCCAGTCGCAACAGCAACGGAGAACAATGCGCCGCAGATCACGAGGACACCAAGGAGACCTGCAAGGCGGCGGTGCGTCATTTAGCCAGGCTATCTATACCTCAAGGGCAACCGGAGGGCCAGGTCCGGGCCGCTTGGGTTGGCAGAAGCGGACGCTCAGTCCGAGGAGTTCGGGGGAATCCGGGACAAATTTCGGGATAAAATTTCACGGCCTCGAAAACCTCAGTGCGGCGGCCGAGCCGCATCGCGCATTCATCGCACAAATACCCGGCCAGATCTTCACGCAGTTGGCTCAATCCAGCGCGACACGCTCTACGAGCAGGTGCGCAGCTACCTGGCCGGCCTGGGGCGCCGGAGTACCAGAGCGACCACCCACGGCCGAGCGATTGGCGATCGAGTTCAGCGAAGACGGAACGACGAACAGGCGTCCTGCTACAGCGGTTCGCGCCGTGTCGGCGAGCGTCGTTCTGATTGGCGGCTCCCGCCGCGAAGGGGACGAGTGCGTTCAGGCCAGATCAGGAAGACCATGAATATAAACACGCCGAGGAAGAGGAATGCATATGCGCCACCGGCACCAGTATCCGTCAGCGCAGTCAGTGCCAGCGCAAACGCGGCCGTAAGGGCTGATCCGATTGCGAGTCCGAGTGGCGAATTGCGGTGCATTGTCTTCATAGTACCTGCCCGACCAGCGCGGCCATGTAGAAGAGTGCGCCAATCGCGAATCCCGCGCTGACACCGCGGCGAGCCCAGGTGTCGATTTCATCCGCAGACCGCCCAAGCACCGATCCAAGTACGAGCATGACGACACCTCCCGCCCCAGCCGTGCCGAAGATGATGCCTACGCCGATCGTGTCGGGAATTGGGTCTTCGACTCTTGGAAGCAGGGTGATGAGCGGCGATCCAGGCATCGGGCACGACGCTAGGAGAATCAAACGCGCACGTGGTGCGCAGAGTCGCACGGTTGTCGCGCCACTCTGCAACGAAACGAGTCGCCGTCATGGGGCGGGAAGGACTCGAACCTTCGACCGACGGATTATGAGTCGCCCGCAAACGGCTCTAGCAAGCCAAATTTAGCATGTTAGAGCGATGGGAATATGGGGAGTTTTGCGGAGTTCGGTGGAGTCGGGGACAAACTTCGGGACAAAGTTTGGCGATCACCTCGTTGATTCCTCCACTAACCCCAACGCCAGCCCTCGAAGCCTGAGCTCTCATCAATCCGCGGCCCAGGTGCATCTTCTTGAGTACCAGAACATCTACTCGACCACTCGACCGGGTCGCAGAGCGATAGGGTTTTTCCTACTGTTTCTTCACGGCTGGGAGGCCAAATGCCGACGCATCAGATTGCCGCCACGGAGTTCGCATGGCGACGGTAGAGATCACGCCAACGCTCATCACCGAGGGTCTCGGCGCCTTTGATGAGCTCGAGTTTCTCGGGAAAGGCACCTACGGAACCACCTACCGGGCGGTTCGGGGTGACGATGAGCGAGCGATCAAGGTGATCCACCAGCTTGAGATGCCGGACTACCTCTGGGCCAGGGAGCTGGCCTCGCTTGAAGGCGTCGATCACCCGAATGTCGTCGGCTTCCTCGGGGCGGGCAGTTTCGAGGCGAACGACAACAAGTTGCACTACCTCGAATGCGAGTTCATAGATGGCGGCTCGGTCGAGGCCAACCTCGAGGAAGGTCGCCTGGCGGCCGGTGATCAGCTGCGGGAGATGCTCACCGGGCTTCTCGCCGGGATCGAGGAGATCCACGATTTGGGAATCATCCACCGCGACATCAAGCCGGCGAACGTCGCCCTTCGGGGTCGTGACTGGGGAAATCCTGTACTGCTGGACTTCGGCCTCGCGAAGGTGCTTGACATGTCCTCCCACACGGTGCTCGGCCAAATGATCGGAACGCCCCGCTACATGGCTCCCGAGCAGCTGCGCGGCCGGCCGGCCCGTACCCGCAGCGACCTCTTTGCGATCGGGCTGGTCGTCTACGAGGGGGGGACGGGCTCGCATCCCTTCGCCGTCGAGGGCGCAGAGACGGTTCAGGGGCTCTTCGAGCGGATCGCGGCAGGACCACCGGCCGATCCGCGCGAGAACGGCGAGTGGCCTGATGACGTCGCCGAGGTCGTCTTGAGGATCCTCTCCGCCGAGCCGCATCAGCGCCTGAGCCCGGGGAGGGCGATGCGCGACCTGGAGGGCCGCTAATGCCCGACATCGCGCACGGATTCCAGTTTCATCCCGGCACCGAGGCGGGGGCGGACACGACCGAGTTCCTCGAAGAGCTCGCCGCCGCCCAGCCGGATTCGCGGGTCGGCGGAACGATTCACATTCCTCGCCAGCGGCTGACCTACTGGCAGGAGTACGGCCCGAAATGGAACCCGTCGGTCGACTTCCTGCTCGGTGATCCCGAATGCGGGCGAATGGATCGGCCCTTTGATGAACGCGGCCCCGGCCGCGTGGATTTCTCCTACCTCGCCGAGAGCGATCCGGCGGCGAACGTCGAGCGCTTCGTCGAGCAGATGCTAGAGGCCCAGCGCCAAGTTGGGGCAACGGCTCTGATCTCCCCGTGGCTCCTTCACGGCCTGAGCCAGACCGAGCACGAGCTTGCGGCGACCGTCGGCTTCGCGAGCGCCGCCGAAGAGTTGGTCGACGGGGAGAAACTGCTGATGGGCGTCGAGGCGACAGAGGGCGTCTTTGCCAATGGCGAAGCCCGAAACGACTTTGTCAACGAGCTGGTCGAGGGTCCAGAGCTGCCCGTCTACCTACGCATGCGCATGAGCCCTCCCCCAGGCTACAAGCAGTACCAGCAACCGGCGGCGCTCGAAGGCCTACGCAACGTCGTCGTCGCTCTGGAGGCCAACGAGCGGCCGGTGGCGCTCCCGCAAAGCGGGCTGACCGGGTGGTTCATGACCGCCTTCGGAGCCCGATCTTTTGGGGCCGGCATGCAGGGCTCGATGCAGCGGAACTCCGCGCCCGCGGGCGGAGGCGGAGGTTTCCCGCCTCTGCACTGGTATTTCGTCCCGCAAATGCTCGGATTCGTCCAGTCCGAGGAGATGGAGGACGTCGCGGCCGTCGATGACTTCGAACCGTGTGACTGCCCCTACTGCGAGGGGGACTTGCCAGAGACAGGCGCCGGCTTCGACGTTAGGCGCGCCGGGAGACATTTTCTCTGGTGGTGTTCCAGCCTCGGGGCCGAGCTGACCGATAGCGATCCTGCAGAAGTGGTGTCCGATCGAGTTGAGGAGGCGGTCGCGTTTGCCGAGGAGGTCGAAGACAACGCGGAGCTAGACGACCGCTCGGTCGCGTCGCACCTTTCGATCTGGAACGACCTGCTGTCCTAGGCGCTCGCTCGCTTGCGCAAACTCTTGACCCAGCGCGATTTCGCGCCCAGCACAATCGGCTCGGACTCGCTGGAGAGGCGGTGCCCGTGGGGGAGCCTTCGCTCGGGACGATTCTCGATCGCCAGCCCCAGAACCCGGGCCAGCGCGCGCTCGCCGACGAGGGCCGACTCAAGCCGATTCGCCCGGCGATGGGGACGGCTGCGGAAGATCAGTCGCCAGGAGTCGGGCCTCAGCTCGATCAGCCCGATCCCCAGCTGGCGCCAGTCCCTGTCCATGCGTCGGAAGCGGGCCGCGTAAGCGGCGTCAAAGGCGACAAAAGTCTCATCGTTCCAGGCGCGATGGGCCCTGGCCTGGCGCAGAGCGCTCCTTGGGTCGTCGCGCTTTGCCTCGATCGTGATGATCCTCTGGGCAAGTGAGGCGATCGGGGCGAGGCGACGAAATGTGCCGGTTGGTTCGCGAACGATGAAGCCGTCGGCGCTCAGGTCGCGAAGGACTTCGGTGGCTCGTTGCCGCGAGCTCCGCATTTGCCTGGCGACAAGCTCGGCGCTCGCCCCCCGATCGGGCCGCAGGGCGTGGAGCGCCCGCAGCTCCCGGAGGCTCAACGGGCGTAGGAGGTCCGCTTTGGCGCGGGCGCGCATCGCCGCGATATTGAGGCGAACGACGGCGAGGTCGGCGATTCGCGAGTGCAGCTGCTGCTCTTCGAGGAGCAGCCAAGTGTGAGCCGGGGACCTCTTGGTCCACCGAGTTCTCACCAGGTCGTGCAGGACGGGCAGCATCTGCGCCTCCGTCTCGAAGGATGGCGCTGACTTCGAGGTGGCGGCAGCTCGGCTCACGAACCGAGACGCTATCCGTCGCCACATCGATACCCCGACTTGGCAACCGAACCGTCTGGAGAGCTACTGCTCTTCCAGAGCGGGAAAAGGCACGTAGGAGGCACCGGCGATGACGTTCGCGTGGAGCTTCGCAAGGCGTGCCTTGATCTCCAGCGGGTCGCGGGCGATGCCTGGTTTCCAGCTGTAGGCACGGGCTACGGCTTCATCGAGCTGGCGGTGGAGGTCTGAGACCTCCGACCAAGCGCCCTCGTCAACTTGGTTGTAAAGGTCGGTCAGGCCGATCTCGTTCTGGACGCAGATCGCCTGGCGCCGTTCGATCAGGCGCTTGGCGATCTCGCCGATCTCGTCACGGACACCTTGGTTGGGCTGCGGCCAGGGGAAGGTCTCGAAGCATGAGGTCGGCGTATAGCGCGGGCGATCCTCAAGGGTCGATGACTCCGAGTGTGCCCAGGCTCCGTGAATCGAGGACATAAGGACCCCGATCGAATAGTCGTCGTCGAAGGCGAAGACGATGGTCAGATCGCTGGGGCAAACCAAGGCATCCGCCCAGCAGAAGAGAAAGCGCTTGCCGATTCGGTTTCCTGCGATGTAGCGGGACAGAGGTTCAATCGCCTCTCGCATCTCCCCCCGCGGGCGACCAAACCGCCACCAATGTTCCCGAAACCCTTTGTCTCGATTCTCATCACGTTCGGGTTTGACTCGTTCGCGCACCACCTCCAACGCCGCTGGATACTTCATCGCTTCCTCCAGCGCCATAAACGCGAAGTCGATGATGAAGCGCCGCGGTTGCTGCTCAGGCTCCTCGGTGATGTCGTCGCCGATCAGGTAGGGCCGCACGACCTTGGTGTAGTTCGCGTCGTCGCGAGCGAGGATCTCTTTGGCCTCTTCGGGCTCCAAGTAGAAGCTCCCGGCCGGGATCGGGCCTTGGAAGGAGCGGCCGAGGTTCGCCGACAGCGGCTCGTACTCCTCAATCGCCAGCTTCGACTCTCTCAGACGGGTGTTGATGCCTTCAACCGGCTCTCCATCGAGCAGGAAGTGCTGCGGCGGCTCGCTCGGCTGCTGCACCCAGTTGACGATGCTGACGTTGACCACCGCCTCTCCCGGCCACTTCTGGCGCGAGACGGCGTCGGTGATCACGCCGCCCTTCTCGATCACGCAGTTGAGGCTCGCCCCGCGCGCCCGGTTCTGGCTGATCGAGTTCGTCCCGACGAGGCCGGCGCGGTCGCCGGGGCGCATCTGCTCCGCCGCGCGGCGAAACCAGTAGACGCATAGATCCTTGAGACCGGCATGAAAGTGGTCCTTGAGCCACTCCACGTAGTCCTCGTCCAGAATCCGGCGCAGATTCTGGGACCCGTGGTAGGGCGGGTTGCCGATGATCGCGTTTGCCTCACCCCACTCGGCGCGCAGTGCGTCGGCGCGGCGGATTCCGGAGAGATCGGCGAGCGGCAACGTGCTCTCGTCGAGGTCGAGCTCCTCGACCGCCAGCTTGTGTCCCATCCACAGGGTCACCCGCGCCAGGTCGACGCCGAACTGCTCGATCTCGATGCCGCGCATATTCTGGAGCGGGAAGAAGGCGCTGAGCCCTTCCTGGGCCGGTCGGCCCTCGGCCAGCGCCAGCTCAGCCGCGCGGGCGGCCAGCTTCGCCTCGACCCGGCGCAGCTCCCGATAGGCGACGTAGAGGAAGTTGCCCGAGCCGCAGGCGGGGTCGAGCACGATGTAGTTGAGCAGATCGGCCTGCGCCTGTTTTGCCTCCTTGTGGCTTGACAGCGCTTCGATCCGCTCCGTCCACGGCTCGAGGATCGTCGGCACCACGATCTTCTGGATCTCCGACTCATGCGTGTAGTGGGCGCCGAGCCGCCACTGCTTCTCGTGCCCGAATACCCCCTGAAGAAGCGAGCCGAAGATCGAGGGCTGGACCTCGTGCCAATTCGAGGCGCTGACTTCACGGAGCAAGGCGAGCTCCTCTGGCGTCAAATCGATGCGGCCCGGCTCCGCGAACAGCGACCCGTTGGCGTAGGGCACCCCGGCGTAGAGCCCGTGCGTCGGGCGCTCGGGACTCGGATCATCGAGGTACTCGAACAGCCGCCCCAGGTCATCTGCGCTTGAGCGGCGCGGGTTGGCAATCAGGTCGTCGACGACGCGGGTGAACCCCTGCCCGGGGATCTGGCCCAGGTCCTCGGCGAACATGCACCACACCGTCTGCAAGATGAAGCGCCGCCGGGACTGCGGGTCGCCCTCGCAGCGCTGCTCGATCTGCTGAAAGAGGTCGGCCAGCTTGCCGACCGCTTCGAGCGTTACGCCCTCCTGGCGGACGTTGAATACCGGTTCGCCGCCGGTCAGGAAGAGCAGCGAGGTGTAGCGGTCGGGCAACTCGTCGAGGTCGAACTTGACCCGCGGCGCTTTCGGGAACCGGCCCGGCTCCCAGACCTCGAAGCGCTTGAAGGCGCAGAGCACCACGTACTCGGGTGCGGGTATCCCCTTCTCTGCGTCGGCGGCCTCGCGCCAGTAGTTGAGCGCCTGCTCGCGATGCTTTGCAAGCCGCCCCGCCTCGCTCGCCGACTTCATCTCGACGATGCAGACACGGGGCCAGATCAGGTCGATGAAGCCCCCGGCCTGAAAGCGCTCGAACTCGGCGACATCGGAGAGCCGCTTTCCGTAGCAATCGAAGAGCTCAGTGAGGAAAGTCTGGGCCTCGCCGCGCTCATATCCATCCCGCACGCTCCAGTGCGCGACGAATCGCGTCAGGTTGGCCCTGATCTCCTCGCCGCTGAGGGGCATCCGGGGCCGATTAGGACGCGAGGCGCTGCTGCTCGTCGCCGGCCGCGATCAGCTCGCCCTGGTCGCTGGAGGGCGCTCGCCAGTAGACCGACTTCATCAATCGCGCGTGATCGGCTCGTGCCGCACCGGCGGCGGTCTCCAGGGCCGCGATCAGGTACGCCGGCGCCCCGTCCTTCTTCAGCTCCTGGGCCGTTTCGTCCAGGCGGCGGGCGGCGTCCTCGATGTAGAGCATCGCGCCCTCTACCTTGCGGAAGTGCCCTTCCTCGCGACGTTGCTCTGCTGCATTCACGGTGCCCACTCTAGGGGCGTCCCCGGACACGTGTGGCGCGCGGATTCGCAAAATAGGGGAACGGGATCGTAAGGATTGTCGCTCCCCGCACAATCCTGGGCAACCAAAAGACCTCTGACGGATCGACCGGACTACCGTCCGATCCCCAGCGACCGCCCAAGGTCGCGCTCGCGGGGTGCATGCGGTCCCAGCCCAAGAACTCGCTGAGTCTCCTGGATTCGCCGCAGCGCAGCCCGCTGCGCCGTCTGTTCACCCTCCCGCCCGAGCGCCCTGTTCGGGTCCTTGACGCCGTGACGCTGGCGGTAGCCCTCGATCTCGACCACGCCGCGATCCCACGCTTTCCGCTTCGCCGGGTCGCTCGGCCTCTCCCCTAGTTCCTTCTTGATGTAGGCGGGCGGAGCGAGGCGGACGGCGAGGACGGCGGCTTGTAGGCGTTCGTCGAGGATCTGCTCGGCAACCGCCAGCTCTTGACGGGCCTGGTGCTCGACTGGCGGCATCCGTCGAAGCTGCGCCTCCATCTGAGCGAGCTGCTCTTCGCTCCGCGCCTCGGTGCGGTCGATCCGCTCGCGCTCGGAGCGTCGCGGCTTGCGCGGCAGCTCTTTGGTCCGCTCACGTTGGGCTTCGATGCCGCCGAGGAATTCGCCCACCCGCTCGATCCGCTTCTCTAGCTCTGCCCGCTCGGCCTCGTTGGTTCGCTCCTGTCGGGCCTGTGAGCGGATCCCGTCGCGCCGCTCGATCAGCTCGCCAGGGGGCAGCGCCTCAAGCTGCGCCACGTCGTGGGCGGCGAGTTGGGCGCGGTCGCGCTCGGCGGCTTCGGCGATGTGGGGGATGCCCTCGCGCACGTAGGGAGAGCGCGGCGCGATCTCCTCGCGGTGGGCCTGGACCTCCGGGGTCGCGTAGAGCCAGGTCTCCTCACGGCTGCGCGAGGCGGCGACGTAGAGCTCCTGCTTGTCCATCGAGGGATCGGCCATGACGTAGGCGCGGTCGACGGTGGAGCCCTGGGCCGAGTAGGTCGTCACGGCGTAGGCGTGTTCCAGTGCCGGGGCTTCGGAGTGCGGGTTGGTCCAGCCCAGGTACTCAACTCCGATCTCTACCCGCTTCGTTTGGTCGACGCCTTCGAGCACGACGCGCCTCTGCTCGGCGTCGACCTCGGCGATCCGCCAGCGCTCGCGGTTGTAGATGTCTGCCTGCCGGTCGTTGACGCGGGTGATGACCTGATCGCCAGCGGCGAAGCGGGCCTCGCCGACTTCGATCTCCTCGGCGCCGAGCTTGCCGGTCTGTTTGCGGACCTCGCGCGCCATCGCGTTCAGCTTCTCGACCTCTGCGTTTCGCTTGGCGATCATCACCGCGTCTTCGCCGCGGTCGTAGGATTCGTGCCAGTCGCGAACCATCGCCTCGCGGCGGACCTCGGCGTCGGGGGCGATCGTCACCCGCTCCGAGGAGCGGTAGAGGCGCAGCGCCTCGCGGCCCTCACCCTCGCGAATCCGCTTCGCCGCTTCGCGGTCGAGCTCGTGCTCATGGCGGATCACCTCGTCGAGGTGGGTCGGCTCGGTCCGATCTGCAACAGCGCGGAACAACCCGCCCGCCTCGATCTCCCCCAGCTGCTCGGGGTCACCGACCAGGACGAGCTTCGCCTCGGCTCTCTCGGCATGGGAGACCAAGCGGGCCAGGGTCGCCGAGTCCACCATCCCCGCCTCGTCGATCAGCAGTACCGATCCCGGCGCCAGTCCCTCGCCGCCCTCATGCTCGGGGCGGTCGAGCTCGACGAGCAAGCTGGCGACGGCAGTTGCCGGCAAGCCCTCGTCGCGCATCACGTTCGCCGCCCGCCAAGTCGGCGCCGCGGCGCGCAGCTCGATACCCGCCTGTGCCCAGCCCTCGGCCGCGGCGACGATCGCGAAGGTCTTGCCGGTTCCCGCCTCGCCGATCACGACGGCGACCCCCTCAGAGTCGGTGAGCAGGCGGCGGACCATCTCGCGCTGGTCGCTCTTCAGGGTTGGGCGGGCGTGGATCACCCGGGCCGCGATCAGCTCACCGGCCGGATGCGAACCCTGGATCTTCATCCGCTCGACCGCGGCCAGCGCCTCACGCTCAAGCTGCCAGATGCGCTTGGTGGTGAAGCGGGGACCCTTGGCGGACTCGGCGATCTGAATCACCGCCTCGGAGGCGAGGTAGGCGTCGGCCAGCTGCTCGACCTCCGCTCCCGGCGCTCCCTGTGGCAGCAACCCGGCAACGGCCTGGATCGCATCGCGACGGTCGAAATGGGACGCAGCCGCCGAGACCGCACGGTCTACCTGCCAGGTAGAGACCGTGCGGGCCTCGGCGGCGCCGAGCCTCAGGCGCAACTCCGGGTCGAAGGTCCGCTCGATCGTGTCGCGGTCGAGGCCGATCTCATCAGCGTGGGAGCGCCAGCGCTCAAGCAGCTCGCCGCGGCCGATGTCGGCCTCCTTCGGCTTGCGGGTGGCGAGAGTGGCGACCTGCATCGAACGCGCGGAGGCGTCTGGACCGGCCGCCTCGAGGATTTCGGCGCGGCGCGTCGAGAAGGCCCGCAGGTGCTCGTCGGCGAAGCCCTCGAGCTCGGCGATGCCCTTGCGGACCTCCTGCCAGCGCACGCCGAGACGCTGGCTCAGCTCGTGGCGCAGGTGGGCCTCGTAGATGTAGCTGGCAGTTGTGGCGTGGTCGTAGATTGCCGGGTGGTAGAGGCGGGTCCAGCGGCCGTCCGGCCCCTGGGTCGCGTTGGCGATGAGGACGTGGGTGTGGAGCTGGGGGTCGCCGTTTCGAGAGGAGCGGTGGCGGTAGGCGGCGGCGAGGAAGCCGTTGCCTTCTACGAACTCCGCTCCGCCGGCGCCGCGCCTTGTCCAGCAGGCGTTTCGCTGCATGTAGTTGAGGGCGGCTTGGACTGCTTCGCGGTGGGCGGCTTGGACTTCGAGGGCAGCCACGGGTCCGCCGAGCCCCCAGAGCAGGGAGACAGACTTGGGGGCTGAGAAGGTGAGGTCGAAGCCGGGGACCGGGCCATCGCCGCGGACCCCTCGCATCGAGAGCAGGGGCTCACCGTCGAGGGGGTTGCGCCCGGTCAGCATCGCCGTCAGCTGCTCGGGGCCGACCTCGCCTTCCAGGCCGAGGTCGCGGGCGGCATCGCCGAGCCACTCGCCGGGCGCCTCGCCCTCGCCGGCGTAGTAGTCCTCGGCGCCTTCGGCGACCTTGTCGAGGTAGTAGCGCTCCTGGCCGCGCCCGAGCTTTCCGATGGACAGCATCACTTCCCCTGTCCAGCGGGAGGGCGGTTTGCCCCGATCTCTAACGAAGTGATGTGGCGTGGGGGATGGTGCTTTTTCTCTTTTGTTGTTGCTGTCTAGCTGCCTTCTGGCTGGCTCTTTGCCTGCTGGCTGCCTGGCTTTCTTGGTTCTTGACTTGGGGTTTCTGGCTCTTGCTCTTGCTCTTTGCTTTGGCTCTGTGCTTTGAGTTGAGCTCGGGGATAGTGCGGACTGGAGATTGCGGCTACACGCGAATCGCGGCGCCGTCGTGATGGCGACCGGGGACCTAGCTTCTGGTCGGGAGGACGGAGAGGGGCGAGACTGATTTGATGTTCACACCACCGGGCATCGGCTCTCCCTCGGTGTAGCCACCCGCCTTGCGGGCTCGTTCCTCGACGAGCTTCTCGCTTGAGATGCCTATCTCGACGGCGGTCCCATCCTCGCCCACCACCATGTAGTCGAGCTGCTCGGGCATGCCGTTTTCGTCCAGGGCCGTCAGGTAGGCCGGCCAGCCACGGGCGAGATGGGATTGCGCGAGCCGGTCGTCATCGGGGTCACGCTGAAGAAGGGTCGTGAACCGCGCCGGCGTAGGCGGCAGGGCGTATTTCCGTTTGGGGGTCTTCAGTGCCCGCCGAACGGCGCAGACATCGTTCTGTGAACCGCCGTAGATGTACCGGTCGGCCCATCCGTAGATGCGAAGGTTGATCCCGATGACATGCGAGGGGGAGGCTTTGACCGTCTTCAGCTCCGGGTCGCCGGGGCTTATCCGGAGACAGTGGTTTGCGCTGATCGGGAAGAACGTTTCTGCATTGGGCGAGCTGAGCACGGCGGCTGCCGCCCAGGGATGAGCTGGAGAAGGGTCGAAGGAGACGGTCCCGCGGTCGGAGGTGACGAACTTATGGGTGCGTGATCGCAGCAGCGTCCATTTGGTGCCCGCGAACATCTCCATCGCCAGCTCGTGGGCTGACTGTAGAAGCATGCTGGTGGTCGGGCCGCCGTCGGGATCCCGTGAACGGACTTCCCCGTCACGCATCTGCCCCAGCATCCGCTGCCGAAGCTCCTCGAGTTCGTCCGGGGTCTTCTTCAGCTCCGACATCCTGCGCTTGAAATCCTCGGGATCGCTTAGCTGGGTGGCGGCGAATCCAAGGCGAATCTCCTCACCAATCGCTTCCGCCCGCTTTCGTGCTGCCGGAGTCCTCGCCCATAGATAGGAGAGGAAGAGGGCGATCGCCGCGCGTTCGTGATCGGAGACCTCGCCATCTTCTTCGAGGCGAAGTAGGGCGGGCGCCGCCTCCTCCTCGACCATGGCGAAAATCCCCTCGACGACGCTCGACTTGTTCCCTTTGTCGTCTTCGAACCGGTAGAGGTGACGCCGGGAGGCCGCCTCGGCCACAAGGATCGACTGCGGCTTCCCGGTTGCCTTCTCAAGCTGGCAGATCCGCTTCGTGCCGAACCGGTTCAGCATGAACTGCGGGATGAAGTGGTGGCGCTTCGCGTCAGGCACCGGCCACTCGGCTAGGCCGAGTTCGATCTGGATCAGCCGTTGGGCGAATGCGGTTTCGTTGAACGCTTCGAGGTCACGCATTGAAACGAGGATAGGAAGTCAGGCAGCGGGAATCCGAGGGCCGCAGCGGCCCCTGACGCCCTGGCTCCTCCTTGCCTGGTGGCACGCACGGCAAACCCTGGGGGGCGTCACGGCATCTTTTCGGACGTACCCGATGCGATGGGCGCTCTCAGTGGACAACAGGGGCGGAGGCCGATGCCCGACACGCCGATCCCCACCGAGTCCCTGATGACCGCCGACGAAGCGGCGCAGTTCTTGCACGTCCCTCGAAGCACGCTCTACGAGCTCGTCCGCTCGCGAGGTCTGCCGCATGTTCGGATTGGTGATCGCGGACTGAGGTTCACCCGCTCCGATCTGGGGAGCTGGATCGCCGAAAACACCTATGGGACGCGACGCCGCCGATAGATCGGCGTCAAGGCGCAGGAGCCGCTGCCGGCGACCCTTGCGGTTCCTCCAACCTGAACGCCTCCGAGACTCGCTTCGCGGCGTCCTCGCGGTCCACGAAGGCGAGATAGCGCCTGGTCGTCGTCAGGTCCGCGTGACCCATCCACTCCATGACCTCGCGCGAGTCGGCGTGGCGGATCACGGTGCTGCCGAAGGTGTGGCGCAGGTTGTGGAAGCGAAAGTCCTCCTGCAAGCCTGCTGCCTTCAGGGCGCCGCGGTAGCGCTCCTTCAGGGACTTGTAGCCGAGGTGGCGGCCTCCGCTGGTGCAGAAGACGAGGTCGCCGTCGGCGGTGAAGTGCTGGCGCTGGCCGATCTTTGCCAGCCGCTTGGCGACCTCCTCGGCCATCGGGACGGCGCGTTCGGTGCCGCTCTTGGGGGTCGTCGTTTCGCCGCGGGTCCAGTTCTCGCGAACGTGGATGGTGCGGCGGCCGAAGTCGATGTCGCGCCAGCGCAGCGCCAGAATCTCCCCCATCCGCAGGCCAGCGAATGCGGCGGTGTGGAAGATCGCGGCATCCTGTTCGTCCTGGCGACGCAGCTCCGCTTCCCCCCTTGGCCCGATCGGATATTCGGGCGGCTTGCGGTGACGGCCCTCCTCGGCCGCCCTGACGAGCGCCAGAACCTCCTCGGGACGCAGCACGTCGATCTTCGCCGCGCGGCGCACGCGCGGTCGCTCGACGACATCAGCCGGGTTGCGCGGCAGCCCGTAGACCTTCATCGCCCGCTTGAAGATCGAGCCAAGGCAGACGAGGTACTTCTGGCGGGTCCGGTTGGAGCCCCCGTAGCCGCTCACCCAGAGCTCAATGTCCTCCGAGGTGATCCCCTCGACCTTGCGGTCGCCGAACTCGCGGACGAGGACGCGGACCATGTTGCCGTAGTCGCGCAGCGTCGAGGCCTTGCAGTCGCGGACGTTCTCGCAGTAGGCGAGCCACTCCTCCGCGGCGTCGCGGAAGGTCTTGCCGGTTTGCACCATTCCGGCCAGCGTTCCCTGGCGGGCCTTCGCCAGCAGCTGGTCCAGATGGGCCGCCGCCTTTGCCTTGGTGAAGTAGCCGTCGGGCGGCGCGGTCTTCTCAGTCCAGGCCGGCCCGAGCCGTTTCTGCTGCTGCCGGCCGTCCGGCAGCCGGTACTTCGCGTACCAGACGCCGCCGCGTTTTCCCTTGCGTTTGAAGACGTGTCCGGAGATTGGGCGGGGTTGCGGAGGGCGCATCTGCCACCGATTGTAGCTCGTCGCCGGGACAAATTCGGGACAAAGTTTCTAGATAGTCCCAAATCCGCACTTGCAGAATATGCTTATTTAGAGGGTTTTTCTATGGGGCGGGAAGGACTCGAACCTTCGACCGACGGATTATGAGTCCGCTGCTCTAACCAACTGAGCTACCGCCCCGTTGGCTGGTGCAGCGCTAGCGCGCTATGCGCTGAAAAGTTGGGCCAATGAGCGGCCCACGTCGGGGGGCTCTTCCTCGCCCTTGGAGGCGGCTACGGCGCCTTCGGCCAGGGCTTTGGCGGCATCGGCTATCTGGTGGGAGCGGCCACCGCGGATGCTGCCGGTCTTCTTCGCTTCGGCGAGGTCGGATTCCATCAGGCCGGCCAGCTCGGCTAGGCGGCGCAGGCCGACGACGCCCGCCGCGCCGCGGAGGGCGTGCGCCTCGATCCGCATCGTCTCGAAGTCGGTGGTCTCGGTCGCCAGGCCGGCGGCGATCACGTCGCAGCGGCGCCGAGCCTCCTCGGCGAAGGAGGCCAACAGCTCGGCGTCGACGCTTGCTTTCTCGCTCATTCTCCAGTCAGTCCCTTCAGCACGCGGGTCAGTTCTTCGACGCCGAATGCGCCGTCGATCTCATCCTCGATCCTTCCATCTCGGCCGATCGCGAACAACCACGGCTCGCTGGGCAGGTGGTAGGCGCGCACCTGCGAGCGCACGCCCTTGTTCGGATCGTTGTCCTTGTAGATCTCCATGTGGATGAAGGCAGCCTTGTCGCCGTAGGTGCTGCTTGAGCTGCTCGGCCACGTCGACGACCGGGCCGCAGACGCGGCTCTGGCAGAACTGGGGAGTCGCGAAAGGTGAGCACGATCGGCTCCTTGCCGAGGACGTCGGCGTAGTCGACCTTGTTTTGGCTGTCCGGCGGGATGCGGGTGGTGATCTTGGCGAGGTCGCCGTGGACGTCGGCCGCGGTCGGCGTGTGCATGAACGGCGCCTTCTGGCCGACTGTCGGCACCTTCGAGAAGGCGCCGACCTGGGCGCTGGGCAGCAGGGTCGCGCTCAGTTCGCTCCCCTGCTTGATCAACGCCGCGATCCGCCACTCGCCCTTGCTGGGAAAGTCGACGTGGGTCGCGTAGACGACCGTGGCCGCGTCGGGATCGCTGACCGTCGTCTTGGCGCGGTAGGCGGGCTTGGTCTGGAGCGTTTCGACGTAGGCGGGGAAGGGCCCGATGGCGGGCTCGTCGAGGGCGCGCTTTTCGGCGTTTTTCGCGGCCGTCGTCCCCGGCTGGGCGTTCTTGCTCTGCGGCACCCTGGCGAAGTAGAGGGCGATTTCGGCGTCGGAGACCTGGGTCCGGTCGCGCTGGAAGACGCCGAACGGATAGCGATTCTTCCCCGTCCTGAAGACCTCAGCCGCCGGCGAGACGACCAGCTTGGACGGCTGCGCCCCTTCGGCTTCGAGCACTTCGCCGAGGGTCTTGCCCTTGGCGCTGGGGAAGTCGCTCGCGGCCGGCGCCGGCCGGCTCTTCGCGGCGCTCGAGGAGGTGGCGGTGGAGGCATCGGAGCCGCCGCCGCAGCCGGCGATCGCGGCCGCCGCCGCAAGGGCGCAGGCGAAAGCGGCAAGGGCTTGGCTCAGGCGCATCGGCGGCATGTTATTCGCGGCGGCGCACCCGGCGGCGCGCCATCCCGGCGCACGATCCGAACGGGAGGTAGGGTCCGCGGCGAATATCGGCGAGCGGAAGGAGACCGGGTGGCGGAGCGAGCGGCACTGATCACGGGAGCGTCGAGCGGAATCGGGCTGGCGATCTCCCGGGCGCTGGGTGAGGAAGGCTACGCGCTGACCGTCTCCGCGCGCCGCCCGGAGAAGCTCGAGGCCGCCGCCGAGGGCCTGCGCGCCGACGGTCTCGAGGTGCAGAGCGTCGCCGCCAACATGACCGACGAGGGCGATGTCGTCGGCGTCTTCGCCAAGCACCGCGAGGCCTACGGCCGCCTCGACGTGCTCGTCAACAACGCCGGCGTCGGCATCGGCGCGCCGATGGAGGAGATCCAGACCAAACACCTCGACATGCAGCTCGGGGTCAACCTGCGGGCACTGATCATCGGCACCCGCGAGGGCCTGCCGATGTTGAAAGAAGCCGGCGCGGAGCACGGCAAGGCGCTGATCGTCAACACCGCCTCGATCGCCGGCAAGGGCGGTCAGGCCTGGCTCTCGATCTACGCAGCGACAAAGGCGGCGGTGATCAACTTCACCCAATCCACGCACCGCGAGGTCGGGGCGGGCGGGATCCAGTGCACGGCGCTGGCGCCCGCCTTCGTCGACACGCCGATGACCGAGTTCGCCAAGGGCCAGGTGCCAGGCGAGGACATGATCCGGCCCGAGGACCTCGGCGAGGCGGTCCGCTTCCTGCTGCGCATCTCGCGCAACTGCCACGTGCCGGAGATAGTCTTCACCCGCGCGGGTGAGGGTCTAGACACACCCTGAGTTGCGCTTCCTGGTCGCAGCCTTCGGCGATCCGGGCCACGTATTCCCGGCGATAGCGCTCGGCCGGGCGCTGGGCGCCCGCGGCCACGAGGTGACGATCGAGACCTGGGAGGAGCGCCGCGAGGCCGTCGAGGGCGCCGGGCTCGGCTTCGCCGCGGCCGAGGAATACCGGATGTTCCCGCCGCCGGACCCCGATTCGGCCGACGGAGCCCACGCGGCCGAGGCCGCCCGGGCGTTGCTGCCGCTGCTCGAAGAGATGCGCCCGCACGCCGTCGTCAGCGACATTCTCACCCTGGCGCCCGCGCTGGCCGCGGAGAAGGCGGGTATGCCTCTGGCGACCCTGATCCCCCACATCTACCCCGTCGTCGAGCCGGGCCTGCCCTTCTTCGCCGTCGGTTTGCAGCCGCCGCGCACGCCGCTCGGGCGGGCCGTTTGGCGCACGGGGCAGCGGGCGCTGAACATCGGGCTCGAGCACGGCCGACGCGACCTCAACCGCCAGCGCGCGCGCCTCGACCTCGCCCCCGTCGAGCGCTTCCACGGCGGCATCAGCCCCGATCTGGCCCTGGTCGGGACCTTCCCGCAGCTCGAGTACCCGCGGCGCTGGCCGGCCGGGGTCGAGATCACCGGGCCGATGAGTTTCGAGATCCCCCATCCGGAGATCGAGCTGCCGCCCGGCGACGAGCCGCTCATCCTGGTCGCGCCGAGCACCGCCCACGACTCGGGCAACCACCTGGTCCGTACCGCCCTGGCGGCACTGGCCGACGAGCCGGTTCGCGTCGTCGCGACGACCAATCGGGTCGCCCCGCAGAGCCCGATCGAGGTGCCGGACAACGCCGTCCTCGTCGAGTGGCTCAGCTACAGCCAGCTGATGCCCGCCGCCTCATTGGTCATCTCCCACGGCGGCCACGGAACCGTCGCCCGCGCCCTCGGCGCCGGCACCCCGGTCTTGATCTGCCCGATCATCGGCGATATGAGCGAGACCGCGATGCGGGTCGCCTGGGCCAAGGCCGGCCTCTCGATCCCGTGGCGCCTTTGCCGGCCGGCGCCGCTGCGCTGGGCGAGCCGGCGCCTCCTCGGCGATCCCTCCTTCACCCGACGCGCCGGGGAGCTGGCGGCTTGGAGCCGCGAGCACGACGGCGCCGGCCGCGGCGCGGAGCTGGTCGAGCGGCTTGCGCTCAGCCGCGCGCCCGCGTGACGAGAGCTCCGGGGGTGGGACTCGAACCCACAACAACTCGGTTAACAGCCGAGTGCTCTACCGATTGAGCTACCCCGGACCGACGGCCAAGGAATTTACCGTTTAGCCGCCGACCCGCTCGGTGTGGGCTATGCGCTGGACCAGGGCGGCACGCTCGCGGCTTAGCGCGGCGCGGCCCTCGTAGTCGTCGCGCTCGCCGGCGGCGGCGATCTCGGACTCGATGCGGCGCTGCTCGAGCAGCAGGTAGTTGAGCTCCATCGCATCGGGCGAGGCGGGCTCGTCGTGGGCGAGGATGACGAGCTCGGCGATCAGGCCGGCCAGCTCCGAGTCGTCGTGGGGAAGGTTGGACGCCGGGTCCTCGGGGTGCTCGCGCAGCCAACCGGCGATGCGCGCGCCGCTGGCGGAGAGGTGCTCCGGTGTGAGCCGGGCCAGGTACTCCCTGCCCTCCGCCGGCAGGGCGATGCACATCGCCAGCAGCGCCCGCTCGCGGCGCTCGCGCGAGGTCAACTCCGCGGTTCGCCGCGGGGCCGGCGCGCTCGGCGAGCGGGCCGTTCCCGCGGGACCGCCGCTCAGCGGCTGGGCCGCCACCACCCGCCCCATCACCATCGCCGGCTCGAGGTCGAGGCGCTCCGCCACCCTGCGGACCAGGTCGTCGCGACTGGCGCTCTCCCCCAGCCCGGCCAGAACCGGCGCCACCTCGGCCAGGGCGCGGTCGCGCTCGGCCGGCGAGGACGTGTCGGTGCGCCCGAGGACCAGCTCGACCTGGAAGGCGGTCAGCTCGACGGCGCCGTCGAGAATGGCGCGGAAGCGCTCGGCGCCGCCCTCGGCCGCCATCATCTCCGCCGGGTCCTCGCCCGCCGGCATCGCCGCCACGCGCAGGCGCATCTTGCGCCCGGCGGCGACGCGCTGGGCGCGCAGCATCGCCTCCTGTCCGGCCGAGTCGGCGTCGAGGGCGAGGACCACCTCGTCGACCATCCCCGAGAGCGACGCCACCTGCTCCTCGGTGATCGCGGTCCCCATCACCCCGACCGCCTCCTCGATCCCGGCCTGATGCAGGGCGAGGACGTCGGTGTAGCCCTCGACCACCACCGCCCGGCCGGCCTTGGCGATCGCCGCCTTGGCCAGGTCGATCCCGTAGAGCATCTTGCTCTTGTGGAAGAAGTCCGTCTCGGCCGTGTTTACGTACTTGGCGCCCTGGTCGGAGCGCATCGCCCGGCCGCCAAAGCCGAGCGTGCGGCCGCGGCGGTCGCGGATCGGGAACATGATCCGCGAGCGGAAGCGGTCGTACTCGCCTCCGCCCCGCCCGCGCTGGACCAGGCCGACGCCGCGCAGCTCCTCGACCTTGAAGCCCGGCCCGCTGGCCGCGCAGCAGCACCTTGTCCCAGGCGCTGGGCGCGTAGCCGACCGCGAAAGCGCGCAGGACCTCCTCGCCTAGGCCGCGCTGTGCCAGGTACTCGCGCGCCTTCGCCGCCTCGTCGGAGTCCCACAGGTAGGAGGCGTAGAAGCTCGCGGTGCGGTCGAGCAGCTCGCCGAGGCGGCGGCGCTGCTGGCGCCTGGCCTCCGCCTGCGGGTCCTCGCGCTCGCGCTCCAGCTCGATCCCGTAGCGCTCGGCGAGCTGCTCGACCGCCTCGGCGAAGCCCAGCCCCTCCTTCTCCTCGACGAACTTGATCGTGTCGCCGCCGACCCCGCAGCCGAAGCAGTGGTAGAGCTTCTCCTGCTGCGTCGACCGAGAACGAGGGCGTGCGCTCCTCGTGGAAGGGACAGAGGCCGACCCAGCGGCTGCCCTGGCGGCGCAGGTCGGTGTGGGCCGAGATCACCTCGACGATGTCGACCGCCTGCTTGACCCGCTCCAGACTCTCGGTCGAGATCAGTGCCACGAACGGCTCCTCGGGAATCGTCAGCTCGGCGAACTTGGCGATGCAGTAGCGGTCGGTCATCCCGGCCAGGTAGTCGGCGACGCGCTGGCAATCGCTCCCGCCGGGCTCCAGCTCGGGCGCCTCGCCGGGGTGCTCCATGTAGTGGTCGAAGAGGCCGCGCATCGCTCGGTGGACCCGCTCGTGCTCGCTGCGCGCCAGCGGGCCGAGGTAGACGCGATCGAACATGAACTTGCGCAGGCGCAGCATCGCGCCGCCGATCTCTTCGCTCTGCACGATGTCCCCGGCGGCGCGGGAGCGCTCGACGATGTCGCGCACCAGGGTGTCGATCCGGGCCGAGCCGGTCTCGCCGAGCAGCGCGATCTCGGCCGCGGGCAGGTCGTCCGCGCGCAGGATCCCCGCCCGCAGCGCGTCGTCGATGTCGTGGTTGATGTAGGCGACGCGGTCGACCAGCTTGACGATCCGCCCCTCCAGAGTCGCCGGCTTGCTCGAGCCGGTGTGGTTGAGGATGCCGTCGCGCACCTGCTCGGTCAGGTTGAGGCCGCGCCCGTCGCGCTCCAGCACCTCGACCACCCGCAGCGAGTGCTCGTTGTGCTTGAAGCCGGCGCCGCAGCGCTCGCGCAGGGCCGCGTCCAGCGCCTCCTCGCCGGCGTGGCCGAAGGGCGGGTGACCGAGGTCGTGGCCGAGCCCGATCGCCTCGGTCAGGTCCTCGTTGAGGCCGAGCGCACGGGCGACGGTGCGGGCGATCCCACAGGCCTCGATCGTATGAGTGAGGCGGGTCCGGTAGTGGTCACCCTCAGGAGCGACGAAGACCTGTGTCTTGTGCTTGAGCCGCCGAAAGGCCTTCGAGTGAACGATCCGGTCCCGATCGCGCTGAAACGGCGTGCGCAGCGGACTGTCCAGCTCCTCCACAGCTCGGCGCGCCGGATAGGACCGAGCCGCCTCCGGGATGAGGAACTGCTCCTCCCAGGTGCGCACCCGATCCTCAAACGTCAGCGTCGTGTCCATCGTTAGCCGATCCTAAGGGCCAGTCCCGGTAGGGGTGGAACGTCTTGTACTTTTTGGGCGTCCACCTTGAGGCGCCAGCAGGTGCGTCAGCACCCAAAGAAGTTAAGTGGAACCCCTACCGGGACTGGCCCTACGCCGCGGATCGCAGTTGAACATGGGCATGATGCTCAAGGGTCTCGCGAACGGCCCGCTCTACCTGCCGCAGAGCCATCTCATCGGCCTCAGGCGCCTCGGCCAGGGGGCTGCCGATCGCCGCGACCATGAAGCGATGCGCCTCCTCGGAGAGCGGGAAGCCGCCCCCTTCGCAGCTGGCGCAGACGACGCCTCCCGCCGCGCCGGAGAAGCCGCTCAGGTGCTCGGCCTCGCCGCAGTGCGCGCAGGAGGCCAGCTCAGGCGAGAAGCCTGCTGCCAGCGCCAGCTTGAGCCGGAAGGAGAGCGCCGTCTCGAGGCCGGCGGCTCGCTCCGCCGACGGGTCGTCGAGCAGCGCCAGGTAGCGGCAGAGCAGGTTGTAGGCGGGTGGGTTGGGCTCGGCCGAGTCGAGCAGGCGCAGCACCGCGTCGCAGGCGCGGGCGCCGGCGTTGAGCGCCGGGCCGGAGGCGCGCAGGCGTGGGTAGCCGTCGACGGTGGCGACGCCGGTCACCGTGAGCAGCTCTCCCCGCCCTTCGTGCAGGATCAGGTCGAGTCGAAAGAAGGGCTCAAGGCGCCCGCCGAAGCGCGACTTCGGTTTGCGCGCCCCCTTGGCGATCGCGCCGATCCGTCCCTTCGTCTTCGAGTAGAGGTGGAGGATCCGGTCGGCCTCGCCGTAGCGGATGCTGCGCAGTACCACCGCCTCGGTCTTCAGCGTCGTTCCGGCCATAGCCGGGTTACGGTGAAGGACGAGCCGGACGGCGCCGTTTGGGTCGACGCCGCAAGCGCACCTGGCAGCTCGGGCAGTAGTAGGTGGAGCGGCCGGAGACGACGATGCGGACGATCGTCCCGTCGCAGCGCGGGCAGAGCTCGCCCTCGCGGGTGTGGACGAGGAACTCGTCCTGCATCGTGCCCTTCTCGCCGCGCCCATCGCGGTAATCGTCGATCGAGGCGCCACCGCCATCGATCCCGGCTTCGAGCGCGGCGACGACCGCGTCGCGCAGCGCCTCCAGGTGCTCGGCCTTCATCGACCCGGCCGGAGAGAGCGGGTGCAGGCGAGCGCGGAAGAGTGCCTCGTCGGCGTAGATGTTGCCGACCCCGGCGATGCCGGACTGGTCGAGCAGGAACGACTTCAGGGGGACGGTCCGGTTGGCGGCCATCTCCCCCAACGCCTCGGCGGTGAATTCGGCGGAGAGGGGCTCGACGCCGAGCTTGGCGAACCGCTGGTCGAGCTCGCCGTCATCGATCAGGAAGGCCTCGCCGAAGCGACGCGGGTCGGTGAACCAGAGCTCGCGACCGTCGTCCAGCATGAAGCGAGCGCGCAGGTGGCGTTCGGAAACCGAGCGCTCGCCCTCGTAGAGCCGCCGCCCCTCGGAGGGATCGAGCTTGCTCCTCGCCCTCGACCAGGACGAGGTTGCCGGTCATCCGCAGGTGCATGACCAGCGTCCGCGCGCCGTCAAGCGCCAGCAGCAGGTACTTGCCGCGCCGCCCCAGTCCCTCGATCGTCGCGCCCTGGACCGCGCGCTCCAGCTTGGCCGGAGGTGTCGGCCGACACCAGCGCGCGTCGAGCACCTCCAGCGCCTCGATCCGCCGCCCGGTCAGCTCCGGATCGAGCTGCCGGCAAACGGTCTCCACCTCGGGCAACTCAGGCATTGCGCAGTTCTACACGACGGTGACTTCGTCTTTAGTAGTCCACGGGGACGCCTAAAGGCGAAGTCACCGTCGTTAGCCGGCTGTGGCGCGGGGGTGGGCTTTGAAGTAGGCCTCCTTCAGGTGCTCGCCGGAGAGGTGGGTGTAGATCTGGGTTGTGGCGATGTCGGCGTGGCCGAGCATCTCCTGGACGGCGCGCAGGTCGCAGCCTCCTGCCAGCAGGTGGGTGGCGAAGCTGTGGCGCAGGGTGTGCGGGCTCATCTGGCCGGCCAGGCCGGCCTCACGGGCGTTGCGCTGGACGATTTTGTAGAGGCCCTGGCGACTCAGCGGCCCGCCGCGGAAGTTGACGAAGAGCTTCGACTCGTGGCGTTCGCCGACCAGCTTCGGGCGGCCACCGCGCAGGTAGGAGGAGATCGCCGCGATCGCCTTGCGCCCGAGCGGCACCAGGCGTTCCTTACTGCCCTTGCCGCGGGCGCGCAGGAAGCCCTCGTGCAGGTCGACATCGCCGAGCTCCAGCCCGATCGTCTCCGAGGCGCGCAGCCCGCAGGCGTACATCACCTCGAGCAGATGCCCGGTCGCGCAGCGCAGTCGGCTCGTCGCCGCGCGGCGCCGCGAGCAGCTTCTGCACCTCGGCGTAGTTGAGCACCTGGGGCAGCTTCTTGGCCCGGCGCGGCGCGCTCAGCGCGGCGGTCGGGTCGTCGCCGATCAGCTCGTCGCGGCGCAGCTGCTTGTAGAAGGAGCGCAGGCAGGCGGCCTTGCGGTGGACCGTCGCCGAGGAACAGGCGGGCCGGCCGTTCGCCGGTCGCCAGCTCGGCGAGGAACTCGCTGATGTCGGCCGGGCCGGCGGCGAGCGCGTCGAGGTGATGGGCGTCGAGGTACTCGCCGTACTGGTGCAGGTCGGTGCGGTAGGCGTCGAGGGTGTTGCGGGAGAGGCCTCGCTCCAACTCCAGGTAGGAGAGGAAGTCGAGGACCAGGCACTCGAAGCGGGACTCGGTTTGCGGAGGATCGGCGACGACCATGGCCGGGAGGTTCTCCTCTCGTCACCGCAACCCTTGATTGGCAAGGGACCGTGCGTGTCGGCCGCGGGGCCCGTCGCGGTCTGAGGGGGGCCTGCGGGCGGGCGCTTCGCGTCCGTTCTCGGCCCCCCTCAGCCCACGCCACCCGCGGAAGCAGCGCCCAGAGCGCTGCCCGACGCGAGCGCTGCCGCAAAGAAGAGAGGGTCCTCTGCGATGGTGCGGCCCATCGTCCGGGCCGGCAGGTCGGAAGCTTGGTAGCCCGGGAGGTCGACTTGTGCTTCGTGGAGGCGGTGGCGCCAGCCTGCCGCGGTGGCCAGCATCGCTATTGGCACCGGCTCACTGGCGGGAACCGGCACCCCCACACCGCCGAGGAGTAGTTGCATCACGGTAAGCGTGTGGTGGCTCACCGGTCGATGGCGCTCGCGGGGGTCGGCGCTCGATAGGCGCGGGGAAAGCAGGGTCGGCAGGCCCAGGGCAAGGGACGCGTGGGTGGTGTCCAGGGCTGCGATGCCGCCGTGGCCGAGGCGGGTGTCGGAGCCGATGATGCCCGGGCCCGGGCCGGCGATTATCGCGTCCCAGCCGAGCTTGGTCGGCTGCTGCGTCGAGGGCGCCCGTGAGGCCGAGATCGCCTCGTGTTCGCCGCCGTAGGCGGGCGCGGCGGTGATGTGGCCGCAGAGTAGGCCGCGCTCGCGCAGCTCGGACTGACGTCGCGGCTGAGCGCCCCCGGCAGGGCGCCCCCGGCCGGTCTGCACGTAGCCGACCCTGAGCCCAGGCGCGGACTGCGCAGCCGCCCACGCCGCCGGTGCGAGGTGCCCGTGGAGCGGCAGGACGAGCACGGGCATCGCACCGGGTGCCACGTCTGGTGCGCCTTTTGACGGGTGGCACAAAGCGTTGCACCGACGCTCGACGGGATCGACCGGATGCTGGAGCGAGTGTAGTTGAGCTTGATTACGTGCTCACCACTCGGGGCGCCGGGGCTGTCCAAGCCACGGGTCAGGTTTACGTGGACCACGTCGAAGCCGCCGGAGCCGAGGCCCAGGTCGAGCGCCTCGATGTTGACGACGACCTCGTCGCCCTCGCGCATCTCCCCCAGCAGCGCCATGTCGGCCCAGGCGGGACGCCGCTCGCCGTCGATCTCGACCTTCAGCGGCTCGGCGCTGACGACCACGCCGCGGCGCAGCTTCAGCCGGCCGCTCACTCGATGCCCGCGGCGGCCTCGGCGACTATGCCCTCGCAGACCTCGAGCATGGCGTCGAGATTGCGGGCGCTGACCGACTCGTCGGGCGTGTGGTTGGCCTCGGTGCCGTTGGCGAGCAGGACACAGTCGAAGCCGTCGACGATCAGCGCGTTGGCGTCGCTGCCGCCTCCGGTCGCGGTGCGCTCGGGCTCGAAGCCGGCACGGCGCAGGCCCGCCTCGGCCAGGGCCAGGGCGGGCGAGGACGGCGGGATCTCGTAGCCGCGGAAGAGCTCTTCGAGCCGCACGTCGGCGTCGCAGCCGTGCTCGCTTGCGCCCCAGGCGCAGGCGTCGCTCAGCGAGCCCGCGACCTCGGCGGCCCGCCCCGAGTCGAGGCTGCGGGCCTCGGCGACGATCTCGCACCGTGCCCGGGCACGACGTTGCCGGAGGTGCCGCCCGCGATCACGCCGACGTTCGCGGTCGTCCCCTCGTCGAGTCGACCCAGCTCCATCCGCGATATGGCAGCCGCCGCCGCGGCGATCGCGTTGCTGCCGTCCTCGGGACGGATGCCGGCGTGCGCCTCAACCCCGGTGAACTCGACAAGCACCCGTTGCTGGGACGGCGAGGTGACGATCACCTCGCCGACCGAGCTGGCGTGATCGAGGACGAAGCCGCAGTTCGAACGCAGGGTCGAGGCGTCGAAGGCCTTCGCCCCGCGCAGGCCCTGCTCCTCGGCGACGGTCAGCACCAGCTCGATTCCCACCGGCGGCGGCTCTGAGGCGTGACGCGCGACCAGCTCCATGAAGACCGCGACGGCGGCCTTGTTGTCGGCGCCGAGGATCGTCTCGCCGGCGCTGCGGAAGACCCCGTCGGACTCGACCACCTCGATCTGCCCCTTGTGCGGCACGGTGTCGATGTGGGCGCAGAACATCACCCAGCGATCGCTCGCGCCCAGGCAGCCGCGCGACGATGTTGCCGGCCCCGGCTTCCGCGGGCCCGGCGGCGTCGTCCTCGCTGACCTCGAGCCCGAGTGCGCGCAGCTCGGCGACGATCGTGTCGGCGATCTCGCGCTCCTCCCCCGTCGGGCTCCTCATCTCGCACAGCCGAACAAACGTCTCGTGAAGCCTCTCCACGCGGAGAAGGCTAGTGGGCGACCGAAGAATCCTCAGGCCGAGGCAGCTCTTCGCCTTCGGCCGGATGCTCTCCAGCCTGCCGCGCCGCCTCGCCGACGAACTCGCGGAAGAGCGGCTCGGGGCGGTTCGGCCGCGAGTTGAACTCCGGGTGGAACTGGGAGGCGACGAAGAAGGGGTGGTCGGGCAGCTCGACCATCTCGACCAGGCGCTCGTCGGGCGAGGTGCCGCCGCACACGAGGCCCTCGTCTTCGAGGCGGCGCCGCAACTGGTTGTTTACCTCGTAGCGGTGGCGGTGGCGCTTGTAGATCACGGCCTCGCCGTAGATCTCCCGCGCCCGCGTCCCCTCGTGCAGCTTCACCGGGTCGGCGCCGAGGCGCATCGTGCCGCCCATTTCGGAGACCTCCTTCTGCTCGGGCAGCAGGTCGACGACCGGGAACGGCGTCTCGGGGTCGAACTCGGCCGAGTTGGCGCCGTCCATACCAGCAACCGTGCGGGCGAACTCGACGACCGCGATCTGCATGCCGAGGCAGATGCCGAGGTAGGGGATCGAGCGTTCGCGAGCGATCCGCGCCGCCGCGACCTTGCCCTCGATCCCGCGCTCGCCGAAGCCGCCGGGGATGAGGATGCCGTCGGCGCCCTCGAGGCGCTCCGGGTCGAAGTTCTCGGAGTCGACCAGCTCGACCTCGACGCCCGCGCCATGGTGGAAGCCGCCGTGCTCGAGCGCCTCGATCACCGACTTGTAGGCGTCGGCGAGCTGCACGTACTTGCCGACCAGGGCGATCCGCACCTTGCCCTCGGCCGTGTCGGCGCGCTTCACCATCGCCTCCCACTCGGCCAGGTCCGACGGCGGCGCCTCCATGCCGAAGTGGTCGAGCACGAGGTCGTCGACGCCCTCGGCGCGGAAGACCAGCGGAACCTTGTAGATGTTGTCGACGTCGTTGGCCGAGATCACCGCGTCGACGGGAAGGCTGGCGAAGAGGGCGATCTTCTCGCGGATCTCGCGGTCGAGCCGTCCCTCGGAGCGGCAGACCAGCGCGTGGGGCTGGATCCCGATCCGGCGCAGCTCGTTGACCGAATGCTGGGTCGGCTTCGTCTTCAGCTCGCCCGCGTGACCCACATAGGGCACCAGGGTCAGGTGGACGAACATCGAGCGCTTCGGGCCGAGGTCGGTGTAGAGCTGGCGGATCGACTCGAGGAAGGGCAGCGACTCGATGTCGCCGACCGTGCCGCCGATCTCGGTGATGACGAAGTCGACGGACTGCGACTCGGCGACGATCCTGATCCGGTTCTTGATCTCGTTGGTGATGTGCGGGATCACCTGCACCGTGGCACCGAGGTAGTCGCCGCGGCGCTCGCGGTTGATCACCGAGTTGTAGACGGCGCCGGCGGTGACGTTGGAGGCGCGCGAGGTGTTCTCGTCGGTGAAGCGCTCGTAGTGACCGAGGTCGAGGTCGGTCTCCGCGCCGTCCTCGGTGACGAAGACCTCGCCGTGCTGGAAGGGGCTCATCGTCCCCGGGTCGACGTTGATGTAGGGATCGAACTTCTGCAGCTGCACCCGGTAGCCGCGCGAGCGCAGGAGGCGACCGATCGAGGCGGCGGCGATCCCCTTTCCGAGAGCCGAGACCACTCCGCCAGTGACGAAGATGAATCTGGTGTCGCCTTGGGAAGGTCTGCTCATGCTCTGCCGAGCGAGTCTAGCCATCGCAATGGCGGAACCGATTCGATCGTCGCCGAGATTGAACGCAACTCTCCGTAAATGGTCAGTCCGGCGACGAGCGCGAGGGCGATCAGGCGGCCATCGGGGCTCAGGGTGGTGAGCAGCCAGACCCCGCCGACGGCGCCGAGCAGGTTGGAGCCGGTGTCGCCCAGCATCGCCCGCTCGCGCAGGGTGAACCAGGCGCCGACCAGGATCGGCCCGGCGAAGATCCCCAGCAGCTTCAGCGGCGCCAGCGTCCAGGCACCGAGGCAAAGGCCGGCGCCAAGCAGCGCCAGGCCCTTCTCGGCGCGCCCGGGCCGCAGGTCGAGCAGGTTGAAGAGGTTGGTGGCGAGGATCAGCAGCGCCACGTCGGCCAGGTAGCGCCAGGATTCGAGGCCGCGCCCGGAGACGACGTAGGCGGCGAGCGCCAGCGCCCCGAGCGCCTTCACGGCGCCGGTCGAGAGGCTGCCTTGGCGCAGCGCCCGCGCGTGGCCGCGCCAGCCGCGCGGCGCGCCTGCGGCCTCGCCGCGGCCCAGCGAGTCGTCGAGGAAGCCGAGGAAGGCGACCCCGAGCAGGAAGGGCATCCACTGGCGCAGGCCGGGGGCGAGCAGGTCGAGATCGCCGCGGTCGTTGAGGAAGGCCAGCGGCGCCAGCGCGACCAGCGCCGCCGTCGCCAGCACCGCGCCGAGCGGGAAGGCGAGCCGCGCCCCCCGGTAGTTGTCCCGCACCAGGCCGGCGTCGCGAAGGCCGCGCACCCCCGCCGGCACGACCAGCAGCGCAACCGCGATCGCGACCGGGAAGCCGACCCAGGTCACCGGTGCCGGGACCCCGCCGGCGGCAGCAGATCGGGCAGCAGGCGGTCGGCCGAGCCCTTGACCCCGAAGCTGCCCTCGGCGCCGAGCAGGGCGAACACCGTCGCCACCTGGCCTGCCGACGTCTCGACGTCGTCGACGCTGGAGAGATCGTTGCCGGCGAAGAAGGAGACCGAGGAGGGTTCGGACGTCGTCGTCTCCACCCCGACCGCCGGCGTCCGCGTCCCGGTGATGCCGGCCATCAGCGCCGATTCGAGCTGCCCGGCGGTGGCTGCGCTGGACCGGCCCCATCGATTCGGGCTGCTGGCGGACGACGATGACGCCGTCGAGGCCGCCGAAATTGCCGCTGGCGCGCGAGAAGAGCTGCCCCCGCACCCGTTCCAGCAGCGTGCCGCCGCGGACCAGCTGCCGCCCCACCCCCGTGCCGAAGGCCGTCAGCGCGTCCGGGTTGGCCCTGATCTCGGCGAAGCGCGTCTTCGCCAGGTCGCCGGCGAGGGCGCGCATGTCGACCGGCACCCGTACCACGCCGATCCCGACCAGGTGCGCACCGGTCGGGCTGAGCGCGTTCTCGATCGCCGAGGAGGTGCCGCCGGGCAGGTCGCCGAGCGCGATCACCCCGATCCGCCTGCCGGCGAGCCGATCGTGGACCAGCGCCGGGTAGACCCGGCTGGCGAATTCATTGGAGCGGGCCAATTTCCCATTCAGTTCGTCGGCTCGTTCGCGAGCGTCCTGGAGGTTGCCGGTGAGGCTGTGCTCGAGGTTCTTGCGGGTGCTGGTCAGCGCGTCGCCGCCGAACTCGGCGCCGATCAGGATCCCGATCGCGAGGGCGATGAAGACGGCGACCAGCGAGGTCGCGTGGTATCGGGCGCTGTAACCCATCGAGCCGCCAAGGCTATTGCCACCGGGACGTGCCGGTGATTAACCACCCATACGGTGGGTCTGGCGACGGCACGTCCCTTACAGGCCGAGCCAGATCCGGATCTTCAGCCAGACCAGCTGGACGACGTCGTTGAGCGCCGGCGAGGTGATCACGACGACCGCCAGCAGGATCGCGAAGGCCGCGGCGAAGAGCACCAGCGGCCCGAACGGCGAGCTCGGGTTGTAGAGGCGACTGACGCCCTTCGCGTCGACCAGCTTCTCGCCGATTCGCAGGCGAGTGAGGAAGGTCGAGGACATGCCGCCGCGCTTGCGGTCGAGGAACTCGATCAGGTTGAAGTGAGCGCCGACGCTGACGATCAGCGCCGCGCCCTTCTCGAAGGCGAGCAGCATCGCCACGTCCTCGCTGGTCCCCGCCGCCGGCAGAACGGTGTGGTCGAGGCCCATCTCGAGCAGGCGCTCGCGGCCGGGGGCGCGGCCGTCGGGATAGGCGTGGACGATCAGCTCGGCGCCGCAGCGCAGCGCCTCGTCGCCGGCCGAATCCATGTCGCCGAGGATCAGGTCGGGCCTCATCCCCGCTTCCAGCACCCCGTCGGCGCCGCCGTCGACGGCGACGACGAGCGGGTGCACGTCGCGGATGTAGGCCCGCAACGCCTTCAGGTCGCGGCGGTGGCGGTCGCCGCGGACGACGATCAGGACGTGGCGGTCGCGGAAGGAGGCGCGGGTGGGCGGGAACTCGACGCTGCCGGTGAGCAGGTCGGTCTCGCCGCGCACGTGGGCGACGGTGTTCTCGGCGAATTCGGCCAGGGCCTCGTCGACCCGCTCGAGCTGCTCGTCGCGCCGGCGCTCCAGATCCTCGATCCCGAGCACCCGCCCGCGCAGGAGCACTCGCCCGCCCGCTTCGACGGCCCCGCCCGCGATCGTCACCCGCTCTCCGTCGCCGAGCAGCTCGAAAGGGTCGCCCTCTTCAACGTCGAGCAGAACGACGCCGGCCTGGACCAGCAGCAGCGGCCCGGCGTTCGGGTAGTCCCCGTTGGAGGAGGGGGCGGCGTTGATCACCGCGTGCACTCCGGTCGAGATCAGCTCCTCGGCGGCGATCCTGTCGATGTTGAGGTGGTCGATGACGGCGACGTCGCCCGGGACGAGGCGTTTGACCAGGTGCTTGGTTCGGCGGCCGAGGCGCGCCGTGCCCTCGATCGCCGCCCCGGCCGAGTCCCCGTTGCGACGCGAGAGCAGAGCAGGGAGCCGACGGCGACTGGAGGTTGCCATCGCAGCAGGGTATCCGCTCTGGCAAGCGGATCAAAGCGCCTCGGAGCTGCTTCAGGCGGCGGCGAGCAGCTCGCGGGCGTGGCGCGTCGCGGCCTCGTCGGAGCGCTCGCCGCCGAGCATGCGGCGGATCTCCTCGACCACGCCCTCGCCGTCGAGGCGGCGCACAGTGGCGCTGGCCCGCTCTCCCGAGACGTCCTTCTCCAGGGTGAAGTGCGTCCCAGCCAGGGAGGCGACCTGCGGCAGGTGAGTGATGCAGAGCACCTGGCGGCCCTCGCCGAGGGCGCGCAGCCGCTCGCCGACCGCACGGGCGGTCGTGCCGCCGACCCCGGCGTCGATCTCGTCGAAGACCAGCGTGCCGGCCCCGGCGCCCCCGCCGAAGCCGCTCAGCGCCAGCATCACCCGCGAGAGCTCGCCGCCCGAGGCTGCGTCGCGCAGCGGCGCCGGCTCGAGGCCGGGATTCGGCGCCAGCTTCAGCTCGACCGTCTCGGCGCCGCCGAGGCCGAACCCGTCGGGATGCGGCTCCAGCACGACCTCGAGCCGTGCCCCGGGCATTGCCAGACGCTCCAGCTCGCCGGCCACCTCCCGCTCCAGCGGCGCCGCGGCCTTCGCCCTGCCCTTGCCGAGCTTGCCGGCGAGCTTGGCCCGGCTCGTCTCGGCCTCGGCCAGAGCCGCCTCGACCTCAGCCCAGTGCTGTTCGGCGTTCTCGAGGCGGGAGATCTCGGCCCGGCAATGCTCCGCGTGGGCGAGGACCGACTCGACGCTGCCCCCGTGCTTGCGCTGCAGGCGATCGAGCGCTTCGAGCCGCTCTTCGATCGTGGCGAGGCAGCCGGGATCGGCCTCCAGGCCGTCGAGGTAGCCGCGCAGCTCGGCGGCGACGTCGCCGAGCTCGATCGCGAGGGCGCTGAGCCGGGCCGAAAGCGCGTCGAGCCGGGCGTCGACGCCACCGGCCCCCTGCAGCAGCGCCTCGCCCTGCGCGAGGGCGCCGGCCGCTCCGCCCTCTTCGTCGCCGCCGATCGCCGCCGCGTGGGCGCCGGCGGCGGCCTCGCGCAGGCCCTCCGCGTGGCGCAGGCGCTCGCGCTCGGCCGCCAGCTCGGCCGCCTCGGCTGCATCGGGCGCGACCTCGTCGATCTCCGCCAGCTCGTAGCGGAAGAGATCGAGATCGCGCTCCCGCGACCCGTCGCGCTCCCGCAGCTCGTCCAGTTCAGCGGCCAGGCCCAGGCACTCGCCGATGCGCCGCGCGGTAGCGCTCGCGCAGCGCCAGGTGCTCGGCACCGGCGAACCCGTCCAGGACCTCCATCTGCGCCGAGGAGATGGTCAGCTTGCGATGCTCGTGCTGGCCGAAGAAGGAAAGTAGCCGCCCGCCGAGCAGCTTCAAATCGGCCGCCGAAGCCGCCCGTCCGGCGACGAAGGCGCTGGTGCGCCCACCGGCGCCGACCCGGCGTCCAAGCACAACCTCATCCGCCCCATCGGGTAGACGCTCCCGGATCTCCGCCATCTCCGGCTCGTCCAGCATTCCCGCAGGAAGATCGAACACCCCCTCGACCCAGGCCTCCTCCGCCCCGGGCCGAACGATCTGCGGCCGAGCCTTCCCGCCCATGAGCAAGTCGAGCGAATGCGCCAGACACGGTCTTGCCGGCCCCCGTCTCCCCGGTTATCGCGTTGAGCCCCTCGCCAAGCCGCAACTCGGCCTTCTCGATCAGCAGAAGATTCTCAATTCTCAACTCACGCAGCACGCCTCTGTATCTAGCACCAAGAGCGGACCGAAGTCGCTAAGCAGCGGCCGGCTCCGGCGCCTCTTCCGCATGCTGGACGAAATCCCGGGAGCGGACGAGCACGAAACCGAGTGTCGCGCCGACGAAGGAGAGCGCCGCGGCGATCAGGATGATCTCGTTGAAGGCGCCGACGAAGGCGACGTCCGAGGCGTGGACGACCTCCGGCCGGATGCGCGCGGGAACCACTGCGGCGGCGGCCCGCGAGCCGCCCGAGGAGACGATTTCCCCGAAGCCGCTCGGCGCTCGCGGCAGCAGTTCGGAGATCTTCGAGTTGACGCTCGACTGGAACACGGCCCCGAGCCCGGCGACGCCGGTGGCTATCCCGACCTGGCGAAAGGTCGTGTTGATCCCCGAGCCCATGCCGGACTTCTCGACCGGGACGACGGCGATCGCCGCCTGCCCGATCCCCGGGTTGGTGATGCCGATGCCGATGCCGGCGACGAGGAAGCCGGCGAGCAGCGCCGTCCAGCCCGAGCTGGGCGAGACGCCGTGCATCAGCAGCAGGCCGATCCCGACCGTGCCAAGGCCGGCGCCGAGCAGGAAGCGGATCGGGATCCTGTTCGAGAGCGCCCCGGAGATCGGCGCGACGATGAAGCCGAGCACGGTCAGCGGCAGGAAGCGCAGGCCCGTTTCCAGCGGCGAGAAATCGAGCACGCCCTGCATGTAGATGGTCAGGTAGAGGAACATCGCAAACATCCCGGCCGAGAGGCCGAAGGCCACGGCGGAGACACCGTTGAAGGCGGGCTTTCGAAACAGCGTCAGGTCGAGCATCGGGTACCTGCTGCGCAGCTCGATCGCGATGAAGGCTGCCAGCAGCAGCGCCGAGCCGATCAGGCAGGCGAGGATCAGCGGGCTGGTCCAGCCTTCGGGATTGCCCCGGATCAGCCCGAAGATCAGCAGGAAGAGGGCGAGCGAGAAGGTGACGAGCCCGGGCACGTCGACCGGTTCGGGGTCCTTGCCGAAGACGTTGACGATCCGGCGCTCGGTCAGGACCATCGCCGTGATCCCGATCGGGACGTTGACGAAGAAGATCCACTCCCAGCCGAAGCTCTGGGTGATCACCCCGCCGACCAGCGGCCCGATCGCGACCGCGCCGCCGACCGTCGCCCCCCAGACGCCGAATGCGGTCGCCCGGTCGCGGCCGTGGAACTCCTGGCCGATCAGAGCCAGCGAGGTGGCGAACATCCCCGCCCCGCCGATGCCCTGCAGGCCGCGGGCGAGGTTGAGCAGGGTCGGGTCGTTGGAGATGCCGCAGAGGAACGAGGCGAAGGTGAAGATCCCGAAGCCGATCGTGAAGACCCGCCGGCGTCCGAGCCGGTCGCCGAGCGAGCCGGCGGTGAGCAGGAAGGCGGCCAGCATCAGCGAGTAGGCGTCGACCACCCACTGCAGGCTGGAGAGGCTGGCGTGCAGTTCGCGCTGGATGTCGGGCAGGGCGACGTTGACGACCGTCACGTCGAGCAGCAGCATGAAGGTCGCGATCGAGACGAGGGTGAGGGTCCACCACTTGCGCTCCATGTGGCGAAACCCTAGAGAAGTGGCATCGTCGGCTTGGGGCCTGTCCCGGTAGGGGTTCCGCTTAACTTTTTGGATGGAGCCGAAACTGCTGGCGCCCGGAGGTGGGCGCCCAAAAAGTACAAGACGCTCCACCCCTACCGGGACAGGCCTTAAACCGCCAGGTGGCCGAACTTCTCGCGGATGCGGTGGTAGAAGCTTGTGCCGGGGAGCTGAGCCAGCTTTCCGACCGCGTCGACGAAGTGGACATCTAGGGCGGTGCCCGGGGTGAGGGTGCCTGCTTGGGCGCCGTCGATCGCGATGTCCACCGGCTCACGTCCCGCCGCGTTGCCGACCGTGAGGATGTCGCCGGGGGCTACGACCAGCGCGCGCGCTGTAAGCGAGTGGGGCGAGATGTAGCTGACCACGTAGCCCTTTACTCCCCAGGCCAGGATCGGGCCCTGGTTGGCTAGGTTGTAGCCAGTCGAGCCGGCTGGGGTGGCGGCTACGAGGCCGTCGCAGCGCACGTTGCCTACCTCCTCGCCGGCGATCCGATAGCTCAACTCGGCGACCCGGTCGGCCGGTCGGCGGCTGAAGCTGACGTCGTTGAAGGCGAAGCGCTCCTCGCCTCTCGTCTCGATCGCGAGGGCGGGAAGGTCGACCGTCTCGATCTCCCCGGCCAGGGCGCGGCGGATCCCGGCCTCGGCGTCGTCGCGATCCACGGCGGCGAGGAAGCCGACGGTGCCGAAGTTGACGCCGAAGACCGGCACGCCGGTGTGGGCGAAGCGGCGCAGCGCGTAGAGGATCGAGCCGTCGCCGCCGAGGACGAGGCAGAGGTCCGGGTCGGACGGCAGAGCCTCGACCGGCTCGATCTCGCCGGCGACGTGGTCGTGCTTGGCGATCTCATCGGCGGTGGCGACCAATCGCCAGCCCGCCTCCTTGGCGACGGCGGTGGCGATCGCGACCGCATCTGTCGCCGCCGGTGGATGCGAGTGGGTGATCAGCGCCGCGGTTCTCATCAGCCCGGCTCCGCCGCGGCGATCGCCGCCTCGAGATCGTCGACCTCCGGCCCGCCGGCGCCGCACCAGACGAAGGTCTCCCGGTTGCCCTTCGGCCCCGGCAGTCCCGAGGAGGCGAAGCCGCGAATCGGCAGGCCGAGGTCGCGCGCGGCGCGGGCGACGTTGAAGATCGCCTCGCGGCGGTCGGCGGGGTCGCGCACGACTCCTCTGCCGACCCGCTTGCGGCCGAGCTCGAACTGCGGCTTGACCATGGCGAGGACTTCGCCGCCGGGCGCCAGACAGCTCGCCACCGCCGGCAGGATCTTGGCGAGCGAGATGAAGGAGACATCGACCGTCGCCAGCGCCGGCACGAAGGGCAGGTCCGCCGGCAGCAGCTCGCGCGCGTTGAGGCGCTCGATCACGGTCACCCGCGGGTCCTCGCGCAGCCGCACGTCGATCTGGCCGTAAGCGACATCGACAGCGGCAACCCGAGCGGCTCCTCGCTGCAGCAGACAGTCGGTGAATCCGCCGGTCGAGGCGCCGACATCGAGGCAGTCGCGCCCGGCCACCTCGACGGCAAGCGCATCGAGCGCGTTTTCGAGCTTGATCCCGCCGCGCGAGACGAAACGCGGGCCCTCGTCGACGATCAGCGCCGCCTCGGGCTCGACCAGCTGGCTCGGGCGCAGGGCCACCGGCCCGTCCCGACCTACCCGCACGGCGCCCGCCCGCACCGCGCCGGCAGCCGCCGTGCGCGAGGGAAAGAGCCCGCGCTCGGCCAACACCGCGTCTATCCGTGCCTTGGTCATCCGCCGCAACGGTAGCGCCGCCCGGCGCGGCGGCCGACGATCCGGGCTCGATACAGGTTTTTAACCACGCTTTGGCTTGGCCTGGTTCGATGCAGCTCTGGCCGGGTATCAGCCGAGAGGCGGCGCCCGGAACCGGGAGAGCGGGACTGTGATCCCACTCACACACAAATCGCACATACGTTCGTACGCTGTTCAAGGATTCGCCGAGGACAACCGATAGAAGGGGCAGAACGAAAAGACTTTTTGGCTGGGTTCGGAGTCGCCCATATGGCGCCAGTCGCTTCCCACGACAAGCGTCCGCGACTCATCAAAGGGCCCACCTACCTCCCACGGATCCACATATATAGAGATACATATCTCTCCTCCCTGTAGTAACCCCAGAACTCGCCTCGGCTCCCCGCCGGGGCGTTTTCTGTTTTAGCGGCTTTGCAGAGCCAAATGCGAGCCGTCCCGTCGCCACCGAAGGTGGCCCCGAGCTGCGGCATAGGCGGTGCGGCGCAGGAAGGCGTCGGGCTTGGGGTCGACGAGGATCGAGCCGAAGCCCACCTGCACGTAAGCCTGGAGAACTGCCCCCTCGCTCACCGTCTTGCCGCCGCCGGTCGCCCCGGCGATCAGGGCGTGGACGCCGTGATCGAGGCCAAAGGGGACGTAGCAGGGGCCGCCGCCGCGGGAAGAGCCGATCGCGAGGCGGCCGGCCTTGACCCGCACCTCGCGCTCGCGCACGCCCCTGGTGCGCAGGTGCGAGACGCCCCAGGGCACAGGACCCGGTGCGCCCCGCACCAACTGGGCCTCCTCGCCGCCGTGATGGAGGACTTCGCCGTGGCGGCGGGCGCCAAGGATGAGGGCGGTCGCGGTGGCGACGGTGGCGGCCAGGCCGAGCTGCCACTCGATGAACCAGAGCAGGTAGGCAAAGGGGGGCGAGGAGGAAGCTCCAGGTCCAGCGCAGGCGTTGCCGTTCGAGGGCGAAGACGACCATGCCGCCAACGGCGAGGCCGAGCAGGAAGGGCAGGGCTATCGCCCACAGGTGGGAGGTGACCGCGCCCATGTCGAGGGCGGGTGGCGAGTGGCGGAACGGCGAGTGATGCTTCATCGGGATATGACCTCCTCGATTCGGACGCGCCCGGAGGCGCGTGTCTTCTGGACCGCCCGCTCGACCGCGCGCCGGGTCTGCCCCGGCGCGCAGAGGTAGCGGACCTCGGCAACCCAGCTCGCCCGTCGCCAGGCGCGAATCAGCTGCTCAAGTCGCTGCGGAGCCTTCGGGGTGAGCTCGACCTCGATCGCGATGGGCCGCTCGCTGCCCAGTACCGCCAGGTCGGGGCGGTGAAGGCGCGGTGCGCCGTTCGGCAGCTCGCCAACCTTGGCGCTGGCGATCGGGCGCCCCTCGATCCGCTCGGCGAGCCGCAGCTCGCGCTCGGTGAGGATGCGATTGGGGCCGAACTCCTCTCCCAGCCACAGGGCCACCGAGGCGCAGCGCAGCCAGTGCTCGACTGAGCCGGGCGAGACGACGGGGGCGCCGAAGCCAAGCCCGGCGTAGCGCAGGCCGGCGGCCGTGGCGCGCAGCAGGCTCGGCTCGAAGCGCAATAGCTCCAGGCGCTCCAACAGGCCTCGCTCTACGCAGGCGGCGACGCGGCGGTAGGCGGCGGTGCGGCCTACGCCGAGCGCCGCCATCACGTGCTCGATCGAGACGGCGCCGTGGCGGCCTATGTAGCGGAGGAGGTCGCGGTCGCGGCTAGGGCGAGCGTTGTTGCCTGCCCGGGGTAGGTCGATCAGGCCTGTCGTGAGTCCGTCCATCGCTCCCTAGACGGGTGAAACGGCGAAAAGGTCCCACCCCCAAATCACAAGTCGATCGTCGGCCGCCAGAGCCTCGCTGCTCCGAGGGCAAGTGTGCCCAAGCACGGCAACCGACCGAGGGTGCGACCCGAGAGCAGTCCCGATCTATACGAACGTTCCCAAACTCGAGATTGACTGAGGATCGGACGCGTCCCTCTTTAAGAACCAAGAAATTACCCGAAATTGCAGGGGTGTTGGCCTCGTCCATAACTCTCCTCGCCTAGCCTCCACTTCTTATGGTCGGGAATCCCGCGACGATCCATCTCAGTCCTACCTTGCGCACTCCCTTTTTCGCAAGGCGCGAGCCAGGCGTCTTCTCTAAGTGCCGGCACCGATGACCGAGACCGCGGAGCTACCCACCGGAGCCGTCCTGCGCGCTGTCTCGGCCCTTGCCGTCATCAAGGTCAATTGGGACGAGAACAAGGACTACATCGCGAACTTCGTCCCGGTCGTCGCCCATTGCATTCGCGGCGCAGAGCACGACGCGATCTCCCTGCCTGACACCCAGGCCTTGGTCTACGAGACCTTCGGCCTCCGCATCCCACAGGGCCCGCTGCAGACGATCCTTCACCGGATGTCGCGCGAGAACATCCTTCGTCGCCGCCACGGCGTCTATTACCGGGTCCCCGAAGCCCTTGAGCACTTCGACCTTGGTGCCGATCGGGCGGACGTGCTTCGCCAGCACGCCCATCTCGTGGCGCTTCTCGTCGATTTCGCTGCCCGACTCGGACGACAGTGGGATGAGGCACAAGCCGAACAAGCTCTGCTCGGATACGTCGAGGTCTTGGCCGAGCCGATTCTCGGCGCGGTCGTCGCGGGCGAGCCGGTGGTCGATCTGCCGAAGATCGATGTTGAGGGATCGGTTCTCACCAGTCGCTTTGTCCTTGATCTCTGCCAGAAGGAGCCCCAAGCTTTCGAGTATCTGGTGACCGTCGTCAAGGGGACGATGCTGGCCAACGTTCTCTTCTTGCCCGAAGCCTTCTCCGGCGGCCGGGCGCGGCTTGGTGAGGTCGAGGTCTACCTCGACACGCCAATTGTTCTCCGTGCTATGGGCTACGCGGAAGAGCCATACCGAGTTCCTGCCGAAGAGCTGATCGAGCTGCTGCGGGAGGAGGGGGCCAAGCTGCGCATCTTCGAGCACACCCTGCACGAGGTTGAGGGCGTTTTGGACGGCGCCGCCGCCACTTACCGTACCGGGACCCAGAAAGACCACTTTCCTGGCGATGTTGTCGACTACTTCGCCTCCGAAAGCTTCAGCCGCAGCGATGTTGAGATGGATATCGGGAGCCTGCTCGGCCGCCTCCAGGATCACGGGATCCAGGTCGTGCCGACGCCGGAGCATTCCGAGCAGCTTGCGCTGGCCGAGCGGGATCTGGAAGCCGCGCTCAAGGAGGGGGTCCACTACCACCGCCACGGCACCATGGTCAAGGATCTCGATTCGTTGACCGCCGTTTACCGTCGGCGTGGGGGCGAGGTTCGGCGTCACGTGGAGAGCTGCCATGCGCTTCTCGTCACGACCAACACCACGCTCGCCCATGTCAGCCGAGTCTTCTTCTCCCAGGTCTTCACTGGCCGCTCGGTGCCGATCTGCATGTCCGACTACGCACTTGCCGCCATCGCCTGGTTGATGAACCCCACTCAGGCTGCAGATTTGCCTCGTAGCCAGATAGTCGCCATTAGCTATGCCGCTCTCAATCCACCTGACGATGTCTGGCGCAAGTACTTGAGTGAGATCCGCAGGCTCCAAGAGAAGGGTGAGTTGAGCGAGGAGCAAGTCGGCCTGTTGCTCTTCTCTCCGGACGCTCGACTCGAGCTGATGAACGCCACCTCGGGCGATGTCGGTGCCTTTGCGACCGGCACCATCGCGCAGGTCTTGCGCCACGCCGAGGAGTCGGCCCGCGCCGAGGTTGAGGAGGAGCTCGAGCGCGAGCGTGCCCGTCGTGAGCAGGCCGAGATAAAGGCGGCCTCTGAAACCGACCGGGCTGCTGCGGAGGCCGCGCGAGTGCAGCGGCTCACTGACCAGCACACCGATCGACTGGACACGAGGGCCAGCGAGCTTGCCGGGTTCGCCTCCTGGGCCGCTTTCGGCGTCGCTGTCGTTCTGCTCTTCGCCGCGTGCGCGGCCGCCGCCCAGGGCGTATTTCCATCGTCCTGGTCTCGTGTCGTCCCGCTTGGATCGGCGCTCGTCTTCCTCCTTGGGCTCACCGGACTGATCTCACTTGCGACGGGCTGGAATCTGCTCGTCACCCGGCGATGGCTCGCCGGACGCCTCCAGTCTCCGATAAGCCACAAGCTGCACCAGTGGTTCGGCCCCTCCGACACTTCATGATGGGTCGGTTATTTTTCATCGCCTGCAGCCGAGGTTAGTCAGCCCTCCAAATGGATCCGTCGTCATCGGTCCGAGTCCGACCGGTCCACAGGAAGGACGAACGGATCGAACCGATCTCCAAACTTGCCGTCGCGCCAGATCGCCACCAAGGCGCATGCGAGATGCAGCGGCCCGATCTCTTCGCGGACGCGACGGGCTGCGTCGGCGCCCTCATGGAGAGCAATGAGGCTGAGGAGCATGCCAAACAAGATCGCCGCGGCGGTCGCGGCAGCACCGCAAAAGGCGACGCTTCCGTCGAGGAAGGCGAGCATCCAGGTCACCGGGATGCCAGTGAGCATCCAGGTCCAGTGCAGGCCGTGCCAGTGGAGCGCCATCAGGGCTGCGAAGGCGACGACGACGCTGCCGACAAGCGGGAGTACGACCAAGAACAGGAGTTCATGGACTTCGAGAGCTGCCTGGTTCCTTCGTGTCTCATCGAACAATCACCTCCGTGGTGTGGTTGGTCCTATCTCCACCACAAGACGCAGGAACAGAAGGATTCGATACCCGGATGCCGGCGGGGCTCGCCAGCCCGGCCCTGCTGGGTTTCATTCAAGGCCGGATTCATCTCAGGTCCCGCGTGCCGCTGCCGATAGAGGCCCATGCTTCGCAGAAAGGCGCGAACCGGCGTCTACGCCGAGCGCCTCTACCGCCAAGGCCTACGACAGTGGAGGGCAAGGATGCGGCCGCCGTTCGTGGCGCTGTTCGGCCCGTTCATCGCGGCGGGGATCGCCGTCGTCCTCCTCGATGGTCACCGGCTTTCGTGGTTGGCCGGGCTGGCCACCGGGATGTGCATCGGAGCCTGGATCGCGGTTACAGGATCTCTCGGTGCCTGCTTCTTTGGACGGCTACGCATAGGCTTGCTCGCCAATGGGTCTTCTACGAATTCGCACAAACGCAAGGCGATCACGTCGCCCTGCGCTTGACTCGCTCAGTATTCGGGGAAGCGATCTTGTCTGGTACGGCACCGCTGTCGTCCTTACGGTCGGCGGCTTTGTGATGCAGCTTGCTTCGCCCGGCGCCAGAGAGGCTGGCGTCGGAGTCCTATTCGTTGTGCTGGGAATTGGTTTGGGTGCCGTGCGGGCCTTGCTGCAGCGCTTCGCCGACTTGGCGGGTCGACTTGACCTCAACATGCCGGCGTTCCGTAACGACCGACAGAGCAGTCCGCTCGTCCAAACGCTCTGGGAGTCTGAGGTCGCCAGCCATCGAGATCGGCTTGAAGCGCTCCGCGATGGAATGGTCACGATTACGACCCAAGACGCGGCACTCAACCATTTTATGTTGCTCACTCAGACAGCTCAAGCAACTCTAGCTGCGGTTGATCACATTGCCTTGACCCAGTGGTTTGCAAATCCTCGCCTTACTGCCTGCCTTGACCTACAAATGACCCTTGCTCAGGAGGGACGCCTGCGCGTCGAGCGCATTCGATTCGTCAGTCAGGAGCATCTTAAAGATCAGAAAGAGCGCAATTTGCTTCGGTGGTTTATCAAGACCCATAAGCAAGCCGGAGCTACGCTTATCTTGTGCCCTGAGCGTCATGGCCGCGACCTGGGCACGGTGTTTTTCCCGCGAACTGGACTCGTCCTTACTGACGCCGAAGCACGGCCCACGTGCCTCCTGGCTCGTCTCAGCGATGTTGGCTACCTTGAGAGCGCAGTTATTCATCTCCGGGCGAGCGCTACGGTACGCGCTGTCATGTCTGACTACGCCAGACTCAAGGCCGAGATTGAGGGTCAAAACCTCGATCAGGCGGTACGAGCAGAGCTTATGCGGCATCGTGACGCAGCCACCACACCTCCGACGAGCGATGAGCGACTAGCCGGCCTGCCGCTCGGAACGCCCTCTGCCGAGGAAGGCCTCAGCGAGTAGGGCCGCCACCCACGACCTGTTCTGCGATTGGAGTATCGAACACCTTATTGTTTATCGAGCTGTGACGCCAGGGCGGCTTGAATCCCCGATTAAAGCGAGCCCAACATGCTCGCCAATGAGCTCGGCCGGCCTCCCGATACGCGTCGGGACACTCGGAGTCAGTTCACCTCTAAAAGTCTTCCGACGTGGCTGTGTGAAGCGAGAGTGGTGATTTGGTGGGAATTGTCGTCCCGGGTGAGAGGTTGGTGACGCCGCCACCGGCGAAGACCACCACATCCGACTCCCCGACCACCTCGCTGTGGCTGTCTCGGACGACAAGGCCGGCGTCCTCTGGGATGCAGACGACTTTTCGGCCCTCTTCCACAGCGACATAGTCTTCTATCTCTGGCCGGTCGGTGTCCTCGTAGTGGGTGTGGACGTGGAAGCCGTTGAGGGCATCGAGGCCTTGTAGATCGACGATCCCGACCTCATTGTCGTCGGCTTCAGCCCCAAGCGACGCGGTGCCGATGCTCCGCCCAAGCACGATGGCTCCGGCGCTGATGCCGCAGATCACGCGCTTGCTGATAGCGAACTTCTCCAGCAATGCTAGGAATTCCGAATAACGCAGGACATGCAGGAGACGGAAGGTGTTCCCGCCCATTAGGTAGATCGCGTCGAAGTCATCTAGCTCCGCGTAGGAGCGGCCCTCAAGTCGCTGCCAGGTCGTGATCTCAAGGCTTCCGAAGGGCTCGTGTTCACACAGCCATTCCTCCGCACGCTCGAACGACCATGGCTCGGGGGCTGTGGCATGCGGGACATACAGCATCGTCCGCCGCGGCAGCTCGACAGCTACAGCCTCGTCGATGGCTTCGGTCTGGGCGGCGCCACCGCCTCCGTTGAGTACATAGGTCATGTCAGACGCTTCTCCTTTCGCCGCAACCGCCTGCCGGTCCGACCAATGGCCTCGGCGTTGGATGGGCAGGTGCCTCCGTCCACGTAGTCGACGAAGGGTTTGGGATAAATATGCCTCTTTCTCTCCCACCATTCTGCGACACCGGGCCATTTCAGCTGCTCGCGCATGTAGAGGCACCAGCCGGACCACAGCGTCGCCGGCAGGACGCCGTGCGAGTACTGAAAGTACATTGCGTCATAAAGACTGAAGGTGGTCGCCATGAACTCGCTGAACTGGCGATATCCAATTTCGTCCAAGGTGTCGAGGCCGTGAATACCCGACTCGTACACTTTCGCCGAGGCTGAGTCGTGGCTGATCCGGGCCTCTAGCGCCGAAAAGCCATCAACAACGGACTGGTAGGAGTTCAGTCGAATCGAGAAAGCGGCAGCTTTGACCTCGCGTCCAAGGAAGATGATCGAGATCGTTACTGCCAGCGCCTGGGCGGCGGTGAAAAGTAGGATCCCCGCAGTGAGGTAGATCGTCATCTTGTTGGAGCCGTCGCTGGGGGCGACCTCCGTTGCGGTGTGGACGGCAGCAGTCAGCGTCACTTCACCGCCTCCTCGGAGACGGACCCGGTTGCGCCGACGGGGCGGCGAGCGGCGGGGATGACCATGTGGCCGTGCTGCCAATACTCGCAGTCCTTCGGTGGCTCCAGCCCGGTCACTTTGCGCAGGGTGACCTCGTCGAAGTGCGTGAGCAACAACTCCAAGTGCTCGGAACGAAACCGCTTTGTGTCATCGGAATAACAGACGAAGACCCCACTGCCTCTCAGTAGCGACGGGGCCACCGGGATAAAGGAGAAGTGATTCTTCCCTCTTTCTTCTGCAGAGAGCGGGTAAGTATCGAAGAGCACGCCGTCGAATCGCCGGTCGAGTAAGGGGACTACATCCTGCCAGGCGCCCTCGATCACCTCGCAAGGGAGGCTCTGCTCGGCGGCGAATTTGCGGGCGTTGGAAACAATCCCCGGGTGCATCTCGATCACCGTGTAGCTGGCACAGCCATGCGCAACGATTCGGTTAGCAGAGATCCCCATTCCGAACCCGATCTCAAGGATGTGCCCGCCACTCGCAGTTACCTCCTCGGCAAGCACCTCCATCAACGGCGCCTCCCAAGACTGCATCACCTGCCAGTCGCCAACGAGCAGCTGGTCCTCGGTCAACTCGACCGGCATTTCGTTCCAGCGCTGGAAGGTCTCTGCATACGACTTCATGGTCTTCTAAGAAGCCCGTCCTCAGCCAGCACTACGAATGACCAGTGGGCAAGTACGCAAGACAGGCTCGTTGCCATCGGGAAGCCAGTATTGCCTCCACTCCCGGGAGGTGCCGTCCCCGTAGACCCCCAGTTCTGGAGATGGAGGGATGCGGTCGTAGTTGGCTAGGAGTCTCCGGATCCGTTGCCGCACCTTTTCCGCCTTGGGTCCTCGGCCTGTGATCCCCTCCAGATTCGTGCGCGGTTGGATAACAAGAAACATTCCGTCCTGCGCGTTCCGGCTCAACCTGTTCCTATAGCTCGGACCATGGCCAGCAATGAACAAAGGTGTGCCGTCGAAACAAAAGGTCCATCCGGGGTCTTCGGGGTCGGTCGGAATGTCGGGCGGCCACGATGCGGGATCCAGATTGTGCAGCTTCTGCACAATAGTCCAGAAGCGCTCTTCGTCGCAGGCAAGGGTATGCGTGGCGCTGCGACCGTCCTCAATGAACGCAATGAGCGCCCCCCGCGGCCGACGAGAAAACGAGTATTTTTTCAGGAAGGCACGCAGAGCCTCAGCAAACTCAAACGGCCTATTCACCTCATCCTCGCCTACATAGGTGAATCGCAACGCCCCTGCATCTTCGGCGATAACGGCAAAATAACAGGAAAACCCCGGGCTTGGGTCGGTCACTAGCTGGCGGAACCCTGCAAATCGCCCCTGTGCCCACTTCGGCACGTCACCGCTTCCTTCAACCCATTTCAACGCGCCGTTATCCTGCCTAAGAAGGCGCTTCGAGGTTTTTAACGGATTGAGAGCAGCGACCATAGCGAGCAAAGTCCATTTAATCAAACTCGTGAGGATGTCGCACTACACACCACGTGCTTGACCTTGTTGATTACTTCTTCGGCGGTGTACGCCACTGGTCGACCATACTTGAGTGGCGAGATTCAGGCCAGTGCCAAGAGCTCCGGCTTTGACTGAGACGCAGCGTGCTTGCAACAGCGATGTCCGGTGCTCTTTTCGGGTGAATGAAGGAGCCACGTCGAACATCTAGAGCACGCCCGCTGCGGGCGAATTGCAGCGCAGTCAGATTCAGCGAGGCTCCTTCGTGCCGGGCTGAGCAGGGATATCCGAGAGCGTCGCCGGAATAGCCCCAAGCGTCCAAGCGTTGGTGTCGCTACGGTGCGGACCATGGCCACAGGAGGGGATGTATCGGTTGATCGAGCGCTTATGCTGCGTGCGATCGAACTCGCTCGCCAGTGCGAGAGCGAGTCAGCCAAGGCGTCCCCAAAAGTCGGTGCCGTCGTTGCCCGCGACGGAGTAGCGATCGGCGAGGCATTCCGGGGCGAGTTGGCCCCTGGAGAGCACGCCGAGTTCACCCTGTTGGAGAAGAAGCTCCCCAACAATGCGCTGGCCGGCTCCACCCTCTTTACGACTCTGGAGCCATGTACGACTCGCAACCCGCCGAAGATCGCTTGCGCGGAGCGAATTATCGAGAGGCGCATCCGTCGAGTCGTGATCGGCGTTCTCGACCCCAATGACTCGATCCGAGGCCGCGGCGAGTTGCGCCTGCGAGAAGCCGGGATCGAGATCGCTCGATTTGACCCGGACTTGATGGCCCAAATCGAGGAGCTTAATCGCGAGTTTGCGCGCACCCAGGCTGGTGCCCAGGCGCCGCAGCGCACCGAGGCCCAGACCACTGATCCAGCTGACCCTGAGAAGGTCGGCCCAAACGGCCATCGCATCGGGTACACCGCGACAGGGGATAAGGTCGAGTGGATCCCCGACGAGGATGATGCGGGCAGCTTCTGGCCTCTGCTGCTCCGCCGCAACGACAATCAGATCCTCGATGCGTACAAGGAACTCTGGGACAAGGTGTGGTGGAACCGGCACCAGAACTGGCGGCACAGGCTGGAGTCCGGCGAAGATTCTCTAGACGAAGGGCAGGAGGGCCTTTTTGAAGCGGCCTGCGAGGCCGCCGCCCGAATAGAGGAGAAGTACGGACGAGAGAATCTCGGCTGGGATGACTTCGAGTGGGGTCTGATCAGCGGACGGATGTCTGCCCTGTCTTGGGTACTTGGAGCGGAGTGGGACGAGTCACTCGATACGTAGAGGCACAAGCGAAAGCGACAGTCCCTTCCACCCACTTCAGGCGGACACGCTCGCGTGAAAGGGGCGAGAAGCCTCCCACCGAGAACCCCTCCATCGCCCGTGAAAGCTCTGTCCCGAAAACCGTGCCCGACGCTTGCGTCAGCCGACGACAGCCCGCAACGCCGCGCGGCCCTCGGCTAGGCGGCGGTTGACCTTCGTGAAGGACCAGCCGGTCAGCTCGCCGATCTCGCGGTAGCTGTAGCCGAGGGCAAGGAGGCTGAGGGCGCGGCGCTCGTCGGGCTTCAGCCGCGGCATGGCGGCGGAGAGTTCGTGGCGATCGTCGAGGCGGCAGACGATGTCGGCCAGGTCAACCGCGAAGCGGGCCTGGCGCCAGTCGGGTTCGTCGGGGACGCCGATGCCGCAAGGGGTGGCGCCGAGGCGGCCGGCCAGATGGCGGCGGTCGCGGACAGCCCAGCAGTGCCGCTTCAGGGTGAGGGTGAGCCAGGCCAGCGGAGGAGCCCCGCCGTCGGGATCGTAGGAGGCGAAGGCCTCCTGCACCGCTTCGTCGGGGTCGACGCCGGAGCCGCCGTGGCGGCGGGCGATGCGCTGCAGGTAGCGGTAGCGCTCGCCAAAGAGACGGGTGGCAAGCTCGCGCACCGCGGAAACACGGCGCTGCTCGGGACTCGTTGCATACATCGGAACCTCCGTTCCTCGCTGGTTTTGACGCAAGCCGCGAAGAAGCGCCGAGCGCTGTGCCCGGAACCCGGAGCCGCAGGCGGAGGGCCGCCAGGAGTCCCGCAGGGACTTGCAGGGCGGAGCGCCCGGCGCAACGCTGCCCAGTCAAAGCCAGCGAGGGATCAGGAATCTCCCCAGGGCAGAACCCGGACTGCCCCACGTCTTGCCCGGCAGAGCCCGTCTGCCCTCCCGAGATCGACGCCTTCCAAGATGCCGATTCCTCGCCCACCTATCCGGTCTCGACCGCCGGCCCCATCACCACCCCGCCGCCGGTCGAGGTCACGGTCCCCACTCCGGTCTCTCTCAACTTCCGGACCAACCCCTCCTGCTCTCCCCCGGTCCCTCAGTCCACCGCCGCGCCGCTTGCCCACCTGACAAGAACCCAGCAGCCGACCCCGGTCGCACACCGAATGGTGGGTGGGCGGGGTCGGCTGCTGGGTCCCCCTTCTAACCGCTTGGGCGAGCGGCGCGGCGGTGGACTGGCGTTCCACACCTCAGTCCGCGCTGTCGGCAGCCCTCACGCCCCGACTCCCCGGCAGCCAAGGGCGCCTTGCGCCCGGGTTGACGGACGGAGAACCGGTGCTTCAATCGCAGCTAGGTCGGCATAGGGAATTGGCAACACCAGCAATCGGCCGAAGGGCCGCTGGCGACCTGCTTCAGCGCTCGATGCCTCACGCACACGGTGTCGCCAAGCAGGCAAATCGGTACGCTGCCGTCCTCGCTGCTCCAGCCCGTCCCCCTCCCTTTCCAAGTCATCACAAAGCCATGAGCACATCCGCAGCCCATGACCCTCGCCGCGAGGTCGAAAAGATCCGTGAACACCTCGGCTCCCATGAGGGTCGTCTCGCCTTCCTTATAGGCGCCGGTACCTCCGCCGCGGTCCGCGACTCCGAAAACAAGCTGTTGATTCCGACCGTAACGGCACTCAGCAAAACTTGTCGTGCAGCAGTTGCCGCCCTCGGCAACAAGCATGCCAGCGCATATGACTCGATACGCGTCGAATGCGAAGCCGACCTCAAGGACGCCGCCAAAGCCGGAGAACCCCCAAACGTGGTTCGGCCGGTCAACGTCGAGGACATTCTCTCCGCGGTCCGCACTAAGCTCTCGGCAATCGGGGATGGGGACACGATCGCAGGCCTCGACAAAGCAAAGCTTGTTGAAGTCGAGAAAGAGATCCGCGCCACAATTGCCGAGGCCGCCATACCAGCCGAGGATCGCATCCCAAAGCGCCTCCCTCACCACCAGTTCGCTCGCTGGGTCAGCCGCCTCGGCCGCGCTAAGGCGATCGAGCTCTTCACTACCAACTACGACACTCTGTTTGAGCGTGCGCTTGAGGACGAGCATCTCTCCATCTTCGATGGATTCGTCGGCACGCGCCGCCCCTTCTTCTCGGCCGCCTCGCTAGTCCGCTCGACCTCCATGCCCGGTTCATCTTGGACCCGCCTCTGGAAGCTCCACGGCTCGATTAACTGGTCGATGCAGTCCTTTGCTGATGACAGCGAGCGCATCGTTCGAGGTGCCGAGTCTGGCGGTGGGGAGCTGATCTTTCCCTCTCTCCATAAGTACGACGAGTCTCGCAAGCAGCCATACGCATCGATCCTCGACCACCTCGGCCACCTTCTCGACGACCCCGGCGGCGCCCTGCTCGTCGTCCTCGGCTACTCCTTCGGCGATCAACACATCAACGAGATCGTGTTCGATGCGCTCGACTCCCGTGATCGCGCCCACATCTTCGCCATTCAGTTCGAGGAGCTCGCAGACAGCCACCCACTGATCACCCGTGCGACCGCCCTGCCCAATCTCCTCGTTTACGGGCCTGAGACAGCGGTTGTGGGCGGAGTCCGAGCCCCCTGGACACTTAACGAAGCGGTCACCGACAGTACCGCTGCCTTGCTCGACATTGCCTTCGATTCGAACGCTGCCCCCGAGCCGGAGCAGATCGCCACCTTGGGCCGCTTTCGGCTCGGCGATTTCATCTATTTCGCCGATTTCCTTTCCTCGCTCGTTGGCGAGCGCAATGAGTGAGGATGGCAGCCTCGGCCCGACCTTCGTTGGTCGCGTGGCGTCTGTCCTGGGCGGATCGGTCCGCATCCGTCTCATCGGACTCCCTTCAACCCTTGTCCTCGTCGATGGCGAGTCCTATCGGGTTGGCCAGCTAGGCGCCTTCCTTCGCATCCCTCTCGGCTACACCAGCCTCTACGGAGTCTGCACTCAAGTTGGGGCCGATGCAGCCCCACCACTTCCGGCCGAGGCGATCTCCGCGCCGACAGTAGAGGAGGAGCACGGGCGAGCAGACAGCTACCGCTGGCTAACGATCTCGCTTTTCGGCGAGGCTCTCGGCGGCTCCTTTGACCGTGGCGTCGGCCAGTACCCGACGGTCGGTGACGAGGTCCATCTCGTCACCCCCGATGACCTCAAGCTCATCTACACCGGACGCGGTGACAATGATTCGCTCGTCGTCGGCCAAATCGCCAGCGCTGCCGGCTTGCCCGCCCGACTTCAACTCTCTACCCTGGTCAGTCGTCACTGCTCGGTCGTTGGCTCCACCGGTGCGGGCAAGTCAAACCTCGTCGCCATAGTCCTTGAGGCCCTCGCCTCAACCGATCTCCCTAGCTCGCGCACCCTCGTGATCGATGCTCACGGCGAGTACGCCAGTGCCGTGGGCGATGCCGGCAACGTCATCCACACTGGGGTTGGCGTACCCGATGGCGAGACCGAGTTGCGCGTCCCCTTCTGGGCGCTGCCCTTCGACGAGTTGATTGACCTCGCGATGGGTGCCATGGCACCCCACGTCGAAGCGGCGTTGCGCGACAAGGTTGCCGAGATGAAGAAGACAGCCGCCGCCCACCTCACTGATCCACCGCCGCCTGAGACGATCACCGCCGACTCTCCGGTCCCGTTCAGCATCGAGCAGTTCTGGTTCGACCTTGAGGACCAACAGCGGATGACGTTCGAAAAAAATACGGACCAGAACGACAACACCCGCTGTAAGCCGCTCAAGGCTGGCGATCCTGCCAAGCTGATCCCGCCTGAGTACCCGCCTGCCGCCCTTGGCTCCGCTGCGCCCTATCTCAACAAGTCCCGCCTGCCTATCACCAAACAGGTTGACCTCCTGCACTCGCGTCTCACTGACACCCGCTTTCGCTTTATGTTCGACCGCGAGGATGATCGACATCCCGATCTGGAAGGCAAGGTCAAGGCCGACCTCGACACCCTTCTTGCCACCTGGATCGGTAGTGACCGTCCCGTTACCGTTCTCAATGTCTCCGGCCTGCCACCCGAGGTTGTCGGCACCGTCGTCGGCACCATGCTTCGCCTCATCTACGACGCCCTTTTCTGGGCCATGGAACTACCCGTCGGTGGCCGCCAACAACCACTTCTGATCATCTTGGAGGAGGCTCATCGCTTCCTCCCAGCCGACGATCAAACCGCCGCTCACCGCGTCGTCTCGCGTATCGCCAAGGAGGGCCGCAAGTATGGGGTCGGCCTGATGGTTGTTACTCAGCGTCCCTCAGACATCGACTCCGCCGTCCTCAGCCAATGCGGCACGATGATCGCTCTCCGCGTCACGAACGGATCAGATCGCGGCGCCGTAGCCGGGATGGTCCCTGACGACTTGGGTGGCCTCGTCAATCTGCTGCCTTCCCTCCGCACCGGTGAGGCGCTTGTGCTCGGCGACGCCCTACAGGTGCCTTCACGCATCCGCGTCCGTAAGGCTGCCCACAAGCCGATCGGCAATGACCCGCCTTTGCCTGAGGCTTGGCAGCATCCCAAGCGCCCCGCCCCCGCCCTATACGCCGGGGCGGTCAAAAACTGGCGTCGCCAGTCGACTGCGGCTGCAACCAATCCCCCGATTCCCAAACCAACTAAAACCGCAGAGAAGAAACCAAGGAAAAGATCCGATGCCTGAACCCGAGATGCATATGGTCGATTCGTCAAACGTCGAGGCGGTGGGCTTCGATGAGAGCGAGCGAGAGATCTGGGTTCGCTTCCTCAGTGGCGACACCTACGTCTACTCCGACGCAGACGAAGCGACCTTTCACGAGCTCCTAAACGCCCCTTCGGTTGGCAGTTATCTCAACCGTGCAATTAAGGGGCGCCTCGACTACCGCAAGGAATAGTCCGAGTCGATGCTCAAAACAGCCTGAAACGCCCTTACCCGAGGGCCAGACAGCAAGGCGAGCCGAAGAGTGCCCATGCCGACGGTTGCCTGGGAGGGTCTATTGGCACAGTCGGGAGCGTGCCGGAGTAGCCGATACCGTCCTGGGCATGGCTCAAGCCAGCAAACTCACGCACTCGGAAATAGAGCGGCGCCGCGCGGCGGCCGAACGGCTGTGTGGGCTATTCGCCGACGTGGCTCCCGGCCGAAGCCTGGTCGATGAGCTGATCGCCGATCGCCGCGCCGAGGATCGGTGATGGCAGCGGTAGATTCCATCGCATGGATGCATCGCCGACAAGAACAGTCGAAGTAGACGCCGAACTGCTGGAGCGCGCCCGTCGGGTTGCCGATGAGCGCGGCGTAGCCGTACCCCAGCTCGTCCGCGAGGCGCTTGAGCACGAGCTGGGCGAGGCAGCACCAGCGTCCGAGAGTCCTCGACGAGCCGAGGACGAAGGCGAGCAGCCGCCTCTTACTTGCATCGGTGCGTTCAGCTCGGGCCGAGCCGACTTGAGCAAGCTGGCAAGCGAAGACGTTTTCGAGCCCGAGCCATTTCGCTGATCCTCGACACCGACGTGATCGTCGCAGCGTTCGATCGCGACGACGATAATCACGAGGCCTGCACGTCACTGCTCGCCGGGCTGCGCGAGCAACGCGTCGTTCCCTAGCCCGTCCTTGTCGAAACCCAGGACACAGACGATAGACTGCGCTTATGGCTCATGCGACGAAAATTCAGCTGACGGCCGCTGAGCGGCGCAACGCGGCGATAGAGCGGACCAGCGGCATGTTTGCCCACCTAGCCCCCGGGGTCAGCCTCGCTGACGAGCTGATCGCTGATCGGCGCGCCGAGGTGCGCGCCGAAGAAGAGGCCGACCAGGCCGAGTCCCGCCACCGTGGCGGAAGCTGAAACCGGCGCGCCAGCATCGGTCCTCGATGCATCGGCACTGCTTGCCCATCTGAACGACGAGGAGGGTGCGGCGGTTGTTCGGCGGGCCTTGAAGGCCGGCGCCGCGATCAGCGTTGCCAATTGGGCCGAGGTACTGTCGAAGCTCGCCGAAAGAGGTGAGGACCCCGAGGTGGCCGCGGCAGAGATGAAGGGGGCCGAATTGGTCGGGCAGGTGATCGTGATCGAACCGATCACCGAAGATGACTGCATCGCAATCGCCCGACTGCGACGAAAGACCAAGGCACAGGGACTCTCGCTGGCCGACCGTGCTTGCCTGGCCTTGGCGGAGCGGCTTGGAGTTCCGGCGCTGACCGCCGACGGCGAGTGGGCGAGGGCGGAGGTCAAGGCAAGAGTGGAGTCGATTCGCTGAGCCGGTGCCCACGGTCAGTCGCAGTCCCCTCCTCCCCTTGGCAACCCCAGAACTCGCCTCGGCTCCACGCCGGGGCGCTTTCTGTTGTGGGGCTCGAGTAGCTACAGATTGCGGACCCGGCGACCTATCTCTTGATCCTGTGGATAGCCGGCGGACTCCCAGAACGCGCCGGCTGCGTCGTCGTCGAAGGCGACCAGGGCCGTCACTCGGCCCACGCCGCAGCTCTGCAGGTACTCCTCGCCGGCCCGCACCAGCGCGATCGCGATCCCCTGGCGCCGGTGGTCTTTGCGAACGGCGAGCCGGTACATGTTGCCGCGCCAACCGTCCCAGCCGGCGATCAGGGCGCCGACGATCTCGCCGTCGCGCTCGGCCACTAGGAGGGCGGCCGGGGAGTCCGCGATCAGGCGCTCGACGTCCTCCAGCCGATCGGCCGTGCTCGCGTGCTCGCTTCGTCCCTGAGCCCAAAGCTCCAGGACCGCCTCCGCGTCCTCATCGCGGCAGCGGCGTATCGCAATTCCCTCGGCGGTCAAATCGGCGGCACGGATCAGGCGTCGAGCATGTGCTCGACGGCGGCAGTAAAAGCGGAGGCGCCCTCGACGATCCTCTTCGCCTCGGCTGGGTCCGGCGTTACGGCCTCGTAGTCGCCTTGCTCGCGGGCGTGCTGGGCGCTGGTTGCGAGGGCATGGAGCTTCTGGTCAAACGCATCTGTGACCACATAGCGCTCGCGGAACAGATGCCATGTTCCGCGGTCGATGCGGGCGCGTTCATCTCCCTCGGGGAGGGCCGCGCGGGCAGAATTGAGCATTGCGTAATAGGCGATGCTTACCGCTGACCCAAGGTGACCCGCCTCAAGCACCTTGTGCGCCGCAATCACGCGCTTCCTTGCCTGGTCCATGAACTTTCCCGAACGAGGACTGTCGACCATGCCCAGAGGATAGGCGCCCGCGCGGAGCGTTCGACAGGGGGCCGCCCAGGCACGCGAGGACAACTTCTGGGCACTACTTGAGTTCTTCTCTATAGACCGGGGCATCCTTGGCGGGAAGCGTCCATATGGATGGCACCGCGCAAAGAACCTCAACCGGCTCTTGGCCGGGCGATTCGTCGCCTGCGGACCGAGCGCGACCTCAGTCAGGAGGAACTCGGGCACCTTGCCGAGATCCACCCGACCTGGATCTCCCACATCGAGTCGGGACGGACGAACCCGGCCTGGGGCACGGTCCGCCGCATCGCCGCCGTCTTCGAGGTGCCGCTCTCGGCGGTAGTCCTGCTGGCGGAGAGCATGCCCGAGGACGAGGAGAAAGACGGAGCCTGAGTCCGGGCACCGCGGCGCGATGCCCTTGGCACCGGCGCGGTAACGGCAGTGGATCCACGAGGCTCCCTACCTGCGGACCCACATACATAGAGTCATCTCTCCTCCCTCAAGTAACCCCAGAAGAGACGCCGAGAGGCTAACCGATTGAGCGCATTGGTGCAAGCCCTAATTTTTGAGGCGGGTCTCTGCCCCGGTTAGCTGAGCGCCGGCTCGCCTGAGCGCAGCGCGGCGAGGACCCGCTCGGCGACCGCCGCGCCGGTCAGGCCGACCTCCTCGCGCAGCAGCGCCGGCTTGCCGTGGGTGACGTAGCGGTCCGGGCAGGCCGACGCGCAGCACGCGGGCGCGATCCTCGGGGCGATCGGCGAAGGCGTCCTCGAGGTGCTCGAGCACCGCCGAGCCGAAGCCGCCCGGCCAGCACGTTCTCCTCGATCGTCACCACCAGGTCGTGACCGAGGGCGAGCCGCTCGAGCAGCTCGCTGTCGAGCGGCTTGGCGAAGCGCGCGTCGGCGACGGTCGCGCTCGAGATCGTGGTCGGCGAGGATCGCGCGCTGCGTCGAGCGCGACCGAGACCCCGTAGCCGTAGCCGAGCAGCGCCACCCGCTCGCCGCTTGCCAGCAGCTCGCCGCTGCCGATCGGGATCTCCTCGGCCGCCGCCGGCAGGTCGACCCCCTCGGCTGCGCCGCGCGGGTAGCGCAGCGCCACCGGGCCGTCGTGGGCGATCGCGGTGCGCAGCATGTGGACCAGCATCGCCTCGTCGCGCGGGGCCATCAGAACGACGTTGGGGATCGGGCGGAAGTAGGAGACGTCGAAGGCGCCGTGGTGGGTCGGGCCGTCGTCGCCGACCAGGCCGGCGCGGTCCATCGCGAAGGTGACGTCGAGCTCCTGCAGGCAGACGTCGTGGATGATCTGGTCGTAGGCGCGCTGCAGGAAGGTCGAGTAGATCGCGCAGACCGGCTTCGCGCCCTGGATCGCCAGCCCGGAGGCGAGCAGGACGGCGTTCTGCTCGGCGATGCCGACGTCGTAGTACTGCTCGGGCACCTCGTCGGCGAGCTGTCTGCAGGCCGGTCCCCCCCGCCATCGCCGCGGTGATCCCGATCACGCGCTTGTCGCGCTGCGCCTCCGCGACCATCGCCTCGCCGAAGACCTGCGTGTACTGCGGCGGCGCGCTCGGCGCCGGCGGCACCTCGAGCCGCTCCGGCGCGATCCCCTCCGGCGAGTCGGACTCCTGCACCCGACCGGCCGCCGACGGGCCTCAAAGCGATCTATCTGCTTTCGGTCCCGTCGGCGGGCTTTTCGGCGGGGGCGCCGTTGACGATCGAGTTCGGCTTCGCCGCGTGCCATTTCTCCATCCCCTCGAGGCCGCCCTCCTCGGCCGGGGCGAAGCCCTTGCCCTTGACCGTGTGGATATGGACGACGACCGGGCCGTTCGGCGTCGAAGGCCTCGCGCAGCGCCTCGCGCAGCGCGCCCACGTCGTGGCCGTCGATCACGCCCATGTAGGCGAGGTCGAGCTCCTCGAAGAAGAGGCCGGGCGCCCAGTAGGCCTTGATCGCCGACTTGATCTCCGGCCCGAGCCGCTCGATCCGCTTGCCGAGGCCGAGCGGCAGCTTGGTCAGCCGGTCCTCGACCCCCTCGCGGGCGTGGTAGAGGCGCGGGTTGAGCCGCACCCGGTTGAAGTAGCGCGAGAGCGCCCCGACGTTGGGCGAGATCGACATGCCGTTGTCGTTGAGCACGATCACCATCGGCGTCTGCAGCCCGCCGGCGGCGTGCAGCGACTCGTAGGCGACGCCGCCGGTCAGCGCCCCGTCGCCGATCACGGCCGCCACCTTGCCGTCCTCGCCGATCCCCTTGCGCATCGCCTCCTTCAGGCCGACCGCGTAGCCGATCGAGGTCGAGGCGTGGCCGGCGCCCATGATGTCGTGCTCGGACTCGAAGATCGAGCAGAACGGCGCCAGGCCCGTCGTACTGGCGGATCGTCGGCAGGCCCTCGCGGCGGCCGGTGAGGATCTTGTGCGGGTAGGCCTGGTGGCCGACGTCCCAGAGCATCTTGTCGCGCGGCGAGTCGAGCAGGCTGTGCAGCGCCACGGCCAGCTCGCAGGTGCCGAGGTTGGCGCCGAAGTGGCCGCCGATCTCGCCGATCGTGTCGATGATGTAGGTGCGCATCTCCTGCGCGACCTGCTGCAGCTGCTCGTCGTCGAGGCCGTGCAGGTCGGCGGGACCGTCGATCCCGTCGAGCAGGCCCGGTTTGCCGTCCTCGTGCTTCGCTGCGTTTCCGTTCTCGCTCATTCGTCTCTGGTGAAGATGTAGTCGGCCACTCGCTTCAGGTCGCCGGTCTCGCCGCCGGCCTCGGCGAGCGCCGCGGTCGCCTTGGCGTGGGACTCGGCGGCGAGCTCGGCGCGCCCGCTCGAGGCCGAAGAGGCTGACGTAGGTGAGTTTGCCATGTCGCTCGTCGCTTCCATGGGGCTTGCCGAGCCGCTCGTCGCTTCCGGTCACGTCGAGGATGTCGTCGACGATCTGGAAGAGCACGCCCAGCTCGCTTGCAAACCGGCGAAAGGGGATTGTCTCAGGTTCGGCCACTCCCTCGAGCGACGAGCACGACGCCGACGCTGGCGGCGATCAGCCGCCCGGTCTTCAGCGCGTGCAGCGCGCGCAGCTGCTCGGCGTCGCGCTCGCGCACCGCCACGTCGACGTACTGGCCGCCGACCATGCCGTCGACCCCGGTCGCGGCGCACAGCTCCCGCAGCGCCGGCGAGCACCCGCGCCGGCTCGCCCGGCTGCTCGCAGAAGAGCCGCATCGCCTCGGCGAAGAGGCCGTCGCCGGCGAGGATCGCGACGTCCTCGCCGAAGCTTGACGTGGGAGGTCGGCCGGCCGCGCCGCAGCTCGTCGTCGTCCATCGCCGGCAGGTCGTCGTGGATCAGCGAGTAGGTGTGGATCAGCTCGATCGCGCAGGCGGCCGGCAGGAAGCGCTCGGGCTCGGCGCCGAGCGCCCGCGCCGTCGCCAGGGCCAGCACCGGGCGCACCCGCTTGCCGCCGGCCAGCAGCGAGTAGCGCATCGCCTCGTCCAGCCCGGCGGTCGCGGCGGGCGCCGGGAAGCCGCAGCCGCTCCAGCTCGGCGTCGACCAGGGCGCGAAGGTCTTCGGGGTAGCTCACGGGCGGGGTCGGGCGAAGCTCACCGCGCCGCCGCCTCGCTCTCGCGAATGCGGCGGTTCGCCTCCTCGACGGCCTCGGCGGAGAGCTCGGCGGCCTCGCGGGCCAGCTCGGCGGCCCGCGCGTCGTCGGCCTCGGCCGCCCTCCAGCTCGCGCGGCGATCGCCAGCGAGCCGCTCGGAGATCTCGCGCAGGCGGCTCACCGCACGCGCCTCGCGCTCGCGCACGACCGCGCCGAGCACGCCGTTGACGAAGCCGGGCGCGTCGGCGCCGCAGTACTCCTTGGCGATCTCGACCGCCTCGTCGATCGCCACCTCGGTCGGCACGTCGTCGGAGTGCTCGATCTCGTACAGCGCCACCCGCATCAGGTTGCGCTCCAGCGGCGCGATCCGCTCCAGCTCCCAGCCCTTGGCGTGGCGCGGCGATCGCCGCGTCGAGCTCGTCGCGGTGGGCCTCGACCCCGGCTGCCAGCTCCTCGTGAAGGGCCGCGACTCTGCCACCAGCTCCTCGAGCGGGCGCCCGGTGACGTCGCGCTGGTAGCAGGCGAAGACGGCGTCGCGGCGCTGGTCGGACCTACGCATCGACACCCATTCTCGCGCTTCCGCCGGTCGGGCCCTAGGCCCGCGAGACGTACTCGCCGCTGCGGGTGTCGACGCGGATCGTCTCGCCCTCTTCGATGAAGAGCGGCACCTGGACCACGACGCCCGACTCCAGCGTCGCCGACTTGTTGCCGCCGCCCGAGGCGGTGTCGCCCTTCACGCCCGGCTCGGTCTGGGTCACCTTCATCTCGATCGCGCTCGCCACCTGCACGTCGCTGGGCCGCTCGTCGACGAAGAGCACGTCGACCTCGGCGTTGGGGAGCACCCACCGCATCGCCTCGCCGACCAGCTCGCGCGGGATCTCGATCTGCTCGTAGTCGCGCGCTGTCCATGAAGACCGCCGCGTCGCCGGAGTCGTAGAGGTACTGCATCTTGCGCGACTCGGTGCGCACCGGCCGGAACTTCTCCCCGGCCCGGAAGGTCTTGTCCTGCACCGAGCCGTCCTCGATCTTGCGCAGCTTGGTGCGCACGAAGGCGCCGCCCTTGCCCGGCTTGACGTGCTGGAACTCGATGATCCGGAAGATCGTCCCGTCGATCTCGATGTGCGAGCCGTTCTTGAACTGGTTGGTGGAGATCACGGCCGGCGAATCCTAATGACCCCGACAACGGCGCCGGCGCCGGTCGCCTGCGCAGGCCGCTAGCCTGTGGTGTCAGGGATGAGGGTGAACGCTTCGAATCGCCGTATTGAGCGCTGCCGCGATGCTGCTGCTCGTCGCCAGCGCCCGCGCCGAAGAAGGCCCGAGCCGGGCCGAATACGTCGAACAGGTCGAGCCGATCTGCCAGGCGAACACGGTCGCCAACAAACGCATCCTCAAGGACGTGAAGACGAAGGACGCAGCAAGCGTGCGGCCGAAGTCAGGGAAGCGGGCGCGCCAGTTCATCCACGCCTCGATCGCCTTCGGCGCCACGGTGCGGAAAATCGCCGCGGTGCCTCGCCCGCCCGCCGACGACGCGCGGCTGCTCAAGTGGTTCGAGCACCTCGACATCGTGCAGACGAACCTGCGCAAGCGTCGGCAAGGCCCTGCAGGAAGGCAAGAAGATCCTCGCCGCCCACGAACTGATCCGGGTCGAACGCAGCGCAAACGCAGCCAACAACGTCAGCTTCGTCTTCGAATTCCACTACTGCCGGCTGACGCCCTCGCGCTTCACCTGAGCGCGCCGGTCGCCTGAAGGCCGACCCGCGAGAGCGCTACTCGGCAGTTTCCTCGGCGGTGCTGGTCGTCAGCGCTCGCGGCCGAGCCGCCGGAGAGGACGCGGCGGACAGGCTCGGCGACGAGGATCCGCAGCGACCGCCGCCAGCGCGTAGGGACGCGGCACGTAGCGCTCGGCCTTGCCGCCCGGGCCCGGCCTCGAGGATCGCCTCGGCGACCTTCTCGGGCTTGGAGACGACCCAGCGGGTCAGCGCCCTCGCGCGCAGCTCGGTCGGCCGGGAAGCCCTCGGTGGCGATGAAGCCGGGCAGGACCAGGCCGACGTGGACGCCGTGCGGAGCGCTCCTCGGCGTAGAGCGCAGTCGGTCCAGCCGATCAGCGCGAACTTGCTCGCCGAGTAGGAGCCGGTACGAGCGCGGGCGACCCGGCCCGCGGTGCTGGCGACGTTGACGATCGCGCTCGGGGCCGAGGCGCGCAGGGGCGGCAGCAGCGCCTCGGTGAGGCGGACGACGGCGTCGAAGTTGATCTCCATGTGGCGCTGCACGTTGGCGTAGCCGGCTTCGCCGAAGCGCACCGCGCCAGGAGGCGCCGGCGTTGTTGACCAGCAGCGTCAGCCGCCCGCCGTGCTCGGCGACGTGGGCGCGAATCGCGCTCGGGGGCGTCGGCGTCGGTGAGGTCGACGGCGACGTAGGTCGCCTCGCAGGGCAGCGACTCGGCCAGCGCCCGCAGCCGCTCCTCGCGGCGGGCGACGAGGATCAGCTCGGCGCCGGGCTCGCGCCCGAGCCGCCGCGCTGTCGCCTCGCCGATCCCGCTCGAAGCTCCGGTGATGACTGCCGTGATTTGACCCATGCCCACCCCACAACCCTATCTCTGGTGACTGTGACTTTGACCCCCCTATGACGTGGTCAAAGCCACAGTCACGATCAATTTCGGGAGCTGGCGATGCGGACGCTTGTTCGAATCGACATACTGCCGACCTCGTGAGCGAGACCCCTGGACTACTCGACAAGCTCCTGCGCGCCCCCGCGCCCTCGGGCTACGAGGCGCCGGCGGCGGCGGTCTGGCGCGAGGCAGCCTCCTTCGCGACGCTCTCGACCGACGGTATCGGCTCCTCGGTCGCGCGGATCGGCGATGGACATCCCGCTGCTGGCCGTGATCGGCCACATCGACGAGATCGGCCTGGTGGTCCGCCACATCGACGAGAAGGGCTTCCTCTGGTTCGCCCCGATAGGGGGCTGGGACCCGCAGATCCTGGTCGGCCAGCGGGTCGAGGTCCAGGGCCCGGAGCGGGCCGGTGCTCGGCGTGGTCGGCCGCAAGCCGCTGCACCTGCTCGACGCCGAGGCGCGCAAGAAGGTGGTCGAGCTGAAGGGCCTGCACATCGACATCGGCGCCGCCGACCGCGACGAGGCCGCCGGGCTGGTCCGGGTCGGCGACCCGGTGGTGATCGCGACCGAGCCGCTCGCGCCTCGCCGGCAGCCGCCTCGTCTCCCGCTCGATGGACAACCGGCTCGGCGCCTACGTCGCGCTGGAGGCGCTGCGCCGCTGCCACGAGCGCGGCTCGCTTGACGGGCAGCTTCGCCGCGATCGCCGCCGTGCAGGAGGAGATCGGACTCTTCGGCGCCCGCACCTCGACCTTCGCCGTCCAGCCCGACCTGGCGTCGTCGTCGACGTCACCCACGCCACCGACGCGCCCGGCGTCGACGAGAAGGAGCTCGGCAGCCACCCGCTCGGCTCCGGCCCGGTGATCTATCGCGGCGCCACCCTCTCGCCCAAGGTCTTCGAGCTGCTGGTCGAGACCGCCGAGGAGGCAGGGATCGAACACACGTCGGCGCCACCGGCAACTCGACCGGCACCGACGCCGACGCGGTCCAGTTCGCCCGCTCCGGCATCCCCACCGGCCTCGTCTCGATCCCGCTGCGCTACATGCACTCCCCGGTCGAGATGGTCGACCTCGCCGACGTCGAGGCCACGGTCGAGCTGATCGCCGCCTTCGCGACACGCCTCGACGACAGACGTCGATCTCAGTCGCTGAGCGCGTCAGTTCGAAAGGAAGACTGTGTCGCGACCGTCGGCCTTTGCCGAGTAGAGCGCCGCGTCGGCGCGGGCGACCAGGTCGTCGGTGTCGACGGCCTCCGGCTTGGAGACGGCGGCGCCGATGCTGATCGTCACCTCGACCCCGACCGGGCGCCGCTCGCGCACCGCCTGGCGCAGCCGCTCGGCGACCGCGACGGCGTCCTCCTTGCTGGCCCCCGGCAGGACGACGAGGATCTCCTCGCCGCCGATCCGGTAGATCGAGTCGCCGGCGCGCAGCACCGAGCGCATCGTGTAGGCGACGTCCTGCAGGACGGCGTCGCCGGCGGCGTGGCCAAGCTTGTCGTTGACCCGCTTGAAGTGGTCGAGGTCGCAGAGCAGCAGAGCGTGCGAGAGGCCATCCTCCTCGCTGCTCGGCTGGCCGTCGAGCTCGGCGAGGCGCTGCTCGAGCGCGTTGCGGTTGAAGAGGCCGGTGAGCGGATCGAGGGTCGAACGGCGTCGGTGGGCGCGATCGGACTCGACCAGGGCGCCGGAGAGGATCACCGTGCTGAGGATCAGGGCCAGCGGCTGGCGACCAGCGTCTGGCTGTGGGCGGCCGCGCTGGCCGGGTCGACCGCGACCGTGCTGAACAGGAAGACCGAGAGCAGGTAGACGGTGCCGACCACCATCCCCCAAGGGCTCGAAGCGGGCGCCGAGGGTGACGGCCGGCAGCGCGAACCACATCAGCACCGGGCTGGTCGGGCCACCGGTGGCGATCGATCGCGCCGGCGAGCAGCAGCGGCAGCAGCCCCCAGGCCGCGGCGACCCAGAGCCAGGGACGCGGGCTGGCCTGCATGAAGCGATCGGCGACGGCGAAGCCGCAGAAGCCGGCCGCCAGCGGCGCCAGCCACAGCCAGCCGACCTGCGGGCCGGCGGAGGCTAGCGCCAGCGCGAGGATCGCGAAGCAGGCGCTGCGGTAGCGCCGCACCCGCCGCTCCATGTCGAGCAGGCGCTCGCGGCGTGCCTCCGCGCGTATCGCGAAGCGCTCGCCGAATCGCCCGGTGGCTCGGCGGCGGTGCCTCGCAAAGCCGTCGAGATCGTTGCCACGCCCGGATCGGCCTCGACGTCGCGGCGATTAACCCTGCACCGCGTGCCGCGCTACTCGACCAGTTGCAGCTCCTTGGGCAAGACCGCTGAGGTTGCGGTAGCCGTCCGTCGCGACCACGACGAGGTCCTCGATCCGCACCCCGAGCTCGCCGGGCAGGTAGATCCCCGGCTCGATCGTCACCACTTCGCCGGCCGCGAGCACGTCCTCGGAGCGCGGCGAGACGCGCGGCTCCTCGTGCACCTCGAGGCCGACGCCGTGGCCGAGCCCGTGGCCGAAGCGCTCGCCGTGCCCGGCGGCGGCGATCAGCTCGCGGGCGACCGCGTCGACGTCCTCGGCCTGATGCCCCGGCGCGACGGCGCCGAGCGCCGCCTCCTGCGCCTCGCGCACGATCTCGTAGACCTCGCGGGCGCGCTCGCCGGGCTCGCCGGTGGCGAAGGTGCGGGTGCCGTCGGAGCAGTAGCCGTCGAGCTTCGCCCCCATGTCGAAGACGACCAGCTCGCCGCGGCCGATCTCGCGCTCGCCCGGCTCGGCGTGCGGCAGGGCGCCGTTGGGGCCGGCGGCGACGATCGTCGGGAAGGACGGCTCGGCGCCCAGCTCGCGCATCCGTGCCTCGGCGGCGCGGGCGACCTCGAGCTCGGTGCGGCCGACCAGGCCGCGCTCCAGCGCCCAGCGCCAGATCTCGTCGGCGAGCTCGGCGGCGGCGGCGATCGCGGCCAGCTCGGCCGCGTCCTTGACCCGGCGCAGCTTCTCGACCGTGCCCCCCGCACGCTCCAGCGTGACGCCCGTCTGGCAACTTCTCCTCCAGCTTGCGCAGCGTGCGGACGGACATCTGGTGGTCCTCGAAGCCGGCCTTGCCGGCGAGCCGCTCGGCGATCCCACCCAGCCAGTCGTCCTTGACCGTGACCACCTCCCAGCCCTCGACCTCGGCCTCGGCGCGCTCGGTGTAGCGGAAGTCGGTGAGGAAGAGGCGCGCCTCGGCGCCGCAGACGCAGGCGCCGTTGGTGCCGCCGAAGCCGGTCAGGTAGCGGACGTTGACCAGGTCGGTGACGAGCAGCCGGTCGAGCTCGCGCTCGGCGACGAGGGCCGCGAGGCGGTCGCCCCGGCTCCGCCATCAGGCGGCGCCCGCGCCGAGCTTGCCGGCGAGCAGCTCGAGCGCCTCGCGGTAGCCGTCCGGCCCCTTGCCGGAGATCTTCGCCAGGACGAGGCCGTCGAAGACCGAGAGCCTGCGCCAGTCGTCGCGCGCCTCGACGTCGGAGAGGTGGACCTCGACCGCAGGGCAGGCGGGCGACCTCGAGCGCGTCGGCGATCGCGCGGCTGTAGTGGGTCCAGGCGCCGGCGTTGACGATCGCGGCGTCGGCCAGCTCGGGAACGCGGTGCAGGTACTCGACGAACTCGCCCTCGGAGTTGGTCTGGAAGAAGATCGCTCTCCAGGCCCAGCTCGCGCGCGCAGGCTTCGATCTTCGTCTCCAGCTCGTTGAGCGAGAGGCCGCCGTAGACCTCCGGGTCGCGGCGGTCGAGGATGTCGAAGTTGACGCCGTGCAGGACGGCGACGCGGTTGTGCGCGCTGGTCATCGGTAGAGCTCCTCCACGGCGGCCCTGACCTTAGCCGGATCGACCAGCTCCCCCGTGCGGGGCTCGCCCGGCTCGGCGAGCAGGACGAAGCCGACGCCCTGCGGCGGTGCGCTTCTTGTCGCGCTGCAGCGCGGCGAGGGTCTCGTCGACGTCGACAACGGGGTCGAGGGCCGACGGGCAGTTCGTGGCGGCGCAGGATCTCCTCGACCTCCTCGCGCAGCTCGGGGCGCCTCGGAGAGGCGCAGCGCCGCCAGCAGGCCGAGGCCGACCGCCTCGCCGTGGCGGTAGCGCTCGTAGCCGCTCGCCGCCTCGATCGCGTGGCCGACCGTGTGGCCGAGGTTGAGCACGGCGCGCAGGCCCGCGTCGCGCTCGTCGGCGGCGACGACCTCGCACTTGTAGCGGGCGCAGGCGAAGACGACGTCGGCGAGCGCGGCCGGGTCGAGCGCCTCGAGCGCCCGCACCCGCTCCCAGAGACCGCCGCCGGCCAGCAGGCCCGTCTTCAGCACCTCGACGAAGCCGGCCGCGAGCTCCTCCTGCGGCAGGCTGGCCAGGGTCGAGGTGTCGGCCAGCACCGCGGCCGGCAGGTGGTAGGCGCCGGCGTAGTTCTTGCCCTCCGGCAGGTCGACGCCGGTCTTGCCGCCGTAGGCCGAGTCGACCTGGGCGACGAGCGTGGTCGGCACCTGGACGACCGGGACGCCGCGCTGGTAGAGGTGGGCGCAGAAGCCCGCCAGGTCGCCGACGACGCCGCCGCCGAGGGCGACGACGTGGTCCTCGCGGGTCATCCCCGCTGCGGCCAGCTCGCGCAGCACCCGCTCGGCCTCGGCCATCGTCTTCGAGCTCTCGCCGGGCTCGACCTCGATGCGGCGCGGCAAGCGGCTCGATGCGCGGCGCGTAGAGCGCGCCGACGGCAGAGTCGGTGACGCAGAAGCGCCGACCCGGCAGCGGCCAGGGCCCGGCTCCGAGCAGGCCCGGCCCGACGAAGACCGGGATACTCACCGGAGGCGCTCGCCGCCCAGAGCATCGCGGTCGCGGCCGGCAGCTCGGTGAGCGCCAGCAGCGAGGGCATCGCGCGGGCGAGCAGGCTCGCGGTCCCCGGCGGGCACGACCGCGTCGGCGAGGGCCTCGTAGAGCGGCAGCCGCTCCTCCAGCAGGCGCTCGACGTCCTCGGCGTCGCGCCAGCGGGCGGTCGCTGCGCGCGATCCGCTGCCAGGCCTGGGTCGCGTCGACCTGCAGCCAGACGACGACGTGGCGGGCGAGCGCCTCGCGCACCCGCTCGGAGAGGACGCTGCCGCCGCCGAGCGCGATCGCGCCGCCGTCGGCGCTCTCCAGCAGCGAGCCGACCACCTCGGCCTCGCGCTCGCGGAACGCCGCCTCGCCGTCGCGCTCGAAGGCCTCGACGATCGGCATCCCGAGCGCCTCCTCGATCAGCGCGTCGGTCTCGACCGTCTCCAGGCCCGCGTCGCGCGCCGCCGCCAGCGCCGTGCGACTTGCCGGCGCCCATGAAGCCGATGAAGACGATCGCGGGCTTCACCGGCGCGCGCGGCCGTCTATCACGGTCAATGCAGCACTCACCCCGGAAGTCGATGCGCTTCTTGTACGCCTCGACCGCGGCGAGCACGTCGTCGATGTGGTCGCCGCCGAACTTCTCGCGGTAGGCGCGGGCGAGGGTGAGGCAGACCATCGCCTCGGCGACGACCGCGGCGGCGGGGACCACGGTCGAGTCGGTGCGCTCGCGCAGCGCCTGCGCCGGCTCCTTGCTCTCGGTGTCGACCGAGCGCAGCGGCTTGGTCAGGGTCGAGATCGGCTTGATCGCGGCGCGCACCGAGAGCGGCAGGCCGTTGGTCATCCCGCCCTCGAGCGCCGCCGGCGTGGTTGGTCTCGCGGTAGTAGCCGCGCTGCTCGCGACCAGAAGATCTCGTCGTGCGCCTCGGAGCCGGGCCGCCCGGCGACGTCCCAGGCTTCGCCGATCGAGACGCCCTTGACCGACTGGATCGAGGCGACGGCGCCGGCGAGGCGGCCGTCGAGCCGATCTTCCCAGGAGACGTGCGAGCCGAGGCCGGGGACGAGCCCGAAGGCGCGCACCTCGAAGGTGCCGCCGAGGCTCTCGTTGGCCTTGCGCAGGCGGTTGATCTCCTCGACCATCGCCGCGCTGGCCTCGGGGTCGAGGCAGCGGACGGGGTCGTCGTCGACCGCGGCGAAGTCCTCCGGGCGAAAGGTTCGGCTGCTCCGGCGCGGTCACCGAGGCGATCTGGGTGACGTGGCTGTGGACGCTGACGCCAAGCGCGGTGAGGAGGCCGCGGGCGATCGAGCCGGCCGCCACGCGGGCCGCGGTCTCGCGGGCGCTGGCGCGCTCGAGCACGTTGCGGATGTCGTCGTGGCCGTACTTCTGGGCGCCGACCAGGTCGGCGTGGCCCGGGCGTGGCAGGTGGACCTCGTCGACCTCGGCCTCGACCGGCCAGGGGTTCATCCGCTCCTCCCAGTTGGCGTAGTCGCGGTTGGCGACGAGGACCGCGATCGGGCTGCCCAGCGTGCGGCCGTGGCGCAGGCCGGAGCGGATCTCGACCGTGTCGGTCTCGATCTTCATCCGCCCGCCGCGGCCGTGGCCGAGCTGGCGCCGCGCCATGTCGCGGTCGAGCGCCTCGCGGTCGAGCTCGAGGCCGGCCGGCATCCCCTCGACGATCGCGACGAGGCCGGGTCCGTGCGACTCGCCTGCGGTGGTGAATCGAAACGTCGTCATTACGGCGCAAGGCTATCGGCGGTCGCGAGCGGCGGCGCGCATCGTCTCGAGCGGGGCAGGCCTTGCGGCCGGTCCAGATCTCCAGCGAGAGGGCGCCCTGTTGGACGAGGACCTCGATGCCGTCGACAACGTGCCGGCACCGGCTGCTTCGGCAGCTCGCAGCAGCGCGGTCGGCTCGCCGCCGTAGACCATGTCGACGACGGTTTGCCCTGGCGGCGAACCGACCGGGTCGAGCGGCAGCTCCTCGAAAGGGTCCTCGCCACCCAGGCCGACCGCGGTCGAGTTGACGATCAGCTCGTAGGCGGCCTGGTCGGGGTCGGAAACCGGCGCTGCCGCCCAGCTCCTCGCAGAGGTTGCGCGAGCGCAGCTCGGTGCGGTTCCAGACGGCCACCTCGGCGCCCTCGCGGAGCAGGGCCCAGACCACGGCGCGGGCGGCGCCGCCCGCGCCGAGCACGAGCGCCCGCTTGCCGGCCGGCGAGGCCGGCAGCGCGTCGAGCAGAGCCGTCGGCGTCGGTGTTCTCGGCGCGGATCTCGTCCGTCGGCGAAGACCAGCGTGTTGGCGGCGCCGATCTCGCGCGCGGTCTCGGAGAGCTCGTCGGCGAGCGGCCAGCGCCGCCCCCTTGTGCGGCACGGTGACGTTGGCGCCGACGAAGCCCTCCGCCCGGCATCGCCCGCACCCGCGCCTCGAAGGCGTCGGGAGCGACCTCGATCGCCTCGTAGCTCCACTCGCCTCCCAGCCCCAGCTCGGCCAGCGCCGCGGCGTGCATCGCCGGCGAGCGCGAGTGGCCGACCGGGTGGCCGAGGACGGCGAGGCGCGGCACGACCCTATTCCCCGCAGTTGTCCGGCGAGTTGCCGCCGGCCGCTTCGCGGGCCGCGTTGTAGCGTTCGACGTCGGCGTTCGAATTCGGCTTCGGTCGAGGAGAAGGCGAGCTTGTCGCAGGCTGCCCGGTTCGACCACGTAGTAGAGGTAGTCGACCTTGGCCGGGTGCGCGGCGGCTTCGATCGAGGCGAGGCCGGGGCTGCCGATCGGCCCCGGCGGCAGGCCGGCGTGGGTGCGCGTGTTGTAGGGCGATTCGATCGCCAGTTCGGATTCGGTCAGCGGCTCGCGTGTAGTTGCCGGTGGCGAAGCGGATCGTCGCGTCGATCCCGAGCGGCATCCCTTCGTGGAGGCGGTTGTAGATCACGGCGGCGACCAGCTTGCGCTGGCTTTCGCAGCCGCGCCTCGTGCTCGATCATCGAGGCGATCGTGACCACGTCGTAGACGGTCAGGTTCTTCGAGCGGGCGTAGGCCATGTCGACCCCGGCGATCCGCCGCTTGAAGTCTTCGAGCTGCAGCTGGACAAGGTCGGCGGCCTTGGCGTGCCTTGTCCAGTTCGAAGGTGTCGGGAAAGAGGAAGCCCTCGAGGTTCTTGGCGTCCTTGCCGCCGTACTTGGCCGGGTTGAGGTACCTGGAGCGCACGCTCGCCTTCTCGTAGCTGCCCTTCAGGCCTTCCTGCTTGGCGATCTCGGCGGTCTGGGAGCGCGTGTAGCCCTCGGGGATCGTCACCGTGACCGTCGTGCACGGCGACCGGCGGCGGCGGCGTGCTGCGGTGGAAGTGGCGGTAGGCGAGGGCGGCGATCGCCGCCACGCCCGAGGACGACCGCGCCGAGGCCGACGGCGACTGCCAAGGCGATGACGGCCGCGAGCGGGCCCGCCTCGGCTTGCTCGGCTTCGGGGCGCACCGGCGGGGGCTCGGCCGCGGCGACATCCACCTGCGCGCCCCTGCCGCCGCGCTTCGCGCTCGCGGCGCCGGCGCTCACGCTCGAACGGCCTCGCCCTCCTCACTCATCGTCGCGCTCTTCGATCGCGGCCTGACCGGCCAGGTAGGCCTGGAGCAGGTGAGCGGCGGCGAGCGAGTCCGGCGCGGCGGCGGCGCCTTCGCGCTTGCTCGCCTCGGCCATCCGCGTGGTCAGGCGCTCGTCGTAGGTCTCGACCGGGACGTCGAGGATCGCTTCCAGTTCGGTGCAGAAGGTGCGGGCCAGCGCCGCCTGGCTGCCTTCCTCGCCGCTGAGGTGGAGCGGCAGGCCGACGACGACGCGCTCGACCTCGTGCTCGGCGACCAGGTCGGCGACCGCGCGCGCGCTCGGGCGGCTCGATCACCGGCAGCGGCGTCGCCAGCGTGCCGCTCGGGTCGGAGATCGCGCAGCCGATCCGGGCGGTGCCGTGGTCGAGGGCGAGCACGCGCATCCGCTAGGCCAGCTTCGCTCGATTGCGGCTCGCGCCGCCGACGAGCGCCTCGTCGAGCTTCGTCCGGGTCCTTGCCGCCCGCCTGGGCCATGTCGTCGCGGCCGCCGCCGCCGCCGCCGACGATCGCGCGCCGCCTCGCGCACGACCTCGGCGGCGGAGAGGCCACGGCCCACGGCCCCCTTGGAGACCAGGACGACGAGGGCGACCTTGCTCGCCCTCGGCCCCGCCGAGGACGATCGCCGAGTCGCCACCGAGCTTCGACTGGACGCGGTTGGCGAGGTCGAGCAGCTGCTTCTGGTCGGCGAGCGGCGACCGCGACGCGACCAGCTTGATGCCGTTCGCGTCGGTCGCCTCGCCGACCAGGCGCTCCGCCTCCTCACCGGCGAGCTGCTGCTGCGGCCTGCTCTTCGCCCTTGCCCGCCTCGCGCAGGCGCTCGGCCGCGCGGCGCGCGCCCGCCGACCGGGTCCTGCGGCGAGCCGAGCAGCTCGCCGACCTCGGCCAGGCGCTCCTCACGCTCGCGGAACCAGTCGATCGCCGCCGGGCCCGGTGAGCGCCTCGATCCGGCGCACGTTGGCGGCGCTGGAGCCCTCGGAGGCGATCTTGAAGATGCCGACCTCGGCCGTGTTGGCGACGTGGGTGCCGCCGCAGAGCTCGCGCGAGACGCCGTCGACCTCGACCACCCGCACCCACTCGCCGTACTTCTCGCCGAACAGCGCCATCGCGCCGAGGCGCTCGGCCTCGGCGCGCTCCATCTCCAGCCAGCGCACCGGCCGGCTCGCCTTGATCCACTCGTTGACGCGGTCCTCGACCGCGCGCAGCTCCTCGGCGCCGAGCGCCTGGCCGTGGGTGAAGTCGAAGCGCAGCTTGTCGGGCCGCACCGCGGAGCCGGCCTGGCGCACGTGGGTGCCGAGCCGCTCGCGCAGCGCCGCGTGGAGCAGGTGGGTGGCGGTGTGGTTGCGCATCGTCGCGTGCCGGGTCTCGCGGTCGACCTCCGCCTCGACCGCGACGCCGTCGTCGATCTCCCCGGAGGGCTCGACCTCCAGCGCCTGGTCGTCGCCGACGCGGTAGACGTCGAGCACCCGCGCCTCTCCCCCGGCCCAGCGCAGCACGCCCGAGTCGGCGACCTGGCCGCCGCCCTCGGCGTAGAAGGGGCTCTCCTCGAGCTTGACCAGGGCGCGACCGTCCTCGCGCTCGACGCGCGGCCAGGCCGGTCGTCGCCCGCAGCGTCTCGTAGCCGACGAAGCGGCTCGGCGGCGCCGCGCCGACGAAGGCGATCACCCGCTCGTGGCGATCCTCGGAGCCGTGCGCGGTGGCGGCGCCGGTGCGCGCCCGCTGGCGCTGCTCCTCCATCAGCTCCTCGAAGCCGCCGTCGTCGACCGAGAGGCCGCTGCTCGGCGAGCAGCTCCTTGGTCAGGTCGTAGGGGAAGCCGTAGGTGTCGTGGAGCTTGAAGGCGTCGGCGGCGTCGATCCAGGAGGTCCCGGATTCGCTCGGCGTCGGCGACCAGACTGCTCGAGCAGCTCGCTGCCACGCTCGAGGGTGCGGCCGAAGCTCTCCTCCTCGTCGCCGACCCAGCGGGCGATCGTCTCGCGCTCGGCGGCCAGCTCGGGATAGGCCTCGCCCATGATCTCGATCGCGCGCTCGGCGAAGCGTCCCAGCCAGGGCGCCTCGAGGCCGAGCGTGCGGCCCTGCTGGATCGCCCGGCGCATGATCCGGCGCAGGATGTAGCCGCGGTCCTCGTTGGAGGGCACGACGCCGTCGGCGATCAGGAAGGCGGCACCGCGCGAGTGGTCGGCGACGATCCGCATCGCCCGGGTGACCGCGCCTACCTCGCCGTAGGAGCGACCGGACATCTCCTCGGCGAGGTCGATCAGCGGCCGGATCAGGTCGGTCTCGAAGACCGAGGGGACGTCCTGCAGGATCGCCGCCATCCGGTCGAGGCCCATGCCGGTGTCGATGTTGCGCATCGGCAGCTCGGTCAGCGAGCCGTCGGTGCCGAGGTCGTAGCTCATGAAGACGTGGTTCCAGAACTCGAGGAAGCGGTCGGTGTCGTCGCCGGGCCGCTCCTCGTCAGCGCCGAACTCCGGGCCGCGGTCGAGGTAGAGCTCCGAGCAGGGGCCGCAGGGGCCGGACGGTCCCGGCCTGCCAGAAGTTGTCCTCGCGGCCGAGGCGGACGATGCGCTCGTCGGGCACGCCGACCCCGCGCCAGATCTCGATCGCCTCCTCGTCGGGGCCGAGCCCGAGCTCCTCGTCGCCGCCGAAGACGGTGACCCAGATCCGCTCGGGGTCCATCCCGAAGCCCTCGGTCGAGAGCTCCCAGCCCCAGGGGATCGACTCCTCCTTGAAGTAGTCGCCGAAGCTCCAGTTGCCGAGCATCTCGAAGAAGGTGAGGTGGCGGGCGGTGTTGCCGACCTCCTCGATGTCGGTCGTGCGGAAGCACTTCTGACATGTCGGCGAGGCGGCGGGCCGGCGGCTCCTCGCGGCCGAGGAAGTAGGGCTTGAAGGGCTGCATCCCGGCCGTCGTCAGCAGCACCGAGGGATCGTGGACGGAGGGCACGAGCGAGGCCGAGGGCACGATCTTGTGGCCGCGCTCGGCGAAGAAGGAGAGGTAGGTCTGGCGGATCTCGCTGGCCTTCATGGGTGGGAGCCTAGCCGCGAGTCCGCGAAAACCCGTCTTTAACCCGGGGTAACGGCGGACTCGGCGCGCTTTCAGGGCGCGGCGGCGATGGTGCCGTGGCCGACGATCGCCTCGCCGGCGAGCAGGACGGCGGTCTGGCCCGGCGATACGCCGGCGAATTCCTCGCCCAGGGCAATCTCGAGACTGGCGTGCGGAGCCCGTTTCCGCGGCCCCGACGGCGGCTGGAACGGGCTGAGATCGATAGCGCAGGCGCACCGCGTCGATGCTCGCCCCGCTTCGATGCAGGACGGCGTTGCGGAGCCGGACCGTGCGAGCCATCAGGTCGCGGCGCGGCCCGACCGTGACCGTGTTCGCGGCCGCGTCGGTGGCCAACACGTACATCGGCTCCTCGGCGCCGCCGCCGATGCCGCGGCGCTGGCCGACCGTGAAGTTGTGGTGGCCGCGGTGGCGCCCGACCGCCCTGCCGGAGCGGTCGATCAGATCGCCCTCGCGCTCGCCCAGGCCGCCGTGGCGGCGCAGGAAGTCGGACTTGCCCTGACCGGAGAGAAAGCAGAGGTCCTGGCTCTCGGGCTTGCGAGCCACGGCAAGCTGATGGCGGGCGGCGATCTCGCGCACCTCGGGCTTGGTCAGCTCGGTGAGCGGGAAGCGCACCCGGTCGAGCAGGCCGGGCGGCAGCGCCGCCAGCATGTAGCTCTGGTCCTTGTTCTCGTCGGAGGCGGCGGCGAGCAAGCGGGCCGTCGCCATCGTGACGATCCGCGCGTAGTGGCCGGTGACGAGGTGGGTGGCGCCGACCCGGCCCGCCAGGTCGATCATCGCCGCGATCCGCACCTCGCCGTTGCAGGCGATGCAGGGGTTGGGCGTGCTGCCGGCCGCGTAGCCGGAGACGAACTCGGCGACGACGCGGCGGCGGAACTCTTCCTCCAGGTCCAGGGTCAGGTGCGGGATGCCGAGCGAGTGCGCGAGGGCGCGCGCGCCCAGCACGGCCTCGGGGGAGCAGCAGGCCTTGGCCCCGTCGGTCTCCGGGTCGGCCCAGAGCTTCAGCGTCACCCCGACCACCTCAGCGCCGCGCTCGCGCTCGAGCAGGGCGGCGACGGCGCTGTCAACGCCCCCCGACATCGCCACCAGAACCCGCTTCCGGTCAGGCTGCGCAAGCTGCTCCGCCGATGCTGCCGCCTTCGCCAGAGCCCGGCCCAATGCGTCGGCGGCAAGTTGCGCGGCGTGCCGCTTGGCCGGCGTCAGCCCGCCGATCGCAGCGTCGACCTCGTCGATGCCGATCCGGGCGACGTCGAGCACAGCCTCCCCATCGGCCATCTCGGCCACCGCCGCCGTAGCGGCCCGAGTGGCCCCGCAGCCCTCTGTGTCAAGAGTGACCCGCGCCACCCGTCCCCCCTCGATGACCAGAGATACCCGTGCGAGGTCCCCGCAGGCAGCACCACCAGCCGCTCCCGTGAAGGCGCCGTCCTCGGCGGCACCTAGCCGGCTCCGGTCATGCAGGTAAGCGTCGAAGAGCTCGCGGTCCATCGCTACAGAGTAGGAGCCCGGCCGCCTTCGCGCAGCATCCTGCGCAGGTCCGCGATCACCGCGGGGGCGTCGTCGTGCAACTGCCTCCAGGTGATCCGCACCACCCGCCAGCCGTCGACGATCAGCAGGCGGTCCTTTTCCCGATCGCGTTCCGAAGCGCGCCAAGTCCTATGCACAAAACGAACCGTCAAGCTCGACGATCAGGCGCTGCGCCTGCCAGAGACAATCGACCTCGAAGAAACGACCCCCAATCGCCAGGTCGGCGTTGCGCCTCGGCCGAGGCAGATCGGTACCGCGAGCAAGGTCCCCAACACGACGGTCCAGCAAACGAGGCTCCAGCCCGCCGGTACCGCCTCTGGCTTTGATCCCTTGAAGTAAAGGGTGGGCGCCTCCTCGCGGTCCCACAGGACCGAGAGAGATCAGCTCCCGCGCCGTTTGTGTTGGGTCAAACGGTGAGGCGGCTCACGTACGGGCTCGAGCCTCAGCGCAACCGTAGCACCGGGCGGGCGCTGTGGCGAGCGATTTCCGCCCCTCAATCGTCGAGGTTGGAGAGCAACAGCTCGGCCTCGCTCCAGTCCTCCGGCCGCACCCGCAGGGCGATGTCGCCGCGGCCGTAGCGGTCGAGCGGCCAGTCGACGGTAAGGACCGCTTCGATCCGGGCCTCTTCGAGGGCCTGGTGCCAGGCCCGCGCGGTCTTCACGTCGGTGAAGTCGCGGACGACCTCCCAGCTGTCGAAGTGGGGATCGTCGACGTGGATCGGCGTCGCTCCCGGCCCGGGAGACCGAGGCCCGAACGCGGCCCGGATCCGATCGAAGAAGGTCATCCCCCCGCGGGGGACGGTTTGGCACGGAGCTGCAGGCCGACCTCGCGCAGCTGCGGCTCGTCGACCGGGGCCGGGGCGCCGGTGAGCGCGTCGGCGCCCGACGCCGTCTTGGGGAAGGCGATCACATCGCGGATCGAGTCGGCCCCGGCGAGGCGCTGGACGATGCGGTCGAGCCCGTAGGCGATGCCGCCGTGCGGGGGCGCGCCGTAGCGCAGCGCCTCGAGCAGGAAGCCGAAGCGCGCCTCGGCTTCGGCGGCGTCGATGCCGAGCGCGGCGAAGACCTTGCCCTGCAGGGCGGCGTCGCTGATGCGGATCGAGCCGCCACCCATCTCCTGGCCGTTCCAGACCAGGTCGTAGGCAAGCGCCCGCGCGCCGCCCGGGTCGTCGGGGTCGAAGTCGGCGGCAGGCGAAGTGAAGGGGTGGTGCAACGGGTCCCAGCCGCCGGCCTCGCCTGCCTCCATCAGCGGCCAATCGACGATCCAATGCAGGTCGTCGACGCCCTCCGGGATCAGGTTGAACTCTGCCGCCAGGTCGAGGCGCAGCTGCGCGAGCACGGCATTGGCGACCTTGGGCTTGTCGGCGACGACGAGCAGCAGGTCGCCCTCTTCGGCGCCGAACCTCTGGTTCAGGGCAGCCAACTCCTCGGCCGAGAGGAACTTCGCCGTCGGCGAGCGCCAGCCCTCGCCCTCGCGGAAGGCCCAGACGAGCCCCTTCGCACCCAGCTCCTGGGCGCGCGAGATCAGGCCGTCGAGGGCCGAGCGCGGCATCTCGCGCCGGCCGGCGTTGATCCCGCGCACGGTCCCGCCCGAGGCGATCACCGAGGCGAAGACCTTGAACTCCGTCCCGGCCAGGATGTCGTCGAGGTCGACCAGCTCGATGCCGAAGCGAGTGTCGGGACGGTCGGTGCCGAAGCGCGAGATCGCCTCGTCGTAGGCGAGGCGCGGCAGCGGCAGGTCGAGCGACGGGCCGCCGACCCGCCCGAAGACGTGCGCGAGCAGCCGCTCGTTGACCGCGATCACGTCGTCGACCTCGACGAAGGACATCTCGATGTCGAGTTGGGTGAAGTCGGGCTGGCGATCGGCGCGCAGGTCCTCGTCACGAAAGCAGCGGGCGATCTGGTAGTAACGCTCGAAGCCGGCCACCATCAGCAGCTGCTTGAAGAGCTGCGGCGACTGCGGCAGCGCGTAGAAGGAGCCCTGTTGGGTGCGGCTGGGGACGAGGAAGTCGCGGGCGCCCTCCGGGGTGGAGCGGGTCAGCACCGGGGTCTCGATGTCGAGGAAGCCCTCGCCGTCGAGGAACTCGCGCATCGCAGCGGTGACGCGGTGACGGAGGACGAGCGCCTCGCGCATCTGCTCGCGGCGCAGGTCGAGGTAGCGGTGGCGCAGCCGCGTGTCTTCGCCGACGTCGCCGGCGAAGCCCTCGATCTGGAAGGGCGGCGTCTCGGCGTCGGCGATCAGCTCGGCAGCGCTGACTTTGAGCTCGACCTCTCCGGTCGGCAGGTCCGGGTTGACGGTCTCCGGCGAGCGCTGGACGACGACGCCGGCGACGCTGAGCACGTCCTCGGCGCGCAGCTTGTGGCCAAGGTCGAAGGCTCCGCCCGCGTCCTCAGGGTGGAAGACGAGCTGGACGATGCCGGTACGGTCGCGCAGGTCGATGAAGATCAGGCCGCCGTGGTCGCGGCGGCGATGCACCCACCCGGCAACGCGGGCCTCGCCGCCGACCCGGTCGCCGAGCACCTGGCCGCACCAGGCGTCGCGGTAGCCGTTCGGCTGCAGGGAGGGAAAGTCGCTCATGCCTTGCCTCCGGAGATCTCGGCCACGATCTTGCCGGGCTCAACCGAACGCTGCTCGCCGCTCGCCATGTCGCGCAGCTGGGCGCCACCGCCCTCGAGGACCAGGACGCGGCGGGCGCCGATCCGGTCGGCGTGCTTGAACTGGCCCTTGAGCCCGCGCCCGCCGAGATCGATCTCCGCTGAGATCCCGGCCTTGCGCAGCTCGCCGGCGAGCGTCAGCGCCCGCGCTCTCTCGCCGGGCTCGTCGCCGCCGACGGCGATGAAGACCTCGCGGCTCTCCGCCGGCGGCTCTCCGTCGAGCGCCAGCATGATCCGCTCGATCCCCGCCGCCCAGCCCACCGCCGGCGTCGGCTTGCCGCCGAGCTGCTCGACCAGGCCGTCGTAGCGGCCGCCGCCGCCGATCTCCGATTGGGCGCCGAGCCGGTCGCAGACGAAGGAGAAGATCGTCCGCGTGTAGTAGTCGAGGCCACGGACCAGAGCCGGATCGATCGTGTACTCGACCCCGGCGGCGTCGAGCAGCGCCCGCACCTCGGCGAAGTGCTCGGCGTCGGCGCCCTCGAGCTGCTCGACCAGCTTCGGCGCCGCCGCCATCACCGCCCGGGTGCCCTCGTCGTCGGAGTCGAAGGCGCGCAGCGGGTTGACGTCGATCCGCTCGCGCACCTCTTTCGAGAGCTCGCCCTCGTGGGCACGCAGGTGCGCCTTCAGCTCCTCCAGATAGGCCTTGCGGGCGTCCAACGAGCCGAGGCTGCCAAGCCGCAGCTCCACCCCTGGCACTCCCAACTCCACCAGCAGGTCGACGAGCAGGCCGATCGCCTCGGCGTCAGCGAGGGGGGAGTCGCTGCCGATCGCCTCCGCGCCGAGCTGGTGGAACTGGCGGTAGCGCCCCGCCTGGGGGCGCTCGTGGCGAAAGAAGGGCCCGATGTAGAAGAGCTTCACCGGCTGGGCCAGCGCCTGCATCCCATGCTCGACGTAGGCGCGGCAGATCGGCGCGGTGCCCTCCGGCCTCAAGGTGAGGCTGCGCCCGCCCTTGTCCTCGAAGGTGAACATCTCCTTGCGAACGATGTCGGTCGAGTGGCCGACCCCGCGCTCGAACAGCTCCGTGTCCTCGAAGCTGGGCGTCGCGATCGGCTCGTAGCCTGCCCGGGCGAAGATCCCGGCCGCGGCGTGCTCGATCCGCCGGCGAACGCGCGCGGCCTCGGGCAGGACGTCGAAGGTCCCGCGGGGCGCCTGGTACTTGGGAGAAGCCACGAGCCGCGACCTTACCTGCGCCGGGCGCCCACCGGCTGCCTAGCTCGGCAGCTCGGCCAGGAACGGGTTGGTCGCCCGCTCCGCGCCCAGGGTGGTGGCGCCCATATGGCCCGGGTATACGGCGGTCTCCGGCGAGTGCGAGTCGAGCAGGGTGCCGATCGAGCGCAGCAGGGTCGGCCCGTCGCCGCCCGGCAGGTCGACGCGGCCTACCGACCCCTGGAAGAGCACGTCGCCGGAGAAGATCGCTTCCTCGCCCCGCACCGAATAGGTGACGTGGCCGGGGCTGTGGCCGGGGGTGAAGATCACGTCCAGGGAGAGCCCGGCGAGCTCCAGCGTCTCGCCGCCCTTCACCGTCTCGTCGGCGTCGTAGCTCTCGTAGGGCCCGAAGCCGGCGAAGGGCACGAAGGACATGATGTCGGCGAGCACCGGCACCTCCAGCTCGGGGCAGTAGACGGGGGCGCCGGTCGCCTTCGCCACCGGAGCTACGGCGCCGATGTGATCGAAGTGGCAATGGGTGACGAGGATCGCCTCGACCTCGGCGCCGCTCGCCTCGACCTCGGCGAGGATCCGCTCGGCCTCCTCGCCGGGATCGACTACCAGCGCCTTGTCGGAGCCCGCGGCGCGGACTATGAAGCAGTTCTCGGCGATCGCGCCAACGGTGAGCTGGCGGACCTCGAGGCTCACGAGCGGTCGCCGCCGCGCATCCGCGCCCGCTCCCGCCGCCGCCACATCAGCATGTCGATGTAGTAGCCCGCCGGGATGTAGAAGACCAGCATGAAGGCGCTGAGGGCGAGGGACGCGCCGATCGGCTTCTTGAAGATCACCAGCAGCAGCACGGCGAAGATCGCCGCGGCGGCGACGCCGCGGATGACCGAGTTGCGCCAGGTCGGCGGGTGATCGCCGCGCGGGGCGCGTTTGCCGCCGGAGCGGGCTCGGGCTTTCGCCTCGGCGCGCGTCTTGGGACGGCTGCGGCGGTTGGTGTCGACGCGGCCGCCCTGGGTGCCGCGGTGCTTGCGGCGGCGCTTCTTCTTGGTCTGGGCCATGGCCGGAATCTAGCGCCCCGGGCGCCTCAGGAGGCGGCCGGCAGGCGCGCCTCGATCGTCTGAGCGGCGGGGTCGAACCAGCGGATCGGCACGTCGGCGGGGTAGCCGGCAAGCGCCGCCTCGGGGATGAGGCCGACGACCTCGGCCTCGACCGGCGCGGCTCCGAGCCGTGCGGCGAGGGAGCGCACCCTCTCGACGACCTTGGCCAGCGGCACGGCGAAGGGATCGTGGACGTTGGTCGAGACCTGGGTGCGCCCGCTGGAAAGCGCGAGGCCGATCGCGCGCACGCCGGGCAGGCCGCCGCCGGACTCGCGCAGCCCCGGCGGCGACCGCGCGGGCCAGATCGAGATCGCGACTGTCGAGCTCTACGTTGAAGGCGGCAAGCGGCGGCCGCGCCGTGACCAGGGTCACCCCGGCGGTGCGGTGCGGCAGAGCCGGCCCGTAGTCGGGGCGCAAGCTCGCCGCCCTCCATCCGCGGCCAGAGCTCGGCGAGGCCGCCGTTGCGAAAGTAGGCGCGCTCCGCGTGCTCGGGGCGGGCGGCAAGCTCGCCGTAGAGGAAGACGGGAACGCCGAGGCCGCCGATCTGCCCGGCCACCTCGATCGCCTCGGTGTGGGCGGCGCCGCGATCGGCTGGGTCGAGCCAGACCAGCGGGCAGACGTCGAGCGCCCCGACCGCCGGGTGAAGCCCGTCGTAGGCGCCCATCTCGATCGTCTCGATCGCCTGCTCGGCGCCGGCGAGGAGCGCCTCGCGCAGCGGCGCCGGGCCTGCCGGCCAGGGTGAAGACGGTGCGGTTGTGGTCGATGTCGGAGTGGCGGTCGAGCAGGGTCGCGCCGCGCGAGAAGGCGCTCTGCAGGGCGGCGATGCGCTCGGCGTCGCGCCCCTCGGAGACGTTTGGAACGGCGAGAAGCGGCGGCGCCACCGGCTAGACGAGCAGCTCGCCGGCGCGGACGACCTCGGTGCCGTCGATTTCCACCGTCGGCTCGAGGATCACGCAGTCGAGGTGGACGGGGACCTGAACGTTGCCTCCGATCGCCGCCGAGGCGCCGAAGGCGACGTGGGCGGTGCCGAGGATCTTCTCGTCCTCGAGGATGTTGCCGGTCAGCGTCGCCTCTTCGTTGGTGCCGATGCCGAGCTCGGCGACGTTGGTGCCGTCCTCGCCGTGCTTGGTCAGCAGTTCGAGCAGGGTCGCGCCCTCCGGCCCTGTGGCGTCGGTCAGGTGCCCGTCGCGGACCGTCAGCTCCACCGGAGTCTCGACCTTGCCGACCCCGGCGATCGAGCCGTCGACCACCAGCGTCCCCTCGCCGCCGACGGGAGCGATGAACGCCTCGCCGCAGGGCAGGTTGCCGAAGGCGCCGGGCTTGTCGAGCACGCCGGCGTCGGCGATCGGCACCCGGCCCTCGAGGCCGAGCCGCAGATCGCTGCCGTGCCGGCAGGTGATTCGCGCCTCCTCGCCGCTGTCCAGCACCGCCGCGAGAGCGTCGCCGCGCCGCCGCAGCGCCCGCATGTCGGCGTTCATCAGCCGCGCCAGCATGTCCTCGGTGACACCCGGCAGCGTCGCGATCCGCGCGCCCGCCTGGTTGGCCGCCCGGCGCGCGTAGGTGTGGGAGAGCGACTGGATCGTCGGCGCCAGAACGACGTGCGCCGCGATCATTGCCGCAGCGACGGCGGTGGGCGGCTCGGCCCCATTGGAGTCGAGCTCCGAGATCACCGCCAGCGTCGCGAAGGCCCCATCCCCCTCGGCCTCGATCCGCATCAGCGCCCCAAGCTCCTCGGTGACCGGATTGCAGATCACCAGCACCTCTTCGCCCGGCTCAACCCCGAGGCAGTCCCGCAGCACGGTCCGCACAGCCCTGTCGAGTTCCTGGGTCACGTCAACAAGGCTAAAGCCCGGTGCGAACGGAGACACCCTGAAGCTCAACTCGTCAGCAGTTCCTCGAGCTGTCGACCGCTGCCCTTGAGGTGCTCGAATGAGTTTGTTTGACGACACGCAGGGGTCTGACGGCTCCGGGAGCGCCTCTCAGGCACGGCGAGGTCCCCTGAGTCCCGCCGAAGCCGACGAGTTGGGTGCGCGGCCGGGTGCGCGGCGTCCGTGGTTCCCGTTTCGCCATGAATCCGCGTGCAGCGAAGACAAAACGCCGCGACGGATCGTAATCTGCTTCGGGTGAGGGAGATTCAAAAGAGCGCGGGTGTGCGGTGAGCACGCTCCAGGCGGTCTACTACCGGGCTGCTGACGGCAGCGAGCCCGTCTGGGAGTTCCTCGCCGGCCTGGGCGCCAAGCGCCGCGCTGCGCTCATGCGCCAGGTCGACCGTCTCAACGATCTCTCCGACGCGATCCCACACTTGCCATTTCCCCACAGCTCCCAGGTTGACGGCGAGCTGCGAGAGCTTCGCTGCCACATGGGCTCCGACCACTACCGTGTGCTGTATCGACGCTCGGGCCGGCTGATCGTTCTCCTCAATGCATTCCCGAAGACGACCGGGAAGCTGCCGAGAGCAGAGATCGAGACCGCCCAGAAGCGCTGGAGCCATTTCAAGGCCCGAATGGACGCCCGCCCCCGCAAACCACCGCGTGCGGCGGGTCACGACGCCCCCTGAGCTTGTTAGCACTGCTGCTAACCTACTTGACAAACCGCAAGGAGCTGAGCGCGATGAAGAAGCAAGCCAACCCGGTAGGTCAGGCTGTCTCTGCCGACATCAAGGAGTCCCTTAAGGACCCCGAGTTCAAGGCCGAGTACGAGCGCCTCGCTCCATTCGAGGAACTTGCCCGCATCGTCATCATGCGCCGCGCCGCGCTCGGCCTGACCCAAGCCGAGCTGGCTGCCCGCATGGGCACCACGGCTTCGGCGATCTCCCGCATCGAGAGCGGCCAGCACGCCACCAGCTCTCAGACCGTCAAGAAGCTCGCCGACGCCTTCGGCGCTCGCGCTGTCCTCGGCTTCGAGTTCGGCTCGGTGACGCACCCAGAGCGCGAGCTGGTGGTGCTGTAGCTACAGCGCGATTGCGCCGTTGTTCCTTAAGCAGAATGCGTTCTTATGTGTTTTCGTCAATGAGTTGATCGATAGCGCCACCTCCCCGACGATGATTGGCCCGAACAACTGGCCGGTCTTCCGGGTGGTCGGATGTCGCTTGGAGCCTCGCCGGGTGGCCTCGCCGCATCGGCTGGAACGGCCGTCAATCCGGCCGTTCGGCGGACACTACCTTGCCCCATTCCTTGCCCCCAACGCAGCGCGCCGCCTCGGGAGGCGGCGCGTTTGGCTCTGCAAGTGATGCCGGAGGAGGGACTCGAACCCCCGACACGCGGATTATGATTCCGCTGCTCTAACCAGCTGAGCTACTCCGGCGGGGACGGAAGATCGTAGCGGTGAGTCGGTCAGCCGAGCGTGGCGCCGACGCCGTGCCGGCGGAACTCTTCGAGCATCGCGGTCATCGCCTCGAGCTCGCAGGCGACGCCTTCGGCCCAGGGCTTGTCGGGATGCTCGTCGAGGGTCTTGTAGCCGTTGCCGCTGATCACGGCGACTACCGTGTCGTCGAGGCCGAGCTTGCCCTCGTTGGCGAGCTTGATCGTCGAGGCCACGGTGGTGCCGCCGGCCGGCTCGGTGAGGATGCCCTCGGTGGCCCCGAGCAGGTCGATCGCGTCGAAGATCTCGCTATCGGCCACCGACGCGGCCGAGCCGCCGCGCGACAGCACCGCGTCGACGACGAGGGCTCCATCGCCCGGGGCGCCGATCGCGATCGAGTGGGCGGCGGTGTGTGGGGTCTGCGGTTTGACCTCGCCCGAGCCGTCGAGGATCGCGGTCGCGATCGGGTTGCACCCCTCGGCCTGGGCGACGTTGATCTTGGTTCCCGACGTCTCCGCCAGGCCGACCATCTCGAGCTCGTTGAGGCCCTTGTGCACGCGCGAGGACAGCGTCCCGCCGGCGGCCGGGATGACGAAGTGGTCCGGCGCGACCCAGTCGAGCTGCTCGACCACCTCGTAGGCGACGGTCTTCGCCCCCTCGGCGTAGAACGGCCGCAGGGTGATGTTGGCGAACTGGATGCCGCTGGCCAGGGCCAGCTCGCGGCAGGCGCGGTTGGCTTCGTCGTAGTTGCCGTCGAGCTGGCAGACGGCGGCGCCGAGCGCCCGGCAGGCGCGCGCCTTGCCGCGCTCCATGTTCGACGGGTAGAAGACGTAGGCGGTGACGCCGGCCTTGGCCGCCAGCGATGAGACCGCGGTGCCGACGTTGCCGGTCGAGACGCAGCCGATCTCGTCTTTGCCCAACTCGAGCAGGCGGGCGACCGCCATCGAGACGACGCGGTCCTTGTAGGAGAGGCTGGGGCGCTGGGTGCTGTCGTCCTTGAGGTAGAGCTTCTTGAGGCCGAGCTCGGCCCCGAGCCGGTCGGCGTGGATCAGCGGCGTGCGGCCGCTGTAGCGGCCGACCTTGGCCTTCGCCCGAGCGTCGACGATCGGCAGCAGCTCTTCGAAGCGCCAGATGTTGATCTCGCGATCGGCGGGCGGGATCTCCGCCAGCCGCGCTTTCGCCAGCTCGTAGTCGTAGTCGATGTCGAGGCCCTGGCCGCAGCCAAGGCACTTCGAGGTCGTGTCGAGAAGTGGCAGGCGCCGACCGCAGTCGCGGCAGACCAGTTCGGTGGCGCAGGAGCGGGTGCGGTCCTCAGGGCTCAGCATGGTGAGATCTCCTCGAAGCAGAGTACTGGGCGCCCCCCGGCCCTGTCGAACGGCCTCTCCCATTGGCGCGCTCTCATCAGGCCAGGGGTATAACAGACCGGCCCCAATCGATCAAGCTTTTCTGCGCATTGCCCCGGCGCCTGGCTTCGCCGAGAAGAAGTAGACCCGCCCCGGCGGTGTCAGCTTCCGCGGGGCGGGCCTAACCTCCGACCATCGCCTCTGGGCTCCGGCCTGAGCTACGGCTGCGTCGGGGCCGAAGATTCGGGCTCCCGGCGCGACTATCCGACGTGGCCCGGCAATGCCGGGCCACGCCTACAGCGCCACGGCCCATTACATGGCCGCCCCCCCTCTCCGGGGGCCAGGCTGTGGGAGGTGCGAGGGCGAGGCGACCGCGGCACCGGGCAGCGTCGTCGGCTGGAGGTGGGGCATTGCCCACGACGCCGTCGCCTCCCTGGTACACCTGTAACGGTCACCAACTCGACTCATGACTGGACACTCCTTTGCCATCGCAAGGCGAGCCGTCCCTGACTGGGGATCCCACCTCTCCACTGGCGCTTGGTCGTCAGCATGCGGTACGTATAACAGATGAATTGGTACTGGTCAAGTCTTTTTGTCCATACGTCTGAAAGCGCCTGTGCGGGACCCGATTTACAACGGCACCTTGGCGCGTGGCTGCCAGGTGAAGGTCCGGGCGGCGTCCTCGAAGCCGGCGCTTACGAGGCTGTCGCGGTCTGCCACCGCCGGCTCGAAACCGGCGTCGGCGACCGCCATCGTCTTGCAGCCGGCGGCGGCGGCATCGGCGATGGCGCGGTACAGGACGGCCGTCTGGCCGACCCCGTCAGACGACGCTCGCGAGGCGCGAGGCGGTTGCCAGCACCGCGACTTCCACGTGGATGTGCATCGCCACGTAGGCCAGCGGCTCGTCGCCGTCGACCGCGCAGTAGCAGCGCCAGCCGGGCTTCCCCGGCAGATCGAAGAAGAAGGTCGCCGCCCAATTGGCCAAGCCGAGGCTCTCCGCCAGGGGATCGCCGAAGCCTTCGTCTTCCCAGGGGTCCACCCGCTCGTAGATGTCGATGCCCGGGCGGCAGCGGGAAACGCGGTGGAGAGCCGTCGCGAACCAGCTTCGCCGGGCCGCCGAGGGGGCGGTAGCCGTGCCGCTTCAGCCACTCTTCGGCCGCCGCCAGCTGCGGCAGCCCGGGCGCCAGCGGGACGCGGTAGGCGACGTCGTGGCGCTCCATCCACTCGATCGCCGCCGGCAGGTGGCCGTCCTCGACCGCCCGCGGGGCGGCGGCGCCGAGGATGAAGTTCAGCGCCGGCGCCTCCGGTTCCTCGGCCACCACGGCGGCATCGACCGGGCCGAAACTGACCATGTCGATCCCCATGTCCACCACGGCGTCCTCGACCGCCGTGTCCCAGAGCCCCCTCCAGAACCGCTTCTCGGCCTCATCCAAGGCGACTGCGTCATACGGCAAGCTCCCATCCGCTGCCATCCGGGGAAATATATGGGTGCTAGACCGGAACAGTCAAGTTTTTCTGGATAAACCAGGTCGTCTCGGTACCGGCCTCAGCCGGGTGACGCCTGAGCCTCGGCCGGCAGGCCGGCGAGCACGAGCCCCTCGGGCCAGGGGCCGGGAAGCTGCGACCCGTCCTCGTGCCCGGCGGCGAGCAGCAGCGCCTCACCCGCGTGGGGGGCGAACGGCGCCAGGGCCTGGGCAAGCAGGACGAGCGCGGCGACCTGGGCCTCGGCATCGGCGCGGCAGAGCTCTCCACGGCGCTGGATCACGCGCTTCTCGAAGTCCTGGATCCGCTCGAAGAGGCGGGTCACGTTGCGAACCGCCTTGTGCATCTGCAACTGCTCGAGATCGGCTCGTGATGCGGGCGAGGCCGTTGTCGCACCATTTGCGCAGGCGCTCGCGCATGAACTCGGTGTCGGCGGCGGCCTCGGCGTCCTCGGCTGCCCGCTCGAGCGCAGCGAAGCGCGCCTGCGAGTAGACCCAGACGTTGTGCAGGAAGCGTCCGGCGAAGCGCAGGGCGCCGTCGTTCCAGTTCAGCGTCTTGGCCGGGCCCGGCGGCGTAGAGGATCGGCGAGGCGGACGGTGTCGGCGCCGTAGCGCTCGACCAGCTCGTCGGGATCGACGACGTTGCCGAGGTGCTTGCTCATCTTGCGCCCGTCGGCGATCACCATCTCGTGGAAGAGGCAGCCGGAGAACGGCTCGCCCTGTTCGAGGAAGGCGAACGGGCCGATGTCGCGCAGCGCCTTGGTGACGACGCGCTGGTCGAAGACGAAGCCACCGCTGTCGGCGCCGGCGACGAGGCGCTCGGAGGGCAGCCAGCGGCGCAGGTCGGGGTGGTCGAACATCGACTCGGCCCGCGCCTCGGGCGGCACCGCCGAGGGAACCCAGAGCCAGAGCGCGTCGAAGTGGCAGTCGAGCGTGTCGGTCTCGCGCTTGGCCGGCTCGCCGCAGCGCGGGCAGGCGACCTCGACGAAATCGGCGCGCTCGGCCAGTGGATTCCCTTCGCCGGTCGGCTCGATGTCGCGCGGCAGGACGACCGGCAGGTCGGCGGCGGGCACCGGCACGGCGCCGCACGCATCGCAGTGGACTATCGGGATCGGCGTGCCCCAAAAGCGCTGGCGCGAGATCGAGAAGTCGGCGGCGCGGTAGCGGATTGCCGTACGGGTCGCGGGATCGCCGGAGCCGCCGTCGGCCGCCGGCTCCTCCCCCAGCCCGCGACGCCCGTGCCGCGATCGCGGCGTCGGCCTCGTCGGCGTCGGGGATGCCGAGCGCCGCCGTCGGCCCGTAGCGGGCGTCGACCAGGGGCGAGACGAGCACCGGCAGCTCGGCGCCGCTCCAGGGCGCCGCCGCCGAGACGCCGGTGTCGACGAGCGGCACCGCCTTGGCGTCGCGGGCGCTGCGCTCCCAACCGCCCGAGCGCAGCTCGTCGAGCTGCTCGCGCACGGCGGGGTCGGCCGCCCAGGCGTCGATCTCGGGATGGCGCGGCGAGAGCAGGACGAAGCGCGCCGCGGCAACCGAGTCGGCGTGGGGCGTGAACACGGTCAGCTCGGCCTCCGGGCCGCTCAGGTCGACCTCGACCCCGTCGCTGCGGCCGAGGATGTAGCGCTGGGTCGAAAGCGATATCTCGTCCCAATCGGCGAGCTCCGCGAGGCGGCGGTCGTTCTCCTCCAGGTAGGGCGTGATGCGCAGAAACCAGGTCGGGCGGCGGATCAGGCGGACCTCGTTGTGGCAGCGCCAGCAGCGCCCGTCCTCGACCTGCAGCGCCGCCAGCGTCGTGCGGCAGTGGTCGCACCAGTCCACCGTGGTGTCGTCGCGATAGATCAGGCCCGCCTCGAGCAGGGTGACGAAGAGCCACTGCGACCAGCGGTACTGGGCCTCGTCGGAGCTGTAGAAGACCCGCTCGTAGTCGAAGGAGAAGCCGAGCCGCCGCATCTGGGCCAGCATCCGCTCGCCACAGCTCTCGACCCACTGGGCCGGCGGCACCTTGCGCTCGATCGCCGCCATCTCGGCGGGCAGGCCGAAGGCGTCGAAGCCGAAGCCGAAGAGCACCGCGTCGCCGCGGGCGCGGCGGAAGCGGGCATAGGCGTCGCCGATCGCGTAGTCGCGGACGTGGCCCATGTGCAGTTTGCCCGAGGTGAAGGGGCTGGAGGGCTTGACGTAGACGGCCCGCTGGCCCTCGGCAGGCGCCGGCGTCGCGAAAGCGTCGCGACTGGCCCAGGCGGCCTGGCGGTTGGCCTCCACGTCCCCCGGCACGTAGCTGTTTTGTCCACTGCTCATCTGGCTTGCCATCCGATGCTCATTTAACCTACTTGCGTTACCAGCAAAAATATTTGACCATTACAGCGACGGGACATATTGTCCCCCGCGACGGTTACACTGATATTTGTAACGCTTGGCTTCGGGGGCGCTGCGGCACTCGGGCCGAGCCGAGACCATGAGGGAGGGTCACAACGTGAGAGAGGGTAGAGAACTCGCCGCCGTCCTCGACGGTCGCTTGGACGAACGGCTTGTGGAGCGGGTCCTCGAGGCATGTGCCGAGGCGCTGGAAGGCGACGAGGTCCACGACGCGGTCGCGAAGGTCGTCGAGATCGCCGAGATCGACCCGGAGGGAACGCGGGAGGCGCTTTGGGCCCTGCGCGGCGATTCCGGTGCGCTGGAGGGTTTGGAGGGCGGCCTGGGGCTCAATCCCAGGCGAGCCACCTTCGCCCTCGGCGGGGCGATCCAACTTGCCAGCACCGAGCTGGCGTCGATCGACCCGGACCTGCGGAGCCGCATGCCGGAGCTGATGCGCTGGCTGGGGGGAGCTTGGTAGGGCCGCGCTTCAGGCCTTGACCCCGGCGAAAAAGACCTCGAACTGATTGTCCTTCGGCGGTCGCGGCTTGCCATTGCCGCGGAAGACGTTGGCGAGCCTCATCCCGACCGACTCGTAGATCTCACTCAACTCGTCGGCCGAGTAGAGCCGCTGGCGGAAGGGGATCGGCGAGACCCCCTCGAAAACCTCGCCGAAGTGGATCGGCGTCGTCGTCCCTTCTAAGTAGCGGCTGCGCGCGTCCCAGCGGTGATCGATCAGTTCGATCATCGAGGAGCCCTCGATCCAGGTTTTCTGCGGCAGGTGGTTCTCCGCGTAGAGGACGTTGGGCAGCTGCATCAGGTGCCCGCCGCCGGAGCGCAACGCCTCGGCGATCACGGCGAAGGAGCGCCTGTTCTCCTCCTCGGTCTCGAAGTAGCCGATCGCGCCGTCGTTGAGGCTGAGCACGAGGTCGAATTCCTCGTGGAAGTCGAGCTCGCGCAGATCGGCCTGGACGAAGGTCGCGTCGGCCGACTGCTCGGCGGCGTCGCTCTCCGCGACCGCCAGCAGGTCGGGTGAGATGTCGACGCCGACGACGGAGAAGCCGCGGCTCGCCAGCTCCAGCGAGTGCCGGCCGGTGCCGCAGGCCAAGTCGAGGACCCGCTCGCCGCCACTCGCCCCGAGCATCGCCAGGGCTCGCTCGACTTCAGCCGCGGTCTGATCGGCCCAGGGACGCTTCAGCGTCTCCTCGGGCGGAAAGGCCGAGCGGTACCAATCCGACGGAATCTCTGTCGCGCTCGCCTCCATTGCTCAGGAATATTAGCGAGCCGGAGACTCTCCTGTACCGATTGGCGCGTGGCGCTGTCGGAGCCTAGAACTCCTGATCGACCCAGGGCATCATGTCGCGCAGGTCCTTGCCGACCTTCTCGACCTGGTGGCCCTTGCCCTCCTCGCGCATCCGCGAGAGGTTCTCGCCGCCGGCGCGGTTCTCGGCGATCCACTCGCGGGCGAACTCGCCCGACTGGATCTCGCCGAGGATCTCCTTCATCGCGGCGCGGGACTCCGGGCCGATCACCCGTTTGCCGCGAGTCATGTCGCCGTACTCGGCCGTGTTGGAGATCGAGTAACGCATCCCCTGGATTCCCTTCTCGTACATCAGGTCGGCGATCAGCTTGAGCTCGTGCAGGCACTCGAAGTAGGCGAGGCGCGGGTCGTATCCGGCCTCGACCAGGGTCTCGAAGCCGGCCCGGACCAGCTCGCTGGCGCCGCCGCAGAGGACCGCCTGCTCGCCGAAGAGGTCGGTCTCACACTCGTCCTTGAAGGTGGTCTCGATCACCGCGGCGCGGCCGCCGCCGATGCCGGAGGCGTAGGCGAGGACCAGGCCGTGGGCGTTGCCGGTGGCGTCCTGGTGGACCGCCATCAGGCAGGGCACGCCGTTGCCTTCCTCGTACTGGCGGCGGACCAGGTGGCCGGGGCCCTTGGGCGCAACCATGCCGACGTCGACGCCGGGGGGCGGCAGGATCTGCTCGAAGTGGATCGCGAAGCCGTGGGCGAAGAGCAGCAGGTTGCCGGGGGCGATCCCGTCGGCGATATCGGACCCCCAGACCTCGGCCTGCTTCTCGTCGGGCAGCAGGATCATCACGGCGTCGCCGCGGCTGGCGGCTTCGGCGATGTCGAGCACCTCGAGGCCGGCCGCTTCGGCTTTGGCGCGGCTCGAGGAGTCCGGGCGCAGGCCGACGACGACGTCGACCCCGGAGTCCTTCAGGTTGAGCGCGTGGGCGTGGCCCTGCGAGCCGTAGCCGAGGATCGCGACGGTCTTGCCGTCGAGCAGCGAGAGATCGGCGTCTGAGTCATAGAAGATGTCTTTGGGCATGCCCGGAGGCTATCGGAGCGCTCTGCGCATCAGCTTGCCCGAGGGCGTGCGCGGCAGCGCCGCGGCCAGCTCGACCCGCTTCGGCACCTTGAAGCCCGCCAGCGAGGCGGCGCAGTGGCGGCGCAGGTCGTCGGGGCTTGCTTCGGAGCCGTCGGTGAGCACGACGATCGCGGTCACCGCCTGCTGCCACTCGGGGTCCTCGCGACCGACCACCGCCGCGTCGGCAACCTCGGGGTGGCGCAGCAGCACTTTCTCCACTTCGGCCGGAACGACGTTCTCGCCGCCGGTGACGATCAGGTCGTCCATGCGGTCGTCGACGTAGAGGAAGCCTTCCTCGTCGATGCGACCGAGGTCGCCGGTGTGCAGCCAGCCGTCGGCGTCGGCGCGGCCGGGCGCCACGGTCGGCCCCTGGACGAGGATCTCGCCGTCCTGGATGCGCAGGTGGGTGGTCAGCAGCGGCCGCCCGGCGGAGCCGATCTTGCGCCGGGCGTCGACCGGGGCCAGGGTCGTCACCTGCGAGCAGGCCTCGGTGAGGCCGTAGGTCTGGACCACGGTGGCGCCGCGCCCGAGCGCCTCCTCGAGCGGGTCCTCGGGCACCGGCCCGCCGCCGACGAGGATCGCCCGCGGGCCGGAGAGGTCGGCGCCGGCCTCGAGCAGCCGGGTCAGCATCGTCGTCACCAGCGAGACCACAGTGATCTCATCGCGCTCCAGCGCCGCGGCGACCCGGTCGGCGTCGAAGCCGTCGTGGATCACCGCCGTGGTGCCGTAGATCACCGAGCGCATCGCGATCCCCAGCCCCGAGATGTGGCTGAGCGGCAGGCAGCAGAGCCAGCGGTCGGCCGGCTCGACGCCGATGTTGAAGGCCGAGGCGACGGCGCTCCAGAGGAAGTTGCCGTAGGTGAGGCCGACCGGGTCGGGAGCGCCGGTGCTGCCGCTGGTCATAACCCGACAGGCGACATCGTCCATGTCGTGCTCGCCGAGCAGCGGCAGGTCGGCCTCGGTCTGGGTCAGCTCGCCGGCGTCGTCGAGGTCGATCGCCGGTTCCTCGGCGGCGATCACCGCCGCACGCTCCTCGGTCGAGAGCCGCGGGCTGAGCGGTAGCAGGACCGCTCCCACCTTCATCAGCGCGTGGACCAGGACCACCTGCTCGCGGCGCGGGTGCATGGTCATCGCCGCGATCGAGCCGCGGCGCACGCCCTGGGCGATCAGCCGGCGCGCCACCCAGGTCGCCTCGGCCTCTAGCTCGGCGTAGGTCACCTCGGAGCCGTCCGCGACCAGGGCGGTGCTGTCGGGACAGCTCTGGGATCTCTGGGCCAGCCAGTCGTCGAGTTTCATCGGCGGGATATCGTGCCCATCATGCCCAAACGTCACAAGGAAGCCCTGCCCGAGGAGACCCTCTACGCGCCGATCGAGTGGCGGAGCGCCGGCGAGTACGGCGACATCCGCTACGAGACGGCGGACGGGATCGCCAAGATCACGATCGACCGGCCCGAGGTCCTCAACGCATTCCGGCCGCAGACGCTGATCGAGGTCTCCGCCGCACTCGAGCTGGCCCGCGAGGACACCGAGGTCGGCGTGGTGATCCTCACGGGCGCGGGGACGAAGGCCTTCTGCTCGGGCGGCGACCAGCAGGTCCGGGGCGACAGCGGCTACGTCGCCGAGGGCGCCTCCCTCGGCCGCTTCCACGTCACCGACCTGCAGGTGCAGATGCGGCGCCTGCCGAAGCCGGTGGTGGCGATGGTGGCCGGCTACGCGATCGGCGGCGGCCACATCCTCCACATCTGCTGCGACCTCACCGTGGCCGCCGACAACGCCGTCTTCGGGCAGACCGGGCCGCGGGTGGGCTCCTGGGACGGCGGCTTCGGCGCCTCGCTGCTGCGCGACCTCGTCGGCACCAAGGTGGCGAAGGAGTTCTGGCTGCTCTGCCGCCAGTACGACGCCGAGGAGGCGCTGCGGATGGGCCTGGTCAATACCGTCGTCCCACTCGACCGGCTCGAAGCCGAGACGGTCGCCTGGTGCCGCGAGATGCTGGCGCTCTCGCCCTTCGCCCTGCGCCTGGTCAAGGCCGGCTTCAACGCACACGAGGACGGCTACGCGGGGATCCAGCAGCTGGCCCACGACACCAACCTGCTCTTCTACGGCAGCGAGGAGGCGCGCGAGGGACGCGAGGCTTTCAAGGAGAAGCGCCGGCCGGACTTCGGCAAGTACCCTCGGCGACCATGAGGATCTGGTTGATGGCGGCTAGGCCGCGGACGCTGCCGGCGGCGATAGCTCCGGTGCTCGTCGGCACGGCGGCTGCCGTCGAATGGGCCGGGAAGCTTCCCAGGGTCGGTGCGTTCCTGGCGGCCCTGGTGGGATCGATCTTCATCCAGATCGGCACCAACCTGGCTAACGACTACTCCGACGCCCGTCGTGGTGCAGACACCGCCGATCGGCTCGGGCCGGTTCGGGTCACCTCGGCAGGGCTGGTGACGCCGCGGCGGGTTCTGCACGCGACCTGGATCGCGTTCGGGGTGGCCATTGCCTGCGGGATCTATCTCGCCGCGGTGGCGGGGCTGGTGATCCTGCTGATCGGCGCCGTCTCGATCGCCGCCGGCGTGCTCTACACCGGCGGGCCGCGGCCCTACGGCTACGCCGGCCTGGGCGAGGTCTTCGTCTTCCTCTTCTTCGGCCTGGTCGCCGTCAACGGCTCCTACTACGTGCAGCTGGAAGCGCTCGACGCGCTGCCGCTGGGGCTCTCGATCGCGATCGGCTTCCTCGCCACCGCGATCCTCGTCGTCAACAACGTCCGCGACCTGGAAACCGACCGCCGGGCCGGCAAGATGACCCTGGCAGTGCGGATGGGCCGCGGCAACGCGGTCGCCCTGTACCGGATGCTGGTCCTCGGGGCCTTCGTAGTCCTGCCGATCTCCCTCGTGGCCGGCGGCGGCAGCATGATCCCGCTGATCGGCCTGCTGGCGCTGCCGATGGCGATCGGCCCGATGCGAGCGATGACCAACCGCACCGACGGCCCAGCCCTGAACGGCGCTCTCGCGGGCACCGGCGCCCTGCTCGCGGTCTTCAGCCTGCTCGTCTCGGCCGGTCTCCTGCTCGGCAGCTAGGTCGAACTGCATCAAATTTTCCCTCCGCCAGGTAGAGAATTTGATGCAGTTCGCGTAGACCTACGGATATGAAGATCTTCTCGGTCGACGTGACTCCTTACGCGCTGCCGTTTCGGCAGCCGTACGTGACAGCGCGGGGGCGGCTGGATCGGCGGGAGATGGTGCTGCTGCGGCTGCGCTCGGAGGATGGGTTGGTGGGGCTTGGGGAAGCGGTGCCACTCTCCCTGCGCGACGGCACAGGACTGGCGCACGTGGTCGACGAGCTGGAGCGGTTGGGCGGGCGCGACTCGCTCGACGAGGCAACGTTGCGAGGCGATGCGCTGGATCTCTCGGCGCCCGCGCGCTGCGCGGCGCTCACCGCTCTGCTGGATCTGCGCGGCCGCAGGGCGGCAGAGCCCGGCTCGGCCACGCCGGGGGAAGTCGAGCCGGTCGAATGCAACGCGACCCTGGTCGCGGGGGAGCCTGCAACCGTCGCGGCAGAGGCGGCGCGCTGGGCCGAAGACGGCTTCGAGGCCTTCAAGCTGAAGCTCGGCACAGGCGACGATTTCGGTCAGGTCTATGCCGTGCGTGAGGCGGTTGGACCGCGAGCCCGAATTCGCGTGGACGCCAACGCCGCCTGGGACGTCGAGACGGCCAAGCGCATGCTCAAAGCCCTCGAGCCGCTCGAAGGTCGAGTTGGCGGAGCAGCCGGTCGCGACGCTCGAGGAGCTGGCCGAGGTGGGAGCCGGCACCTCGATCCCGATTGCCGGCGACGAGAGCATCGAGGCGTGCGCGGACGCGGAACAGGCGATCAGGCTCGGCGCCTGCGATGTCGCCGGGCTGAAGCTCTCCAAGGTCGGCGGGCCCGAGGCCGCGATCGAGATCGCCGAGCTGATGCCGTCCTTCGTCTCCAGCGCGCTCGACGGCCCGGTCGGGATCGCCGCCGCCGCCCAGGTCGCACAGACGCTGGACGCGACGACCGCCGATGGCCCTCCCTTCGCCCACGGCCTCGCCACCCAACGGCTCTTCGCCTCGACGATCGCCTCGGTCGAATGCGAGCTGCGCAACGGCTTGCTCTACTCGCCATCTGGTCCCGGCCTCGGAGTCGAGATCGACGAGGCGGCGCTGGCGGCGCATCGAATCTAGCCAGGCGACTTGTTCGGCATATAGCCGAGTAAGTCGCCAATAGGCTCCCGGAATGGATCCCACCAACGCCAACACCGCGCTCGCGTCCGCCTTCGTCGAGGAGCTGGCCCGAGGCGGTGTGCGCCTGGCGGTGGTCTCCCCCGGCTCGCGCTCAACCCCGCTTGCCGTCGCGCTCTGGCGCCAGCCCGAGATCGAGGTCAGCGTGATCGTCGACGAGCGCTCGGCCGCCTTCTTCGCCCTCGGCGCGGCGCAGGCCACCGGCATGCCGGTGGCGATGCTCTGCACGTCGGGCACCGCGGCGGCCAACTACCACCCGGCGATCTGCGAGGCCGACGAGTCGGCGCTGCCGCTGATCGCGCTCAGCGCCGATCGCCCGCCGGAGCTGCGCGGGATCGGCGTCGGGCAGACGATCGACCAGATCAAGCTCTACGGCTCCTCGGTGCGCTGGTTTTGCGAAGTGGGCACGCACGAGGCCGACGACGCAGGACTGCTCCACTACCGCTCGGTTGCCTGCCGAGCTGTAGCCGCCGCGCGTGGCGAGCCGCGGCCCGGGCCGGTCCACCTCAACCTGCCCTGGCGCGAGCCGCTCGCGCCGATCCCGGTCGACGGCGCCATCACGGCGACCGATCCCCTGGCGTTGGAAGGCCGCGGTGATCGACCGCTGACAGCGGTAACGCCGATCGACATGGAGCCCTCCGCCTTCCTGCTCGACGAGGTCGCTGGCCACATCGCCGGCGCCGAGTCAGGTGTGATCGTCGCCGGCCGCCAGCTCGACCCCGAGCTGCGCGAACCGCTCGCCCACCTGGCCAAAGCATCCGGCTTTCCGATCCTCGCCGAGCCGACCTCGCAGCTGCGCTGCGGCCCCCACGACCGCTCCCAGGTCATCTCAACCTACGATCACCTGCTGCGCGACGAGCGCTTCCGCGAGTCCGCCAAGCCGGACCTCGTCCTGCGCTTCGGCGAGATGCCGACCAGCAAGCCGCTGCGCACCTGGCTGATCGAGTCGGGCGCAGACCAGATCGTCGTCGACCCACGCGGTGGCTGGAACGAGCCGACCAACCGCGCCGCCGCCCTGCTGCGCGCCGACCCGACCGAGCTGGCCTCAGGCTGGGCCGCGAGGCTGGGCGACGAGCTACGGGAACCACCCTCGCGCTGGCTCGACACGGAGGCAGCCGCACGAGAGACCTTGACAAGCGAGCTGGAAGGCTTGAACGAGATCACCGAGCCCGGCCTCCACCTCGCCCTCGGCCAGGCTCACGGCGACGGCGACCTCATCTACACCGCGTCGAGCATGCCGATCCGAGACCAGGAGGCGTTCCTCGCACCGAGCGAAACCGACGCCCTCTTCCTCTGCAACCGCGGCACCAACGGCATCGACGGCCTCATTTCATCCGGCATAGGCGCCGCCCAAGCCAGCGGCCGCCCAACCACAATCGTCACCGGCGACCTCGGCCTACTCCACGACATCGGCGCCCTAGCAGCCCTCCGCGAAGTCTCCACCCTGGTGCGCATAGTCGTAATCGACAACAACGGCGGCGGCATCTTCAGCTTCCTGCCCCAGTCCGAAGCACTGACAAACGACGAGTTCGAAGCCCTGCTCGGAACCCCACGCGGCGTAGACGTGGCCAAGGCGGCAGCACTCTTCGACCTCCCCCACCATCGTCTCGCATCCCTCCCCGAGCTTCCAGAAGCCCTCGCCTCCGGAACTGGCCTGATCGAGGTAGCGGTCGATCGCGGCACCAACACTGCACACCACCAACGCCTCACAGATCGCGTCCTCGAGGCGATAGCCGCGCTCCGCTGAAGGGATCGGGAGACCCTTCTCCAGAGCCTCCCCGCCGTTGCTCTGGAGAAGGGTCTCCCGATCCCTCCCTACTCAGCAAGTAGCGGCAACAGCGCCCCCAACTTGATCTCAGTCTCAGCCAGCTCCGCGGCCGGATCGGACCCGGCAACCACGCCGACCCCGGCATAGAGATGCGCCTCGCGATCACGGAGCAGGGCGCTGCGCAGAGCGACGCAGAATTCGCCGTCCTCGGTGGCGTCCATCCAGCCGACCGGGCCGGCGTACCAGCCGCGGTCCATCTGCTCCAGCTCGGCTATTGCCGCCTTCGCGGCGTCCTTGGGCTCGCCACCCACCGCGGGCGTGGGATGCAGCATCCCGGCCAGCTCGACCGCGGAGCGCGGCTCGGCCAGCTGGGCGACTATCGGTGTCGCCAGGTGTTGGATGTTCGCGACCTTGACGATCTCCGGCTCGGGCGCAGCCTCCACCCAGACCGCATGGGGGCGCAGGGTGCGAGCGATCCGCTCGGCGACGATCTCGTGCTCGCGGCGGTCCTTGTCGCTGCGCAGCAGCTGCTCGCCGAGGTGGTCGTCGACGGCGGGGTCGGAGCTGCGCCGGGTCGAGCCGGCGAGGGCGACCGTGGAGACGCCGGCGCCCGAGCGGCGCAGCAGCAGCTCCGGGCTGGCGCCGATGAAGGCCGCCTCGGAGGTACCGCAGCAGAAGCAGAAGCAGGAGGAGAACTGCTCGCGCATCGCTCCGAAGAGGGCGGCCGGATCGTGGGCGGCACCTGCGTTGACCAGCACCTCGCGGGCCAGCACGACCTTCGACATTTCCCCAGCCCCGATCCGATCCGTGGCCGCGCTGATCGTGCGCTCGAAATCGCCGGGCGGTCGAGCGCTGCTGATCTCGACCCGCGAAGTGGGATGCGGGTCGAGCAGCGGCAGCGGGCCGCCGCGGAGATTCGAGAGTCGAGCGCTGAGCGCGCCGACGACCTCCTCGGTGCTGTCTCCCGGCTGGACGACTGCGTTAACCGTGAGGAAGGCTTCTTCGCCGGCACGGCAGAGCGAGAGCTCCGGTAAGACGAGCGAGGCCGGCGCCAGCGAGGACCAAGCGGAGGTGCCACCGCCCTGCGGATCGAAGGCGAAGCCCCCGACCCAAACCGCCCCGGCCCCGGCCGGAAGACCGGGCGGCTCCTCGACGATCGCCTCGCTGCCGCCCAGGCACTGGCGAGCGATGTCTCGGAAGCGATTCGCACCCCGAGAGGTCGCCTCCTGAGCGACGCCGAGCGCCGCCAGGGCGAAGCCCCGATCCGACTGCTCCCAACAGAACCAGCGGTCAGAAGCCAACCGCGAGGCGAAAACGGCCGCGCAGGGGTCGATCCCCTCCACCCGTGCCGTAACGCTGACGGTGCTCCGTCGCCCGCGGGCGACGGCCCGCTCGACCGCCTCGCTCAGGCCGCCGAGGAGAGTCTCAGTCGGCACCACGGGCGATCGCGATCTCTCCCGTTCTAACCATCTCGATCAAACCGTGCGGGCGAATCATCCGCTCGAATGCCTCGATCTTGTCGGCCGAGCCGGTCACCTCGATCGTCATCGAGCGCCGCGAGACGTCGACGATCTTGGCGCGGAAGATCTCGGCGAACTGGATGATCTCGGCCCGGTTCTCGACCGCCGAGGAGACTTTGAACATCGCCATCTCGCGGGCGACCGTCTCCTCCGGCTCCATGTCGCGGATCTTCAACACGTTGACCAGCTTGTGCAGCTGCTTGGTCACCTGGTCGATCGGGTGCACGGCGCCGTCGAGGGTGAGGGTGATGCGGGAGATGCTGGGGTCGTCGGTCGGCCCGACCGCGAGCGTGTCGATGTTGAAGCCGCGCCGCGAGAAGAGGCCGGCGATCCGCGCCAGCACGCCGGGCTTGTTCTCCACCTGGATCGAGAGGATGTGTTTGCGCCCGCTGAGCTGCCCGGGAACGCGCAGCTCCTCGAGTTTGACCAGCTGCGGGGTGCCCGCCTCCATCAGCCCACCATGTCCCTTGCCGCAGCGCCGGCGGGGATCATCGGGAAGCAGTTCTCCTCCGGCGAGACGCGCACGTCGAGCAGCACCGGGCCGTCGATCTCCAGCGCCTTGGCCATCATCTCCTCGAGGTCGGCGGAGTCCTCGCAGCGCATCCCGGCGGCGCCGAAGGCCTCGGCCAGCTTGACCCAGTCCGGGCTCGGGCCCATCTCGACCGAGCTGTAGCGGCGGTCCCAGAAGAGCTCCTGCCACTGGCGGACCATGCCCATGTAACCGTTGTTCATCAGGAAGACCTTGACCGGGATCTCCTGGCTGACGCAGGTGGCCAGCTCCTGGCAGTTCATGATCAGGCTGCCGTCGCCGGCGAGGCAGACGACCGCCTCCTCGGGACAGGCCACCTTGGCGCCGATCGCCGCGGGGAGCCCGAAGCCCATCGTCCCCAGCCCGCCCGAGTTGATCCAGCGGCGGGGCTTGTCGAAGCCGTAGTACTGCGCCGCCCACATCTGGTGCTGGCCGACGTCGGAGGTGACGATCGCGTCGCCCTGCGTCGCCCGGTGCATCGCCTCGATCATGAACTGCGGCTTGATCTCACCGTCCACGCCGGGCTCGTAGTGCAGCGGGTACTCCTCCTGCCAAGCCTTGATCTGCTTCCACCAGGGATCGAGCCGCGAGGCGTCGGTCTGCAGCGCCCGGTACTCGCGGGTCAGCTCCGGCAAGACCAGCTTGGCGTCACCGACGATCGGGATGTGGGCAGGGACGTTCTTGGAGATCTCCGCCGGGTCGACGTCGATGTGGATGAACTTGGCGTGCGGAGCGAACTCGGAGAGTTTGCCGGTGATGCGGTCGTCGAAGCGGGCGCCGATCGCGACGATCAGGTCGGCCTCGTCCATCGCGTAGTTGGCGGCGCGGGTGCCGTGCATGCCGAGCATCCCCAGCCACTGCTCGCCCGAGGCCGGGTAGGAACCGAGGCCCATCAGGGTCGAGGTGATCGGGAAGCGGTCGGCGGCGGCGAGCTCGCGCAGCTCCTCGGAGGCGTTGGCGTTGACGACGCCGCCGCCCGTGTAGAGGATCGGCCGCCGCGCGTTGGCGATCGCCTTGGCGGCGATGCGGATCTGCTTGATGTTGCCGCCGTGCGGCGGTTTGTAGCCGGCCAGCTCGACCGGCTCGGTGCGCGGCGCGTAATCGATGTCGGCGCGCGAGAGGTCCTGCGGGATGTCGAGCAGGACCGGCCCGGGGCGCCCGGTCGAGGCGACGTGGAAGGCCTCGTGGACGTACTCGGGGATCTCGCGCGGATCGGTCGCCTGGAAGGAGTGCTTGACGAAGGGCAGCGTCGCGCCGAGGATGTCGGCCTCCTGAAAGCCGTCGGTGCCGATCAGCTCGGTCCGCACCTGGCCGGTGATGAACACGGTCGGCACCGAGTCCAGCATCGCGTCGGCGATCGCCGTGACGAGGTTCGTGGCGCCGGGCCCCGAGGTCGCAAACGCGACCCCGACTTTGCCCGAGGCCTTCGAGTACCCCTCGGCGGCGTGCCCCCCACCCTGCTCGTGACGAACCTGGATGTGCCGGAAGTCGGCATCCACAAGCGCGTCATAGGTAGGCAGGTTCGCTCCACCGGGAATGCCAAAGACGTGCTCCACGCCCTCGGCCTTCAGGCTCTGCATAAGTGCGTCGGCGGCTCTCATAGGAATCGCGATGGTACCAGCGGGCCTATGCCTGCCACGCAGGCGATTTAGAGCTTCACGGGCGAGCCTGGGCTCCACCGCGTCTTCGGATCGATCGAAGTCTCGATCGCGCGCCCCTTGTGCCGCTCGATCGCGTGGATCATCGACTCGACCAGCTCCTCCCCCAGCAGGGTCGGCTCGAGGCCGAGATCGAGCAGCTTGGTGTGGATCGCGTTGTAGTAGTGCTCTTCCTTCTCCACCCTGGGGTTCTCGACGTGCTGGATCTCGACCGAGTAGCCGAGGTGCTCGCCGGCCTGCTTGACCAGCTGGGCCAGCTCCAGCACCGAGAACTGCTCGGTGAACTGGTTGAAGACACGGAACTCGCCGGCGTCGGCTGGGTTGAGCACGGCCAGCTCGACGCACTGCAGGGTGTCGCGGATGTTGAGGAAGCCGCGGGTCTGGCCGCCCGATCCGTAGACGGTCAGCGGGTGGCCGATCACAGCCTGCAGGCAGAAGCGGTTGAGCACGGTGCCGAAGAGCTCGTCGTAGTCGAAGCGGGTGATCAAGCGCTCGTCCTGCGCCGTCTCCTCGGTGTCGATCCCGTAGACGACGCCCTGGTTGAGGTCGGTGGCACGCAGGCCCCAGGTGCGGCAGGCGAAGTGGACGTTGGTCGAATCGTGGACCTTGGAGCAGTGGTAGAGCGAGCCGGGCAGCTTCGGGAAGGGCAGGGTGTCCTTGCGCCCCTTGTGCTCGATCTCGATGTAGCCCTCCTCGATGTCGATGTTGGGCTGGCCGTACTCGCCCATCGTGCCGAGCTTGACCAGGTGGCAGTCGGGCACGTGGTCGCGCATCGAGAAGAGCAGGTTGAGGGTGCCGATCACATTGCCGTGCTGGGTCTCTACTGCGCGCTCGCGCGAGAGCATCGAGTAGGGCGCCGAGGGCTGCTCGCCATAGTGGATGACCGTCTCGGGGCGGGTCTCGGCGACGACCTCGTCGAGGAAGTCGCCGTCCTCGACCGCGCCGACGTAGCTGCGCACGACGTTGCCGGAGAGCTCGCGCCAGGCCTCGATCCGCTCGTCCAGCTCCCGGATCGGGGTCAGCGAGCCGGTGCCGTGTTCGGTGTGCCAGCGGCGGCGGGAGAAGTTGTCGACGAGCGAGACCTCGTGGCCGCGAGCCGAGAACCTCAGGGCCGTCGGCCAGCCCAGGTAGCCGTCGCCCCCAAGAATGAGAACGCGCATAAGTCGCGGCAGCGTAGCGGACCGAGACGACGCGGCGCGCCATAGCATCATCCCAATGCGCCAGCCCCCCCAAGAGCGCCGACTGTGACTTTGACCACGCCAGAAGGGGGTCAAAGTCACAGTCGGCGGTTGGGGCGTGTGGGGGCGGTGGGGCTTTGCTTGGTTTTTGCCCTAGGGCTTGGTTTGCGGGTGGGAGAAGCTTGGGGCGGGCGGGCGCCGGTCTTCGACGCCGCGGCCTACGCCGCTATCGCGCGCAACCTCGACGAAGGCCGCGGCTTCACCCTGGGCAGCGGAGCGACCCAGCCGGCGAGCAACTACTCGCCCGGGCTGCCACTCTTCGTCGCCGGGGTCTACGAGGTCACCGGCGGGGTGCACGAACGGATGGCGCGGCTCGTCCTCGCCCTGCTCGGCACGCTCACGGTCCTCTTCACCTATCTGACCGGGCGCCGGCTCTCGGGACCGGCCGCCGGCCTGATCGGCGCCGCCGCGATCGCGATCTACCCGGCCCTCCTCGAGTACCAGGGGATGCTGATGGGAGAGCCGTTGGCTGCGGCGCTGCTCTCGGGTGGAGTGCTGGCGGCGCTCTGGGCCTCGGGACCAGCGATATCGGCGCGCGGGTCCTGTCGTGGGGGAGGGGGGCCTGCGGGCAGTCCACGGGCTGTCCTCGACCCCCCTCCCCCACGCCACCCGCGCGAGAGATGGCTCGTGCCCGGAGCTCTATTCGGGCTGCTGGCCCTGGTCCGACCGGAGTACCTCGGGGTCGCCTTGCTTGTGAGCTTGGTGGTACTTGCCAAGTACCGGAAGGACGGTTGGCGGAGTGCTCTGACGAAGACGGCCGTTGTGCTCGTCGGTGTTGCAATTGTCGTCGTGCCATGGACGGTGCGGAATGCGATCGCGTTGGATCGGTTCGTGCCGGTCTCGACCGGAGGTGGGCAGGTGCTCTTTGCCGGGACCTACCTGCCTTCAGATGGCGATCCCGAAAGGGTTGGGGCCGAGGTCGTAGCGCACCATCATGAGCTCTTTGGTCCTGGGGCCGTTCAGCGACTGCGGCTTGAGCAGATCCTGGCTCGGCTGGCGGCCCACCGCTATCCGGGATTGGAAAGCGACAAAGCGCTCTCGCGGATGGGGCGCGAACAGCTCTGGGAAGACGTCAGCGAAGAGCCGCTCGAATACGTCGGGTTCGTGGCGAAGAAGGTCGGGCGGATCTGGTCGCACGGGCCTCGCGACGTGATGCGCCAGCCGGTCTGGGAGCTGCTGCACTGGGCCCTGGCTCTCTTCGGGCTGATCGGCTTGGCGGTGCTGGCGCTGCAGCGCCGCTGGGAGGCGCTGCTGCTGGCGACGATCTTCATCGCGATCACGGCGATCAGCGCCCTGCTCGTCGCCTCGCCGCGGCGCGTGCTGGTGATGATGCCGCTCGTAGCCGCCCTGGCCGGCGTCGGAATCGTGACCTCTTACGACCGTCTGTGGCGCATCCGACATTGACCCATCTCCAGTGTGGTCAATGTCGGATGCGCTCGCCACGGACTAGCCTGCCGCGATGGACTTGCTGAGGAGGTGGGCGCGCGGGCTCCCCGAGCGCCACGGGCGCAAGACGCTGCTCGCGCTCGCGGCGATCCTCGTCCTCGGCTTCGGCCTGCGCGCCTACCGCGTAGTCGAGCCGCTGCCGACGCCCGGCGACGACGCCCATGCCTACTACGCGCTCGCCAAGTCCCTCTACACGGAAGGCAACTTCGGCGGACCGACCTTTAAAGACCCCACCGATTGGTCACCTGGAGCACCCCTTCTCTACGCAGCTAGCTTCTACGCCACCGCCGGCGCCCGCGAAGGAACGGCCCGCATCGTAGAGATGCTTCTCGGCCTCGCAACCATCGTCGTCGTCTACCTTCTCGGCCGCCGCATCGCCTGCGCCCCGGCCGGTCTGCTCGCCGCTTTCGCGGTAGCCGTCTACCCCCCGTTCATCCACTCCGTCGGCGCTTTGTACTCGGAGCCCCCCGCCATGTTCACGCTCCCGGCCGCGGTCCTCGCCTTCCTCTGGGGGGGTGAGCAGCGGCGGCCGCGTGCGTGGCTCCTTCCGGGCTTTCTCTTCGGCCTAACGGCCCTGATCCGCCCCGAGTACCTCCTGGTCGGCGCAGCATTCGCAGTCCTTGCGCTGATCAGGATCTGGCGCGCCCGCGGCTGGAAGCCAGGTCTCGCCGGCGCAGCACTCATGGTCGTCGCACTACTGGTCCCGATCGTCCCCTGGACGATCCGCAACGAGGTCGTCCTGCACCGCACCGTGCCGATCTCGACCGGCGGCGGCAAGGCGCTCTACGTCGGCACCTTCCTGCCCGCCGACGGCGAATACCAGCGGGTCAAGGCGCTACTGCTGGAGCGCTACCGGCACCGCACCCTGCCACCCCACTCCGAAGCGCTCGAAGAAGTCGATCCCACCCCCCTCTTCAACCGCGTCGCCGAACGCTACCCCGACCTGCCGCGCGATTCGGCGCTGGGCAAGATCGGCAAGCAGAACTTCTCCCACTACTTCGGCGAAGACCCGGTCGAATACCTGGCGATGACCGCCCGCAAGACCGGGCGGATGTGGAGCGCCGGCATCGGCGAAGCGATGGAAAGCGGCGCCGGCCGGGTCATCCAGGTGCTGATCGTGGCGCTGGCGCTGGCCGGCCTCGGCGTGCTCGCCTGGCGGCGCTGGTGGTGGGAGCTGGTCGCGATGGCGACGCCGATCGCCCTCGTAACCGCGGTCGGCGCGATCTCGCTGGCGGCCCCGCGCCGCAACGAGGTGCTGATGACACTGGTCTTCCCGCTTGCCGCCGCGGCGCTGTCGCGGGGGGCCGCGGCCGTATTGTCCAGTCGGCAATGGCCCCGATTGCAGGCATCTTCCCCGCCGAGCTGACGGCGCTGCGCAGCGTCGGGCTGCTCTTCGGCCTGGCGCTGATCGCCTACGCGCTGGTACGCCGGCGCTCCCTGCGCAACGCCGACGTGCTGATCCTGCTCGCCGCGGGCATCGGCCTCGCGCTCGTCGCCGGCACCGAAATCACCGACAAGCTGCTCTCCGCCTTCTCCTTCGAAAAGGGCAACGGCGGGCGAATCCTCGGCCTCGCCGTCTTCGCGATCTTCGTCCTCTTCCTGCTGATCCTGCGCGCCCTCTCGCAGGCTTCGCGCAACGCCCGCCAGCTCTCCGCCGCGCTCGAGGGCCTCGCCTGGGAGGAGTTCCGCCAGGCCAAGCTGCCCGAACGCTTCCGCGAAAAGATCGCGATCCTCGTCCCCGCTTACAACGAGGCCGAGAACATCGGCTACGTCCTCGACCGGATGCCGGCCGAGGTCTGCGGAGTGCAGACGGCCGTGCTCGTCGTCGACGACGGCTCGCGCGACGGCACCGGCGACGTGGCCGCCGAGCACGGCGCGGCGGTCGCCCGCCACGTCGCCAACCGCGGCGGCGGCGCGGCGCTTCGCACCGGCTACCGGCTGATGGTCGAATCCGGCCCCCGGGTCGTCGTCACCCTCGACGCCGACGGCCAGCACCTGCCATCGGAGATGGAGCGCCTGGTCAAGCCGATCCTCGACGGCGAGGTCGACGTCGCCCACGGCTCGCGCGTGCTCGGCCAGGCCGACCGCAACCACTTCGCCCGCGAGCTCGGCATCGTCTTCTTCAACCGCCTCGTCTCGCTGATCACCCGGACCAAGGTCAGCGACTGCTCCAACGGCTACCGCGCCGTGCGCACCACCGTCCTTCCCCAGCTGGTCCTGCGCCAGGAGCAGTTCCACACCTCCGAGTTCATGATCGAGGCGATCAAGCGCGGCATCCCGGCAAAGGAGGTTCCGATCACGGTCGAGCAGCGGCTGCACGGGCACTCGAAGAAGCCGGCGGTCTTCCGCTACGGGATGGGATTCGCCAACGCGATCGTGCGCACCTGGTTGCGATAGGGAGCGTCCGCTCCCTATCGAACGCCGGGGTGCCGAACGGCGGCTGGATCCGGGAGGTAGAGGTCGGTTCCGCAGCGGGGACAGACCTGGATGTAGAGCTTCAGCGCCTTGTGACAATTTGGGCATTGGCGTTCCGGTTCGTCCTTGTCGCGGCGATAGAGGATGGCCGCGATCAGGCCGAGGCCGAGCAGCACCGTGCCGACCAAGAGCCAGACCCAGAACGAGCTGCCCTTGGCCTTGCCGATGATGGCGGTGGCTAGGCCGAAGGTGAAGGCGATGAAGAGGTACTCGAATCCCACGGCCCTATTGTCGCCTCCAGCGGCTTCGGATGCCCGATCGAGCCTACCTCGGAGATGTCGCGGCGGAAGGGCAGGCTGGCGGTCCAGTCGATTACGGCGCGCGCCTTGCGTGCCGTGCCCGGGATCTGGCTCATGTGGTAGGTCCGCGCCATCCACCAGGCCGGGAAGCCACGGAAGGTGCGGCCACCCACCTTGCCGACCGCCTTGTAGCGGCCGAGGTTGACGAAGGCGGCGTTGCCGCGGTATTCGAAGCGCTGCGCGGTGCCGACGCCCAGCTCGGCGGCGAGGTTGCGGGCCGCCACCGGCCCCTGGCGAACCGCGTGCTGGGCGGTCGGCGGGCAAAGGCCACCGCGAGGGTCGGGCGCCGCAGCGCAGTCGCCGACCGCCCAGACCGAGTCCATGCCCTCGACGCGGAGGCGGTCGTCGACCGGGACGCGGCCGCGCTCGTCGAGCGGCAGCGAGAGTTGGCGCAGGCTCGGGTGCGGGGCGACGCCGGCGGTCCAGACGACGGTCCGGGTCGGCAGGGTCTCGCCGGTGGCGATGCGGGCGCTGTCGGCGCGCACCTCCTCGAGCGTCGTGCCGAGACGGATGTCGATGCCGCGGCCGCGCAGCTCACGCAGGGCGTAGTCGGCCAGCTCGGCGTCGATCTCCGGCAGCACCCGGTCGCTGGCCTCGACCAGCACCCAGCGCATCCCGTGCAGGCGAGCGCGCGGGTAGCTCTCGATCGCGTCGGCGGCGAAGTCCTGCAGCTCGGCCAGCGCCTCGAGGCCGGCGTAGCCGCCGCCGACGAAGACGTAGGTAAGCAGCTCGTCGCGGCGAGCGGCGTCCTCGATCGCGTTGGCCGCCTCGAGGGTCTCGATCACGTGATTGCGCAACCAGATCGCGTCGGCCAGGCTCTTGAACCCGATCGCGTGCTCGGAGAGGCCGGGGACCGGCAGGACGCGCGAGACCGAGCCAAGCGCGATCAGCAGCTGGTCGTAGGGCAGCTGCTCGGCGTCGCCCTCGCGCGTGCGCAGCTCGACCGTCTTCGCCACCGGATCGTGGGCGACGATCGAGCCCAGGCGCAGATAGGTCCGCTTGAGGATCTCGCGCAGCGGCGTGACCACGTGGCGCGGCTCCAACGTCCCCGCCGCCGCCTCGGGCAGGAACGGTGTGTAGAGCATGAAGTTGGCGTCGTTGACCAGGACCAGCCGGGTCGACTGCCGCGGCATGATCCGCTCCAGCTCCCGCGCCGCCATCGCTCCTCCAAATCCCCCACCGGCGATGACGACGTTCCAAGCCATGTGTCAAACCTAGCACTTTGTAACAAGTTGTCACAAAGTGTGAAATGCGACGAGCAGGGTGAGGCTGGGCCAGTCGGGGGAGGACTCGTCGGAGCAACAGCGGGGAAGCTCCGGCGAGCCCTCCCCCGGCTGGCTTCAATCGGTTCCTAGCTTCTCCTTGATCAGGCGGTTGATCTCTCCGCCATCCGCTCGCCCCTTCGTTTGCTTCATCACGAAGCCGACGATGGCGCCGATCGCCTTCTGATTGCCGGCGCGAATCTGCTCGGCGGCGTCGGGGTTGGCGTCGACGGCGGCGGCGACTATCGCCTCGAGCTCGCCGCTGTCTGAGATCTGCGCCAAGCCCTCGCGCTCGACCACCGCGGCCGGATCTCCCCCCTCCGCCACCAGGGCCGCAAGCACGGCCTTGCCGCTGCTGTGGGAGATCTTCTTCTCTTGGACCATGACGACGAGGGCGGCCAGGGCCGCCGGGTCGACATTCGATTCGACAGCACTCGTCTCACCGTCGGCCTGGCGCAAGGCCGCCGCCAGCTCGCCGGTGACCCAGTTGGCGACCACGCGCGACTCCACAGTCCCGGCCTCTTTCGCGGCTTGCTCGAAATACCCGGCCGTCTCGGGATCCGCCGCCAGCAGTGCGGCGACATCCTCGGCGAGGCCGAGGTCCTCGCAATAGCGGTCGGCGCGGGCGGCAGGCAACTCCGGTAGCGACTCTCGCGCCTCGCGCAGCATCGCCTCGGTCGGCGCGATCGGGACCAGGTCCGGCTCGGGGAAGTAGCGGTAGTCGTGCGCCTTCTCCTTGGAGCGCAGGGGATGCAGAGTTCCGTCCTCGGGGTGGAAGTGGAGCGTCTCCTGCTCGACCTCCCCCCCCGCCTCGATCAGCTCGCGCTGGCGGGCCAGCTCGGCTTCGATCCCGCGTTCGAGGAAGCGGAAGCTGTTCATGTTCTTCAGCTCGGTCTTCGTGCCGAGCTCGTCGCTGCCCGCAGGTCGCACCGAGATGTTGCCGTCCACCCGCAGGCTGCCCTCCTCCATGCTCACGTTCGAGACGCCGAGCTGGCGGACCGTCTCGCGCAGCAGGCGCGCCCAGGCGGCGGCCTCGGCGGCGCTGCGCAGGTCGGGCTCGGTGACGATCTCTACCAGCGGCGTGCCGCCGCGGTTGAAGTCGACAAGCGAGGCGCCGGAGCCGTGGATCCGTCCCGACTCGCCGACGTGGATCATCTTCGCCGCGTCCTCCTCGAGATGGGCGCGGTGGATGCGGATGTCGCCGAGCCGCCCGGCGCCGGCGATCGGAATGTCGTACTGGCTGATCTGGTAGGCCTTGGGGCTGTCGGGATAGAAGTAGTTCTTGCGGTGGAAGATCGAGCGCAGCGCCACCTCGCACTCCAGCGCCGCGGCGATCAGCAGCGCATAGCGGACCGCCTGTTCGTTGACCACCGGCAGCACCCCGGGGTGGGCGAGGCAGACCGGGCAGGTATGGACGTTGGGCTCGTCGCCGAAGGAGAGCTCGCAGCCGCAGAACATCTTCGTCTTCGTCGCCAGCTGGACGTGGATCTCCAGCCCGATCACCGCTTCCAGGTCAGCCACCGGGGACCCCCTCCGGCCTGGCGTCGAATCCGATCGCCTGCTCGAGCGCGTAGGAGACGTCGAGGAGCTTCTGCTCGGCGAAGGCCGGCGCGGCGATCTGAAAGCCGACGGGCAGCTTCGGGCCACCGCCGCCCGGCTCGGCGAGCCCGGCGGGAATGGAAATCGCGGGGATGCCGGTGAGGCTCATCGGCACGGTGAAGAAGTCGTTGAGATACATCGCCAGCGGATCGTCGGTCTTTTCGCCAAGGCCGAAGGCGACCGACGGCGAGGTTGGGGTGACGACGAAGTCGACCTCGCCGAAGGCGGCGGAGAAGTCGCCGGCGATCTTGGTGCGGACCTTCTGCGCCTGGCCGTAGTAGGCCTCGTAATAGCCGGAGGAGAGCGCGTAGGTGCCGAGCATGATCCGGCGCTTCACCTCGGCGCCGAAGCCCTCGGCTCGGGTCGCCTCGTACATCTCGATCACGTCGCCGCTGGTCTCGACGCGCATCCCGTAGCGGACGCCGTCGAAGCGGGCGAGATTGGAGGACGCCTCGGCGGGAGCGATCACGTAGTAGGCGGAGATCCCGTGCTCGGCATGGGGAAGCGAGACCTCGGAGATCTCGCCGCCGAGCCGCTCGATCGTCTTCAGCGTCGCCTCGAAGACCTCACGCACGCCGGAGTCGAAGGTCTGGCCGGCGATGTCGTCCGGCACGCCGAAGCGCAGCCCCGAGAGATCCTCGCGGTCGGGAAGCCTCAGGCCGCCCGCGATGCCGACTGAGGTCGAGTCGCACCGATCCTGGCCCTGCAGGACCGCCAGCAACAGGGCCGCGTCGCTGACGTCGCGGGTGAAAGGCCCGCACTGGTCCAGCGAGGAGGCGAAGGCGATCATCCCGTAGCGGGAGATCGCCCCGTAGGTGGGCTTGAGGCCGACGATCCCGCAGAGTGCCGCGGGTTGGCGGATCGAGCCCCCCGTATCGGTCCCGATCGCCCAGGGAGCCAGGCCGCCGGCGACGGCAGCCGCCGACCCGCCCGACGAACCGCCGGGAACCCGACCACGGTCCCAGGGGTTGAGAACCGGACCGTAGGCCGAGTTCTCGTTTGAGGACCCCATCGCGAACTCGTCCATGTTGGTCTTGCCGAGGATCGGCGCCCCCGCCTCGACCAGCCGCCGAACGGCCGTGGCCGTGTACGGCGGCCGGTACCCCTCGAGGATGCGCGACCCGGCGGTGGTCGGCACGCCCGCGGTGCAGAAGATGTCCTTGACAGCGATCGGAGCGATGCAGGGCCGCTCGACCGCGATCGCGGCGCCGTCGTCGCCGTCGGCCCGCCAGAGGTAGGCGTTCAGATCGTCGCCCGCCGCGGCGGCGGTCCAAGCCTTGCCGTACTCGACGGCCGAAAGCTCCCCGGCGCACATCGCCCGGTGGGCCTCGAGGGCCGTCATCGCCAGCAGGTCGGCCATCTACGCCTCGGCCTGCGGAGATGGAACCCGGAAGGCGCCGTCGACCGGATCGGGAGCCGACGCAAGCGCCACGTCCTGCGGCAAGCTCTCGTGAGGCTCATCGGCCCGCAACACGTTCTCAAGCTCAACCACATGCGAGGTCGGCGCCACGTCGTCGAGGTCGAGCGCCGCAATCCGATCGACGTGCTCGAGGATCCCCGAAAGCTCGCCGGTCATCGTTTCAACCTCAGCCTCGGTGAGCCCGAGGCGGGCCAACTTGGCGACATGAAGTACCTGCTCCCGGTCGATCACGCGGCGGATTCTAGGGGTGCGGGTAGGGGGTGGAGCGTCTTGTACTTTTTCGGCGTCCACCCTGAGGCGCCAGCAGGTTCCTCTCCACCGAAAAAGTTAAGCGGAACCCCCTACCCGCACCCCTCCAACTAGAGTCCGCACTGAATGAGGGGGGAATCGGCGGAGAAGTTCGTAGTCCTCAGCCTGCGGCTCTTGGCGGTCAGCTTCGCCGTCGTCGGCATCCTCTTCATCGCCGCCCCCAACGGCGTCGGCAACGTCATCTCCGATCTCGGCGACTCGCTCGGCAGCTTCACCCGCGCCCCGCACACCGAGGAGCAGCTCTGGCTGGCCCTCGCCTTTGCCTACATGGTCCTGATCACCGGGATCTGCCTGATCGCCCAGGCAGACATCGTGCGCTACCGACCCCTGCTGCTCCTGCTCGCCGCCGGCAAGACCGCCTCCTCGCTCGGCTCGCTCGGCTTCTACCTCTTCGATCAGCACGTCTTCATCTACCTGCTGAACTTCCTCGTCGACGGCTTCCTGGCGCTGCTCTCGCTCTGGCTCTGGTCGCTTGCCGGCCGGGTCGATCGCACAGCCGCCCCCGGCTGACAGCGCCCGCCGGGGCTCTCGGCCGCCGAGCAGCGCACCCTGAGCGCGATCTGCGAGGCGATGGCGCCGGGACTCGACGGCCTGCCGGCGGCCGAGCGCGACGTCGACGTGGCGGGCCCGGTGGCCGAGTTCCTCGCGACCGTCTCGCCCCGGGCGCTCTCGCGAATCAAGCTCGGCCTGCGCGCCTTCGAGCTGCTGCCCTTCCCCTGGCGCTTCAGCCGCCTAGATCGCGGCGCGCGCGAGGACTTCCTGCGCCGCATGGAGGGCTCCCGCCTCGGCATCTACCACGAGCTGCTGCTGATGGCAAAGGTCTTCTCGACCCTCGGCTACGCCGTCGCGCCCGGGGTCGAGCAGCGGATCGGGCTCGAGACGAGCTGTCGCCTTGCCGACGGCTCCGAGCCCGAGCCAAGCGGGCCGCTGGGCGACACCGAGCCCACCGGCGAGGAAGAGGAATGCGACGTGGTCATCGTCGGCTCCGGCGCGGGCGGGGCGGTCGCGGCAGCGACGCTGGCGGAGGCCGGCCTCGACGTGATCGTGCTCGAGGCGGGCGAGAGCTTCAACCGCGAGAGCTACCCCGAGGAGCCGCTCGAGGCGATCGCCGCCCTCTACCGCGACGGCGGCCTGACCATCGCCGAGGGCCGCCCGTCGATACCGGTCCCGGTGGCGCGGACCGTCGGCGGCACCACCGTGGTCAACTCCGGCACCTGCTTCCGCGCCCCAGAGCCGGTGCTCGAAGACTGGCGGCGACGCTTCGGCATCGATTGGTCCGACGGCCTCGACCCGGAGTTCGCCGCGGCCGAGGAGTTCCTCCGCGTCACCCCGGTCGACACCGAGCGCATGGGGCGCAACGGCCAGCTGGCGATGGAGGGAGCAGCGAGCCTCGGCGCCTCGGGCGGGCCGATCGCGCGCAACGCCGGCAATTGCGTGCAGTGCAGCTCCTGTCCCTTCGGCTGCGAGATCGACGCAAAGCGCGGCGTGCACGTCAGCTACCTCCCCCGCGCCATCGCCGCCGGGGCGCGGTTGCGCACTGGAGTCGAAGCACGCCGCATTCTCGTCAAGGACGGTCGCGCGACAGGCGTGCGCGGCACCGCTTCAACTCCGCTGTTCCTTAGTGATGCGATACGACGAAAAGGAACAGCGGAAGCCGGGAGGGCCTACACCGTGCGAGCCCGCCAGGCGACGATCGTCGCCGGCGGCGCCCTCGGCACTCCGGAGCTGCTGATCCGCTCCGGGCTCGGCGGCCGCCAGGCCGGACGCAACCTTCACATCCACCCCGCCTGCTGGGTGGGCGCCCGCTACGAAGAGGAGGTGCGCGGCTGGGACGGCGTGATGCAGAGCTATTACGTGGACGAGTGGGAGCCGCAACGCCTCCTGCTCGAGGCCACCTTCACCCCCCTCGCCTTCGGCGGCGGCTGGCTGCAGGGAACAGGCCGAGAGCACCAACAGGCAATGCTCGACTTCGGCCACATCGGCTCGATAGGCGTCCACCTATCCGACGAATCCCAAGGCCGAATCGGCCTAACGCACAACGGCTCCCTCCGAGCCACCTACAAGCTCACAAACCAAGACGCACACCGTCTCACCTTCGGCATAGCCCGAGCCGCCGAAATCCACTTCGCCGCCGGAGCCACCGAGGTCTACCCCAACATCGCCCGAGTCGGCCCGCTCACACCGTCCCGACTCGCCGACTTCGAAGCAACAAGCTTCAAACCCTCGGAGCTGCGACTCGAGGCCTTCCACCCCATGGGCACCGCCCGGATCGCACCGGAAGCCGATGGCGTCTGCGCCTCCAACGGCGCGGTCCACGGCCTCCAAGACCTCTACGTCGCGGACGCGTCGCTCTTCCCCACGTCGGTCGGAGTCAACCCCATGATGACGGTCATCGCCTTCGCCAGCCACATAGCAGCCGAGCTGGCAAAGAGGGCCGGGTGACCCCTCCCAAAACACTCAAGAGCGGCTCCCGCCGCTCGTTTTGGGAGGGGTCACCCGGCCCTCCCCCGCCAATCTCAGCTATTCGGCGGAGGCGGCGGCGGCGGGCTTGCCTGCGGAGGAGGAGGAGGAGGCGGCGGAGGCGCACCCTGTGGCGGTGGCGGAGGAGGCGGCGGCGTTGACGCCGGCGGTGGCGGGGGCGCTGCCGCACCCGAGCCGCCCCCGGAGAGATGATCGGCGGCATCGCCGAAGGTGATCCCTTCCTCGCGCATAGCGCTGTACCCCCCATAGGCGATCCCGCCGGCCGCGATCAGCCCGAGAAAGATGCCGACGCTGAGCGTCGCGTCGACCGAGACCCCACCGTAGCTGCCGAAGCTCGGCGGGTCGACGATCCGGAAGAGGATCAGCAGGACCGAGATCGCACCGAGGACGGCGACCACGGTGCTCATCGGCACGGCCGGCTCCACCGGCGACTCGGCAAGGCGCAGGCCGGCGAGCGCCAGCGCGGCGATGATCGTGATCAGGAGCACGATCGGGATGAAGTCGAGCGCGTCCCAGGCGTTGCCGCCCGAGCCGGCAACGGTCCCGGAGAAGCCGCCGACGCCGGAGACTTCGACGCCGAACCAGTTGAAGAACATGAATACGAAGAGCAGGATCGCCGAGACCGCCGCGATCTTCTCGCCGGTGTTCAGCCTGTCTAGGTCCATCTGCACATCCCTCCGTGGGCTGGGGCCAGGTTCGGCCCGACACTACACCCGCGCTCGGGCGGCAGCCAACGTATTTACGAGCAACATCGCGATAGTCATCGGGCCGACCCCGCCCGGCACCGGCGTGATCGCCCCAGCCACCTCGCGTGCTGCCTCGAAGTCGACGTCGCCGAAGAGCCCTTCATCGGTGCGATTCATGCCGACGTCGATGACCACGGCGCCCGGCTTGATCGCGTCGGCGCCGAGCAGGCGCGACACCCCGACCGCCGCCACCAGCACATCGGCGCGCCTGCAGGTTGCGGCGAGATCCCTCGTCCGCGAGTGACAGACGGTGACTGTGGCGTTCGCGGCCAGCAGCAGCCGCGCCACCGGAACGCCGACGAGCTTCGAGCGGCCGACGACCACCGCCTCGGCACCCTCCAGCTCGACCCCCTCGTGGCGGAGCAGTTCCATCACCCCACACGGCGTGCAGGGCACCAGCCCACGCATCCCGTGGGCGAGCCGGCCGGCGTTGACCGGCGTCAACCCGTCGACGTCCTTTTCGGGATCGATCGCCGCGACGACCGCGTCGGGATCGATCTGCTCGGGGACCGGGAGCTGGACGAGGATGCCGTCGACATCGTCGTCGCGGCCGAGCTCGCCGACCAGCTCGAGCAGCTCCCGCTCGGTCGTCTCGGCGCCGAGGCCGTGGTGGACCGAGCGCATCCCGGCTTCCTCGCAGGCGCGGTGCTTGTTGCGAACGTAGATCTCCGAGGCCGGATCGTCGCCGACGATCACCGTGGCGAGAACGGGAGTGCGGCCCCGCTCGGCTGCGTAGTCAGCGACTTCGCCCGCGACGCGCTCGCGCACCTCGGTGGCCACCGCCTTGCCGTCGATGACCTTCGCCGCCACTCCTACCTCCTCCTGATCGGTGCGTAGTCGGCCATCAGCTTGCGCTCGGCGCCGTCGCCGGCGAAGCGCACGACGACGATCCCGCCGGGCTCGGCCCCGGTGACGACGCCCTCGCCGAAGCTGGCGTGGACCACATCGTCGCCGGTGCGCAACTCCAGCGCCGGGCCGGGGTCGACCGGGCTCGCCGCGGCGTCGGCGGCGGTCGACTCCCAGCCGATGCCCGCCGCGGAGCCGGGGGCGCTCGAGTGGCGCTCGGTCAGCTCCGCCGGCAGCTCGTCGGTGAAGCGCGAGGGCAGGTTGCGCTCCGATCGCCCGAAGAGGCGGCGTTCGCGCGCCCAGGTCATGTAGAGGCGCTGCCGGGCGCGGGTGATCCCGACGTAACAGAGTCGCCGCTCCTCCTCTTCGCCCCCCTCTTCCAGCGCCCGCATGTGGGGGAAGGCGCCGTCCTCGCAGCCGGTCAGGAAGACCGTGTCGTACTCCAGCCCCTTGGCGTTGTGGAGGGTCATCAGCGTGATCAGCGACTCTTCGGGACGCAGCTCGTCCTGCTGGGTGTAGAGCGAGATCTGCTGCAGGAACTCTTCCAGGGGCGAGATCTCGCCTTCCCCCTCGACCCCATGGTTGGCATCGAACTCGGCCGCCATCCCGACCAGCTCCTCGAGGTTCTCGGCGCGGCACTCGGCCTCGATCGTGCGCTCCGCCGCCAGCGCGTCGAGGTAGCCGCTCTCGTGCAGGACCGACTCGAGCAGCTCGGCGACGGGTGCTTCGTCGACGCGGTCGCGCAGCGAATCCATCGTCTCGTGGAAGCGCGAGACCGCCTTGACCGCCGCGGCGCTCAGCCCTGGCACCTCCTCGACCCGTTCGGCCACCTCCCAGATCGGCAGCCCGGTCGTGTTGGCGTGGGCGGCCAGCCGCCCCTGGCTGGTGTTGCCGATCCCCCGCCGCGGCGAGTTGACGATCCGCGCGAAGGAGACCTGATCGGCCGGGTTGACGAGCAGGCTGAGGTAGGCGACCGCATCCTTGATCTCGGCCCGCTCGTAGAACTTGGTGCCGCCGATCACCTGGTAGGGAAGTTCGAAGCGCACCAGCGTGTCCTCCAGCACCCGGCTCATCGCGTTGGTCCGGTAGAAGACGGCGACGTCCTCGCCCCGCACGCCGTCCTCCTCGGCGAGGCGCCCGATCTCCCCCGCCACCCAGCGCGCCTCCTCGTGCTCGTCGGAGAGCTCGGAGAGCTTGACCGGCTCGCCGCCGGCAACTTCGGTCCAGAGCCGCTTCGGGCGCCGCTCGTGGTTGTGCTCGACCACGGCGTTGGCGGCGGAGAGGATGGTCTGGGTCGAGCGGTAGTTCTGCTCGAGCTTGACTTCCTCGGCGTCGGGGAAGTCCTTCTCGAAATCGAGGATGTTGCGGATGTCGGCGTGCCTGAACCCGTAGACCGACTGGTCGTCGTCGCCGACGACCATCAGGTTGCCGTGCTCGGCGACGAGCAGCTGCAGCAACCGGTACTGGGCGTGGTTGGTGTCCTGGTACTCGTCGACGAGGACGTGGCGGAAGGTGCGGCGCCAGCGCTCCCGCGCCTCGTCGGAGACCTCGAGCACGTTGACCGTGCGGACCAGGAGGTCGTCGAAGTCCATCGCGTTGGCCTCGAGCATGCGCTTCTCGTAGAGCTCGTAGACGGATGCGGCGGTTTCCTCGAAGACGCTGCCCTGGGCCTGGGCGAAGGCGGACGCGTCGATAAGTTTGTTCTTGGCGCCGGAGATCTGCGAGCGGATCGCCCGCGGCGGGTAGCGCTTCGGGTCGACCCCCAGCTCGGACATGCAGCGCTTCAGCATCCGCAGCGAATCGGACTCGTCGTAGATCGTGAAGCTGCGCGAGTAGCCGAGCCGCTCGGCGTCTGCGCGCAGCATCCGCGCGCAGGCGGAATGGAAGGTCGTCACCCACATCGCCCGTACCGAGCGTCCGACCAATGCCCCGACCCGCTCGCGCATCTCGCTCGCAGCCTTGTTGGTGAAGGTGATCGCGAGGATCTCGCCCGGGCGAGCGGCCCCGGTCGCCAGCAGGTAGGCGATCCGGTGGGTGAGGACGCGGGTCTTGCCCGAGCCGGCCCCGGCGATGACCAGCAGCGGCCCCTCGCCGTGTTCGACCGCCTTGCGCTGGGGGTCGTTGAGGCCGGCCAGGAGCCGCTCGGCCCGGTCGGCGCCGGGTTCGATCGGCGCCCCGACGGGCGCCTCAGCGCCCTCCGCCGGAATCTCGAACTCGCTCTGAAGCGTCACCCGCCGAGAATAGCCAGGGACTCGGCGGGCGACGTGGGACTAGCCCTGCGAGCAGGCTTCCGCCAGTTCTTCGAGTCCTTCGGCCGACCCACTCAGTAGCAGTTCTTCGAATTCTTCCTGTGAGCCTGCTTCGAACGATTCTACGAGACACGACGCGAGGCTCTTGCTCACTTCGCTAGACGGTTCTGCGAGCGACGTTTCGAAAGCTTCGATCAACTTCGCCTTGTCGAACTTGGCAAAGCCGGTGAGTTCGTCGAGCTTCCACTGATCGCTTTCCTTGACAAGCGCGACTTCCACGGTTTGCCCATCGAAGCTACCGCCGGTGAGCGCCACATCGGCGGTGGCCTTGGAGCCTTCGACTTCGACGTTCGAGACAGCCGCGGCTTCGGCTCCGGTTTCATCAGACGCCTGCTTTTCGCATTCCTTGACGGCTTCAGAGCCTTCCGACCGGGTTGTCTGTTCCATGAACTGCTGGGTCGAGAGCTTCTTGCAGCTGGCCGGGTCGTTGCTCGTCGCCGAGGTTTCGATCGCTTCTTCGATCTGGCTTTCGTCGCTGTTGCCGCTGCTTCCGCAGGCCGCGAGAGCCAGCGCAGAGACGATCAACAGGAGGGGAAGGACGAGGCGGCGCTTGAGCACGGAGATCCTTTCGGGTGGACGGACGGAGCGAGGCGCCCGCAGGCTATCTCAGCCCCCGGCCGACGAACGGCCGGTGCGCTCGCGCAGCTCCGCCGCGGCACCGTCGGGAGGCTCGCCGCCGTCGAGCTCGGCGAGGCGCCGCTCGAGCTCGCCGATCCGCCGCGAGAGCGACTTGATCGCCTCGGCGATCGGATCGGGCAGATGGATCCAGTCGGCGTCGGGCCCCTCGACCCGCTTGCCGTCGACCTTGACCTGATGGCCGGGGTTGCCGACCACGGTCGAGCCCGGCGGCACGTCCTCGACGACGACCGTGTTGGCGCCGATCTTGGCGCCGTCGCCGACCGCGATCGGGCCGAGCAGCTTGGCGCCGGAACCGACGGTGACGTTGTCGCCCAGGGTCGGGTGGCGCTTGCCGCGCTGGAAGCCGGTGCCGCCGAGCGTCACCCCCTGGTAGAGCGTGACCCGCGCGCCGATCTCGGCCGTCTCGCCGATCACCACGCCGGCGCCGTGGTCGATGAAGAACTCGCGGCCAATCTTCGCCGCCGGGTGAATCTCCACCCCGGTTACGGAGCGGGTCAGGTAGGCGAGCAGCCGCGGGAAGAACGGGACGCCTGCCTCGCAGAGCGCGTGGGCCAGGCGGTGGGCGAGCAGCGCCTGCACGCCGGCCCAGCTGCAGAGGATCTCCAGGGTCGAGACTCCCTGCGCCGCGGGGTCGCGGTCGCGCGCCGCGGAAACGTCCGCGCGCACCTCGAAAACCAGCCTCTTCCAGCGCCTCATGGTGAGAAGAAGGGTAGGGACACGTAACGCTCGCCCGAGTCGCAGACGATCGTCACCACCCTCTTGCCGGCCATCGCGGGCCGCGCCGCGACCTCCAACGCCGCCCTGATGTTGGCCCCGGCGGAGATCCCGGCCAGCACGCCCTCGCGCTGCGCGGTGAGGCGGGCGGTCTCCAGCGCGTCCTCGTCGGAGACCGAGACGATCTCGTCGATCACCGAGCGATCGAGCACCGAGGGGACGAAGCCGGCGCCGATCCCCTGGATCTTGTGCGGCCCGGGCACGCCGCCCGAGAGCACCGGCGAGCTGGCAGGCTCGACCGCGACTACGAGAGTCTCGGGGCTACGCTCGCGCAGCATCCCCCCCACGCCGGTGATCGTGCCACCGGTGCCGACGCCGGCGACGAAGGCGCCGATCTCCCCGTCGCAGTCGCGCCAGATCTCCTCCGCGGTCGTGCGCCGGTGCACCTCGGGATTGGCCGGGTTGGAGAACTGCTGCGGCATGAAGCCCTTGCGCTGCTCGCAGATCGCCTCGGCCAGCTCGACCGCCTCGGTCATCCCGCCCAGCGACGGCGTCTCCCTCACCTCGGCGCCATAGGCGCGCAGGAGCTTGCTCCGCTCCCGGCTCATCCCCTCGGGCAGGGTGAGGATCAGCTCATAGCCCCGCGCCGCGCAGACCATCGCCAACGCGATCCCCGTATTGCCGCTGGTCGGCTCGACGATCACCGACCGCCCCGGCTCGATCAACCCGTCCCGCTCGGCCGCGTCGATCATCGCCACCCCGATCCGGTCCTTGACCGACCCACCCGGATTGAGGTACTCGAGCTTGACGACAACCTCGCCCGCCAGCCCCTCGCCAAGCCGAGAGAGCGAGACCATCGGCGTCTCCCCCACGACCGCCGCAGCGGTGTCCCCGATCTTCATCTTCGGCGGGCCCATCCCCCTCCTTCGCTCGGCTTCAAACTACGCAGCCGTGAGGGGGCGATCTGTCAACGTCGCGGTCGCAACGTGCAGCGGCCCACCCTGCTCGCCTTCATCGGCGAGATAAAGCGCTACGCCCTCCCGGAGGGACTCGAATAGCTCGTCCAGGGTGTCGCCAGAGGCAAAGCAGCCCGGTAGCTCTGGAACGTCGGCCCAGTAACTGCCTTCCTCTATGTGGATGCGAGCGGTCAACTCCATTGATGAATCTTCCTCATTGTAGCCCCGCCTGTTTGAGAATCGCACTGGTCAGCCCTGGCTGGTAGTCGCGTCCCTTGTGCTGGGGGAGCGTGATCGGACGGCAACCCGGCTTGGTCATCTTGACTTGGTGCTTGCCGCCGCGAGCTTGCGTCCATCCGTTTTCCTTCAGCAACTTGATCGCCTTCTTCTGAGTGAGTGTCCCCTCATCGGTTGGGCAACTGTAGCCCTCGATGCAGCGGAAACGTTTCTGTCTAAATGAAGTACATACCGAGTCGGGGGGCGCAATCCCGCATGAACAAGCGGTTTGCCGTCGCCGTGCGCCAGTTATGCGCCAGTTGGTGCGCCAGTAAGCACCGCGCCAGCCGCGCGGGCGGCTTCTTCGTCCCGCTCTCTCTGGGCACTGAGGTAGGCATCAAGCAGCCGCGCCCCCTCGGCCTCTGACCCCGGCATCAGGTGGCCGTAGCGATCCAGCGTGATCGAAAGGTTGGCGTGGCCCATAAAGGTCTGTAGCGCCTTGGCGTTGACCCCGGCGGCGATCATCAGAGAGGCGAAGGTATGGCGGCACTCGTGCAGCGTAATGCGCTCAAGCCCAGCGTCCTTCCAAGCCTTGTCGGCGCGCTTCGTCAGCTTCGAGGGATCGAACGGCCGCGCGCCGGTCGCGAGGCCGAAGAATCGGTCGGTACCGCTGTAGCCGCAGTTGGCGAGTCTCGCAGCAAGGAAGTCTCGGAGGACGGCGCTGATCGGCACCTTGCGCCGTCCGGCATCCGACTTGAGCAGGATTTGACCCTCGCGGTACTCCCAGCCGAACTCAACCCGGATCACGTCGTTGGCGAGGTCAACATCGCGACTGGCCCCTATGCGCCGCGCGACTTGCCCAGCGTGATCGAGTTAGAGGCGCTTGTGACTGATCCCTATGGCCGGACAGATGACATCGAAACTTGCGTCCGTCGTGAGCAGGGTCTCATCGGCCCCGCACTCAAGCGCGATGCATATGTCCCCTCCGAGACCGTTCGCGGCGTGGCATGCCTTGCCTTTCGTAGCGAAGGGATCCGAGCTCTCTAGGGCTTCGCGCGCCTTCTTCCCCATTTGCCGATCCTTCTTGCGCCCAGATGCCTCCAAAGCCGCCGCAGCCGCCAGCGCGCGAGTTCTCTGCTTCCCAAAGAAGTCCGGCTGCCTGCAAATCTCCTCGTCCTTCCGACACTGATCCGCATAGTGCCAAGAGCCGTTTCTTTTTATGCTCGGAACCCTTCGTGCGACCTCGCACTCAGTGCCATCGCGAACCGTCGAAATATCGGCGTTGAACTGGAGGCGCGCTCGAATCCGCTGATACGTCTTCAGGCGCATTTCGACCACCCGGAAATCCGTCTCGGCACCCACGATCCACTCAGTGACTTGCCATCGAGCGGCAGCGCTCTGGCCGAATACGCCATGCAGCACCATTTTGACCAGGTCTTGGCGGTCCTGCGCAGATGGCAAAGCCTTTCGCAGGGCGACAATGGCGCCAAAGACGATGCGGTTCCACTCACGCAGGGCTTGCGTCGACGTTGCATTGCCCCCAGGGCGCAACTCCGTCGTCAGCCATTCGCGCGTCCTCGAACGACCGCCAATGCGTTCGAGATGCGCCGACGTGTCCAGATAGTAAGCCGTTGCTCAGCCCGGGAACTCGTCGACCTCGACGGCTGGCGCGAGCTTCCAACCGCGCGCCATAAGGTCGATGAGGAGGGATTCCTCTGCCGATTCGCTCACAAAAGGCTCGCTTAGAACCGAAATCCCATGCTGCAAAGCCAAGGCGGCATCCTCGGTCAAGGAGCGATCTGAGGGGTCGGTAAACGTCAAGACATCGGCAAGCGCGAGCAAGACTTCAGCGTGGCGCGCCAGAGTGCTCTGACGCAAGTCCACAGCCGTCCGCTTAAGGACGAGCGCAGCGTCAATCCAATCATCGAGGGATCGGCTCTTGGCGGCCGTCCGCAGGGCAACTAGAGAAGTCCTTAGACCGACAGCTGGGCCGTCTGAATTTGACCCCGGAATCGTGAGTTCAATCCCAGCGTTTCGTCCCTTCTCCCCAGCTGGTTCAACCGTTGGCGCGGCCTGCGAGCTAGCCAAGCCAAGCCGGACCTGATCGCGACCACTGAAGCCAGCTGGACGCGGAGTAACCACGGACTCACCCAAAGGACCCGGTTCACGAGCGTCCGTTACGGCAACTTCGGGGCCGTCGATACGAGATGCGGATTTTTCTATGAGTCCGGCGGTCATTCGATTTGTCCTTTGATCCAACCACCTAGCCGATCAGCCAGTCGAGAGACGCGCTCAGCAGCGCCCTCCCAAAGCTTAATCGGGTCGGAGTCCGGATCTCCAGAATTTTGCATTGAAGCATCAACCCGGAGAAACAGAAAATTCGGAGGAAAGTCGTCCTCGTTCCCAGCGCCGAGTATTTCAAGTAGCTGAGAGGGCCGCATTGGACCAAAGGCCACTTTGGCCACTAGGCCATCTCCATCAAAATCATAGGACCAGCCAACATCCTGGAGCGGAATGCCTGCGGCATTTTGCAGCTCGTTCATATCTTGAGTCAGGCTGGTTGCGAGCGCGTCCCGTAGCTCCTCAAAGGAATCCACTGGGGCTATTCGCTGAACCCGGATATTGACGCCAGCGATTGCCGGACGATCCATATGCTCGATCGCCATCGAAAAGAAATCCCTAGTCGTAGAAAGAGCTTCATCCTCGTGGTTGAACTTCATTAGCGAAGCGAAGGTCTGGTAAATGCCGATGCGGAAGCGATCCTGTCCGTCATCGGTGCCGACTTCGACGGCCGTGGGATTCAGGGTGAAGTCGGTTAGCTGAAGATGCTCCTGCAAAGCGCTCATCGTGGCGCCCTGCCGATCAAGGATCAACGGCGCCGCAGCCGAGTACCCCAACTGGGAATAAAGCTGAACTCCTGCGAACTCTTGCAACTCCACGGCGCGATTCTATGCGGAGATCGACCCTTGGGAGCAGCACATGGACTTGTGACCGCACCCGACCACGCATGACGCCACGAAGGACCATGTCAACAGCGCGCTAATGCGCCAGTCGTGCGCCAGTCAGATCGGAAATAACCGGATTCAGCCGGACAAGGAATCGCTTGAACAAGCGGAATCCCAGTGTCCATGCGGCCTGATCTAGATGAAGTACATGCCCGAGCCGGCGGCCTCGGCCTCGCGGCGGGCGATTTCGGCGATCGTGGTCTGGCCGAAGACCTTGCGCAGGGCGGTTACGCCCTCGGCCCAGATACCGCCGGCCTCGTCTGCCTCCTGGCCGACCTTGCCATCGAGCGCCTGGACGACCTCGAGCACCGTTATCTCCTCGGCCGGCCGCGAGAGCGTGTAGCCGCCCCTCATGCCGCGATGGCTGGTCAGCAAGCCCCCGCGGCGCAGGGTCGAGAAGAGCTGCTCGAGGAACTGCTCGGGGATGTCGCGGCGCTCGGCCAGCTCCTTGATCGGGACGGGCCGCTCCCCCGAGCGCGCCAGCTCGGCCATCGCGACCACGGCGTAGCGGGACTTCGAGGTGATCGAGATCACATCGAACTTCTACCGCACCGACCGGACCCGGCTCAGTTAGGATCGGGGAAGTTGGGGCTCCAGGGCTGACGATGGAGCCATTCGCCGAACACCGGAACATCGGAAGCAGTCCTGAGCGAACGTCCACAGTGCCTGGTCATCGACGGTCATCCGATCGTTCGCCTCGGCGTGCGCAGGGCGCTGCAGGGCCAATTCGAAGTCCAGGAGGCGATCAGCCGCGACGAAGGAATCGACCTGGTCCGCGACATCGGCAGCTTCGACGTCGCCATCCTCGACATGCGGCGCTGGACGGGCGGCCCCCACCCCGAGCCGATCGGGGCCACCGAGGCGATCCGCGTTCTGCTCAAGTCCGAACCGGGGCTGGGGATCGTCGCCCACGGCGATCGCGCCGAGCGGCATCTCGCCAGCGCCGCCCTGCAGGCGGGCGCCAGCGCCTACGTCTCCCGCACCGCCAGCGCCGAGCTGCTCCAGCGCGCCGTGCAGGCCGCCCTCGCGCAGGAACGTTTCGTCGACCCGGCCGTCCCTCCGCGCGGCAGCCGCGGCAAGCTGACCAAGCGCCAGCGCGAAATCCTCCAGCTGCTTGCCAACGGCGAATCGACAACCGTTGCGGCGCGCGAGCTCGACCTCAGCGAGGAAACGATCAAGACGCACACCAAGAACGCCTTGGGGCGATTGGGCGCACGCAACCGCACGCATGCCGTAGCTATCGCACTTCGAGAGTCCTTGATCGAGTAGAGCCCGGCTCTCAGATCCAGCCGCGGTCGCGGGCGGTCAGAACAGCCTGGGCCCGATCGACGGCGCCGATCTTGCCGTAGACGTTGTGCAGGTGCGTGCGGATCGTCGAGACAGAGAGCTGCATCTCGCCGGCGATCTGCTTGTAGACCATGCCCTCGGAGAGGTGGCGAAGGACGTCGAGCTCGCGGGCGGAGAGCGGACAGGGCTCGGAGACTCGCGCTACGTCGTTGCGGTTGTAAGGAAGCTCGTAGAGCAGCGAGCGCAAGGCGTCGGGGCCGAGGCCGCAGCGCTTGGCGGCGGCGTGCAGGCGCTCGGGAGCGACCGTCTCACCCTGGCTGTAGTGGGCGACCATATCGGCGGTCGCGACCATCGCCGCCAGCCCCTCGGCATCGTCGGAATGGTGGCGCTCGATCGCAACCGCGATCCGCTGCGGCACGTTCCAGCGCCGCGCCAGCACGCCTCCGACCAGGGCGTGGTCGATGCCGAGCCGGTCGCGTTCCTCGCGCAGGCGCTGCTCGGGGGTCTTGAACTTCGCGTCGAGATGCCCCCGGTCGCCGGGGTGAAGGTTGGAGATGACGAGCCGGCCGACGTCGTGCAGAAGCGAGGCGACCGCCAGTTCGTCGCGGTCCTCCCAGCCGACGATGCGGCCGATCTCGTCGGCCGCCTGCTGCGTGGCCAGGGCGTGGACGCGGAAGTGCTCGGGCCGCATCTCGCGACCGCCGTTGGGCTCGAAGAAGTCGAAGACCGGCGCGGTGCCGGCGATCGCCAGCACGCCGGAGGGCTTGAGCACGTCGATCGCCGCCGGGATCGTGCCGACGCCACCGGTGCCGCCGGAGCGATTGGCGAAGCGCAGCACCGAGATCGCGAGGCCGACGTCGGACTCGACCGTCTCGACCAGCTCGCCGACCCGGGAGGTCTCCGCGGTGGCGGCCTGCATGACGCGGGCTCGCGACTCGATCAGGACCGGAAATTTCTCCACCGCCTCGAAAGCGGCGGCGAGGCGGGCGCCGGGCGCGGGCTTGGCGTCCTTGCGCCGTGCCGCGTCGGCTTTCACCTTCCCGTTGGCTCTGTGTGTCTTCGTGGTAGTCGTCTGCATGGCTGGAACTGCCTCCGCCAGTCTCATCGGCAGCAAAGGACGCACGGTTTAGCCCCCCTATCCACAAAATTAAGGTGAAGAATCAGGCCATTTGTCCGCTTGGGCGCATTTGAGCGCCTGCCGTTGTCCGTCAGGAACGCAGGCGCGAGACGGCCGAATCGATGCGCGAGAGCGATTCCTCGCGTCCCAGAGCGGCAAGGGACTCGAAGATCCCGGGCGAGACGGAGGTGCCGGTGATCGCCACCCGGATCGGCTGGTAGACCTTGCCCGGTTTGGCGCCGAGGCGCTCAGGAATGGGTGAAAGGGCGGCCTCGATCGCACCGGGGTCGAAGTCGCCAGCCGCCTCGAGGGCAGCCCGCGCCGCCTCGAGCGCGGGCAGGGCGCCATCGGTCATCACCTTGCGCCAGGCCTTCTCGTCGTCGACCGGCGGCTCGAAGAGGAAGCGAATCAGCACCCAGACCTCGTCGAGGGTCTGGGCTTTCTCCTGGGCGATCTCGCAGGCCGCTCGCAAGCGAGCGTCGGGCTCGCGCCCGAGGTGACCGGCAACGGCCGCGGTGTAGTCGTCAAGCGACAGCTCGCGCATGAAGCGGCCGTTGACCCAGCGCAGCTTCTTCTCGTCGAAGATCGCCGCCGATTTGCCGACGTCGGCTACCCGGAAGCGCCGGACCAGCTCCTCGGTCGACATCAGCGTGGTGTCGTCGTCTGTGCCCCAGCCGAGCAGGGCGAGGTAGTTGCGCACCGCGGCGGACAGGTAGCCGGCCTCGCGCAGCTCCTGCACCGACGCGGCGCCGTGGCGCTTGGAGAGCTTCTTGCCGTCCGGCCCGTGCAGGAGGGGCAGGTGCGCGTAGCGCGGCGGGGAGTGGCCCAGGGCCGCGAGGACGAGCAGCTGCTTCGGCGTGTTCGAGAGGTGATCGTCGCCGCGGACCACCTCGGTGATCCCCATCTCGGCGTCGTCGACCGCGACGGCGAAGTTGTAGAGCACCGAGCCGTCGCCGCGGGCGATGACGAAGTCGTCGTAGCTGCGATTCGGAAAGCGGACCGGCCCGCGGATCACGTCGTCGACCACGGTCTCCCCATCGTCGGGGACGCGCAGACGCACCGCCGCACCCGGCTCGTCAACCGGCTCGCCGCGATAGCCGCGATCCGCCCCGTGCTCGGCCTTCCAAGCCTCGACGTCCTTGGCGGTCGCCGAGTCGCGATAGGCGGCACCGGAGTCCAGCAGCTGCTGCAGGGCGACGCCATGGCGATCGGCCCGCGAGGCCTGCGAGACCGGCCCCTCGTCCCAGTCGAGCTCGAGCCAGCGCAGCGCATCGAGGATCTGCTCGACGTTCTCAGGGGTAGAGCGCTCGAGATCGGTGTCCTCGATCCGCAAGACCAGCTGGCCATCTCCGTGGCGAGCGGCGAGCCAGTTGTAGAGAGCAGTACGAGCGCCGCCGATGTGCAGCGCGCCGGTGGGCGACGGTGCGAATCGGAGGCGGATGGGGGGAGTCTCGGGCACGAACTCGATCGACGGCATGTTTCCACAGCGATCGCACTCGGCCTGCTCTCAATACACAACAGGCCCGCCGAGGCGGGCCTGTTGTGAAAAGAAGCTGCTCCGCAAGCAGCCCGATCCTGAGACCGAACCCGCGTCAGCGTCAGCAACACCCTTGACTAGAGGCAAGAAGCGTAGCGCACGCCGCGCGACTCCGTCAAAGACAAAAGCATCCCCCCGGCGGGACTCGAACCCGCGACCTCGTCTCTAGTCAAGAGCGCGCTCTGTCCGCTGAGCTACGGGGGGACATGTTCGACGTTATGCCTGGAATTCGCTGGTTCAAGGCACGTCACACAATTGGCTCCATAGGATGCGCAATTGATGTTCATCGGCGCGCATGTCTCAACATCTGGCGGCCTTGACAAGGCGATCGAGCGGGGGACCGAGCGCGGCTGCGAATCGATCCAGATCTTCAACCAGAGCCCGCGGATGTGGCGGCCGACGAAATACGGGCCTGAGGACTTCGCCACCTTCAAAGAGGCGATGGCGGGCTCTCCCGTCGAAGCCGTGGTGATCCACGCCGTCTACCTGATCAACTGCGCCAGCAAAGACAAGGAGCTGCGCAAGAAGTCGCAGGCATCGCTCACCCATGCACTGCGGATCGGCGACGAAATCGGCGCCGCCGGCGTAGTCCTCCATCCCGGGGCCCAGGTGAAAGAGCCGCTGGGGCCCTCGATGAAACGGGCCGGGAAGACAATCGCCGCCGCCCTCGAAGACAGCGACAGCTGCCCCCTCCTGCTCGAGCAGACCGCCGGCCACAAAGGCCTCCTCGGCCGCGACTTCGACCAAACGGCAGAGCTGATCGAGCTGGCCGGCAGCGACAAGCGCCTGGGCCTCTGCCTCGACTCCTGCCACCTCTTCGTCCAGGGCTACGACGTAACCGACGAACAGCACCTGTCCGCGATTGTCGACGAAGCCGACGCAAAGGTAGGCCTGGATCGCCTGCAATGCCTGCACGTAAACGACGCCGCGGCCCCCCTCGGCTCCTGCCGAGACCGCCACGCCAACATAGGCAAAGGCGAGATGGGCAAACAGGGCCTGGCCGCCTTCCTCTCCGAGCCCCGCTTCGAGGGCCTGCCGGCAACGCTTGAGACACCTGGCCCCGCGAAAAAAGGCCCGGACCGCAAAGAAATCCAGGCCGCCAAGCGCTTGCGCAAGACCGGCCTCAAGCGTCGGCAGAGCTGAGCACGTCGCGGAGTGGCGTCGCTCAAAGCGCCTCTCCTACTCCGAACCGTCATCCGTTTCTTGCTCCGGCGCCTCGGCATCCTGGGCAGCTGCCTCTGTGGACTCTGCGCTCTGCGTAGTCGCAGGTGCCTCTGCCCGACCCCCTGGATCGTGCCTGGAGGGAATCTTGAAGACGCCAACGACAAGTCGCGGCACATGCATTCGCTGGGTCATATCGTCAGCCAGCTCACGCCAGTAGGGCCAGGCATGGAGAGTGCCGTTTGCAATCGCAAAATTCTGCAGATCATCGGGTGAAAGCTCTGCTGTTTCGTCAGCGCTATAGACCAGCTCAAAGGTCGCCTGGATCTCAATCTCCGGCGGGTTCTCGGGCTCAAGCTCGGGCAGTTCGGTGAGGATTTCATCGCTCCAGTCGGACTTGTAGGCGGCAATGAACGCTGCCCTGATTGTGAAGTCTGTGCTCTCGGGCCGACGATCCGCCACGGTGGTATCGAAGCCCACAAAGGCCTCACCGGACCAGCGCTCAGGAAGCTCATCGGCGGCGACGTTGAGCGTTGCGCGCGACGAGCGCAGCGCAATATCGCGTAGTTCGACTGCACTGGCGATCCGCGCTATCGAGGCGTAGTCGATCGCGACACCAGCGGCATTTTTGCTGTTCAGGTGGGTCATTGGCTCAGCCAGCCAACACGAATTCGGTCGGCGTCTGTTCTTGCAGCGCTTCAGTCGAGGGCACCTCAGTCCCCTCGCTCTTCAGCGCGCTGAAGTAGGTGGCGTGGGTATAGCTCCCACTACCCAAGATCGTTCCCTCGGCGACGCCCGGCCGCCGAGGGAGATCAGTTGCCTGTGTGGACTCAGACGCAGCATGGAGCTCGCCAGTGCCGGAGCACACGCGCGCGACCACCCTGGCCTGGGCGCCCACAGCCTCACCGCCGTGGCCGCTCTCGACCAGCGGCGCCGCACCGACCTTGACCCGATGCTCCAATGCGAAGGCGAAGTCCGCGAGCGTACGCAGCGTCATGTTGCGATCGCCCGCAAGGATCTGCGTCACGAATCCCTTCGAGCGCTCGAGCCTCTCCGCCAACTCCTTCCTGCTCATACCACCATCCTCGATCAGCTCCGAGAGCAACTCGGTGGCCTCGAAGATCAGGGTCTCCTGCTCCACCAAACGCTGGTACTCGCGCTCAGGCTCCTTCTTCTTGCTCTGCTTGCTCATCTTGAACACCCCCTTCGGTTCTCCTCCAGGTATTGGACCCGCAATCGCGCCGCCGTTTGCAGATGGCGCCTGCTGCGCCTGCTGTTCGTTGTCTTCTTCCCAAATCCGTGGATGAGGACAATGTCATGCTCGACGTAGAAACAGGCAAGCCGCCTTGCGTGTGTCTTGAGACACCAGATTCCGTCCGGCTCCTTCACGAATCGCTCTCTGTTGGTGATTTTTCCCGTTTCGGCTAGCTTCCGAAAGAGCGGCTCAAACTTCGCCCGCTCTCGAGCCTCGAGCTTGTCGAAGTAGTCCCGTGCTCGGAAGCGGCCTGAGGAGTCGGCTCCCCAAACCAATCTTCGGCTCGTGCCCTCTCGAAGAACATCGAACATCGGTTTATATCTCAGTAAACATCGTTGCAGGTTGCCGTCCTGGCCCGCGAAAGCCGGGTTGCGTTATGGTTTATGCAAGTGTAAACCACAATCCGGCGGGCGACTATGAATCAAACTCGAAATCAAGACCCAAGGCACGATCCGCGGCGCAGGTCCAACTTGAGGGCAAGCTGACCTATGCGGACAATGCTGGTTGCCTATGACCTCAACCGGCCGGGGCAGAACTACCCTGGCTTCTACGAAGCGCTGAAGACGGTTCCGCTCTGGTGGCACTATCTCGACTCGACCTGGCTGCTGCGCACCAATGAGAGCGCAGCCGAACTACGCAATCGCCTGATGTCTCATATCGACGCTGGGGACGAGCTACTCGTAATCGATGTCACCAATCCCGAAGCTGCCTGGAGTGGCTTCGACGACGAGGCAAGCCAGTGGATCAGGGATTACCTCTAGATGCTCGGGTTTGGTTGGTCGCCTGCGACCTGTGCGGCAGAGGAGCCCGGTCGGTCTCCGGGCGAATGTCGCGAAGCGGCCTATGCAATCTGGTCTGGGGCGCGGCGCCAGCCGCGCAGGCCTTTGGTCGCTAAGCGCGAAGCGCGTGCGACATCAATTCGCCCGGAGACCGACCGGGCTCTCCCCCCGTTTGGAGCCAAGCGCCTATTTGACGTGAACGCCCGAGATCGCGCGTGAGATGACCAGGCGCTGGATCTCGGAGGTGCCCTCGAAGATCGTGTAGATCTTCGCGTCGCGGTGCATTCGCTCGACCGGGAACTCGCGCGTGTAGCCGTTGCCGCCGAGGATCTGGATCGCCCGCTCGGTCGCCCAGACGGCGACCTCGCCGGCCTTCAGCTTCGACATCGAGCCCTCGGCGTTCTCAAACTTCTGGCCGGTGCGGCCCATCCAGGCGGCGCGCCAAACGAGCAGTCGGGCCGCGTCGATCTCCAGCTTCATGTCGGCGAGGGTGAAGGCGATCGACTGGTTCTCGACGATCGCCCGGCCGAACTGTTTGCGCTCTTTGGCGTAGTCCAGCGCGTACTCGTAGGCGGCGCGGGCGATGCCGAGCGCCTGGGCGCCGACCGTCGGCCGGCTCGCCTCGAAGGTCTGCATCGCCGCCTGTGACTTGGCGCGCTTGCCCTCGCGGACGCGGGCGAGGCGTTCGTCGAGCTTCTCCTTGCCGCCCAGCAGGCAGGCACCCGGGACGCGGCACTCGTCGAGGTGGACATCGGCGGTGTGCGAGGCGCGCAGGCCGTGCTTCTTGACCTTGGCGCCCTGCTCGCAACCCTTGGTCCCGGGCGGGATCACGAAGGCGGCGTGGCCGCGCGAGCCGAGCTCGCGATCCACGCTGGCGATGACGACGTGGACATCGGCGATGCCGCCGTTGGTCGCCCAGGCCTTCTGGCCGTTGATCGTCCACTCGTCGGTGGCCTCGTCGTACTTGGCGGTGGTGCGGATCGCCGAGACGTCGGAGCCTGCGTCGGGCTCCGAGGCGCAGAAGGCGGCCACCTTGGGATCGTCGGCGCTGCCAAAGCACTGCGGGATCCACTCGCCCATCTGCTCCGGAGTTCCCTGCCCGAAGATCGCGGCGACGGCAAGCGAGGTGCCCATGATCGCCATGCCGATGCCGGCGTCTCCCCAGAAGAGCTCCTCGTTGGCGATCGGCAGGGTGAGGCCGGTCTCGTCGGCCCAGAACTGGCCGAGCGCTTCGAAGCTGTAGAGGCCGATCTTGGCGGCCTCCTGGATCACCGGCCACGGCGTCTCCTCGCGCTCATCCCATTCCGCCGCGGCGGGCCGGACGACGTTCTCGGAGAAGCCGTGCACCCACTCGCGGATGTCCTTCTGATCCTGGTTCAGCTCGAGGGTGAACTTCGGCCCATCGGGCGGGGGATCTTCGCCGCCCGCCGCCTCCGCCACCGATTTCTCCGCCTCCGCCACTGCCGCGTTATCGCTCATGGCGCGGCATCGTACACGGAACCGTGTCGTATTCGGAACTCAGACGTCGCGCAGGTCGAAGGCCTTGATGCCCTCGGTCCCGGCGTCGGAACAGTCGAAGAAGCGGCGGTTGACGCAGTCGTAGGACTCGCCGGAGCCCTCGTAGGCGCGCTCGACCGAGAACTGGCAGTGGGGGAGCGCCTCGCCGGTCATCTTCACCCCGCCGAATCCCCCCGGCTGCAGGACCGCCTCGAGGTCGACCTTGGCGGCGAAGACGTCCTGCATGCAGCCGACGTACTGGTTGCCGCTGAGCATGTCGACGAAGCTGTAGAGGTAGCGGCAGCGCATTTCGACGCAGCCGCGCGGCTCGACCATCTTGTCGCAGAAGGAGCGGCACTGGCGACACTCACCGGTCTTCTCGCGAATAGCGGTCATGGACAAAGTCTACGGACCCCTGACCGTGAAAACCAAGGGCTTTCTGGCTATGCGGCCAGGGCATCGAGGCCCAAAACGGATCCCAGCTCTGCCCGCAGGCCATTCGAGGGGCGCACCCGGTAGCCGTCGCCGAAGTGCAGCAGCTTCGACCTCCCGTCGACGGTGCGAATCGCGAGGTGGACGTCCGCCTCGCCCTTGTGGTGTTCGAGCACCGCCTTGAGTTCGTCGACGAAGCTCTCGCTGAGCCTGCTGGCGTGAACCTCGACCTCGAAGGGCCCGTCCGGGACGCTCGCCGGCGTCGGCGCCGCGGCGATCTCGGCCGCGTCGGGTTCAAAGCGCTCCGCCTCCTGCACGACCAACTTGGTCTCGCCGCGGTCCTTGTGGTCGAGGCGGCCGCGCACGATCACGATCGCGTCGGGGGCGATCACGCCGGCGCTCTCGGCCTGGTCGGCCTTGAAGACCAGTAGCTCGACCTGACCCTCGACATCGTCGAGGGTCGCGAACATCATCTGGCTGCCGCTCTTGGTGCGGATCTTCTTGCAATCGGTGACGATGCCGCCGACCGTCAGCCAGGCGCCGTCCTGTTTCTTCTCCAGGTCGCCGAGGCCGCAATCGACCCGGGCGCGCAGCGCCCCGCGCACTTCGGTCAGCGGGTGCGAGGAGAGGTAGGTCCCCAGCGTCTCCTTCTCCAAGGCCAGCAACTCGGCGCGCTCGAACTCCTCGGCCGAGATCGGCGGGCGGTGGTGGGCGCCGGCGCCTGGAGCGGCAGCCTCGGCGTCGTCGCCGAAATCGAAGATCGACCCCTGGCCGAGCTGGGCGTCCTCCTGGGCCTTCTGCCCCGCCGACTGTGCCGCCGGCAGCGCCTCGAGCATCCCCCTGCGGGTGGCGCCGGTCGAGTCGAGGGCGCCGCACTTGACCAGGCATTCGATCGCCCGTTTGTTGACCGAGCGCGAGTCGACCCGCTCGCAGAAGTCCCAGATCGAGGCGATCGGGCTCTCCTCGCGGGCGCGCAGGATCGCCTCCACCGCGGCATGGCCGACGTTCTTGACCGCATCGAGACCGAAGCGGATCGCGTTCTCGGAGACGACGAAGCTGTGGTCGGAGGAGTTGACGTCGGGCGGCAGCACCTCGATCTCCATTTCCTCGCAGCGATTGACGAAGAACGGGACCTTGTCCTTGGTGTTCATCACCGAGGAGATCACCGCCGCCATGTACTCGGCCGGGTAGTTGGCCTTGAGGTAGGCGGTGCGGTAGGAGATCAGGCCGTAGCAGGCGGCGTGGGACTTGTTGAACGAGTAATCGGCGGCTGCTTCGTTGAGCTTCCAGAGGTCGGCCGCGACCTTCGGGGCGGTGTTCGACTCCACCATGCCCTGCATGAACTTGTCCTTCATCGTCGCCATCAGCTCGCGCTTCTTCTTGCCGATCGCCTTGCGCAGGTCGTCCGCCTCGGCGCCTGAGAAGCCGGCCATCTCGCGGGCGATCGCCATCAGCTGCTCCTGGTAGACGACGCAGCCGTGGGTCTCCTCGGTGATCGCACGCAGGCGCGGGTCGGGGTAGCGCACGGTCGAGGGATCCTTCTTGCCTTTCGCGTAGGCGGGGATGTAGGCCATCGCCCCAGGCCGGTACAGGGCGCCGAGCGCGACAATGTCAGCGAACTCGGTCGGGCCCACCTTGCGCAGAGCGTCGCGCATCCCCTCCGACTCGAACTGGAATACGCCGGTCGAGTCGCCGGCGGCAAGCATCTCGTAGGTCTTGGCGTCGTCGATCGGGATCGCTTCGATGTCGATCTCCTGGCCGCGCGAGCGGCGGATGATGTCGATCGCGTCCTCGATCACGTCGAGGTTGCGGAGGCCGAGGAAGTCCATCTTCAACAGCCCGATCTCCTCGATCGGCCCCATCGAGTACTGGGTGACGATCTTGTACTGGCGCTCGGCCTTGCCGTTCCCGTTGCCGCTGCCGTTGGCGGCTGCCGGAGCGCTCTTGTCCTCGGCCAGCTGCAGCGGCACTACCTCCTGCAGAGGTCGATCGGCGATCACCACCGCGGCGGCGTGGATCGAGTTGTTGCGAATAATCCCCTCGAGGCCCTGGGCGACGTCGATGATCCGCTTCGCCTCCGGCTCCGAGTCGTAGGTCTTCTTCAGCTCCTGGCCCGCCTTGAGGCATTCCTCGAAGGAGGGGCTGCGGCCCATGATCGGCTCCGGGATCTGCTTGGCGAGGCGATCGCCGCTGCCGTAGTCGAAGCCGAGCACGCGAGCCGCGTCGCGGGTGGCGGCGCGGGGCGCCATCGTGCCGAAGGTGATGATCTGCGCGACCGACTCGCGCCCGTATTTCTCGGCGACGTAGCGAATCACCCGCTCGCGCCCGCGCACCGAGAAGTCGATGTCGATGTCCGGCATCGACTTGCGACCGGGGTTGAGGAATCGCTCGAAGAGCAGGTCGTGGGCAAGCGGGTCGATGTCGGTGATCGTCAGCGCGTAGGCGACGATCGAGCCGGCGGCCGAGCCGCGGCCCGGGCCCACCGCGACCCCGTTGTCCTTGGCGTAGCGGACGAAGTCCCAGACGATCAGAAAGTAGGAGGAGAAGCCCATCTCCTCGATCACGCCGAGCTCGAAGTCGAGCCGCTGCTGCGCCTCGGCGGGGACCGGATCGCCGTAGCGGGCGCGCATCCCCTTGTCGGCGATCCGCCGCAGCATCGTCTCGGGCTCCTCGCCCTCCGGGGTCGGGTAGCGCGGCAGCAGCAGCTTGCCGAGCTCGATCTCGGCGTCGCAGCGCTCGGCGATCTCGAGCGTGGTCGGCACAGCCTCCGGCCACTCGGCGAAGGAGGCCGACATTTCATCCGAGTCCTTCAAATAGAACTCGTTGGTGTCGAAGCTCATCTTCGGCGCTTCCAGGGTCGACTTCGTCTGCACGCAGAGCAGCGCCGCGTGGTTGTCGAAGTCCTCGCGGCGCAGGTAGTGGACGTCGGCGGTGCCGACCAGCGGCCGGCCCAGCTCGCGGGCGAAGCGGACGATCCCCTCGTTGGCCCGGTCCTGCTCGGCGATGCCGTTCTTCTGCACCTCGAAGTAGACCTGCTCGGGGCCGAAGGCCTGGATCAGGTCGTCGAGGTGGGCACGGGCATCGTCGGCGCGCTCTTCGACCAAGCGCCGGCAGAAGCGCGACTGCAGGCAGCCGGTGAGCGCGATCACGCCCTCTGAGTGGGCGGCGAGCATCGCCATGTCGACGTTGGCCTTACCGCGCGAGAAGCCTTCGAGGAAGCCGGCCGAGGTCAGCTTGACCAGGTTGGCGAGGCCGGTGTCGGTCTCGGCCAGCAGGGTGAGGTGGTTGCGCTCGTACTTCGGCGTCTCCTTGATCGACTTCACGTCGTCGACGAAATAGGCCTCGAAGCCGGCGATCGGCTTGATCCCGTGCTTCTTACAGGCCTTGTAGAGGTCGACGGCGCCGTTCATCACCCCGTGGTCGGTCAGCCCGAGCGCCGGCTGGCCCATCTCCGCGGCGCGCGCCGCCATCGCGTCGATCTTGCAGGCGCCGTCGAGCAGCGAGTACTCGCTGTGGGCGTGGAGATGGACGGCGGAGGCGCTACTCACGGGCGGCGCCGATCATCTCAATCGGCTCAGATGGAGCGAGCTACTTTCGGGCGTCTTCCGCGCGTGTTGCGTGGTATTTGAGGGCGCTAGCCGCAGACCCAGGCGCTGGGGCCGGAGTCGGCCCAGATTTCCGAGGCTATTTGGTCCTGTTCGGCCTTGGGAGCGTCTTGGGGGGCGCCCTTTCCACCGTAGAGTTCCCAGGTCGAGGGGAGGATCTGGTAGGCGCCGCCGGCGCCGCTGGAGGGGTTGACGGCGCCGTAGTTGCCGCCCGACTCGCACATCACGATGTAGGAGGGGATCGAGAAGGGGCCGCCGAGCCAGCGTTCGACGGTGCTTTCGGCTTCGGCGCGGCTGGCGGCTTCGGCGGCTTCGATGTCGCTGACCCAATTGCCGATCTGCGATTTGAGCTTCGCCAGCGATGCGCTGCGCGCCGCGGCGACGGCGTGCAGCTGCGAGGCCGCCGCTTCGGCGTCCTGCTTAACGGCGGCGATTTCGGAGCGGGCCGCGGCCAGCCGTTCGTCGTAGGCGTCGACCCGCGCCTTCAGCGCCGCGACCAGCTTCAGCTGGTGGGCCACCGACCTGCGCACCTGCGCCACCCGGCCGGCGAGGTCGGAGTCCGATTGCTCGATCTGATCGAGGTATTCGGTCCGCGTCGCCAGTTCGTCGAAGCTGCCGGAGGCGAGAATGACGCTGGCCGTGTCGGGCGTGCCGTTCTCGTAGATAGCCACGAGGCGGGCTGCCAGGGCGCTGCGGGCGCGCTGCAGGCGCTTCTTCTCCGCCGCCAACTGCCGCTGGGTGCCGCGCACTTCGGCGGCGAGCCGCGCCGCGTGTTCCTCGCCGTGGACGAGCAGGCCGCTGAGCTTTTCCTCGCGGTCGCTCGCCGCGGCGGCCTGTTCCTGCGCCGCCGCGAGTTCGCCCTGCGCGGCCTGCAGCTTCGAGGCCAGCGAGCTCGCTTCGCTGCGCGCCGCCGACACCTTGGCCTGCAGGGCGCCGACGTCCGCTGCCTCGGCGGTGGCGCCGACCAGCAGAGCCGAGGCCATCAGGGCAACACCGAGAGTGGCGAACCGCACCACGGCTAACCCTCCGGGACGTTGCGAGTGGCGACGTAAGCGGCGATCGCAATGCCCACGACGCCGACGCCGATACCAATCCGGATCTCGCGCCGGTAGCGCCGACGGACGTACCTGAAGGCGAAGCGGACCGCCGCCTTGCCGAGCTTGTCGTAGGTCATCGCTCCCCCTCCTCCCCACGCCGGCGGATCCGATGCGCCATCCGCGACTGCAGCGACCAGAGCTCGATGAAGCCGGGCGAGGCGGTCTGCGAGAAGAGCCCGCCCGACTCGGCGAAAGAGGCGAGGTCGGCGTCGTAGACCGCGTTGGGCGAGGAGCGGGTGACGACTCGGGCGCTGCCCTTGAAGAGCTTGAGGCCGATCGTGCCGGTGACCTGGGCGTTGACCGCGTCCATGTAGGCGTCGAGGTCGCTGCGCAGCGGCTCCCACCAGAGGCCGGCGTAGACCAGGTAGGCCCACTTGCGGTCGAGGTCCGGCTTGAGCTGGTTCTGGTGGATCGTGCCGACCAGCTTCTCCAGGTCCTGGTGTGCCGTCAGCAGGATCGCCGCCGCCGGCGCCTCGTAGATGTCACGCACCTTGAGGCCGACGATGCGGTCCTCGATGTGGTCGACGATGCCGACTCCGTGGCGACAGCCGATCTGCGCCGCGCGTTCGATCAGGTCGACCAGCCCCAGCCGCTCGCCATTCAGCGCCACCGGCACGCCGGCCTCGAACTCGACCGCGACCGTCTCCGCCTCGTCGGGTGCCTCCTCGGGACGGGTGACCAGCTGGAAGACGTCGTCCTCGGGCGCGTGGTCGAGGTCCTCGATCCAGCGGCCCTCCGAGGAGCGGCCCCAGAGGTTGTCGTCGATCGAGTAGGGCGCGACCTCGGTGCCGCCCTTGACCGGGATGCCGTGCTCGCGGGCGTAGGCGATCTCCTCCTCGCGCCCCATCTGCCAGGAGCGCACCGGGGCGATCGTCTTCAGCTCCGGCGCCAAGGTCGCCACCGTGGCCTCGATCCGGACCTGGTCGTTGCCCTTGCCGGTGCAGCCGTGGGCGATCGTGTCGCAACCGCTGCGTCGCGCGTAGTCGACGGCGAGCTTGGCGATCAGCGGTCGGCCGAGCGCGGTGAAGAGCGGGTAGCCGCCGCCGTAGAGGGCGTTGGCCTTGATCGCCGGCGCGACGTACTCGGAAGCGAATTCCACCCGGGCATCGACGACGTGGCACTCGAGCGCGCCGAGCCGCTTCGCCTTCTCCTCGATTACGGCGTAGTCCTCGCCGGGCTGACCGAGGTTGACGGTGAGGCAGACCACCTCGGCGTCATAGGAATCCTGGATCCACTTCAGCATCACGCTGGTGTCGAGGCCGCCCGAGTAGAGCAGCAGGACGCGCCGGACCTCGGCCGGATCGGCCTCGTAGGAGGCGGTGCGGATCTGCGCTGGGGACTCTGGCGTCACTACGGAGCGCCGATGCCGCCGCTGCCGTTTTCTTCTTCGGGTGGCGGCGTCGTCGTTGTGGTTGTGGGAGTCGTGGTCGTCGGCGGCGTCGTCGTCGTGGTCGCGGTCGGTTCGGTCCCGGTGGTGGTCGTGGTCGATCCGGTTGTGGTCGACCCCGTGGTCGTCTCGGTGGTCGAGCTTGCTTCGCTCGGAGCCGTCGTCACCGTCGAAGTCGTGCCGCTGCCGCCGCTGCCGGCGGTCACGATGACCGCGACGATCAAACCGACGATCACGGCGATCAGGCAGGCGATCACCAGGCGGGTGTTGCCGTGGGGATGCTGGTCGTCGGGCTGGCGCATCATCCGGGTCGGGTCCTCGTGCATGGTCTACTCCTCCGGTCCGAGTATCGCGTCGAGTATCTCGCTGGTGTCGTCGATGTCGAAGCCACTGCGCAGCCGCTGCTCGATCTCCTCGCGGCTGCTGCCGGAAACCGCCATCTGGGTGGCAAGCAGGCGTGCGCCCGCCGAGCCGGAGCGCTGCACGGGCGTTGGCTCGGTATCCACCTCGGGCTCGAGCTCGACCGAGCGCAGGTGCGAGCCCTGGCGGGGCCCGATCGGCGGGTCGAGCTCGTCGGCGAGGGCGCGCAGGCGCTCGGCGACGATGCGGTCGGCGCGGGCGCCGGCTTCGGTGAGCTGCCGGCGGGCTTGCTCCTCGGCATCGTCGATCACCTTCGAGGCAGCCTGCTCGGCCGCCTCGACAATCGCCGCCAGGCGCTCGGCCGTGCTGCTGGTCAGCGCACGCGGCTCCGCTGGTCGCTTCTTATCCGCGCTCATTGGGCCGCGTAGCTTAGGAGCGCGGCCTCGATTGCGCCAACGGCACGGTCGACCTGGGCCGAATCGACCGTCAGCGGCGGCAGCAGGCGCAGCGTCCCCGGCTCGGGCACGTTGACGATCAGGCCGTGTTCGAGCAGGTCGGCACCGATCGCGGCAGCGTCGATGCCGTCGAGGAGGCCGACGCCGAGCATCAGGCCGCGGCCGCGCACCTCGCGCACGCCGTCGAGCCCGAGCAGACGCTCGCGGAGTTCGGCGCCGAGCTCGCGCACGCGGCGCAGCAGCGCCGGATCGTCGACGATCTCGAGCACTGCGAGTGCCGCAGCGCTTGCAACCGGCCCGCCCGCGAAGGTCGAGCCGTGATCGCCCGGCTCCAGCACCTCACCCGCCTCAGGCGTGGTCAGGCAGGCGCCGATCGGCATGCCGCCGCCGAGCGCCTTGGCGCTGGTCATGACGTCCGGGCGCACCGGCGTCTGCTCGTAGGCCCAAAGCGAGCCGGTGCGGCCCATACCCGTCTGGATCTCGTCGAAGATCAGCAGCGCGCCGACCTCGTCGCAGACCTCGCGTGCCGCCAGCAGCACCTCGTCGTCGACCGGGTAGATGCCGCTCTCGCCCTGGATCGGCTCGATCAGCACCGCCGCGGTGCTCTCCCCCACGGCCGCGTGCAGCGCCGCCGCGTCGTTGAACGGGACCGCACGAAAGCCGGGCAGCATCGGCGCCAGGTCGGGATTGGCCGCGAGCGCCGGCGTCGCCGCGAGAGCGCCGTAGGTGCGGCCGTGGAAGTCGCGCTCGAAGCTGACGATCTCAGGCGAGGAGGTCCCGCGCCGGTGGGCGTGCTTGCGGGCGATCTTGATCGCGCACTCGTTGGCCTCGGTGCCGGAGTTGGAGAAGAAGACGCGCCCGCCGAGGCTCGACCGGGAGAGGCGCTCGGCGAGGCGCACCATCGGCTCGGTGTAGAAGAGATTGGACGTGTGCATCAGCCGGCCCGCCTGCTCGCGCACCGCCTCGACCACGTCGGGGTTGCAGTGGCCGACCGAGCAGACCGAGATCCCGGCAAGGAAGTCGAGGTACTGGTTGCCCTCGGCGTCCCAGAGCACCGCGCCCTCGCCGCGCACGAACTCGACCGGCGCCCGCTTGTAGGTGCGCATCAGGTAGCGCTCCTCCAGTGCCTGCAGGTCGGTCAGGTTCACGGCGTCACCATCGTGCCGATCCCGGCGTCGGTGAAGAGCTCGAGCAGCAGCGAGTGCGGCTTGCGACCGTCGATGATGTGGGCCGACTGGGCGCCGCCGCGAATCGCGTCGACGCAGGCGCCGAGCTTGGGACGCATCCCGCCTTCGATCTGCGGCAGCCGCTCCTCGACCTCGTCGACCGTGGCGCGCGAGATCAGCGAGGCCTCGTCGTCGGCGTCGGCGCGCCAGCCCTCGACGTCGGTGAGGAAGATCGCCTTGTGGGCGCCGAGCGCCGCCGCGACCTTGCCGGCGGCCTCGTCGGCGTTGACGTTGTAGGACTGGCCGGCCCGGTCGGAGGCCGAGGAGGCGACCACCGGGATGTAGTCGGCGGCGATGTGATTGAGCACGTCGACGTCGACCCGCTCGATCGAGCCGACGAAGCCGACCTGCTCGGCGTTGGCGACCGGCGCCACCTCGAACATCGAGCCGTCGCTGCCGGAGAGGCCGACCGCGGGCTGGCCGTGGCGGTTTAGCCGCTGGACGATGTCGGAGTTGAGCTTGCCGAGCAGGACCATCTGCGCCACCTCGACCGTCTCCGCGTCGGAGACCCGCAGGCCCTCGTGGAAGCGCACCTCCATGCCGAGCCGGTCCATGTACTCGGTGATCTCGGGGCCGCCGCCGTGCACGACGATGGGATTCAGGCCGACGTACTTGAGCAGGACGACGTCGGTGGCGAAGGCCTCGCGCAGCGCCTCCTCGCGCATCGCGGCGCCGCCGTACTTGATCACCACCGTGCGGCCGTGGAACTCGCGGATGTAGGGCAGCGCCTCCATCAGCGTCTCGACGCTGACTCCGGCCGCCCGCGACTGCGGCGCCTGCTCGGTCATCGCTGCCCCCTCTCGTTCACGTTGTGTACTCCGCGTTGATCCGCACGTACTCGTAGCCAAGGTCGGAGAAGTAGACGTGGGCACTGTGCTCGCCGCGGTCGAGGCGCAGGCCGATCTCGGCTTCCGGCACGTCTGCCGCAAGCTCGGCGTTGTCGATCGAGTCGCCTCCGATCTCCTCGAGGTCCTCGCCGGCCAGCGCCATCCCGGCCGCCTGGGCGATCCGCCCCCAGTTCTGATCGCGGCCGAAAAGCGCCGTCTTGACCAGCGGCGAGTTGGCGATCGCGCGGGCGACCCGCTCGGCCTCCGCCTGCGAGGCAGCGCCGTCGACCTGGATGCGACACACCCGGGTCGAACCCTCGCCGTCGGCGACGACTTCGATCGCCAGCTGCAGCAGGGCCGCCTCCAGCAGGCCTTCCGGCAGCGGCTTTCCGGAGGCCCCGGTCGCCTGCAGCAGGACAGTGTCGTTGGTGCTCATCTGGCCGTCGACGGTGATCCGCTCGAAGGAAGCGTCGCTCGCCGCCCGCAGGGCGGCGTCGGGGTCCTCGACGACGGCGTCGGTCTGCACGAAGCAGAGCATTGTCGCCATGTTCGGCTGGATCATCCCGCCGCCCTTGGCCTGGGCGGAAAGCGTCACGCCCCCGGCGCGCACGGTGCAGCGCTTCGGCCAGCGGTCTGTGGTGAGGATCGCCTCGGAGAAGGTCGCGCCGCCCGTCTCCGAGAGCGCTCCGGAAGCCTCGCGGACCCCCTCGAGCACCGCGTCGATCGGCAGCGGCACCCCGATCACGCCGGTCTCGGCAACGGCGACGGCCTCGGGCCGCAGGCCCAGCTTGGCCGCCGCGACGTCACACATCGCCACCGCGTCGGCATAGCCCTGCTCGCCGGTCTCGGCGTTGGCGTTGCCGGCATTGACCACGGCGGCGCGGATCGAGCCGCGCTCGCAGCGCTTGCGAATCACCCGCACGGGTGCGGCGGCCGAGGCGTTGCGGGTGAGCAAGACCGCCGAAGAAACCTGCTCGTCGTCGCAAACGATCAGGCCGATGTCGGTCTTGCCACCGCCCTTAAGGCCACAGTGAGCGCCACCGGCCCGAAAGCCCGGTGCGAGCTGCGCGGGATCGAGCTCCTCCACCCCGGCGGGCGCCTCGACCCAGCGCGACTTGAAGAAGCCGCTCATCTCAACCCCAGCCTCTCGTCGAGGCCCAGCATCAGGTTGAGGTTCTGCACGCCCTGCCCCGACGCGCCCTTCCAGAGGTTGTCGATCGCAGAGAAGGCGAGCACGCGGCCCCGCTCCTCGACGGTGACGTAGACGTGGCACTCGTTGGTATCGCGCACGTCGCGCAGCCCGGGCGGGCCGTCGACGACGCGGACGAAGGGCTCGCCGGCGTAGCGCTCGCGGTAGAGCGCCTGGACTGCCTCCTTGGCGATCGGCTCGCTGGTCTGCGCGTAGCAGCTGGTCAGCTCGCCCTGGTCGAGCGGCAGCAGGTGCGGCACGAAGGTGACCGGCGCCGGGCTTCCCAGCGCGGCAAGCTCCTGCTCGATCTCGGGTCTGTGCCTATGGCCCTCGGTCTTGTAGGCGAAGGCGTTCTCGTCCATCGAGACGTAGTGCATCGCATCGCCGCCGCCGCGGCCGGCGCCGGAGACGCCCTGCTTGGCGTCGATGACGACATCGGCGAGCAGGCCCTTCTCCGCCAGCGGAGCGAGGGCGAGCACGCTCGCGGTCGGGTAGCAGCCGGGCGTGGCGACCAGCTCCGCGTCGCGCAGCTGCTCGCGGTAGAGCTCGGTGAGGCCGTAGACGGCGCCCTCGAGCAGCTCGGGCGCGCCGTGCTCGCCGTACCAGCGCTCGTAGGTGGGCAGGTCACGGAGGCGGAAGTCGGCGGAGAGGTCGACGACGAGCACGCCGAGGCCGCGCAATGCCGCGACCGCCGGCGCCGAGGCGCCGTGCGGATAGGCGACTATGGCGGCGTCGACATCCTCGATCTCGTCGAGGTCGAGCTCGCTCAGCTCGAGCGGCACCCGGTAGCGCGGATAGAGGCTGTCGAGCCGCTTGCCGGCGTCGCTGCGCGAGGTGACCGCGACCAGCTCCAGCTTCGGGTGGCGCCAGACGATCTGGGCCGCTAGCGCGCCGGTGAAGCCGGAGGCGCCGGCAACCAGGACCCTGGCGGCGGGATCGCCGTGGAGCGACTGTGTGCCCTTGTCAGCCACGGAGCGACCCCCCGATCTTGTCGAGCTCGGCCTCGATCGCGGCCCGGCGGGCGACGACCTCCTCGTCGGTGAGGGTGCGGTCGGCGGCGCGGAACTCGAGCCGCAGGGCGAGGCTCTTCTTGCCCTGGCCGAGCTGCTCCCCCTCGTAGAGGTCGAAGACGTCGGCGGCATGCAGCAGCTCGCCACCGCCACCGAGGACCGCCGCGCGCAGCTGAGCGGCCGCGACCTCGGTCGGGACCACGACTGCCAGGTCCTGGTAGACGGCCGGGAAGGTCGTCACGTCCTCGAAGGCCTCCTCGCCGGCGCCGGCTGCCGCGACCAGGGCCGCCAGATCGACTTCAAAGCCAATCGCCGCATCGACGTCCCAGGCCCGGCAGACCAGGGGGTGAAGCTCGCCGATCCAGCCGGCCGGCTGAGCGGCGACCGCCACCCGAGCCGAGCGGCCCGGGTGCAGGAACGGCTCCTCGGCCGGCTCGACCGAGATCTCGGCAGCGAGAGCGCCGGCCAGTCCTTCGAGAACCGCCTTGAGGGCGAAGAAGTCGGCCGGCTCGCCGCCACCACGCCAGGACTTCGCGCCGAGCGAACCGATCGCGAGGCAGCCGATCCGCTGCGGCTCGGCCACAGGCGCCGCCCGCTCGCCCGCGAATTCCCCGCCGAGGACGTCGAGTCCGCCTCTACCCGTGTTGAGCACGGGTTCCCGCGGACTCGCGGCGGCCGGGAGGTAGACGCGGCCCGACTCGAAGAGGGCGACGGCGCCGGCACCGCGGGAGAGGTTGGCCTGGGCGACATCCAGGAGCGAGCCGAGCAGAGTCGTCCGCATCACCGACTGGTCCTCGGACAGCGGATTGGAGAGGACGACGCCATTCGCCCGCGGGTCCTCGGCGGCGATCCGCAACCGCCCTGGCTCGCCCGGGTCGGTGAAGCTCCAGCCGACGACTTCGTCGAAGCCGAGGTCCCGCATCGCGTCCTCGGCGCGGCGGCGCAGGCGCTGCTCGCGGCTGAGGCCGCCGACCCGTCCCGCCACCGCCGGCAGGGTGCTGGGCAGGTGCTCGTCGAGGCCGTGGATGCGGCCGACCTCCTCGACCAGGTCGACCTCGCGGGTTACGTCGAAGTGGCGGTCGGGCGGGACGGTGACCTCGAGGTCGTCTCCCGCAGGCTCGACCCCGAAGCCCAGGCGCTCGAGGTAGGCGGTCTGGTCGGCCTGGCCGATCGCCATCCCGAGCAGCCCCTCGACCCGCTCGCCCCGCAGAGTGAGCTGGCGCGGGCCGGGGACCCCAGCGGCGACGTCGATCGTCCCCGGCACCAGCTTGGCGCCGCAGAGCTCGACCATCAGCCGCGAGGCGATCCGCTGCGCCCGCATGCAGAGGTCGGGGTGAAGTTGCTTCTCGAAGCGCGAGGAGGCCTCGGAGCGCAGCGAGAGCAGCCGCGAGGTGCGCAGGATGTTGGTGCCGTTCCAGGTCGCGACCTCGAGCAGGACGCTGGTCGTCTCCTCGGAGACCTCGGAGACCTGCCCGCCCATGATCCCGGCGATGCCTGAGGGGCCGTTCTCGTCACAGACCAGGACGCTCTCGGCGTCGAAGCTGCGCTCGACATCGTCTAGGGTCGTCATCCTCTCGCCCTCTGAGGCGGCGCGGATCGTCAGCGCCCCGCCGGGGACCCTCTCGAGGTCGAAGGCGTGCAGCGGCTGCGCTGTGAGCAGCATCGTGTAATTGGTGATGTCGACGACGTTGTTGATCGGGCGCTGGCCGGCCGCCGTCAGCCGCGCCTGCAGCCAGGCGGGCGAGGGGGCGATGGTGACGTCGGTGAAGACGCGGGCGGTGAAGCGCGGGCAGAGGTCGGGGACCTCGACCGTGACGGAGGCGTAGTCGGAGACCTCGCCATCGCCCTCGGCGGGGACGTCCTCGGCCCAGGGCTCGGGCCCAAGCGGAGCGGCGCTGATCGCGTGCACCTCGCGGGCGACGCCGTAGACGCCGAAGCAGTCGACCCGGTTCGGCGTCACCTCCAGCTCCAGCACAGGCTCGGCAATCGGCAGCACCTCGTTCAGCGGCGTGCCCGGCACAAGGCTTCCGCTGTTCGCTTCCCCCGTCTTATCGGGCAAAGGAACAGCGGAGCCGGTTTTTCCGTCGGCGAGGACGAGGATGCCGCCGGGGCTCTCGCCCAGGCCGAGCTCAGAGGCGGCGCAGATCATCCCGGCCGACTCGACGCCGCGCAGCTTCGCCATGCCGATCTTGTGGCCACCGGGCAGCGTCGCCCCCGGCAACGCCACCGGCACGGTCTGCCCCGCCGCTACGTTGGGGGCGCCGCAGACGATCGTCCGCTCGCCGTCGCCGGTGTCGACCGTGCAGACCCGCAGGCGATCGGCGTTGGGGTGTGGCTCGGCGCTCAACACCTTGCCGACGACGAAGCCGTCCGCCGAGGGCGGGCCAACCGTGGCGACCCGCTCGACCTCGGTGCCGGTCATCGCCAGCCGCTCGGCCAGCTCGCCGGCCCCGACACCGGGATCGCAGTACTCGCGCAGCCATGAGTAGGGCACTCTCATCAGCTGCACCTCACGAGAACTGCTCCAGCACCCGCACGTCGTTGTCGAAGAAGCGCCGCAGGTCGGGAACGCCGTGGCGCAGCATCGCGATCCGCTCGACGCCCATGCCGAAGGCGAAGCCCTGGACCCGCTCCGGGTCATAGCCGCCTGCCTCGACGAAGCCGAGCACGTTGGGATCGACCATGCCGGCGCCGCCGACCTCGATCCAGCCGATCCCCTTGCAGAGGTTGCAGCGCTCGCCGCCGGCAAGCGCGCCCGTGCCCTCGCACTGGAAGCAGGAGACGTCGAACTCGACGCTGGGCTCGGTGAAGGGGAAGAAGTGCGGCCGCATCCGCGCCTTGCGGGCGCCGCCGAAGATCGCCCGCAGCATCTCGTCGAGCGTCCCCTGCAGGTCGGCGAGCGTGATCCCCTCTCCGATCGCCAGCCCCTCGACCTGATGGAACATCGGGCTGTGGGTGGCGTCGGAGTCGCGCCGGTAGACCTTGCCCGGGGCGATCATGAAGATCGGCGGCGACTGGGCCTCCATGCTGCGGATCTGCACCGGGGAAGTGTGCGTGCGCAGCAAGACCTCGGGGTCGGACTGGACGTAAAAGGTGTCCTGGAGCATCCGCGCCGGGTGCCCGGGCGGGTGGTTCAGGGCGGTGAAGTTGTAGTAGTCGTGCTCGACCTCGGGGCCCTCCATCACCCGGTAGCCAAGGCCGACCATCGTGTCCTCGATCAGGCGCGTGGTGCGGGTGATCAGGTGGATGTGGCCGACCGGCCGCGGCGGCGCGCCGGGCAGGGTCACGTCGATGCGGTCCTCGGCAAGCCGAGATTCGAGCTCGCCGGCGTCGAGCAGCTCCGCCCGCGCCTCGATCAGCGCTTCGAGCTGCTTACGTGCCTGGTTGGCGCCTGAGCCGACCTTGCCGCGTTCCTCCGCCGGCAGCTCGGCGATCCCGCGCAGGATCGTCGTCAGCTCGGCTTTGCGGCCGAGGTAGCGCACCCGCAGCTCCTCCAGCTCCGCGGTGCCCGGCGCGGCCTCGATCGCAGCCGCGGCCTCCGAGGAGATCGCCTCGATCCGATCGATTCCCTCAGGCATCTTCAGCGACCTCCGGCATGGCGAGCGACGATATCCGCTCGGCGCAAATTGCGGCAACAGCGGCGACGTTGAGCGACTCGGCACCGCCGGGACGCAGCGGGATCGTCACCTGCGCAGCACAGGCGGCGAGCACCTCGTCCGGCAGCCCCTCGCGCTCTGCCCCAAGGCAGAGCGTCGCCGCCGTGTCGAGCGAAGCGAGGCCCGCGCCACCATGAGCGACCAGCGCCGCCCGCGGCGCCGGCGTCTCGGCGACGGTCCCCCGCGCCACCGGCTGGCCAAAGATCGAGCCCATGCTTGCCCGCACCGCCTTCGGCGAGAAAGGATCGGCGCAGCCCGGTCCCAGCACGACCGTGCCGTCGAGCAGAGCGTGAGCGGTGCGGACGATCGCGCCGACGTTGCCGGGGTCGCCGACGCCATGCAGGTAGAGGCAGGGCGAGCCCCCCGGCTCGGCCCACCGTTGAGGCCAGACCGCGATCGCCCGCGTCCCCGAGCCGAGGCTCGAGACCGCGGCAAGCAGCTCGGGCTCGACCTCCTCGCCACCGAGGTCGCTCCCGGCGGCGCTGAGCAGAAAACGCGGCTCGACGCCGGCGGCGAGGCCCGCCTCGACCAGGTCCTCACCCTCGCTGACGAAGGCGCTCTCGCGCTCACGGTGCTTGCGGTCGGCAAGCTTGCGGACCAGCTTCAGCTTCTCGTTTTGGGGGCTTTCGATCATCTGCTTGTCTCGGGGTGTGTTTCTGGTCGGCGGTTTCGTCTCCTGGAACAAAAAAGCGGGCCGTGAAGACGGCCCGCCCGGGAAAGTGGAGTGAATGGCTGCGGCTAGGCGGCCGCACCCTCCCGGGCTAGCTCCACAAATCGGCGGAAGGCCTCGCGGTCTGAGACCGCGATCTCGGCGAGCATCTTGCGGTTCACCTCGACGCCGGCCCCGTTGAGGCCGTGGATCAGTTCGGAGTAGCTCATGCCCTCCAGCCGTGCGGCGGCATTGATCCGGGTGATCCAGAGCCGGCGGAACTCGCGCTTGCGGTTGCGCCGGTCGCGGTAGGCGTACATCCCGGACCGCTGCACCTGCTCTTTGGCGAAGCGATAGGAGGAATGCTTGCGCCCGAAATAGCCTTTCGCTTCTTTGAGGACTTTGCGCCGCTTCTTGCGCGCGTGGACTGAGCGCTTGACCCGGCTCACTTGCCGCCTCCAAGCAGGCCCCGCACCGTCTTCGTGTCGGACGGGGCGATCTCCACCGGCCGCGCCATCCGCCGCTTGCGCTTCGGCGACTTCTTCTCGAGGATGTGGCTCGAGTAGGCGCGCCGCCCGCGCAGCTTGCCGGTCGCGGTCTTGCGAAACCGCTTCTTGGCGCCGGAATGAGTTTTCATCTTGGGCATCGGGTCCGCTATTGAAGCAGACGGGCGCGCCCGAGCGCTCGCTCTGTTGCAGGTGGAAGGCGAGGCGCAGGGTACTGTGCCGCTCGATGCGCATCGTCTACGTGGTCGGAACGCGGCCCAACTTCGTCAAGACGGCTCCTGTGATCGGCGCCCTGCGGGCGCGGCTGCCGCAAGGCCGGCACGCGATCGTCCACACCGGCCAGCATTACGACCGGCTGATGTCGGAGGTCTTCCTCGAGGAGCTCGGCGTACCGGCGCCCGACCACATGCTCGAGGTCGGCTCTGGCAGCCACGCCGAGCAGACGGCCCGGGTGATGGAGCGGCTCGAGCCCGTCCTGACCGAGGAGCGTCCCGACCTGGTGGTCGTCCCGGGCGATGTCAACTCGACGCTGGCGGCGGCGTTGACCGCCGCGAAGATGCAGATCTCGGTCGCCCACGTCGAGTCCGGCCTGCGCAGCTTCGACCGCACGATGCCCGAGGAGCTGAACCGGATCGTCACCGACCAGCTCTCCGACCACCTCTTCATCCACAGCCCCGAGGCCAACGACAACCTGCACGCCGAGGGCATCCCCGCCGAGCGGATCCACCTGGTCGGCAACACGATGATCGACACCCTGGTCGCGCTGGAAGGTCGCTTCCGCGCTGCCGGCGCCGCGAGCCGCCTCGCTGTTGAGCCCGGCTCCTACGCCCTCGTCACCCTTCACCGCCCCGCCCTCGTCGACGGCCCACTGCTACCACAGGCAATCAAGCAGCTGGCAGGACTGGCGCGCGAGATGCCAGTCGTCTTCCCGGTCCACCCGCGCACCCGCTCGATGATGGAGACAATCAACGCCGAGCACCCGGGCCTAACCCTCTGCGACCCGCTCGGCTACATCGACTTCCTCTCCCTGCTGGCCGACGCCGGCGCCGTCCTAACCGACTCGGGCGGAATCCAGGAGGAGACGACCTACCTAGGCATCCCCTGCTTCACCCTCCGTGCCAACACCGAGCGCCCAATCACCCTCACCGCCGGCACCAACACCCTCCTAGGCCTCGACCCCTCAGCAATCGCCAAGATCCCGGAAGCTCTAGCCCAACGCCCGGCCAAGAGGCCCGACCCCCCGCCCTTGTGGGACGGCCAAGCCTCAGAGCGAATAGCCGACGTCGTTACGAGCTAAGCAGCCGCAACGTCATCGCCGGATTTCTCATCCTCCGGCGGCGTAGTCTCACCCTCGGGCGCCTCTTTGACCGCCTCTTTCCCAGGCGCCAGCAGCATGCTCATGTTGCGCCCTTCCTGCAAAGGCTGGGACTCGATCACGGCAAGTCCGTCGAGGTCCTCGTAGAGCCGCTGCAGCAGCGCCCTGCCCCGCTCGGGGTGCGCCTGCTCGCGACCGCGGAACATGATCGTGATCTTGACCTTGTCCTGGTGGCGCAGGAAGCGCTCGACGTGACCCTTCTTCGTTTCGTAGTCGTGGTTGGCGATCTTCGGCCGCAGCTTGATCTCACGGATGTTGACCTGCTGCTGGTGCTTGCGTGCCTGCTTTTGCTTCTGCTCCTGCTCGTACTTGTACTTCGAGTAGTCGAGCAGGCGGGTGACCGGCGGCTTCGAACCCGGGGCGACCTCGACCAGGTCGAGGTCGGCGTCCTGGGCGCGTTTGAGCGCCTCGTCGATGTCGACTATCCCCAGCTGCTCCCCCTCGGCGCCGATCAGGCGCACTTTGGGGACGCGGATCCGCTCGTTGATCCGAGTCGTGTCGCGCTCTGGTGGGCGCCGGTCGAACCTACGCGGGACCGGCACTATCTAAGTGAGTTGTGGAGCTTCAAGCGGACGAGAGGTAGGGAGGCAGGCACGGGACGCTCAGCGGCGCGGGGTGTTTGGGGTGCCTGCGATCAAGTCTGCGGAGTATAGACAGAGGACGCCGACTGGCAAGCGCCCGTTCAGGAGGGCTCGCTCTCGGCACGCACCCGAGCGGCGAACTCTGCCGCCGGCATCGGCCCCAACTCGCCGTCGCTGTGCGAGCGAACCGCGACCGCGCCGGCCTCCTGCTCGCGGTCGCCGACGACGAGCATGTAGGGGTAGCGGCCGAGCTCGGCGTCGCGGATCTTCCTGCCGACCGACTCGGAGCGCTCGTCGACCTCGAGCCGCACGCCGGCATCGCGCAGCTCGGCGGCGACGCTCGCGGCGTAGGAGTTGTGTTTGTCTGAGACCGGCAGGACGATCGCCTGAACAGGCGCCAGCCAGACCGGGAAGCGGCCGGCGTAGTGCTCGATCAGGATCCCGGCAAAGCGCTCCATCGAGCCGAGCAGGGCGCGGTGGATCATCACCGGGCGGTGGTTGGCGTCGTCGGCGCCGACGTAGCTGAGGTGGAAGCGCTCCGGCATCTGGAAGTCGAGCTGGCAGGTGCCGCACTGCCAGGAGCGGCCGAGCGCGTCGGTGACGTGGAAGTCGATCTTCGGCCCGTAGAAGGCGCCGTCGCCGGGGTTGAGCTCGTACTCGCGGCCCTGGCGCTCGAGCGCCTCGGTCAGCGCCGCCTCGGCCTTCGCCCACTGCTCCTCGCTGCCCATCGACTTCTCCGGCCGGGTCGAGAGCTCGACCCGCACGTCCTCGAAGCCGAAGCGCGCGTAGAGCTCGTCGATCGCCGCACAGATGTCGGCGACCTCGTCGGCGATCTGCTCCTCGGTGCAGTAGACGTGGGCGTCGTCCTGGGTGAAGGCGCGCACCCGCAGCAGCCCGTGCAGGACGCCCTCGCGCTCGTTGCGCGAGACGCGGCCGAACTCGGCCAGGCGCAGCGGCAGCTCGCGGTAGGAGTGGCGCTCGGCGTCGAAGACGAGGCAGGCGCCGGGGCAGTTCATCGGCCGCAGCGCCAAGCGCTTCTCATCGGAGCGCATGAAGTACATGTCGTCGCGGTAGTTGTCCCAGTGCCCGGAGCGGTGCCAGAGCTCCTCGTCGAGCACCTGCGGAGTGGCGATCTCCTTGTAGCCGCGCTTGCGTAGCTGCGCCTGCACCTCGGCCTCGATCAGGTGCAGCAGCGTCGTCCCGTTGGGCAGCCAGAACGGCATCCCGGGCGCCTCCTCGCGCAGCATGAAGATGCCGAGCTGGGGGCCGAGGCGGCGGTGGTCGCGCTTCTTTGCCTCCTCGATCAGCTCCAGGTGCTTGACCAGATCCTTCTTGGAGAAGAACGCCGTGCCGTAGATCCGGGTCAGCATCTGGCGCTTCTCGTCGCCGCGCCAGTAGGCGCCGGCGAGCGAGCTCAGCTTGACCGCCTTGATCCGGCCGGTCGAGGGGCCGTGCGGTCCGCGGCAGAGATCCTCGAAGGGGCCGTTGCGATAGAGCGAGACGGTCTCGACGCCTTCCTTGGCGACGAGGTCGTCGATCAGCTCGACCTTGTAGTCCTCGTCCTGGGCCTTGAAGATCTCGCGCGCCTCGCCAACGGGAACGTCGCGGCGCTCGAAGGCCTCGTCGGCCTCTATGTGGGACCGCATCGCCGCCTCGATCCTCTCCAGGTCGGCATCGGTGACCTTGACGTCCGCCGGGAAGTCGAAGTCGTAGTAGAAGCCGTTCTCGATCGCCGGCCCGATCGTCACCTTGGCGCCGGGGTAGAGCTCCTGCACGGCCTCGGCCATCACGTGGGCGGCGTCGTGGCGGATCAGCTCCAGCGCCTCGGGGTCGCGGTCGGTGAGGATCGCGATCTCGGCGCCGTCGGGAAGCGCGGCGGAGAGGTCGCGCAGCTCGCCGCCGACCCGGATCGCCAGCGCCGCCTTGGCCAGCCCGGGACCGATCGCCGCAGCCGCGTCAGCACCAGACGCGCCGTCCGCAAGCTCCAAGGGCGTCCCGTCGGGCAGGGTCACGGTGATCTTTTGAGTGGCCGCCTCGATCCGGCCATGCTACCCGCGCCCCACCAATTGCTGACTTCGTCTTTTTGTGGCCTATTGGACTACTAAAGACGAAGTCAGCGGTCACCTGGCTAGCGCGGCTGGCCCTGGCGGGCTTGGCGCACGGCTATGAGGGGACACGGGCTGTGGGATGACATGGGGCCGCTCGCTTCCCAGAGGACGTATGGCGGAGCGATGCCCTTGAGGCGAAGGCTCGGGAACGGCGGCTTGCCGGAGCCCGATTCGGCCAGAACGAAACGAACGCCGCGAGGCAGGCGGCCTCCCGTTTCGTCTTCGGACTCGATGCAGACGCGGCCGCCGCGCAGCTCCCAGGCAATGTACGGCGTGCCGTGTTCGTTGGCGAGTAGCTGGCGGGAGGCGATGACGAGCGTGGGACCTTCGCCAACGACGGGGCGCAGACCGGTCAGCGCCGGTGAGTATGAGGCCGGACCGATGGGGGCGTTGGCCAGCGCCAGCAGCGAGCAACCGCCCGCCGCGAGCAGGAAGAGCCAGGCGACAGGCCGACGCAGCAGCGGCAGCACGATGACGAGCGCTGCCAGCGGCGCGCCGATCTCGATCGCCTTGGCGGCGGTGTACGGGGTGCCGCTGATGCGGGCGGCGACGTAGGCAATGGCGGCCGCTGCCAGGCCCGCGATCAGCGCGTTCTCACGACGGCGCCAGCAGAGGAGCAGCCCGTAGAGGAGCAGGATCGAGGCGAAGGCGGCGCCGAGGTAGTAGCCGAGGGCGGGCACTGCGCCGGCACCGGGCGTCAGGCGGAAGTCGCCCGAGGGCCAGATTCCGAGGGCCTCGAAGGGTGAAATCTGGCCGAAGAGGTTGCCGAGGCCGGGGCCGTGGGGGTCGAAGGTCTCGAACGAGTGGAAGTCGATCATGCGGCCGATCTCGGGGGCGATCAGGATGGCGAAGAGGAGGACGGCATAAAGGACCGGGCGCCAGGCGGCGGGGCCTGTCGCCGCAGGGGACCCACCGCCCCCTGCGGTAGCTAAAGCTTCCTCGGGGGCGGTCCCCCCTGCGACGCCACCCGCCGACGGGCGGAATCGGCTTATGCAGAACTCCAAGAGCGCCCAGATTGCTGCTGCGCCGATCAGCCAGATGAGGCCTGGGAAGCTGTACGTGTAGACGCTACCCACTGCTAGGAGGGCTGCGGGGACGAAGCGAAGGGGTCGGTCGCGCCAGGCGGGATTGGCCTTTGTCTCTCTCAATGCAAGGGCGAAGGCGAGGACGAAGAGGGCCTGCATCGTCTCCTTGAAGGCGCCCTGGGCGAAGTAGGAGGCGACCATGTAGGCGAGTCCTACGACCAGGGCGGCGGGGATGCGGAGGATGGCGGGCTGGTCGCTGAAGGCGGTCAGGGCGGTCAGCGATGCGAGGACCGCCACGGCTACGGTCAGGCCAGTGAAGCCTTGGACCAGGCCGATGCCCAGGCCCTTGGTCAGGGCGACGACTATGGCGTGGGGGCCGAGCGGGTAGCCCTGGTGTAGTAGCTGGGAACCCTCGCCGTGAGCCAGGCGGTCGGCCGTCAGCAGGTGCTGGGACATGTCGGGGTTGAAGCTGGTGCCGAGGATGCCGAAGTGGCCTTCGACGGCGAACGGCAGCGATGCGGCGAGCAAGGCGAGGAGGGCGACTGGCCAGCCTGCTCGCAGCGCTTCTCCGCCACCTTCGAGGCGTCCCCAGAGATAGAAAATCGACGCTCCAAAAACCAGCAGGACCACGATGGCCGAGATCGCACCGTCGCCGGGCAGGCGCACCGACCCCCAGCAGATCGCGCAGAGCAGGGCCAGGCCAACGGCCGGCGCGAGCCAAGACCAGCGGCGAACTCCACAGAGCGCGAGGGCTGCCTGGCCGATCGCCGGCGAGGCGGCGCAGACGGCGAGCACGGCTGCATAGGTCCCGATCACGAAGGCGCGAGCCTAGACTGCGGGGATGGCCCATGTCCCGCCAGCCCGCCACCTGGTGCGCGCCAGGGACCTTGCCGACGCCCGCCCCCAACACCGCACGTTTCGAGAAGACAGCACGCCCGCTCGCGCCTAGCATCGCTTTCGACCTTTCAGTCCAAGACAAAGGAGAAAGACGATGATCAGGATCGCCAACGCGCAGCTCTGGGTCCACGACCAGGACGAGGCGCTCGCCTTCTACACCGAGAAGGTCGGCATGGAGGTTCGCGCCGACGTCACCCTCGCCGAGATGGGCAACTTCCGCTGGCTCACCGTCGGCCCGACCGGGTAGGAGGACGTCTCGATCGTGCTGATGGCCATTCCCGACCCGCCGGTGATGGACGGCGAGACGGCCGACCAGGTCCGCGGCCTGATGGCCAAGGGCTTTGCCGGCACGGTCTTCCTCACCACCGACGACTGCCAGGCTTCCTACGAGGAGCTGAAGGCACGCGGCGTCGACTTCAGCGAAACGCCGGAGGAGCGCCCCTACGGGATCGACTCGGCCTTCCGCGACCCCTCCGGCAACAGCATCCGCCTCGCCGAGGTGCGGATGCCGGCCGAGGTCTGAGCCTTCCGGCTCCGACCGAGGCAGGCGACGATGGGCGCTACTGGGCTCGAACCAGTGACCTCCAGCTTGTCGAGCTGGCGCTCTCCCAACTGAGCTAAGCGCCCGGGAGACCTGAATCTAGCAGCGGCGCGCGGGCCGAAGACGCCCGCGCGCCGTGCCCTCAAGCTCAGCCCTGCAAGAGCCGATGCAATGGGTGCAACTTTTCAGCCCCCACGGTGTTTCTGAATGCAGCGACCGATTAAGGCTTGAGGACTGACGAGCCAGGGAAACAGAGTCTCGCTGGTGGCACGTCCTTCGGAAAACAAGGGCCCCTCACGGGGCCCTTTTCCGTTCCGGCGCCGGCGGCTCAGGGATGGTCGGTGGGTGCGTGCCAGCGGTGCGGCGCCAGCAGGGCCTCGGTCGCCTCCGGACCCCAGGAGCCCGGCTCGTAGATCTCCAACGGCGCGGGCTCGCGCACGACGGGGTCCGCGACTTCCCAGAGGCGCTCGATCGCCCCCGAGGTGGTGAAGAGGGTGCGGTCGCCGATCATCACGTCGTGGATCAGCCGCTCGTAGGCGTCGAGCGCATGCTCGGGCCCGCCGAAGCTGTCGGCGTAGCTGAAGCGCATGTGGGCCTGGCCCAGCTGCATCTTCGGCCCCGGCACCTTGGCCAGGAAAGAGGCCGAGATGCTGCCGGGGTCCCCCAACTCGAAGGTCAGGTGATCGTGGCCGAACTCCTCCGCGACCTGCGTGCAGTCGATCGGGAACATCCGCCGCGGCGGCTCGGCGAAGGCGACGGTGAGCAGGTGGCGACTCTCCGTCAACCGCTTGCCGGAGCGCAGGAAGAACGGGATGCCCTCCCAGCGCCAGTTGTCGACGAAGGCGCGCAGCGCGACGAAGGTCTCCGTATCCGAGTCGGCGGCGACGCCCTTCTCGTCGCGATAGCCGGCGTACTGGCCGCGCACGACGTCCGTCGGCTCCAGCGGCAGCATCGAGTCGAAGACCTTTTCCCGCTCGATCATCAGGGCCTTGGCGCTGAGCGAGGTCGGCGGCTCCATCGCGACGAAGCTGAGCAGCTGGAAGAGGTGGGTGACGATCATGTCGCGGAAGGCGCCGGTTTCCTCGTAGAAGCTGCCGCGCATGCCGATCGAGAGCGTCTCCGGGACGTCGATCTGGACGTGGTCGATGTGATTGCGGTTCCAGACCGGCTCGAACATGCCGTTGGCGAAGCGCAGGGCGAGCAGGTTCTGCACCGCCTCGCGGCCGAGGTAGTGGTCGATGCGGAAGATCTGCTCCTCGGCGAAGACCGAGTGGACGAGGGCGTCGAGCTCCCTTGCCGAGGCGAGGTCGCGGCCGAAGGGCTTCTCCATGATCACCCGCGCGCCCTTGCCGAGCCCGGCCTCCCCCAGGCCCTCGACCACCCCGGCGTAGGCGGCCGGCGGCAGTGAGAGATAGTGCAGGAGCCGGGCATCGGCGCCAAGCTCGTCCCTGGCTCGCCCGACGGCCTTGCCGAGATCGCCGAAGCCGGCACTCAGCGGCGCGAAGCGAACGCTTTCAAGGAAGCGCTCCAGCGACCCGCCCGGTGCCGGCCTGCGCCCCGAGCCGCAGACGGCGTCCCGCACCAACTCGACGAACTCCTCCTCGCCGAGCGACCCTCGCGAGGTGCCGATCAGCGCGAAGCGCTCCGGCATCAGCCCGGCCTCGAAGAGGTGGAAGATCCCGGGCAGGAGCTTGCGGCGCGCCAGGTCCCCCGTCGCCCCGAAAAGCACGATCGCCTGGTCGCAGGGGATCGTCGGCGCTGCGGCTATAGGGGGCGCGCCCACGCGCCGGATATTAGAAGCCCGAGGCGAGCGCCACTTCGAACTGCGGACCGGTGAGCGACGTGCGAGGCGCTCCCGGGAAGAAGACGCGCAGCGGACCGGCCCACGTTTTCGTCCCGTCGGGCGCAGCGCTGTAGCTGCCCTTGCCGGCGAAGGGCGTCGGCGGCGTCACCGCTGCCGAGGTCATCGCGTCGTCGGTGACGAGATCCTTCGAGGAGGCGACGGCGAAGGCGTAGCGGACCTCGGCGATCGAGCCCTTGCTCTGTTCGTCGACCGCCAGGAAGAGCGCCTTCTTGCCGATTTGAACCGTGAGGAACTCCGTCGCGGACACTCCGTGTCGCGAGCTTGCGGCGAGGAAGGTCGGCGAAAAGCTCGGCCCGCCGCGGACCTCGCGGCTGGCCTGGCCCACCGGGGACGAGATATGCCGCGACGAGCAACGAAGGTGAAGCGGGCTGCGAATCGTCCCTTTCGCGCGGTGCGCGCGGACAGAGACGTAGTGGTCCTCGCCGGTGAAGCGGACGCTGCCGACGAAGACGCCGAGATCGCTGGTGAAGCGGTCCGGCCCCTTGCAGTGGCGCCGCGGCTTCGTTTCTGAGACCTGCCCGGAGGGGCGGAAGCGCATCGAGACCTTGCCAAGATCGCCGAAGGAGGCCTCGATCCGATTGGTGGTGACGGTCCCACGAGCGACGTAGACGGTCTCGGCACGACCGCGAGTGGATCTGTGTTTCGTGCCCGTGGAGCTGGGAGGCTTGTCGCGAAACACCTCGATCCCGACGATGTCGCCGAAGCCGACCACGGTTACGGAGTACCCGTGCCGCGCTTTCAGGTCGAACCTCGAGACGAAGCTGGAATGAACGGTGGGCGACTGAACGCGGGACCTCACCGCGGCACGAAACTGGGGGGGCACGGCGGCGGGAATGTCGATCGGGCTGGCCGCCATGCCCGTGGCCGGGAGCGCGAGCAGGGCGATCGCCGTCAACGCTGCCGTCAAATATCGGAGCCCGCTCATTTGACGCTCGCCGCCCGGTGGAACAGCCGGCCCGCTTCCTTGCCGAAATAGGCGCCGAAATCGGTCGCCGAGTCGTCGGGATAGCCGTAGTTGGTGACGCTGTTGAGGACGTCGCCGGAGATCGTCCAGCCCCCACCTGAGGCGCCACCGGTGACGTCGCAATCGACCGCCAGGTTGAGTGGCCCCGGCGACAGAAACGAGCGCGCGTCGTGGCCGAGGAAGGGGGTCTGCTTGCAGACCTGCTGGGTTTCGCCGTCGAACGGCGGAGCGACCGGGTAGCCGTGGACGTCGAAGACCTGCCTCGCTTTCAGTCCCCAGGCCATCCCGGCGCCGCCGACCGCCTTGCCGAGCAGTTCGCCGTGTTCGTTGGGGCCGACCACGGCCGCCCCGATGTCGAAGTTCTCGCTACCGGTGGTGCGCCATTGCGAAGTGGTGTCGATCCACTTCGCCGGAAAGACTCCGAACGGGCGCTGTCCATAGCGATACCCCGGAACGAAGGCCCAGCGATGGTCGAACCATTCGCCGTGCGGCCCGCCTTCGTTGACGCAGTGCCCGGCGGTGAAGACGACGCTGAGGTTCGGCGCGTTGACCGAGGTGCCCGAGCAGCGGGCAAGGCCAAAGGGCAGTTCGATGAAGATCGCCCCGTTCTGCCGAGTCGCCAGTTCGGTCGGGTCAGGCACCGTTTCGAAGAGCGAGCTGGACGACGCTTCGCCACTCGGAGCCACGGCCGGGTACCGATGCGGGGTTTCCGCGGCCGAGCCGCCCGGCCCTCCAGACGTGACCTGCGCCCCGCCGAACCCGTGCCCGTCGAGCGGCTTCGCCCGTTCCATCCGCGCCGGCGTCCAGAACCGCTGCGCACGCTGAGCCTGCGAGCTGGACACGGTGACACCGGTCCCAACCGGCGCAGCGATAGCCGCCGGCACGAGCCCGAACAGCAAGAGAGCGACCGCGGCCGCAACGCTCGCAACCGGGACAACGGGCACGAGCGCCCGACGATTCCCCCACCACCATCCACTCATTGCGAGCAGTCTACTTCTCATGAGCAACGACCACGGCTCAATCATCCGGCCAGCCCGGACTGTCGAAGACAAGCCTGATGTCCTTGACCAGCAGCTGAAGGTTCATCGGGTCCGAAGGCGACTGTTCGAAGCCAAAATGCTCGTAGAAAGTGCGAGCCTCGTGATTCAAGGCGTGCACGAGCAAGAGGCGCATGCCTGCCTGCTCGGCTACCGACAGGGCACGGCTCATCGCGTCCCTGAGAAGAAAGGCTCCGATTCCCTTCCCCTGAACCGCCTTGTCAACGGCCAGTCGAGCCAGCAGCATGGCCGGGATCGGATGCCTCGGCATCCCGCTGCGCGCACGGTTCGTCGCATCGCCGTGCTCGATGGAAGCGAGCGAGAGCGCGTGATAGCCGACAACCCGGTCGTGCTCCGAATCCAGGACCACATAGGTCCGCGCCGACCCCGCCCCGGCCGCCGCTCGGGCGTGTTTGACAAGCCAGATGTCGAGGGATCCGACCCCGCAATCGAACCCGTTGACTCGATGCTCACTGTCGAGCGGTTGAGGGTCGAGGAACCGGGGCACTCGACCTATTCAGGTCGAGGACGCGAGAAAAGCTTGGCGAGCTCGGGGCGGGCTTTCGCAGGCTGGTCCATTGCCGCGACGATCTCCTGCCACGCCTCCGAATCGACGATGAAGCTGGTCCGATCGGCCAGCAAACGCTCGGCTCGCTCTCGGCCACTCTCGACGAGGAACTGCGTCAACGACTCCCGATGAACGAGAGCAGCTTGCTTGAAGAGAGCCTCGTCCCCTTGCTCGATGCGGAGATTGACCCTTTGAGTCTTTGGAGAAGCCATAGGAAAACTGTACACACAACGTACGTCAGAAGTCAAATCGCTCTCCAAAAGAGGCGCCCACCGGAATCGAACCGGTGTAAACGGCTTTGCAGGCCGCTGCGTAGCCACTCCGCCAGGGCGCCGGGGCGATGAAGGGTAGCGACGTTAGGCGGCGTGGCGCTCGGGGCCGGAGTCGTCGTCGATGTCGAGGACGACGTTGTCGTCGGCGGTGCGACGGACCCGGAAATCGAGTGGGGAGCGCTGCTCTAGCTCGCGGAGGAGGTCGACCGGTTCGTTGAGGCGCATCGAGAGCGTGGCGCGGCCCTCGGAGAAGCGCTCTACGGAGATCTCGGAGGTGGCGCCGATCTGGCCCGCGGCGTCCTCGAAGCCGACCAGCTGGGAGAAGTCGTCCAGCGGGCCGATCTCGACTTTGACCAGGCCCTCGAAGACGTCCCGGGCCGTGGCCTCGGCGTGGCCGTTGCCATTCGCGGCTGGCACGCTCGGCGCCGTGGCGCCCGCCTGGGCTTCGCTCAGCTCCTGGGCGCGGCGGCCGACTTCGACCGCCTCGTGCAGCGCCTTCATCCGGATCCGGGTCGCCTGGCCGCGGGCCTGTTCTTGGATCTCCTCGAGCCGGGCCGAGACCGCCTCCAGCGAGGCGACGTTGCGATCGTGGCGCTCGTTGGCCTCGCTCAGTCGCTCGAGCAGGCCGCGGATCTCGCGCTCGCGCTCGATCACCATCGAGGAGAGCGAGCCGAGCTCGACTTCGGCGCCGGCGGCGGTATCGGTGGCCTCGCGGCATCGCGCGAGCGCCTCCTCAGCGTCGCGCTGCAACGCCCAGTTCCGCGCGTCCCTCGACGCAAGCGCCGCATCCACCTCAGAGCGGCGGTAGCCGAGGAACGACCTCTTGAAGCTACCCATGCGCGGCACCGTAGAGGTGTCCTCGGACGCCATCCTGCGATGTCTGCAACTCCAGCCGCGGGGCCTCCCGCCAGAGGTCCTCGAGCTGGTATCGCTTGCGCGCCTCGTCGGTGAAGACGTGCAGGACGCAGTCGAGGTAGTCGAGGACGATCCAGCCCGCCGCCTCAGCAGCCTCGGAGCCGCTGGGAAGTAGTTGCTGCTCCTGCTTGAGCCGCTGCTTGGCCTCGTCGGCGATCGCCCGTGCCTGGCGCTCGTTGCGGGCCGTGCAGATCGTCAGGAAGTCGGTGTAGGCGACGAGGCCGCGCATGTCGAGGACGACGATCTCACTCGCCGCTTTCGAATCGGCCAGCTCGGCCAAGCGGCGGGCCAGCGCCTCCGAACGCACTCCCTGCGCCTCGGCGGCGCTCACGCGTAGATTCCCTTCTCTTCGATGAAGCGCGCGACCGACTCGGGCACCAGGTAGCGCAGCGGCCGCCCCGCCGCCGCCCGCTCGCGCACCGCCGAGGAGGAGACGCCGAACTGCGGCATCTCCAGCATCGTCGCCCGGCCCTCTGCGCCGAGACTGCGCATCACGGCGGCGACCTCGGCGTCGGAGATGCCCGACCGCCGCGCGACCGCGAGGCGCGCCAGCTCGGTCACCCGCCCCGGCTCGCGCCAACTCTCCAGGCCCACGGCAGCGTCCGCCCCCATCACGAACACCAGCTCCCTGTCGCCTCGTTCTTGTGCAAGCAGGGCCAAGGTCTCATACGTGTAGGACGGTCCCTCGCGCTCGACCTCCAGAGTGGAGACCGAGAAGCGCGAATCGTCGGCAGCGGCCAGCCGGGTCATCGCCAGGCGCAGCTCGCGGCCGGGGTCGTCGGCGATCCGCTTGTGCGGAGCCTGCCCGGTCGGGACGAGGATCACCTCGTCGAGCCCGAGCTGCCAGAGCGCCTCCTGGGCGAGGGCGAGGTGGCCGAGGTGCGGCGGGTTGAAGGCCGAGCCGAGGACGCCGATGCCGGAGGGCGCGGCCGCGCTACTCACGCACTTGGCCGTCGCCGTGGACGACGTACTTGTAGGTCGTCAGCTCGCGCAGTCCGATCGGCCCGCGCGCGTGCAGCTTCTGGGTCGAGTTGCCGATCTCGGCCCCCATGCCGAACTCGAAGCCGTCGGTGAAGCGGGTCGAGGCGTTGGTGTAGACGACGGCGGCGTCGACCCCGGCGGCGAAGCGCTCGGACGCGTCCCGGGACGAGGTGACGATCGCCTCCGAGTGGCCGGTGCCATGGGCATTGACGTGCTCGATTGCCTCGTCGAGCGAATCGACGACAGCGACAGCCAGCTTCAGGTCGAGGTACTCGGTGTCCCAATCCGCATCCGTGGCCGCGCCAACCTCGGCATCGCCGGCCAACTCCCGGGCCCGCTTATCACCGACAAGCTCAACACCGGCATCGCGCAGCTCGGCCAGAGCCGCCGGCAAGAAGTCGGCCGCCACGGCCTCGTCGACCAACAGCGTCTCGGCGGCGTTGCAGACCCCGGGTCGCTGCGTCTTCGCATTGACCGCGATCCGCCGCGCCATCTCAAGATCCGCATCCGAGTGCACGTACACATGGCAGTTGCCGGCGGCCGCATAGATCACCGGCACAGTGGCGACGTCCTTCAAAGCCTTCTTCAGCCCCTCCCCACCGCGCGGAATCAGCAGATCGACGACACCGTCCTGCGTCGCAAGCTCGGCCAGGTCGTCATGGCCCTCGCCGACGGGAAGCATCACGACGGCGTCCTCCGGCAGCCCGGCCTCAAGGAGAGCCTCGCGCGCAATGCCGGCCAAAGCCGCGTTCGACCGCTCGGCGTAGTGCGACCCCCGCAGCACGATCGCGTTGCCGCTCTTGATCGTCAGCGCCGCGCAATCGATCGTCACATTCGGCCGCGCCTCGTAGACCACGGCGACAACCCCAAGCGGAACCCGAACCTTCCTCAGGTCCAGCCCGCTCGCAAGTGTTTTCCGTTCAAGCTCCTCGCCGATCGGATCCTCGAGCGCAGCAACAGCTCGTACGCCGCCTGCCATGGCCTCGACGCGCTCCTCGGTGAGCGTCAGCCGGTCGCGCAGCGCCTGGCTCAAGCCCTGAGCACGCTCATCTGCCAGATCGGCCGCATTGGCCTCGAGGATCTCGGCAACCCGCTCGCTCAAGAGGCGCGCAGTCGCCTCAAGCGCAGTATCCTTACTCGCCGTCAACGCACCGACAAGCTCCCGAGATGCCCGCCGAGAGGCCTCGCAAACTCCCCCAACGCTCCTAGTAGTGACAGCCATGCCGCAAAGGGTAGCTGGCGGGGTGGGGTGCCTCGCCAGGCGGCGGCGTCATCTTTTTCGCACAGACCACTCAGCGAGAGCGACGGCGCGACCGGCGAAAAAGCCAGCCGACTGGCGAGGCACCCCACCCCGCCCCCACCCTCCGGCGCCTAAACCAACACAAACCGATCCCGATGAATCACCTCATCAGCCGCATGCGGCAACCGCTCGCGCACCTCAGCGCTCTTCAGCCCGATAACCCCCGAAAGCTCAACCGCCGAGTAGTCGACGATCCCCTTGCCAATCACCGACCCGTTGACAGCGACATCAACGGCATCGCCGGCATCGAAGTCGCCCTCGACACCGGTGATCCCAACCGGCAGCAAACTCGAGCCGCTCTCCCGCAGCACCCGTGCCGCCCCATCGTCCACAACGAGCCGCCCGTGCGCCGGCTTGGCGTACTTGAGCCAAAGCTTGAAACTCGACGCCTTCGAACCCTGCGCCGCAAACCGCGTCCCAACCGGATCGCCCGCTGCCGCGGCCGCCAACGTCCCGGCGCTGGTCCCGTTGCAGATCGCCGCCGGGATCCCCGCCTCGCTGGCCATCTCGGCCGCCGCGACCTTGCTGCGCATACCGCCAGAGCCGAAGGCAGAGGTGCGATCGCCGATCTCGAGACCGTCCAGCTCAGAGAAGTCCGTGATCTCAGGGATCCGCTTCGCCTCACGATCAAGAGCCGGATCGGCACTGAAGAGACCGTCGGTATTGGTCAAGAGAACCAGCAGCCGCGCGTCGAGCAGGATCGCCACCTGGGCGGCGAGGAAGTCGTTGTCGCCAAAGGTGATCTCGTCGGTGGCGGTGGTGTCGTTCTCGTTGACGACCGGCACGACCCCCCACTCGATCAGCCGCCGCAGCGTCTGGCGCGCGTTGAGGTAGTTGGTGCGGGCGGCGATGTCGGCGGCGGTGAGGAGCACCTGGGCGGAGCGGGTGCCGTGCTCGGCGAGGCGACTTTCGTAGGCACGGAAGAGATCACCCTGGCCGACCGCGGAGGCCGCCTGCAGCTCGTCCATCGCCCGCGGGCGGACCGCCAACCCCATCAGCCGCATACCCCGGGCGATCGCGCCAGAGGTGACCATCACCACCCGCTCGCCACCGCGCTCCAGCGCTGCAACCTGCTCGCAGACCGAGTCGAGCACGTCACTGCGCAGGTCGCCGTCATCAGCAGCAACGATCGAGGAACCAAGCTTGACAATGAGGGTCATTGCCGCCAAGTCTATGAGCCGCTGGCTAGAAAGCTCGCCTCCAAGAGGGCCAGATGCCCCCTCCCAAAATACTCAAGAGCGGCTCCTGCCGCTCGTTTTGGGAGGGGCATCTGGCCCTCTCACGGATACAGCTCGAACTCATGCTCGCCGACGCGCACCTCGTCGCCAGGCTCGAAGCCGGCGGCGCGCAGGGCGGCGACGACGCCGATCTCGTTTAGGCGCTGCTCTAGATAGGCGAGGGCTTCTTCGTTCTTGATGTCGTGGCGCTCGAAGAGCAGCTCGACGCCGCGGCCGGTGACCCGGTAGGCGCCGTCCTCCTCGCGCTGCACCGAGTAGCCGCCTTCACCGACCGGACGATAGACGCGATGCTCGGCCTCGAATTCGGCCGGCTGCTCCGAGCGCCCCGTCTCGGGCCGGGCGACGCCGGTCAGCGCCGGCAGCGCGGAGAGGATCCGCTCGCGCAGCTGGTCCAGGCCCTCGCCGGTTGCCGACGACACTGCGAGCACACCGAGACCGTCGTCTCCCACTCGCCCTTTCCACTCGGCGAGCGCCGCCTCGACCTCGTCCTCCGGCAGCAGATCGCGCTTCGAGAGCAGGACCAGCTCGGTCAGCGAGTCCAGCCCGGCGCCGTAGGACAACAGCTCCTCTCGCACGGCCTCGTAGTTCGCAACCGGCTCGCCTTCCAGTGGTGTCAGCTCAACCAGGTGGACGAGCATCGCGCAGCGCTCGACGTGGGCGAGGAACTCGTGCCCGAGCCCGGCCCCCTCGGCAGCCCCTTCGATCAAGCCGGGGATGTCGGCCACGATCGCCTGCCGCTCATCGCCTTCGATCGTTCCCAGCACCGGCGACAGCGTCGTGAACGGATAGTCGGCTACCTTCGGCGCAGCCCTCGTCAATCGCCCCAGCAATGAGGACTTCCCGGCGTTCGGCAACCCGATCAACCCCACGTCGGCGAGCAACTTCAAGCGCAGCTCGATCCACCCCTCCTCCCCACTCGTCCCGTTCTCGGCAAACCGAGGCGCCTGCCGCGTCGAGGTGGCAAACCGCTTGTTCCCATGCCCCCCACGCCCGCCATGCGCGACCACGGCCCGCTGCCCGACTTCGACCAGGTCGACCCGGCTCCCGTCCGCGGCCTCAGCCTGAGTCCCGGCAGGAACCAGAATCTCCCGAGGCTCCCCCCGCCCCCCATGTCGATTGGACCCTTCCCCATGCTTCCCCCGCCCGCCCCGAAAATGCTTGCTCCCCTTCAAAGCCCCCAGATCCCGCTTCGAAGCATCACAAACAAGCACGACATCACCCCCATGCCCACCATCCCCGCCATCGGGCCCACCCCGCGGCACATGAGCCTCCCGACGAAACGAAACGCACCCGTTCCCCCCGGCCCCGCCCTTAACCCAGATCTTCGCCTTGTCATACATAGTTGCGCTGACTGTGGAGTTGACCACACGATAGGGGGGTCAAAGTCACAGTCAGCAGCCGTTTGGCTGCGGCTTGTCCTTGTATAGAGGGCCGAGTGCCCCTTCTCAAAACACTCAAGAGCGGCTCCTGCCGCTCGTTTTGGGAAGGGGCACTCGGCCCTCTCCCCGCTACGAGCTAATCCTGGAGAACCGAAATCGTGCGGCCCTTGCGAGCCGACTTGAACTCGACCGTCCCAGGCCGCGTCGCGAAGATCGTGTGGTCGCGACCGAGACCGGTGCCGTCTCCGGGCCAGAACCGGGTCCCCCGCTGGCGGACGATGATCTCGCCGCCGGAGACCTTCTGGCCCGCGAAGACCTTGACCCCGAGCATCTTGGGGTTGGATTCGCGTCCGTTGCGGCTTGAGCCGAGTCCCTTCTTATGAGCCATCGTCAGAATCCTTTTTAGCAGCCGGTTTGGCTTTTTTCGCCGCCGCTTTTTTCGCGGCCGGTTTCTTGGCTGCGGTTTTTTTCGCCGGAGCCTTTTTGGCGGCAGGTTTTTTCGCCGCCGGTTTTTTCGGCGCGGCGGGTTTTTTGGCAGCAGCCGGTTTTTTCTCTACCGGCTTCTTGGTCTCGGCCGGTTTCGCCGCCGCCGGCTTCTTCTTCACCGGCTCCTCTTTCGCCGCAGCAGCCGGCTTCTTGGCGGCGGCCCCCATCCGAACCTCGGTCACCTCGAGCTTGGTCAGCTCGGAGCGGTGGCCGGCGCGGCGGCGGTAGCCCTTCTTCGGCTTGTATTTGAAGACCTTGATCTTCTCGCCGCGCAGGTGCTCGGTCACTGTCGCCTCGACCTTGACCTTCTCCAGCTCCTTGGCGCCGGCGACGACCTCCTTGTCGCGGAACATCACCGGCCGCAGGGCGACCTTCTCGCCCTCTTTGGCGCCGAGCCGATCGACGAGCAGGGACGTGCCCTTCTCGACCTTGTACTGCTTGCCACCGCTCTCTATGACTGCGTACGTGTTCATTCGTCCTTGCCGCTCTGGGTTGAGCGCGACCGACCGCGGCCGCCCCTGCGACCACGACGGCGACTGCGCGAGGGCGAGGATTCTAGCTCGGAGCCGTTTTCGCTGCCTCCCGCGGCCGGATCGGGAGCCTCGACACCCGGCAGCGAGGCCACCGCAGCGGCCCGCTCGACCCGCTCGATCCGCACCAGTTTGCGCTCGCCGACGAAGCGGCCGCCGCCGGTGACGCTGACGATGTAGGAGTCGACCCGGGCAATCGCGTCGTCGGCGTTGTACATGTGCGGCTCGTCGATCTTGACCAGCACCTCCTCGCCGACCTTGAAGGGCAGCGCCCGCTCCTCGATCTCGGCCCGCGCGCCGGTCTCGATCACGTCGAAGGAGTCGATCGGCAGCGCGTCGCCGCCTTCGAAGTGGAACTGCTTGCCGGTCTCAGCCTCGAGCTCGGTCAGCCCGCTGTCGGGATCGATCAGCTCGGCCGCGACCTTGGGATGGACCCGCACGAGCAGCGCCTCGGCTTCCTTGGCGCCGGTGGCGATGTCGGGTAGGCGCCGCATCGCGTCGAGCGCCACCGTCTCGGCGGAGAGCACGACGCCCTCGCCCTCGCAGGTCGGGCAGGGCGCGGTGAGGATCTCGCGCACCCCGTCGGTGACGTTCTGACGCGTCATCTCGACCAGGCCCAGCGGCGAGACCTCGACCACGTAGCTCTTCGACTTATCGGTGTCGAGCGCTTTGCGCAGCGTTTTCAGCACCTTGTCACGGTTGCGGGCCCGGGCCATGTCGATGAAGTCGATGACGATGATGCCGCCGATGTCGCGCAGCCTCAGCTGCCTCACGACCTCGTCGGCCGCCTCGGTGTTGACCCGGGTGATCGTCTCCTCGAGGCCGCCTTTGCCGCGGCCGGTGAAGCTGCCGCTGTTGACGTCGATCACGGTCAGCGCCTCGGCGTAGTCGATGATCAGGTACCCACCCGAGGGCAGATCGGCACGCCGGCCCAGGGTCGACTGGATTTCCTTGTCGATCCCCCACTTCTCGAAGAGCGGCTTTTTCTCCTCATAGAGCTCGACCCCGTCGACCAACTCCGGCGCGGTGCGCTGGAAGAAGGCGGTTACCCGCTCGAACTGCTTGGGCGAGTCGATGATCGCCTTCTCGAAGTCGCTGAGGAAGACGTCGCGCAGGACCCGCACCGGCAGGTCGGCCTCCTGGAAGACCAGGTCGGGCGCCACCGTCTGCTCGGTGCGGCGTTCGAGCACCTCGTTGAGCCGGTGCAGGTAGCCGATCTCGCGCACGAAGTCGGCCTTTTTCGCCCCGTGGGCGGCGGTGCGGACGATCAGCCCGCCCGGCCCTTTGTAGGTGCGGTCGACCATCTTGCGCAGGCGGTCGCGCTCGGAGTCCGAGAGCCGCCGGCTGACGCCGACGCCGCTGCCCTGCGCCGCGTAGACCAGGTAGCGACCGGCGATCGAGACGTTCATCGAGAGCCGCGCGCCCTTGGTCTTGAGAGGGTCCTTGACCACCTGGACGACGATCTCCTGACCCGGTTTGATCAGCTCGTCGATGCGCCGGCCCTTGCCGGTGCCGCGGCCGCGCTTCGGCGCCTGTTCGCCGTTGGCCATGACGATCTCGTCGACGTGGAGGAAGCCGTTGCGCTCGAGGCCGATGTCGACGAAGGCGGCCTCCATGCCGGGCAGGACGTTGTCGACCTTGCCCTTGTAGATGTTGCCGACGATCGAGCGCCGGCCGCGTCGCTCTATGTAGAGCTCGGCCACATCGCGTTTGCCGCCTTTCGTTTTCGACTCGAGGACGGCGACGCGGGTCTCGCCACGATCGGCGGAGACCAGAATTGTCTTTTTCATTGATTCAGCTCAGTTCAGAGTAGGTACGCACGTCTGGCCCCCTTCAAGGGATCACCAGGCGAACCTGCCTTTCTGGCTGAGGCGCGCTTGCATGTGAACGCTCTGCAGAACGCCGATCGCGAGGAAGGTCGCCAAGACAGACGACCCCCCGTAGCTCATCAGCGGCAGGGGTATCCCGGTGATCGGCATGATCCCGAGGTTCATCCCCACGTTGACGAAGACCTGGAAGAGCAGCATGGCGGCGATGCCACCTGCCACCAGGGTCCCGTAGGAGTTCTTCGAGAGGGTCACAATCCGCAGCGCCCGCCAGATCAGCAGGGCGTATAGGGATAGGACGAACGCGGCGCCGAGGAATCCGTAGCGCTCACCGATCACCGCGAAGATGAAGTCGGTGTGCCGCTCAGGGACGAAATCGAGCCGCGTTTGGGTGGCCCGATTGCCCCGGCCGGTCTTCTCACCGGAACCGATCGCAATCTTGGCCTGGTTTTGCTGGTAGCCCGCGTCGCTGGGGTCCGCGCTGGGGTGCAGGAAAGAGGTCAGCCTCTGTGCCTGGTAGCCCTTCAGGATCGGTGTGCCCACTGCGGGCGCCACCACGAGGACCGCCGCTGTCATCGCGACGAAGACCGCGCCGATTACCGCGAAGTGCGTCCAGCGGACGCCCCCCACGTACATCACGGCGAGGGTGATCGCCCCGAACACCAGAGCGGTGCCGAGGTCCGGCTGCAGGAATACGAGCGCAGCCGGTGCCAGGCCGAGGCAGAGGTAGCGCACCGTGCGCTGCCGGTCTGACCCGCTCCTGGCGCCATCGATGACGAACCCGGCGAGCGCAAGCACTAGCAGGAGCTTGCCGAGCTCAGATGGCTGGAAACTGAAAAATGGAAGTTCGAACTCGCGCCGCGAGCCGCGCGCCGCGAAGCCGAAGACGAAGATCAGCGAGATGCTGACGCAGAGGAAGGTGTAGATGCCGACCCGCAGCTCGCGGAAGCGCGAGTAGTCGATGCGGGTGAGGAGGTACATGCCGGCGATGCCGAGGGCAGCGTAGATGCCCTGCCGGTCGGCGTAGTAGAAGGGGTTGCCGGGCACGTCGCCGCGGGTCGCTTGGCTCAGCGTGAAGACGCTGAAGACCGCGAGGGCGGTGGCGGAGAGCGCCAGGGTGCCGTCCATGTAGGGCAAGCCGAGGCGCTCGGCGATGCCGGGATGGACGGCGAACGGCTCGGGCCGAGCGCGGCGGGCACGCGTCGCATACATCAGCCTTTGACCCCTTCGGGGCTCGCTTCTCGCGAGAGCCGGCCGGCGAAATACGCTTCGAGAATCTCCTTTGCCGCGGGCGCCGCAGATTCGACGCCGAAGCCACCTTCCTCCATGGTCACGAAGGTGACGATACGCGGATTCGGGTATGGGGCGAGGACTCCGTACCAGGACTGGTCCGCGTGCGGCGGGCGCTGGGCCGTGCCGGTCTTGCCCGCGACCGGGATCGGAAAGCTGCCAAAGACCGAAAACGAGGTCCCGCCGCCGTTCTGCGCCGCGTCGTGCAGCCCTTCCAGGATCGCAGCCCGATATCCGGGGTCGATGTGCACGTGCCGGCGCGACTTGGGATCGAATTCCTTCAGCACCCGGCCGGCCGGATCGTCGATCTGCAGGCCGAGGTGCGGCGTCACGACGGTGCCGCCGTTGGCGAGTGTCGCGTAGGCGACCGCCATCTGCAGCGGGTTGGTCTGCAGGTCGCCCTGCCCTGTGGCGAGCTGGATGTTGTCGCCGGCGGACCAGGGCCGTTCGGTTTCGCCTTCCTTGTAGAGCCGGTTGCGCCAGTGCTGCGAGGGCAGCAGGCCTTCTTCGGCGCCGGGTAGGTCGATGCCGGTCGGCCGTCCGATGCCGAGCGCGTGCGCCCAGTGCTGCAGCTGGCCCGTGTTCCACATCCGGTCGCCGAGCGTGTAGAAGAAGACATCGGAGGAGACTTCGAGCGCGCTGGTCAGGTTGACCAAGCCGTGGGCCGCTTCGCCGGCGTCCTTGAACGTCTCGCCGCCGATGACTATCTGACCGGGATCGTCTATCACTTCGCCCAGGCTCAGCTTGCCGCTTTCGAGCGCCGCGATCGCGGTGATCGGCTTGAAGGTGGAGCCGGTCGGATAGAGGCCGGCGATCGCCCGGTCGGTGAGCGGCGTCGCCGGGTTGCGAATCAGTTCGTCGACCTGCTTCTGGGTCAGCGGCCGCGTGAAGGTGGCCGGTTCGAAGGTCGGGTACGAGCCGAGGCCGAGGATTTCGCCGGTGTGGACGTCCATCGTCACGAAGCCGCCCGGCAGCCCGCGTTCGGCCATCGCCGCTTCGCCGGCGGCCTGTACGTTGGCGTCGATCGAGAGCTTGAGGCTGTCGCCGGGCGCGGGAGGCTTGGAGACCAGCTGCCCGTTCGCGGTCGGCTCGCCGAAGGCGTCGACCTGGACCCTGGTCAGCCCCGGCTTCCCGCGCAGGAAGCGGTCGTAGGTGTCCTCGACCCCTTCCTGGCCGATCTCGTCGCCCGGCTGCAGGCCGCGGTAGCGCGCTTCTTTCAGCTGTTCTTCGGAGATCTCGCCGACGTTGCCGAGGATGTGAGCGGCCAGGGTCCCGTCCGGGTAGGCGCGCACGAAGACCCGCTGCACCTCGACCCCGGGAAAGCGGTCCTGGTTTTCCTGCAGGTAGTAGACGAGGTAGTGGCCGACGTCGCGGCGCAGCGTCACCGGCGCAGCCGGAGCGAGCTTCAGTTCTTCGTGCATCGTGTGGCGGAGGTGGCGCAGGCTGCTGTGGGTGAGTTCGGCGAGCCGCGAGAGCTCGGCGCGGCGTTCGGCCGGATCGGCCGGCAGTTTGCGCGGGTTGACCTGCAGCGCCAGGCTGGTCCGGTTGGCGACGATCGCTTTACCGTTGCGATCGAGGATTTCCCCCCGCGGCGCGCTGACCCGGTAGGACCGGGTGCGGTTGTTCTTGGCTTCTGCCAGGTACTTTTCGCCGTCGATCACCTGCAGCAGCCAGAGGCGAAAGAAGAGCACCGCGAAGAGGACGACGGCGACCCCGCCGAAGAGGGCGATCCGCAGAGCCAAGCGGTTGCTCATCGCCGGGCCGCGCTCATCGGAGCGAAGGTACATCGCTCCTCCTCAGGCGGTTGATTCTGCGTCCCAAAGTGGTGGTGGGAGGGGCCTGGCCACCCTCCAGTCGAATTGATGTCGCACGCGCTTCGCGCTTAGCGACCATGTTGGTGCGCGGCTTCGCCGCGCAGAAGACGGATTGCATTTCCGCCGCTTCGCGACATTCGTCTGGAGGGCGGCCAGGCCCCTCTCTCGACACGCTCCGATTACCCGAAGCTTCGAAGCCCGGGGAGGGCTTCCGTTGCATAGAAGCTTCAAGCGAGGACGACGCCTCGTGCGATTGCCTGGAAGCTTCGAGCGAGAACACTGTCTCGTCTGGTTGCTTGAAACGTTGGGAGCTTCGAGCGGGATGGCGGGTACGCCTCTGCGGGAATGTCGCGAAGCGGCGGAAATGCAATCCGATGAATGCGCGGCGCAAGCCGCGCTCCTCATTGGTCGCCAAGCGCGCGCAGCGCGCGTGCGACATAAATTCCCGCAGAGGCGTACCCGCCATCCCGCCCATCAAGCCCCCAGCACCTTTGGCTCGCTGCGACGCTGAACGGTCGGCTCCTCGACCAGGGCCGGACGCAGGACGCGCCGGACGAGCAGGTAGATCGGCCAGCCGAGGAAGAAGGCGTAGACGCTCTTCAACAGCAGGTCGCGGATGATCAGGGTGCTGACCGTGGCGTCGAGCCCGAGCAGCAGCTGCACGAAGCCGAAGCCGAGCTCGGCGAGCAGGGTCAGGCCCATGCAGAGCAGCGCCGGGACGAGGGTGCCGCGGAACTCGAAGCGCTCGCGGAAGAGGCCGGCCGAGTAGCCGACGGCGAGCAGAACCAGCGAGCTGATCCCGAGCGCCTCGACCAGCAGGCAGTCGACGAAGAAGCCGATCGAGAAGCCGCTGACAGCGCCGGTCATGCTGCCGCCGAGCAGGCCGAGGCAGACGACCAGGGCCGGCAGGATGTCGGGGCTGACGTGGAAGAGCTCGACCTGAGAGAAGAAGGAGAGCTGCAGGAGCACGCCGAGCAGGCCGATCGCGGCGATGCGGGCGACGATCTTCGGGGTCAGGATCACCCGCGCGAGCCCCCGGTCAGCACCTGCACGAGGTCGAGGTTGCGCAGGTCGGCGTAGGGCCGCACCTTGACCTGTTCTTTTGCCTCCTGTTCGTTGATCGAGGCCTGGGTCACTTCGCCCACCGGCAGACCGGGCGGGAAGTGCGAGGCCACCCCCTGGGCACGCCAGCCGGAGGTGACCACGGCGAGGCCGCCGTGCACCTTTTTAGTCGAGTCGATGAAGTCGAGGATCAGCTCTTCGGGGTTGCCGACTTCGGGCTTGACGACGCCCTGCACCCCGGCCGGCAGCACCTTGGCCGCGACCGCGCTTTCGTGATCGGTGAGCAGCATCACCTGAGAAGAACCCCCCTCGACCGAGGCGATGCGGCCGACCACGCCGTCGCCGCTGATCACCGGGTCGTCGACGTGGACGCCGTCGCCGCTGCCGACGTCGATCCCCACGCTCGAGTGCCAGACGGTCGGCGAACGGGCGATCACGCGGCCGGTCACCTCCCTGTAGGGCGAGGCTGCCAGCGCCGGGCCGCGGTCGAGCGCCACCAGTTTGCGCAGCTGCTGGTTTTCGTTCAGTGCCTCCTGGCCGGCCACCGCCTGCCTCTGGGCCTTGACCAGCTCGGACTTGAGGCGGCTGTTTTCGCCGCGTGCGTCGAAGGTCTTGTCGAACCAGTCGACCAGGTCGCGGGCCGGCTTGAGGGCGCGGTCGGCTACCGACTGAACCGGGCTGAAGATCGTGCTGACGCCGCGCTGCAGGCCGTTGGAGCCGCGCCCGTAGGTGACCGTCAGCAGCACGAAGGAGCCGACTATCAGCAGGGCGAGCACCGCCCTACGGCGGCGTACTTGCTTTCGATACACAGTGAAGACCTAAGTTTGTGGCTTGAGATGAAGGGGAGCTAAGCACGGTGCCTGGTCCCGGAATTCCGCTTGCTGGCGCGGTGGATGGCCTCGAACTCCTCCAGCGAGATGCCCGAGCCCACCGCCACGCACGTCAGCGGTGACTCTGCCAGTTGGCAGGGCATCTGGCACTCGTCGCGGAGGCGCTGTGCGAGTCCTTGCAGCAGGGCGCCGCCGCCGGCGAGGGTGATGCCGCGATCCATGATGTCACCCGCCAGCTCCGGCGGGGTGCGGTCGAGGGTGTCCTTGACCGCCTCGATGATGTGCCCGACGGGTTCCTCGAGCGCCTCGCGGATCTCCTCGGAGCCGAGCGTGACTGTCTTCGGCAGGCCGGAGACAAGGTCGCGGCCGCGGATCTCGGCTCGCACCTCCTCGGGCAGCGGCGAGGCCGAGCCCGCCTCGAGCTTGACCTCCTCTGCCGTCTGGGTGCCGATCGCCAGCTTGTAGGCGTGCTTGCAGTGGTTGACGATCGCCTCGTCGAGCTCGTCGCCGCCGATCCGGATCGATTGCGAGACGACGATCCCGCCGAGCGAGATCACCGCCACCTCGGTGGTGCCGCCGCCGACATCGACGACCATCGAGCCGGTCGGCTCCGCCACCGGCAGGCCGGCGCCGATCGCGGCCGCCATCGGCTCCTCGATCAGGTAGGCCTGGCGGGCGCCGGCCGAGAGGCAGGCCTCCTCGACCGCTCGCTTCTCGACCCCGGTAACCCCCGAGGGCACGCAGACGACGACGCGCGGGTGGGCGAAGCGGTTGGAGTGCACCTGCTTGATGAAGTGGCGCAGCATCTGCTCGGTGACATCGAAATCGGCGATCACGCCGTCCTTGAGCGGCCGGATCGCGGTGATGTTCCCCGGCGTCCGGCCCAGCATCCGCTTCGCCTCGACACCGACCGCGTGGACCTGGCCGCTGTGGGTGTCGATCGCGACCACCGAGGGCTCGGAGAGGACGATCCCGCGGCCGCGGACGTAGACGAGCGTGTTGGCCGTGCCCAGATCGACGGCCATGTCGCGACCGCCGAGGCCTCTCAGGTATCCGAATATGCCCATGCGTGAATTGAAAACCGTCCGGCTCTGATTCTCCCAAATTGCGCGGGCCGGCATGCATTGATACATCCAGACCGCCGGGGTATACTCAGCAGTACCCGAATATTCGCCACTGTGTACCGCTGAGTTTCTAGTGTCAGCGAAAGCGGCTTCTGCCAGATCAGAAGGAACTGGGTCGACCTTCGAGCAGTTCCTCGAGTTCGTGCCTGACGCAATTGTCGGGGTCGGCCGAGACGGCAAGATTGTCCTCGTAAATCAGCAGGCGGAGAAGCTCTTCGGCTACCCCCGCGCGGCGCTGGTCGGGGAAACGATGGAGTTGCTGGTTCCGCAGCGCTTCCGCCAGATCCACCCAAGCCACCGCGACGGCTATTTCGAGGAGCCGCGGACACGGGCGATGGGCGCCGGCGCCGAGCTCTTCGCGGTGCGCAGGGACGGAACCGAGCTCCCGGTTGAGATCAGCCTCTCCAGCCTAGAGCTGGAGGGCGAGACGATCGCGACCGCCGCCGTGCGCGACATCAGCGAGCGGGCCGAGAGCGAGCGCGAGAAAACACTGCAGGACCAGCTCGACCGGGCGCGGCGGCTGGAGAGCGTCGGCCAACTCGCCGGCGGCATCGCCCACGACTTCAACAACATCCTCGGCGTGATCATGAACTACGCCGAGTTCGTCGCCGACGAGCTTGAGGCCGATTCGCAGGCCCACCAGGATGTCGAGGAGATCCGCCGCGCGGCAGAGCGGGCGGCGGCGCTGACCCGTCAGCTGCTGATCTTCAGCCGTCGCGAGGTCGTCAAGCCCGAGCTGCTCGACCTCGGCGAGCTGTTTGCGGATCTGGAGAACCTCCTGCGCAGGGCACTCGGCGAGCGGGTCGAGCTCAGCGTCGACTTCGCCGAGGACCTGCACACGATCGAAGCCGACCCGAGCCAGATCGAGCAGGTCCTGGTCAACCTGGCGGTAAACGCTCGCGATGCGATGCCCGGCGGCGGCCGTCTGGTGATCGAGGCCGAAAACGTCGAACTCGACGGTGAGTACACCTACATGCACCCGGATACCGGCGCCGGCCTCTATATCCGCCTCAAAGTCAGCGACACCGGGGTGGGCATGGACCCGGAGACGATCGAGCGCGTCTTCGAGCCTTTCTTCACGACCAAGGGCGAGGGAACCGGACTGGGCCTGGCGACCGTCTACGGGATCGTCACCGGCTCGGGAGGCAGGATCGACATCTACTCGGAGCCCGACATGGGCACCACCGTCAAGGTCCATTTTCCCGCCACATCGGCCATGCCGCTCGCCGACGAGCCTGACGAGGTAGGGGATCAGGTTGGCCTCGGCGAGGTCGTTCTCGTGGTCGAGGACGAGCCCGACGTGCGGCGGATGGCCGAACGCATCCTCACCAAAGGCGGCTACTCGGTGATCGGCCTGTCCGACGGCGCCGACGCGGTGGAGATCTGCGAACCGGGCAATCGCCAGATCGACCTGCTGCTCACCGACGTGGTGATGCCGAAGATGCTCGGCACCGAACTGGTTGGAAAGGTCCGTGTTCTTCGCCCCGAGCTGCCGGTCCTCTACATGTCCGGATACAGCCACGAGGTGCTGGCGCCCGAGGCCCTGACCGACGACGCGGGCAGCTCCTTCATCGAGAAGCCATTCAGCGCGCAGGCGCTACAGACGACGGTACGCGATCTGCTCGACCGCCCGGGGGGCGCCGAGGGAGAGGTCGGTGGAGGCTAGAGCCAGGGAGGTAAAGCTCAACGGCAGGCCGCGGATCCTCGCTACCGACGACCGTCCCGAGGTCCTGCGGCTGATCGACCGGGCCCTCGGCGAGCGCTACGAGTGCAGTTTCGCGGGCGGCGTCGAGGAGGCGCGCAAGCAGCTGGCGGCCGAGCATTTCGACCTGGCGCTCTGCGACATCCAGATGCCGGGGGAGTCGGGCCTGGTGCTGGCGGAGGAGATCACCCGCGACCACCCGCGGACGGCTGTGGTCCTGGTTACCGGCGTCGATGACCCGAGCGTCGCCGAGCGGGCCTTCGAGCTCGGCGCCGGCGGCTACCTGGTCAAGCCCTTCTGGCCCGGCCAGCTGGCGATCACGGTGATGAACGCGCTGCGCCGCCACGAGCTGGAGCTTGCCCACGAGGCGCACAGCCGGGCGCTCGAGGAGCGAATCCAGATGCTGATGGACGCGGCGCCGGTGCCGATCTACATAAAGGACCGCCGGCGTCGCTACACGATCGCCAACCGCGTCGCCCACGAAGTCGCCGGGCTGGAGCCGAACGCGCTGATCGGCCTCACCGATCACGACATCATGTCGCCCGAGACAGAGCGGATAGCGGCCACCAGCGACTTAAGGATCCTCGAAGAGGGCAAGACGTACACGCAGGAGGAGACGATGTTCGTCGGGCCGGAGGAGCGAACCTTCCTCACGGTCAAGTTCCCCTTCCTCAACGACCTCGGCGAGATCGCCGGCATCACCGGAATCTCAGCCGACATCACCGACAAGAAGCGGGCGGAACAGCTACGCGAGGACCTCGCCGCGGCCCAAGCCCAGGCGATTGACGAGTTGCGCGCCTCCCGACAGGAAACGGTCGAAAGGCTGACCCGGGCGATCGAGATGCACGACGCCGAGACCGGGCGCCACGTCAACCGGATGGCCACGACCGCGGCGTTTCTCGCCGCCAAGCTCGGCCTCGACCACGACCGGGTCCTGCTGCTGCGGGCGGCGGCGCCGATGCACGATGTCGGCAAGGTCGCGACCCCGGACCAGATCCTGCGCAAGCAGGGCCCGCTGACACCCGAGGAGCGCGAGGAGATGGAGCGCCATACGACCGTCGGCCACGAGATCCTCGCCGGCTCCGACAGCGAGCTGCTGCAGATGGCGGCCGAGGTGGCTCTGACCCACCACGAGCGCTGGGACGGCGGCGGCTACCCGCAGGGACGGAAGGGCGAGGAGATCCCGCTGGAAGGCCGGATCGTCGCCGTCGCCGACGTCTTCGACGCGGTCCTCAGCGACCGCTCCTACCGCCCCGCGCTGCCGGTCGAGGACGCGATCGCCCTGATCAGGGACGGCAGGGGCACCCACTTCGACCCGCAGGTCGCCGATGCCCTCCTGGAGCACCAGGAGGAAGTGCTCTCGCTGCGCGGCTGAGAATTGCACAAGAATTTCCCAGCAAAAGAGTGTAATTTGTAGACACAGAGCATTTTCCAAATAGAAGGCGAGGACGATGGAGGCTGCGACCGTCGAGACAACGCACAAGGCCACGGCGCGCGTCCTGGCGACCGATGGACGGCCAGAGATCCTGCACCTGGTCGAGCAAGCGCTCGGCGAGCGGTATGAGTGTGAGTTCGCTACCAGCGTCGCCGAAGCCCGCGAAAGGCTCGCGGGCGAGTCCTTCCAGCTGGCGCTTTGCGACATCCACATGCCGGACGAATCCGGGCTGGAGCTGGCTCGGGAGATAGTCGTCAACCACCCCCAGACCTGCGTCGTCCTGGTCACCGGGGTCGACGATCCGGAAGTCGCGGAGCGAGCCTTCGAGTTCGGCGCGGGTGGCTACCTGGTCAAGCCGTTCTGGCCGGGACAGCTGCTCAATACCGCGGTGAACGCTCTACGGCGCCACGAACTCGAGATGGCCGAGAAGGCCCGCAGCCGCCGGCTGCTGCGAAACGCCCAGGACAAGACGGTGCAGCTTCGCGACGAAATGGCACTGGCCCAGCAGCGCGCGATCGAGGAGCTGCGGGAATCCCGCCAGGAGACAGTCGAGCGCCTCGCGTTGGCGATCGAGATGCACGACACCGAGACCGGGCGCCACGTGCACCGAATGGCCTCGATCGCCGCCTTCCTCGGCGAACTCTGCGGGCTCGACCCGGACAGGGTGCTACTGCTCCGCGCCGCGGCGCCAATGCACGACATCGGCAAGATCGCCACCCCGGACGAGATTCTGCGCAAGCCGGGGCCGTTGACGACAGAGGAGCGCGAGGAGATGCAACGGCACACAACCGTCGGGCACCGGATCCTCGCCGACTCGGACAGCGAGCTGCTGCGGCTTGCGGCATTGATCGCGCTCACCCACCACGAGCGCTTCGACGGCAGCGGCTACCCACGGGGGCTCAGTGGTGAAGGGATACCGCTGGTCGGACGAATCGTCGCCGTCGCAGATGTCTTCGACGCTTTGCTCAGCGACCGCTGCTACCGCCCGGCGATGCCGGTCAGAAAAGCCATCGGCGTGCTCAAGGAGGGAAGGAGCAGCCACTTCGACCCCGAGATTGCCGACATGCTCCTTGAGCACCAGGATCAAGCACTCTCGCTACGCAGCTGAGAACAGCTCCGGCGCCAGCTCGAAGAGCAGGCCGACCGGCAGGCCGACCACATTCGAGACGCTCCCTTCGACCCGCTCGACCAGGGTCGAGCCAAGCGTCTGGATCGCGTACCCCCCAGAGCGCCCCTCCCACTCGCCAAAGGCGACGTAACGTTCCTTCTCGGCATCGCTGAGTTGCTTGAAGACAACGGTCGTGCGGTCCAACCCGCTCCGCTCCTCCCCATCGACGAGGACGACCAGGCCGCTCAGAACCTCGTGCTCCCGGCCCGACATCCGATCCAGGTAAGCCCGAGACTCGGCTGCACCGCCAGGCTTGCCCAGCGCCTTGCCGTCGAGCACAACATCGGTGTCGCAGGCAATGACGATGCCATCCCGCGCTACCGCCCGGGCCTTCAGCCGAGCGTTCTCGAGCACCTCGACCTCGGGATCGCCACCGGTCAACTCCGCCACGCCGGAGACGACGACATCGAACTCCACCCCAAGCTTCCGCAGAATTTCGGCCCTCTGCGGCGAGCCGGAAGCGAGAACTACCTTCAAGACAGCTCTGGGAACCAGATCTCGATCTCGCGCTCTGCCGACTCATCCGAGTCGGAGCCATGAACCATGTTGTAGGTCACCTCGAGCGCGAAGTCGCCGCGGATCGATCCCGGCGCAGCCTCGACCGGGTTGGTCGCCCCGATCAGCTGGCGTGCCGCCGCGACGGCTTCGTGGCCCTCGAAGACGATCGCGACCAGGGTACCGCCGGTGATGAAGGAGACCAGCTCGCCGAAGAAGGGCTTCTCGGTGTGCTCTTCGTAGTGCTTGTTGGCGATCGGCTCGTCGGCGCGCATCGTCTTCAGCGCCGCGATCCGCAGGCCCTTGCGCTCGAAGCGGGCGATCACCTCGCCGGTCAGGGCGCGCTGGAAGGCGTCAGGCTTTACGAGGATCAGCGTCCGGCTCACGTGCGGGGCTCCTTTGGGGTCGTTTGGGCGGTGCGGTCTCGGCCTCCCTCTCGGGCACCGGCTCCTCGGCCTTGGGCGCGGAGCGCTGCTTGGGGCGCTCCTCGCGCTGCGGGCGCGCTTCCCGTTTCGAGCGTCCCTCGGCCTTGGGCTTCTGCCGGCGTGGGCGCTCGGCCAGCGTGTGTTCGCAGTACGGGCAGAGGGCCCAGCGCGGGTCGACCGGCTTGCCGCACTTCGGGCAGGGGTCCTTGAGGCGCTGCCGGCATTTCGGGCAGCGCAGGTAGTTCTTCTCGACCGGGTACTCGCATTTGGGACAGGAGGCCTCGGTCAGCTGGCGGACGCGCAGCTCGGCCGCCTTGATCTCCAGCTCGCGTTCGTGGGCGTCCTCGAGGAACTCGGGCGGGCGGACGATCGCGTAGACGGCGGTGCCGATGTAGGGGAAGAAGGAGCCGATCGTCGCGCAGGCGATCAGGAAAGGGTCGGAGATGCGGCGCCTGGCGTCGAAGTAGGTGTAGACGATCAGGGCAAGCCAGACGACGACGATCATCAGGACGAAGAGCGTCGCGGCCAGATTGAGACCGCTGTTGTTGATGCCGAAGATCGCTAGTGCCATGGCTGGGAGCCCGGAGAGGGGAGCGGCAGTCTACTTCGCCGCCGGGCTCCCGAACCCTCGCATCCGACTTTGACCCCCGCCCAGTGTGGTCAAAGTCGGATGGGCGCTAGAGAAACAGGCTGCCGAAGAGGTAGCCGAGGCCGAAGAAGACGAGGATCACAGCGGCGACGACGGCGGCGACAAGAGCCATCATCGAGAGCAGTTCGGAACCGGCGCTTTTCGAGTTACCCATCGGCCGAATCCTCGCACAGGCGCAAGGCGACACGGGCGGGCGCCAGGACGTAGTGGGATCCGGTGACGAGGAGGATGCCGCCGGGCAGCTCGGCGGCCAGCGCCCGGGCGCGGCGCACCGCCGCGCTGAAATCCGGCTCCTGCTCGGCGGCAAGGCCGGCTCGCTCGCAGGCCCGGGCGAGTTTCGCGGCGCTGTGGGATGCGACGCCCGGCAGGCCCCGTGACTGTAAGGCGGCAGGGTCGAGCTCGGTGCAGACGACCCGGCGAAGCGCCGGCGCCAGGGCGTGGATCATCGCCTCGGCGTCCTTGTCGCCGAGCGCGGCCAGGCAGGCGACGACCGGCCGCTCACCGGCGATCTCGGCCAACCCCTCGGCCAGCGCAGCGGCGCCGTCGGGGTTGTGGGCGGCGTCGAGGAAGGTCGGCGGGTCCTCGCCGACGTGCTCGAGCCGACCGGGAACCGTGAGTGTGGCGGCGACCTCGGCAACCCGATCCGAGTCGAGCTCGCCGAGGAAGGCCTCGGCGGCGGCGCGGGCGAGGGCGAAGTTGCGGCGCTGGAAGCGCCCGGCGGCGCGCAGCTCGATCCCCTCGCCGGGATCCTCGGGAGCGACGATCGGCTTAGCGCCGCGCTCCGCTGCGGTGCGCTCGGCCAACGCCGCGACCTCCGGGCTGAGCCGGCCGAGGACCAAGGTCGTGTGATCGCGCAGCACGGCAAGCTTCTCGGCGGCGATCTCGAGCTCGGTCTCGCCCAGCCAGGCGGTGTGGTCGAGGCCGATCGAGGTCAGCACCGTGACTCGCGAGGGGATCGTGTTGGTCGCGTCCAGCCTCCCCCCCAGCCCGGCCTCGACGACCGCGACCTCGACCCTGGCCGCGGCGAAGGCGACGAAGGCGGCCGCGGTGGCAACCTCGAACTGGGTCACCGCGTCGCCCGGCTCGAGGCTGCGGTTGACGGTCTCGGCCGCCTGCTCGGTCCGCGCGACCGCGGCGGCGAACTCCCCGGAGCCGATCTCCTCACCACCGATCAGCACCCGTTCGGACCAGCGCAGCGGGTGGGGCGAGACACAGGCGCCCGCCCTGAGCCCGTGCGCTTCCAGCAGGGCCGCGACCATCCGGGTCACCGAGGACTTGCCGTTGGTGCCGACGACGTGGATCGAGGCGAAGCGGTGCTGGGGCAGCCCTAGCGCGGTGCTGAGCCGGTGCATCCGCTCCAGGCCGAGCTTCCAGCCGACCGGCTGCAGGGAGTCGAGGTAGGCCTGCGGGTCTATTCGGCGAGCTCCTCGAGCTCGGCCCGGTGGCGCTCGAGCTTGGCTCGCTCGTCGGCGACCAGCTCAGCCGGGGCGCGGGCGACGAACTTCTCGTTGGCGAGCTTGCCCTCGGCGCGGGCGATCTCCGAGCGCAGCTCCTCGCGGCGCTTCTCCAAGCGGCCCGCAACCGCCTCGGCGTCGATCTCGGCCGAGGCGAGCACCTTGACCGCGCCGATCGCGGCGATCGGGTCTCCGCCATCGGCGCCGAACTCGAAGCGAGCGAGGCGGCCGACGAACTCCGGCGGCGGCTCCCCCTCGAATCGCGCCGAGAGCCGGCTCGCGGCGGGCGCCTCGACCAGCTCGCGCCAGGTGCGCAGGCGCCGGGTTAGCTCGATCCCACGCTCCACCTCGACCTCGGCTTCGGGGTCGAAGAGCGACTCCTCGACCACGGGGAACGGGTGCACCGCGAGATGCCCCTCGCGCGAAGGGTGGTAGGACCAGACCTCCTCGGTAACGAAGGGCATCAGCGGATGCAGGAGGGCGAGCGTGCGCTCCAGCACCCAGAGCAGGCTGGCCGAGACCTCGGCCTCGTTTTCGTAGAGCCGTGGCTTGACGATCTCCAGGTACCAGTCGCAGAGCTCCGAGAAAAAGAAGGAGTAGGCCTCCTGGGCGGCGTGGGCGAAGTCGTATTCGTCGAGCTTCCCGGTGACCGAGCCGATCGTCCGCTCCATCCGCGAAAGAATCCAGCGGTCCTCAGGCCGACGGGACTGAAAGCGGTCTATATCTCCGCTTTCAGTCCCGTCGGCGGCGTTTAGAAGGATCAGGCGGCTCGCGTTCCAGAGCTTGTTGGCGAGGTCGCGGCCCTGCTGGACCTTGGCGTCGGAGTAGCGCACGTCCTGGGTCGAGGACATCGCCAGCAGGCCGAAGCGCAGGGCGTCGGCGCCGTGCACGTCGATCTCGTCGAGCGGGTCGATCCCGGTGCCAAGGCTCTTCGACATCCGCCGCCCGTCGCGGGCCTGGATCACCGAGTGCACGTAGACGTCGCGAAAGGGGACGTCCCCGGCGAACTCAAGCCCGGTCATGATCATCCGCGCGACCCAGAGGAAGAGGATCTCGCGCGCCGTGGTCAGGAAGCTGGTCGGGTAGAAGGCGCGCAGCTCCGGCGTGTCGTCGGGCCAGCCGAGCGTGGCGAAAGGCCAGATCGCCGAGCTGAACCAGGTGTCGAGCACGTCGGACTCCTGGCGCAGCTCGCCGCCGCAGGCGCCACAGCGCTCGGGGGCGTGCGCGGGATCCTCGGCGACGAAGACCTCCTCGCAGGGGTCGCAGTACCAGACCGGGATCCGGTGCCCCCACCAGAGCTGGCGCGAGATGCACCAGGGGCGGATCTCACGCATCCAGTCGAGGTAGACGCGCTTCCACTGGGCCGGGGCGATGCGGACCCGGTCGCTCTCGACCGCCTCGATCGCCGGCGCCGCCAGCTCGTCCATGCGGCAGAACCACTGCAGCGAGATCAGCGGCTCGATCCGCTCCCCCGAGCGGTGCGAGAAGGGGACCGAGTGGGTGTAGGGCTCTTCGGCCCGGAGGGCGCCCTGGTCGCGCAGGGCGGCGACCACCGCCTCCTGGGCCTCGGCCGCGGTCATGCCGGCGAACCTCTCCCCCGCCTCCTCGGTCAGCCGCCCGTCGGGGCCGATCGCGACGATCTCCTCGAGGCCGTGCTTGCGGCCGATCTCGAAGTCGTTGGGGTCGTGGCCGGGGGTGATCTTCAGCGCGCCGGTGCCGAACTCGGGGTCGACGTGCTCGTCGGCGATGATCGGCAGGCGGCGGCCGACGAGGGGTAGGACGCAGTGCTCGCCGACCAGGTCGGCGTAGCGCTCGTCCTCGGGATTCACTGCGACGGCGGTGTCGGCCAGCATCGTCTCCGGGCGCACCGTGGCGACGGTGAGGACCCGGTCGGAGCCCTCGACCGGATAGTCGATCGAGTAGAGGGTGTCCTCAACCTCGCGGTTCTCGACCTCGAGGTCGGAGATCGCCGAGTGCGAGCCCGGGTCCCAGTTGACCATGTAGTTGTCGCGGTAGATGTAGCCCTTGTCGAAGAGCCGCTTGAAGACGCGGTAGACGGCCTTCACGTAGCCTTCGTCGAGGGTGAAGCGCTCGCGCTCGTAGTCGCAGGAGGCGCCAAGCCGCTTGTACTGCTCGACGATCCGCGAGCCGTACTCCTCGCGCCACTCCCAGACCCGCCTGACGAACTCCTCGCGCCCGAGGTCATGGCGCGAAACCCCTTCGGCCCGCAGCATCTTCTCCACCACCGACTGCGTCGCGATCCCGGCATGGTCGGTCCCCAGGATCCAGAGCGAGTTGCGCCCCCGCATCCGGTTCATCCGCACCAACGCATCCTGCATCGACCCATTCAGGGCATGCCCCATATGCAGCGCCCCGGTCACATTGGGCGGCGGAATCGCAACCGAGAAGTTCTCCGCGGGCGTCCCCTCAGCGGGCGGATGAAAGTACCCCGCCTCCATCCATTCCGCAAAGATCCGCCCCTCGACCTCAGTCGGGTCGTAACGGGTCTTCTGCTCGAGGTTCTGGCGGCGCTCGTTCACGAGCGCCGAGTCTAAGCCGATTCCTCGCTCAGTTCGTCCGCGACCCCGCCGATGTCCTGCGGCGCCGCCTCGGTAACGAGGGTCGGGCGGCGGTTCTGCTCGATCGTCTCCTTGGTGACGACGCACTTGGTCACGTCGCGGCGCGAGGGCAGCTCGAACTGGACGTCGAGCAGCGTCTCCTCGAGGATCGAGCGCAGGCCGCGGGCGCCGGTCTCGCGTTCGAGCGCCTTGTTGGCGATCGCCTCGAGGCTGTCCTCGGCGAAGACCAGCTCGATGTCGTCGAACTCGAAGAAGCGCTGAAACTGCTTGGTCAATGCGTGGCGCGGCTCGGTCAGGATCGTGACCAGGTCGTCGCGACTGAGCTGGTGGATCGCGGTGACGACCGGGAGGCGGCCGATGAACTCCGGGATCAGGCCGTATTCCATCAGGTCCTCGGGCAGCACCTGCTCGAACCACTCGCCGGTGTCCTTGTTCTCGCGCGAGGAGATCGCGGCGCCGAAACCGACCCCGCGGTCGCCGACGCGCCTCTCGATCACCTGATCGAGCTCGGCGAAGGAACCGCCGCAGACGAAGAGGATGTTGGTCGTGTCGATAGTGAGGAACTCCTGGTGCGGATGCTTGCGCCCGCCCTGCGGCGGCACCGAGGCGGTGGTCCCCTCGAGGATCTTCAAAAGCGCCTGCTGGACGCCTTCGCCGGAGACGTCGCGGGTGATCGACGGGTTGTCGGCCTTGCGGGCGATCTTGTCGATCTCGTCGATGTAGATGATCCCCGTTTCGGCCTTTTTGACGTCGTAGTCAGCGGCCTGGATCAGCTTGAGGAGGATGTTCTCGACGTCCTCGCCGACGTAGCCGGCCTCGGTCAGCGCGGTCGCGTCGGCGATCGCGAAGGGCACGTTGAGGATGCGGGCGAGGGTCTGGGCGAGCAGCGTCTTGCCGCAGCCGGTCGGCCCCAGCATCATGATGTTCGACTTCTGCAGCTCGACCTCGGCGTCCTCGGTCTGGGACATCTGGACGCGCTTGTAGTGGTTGTAGACGGCGACCGAGAGGGCGCGCTTGGCGGCCTCCTGGCCGACCACGTACTCCTGCAGGACCTCGTGGATCTCGCGCGGCTTCGGCAGGTTCTCGAGTTCGACCGCGGCAGGCGGGGTCAGCTCCTCGTCGATGATCTCGTTGCAGAGGTCGATGCACTCGTCGCAGATGTAGACGCCGGGTCCGGCGATCAACTTCTTGACCTGGCGCTGCGACTTGCCGCAGAAGCTGCAGAGGAGTTGCTCGTTCGAGTCTGTGGGCCGTGCCAGCGGAATCCCCTCCTTGGGGCAATGGTTGCCTACCGGCTCGCGCTCCAAAGCTTAGAGGGAGGTGCAAGCCGGCCCTGTCAGTGCGGTCGTTTACTGCGCGCGACGCCCGTCCCCTCCCCGTGACCGCGAAGTACCAGGCGCGGCCAATCGACACGGACCAGGGCAACCGGCGATCACCGCGCCGATTGGCCGCTGTCTTATCTTTGACGCGTGCCGATAGACCTACGCGTCGAGCCTGTAAGCCAAGCGGAGTTCGAGCGGCTGCTCCCCCTGATCGCCGCCTACCAGCGCTTCTACGAGGTCGAGCAGATCGACGACGAGCGCAACCGCGCCTTCTTCTCCCGCTTCATCGCTCCCAGCGACGACGGCATGCTGCTCGGCGCCTGGCGCGACGGCGAGCCGCTCGGCTACGCCTGCCTCTACTGGCACTTCACCTCGCTCGTCCCGGCCGAGACGGTGCTGATGAACGACCTCTACGTCGACCCGGCAAGCCGTGGCCAAGGCCTCGGCCGAGCCCTGATCGAAGCCAGCGCAGCCGTAGCCCGCAAGCGCGGCGCCCACCACCTCGAGTGGGCCACCGCCCCCGACAACGAGACCGCCCAGCGCCTCTACGACTCAACCGGCGCCGAGCGCAGCGAATGGATCGAGTACGAGCTGGGGCTGTAGCCCGTCAAGCGGCTTCGGCGGGAGGCCGCAGACGATCCGCCTTTTCCAACAATTCGCGGCGTCGTACCCTCGAAGCCGCACATCCGGCCTTCAACTCCGCAAGGCGCTCATCCGAACGGCGCGCAAGCGAGCGATTGCGGGCCTCCATCTCGCGAAGCATCTCGTCAGTTTTCTTCCTGAGCGCAACCAGCATTTGGTCGGCTTGTCGATTGGTCTCCCGGCGCCTGGCGGCTTTCTGGCTTGCCAACTCGAAATGCTCCTCGAGGCGATCAAACGCCGCCATCAAGCCTTCGAACGCCTTCGTATGGCGTTCGAAGGCTTCACGGTTACTGCGCATCAAACCATCATTACGTCTATTGAATACAGACAAAAGATTTCCCATCATTGCGCAATTCTGACAGATCTCACGGTGGCGGAGACCGATCGATGAGAATGAAAATGGCCTGACTCTGAGCTCTCATCTCCCCGAGGATTTCGCGGAGGTTCGTCGACGTGACATCCATGTGCTGGGCCATTTCCTCGGCGAACTTTGCATCACGGCGAAGTAGGTCCTGAACAGCCTTTTCATTGCGCTGGGTCATACCGCGAATGAGTACCTCGTTCTCCTCGACCAGTTGCTTGTGTTCGCCAAGTTGCTTTTCGATCCGGTCGACGACAGCGATCACCTGCTCGAAGGCTTGGGTATTTCGCTTGAGCGCCACGCCATTCAGGACCATCTGCTCTGACAGCTGCCTTCGTCGCACAGCGAGACCGTCCCAGGAACATCCGCGCCCGTGATGCGTCGGGTGTGCCGATCTGAAACTTCTGGTACGCGGAACCGCGTTGCCCCGGTTAGCTATAGGCGTCCCAGCGCCTCAGATAGGGCTCGGGGTCTATGGGGACGCCGTGGACGTGGATCTCGAAGTGGAGGTGGCAGCCGACCGTGATCGCGTTGCCGGTCTCGCCGACGAAGCCGACCGGCTCACCGGTCCAGACCCGTTCGCCCTCGTGGACCAGCGCCGGGCGGGGCATGTGGGCGTAGAAGTAGCTGCGGTCCTCCCCTTCGCCGTGGATCAGCAGGTAGCTGCCGTAGAGCACCGGGTCATAGCCCGTGCGCAGCACCCGGCCATTGCGCACCGCCACAAGCGGCGTCCCACAGGCGGCAACGATGTCGAACCCCTCATGGGTACGCCCCCCACTCCGCGGCGCCCCAAATTCCCCAATAGCCCCCCGCGTCCCATGCGGCCCCTGAACCGGAAAGACGTGGTCGAAGTAGCTCGTACCCCCATCCCGGACCAAGCTTCTTGCAGAGGCGGTCGGAGTCAAGAGGACCAGCGCAACGAGCAGGGCAGCGATCCCGGCAGGGGTGAAGCGTCTTGTACTTTTTCGGCGTTTCCCTGCGGCGCCAGCAACCAGCGTGTCCACCGAAAAAGTTAAGCGGAACCCCTGCCGGGATCGCCGCCCCCCGCCACGCTCAGTGGTGCTCGATGACGCGGTCGACGAGGTTGTACTCCTTGGCTTCCTCAGCGCTCATGAAGTAGTCGCGCTCGGTGTCTTTGGTGACCTTCTCGAAGGGCTGGCCGGTGTGCTTGGCGAGGATCTCGTCGAGGCGGCGTGCGGACGTCGATGATCTCCTTGGCGTGGATCTCGATGTCGGTCGCCTGGCCCTCGAAGCCGGAGGAGACCTGGTGGATGAGGATCTTCGAGTTCGGCAGCGACATCCGCTTGCCGGCGGCGCCGCCGGCCAGCAGCAGCGCGCCCATGCTCATCGCGATGCCGACGCAGATCGTCTGCACGTCGGGCTTGATGAACTGCATCGTGTCGTAGATCGCCAGGCCGGCGTAGACGGAGCCGCCGGGCGAGTTGATGTAGAGGCTGATGTCCTTGTCGGGGTCCTCGGACTCCAGGTGCAGGAGCTGGGCCACGATCAGGTTGGCGATGTCCTCGGTGACCGGCGTGCCGAGGAAGACGATCCGCTCGCCCAGCAGGCGCGAGTAGATGTCGAAGGCGCGCTCGCCGCGCGAGGTCTGCTCGACCACCATCGGAACCAGAGGGCTCATGCTCGGCACTCTATAGAAGGCGCCCGGCGGGCTCGCCGCACGCTCAATCGTCGCCTGGCGTCCACAGCTCGGCCTTCTCCTCTTTCTCCTTCTCCGGCGTCCAGATCTTCTCGCGCGCCTCGGCCTGCTCGAGCGGGATCGGCTTCGCCGACTCGGCGACGACATCGATCGCCTTGCGCACCTGGATGTCTTCGCGGATCATCGCGTCGCGGCCGTTCTCGCGCAGGCGGTCGAGCAGCTTCTCGGGCGTCGTGCGTTCGTGCTCGGCCGAGTGCTCCAGCGCCTCGACCATCTCCTCGTCGGAGACCTCGATCGCCTCGGCCTCGGCGATCGCCGCCAGCACCGCCTCGCGCTTGAGCTCGCGCTCGGCGTCGGGCTTGGACTCCTCGAGCACCTCCTCGCGGGTTTTGCCCTGCATCTGCAGGAACGTCTCACCGCTCATCCCGCGCCCCGCCAGCTGGCGCTCGACCCGGTCCCAGCGCTCCGCCGCGCGGGCGGCGACGAGCTCGTCGGGCATCTCGACGGTGGCCGCGTCGACGGCGGCGTCGACCGCGGCGACGCGGAAGTCCTGCTCGGCGCGCTCGTCGACCGCTTCGGCGACCCGCTTGCCGATGTCGGCGCGCAGCTCCTCGAGGGTGTCGAACTCCGAGGCCTCGGAGGCGAAGTCGTCGTCGAGCCCGGGCAGGACCTTTTCGCGCACCTCTTTGACGTCGACCGTGAAGACGGCGTCCTGGCCGGCAAGCTGCTCGGCCTGGTAGTCCTCGGGGAAGGTGACCTCGACCGCGCGCTGCTCGCCGGCGGAGACGCCGCCGAGCTGCTCCTCGAAGCCCTCGATCAGCTGCCCGCTGCCTAGCTCGAGCAGGTAGTCGGCAGCCTTGCCGCCCTCGAAGGCCTTGCCGTCGACAATGCCCTCGAAGTCCATCAGCAGCACGTCGCCGTCAGCGGCGGCCCGCTCGACCGGCTCCAGCTTGGCGAAGCCTTCGCGGATCCGCTCGATCTCGCGGTCGACGATCTCGTCGTTCGGCTCCGCCTCGGCCCGACCGACCTCCAGCCCCTTGTACTCGCCCAGCGTGGCCTTGGGCCGGACGCCGATCTCGAACTTGAAGCTGAGCGGCTCGCCCTCCGCCTCGGGGGAGGAGACGATCTCGATGTCGGGATCGCCCACCGGGCTGATCCCGGAGCTGAGCAGCCCCTGTTCGTACCACTCCGGCAACGCCTCGCGGATCGCCTCCTGGAAGACGGCGCCAAAGCCGAGCCGCTGGATCACCAGCGCCGGCGGCGCCTTGCCCTTGCGGAAGCCCGGCAGGCGCATCTCCTTCGCCAGGCTGCGGGCGGCTCGCTGCATGCCGCGATCGACCTGCTCGGCGGGAACCTCCACCTCGACCCGCGCGCGCGAGTCGGGCAGCTCTGTGACGACAGTCTTCAAGAACGCAGCACCCTAACCCACTGGCTGACTGTGGGGTTTACCCCACCATAGTGTGGTCAAGTGCGCAGTCAGCGTGAGTGGCGGCGACTCGTGCGCAGGGCGATCGCGAAGTCGATCGCGAAGGCGGCGCCGCGGCCGAGCGGGCCGGTGACGAGCCAGGCCCGGGCCCTAAGCATGGTCCCCGCCGACGATCCGTTCCTCCAGCCGGGCTCCATGGCCGGCGGCGACGGCGCGCTGGGCGCGCTGCTCGTCGAGGGCGAAGCCGCGGTCGCGGGCGAGGTCGAGCAGGCGCTGCTTCTCGGTCCCCTCGCGGGCGACCTCGAAGAAGACCCAGGCGAGAACACCGAGGGCGAGGAAGGTGCCCTCGATCATCATCACCACGCCGGCGGTGCTCTGGTCGGCGAGCGGCGAGATGCCCCAGTAGCGCTCACCGGGGCGGTAGATCGGGTAGAGCACCGTCCCCGACCACATCAGCACGTTGCCGAGGATCGCGCCGGCAAAACGCACGGCGATCACGTAGGCGACCTTCCAGCCGGCGCTGAACCAGTCGCGGCTTCGGCAGCGGGCCGAAGATCGGCATCCACATCAGACAGCCGAAGAAGATGAAGGTGGTGTGCTCGAGCGCGTGGATCGGCGCCGTGCCGTAGGCGGCGTCGTAGATCGCCGGCACGTGCCAGAGGTAGAAGTTGAGCGCCCAGAGCGGGAAGGCGACCGCCGGGTGGGTGAGGACCTGGAGGCGGTTGAAGAAGCGGATCGCGAGGATCGGCTGCAGCAATGACCTGGTCAGGCCGAGGACGAGCAGCAGCGTCGCGATGTCGCCGATCAGCAGGTGCTCGACCATGTGGGCGATCACCAGCTCGTCGGCGATGTGGCCGATCGGGCTGAAGAGGGCGATCGAGATCGTCAGCAGGCCGCCGCCGAAGCAGAGCTGGCGCCAGAGCGGCACGGGCCGCCCGTCCCAGGAGAGCGTCCGTGCCCGAGCCCAGTAGGCGACGCCGCCGATCGTGATCGGGAAGACCTCGATCGGGGCGAAGACGCCGGCGACGTGGGCAAGGAGGACGCTGCTCACGGTGGTAGCTTGGCACGGCCGTGAGCGCCACCGACCCTCGCTTCCCGCCGATCGGCGGCTACGGCTTCCTCTCCGACTGCCACACCAGCGCGCTCGTCTCCTACGACGGCACGATCGAGTGGCTCTGCCTCCCCCGCTTCGACTCTCCCAGCGCCTTCGGCGCCGTGCTCGACCGTGGCGCCGGCCACTTCAAGCTGGCGCCACGCAGGGTGATCGTGCCGATCAGCCGCCGCTACGAGCCCGGCACGCTGGTGGTCGAGACGACCTGGGTCACCGACACCGGCTGGGTCGTCACCCACGACCTGCTCTCGATCGGCGAGTGGGCGCCCGAGGGCGGCAGTGACGGCAAGCCACGGACTGCGCACGAGGCCGACAACTCGTTGCTGAGGCTGGTCACCTGCGTCGACGGCGAGGTCGAGATGGAGATGGAGTGCCTGCCCCGCTTCGCCTACGGGGCCGAGGCGGCGAGCTGGAGCGGCGGCGAGCTGGGCGAGGCGCGCGCCCGCGCTAGCGACGGCACCGAGCTGCACCTGACCAGCGACATGGAGCTGACGGTCGCCGACGGCGCCGCCCGCGGCACGATGAGGCTGCGCGAGGACGAGACCGGCTTCGTCGCTGTCACCTGGGGCGACGGCGAGCTGGGCGGCCCGCGCAGCGCACCCGAGGCGCTGGAGCGGCTCGACTCGACCGAAGAGTTCTGGCGCCAGTGGCTGCGCGCCGGCGACTTCCCGGACCACCCCTGGCGCGTGCACCTGCAGCGCTCGGCGCTGGTCCTCAAGGGCCTCACCTACGCGCCGAGCGGCGCGATCCTCGCCGCCGCGACGACCTCGCTGCCCGAGACTCCCGGCGGCGAACGCAACTGGGACTACCGCTACAGCTGGATCCGCGACTCGACCTTCAGCCTCTGGGCGTTGCACACGCTCGGCTTCGACCAGGAGGCGCGCGACTTCATGCGCTTCATCCTCGATGTCTGCAAGGACCACCCCGACCTGCAGATCATGTACGGGATCGGTGGCGAGCGCGACCTCAGCGAGAGCACGCTCGACCACCTCGGCGGCTACGGCGGCGCCCGCCCCGTGCGGATCGGCAACGGCGCCTTCGACCAGCGCCAAAACGACGTCTGGGGGGCCCTGCTCGACTCGATCTACCTGCACGAGAAGGCGCTGCGCGGAAGTGGCACGCCGGCCGACCGGCAGCTGATCCGCTACCAGGTGGAAGCGGCGATCGCCGCCTGGCCGCACCCCGACCAGGGGATCTGGGAGTCGCGCGGGGAGCCCCGGCACTACGTCTCCTCGAAGCTGATGATCTGGGTCGCGGTCGACCGCGGCGCCCGCCTCGCCCGCAGCTTCGGCATCGACGAGCTCGCCGCCGAGTGGGAGCGGGAAGCCGAGCGGATGCGCGAGGAGATCCTCGACCGCGGCGTGCGCGACGGCGTCTTCCGCCAGCACTACGAGACCGACGCGCTCGACGCCTCCACCCTGCTGATCCCGCTGCTGCGCTTCCTGCCCGCCGACGACCCGCGCGTGCGGGCGACGGTCGAGGCGATCGCGCGACGAGCTGACCCAGCACGGCCTCGTCCTGCGCTACAAGGTCGACGAAACCGACGACGGCCTCAGTGGCGAGGAGGGCACCTTCCTGATCTGCTCCTTCTGGCTCGTCTCGGCGCTCTCGGAGATCGGCGAGGCCGCCCGGGCGCGGGCGCTCTGCGAGCGGCTGCTGGAGGCAGCCGGCTGGCTCGACCTCTACGCCGAGGAGCTGGACGCGCCGAGCGGGCAGCATCTGGGCAACTTCCCCCAGGCCTTCACCCACCTGGCGCTGATCAACGCGGTCTCGCACGTGATCGCCGACGAGCAGCGCAGCGAGGGGGGCCCGACCGCCGTCTTCACCGAGATGGGAGGCGTCCGCGAGGGCGGATAGTACTTGTCTGGCAGACAATAGATTTCGTTTGCTCTATATTGCTCGCCACATGGCAAGCCCTCAGCGCGACAAGGCAAACGATCTGTTCACCGCCCTCGGGCACCCGCTGCGCCGGCGCGTCCTGCGCAAGATGATTCGACAGGGCGGCGATGTCAGCCCGCTGGAGCTCGCCGCCAGCCTCTCCGAGCCGCTCAGCGCGCTGAGCTACCACGTCAGGGTCCTGGCCGAATGCAAAGCGGTGAAGCTCGTGCGCACCGAGAAGGTCCGCGGCTCGACCCAGCACTTCTACCGCCCTGCCATCAGGTCCAAGTGGGCCCGCTCGGCGCTGGCCACGACCAGGGACCCGGCGAAGAAAAATCGCTCGCCGGGGGGAGAGAAAGGCTGACCAGGCCCTTATATAGGTAGCCGTGGAGCAAAGCGACGACATCCGCAGCACCCGCGCCGAGGACAGGGCGATCGAGTCCGCCGTCCTCCAGCACGTCCTCGCCCTCCACCCCACCGCCGTCACGGTCGAAGAGCTGGTTCGCGAGATCGCGGGCGGCGAGGACGCCTTCGGCGAGCGCGACGCGGTCGAACGGGCGGTGCGCGACCTGGACGGGACGGGACTTCTGCACAGCAGCGAGACCTTCGTCCTGCCGACCCGAGCGGCGCTGCGCTTCGACGAGCTGCTCGGCGAATAGCTACGGCTCGGGCCCGACTGCCTTCGCTAGCATCGCGACGGATTTTGAGCTCGGGTCGCGCACTTCTCCTCCTCGGCGCCACGGCGTTCCTCTGCCTTGGGCTGAGCAGCTCGGCCTCGCCGCGGGGCGGGATCATCGTCATCCACGGCGCCGATTCCGGCTCGCACCTGCGCCTCACCGTCAGCGGCTCACAGCTGCTCGTCAACGGCCGCCTGGCTGGGGAGAGGCCGGCCGGCTGCCGCCTCGCGCGCGGCTACGGCGGCGCCACCTGCCGGCTCGCGGAAGCCTCCTCGGTGGTCGTCGAAACAGGCCCCTCCAACGACATGGTCGAAGTCCTCGATCCGCTTCCGGTGCCGCTCACCGCCTATCTCGGCTCGGGCTCGGACAAGCTGATCGGCAACTCCGAGGCCGACACCTGCTACCCGCAGGGCACGGCGCGCAACCGCTGTGTGGGCGGCGGCGGTGACGACACCTGCATCGCCGCCCAGGTCAACACCGACTGCATCGGCGGGCCGGGCAACGACATCTGCAAGATGGAGGGCGGCAGCGACGGCTGCTGGGGCGGCCCCGGCCGAGACGAATGCCTGATGGGCGGCGGCAGCGACGGCTGCCACGGCGAAGGAGGGGACGATCGCCTCTTCGGCGGGCCCGGCAGCGACCAGCTCTACGGCGGGCCGGGCTTCGACTACTGCGACGGCGGGCAGGGCATCGGCCGCTCGCACGAATGCGAGGCCGGGCCGGGACGCTGAGCTGAAGCTCACGACATCCTTGGCTGGTGCTAGCATCATGCATCATGAATCGCAGGACGACAGTAAGCGCCGATGCGGACGCGCTCGCCACTCTCGAGGCCGAGGCGCGCCGGCGGGGGGGCAGCCTGAGCGCCTTGCTCGCCGAGGCGGTCGAGGAGAAGGCGATCGCGATCAGGCGGGTGCATCGCCCACGGGTTGGGATGGGGCGCTCCAGCGACGGATTGAGCGCGGCGCGGACGACCGCCGATCCGGTCGCCCGCCCGCCGGCGTAAGTGGCCCTGATCCTCGACACCGGCCCGCTGCTCGCGGCGCTCGACACGGCCGACCCAGACCACAAGCCCTGCGCCGGCCTGATCTCCAACTCACGCGAGGACCTGATCGTGCCCGAGCTGGTCCTCTCGGAGCTGGACTACTGGTGCCACGAGCGGCTCACCGCGGATGTCTGGCTCGCCTTCCTCGAGGACGTGCTCCGAGGCGCCTACAGCGTGCAGAGCCCCACGCACGGCGACCTGAAGCGCTGCCACGAGCTTCAGAGCACCTACGCGGACCTTCGCCTCGGGGTGGTGGACGCCAGCGTGCTGGCCCTTGCCGAGCGGCTCGTAGAGCCCAAGCTGGCAACCCTCGACCACAGGCACTTCGCGACCGTGCGTCCCGCACATGTCGAGGCCCTGGAGCTCCTGCCCTGATCTACCCCTTCGCCCTGCAGTTCCCGCTCAGGGTGCTGGTCGGGCCGCGGCCGCCGCGAGGTGGCCTCGGCATTTTCGGATTGCGACCGCGAGGGCAGCGATGGACGCCTTGAGGGTTACTACGATCCGGGCATGGCCAGGACGATCAGCCAAGTTCGAGCGACCGAGGCGGCACTCGCCAAGCTCGGGGCGCGCAACATCTCCGAGGAGGAGGCCGAACAGCTTCTGAACAACGCCTTCGTGATCGTCAAGAACCTGCGCGGAAAGGCGCCTCGGCGCCAGCCCAGCGAGCGGCGAACGTTGATCGGCCGCACCAACGGAGGTCGGGTACTGACGCTGGTGATCGAGCAGACGATCGAGCCGACGAGCTGGCTGATCGTCACCGGCTGGACGGCGACGGAGCGCGAGCGTAGAATCCTCGCCAGAGGCTGAACGATGAGAGAGCTTCCGACCAACGCCCCCGATCCCGAGCCCGGCGACTTCGACGCCGAGCTTGAGGCGATCTCCGACGCCGAGCTGGAGTTCGTCGATGCCGGTTCGGGCCTGGAGATCTCGATTGAGGTCCTGGTCGAGGGCGAGGACGCCAGGCGCCTGACGCGGATTGCCACCGAGCGCGGCCAGCGGCCGGGCGAGGTCGTCGCCGAGCTGGTCCGTAACGCCTGAGCGCCCTGGCGTCGTTTCTTCCCCTGCCCTCATCGCGGTGCCGTCTCGTGGCGAGCTTTGCCTTTGCGGCCTTTCGGCTGCTACGCTGTGACGGCAGACTACTGTTTTGACGGCAAAGGAGATCTCATGAGCGTGGGCACGACTAAGTTCACACTGAGGTTCCAGAACCCGCGTACGCATGAGCTGCTCGGAATCGTCGCCGAGCAGCTCGGCGTCTCGAAGAACCGCCTTGCCGAGCAGATGCTCGAGCGCGAGCTCGAGGCGGCCGCCCTCCTGGTCAGCCACGATCTGGACGAGACCCTTCGCCAGCTGCACGAATACCGCAACGACGAGCGGCTCGAGGATGACATCCAGGCCTTCGCCGAGGGCGAGGCCTTCGGCGAGGACCCCCTGCGGGCACGCATGGTCGAGCCGGCCGACCCGGCCGACCCCTATGGCGTGCTGGAGGCGTTCGGCGCCTGATGCCGACGCCCTGGAACGAAGACCCTCCGGGCTCCGAGCAGCAGATCCTCGCCAACGCCGCCGGTGTGCTGCGGGAGATGAGCACGAAGGCGGCCGCTCGCGACGAACCGAGCATCGCGACGGCACGGGATTGGCATCGACGGCTCTACGCGAACGTGGCCCTGCCGGTCCCCTACTACGCCGGCGAGCCGCGCGATTCCGACCCCGAATGCCCCGAGCTGCAGGGCTATGAGGTGATGGTCGGGCGCTCCCGGGGAACGCCCTCGGCGCAGGTCCCTGCTGCGCTCGATGACTTCGAGGCAAAGGCGAGGCTGGCCGTGATCCCGCTCGACGAAGCCATCGCGCCCGGTGTCAAGCCCGCGGTTGGGACCGAGCTGAGCGGGGTCCTCTCGCTCTGCGCCGTCTTGCACGGCGAGTGGGTGCGAATCCACCCCTTCGCCAACGGCAACGGGCGCACGGCTCGGCTCTGGGCCAACTGGGCCGCACTGCGGTACCGCCTGCCGGCCTTTGTCGGCATAAAGCCCCGCCCCGTAGAACCCTACGGCCTGGCGGCAATGGCATCGATGAGCGGCAACCACACGGTCACCGTGGCCGCCTTCCACGAGATGCTCCGCAGCCACCTGCGCGCTGCTCCCTGAGCGACAGCCCGCCTGCCCCGAGCTGGTGCCCATGCCGGGCGTACAACAGGTCGCGCCCCGGCTTCGCCGGGGCGCGACCACAATCAGCAGGACGCCTGCGCCTATGGTCCACCGAGCGAACCCGTGAACCAGGCGCAGCTCAGCTTCCTGCTTCCAATTTAAATGCGCCTACGTACTCTCCGCCAGTAAACGACCCTTCTTTGCCACAGCTCCCGTTGCCACCGCTGACCGAATACTGGAGTTCACTGCCCGATGTCGTGCTTGAGACGTAACGGCCGTATCCCGTACCTTTGTTGACGTAGCTGACGACCCCTATGGTCTGAGGCGGCAAAGTCACCGTGCAAAGCGTGACTCCCGGCGAGGAATAGGCGACCGCTTCAAGCGATTTACCGGTCGCACAGGACAATTCCTGCGAGCCCGTATAGGGCGCGCTGGCATTGGCCACATGGAAGACGAACGTACAGCCATTTGTTCGAATCGTAGCTGCCCGGCCAATAGCTTCGCATTCGCTGAGCGTGGGCGCAAGTACCGGCGCTGACGTTGCTTGCGACAGCCATCCGGAACCAACCCAAGCTTCGCAATGTATTTCTCCGGCCGAGGGAAGCTGAAAAACATTTTCTTCAGTTTGAGAGCCTGAAATAATCACCGAATATTCTTCGGCATTGAACTTGGGCTGTTTGGCTTCTTCTGCTGATTTTTCGCCGGCAATGTACAGACCCACGTTGTACGGGAGTTCTTCGATGTGAATTCCCTTCTGAGTCCCCGAGCTGTTACGTGCCTTAATCAGGTAGACGGCTTTGATGTGGCCTTTTTCGTCGGTTTTGCCACCACCACACGCCGACCCTTCGCCCTTCTCTTTGAGATTGGTGGCTTCGAGGTGTACTTCGACTTCGGCTGTGGATCCTGATCCGATGTTGGTGTAGTGGGCGCTGATACCAGACTTCGGGTAGTAGCTCAGCGTGCAGAGCCCGCTTTTCCCGCTGAACACTATCGGACCGCAGCTGCTGGGGCCGATTTCGACGCTGCCGCCGAAGTAACCGGATTTTTCTTCGGCTCCAGGATGGAAGATGAAATTACATCCGTTCATATGCACTTCCGATGTGTAGGAATAGGTACATTCCCAGAAACCGGTGGTCGACGTAGATAGCTGGCTCGTTTTCCAAGCGACGCCTGTGAGTTCGGAGGAATAGCAGGTATTTTCATTCCACGATGAACTGAATCCTATGGGTCCATAGTTCGTGGCTCCAACGCTGACACTTCCTGATTCCGGAACGAACTTCGATGCCGAAGCCGTCCCGGCTCCTGCCGCCGCCGTAAGTGCCAGCGCCGCGCAAACGGCGGTAGCCAGCATGCCAATTCGTCTCACTGTCATCTCCCCTTCCGCCGCCGTACTGGCGACCGGAGTTTGCATTCAACAAGTCGCGCCGTGCGGCGCGATCTCCTCGGGATAGACTTGCCGATGCCAATGCGGTGCGCATCGACGATGTGGCCAGTGTGGGGAGGGACTTTCATCGATTTGCAATGTGCGCCGGGGCATGACCTGGAGCGCCCAGCTCGCTCAGGCGCAGCGCCGTTTCGAGATCCCCGGCGCAGTCGCTGAGGGAGCGTCCTATGGCCGTCTCCACCGCTCGCAATCGACTGGCAACCGTGGTGCGGCTGACCTTCAGGCTGGCGCCGGCAGAGGAGACGTTCCGATCCGCGGCGAAGTAGGCGCGCAGGGTCTCTTTCGCCACCTCGCCGCCGTCCCGGTCGGCTTCGAGCGGCGCCATGTACAGCCGCCGCAGCGACACGGCAAGAAACTCGTCCTGAAGCGCCGAGGACAGCAAGGCGACGTCGGCGTAGCGGACCACGCGCTCGGTACCTCGATGGGCGACCGGCAGGGCCGCGGCCGCCTGCCGGTGTGTGAGGCGCCAGCCGGCGAGCCCCTCGACAGGCTCCCCCAGGGCGATCGCGAGCCTTGCCTCCTCGCAGATGGGAAGGCCTCGCTTTAGCTCCGCCGGGTCGAGGGCGACACGCGTGCCGAGCCAGGCCCAGAGGGTGCCCTCCGGACGGAGGACTGAGAGAAGCCGCCCATCGATCCCCTGGGCGAGAGTGCGGATCGCCGCCGTTGCCCCCCTTCCGGACGCCACGACCCCCAGGTGCCAGCAATCGAGGTCGTAGGCAAGCTCTAAGCCGTCGAGCAGCTCCCCGGCGAGCAGCCCCTCGATCAACTCCGCGCGCCTTCGCTCCACGGAGCCCGACCTACATCGCTCCTCCCTGCCGTGCTCCTCCCCCACCGCCGCAAGCAGGCGGTCCAGCAGCATCGCGTGGGAGCGCAGAAGCCCCTTCAGCTCGCCGGCGCGCATCCCGGCCCCCTCGGCCTCCTGTACGAGGAAGTCGCCCAAGAGCGCATAGCCGGCGAAGTAGCGGCGTAAGACGGCGTCCAGGCCGATCCCGTTGCGGGCGGCGAGGCGCGCCTGGGCGAGCAGCGCGGGCGGCACCGGCGGGGTGCGCTCGCCGGCCTCGATTCCGGCCATGCCGTGCTCGATCGCGGCCGATACGGCGGCGCGCAGACCCTCGGCGTAGCTGGGGTCAGACACCTCGCCGGGGTCCGAGATCGCGCGGACCCGGGTCATGACCGCCTGCTCAATCTCCGTCCGGCGGACCCGTAGGCGCTCGGCGAGCTCAGCTCGAGCGCGGTGCATGGCCGCCCCCCGCGGCATCGCCTGGCGGCGCTGGGCTTTGATCGCCGCCCCCTAACGCCCCCGCTTGCGATGCCTGGGCCCCCTGCGACCCTTCGGGCACTTCACCTGCAGAGCCGGCTTCGTGTCATAGACCTTGCCGTTGTGCCCGGTGAAGTCCACTTTCGCGCGGTGGGCGCCCTTGCAGAGGTTGGTGGAGTTGACGAAGAGGCCCTTGCTCTTTCCTTCGAAGCTGAAGTCGGCCGAGGTGACAGGGGCGTCGGGGACGGTTTCGAAGGTGTTTCTGAGGTCGCCGTTGACCGAGTCGACTTTGCCGACCAGGTCGACGTTGATCTCGGCGGCGTGAAGCGCGGCGACCAGGTCGGGTAGCTGGTGTTCTGAGGACCTTAGGAAGATCGGGCCTTCCAGGGGTTCGGAGAGGATCGGGGTCACCGCTTTGGCGTGACCGTAGATGCTCCCCGCCGGACAGCGTTCCCCGTTGCCGTTCCCTTCTTTGAACTGCGCCCTGGTGCAGATCGTCTTGAAGTGGGCGTTCTCGATGAACTCCGAGTGGGGCAGGGTGACCTGGGAGAAGGCGACGCCCGCTTCGCCGAGGCCGTTCATGGCGAGGTGGGCGTGAAGGGCAGGATGCGCTCCGCGTTTGGTGCCCCCGACCAGCTTCAGGGTGAGCTTGGGCTTGAAGGGAAGGGCGGCGCAGTCGGCTGCCTGGAAGGGGGTGGAGACCGTGACCGGGCGGTCGTCTGCTTCGGAGGCGAAGTCCAACCCCGCTCCCAAGAGCGTGGAGGCAGTCGATGTCCTTTCGCAGGAGGTCGGGTTGAGGACGAATTCGGGCCTATCGGTATAGACCCTGATGTCGCGGAGGTGAACCGGTATCCCTTGGATGATGTGGGGGATCGGGTCCGAGCCGGTGGCGTCGATGAAGACTTCTCCCGTTTCGGGGTTCACCTTCAAGGCCTCGCGGACCACAACGGTGCCGAGGTCGAAGGGCCCGGCGACGGCGGCGGTGATCGCGACAATCGAGATCGCGCTGCCGTGGTAGGGCCCGGCAAGGTAGACCTTGCCGGGGACATAGGTCAGTTCCCCTCCCACTCCCGAGCCGGCCAGGCTGCGACCGATCTGCGAGGCAGCGGGGCAGGAGGACGCGCCAAGCTCTTCCTGGCCGCCCTGCGGACCGCTCCTCGCCTTCGCCGCAGCGATCTGCGCGTCGGAGCAGAAGGGGATGCCGGCCAGCTTGCCGACGATGCCCGGGGGCAGCTTGATCGAGAAACGGGTGATCTCCTGTTCGGCGTCGGTTCTGAAGAGGCGCACGTCGAAGGGGCTGAAGCGCCCGGCGGCGTTGTTGGTCGTGCCGGCGATCAGGCCCGGATGGAAGGGCGGCAGGCCGCCGGATGGGCAGGGGCCGTTGTCGGGGCCCGAGATCACCTTGAAGGCCGAGGTGGTGGTGTAGGGGGTGGTGGGGTTGGCCCAGGGGGTGAGGACCGCTTTGGTGGTGTATTCGCCGCAGGCGGGCGGAGTGACCAGGGGGCTTCTGCCGCCCTCGCGGAAGTGCAGTCTGAAGTGGGAGAAGGGCTGCTGGGGCAAATCGTCGAAGGTGGTGGTGAGCTGCCCGGTTTTGGGGTCCGGTTCGACCTTGCCGGCCAGGGCGAGGGAGATCCCCAGCTTGGGGTCCTTGACCGTCATGTAGAGGGCGAGGAGGGAGCCGAAGCGGTTGGTGTAGGGCTGGGCGACGAAGAGGGCGCCGCGCAGGATCTCGCCTTCCAAGAGCGGGGTTTCGACTTCGACCGTGCCGATCTTCGAGGAGTTGGGGCAGCCTGCGCCCGGTTGGGAGGAGGCCGTCTCCCTTGCCAAGTCTTCCTCCGTGCAGGCGCCCAGGCCTTCGCCTTGGGAGGGGTTGACGCTCATCCCTTCGGGCAGGGTGACCACCGCTTTCTTGATGTCGGACTGGGCCACCCCGTTGGGGTTGGCGAGGCCTTCGTCGTGGACGTCGAGGCCGAAGTCAAGGCCCGAGGGCGAGGAGGCGGCCTGGGAGGTCGGCTTGGAGGAGATTTCGGGGCCGAAGCCGAGCGCCGCGCAGCCGCTCATGCCGGGGCTGGGCATTTCCTGCGGCGGCAGAAAGTTGCCGGGGTTCTGCCAGGAGTCGGCGGTGATCGTGGTCAGCAGAGAGCCGGTGCAGCTGCGCGGCATCAAGAGGAAGGGGCGCTTGGCGAGGCCCGAGGGGCAGTTGCCGAGCGAGCCGCCGTCGCCCTTCAGGCAGACGCCGCGCTGGGCGTCGTGCACCGGGTCGGCGGGGTCGCCCCAGACGGTGAGGGCGGAGCCGTAGACGTTGGTCGCCTGGGGGATGTCGGTGGGGACGGCGAGCAGGTCGTAGGGCGGCTGGGGGTTGACGAGGAGGTCGATCGTGAAGGAGACGCGGCCGAGGGGGACGGTGAAGCCGATGCGGGCGGCGACGCCGGGCGGCGGTTGGAGGTTGTAGAGGGGGGAGAAAAAGGATCTGGCGCTGGTGTCGCCGATGCGGGTATCGACGACGCCGATCGCGGCGGCGTCGGGGCAGTCGTTGCTGCGTTCGCCGGTGTAGTGGAGGAAGTCGGCACTCGGGCAGCGCGGCGTCGCGAAGGGGTCGCCGGTGAAGCCGGCGGGCAGCTCGACGCGGACGTCCTTTAGCGCGCCGACCGGCGCTTCGCCGCCGCTCACCGGTTCGGTGTTGAGGTCGAAGGCCACCGTCTGGGAGAAGGGATGGGAGCCGGCCTGGAAGGCGGGGGTGCCGGCTTCGTCGGCACTGAAGGAGGCCGAGAGGTCCTTGAAGCCGAACTGGGCGGCCTGAGCGGGGACGGCGGCAAGGAGCGCTGGGAGGCAGAGGAGCGCCGCGAGATAGGGCAGACGCTTGATCATCTGTGGCTTCTCCCGTTCTTGGCAGTATTGCGATGGCGCTTGTGGCCGTGGCGCTTCTTCTTGCGGGGCTTGGGCGCTTCTTCTTTGACGTTGCCCGCCCCTTCGAAGGAAGAGGAGGCGGGGGTCGGGTCGTTGGGCGCTTCAGCGGGGCTCTGGCAGGCCGCCCCTTCGCATTCGGGGGCTATTCCCGCGGGGGCGGGAAAGCCGCCTTCGGTGCGGGCGTCGTAGACGTCGATCAGGCCGGGGTCCTGTGGCAGGAGGCTCGAGCCGGTGGTGAAGAAGGCGTCGCTGCCGTCGGCGCTGGTGTCGATCAGTTCGGAGTCCTGGGAGCTTTGGCCGGAGGAGACCAGGCTGAGGCAGCCGCCATCGGCTGCGACGTAGAGCTCGGCGCCGTCTTCTTCGCATTCTTCGGTGCTTTCGGAGCGCTCCCACTCATAGACGTCCTGCTTTGCGTTGGTATCGCGCAGGACCAGCGGCTCGTAGCTCTCGAAGAAGAGGCGCGAGCCGTCTGCGGAGAGCACCCTCGGCGCGTATATCTGGGTGCTGGCGAGCGGCAGCTGAGCGGCGGCCCAAAGACCCGACTGCTTGTGGTCGTAAAGCAGTTCGCGCCCGCCCGGCCGCGCACCGGTCGCGTTGCAGGAGGCGCACAGCAGCGCCCTGGCGCCGACGCTGGCGCCAGCGTCGTAGAGGTAGACCTCGGCGTCTGGTTCGCCGCTTTGGGCGTCGGTGTTGTCGAAGCCGGCCTGCAGCTGGGCGCTTGACATGAAGGCGGCGTGCAGGCCGTCGGGGCTGACCGAGGCGGCGTGCTTGACCAGTTCGGAGGCGATCGGGGTGATGCAAAAGCTGCACTGCGCCCTCGCATCGGCGCCCGAGAGCACGGCGATGAAGCGCAGCGCCTTGCCCGCTTCGCGAAAGTAGAGGTCGGGTTCCCCTTCCACCGCCCCGGCCGCCAGCGCTTCGGTGGAGACGAAGTAGAGCCGCGTGGCGTCTTCGGAGGCGCCCAGCAGGCCGATCGCGTGCTTGGCGATCAGCGTCGCTTTGGCTTTCGCCGCGCTGTATTCGTAGAGGTTGCCGTTGAGCGGGGATTTCTGTTCTTCGACGATGAAGAGCGCCCGCGAGCCGTCGGCAGAGGCGGCCAGGAAGTGCGCCGCCGGTTCGTCCGCAAGGACGCCGGAGACCTTCGCTGTCGGGTCTTTGCCTTCGTTTCGCAGGTAGATCTGGCCGGTCCCATCGCCGCTTCGCGCCGTCCAGTAGATCCGTTGCCCGTTGGCCGAGATCGCATGGCTGACCTGGGCCGAGCGGATCGGGGTGGCTGCCTTGGCCCCGTTCACGGTGCCCAGCGAGCAGTCGGCTTCGCTCGCGCTGCCGTCGGGCAGCACGCTCACCAGCCGCAGCGGTTCCCCTTCCCCGAGCGACTCATAGCACTGCTCGTTGGTGCCTGCGTCCGCGTTGGCGGACAGCTTCGCCGCCGCCCGGAAGACGGCGTGACTGCCGTCGGCGGAGACCCCCTGGGGGTCGAGGATGTAGGTGCCGGGCTGGGTCGCGGGTGGTTCGGCGGTGCTGAGCGCTTCGTAGCTGTCGGCGGCCGCCCCGCAGTCGGTGCGCCGGTAGACGTTCGGGTAGCCGGCGATCGCGCCCGGCGCCAGCGGCGGGTCGGAGTCGTGGACCAGCCAGCTTTCGCAGAGGTCTGGTGAGAAGGCGCGGAACTCGGTGTCAACCGAGCGTCCAAGTTCGAGGAGGGAGGTGCCCCGCGAGGGGGAGATCGCGTGGTTTGACCACCCTTCTCCTTCAGAGCCGCGTTCGTGGCGGGTGGCGAGGTATTGGACGGTGTAGGGGGCGGAGGTGGCGTCGCCGAAGGCGCGATAGGCCGAGTAGGTGAGCTTGCCGCCTTCGGTCGCGCTCTGGTCAAAGGCGGTCGGCTGGCCGCTCAGGTTGCTGAGCGCGACCACGTCGGCGCCGTTTTTGTCGATGGGGCTGACCATCTCATCGGCGCGGCAGTCGGGCAGCGTCGCCGACGGCCCGCCTCGGAAGGCCTGGTTGGGGCAGTCGATCTTTGCCGGCAGCGGCTCCTGCCCGGTGGTGAAGCTCGCTTCGGGGCCAAGCACCGGCCCGCCGCCGCCGCTCTGGGCGACGAAGCGGTAGTGGTAGGTGGTGTCGGGGGCGAGGCCAGCAAGCGAGACGCCGCCGCTCCTCACCGCTTCGTCGAGGATGCGGTTTACGAGCGTCGCCGGCGAGGCGGGGGCGGTCTGGGTGCAGCCCCCTTCGGAGCATTTGCCGGTCCCGTACTGGACCTGGTAGGTGGTGTCGGGCCAGAAGTGGGGGTTGATCCTGGCCTGCACCACGGCGTTGTCGGTGCCGGCCGAGAGCGCGTATGAGTCGGCGATCGTCGGCGGCACTTTGGGCGGCGCTTCGCAGGGCGGGGTGATGTCCTGAGGCGGCGGGCCGTAGGCGCGCAGCTGGGCGAATTGAGTGCCTGCGAAGGAGACGTAGAGGTCGTCGCCCTGGATCCCGCAAGCCGAGCTCGTCGCCAGGCCGACCGGGATGATCGATTCTCCCGGCCCGACCGGGGGCAGTTGGCCGAAGGGAGGTTCTCCCCGTTCCTTTTCGCCTTCTTCTTCTTCTTTGTCGGGGATGAGCAGGCCGCCGCCGGCATCGAACTCGATCACCCGAGAGTCGATGGTGGCGGAGTTGCTGCCAGACCGCCTCGGCTGGGCGGCGTAGAGCTCGCCGGCGGCGCTCGCGGCCAGCGCTTCGGGCGCCCTAGTGTTTTCGAAGCGTTCGACCGCGTACCTGTGCAGGAGCGAGCCCGTGGGCGAGAGCTTGAAGGCGGCTTGTTCGCCCCAGAGGCCGGCGTAGAGGTTACCTTCGGCGTCGATCGCCAGCGACTGCACGGTCTCTTCTTCATAGGGGGTGGTGGGGATCGGGACCTCAGCGAGGGGGGTGCCGTCGGCTTCGAACTCCTCGATCCCTTCGCGGTCGCCGACGAAGAGGTCGCCGTTCGGCCCGATCGCGATCTTGTTGCCGCTGGCGGAAGCTCCGCCCCCGTTGGCCGTCGCCGCCGACTCGGTGGGATGGGCGTCCCTGAACTGGCCGGGTTCGGCTTCGGTTCCCTCGGGCAGGCCGCCGCGGCAATCGGCGGCGTGGGCGGCGGTGCAGATCTCGGCGGCGCCGCCGCCCTGGGCGAGCGTGCTCGGCACCGCGGTCGGGTTGGCGACTTCGAGGCGAGAGTCTGGGCCCCTCTGCAGGCCGCCTTGACCGGCGATCGAGAGCAGCGGCTGCTTGGCAGTGGCGAGGGCGCCGGTGAAGCTGACCTGCCAGGGGCCGCCGGCGGGGCCTGAGACCGAGACGTTGCCCGACCCGACGGTGGAGAGGCCTTCGAGGGCGGCCTGGACGGCGGCTGCGGTGGCGTTGGAGGCGAGGTCGAAGGCTTCGAATTGCGTGCCGGACCCGGTGGTTTTCGACGGAGCATCGAGGGTGAGGGTGCCGGGGCCGGGGCCGAGGGCGGCGATCGTGTGCAGTTCACCGTTGAAGGAGATCAGCTGGCCGATCGCCAACGCGCCGCTGGTGGTGGTCACGTTGGTGACGACGTTGGAGCCCAGGGTGTGGTCACCTTTGCCGATCGCGCCCGTCGTCTGGCCCTTGAAGAGGAGCGAGAGCTTGCCGCCGGTGACGTTTCGCAGGGTCACGGTCTGGGGGCCGCGCAGGGGCGAGGAGTCGGCGCGGAGCTGGGGGACGTTCGTGTCGCCCAGCAGCGCCCCTTCGAACTCGACCGTGAAGGGCCCGCCGGGGGGGCCGGAGACCGAGGCGCCGGCGGCGCCGATCGCGGGCAGGGCTTCGAGGGCTTCCTGCGCTTCGGTAGCGGCGGCGTTGAAGGGGAGCGAGGCGGTGGTCTCGGTGGCTTCGACCTGGCCGTTGGGCACCGAGGAGGAGGCGTTGGCCGAAAGCGTCAGGGAGCCGTCTTCGGCGTCGATCGCGGCGATCTTGGTAAAGGCGGTGAGGCTCACTTCTTCGCCCGATTCGCTCGCCGCTTCGGAGAGGGTGAGGGTGCCGGGGCCGAGGGCGGCGATCGTCGCGCCGGCGGGGATGCCTTCGCCCTTGATCGGCTGCCCGGCTTGGAAGGAGCCGCTGGCGGTGGCGAGGCCGGTGACGGTTTTCGAGCCCTCGGCGAGGTCGCCCTTGCCGCGAGCCGAGGTGACGTTGGTCGCATCGCCGACGTGGAAGGAGCCAGAGGCGGCGGTGGTGGTGGCGGTCACGTGGTTTGAGCCGACGGAGACGGTGCCGCCGGTGGCCCCAGCAGGGAGGGTGAGGGAGAAGGCGCCGCCGGTGGGGGAGCCGGCCAGGGCGATCCTCTGGCGCTCGTTCGTAGGGACGTTGCCTGCTCCTTCGGCAACGGAGAGGGAGACGCCTGAGCCAGATGCGGTGGCCGCCTTGGAGAGGGTGAGGGTGCCGACTCCTACGTCTGTGATCCTGGTTTCGGGCGGGATGCCGGCGCCTGTGATCGTCTGGCCCGCTTCGAAGGCCTTGGCGGTGGTCGTTACCGAGGTAACGGTCTTGGAGCCAGCGCTGAGGTCGCCGCTCCCTGCGGCGCCGCCGGTGATGACGCCGCCGCCGAAGGTGAGGAGGAATTCGCCGGCGGAGTTGAACTTCTGCACGCGGAAGTTGGCCGGCTGGCCGTAGAAATCCCCGGGTTCGTCGACGTAGACATCACCGGCGCCGTCGACCGCGACGCCAAGGGGCTCGAACAGCTGCCCGGCGCCGGAGCCGGGGATCCCTTGCTGGCAGGGGCTGGGGGGGTTCGCACCGGGGCCGCAGGTCTGCGCTTCTTCGGCGCCGTCTCTGACCCCCCAGCCGAAGGCCTTGACGAAGACGCCCCAGGCGCTGAGCTCGTCGATTCGTGCGTTTCCGTCGTCGGCGACGAAGACATGGCCGTTGCTGGGGTTGACGCCGATCCCTCGAGGCCCGTGGAGTCGCCCCGCTTCGGACCCCGGGACGCCGTCGAGGGGCGAGGTCCAGAGCTTCGCCGGCGCCGTAGCTTGGGCGCCAGCGGGCGCGGCAAGTAGGAAGGTGGCCAACGCGAGCAGCGGCACCGCAAGGCATGCGAGGCGCAGGCCGGCCCTGGATGGCCCTGAGGTCTCTGCTGCCGTCATCTCGGAGGTCTCTGCTTTCATCGGATTAGATGGCTGTCCGCTTGGCTCCCCCTCCCGGAGGGACTGCGATCCGCCGGAAGGGGGAGCCACCAAGCAGGCGCAAGGGGCTCCTACGGCCCTTTCTCCACCGCCCAGGTGCCGAAGGCGCTTACAGGTCCCGCCGCCGCGCTTTCCCCGAGGAGGGTGACACCCGCTTTCCTGCTCGTCGATTTGTTCTTGGTGGATTCGACGTTGAACGATTCTTCACTCCGGGCAACGGACCAGTTGGTCGCTTCCTGGGTGAAGATGCAGACCACGGTCACGCCCGACGGAGGTGAGACGGTGGGGTTCGTGGCCGTGCCGCTGCACAGAGGTCCATTGGCGACCGGGCTTTCGTTCTCCCCAGGCCTCATGATTAGGGTGAACCCCGTATTGCTCGGCAACGGAACGCCGAACGAGAAGGACGCGTAGATCGGTTCATTGGCCGCGGCGGCGTTGATCGTGCCGACCGACCAGGTGCCCTTGAGGGTGATCCCGGGCGGGAGGGTCTGCTTGATGTTGCCTTCGGGGCCGGTGGGACCTTCGCCGCCTTCTTCCCCGTTGCAGACTTCGTTTTCTTCGCCGGAGCCTTCGACTTCATAGGTGAAGCCGCCGGCCGCCCCGCAGTTGGCGGGCGCTTCGTTGAGGAGGGCGACGGAACTGCCGGTCGCCCCCGGCGCGCCGTTGGCGCCGTTGGCGCCATTGGTGCCATCTTTGCCGTTGGCGCCGGCTGGGCCCTGCGGCCCTGCGGGACCTTGCGGCCCGGCTGATCCTGTGGCGCCCTTGGGCCCGCGAGGCCCCTTCTTGGCCTTGGCCGAGGCGGTGGCCTTGCCACCGCCTGAAGAGTTGGTGGCGGCGTAGGCGCCGCCGAACATCGCGAAGACCAGGGCGATCACCGAGATGACTCCCGGGATGCCGAAGCGGTTGCGTAGCGTCGAGAACATCTTGGTCTCTCTCCTTGTCCCGTGAGCCCCTCTGCCGGCCGCTTCCCTTGGCGGCTCCGCGAGGCTCGGTTTGTCCCTGTGAGCTGTTGCTTGTCCCGTTTCGCCGTCTTTCACAGACGACGTACGAGACTGTAAACAATGACTTTCATAAAGTCAAGAGAGACGTTTTTGAGAGAAAAGGAAATGTCTCAAAGCGAGAGGAAGTCCCCGCAAACGACGGACTCAGTTTCGGGTATGCCAACGGTCGCCGGGAACGATCCAGAGGCGAGGGGGGAATCTGAGCGGACTGGTCCGGGCCCTCAACTCGTAGCATCGGGCCCATGGAGATCCTGGTCGTCGAGGACGAAGAGGCGATCGCCGACTTCCTCGTGCGCGGTTTGGAGGCCGAGGGCCACGGCGTGCGCAGCGCCGCTGATGGCGCCGAGGGTGAACGGCTGGCGCTCGACGAGGACGTCGACCTGGTCATCCTCGACCGGATGCTGCCCGGCCGGGACGGGATGGAGGTGCTGGCGGCGGTGCGGCGCGCCAAGCCCTCGCTGCCGGTGATCGTGCTCACCGCGCGCGACGCGGTGGCCGACCGGGTCGAGGGGCTCGACCGGGGCGCCACCGACTACATGACCAAGCCCTTCGCTTTCGAGGAGCTGGCGGCGCGGGTGCGCGCTCACCTGCGCCAGCCGGCGAGCGAGCTGGCGACCGAGCTCGAGGCCGGCGGCATCCGCCTCGATCTGCTGGCCCGCCAGGCCGAGCGCGAGGCGGACCTGCTCGCCCACCTGATGCGCCACGCCGGCCAGATCTGCAGCCGCCGCGAGATCCTCGCCTCGGTCTGGGGCTACGAGCATGACCCCGGCACCAACATCGTCCAGGTCTACATCGGCTACCTGCGCCGCCGCCTCGCCCAGCCCGGCTCCCCCGCCCCGATCGAAACCGTGCGCTCGGTCGGCTACCGCCTGGTCGAGCGCTCGTGAAGGCGGTCTGGGCGCGGCTCGGCCTGCGCGGCCGGCTGGCGCTCTCGATCGCGGCGATCGTGCTTACCGCCTTCGCCGCGGTCTTCTTCTTCGTGCGGCACCAGATGGACGGCGAGTCGGCGGTGATCCGCCACGAGGAGGCCCGCGAGGCGGCGGCGCAGCCGCGCGGCGCCCGTCCCGAGGGCGGCGAGCCAAGCCCGCTCTCGCCGGTCGAGGACGCCCAGGACGATGTCGAGAAGACCTTCGCGCTCGGCGCCGGTCGAGGCGCGCACCCTGGCCGAGTCCTTCGACCACATGCTCGACCGCCTCGACGGCGCCTTCTCGCGCCAGCGCCAGTTCGTCTCCGACGCCTCGCACGAGCTGCGCACGCCGCTGACCGCGATCCGCGGCCAGCTCGAAGTGCTGGCCCGCGGCAAAGCACCCGAGATCGACGAGGTGCGACGGGTCGAGGGGATCGTGATCGCCGAGATGGCGCGGATCGAACGCCTCGTCGACGACCTGCTCACCCTCGCCCGCCTCGACGAGGAGGCGCCGCTGGAGCCGATCGAGATCCCCCTGGAGCCGTACCTGCGCCGCTTCGGCGACGACTCCTCGGCGGGCGCCGTCGCGCTCGGCACTCCGCCGGCCGGGACGCTGCGGGCCGACCCCGAGCGGCTCACCCAGGTGATCCGCAACCTGCTCGCCAACGCCCGCCGCCACGCCGGCCCGTCGGGACGGGTCGAGCTCTCGGCGATCGCCCACGGCACGCGGCTGACGATCAGGGTCGACGACGACGGGCCCGGCATCCCGCCGGCCGAGCGCGAGCAGGTCTTCGACCGCTTCCACCGCAGCCAGGCCTCGCGCGACCGAGGCTCGGGCGGCAGCGGCCTCGGCCTGGCGATCGCCCGCTCGATAGTGGAGCTGCACGGCGGCCGCATCTGGGCCGAGGACTCCCCCCTGGGCGGCGCCCGAGTCGCTTTCGAGCTCAGCGGCTTCGCCCCGCGATCGGGATGAAGCAGCTAGCCTCTCAGTCGGTTGTCAACCGTTTGGGGGTGGCTCCCCCGTCGCCCTGCTCGACCCCGGCTCTACATAATCCGCCCCTGCCAGAGGCGATCGACGGGGAGTGCGTGGAGACGATCGTCATGGGTATAACCGTGGTGGCCCAGGTGGAGCACCACCCCGCTCAGAAACCTCTCGCCGAGAGCGTCACGCAGCTTCCGCAGGCCGCGGAACTGGGCGGCGGACACCCTTTCGCCGGCCTTCACCTCTATGCCGACGATCGCCCCGTCGTCGCGCTCGAGGACGAGGTCGACCTCATCGCCATCGTGAGTGCGCCAGTGTCCCGACTGAACGGGCGCCTCCATCCAGCTGACCTGCTTCAGCACCTCCCCGACGCAGAAGGTCTCAAGCAGGTGTCCGAGCTCGGTCATGGCCTGTGGCTGGGCCGCGGAGAGCCGCGCTGACGAAACGCGCAGCATCCGTGCGGCCAGGCCCGCGTCGACGAAATGGACCTTCGGCCTCGAGGAGGACCGTGCCCGCAACGTCGTGCCCCAGGCGGGGAGCCTGTGGATCACGAAAGCTGCCTCCAGCAAGCGGACGTAGTGCTCGGCGGTCGAGCTCTCGATCTCCACGTCCTCCGCAGCCCGGGAGACGTTCAACACCTGGGCGGTCTGACCCCCCAATCGGGCGACCAAGCGAGGCATCTTCTCCCGCTGCCGGATGCTCGACAGCTCCGCGACATCACGCTCAACCACAAGTTTGATGTAGTCGTCGAACCAGCGGCTGCGACCCGGGCCCTCCGGGCGCGCCACCGCGAGGGGGAAGCCGCCGCGCAGAATGCCGTCCACGTATTCCTCGCGGGACGTGGTCGAGGCGGTAGGCGTGACCAGCGTCTCGGGATCGGTCAGCAGTCGCTCGACGAAATACTCCTCGGTGCCGCGGAGCTCACCCTGCGAAAGAGGCCAAAGCGTCACCGCGTGCAAGCGGCCAGTCAACGATTGCGCCGCGGTCGGGAGGCTCGAGTAGCGGGTCGAGCCGGTCAACACGAAGCGACCCGGCCGAAGGTCGCGATTGAGCTCTGCCTTGATCGCATCGAGGATCGCGGGGGCGTGCTGGTACTCGTCGATGAAAACCGGCGGCTCGGCGCCGGCGAAGGCGGACGGACTGACTTCCACCGCGTCGCGCGTCTCGGGGCTGTCGAGGTCGACAACCTGGCGCCCCGCTTGCGCGGCCAGCGCCCGCACCATCGTCGACTTGCCGACGGTCCTCGGTCCGTGCACAGCGACGACTGGCTCCTCCGACAGCAGTCGTGCAACGACGGTTTCGAGTCGGCGATCGAAAGAGCGCGCAATGGACCCGGTCATAGCGTCAGTATCGCATAACACCGGAATTGGAGAGGGTTGAACGCCGGAAATCGAGGGGGTTCAACGCCGGAATTGGAGGGGTCTGAACGCCGGAAATCGAGGCTAGGAGCCTCAACCCAGCACGGCGTGGAGGCCCGCGAGGGGCGGCACAGCCGCGCGGCGCCCTCTCCGAGGTGCAGTCAGCGGCGGCCGGCCGCTACCGCCTGCGGGCGGCTGTGCTCGCCGTCCAGCTCCTCCAGGCTCAGCGCCACCTCTACCTCGGCGTGACAGGTGTGGAGCAGGCGCCCCAGGGCCTCCTCGACCTTGCGCAGATGCCGTTGGACCGTGTGCCGGTCGACTTTCAAGGCGGCGGCGGCGGTGGCCGCGTTGAATCCGGCGGCGAAGTAGGCGCGCAACGTGCGGCGCAGCACTAACCCGGAATCGCCGAGCTCGTCGAGTGGAGCCAGGTAGGTCTCACGCAGCGACTTGGCCAGGGGTTCGTCGCGAAGGACCGCGGCGAGCAGGATCACGCTGCTGGCCAGGGTCAGCGGCAGCGGCAGCGGCCTGTGCAGGGCAACCTGCTTGGCTGCCTGCGCCTCGTGGTGGGTCAGCCGCCATCCCTCGATGCCGCGGCGCGGCTCCCCCACGGCGAGCGAGACGTCGCCGAGGGCCCCGGCGGTTAGGTAAGGCTCGACATCCGCGGGCGCGAGCGGCTGGCGTCCGCCGAGCCAGGCCCAGGCGCTGTCATGGCCGCGCGCGACCACCAGCGGCTGGCGGCCCAGGCCTGCCGCCAAGGTGCGGGCAGCCGCCTCGGGGCTGCTGCCGGTGAAGATGAGGCCGAGGTGCCAGGCGTTGAATTCGTAGTCCAGGCCCTCGGCATCGAGCGGCGCGTCCCCGGCGAGGAGCCTCTGCACCCGTTCCGCGATCCGCTGCGCCGGCGAGCGGCGCATCAACTCCATCTCGGCCATGTACTCGGCGGCGACCGAGGCCATCAGACGGTCGACGTGCGGCCCCTGCGTCCTCAGCACGTGCCGCAGGGCCTCGTTGGGAAAGCGGCCGGCCTCGTCCATGATGAACTCGCCAACCATCCGGTCGCCGGCCGCGTAGCGGCGCAGCACCGTGTCCAGCCCGACCCCGTTGCGAGCGGCGCGGCGCGCCTGGGCGGCGGCCGCCGCGGGTATCGGCCCGGTCCACTCCTCGCCCCGCTCGATGCTGAGCAGGGCGTAGTCGACCGCCTCGGCCACGGTGGCGCGAAGGCCCGCGCGGTACTCGGGATCCTCGCTTTCGGTCGGGTCCGAGAGCGCCCGCACGCCGTCGAAGATCAGGTCTTCGATTTCTGCCGACCGGGAACGCAACCGTGCCACCAGGTCGTCCCGGATCTCGCTAAGCGATGCTTCTAACCGCATTGGCCCCCTTAGCTCCCTTGGACACAACGTAGTACGCAAACTCCGGCGCACTGGCCGAGCGGGTCGAGGGGGTCTCGCCCGGGCTGCTTCGCCCCTCAGCTGGGCACGGCGTAGATCTGGCCGCTCGATTCGAGCACCTGCTTCGGGGCCAGGCCCGTGGGTGGCGGGCCGGCGATGACTTCGCCGGTTTCGGCGCTGTACTCGCCGCCGTGGCAGGGGCAGATGATCGTGCCGCCTTCGTAGCCGACCGTGCAGCCGGCGTGGGTGCAGACGGCGCTGAAGGCCTTCAGGTTGCCTTCGGAGTCGCGGATCAGGATGTCTGGCGAGCCGTCGGCGGGGTCGCTGTAGGTGGCGGCCTGGCCGCTGGGGAGGCGGCTGCCGGGGCCGAGCTTGACCGCGCCGGCGGGCAGCGAGGAACCGCCGCCGGAGCCAGAGCCGGCGCTTGCGCTCGGGGTCGAGCCGGACGTGCTCCCCCCGGCGGCGCTATGAGCGCCGTGCGATCCGGCGCCGCTGCCGGCGCCGAGGCTGCGAGCCGCGGTGTAGGTGCCCTTGGCGAGGGTCGAGATGCCGGCGATCGCCACCGCCACCCCGGCGAACTCGGCGAGCAGGACGCGCCTGGTCGAGGTCGGGTCGGGCGGCGCGCCGTCGGCCGGGCGCAGCTGCGTGCGGCGCGAGATCGCCGGCGAGGGGGTCTCGAGCAGGCTGTCGAGCGCCGGCTGGCCCTCGGAGCCGACGAGGACGAAGGGCAGCCAGGCGAAGGAGAAGACCAGGTCGGGGCCGAGGAAGTACGGGGTCGTGTGCCAGCTCGCGGTGAGGAAGAGGAGGAAGTTCAGCGCCAGCCCGCCCGCCGCGGCGACGCGCGTGAAGAGGCCGGCGGTGACCAGCAGCCCGATCATGATCTCGGTCACGGCGACGCCGACCCCGGCGAGCTCGGGGTGCGGCGCGGCGAAGGTGTCGAGGATGAAGCCGCCGGGCGTGCCGGAGGCGAAGCCGTGCAGCTGCGTGCCGATGTACGTCGGGGCGCCGGCGTGCAGGAAGCCGGGGTCGCTGAGCTTCTGGATCCCGGCGTAGACGAAGGTGCCGCCGAGGAAGAGGCGCAGCGGGAAGAGCGCCATCGCCGGAGATATCGAGCCCTTGCGCATCGGCTTCAATTTCACCGCAACGCCTAAATACCCGCTCAGACGCCAATGAGAGACCTCTCATGCGGTCGTTAGCTGCGAATAAGCGAGCGCCACCACGATCGCCGCCCGATGTACAGCGAGGGCACGACCATCACCCGGGACGGGGTCGCCGGCAACGCACGGCTGACCGGCGGCGCCGCCGTGGCGCTGCTGGTGCTGCTCGCGGTCGAGGGGGCGACGATCCCCTTCATCGGCCCGCTGGTCGAACCGCACATCTTCATCGGCATGCTGCTGATCCCCCCGGTCCTGCTCAAGCTCGGCAGCACCGGCTACCGCTTCGCCCGCTACTACATGGGCAGCCCGCCCTACCTGCGCAAGGGGCCGCCGGCGCTGCCGCTGCGGGTGCTCGCGCCCGGCGTGATCCTCACCACGCTGGCGCTCTTCGGCAGCGGCGTCGCCCTGCTGGCGATGGGGCCCGACGGCAGCGGCACGGTCAAGCTCCTGCACAAGGCGAGCTTCATCCTCTGGTTCGGGCTGATGGCGATCCACGTCCTCGGCCACCTGCTCGAGCTGCCCAGCCTGGCGATGCCCGACTGGCGCCGCAGCGGCGGCCGCGAGGCGGAGCTGTCCGGCGCCGGCCTGCGGCTGGCGCTGCTCGGCGCCTCGATCGTGGCTGGCCTAGCCGTGGCGCTGGCGACGATCTCCCTCGCCGGCCCCTGGCTCTCCGCCTCCGGCGGCGGCTGAAACTTCACCGTCTCTTGGCCTGCGCTTGGTGGGCGCCTTGCCGGCGCCGGCGCAAAATGGATCGACCGATTTGAGAAGGAGCGATCCATGAACAACCGAAGAGCGAAGCTAATGGCCGGCGCAACGGTGCTCGGCCTCGGCGCCCTCGGCGGCGTCGCGATGGGGACCAACCAGGGCATCCCGGCGTCCCAGCAACTCGCCGCCAGCGGCCGTCCCGGCGCCGTCGTCACCAGCGCAAGCGGCGCGGTCGCGAGCCAGTCGGCCGTCGTCGGCACCAGTCCCAGCACGCGCCCCCCGATCGTCACCCGCGCCAGCGGCGGCGGCCGCGTCGAGGTCGACGACTGAGCGGCCCGTGCCTTCAGAGAACTCTCATCGAGGGCTTAGCCCGAGGTTAACCGCAGGCCTCAGGCTGAGTGCTCGATCAACCTTCCCGAGAGGAGAAGCCATGTCCACGAAGGCGCGAATCCTGGTGGTTGCAAATCGCACGGTGGACTCGTCCGAGCTGATCGCGGCCCTGCGGCAGAGGGCCGCCCGCTCCCCGACCCGCTCGCGGCCGTCGGCGACGCCCTGCGCGTCGACCGCTTCGACGAGCTGGTGGTCTCGACGCTCCCCCGCGGCGTCTCCCGCTGGCTCCGCCTCAGCCTGCCCCACCGCCTGCGGCGCACAACCGACCTCCCCGTCCTCCACGTGACCGCACATCCCCGCCAGGCTCACCGTGGCTCCGGAGCCCGCGAGTTGGCGGGGATGTCTTCGTAGGAACGGGGCCGCCTCATACGCTCATACGGCTTACGAAAACGACGAAGCCCCAGGGGGATCACCGCCGAAGCGGGAGAGCCTTACCTGGGGCATACGACAATTAGTCTAGCGTGAGCTCGGGCTCCGTCCGAGCCTCCTATGAAGCCATCTCAAGCCTCAGCATGGATTGCCGATGCGCGATTTGCGCCGTACCTTGCCGAGGCTGAAGGCAACCACGGTTCGGCTCTGGCGCTTTATGTCTGGAATACGCGCATATCTGCCGCCACCTTCGAGACCCTGCATCACGTCGAGGTCCTTCTTCGAAATGCGGTCGACGCGCAATCCCTTCCCGTAGAGGCCGCAGCGCCTCCACGCGACACCTGGCTTGAGGATGCAACGGTGCTCAACGATGCATCGCGCCGACGTGTACACGACACGGTTAGGCGGCTCTCCCGAGCAGGGAAGGAGCCAACCAGGGGAAGGGTCGTCGCCGGTCTGTCCTTCGGGTTCTGGCGTGCCCTGTTCGACAAGAAGTATCAGCAGCTCTGGGTCTCTCATCTGCATCGAGCCTTTCCAGCAGGCTCGGGAGATCGCGCCGAAGTTGCTGCCCTGATGTCGCACCTCGTGCCCTTTCGCAATCGGCTTGCGCATCACGAGACGATCATGCGCTGCCCGATCGCCAACCACTACAAGGAAATGCTCACCCTGGCAGGTCTGATCGATCCCCAAGCACAAGATTGGATTCGCCACATATCCCGAGTGCGCGAACTCCTTGACGCTCGCCCCAGGCGCAGACATCCGCAGGACGAAATGCTCAGCGAAATCACGCACTTCCGGGCCGGTGATCGCCTTACTCGCGCCGAACTCCATGAGCGTACGGTTCGCTGAGGAGCCTGCGCTCCCGCCGTAACGCTCAGTCGTCGGCGCCTTCCCCGCCGCTGCTTCCACCGTGCTCACCGTCATGACCGCCGGAGGGCGATTCGATCGGGGGCGCACGAGCGGGTTCTGGCGCCGGCGGTTCCAAGCTGGGGGCCGTCTTGGCGGGGGTAGCCGGTGTCGTTGCCGTCGGCCGAGGCCCGTTTTGGGGCTTGGCCTGCGTCGGCCGTCGATGGGTCGGCTTCTGGCGCGCGGCCGGGGCCAGGGCGTCTCCTGCCGAGATCGGTTGGGAGGCGAGGCCGATCTGTTGGCTGGCGAGGCGGCTGGCGGCAACCGAGACCGCGGCTGCGATCAGGATGCCGAGCAGGGCGAGGGCAAGCCAACGCATGGTGGCGACCATACGGGAGCGCCGGTAAACGGGAGGCAAAGTCGGGGCCTCGCCCTGTGGTGCAACGCGTTGTCCCCCCACGGGGTGGATAACGCGTTTCACCTCGGGCTGGGTGAGGGGTCGGGCGGGACGGGCAGCCGGATCGAGGCGACCGTGCCGCCGCCCTCGCGTGGCCCCAGGGTCACCTCTCCCCCCCACTGGCGGGTCAGCTCGCGGGCGATCGGCAGGCCGAGGCCGGTCCCGCCCGTCCGGCGGCGGCCGGCGCTGCCGCGGCGGAAGCGCTCGAAGACCGCCTCCTCCTCGCCCGGCTCCAGGCCCGGGCCGCGGTCGAGGACCTCGATCAGTCCGGGGCCGGCCTCGATCGTCACCGTCGAGCCCGGCGGCGAGTAGAGCAGAGCGTTCTCGAGCAGGGCGTCGATCGAGCGATCGAGGTCGTGGGTCGCGCACCAGGCCTCGGCCGGCGCCGCCGAGCTGCCCAGCACGAGCTCGACCGAGCGCTCCCCGGCGCCGTGCCGCCAGCGCTCCATTGCCCGCGCCGCAGCGTCTCCGAGGTCGACCGACTGCGCCGGCAGTTCGTGCTCGCCGGCCCGGCTGAGGACGAGCAGCTCCTCGACGATCAGCGAGAGCCGGTCGATCTCTCCCAGCGCCGCCTCCAGCTCAGCCGCGCTCGCAGCGTCGCTGCCCGAGCGCTCCTCCAATGCCTCGAGGCGCAGGCGCAGCCCCGTCAGCGGCGTGCGCAGCTGGTGCGAAGCGTCGGCGACGAAGTCCTGCTGGCCGCGCAGCAGCCGCTTGACTCGCTGGGTCATCTCGTTGAAGGCGCGTGCCAGCGAGCGCTGCTCGGTGCTGCCCTCGACCGCGACGGTAGCGTCGAGGTCGCCGGTGGCGACCTGACGGGCAGCGCGGTCGAGGCGACGGATCGGCCGGGCGATCTGCTGCGCCACCACCGCCCCGGCGGCGAGGCCGAGCACCAGCACGACCCCGGCCAGCGCAGCCAGGTCGAGGATCGCCGTCTTCACAGCGCTGTGCACGGCGGAGACGCTCTGGGTGACCCGCACCGCGCCGGCCGTGCGGCCTCCGCTCAGCACCGGCGCCGTCGTGGCGAGGATCTGGGCGCCCAGCGTCTTGCTGTCGCGGGTGATCTGCTCGCCGTGGCCTTTCAGCGCCTTGCGGATCTCGGGCCGGTCGGCATAGTCGCGGCCGGCGGGGGCCCCGGCAGAGTCAGCTATCAACCGGCCGCGGCGGTTGACCACGATCACCCGACCGCGCACGCTGTCGGCCGAGACCCCGACCAGCTTGCGCAGGGCCGGGCGCTGGGACGGGTCGAGCAGCTCGCCGGCACTGGCAGCCACCACGTCGGCCTGGCTGCGCGCCTGCCCCTTGACCTCGGCGTCGACGCGATCGCGCAGGCTGACCGCCAACGGCACGCCGAGGGCGATCAGCGCCAGCAGCAGCACGTAGGCCAGCGAGAGCAGAAGGGTGGCCCGAAGGCTTATTCCTCGACCTCCGGCGCGGCGAAGCGGAAGCCGACGCCCCGCACCGTCTCTATATAGCGAGGCTCGTTCGGGTCGTCGCCGAGCTTGCGCCGCAGCCAGCCGATGTGGACGTCGAGGGTCTTGGTCGAGCCGAACCAGTTGACGTCCCAGACCTTCGCCATCAGCTCCTCGCGCTTAACCACGCGGCCGGCGTTGCGCATCAGCTCGGCGAGCAGGTCGAACTCCTTGCGCGAGAGCTCCAGCTCCTCGCCGTCCAGACGCGCCGTGCGGGCAGCCGGATCGAGCTCGAGATCGCCGATCCGCTGCGCTTTTCCTTCCGCACCGGCTCCATCGCGGGGGGCGCTGCGGCGCAGCACGGCGCGAATCCGCGAGATCACCTCGCGGGCACTGAAGGGCTTGACCACGTAGTCGTCGGCGCCCAGCTCGAGCCCGACGATGCGGTCCATCTCGGTGCCGCGCGCGGTCAGCATCACGATCGGCACGTCGGAGCGGCGGCGCAGCTCGCGGCAGACGTCGCGGCCGTCGCCGTCGGGAAGGCTGAGATCAAGCATGACCAGGTCGGGCTCGGCCTCGGCTGCCAGCTCCAACGCGCCGGCCGCGGTCCGGGTGACGAGCGGCTCGAAGCCGGCCCGGCGCAACGCCTCGGCGAAGGGCTCTGAGATCGAGTCCTCGTCCTCGACCACGAGGATGCGCCCACCCGGCGCTGACTGGTTCGCCATGGAGCCACTGTAACGCTGCGCCTGGGCGTGATTTGCGGGCAAACCGCAGGCTTTGCCATCTCTTTACCCGTGCCTTGGACGCGCTTCAACACCTCCCCCCCAGACTGCGAAGGGCAAATCCGGCCAGGAGGTAGACGACGTGAAGAACTTGAAGACTCGAATGGCGGCGGTGGCCGCAATCCTCGGACTCGGCGGCCTCACCGGCCTCGCGCTCAGCGCGGGCAACCAGAAGGCAGCGACGGTCGCGGCCAAGCCACTGATCAAAACCAAGGTGATCCACCGCACGATCCGGGTCACCAAGCACATCAAGCCGAAGCACCCGATGGGCGCCGGTCCCTGGGCCGGCGCCTATGGCGGCTCGGCGGGCAGCGCCGGCTACAGCGGCGGTGGCGCCACCACGGGCTCCTCCTCGACCGGCTCGGCCACCTACTCCTCATCCTCTTCCCCCTCCTCGCCGGTGACCACGGCCTCCAGCGGGGCCTCGACATCGATCCCAACCTCCGGCTCGGGTTCCCACTCGACCCCGGTCGTCACCCACAGCAGCGGCTCGCACCACAGCTCCGGCGGCGGCCATAGCCACGGTCACAGCCCCGTGGTCACCCACACGAGCGGTTCGCATCACAGCTCCGGCGGCGGCAGCAGCCACAGCAGCCCGGTCGTGACGCACACCAGCGGCTCGCACGCCGGCTCCGGCGGCGGCAGCACCACCACCGCTCCGGTGGTCACCCACACCAGCGGCGCAAGCGCCGGCGGTGGCGGCGGCAGCACCACCCCGGTGGTGACCGGCGCCAGCGGCGGTGGAGGCGGCGGCGGCGAGAGCGACGGCGGCGATCACGGTGACTGAGCGCACTCGCACAGCACGCCGGCCCGGCCCGGCCCTGGTGGTGTGGAGCTCGATAGCTCTCTTCGGGGTGCTCTTCGCGCTCCTCACCTACCAGCTCAGCGCCAGCCAGCCGCCGCCGCCGCGACCGGTGGTGGTGCGGCAGGTGGTGAAGCGCCGGGTCATCACGACCTACGTGCCGACCCCCGGCCGCAACAGCGTCTCCAGCAGCGCCGCCGTTGCCGGCGAAACCTCCTCGGCGGGCTACGCTCCCGTCACGACCAGCGCCTCCTGACATGGCTGAGCACGACGTCATCTTCGACGCGATGGGCTCGCACGTGCGGCTGCTGATCGGCGAGCCGGGGCCCGGGATGGCCGCGGCGCCGGCGGCGGCCGAGGAGGCGCGCAAGTTCATCGTCGAGTTCGACCGGGCGCTGTCGCGCTTCAAGCCCGAGAGCGAGCTCTGCGCGCTGAACGAGGACCCGCGCGAACGGGTCCCCGCATCCGAGCTGCTGCGCAGCGCGGTCAAGGCGGGCCTCGAGGCGGCCGAGCGCAGCGGCGGCCTGGTCGACCCGACCCTGGTCGGCGAGATCGAATCGGCCGGCTACGTCGCCTCGCGGGCTGGCGTGCCGGGCGCGCCGCTCGGCGCCGCCCTGGAAGAGGCGCCCGAGCGCCGGCCGGCCCGTCCCAACCCGGCGGAGGGCTGGCGCAACTTCAAGGTCGATGATGCGGCCGGCACGATCGTGCGCCCGCCCGGCCTGCGCTTCGACAGCGGCGGCGCCGGCAAGGGCCTGGCCGCCGACCTGATCGCCCAACGCCTGCGCGGCTACTCGCGCTTCATCGTCGACTGCGGCGGCGACATCCGCATCGGCGGTCCCGACGCGCTCGTCACCCCCTACGAGGTCTTCGTCGAGCACCCGCTGACGGGAGAGCGCGCCTTCGTGCTCAAGCTCGGCTCCGGCGCCGTCGCCACCTCCGGCCTCAACGTGCGGATCTGGCGCGACGAGAGCGGCCGCTACTCCCACCACCTGCTCGACCCGGCAAGCGGCGATCCGGCCTGGACCGGCCTGATCGGCGCTACGGCCCTGGGCGACACAGCGGTCGAAGCCGAGACCTTCGCCAAGGCGGCGCTGCTCTCCGGGCCCGAGCGCGGCCGCGAGGTGCTCGCCGAGCGCGGTGGCTTGCTCGTCCACGACGACGGCAAGGTCGAGACGGTCGGCCCGCTCGCCGCCAAGCCGCGCGTCCGCATCCCCGACCTCTCGGCGAAAACGTGAACCCGGCCACGACGGAAACCCTGCAGACCCACGGCTGGTGGCTGGCAAGTCGCGCCTCCGGCCTGCTCGCCCTGGTCATGGTGACGATCTCGGTCGGCCTCGGCCTGATGATGGCCGGCAAGGTGATGCGCCGTCCCGGCCTCTCGCGCAAGCTGCTGGCGATCCACGAGTACACGGCGGTCGCCGGAATCATCGCGATCGCCGTGCACGGCATCACCCTGCTCGGCGACCCCTGGCTGAACCCCGGTCTCGGCGGCATCGCCGTCCCCTTCACGATGAGCTTCCGTCCGATCTTCACCGGCCTCGGCATCGTCGGCGGCTACCTGGCGGCGCTGCTCGGCCTCAGCTTCTACTTCCGCAAGCGGATCGGCGCGCGGCTCTGGCGCAAGGCCCACCGGGCGACGGTCCTCGTCTACCTGCTCGGCCTGATCCACGCCTTCGGCGCCGGCACCGACGCCTCGGCGGTCTGGTTCCGCTGGTGGGTGCTGATGACGACCCCGTTCATCGCCAGCCTCTTCGTCTACCGCGTCTTCGCGGGGGGCGCCAAGCGCGCCCGCTCGCGAGCCGGGGACGAGCGGGCCCACCTGGGCGCCCGCGAGCACCGCCCGAGCTTGCCCGCCGCGCACCATCGCGGCGCGATCCACCCAACCCCGGTTCCCGAGGAGGCATGATGAAAGACCAAGGCGTTCTGATCGTCGGCGGTGGCCTGGCGGCGCAGCGTTGCGCCGAGACGCTGCGCCGGCGTGGCTACGACGGGCCGGTGCGGATGGTCTGCGCCGAGCCCGACCCCCCCTACGACCGCCCGCCGCTCTCCAAGGAGCTGCTGGCCGGCACGGTCGAGGAGGAGGCGATCGCCTACCGGCCCGCCAGGTGGTACGAGGAAAAGGGGGTCGATCTGCTGCTCGGCGCCCGCGCCGAGGCGCTCGATCCCGCGACCCGCACGGTCCGGCTCGACTCCGGGCCCGAGCTCGGCTTCGAGAAGCTGCTGATCGCCACCGGCAGCGCGGCCCGGCAGCTGCCGTTCCTCAAGGGCTTCGAAAACGTCCACGCCCTGCGCACGCTCGGCGACGCGCGGCGCCTGCGCGAGGAGTTGCAGCCGGGCGCCCGGCTGGCGATCGTCGGCGCCGGCTTCATCGGCCAGGAGGTCGCCGCGACCGCGCGCAAGCTCGGGGTCGAGGTGACGATGATCGAGGCCCTGGACACGCCGCTGGCGCCGATCCTCGGCGCCGAGCTGGGCGCCTGGTTCGCCGAGCTGCACCTCGGCGAGGGCGTGCGGGTGCTGACCGGCGCGATGCTCGAGAGCGCCCGCGGCCGCGCCGGCCGAGTCGAGGAGCTGGTCCTCGCCGACGGCACGAAGGTCGCCTGCGACGCGGTCGTCGTCGGCGTCGGCACCGCTCCCGCCACCGCCTGGCTGCAGGGCAGCGGCCTCGACCCGAAGGGCGTACGCACCGATACCGCGGGGCGGACCTCGCTGGACGGCATCTTCGCCGCCGGCGACGCCTCGATCCCCTTCGACCCCCGCTTCGGCAGCCACGCTCGCACCGAGCACTGGGACGCCGCGGCCTGGCAGGGCGCGGCGGTGGCGAAGGCGATGCTGGGCGAGTACCCCGGCACGCCACCGCTGCCGAGCTTCTGGAGCGACCAGTACGGGCTGCGCGTCCAGTACGTCGGCCACGCCCACCACTCCGACGCGGTCACGATCGAGGGCGATCCGACCGGGCGCGACTTCGAAGCGATCTTCACCCGCAGCGGTGTGCCGGTCGCCGGCCTTGCGGTCGGCCGCCCGCGCTCGATCCCGGCCCTGAAGAAGCGCATCGAGCAGGGCCACTTCCCAGCCAAAGACAGAGACCTCGCAAAGGAGGCAGCATGACCTACATCCCGGTAGTCGACGCCAACGAGTGCAGCGCCCACGGCGATTGCGTCGAGGTCGCACCGCAGGTCTTCCGCCTCGACGACACCGCCACCGTGATCGGCAACGGCCCCTACGAGCTGATCCTCGAGGCCGCCGAGGCCTGCCCCGCGGTGGCGATCTCAGTCGTCGACGACGAGACCGGCGAGACGGTCTTCCCGTAGCGCGGCCCGCCCCCGCTCGCGCGATGCGGGCGGGGGCTGCGCCGTCGCGCCGCGGCTCAACCGGTTGAGCAGCAGGATGAAGGCCGGCACTGCCGGGACGGCGAGGACCAGCAGGAACCAGAGCTGGCCGGCGTCGGTCCCGGCTCCGATCGAGTGGGCGATGCCGAGCAGCCAGAAGAGCGCGGTGAAGCGGTGCAGGGAGCGCCAGCGGGTCTGGCCGACCCAGCTGCGGGCGTAGTAGGAGAGGCCGAGGGCGGCGAGGCCCCAACCGCCGGCGACGCCGAGCCCGGTCCAGAAGGTGCGGTAGGTGCTGGTGAAGGGAATCGAGATTTCGAAGATCGACGGGTGCAGGTAGTGATCGCCGAGCAGTGCCAGGCCGTGAACGGCGATCGCGAAAAGGGTCGCCAGCGAGAGCGCCTCGTGCAGCGCCCTGGTATCGCCGCCGAAGCCCTTCAGCACCCCGCCCCGCGAGCCGATCAGCAGGCCGGCCGCTACCGCGACGCTGGAAAGGACGAGGGCCGCGGTGCCGGCGGCGCGGCTGGTGATCCAGAAGATGTGCGGCCCAGCCGAGACCGCGCCGGCGGCGATCACGACGAGGAGGTGACTATCGGTTCCGGTTCTGGTTCGGGCGCCGGTTCGGGTTCGACTTCGACTTCTTCTTCAGGCGCGAATTCTTCTTCGGGCACGGCTTCCGGTTCCGCTTCCGGCGCGAATTCTTCTTCCGGCACCGGTTCGGCTTCCAGGGCAGGTTCGGCTTCTTCCTCGGGTTCCGGTTCCGGGGCCGGTTCGCGAGCCGGTTGGTGCACGGTTGCGGCGACGGACTTGTGGCTCGACTGTGGAATCCGGCTCAGCGCCGGGTCGTTGCCGGAGACGAGCTGAAAGAAGACGACGGCCCAGACGGCTGCGAACAGCGCCAGCGAACCGCGGATCGTGCGCTTGCGGATCGTCTGCACCCGGCGTCGTTTCGCGCGAATCTTGGCCCGCGCAAGCCCCTTCGCCTCGAGGCGATCTGTGTCATCCATCCACGGCATCCTGGGAGGACTTCCCTAAGCGGGGCCAAATCCCGCCTGAGAAAGCTCTTACCCTGGCCTGGCATCGGAGGGGACGGTCAAGGTATGCGCGTGCCTACGCAGCCACACCGCGCCCACCGCACTCCCGGCCGCCACACGCACTGGCGCCTCGCCAGCCGCCGGCACCTGCTGCTGCGCGGCGGCGTCGCGGCGACGCTGCTGGCGGTGGTCGGGCCGGGCCTGCTGGCCGGGCTCTCCGACGACGACCCGGCTGGGATCACCACCTACTCGATCCTTGGCGCCAAGTACGGCTACGAGCTGCTCTGGGTCCTCGCCCTCTCGACCGCGGCCCTGGTGATCTTCCACGAGCTCGGCGTGCGGCTCGGGATCGTCACCGGCAAGGGATTGCTGGCCTTGGTCCGCGAGCACTACGGACAGCGGGCGGCGTACCTGGTGCTGGGCGCGCTGCTCGTCGCCAACACCGGCACCCTCTGCGCCGAGTTCGCCGGCGTCGCCGCCGGGATGGAACTGCTCGGCGGGATGAGCCGCTACGTCAGCGTGCCGCTCGCCGCGGTCGGCGTCTCGGCGCTCGTTCTGCGCGAGAACTTCCGCCACGTCGAGCATTTCCTGCTGGCGCTCAGCTCGGTCTTCGTCGCCTACGTGATCTCCGGGATCCTCGCCCATCCCGACTGGGGCGCGGCCGCCAAGGGGCTGGTCGTGCCCGGGCTGCCGCTCAACCGCGAGGCCGTGCTCGTCGCGGTGGCCACGGTCGGCACCACACTGGCGCCTTGGGGCCTTGCCTTCATCCAGTCCTACGCGGTCGACAAGCGGCTGCACGTCAAGGACCTCGTCTACGAGCGAGTCGACGTGATCGTCGGCGCCGTGCTCACCGGCGTGATCGGCTTCTTCGTCGTCATCGCCTGCGCCGCCACCCTGCACGTCCAGGGCATCGACGTCAACGACGCCGGCGACGCGGCGAAGGCGCTCGAACCGCTCGCCGGCAACACCGCGGCGACCCTCTTCGGCCTCGGCTTCCTCGGCGCCGCCCTGCTCGCCGCGGCGATCGTGCCGCTCTCGACCGCCTACTCGGTCTCCGAGACCCTAGGCCGCAAGGCCGATCTCAACGACAGCTTCGAGGAAGCCCGCTCCTTCTACCTCAGCTACGCCGTGGTCGTCGCCGTAGCGGCAGTGCTCGTCCTCATCCCGGGTGCCCCGCTGATCCCGATCCTCTTCCTCTCCCAGGCGCTCAACGCCGTCCTGCTCCTCGTCCTGCTCCCCTTCATGCGATCGCTCGGCCGCGACCGCGAGCTGATGGGAGAGCACGCCCTCGGCCGCGCCGGCCGCCTCGCCACCGGCGTAGCCCTGGCCGTGATCGCGGTCTCGGTCCTCGCCCTCGGCGTACTGACGCTGTTGTAGCGGGTGGAATCCGCGCCCTTGCGGAGGCAATCGACGCGGGCGACGGAGGAGTTCCCGCCGCCCGCGCTCCTCATTTGGCTGTCAGCTACCCGGCGTCGGGTCGGTGGCCGGGTTGTACTCGCAGAGCACGTCCGTCTGCGTTTTGCTCGACAGCGGCGTGCCGACGACCACGACGACGGTGCCTTCGTTGTTGACCGCGACCGACCAGGCGCCGCTCGGGTTGGGTCCGTTTCCGGCGAGGTCCGAGGTGAACGCGGTGACTTCCTTCCAGGGAACACCGCCGAGCCGAGCGTAGGCTTCGACGTCGGCAACGCTAGGCAGGGTCGCGCCTGGCACGCCTACCTGGCAGGTTTGGATCGCTTCGTTCCAGTCGCTGCCTGAGGTCGTCCGCTTGTAGACGCACGGACCGCCGAGGATCAGCACGGCATCGGCCGGGTTGTTGCAGGTGAAGTGGAGCGAGCCCTCGTCCACCTTCGCGCCCGTCACCGCGTTGTCGGCGATCTTCCCTGTTGTGACTGCGCTGGCCGCGATCTTGCCGGTGGTCACGGCGTTATCGGCAAGCTTGCCCGTGCTGATCGCGTTGTTGGCGACCTTGCCGGTCGCGATCGCTTCGTTGGCGATCTTGCCCGTCGTCACGGCGTTATCGGCGATCTTCCCGGTGAGGACGGCGCCGTCGGCGAGCTTGCCACTGGTCACGGCGCCGTTCTTGATCTTGGCGGCCGTAACGGCATTCTTCTTCAGCTGCTTGCTGCCGACGCTGTTCTTGGCGAGCTGCTGCGCGGCCAAGGCGGTCCCGCCGCTGATGACGAGGAAGAGGCTCAGGTAGGCGACCACGGTCGCGTGGCCAGGGCGGCGAAGTTTCAAACGTCTTTTCATTCTGTCTCCTTGGTGAATATTCGAGAATCGGTTGATCGCACCCTATTCGCCATCGGCGGTTCTCAGCCGAATCTGGCAAGGGCTAGGCTTCCCGCCAATGAGCGTCATCGACGAGCTGATCGCGAACAACGCGGGCTTCGCGGACTCGCTGCCCGCCAGGCATCTCGACCTGCGCCCGAGCCGGCAGCTGGCGATCGTTACCTGCATGGACTCGCGGCTCGATGTGTTCGCAGCGCTGGGCCTGAAAGACGGCGAGGCGCACGTGCTGCGCAACGCCGGCGGCGTGATCACCGACGACGTGATCCGCTCGCTGGCGATCTCGCAGCGGCGGCTCGGCACACGCGAGGTGATGCTGATCCACCACACCGACTGCGGCATGCAGAAGATCACCGACGATGGCTTCCGCGCCGAGCTGCAGGAGGAGACCGGGGTCTCCCCCGCCTTCGCGATCGAGTCCTTCGCCGACGTCGACGCGGACGTCAGCCAATCGATCCTGCGCGTGCGCCGCTCCGCCTTCCTGCCCCATCGCGACTCGGTGCGCGGCTTCGTCTATGACGTCGACACGCACCGCATGCGCGAGGTCGCCGCCTGAAGGCCTATTCGCTGAGGCGGTAGGCGACGATCGACGGTTTCTGGCCTTCCGATGCGGCCAGACCCGCCGGGGCGATCAGGGTGTTGCCGTTCGCCATCACGCCCGAGTTGGTCCCGGCCGGAAGCTGTTCACGCCAGACGACCTGGCCGGACTTGGCCTTGAAAGCGCTAACCGAGCCTTCGTAGTCGGTGGCGAAGACGAGGTCGCCGATCGCGGTGGTGGCGCCGAAGGCCGGGCTGTTGAGTTCCTCTTTCCACTTGACCTTGCCGGTCGCGGCGTCGAGGGCGACGACTTCGCCGCTGGTCGGCCCCGGTTCGGTCTTTTCGCTGCCCGAGGTGATTTCGATCGGGTTGTTGACGATCGGCACGAAGAGGGTGGTGCCGTCGGTTGACATCGGTGCGATCACGCCGCCCAGGTTGCCCGGGTAGACGGTCGAGGGCGTCTTGATCTTCGACTCTTCGCCGCGCATCGCCAGCAGACCGTCTTCGTCATGCCCGTTGTGTTTGCCGACCGCGCGCTGCCAGAGCACCTTGCCGGTCTTCGGGTCGGCCGCGATGACTATCCCGGACTTGCCGGCCGCCGCGACAATTTCCTTGCCGCCGACCGTCATCAGGATCGGCGGGCCCTGGAAGTCCCAGTCGTAGAGGTCGTGCGGGGTCACCTGGTGGAACCAATCCAGCTTGCCGGTCTTGGCGTTGAGCTTGACCAGCGAGCTGGTGTAGAGGTTTGGACCGGGCCTGCTCGAGCCCCAAGGGTATTTGCCGGTGCCGGGGAACGGCGCCGGGTTGCCGACCCCGAAGTACATCGAGCCCTTGCCGTCGAAGGCAGGCGGGTACCAGACCCCGCCGCCCGAGTTGAGGTTGGGGTTGCCCCAGAGACTGTCCGGCACGGTGTTGAAGTGCCACAGTTTCTTGCCGGTCTTCGCGTCGAGGGCCCAGAGGACGCCGGCGCCTCCGCCTTCGTAGAGCTGTTCCGCGTTGAGCGGCACCGTCGAGACGTAGACCATCCCGTCCTGGACGCCGGGCGCCATGTCAATGCCCTCGTGTTCGTTGCGGGTCAGCTTTGCCGACCAGAGCTGTTCGCCGGTTTTCTGGTCGAGCGCGAAGGCTTCGGTCGGCGTCGCCCCGTACACCCGCCCTTCGGCGACCGAGATCCCGTTCGGCCCCTCGTCGGGGAGTTCGAAGCTCGCCGTCCAGAGGACTTCGCCCGTGTCGAGGCTGAGCGCCTGTACGTTCGAAGCCAGGTCCTGCGAGTAGATCACGCCCTTGTCGATCACCGGCGTCGAGGCGTAGCTGCCGAAGTTGCTCGTGCCGGGGATCGGCGCGGTCCAGGCGACTTCGAGGTTGGAGACGTTGGAGCTGTCGATTTCGCTTTTCGGGTTGCGCGTGTTGGCCGCGTCCACGCCCGGGTAGCCAGAGCCGGTGAAGCTCGCTTCTTCCCCTTCCGAGGACGACGAGGACCCGCAGCCGGAGGCCGCCAGCGCGACGGCTGCCACCAACACGGCCCCCAGCGTTAACGCAGCACGAACGGACCGATTCCCCCTGCTCAGAGTCGTCATTGCGCGACCTTATGCGACCGCTTTGTAGGTGTCAAGTAATCGACGACAAATGGCTGCAGGACGCGGTTGGAGAGGAGCCCGAGGGCGCCCAGGTTGGCGAAGCCCGGGCCCTGGCTGAGGCCGGCCAAGCCGGGGATCTGCAGGCGCGGGCTCATTCCCACCAGCTCGAGATGACGGCCGATCGGCACTTCCGTCCCCGCCGGCTGGTCCCAGAGCGGCCCGGCCTGAGCCTCGATCCGCTCGCGCACGTCCTGCGGGAAGAGGGTGCGCAACTGCGCCAGCAGGTCGAAGCCGGTGCAGTTGGCGACGAAGTCGTGCTCGCGGCTGATCGTGCCCTCCGGAGACTCGTACTCGACCCGCACCCCGTCGCCGCCCTCCCCCGCGCCGACGTCGGTAACGCGGCCGGTGACGAAGCCGCAGCGGTCATCGTAGGCGATCGCTGCGAGGCTCGGCGGGTCGAAGACGCCGCGGTCGGAGTGCTTGACGAAGTCGCGTCGCGTCTGCAAGTCGAGCGAGCCCCATTCGACTGTGTCGGGGTTGGAGAAGACGCGGTTCTCGAGGAAGCTCTCGCCGCGGCTCATCGGCAGCATCGGCGTGTAGATCGTGTAGCGGCAGCGCGGTCGCAACCCGCGCAGGAACATCGTCGCGCTGAGCGCGCTCTCGCCGCCGCCGACGATCGCGATGTCGCACTCGCGGTCGTCGGGGATCGAGGCGAACTCCTCGCGCCGGCTGTCGCAGTGGAAGACCCGCGAGGCGACCGCGAGCTCGTGCGGAAAGAAGCGGTGGGTTCCAGGCCCGGTCAGCACCAGGGCGCCGCCAGCGTGTCGGGAGGTCCCGCCCGGCTCCTCGACCTCGACCAGCCAGTGCTGCCCCTCCTCGTCGAGGGTCACCTCGGTAACCCGGCCGGCGACGTGCTCGACTCCCTCGGTCGCCCGCGAGAGCACCCAGGTCAGGTACTCGCCGTAGTCGCAGTGGCGGACCGGCGGCGAGCCGGCGTCGACCCAGCGGGCGTAGCGGCGCTTGCCGATCATGTGCTGCTGCCAGGTGAACTGGGCCAGGGCGGCGTCGATCGCCTCGCCGGCCTCGCCGAACTCGACATGGCTCTGGTAGGGGAAGCCGACGTCCTTGATCGGCGTCACCGCCAGCGGCTCCTCGCCCGAGGTCATCCCGTTGCGCCCCTTCCAGGAGGCGGCGACCTCGGTCCCCTCGATCACCTTGATCGAGAGCCGGGTGAGGCCGAGGCCGTTGAGGATGTGGACCTTGGTCGCGATCCCAGCCGCCTTGGCCCCGGCGCCGACGACGATGAGGTCGTACTTATCCATGCCACTCCCAGGTGCAACGTCTTATCCCCCCGCCAGGGGGACTATGCGTTGCACCCCCGACGCGGTCACCGGTTCGGCGACGGCTGCAACGCCTTATCCCCCCAGCAGGGGGACTATGCGTTGCACCCGTCATGCGGCCACCGGTTGGGGGGTCCGGGGCTTGGCGACGACGAGGCCGTGCTCGGCGGGGCTGAAGGCGATCGCGGCCCTGCTCATCCGTTCGGAGCCCGAATCGACCGGCTTCAGCTCGACCTCCTCGAGCACGGTGCGGACCACCCGCTTCATCTCCTGTTCGGCGTAGCTGGCGGCGAGGCAGCGGCGGGCGCCGCCGCCGAAGGGGATCCAGGTCGGGACGGCGGCGCGGCGCTCGAGGAAGCGCTCGGGGACGAAGCTGCCCGGGTCCTCGTAGATCTCGGCGCTGTTGTGGATCAGGTAGACGCAGGGAGCGACCAGGGTGCCGGCGGGAAGCTCGTAGCCGCCCAGCGTCGCCGGCTTCAGCAGCCTTCGCACGACGACCGAGACCGGCGGCCGCAGCCGCAGCGTCTCCTTGATAACGGCATCGAGGTAGTCATCGCCTCCGCCCGCCAGCACTTCCTCCTGCAGGCGCGCCAGCTTCTCGGGGTGGCGCAGCAGCCGCTCGAAGACCCAGGCGAGCGAGCTCGAGGTGGGGCCGTCGGTGAGCAGGGTGAGCAGTTCGTCGCGCAGGTCTTTCTCGCTGAGCGGCGAGCCGTCCTCGCCCCGCGCCTCGATCAGGATCGAGACCGCGTCCTTGCGGCCGTTCTCGCCCGCCGCCCGCCGCCGCCGCACCTCGGCGAGAACCGCTTCTTCGACCGGCGCCATCGCGCGGCGCCAGCCGCGGCTGCGTTCCAGCCAGCGCGGGCCGAAGAGGGCGAGCTTGCGCAGGCGACTTTCGTCGTTGACCGTCTCGGTCAGGTTGGTCAGCAGGGCGCGCAGCCGATCGAGCCGGCCCTCGTCGTCGCCGAAGACGGCCCGCATCACGACCTCCTGCGTCAGCGCCTGCATCCGCGGCCAGAGCCTGAACGGCTCCTCGACCGGCCAGGCGCGCACTTCGCGCCGGGCCAGCTCGGTCATCGCCTCGGCGTCCTCGCGCATCCGCTCGCCGTGGAAGCGGGGCAGCATCAGCTTGCGGCGCGCCATGTGCTCGGGCTCCTCGCTCAGCATCACGGAATGCGCCCCCAAAACAGGCCGCAGCGCCAGGTTCGGCACCCCCACCCCGAGGTCGTTCGTATCGGCGGAGAAGATGCGTTTGACATCCTCGGGGTCGGCGAGCAGGACCCAGGTGCCGAGGTGGCGCAGGCGCAGCGTGAAGGTGTCGCCGTAACGCGCCCGGCACTGCTCGAGGAAGGGCAGCGGCTCGCGCGACCAGCGCCTCGACTGCAGCAGCCGGGGCGCGCGGGGGCCTGGAGGCAGCGTGCTCACGCCTCGCTCCCCTCCATCAGCTCGTCCTCGAGCTTGCAGGTGGCGCCGATCAGCAGCTCGAAGAGCGCCGCGGTGAACTCAGCGGGCAGCTCGGCGTCGGCGCCGCGGGCGAGGTAGCGCGCCCGCACCTCGGCGACCCGCTCGGGCTGCATCATCGGGATCCCCCGCTCGCCCTTGTACTCGGCGACTTCGCGGCAGATCTGGAAGCGCTCGCCGAGCAGGCGGGCGATCTCCTCGTCGATCGGGTCGAGCCGGTCGCGGAACTGGCCGAGGCCGTTGTCACTCATGCCGGCACCCCGCCGAGCAGGCCGGTGGCGAAGGCCTCGCTGCAGGCGGCCAGCGAGTCGAGCGCGTAGCCGCCCTCCTGGATCACGCAGACCGGCAGGCCGGGCGCGGCCAGCAGGCGGCCGATCTCGGTGAAGATCGCCGGTTCGAAGCTCCAGGAACCGTGGGGATCGCCGGCGACGATGTCGTAGCCAAGCGAGACGACGAGCGCCGCCGAGGACCGCGCCAGCGCCTCGATCGAGAGGGCGACGGCGTCGAGGTAGGTCTCCTCGTCGGGGCTGCCGGAGAACTCGACGACGTGTTCGCGCTCGCTGCTCGGCGCAACCGTGCCGGCGGCGACGTTGGTGACCGGCGAGGCGTGCAGCGAGTGCAGGCTGGCATCGTTCATCGACTCGACGATCGCCGCGGTGCCGTTCGGGTAGTGCAGGTCGATGTCGAGGATGCCGACCGGGCGCACGTCGGCCTCGAGCAATGTCTGCACCGCCGCGGCAGCGGTGTTGAGGTAGCAGTAGCCGGCGAACCAGGCCGGGCCGGCGTGGTGGCCGGGCGGGCGACAGAGCGCGTAGGTGAACGGGGCGCCGGCGGCGAGTCGTTCGGCGGCGGTCATCGCCGTCCGCACCCCCTCTCGCGCGGCCTCGACCAGGCCCGAGCAGACGGGTATGTCCGGAGGCAGCCCCGGCGGCGTCAGCTCCGGCATCACCACCGGCTCCTCCGCGACCTCCCCCAGCGCCTCCAGGTAGTCGGGCTCGTGCAGGACGCTGAGCGTCTGCTCGACATCTTCGCTGTCGGCGTCGGCACTGGCCGCCCGCACGCCGGAGTGGCGCAGCAGGCCGCGGCGCAGCTCCTCCATGCGACGGTTGTCGTCGACGCCGGGGAGGATGCGACCGCCTTCGAGGATCCAGTGGGCCGAGTCGCCGTTGCCGTTGCCGTGGCGCTGCTCGACCAGCAGCAACTCAACGCTCACAGCTTCCTCCGCATCCGCGGGCCGAGGTGCTTGAAGCCGTTGGCGAGGTAGAAGGCCTCCGTTGCGGCGATCCGCTCGAAGCTCTCGCGCGGCAGCCCGACCTCGACCCTCCGCGCCCCCTCCTCCCGGGCCAGCTCGAAGAACGCCGCCAGCAGCTTGCGGCCGACGGCGCGGCTGCGCCAGTCCGGGTGGACCCAGAGGTCCTGAATCGTCCCGTAGCGACCGGGGACGTGGATCGCGTGCTGCCAGCTGGCGGCGAGGACCCCCACCGCGCCGTCCTCGCCCCCTGCCTCCGCCACCAGCAGCGCCCCGGCCTCCCTGTTCCCTGCAAGCTCTCGCGTCGCCTCTTCCAGCTCGCTCGGCGGCGGCCCGCCGCCACTCAGCTCGATCAGCAGCTCCGAGACCGCCGCGGCGATCGCCGCCACGTCGTCGCTCGATGCCCTGCGTATCTGCAGACTCGAGGCCGCCCCATTCTGCGCCGCTTCGGCCTCGCTTGCCGCCGCCTCGGCCATCACGCCGCCTCCGCCGCCGCCCGCGCCGGCTCCAGCTCGACGCTCCAGGCCTCCGCCGAGTCGCTGCCGGTGACCGTGCGGGCGATCGCCGCCATCGGCGCCCGCGCCTTGAGCAGGATCTCGTCGAACTCGTCGACCGGGTCGGACTGCATCACGATCGCGCCGCCGGCGCCGATCGTCGTCCGCCCCGACCGCATCACGATCGTGCGGATGACGATGCTCAGGTCCATCACCCCGTCGAGCCCGAAGTAGCCGATCGCGCCGGAGTAGACGCCGCGCGCCTCGGCCTCGATGTCGTCGATGATCTCCATCGTGCGCAGCTTCGGCGCGCCGGTCATCGAGCCGCCGGGGAAGCAGGCGCGGGCGCACTCGACAGCGCTGCGGTCGGCCGGCAGCCTTCCCTCGACCGTCGAGATCAGCTGGTGCACCGTCGCGTAGTCCTCGACCACCATCAGCTCGGGGACCGCGACGCTGCCGACCTCGCAGACGATGCCGAGGTCGTTGCGCAGCAGGTCGACGATCATCAGGTGCTCGGCGTAGGTCTTTTCGTCTCTGGTCAGCTCGGCTTTCAGCGCCGCGTCCTCGGCCGGGTCGGCCGAGCGCTTGGTCGTCCCCTTGATCGGCCGCGCCTCGACCCGGCGCTCGCTGTCGACCGAGAGGAAGCGCTCGGGCGAGGAGCTGACCACGGCGACCTCGCCGAGCTTCAGGTAGGCGGCGAAGGGCGCCGGGTTGCTGCGGCGCAGGTTGCGGTAGAGGTCGAACGGGTCGGGTTCGGCCGTGGTCGAGATCTGGTCGGTGAGGCAGACCTCATAGGACTCGCCGGCGGCCATTTCGGCCTGCGAGCGGGCGATGTCGGCGAGATATTGCTCGCGGCCGCGGCCGCAGTCGAAGCGCACGTGGGTGTCGCTGGGCTCGCCGAAGGCCGGGTCGGCGGCGCTCCGCTGAGCGGGCGGGTGATCGATCAGGTCGCGCGCCGCGGCCTCGGCCTGGTCCAGCCAGGCGCCGGCCTCGTCCACCTCGTCCTCCGTACAGATCGCGAGCACGTGGGTGCGATGCTGGACGTGGTCGACGGCGACGACCCGGTTGGCCAGCATCATCACCGCGTCGGGAACGTCGGAGCTGTGGACGTTGGTGGCGCCGCAGTCGGCCTTGAGCTCGTAGCCGAGGTAGCCGACGAAGCCGCCCAGCAGGTTCGGCGCCGCCTCGCCCGGCCGCTCGATCGCCCGCCTGGCGACCTCGCGGTCGAGGACGTCGAAGATCGAGCCGGGCTCGATCGCCGTGGTCTCGCCGCGATGAGCGCGCACGGCCCCCTCTTCGATGTCGTACTCGAGCACGCAGCGGTCCTGGCCGGCGCTGGTGCCGAGGTAGGAGCTCTGCGCCAGCCGCGTCGGCGCGTCGGCGCTGTCGAGCCAGAAGGCGTGCTCCTCGGCTGCGAAGAGCCGTTCGAAGAGGGCCTCGGTCGAGGCCTCGCCGGGGATCGAGCGCAGCAGAAGGCGCTCGCCGGAGGCGTCCGGCTTCTTCGCCATGGGCGTGTTGCGCGGGCGGACACCGTCCGGCCGCTTCGTCGCCCGTACCGGCGTCTCTTTGCGCTCGCGGGCGAGGTTGAAGAAGTTCTCGACCAGCCTGGCGCCGTGGTCGGTGGCGATCGACTCGGGATGGAACTGGACGCCCCACATCGGCCGTTTGCGGTGTTCGATCCCCATCACGACGCCGTCGTCGGCCCAGGCGCAGACGTTGCCGTCGGGGCCCATGCCGGTGATCGCCAGCGAGTGGTAGCGGACGACCGGGAAGCCCTGGGGGATGCCGTCAAAGAGGCCGTCGCCTTCGTGGAAGATCTTGCTGAGGCGGCCGTGCATCGCCTCGGGCGCGCTGCGCACATCGCCGTCGAGCATTTTGCCCAGCCCCTGGTGGCCGAGGCAGATGCCGAGCACCGGGATCTCGCTGAAGCGGAGGATGTCGTCGCAGACGCAGAAGTCGTGCCAGCGGCCCGGCGTCCCCGGTCCCGGCGAGAGCACGATCGCGTCGAAGTCCCAGCGCTCCAGCGCCCGCCAGGAGACCGCGTCGTTGTCGACCACGATCGGCTCCTCGCCGCAGACGCCGGCCAACAGGTGGAAGACGTTGTAGGTGTAGGAGTCGTGGTTGTCGACCAGCAGCGTCCTCATCGAACCGTCTCCAATCCGAGGCCGCGGGCGCCCTGGGCCAGGGCCGCCTGGATCGCCTCCTGCACGTGCGGCTCGCGGTCCTCCTCGACATACCAGCGCGAGAGGTGGGCGACGTATTTGGCCAGCGGGCTGACGTCGAGCCGCTCTACCGCCTGCTGCAGGTGGCGCCGGTACATCTCCGACTGCACGACCGCGAAGCGGTAGTCGGGGTCCTGCGCCGGCTCGGCCGCCGCGGCGCCGGAGCCGGCCCCGTTGTGGGCGCGGGCGCGGGCCAGGTCCCAGCCGAGGCTCTGCTCGGGGCGCAGCAGCTTCTCCGGTTCGAAGTCGAGCGGTTTGGTGTTGGTGTGCATGAGGAAGTAGCCGAGCGCCACCTGGGGCACGATCGCTTCGGCCGCCGGGTGGCGCTCGCGCACCCCGGTGCGCTCCTCCTCAGCCTCCATCGCGCTGTCGATCCACTCGGCCAGCTCGTCGATCAGCAGGGCGTTCTTCTTGCTCGAGGAGACCGACTCGCTCTGTTTGGAGACCATCCCGTGGAAGACGTCGTGGGCGGGATGGTTGATGTCGGCGCCTGCCCCCTTCTCCATCATCGCGTCCATCAGCTGGCGCCGGCAGGTGACGTGGGCGACCCACTCGAGCCCGCAGACCTGGATCGATGTCGTGCCTTCGAGGCCGGGCGCGGCCATCCAATAGGCGAGCGCCCGCATGTGCTGGGTCGGCAGGCCGTCGGCGCGCAGCAGCGGCATTTCCTCCAGCTCCTCGCGGTCGGTCAGGTAGATCACGGCGCCGTCGGGGCGGCGCTGCAGCATCCCGTGCTCGAGTCCCAGGTTCGACAGTTCGGCGACCTCGGGCAGGAAGTCGGACTCGAAGAAGACGCGGTCGAAGGAGATGCCGAGCCGGGCCAGCGTCTTGCGCTGGCCGGAGATCACCCAGGCGCGCGTCTTCGACCAGAGCTCGATCGCGTCCTGGTCGCCGTCGAGGACGCGCTGCAGCAGGTCGTCGGCGCTGTCGTGGTGGACGTCGACCTCACGGCTCAACGAGGTGGCCGGATTGTCATCGCGCCCGGTCAGCGAGGGCCCGGTCTTGACGTACTCGGCGTAGCAGGCGCCGACGAAGTGGTCGCTCTTCTCGCCGCCGCCGGGCGAGGACTGGGCGTGGCGACCGCTCGCCACCACGCCGGCCATCGCCTCGCCCATGCTGCGACCGACGTCGCAGATGATGCTGCGCCGCTCGACCTTGCCGCCTGCCTCGGTCAGCGCCGAGCCGAGCGCGTTGCCGAGCGCCAGGTTGCGCAGGTGACCGATGTGCAGCGCCTTGGTCGAGTTGGCGTCCCAGAAGTTGAGCGCGAAACGGCGGCCGGCGGCGAGGTCTGCATGCGGCGAGTCGGCGGCCTCCCCGGACGTGAGGGCCGCGCCGGTGCTCTCGATCCACTCGCCGGAGAGGCGAGCCTGGACCTGCCGGCCCTCGCGGTCGACGCTCTCGACCCAGGGCTCGGCTTCGATCCGTTCGAGGGCGGCGATCGCGTCGGCATCCTCCCGCCAGCCCTTGACCCGCGGGACCAGCATCAGGTCGAAGCCGTCCTGCGGCTGGTAGGGGGCGCGCGCCGCCCAGAGCGGGCGCTCCTGCTCGCCACCCGTCGAGATCTCGTCTAGTTGGTCAAAGAGATTGTTCGCCATAGCCGGTCACCGGTCTCGTTTGGTTCCGATGCACCAGCCGGGGCTCGAACCCGGATCTCCGGCTTTTAAGGCCGGCCCTTTGACCGATTAAGGCACTGGTGCGCTATGGGTGGGACTCCTCCCTCAGAGCCCAGGGGGCTCCTCCCGAGCCCCGCAATCTCATCGATCGCTCCAGAATTCCCGCGCATCGTAGCAACTCCGCGCGTACCGAAGGACGAACGTCCGTAATCCGGCCCTATCAGTATGCGCTGGTACCGGCGACTGCCGTTTCGTCGGTCGCGTCGGCCCAGACTCCATCGAGAAATCCCGCAAGCTCGGCATTCAGCCGTTTCGGGCTGAAGCGCCACTCGAGGATCGAATTGGCGACGACCAGGCGCGCGTTCGCGAGCTCCTCGGCGAGCATGCCGGAGTCGCTGAAGGGGTGCACGGGGTCGCGGGCGTGGCCGACGATCAGGGCCGGCTGCTTGATCTCTTGCCGCCGCTCGCGGTGCGGCGCCGTCTCGCCCAGCAGCAGTCCCTCGAGCACCGCGCCCGAGGGCCCCGGGCGCTGGCGGACCCAGTCGAGGCCGATGTCGACGAGGTAGTTGGTGCGGGGAACGAGAGAGGTGAGGCGGGAGACCAGCTCGAAGACCGGCCGGCCGGCGCGCAGGCCGAGCAGGACCGGAGTGAAGGCGCCCGCGACCGCGGGAAGCGCGTTGTCGAGCACCGGCATCTCGACGAACAGCGCCCTGACTCGCTGCGGATGCCGCGTCGCCAGCTCGAGGGCGACGTTGGCGCCCAGCGAGGTCCCGCCGACGACCGCGGCGGACAGCTCCAGGTGGTCGAGCAGCGCCACGACCTGGCGCGCGAACAGCGGCATCGAGTAGAGCCGCAGATCCTCGGGCCGGTCGGATCGCCCGTGGCCGAGCAGGTCGACGCAGATCACCCGGTTGCCGCGCCGCGCCAACGCCGGCCCCAGCTTCTCGTACATGCGCCGGTTCATCAGCAGCCCGTGGACGAGCACCAGCACCCGCTCGCCCTCCCCGTAGGAGTCGTACTCGATCCGGTGGCCCTCGTAGAGGAAGTCGCCCATTGGCTCAGCTACCAGGGCGAGGACTCTCGGCCAAGGCCGGTATAGGAGCGCCATATGTAGCTTCGATCTCCCGGCTCTCCGCGCGGTAAGCGGCGAGGAGATCGGGGTCGGCAGCCATCTTCTTCGAGCCACGCGGCGATCTCGGCCGGCATTGCCTCTTCGTCGGTCACCCGGGACATGGCTTACGCAGCGAAGCGCTGTTCGGCTCTTGCGCGAGCCTTGGCCGCCTCGACCTCGCGGTTCTTGGGCGGTGACGAGGTGACGAGTCTCTCGAGTAGCTGGGCTGAGATCTCCGCCACCGCATCGACAGCCTGCTCGAAGGCCTCCACATTGGCCTGTGAAGGCTTCGAATAGCCGCTGATCTTGCGCACGTATTGCTCCGCTGCCGCCTGAATCTCGTCTGCGGAGGCGGGAGGATCAAAGTTGTGAAGGGTTCTGATATTTCGGCACATGGCTCGATCTTAGATGCCCCAAACAACTAGCAAGGGCCGCCCGGAGGCGGCCCTTGCCGAGAGTGCAAGAAGCGAGCGCGGGAACGGCGGCCGGGTGGGACAACGCCCGGTCTCCCTTTGCTCGCCGGTGCCCGGGTTGGATTCCGCCGGGCTGCCGAAACAAAGTGCGGCGCCTAGCGGCCCTGCACCTCCAGTGTCCCCTGAAGCATGTGACTCAAAGTAGGACCACCTCCTTTCTCTGGTCGCATGATTGAAGCAAACCGCCCAGTCGCGCTCGGCGGCTGAGGCTCAGGCGTCCGGGTGGATCTCCTCGTCGGCCTCGCCGGATTCGGCTCCCTCAGCCTCTTCGGCGGGCCGGACGTCGCGGTCCGGAAAGCGATGTTCGTCGCCGTGCTCGGCGATGTCCTCGAGCTGCTTCTCGGCCAGCTCGAAGCCCTCCGACTCGCCCTCGCCACCCTCGATCAGCGGCTGCTGGGCGGGGTCGTCGCTGTCGCGCGGCGCCTCTCCGCCGATCTCGCCGGCCTCGGCGGCAGCCGCCTCGGCCTCTTCCTCGATGAGCTGCTCGTCGTCGCGTTTCCGATCGGGCTCGTCCATGTCGCTCCATATCGCTCGCATTGCATTGCCTCCGACCACGCTACCCGGTCGGGGCAGCCGCCCGGCGGACACTCGACCAGCGCCCGCTCGGCCGTTCTGCCGCCCCGACTCAGAAGGCGTCCAGCGACGGGGTGAACGTCGCGTCCGACCCGTCGGGCATGGAGCCGGGTTTGACCCCCGTGTACTCGCCGGAGATCTTCCCGTCAGAGACGGTGAGCCTGAGGAAGCCGTAGTGCGCTGCATCCCCGAACTCGAAGGTCACGTCGTCGCTGAGCTTCTCGCCCGCGACCGCGCCTTTGGCGAGCAGGTGCAGGTTGTGGTAGCCGGAGTTGCCGATCACCACGTAGGGGATCGTCGCCTCGCCGTAGGTGCGGCTGAACCTCTGGTAGTCGTGCACGTGACCGGACAGCACCAGGTCCGGAACGCGTTTGGACGATTCGAACGCCTTGTCGAGGGCCTCGCCCATGTGCTCGCTGCCGCCGTGGTGGGCGTCGACGCTGTAGGGCGGATGGTGAAGCGCGACGATCAGCGGCTTGTCGGCCGCCGCGGCGGCCAGCTCCGCGCCGAGCCATTCGACCTGGCCCGGCTCCAGGTGGCCGCCCGAGGGAACGTTGCTGTAGAGCCCGACGATCGTGACCGCCTCGAGGCCCAGGGTCCAGTCGCAGTAGGGCTGGCCCTGCTCTTATTTGTTTGGGCCGATCTCTGTAGGCGATAGATCAGATCCGGCGAGTCGCCGGGAAATTCGATCTATCCAGGGCTAGCCCGGATCCGGCGATAGCAACCTGAGGAAACCGCCCGGGAACGTCCTCTTGGGTCTTGAGAATGCGGTTTGCGGACCCATTCCCCGAGACCCAGGAGGACACCCGGAAGGTGAAGACACAAACGACGCGCCAAACCGTAGAAGTCAGAGCGGACGCCGAAGGGATCGTCTCTCACGCAGGCGCCCATCTGCTGGCCGAGCTGGCTGACGGGATCGGGCTCACCGCGGCGCTGTCTGCGGCGATGGCGCCGACCCGCGAGCGGCGCTCCGCACACGATCCCGGTGTTGTCCTGCGCGACCTGATCGTCGCCATCGCCGACGGCGGGGACTGCGTCACAGACCTCGGCGTGCTGCGCGACCAGGAGGCGCTGTTCGGAGCGGTCGCCTCCGAGAGGGCCGCCCACCGGGTAATCAAGTCGATCGACGCCGATCTCCTGGAAGCGATCCGCGGTACTCGGGCGGTTGCGCGAGAGCGCGCCTGGGACGCCGGCGCCAGACCCGAGACGATCACCCTCAGCATCGACGCCACCCTGCTCAGCGCCGCCTCCGAGAAGGAGGGCGCGGCGGGGAATTACAAAGGCGGCTTCGGCTTTCACCCGCTGCTCTGCTACCTCGATGAGACAGGCGAGCCGCTGGCCGGGCTGCTGCGCCCCGGCAACGCCGGCTCAAACACCGCATCCGATCACTTCGAGGTGCTGCAGCTGGCGCTCGAGCAGCTGCCCGAGGCCGACCTCGATCGGGAGATCCTCGTGCGCACAGACATCGGCGGGCGCACCCACGCCTTCACACGGGATTGCCGCGAAGCGGGCATTCGCTTCTCGGTTGGCTACGAGGTCGACGAGCGGGTGCGCGAGGCGATCTTGAAGACACCGGAGTCGGCATGGCATAGCGCCCTCGACGCCGAGGGCACCGCGCGCGAGGGCGCCTGGGTAACCGAGCTGACCGAGGGCGTCGACCTCTCCGCCTGGCCGGAGGGCACGCGGCTGATCGTGCGACGCGAGCGCCCCCATCCCGGGGCGCAGTTCTGCGTCTTCGACGCGGAGGGCTACCGCCACACCGCCTTCATCACCGACCAGGAAGGAACCGATATCGCGGCCCTGGAGCTGCGCCACCGCCGCCGCGCCAAAGTCGAGGACGAGATCCGCTGCGGCAAGGACACCGGCATGCGCAACCTGCCCTTCGCCGCCTTCGAGCACAACCGCGTCTGGCTGGAGCTCTCGTTGATCGCCCAGGAGCTGCTCGCCTGGACCCGCCTCCTCTGTCTTGAGGGCGAACTGGCCCTCGCCGAGCCCAAGCGGCTGCGCCAGCGCCTCCTGCACGTCGCCGGGAAGGTGGTGCGCTCCGCCCGGCGCACCACCCTGCGACTGCCGCGCTCCTGGCCTTGGGCGCAGGCGCTGGTGGCGGCCTTCGCCCGGCTGCGCTCGCTGCCGGCCGGGGCGTCCCCATAGGCACCGTCGCCTTCTGACCAACTCCCAATCTCCGCTTCGCGCCCGCACGGCGGCTTCAGCCTGCGCCGAATGCTTCGTCGAAGTCGAAGCGAAAGCCGGCCACCCTCAAGAAGTGCCACGGGGCGGCTCCTGTGAACCGCCCCGTGGACTATTACCTGCCTCAAGCCGGCGAACTACACCCGCTGAGGTGAAAGTGCCGGATCAGGGCTAGCGAAGCTGGCAGGACCTGGCTCATGTCAGCGCCAAGTCCTGCCGAGTCTTTATCGGTTCTTGATGGTCGAAAGCAGAGGAGCCACAGTCGGGCATGGCTTGATGGTCATCGCCTTAACCTCCCTTCTGACGCCGGGCGGGACAGAAGCCTGGTTGCGTCCTCGGACGCAATGCCGACCCTGGGTCTCAGCGGTTCTTCACCAGAAAAAGCAAAGGAACAATCGGCAGGCGCCGCTCGATCCTCATCGCGTCTCACCTCCTCAAGGTCGCTGGGCAGGACCTGGCGCTCGTCAGCCTCGCCAAGTCCTGCCCCGCAACGTCAGCGGGTCTTAAGCAACGAAAGCAGCGGAACGGCGCTCGGGCACGGCTTGATCGTCATTGCGTCTCCTCCCTTCTCCTTTATCAAGAATAATCTTGATTAAAAGAAAAAGATTAGAGTATTTGACGCAATTCGACCGCCAAGCAGCTAGCTTTTCGTACCGATCTACTACTTCAGACCGATCTAGGCACTTTCAAGTACCGAGACGGCTATAGAGAGGAGCAAGCGCGTGGCAACGAAAAAACGGGCGCGGCCGAAAAAAGCGGCAGCCAAGAAGTGGGAGGCCGCGGGACCATCAGTAGACCAGCGACTCATGAAGGCACTTGGGCATCCGCTGCGGATAGGGATTCTCACAATCCTCAATGACCGAATGGCGAGTCCCAACGAACTGTCGAAGGAACTGGAACAGGGCTTGAGCCAGGTCAGCTACCACGTCAAAGTCCTTAAGGACTACGAAATGATCGAGATGGTCAAGACCGAGCCGCGCCGGGGAGCTGTCGAGCACTACTACAAGGCCGTTAACGAAGTCTTCCTCCCCTCTTGGCAGATGAAGCTGATGCCAAAGTCTGGGCAACGCGCCGCATACAACGGCGTCCTAATCGATCTTGAGCACGACATGTGCACGTCGCTTGAGACCCGCACGTTTGACAAGCGCCCCGATTGGGTCGTTGCCCGGGACCCCGGAGTCCTCGACGGCCTAGGTCGTAAAGACGCAGAGGAGGCGGCTATCGACTTTCTCACGAGGTACAAGAAGATCAAAGTTGAATCGCGCGAGCGAATCGCGAAGGGGGACGGCGAGCCGATCCCGACAACCGCAGCGCTGTTGATCTTTGGCTCTGCCCAGAGCAAAAAGCCGAAGTCCCGGAAGAAGCCCAACAAGAGTTGAGACCAGTTTCACTCAGACTTTTTGGTTAACAACGCGCAATCTGTTCATTAGCCACCTACTATCGCGCCCGTGCCGAGCGTTGGGCCTACTGGAGCGGTCGTCAGCAACGATGCTCCTCCGCGCGGAACGCTCGGCGCTTGCTCGATGGACAGGGAGGGCGGTGTTTCTCATGCGCCGCCCTCCCGCAGGACTGAAGGAGGAGAGTCCCCCCGATATGACGCGAGATCACCACAAGGCCGGGGTCGTGCACATGAGCCATGCCTACGTCGCCACCTGCCCCTGCGGATGGCTCGGCCGAGACCGCCAATCAGCGAAGCCAGCCGAACGAGAAGCGGCAGAGCACGAATCCGACCACACGGAAGGCGCGACCCCAAGACACACGCGCATCCAAGCCAATCCCCGTCTCCCTGGGGAAGATGGGCGAGCGGCACAGCGATGAGTCCTGCGAGTCAGCGGCACGACCGAGGCGAAGCGCCGCCTGTCTGGGATCGCTTCCCGCACTGACCATCAATGGACTGGGATAGCGAAGCAGCCGAACTGAGGTATCTCGCCGAGGCCGGGCGCTTTCTCCGCCACGAAGAAAAGGCGAGGAACTTGAGGAGCGGATACGCGACGAGGAAGTGCGCAGGCACAGGGTCTGGGAAGAAAAGATTGAGGCAGTCCACGCGCGGCTCGATGCCGTGGAGCGCCTTCTGGGGCGCCTACTTTGGTGGTCCATCACGATCCTGGCGGCGGTCGCACTAACCGCGCAGGCGATTCAACTGTTTACCTAACCCCGACTTACCCGCAAAAACAGCGCCGCGTGAGCGCTTGTCAAGGGCGCTGTGCGCCCGACCCCCGCAGGGGGTTGACAAGCGCGAGAGCGGTGCTTCAATCGCCGGGGTCGGGGCGCTCAGAGACCGATGCCAAGGCTGCGTTCGATCCCGAACCCCTGCTCCCTCGACTTCGCGAGCTGGCGCTCAGGCCCGAGCCTGCGCTGAGCATTGCGCTAGGCGGCCTCGGCAGCGTTTCGCGCCGCGCGCTGGGCTGAGTCCTTCGGCTCGCGGCCAAGGGCCTTGCTGCGGTCGGTGACGCCGTACTCCCGGCAGTAGCGCTCGATCATGCGCACCCCGCGATCCCAGTCTTCGCCCCTGTGCCGCTCGGTGGGCCTCTCCCCCAGCTCCTTGACGATGTGGGGAGGCGGCTTGATCGCGAGCGCGATGCGCATCTGCGCCTCTCGCTTGGCGAGCAGTTGCGCGGCGATCTCGTGCTCCTGGCGCGCCGCCGTCTTTGGCGGCTGCATCCCGGCCAGCTCCTCGACGTTCTCTATCCGGCGCGGGCTCGGCCCCTGCGCCACCCAGCTCAGAAGACATCCAGCGACGGGCTGAACGTCGCGTCCGAGCCGTCGGGCATGGAGCCGGGTTTGACCCCCGTGTACTCGCCGGAGATCTTCCCGCCCGAAACGGCGAGCCTGAGGAAGCCATAGTGCGCTGCGTCCCCGAACTCGAAGGTGACGTCGTCGCTGAGCTTCTCGCCCGCGGCCGCGCCTTTGGCGAGCAGGTGCAGGTTGTGGTAGCCGGAGTTGCCGATCACCACGTAGGGGATCGTCGCGTCGCCGTAGGTGCGGCTGAACCTCTGGTAGTCGTGCACGTGACCGGACAGGACGAGGTCCGGAACGCGTTTGGAGGATTCGAACGCCTTGTCGAGGGCCTCGCCCATGTGCTCGCTGCCGCCGTGGTGGGCGTCGATGCTGTAGGGCGGGTGGTGAAGCGCGACGATCAGCGGCTTGTCCGCCGCCGCGGCGGCCAGCTCCGCGCCGAGCCATTCGACCTGCGCCGCTTCCAGGTGGCCGCCCGAGGGAACGTTGCTGTAGAGCCCGACGACTGTGACCGCCTCGAGGTCCAAGGTCCAGTCGCAGTAGGGCTGGGTTTGCGTGTGCCTGCCGAACTCGAAGTGCGGATCGGCCGGCGGGACTAACGGCTGGCTGTCGCAGAAGTTCTCCATGAAGGTGTCGAGCGGGGCGCGCGACGGTTCGTCGGTGGTGTCGCCGTCATGGTTGCCGGGAATCGCCACGATCGGCGCCGCGACGTGCGCGTAGGGCTCGAAGAACTGGGGCTGGTACTCGGACTCGTCGCCGTTGAAGTAGACGATGTCGCCGACCGAATAGACGAAGGCGGGGTCGTGGCCCGGCGCTTCCTGCATCGCGTAGGAGACCGCGTTCTGCGGGCCCGGAGCCTTGATGCCGCCGTGGTCGCCGATGACGAAGAAGGTGATCGATTTCGAGTCCGCGATCCCCACGTCTAAGGCTTTGGCGCGCCCCGGCGAGCCCTCAGGGAGGGGTTGGATGCCGGCGCGGGGGAAGCTCTTCTGAAGCTGAGCCGCGGCGGTGACTTCGGTGAGGCCGGTTTCTCGTTCCATTCTTCGCTCCTATGAGGCTCGGGCCGGTCACCCGGCTTTGGCAAAGCGATCAGGTTATATGTAATAAATGGCAAATTAAAAGTGAATAACTTGTAATCGATGTTCGGCATGGAGCCGGGCGCGCTTGATGACGATGGGCCCCAGCAAGTGACACAGAGCCTCTACCTGGCTTCTGGGCGTAGAGTCCACCGTGCATGAGCCCCTCTGCCGGCGGCGTCGGCGTCGTCACCGACAGCACCACCTACCTCCCCCCCGAGTTGATCGAGCGCTGGGGGGTCGAGCAGGTGAGCCTCTACGTGGGCTGGGGCGACGAGCGAAAGCCCGAGGCCGAGTACGACCTCGACGCCTTCTACGCGCAGCTGCGCGGCTCCGACGACCTTCCTTCGACCTCGCAGCCCTCGGTGGGCGACTTCCTCGCCGTCTTCGAGCCGCTTGCGGGCGCCGGCCGCGACGTCGTCTCGGTGCACATCGCCGGCGGCCTCTCCGGCACCTGCGAGAGCGCCACCGAGGCGGCCCGCGTCATCGCCAACAAGGGACTCCCGGGCCGGATCGAAGTGGTCGACGGCCAGACCGGGGCCGGCGGGCTCGGCTGCCTCGTCGTCGCCGCCGCCCGCGCGGCCGAGAAAGGCCTAGCCCTGGACGAGGTCGTCGAGGAGATCCACCGGACCCGGAAGGGCCTCGACATGTGGTTCTGCCTCGACACGCTCGAGTACCTGCGCCGCGGCGGCCGCATCGGCGCCGCCCAGGCCCTGGTCGGCACGGCGCTGAAAATCAAGCCGATCCTCACCTTCGGCACTGAGATCACCCCGGTCGGCCGCGTCCGCACCCGCAAGCGCGCGATGCAGCAGATGGTCGGCTACCTGCACGAGCTGCACGACCGCGGCGCCGACGAGTGGTTCGTCCAGCACGCCCAGTCGCTTGGCGACGCCGAAGCGCTGGTCGCCCAGGGCACCGAGATCCTCGGCAGCGAGCCGCTCTTCTGCACCCAGGTCGGCCCGGTGCTCGGCGCCCACCTCGGCTCCGGGATGCTCGTCGGCGGAACCGGCTGCGCGCCGAGCGGCAGCTGACGGCCAGGGATGAGCTAGACGCGGGATGGCGAGTGCGCCTCTGCGGGAATGTCGCGAAGCGGCGGAAATGCAATCCGGTGTCTGTGCGGGCGCAGCCCGCGCTCTAAATTCGTCGTCTAAGCGCGCGAAGCGCGCGTGCGACATCAATTCCCGCAGAGGCGCACTCGCCATCCCTCTCGAAGCTCATCGAGCTTCTAGCCAAGTGGTGCGTACCGGGTTGACTCCACTGGATCGCCGTGCGCTCGCTGGTACTTTTGCCCCCGAAAATGGGGGTCAAACGACCAGTCGACCGAATCACGGCCGTCAGCCGAGCACGTCACCGCTGTGATCGAAGGCAACCTCTCCAAGCGAGGCCGGGGTGCTCTGGAACTAACCCGGTACGCACTAGCCAAGTAGCTCCCCGCTCTCGCTCAAATGCTCGGATCCCCCAGCGACGTGAGCGCGACTCTGGCAGCTCGACTCTGTTCGGCTCGTCTCGCTTCAGCTTGCCGTCTTAGCTGGTGACGCCGATTGCCGACCTTCCCCCATGTGCCGTCGCGGTCGATCACAGGCCGGCCCTCTTGCAGGACTGTGTAGAGAAATGGAGGCTTGGCTCTTACCTCTGACCACCGAACCACCTGGACCTGGCGCCCAAGGCCAGACTCGAGCCGGGCCTCAAGCTGCGCGACATCCGCGATCGAGTCGTTGTCTAGCTCGACCAGCAGATCAAGATCGGAATGCTCAGTCTCGGCGCCTCGCGCAACGGAGCCGAACAAAACAGCCGTCCGAACATTTGGCTCAGTCCGCAGAGCGGCCCGGAGCCCCGAGAGAACCGACCAGTGGCCAAGCAGGTACTCCTTCTCGCCCTCGTCGATCTCGAAGCGCCGCGGGCTTGGCCGCCTGCCCTTCAAGGCGCCAACCTCAACCGCACGGCGCAGACTTCGCTCATCCACGCGCAATTCACTGGCGAGCCGCTGCAGCGTTCCTGTGCCCCTAGGCATAGGCCTCAGTGTAGAGCCTCGTATGACCGTTATGTCTGAATTCGTGTGTCCGCTATAAGGAAGCGCAGCCAGACATCAGCCGAACTCGATCACGCTGCGGATGCCTTCCTGGGCCTCCATCAGCTCGAAGCCGCGGTTGACCTCGTCGAGGGTCAGGTGGTGGGAGATGAAGGGCTCGACGTCGATCTCGCCGGCCAGATAGCGGTCGATCAGCACCGGGACCTGGTCGCGGCCCTTGACGCCGCCGAAGGAGGAGCCGGCGACGCGGCGGCCGGTGATCAGCAGGCGGGGAACGATGTCGAGGGTCTCCCCCTTGCCGGCCACTCCGGCGACCGTGCAGAGGCCCCAGGCCATGCGGGCGGACTCGACCGCCTGGCGCATCACGGCGACGTTGCCGGTTGCCTCAAACGTGTAGTCGGCGCCGTAGCCGCCGGTCATCGCGAGGATCTCCTCGACGGCGCCCTCGCCGCCCTCGATCGTGTCCGTCGCGCCCTGGCCGCGGGCCAGCTCGAGTCGATCCGACGAGAGGTCTACGCAGACGATCCGCTCGGCGCCCTGCAGGCGACAGCCGGCGACGACCCCCAGTCCGACCATGCCCGCCCCGAAGACGACGCAGGTGCTGCCGGGGGTCACCGCAGCGGTGTTGATCGCCGCCCCCAGCCCGGTCGAGAGGCCGCAGGCGAAGAGGCAGGCGTGGGCGAACGGCGCCTCCGGGTTGACCTTCGCCAGGGCGATCTCCGGCATCACCGTGTACTCGGCGAAGGTCGAGCAGCCCATGAAGTGGCGGACGCCGTCGCCATCGCGCGAGATCCGCGTCGTGCCGTCGGGCAAGAAGCCCTTGTTCTGTTGCTCGCGGATTGCCATGCAGAGGTTGGTCCGCGGGTCGACGCAGTGCACGCACTCGCCGCACTGGGGTGAGAAGAGGGTGACGACGTGGTCGCCGGGGGCGAGCGAGGCGACATCCGAGCCGACCCGCTCGACTACCCCGGCCCCCTCGTGGCCGAGCACGGTCGGCGCGTAACCGGAGGGATCGGCGCCGGAGGCGGTGTAGAGGTCGGTGTGGCAGACGCCGCAGGCGGCGAGCCTGACGAGTACCTCGCCCGCCCGCGGCTCGGCGAGCTCTACCTCTTGAACCTCAAGCGGCTCCCCGAACTCCTCCAGCACCGCGGCGCGCATCTTCATCGCGACAACCCTCTCATCATTCAGGGCGTCAGGGCGCGAACGATCTCGGCGGCGGGTCCGACCTCCCCGATGCGCGCGACGGTCTCCCCCGCGTAGAGGGGCCCGGCCTCGACCAGGTTGGCCGGCCCGTCCTCGGTGGCCCCGATCGGGGTGAGCAGGCGGCTGCCGGGACGCTGGGCTCGGGCGAGGCGCAGTTGGGCGCCGTCGGGCATGAAGCGAGCGCCGGGCGCGGAGAGGCGGTTCAGAGCGCGGTTGAGCCTTGGGCCGCGCGTGTCGCCGGCAAGCCGGCGCTCGGTCGCGGCGTTGCGGAGGACGCGATGGGGCGCCGGCCAACCGAAGCCGAAGAGCTCGGTGAGGACCGTGTCCACGGCCTCCAGCGCACGCTGCTTGTAGAGGGGGTGGGCTCGGCTCTCGTCGCTGAGCAGGAAGCGCGTCCCCGCGACGGCCGCGCACGCCCCCGCTTCCAGCGCACGCTCGACGTCGCCGCGCTCGGCGATACCCCCGGCGATCAGGGTCGGATAGCCGGCCGGCAGGGCTGCCTTGACTTTCTCGTGCAGCTCCAACGCCGGCGCGGTGCCGCGCACGTGCCCGCCCGCCTCGACGCCCTGCACGATGATCGCGTCGGCGCCGGAGGCGTGCGCCGAACGCGCCTCGGCGACCGAGCCGCACTGGTGCATCCAGACACCAGTAGTCCGCCGCTTGGGAGCGCCCCAGAAGGTGACCACCGCGTCTGCGTCGGCGGCGGCATCGAACCAACTACGGCGGGCAAACGGAAGCAGCAGGTTGACCGCGATCGGCGCCGCGGTCAGCTCCCTGGCGGCCGCCAGTTGCCGTTCGATCGCACTCGCGCCGTTTACCGCGATCGTCCCCAGCCCGCCCGCCTCCGAGACGGCCGCTGCCAGCTCGTGCCGGCTCAGCCCACCGCCCATGCCGGCCTGGACAACCGGAAGCTGGACGCCAAGCCGCTCGAGGATCGCTGCCATCCACCGATCTTAGGAGTCGCCCATCGGCAGGCGGCTGAACGCTGCCAATTTCCCGCCGGAGCCTATGCGAACATATGTTCCCATTAGAGATTAGGAGACGAGATGCCCCAATTCGACGCATACGAAGACCTGGTTGGAAAGTGGCGCTGGCGCCTGCTCGGCGCCGACGGACGGACCGTGGCCACCGCCGGCGAGTCCTTCGACTCGCACTGGCACGCGCTGCGAGCGGCGGAAAACGTCCGCGGCGCAGCGGCCGCGGCGCAAATCTCCAGCGTCCCCGCCGACGGCGTCAGCGACGCCCTCGGCGAGATCATCGACCGCGAGCTGGCGCGGAGCTAGGGGAGCAGGATCGAGACAGTCGAGTCGCGCGGCGCCGCGGCGTAGAGCAGATTGCCGGGGCCGCGAGTCAGCACGGCGGTCTTCAGGAAGCCGCTGGTCTCGCCGTTGCGAGTCGCCCCCGGAAGCTTCGTGCAGACGCCGTGGCCGGCGGTGCTGAGGCTCAGGTTGCCGGTCACGCAGCCGAGGAACGTCAGCGCCCCGCTGCGGGGGTCGCGGCGCAGCTCGGTCACGCCGTCCTCGCCGCGCACGGCGGCGAAAAGGATCTTGCCGTTGCGGCTGAGGATCGGGGTGTGCACGCCGTACAGAGGCGAGCCGGTGGCCAGCCTCTTCGGTTTGGGGACCAGGGTGCAATGCCGCCGGTCGCTGGTGAAGCCGCTGATGCAGCTGGAAAACGAGAGCTTGCCGGACGCCTGATTGCGCTTGAGGACGACGATCGACCCGTAGCTGGTGCTGACGTAGACGAACCGCCGGTCCGGGCTTTCCATCAGGCCGTTGGGGGCCTCAAGCGTGTAGGGACCGACCGCTGCGCCGTTGGCGCGCCCGCACAGGTCCGAACTTTCGATTCCGGTGACGCAGCCGAGGTAGCGGAGCCCGCCCGAGCCGTCGATCGCAAAGCTGTCGACCGTCCCCGCCCGTTGCGCGGCGGTGTAGAGGAACTTTCCGTCGGCTGAGATCAGCGGCGCCGAGACTTCGTCGAGCACGTCGTGGCCACCGCGCACCTGGCTGCATTGCCCCGCCTGCCGGTTACTGCTCAGGCACTGCTGGAATTCCAGTCCGCCGGTCGCAGGGTTGCGGGTGAAGACCGCAACGCTCTGGTCGAGGGCCGCGGTCACATAGACGTGGCTACCGTCGGCGCTGACCGTGACTCCGCTCGGCTCGTCGAGGCCCGATCCGTAGCCTTCTTTGGTCGAGTTCGGGATCAGCGGGCAGGAGCCCGTACCGCCCGGTCCGGCACTTTGATCGCCGGTCAGACAGCCGCTGTAGGTGAGTTCTCCACTGGCGAGGTCGCGGCTGAACCAGGCCACTGTGGCGCTGTGGAAATCGCCGCTGCTCACGTAGAGCGAGTGGTTGTCCGGGCTGATCGCGACACCGGTCGGCTCGGCCACCGGCGAGCCGACCGAATTCGCCGCCGCGCCGGGGATATTCGTGCACTGACGCAGAAAGCTGTCGCCGGTCAGGCAGGCGCCGTAGGCGATCGACCCCGCCCCGGGGCCGAGAGCGAGCCGGGTAACCGCGCTGTTCGGGTTGCCGACCGCGTAGAGCGAGGTCCCTTCGGGTCCGGGCAGGAGCGCCACCGCTCCGGCCAGCGGCGACTGCACGTCTTCTTGGCTCGTCGCCGGGACCGTCCCGCAGCCGCGGCGGTTGGCGACTTCGCGGTTGCCGGTGACGCAACCGAGCACGGCGATGTGGATGCCCTGCCGACGCGACCGAGCGCTGGCGGTGGCCGTGCCGGCGAAGTGAAAGGGGACCGTCCTCGCTTGGGTCGCGTTGCTGCCTCCCGTCGGGGTGAAGCTGGCCGAGAGTTTGAGCTTGAGGACTCCCCCGTTCGTGAGCTTGTCCCTGGCCTTGGCGCTGATCTTGAGCGGCAGGTTCAGCGGCCCTGCTCGCCCGATCTGCCGGGAGACCTTCGCGATCCCCTTGCCCCGTAGGGCGAGCTCGCCAGGGCCGGGAAGCCTGAGGGTCAGCTTTGCCTTGCCGCTGGTCCGGGCAACCGTCCCCTTGCCGAAGACGATCGCAGCGCTCGGCTCGACCACCGCGTTGACGAGCAGCTCGCAGCTGCCGGTCGTCTGCGGCTGCACCATCGTTGCTCCATCGACAAGCGGAGGTTCGAAGCCGTAGGAGTAGGCACCCGTCTGGCAGGAGCCGTAGGCGGTGGATTGCGAGGAGTCGAAGCCGACGTAATCGCCCGCCTCGATCGGCAGGTTGGCGGGGAATTCGTAGGCGCCCGGCCCGGGCAGATTCACCGCGGGCCCGGTGCCGGCGCCGGTGGCGAGGAGCACTTTGGCCGAGACCGCGGCGTCGAACCGCACAATCCGGAAGGTGGCCGTGCCCGGCCCGCCGCTCTTGACGTTGAAGGCGACGACTCTGCCGTCCGCCGGCGAGGCCGCAGGATAGGCGTTGCCGTGCTTGACGCTGACCAGCATGTTCGTGCAGGGCGCCGGGGCTTTGGCGCAAACGCTCGCCTGGCTCGGCGCAGCCGCCGGCTCGCTGAGATCGCTGCCGACGATGATCGACGCGAACGCGGTGGACGGCAATGCGGCAGCGAGGACAATTGCGAAGACCGCCACGACGGTGTGCCGTCTCATCGCGGCCAATTATGCCTGAGCCTTGACTTGACTCCAGGTCAGCAACCGGCCGCTTTCCGTGTCGATCAGCTTGAGCCGGATCGAACGGAGCCCGTCGACGAACGCTCAATACCGGGACGTCGTGGAAGATCGGGTTCTCGTCATGGGCGCGCTGCAGGTTGTAGTTGGGGATCTTGGCGCTGAGGTGATGGACGTGGTGCAGCCCGATGTTGCCGCTGAAGAACTGGAAGAACTTCGGCAGCTTCAGGTACGAGCTCCCCTGCAGTGCCGCGTCGGCGTAGCTCCAGTCCTCGGAACGCTCCCAGTAGACATCCTCGAACTGATGCTGGACGTAGAACATGAAGATGCCCATCGTGCCGGCGAGGATCGCGACCGGCATCTGCACGATCAGCCACGCCAGCGGGCCGGCAAACCAGAAGATCGCGCCGACGACGATCGCGAGCGCCAGGTTGGTGACGAGGATGCTGCGGCGCTGACGGGGACGCATCGAGTTCGACCAGATGCGAGGCCCGATCATCAGCGACCAGATCGGGCCGATCCCGAACATCACCAGGGGATTGCGAAACAGTCGGTAGCCCAGCCGTTGTTTTCAGGAGCGCGACAGGTACTCCTCGACGGTCAGCGTCGGCACGTCGCCGGTCCCGCGACGGTCGAGGTCGCCCGAGGTCCCATGGTGGACGGCATGGTTGTGGCGCCAGTTCCCAAACGGCTGAAAGACGAGCAGGCCGGTGACCCGGCCAAGCCAGAGGTTCCCCCGCTTGGTCGGCAGGAAGGAGCCGTGGGCGCAGTCGTGGAAGACAATGAACGTCCGCAGCAGAAAGCCCGCCGCCGGGATGGTGAGAGCAAGAGCGATCCAGACCGAAAGCTCGAGGCTGAGGTACATCGCCACGGTCAGCGCCAGATAGGGCCCCACCGAGCTCGCCACATCGAAGAGGCTGTGGCGCAGCGACGGCTGCTCATGGCGAGCCACCGACTCCCGCCAGTAGAGGCGGCCCAAGTCGGCATCGACACCCGACTCGGCGGGCTGCGGGGCGAGGGTCACGGGACATCCAATCTAGAGCCACTTCTTAAAGCGGGCCGTGCGGTACCCCTCAGGCACTCCTCGGGGAAGCCCGCCAGCGTCGCGTCGGAAGATCCAGCGCGCGAAGCCCGGCGACGATGAGGGCCACGTTGACGCCCGATTCGGGCTTGTGCCGTATCTGTAGACCCCCCGACGAGTAACGCCGGGTACCCGGCATACCACCGCATCGCAGCACTCGACCTCCTGCTCATTGCCTTGCCATTGACGCTGCCGCATTCAGGCGAGAGCAGTAGCCGCGCCGGAGACGGGCTTGCATGAAAAGAAGAGGCAGCTGACGCGTCGGTAGAAACCATCGCGGACGCGCGCTGGGGCCGCTCGCGTACTTGTGTCAGGATCAGCGGGTGGCCGATAGATCAATCGCGGACCAACTGCGCGACCTCGGCGTAAAGAATGGAGACGTCCTTGTGCAGATGGCCGAGCGCGGCCAGCTCCTCGCCCTGAGGTGCGAGATGCCGCAGTGCTACCACCACAAGGGACGCGGCGCGTTCGATCCGCTCACGACGGCGCGCACCAAGTGGGCGCCCTCGCGCGACCACTACCCGATCCTCAAGTCGGCCGGCGGGAAGCTAGTTCCCGAGAATGTTCGACTGTCCCACACGGAGTGCAATCAGCGGGATTACAACCGGCGGAAGCAAATCGGGACGCTGCTTGAGAATGGCAAGTCTCTCGAAGACATTGCCGACACGCTGAACCGCAAGGGTGTCCCCCCGGCTCACGGCACGAACCAGTGGACGGCCGCCATGGTGCGCAAGGCCTACGTGTCCTAGTCCGGGTTCGGCGCTGGGTGCCGCTTCGCGCGAGAAGCAGCGCCGCTGACCGCCCCCTAGATGTTTGGAGCTCGCGATCGCTAACTGCCTGACTACTGGCGAAGACCTTGAGTTACCTGATGGTCGTTTGCTAGTCGAAAGCTGGCGAAAGCATTGGAAGCAACACGAGTCTGACCAGGCGGACAACGGATTCCGGATCGTCGAGAGTGATCTCCCCGTCCCGTGTGAGCAGCAAAGAGATCGCAAGTCGAGCGATCACTTCAGCGACGCCATCTATGTCCGACGTCGCAGCCCGACCCGCATCGACTTCAGCCCGAAGTCGATTTGCGATCAGCGATCGGTAGAGGCCGAGAACGGGTCCGCCATCGATCGTCAGCGGCGGCAGCAGGACCTCGGGTTCGCGCCGCAAGATCCCGTCGAACAGCGGATGGTCGCGCACGTAGCGTCCGGCGAAGGCGAAACCTTCAACGAGCCGATCCTCCAGCGTCTCCGCGCCTTCCCACAGCAGGTCGAGCTCTTCCATGCCGCGGCGTACCTCGCGCGCGATGACGACCTCGACCAGGCCCTGCTTGCTCTCGAAGCGGCGAAAGACGGTCATCCGGGAGACGCCCGCGCGGCGTGCGACGTCTTCCATCGACGTACGACGAATGCCGTGCTCGGCGAACTCCTCAAGCCCCGCTGCCGCAACCTGGTCGAAGACCGCGTCCTCGCCCACTGGGGGCGTTGCGGTGAGGGCTGCCGCGATTGGACTCATGAGATACGCTGGTACTCCATTCTCACAGAGTAACAATCGCCGAAGAGAGGAAGGCCATGGACACAGCGCTTGCCGATCTGCCCCGACTGCGACGCCCCGCAGCCGTCAACGCCGCCCAGTACTGGCTTGCCCCGGAGCGCTTCGCGCGCACCTGCCAGCGCCTCGGTGACCGTTTCGTGGTCCCGATGCCGGCGGCGACAGGACCGTGGCTATGCCTGACCGACCCCGAGGACATCAAGCGCGTCTTCACCGCCGACACCGACGTGCTTCGCCTCGGGGCGGCTCTGGCCAAGGCCTCTGCGCACCATCTCGTCCTCGGCCCGAGCGGACTGACCAACCTCGATGGCCCCGAGCACATGCGCATGCGGAAAGATGCAGCTCCCACCGTTCCACGGACGCGCGCTCCCCAGCTACCAGGAGACCATGGAGCGCAAGGCCGAAGACGCTCTCGCGCGCTGGCCCTTTGGTCGCCCCACTCCCGCCCAGCCACATATCGAGGCGATCACTCTCGAGGTGATGATGGCGACAGTGTTCGGGGTCACCGAGCCCGCGCGCGTCGAGCGGCTGCGCTCAGCGACGCACGAGCTGCTTCGCGAGGGCCACTCGCAACGCTTCTTCATTCAGACGATGATCGCGTCGAGCCGTAAGAACGGATGGGACAGGCCCTTTCCGCGAATGGACCGCGCAATCGCCGCGGTCGACGCGGTCGTGATGGAAGAGGTCGCCCAGCGCCGCAGGGAAGACAAACTCGATGGCGAGGACGTGCTCGGAATGTTCCTGCGCACGCCCGATTCGCAGGGTCGCCTGATGAGCGACGAGGAGATCTGCGACTCGATGCGCACCCTTCTGCTCGGCGGCCACGACACCACCGCCTCCACGCTGACCTGGATACTCGAGCGCGTCAGTCGCTCGCCCGAGGCTCTCGAGCGCCTCGAAGCCGCCGCGCTCGACGGAGAGGACGAGTACCTCGACGCGGTCATTCAGGAGACGATGCGCCTGCGCCCGGCCTTTCCTCTCACGGCACGGCTCGCCACCCAACCGTTCGAGCTGCCGGGGCTGACCATTCCGAGCGGCACCATGGTCGTTCCGTACATCACGCTCGTGCACCGCCGTGCCGAGCTCTATCCCGATCCGCTCAGCTTCCGGCCGGAGCGTTTCCTCGGCAGCCGCGCCGGAACCTATACCTGGATCCCATTCGGTGGCGGACCGAGACGATGCATCGGCGCAGCCTTTTCGATGGCGGAGGCTCGGATCGTGCTCAGGACGATCCTTCGACGCGCCCGAATCGAGCCATCACCGCGACGCTCTGAGCGCGTCGCACGTCGCAACGTCTTCATCGTGCCGGCCCGCGGCGGGCGCGTCACGCTCCAACTCCGCACCCCGGACTCCGATCACCGTCCTCGTTCTCTCCCGCGCGACCACGCGGGAGTCGTCTAGTCAGTTCTCATCGTCCGACCGCAGCACTGAACTCGCGATTAGCGTGCCCACGTCAGGCTCGGCGAACTCGCCCGCCTGACCAGGCGGCCGAGATGATGTACTCCGCTCGCAGACCCGTCGGCAATCGCCGTCGCCCCGGCTATCGCTTTGCGCGACGGAGAGCGCTGTCCGCATCGCACGCGAGCTCTTCTCAGGCGAGCCATCGAGCGGCGATTCGCGGTTAGGGTAGCCGGAGTCCGAAAACGGCTAAGGAGGAATTGATGCGAAGAATGATGATCTGCGGGCTGGTTGTGATGGCAGCCCTCGTCGTCGGGGTCTGCGTGGCTGGATGCGGCAGCAGCAGCAACTCGACCTCTACCGAAACGACGGCCACGGTCAGCAAGGCCGAATTCGTCGCCAAGGGCAACGCGGTCTGCGTCAAGGGCGAAAAGGCGCAGGAAGCCGAAATCAACGCCTATGTCAAGAAACACGGCCTGGAAAACAAGGAACCGAGCAAGGCGCAGGAAGCTGAACTCGTCGAAACCGTCCTCGTGCCCAACGTCCAGAGCCAGATCAACGGCGTCAAAGCCCTGGGAGCTCCGAGCGGCGAGGAACAGCAGGTGAGCTCCGCGCTGGAACTCTCCCAGCAGACCCTGGAAAAGATCGAAGCGAACCCCGAACTTGCCTTCGGCAAGAAGAACACCTTCGCGGCTGCGGGCAAGCAGCTGCACGCGCTCGGCCTCAAGAAGTGCGCACCGAACAGCTGAGCACGTCACACCTCGGAAACCAGTCCAAAGGGCGCCCGAGGGCGCCCTTTGGAGGAGGTCATCTGCAGAAACCGCTCGTCAGTCCTCGGATAGGCCCTAGATCGCGGCGTGATCGGGCGCTTCCGCCGGCCTGGAATCGGAGCCGGCGAGGCGCCGCAGCTCGACAAGGGCCTCCTCGATGCCGTCCCTGAGCACGTCGAGGTCGGGCACCGTGGCGCGGTCGGCGTTGAGCCCGAAGGTGACAAGGCCGTCGTAGCTGACCGCGGCGACGCCGACCGCGTGGCCGGAGAAGATCGGAACCAGGGGGACGATGCGGCGCAGCGGGGCGCCCAGCGAGTAGAGGGTCGCCTGCGGGCCCGGCACGTTGGTGATCGTGATGTTGAACAGCCGCGGCGTGAAGGCCAGCCGCGCGACTACGCTGTGGATCAGCGGTGGCGCCGCGCCGGCCACTTCGATCAGTGTCTCGGTGCCGGCTGCCTGGTCACCGCCCTTCAGCTCCTCCGTCGCCGCCACGGTCTTGCGGTAGTGGAGCAGGGGGTCGGGCTCGGCGACCGGCAACTCGACGAACAGGGAGGAGACCCGGTTGCCGAGCGCGAGCGCCTCGCTCGCCTGGCGCACGCTGACCGGGACCATCGCCCGGATGCTCTCCACGTTCGAGCCCTCCCCGCGGTGCTCGAAGAGGCGTCGCAGGCCGCCGGCGGTGGCGGCCAGGACGACGTCGTTGACGGTGCCGCCCAGCTCGCGCTTGATCCGCTTGAGGTCATCGAGCGGCACGTCGACCGCGGCGAGGCGCCGCGTGCCGCCGATCGGCTCGTTGAGACTGGTGTGGGGCGCGCCGATCAGCTCCTCGCGGATCACCATCTCGGCAAGCGCCCTGGATCGGGAAAGAGCCGAGGCGAGCCTGCGCGGATGCAGCATCGCGTCAGCGCCGTCGCCCACGACGCCGAAGAGCTTCGAGATCGTGCCGCGCTCTCCGGCCTCCTCGCCCGGCGGCGCGAGAGCCGCCGTGAGGCCCTTTGAGCCCGGCGCCGGGCTTGGCTCGATGTCGAGAAGGGCGCTCGTCACCGAGGCGCCGCTGATCCCGTCGACCAGGCAGTGGTGCACCTTCGTCGCGAGCGCCCAGCGGCCGTCGGAGAGCCCGTCGAGGAGGGTCGTCTCCCAGAGGGGATGCGCGCGGTCGAGGCGGTGCGAGTAGAAGTCGCCGAGCCACTCGAGCAACTCGGCCTCCCCGCCCGGCAGCGGCAGAGACGCGTGGCGCATGTGGGTCGCGATGTCGAAGTCGGGGTCCGACTCCCAGGTCGGCAGGGAGAAGCTGCCGACCCGCGGAGAGGAGAGACGGCGGAGGAAGTGCGGCAGCGGCTCGAGCCGCTCCAGCGTCTGATTTCGCAGGGCTTCGAGCGATGGCTTCCCGCCGTCGGGCAGGGGTGGTCGAAGACCATCGCCCAGCCGATATGCATGTGGGCGGACTCGTCTGCCTGTTCGAGCTCGAGGAACGCAGCGTCGAGTGGGGTCAGACGGTCGCCCATGTGGTCAGGCGCGGCTCATGCCTTCTTCTTGCCCGACGCCCCCAGCGCCCCACCGGCGCTGTGGACGACACCGGTCAGGAAGTCGTACTGGGTCTGGACCAGCTTCTCCGACATCTTCGAGCGCCGAGTCGATGACCTCCTGCCGCCGGGACGGGTTCTCGCCGTGCGGTGGAAGAGCCTCATCGACGGACTCCATGAACTTGCGCACCGCCTCGATCGCCTTCTCCTGGCTCCCCTTGACCTGCTCGAGCACCTGCTCGGACAGCTCGGTGGTCCTCTCGACCCTGGTCTGCTCGGCTGCGGCGTCCCTGACTGTGGTGGCCTTCGTGGTGGGCTTCGCGGTTGCGGTGGGCATCTGCATCCCCTCGTCGTTTGCTGGGTTTGCACCGGGATCTCCTGGTGCAATCGTCTTCGCAACAAACATATGGCTCGCTCCTGGTCCGTTTCATCGGGGTAAACCCGAGTACGTCCCCCGGGGATTCCCGCGATCCTTCTCGGCTCAGGCCGCAACGGCGTGACGGGCGCTGGCTGACATTCTCGCAACCTCTGCCGCTACAGCGGCTTCAAACGGGTCTTTTCGACCTGGGCCAGCTTGCGTTTTAGGCGCTTGAGTTCTTCTTCCTGGTGGGGCGTGCGTTTGTGGCCGCTGAAGGCGAGGTTGGTTTTCTCCAGCGGGTCGGTCTTCAGGTCGTACATCTCCCACTGCGGCGGCTTTTTGCCTTCGATGTCGTAGTACTTGGCCAGCTTCCAGCGCCCTTCGCGGATGCTGACGATGTGGTTCGGCGGTTTCGGGTAGGGCGGGCTCTTCTGGCCGGACTGGAAGTCGTCGTAGGTGAAAACTACGTAGTCCTGGACGCTGCCTTTCGAGGACGGGTTGAGGACCAGCTTTGAGTAGTCGCGCCCCTGCCAGTTGGCGCGGGCGCTTTTCGGCGCCGCCGCCAGGCTGGCCAGGGTCGGCAGGAAGTCGACGTGGGAGACCAGGGCGTCGGTCTGGGCCGGCTTCGGGAACAGTTTCGGGTTCGAGTAGACGAGCGGCACCCGCGTCGCCTCCTCGTAGAAGTTGAAGTTCTTCTGCCGCAGACCACCGTGGGCGAGGCCCATCTCACCGTGGTCTGCCGTGCGCACGATCAGCGTTTTCTCGTAGAGGCCGTGCTGTTCGAGCTTGTCGAGGACGTTGACCAGGTAGCTGTCGGAGGAGCGCATCAGGTTGCCGTAGTAGTCAAGGTAAGCGCGCTTTTCCGCCCGGCTTTTCGGCTTCCCGGTGAGGTTGAAGATTTTGAGGAATTCTTCCTGAACGGTGGGCTTGGTCGAGAGGTCTTCTTCGTTGGTTGCCGGCGGCTGGATGTTGCCCGCCAGCCACGATTCGTCATAACCGGCTTCGGTGAAGGTTTTGCTCGGGTAGAAGAGGACGTCGTGGGGGTTGACCAGCGAGATCACCATGAAGAACGGTTGCTGTTCCTCCGCCGCCCCGTCCAAGTACTGCAGGATCCCCTCGGTCCCTTCGGCGACGTTGCCGACCGAGTCGACGAAGCGGCCGTCGTTGTCGACGAAGCCGCCGCCGGCCTCCGGGACGCTCTGGTTGGCGCCCGCGTCGGGCGGGTTCCAGCGGTAGAAGCCGTACTTTTCGAGGTCGGAGGGCTTGGCGTCTTCCGGCGTCGCCGGCTTCGCGCAGTGCCACTTGCCCTTGTAGACGACGTTGTAGCCGGCCGCTTTCATCACCGTGGCGAGGTTCTTCAGTTCGACCGGTAGATCGACCTGGGGGTAGCCCTTTTCCGCCGGCATGTCTTCCTCGAGCGTGTACTTGACCCCGTGCTGGGCCGGGAAGTAGCCGCTCATCAGGGTCGAGCGCGCGGGCGAGCACATGCAGGCGTTGGTGAAGGCGCGTTCGAAGCTGAGCCCGTGCTGGCGCAGCCGCCGCATGCCCGGCAGGTTCTGGCGCAGCCAGTTGGGCGGGAAGTGCTGGATCGCCCGTTCCTGGTCGGTGAGGAAGAGGATGATGTTCATCCCGGCGACGTCGTGGCGCTTGCCTTTCGCCGCCGCGAGCGCCTGCTCGATGCCGGCCCCCTGCGAGAGCAGCAGCGCCGAGGCCGCCGTCGCGCCCGTGCCGAGCAGCTGCTTGCGGGTCAGTCCGTCCTTGCGCTCATCCGACTGGCTCATTGGTTCCTCCGGAAGATGTCGACGGCGTTGCTGCCGAACGAGGTCGAGTACAGGTAGCGGCCGTCGGGGCTGACCGCGATCGAGCCGGCGCCGCGCAGGGCGCGGGCGCGGGTGCAGCCGGGGACCGAGCGGGGTGCCAGGCAGCCCGAGGCGCCCGGCACCTGAGTCACCGAGCCGGACCGCTTGTCGCGATCGAGGACGTCGATGGCGCCCGTCTTGAAGGCGGCGACGTAGACGTTCGCCCCGTCCGGCGAGATCGCGAGGCCCTCCGGGGCGATCATCGCCCGGCCGAACGAGCAGCCGACGGCGCGCAGGTAGACGAGGCAGGCGGATGTCCCGGGTAGCTGTGTGAGAACCCCGGATGACTTCGAACGGCTGAACGAGGTGACGCTGTTGCTGAACAGCGAGGTCGCGTAGACGTCGCCGCCCGGGTTGAACGCGACCGCGTTGGCGCCGCTCAGCTCGACCCCGGTGGTGCAGCCGCTCAGGGCGCTGTCGACGATGCAACCGCTGCCGTCGGATGCCTGCGTCAGCGTGCCGGTGACCTGGTTGCGCGCCAGCACGGCGACCGCGCTTGACAGCGCCGAGGCGACGTAGACGCTCGCCCCGTCGCCGCTGATCGCCATCCCCTCCGGGGCGCCGAGGGCGATGCCGTGGGCGCAGCCGCCGATCGCTTCGGCGATGCAGCCGGTGGTATCGCCTGGCTGGGTGAGCGCGCCGCTGGATTGATCGCGGTCGAACACCGCGACCGCGTTGCCGAAGAAGGAGCCGACGTAGACGTTCGCCCCGTCGGGGCTGATCACGACGACATCCGGGCCGACCAGGGCACGACCGGCGGCGCAGACCGGAACCGGCAGCCCCGAGATGCAGCCGGCGGCGGCGGGAAGCTGGGTGAGCGCGCCGCTGGTTGGGTCGCGACGGAAGACGCTGATCGAGTTGCTGTTTCGCGAGGTCGCGTAGAGGTTGAGACCGTCGGGGCTGACCGCGACCGAGTTCGGGCCGTCGAGCGCGACCGCGGTCGCGCAACCGCCAGCGCCTTTGACGGCGATGCAGCCCGCCGCGCCCTTCGGCTGAGCCAGCTTGCCGGTGCGCGGGTTGCGCCTGAAGATCGCAATCGCGTTACTCGCCGAGGAGGCGACGTAGACGCTCTTGCCGTCAGGGCTGAGGGCGATCGCCCGCGAGCCCATGAACGGGCCGGGGCCCTTCAGCGCGCGCGCCTTCCCGCAAGTGGCCGAGGGCTTCGACCGATCGATCAGACAGCCGCCGCTGCCCGGCAGCTGGGCCAGCGTCCCGGCCCTCGCCTGGTGATGTCGAGGCGCTGACGGCGCCGCGCCGACGGCGCTTGCCGGCAGCGCCGCCGCGGCGAGCGCGAGGGTCACCAGCGCGGCCGGAGCCAGGCGCGGGCTTCGAATCGAGAGGCGCATCCTTGGCGAGCGTATTCGCCGCCGCGGACAACGCCAAATCAGCGCTTGCCCGGCTTCAGGTCGCCAAGCACGCCGATGCGGATGCCGAGCCACGGGTAGGTGGCGGTGAAGAAGCTGTTGTCCTGCGGCTGCAGACCGACCGCCGAGAGCCAGAGCTGGTAGACGGGGGCGTTGGCGATGCCGCCGTGCAGGCGGCGCCAGACCCGGCCGTGAGCGCTGCTGCGGCCGGTCGGCGGCGCGGTGATCGTGTCGGTCCACTCGACCGCGTTGCCACCCTGGTCGAGGGTCCCCCAGGGCGAGGTCGTCCTCGCCTGGCCGACCGTGCTGAGGCTGCCCTGGTAGGCCTTGGCGTAGGCGGTCGCGTCCAGCCCGAGCGGGTTCGTCGTCGTGCAGTCTTCGGCGCTGAACGCCGACGGGCACCAGCTCGGTGCCGGCTGCCCTTCGGCGTGGAAGGTCGCCAGCGGCTGGGTCGAGGCGTTGGTGACGTCGCCGGTGGTCGGATCGAGCGTCGTTGGGGACGGCGCTTCGGTTTCCGCTCCGAACACGCCCGGGTTGGTCGGGTACTTCCAGTAGGAGTACTTGCCGGCGCCCTTGGGGTCGTAGTAGGCGGCCTTGATCCACTCGTCCTGGCTGGGGATGACGAAGCCGGACTTGTGGGTGCGGGTCATCGCCCGCACCTTCATGTCGTACATCCCCTGCTCGGTCTGCCTGGAGAGGCGGACGCGGTAGGTGACGTAGCTGAAGCCGGCGTTGGCGCCGGCCCGCTTGGAGAGCAGCCGGCCGTTGTAGAGCGAGTTGGCGAAGCGGGCGGAGCGCAGGAAGTTGGCGAAGCCGTAGGGCTTGTCGGCCCATTCCGGCGAGGCGATCGAGTAGTGGTGACCCGCGGCGGCCCCGGCTGCGAAGTCGATCTGCCCGTACTTGGGCCATTCCGAGGAGCTCTCGTTGGCGCTGTAGAGCTTGTGGCGGTTGCTGCCCGCCGGGTCGACCGTGTTGAGGAACGCGACGTACTGGGCGACGGTGACCTCGAGCTGGCCGATGCCGTAGCGGTAGCTCACCCCACCGACTTCTTGGCAGGGCGGTTTGAGCCCTTCGGCTTCGGCGCAGGACTTGTAGATCGCGTCCGTGAAGGGAACGATGCCGACCGAAGGGTTGCCGGGCGCGCCCACGACGGCGGTCTTGAAGGTGAGGACGGCCGGTGCCGGAGAGGCCGCCGCCATTGCCGGCCCGGCGAGCGCGGCCACTGCCAGAACGGCCACCGCCAGGGCTAGGCGATTTCGCAGGGCGGGGAGCACAGCTCGGGAAGTCGGCATTGTGTGCTCATCGACCGGGTAGTGGAAAGCTTGAGCGAAGCAACGACCGAAAGGATCACAAACACCGATGGCAAACTCGTCACCGAGCAGGCTCAGGCGATCGCAGCCGTCGACCGCGCCGACGCGATCGCCTACGCGGTCACCCGCCCTTGGCACGTCTGCCTCAACGAGATCCTAATCCGCCCGACCGAACAGACGGGCTGAACAGCCGCTCGGCGGCCGCCTCGGCGCGGTAGTCGAAGATCCGCTCCAGGTCGCGGCGGACGAAGAGCCGGTGCGCGATCGCGCCGAGCGGGCCGAGCGGGATCGCGTAGCGGACACGGTCGTGGATCACCGTGGCGGCATCGCCGTCCGGCTCGAAGCGGTGGGTGTGCTCCCAGAGCGAGTAGGGGCCCCTGGCCTGGGTGTCGACGAAGCGCCGCGGCGGCTCCCAGGTCTCGATCAGGGTCTGCCAGCGCACCGGCACGCCGTGCAGCCTTAGCCTGTAGTCGAGCAGCGTGCCCCGGTGCAGGATCAACTCGCCGGGTGTCGTCACCTTGAAGTGAAGCCAGGGCGGTGTCATCGGCTCCAGGTTTAGGGCGTCCACGTAGAAATCGAAGGCCCGCCGCACCGGCACCTCGACGCGCTGACTGCGCTCGAGGACGTGGATTCGCACGGTCTCCAGTCTGGCAGCCGAGCGACGCGGGCTACATTTAGGAGATCGCGGCAAACACCCTCATCGCCGGCGCCACCGGATTCATCGGCGCCCGGCTGGCCGGCTCGCTGGCGGGCTCGAACGCGAACGTGCGCTGCCTGGTCCGCGATCGCTCGAAAGCGGGCTCGCTCGAGGCGGCGGGCCTCGACCTCCATCTCGGCGACATCACCGAGGCCGAGAGCCTGGCCGGCGCCGGGAGCGATGTCGAGGTCGCCTATTACCTGGTCCACGCGATGGCCGGTGGTGAGGGCTTCGCCGAGCGCGAGCGGCTCGGCGCCCGGAACTTCGCCCGAATGGCGAAACGTGAGGGAGTCAAACGAGTCATCTACCTCGGCGGCCTCGGCGACGAGACCAAGTCCAAGCACCTGCGCAGCCGCCACGAAACCGCGCTCGTCCTCTCAGCCGAGGGACCGCCGCTGACCTACTTCCGCGCCGCGATGGTCGTCGGCGCCGGCAGCGAGTCCTACCGGACCCTGCGCTACCTGGTGGGGCGCCTGCCGGTGATGATCGCGCCGAGCTGGCTGCGCACGGCGACGCAGCCGATCGGAATCGACGCGACGATCGAATACCTGCGGCGGGCTCCGGAGGTCGCCGAGTCCGAGGGCCGCGAGGTCCAAATCGGCGGCCCCGACGTGGTCTCCTACTCGGAGATGATGGACCGGATGGCGATCGCGATGGGAAAGCGGCCGCGCCGGAAGCTCCCGGTCCCCTTCATCACGCCGGCGCTCTCGGCGCTCTGGCTGGGCCTGGTGACCCCGGTCGATGTCAAGGTCGCCCGCCCCCTCGTCGAGGGCCTGACCACGGCGACGATCGTCACCGACCCTTCCGGCGCCGAGCCATTCGGCATCGCGGCGGAGTCATTCGACGAGACGCTGCGGCGCGCGCTCGCCGAGGAAGAGGGTTAGCGTCGGTTGGCTCGTTTGACCTGCGTCATCTGTCCGCCAATAGCTCGTCGAGCGTATTGCCGGCAATCACCGACCCTGGACGCTCGGCAACCACATCCGAGCCCGGGCGCGCCTCCTCGTCGCGGCGCTTGATCAGCAGCCACTGGGGCTTCTCGCCGGGACGGGTGCGCTGCAGCGCAAAGCCTCCGCGCAGCTTCTCGCCGTGCAGGACGAAGACGGCGTGGCCGCGCTCGAGCGCCTCCGGCCAGGCGACCCGGCCGCCCTGCTCGTAGCGGCCGCGATCCCAGACGATCACGGCGCCGACCTCGGTCGGGCCCTCGAAGCTGTTGTGCGCGATCTCGTGATCCTCGACCTGGACGGCGAGGCGCTTGACCGCGGGGTCCATCGAGGGGCCCTTGGGCACCGCCCAGGAACGCATCGCACCGTCGACCTCCAAGCGCAAATCGAAGTGATGCGCGGTCGCCGCGTGCTCCTGGACGACGAAGGCACCGGCGCTGACGCCGCGGATCGCGAACTGCTCGTGGCCCTCGACCTTCGCCGGCTCGACCTCGACACCGGCGACCCGCGCCGCGGGCGGCCCTTCGCGCAGGAACGCGACGAGCCCCTCGACCGCCGGCTCGGGCCCCTCAACGTGAACGAGCACGCAGCCGTCCTCGCCGTTGCGAACCCAGCCCATCGCGCCGAGCTCGCGAGCCAGCCTCCGCGTCGCGTCCCGAAAGCCGACGCCCTGCACGTCCCCGCGCACGACCGCGCGAACCGCCTTCATATCTGTGTCCACTGGGCCGGCCATCTTGGCGGTCATCGCGGTGGATGCAACCACGCGTGCAAGAAGGCTAGCTCCCAGCCCCCTTATACAGGGCGGACAAAGCGCAAAAAACCTGTCTGCCGTTGCAGGCTTAAGAAATCTCTCGCGGCCGGCCGATGCCTTTGCGTCCAGAAAACCGGACTTCATTCAATGTCGCACTAAGAGGAGAAGAGAAAGATGGGTTGGATTAATTCGAAGAGGGTCCTCGTCGCGCTCGGCTGCACCTGCGCGCTCGCCGTGGCCGGGATAGCCCTCGCCTACTTCACGTCAACCGGCTCGGGTACGGGCACGGCCACGGCCGGATCGAGCTCGCCCGTGACGCTTCACGCGACGATCTCGTCCAATCTATTCCCGGGCTCCTCCTCGCCGGTGACGTTCACCGTCGACAACCCGTCCTCGGGCGTCCAGCGGGTCGGCACCGTCAGCCTTTCGAGCATCTCGGTCGACGCGGGCCACTCGGGCTGCAGCACCACGATCAGCGGCGGCAACCCGGACTTCACGATGGCGGCGGTTCCCGTCAACCAGGTGATCTCCCCGGGCAACGGCCAGAGCGTCGCCGCCACCGGAACGCTTTCGATGAACGAAACCGGGGTCAACCAGGACGCCTGCCAGGGCGCGACCCTGACGCTCCACCTGACCAACAACTAGATCGGCGACCCCACGAAACGGAGCCGATCGATCGAGTAGACGCGAGATGCCGCATCGCCGCATCGCCAGGCGCAGCGGGGTCTCCCGAGGACGTTTGCCCTGCTCGTCACCGCCGTCGGTTGCCTCGGCGCGGTGGCCTTCGCCGCGGTGCCCGGCAAGCCCGCCGGTGCTCACCCCAACCCGGAGCACCGGCCGGGCGGCGCCCAGGCGCCGCGGCCGTCGATCGCCCAACACCCGAACAAGATGGCCACCTCGACCAGCGCCAGATTCGCCTTCACCGCCCGCGGGCGCAACCCGCGCTTCCAGTGCCGCCTCGACGGGCGGGCCTGGAAGCCCTGCCGGTCGCCGGTCGCCTTCAAGGGGCTCGCGGTCGGCGACCACGTCTTTTCGGTGCGCGCGCTCTACGGCAGCGGCCGGCACAGCCCGACAGCCGGCTTCCGCTGGCGGGTGCTCGAACCGAAGGACTTTTCGATCGTGCCGCAGCTGTCGGGCCTCGGTGCCCTGTATCCAGGTGCCCCTCCGCAGGCGTTGCCGGTGACTGTCGCCAACCCTAATCCGGTGCCGATCTTCGTCACCAGCCTGCGCGCCACGCCGACAGGCGACCCGCAGGGGTGCGCCGGCGCCGAGAACCTGGCGCTGATCGAATCGAGCGCCTCGGCCGCGGCGCCGCTGAGGGTTCCCGCGAACGGATCGGTGACCCTGCCGGTGCCGGGCGTCTCGCCGCCGGCGGTTCAACTACGTGACCTGCCGCATGACCAGGACGCCTGCCAGGGCGCCCACTTCCCGCTGGCCTTCTCCGGGACTGCCCGAGGATGAGACGGCTACTCCCACACAGCATCGCCGCGATCGTGGCCTTCGCCGTGCTGGCCATAGCCGCGGCCGGCACCGCCGTCGCCTACTTCACCACGACGGGTACCGGTGAAAGCGCTCCGACCGGCATCTCACAGCTCGCCAAACCGACCATCGTCACCGCCACCCCGGCCGCCGGAGGGACCGTCGCGCTGAGCTGGGGCGCGATCACGCCTCCGGGGTCGGGAACCGTCACCTACTCGGTCAGCCGTGACGGCAAAAGCGCCGATGGAACCTGCGCCCCCGCGCTCTCCGTCGTCACCTGCATCGACAGCGGCCTCGAACCCGGCACCTACACCTACGTCGTCACCGCCAAATGGCGCTCGTGGAGCACGATCAGCTCGAGCAAAGCAGCGACGATCACGGTCGGCCCAGCCGACCACTTCGTGCTCGGCGCGACCACGCTTACCCCGACCGCCGGTGCGGCCGACAACCTGACGATCACCGCCAAGGACGCGAGTGGGAGCACGGTCACCACCTACGTCAATTCGCACAGCCTCACCTTCAGCGGAGCCTCGTCCAGCCCCAACGGGACCGGGCCGACCGTCGCCAACAGCGCCGGAACGGCAACCGCCTTCGGCAGCGCCACCGCACTCACCTTCACTGCCGGCGTTGCCTCGGTCTCCTCGTCAAAAAACGGCGCGATGAAGCTCTACGCGAGCGGCAATGCGGAAATCGAAGCAAGCGACGGCACGATCTCGACCGCGGCTCCGCTGGAAGTGACCGTGGCACCGGCGACCGCAGCCAAATTTGTGCTTGCCGCGACCAGCACCACACCCGCGGCGGGGGAAACGGACAACCTGACCGTGACTGCCCAGGACACCTACGGCAACGTCGCGACCGCATACACCGGCTCGCACAACCTCACCTTTTCGGGGGCGGCGACCAGTCCTGGCGGAAACGTGCCGACGGTTGCCAACAGCTCCGGCGCCGCCATCAACTTCGGCACCGCCACCGCGCTCACCTTCACCTCCGGCGTCGCCGCGGTCTCCTCGTCCAAAAACGGCGCGATGAAGCTCTACAAGGCGGAGTCGCCGAGCATCGCGGTCAGCGACGGAACGATCTCCAGCGCAGCGGCACTGGCAGTGACCGTGGCGCCAGTCGCGGCCGCCAAATTCGTGCTGACGGCGACGACGACCACGCCCACGGCGGGAGAAACGGACAACCTCACGGTCTCCGCCCAGGACACCTACGGCAACACCGCGACCTCATATGGCGGCTCGCACAGCCTCACCTTCTCGGGAGCCTCGTCAAGCCCGAGCGGCACCGTGCCGACGGTATCCAACTCCGCGGGGACCGACACCGCCTTCGGCGGCTCCACCGCGATCGGCTTCAGCGCCGGCGTGGCCACGGTGACCGGCGCCAAAAACGGCGCGATGAAGCTCTACAAGGTCGGTGCGACCAGCCTCCAAGCCACGGACGGCACCCTCCTCACCCCAACCGCCTTGATCGTGACGGTCGCCCCAGCGACAGCGTCGAAATTCACCCTCTCCGCCTCGGTCACCGCCCTGACCGCGGGAGGCTCCTCAAACCTCACGACGACAGCCCTGGACGCCTACGGCAACACCGCTACCGCATACACGGGCTCCCACAACCTCACCTTCTCGGGGGCCGCGACCGTGGGGACCAACAAACCGACCGTCGCCAACAGCTCCGGCACGGCCACTGCCTTCGGAACCGCGACGGCGATCACCTTTACCTCCGGCGTGGCCACGGTCACCTCGTCCAAAAACGGCGTGATGAAGCTCTACGCGAGCGGCGAAGCGGACATCGAAGCGACGGATGGCTCGATCTCAACCACCGCGCCCGTGGAAGTGACGGTGGCACCGACCACCGCGGCGAAATTCGTTCTCACCGCGGCCTCGACCACGCCCACGGCGGGAGAAACGGACAGCCTCACGACCACCGCCCAGGACACCTACGGCAATACGGCGACCGCCTATACGGGTTCGCACAGCCTCACCTTCTCGGGAGCTTCGGCCAGTCCCAGCGGCGCCGCGCCGACGGTCTCGGATTCCACCGGCACCGAGACGGCTTACGGCAGCGCCACCGCGATCGAATTCAGCGCCGGTGTGGCGACCGTGAACGGTGCGAAAAACGGCGCGACGAAGCTCTACAAGAGCGGCTCGACCAGCCTCAAAGTCACCGACGGCACCCTCCTCACCCCTGTCGCCCTGGTCGTCACGGTCGCGCCCGCGACTGCAGTGAAATTCAGCCTTTCGGCCTCGGCGACCAGCCTGGTCGCGGGTGGCTCCTCCAACCTCACGACCACCGCCCAGGACATCTACGGCAACACCGCCACCGCCTACACGGGCTCCCACAGCCTCACCTTCTCGGGGGCTTCGGCCAGCCCCAACGCAACCCCACCGACGGTCGCCAACAGCGCCGGCACGGCGATCTCGTTCGGCAGCGCCACCGCGCTCACCTTCACCGCCGGCGTCGCGGCAGTCTCTTCGTCCAAAAACGGTCTGATGAAGCTCTACAGGGCGGAGTCGCCGAGCATCACCGTCAGCGACGGCTCGATCTCGAGCGCCACGCCCGTAGCCGCGACCGTCACTCCCACCAGTGCCTCAAGGTGGGCCCTTACCAACATCAACATCAGCGCCGGCTCCCTCGGCTCAACCTGTCTCTTCACCTGCACCCTGACCGGTCTCGGCAGCAGCGGCACGGTGAAAGCGAAAGTCGCCGTCGCCGACACCTACGGCAACACGGTCAGCGCCCTCGGCAGCGGCCATGCGGCCAAAATCACGACAAGCGGCACCGGCACGATCAGCGGCACCCCGCTGGCGATCCCCAGCACGGGCGCCGCCGAATCCACGACGACCTTCACCTTCACCTCGAAATCGTCCAGCACCGAGACCATCACCGCGGCAACCTCGGAAGGCACCACCTACACAGCCGCCACTCTCACCGCCAGCAAATAGCTAACGCCAGACGAGCGGCATGTTCAAATAGGTATTTTCGCCTCCTTCGATACCTATTCTGATCAGAGCTACCCCCTAACCCTTCGGCCCTCTGGTCCCTTCCTCCAGCAGACCAGTAACCGCTAGGGCTAGCTGCTTGCCGTGGCGGGTGAGGACGTACTCGGTGTGCGGGGGGCGGCCGGGGACGAGCCGGCGCGCGACGATCCCGGCGGCCTCCAGCTGCTCGAGCCGATCCGAGAGCGTCGTCGGGGAGACGCCGGGGAGGGACTGGCGAAACTCGTTGAAGCGGGCGGCGCCGCTGGAGCAGGCGTAGATCGTCGCCATCGTCCAGCGGCGCTCGAGCAGGCCGGCGGCGGCCCGCAGCTCCGGCGGCACCGGCGAGCAGCTACGACATCGAGGCGACATTGGCGCCGTTCTCCGCCGGCTCGAGGGCGCGCTCGAAGACCTCGCCGATGCCCATCACCGGGTGAAAGGTCATCTGCTCGCGGACCTCCTCGGGCACCTCGTCGAGGTCGCCGCGGTTGCGCTCGGGCAGGATCACCTCGGTCAGCCCGGCCGCGTGGGCGGCGAGCACCTTCTGCTTCAGCCCGCCGATCGGCAGCACCCGGCCCTGCAGGGTGACCTCGCCGGTCATGCCGACGGTGTGCTTGACCGGCCGCCCGGTCAGCAGCGAGACCAGCGCGGTGGTCATCGCCGTGCCGGCGCTGGGGCCGTCCTTGGGAATCGCCCCGGCCGGCACGTGCAGGTGGAACTCGCGCTGGAAGCGGGCCGGGTCGATGCCCAGCTCCTCGCTGTGCGAGCGCGCGTAGGAGAGCGCGATCCGCGCCGACTCCTTCATCACGTCGCCCAGCTGCCCGGTCAGGACCAGGCCCTTGTCGCCCTCCATCGCGGTCGCCTCGATGAAGAGCACGTCGCCGCCGGTCCCGGTCACCGCCAGGCCGGTCGAGACGCCGGGGATCGCCGTGCGCTCGACCGACTCCTGGAAGAAGCGCTGGCGGCCGAGCGCCTCGTGGACCGCGTCGGCGTCGAGCACGATCGGCTTCGCCGTCTCGCCCGAAGCGATCCGCGTCGCCGCGCCGCGCAGCAGCTTGCCCAGCTCGCGCTCGAGCTGGCGCACGCCGGCCTCGCGGGTGTACTCGGAGATCACGCTGCGCAGGATCTCGTCGCCGACCTCGACCTCGTCAGCCTGCAGGCCGTTGCGCTTCAGCTGGCGCGGCAGCAGGTAGCCGCGGGCGATCGCCTGCTTCTCGGCAGTCGTATAGCCGTCGAAGGCGATCGTCTCCATGCGGTCGAGCAGCGGCGCCGGGATCGGGTCGGTGAGGTTCGCCGTGGCCAGGAAGACGACCTCGGAGAGGTCGACCTCGACGTCGAGGTAGTGGTCGCGGAAGGAGTGGTTCTGGGCCGGGTCGAGCACCTCCAGCAGCGCCGCCGAGGGATCGCCGCGCCAGTCCGAGCCGACCTTGTCGACCTCGTCGAGCAGGATCACCGGGTTCATCGTGCCGGCGTCGCGCAGGGCGCGGACGATCCGGCCCGGCAGCGCCCCTATATATGTGCGCCGGTGGCCGCGGATCTCGGCCTCATCGTGGAGGCCGCCGAGGGAGATGCGGACGAACTCGCGTCCCAGCGCCCTGGCGATCGACTCGCCGATCGAGGTCTTCCCCGTGCCAGGCGGCCCGACCAGGGTGAGGATCGCGCCGTTGGCGCGGCTGTCATCGTCGACGCCGCGCTCCTCGCGCAGCTTGCGCACGGCGATGAACTCGGTGATCCGGCGCTTGACGTCCTCCAGCCCGGCGTGGTCGGCGTCGAGCACCTCGCGCGTGTGCTCGGGGTCAAGCCGCTCCTCGGAGCGCACCGCCCAAGGCACCGCGATCAGCCAGTCGAGGTAGCTGCGGATCATCGAGGACTCGGGCGAGGACTCGCCCTGGCGCTCCAGCCGGCGCAGCTCGCGCTCAGCCTGCTCGCCGATCGCCTCGGGCATCTCGGCCTCGGCGATCTTGCGCTCGTACTCCTCGATCAGGCTGCCCTCGTCCTCGCCCAGCTCTTTGCGGATCGACTCCATCTGTTTGCGCAGGAAGTAGTCGCGCTGCTGCTTCTGGGCGCCGGACTCGACGTCGTCGCGGATGCGGCTGCGCACCTGCAGCTCGGCGAGGCGCTCGCGCTGAAGCTCGACCGCGATCCGCAGCCGCTCGGTCACGTCGACGGACTCGAGCAGGCGCAGCTTCTGCTCGGCCGGGATGTCGGGACTGAAGCCGGTCGTATCGGCGAGCGCCCCGGGCTCCTCGACCGAGCGCAGGAAGGCGGCGACGCGACCGTCGTCGCCGCGCAGCTCGAGGATCTCTTCGACCACGGCGCGGTACTCGCGGGCGAGCTCCCGCGTGTGCTCGTCGTCGGGATGGCCGTCGCGGATCTCCTGCACGTCGACGCGCAGCGCCTCGGAGTCGCCCGCCTCGGCAGCGCCGGCGAGGCCACGGTGCAGCCCGACCACGGTCGCAACGGGACCGCCGCGCCGCGAGTGCCCGCGCTCGATCACTTCGGCGACGACGCCGATGCGGCCGAACTCGCCGTCACGGCGGGGCAGCAGGAAGACCCGCTCCTCCTCGCCGACGTCGATCGGCAGGGTCGCGGTCACGGTGGGAAAGACAATCGTCTCGTCGAGCGGAATCAGCAGGTAGGCCATCTCAAGTCCAATTTCTGTAGTTAGTCTGAAAGTAGGATAGCGCAGCGGTTGAGGTGTGCGCGCGGGAGTAGGGTCGGGCAATGACGATCACGGCCCCCGCGACCCGCGTTGCCTCCGCTTCGCTGCTCGCGATCGCCGGTCTGCACGTGAACTGGGCCCGGGGATCGTCGTGGCCGCTCCCCGACCAAGAGGCGCTCGCCGACGAGGTGGTCGGCAGGCCCGATGCGGATCCACCCTCGGCCACCGCGTGCCTCGCCGTCGCCGGTCTGCTGGGCGCCGCCTCCGCCTTCGTCGCCGGCCACCCGCGAGGCTCCGCCGGCCTCAGCCGCCTCGGCGCCGCCGGCGTGGTGGTGACGCTCGCGGGGCGGGGCGGCCTCGGGATGGCGGGCCGCACCGATCTGCTCTCGCGGGGCTCGGTCTCAGAGCGGTTCAGGGCCCGCGATCGCCGCGTCTACTCGCCGCTGTGCCTGGCCCTCGCGGCGCTGTCGCTGCCGGCAGCGCTGGGATCTCCCGGCCGAGCGTAGCCCGCTCGACCTCGCTCTCGATCAAAGTCCGAGACCTCTCACGCCTCCCTCGTTCCAGCCAAGGTGGTGAGCAAGCTCGTGGCGCAGCGTTCGCTCTACCTGACGGGCGAGGAGGGCGCGGTCGTGCCCGAAGTCGCGCTCCAGCGTGTCGCGGTAGATGACGATCCGGTCCTCGTAGCGTTCGCGGGCGACGCCGTCCCCGTAGTACATGCCGTAGGCGTGATGCTCGGTGCCGAGGTCGGAGACGACGACCGCGACCTTTTCCAGCACCTTCTGAAACTCCTCCGGCAGCGCGTCGATCGCGTCGGCGATGAGCCCTTCGAAAGCGGTGAGATCAGGATCGTCGGGCACCCGATCAACAGACCGGTACGGAGAAGTCGGTGTTGTGCGTATAGGGACCCCCGTACGGATCCCCGTTCATGAACGTATTGGCCGGTGAGTAATAGGCGTTGTTCCAGGGCGAGCCGGCGATTCGATACCAGTACCCATCCGGGTTGACGCTGGCGATTGTCGGGTCGTAGACGCGACATGAGACGTCGACCCATTGTCCGGCGGCGATCGCCGGCCCCATGCCCGATGCGTTGTGGTAGTTGGTGAACGTATTGACCGGGTGGTTTGGCGTCTCCTGCTCGGCGTGCGTCACCGGAGGCGGTGGTGACCCGCCTGGGGTGGCCTGCGGGGGGCCCACCGATCCGGAAGACGGAGAACCTGGTGCCCCGGCGGGAAGGCTCTGCAACGGCGAGACCTGAATGCTGACCGCCGTGGGTTCCGCCAGCGACGGGGCCGCAACCGCGATCGAGAGGCTCGAACCGTGCGGGGGGCGGGCGACCGTGATCGTGTCGAATGTCGGACCCTGTATGACGCCTGGTTGCAGAATGGCGGGATGGCGATCCTGCTTCCTGTGCCGGCCGCTATGGCGGGGGCGCTTTCCGGTCAGGTTGGCGATGACCGCGCCACCGGCATTGCGCACGGTCGCGCCGGCCAACCCGACCTGGGTGTTCGGCGTGGTCCAGCTCAGTACGACTTCGAGTCCCGCCGCCCCTGCAAACTGGCTCGTGACGGGGCGCGCAGGAGTGTTCGGTTTGACCAGGGTGCGAACCGCCTGCTGCGGAACGCTGTGGCACTGCAACAGAGCGTCGATTGCGTTGAAGACCGGCTGAATCCGCTTCGACTGGATCTCCGGACTGTCGCCCGGGCTGCGCAGGAGGGGGAAATAGAAGCCCCCGGTGTCGCTCGCGATTTTGCCGAGGAGATCGGCTTCGGGATTCCCCTCCCCGGCGGAGCCGATATTGAGACCGATGACGTAGGTTCGCGGCCCGCCAAGGTGGCCATTTTCGTACGGGCCCACGTTGTGCCCGCCGTCGGTGAGAAAGATCCTCGCCGACGCGTCTGGCTGCTCGCTCTTGCTGGCTTCAAAGGCGGCGTTGTAATCGGTGCTTCCCCCGTCCGTGAAGCCGTCGTTCTGAAGCGCGCCCAGGGAGGCGAGCATGTCCGGCTGGCTCGCCGAGATTACGGTGGGAGCAAACAGCGGTCCGGCATCCGCGCCGAACTCGACGGCTCCGAGAGTTCGCGACTGTCCACCGGGCTTGGTTATCAGCAATTGCATCGCTGAGCTGCGGATGTTCAGCGGATCGTTCACTTCCATCGATCCCGAGTCATCGACGATCGCGGCGATGTTGTTGGCCGGCGTGCATCCGGGCGGTGGTGGCGGCACGGCGCCGGCGCCCGTGTCTTGGGCGCTGCTGACAGCACGGGCGATGGCCTCCTGTCCGTCGGCATTCGGATGACCCTCTTGCTGCACATGGGAGCGACGTGCCAGCCCAACCGGGTTGATCCACGAGTCCCTGGTACAGAGCTCGTGCCCTTTCAGCGCATCGCGGATCGAGATGTAGGAGACACCGGCACTCGCCGCGGCCTCAGCAAGGGCGGTGTCGAGCGCGGCCTCCAGCTTCCACACCCGGGGCTTCTCCCCCTCACTGAGCCAGCCGCAATTGACGAAAGAGGACCCGGGCGAGGGAATCAGGTTGGGGTAGCCGACCATGATCACCTGGCCTCCGGCCGCGGCCGTCTTCGTTTCGGCCAGAGCTTTGGCGACGGCGGGACGCACGCTGTCTCTGAGCCGGGGTAGCTCCACCCTGTCCATGCCCTTCAAACACTCGTGATGTGGGGCCCAACAGGCGCCGACGATGTGAGAGAACCCGAGGTCGTTGCCACCGATCGTCACGTACACCTTCGAGATAGGTTCCCGCGCGGCCAGGGTGCGCAGGCTGTCGAGCTGGCCGGCAATGTCCTTGCCGGGCTTGTAGAAGTCTTTGGTCGTCGCGCCAGAGCAGGCGAAGTGGTTCGCCTCGGGAACGCCGAGCAGGCGAGGCCAGGCCTTGCTCGACCGGTCACAACCATTGCCGCCGACCACCTGCGTACCGGAATCGAAGGGACCGGCGCCCTCTCCGGAAGAGTACGAGTCACCCAGCGACGCAACCGCGGCGGATGCGGCCGAGGCGGTGAGAGCAAGAACGGCACACGCGATGGCCACCCCGGCAAGGCTCCGGCGCACCCTCAAGGACCGCCACACGCCTTTTCAGCCTGGGCACGCGCAGCGCGGAGCTTGCGTTTGACGCGCGCTGCTCGCCGATTGAGGACACCGCGCGCGGCACCGTGGGCCCGGCGGGCATGCCGCTTCAGGCGCTTGAGCTGCCTGGCGAGGGATAGCTCGCGGCGTTCGGCAAGAAAACAGGGTGTGGGACCAGGCGGCTTCGGCTTTGCCACCTTCACCTGGAGCTTGGAGCTCGACACGCCCTGGTACGTGCCGTCGGCTGCATGGGAGACCACAAAGGTCGCCTGACGACCGAAGGCCGTTTCCGGCAGCGCGAGCTGAAAGCCGACCGCGCCCCCACTGCTGAGGGCGGTGTAGCTGGCGCTCCCGCCGCCTGGCCAGGACACCGCGAGGCTGAAGGACAGCCCGTCCGGCGCGGGCAGGCCGCTGGCCAGGTCTGCGGTGGCGTAAAGGATGCCGCTGGCGCTCACGCGTTTCACCGGCCGTATCGCGAGGCCGAGGTAGTGGAGTATGGGCTCGACGGTGAAGTCGTAGGGAAAGGATTCGTAATCGGCGGGGTTGGTTTCCTGGGCCCTGGCGTAGAACTCCAGGTAGGACGAATCGGTGGTCGTCCCCTGAGCGGTAATCTGCGATCTGGCGGTGCCGCTGCCGGACACCTCGTAGCCGTGTTCATAGCATTCCGAGGATTTTTCGAAGACGCTCCCCCAGTTGAAGTCGTCGATTCCCTGGGCGAAGAGCATGCAGATCGGGAATTCACCGGAGCGTTTGGTGAACGGGAGGACGTGCCAATCGACGAAGATCACGTCGCGCGTGGTCAGGGGCGGCAAACGCCAGAGTGCCACCTCCCGGGAGCCACCGTAGTTGGCGTCGTTTCCGTGATTGTTCAGCTGGCCGGTGTAGTGCTGGCCAGGCGTAATCAGCGGCGCTTCACTCGGCTTTCGGCCACCGCCTTCAAAGGCCGACGCCGGGGCCGCTATCCCCAGCGCCACAAATGAAATCGTCGCTATAACCGCGGTGAATCTCCCCATGGAGTCCAGCCTCCAAATTGCGTGCGTGTTTGACCTTCATGCCATCGCGCGGGCTTATTTGATGAATCAACCGCGACAGCGTATAGCCGTGAGCCTTTTTAGGCGCCGTACCATCGGAGGTCACACGCCCTCGGCCGCGGATCAAGCGGTGCGGACAAGGCTCATCGTCGGCGAGCCGTCGTAGTGGGCCGCGCCGTCGGGGCAGGCGCCGGGGTGCAGGCCGGTGTCGATCAGGACCTTCACTGGGGGCGATCCAGGGGGTTCGCCGAGATAAGCCCGCCGAAACCGAGCCGGTGGAGCAAGGCAGCGCGGGACTGCGGCCGCAGCTCGGCCTGGCGCCTGGTGTCGGCCAGGAGCAGATCGCCCGAGCCCTGGCGCGGCCACTTCGCGGCAACCCCCGAGAGGCTCGCGGCGGAGAGCCGCTCCAGCCGCCGACCGACGACATCGAGCGTCACCCCCTTGCTGAGCAGGATGGCCTCCGCGCCGTAGCGCTCCGGCACGTTGATGTTGAGGTGCAGCGAGATCGCCTCGGCGACGGTGCGAGCGCGGTCCTCGGGCGCCTGGCGCTCGCAGAGCATCGCGTGCGCCGCCCGCGCCCCCTCCACCGCGAAGCAGGCGGCGCTCGGATCGCGTCCGTCATGAGCCTCGGTGAGGCCGATGTCGTGCAGGACGCAGGCCAGGTAGAGCAGCTCTTCGTCGTGATCGACGCCGTCGCGTTGGGCGAAGAGCGCCGCGAAGGCCCAGGTGCGCAGGCAGTGGCCGTAGAGTGCCGGCTTCGAGAGTTCGCGGACCCGCTCCTCGGCCTCTTTGGCAAGCGCGGTGTCGGGCGGGCTCGGAAAGCTCAGGCGGCTTGTGTCGCGGAGGAAGCGGCGGCGCCAGGCGGCGGGAAGGCGTCCGAGCTGGGCCAGCACCCCCTGGCGGATCAACTCGGCGCGGTCGGCCCTGCTCAGACGTCCACCGGTTCGCTGCGCCCACTCCCAACTCCCAACTTGGCTCATGCCCGATTGCTACCAGCGCCGGCGTCGCCGTTCTCGGCTTTTGTCCGAATTCGAGGGGTACGTGTCCTTGCGGACGGCCGCCCGGGACTGCAAGATGTCTCCATGCCGACCCCGATGCGCAAGGTGGTCCTGGTCGCCTTCGACGGCGTGCAGCTGCTCGACCTGGTCGGCCCGTCCGACATCCTCGACGCCGCGACCCGGCTGCTCGGCGGCAAGGGTGGCTACCGGATGGTCGTCGCCAGTCCCGACGGCCGGCCCGTCCGCGGCTCGGCGGGGCTGCGCCTCGACGCCGACGCCGCGCTCGGCCGCGTGCGCGGCAGCGGAGTCGACACGGTGATCGTCGGCGGCGGCCTGCGGATCGACGATGTCCTCGGCGACCCGCGGCTGGCGCCGGCCCTGCGGCGCATGGCCGTGGGCGCCCGCCGCACCTGCTCGGTCTGCGCCGGTGCCTTTCTGCTCGCCGAGGCGGGCCTGCTCGACGGCAGGGCCGCGACCACCCACTGGGCCTTCTGCGAGGAGCTCGCCCGCCGCCACCCCGGCGTCCGCGTCGAGCCCGACCGGATCTTCGTCCGCGACGGGCCGATCGCCACCTCCGCGGGCATGACCGCGGGCATGGATCTCGCCCTTGCCCTGGTCGAGGAGGACCACGGGCCCGAGATCGCGCGGACGGTCGCGCGCTGGACCGTGATGTTCCTGCAACGCCCCGGCGGCCAGTCGCAGTTCTCCGAGCGCCTGGCCCTGCCGGCAGGCGTTGCCGCTCCAATCCGCGAGATCCTCGACACCATCGCCGCCGACCCGGCCGGCGACCACCGTGTCCCCCGCCTCGCCCAGCGGGCCGCCCTGTCCGAGCGCCACCTGCGCCGCCTCTTCTCCGAGCAGACGGGAACGACCCCGGCCCGCTTCACCGAACGCATCCGCGTCGAGGCCGCCCGCGAGCTGCTCGAGGGCAGCGCCACTCCGATCGAAGCCACCGCCGCCCGCTGCGGCTTCGGCAGCCCGGAGACGATGCGCCGCGCCTTCCTGCGAGTGCTCGGCGTCGGCCCAACCGAGTACCGAACCCGCTTCCGCTCGAGCCTCAATACTGACGCAACGATACCAATATCGGTATAATTGCTGCATGCCAGATATCCCAACGGCCCTCCGTCATGCCCGTCAGGAGGCAAACCTCTCGCAGGCAAACCTCGCCGCCAGGGCGGGAACTTCCCAGCCGGCCCTCGCACGCTACGAGACGGGGGCGAGCATTCCGACACTGCCCACGCTGGAGCGGCTTCTATCCGCATGTGGGCGCCGCCTTGAGATTCGAACCCCACCCGTGGGCCAATCGTCCCCCCTCCCCACCTCGATTCGAGGTCAGCTTGGCCCCCAGGCCGGCGAGCTGCGCCGCCAGCGCCGACGCCTGCTCGATGCCGCGGGAAGACATGGAGTTGGCAGGCTGCGTGTGTTTGGATCGCTCGCCCGTGGAGAAGCGGACGCGGCAAGCGACATCGACCTCCTTGTCGACCTCAAGCCGGGCCACACCCTCATCGACCTCGCCGCCTTCCAGCGCGAAGCCGCGGAGATTCTCGATCTACCAGTCGATGTCGCGACTGCAGACATGCTCAAGGAGCACATCCGCGACGAGGCTCTGAGCGAGGCTCTACCGCTATGAGCCGCGACGAACAAGAGCGCCTGCGCGACATCCGAGTCGGCCTGGTCGGTATTGGCCACGGTCGGGCAGTTGTCGCTGGCGTCGGGAATGCCGTCGTGGTCGGTATCGAGCGCGGGCGTCCCCGGCGAAGCCGGCTGGGTTTGCGGAGGAGCCGAGGTCGGCGGCGCCGACTGGGGCGCCGGCGTGGAGTGAGGGACCGGGACTTTCTTGCAAACCCGATGCTTCTTGCCTTTGTGGCCTTTGCGGACCTTCTTGCACTTCTTCTTGGCGATCTGCGCCTAGTGGGCTCCGGCAACCGGGGCAACCCCAAGAGACCCGAACGTCATCAGGAAGAAGACGGAGAGCGCCACGGCAAGCAGCTTCATCGCGGCCAGCCTACACCCGGCCGACTCAGAGCTTGCCGCGTGGAACCAGCCAGACGCTGTCGAAATCCAGGTCGGTCTTGGCGCGAAGAAGGTCGAAGTCGCTGTCGTAGTGCAGGACGCCGAGGCCATGCCGGTCTGCGATCGCGGCGAGGATCAGGTCAACCGGCGGCAATCGGTGATGCCCGACGCGAGCCAACTGGCGCTGCGCGTCGATCGCTCGCCGCTCGATCTCCTCGTCCATCGAGATACGCGGAAGGGCGAGCAGCTCCTCGAGCAGTTCGCTGTGATCGTCGGCGCTGCGAGCGGAGTAGCCCGCCTCGAGCAGAAACGGAAGGCAGGTCGCTATCCGGCCTCCTTCAAGAGCGTCGGCAATCTTCTCTGTGCGCTGATCTGGGACCGAGGAATCGCCCAATCTCGCCCAGGCGGAGTTATCGAGCAGGAGCTCGACGCTCACCGACGTGCCCAGCCCGAGACACGGACCTCCTCAGCGGCGTCTTGGCTCACTGGCAGCCGCCGCGAGCGGATCCGATCGGCAAGGCGCGTTCGCAGCGCCTCCCCATCGGCCCGCTCGGCGCGAAGCGCCACCAACTTGGCATCGGCACCAAGGACGACCAACTCCCCCAGTTCGACGCGATCACTCCCAAGCTCGTTTTGGAGCTCCTCGAGGGCGGCCCGCACGGACGGGGTTTCGGTGATGGCGCGTCGGCGATGTTTCGTCGGCATCGACCTAGTGTATCACTGGGTGTCACACTATGTACCCCGCTGGGCGAGAGCCAGGATCACGCAACCGCGAGCACGATCTCGCAATCGCCGGAGGTAAATGAGGACGCCGCGAGTGCCCGCTTCTTGGGCAGCTTCGCAACCCTGTCCTTGGGCCGGATGTCGATCATCAACTCGATATCGAGGCCGCTGGCGACCCGAATCAGCCGCTCGACACTCGGATTGTGCTCGCCAAGCTCCATTCGGGCCACATCCGACTGGTGAACGCCGAGGCGCTCGGCGAGTTGGCGCTGCGACAATCCATTCCTAGCGCGATGGTGCGCAACCTCGATCGCCAGCCAACGGGCAACCGCGGTCCTCTCCCACTCCTCACGGAATTCGGGATCGCGAAGGTCTTCAGCAAGAACCTCCTCGTTGGATATGAGTCGATCGACATTCATCAGCGTGCTTTCTCGTATAACAATAACAAATTTGTAATTGAGATCTACGCCTTCGCCAGGTCTCGACTCCGGTTGACCATGGACAACTTCTACAGTGCGCCCATGGCTCGATGCCACATATGACCGCATCGGCGTCGGCTACGGCGCGCATCGACGCGCCGACCCGCGAATCGCCGCCCGGATCACGGCGGCCCTGGGTGACGCGCGAACCGTCGTCAACGTGGGCGCCGGTGCCGGCTCCTACGAGCCGCGAGATCGCGAGGTGACGGCGGTCGAGCCCTCAGCCGAGATGATCGCCCAGCGGTCTGCGGATACGGCGCCCGTGGTGCAGGCGAACGCCGAATCGCTGCCGTTTGACGATGACTCCTTCGACGCGGCGCTGGCCGTGTTGACCGCTCACCACTGGACAGATCTGAGCGCGGGCCTGAGCGAGATGCAACGGGTAGCACGCCGGCGGATAGTGATGGTCACCTTCGATTCCGAAGCGCTCCAGAGCCTCTGGATCACCGCCGACTACTTCCCCGAGATGCTCACGCTCCAGCGGCCCTCCGGGGCAAGCAGTCGCAATCTGGTGACGGTCCTGCCGGCCGCCACGAGCTCCGCCCTGCCGGTGCCACGAGACTGCACCGACCATTTCTTCGCGGCGCTCTGGGCAAGGCCCGAGCTGCTCTTCGACGACGATCTGGTGCGACCGATGTGGGTCTGGCAGAGCATCTCGGAGGAGGCAAGGCAAGCCGGCCGCGAGCGCCTTGCCGCCGACCTCGAGAACGGCACATGGGAGAAGCGCTACGGGCATCTGCGCCGGGAGCATGAACTGGACGTAGGGCTACGACTGATCGTCTCCCACGTCCGCGCTCGGGATCGCGAACGTCTATGTGGGCGCCGAGGAGCTGCCCGACGGCTCGGCAGCAATGAGGCTTGACCTGGCGGCGCTCGGCCGGCTCCTCGACCGGCTTCCTCGAGACGGAGTCGCCCATCGACTCGCCTCGCTCCGCGACCCATCGGTTCCTGACGAGCCCGTTTGGCTCTCGCCGTATGACCCAGGCTGGCCCGTTCGGTTCGAGGAGGAGCGGGTAACGCTGGCGGACTCGATCGACAAATGGATCGTCGGAGGCATACATCACGTCGGCAGCACCGCTGTGCCTGGGTTGGAGGCCAAGCCGATCATCGACATCCTGGCCGGTGTCCGCGATCTCGACGAGTCACGGGCTTGCTTTGAGCCACTGGCGCAACTCCGCTACATGTACGCGCCGTATCTCCCCGACGAGATGCACTGGTTCTGCAAGCCGCACCCGAGCCGCCGCACGCATCACCTCCACCTCGTTCCGATCGGCTCCAAACGCTACGTCGACGAGCTGGCGTTCCGCGACCGTCTACGGAGCGACCCGAAGATCGCGGAGGAATACATCGCACTGAAGCAGCGCCTCGCAGGCCGCTTCGCGAACGATCGCGAGGCATATACGAACGCCAAGTCAGATTTCATCCGCCGCGTCCTCGTCACCAGCTGAATCATCGTAATGTCACAGATCGAGCCGGCCGTTTCATCTTTCTCTGTAGAGCCCGACGCGATTGAAGGGAGGCGCAGATGCAGGTGGCAGTCGTAGGCGGCACCGGAGCCGTCGGCGCTCCGCTCGTCGCCACGCTGATCGAGCGTGGGAATGACGTGCGGGTGCTGAGCCGCGGCCCGACGGGGCCCAAGCCGCCCGCCGGAGCCTCGCATCGCCGCATCGACCTGGTCAGCGGGTCGGGCCTCGCCGAGGCTCTCGATGGAGTCGAGGTCGTGGTCGACGCCGCCAATTCGCAGAAGCGCGCCAACGAGGTGCTGGTCGAAGGGACCCGGCGGCTGCTCGAGGCGGAGGCCGCCGCGGGGGTGCGACATCACCTGGGGATCTCCGTCCTCGGCTGTGACCGGGTGCCGCTGAAGTACTACCGCTACAAGCTCGCGCAGGAGGCGAAGCTCGCCGCCGGCGAGGTGCCCTGGAGCCTGCTGCGCGCGACGCAGTTCCACCCACTGCTGGCCGGCATCTTCGCCGCCGCGGCACGACGCCGCCTGCGGCCGACCGGCAGCAGCCGATCGATCCGGCCGTGGTCGCGCAACGGCTCGCCGACGCGACCGGTGCCGAGCCGGCCGGCCGGCTCCCCGACATCGCCGGGCCGGAGGTGAGCACCCTCGGCGAGCTCAGCCGGGCCTGGCAGCGCGCCAACGGGCGGCGGCTGCTGACGCTGCGAATGCCCTCGATCGGCAAGCTCGGTCGCGCCCTCCGCGACGGTGGCCTCTGCGACCCGAGCGCCGCCGCGGGTGGCCCCGGCTTCGAGAAGTGGCTGCGCCATGCGGAGGCCCCGAGCCGATGAGGTGGCCCCAAGGCGCAAGGGCGTGCCTCGTCTGGCTCTGCCTCTACTCGCTCTTCATCGGCGCGATCGCGGCCTTCGCGCCGCGGGTCTTTTACGACGACTTTCCCTTCCTCACTCACTGGGTGGATCTGCTGCCCCCCTACAACGAGCATCTGGTCACAGATGTCGGCGGGCTCTACCTCGGCTTCGCGGTTCTCTTCGGCTGGGCCGCCTGGAAGCCGGAGCGGACGCTGGTCGTAGCGGCTTCGAGTGCCTTTCTAGTCACCGCGACCCTCCACCTCGTCTTCCACGCCTCCCACCTGCACGGCTTCGGCACCGCCGACGCCGTCGCCGAGCTGGCCGGGCTGGCCTTCCTGCTCGTCCCGCCGGCGATCGCGATCTGGGCCGTCGGCGGCGAAGGTCCCGGCGGCTAGCCGGGCAGCAGAATCGAGAAGTGGCCGAAGTCGGCGCTGCGCACCGGCTCGGAGAAGAAACCCGCCGAGGGATTCAGCGGCGTCTCGCCGGTGGCGACGGCCTCGGCCGCGTCGGCGAGTTCGCCGAGGAAGGCCGGTGGGACCGTCGGCCGCAGGCAGTGGGCGGTGTAGACGGTGCGCAGCGAGCCCACGAGCTCGTCGGCGAGGCGCCGGGTCGAGGCGACGAAGTCGCCCAGGTTCGAACCGGGTTCGTAGACCAGGTGGGGGCCGTAGTAGGCCTGGTCCTGCGCCCAGAGGATGCCGGCGCGCTCGTCGAGCAGGCAGATGTGGTCCGGCGCGTGCCCGGGTGTGTGGATGACCCGCAGGACGCGACCGCCGAGGTCGATCTCATTGCCCTCGGCGAGCAGCCGGGTCGGCGGCGGCGGCTCGATCCGCCAGCCGCTGGCGGCGATCCCACTGGCGGGCCACGGCCGCATCTCCTCGTCGGGACCGATCAGGAAGAAGTCCGTGCGGTCGGCCGCGAGCAACCGCCCGTAGCCCTCCAACATCGCCGGCGCCAGCTCGCAGTAGCCGCTCAGCTGTGCCGGGTCGCAGCCGGCCTCGATCCACTCCGGCCCGAGCTCGTGCATCGCCGTCGCGGCGAACAGCTCGTTGCCGCCGACATGGTCGAAATGGGTGTGCGAGTTGACCACTTCCGGCTCCTCGGGGCAGACGGTTGCGACCGCCGCCGAGATATCGGCGAGCCCGAGCCCCGTGTCGAGGAGCACGGAGCGCTCCTCACCGCTGATCAGCCAGCTATTGACGTGTCCCGGCTCGCCGACGAGGTGCACGCCGGGCTCGATCGGCGCCACCCTGAACCAGGAGTCGGCGGGAACCGCGAACTTCCCTTGCGGCGGAGCCTGCACTCCCGACACGGTACCCGCATTCCGCGCCTGGCCTGGCGCGCCGGCGGCCTCAGACGCCGAGGAGGTAGGTGTAGACGGCCAGGCCGAGGACTGCCACGGCGCACCGGCGCAGCTGGGGCCGGCGCGCCAGCCGCTCCCAGGAAGAGATCGCCGTCGCGCCGAGCATCAGGCCCCAGCCGTGACCGGGCACCATCGCCAGCATCAGCGGCCAGCAGCTGCCGACGCACTGGCCCGCGTGGTAGGCGCCGTACCGCGCGCAGGAGAGGTCGGCCGCTCGACCGCGAGCCGCCAGCGAGAGCTCGCGATGCGTCCCCTTGACGAAGCGGGCGTCCCATCTGGTCAACTGCCAGACGGCGCCGCCGAGCAGGACGATCGCGCTGGCGCTCGTCGTCTCGATCGAGAGGTGGGGCTTGAGCAGCGACCAGAACGCGATCGCCAGCGCGCCGAGCGCCACCCAGATCAGCAGGTAGGCGGCGACGAAGACCGCGGGGGCGCGGAAGCGGCGTCGCCAGAGGCTGCCCTGGGAGATCCCGCGCAGCATCGGCAGGGTCGCGGGCAGCATCATCGCCGTGACCATCGTGGCCCAGTGGGTGAGCGAGGTCGAGTCGTGCTGGACGTGGCTCCGCCCTCCCTGCAGCGGTAAGTCGCCGGTCAGCAAGAGCAGGGCCCAGGCGAGCCCGGCGAGCAGCGCCCACGGCAGCTCGGGCCGGAACCAGAGCAGCCGCCGCAGGTCGGCGACGAGCGGGCGGGGGGCGACGGCTTCCATCGAACGACTACTCAACGAAGAGGCTGACGCGCCCGATCTCCACGCTGGGGACCGAGAGGGCCGCCTCGTCCTTGGCGTCGACGCCGACCGGCGAGAACGTCACCTTGAGGTGCTCGGGATCCCAGCGGCCCTGATCGCGCAGGCGCTCGATCGGCTCGCTGACGTCGAACGCGTAGTGCAGGCCGTGGGGCGCTTCCTCTTCTTCGTCATCGAGCTGGGAGCTCTCGATGCCGAACAGCGAGATCGTGCCGACGAAGCTGGCGCTTTCCGGCTCGGCCGCCTCGCCCTCGGGCAGGTTGAGGTAGACGCCGTAGAGCAGGCCGGGGTTGGCCTCGCCCTGCACGTTCTCGATGTTGAGGTAGGTGGCCACCGGCGAGGCCTCGGCCTCGGGGCCGGCCGCGGCCTCGGCCCTCGCCGCTGCCGCGGGCCCGCTTGGCGGCGAGACGTCGAAGCTCGCGGCGGTCGTCCGCCCCGCCAGGGTCAGCGGCTCCTCGCTGGAGCCGACCATCTCGGGAGGGTGCTCGGGATGCGCTTCGTCGTCGATCATCGCCATTCTCCTCGGGGGAGCGGGAGCGGGCGCCGCGGGTTTGTGCGGCGAGAGGTGACTGTAGGTGTAGTCGAGCTGGGCCTCGATGTCGAGCACGTCGCGCACCGCCATCTTCAACGGTTTGCCTGCGGTGTCGACGAAGTCGAACTGCATGCCCAGCCAATCGGCGGCGTTCGGGTTCGAGCCCGCCGGATGCCCCGAGGAGGGATCGCGGCGCCATTCCTCCCAGAGCCGGTCGAGGTTGGCGTGGTGGAGCCAGAAGATCGGGTCCAGCGCGGCGGTGCTGAACGACGACATGAAGCCGCCTTCCCCACCGACTTCGACGTGGACGCTGCCGTGCGGCACCGCCTCCAGCGTGCCCGCCCCGCGCCCGCCGGTGCCGTGGTGGAAGAGCGGGGCCGTCCGGCGGCCGCCGAAGCCACCGCTGTTGCCGGTGCCCGGGCGAGAGAAGACGGCTTCGCGCATCGCGGCCGTCGTTTCCACGGCGGCGCCGTTGAGTGCTTTCCCACCGTTGACGTCGATCGGGGAGCGCTGGCGCTCGCTGATGAAAAGCGGGTTGGCTTTGCCGCCGGGAAGGGTTTTCTCTCGAAAGGCGGGTGGAAGAGACCGACTGCCGGCGACTTTGCTCGTCGTGTAGTTCCAGTACGGCAGCGCCCAGCCTTTGGCTTCGCCGCCGAGCTGCGCGCGGATGATCTGTTCGAACCAGTAGAGGTACATCCGGTGCCAGGGCAGGAAGAACCAGGTCGCGTGCTGGCACTGGTTCTCGAGCCGGCCGGGAACCGAAGCGCCGCGCCGTTCGTGGATCGCCGCCTGGTTGATCCAGCCGGCGCCGTTGTGCGGCTGCGCCTGGGTCAGCTCCTGCATCGAGGCGACCGCGTGGGCGTAGGCGAGCAGTGCCGGATCGCGCCACGGATCGCTTTTGTCGCCAAGCTCCCAAACGTCGCGGCGCACCCGTACTTTGCTCATCGCTCCCGTCCTCCTATCTGCAGATCTAACCGACTGATCGATCCTAATCGATTAATTGGCAGAGACGAAGAGTTCCGGGAGTGACGGCCGGCGCCAGCGCGCCTAAGATCGCTGGCATGAGCACCGCGTCGATCTTCTCCAGCTTCTGGGGCAACCTCGAAGACAACCACGAGCAGGCGATCTTCCTCGTCCTCGTCGGCTTCGTCGGCTCCTTCGCCTTCATCCGGATGAGCACGCGGATCATCCGCAGCGAAAGCGTCTCCTGGTGGCCCGGAAACGTGGAAAGCGAATCGGGGGTTCACCTCCACCACCTCGTCTTCGGGATCGTGACGATGATGGCCGCCGGGACGCTTGGCTTTGCCAGCGACGGCCGCACGCCCTTCACCGAGATCTGCGCGCTGCTCTTCGGGGTCGGCGTCGGGCTGACGATCGACGAGTTCGCGCTCTGGGTCCACCTCGAGGACGTCTACTGGGAGCGCGAGGGCCGCAGCTCGATCGACGCCACCGTGATCGCCGGCTCGTTGATGCTGCTGGTCGTGCTCGGCGCCAGCCCGTTCGCGATCGAATCCGGCTCCACCGAGGCCCTGCTCAGCAGCATCCTCGGCGCCCTGCTCGTCCTCACCTTCGTGGTGATCTCGCTGCTCAAGGGGCGGGTGCTGCACGGCACGATCGGCTTCTTCTTCGCCCCGATCGCGATCTACGGCGCCTGCCGGATCGGCAAGCCAAGCTCGACCTGGGCGCGCTACCGCTACGGCGAGCGACGGCCCAAGAAGCAGGCCAAGGCGGAGGACCGCTTTGCGCCCGGGCGCCGCACCGAGCGCTTCAAGGAAGCCTTCCGCGACATCGTCGGCGGCAAGCCGAGCGAGGGCCTGGCGGCGGTCGGAGACGAGGCCGTCGCCGCGACCCGCGAGGCCGGGGCCGAAGTCCGCGAGCGGGCGGAACGCCTGACCCACGCGGCCGACCCGCGGGAGAAGAGGGGCAGCGATGAGTGAGAGTCCGGTTCTGATCACGATCCCGATCAGTCACTACTGCGAGAAGGCCCGCTGGGCGCTCGACCGGGCCGGGATCGCCTACCAGGAGCGAGCGCACCTTCAGGTGATCCACTGGATCCCGGTCGCCCGCGCCGGCGGCAGGAAAACAGCGCCGGTGCTCGTCTGGGGAGACCGGGTCTTCGCCGACTCGTCGGAGATCGTCGAGGAGGCCGGCGCCAAGGCGCCGCCAGAGCGCGGCCTGTTCCCAGACGACCCCGTCGCGGCGGCCGAGGTCCGCGCCCTGCAACGCGACTTCGACGCGCGCCTGGGGCCGGAGGGACGCAGGTGGATGTACAACGGCCTGCACGGGCGCCGCGACATCGCGATCGCCTACGGATGCACGGGCGTGCCCGCCTGGCAGCGCCGCGCGCTGCCCTTCGCCTACCCGCTGGCGGCGCGGATAATCGACCGCTACCTCGACGTGACGCCGGCCACCGCGGCGCGGTCCGAGGCGGAGGTGCGCGCCGTCTTCGACACCGTCGCCGAGCGGCTGAGCGACGGCCGTCCCTACCTCTGCGGCGAGCGCTTCAGCGCCGCCGACCTGACCTTCGCCTCGCTGGCGGCGGCAGTGCTGATGCCGCCCGAGTACGGCGTGCCCCTCCCCCAACCCGACGAGCTCCCGGCAGCGATGGCCGCAACGGTCCGCGAGCTACGGGCGCACCCGGCCGGCGCGCACGCGCTCAAGATGTTCCGCGAGGAGCGGCGCAGGTGACCTCGCCTATTCACCCTTCTTCTGCTGTTGGGGAGACCCCTGCGCCGTGGATGTCCCTGCTGCCGGAATGGCCTTCTTGGAATGGGCGGCGGGATGCCCATCAGTGCCGGAGGAGCCACCGTCGTTGATGAACGCAACCCAGATCAGCACCCCGAGCACCATGCCCAGGCACCAGTAGAAGGCGAGCGCGGAGCGGGCGGACGGGGGCTCGGCCTCGCTCAGGACGCGGCTCATTTCCTCTGGCCGCTCTCCGGGCCTCAAGGTCGGCTCCTCGCCGGCCTTCACCACCTCGCCCGCCTTCCAGACGAAGAGCCCCTCGCTGCCGGCGTGCGGATCGACGACAATCGCTATCTGCTCGGGACGGGCGAAGAAGTTGCGATGGATGAAGAGGTCGTGCTCGGAGAGAAAGATCCCGAAACCGGGGTGGCTGTGGTACCAACCGAGGATCTCCTCGCCCGGATAGCTCCGATCGAGGGTCGAGTGAATTGCCGACCAGGCCTCGTGGGTGAAGGTCACCCGGCTGCGCGCGCCTTCGGCGGCGAGTGCCGCGATGATGTTTGTCACGAGGGGGCTGCCGTCCTCCCGCAGATGACCGATCAGGACGCCCCCCACCTCGGCTTCCAGGCTCGAGAAGACGTGATCGCAGATCCGCTCGCGAACGCCAGGGGCGACGTAGGGCCCGCCCGGTATCGACTGCTCGGACAGCTCAGCCACCGGTCGCCTCCAGGTGCTCGAACGGGTCCCGGTCCCCGTCGAGGACGTAGTGCCTCCTCGTCCCGTCCGTGGTGCGGGCGCTGATCACGTCGAACGCCCACAACCCCAGCTCGGCGGGGCTGCGGGCGAGCAGCTCCTCGTCGCCCGGCTCGACGACGTGGGTGAGCTCGAGCCGCCTTTCCGAACCGCACCGGGGACATGCGGCATCTGCCGCCGTCATCGTCTCGATCGGGCGCTGGACTGTCGTCTGCTCATCACACCGGGGGCAGGCGAGGCCGCGGACCAGCTCGTGCTCGAGGTCGAGCACGGCGCCCGGGCCGAGATCGCCGCGAGCCAGGCCGAGCAGCTCCGCCAGCGGTCGGTCCCGCTCGAAGGCGGCCGCGCCCTCGAGGTCGTAGGCGTCGTGGCTGATGCAGTCGTCACGCCGCCTGTACTCGACCACGTAGGAGTCGTGGGTGAGGCCGTTGAAGGCGAAGCCCTGGCCCGCAAAGCCGACGCTTAGCGAGTCGCGGTGGAGCAACTTGATCGCCTCTTGCGCCTGCAGCCCGGCGATCACCGAGGCCGAGGTCGCCGTGGTCGGGACCTTGCCTTCGAGCATCTGCTCCCGGGTCAGCAGCGAGCAGGCCTTGCGCGCCGCCAGCAGCCTGTGGTCCTCCTCGTTCATCGTGCACTCGTAGCAGGCCGAATCGGGCGGGACGAAGACGCGCATCATCCCCATCAGGCCCTCGATCGCACCGTCGACCCACGGCGTGCCGGCTTTCCAGCAGGCCTGGTTGATGTGCAGGCGCGCCTCGCGGTTGTCGAGGCCGCCCAGCACGACGTCGAAATGCGCGATCAGCCCCGGGGTGGCCGCCAACCGGGCGTCGGCGACGAGCGGAATGACCCGGATCTCGGAGTTGAGCTCGGCGGCGCGGCGAGACACCGCCGTCGCCTTGTCGACCCCCTCGTCGCCCTCCCTAAACAGGACGCAGCGCGACAGGTTGGAGTTCTCGACCCGATCCATGTCGACGACGACGATCGTGCCGACTCCCGACAGGGCCAGGTTCTTGACCAGCTCGTTGCCCAGCGCCCCGGCGCCGATGACAAGCACCGACGCGTCGGAGAGACGCGCCTGGTCCCACCAGGTGATCAGCGATTGGCGGTGATAGCGGTCGTCCTCGAACTCAACCGCGAGCCGCTGGCCCGAGCCTGGCATCCGGCGCTAGCCCGCCGTGATCTCCGCCACGAGCCGCAGCACGTCACCGTCTTTGACGCCGGCCTGCTCGAGGCTTTCGTTGTCGTCGACCTGGCGCCCCGACTGCTTGTGATGGAACTTGTAGGAAAGCGGCTGATTGTCCGGCCCCACGGGCGGCAGGCTCATCAGCTCCACCAGCCTGGCGATGATCCGCCCCGAGGCGACATCGCCGGGCACGCTTGCCTCCTCGGTCTTGTTCCCAGTCGAATCAACAACGGTGATATCCACTATTGCCTCCAAATCGCTTTCGTCTCTGACTGTTCAACTCGGATCCCGCGGCGATGGTCATCGGGCCAGATTGCGCTCCTGGTATCGCAGGGTCGTACTGCCCAATTCGACCGCGTCGCCGGCGCGCAGCCAGTGGCTGGTCACCGGGGTGCCGTTGATGCTCACCCGGCAGCCCTCGTAGGCGGCGATCGAGTAGCGCCCGCCGCGGTCGTCGATGCGGCAGTGAAACGGCGAGACCTGCGGGTCCTTGATCAGGGTGATCTCGCACCCGGGCGCGCTGCCGACGTTGGTCACCTGGTGATAGACGATGAACTCCTTGCCGAGCATCCCGCCCCTGACGACCTTCAGCCAGGCTTGACGGCGGGCGACCTCGACCAGGCCGATCGCCACGCCGATGCCGAGGCCGACGACGCCGAACCCGATCAGCTGCGACGTCGCTTCGTCATGGACGTGGATCGAGGCGTAGTGGAAGACGAGGCCACCCAGCGCACCTCCGATCACGCCACCGAGGGCGGCGTTGAGGGTCTTGCGAGAGGAACGCTTGGCGACTCCGAGCGAGATCCCCACTCCGGCGCCGAAGATCGCCCAGCCGAGGGCCCGGGCCAGGTAGAAGTCGGCGCTGGAGTACGTGTCGGCCAAGTTGGCGAGGCTGTTGGTTTCTTCGAAGATGTTTTCGACCAGCTGTTTGAAGATCAACTGGGCGGCGGCGCCGGTGGCGGCGCCCGCGATTGCCCCGAGGATGAGGCCTGCGAGGGCCGAGCGCGCCGCCGCCGCCCAGATTCCCGACCGCGCGTCTTCCCAAGCGGCGTAGACAGCGGCGAAGACCGCCCCGAACAGGCCGATCTCCTTTGCCGCCAGACTGACGAGATCGGTCGTGAATTCGGGTTCGCCGAAGAAGAGCCGGAACGCCCCCCAGCCGGCGAGCGCTGCCACGACCGCGGCGAAGATGCTGTTCGGCAGGGTGCCTCCGAAGCTCACCGACGAGCCGCCGACGGCCACCGGCCTCGCCGGCGGGCGCACGCCCTCGATCGAGGGCAGGGGCGCCGCCATCACCTCGGTCGCGCCCTCGTCGCCGGGGTGCCGCGCTTCGGCGGGGTCGGGAGGGAGATCCTCCACGCCGATCACGAGGCGTTTCCTCTCGTCCGGCATCAGTCTCGCCGGCCCTGCTTGATCTCGATCTCGGGCGCGCCCGAGCCGCGAGCAGCCGCCTGCCCCGCGATCTCCACCTCGACCTCGGGGCGACCGAGCTCGACGGTGCCGATCGGGAACAGCTCGGGGTGCTGCTCGGCCCAGTAGGCGGCGGTCGAATCTAGCGGGCTCTTCGGGTTGTAGATCCGGTACTGGATCATCGCGCCGATCTTGGCGACCACGTCGGAGAGCGACTCACCCGCCGACCAGTAATCGTTGATGCAGTAGTGGGTGGCGATGTTGGGATGGAAGATCGGTGTGAGCGGCACGCAGTAAGGCTGTTCCCTGGGGTAGCCGGCGGGCAGGTGGATTTCGACCCTGTGCGTTTCGACGCGGATCGGCCTATCGCCCTCGAGAGCGAGGCCCGGGATCCGGTACTCGATCCGGTAGACCTCCGGGGGCAGGCTGCCGACGGGCTCGATCTGAACCGCCGGATGACCCGAGAAGTCCGTTCTCAGCGCTTGGTAATCCGAGGCCAGGCGGCGCAGGCGGGGACTGGTCAACTGCCGAACCTTTCCTTGGCGGCGAGGATTCGACGGTATGAGGAGACGAGGTTGCGTTCCGAGACCTGGCCGTCTTCGGCGGCCTTCAGCACGGCTTCATAGGCCGACCTGAACGAATCCGGATTTCCAATCATGAGCATGTCGACGCCCGCCTCCGCGGAAGCCGTGGCCGCGGAGGCCGCGGTGGACAGCGATGCCGCGACTCCTTCCGAGCTCAGGTCGTCGCTGATCACCATGCCTTTGAACGCGAGTTTGCGGCGCAGCAGGCCGCCGACTATCTTGCGCGACCAAGCAGCGCCATGGCTCGGGTCGAGCTTCGTGTAGAACGCGGTCGAGACCATGATCGCCGGAACTCCACCACCGATCAGGGTGCCGTAGGGGATCAGCGAGCGACTGACCCCCGCTTCGACCACGCTTTTCGCTTCGTCGCTGTTGACCGAGGCCGAGCCCAGGCCGGGAAAGTGCTTGGGCACCGGCATCACCCTCGTTCGCTCGAGACCGGCGGCGAAGGCATCGGCGACATCGGCGACCTTCGTAGGGTCACGCGAGATCGTCCTACCTTGCTCGGCGATGAAGGAGCCAGGCAGGCCGAGATCGACCACCGGCGCCAGGTCGGTATTGATCCCATACTGGCGCAGGTAGTTCCCGGTCGCGATGCCTTCCCTCTTGGCGCCGCCGCTCGAAACCGATGACAACGGCTTGTTCGGTGGACCTTCCTCGAACCGCTTCACCACTCCCTCCTGATCGATCGCGATCAGGAGCGGCCGGTTGTTACCGAGGGCAGCAGCATGCTGAAGGCCGGCGGCAGCCGCCCCAACTTCGGCGGGGGTCGAGTTTTCAGCGAACATCAGCACTCCGCCGATTTCGCCCCGGCGCGCATCCTTCAGCAGCTTGCCCGACGGATTGGCTTCGCGCAACCCGACCATGAAGCGCTGTCCGACCATTCGGGCGAGCGGGACCTTTTCTTCGGCCGGCGGGGACTCCGCCTCCTGCATGAGCTTCGGACGTGCCCTGCCGGCAGCCCGATTTCCCGCGACCGCCGTGTCGATGCGGATCGACGTGGCGGGCTTCGTAGCGGCGGCCGAGCCGCTGAGACCGTCGATCGCCACCGCCAGCAGGATCGCGACCACGGCGCCGGCGACAATCAGCGACAGCGAGGTTCGCAGGGGGACGCTGCGCAGACCGTCTAGCACGGTTCTTTTTCCAACTTTGCCGCGCCGATCAGCCATTCACCGTAGATCTTGCGCATTTCCCAGTACCCGGACCAATCGTTACAGCCAGTGGCCAGGGCGTGGGTCTCGAATTCGACGATCGTCGCCCGCGCCGTGTGTTGGTCGATCAACGACGTTTCCACGCTGAGACTGAAGCTCTGCAGTTGGTCTTCTTCCTGCGCCGGAACCCAACCGGACTCGCCGCCGATGGCTTCGCCCTCGCTTGGGGTCAGATCCTGGTACGCAGTTTCGTAATGACCGGCCGCGAGGCGGTTGAAGTGTGCCTGAAGCGCGCGTTTGACCTGCAACTGAGCGAGCTGGCTCGGGCTCGACGACGATTCCGCTTCTTCTGATTCGCCTTCTTCGTACCCGCCTTCTTCTCCGTATTCGCTTTCGTATTCGCCTTCTTCTTCGTATTCGCCGAATTCGCTGCCTTCGGTTTCGGGGGCGCCGGCGCTCACGTGGTCCGCCGGGTGATCTCCATGCTTGGTCAGGACGATCGCGGTGGCCGTCGCCCCGCCCAACAGAAGGATCGCGACGGCGATCAGCGGAACCCATTGAGACCTGGAGCTCCTTCCCTGCGGCAGCGGTGGCCCCGGAGGTGGCGGTGGCGGTGCCCCAGGTGACGAAGGCGGGATCGGGGCCTTCTGGGTCGGGGCCTCGGAAGGCGCCGGGGCGACGACAGCCGGAAGGGGCTCCGGCGTCGATGCGGGTGGGATCGGCGGCTCGACCTGCCCCGCTTCTTCCGAAGGGGTCTCTGCTCGAGTGGGCCCACCCGCGCAGAGCGCCACCGCGCAGCCGCCGTTCTCCTCCCAGCAATCGTCGTGGTGGACGGCCTTGCATACGGGGCAGGCGATCACGCTCACGCCCTCCTCGAGGTCGAACCTGCAGTAGGGGCAGGTTCGACCGACCATCTCCGATGTCACGGGTGACCCGCCAGTCATGATCCGATCAGCCGTTCCTTCCGAAGGGCCTGAACCGCGCGAATGCTATGTGAAGTTGGATCAGCGGGTCAGTCACGCAGTTGGCGCCAGCGCCTCGCACTTCTCACATGCGGGCCTCATGGAAGACGCTCGGGGGCGGCCAGACTCGGCGCCTGCTGCAGCCGGCGCCCCACCTGACGGCGTTCCGACCACTGCCGTCCCTGCTGCCACCAGGTGTCCTCGAAGGACGGACGCAGTCGCGCCTGCAGCACTGCGGCGCAAGCGGCAATCATCAGGAAGAGGGCGAACGCAACCTGAGCCTCGCCATGACTGAAGAAGTTTGAGCTGTAGTGATTGGCGGCGGCGAACCCGGGGTCGGCGGCGATCCTGGCGTTCATGCCGATCGCGTTGCCCACGCCGGCGAATCCCCACTGGGCGGCAACCAGGTGAGACAACAGCTGGATCGGCTTGCCGAGGTCCTTGGTGGTCACGATCGCTCCGGCGAAGAGGAGCTGCGGCAGGAGGATCAGGGGCAGGAAACTCGCCGCCTGGTCCTCGCTGCGGGCAAAGGCCGACAGCGTCAAACCGAAGCCCATTCCCACCCAGGCGACGAGGATGCAGATGGTCAGCACATGGATCTCGGCATTGTGCGGAGCTTCGCCGAGCGGGCGCAGGGCGAAGACGATCCAGACGAAGAGTGCGGTCTGGATCGCCGCGACAGCTCCGATCACGACGGCCTTGGAGAACAGGTAGGCCTCGGTCCGGACTCCGGCGGCCAACTCGCGGGAGAGGACACTGCGCTCGGCGACGATCTGGCGGACCGAGGAGATCGCCCCGAACCACAGCGACACGGTGACCATCAGGAAGAGCAGCTGGGCGCTCTGCGCCGCATGCAGCGCATTGCCATGTTCATCGTAGGAGAAGACGTTCGCCATGAAGAGAAAGGCCGCGCCGAAGGCGAGGACCAACACCTGAGCGGCGAGGATCTTCGCATTGCGCCGATCGCGGGCGAAGAGCAGCGAGTAACGCCTGATGAGGACCCTCACCTGGGGCCAGATGCGACGTCGCGGGATGGCGCGCGAGGAAGCCAAGCGCGGCGGCGCGATCGGCGCCTCGACCCTGCGGTAAGCGCCGCCTTTCGTGTCGGCTTCGTCGGTGAGCCTTGCGTAGACCTCGTCGATCAGCTCGACCCCGAACGCATCCGGTGCCCCAGCCGGAGGACCGAGGTAGGCAAGGCGGCCTCCCGGCGCCATGATCGCGACCCGGTCGCATAGATCGAGGCTCTGTGTCGCGTGGGTGACGAGGAGAACGCTCTGGCCCTTGTCGGCGAGGTCTCGGCTCAGCTCCATCAGGCGACGCTCCAGGCCAGGGTCGAGCCCGGTCGTCGGCTCGTCGAGCAGCAGCAGCTCGGGCCGGCTGATCAACTCGAGCGCGACGGCGGCGCGCTTGCGCTGACCACCGGAGAGCGCGCCGATGCGACGATCGGCTATGTCTGCCAGTTCGACCTGCTCGAGCACACGGGAGATCGCCGCCTCGCGCTCCTCCTTCGAGTGACCCTCGGGCAGGCGGAGCTGAGCGGCGAAGGAGAGCGCCTCGTGCACGCTCAGGGCGTGGTGCAGGGTGTCGTCCTGTGGGACGTAGCCGATGTCGGCCTGTCGCAGGCCGACATCCTGCCCCCGCATCAGGACCGTCCCGCCACTCGAGGTGCGGATACCGCCGAGGGTCTTCAGCAGTGTGCTCTTGCCGGATCCGCTGGGGCCGATGATGGCGACGAGCTCGCCCTTCTGGATCTTCAGCGTGGTCGGCTCGAGCAGTGTCTTCGAGCCGACCTGCACCTCGACCTCCCGTGCTTCGAGAGGTGCGGCCAGCAGCTCCACCCGCGGTGGCCCCGGGGCCGGAGTGAGGGGTGAAGGACGGGACGGGAGTGGCGAAGGAGGTTGCGGTGCGGTGCTCCGCTCCACACCACAGGCCTCGCAGAAGCGCCAATCCGAATCGACACTCTCCCCACAGCTGGTGCAGAACGCTTTCGCCGCCATTGGACCGGGGCAGGTTACCCCTCACGGTGTTATCTGGGATTTACGACGAGCTCAAGCCGCCTTCGAGGGTCCCTGAGCGGCGAGAGGTATGGTGCGGAAGATTCGAGCGTCCTCGAGCGGAAGGTTGAGAAGAGATGAGCACGAACGTACCGCCCCCGACCGGCGCCGCCGGTCCGCCGCAGGCGCCGGTTGCGGTGCAGCAGACCACGGTCGTACAGATGGGGACACACAAGAATGTAGCGTTGGCGGTGATACTCGCATTCCTATTCGGCCCGCTGGGGATGCTCTACGCGACAGTCGCCGGGGGCATAGTGATGCTCTTCGTCAACATCGTCGTCGCGGCCCTGACCCTGGGGCTCGGCCTGTTCCTCACCATCCCGCTGGGGATGGCATGGGCGGGGATAGCCGCCAGCTCCCACAACGCGAAGTTGGGAATCGTGGCGACCCAGCAGGCCGTCGGCAGCCCGGCCGCCGCGAAGCCGACTCCACCCCCCGTCGCCGCACAACAGCTACCGGCCACCGTGACGGAACAGACGGCCGCTAACCCCGGCGCCGAGGAGGAGGTCACGGTCGTTCTCAAATCGTCGAATTCCACCAAAGCGTCCTGCACGTCCTGCGGCAGCGACATCAACCCGCGGGCTCGATTCTGCTCGGCGTGCGGGCAGGCGCAGGCCACGACCTGAGATTGCAGGATGGGCTCCACCCGACATCGGCTCCAGCGATGAAGCGCCGCTGCTCGAATTGCGGCGAGGTGGTGGCAAAGGGCGCGAGCTTCTGCCGGATGTGCGGAGCCCGGCAGGCGGCCCGGGCACCACAGCCTGCAGCACCCGGGCCCCGGACGAGCGAACAGCTACCCCCGGCTCCGGCCGCAGGGGCCGGCGCGACGGAGCGGCGCAATCGCGTCGCGATCGCGGTGGGCATCGCGATCCTCGTGACCGGCGCCGGCGTGGGCCTGGCGATCCTGCTCGGGGCAGGCGGCGGCTCCTCGACGACGACCGTGCTCCGCGGCTCCGCACCGGCCGCCAAGTCGGCGGCAGCGGCTCGGGAAGCGGCGGCGGCGGAAAAGGCGGCGGCGGCCGGCGAAGCCGCCGTCACCGAAGCCGGCGGTCAGATCGAAGCCGGCCGCTACATACAGGCAGGTTCGTTCCAGATCGCCGCCAACGCCGAGGCAGAGCGCCGGCGCCTCGCGGAACACGGCATCCTCGTCGAGGTGGTGCCATCCGATCGCGCCGAGCAGCTATACGCCGGCTTCCAGGTGCTGCTTGGGGGACCCCTTCGATCCCGCGCCGCCGAAGCGAGGATACTCGAGGGACTTCACCAAAACGGCGTACCGTCGGCATTCGCGAGGGGGTTGACACCTGCCACGGACGGGGAGCCGATCAGCGGGCGATGGACCGGGCAGGTGGAACGGACGAGCACCGAACATCCCAACCTCGACGGCGTATTTCCAGTCAGCCTTGAAATCGCATCGGACGAAGCCGCGGGCTCGCTCGAATTCTCGTCGATCCCCTGCGCCGCAAGCCTCTCACTCACCTCGACGACGAACGGAGTGTTCACCTACAACCTGGAACCGGCCTGCGCCGGAACCGGGCCGCTGCAGGTGCGCTCGCTGGGCGGCGAGCTGATGCTGACCCTGCTGTCGCCGCACACCGACGCGTTCGCCCTCGGCACCATCGGCCACGGCTGAGTCTGTTACGAGGCCGCGGGCTGCCCGCACCCACCGCAGAACCGGTCATTCGCGCTGAGCTGCGATCCGCAATGTTCACAGAAAGCCGGACCACCTCCGGCGGAGGGAAGCTGGACGGGTGGAAGCGGCCGCTGCTCGATCGGTGGGAGCGGAGCGTGCTCGACCGGCGGCAGGGCCGGCTCGGCCAGCGAGGTGGCGGGCTCCGGCGGGCCCGCCGCCGGCCCAGCCGGAGAGGCGGCGCCGGGGGGAGGTGGCGGCGCCTGTGCCGCAGCGGGACCGCCGCCGGCGAAGAGGCCTTTCACCTGGTCCAGGGCACGCCCGCCGGTCGCCAGGTATCCACCGATCGCGATTCCCGCCGCGGCAATGAGGCCGAGGAACAGGCCGGCCTCGGCACTGCCGCTGTCTTCGACGCCACTTCCGCCGAACGGGCTCGCGTCGCCGGCGGAGATCGGATCGATCAGCCTGAAGAGAACGAGGAGCGCCGCGACGCAGCCGAGGGCGAACATCACCGAGCCGCCGGGAATGTCGCCGATGCTCTTGCCGCTCGCTTTGAGAAACGCAATCGTCAGCGTGGCGGCGATCGCGACAGCGAGGATGGGACTGGCGTAGTGAAGCGAGTCCCACGCGTTGGCGACGGCGAAGCCGAAATTGAACCAGCCAAGGAACATGCAGACGAACAGAGCGAGTGCCGATCCAGCGGCGATCCTCTCCCCCTGGTTGAGCCTCTGCACTTTCAGGTCCACCGCCAAGCCTCCCCCCGGATTCGAACAGTAGAGTCGACCTTATACAGAGTGAGCCAGATCCCGTGGAGCCACTAAAGACACTTCGTCCGGGCGACCGGCTTGCAGAGTTCGAGGTGATACGCCAGCTCGGCCGGGGCGGGATGGGCATCGTCTACCTCGTCCGCGACGAGCGCCTCGAGAGGCGGGTGGCACTGAAGGTCGTAGCTCCCCACCTCGCGCACGACCTCGAGTTTCAGGAGCGCTTTGCGGCAGAGGCCCGCAGCGCGGCGGCGATCGAGCACCCCAACGCGGTCACGGTGTACTCGGCCGGCTCCGCCGAGGGCTACCTCTTCATCGCGATGCGCTACATCGAGGGGACCGACCTGCGCCGGTCGATGGTCGAGTCCGGACCGCTTGAGCCTAGGGCGGCCGCCCGAGTGGCGGTCGAAGTCGCCGGCGCGCTGGATGCTGCCCACGCCGCCGGCTTCGTCCATCGCGACGTCAAGCCGGCCAACATCCTGCTCACCGGCCCGCCCGGAGAGGGGACCGCCTACCTGACCGACTTTGGGCTGACCAGGGGCCTGGGAAGCGCCCAGGTGGAGCTGACCGCAACCGGGCAGTGGATCGGCACGCTCGACTACGTCGCCCCCGAGCAGATAGCCGCCGGCCGCATCGACGCCCGCACCGACATCTACTCGCTCGGCTGCGTGCTCTACGAGATGCTGGCCGGCTCGGTTCCCTTCAGGGGCGATGAGATGCAGAAGCTCTGGCGCAAGGCAAACGAGGCGCCGCCGCCCCTCCCCTCCTCCGGCGCTACCCACCCGCTCGACCCGGTGCTCGCCCGCGCGATCGCCAGGGACCCCGAGCGCCGCTTCCGCTCGGCCGGCGATCTGGGCCGCGCAGCCTCGGCGGCGGCCGGCGCCGACACCGGTGGCCCGACCGAGCGAAGCGTCGCCACCGGTGTCGCTGCGGCCGGCCTGCGCGAGGTCGACGTCCGCGTCCGCCGGCCGAGGCCGGCGCCGCCTGAACCGGCAACCGCTCGGATGCCGCGGGCGCACCAGCATCCGGTCTCACCGCCCCCGCCGCCGGCGCCTCCCCCACCCCGACCGAACCGCCGGTCGACGGGCCGGGCCGTGACGATCATCGGCTGCGCGCTGGCGGTTGCGGGAGGGCTGGTCTTGGGCGCGCTCGCTCTCGCCAAGCGGCAAGGAGATACCACGCGCACCGTCGTCACCCGCAGCGTCCGCGCCCCAGCCGAAGCGACCGCCTCGAGCGCGCCCGAAGAAGCGGCGTCAACGAGCAAAGCCGGCGCCTCGCCTCCCGAAAGCACGTCGGCGGGCGCCGCTGCCGCGGTTCCGGTGTCCTTCAACGGAGCCGAATACAGCGCGACGCTGCCGGCAGGATGGATCCAGCACGACGACGAAAAGCTCGCCAGCGACGGCAGCTACATCCAGAACACATGGACCAGCGCCAACGGGGACGAAGAACTGCTGATCGACGAGTCGCCCGCTGAACCGGCGAATCCAGCGAGAAGCGTCGCCAAGATCGCAAGCGACGTAAGCCAGGCCGGTGAGAGCATCTACGCGACCACGAACGGAGTCGACAGAGGCGGCCTGGAAGGCAGTGAGCTCGACTTCCACGCCAACTCTGGCCTCCCCGAGCGCGCCGACTTCTTCTTCGACGTCGGCGACAATGGATTCGCGATCCTTGCCAGCGGCTACGACCTGGAAGCGGCCCAGAAACGGATCGACCCCCTGGTCTCCTCACTGCAGATGACCTATCCCGCGGCGCCCTGAAACCGGTGCGCACACCCACCAAATACCTCATGCGGCTCGCCGCTCCGATCGCCACGATAGTGCTGTGCTGGGGCGCCGCCGCGGTCAGCTGGGCCGGCCAGCAGGGTCAAAACGCAGTACGCACACAACACTGGCCGCCCGAATGTCGAGAAGATCAACTGCAGATCAACGATGCGGGGTTCGCGGGCGTCTCGGCGGGAACAGTGGCTGAGGCCCTTGAGTTCCGCAGCGACGAAAGATGTCGCCTGCAAGGCCATCCATCGGTCTGGCTGCTGTCCAAGACAGGGCGCCGGCTTGCTGTCGTGCCCGACCAGACCGACGAACCCGGCCCTCCCGTCGTCGTGAGGGAAGGACACCCCACATACGTCGACCTGTACTCCGAGAACCCCTCGATCAGACCCAAGGCGTGCCGGCTCGAGGCCTATTCCATGGGAATCGAGGCTCCCGGCGCGGCACAACGCACCACAGTGGAATTCGAGACACAGCCAATGCGCTTTTGCCGCGGAACCATCGTCGTCACGACCTTCGGGTCCTCGGGACCCTTCAAGGGATAGCCGACACCTCCAGGTCGGGCCGAATGCGCTCTGCGTAGAGGTGACCCTCCAAAGCTACCATCGCCGCGGGTCCATCGCGCGGGAGATCACGACGCGCTGGATCTCGTTGGTGCCCTCGTAGATCTGGGTGATCTTGGCGTCGCGCATCATCCGCTCGACCGGGTACTCCTTGACGTAGCCGTAGCCGCCGAGCACCTGGATCGCCTCGACCGTGACCCGCATCGCGTTGTCGGAGGCGAAGAGCTTCGCCATCGAGGAGTGCTTGGCGAGGCCAGGGTCGTCCTGGTCGGCCATCGCGCAGGCCTTGTAGAGCAGCTCGCGGGCGGCGGCGGTGCCGGTCTCCATCTCGGCCAGCTTGAACTGGATCGCCTGCAGGTCGAGGATCGGCTTGCCGAAGGCGACCCGCTCCGAGGCGTAGGTGGTCGCGTAGTCGGTCGCCCCCTGGGCGATACCGACCGCCTGCGCCGCGGCGCCGAGCCGCGTCCTTTCCAGCGTGCCGAGGGCGACGCCGAGCCCGCGCCCGACCTCGCCGATCACGTTCTCGGCCGGCACCCGCACGTCGTCGAAGACGGGCGAGCCGGTCGGCGAGCCGCGGATCCCGAGCTTGTGCTCGAGCTTGCCGATCGAGAAGCCGGGCCGGTCGGCCTCGACCACGAAAGCGGTGATCCGCCGCTTTTCCCGGTCGGTGACGGCGAAGACGACGTAGAAGTCGGCGACCCCCGCGTTAGTGATCCAGTTCTTGGCGCCGTTGATCACCCATTCGTCGCCGTCGAGCTCGGCGTGCGTGCGCATAGCGGCGGGGTCCGAGCCGGCCTCCGGCTCTGAAAGCGCGAAGGCGGGCGTCCACTCGCCAGCGGCGCAGCGCGGCAACACCCGCTGCTTCAGCTCATCGCTGCCGAAGAGCCGGATCGGCAGCGAGCCCAGCTCCTGCACCATCAGGATCAGGGCGCTGGAAGCGCAGGCCTTGGCGATCTCCTCGACCGCCATCTGCAGCATCAGCGTCCCTGTGCCGGTCCCGCCATATTGCTCCTCGAAAGGCAGCGCGAGGATGTCGTGCTCGGCCAGCAGCTCCCGCACGTCCCTCGGGTATTCCGACTTCTCGTCGATCTCAGCCGCTCGCGGAGCAATCCGCTCACGAGCGATCTGCCCGATCGTCTCGCGAAAGTCGAGCAAGTCCTGCGGGATCGAGTAGATGTCGGTGCCGGGCGTCATACGGTCGAGACCGTATCCATAGAGGGCTCGTGCTGCCTTGCGGGCGAGGAGCCGCCCTCCTCTACGGATTCGAGTCGACTCAATCGCCGATGCTCTCGGCTGGGCTTATTGGGGCGCCAGTCGCCGGGATCGCAGCGCCGCGAAGACCCACCCCGCGACGAAGACGAACCCGGCCGCGATGCCAAAGACCCAGGTGAGATCACCGAAGACCTCGGCGATGCGTGGGGCGGGCTGGGCGAAGTTGCCAGTGAGGATGACCACGAGGGCGGAGTTCTGAATCAGATCGGAGCCGGCGGCGAGCAAACCGAAAACCGCGGCAAAGCGGGCGATCCGCGCGAGGCGCTCGGCTCCCGCCGCGGCGAGCCTGAGGGCGGCGAAGGCGCAGCCCGCACAGAGCAGTAGGCCGTAGCCGATGAGGAAGGGAAGCTCGAGCGCGAGAAACCACCAGGCGGCGTGGCGGCCAGCCTGACCGAGTTCGTTGTAGGCCAGCTCGGCCTTGGCAGAAGTCCCGGCGAACTGGAAGTCTCCCACCGAGACCCCGTGTTCGGTCATCGAGGTCGCCGCTGCGCCAATCGCCATCGAGGAGAGGAACACGATGAGACCGAGGCCGATTACGACACCGACGTTCGTTAGCCAAGCCGGCGGCCAGCGAGCTGTCTCCGCGCGGACAGGGGTACTGGTACTGGCGGGCGGTCGGGCCATCGGCTGATCCGATGCTAGGAAGTCGACCGGCGGCAGCCTTCAGGCGCCTTCGCTCCGGGAGAGCAATAGCGGGGCGGCGTCCCGCCTCCGCGATCAGCGCGTTACTCACCCCCAGTATTGAGGTGGACGACCGGATTCGAACCGGCGACCGCCTGGACCACAACCAGGAGCTCTACCAACTGAGCTACGTCCACCGCGTGGCTTCAATCTAGCGGGCCAGGGCGGCTGCTGAAGGCGTCAACGGGCGGGTCGGTTTGCTTCTGCCAGGCCCGCGAAGGCCTTTAGGCCTGGCCTCGTTCGCTCGATCAGCGCTTGCTCGGCTGATTCGGCTTCTGCCGGGAGGGCGTGGGCGCCCGTCGTCGCCGAGTGCCTCACGGGCTTCGCGGATCATCTCGGGCACGGCCAGCCAGGCCTCGAGCAGGGCGAGGTCGGCCTCGGGATGGAAGAGGACGCCCCAGGCGTTGCCGTGGCGGAAGGCCTGGACCTCGGTGCGCTCGGAGCGGGCGAGGCGCTTCGCGCTCTCGGGCAAGTCGAAGACTTCGCCGTGCCAGTGCAGGACCGTCGTGCTCGGAGCGAGAGCGCCGAGGATCGGGTCTTCGGGGTCGAGGATCTCGACCGGCGCGCAGCCGATCTCCGGCCCCTCCCCCAGCCTCACCTCGGCACCGAGCGCTCGCGCCAGCAGTTGCGCGCCGAGGCAGACGCCGAGCACCGGCATATCGCGGCGCACCGCCTCGGCCAGCCACTCGCGCTCGCGTCGGCCAGCTCCGGGTGGCGGTCGACTTCGTCGACGTTCATCGGGCCGCCCATCACGACCGCACCGGCCACCTCGTCGTGGTCGGGCAGCGGCTGGCCTGCCAGCGGTTTGACCGTGTGCACGTCGAGCCGCACGGCAGGCATCGAGGATCCGGTGCGGGGTCTCCCACGGCACGTGCTGGATCGCCAGCAGGGTGGGACGGTCGTCCGGCTCATCGCGCCTCAGGCTAGCCGCGCTACGGTTTGGGCGATGCCGCAGCGATTCGGGATCTCCTTCTTCCGGCCCGAGGTTCGGTCGATCGCCGCGACGGGCATGCAGGCTCGCGGCGCGGTGGCGGTCGGGGCGCTCGCGGTCGGGGCCGCCGCGATCGGGGGCTTCGCGATCGGGCGGCTCAGCGTTGGTCGCCTCGCGGTCGGCAAAGCAGCCGTCGGCAAGCTCGCCGTCGAGGAGCTGGAGATCGGCCGACTGCAGATCCGCGAGCGCACGGGCACCGACGATGGCGCGTAGCCGACATTGACCACGCCAGAGGTGGGTCAAAGTCGGATGCGCGGGCTCGCGGGCGCGATCGTCGCTGCTGGCTGTGGCCGTCGCTGCCGTAGTCGGCGCCGCCGGCCAGCCGCCGTCGGCCCCTACCCCGATCTCGGCACCTGCTCGGTCTTCCCCGCTCCACCGCCCGGCACCTGCCCGCCAACGCCCCCTCTCTCCCCAACGAGGCCGCCTGGAACCAGGACATCTCCAAGGCGCCCGGTCGCACGCCAACTCCGCCGCGACGATCGCCTACATCGACGCCCACGGCGGCAACCTCCTCCACCCCGACTTCGGCTCGCCGCGCGCCTACGGCTTCCCCTACGCGGTCGTCGGCGCCGGCCAGCGCAAGCTGCCGATCCACTACACCGCCTACGGCGACGAGAGCGATCCCGGGCCGTTCCCGGTCCCGAGCGGCGCCCCGGTCGAGGGCGGCAAGGGCAGCGACGGCGACCGCCACGTGCTCGTCGTCGACCGCTCCAGCTGCACGCTGTATCGAGCTCTACCGCGCCTTCTTCCAGCGCGCGACGGCGGCGCCCACTGGAACGCCGACTCCGGCGCCCGCTGGGACCTGCGCTCGACCGCCGGCCGTCCCGACTCCTGGACCTCGGCCGACGCCGCCGGGCTGCCGATCTTCCCTGGCCTGGTCCGCTACGACGAAGTCGCCGCCGGCCGGCTCGAACACGCGATCCGGGTCACCTTCGACAGCACCCGCAACGCCTGGGTCCACCCCGCCTCGCACTGCGCCGGCGACACCTCCGACCCGAACGCGCCGTCGATGGGGACGCGACTGCGGCTCAAGGCCGGCTACGGCCTCGGCGGCTTCAGCGGCGGCGCCAAGCGTGATCGCCGAAGCGATGAAGCACTACGGGCTGATCGTCGCCGACAACGGCTCCAACTGGTACTTCAGCGGCAGCAGCGACCGTCGCTGGGACGACGAAAACCTCGATCAGCTGAAGCGCATCCCCGGCAGCGCCTTCCAGGTCGTGCGCAGTGCCGCGCACGCCCACGTCTGCTGAGCAACTCTGCGCTCAGCCGGCGCCGTCTGGCTCGATTCGCACCTCGCGGAACTCGGCCTGCAGGCGCGAGCGCGAGCTCCGCCGCCGCATCTCCGTCCCCGTTCTCGCTCGCCGCTGACCAGCACGACCTCGGTCGCCGGGAAGCTCTGCAGCTGGTCTTCGATCGCCTGCACGACGTCCTCGTCGCCCACCCGCGCCTCGGCCGCGACCCCGGCCTTGGCCAGCGCGGCGACGGTGGCGACCAGGCGCTCCTGCGCCCGGTGCCGCGCCGACTCCACGTCGGAGGCCCAGCGGTCGAGGAAGCCGATCCGCGCCGGCACCAGCACGAGCACCTCGGGCTGCTCTCGCGAGCCATCGAGCCCCACCGCATCCGCAACGCGGGCCACGTCGGCCGGGTCCTCCACCGCCGTCGCGGCGACGATCAGCACATGCCTTCCGCCGTCCTTTGCCGGCGCCGAGGCGATCGGACCGCGCGGCCGCTCGCGAACCGCGTAGATCAGGATCGCGAACACCGACACCGTGCCCACGGCCAGCCCTCCCCCGCCGCCGACGAGGAAGCCGGCGACGATCGGCACCGCAATCGCCGCGACGATCAGAGGGAGCTTCCAGGGAGCCATCGTCAACCGCGAGTCCCGCCGCTGCTGCCGTCGGGCGACCAGCCCGGCCCGCGGAAGACGTAACCGAGCCGGTCGCGCCAGCTCGTCGCTGCGCGCACGTCGCGGGCAAGGTCGGCGAACTCGTGGAAGGCGACGCGGGTCGGGTGGAAGCTGCGGATGTTCTTGGTCAGCCCGTAGCGGCGGCCGCTCGGTCTCGCCCTGGAAGGTGCCGAAGATGCGGTCCCAGACGATCAGGATGCCGCCGTAGTTGCGGTCGAGGTAGACCTCGTTGGCGCCGTGGTGCACGCGGTGGTGCGAGGGCGTGTTGAAGACGAACTCGACCGGCGCCGGCAGCCGGTCGACCCGCTCGGTGTGGATCCAGAACTGGTAGATCAGGCTGATCGAGAGCTGCAGCAGGATCATCCACGGCGCGAAGCCGAGCAGCGCCAGCGGCGCCCAGAAGGGCAGCGCCGTCATCGGCGTCCAGGTCTGGCGCAGCGCGGTCGAGAGGTTGTAGTGCTCGGAGGAGTGGTGGACGACGTGGCTGGCCCAGAAGACCCGCACCTCGTGGTGGACGCGGTGGAACCAGTAGTAGGCGAGGTCGTCGGCGAAGAAGAGCAGGACGTAGGTCCACCACTGTCGGCCGGCATCCGCAGCGGCGTCAGCTCGTAGAGCCCGGCGTAGGCAACGAGCACGACGAGCTTCCAGACCGCGTTGATCGCGACGTTGCCGCCGCCCATCGCCAGGCTGGTGCGCGTGTCGCGCGCCTCGTAGCCGACCAGCTCCTCGTCGCGCGCGTACTTGAACGAGAGCAACTCGACGACGAGCAGCAGCACGAAGGCCGGGATCGCGTAGTAGAGAACCTCCGCCACGCGCCAAAATCTACTCCCTAGCTTGCCCTCCCAATCAGCAGGATCCCCGCGATGGAGACGCTGGCCAGCACGGCAAGCGCGATGTCGGTTCGACGCTCCGGGTCCGTCATTGCACCTCTTGAAACACGCCTGGAGCGGCGGAGATGCTGTCCGCCTGGCCGGCGTCAGGCGCCGAACCAGCGGGCGCGGCGGCTGGAGCCGAAGCGTTCCTTCTCGGCAACCCTGTCGGCCGACGGCGCGTTGAAGGTCCCGGTCCGCTCGGGACCCGAGAGGAAGTCGATGTCGACGCTGCCGACCCGGCCGCGGCCGAACTCGATGTAGCAGGTGCCGCGCCCGAGGTGGGGGCCGGGCGCCTCGCCGGCCCCGCAGCTTCGCGATCAGCGCCTGGGCGACGATGCGCGGCGGCGCCCTCGGCGAACACGCCCGCCTTCGGCACGCCCGCCGTGGCGACGTCGCCGACCGCGTAGACGCCCGGGAAGCGCGTCTCCAGCGTGGCCGGGTCGACGGGCACGTAGCCGTCCTCGGTCATGCCGCTGTCGATGACCACCTCGGGAGCGCGGTGCTTGGGCACGCCGAGGAAGAGGTCGAAGGGCAGCTCGCTGCCGTCGTCGAGGACGGCCACGTTGCGGTCGGGGTCGAGCGAGCTGACGCGGCGGCCGGCGATCAGCGTGATGCCGCGCTCGGCGAACTCGGCTTCCAGCGCGGCCGAGGTCTCCGGCGACGGCGGCACCGGCGTTGGCAGCGGGATCACGAACGAGATCTGACAGGCGTCGCGCACCCCGCGCGCGCGTCAGCATCGTCGTCCAGCAGCAGCGCGCACTCGCTCGGCGCCGGCGGGCACTTGAACGGCGCGTCGCACGACGCCGATCACCGCGTGCCCCTGCGAGAACGTCGGGATGATCCCGGCCAGCCGTTCGGCGCCGGCGACCGAGTAGAACTCGTTGCCCGCCTCGGCGAGACCCGGCGTGGCGTCCACGTCGTAGTCGGCGCCGAGCGCGATGACCAGGACGTCGGCCTCGTGGGCCCCGGCGTCGGTGGTCACTCGCCGGGCCTCCGGGTCGATCGCGGTGACCGTCTCGCGCAGCACCCGCACGCCCGGCTTGGCGATGTCGCTGTAGGCCATGCGGACCGCGCCCGGCGTCGGCGCGGCCGAACATCAGGTCGAGCTTCGAGAAGCCGAAGACGAACGAGTCGCTCTTGTCGATCAGCGTCACCTCGACGTCATCGCCGAGCGCCTCGGAGAGCATCGTGCCGAGCTCCAGGCCTCCGAACCCGGCGCCGAGCACGACAACGCGCTCGCTCATCGCCGGGACCTACTAATCCTGCGGCTGCGGGACGATCCGGATGTAGGGCTTCGGCTCCTCCCACTCGCCGAAGGTCTCCTTCGCCTCGTCGTTGGAGACCGAGCCGGCGATGATCACGTCCTCGCCCTGCTTCCAGTTGACCGGGGTCGCGACTTTGTGCTTCGCGGTCAGCTGCAGCGAGTCGATCACCCGCAGCACCTCGTCGAAGTTGCGCCCCGTCGTCATCGGGTAGACCAGGATCAGCTTGATCTTCTTGTCGGGGCCGATCACGAAGACGTTGCGGACCGTCTGGTTGTCGGCCGGCGTACGCGCGCCAGCGTCGCCGGAGACGTCGGCCGCCAGCATCCCGTAGAGCTTCGAGACCTCGAAATCGGCGTCGCCGATGATCGGGTAGTTCGGCGCCGTGCCCTGCGTCTCCTCGATGTCGCGAGCCCAGCCTCGTGTTCGTCGGACGGATCGACAGAAAGGCCGATGATCTTCACGCCCCGCTTGTCGAACTCCGGCTTGATCTTCGCCATGTAGCCGAGCTCGGTCGTGCAGACCGGCGTGAAGTCCTTCGGGTGCGAGAACAGCACCCCCCAGGAATCGCCGAGCCACTCGTGGAAGCGAATCCGGCCCTCGCTGGTATCCGCCTCGAAATCCGGTGCGATGTCTCCAAGCTGCAGCGCCACGTCATTCCTCCTTGTCGTTCTTTGGCCTCCAGGGATGCTTATCACGCCGCCGACGAGACGGCCGAAGGCTTAGTCAGCTGTCGATGACGATCGAGCCGACTCGGCCGATGCGTTCGAAATGGTCGTCGCAGGTCAGGACCGCAGTGCCATTGCGGGCCGCCGTGGCTGCGACCCAGATGTCGTTGGTTGGAACAGGCGTTCCCGCCTTGCGAAGCTCGGCGACGATCTCCGCGTAGTGGCGACTCGTCTCAGCGTCGACTGGCAGCACTTCCACGACTGGGCTTTCGAGGAAGGCATCCAGCTCTGTTTCGTTGCGCTGTCGCTTGCCACCGAGCAGGAAGCCGGTACGCAGCTCGCCGAGTGCGATGGTCGACACGCCCACGAGCTCGGCCTGATCGAGAAGCGCCGCCAGCTCTTCGTTCCCTCGCCGGAAATTGCTGTAGGCGGACGTATCGAGGCAGAACGAACTCAACGCCAGAGCTCCTCGTCGACCGCCTCGAAATGCGCGGTCGCCCGCTCGAAGTCGCGAAACTCGTCCTCACTCCAGCCCCCGGCAAAACGGCCCAGCCCATTGGAGCGCACGCGCTCCGCGCCGAGTCCTTGCCCGAGGAGGTCGATGACCGTCTGATTGAGCGACTTGCCCTTGCGGCGCTTCTCGCGCTCGAGAGCCTCGGCGAGGCTCGGCGGAACATTCCTGATCGTCAGCGCTTTGATCCTCTCACTCCTTGCAGTCAATTAATGCAGTTATTGAATGCAAAAGTTTACAGCATCGATGGCACCCTGGCCATCCGGTGCAATCAGCGCCCCCAGCCGAACACAAGACGAACCACGCTGCGTTGATCGCAGCCGAGCCGATCTCGCTGGCACGGTAGCGCGACCTCCACGGCCCGCCCCGGCCGCCGCGCGCCGATCGACCAAACCAGCCGTAGCAACGGCTAGATTGAAGGCTTGCAGACGATTGTCTACATCGACGCATTCAACCTCTACTACGGGGCATGCAGAGCACCGGGACGGCGCTGGTTGAACCCCTTGGCGCTTGCCCAGCGGCTGCTGCCCAATGACGAGATCGTCGAGATCGCCTACTTCACGGCCAACATCAAGCACGATCCCGAAGACCCCGACGCACAGGACCGCCAGCGCCTCTACCACCGCGCCCTGAAGACGATCCCCAACCTGGAGATCTTCCTCGGTCGCTACATCTCAAAGCGGGTCCGGGGCACGCTCGTTGAGCCCGCCCCCGATGAGACATCCAAGCGAACCGTCCTCACCTACGAGGAGAAGGGAACCGATGTCAACCTCGCCACGCGCCTTCTCCTTGACGGATTCAACCGACGCTACGAATCCGCTGCGGTGATTTCCAACGACGGAGACCTGAAGATGCCGATCCGGGTTGTCCGCGAGGAGCTGAGCCTGCATGTGACCGTGATCAACCCGGTGCTGCACAGCAAACATCGCAGCGCCGCGCTCTCCCCGGACCCCCTGCCGGCCAACGCCAGCTTCATCCGCCTCTCCGCCCGCGACGTGGCGGAGTGCCAGCTCCCCGATCAGATTGTCTCGCCCAAGGGCGCCCGGCTGGTCAAGCCCGAGACGTGGTGAGGATTGTGGCTCCAGACCATCGATCCGTATACTGGAGCCAATCCCCCTGCTGTTTCGTCAGCAGGGAGCGGGGCCGCCGCAAGGCGGCCTCGGCATTTCTGGACTCCGATCGACTCAGAATTGCCGGGATGGACGGGGGGCCTCGCAATCGTTGACCGGGTGACCTGAGAGCCTGACGGCCGTGATCGCCCTGATCAGTCTCCACAATGCCGGAGCGTGGGCCGCCGCAGCCGCCTGGGCCACCTTCGTCGTGCTCTTGCTGACACTGGCCTATGTGGCGCGCCAGGTCAGAGATCAGTTCCGACCTTGGGTCACGGTCAGCTTTCACTTCCGCAGCATCATTGCGTTCATCGTGGTGCGCAACTTGGGGAATACGCCAGCCCGAAATCTACGAATCAGATTCGAGCCGGAGCTTGTCAGTGCCCAATACGGTGCCGTCGGCGATGTTGCAATGCTGACGGAGGAGACACCCGTGCTTGTCCCAGGCGAGGAGCGACTCATCCTGCTGGACCGGGTTCCAGACCGCCTGGAGAGCGACCTGCCGCGGCGACACACCGCTTACGTCGAATACAGCGATCACCGGGGCCGCAAACTGCCCACGGAGCAATTCGTCATCGACTTCGGACTGCTCGACGGCGCCCGACTTCCCGACAAGGGCATGCACGATCTCGTCGAAGCGGTCAAGGTGATCAGTGATCGTCTGGGGCAGCTCGGAGAGTGACGGCTGCTCCAGAGCCGTCGCGCGCAGTCCGCGCCGCCCGGTTCGACCACCGTCACGACCGCGCCGCCTCAGCGCCCCAGGCTGGATTCGAACCAGCGACCATCGGCTTAGAAGGCCGGTGCTCTGTCCTCTGAGCTACTGGGGCGGGTGCGCCTAGATTAGGACCTGGCGGGCCGCTTGGCGTAGGATCGGCTGCGTATGCCGAGCGTTGATGCATGCGGGGACGGAGCTGTATTACGAGCGCGCGGGTGAGGGTGAGCCGCTGCTGCTGATCCAGGGCATGAGCGCCACCTGCCTTGCCTGGGGCCGGCCCTTCCTCGACCGGGCTCGAGCCCCACTTCGACACGCATCGTCTTCGACAACCGCGGCATGGGGCACTCGGGCCGCGCCGAGCTGCCCTTCACGATCGCCGACCTGGCCTCCGACACCGCCGGCCTGCTCGACGCCCTGGAGCTCGAGACCGCCCACGTGGTCGGGATCTCGATGGGCGGCATGATCACCCAGGAGCTGGCCCTCGCCCATCCCGAGCGGATCCGCACGCTGACCATCGGCGCCAGCTACTGCGGCGGGCCCGAAGCGACGCTTGATGGCTCCAGAGGACCTGCAGATGCTGGGCGCCGCGATGGCCTCCGGCGAGCCCGAACAGGTCTTCCGGGCAATGTGGGAGATCAACCTCTCCCCCGGCTTCCGCGAGGACGAGGCTCCGCTACGCGCCCTTCACCGAGATGGCAAAGGCGCTGCCGGCCCCCCAGCCGGTGATCCTGCAGCAGATGCGCGCCTGCGGCGCCCACGACACTCACGAGCGGCTCGGCCAGATCTCGCTTCCCACCCTCGTCATCCACGGCGACGCCGATCGCCTGCTCGGCTACGCCAACGGGCGCCGGATCGCCGAGCTGATTCCCGGCGCCCGCCTCGAGACGCTCGAGGGCGTCGGCCACATGTTCTGGTGGGAGCAGCCCGAGCGCTCCGCCGAGCTGATCCGCGAGCACGCCCTGGCGCCGGCCTGAGCTGAAGCGATGGGGACGATCGACGGCACCGCCAGCATCGAGATCGAGGCGCCGATCCACGAGGTGTACGCGGTTGCCGCCGACGTAGAGGGCTCGCCCCGCTGGCAGCCGGAGATCAAGGTCGCCGAATGCGTCGAGCGCGACGGTGGGGGCAACCAGGTGCTGGTCCACATGGAGACCGACGCCAGAGTGCGCAGAATCGGCTCGGAGATGCGCTTCAGCTTCGAGGCGACGAGCCGGATCTCGTGGGCCCAGCAGGACGGGGACTTGAAGTCGGTCGAAGGCAGCTGGGAGCTCGAGGACCTTGGCGACGGGCGGACCCGCGTGACCTACTGGCTGGAGGTCGACCTCGGGCGGGTGTTGGGCATGGTGATCCGCGGCCCCCTGGTCGGCGTGCTCCGCGGCCAACTGGTCGAGAGCATGCCCGAGAAGCTGAAGCGCTTCGTCGAGGATGAGCAGGCCTAACGGCCGTTGCTGCAGCCGGCCGGGTCGAGCTTGCCCTTGACCTTGAAGACGTAGTCCGGCTCCGGTGTGACGTCGGGCTCTTCAATGATCTGTTCCAGCGCCGGGTCGTTCTTGATCCAGGCGTAGATCGGATACCAGTAGGGCGCGTCGGGGGAGTCCTGGGTGTACTGGCTGACGACCAGGTAGTCGTATTCGCCGGCGTTGATGCGACGGCGGAACTGTGGGCAGCTGGTGGCGAGGCGGTAGGCGCCGTCGGGCCCCGGCACGCCGATGTACTGGACGTGGTTGGAGAGGTCGGCGCCGTAGAAGCCGTACTGGCCGAAGAAGATCTCGCCCGAGCCGGCGATGCCGATCCGCTTGTCGTGCTGCTTGCGGGCGAAGGTATAGGCCTGCTTCGGCCCGCCGTCCTGGAGGAAGTGGTCGACTTCCGTGTAGTGGTGGTCGACGTACTGGACCTGCTGGGCGCGGCCGAGCACCACTGCCAGCAGCAGGATGCCCGCCGCCGCGCCGACGACGGCGGCCCGGCTGACACTGCGCCGCGAGCGCAGCAGGCCGAGCACCGGCCGGCGCCCAGACCAGCGCCAGGGTGAAGAAGACGGTGCCGACGATGTAGCCGGGGTACCACTTGGGCGTCGTCAGCACGGTGATCGCGTAGACGGCGGCGAGGAAGAGCAGCGTCTGCCAGGCCCGCCGGTCGGGCGCGCGCAGCGGCCGCGCGATCGGCAGCAGCAGCAGGGCCAGGACGAGGCCGGGCATCAGGTAGCGGGTGTTGGTGAAGAAGCCCGTCGGCGCGCCCTCCTGCCCGGCCGCGGTCAGCGGCGTGAAGACGTAGACGGCGGCGGTGAGCAGCGCCGCCACCGCGATCACGCGCAGGATGATGTTGCGCGAGCGCCAGGCGATGTAGACGGCGGCCGCGACGGCGACGATCAGGATCAGCGGCCAGAGCGGCCCGAGCGCGTTGTCGAGTTGCGGGAAGAACCACCTGCGGTAGATCGTCGGCTGGGTCAGGTAATGGGCGACGGCGAAGCGCGGCCGCGGGTCGAGCGGCATCTGGTCGGGCCGCGGCAGGTGCAGCGGCCCGAAGCCGATCGTCGGGATCGGGTTGCCGCCGGTCTTGACCATCGCCCGCACGTACCAGTAGCCGCCCATCAGGAAGGTGGTCAGGCCGAGCACCCAGGCCGTGGTCAGGCGCCGACCGCGTCCGCTGAAGATGACCACGCCGAGCCATATCGCGACGACCGGGATCAGGAAGGTGAGCTTGACCGAGGCGGCCAGACCGGCGGCGATCCCGGCGATCACCAGCGGTCCCTTGTCGAGCAGCGGCGCATCGCGCTCCGGGGTGTCCTGAACCGCCCCGGCATCGGGCGCTCGTCGTTGATGGGCGTTGATCAGGAAGGCGACGAAGGCGATCAGGAAGGCCAGGCCCATGATGTCGTTGCGGCCCTCGCCCGGCTGCGTTTCGATCATCACCCCCGAGTCCAGCACCAACGCCGCGGCGACCAGGGTCGCCGGCCCGACCTTGTACGGGCGCCCGACGCACCAGGCGCCAAGCAGCGCGATCGAGAGCCAGACCAGGTTGATCAGCGGCGAGAGCCAGTCGGTCTTGAAGAGGACGATCGCGCTGCCGTGGATCAGCTCCGAGCTTTGCGGGTAGAACCAGGCGGCAAGCCGCAGCGGGTCGGTGAAGTGCAGGTGGACGATCGAGTGTTCCTGGGCGAACCGCGCCGCGAAGGGCATGTGGTACCAGGTCGTGTCGCCGCCGAACATCCCCTGGTCGAGGCTGAGCTGCGAGGGAAAGGTCCACTCGGCGACGGTGAAGGAGGCGACCGCGAGGGCGATGATCAGGGCGGCTTTCTGCACCTGCGGGGCGCTGACTTCGCGCCCGTCGCGCGGCGCCATGCACCAGCCGAGCAGGGCGGCGAGCAGGCCAACGCCGATGCAGACGACGACGATCCAGCCGGTGCGCAGGATGCTCAGCGACCCCAGCAGCTCCAGCGAGAGCACCAGCAGGCCGACCGCGATCGTGGCGTCGGCCAGACGCGCCAGCGCGCCCGAGAATTCGGGCACGATCCAGCGCCGCAGCCAGTAGCCGCCGAGGCCGACCGCGCTGACGATGCCGATCGCGGCGAGGCAGCCGCCGATGTAGGAGCCGAGGGAGGGGGTCACCGGCGCGTGATGCTATTCGCCACGCCGGGCGAGCGACTCCGCTGCGGTGCAACGCCTTGTCCACCCGCCAGGGGGACAACGCGTTGCACCCGGGCTCGGCTAGGGCGCCGCGGCGGGGATGCGGCAGGAGACGCCGGTGCCCGCCAGGCCGCAGTAGCCGTTCGGAACCTTGTGCAGATACTGCTGGTGGTAGTCCTCGGCGTAGTAGAAGGGCGCCAGCCGGCTCGACCTCCGTGGTCACAGGCTCGTGGCCGGCGGCGCGCAGGTCCTCGTCGTAGGCGCGCTTCGCCATCTCCGCGGTCGCCTTCTGGGCGTCGTTGACGAAGTAGATCCCCGAGCGGTACTGGGTGCCAATGTCGTTGCCCTGGCGCATCCCTTGGGTCGGGTCGTGCTCCTCGAAGAAGACCTTGAGCAGGTCGGCGTAGGAGACCCTGGCCGGATCGAAGGCGACGAGGACCGCCTCGGCGTGGCCGGTCCGCCCCGAGCAGACCTCCTCGTAGGTCGGGTTCGGCGTGGTCCCGTTCATGTAGCCGACCACCGTCGCGTAGACGCCGTCGAGTTCCCAGAAGAGACGCTCCGCGCCCCAGAAGCAGCCGAGCGCGAAGTAGGCGACCTCGATCCCATCGGGGAAGGGCGGGCGCAGCGGCGTGTCGAGCACCGCGTGGCGCTCGGGCACGTCAAAGGCCGGCTCGCTGCGCCCGGGCAGCGCGTCCTCGGCCGAAGGCATCTGCGGCTTCTTGAACCCGAGCATTCAAACAGGGTAGCTTGCCCACATCGGCTGCTTCGTCGCCCTCTTCGCCCTGATCTCGCCTCGTCTGGCGCTCTTCGCGCTGTTCCTCTTCAGCGATCTGCTCGGCCGCGCCTTCGAGAGCTGGTTCGTCCCCTTCCTCGGCTTCTTCCTCCTGCCCTGGACGACGCTCGCCTACGCGGTGATGTGGAGCACAGGCTCGAACGGAGTTATCGGCTTCGAGTGGTTCATCGTCATCCTGGCCTTCCTCTTCGACCTCGCCTCCTACGCGCAGGGCGATCGACGGCGGCGCGGGGCGACGGCGTAGACGCACGATCGCCGAGGCAGATCAATCGCGGCGCTGCGGCCCGCCGTCGATCGGGTACGCGACCCGCACGTGGGACTTGCAGATGACCATGAACGGTAAATGTGCGACATCGCCACCCATCAGGGAGGACACTTCCGCGTTGACCAGCGGGATGAAGACGATGTCGACCCTGTTCAGCGAGTCCGAGAAACCGGCTCTGGTAGCCCTCCGGCGGCAAGGTGACATCGCCGACGATCCGCTGCCTGTCGGTTTCGAACAGCACCCGTTCGACCCGCCGCTCTTTCTTCGCCGCATCCAAGTTCATATGCAACTATCGGCACTTCGGCCGATATCCCAAGAGCGGATACCCGTCCAGGCGACATAATAATCCGATCAACTACCGCGGCTGACCACTGTCCAGGGCCTCATCATCGGTTGATGGTCAGAGGCTCAGGATCAAAGCAAGGGCGTCGTCGACCGCACGGAGCTCGTCGGCATCGAGACGGCCCGCGGATCGTCCCAGTCGCTGAGGATCCATCACTGTGGTTTGCTCGACGAGGACTCGCGTCTCGGTGCCATCCAGCGAGATGGTGGGTCGAAAAGTGGCCGGCTGGGCGCCGGTGGAGGTTGGAGAGACGAGCGTCGTGCTCAAGGCCATGAACTCATCCGCCTGGACCACAACCGCATATCGAGCGCCCTGCTGCTCCCTCCCCCGTGCTCCCCGCGGGGAAGGCAAGCGAAAGACCTCGCCCCGAACCACCTCAGTCGAGGGGTGCGGGGGCGAGTTCCGCCATCTGCTCGCGAACGATCCGCATCTCGGCCCGATCCGCATCGTCGGCTGCCAATCGCTCAACCTCTTCGGCAATCGAGGAGCGCGCCCGGCGCCGGGCCGCCGACTCTCGCAGAGCGGTGCGGACAGCCTCGGAATCGCTCATCGACCCGCCCCGAACGATCTGAAGAGCGGCGGCGGAGCTGTCGTCGAGTCGGACGTGTAGGGAGCGATTCATTTCGCCATTGTAGCACGGATCGTGCTACAAATATCGGGGCGGCTGGATTCGAACCAGCGAAACCTCCCGCCCCCAAAGCGGGCGCTCTGACCAGGCTGAGCTACGCCCCGATGGGCAAATTCTAAGGCCATTCGGCCCGGATGCCGTCCATCCAGGCCTGCAGGCGCGCTCGAAAATACGTATCGGCCGTACACACGGTCAGAACGCCATGCCTCGACCGCCAGCTTCGGCCGGCCAACCCACCGCTGTTGGACTTTCGCTGAAACCGGATCGCCGTTGGCTCGACGTTCAGAATCGTGCTCCAGAAGGCGCAAATTTCCTGCGGTTCCTGGTCGGCATGGTGCTGGAATTCGAACGCAACGGGGTTACTGGAGAAACGGCGGACCCAGTAGGCGCTGAGCCGAACAACCGCTGGGTCGGAGTTACCTATCGCGACCACATTGCGATTGCGCTTATACCCCTCCCCGATGTACATGCAGACAAAATCCCGGAACGTCACCTCGAGAAGAAGCGCTGGATATTCGCGCTGACCCCGGGCGTAGGCCGCATTGCGACGGTCGCGGTGGATCCTCCGGCTTGCCTGTCCCGCGCGAAAGGCAGCGCGAGTCTGATTGGCCGTCTTCCCAATTGGAAGATCACGAACCCAGTAGTAAGCAGTGGTACGAGGGATTGCCAGTCGCTCGGCCAGATCGTCGATGGTCAGTCCTTTATTGACCCGAAGTTCCCGTGCCTTCTCCCTGATGTAAGCCGGATACGCCATTCTACGAACACATGTTCGTAGAATGGCCGGACGGCAATACGCGCTAGGTTTCGCGGCGATGGCCGAGGTGCTGCCGCTCAATGCTCTTCACTACGACCTCGACGCGGTCGGGTCGCTGCAGGACGTGGTCGCGCCGCCCTACGACGTGATCGATCCGGCGATGCGAGCCGAGCTGCTGGGGCGCTCGCCCTACAACGCGGTCGCCATCGACCTGCCGAAGGCCTACGGTGAGACCGGGCCACAGGCGGCCGGCGAGGGCGACCCGTACCTGGCCGCGGGAGACGCGATCGACGCCTGGCAGCTGGCCGGCGTACTGGTCAAGGACACCGAGCCGGCGATCTGGGCGATGGAGCAGAAGTACGTCGGCCCCGACGGCTCGGCCCACACCCGCCACGGCATCCTCGCCCGCGTCCGGGTCGAGGACTTCGAGACCGGCACGATCCTTCCCCACGAGCGCACCCTCCCCGGGCCCAAGCAGGACCGGCTCGAGCTGATGCGGGCGACGCGCTGCAACCTCTCGCCGATCTTCTCGCTGAGCACGGTCGACCCCTGGCCGGCGGCCGCGGAGGAGATCGGGACGGACAAGCCCTGGGGCGAAGCGACCGACGCCGCCGGCACGGTGACGCGGATCTGGCGCCTGCCCGGGCTGAACGAGGTCATCCCCGAGCTGCTCGCCGAGGCCCAGTTGCTGATCGCCGACGGCCACCATCGCTACGAGACCGCGATCGCCTACCGCGACGAGGTCGGCGGCGAGGGCCCACACAACTACACGCTGATGGCGCTGACCGGCCTCGACGACCCCGGCCTCTCGATCTTCCCCACCCACCGCCTGCTTTCCGGCTTCGCCGAGGATCCCGAGCGCCAGCGCCGACTCGGCGAGGGCCTGCGCGAGCTCTTCGATGTCGAGGAGGTCGAGACCGACCGCATCGACCCGCTCGGCGAGGTGGGCGTCGGCGTCTTCGGCCTTTACGACTCACACCATAAGCGCGCCTTCCGCCTGCGGCTCAATGAGAGCGCGATCGCGGCGCTCGACCGCCAACTCGCGGGCCAGCCGGAGGCCTACCGCCGCCTCGACGCGGCGATTCTCGAGACCTTGGTGCTGAAGGGGATCGCCGGCCTCGGCGAGGACGACATCCTCGCCAAGCGCGGCCTCGGCTACGCCAAGAGCGTCGAGGACTCGCTGCGCCTGCTCGACGAGGGCGCCTACGATGTCGCCTTCATCCTCCGTCCGATCCCCGTCGACCAGACCAAGGCGATCTGCGAAAGCGACGCCAACATGCCGCCGAAGTCGACCTACTTCTACCCCAAGGTGCTGACCGGCCTGGTCTTCAACCCGCTCGCCTGAGAGCCGAGCCGCGGCGTAGGATCGAGCCGTGGTCAAGATCTACACCAAGAAGGGCGACGACGGCACCACCTCGCTCTGGTACGGCGGCCGCATTCCCAAGCACCACGGGCGGACCGAGGCCTACGGGGCGCTCGACGAGGCCTGCTCTCAGCTCGGTGTCGCCCGTGCCCTCTGCGGCGCCGATAAGGCCGAGCTCGCCGCCGACATCCTCCGCCTCCAGGACGACATCTTCGTCGCCGGCGCCGAGCTGGCGACCGCACCCGAGGCCGCCGAGCGGCTCGAGGACGGCGTCAGCCGCACAACCGAGGCGATGGTCGCCGAGTTGGAGGCGCTGATCGACCGCTACATGAGCGAGGTCCAGCTGCCACCCCAGTTCGTCATCCCCGGCGGCAACGCGCTATCGGCCCAGCTCGACGTCGCCCGCACCGTGGTCCGCCGCGCAGAGCGCCGCATCGCCGCCCTGGCCGAGCAAGGCGAGCTGGCGAGCGAGACCGTGATCCACTTCGTCAACCGCGCTTCCGACCTCGTCTACGCGATGGCCCGCTACGCCGACATCGACGACCCGGCGCTCTTCGAGGGCCGCCGCAAGGGCTGATGGAGGTCGTCGCCCGCGACCGGGTCGAGCCGCTCTGATGGACCTCGGCCTGAAAGGGCGGGCCTGCTTGGTCACCGGCGCCGGCCGTGGGATCGGAGCCGAGACGGCGCGGCTGCTCTGCGCCGAGGGCGCCAACGTGCTGCTGGTGGCGCGGGATGAAGAGCGGCTCCGATCGGCTGCTGCCGCCGCCACCGCCGCCGGGGTTGAATCCGGGGGGCGAGCCGAGACCCTCGCCCTCGACATCACTGACGAGGACGCCAGCGATCTGATGCTCTCCTCAGCGACCGAGCGCTTCGGCTCCCTCGACGTCCTCGTCAACAACGCCGGCAGCGCCAAGTGGCGCGACCTCGACGAGGTGCCCGACGAGGACTGGCGCGCCCAGTACGAGCTCAACGTGATCGCTCCCCTGCGGGCGATGCGCGCCGCCGCCCCGCAGATGGCCGAGCGCGGCTGGGGCCGCGTCGTCAACGTCTGCTCGACCGCGGGCAAGCGGCCGTCGGCGGCGATGCCCGAGTACTCGGTGGCGAAGGCTGCCGAGCTCTCGCTTTCGCGCCTCTTCGCCGACCGCTACGCGCGCAGCGGCGTCCTCGTCAACGCGATCTGCCCCGGCCCGGTCGAAGCGGAGATGTGGATGGAGCCGGGCGGCCTGCTCGACCAGTCGCACCAGATGTCAGGTGCGGCAAGCCGCGAGGAGGCCCTCGCCGAAGCCGGTGCCAAGCGGCCGATCGGCCGCCTCGCCCAGGTCGGCGAGATCGCCTCCGCGATCGTCTTCCTCTGCTCCGAGCGCGCCTCCTACGTCGCCGGCGCCGCCTGGTCCGTCGACGGCGGCACCGTCCAGGTCATCATCTGACGACGAGTGGAGCATTCACCACCTTATAAGGGGGTCAATCGACCACTCGCCGATCGCCTCCTCACGCCCGAGGAGGCATACGCGATGGAGGCCCGCGGAGGGACCGATGCCGCGGTGCTGGTGCCGCTGCACGGCTGGCCGGAGGAGCCGGGCCTGATCTTCACCGAGCGCCGCGCCGACATGCGGCGCCACGCTGGTGAGATCTCGTTCCCCGGCGGCCGCAGGGACGAGCGCGACCCCGACCTGGCCGCAACCGCGCTGCGCGAGGCCGAGGAGGAGATCGGCCTCGGCGCCGCCTCGGTCGAGCTGTGCGGCGCCCTGCCACCGGCCTCGACCTTCGTCACCGGCTACCGCATCCACCCCTACGTCGGCCTCATCCCCAACCCGAGCGAGCTCGATCTGAAGCCCAACCCTTCGGAGGTCGAGACGGTCCTCGCCTTCTCGCTGGAGGGATTGCACGCCAGCTACGCGATGCGCCGCCTCGTCCGCCGCGGCGTGCCCATCCACACCCCGACATATGAGGTCGACGGCCACCTCATATGGGGCGCCACCGCCCGAATCGTCGGCGACCTGCTGGCGCGACTCGGTTAGGCGTCCTTCAAAGGCCGGCCGTCTTCTCCGCGATCTCCACCCGGATCTGCCAGGTCTCGGAGGCGGCTTCCACGGCCGAGCGTCCACGAGCCAGGATCGCGGGATCCACCGAGCCGCCGGCCTCGTAGACGAAACGGCGCACCGGCGTTTCGACCAGGCGTTCGAGGAAGCGTTCGAGCCGCGAGCCGTGGATCGCTTCGAGGTTCTCGGCGGAACCGCTCGCCGAGCCGAGCAGCCAGTAGACCGCCGCGACGTCGCCGAGAAGATCGAGCAGCGTGCCGGGCTGCTCGGGGTCCGCGAGGGCGGGCTCGATCCCGGTCGCCTCGATCGCCGCCAGGCCCTGCTCGCGGCGGGTCGTGCCGCGCACCGCCCAGCCCTGCCGCAGCAGATCGGCGCCCAGCGACCGCCCGCGGCAGCCGCAACCGACGATCAGCGCCCTCGCCAACCGTGCGCCCTACGTCGCCTCGAAGCGCCGGCGGCGTCGCAACCGCTCCAGCTCCTCGGCGGCGACTTCGTCGCGCAGCTCCTGCTCGTTGCGGTCGGCGGCGCCGCGCCGGCGCCGCATCTCGTTCTGAGCCTCGAGCATCTGCTGCACGTCGTCGATCTCGTTCTGCACCTCGACTTCGGGCGAGCGGGTCGGCTTCCAGTCGATCAGCTCGGCGTTGCTGCCTTTGTAGAAGTGCTCGAGCACGACCAGCACGCCGACGATCAGCAGCACCATCCCCACCGTTCCCAGGACGAAATACACGCGCCAAGGATACGCCCGCGGCGGCGGTCCCCTTTAATCCCGAACGTGACAGAGGCCTATGTAGTCGACGCGATCCGGACGCCGATGGGCAGCTACCGCGGCGCGCTCTCCGGCGTCCGCCCCGACGACCTCGCCGCCCACACGATCGCCGCAGTGATCGAGCGGACCGGCGCCGACCCGGAGCGGATCGTCGACGTCTACTTCGGCGCCGCCAACCAGTCGGGCGAGGACAACCGCGACGTGGCGCGGATGGCGGCGCTGCTCGCCGGTCTGCCGACCAGCGTGCCCGGCGCCACCGTCAACCGCCTCTGCGCGTCGGGCCTGGAGGCGATCAACTGCGCCGCCCGGGCGGTCAAGCTCGGCGAGGGCGACTTCTACCTGGCCGGCGGGGTCGAGTCGATGAGCCGGGCGCCCTGGGTCGTCGGCAAGCCCGAGCGCGCCCTGCCCCGCGGCCCGCAGACGATGCACGACACGACGCTGGGCTGGCGCTTCGTCAACCCGCGCATGGCCGAGCTCGGGCTCTCGACCGAGTCGATGGGCGAGACCGGCGAGAACGTCGCCGAGCGCTACGGGATCAGCCGCGAGGACCAGGACGCCTGGGGCCTGCGCAGCCACCAGCGCGCGGTCGCCGCCCAGGAGGCCGGGATCTTCGCCGAGGAGATCGTGCCGATCGGAGCTCCGCAAGGTCGCGAGACCGTTCTGGTCGAGGCCGACGAGGGGCCGCGCGCCGACGCCTCGCTGGAGAAGATGGCGAAGCTGCGCCCGGCCTTCCGCGAGGGCGGCACGGTCACCGCCGGCAACGCCTCGACCCTCAACGACGGCGCCGCCTGCACCCTGATCGCCTCCGAGGCCGGGCTCGAGGCGCTCGGCGCCGAGCCGCTGGCTCGCGTCGTCGCCTTCGGGGTCGCCGGCGTCGACCCGGCGTACATGGGCATCGGGCCCGCCGTGGCGATCCCCCGCGCCCTCGAAGCCGCCGGCCTCACTCTCGAGGAGATCGACCTGATCGAGCTCAACGAGGCCTTCGCCTCCCAGGTCCTCGCCTGCGCCCGCGAGCTCGGCATCGACGAGGAGAAGCTCAACGTCAACGGCGGCGCGATCGCCCTCGGCCACCCGCTCGGCTGCACGCGGCGCCCGCCTCACCACCACCCTCGTCCGCGAGCTGCGCCGCCGCGGCGGCCGCTACGGCATCGCAACGATGTGCGTCGGCGTCGGCCAGGGCCTGGCAACGGTCTTCGAGGCCCTCTGAACCACCCAGACCAGGTGAACTGCATCAAATTCTCCTCCTGGCAGGTAGAGAATTTGATGCAGTTCACCTGTTACCGGTCTGAGATAGCCTCGCCCGTCAAGTGACGACCTCTCTCAGAGAACTGGCCAGTGTCGACGGGACGATCTCGCCGACCGGCGAGGCGATGGTTCCGCTCAAGGACGACGGTCTTTACCGCGGCGACGGCGCCTTCGAGGTGATCCGCCTCTACGAGGGCAAGCCGTTCGCGCTCGTCGACCACCTCGACCGGCTGCGAGCGCTCCGCTGCGGCGATCGAGCTCGAGTTCGACCGCTCCGCGCTGGAGCGGGAGATCGAGGCCCTGCTCGCCGAGTTCGGCGGCGCCGACGGGCAGCTGCGGCTGATCGTCACCCGCGGCGGCCGCCGCCTCGCGATGACCGAGCCGATCCCCGCCCACGCGCGAGACCGTTCAGCATCGCCACCGTCACCTACTGCCCGAGCGTGATCCTCAACGGGGTCAAGTCGCTCTCCTACGCGGCCAACATGCAGGCGACCCGGCTCGCCAAGGCGCAGGGCGCCGACGAGGCCGTGCTCGTCAAGCCCGACGGCATCGTGCTCGAGCCGCCGACCTCCTCGATCTTCTGGGTCTCGCCGCAGGGCGCGCTGCGCACCCCGGCGCTCGACAACGGCGTGCTCGAATCGATCACCCGCGACCGGCTGGTCAAGGCGCTGCACGTCGAGGAGGGCGCCTGGCCGGTCGCCGACCTGCGCGCCGCCCACGAGGCCTTCCTCGCCTCGACCACGCGCGAGATCCAGGCCGTCTCCGCGATCGACGGCGTCGAGCTCGCCTCGGCACCCGGCCCCCGCACCCGCGAGGCGCAGGATGCGTTCGGGGCGACGCTCGGACGAACGGAGCTCGATGAGCAGGCTGATGGACTTCCAGTTGACCGACGAGCAGCGCTTGATCTCCGAAACGGCGCGCGAATTCGCCGACAAGGAGATCGCCCCACGGGTGCGCGAGAACGACCGCGCCGCCCGCTTCGACCGCGAGCTGGCGAGCAAGCTGGGCGAGGTCGGCTACCTCGGCGCGCCGGTCGCCGAGGAGTACGGCGGCCGCGGCCTCGACTACATCGGCTACGGGCTGATCGTCGAGCAGGTCGGCCGCGCCGACTCCTCCGCCCGCACCGTCGTCTCGGTGCAGACCTCGCTCGTCGCCGGCTCGATCGAGCGGTGGGGCACCGAGGAGCAGAAGCAGCGCTGGCTGCCGCGGCTCTGCTCCGGCGAGGCGCTCGGCTGCTTCGGCCTGACCGAGCCCGACACCGGCTCCGACGCCGCCAACCTGCGCACCCGCGCGACCAAGACCGACGGCGGCTGGTCGATCAGCGGCCAGAAGATGTGGATCTCGCTCGCCAACTTCTCCGAGGTGGCGCTGATCTTCGCCCAGACCGACCCCGAGAAGAAGCACAAGGGCCTCGCCTGCTTCCTCGTCCCCGCCGACAGCGAGGGCTTCACCACGCAGGAGATCCACGGCAAGCTCGGCCTGCGCTCCTCCGACACCGGCGAGATCTCGCTCGACTCGGTCGAGGTCGGCGAGGACGCGATGCTGCGGCGAGATCGGCGACGGCTTCAAGGTCGCGATGAGCGCCCTCGACAACGGCCGCTACAGCGTCGCCGCCGGCTGCGTCGGCATCTGCGACGGCTGCGTCGACGCCTCGGTCGCCTACTCCAAGGAGCGCAAGCAGTTCGGCGTCCCGCTGGCCCGCTTCCAGCTCGTCCAGGAGATGATCGCCGACATGATCCTCAAGCGCGACGCCTCCCGGATGCTCGTCTACCGCGCCGGGGTGCTCAAGGACGAAGGCAAGCCGAACACGATGGAGACCTCGGTGGCGAAGCTCTACGCGACCGAGTCGGCGGTCGAATGCGCCAACCTGGCGATCCAGGTCCACGGCGGCGCCGGCTACGTCGACGACTACCCGGTCGAGCGCTACCTGCGCGACGCCCGCGTCACGACGCTCTACGAGGGCACCTCGCAGATCCAGAAGCTGATCATCGGCCGCGCCGCGACCGGGATCAACGCGATGACGCCGATGGTGGCGGAGTAGGGCCGTGGCCGAGCTGGTCGAGAGCTCGCTCGACGACCACGTCGCGCTGCTGCAGCCTCAACCGGCCGGAGGCGCGCAACGCCCTCTCGCCGGAGATGATGGAGCAGCTCGTCGCCGAGCTGGAACGGCTCGATCCCGACCCCGAGGTCCGCTGCTTCGTGATCGCCGGCTCCGACGAGGTCTTCGCCGCCGGCGCCGACATCAAGGCGATGAGCGAGCGCAGCTTCGCCGAGGCCCTCACCCACCCGCTCTTCGGCGTTCTGGCGCCGCCTCGCCGCGATCAAGACGCCGATGGTCGCGGCGGTCTCCGGCTACGCGCTCGGCGGCGGCTGCGAGCTGGCGCTGGCCTGCGACATGATCGTCGCCTCCGAGACCGCCGAGTTCGGCCAGCCGGAGATCACCCTCGGGATCATCCCCGGCGGCGGCGGCACGCAGCGCCTCGCCCGCGTCCTCGGCAAGCAGCGGGCGATGGAGCTACGTCCTCACCGGCCGCCGCTTCGACGCCGACGAGGCGCTCAGGATGGGCCTCGTCAACAAGGTCGGCGAAAGACGGCGACTGGCTGGAGGAGGCGATGGCGCTCGCCGCAGACGATCGCCGAGCGGCCGCCGATCGCGACCCGGCTCGCCAAGCAGGCGGTGCTCGCCGCCGAGGAGACGGCGCTCTCGCGCCGGCCTCGAGAACGAGCGCCGCCTCTACGAGCTGGCGATGGCGACCGAGGACCGGGTCGAGGGGATGAAGGCCTTCCTCGAGAAGCGCGAGCCGAAGTTCGAGGGCCGTTGAACGACGTCGAGCGGGTCGGTGTCGTCGGCGCCGGCACGATGGGCGCCGGGCATCGCCCAGATCGCCGCCCTGGGCGGCTACGAGACCCGGCTCTGCACGACCCCGTCGCGGTGGCGCTGGAGTCCGGACATCGAACAGCTCAACGCCGCCCTGACGAAGGGCGTCGCGAAGGGGATGTGGAGCGATGCGGACGCCGCCGCGGCAAGCGATCGCGCCGGCGCGGCCCACGAGCCTCGCCGACCTCGCCGAATGCGACCTGGTGATCGAGGCCGCGCCCGAGGACCTCGGGCTGAAGCGGGAGCTGTTCGCGGCGCTGGCCGAAGCCTGCGGCCCGGAGACGATCCTCGCCACCAACACCTCCTCGCTGCCGGTCACCGCGATCGCCGCTCGGCGCCCGAACCGCGAGCGCGTCGTCGGCATGCACTTCTTCAACCCGCCGGCGCTGATGAAGCTGGTCGAGGTCGTCGCCACCGACGAGTCGGCGAGCGAGGCGCTCGACGGCGACGACCGAGGTCGGCACGCGCATGGGCCGCACGCCGATCCGCGCCAGGGACAGCCCCGGCTTCATCGCCAACCGGCTCGCCCGCCCCTTCACGCTGGAGTCGCTGCGGATGCTTGCCGACGGCGTCGCCGACGCCGAGACGATCGACCGCGTCTGCCGGCTCGGCGGCGGCTTCCGCATGGGCCCGTTCGAGCTGATCGACCTGATCGGCCTCGACGTCAACCTCAGCGTCGCCCGCTCCTTCTACGCCCAGGGCGGCGAGCCGGAGCGCTGGCGCCCGAGCCCGATCCAGGAAGGGCTGGTCGCCGATGGCCGACTCGGGCGCAAGAGCGGCCGTGGCTTCTACGAGTACGGCGAAGAGGGACCGAAGCCGCCCTCTTCGCGCTGTTCCTTTGCGTCGATATGTAGCGGAAAAGAACAGCGGAATGAGGGATGTGACCCTCGACCCGGAGCGGCTGGCGAAGATCGACCCCGCCGGCCCCGCAGATCCTCCCCCGCCTGGTCGCCCAGATCGCCAACGAGGCGGCCTTCGCGCTGGAAGAGGAGATCGGCTCGCCGGCCGACATGGACACGGCGATGCGCCTCGGCTTCAACTGGCCGCGCGGCCCGCTCGAGCTCACCGACCTGATCGGCGCCGAGCACGCCGTGGCGCTGCTCGAAGAGCTGCGCGCAGGAGCACGGCGACGCCTACCGCCCCGCGCCGCGCCTGGTCGCCGCGGCTGCGCAAGCTAGCTGAGCGATACCGCTACAGCTTGCCGACCGCGTCGCCCGGGTGAGGCAGCTTCTCGCGCACCCGGTGCGCGAGGGCGACCGCCATCGCCCCGTCTCCGACGGCGCCACCGACCCGGCGCGGGGCGCCGTGACGGACATCGCCGGCGGCGAACAGCCCCGGAACGCTGGTCTCCAGCGCCAGCGGGTCGCGATCGAGCGTCCACTCCGCCGGCGGCTTGCCTTCGTGAATCAGGTCGGGACCGGTGAGGATGAAGCCGCCCGGGCCGACCCGGACCCCGGTGCCGGACGCCCACTCCGTGCAGGGCGCGCCGCCGATGCAGATGAACATCGCTCGGGCCGCCAGGTGCTCGGACTGGCCGTCGCTGTGCCGCACGGTGGCCGCCGCAAGCTCTCCGTCCCTGCCCTCGACCGCCTCGACCTCGCTGCCCAGGCGCACCTCGATTCCGGGATGGGCTCCGATCCGCTCGACAAGGTAGGCCGACATCGATTTGGCCAGGGAGGCTCCGCGTACGACCATCACCACCCGGGCGCCGGCGTTGGCGAGGTGCAGCGCGGCCTGTCCGGCCGAGTTGCCGGCGCCGATCACGATCACGTTATCTCCACCGCATTGCGCCGCCTCGCTGCGACCCGACCCGTAGTAGACGCCACGGCCGAGCAACTCCTCCACCCCGTCGGCCTCGAGCCGACGCCAGGCCATTCCGGTCGCGGCGATCATCAGCGGCGCCTCGATCTCGTGGCCACCGTCCAGTTCGAGCAGGAAGGAGCCGGAGCCGACATCGCCGCGCTCGATCCGTCGCATGAGCAGCAGCTCGGCGCCGAAACGCTCGGCTTGGCGCCCGGCGAGACGGGCCAGCTCGGCGCCGCCGATGCCGTCGGGAAAGCCGAAGAAGTTCTCGATCATCGAGGTCTGCGAGGCCTGGCCGCCCGGCACTTCGCGATCGACGACGACCGTGGCCAGGCCGTCGGAGGCCGCGTAGACGGCAGCCGCGAGCCCGGCCGGCCCGGCGCCGACGATCGCCATGTCATAGCTGCGGCGCTTCGGCGCCTCCCGCGCGCCCCACTCCTCGGCGACCCGCTCGACGCTCGCCGCGGCAAGCGGCCGCCCGCCGTCGATCAGCACCGGCAGCTCGGCTCCCAGTGCATCGTGGGCACGCAGCAGCTCTTCGGCCTCGGGGGTGCCGGCCTCGAACCACTCGAAGGGCTGCGCGGTGCGGGTGAGGAAGTCGCGCAGGCGGTGGTCCTCGGACTCGCCACGCCGGCCGACGACCTTGACATCCGGCCGGACCGGGCTCATCAGCGGGCGAGGCGGAACATCAGCTCGTCCTCGTAGCACCAGCTCCAGTCCTCGCCCGGCTCGACCGACCGGATCACCGGGTGCCCGGTGTCGGCGTGGTGCGCCGTGGCGTGCTTGCCCTCGGATTGTCGCAGCAGCCGATGTGGCCGCAGCTCTGGCACATGCGCAGGTGGACCCACTGCATTCCCAGCTTCAGGCACTCCTCGCAGCCGGCGATCTCAACCGGCGGATCGAAGAACTGGATCGAGCGGATGTGGGTGCAGGACGAGGCCGTGCGCCCACGATAGCGGCGATCGGACTGCCGTCTCGGCATGGGCAGAGGCGCCGCATCTGAAAGGCTGGGGCAATGGCAGAGGCGAATCAGGCGGCGAGCCGATCACCGAGGAGGGCATTGCCGCCCTGCGCGAGGAAATCGAGGAGCTCGAAGGCCCGGCCCGCACGAAGATGGCGGCGCGGATCAAGACCGCGCGCGAGGAAGGCGACCTCAAGGAGAACGCCGAGTACCACATCGCCAAGGAAGACCAGGCCCACCTGGAGACCAAGATCAAGCGCCTGCGCGAGCGGCTGCGCACGGCAGTCGTCGTCGAGGTCGACGCCAGCGCCGATACCTTCGCCTTCGGCCGCACCGCCGAGGTCCTCGACGAGGCCAAAGGCGAGGTCAACGCCTGGACCCTGGTCGGCTCGACCGAGGCCAACCTCGGCCGAGGGCCGCCTATCGGCCGAGTCCCCGATCGGCCGAGCCCTGCTCAACGCAAAGGTCGGCAAGCCGATCGAGATCGAGACCCCCCGCGGCAGCCGAACCTTCGTGGTCCAGAAGCTAGTCGACTGACCCAAGGTCGCCTGGCCAAGCAGATCAAGGACGCAGTGAGCGTGACGTGCTCTGCACGCGAGCGAGCGAGGACGCCGATATGCGCCGGTCAGCCGACCTTGGGGGCTATCTCGACGGGCTCGCCGCCGGGCGAGCCAGTGGGCCTCCGGTGAGGGCGGCGTGTCACGCAGGTACCACTCGGCGTCGAGGGCGCCCATGCAGCCGGTGCCGGCGGCGGTGACCGCCTGGCGGTAGGTGTGGTCGACGACGTCGCCGACGGCGAAGACGCCCTTCAGATTGGTGCGGGTCGAGCCCGGCTCGGTGACGATGTAGCCGTCCTCGTCGGTGTCGACCTGGCCCGACCACGACCTCTGAGCGAGGGATGTGGCCGATCGCGATGAAGGCGCCGTCGGTCGCGATGTCCTCGATCTCGCCGGTCTCGACGTTGCGCAGCGCACGTGGTCGAGACGGCCCTCGTCGCTCGCCGACGAACTCCTCCGCCACGTAGGGGGTCTTGAACTCGATGTTGGCCGTGCTCGCGGGCCCGGGCCTCGAGCATGATCTTCGAGGCGCGGAACTCGTCGCGGCGGTTGACCACGGTCAGCTCGCTGGCGAACTTGGAGATGAAGATCGAGTCCTCCATCGCCGAGTCGCCGCCGCCGATCACGATCACTTTCTGGTCCTTGAAGAAGGCGCCGTCGCATACGCCGCAGGTGGAGACGCCGCAGCCGCTCAGCTCGAGCTCGCCGGGGATGCCGAGCCGCCGCGGCTCGGCCCCCATCGCCAGGATCACGGTTTTCGCCAGGTGCTCCTCGTCGCCGAGGTAGACCTTCTGCACGCCGCCGTCGGAGAGCTCGACCCGGTCGACGTCGTCGGTGACGAAGCGGGTCCCGAAGCGCTCGGCCTGGGCGCGGAACTGGCTCATCATCTCCGGCCCCATGATCCCCTCGGGATAGCCGGGGTAGTTCTCGACGTCGGTCGTGTTCTGCAGCTGGCCGCCCCACTGGAAGCCCTCGAAGACGAGCGGCTCGAGGTTGGCGCGCGCGGTGTAGAGCGCGGCCGTGTAGCCGGCAGGCCCGCCGCCGACGATGATCACGTTCTCAATCTTCTTCGCGTCCGTCATCTCTGCCACCTGAGTCTAGTATCGGCTCCAATACTTTACTTTGTATAGTAGCATTGAATGCCCGCGCAGATACCCTCGTCAAGCTGCCCGGTGGGTTGGAAGTTCACCCCAGCAACCCGCTGGACGAGATCGCCTGGGGCCAGAATCAAGGCACTCTGGCAACTTCGAGCTACCCAACCAGGACGCTACGCTCTGAGCCTGGCCAAGCAGCCCGCCGACCTCAACCGTCTTGCGGCCGCCATCGTGGGCGATGCGACCGACGCGACACCGCCGAAACCAGAAAGCCATCAGGCGCAGGCAGGACATGCTGGCGGCAAGAAGGGCGGAAAGGCTCGCGCTGCGCGTCTGACGGCGGCGGAGCGCTCAAACGCCGCGAAACGGGCCACCAACGCGCGTTGGTCGTCTGGGTCTTAGTCAATACGTCTTAAGGAATCGAATAGTCTCCCAGACATGTTTGGCCAGGAGACTCGGTGACTGCGGAGATCGCTGTCATGAACGAGGAGGCGATCGCGCTCGCAGCAGACAGCGCGGTCAGCGGTCCGAAAAAGATCTTTACTTCGGCGAACAAGATTTTCGCCCTCTCCAAGTACCACCCGGTGGGGGTCATGGTCTTCGCAAATGCGCAGTTTCTAAACGTTCCCTGGGAGACAATCATCAAGCAGTACCGCCGCGAGCTAGGAGATCGATCCTTCACAACGCTGAGCGAGCACGCAGATCACTTTCTCAAATTCTTCAACGGCCCCAACAAGCTATTTCCGGCCGACGCACAGGAGCGCGCGATTCTCAGCCTTGCGGACTCGATGTTCCAAGCGGTGATCGAAGACACCGAGCCGCGCCTTCGCCAGAGAACCGCCAACGGCGAAGAACTCACAGAGCGGCAAGTCGCGGAAGAGCTTGAACAGACGATTGACGCGCAGCTCGAACGGTGGAAATCGGCAGTGCGTCGTGCCGATGTACCGAAATCGTACGTCGGCACGATCGGGAAAAAGTACGGCGCGCAGATCGACAGTGGCATCGACCAGGTATTCGACGACCGAGTATCAGGCGCTGCGAAGAAAAAGCTAAAGCGACTGGTTCCGCAATATCTTGCCTGCACCGATTTCCTTTTTCGTAGCTATCTCCAGTCCGGGATCGTCATCGCGGGGTTCGGCCGAGAGGACGTCTTTCCCCGGCTGCGCCGATTCAAGTTCCAGACGATCGCCGCCAATAAATTGAAGTTCAAGGAGGGGGAAGCTGTTGAGATCGGCTACAGTAATCGTGCAGTCATCAGCCCCTTTGCACAGGACGAAGAGGTCCGAACCTTCATACAGGGCCTCGACCCGCGAATCGGCGGTTATCAAGGTACTTGGTGGCCCAGCAAGCTTGTCGGGCTCGTCCAAGAGGTGGGCGAGCACTTGAAAATGACGGAAGATGAGCAAATCAAACTGCTCATCGATATGGCCGGCCGCACCACTGAGATTCAACAAGAATACGAACAGGATCTAGCGGCGTTCCAACAAGAGAAAAACGTTTCACCCATCCTCAACGTTGTCGAAATGCTACCGAAGGACGAACTCGCGGCAATGGCGGAGTCCTTGGTCAATCTCACTCGTTTCAAGCGCAGGGTAACCGAGGAAGAAGAGACCGTGGGCGGCCCAATCGACGTCGCGGTGATCTCTCGGGGCGACGGTTTCATTTGGATCAAGCGCAAGCACTATTTCAAGCCTGAGCTTAACCCCCAATTCTTGGCCAACTACTATCGTTCGGAGGACGATGATGAGCGAGACTGAGCATGGTGGCCCGCAGCTAGCAAAGTCCCCGAGTGGGACTCAGCGGCGATTCCGCTCCGTGGCGGAGATCAAGCGCGAGCTTTTCCCGCGCCTTCCAATTGGAGTAGTCGACAACGACAGCCCCGGTCGGCAACTAGCCGAACTGTTCGACCACTACGTCGCCCACAAACCTGCCTAGCCTGGGTAGGGGTTGGCCCTGCCCAGGCCCCGTCAGCAGTAGAACCCGAAGTCGAGTCTCTACCTTGTTTCGACGGGGCACGTCCTTGCTGTCGAGTGCTTACGCATACTCGTCAGTATGAACATTGAGTCGCACGCTAGAAGGGCCGGACAAGGATGATCCCGATCAAGACGACGCTCGCCATCCCAACTACGAAATTCAAGCGCCGTAGCCCTTCCCGACGCTTTTTGGAGACTTTTGACATGTCCTCCAGCAGGAGGCTGCCTACGGCCGAGCTAAAGACAAAGCTGAGGCCGTAAAGAAGACCCGCGGTAGTAAGCGCCCAAAAGATCCCCGTCTCTTCACCCTGGCTGAGAACGCGAAGTGCTGCAAGCTCCCCCGCAACCAAGACGAACATCGCAAACAAAGAGATCAACAGGGCGAAGCTGCTGTCATGGCGGTCTGCTCTGAAGAACCGGCTCTCGCCAAGGAACAGAACGAGCATGAGCACCGGGATAACCTGGGCGGCCGCCGCGTAGTAGCCCATCTGGGCTGCGATTGGGGTCACGGCGATCCACCCTAGATGCAGCCGATTAGTGAAAGCAACCCCCAGCGTTCTGTCGGACCAAGTGGGCTCCGCATTCAAACTGACCCACTACCTTGGGCGATCGATGGGTAGGCCCTCCGATTCCCAGCGGGTGACCGTTTTGCGCAGTTGGAAGAAGGCGGCGACGCCGAAGGGGATCGGCATCCAGAAGGCGATCAGGCGGTAGATCAGGATCGCCGGGAAGACGGTGTCCTCGGGGATGCCGAAGAGGACGAAGGCGCCGATCATCCCAGCGTCGACGGCGCCGACTCCCGCGGGGGCGAAAGGGATCAGGTTGGCGACCATGCCGAGGAAGAAGCCCTGGACGACGACCGCCAGCGGGACGTGGACGCCGAAGGCGTGGAAGGAGGCCCAGAGGATGCCGACATTGGCGGCCCAGAAGCCGAATGCGCCGAGCACCGCGAGGCCGCCCTGTCGCGGATGGGCGAAGAGGCTGATCGCGAAGCGGAACCCCTCGGCGAACGTTGCCGGGACCTTGCCGACGGTGCGGGCGATCGCCTGGCCCCGCTCGCCGTGGACGAAACGGGCGATCCTCGGGCCGAGATCCGGCGGCACGAGCGCGAAGAGCAGGCCGAAGGCCAGCAGCAGGCCCGGCGATCGCGGCGGGCACGATCGTCAGCTCGACCGAGGATTCGCCGTGCAGCACCCCCGTGCGCAGCAGGATGCCGAAGAGGATCAGGGCGATCGGGTAGAAGGCGTAGTGCAGGGTGAGAAAGGCGACCATCCGCCGCACCGCGTCGTGACGCCGCATCCCGGCCTTGCGCAGGGCCCAGAAGGTCAGCACGATCCCCCCCGCTCCCGCCGCCGAGAAGAGCAGGGTCGCGGCCAGGCCGGCCATGTTGATCTCGTAGGTCTCGCGCCAGCGCAGCCGCAGCGCATCGCCCCCGACCACGGCCTTGAAGAGAGCGGTGTAGGTGGCGAAGGCGACCACGTTGAAGCCGATCGCGACGGCGATCCAGAGCGGATCGGCTTCGTCGAGCTTGCCCAGCGCGTTGCCGAGGCCGACCAGCCTCGGGAAGAGGAAGTAGATCCCGACCAGTAGCGCGACGACGACGACCAGCGTCTGGATCAGGCGCCGCCGCGTGAAGATCGGCAGTTCAGCGGGATGACCGCCGTTCACCGGATCCTCGGGAGACACCGGAGGGACGCTACCCGCCGGCGAGGCGCTCCAAGCGGCGCAGGCCTCCGGTGACCGCATGCACCGCCGGTTCGGCCAGGGGCTCGCCACGCCGCACCGCCGCCACCAGGCCCGCCCCGGCGACGAGGTCGGTGACGTAGTGCTCGCCCAGATAGACGAGCGCGAAGCCGAGGGTCAACGAGTAGGCCCAGCCGACGGCGCCCTCGACCGGCCCCGCCTCGGAGAGCTGGATCGCCGCCATCGCCGAGGTGGCGAAGTGCAGCGAGGGCATCGCCGCCCAGGGATTGCCGCCCAGCGCCTCGTACATCTTCGGCCAGGCCGAGCGCCAGGTGTCTTCGCCGACGCCGATCATGATCCGCTCCACCTCCTCACCGGTCAGGCCCTGCTCGGAGGCCCACCACGGCGGCGCCGTCGGCACGAGCGAAGTAGCCGATGCAGCCGAAGTCGAAGACCGCCGCCATCTGGCGGGCGGCGCGGGGGAAGCGCTCGGGGTGGCGCAGCAGGATCCAGGTCAGGGCGAGGTAGGGCTCGAAGAACCAGAGCCAGTGCGCCCAGGTGAGGAAGCGGTTGAGCGTTCTGACCCGGCGCAGGCGCGCCATCCCCTTCTGCAGCCGGGCGTTGGGCAGCCGCCCAAGGCCGAGCACCCGGTCGGCGACTATCGGATAGCGGCTGCGCAAGCCGGCTCTGCAAGCGCTCCGCATCGTCGTAGGGCAGCTCGTGGACCATGATGAAGGCCCACATCTGCATCGCGTAGAGCGCCACGTCGCGTTTGCGCGAGCGCGGGAGCGAGAACCGCGATCGCCAGCGGCCCGGAGGCGCAGGCCGCGATCGTGACCGGCGTCGGCAGCCGCAGCCGCTTGCGCAGCAGCGGAACGGCCACGGCGGCGGCGAGAGCGCCCGCCGCCCCGGCGCGCACCGCCAGGCGAAGGGCCGGGGATGGCCGCGATCGGCTCCGCATCAGGCCGGCGAGTATAGGCGCCGACTGTGCTTTGACCCCCCTATGGCGTGGTCAACCCCACAGTCAGCGTCAGGGCTGCGGCGTGGCGGCGCGCCGCGCCGACCGGCGTGAATAGAATGGCCGCGCTTTGGCGCCCCACTCTCCTGGCACCGACCAGATCGACACCCTGCTTTGGATCGGCATCGTCGCCGCGGCGATCGTCGTCGTCGCGATCAACGGCGCGCTTGATCTACGCCGTGCGCCGCAATCGCGGCGAGCGCGGCGCCGAGCCGCGCCAGGCTCGCGGCTCGCGGCGCACCCAGTTCCGGGTCGGCGCGGTGTTGACGACCTTTGCCGCCGCGATCCTCGTCGTCAGCCTGATCTACACCGAAAAGGCGCGCGAGGTCCCGACCACCGGGCCCGCCGGCCTTGCCTCGGCCCGCTCCAAGCCGCTGCAGATCGAAGCGACCGGCCAGCAGTGGCTCTGGCGCTATGCCTACCCGAACTCGGCCTTCTCCTACTACAAGCTCGTCGTCCCGGTCGACACCACGGTCGAGCTGAACCTCGTCTCGACCGACGTGATCCACACCTGGGACGTGCCGCAGCTAGCCGGCAAGCGCGACGCCGTTCCCGGCAAGGTCAACCACGTCGATCTTCCGCGCCGACGAAGAAGGCACCTACCGACGGCCAGGCGGCGACCTTCTCCGGCCAGGCCTACGCGGCGATGCGGACCGAGGTCGACGTGGTCTCGCCCAAGGAATACGAAGAATTCATCGCCAAACAGAAGGCCGAGATCCAGGCCGCCCAGGACCGCGTCGTCGGCCTGATCGAAAACGGAGAAGTGCCATGAGCGCCCCGATCGACCCGGTGACTTCCGGGGGTTCGAATCCGGGTCGATCGGGGCGCGAATCCGGTGTGAAAAGCGCCAGCCCCGAGCTCGTCGTCGACGGCTTCCCGCCCCCGCGGCGCCCGCGCTGGATCGAGGTCGCCACCAGCGCCGACCACAAGGACGTCGGCCGGGTGATGATCGGCGCCGCGCTCGGCTTCCTCTTCATCGCCCTGGTCGAGCTGGTGCTGATGCGGCTGCAGCTGGCGATCCCCGAAAACACGCTGCTCACGCCGGTCACCTTCAACCGCATGCTCTCGCTCTACGGAGCGACGGCGATCTTCCTCTTCGCGATCCCGCTGGCGCTGGGCTTCTTCTACTACCTGGTGCCGCTGCAGATCGGCGCCCGCGGCACAGCCCTGCCGCGCCTCGGCCAGCTCGGCCTCTGGCTCTACATCGCCGGCGCCACGGTGCTCTACTCGGGCTTCCTCTTCACCCCCTCCGAGGCCGGTGTCAACCCGCTGGCGCCGCTCTCCGAGCTGGCCTTCCTGCCCAACAACGGCGTCGACGCCTGGGCCGCCGTCCTGCGGCATGGCGACGCTCGGCTTCGTTCTGATCGCGATCAACCTGGTCGCGACGCTGCGCCGCATGCGCGCCCCGGGCATGGCCTGGCGGCGGGCTGCCGGTCTTCACCTGGGCGGCCGCGATCTGCTCCTGGCTGCTGCTCGTGATCGGCCCGGTGATGCTGGCGGCGATCACGATGCTGTTGATCGACCGCAACTTCGACGGCATCTTCTTCGCCGACGGCTCCGGCGGCGCGCCGCTGCTCTGGGAGCACATGAGCTGGATCTTCTTCACCGGCACCTACATGCTGATCCTGATCTCCGCCCTCGGCGCGATCGCCGAGATCGTCCCGGTCTTCGCCCGCAAGCCGCTCTACAACCGCGGCGCCGTGATCGGCTCGCTGCTCGCGATCGCCGTGATCGGCACCCTCGCCTGGATGCAGAACATGCTCACCGCGCCGATCGGGATCGGCTGGATGTACTTCGCGATGATCGATGTCGCTGGCGCTGATCGTCCCCTTCGGCCTGGTCATCTTCAACCTGATCGCGACGATGCTCGGCGGCATCGCTGCAGATGCGCGCGCCGCTGCTCTTCGCCCTCGGCGCGATCTCGGCGATCTCGATCGGCCTCGGCGCCGAGATCTAGCAGTCGATGGTCGCCGTCGCCTGGCGCCTGCACAACACCACCGACGCCACCGCGGCGACCCACTTCGCCCTGATCGGCGGCGCCGTCTTCGGCGGCTTCGCCGCCCTGCACTACTGGTTCCCGAAGCTGACCGGGCGCACGATGGGCGAGACCCTGGCGCGCGCTCTCCTTCTGGACGATGGCGATCGGCACGCTGCGTCACCTTCGTGCCGCTCTTCATCGCCGGCAGCGACCACGGCGAGGTCGTCGACGCCTACAAGTTCTTCGACGGCAACGGGGTCAGCGCCGAAAACCTGATCGCCACGATCGGCGCCTTCGTCCTCGCGATCGGGATCCTGCTGACCCTGGTCAACGCGATCGTCAGCCTCAAGGGCGGCGGCGCGCGCCGGCCACGACCAGTGGGGCGGCGACTCGCTCGAGTGGTTCGCGCTCTCGCCGCCGGAGCCGCACAACTTCGACGTGCTGCCCGACGTGCGCAGCGACCGGCCGATGCGCGACATCCGCGACGCGATCGCGCACCGCACCGCGGCGCGCCGAAGCAGAGCGCGCACGCCGAGACCCAGCCGGTAGCCTGAGCGCTGTGAGCGGCGCCGAAACCGCTGTCGTCGCGCAGCGCCCCGCCGCGCTGACGATCCTGCGCGACTACGTCACCCTGACCAAGCCGAAGGTGCAGTCGCTGCTGCTCCTGACCACGGTGACGACGATGTACGTGGCCGGCGACCCCTCGATCGGGCTCGTCTTCCTCGTCTGCCTCGGCGGCGCCCTCTCGGCCGGTGGCGCCGGCGCGATCAACCACGCGATCGACCGCGACATCGACCGGATCATGGCCCGCACCGCCGACCGGCCGGTCGCCAGCGGCCGGATCTCGCCCCAGGCGGCGATCGCCTTCGGCACCCTCCTCGGCTGCGCCTCCTTCGCCCTGCTCGCCCTCGCGGTAAACCCGCTGGCGGCGGCGCTCTCGATCTCCGGCCTCTTCGGCTACGTCTTCGTCTACACGCTCTGGCTCAAGCGGGCGACCCCGCAGAACATCGTCATCGGCGGCGCCGCCGGCGCGGTGCCGCCGCTGGTCGCCTGGGCGGCGGTCACCGGCGGGCTCAGCGGCACCGCCCTCTTCCTCTTCGCGATCGTCTTCTTCTGGACTCCGCCCCACTTCTGGGCGCTCTCGCTGCTGATGAAGGACGAGTACGCCAAGGCCGGCATCCCGATGCTGCCGGTGGTGCGCGGCGAGGACGAGACCCGCCGCCAGATCCTCCTCTACACGGTGCTGCTCTACGCCGTGACCCAGCTGCCCTTCTGCGCCGGCGGCTTCAACGTCGTCTACCTGGTCGCCTCGATGACCCTCGGCGCCGGCTTCATCTACTGCGCCGTGCGCCTGCTGCGCAGCGCCGACCGCCGCTGGGCCCTGCGCACCTACCTCTACTCGCTCGCCTACCTGGCACTGCTCTTCGTCGCGATGCCGCTCGACCGCCTGGTCTAGTAGAAATCCGCCCGTGGATCGCGAGACCGCAAGAGCGAACATGGCAGCCGGGCTGCTTGCCGGCGGCATCGCCGCGGCCGTCTTCGCCCTCTGCTTCCTGGCGGCGATGCTCTACATCGCCTCATGAGCGAGCACCGGCACATTCCGGAGCCGGGCGAGCTCGTCTACCAGCCGCGCCCCTCCTGGGCGCCGGCGGTCTTCGCCTTCGCCCTCGCCCTCGCGTCTGCGGCATCTTCGCCGAGGGCTTCATGGTCCGAGGCTGGATCTACTCGATCGTCGGCGGCGTCGTCGCCCTCTTCGCTCTTCGCAGCATGATCCGCGAGCGCGATCCGCGGCTACTTCAAACTTCCACGCAAGCAACGTGCCCGCGGCGCCGTCCTTCCCGTCGAACAGATCTCACCCCCCGCACCGCAGGGTCCATCCCGGTAGGGGTGGAACGTCTTGTACTTTTTCGGCGTCCACCTCGCGGCGCCAGCAGCTGCGATCACACCGAAAAAGTTAAGTGAAACCCCTACCGGGATGGACCCGTCAGTCCGGCGTCATGCCAGACGTAGCTCCGTCTGAAGTCCACACCCGCACGATGTCGCGCATCGAGAGCACTCCGACCAGCTCGGGCCCCTCGTAGACGACGAGGTGGCGGATCCCCCGCCGCGACATCTCCGCGGCCGCCCGCTCGAGGCTCCAGTCCGGCGAGGCGACGATCACGCTGTCGCTCATGTGGTCGCCCACAGGCTCGGTGTCCGGGTCCTCGCCGTTACCGAGCGAGTGCAGGATGTCGCGCTCGGTGACGATGCAGGGCACCGGCTTCTCGTCGTCGTTGACCAGCGCCGCGCCGGTCCCCTTCTGCGTCATCATCGTCGCCACCTCGCGAAGACGTGTGCGTCGGACCGACGGTCAGGACCACCTCCGACATCCCTTCCCGTACGAGCATCTGCGGCCTCCCCTCGGGTTAGCGAGTTAGTGAGAATCGCCTCAAGCCTACCCGACTCCCCCACCCGCACAAGCAGCTTTCGCGCAGGCCGGACATATAGACTCCGGCGCGCCCAGCGCCGTATGTCCAAGCTTCGCCAACCCAATCCGCCCGCTGCTCGTCCTCGCCGCCCTCGCGGCCGTGGCACTGCCGGCTTCCGGCTGCGGCACGAGCAACGCCGACGTCGCCCGCGGCCGGGTTCTCTTCATCCAGAAGTGCGGCGTCTGCCACACCCTCGCCGAGGCCGGCACGACGGCCCAGATCGGGCCCAACCTCGACGACGCCTTCGCCGCGGCGCGCGAAGCGGGCGAGGGCGGCGACACGGTGGAAGGCGATCGTCAAGACCCAGGTCGGCTTCCCGCGGCCCAGCAACAGCGACCCGGCGGTCTCGATGCCCGCCGACGTCGTCACCGGCCAGGACCTCGAGGATGTCGCCGCCTACGTCGGCCTCTACGCCGGCGTCCCCGGCGCCGCGCCGCCGAAGGTGCCCGGCGGCCCCGGCGCCCAGGTCTTCGCCAACAACGGCTGCGGCGGCTGCCACACCTTGGCCGCGGCCAAATCCGGCGGCGTCACCGGCCCCAACCTGAACGAAGTCCTGCCCGGCCAGAGCGCCGCGATGATCGAAGAATCGATCGACGACCCCAACGCCAAGATCGCCAAGGGCTACCCGGCCAACGTGATGCCGCAGAACTTCGCCACGATCATCAAACCGAGCGAAATCGAACAGCTGGTCGAATACCTGATCTCCTCGACCGCCAAGGGCGGCGGCTCGAAATCGAGCAAGGGCGGCTGAGCCCGGCTCCAGCGGCCGCCGTCGGGTCGCTGGCATCATCCTGAGGCCCGACCCATGCGCGACCGCCTCAGCATCTCTCCGCAGCTCTACGCCAAGGTGGCGCTGGTCGCCCTCGGCGCGCTGGCGCTGATCGTCCTCACCGGCGCCGGCGTGCGGCTGACCGGCTCCGGCCTCGGCTGCCCGGACTGGCCCAAGTGCTACGGCCAGACCGCGCCGCCGCTCAACACCCACGCGGTGATCGAGTTCGGCAACCGCGTGCTGACCGGCTTCGTCGGCCTCGCCGTGATCGCCGCCAGCGTCCTCGCCTGGTTTCGCCGACCCTTCCGCGGCCACCTCGCCCTGTTCGGGGCGCTGCTGCCGCTGGGCGTGATCGGCCAGGCGATCCTCGGCGGCGAGGTGGTCCGCCACCATCTCGCCCCGGGCCTGGTGATGAGCCACTTCATCCTCTCGATGCTGCTGCTCGACGCCTCCTTCGCGCTCGCCTGGTGCTCGCGCTACGAACCGGGCGAGCGGCGCGCCTCCGGCGACCGCCTCGGCGTCTGGGCGGTCCGCGGCCTGATCCCGCTCGGCCAGCTGACGATCGCCGCCGGCACCGTCGCGACGGCCTCGGGCCCCCACGCCGGCGCCCATGCAGGCCAGCTCGTCCGCCGCTTCACCTTCGAGGGCAACGGGACGCTCGAATGGGTCGTCCAGCGCCATGCCGCCATCGCCACCGTCTTCGGCCTCGCCGCGATCGCCGTCTGGCTCCTCCTGCGCCGCCCGAGCGGCGACAGCAGGGCCGTGCGCCCTCTCACCGCGATGATCGGCCTGCTCGCCCTGCAGGGCGTCGTCGGCGGCATCCAGTGGGCGCTGAAGCTGCCCACCGAGCTCGTCTGGGTCCACGTCACCCTCGCCGTCGCGACCTGGCTGGCGATGCTGTGGACCGTCGCCACCGCCGGACGGCTCACCGCCCACAGGACGACAGCGAAGCCAGAGCGTTCTGTGCTGCACGAAGACGCTACGGCCCCGGCAACCGTTCAGAGCTGAGTCGCGACCAGAGTTGTGACGAGACCGATCATCGCCGCGAACATCGAGGCGAGAAAGAGAATCAGCGTCCGGTGTATCGCTTCGAAACGCCCGTCGATCAGGTCGAATCGCCGTTCGATTGCTTCGAAACGCCCGTCGACCTTGTCGAAGCGCCGATCCATCTCCTGGCGCAATTCGCGAAAGCCTGCATCCGTGCGTCGCTCCAGCTTCTCGACCTGACCTTTCAGGTCATCGAGCCTCTCCTCTGTCCATCTCTCTGCCATCAACTCCATGATGACAGGCTAGAAGACAGAACGTTGCGCCAGGTTGACCTGGCATTGCCATCCAGCAACGAATTTGTCACGCAGGCTTCACGGAACTGCGCGGCCGGCCGCCAAATCGACCACCACGTGGCTGATCGGCAGGTCAATCTGCTCACGGGCGCGCTCGACGACACCATGCTCGAGCCAACGCGAGCGTTCCGGCGGGTGGGTCGAGATGACGATCTCGTCGGCCGGGAAGACACGCAGGGCGTCCTCGATCGCCACGTTGGGATCGGAGTCGCCGATCTCCCCCTTCGCCTTCAGGCCGAGTTCGTCGATCGCGATCAGCGACAGCTCCATCCGTTGCCGGGCAAGCTCGGCCGCTTCGTCGGTGTCCGATGTCCACTGCGATACGCGCGAGGCGACCAACGCCGGGGTGACGACCAGGATCCGGCAATCCCGGTCGCGGCAGCGCTCGCGGATCTCGTCCAGCAGCGCCGCGCCGCCGACGGTCTCGTTGGCGACCACGAGCAGGCGGTACTTCCCATCGCCGCCCTTGGTGATGGAGATGCTGCGCGGAAGCGAACCGCGCGCTCCGCGGTAGAGGATGCCGACCCCGAAGCCAAACAGCGCCGCAGTCCAAACCACACCGACCACGGGCCGCGTCAACAAGGTCAGGCCGATGACCGACAGGGACCCGATCCCGATCGCAACCACCCACCTGAACGCATCGGCCTCGGACCTCAGCGGGTTGTGCATTCCCTAGTTTTACCGCGTTGCCACCGGAAGTAAACTGCGGCACGAAAGATCCGGACCCGACGAGTTCATTCCCAGCGCTCCGCCAGCGTCAGCCATTCCCCGCCCCCATAGTCCCAGCCGACCGTCGTGCAGGCGAGTGGCGAGGCGCAGGAAACGCCGGTGAGCCAGGCGGTCTTGCCAGTCGGGGTAAGCGAGGCCTGAGTCGACCATTCGCTGCCGTTCCAAGCCAGTGCCAGGGTGCTGCTCCCGCCGCTGCTTTGGCCCACCGCAAGGCAAGCGGTAGAGGAGGTGCAGGAGACATCGGCGAGACGAGTGCCTTCTTTGAGTTTGGGCGTCGGGGCGAGGGAGAATTTGGTGCCGTTATAGGTGACGGTGAAAGGAAGCCCTTCTTCGAATTCTTCGTCGATGAAGCTGCCGGTGGCCACGCAGGAGGTCGCCGAGGCGCAAGAGACCGCGTTCAGGCGCAGCAGTTCCAACGCTTTGCCTTCGGGCGCGGGAACCGCGATGGTGCTCCATTTTTCGCCGTCCCAGTGCTCAGCGAGCGATTCATGCACTCCCGAGCCTGAGCGATAGCCGACCGCGGTGCAGGCGCTGGTCGAAGTGCAGGAGACGTCTTCGAGCACGGCATCGCTGACTTCCGGAGTCGTCTGCAACGTCCATGTGGAGCCTTTGAGATGCTCGGCCAGAGCCCTGTTGTGTCCTTCCTTGTAGTAATAGCCGACTGCGGTGCATTCGGTTGCCGCCGTGCATGAGATGCCGTCGAGGTGGAGATTGCTTGCGCCCGTGGGGGTGACGATTTTGGTCGAGGCATAGCCTTCCCATTCCCCTGCTTCCTCATACCAACGCTGGACCAGGGGGCTGCCGTCGGAGAGCTTTGAGCCAACCGCCCAGCAGGAGGCGGCCGAGCCGCACGAGACCTCGCCGGGGTACTGGCCGGCTTCTCCGCCTATCAGGCTCCATTTAGTCCCGTTCCAGAACTCCCCCAGGGTGTGCCCGGCGTAGCTGTCGTAGCCGACCGCCAGGCAGGAGCTGGAGGAGGAGCAGGAGACGTCGGCGAGGGTGCTCGAGTTGCCGGCTTTGGGATCGGGAGGGGATTCGAGGGTCCAGCTTGCGCTGAAGCGCTCCGCCAGCGTCAGCCATTCCCCGCCCCCATAGTCCCAGCCGACCGTCGTGCAGGCGAGTGGCGAGGCGCAGGAAACGCCGGTGAGCCAGGCGGTCTTGCCAGTCGGGGTAAGCGAGGCCTGAGTCGACCATTCGCTGCCGTTCCAAGCCAGTGCCAGGGTGCTGCTCCCGCCGCTGCTTTGGCCCACCGCAAGGCAAGCGGTAGAGGAGGTGCAGGAGACATCGGCGAGACGAGTGCCTTCTTTGAGTTTGGGCGTCGGGGCGAGGGAGAATTTGGTGCCGTTATAGGTGACGGTGAAAGGAAGCCCTTCTTCGAATTCTTCGTCGATGAAGCTGCCGGTGGCCACGCAGGAGGTCGCCGAGGCGCAAGAGACCGCGTTCAGGCGCAGCAGTTCCAACGCTTTGCCTTCGGGCGCGGGAACCGCGATGGTGCTCCATTTTTCGCCGTCCCAGTGCTCAGCGAGCGATTCATGCACTCCCGAGCCTGAGCGATAGCCGACCGCGGTGCAGGCGCTGGTCGAAGTGCAGGAGACGTCTTCGAGCACGGCATCGCTGACTTCCGGAGTCGTCTGCAACGTCCATGTGGAGCCTTTGAGATGCTCGGCCAGAGCCCTGTTGTGTCCTTCCTTGTAGTAATAGCCGACTGCGGTGCATTCGGTTGCCGCCGTGCATGAGATGCCGTCGAGGTGGAGATTGCTTGCGCCCGTGGGGGTGACGATTTTGGTCGAGGCATAGCCTTCCCATTCCCCTGCTTCCTCATACCAACGCTGGACCAGGGGGCTGCCGTCGGAGAGCTTTGAGCCAACCGCCCAGCAGGAGGCGGCCGAGCCGCACGAGACCTCGCCGGGGTACTGGCCGGCTTCTCCGCCTATCAGGCTCCATTTAGTCCCGTTCCAGAACTCCCCCAGGGTGTGCCCGGCGTAGCTGTCGTAGCCGACCGCCAGGCAGGAGCTGGAGGAGGAGCAGGAGACGTCGGCGAGGGTGCTCGAGTTGCCGGCTTTGGGATCGGGAGGGGATTCGAGGGTCCATTTGCCATTCGTCGCAAACGTCTCCCCTTCTCCATAGACCGTTGCTTCGACGTTGCTGGCAACAATCCGGTAGTCATAGCTCGTCCACGGCTGGAGACCTTCAAGCGTCCTACTGATCGCGACGTCTTTGGTCCCAGACCCGATGTCTTCTGCAGTCACCGGGATGCTCGCAGCACCTTCAAAGCAATATCCTTCGCCCGCTTCGATGTTTTCTTGGCAGGCCGCGTCGTTGATGTATTCAAAGTGATACGTCGTGTCGAGGCCGTGAGGGTCGACAATTCCGTTCAGCGTTGCCCGGTGCAGACGGACATCCGTGGCACCCTCGGCGGTCGTGACGGGCTTCCAGCTCGGGGTCGTGAAGGTTTTATCTTCACCGTGGTTAGTGACTTTGGCCCCATTACCTTCGTTCGTGGCGAAGACGCGGTAGTGGTAGGCTGTTTCGCCTTTGAGCCCTTCGATTTCCAAAGCCACTGCTTCTTCGCCGCTGCCTGTCAGCAGGGTTTTCGCTTCGACTTTGCTGCCATAAGATTTAGTTTTGCCGTATTCGAAGCCGTAGCTGGTGGAGAAGCCGTGCGGGTTGATCTTGGCGTGAACTTGGTAGATCTTGCTGGCGACTTCTTCGTTGCCTTCGGTGGTTACAGTGGGGCTGTGGTCCGGAGTTTTGAATTCGACGTCATTGCCTGAAACTGTACTGTTTCCTTCCCACGCTTCCATTACCAGACGGTAGTGGTAGACAGTACCAGGTAGAAGACCACTTATAGTGGCGCTTTGAGGGTTTTTAGTTACTGTAATTTTAGACCTGTGACCGTACGATTTTGTTTCGCCCCATTCAAAATAGAAAGACGCTGCTTTGACCATGTGTTCATGGATTGTGCCATGTAGGGTCGCTTCAGTAGGTTTAAGTTCAGTAGCTGCTTCTGTCAGCGTTTCCGGCGGTTCCTGGGGCGGGTTGGAGTCTTTGGCGACACAGCTCCCTTCGGAGGTGCCAAAAACACCTTTAGAGCTATTGTCCCAAAGCGCCGGTACTTCGGTCCCTCCGGGCAAGAAACCCCGTTCTTCACTACCACAGATATCGGCAATCTCGCCTGGTTCCAAAGTATTCGACCAATCTTTCCAGCCGTTGTAGTAGGGGTCGGTGGCGGCCTCAGCATACTCATGAGCACCAGTGATGGTTAGAGAGCACACGGACGGATTCCAGCGAACCGAATCGTAGGCATAGCCATAGCCACTTGGGTAGTGATAGTAATAGAAATGAGCCCCACAATATGTGACTGACGGTTCGTAAGTCGCAGCGGGTGTGGTGAATAGGACGAACTGATCGTTTATATTTGTTTTGGCTTCTTCTACGGTTGGCCATCCGTAGCCCAATTCGTTTGCGACCGTGATCGCGTGTTCCACCTCTTCCGCCATCTTCGTCTGGTTGACGCCGGATGGTTCGGGTCCTCCATCTATATATGGGTGCCCGACGACCAGTGTGCTAGAAACAAATTTAAAGGCGGACCCTTCAGGGCCCGAGTACTGCGTGAGGATTCCCTGCCAACCAGAGTTGGAAATCTGATTGTACATAGCTTCGCCTTCTGCGCGAGTGGTAGCAGCGGAACCTTCGGTCCAGCCGTGTCCCCAGTAGATCTGATAGACGTGTGGCTGAGTCTCAACCGGACCGCCGTGACTAGTTACGTATGCTGCGGCAAACGACGGCGTAGCAAGTGTCATCGCAAAGGCAAGCGTTGACAGGAGCACGATGCAATGTCTACGCCGTGCGCGGAATGTATCGATGCGCGAGTTCATGTCTCGCACCTGCGCCGGATCAGCATCAATCCGCTCTTTTTCGGCTGCACCTCGTCGACCGCGGCGGAGAATGCCACGGCCGTCGGAACGACTGCACTTGCAAGCCCCACCGCTGTGCGGCCTTCGCACCACTCGTACGGTTAGACTGAGGGTGCTAAAGCTGCAATTGCCCATATCTTCTCCTCGGCACGGTGGAATGTAGACGCCGCCACCCGACCAGACGGGAGAAGTAAACGCAATGGTTCGGTTGATAATCTCCAATTATTAAGTATAGTTTGAGCACTAAAACTTAGAAAGAGGTGCCTGGTTGCAGACAATACGTTACTATGCTGTTAGTCTCTGCTTATAGCGTGCTACAGCAACGCGATCTAAACGGAGGAGGAGGCGGCTAATGCCCATACCGCGATATCGGCCGGTACGATTACGCCACAGGTTGGTCGTAGCGACATCCGCCTCAATCTGCATCGCTATGGCCTGCACTGCAACATGGACAGCGGCAGCAACCGCAAGCGCCCCGTCTTCTCTTGCCCCGCTTGTCACGCAGCTGGAACCCAATGACGGACCGCCTGCCGGGGGTACCGCGGTAACGATCACGGGTGCTAACTTCTCCGAAGCCTCGACCGTCATGTTCGGCTCGGATGACGCCGAAAGCTTCACGGTCAACTCGGACAGCTCGATCACTGCCGTCTCGCCTCCTCAGTCGGGATATTGGGGGGTCGTGGACGTAACGGTGACCGGCCCGGGCGGCACGAGTGCCGTTGGCCCTCAAGATCAGTTCGGCTATGGCCCGATAGTCGACGAAATGACTCCACATCAGGGTCCCGCGATCGGTGGGACCTCGATAACCTTGACTGGGTTCGGCCTGCAGGGTGCCACTGCAGTCGACTTTGGACCGAGCCCTGCCCTGAGCTTTTCCGAAAACTCGGACGGGTCGATCACGGCCGTTTCCCCGCCCGTCACGGCCGGATCGACGCTCGTCAGCGTCACGGTGACGACCCCCGAAGGCGCCAGCAATACCTACTACGCTCCCGACACCGAACCGGCAAACTTCTTTTCGTACGGACCCACGGTGACGAGCGTGGCACCCGGCGAAGGGCCGGAATCCGGCGGCACCTCGGTGACGATTCACGGCAGTGGGTTCACATCGTCGCCAATACTCTTCCGATGCCTCTGCGGTCCCTTTGTGAATCGGGTCGAATTCGGTTCGACGAAGCTTGAATGCGGATCGCCCTTGGGACCTGCCCAAAGTCCATGTGCTCCCGTGAACTTCACGGTAATCTCGGACACCGAGATCATCGCCACGGCTCCACCCGGGACCGGCACAGTGGACGTGAAGGTCGTGACAGCCGGTGGCTCAAGTCCCACCGAATCCTCCGACCTCTTCACATACAGCCCGCTCCAGGGCATTCCGGACGCCAGGAGCGCGGGCACGAAGGTCCAACTCGTGAAATGCAGGGCCGTCGTCACGGGTGCCGTTGCCAAGGCCACCCAAAGCCGCGGCAGGAAGACCGGGGCTGCAAAACACATCTGCACGAGTAAGCTGGTCTCGGCTCCCGTGGGAACCGGACCGCTGGCGGCCAGACTTGCGCGGAAAGGCTTGCTCTATGCCACGGGCACGGCGGCCGTGAAAGCCGCCAGCACACAATTGGTTCTGAACCCGGTGAGGAATGTCACACCCGGCCGTTACAGCCTCGCTCTCTCATCCCGGAGCGGAAAATGGCACGAGATGCTGGACATTCGCTGATCGGCTGCGTACGGCTATACACGCCGCTGCCTCGGGGCCAGCCCCTCTAGAGGATGTAAACCGCGGTGAAGACGATGATCCACATGATGTCTACGAAGTGCCAGTAGATGCCCGGTATCTCGACGCCCATGTGGTCCTTATCCTCGGGGCCGAAGTGGCCTCGGAAGGCGCGGATCGTGGCGAAGCTGAGCAGGCAGAGGCCGACGAAGACGTGGGCGCCGTGCAGGCCGGTGAGGCTGTAGAAGATCGAGCCGAAGGAGAGGTCGCGGGCGCTGAAGCCGAGGTGGACGTACTCGTTGATCTGGATGAAGAGGAAGGTCGCGCCGAGCAGCCAGGTCAGCACCAGGCCGAGCTTCATGCCGGCGCGATTGCCGCGCCGGATCGACTCCAGGGCGTAGTGGATCGTGAAGCTGGAGGAGACCAGGATCGCCGTGTTGACGCCCGCCACCGCGACCGGAAGTTTGTACGGAGCCGGCGGCCAGGCAGGCGGATGGACGACGACGCGCAGGAAGAAGTAGGAGGCGAAGAAGGCCCCGAACAGCATCACCTCGGAGACGATGAAGAGGAGGATGCCCAGGGTCTGGCGGTCGATCCGCGAGCTCTGGTTGGCCTCGGGCGGGCCGTGGTGCTCCTCCTCGTGAGCGTGCCCGCCAAGTGCGACCGTGGCGCTCTCCATCAGGCCTCCTCTCCCTCGGCCACGGCTGCGGCGACGGCCGCGGCGGGGCGGCCGACCTCGACGTGCTCGACCGTCTTGTCGGTGATCTCGCGCACCCTGCCGAGCAGGTCGTCCTCGAGCCAGCGCGAGGACTCGCCCGGCGAAGGTCGAGATCAGCACCTCGTCGACCCGGTAGTGCTCGATCGCGTTCTGGACGGCGTGAAAGGGGTCGGGGCTCATCGGCTGCCCGGTGGCGTCGATGTCGGCGCGGTAGAGCTCGGCCAGGGTCGAGGCGAGATCGCGGACGATCTCGGCCTCGGTCACGTCCTCCGAGCGCGGGGCAGATGATCGTGTAGCGGTGCGGGTGCCCGGCGGCACGCTCCTTCAGCCTGCTCACCAAGTCCGGCGCGGCCGCCGTCTGGGTCGCCACGACAAGGGTGTGGTTGACCTCCCAGCTGACCGAGTCGTCTTCGATCCGCACCGGGATGTGGGTGACCGCGACCTCGGGCTCGAAGCGGTCGGTCGCCCAGGCGACTAGATCCTTGCGGGTGAACCCAAAGCGCGTGCCTGCGGCACAGGAGAGCAGAACCTCGCCCGGCTCGTGGGCGCGCACCGCGTCGTCGAGCGCCAGCGACGGCTCGGGGTCCATCACCTCGCCGACCGATTCGAGGCCGTACTCGGAGAGGATCGACATCGTCACCTCGACCCGGGCGCGGGCCGCGTCGCGCAGCTCGCCGGAGTCGATCAGCTGGCCGACGGCCGGCTGGTTCTGGGGTGCGGCGACGGCGACGAAGGGCACTTTCTCCGCCCGTTCGCCGACCGCCTTCAGCAGCTTGCGGCCTCCGGCCACCTCGTTGAGGAAGACGAGCAGGGGACGGCCTCGGGAGCTCTCGCTCATGTCGTCCCCACCACGGCGGGCTCGGGCTTCTCGACCTCGGCGCTTTCGCCGGCCATGATCGCGTGGCGGGCGCCGGGGACGCCGTACTCGTACGGACCGCCGACGACGCGCGGGATCTCGGGGAAGTTGAAGATCGGCGGCGGCGAGGAGACCAGCCACTCGATCGACTTCGCCCGCCAGGGGTTGGCCTCAGCGCGCGGGCCGAAGCGCCAGCTGACGATCATGTTGTAGAGGAAGACCAGCTGGATGGCGCCGAGGAAGAAGGCGAAGACGCTGATCAGCAGGTTCCAGTTGCCGAACTGGGAGGCGTAGTCGGCGACGCGCCGCGGCATCCCGTCCATCCCGATCCAGTGCATCGGGATGAAGGTGCCCCAGGTCCCGATCAGGGTGCCCCAGAAGTGGACGCGGCCGAGCTTCTCGTCGTACATCCGCCCGGTCATCTTCGGGAACCAGTGGTAGATCCCGGCGAAGATCGTGAAGACCGAGCCGCCGAAGAGGACGAAGTGGATGTGGGCGACGATGAAGTAGGTGTCGGAGACGTGGATGTCGATCGGCACCATGCCCAGCATCACGCCACTGATCCCGCCGATCGTGAAGGTGACGATGAAGGCGAGCGCGAACAGCATCGCGGTCGAATAGGTGTGGATCTTGCCGAAATAGAGCGTGCCCAGCCAGGAGAAGATCTTGATCCCGGTCGGCACGGCGATCAGCAGCGTGGTGATCATCATCGGCACCCGCAGCCAGCTGAACATGCCGGCGACGAACATGTGGTGGGCCCAGACCGAGTAGCTGAGCACGACGATCCCGATCAGCGCCAGCGCCATCAGCCGGTAGCCGAAGATCGGCTTGCGCGAGTGGGTCGAGATGACCTCGCTGATGATCCCGAAGCCGGGCAGCATCATGATGTAGACGGCCGGGTGCGAGTAGAACCAGAAGATGTGCTGGTAGCTGATCGACGTCACCGCCGCCGGCGAACTGGAAGAAGTTGGTGTGCAGGGCGCGGTCGAAGAGGACCATGAACTGGACGCCGGCGATGAAGGGCGTCGCGGCGACGACCAGCAGCGAGGTCGAGAGGTTGGCCCAGACCAGCAGCGGCATCCGCCAGAAGGTCATCCCCGGCGCCCGCATCGTGATGATCGTGACCAGGAAGTTGAGCGCTGTGGCGATCGAGGAGGCGCCGGCGAACTGGACGCCGAGGTTGAAGAAGGACTGGCCGAGCGGCGCCCCGGTCGAGAGCGGCGCGTAGCCGGTCCAGCCGGCGTCGAAGGCGCCGCCCGGCGCCAGGAAGCTGCCGATGAAGAGCAGCCCGGCTATCGGCAGCATCCAGAAGCTGAGCGCGTTGAGGCGCGGGAAGGCCATGTCCGGCGCGCCGATCATCAGCGGCAGCACGTAGTTGGCGATGCCGGCGAAGACCGGGATCACGAAGACGAAGATCATCAGCGTCGCGTGGGTGGAGAAGAGGCTGTTGTAGGTGGCCGGCGTCGACGATCTGGGTGCCGGGCTGGGCCAGCTCGGCCCGGATCAGCATCGCCATCAGCCCGCCCGCGAAGAAGAAGAAGAAGGTGGTGCAGATGTACTGGATGCCGATCACCTTGTGATCGGTGTTGAAGCGGAAGTAGTCCTTCCAGCTCTTGGCGCCGTGCTGGGAGTGGTCCTCGGGGATCGTCGGCATGCCGGCCGCCCAGCGCAGCCAGTAGTCGAAGCAGCCGAAGCCGAGCGAGGAAGCCGAGCGGGCCGGTGATCAGCGGCACGACGACCTGCGGGTAGCCGGTCTGTTCGGTCTGGAAGGTCGGCAGGCCCGAGGCCTTGCGCAGCGCGACGACGAGGCGCAAAGCCGAAGGCGGCGCCGAGAAGCGCGCCAAGCGCTCCGCGAATCCATCCCGGTCGCTTGATCGCAGCCACCATCAGAAGGCCTCCATTATGCCCCGCCGGCGCTGAGCGGCACCGGGTTGGTCTCAGTGTCTTGGACGATCGACTCTTTCAGCGCCGCCGGCACCGTTTCTTTCAGCCCGGCGACCCATTTGCGGAAGTCGGCCGGCGTTTCGACCACGACCTTGGCCCGCATCGAGGCGTGGCCGAAGCCGCAGAGCTCGGTGCAGATCAGCTGGTAGGTGCCGAGCCTGTCCGGGCGTCACGATCGCGGTCGTCGTGATCCCCGGCACGTTGTCCTTCTTGATCCGCCACTCGGGGACCCAGAAGGAGTGGATCACGTCCTGGGCGTGCATCTTGAACTGGATCTGGCGGTTCGACCGGCACGTGCATTTCGCCCTGCACGTAGACGTCGCCCTTGCCGGGGTAGCCGAAGCTCCAGGCGTACTGCTGGGAGAAGACGTCGACGGTCATCGCGTTCTTCGCCGGCTGTTCGATGTCGTGCAGGACCGACCAGCTGTAGCCGGCGCCGAAGAGGACGATGATCGTCGGGATCACGGTCCAGGCGACCTCGAGCCGGGTGTTGCCGTGGATCGGCTCGCCGTCGGATTCGTCGCCCGGCTTGGCTTTGAATTTCCACAGCGCGTAGAACAGCATCACGCAGACGAGCGAGAAGACGAACGAGCGAGAGCACGATCATCACGTTGAGCAGGTCGTCGATCTTCGGCGCCGCGGTCGAGGCCTGCTGGCCGTCCCAGTGGATCGAGACCATCACCACCGAGATCGCCGCGGCAAGCGCGACGGTCGCGGCGAGCATCTTCGCTATCGGGAGGCGGCCGTACATGAGGCGGCGGGCATTCTATTGAAGCGACGGCCGGAAGCTTTCAGGCTCCTGGCCCGCCGCGGCAGCCAGCACTCCCCGGGCGACGCCCTCCCAGCTCCAAAGCCGCCGAGCCGTCTCGACCAAGCGTCTCCCGTGCTGCAGCGCGCTCCTCCTCGGGCAGCCCCAGCCAACCGTTGAGCCGCTCCGCGATCGCCTCCACCGCTCCCTCCTCGACCGGAAAGGAGGTGAGCCGGCCGATCCCGTCCGGAAGCGTCGCCATCAGCTGTCGAGAGACCTCCAGCATCCCCGAGTGCCCCGCGGAAACCGGCAGCACCCCACACGCGGCGGCCTCGGCGGCAACCATCCCGAACGCCTCCGGGAACGTGCTCGGCATGACGAGAGCTTCCGCGCCCGGCAGCAGCTCCGCAACCTCGTCGTGCTCCAGGCGCCCGATGAAGTCGACCGAGCCTGCCGCGTCCTGAGCAACTCCCGCATAGTCGTGCGGCAGGTCCGCCAGGAACGTCGACAGGATCGGCAGTGGCTTCGCCTCCCCGCCCTCGATGCTCCACCCCGCAAGCGCAACCTCTCGCGCATCGGTGATATCTCCCCGCTCCAGCGCCGCCTGCAACCGCCGCAGGCCCTCCTCGTACTCGCCGAACCCGGCGATTTCGAGCTTCGCATCCGAGTGCTCGGCCCTAACCAATGGCCACGCGGCCAGCAACAGGTCGACACCCTTAGAGACGATCAACTTGCCGACAAAAACGATCCTCCGCGGGTGGCGTGGGGTGAGGGGGGCCGAGAACGGAGGCGAAGCCCCCGCCCGCAGGCCCCCCTCACCCCGCGACAGGACCCGCGGCCGGAACGCCTCAGTGTCGACCCCAGGCGGCCCGAGCCGAGTCTTCTCTTCGAGTCCCGCCACGTCCGGCAACGCCTCCCAGAGCGACTCGGCGGTATGCCGGGACCCGACCAGCACGCCCGCGGCGGCTTCCACGCCTTCCCGGGCGTAGGGCAGGAAGCGGGGGTTGGGCTTGACCGTGTACTCGAGCGCCGAGCCGTGAATCTTGGCCGCGAAGGGAGCCACGGCTGCCCGAGCGAGGATCGCCGGCCCCATGACGAGGTGGTTGGCGAGCGCTGCGTCGATGCCCCCAGCTTGGGATGCAACGTCGCGGACCGCCGAGACGTTGGCGTCGATGTAGCGTCGCAGCTCCTCTTCTGTCAGCTCGGGGAAGCTCTTGACCTCGAACCCCTCGTAGGGGTCCTTGACATAGACGGGGAGCAACCCGTGAATGTCCGGGTTGTGGATCTGCACCCCCTCGATCTTGGTCTCGCGATCCTGGCAGAGGAGATGGACCTCGTGGCCCAGCTTGGCCAGCGCCCGCGCCAGGTTGAGGTTGTAGATGTTGCTGCCGGTGCCACGCAGCATGTAGCCGTGAAAGATCAGGACGCGCATCGAGGCCGCCCAACCTATTAGTCTTCGCCGCCGTGAACTCGAAGCAGCTCTACCGGATGCGCGCCCCGGCCTCGGGTCGCGAGGCGCTGGCCCACGCCGAGCCGGGCTCGGTCTACCTCGACCGCGAGACCGGCGAGGAGATGGAGCCGGTGGCAATGGTCCTACCACTCGCCCCCTCGGCCTCGTCCCTCCCCCGCACCCCCGCCAACCTCCGCGCCTGCCGCCGCTGCGACCAGCTGATCGGCCTAGACGTCAGCGACTGCCCTTACTGCGGCCTCCGCCAAGAAGCGCTCTAAGGTTTCTTGACCAGCGTCGCCGTGTACAGGAGGCGGGCGTTCGAGTAGTAGCAGCCGTAGGTCTTGGTCTTGCCGACTCCTTGCTGAGGGTGGCCGCCCTGGATGTCTTCCTTGGAGGCGCAGTGGCCTTCGAGGCGGCTGCCGCGCCAGGTTTCTTCGGAGCTGACGTTGAAGGCGAACATCGGCGCCCAGGTCGGCACCGTGAGGGCGACGATCTGACCGCGCAGGACCGAGAGCGGGTGTTCGAGGGCGAAGATCGGGCTGCTGCCGAAGTAGGGGTTGAGCACCTCGAGCGGGCTCTGGCGGACCAGGGTGTATTGCGGCGGTTTGGAGCCTTCGACCGGGCGCAGGACGCCGATCCGCGCCTCCGAGGGGCTGCCGAGGAATTCGTTGAAGAAGCTGACCTCGTTCGTGGTCGTTTTCGAATCGGTGCGCGAGGGCCGCGCCAGGGTGATCGACCAGGCGACGATCTTGCCGTCGAAGGGCGCTTCGTAGGGCTGGTCGACGCCGCCGGCGATCGCCTGGAAGCCGGTCACGTGCCCCTCCACCCGGCAGGGGATGACCTCGACGTTGTTGACGATCTTGCCCGGGGCAGGATGGCGGCGGCGTCGACGCGGTCTTGCCGAGGACGACGACGCCGCAGCGGCGCCGAGTCGGCGGCACCCGGCCAGGCGGCCACGACGAGGGCGACCAGGGCGCAGACGAGCGCGAGCGCCATTGCGACGCGCGATCCATGCGATTCGGTTGTCAACTGCTCTCAGCACGATCTCAAGCTGCAAACCCCAGCCTTTGACCAGGGTTGCGGCCTCGATTCTGCCGTCCCGCCGCGGCCGGATGCGCTGCCCGGCCGCCGCTTGCACGATCCCGGCCAGGCGGCGCCGCTGTAGGGTTGCCGCCCGGAATGGAGACCCGCGGACCGAGCCGAGCAGTTCATCCCCGCCGGCCTCGCCTCGCTGGGGATCGAGGCCGACGAGATCGAGCTCGCGGTGATGAGCGCCGCCCACCAGATGTTCTGGCCGGCGATCCGCGCACATGCTCTCGCTCGACCTCGGCGAGCTTGAGCCCGAGCGCAACCCCGACCTCTCACGAGCGCCGCGAAGGGCGATGAGCGCGCTCGACCTCTCCCTGCGCGGGCAGGCGGCGGCGATCGCCTCCGGCGAGGCCGACCCCGCGGAGCTGCTCGACGCCGACCCTGGCCCGGATCGAGGAGCGCAACCCGGCGATCAACGCCGTCGTCGAGACCTTCCCGGAGCGCTCGCGGGCGATGCTCGCCGGGGCGCCCGGCGGGCCGCTGCACGGCGTCCCGGTCGTGATCAAGGACGAGTGGCCGCTGCCCTGGCGGGCGCAGCGCTTCGGCGCCGCGGAGATGCTGGCCCCGACCGCCCCGGGCGAGTCCGGCCCCTACCGCGCCCTGCGCGACGCCGGCGCGGTGATCGTCGGCGTCGCCAACATGCACGAGCTCGGCGCCAGCAGCACCGGCAACGTCTCGGTCTACGGCGCCGCCCGCAACCCCTGGGACACCGAGCGCTGCCCCGGCGGCTCCTCCAGCGGCCCGGCGGCGTCGGTCGCGGCCAGGCTCGTCGCCGGCTCCGTCGGCGCCGACGGGATCGGCTCGATCCGCTTCCCCGCCGCCTACTGCGGCCTGACCGGGCTGAAGCCGACCTTCGCCCGCTCGGCGATGGCCGGACACCACATGGACGGCGTGTCGACGCACGATCGTCTCCGGGCCGCTCTGCGCCGACGCCGCCGATTGCCGCCTGCTCGGCTCGACGCTCTTCGGCGAGCGGCTCGCCGCCGGCGATGCGGCCGGGCCTGCGGATCGGCGTCGTCCGCGACGCCGTCTCCGAGGACGTCGACGCCGGAGGTCCGCGAGGCCTGCGAGGCGGCGATCGAGGCGCTGCGGGCGCGAGACCGGCGGCGAGATCCTCGAGGTCGAGCTGGCCGATCTCGACGCGGCCTCGCTGGCGACCGTCCTGATCGCCAACGTCGAGAGCCTCGGCGAGGTCACGCCCGAGCGGCTCAACGACCTCGACCCCGAGATCAGCCCGATCAACCGCGGCTTCCTCAAGTACCGGATGCTGCTGCCGGCTGCCGCGAGCGTGCAAGGCGGACCGGATCCGCACCCTGATGCGCCGCCGCCTGGCGGCGCTGTTCGAGCGAGGTCGACGTGCTCGCCTGGCCGACCGTCCCGGCCGTCGCGCCGCCGCTCGAGGCGCCGCTGGTCGAGCTTCCCTCCGGCACGCTAACCGCCGACCAGGCCAACGTGCGCGGCGCCGGCCTCGCCAACCTGACCGGCATCCCGGCGATCAGCGTCCCGGTCGGCCTCGGCTCCGGCGAGCCTGCCGATCGCCCTGCAGCTACAGGCGCGCCTGGGGGCGCGACGAGCTGCTGCTCGACGCGGCCGAGGCGCTGGAGCGGGCCAACGGCCGCCGCTGGGTCGAGGCGCTGGCCGCCGCTGGCCCAGGCGCGAGCCGACGGAGGCCTGAGGTGCCGGCGATCGTCGTCGAGGGGCTGCGAGCGGGCCTTCGGCGAGGTGCTCGCGGTGCAGGGAGTCGACCTCGAGGTCGACGAGGGCGAGATCTACGGCTTCCTCGGCCCCAACGGCGCCGGCAAGACGACGACGGTGCGGATGCTGACCACGCTGCTGCTGCCGACCGGCGGCCGGGCCACCGTCGCCGGCCACGACGTCGTCGCGCGAGGCGCGCGCCGTGCGGGCCTCGATCGGCGTCGCCCTGCAGGAGGCGGCGCTCGACCCGCTGATGACCGGGCGCGAGCTGATCCGCCTGCAGGCGACGCTGCAGGGGCTGCCGGGCGCCGAGGGCAAGCGCCGCGCCGACGACCTGCTCGAGCGGGTCGACCTCGCCGCCGCGGCCGACCGCCGCGTCGGCGGCTACTCGGGCGGGATGAAGCGCCGGCTCGACCTCGCCGCGGCGCTGGTCCACGAGCCGCGCGTGCTCTTCCTCGACGAGCCGACCACCGGCCTCGACCCGGTCAGCCGCAAGACGATCTGGGAGGAGGTGCGGGCGCTGAACGACGAGGGCACGACCGTCTTCCTCACCACCCAGTACCTGGAGGAGGCCGACCAGCTCGCCGACAACGTCGGCGATCATCGACAGCGGCCGGATCGTCGCCGAGGGCACGCCGGAGTCGCTGAAGGCCGAGATCGGCCACCCCCACATCCAGCTGCAGCTCGCGGAGGGCTCGATCGCCGAGGCCGAGGAGGTCTGCGCCCGGATCGGCAAGCTGCTGCCGCCGACGGACGGCAAGACGGTGCTGGTCGAGGTCGAGAACGGCGCCGCGGACATCCCCCGCGTCGTGCGGGCGCTCGACGAGGCCGGGATCGAGGTCGAGTCGCTGGAGCTGGTCCACCCCACCCTCGACGACGTCTTCGTCGCCAAGACCGGCCACCACCTCGAAGGACGAGGAGAGGGCGACGCCGAGCCGAGCCGGTCGAGGCATGAACGAGCTGCGCGATCAACCTGCGGGTGGTGCGGGCGCTCGGCATGCGCTCGATCCGCCAGACCTTCCGCCGCCCGCAGCTGATGGCGCCGATCGTCGTCTTCCCCACCCTGCTGCTGGCGATCCAGACCGGCGGCGCCGGCGGCGCGATCGACCTGCCCGGCTTCCCGCCGGTGCAGAGCTTCCTCCAGTTCATGCTCGCCGGGGCGATGATGCAGTCGCTGATGCTGGCCGGCAACAGCGGCGGGATCGCGCTCGCGGTCGACATCGAGATGGGCTTCACCGACCGCCTCTTCGCGGCGCCGATCCCCCGCTTCACGATCGTGCTCGGACGGCTCGCCGGGACCGCGGCGCTGGGCCTCTTCTCGGCCGCTCTGGTTCCTCGCGATCGGGCTGATCTTCGGCGCCCACATCGACAGCGGCGTGCCCGGCGCCCTGATCGCGATCGCGCTGGTCACCGCGACGGCGATGGCGGTCGGCGGCGATCGGCGCCGCGATCGCCCTGCGCACCGGCAGCGCCAGCGTCGTCCAGGGCCTCTTCCCGCTGGTCTTCGTCGTCCTCTTCCTCTCCTCCGCCTTCTTCCCCGACGACCTGATGATCGAGCCGGCCAAGGCGATCGCCGAATACAACCCGCTCAGCTTCATCGTCGAAGGCATGCGCGACCCGATCATCTCCGGCGATCGACGCCGACCGACGCTGGGCGACGCGCGTGCTGGCGATCGCCGGGATCGTCGTGCTCGGCCTCGTGCTCAGCGCCCGCGCCCTGCGCCACCGGCTGAGGGTGGGCTGATGGACGTCGGGCGCCGCCCTGCCGGCGTGGCGCGCCAACCTGGCGACGATCGCGGCGCTGATGGCGCGCGCCAAGAACGAGCTGCTGCGGGTGCCCGGGGCGGCGATCCCGGGCGTGCTGGCGCCGACGATCTTCTTCCTCGGCCTCAACGGCGTGTTCGGCGCGCTGACCCAGCTGAACGGGCTTCGACACCGGCAGCTACGAGAGCTTCGTCGTCCCGGTCAGCATGCTCCAGGGCGCCGGCTTCACCGGCGCCGCCACCGGCGTCAACCTCGCCCGCGACATCGAGCAGGGCTGGGTCGACCGCCTGCTCGTCTCCCCCGCCCCGCGCTGGGTCCTGCTCGCCGGCACGGTGCTCTCCGCCAGCGCCCGGGCGCTGATCCCGGCGACCTTCGTCTTCGCGATCGCGCTGCGTGCTCGGCGCCGGCTGGCCGGGGATCGACGGCCTGCTGATCACCTACCTGATGGTCGCCACGATGGCGGCCGTCGCCGCCTGCTGGGGCTCGGCGCTGGCGCTGCGCTTCAAGAGCCAGTCGGCGGCGCCGCTGATGCAGGCGGGGATGATGGCGCTGATCTTCACCACCACCGCCTACGCGCCGCTGGCGCTGCTGCAGCCGTGGATGCGCACGCGTCGCCGAAGTCAACCCGGTCACGGACGTCGATCGAAGCCGCCCGCCAGGGCTTCGTCGGCGGCGTCAGCTGGGCCGAAACCTGGCCGGGCATCGTCGCCCTGGTCGGCCTGCTCGCCGTGCTCGGCGCCTGGGCGCTGCGCGAAATGCGCCGCACCGGCGGTGCTGAGGCCAGCGCGGCTCGCGAGATCGCCGAGCGGGTGCTTCGCGGCGAACTGGCTGGAGGGCGAGCGGGACGGGACGCCGCTTCGCCTACACCCGGCCCAGCCCGAGCCACTACCCGTGGCAGTGGTACTGGGACTCCTGCTTCGCGGCGATCGTCTGGCGGCGCTTCGACCCGGCGCGCGCTCGCGCGCCGAGCTGGAGACGCCTGCTCGCCGCCCAGCGCGCCCGACGGCTTCATCGGCCACACGATCTTCTGGGACGGGCCGGTCTCGCTCGGCCGCCTGCCCTTCTACAACGTCGCCTCGCGCCGACTCCTTCCAGACCGAGACGATCCAGCCGCCGCTGCTCGCCTGGGCCTGGAAGATCGCCGTCGGCGACCCCGCCGGGGAGCCGCGGATCGCCGCCCAGGCCGACTGGCTCGCAGGCCAACCGCGACCTCGAGGGCGACGGCCTGCTCTGGATCGTCCAGCCCGACGAGTCGGGCCTCGACGCCTCGCCCAAGTTCGACCCGGTCTGGGGCTGGCGCGCCTGCGCGCGGCTCGGCTTCCCCCTGCTCGTGCACCGCAACCGGCGGCTCGGCTTCGACGCGCGGCGGATCCGCGACGCGCGGCGGCCCGGTGCTCTGCGAGGCCCTCGTCAACACGCTCTGGTCGCTCTCGCTGCAGGCGCTGGGCGGCCCTCGGCGACGCCGGCCCTGGTCGAACGGCTCTGGGACGAGCGCAGCGGGCTCTTCCTCGACGGGTCGCAGCCCGGCGGCGCCCGGCCCGGCAGCGACCACCTGGGCCGCGCTCGCCCCGCTGGCCCTGCCCGACCTGCCGGAGGAGATCGGCCGGCGCCTGGTCGAGGAGCACCTGCTGAACGAGCGCGAGTTCCTCACCCCCGTCGCCCCGCCCTCGGTCGCCGCCTCCGAGCCGAGCTACGAGCCCGGCGGCAGCCGCGGCCCGCTGCGCCGCTACTGGCGCGGCCCGACCTGGGTCAACTCGGCCTGGCTGGTCTGGCTCGGGCTGCGCCGGCTCGGCTACGAGGAGGAGGCGGCGCGGCTGGCGAACGGCCTGATCGGCGCGGTCGAGCGCGAGGGCCTGCGCGAGTACTACGACCCGCGCACCGGCGCCGGCCTCGGCGCCGAGGACTTCGCCTGGTCGGCCCTGATCGCCGAGCTGGCCGAGCCCGACCCGGCGGCCATCGGCAGCCACCTCCAGCCATAGGTGCAACGCCTTATCCCCCTGGTGGGGGGTCAGCGCGTTGCGCCACCGGGCAGATGCAGCTATGGCCCGATCCTCTCGTCAGCGTCGTCATCCCCGCCTACAACACCGAGCGCTTCGTCGGCGAGGCGATCGAGAGCGTGCTCGCCCAGACCTACTCCCCGGTCGAGCGATCGTCGTCGACGACGGCTCGACGGGATCGCCACGGCCGAGGTGGCCGGCCGCGTACCCCGAGGTGACGCTGATCGCCCAGGAGAACGCCGGCCCCGCCACCTCGCGCAACCGCGGCTTCGCCGCCTCGAGCGGTGGCCTCGTGACCTTCCACGACGCCGACGACGCGATGACCCCAGACAAGCTCGAGGTCCAGGTGGGCCACCTGCTGGCGAACCCCGGGGTGGGCGTCGTCATGGGCGAACAGGAGGTGATCGTCGAGCCCGGGTCCGAACTGCCCTTCTGGGTCGAGGGATCGAGCGCTCGGGCCGCGGTGCCGACCCGCCCGGCCGAGGTCTCCGACGGGCCGGACGTACATGTGATGACGATGCTGCTGCGGCGCGAGGTCTTCGTGCAGGTCGGCCCATTCGACGAATCGATCCGCCCGGCCGAGGACATCGACTGGGCGATGCGCGCGGTCGAGGCCGACATCGAGATCGCCAAGCTGTCGCGGGTGCTGCTGCGACGGCGAGTGCATCCGGAGAGCCTCACCCAGGATGTGGCCGCTGTGCGCGCCAGCGTGTTCCGCGCCTTCAAGGCCAGGATCGAGCGCCAGCGCGCTCGCGCCGTCGGCTGAGCGAGCGGAGACCGTGCATGGGCAGCTGCCAGACGCTGTCCAGGCCCCAGAAGCGGCGCGCGAAGGAGACGAAGCCACGGGGGCGTGGCGCGCCGGTGTCGAGGTCGCGCAGGCGACGGTAGCGGTCCCAGGCCATGCGCAGGGTGCGCAGGGGCGAGTCGGGCCGACAGGCGGCGCGGAAGGCGGCGCGCTCGTGCCGGGTGGTGGGCGCAGCGGCCAGGCCGGCAAGGGCGGACGCGGGAACGGGCGCGCCGAACTCCACGCGCAGGTAGTCCAGTGCCGCGGCGGTGGCGACGGTGAGGCGGCGACGTTGGGTCTCGGCGACGACCCGGTCCCACTCGAGACCCTCCCCGGCCGAGCGGATCACCGTTACCGCGTCGGCGATCCAGCGGAACGGCGGCAGCGGGCTCCACGGCGTGCCGTGCACGCAGGCAAGCAGGAGCTGATCCGCCGGGCAGGGGGCCAGGGTGGTGGCCCCGGCCAGCTCCAGCGGAACCGAGGCGCGCCAGAGATGCTCGTCGCGTGCCGGCTGCCAGAGCGCGAACCAGTGCAGGTCGACCTCGCCGTGATCGGAGTCGGCGAAGCCGAGCGAGTGATGCACCCGCGTCCAGGCCGGCGGATCCTCGTGATCGGGCGTCCAACCCGCCGCGCTCAGGACCTCGATCGCGTCGGTTGCGCGATCGAGCGGCACCAGCACGTCGACGTCGTCCATCGGACGCACGCCGACGTCGCCGTAGGAGAGCAGCGCCAGTGAGGCGCCCTTGGTGACGAGCGTCTCGATGCCGGCGCCCTCGAGCACGCCGATCGCCCCGGCGGCCCGCTTGAAGATCAGCTGGTTGTGACTCCAGGAGCGCCGGTAGAGGCCTTTGAGGCGCCCTGCGACCTCCTCATCGAAGGCCCCGGCGCCGAGGTTTCGGTAGACCAGCGGCAGCAGCCGGGTCGAGCCGTGATCGACGTCGTCGAACTCGATCGCCTGGCGCCAGCGTTGCCAGGCCACCGCGGCGGCGGGAGCCGGATCCAGCGCCGCGTGCAGGACCAGCAGCTGCTCGGCGGTGGGCAGGTTGCCCAGCGACTCGCTCACTGGGCCGCTCCACGGCGGCGGTCGAGCGAGCCCTTGAGCAGGCGGGCGAACTCGATCCGTGCCGCGCGGTTGCGGATCGAGTTGTTGGCGCCGTGCACGCGGCGCAGCATCACCACCTCGGGCAGCATCGCCTGCTCGAGGCCGAGCTCGCGGGCGCCCAGCAGGAAGGTCAGCCCGTCGCTCAAGGCGATGTCCTCCGGCCAGGGCCCAACCGCCTCGATCGCCTCCCGCCGGGCCAGCATCGCGCCGACGTGCGCGCCCGGCTGTGGCTCGGCCGGCAGGCGGATGGCGGCGCGCTCGGCCGCGCCCAGCTCCTCGCTGGCGAACTGCCGAACCTGGCCGAAGACGAGGCTGAGCTGGGGACGGGCAGCGAAGGCGGTCAGCTGCAGCTCGGTCTTCGCCGGCGCCCAGAGATCGTCGGCATCGAGGAAGGAGATGAAATCGCCGCGCGCCGCGCCCACGGCCGCGTTGCGGGCGAAGCCGATCCCGGCGCGCGGCTCGCTGACGACCTCGACCGGCGGGCCGAAGCCGCGGGCGATCTCGGCGCTGCGGTCGCCGGAGGCGTTGTCGACGACGACGATTTGGTCGCAGGGCCGGGTCTGGGCCAGCACGCTCTCGATCGCGACGGCGAGGTGCGCCTCGCCGTCGTGGACGGGGATCGCGGCGGTGACGAGCGGCTCAGCCAAGCTCAGCCACCAGCCCCTCGACCGCGGCTGCGTTGGCGGCCGGGTCGAGTGAGAGGTCGAGGGCGAAGCTGGGCACCGAGCGGGCCAGGTCACCGAGCGCCGCCAGCCACGCGGCGCTACGAAAGCTGGCCTGGATCAACGTGCTCGACGCCACCGCCCGCAGCCCCTCCGCGGCCGAGATCGACCGGACGGCTGGCTTCGCCGCCCCCGGTGATCCGCGTTCGACCTTAGTTGCGCTATGCGCACCTAAGGTCGAACGCGTCGAGGGGACGCAAGGGGCGACGATCGCGGCGACCCGCAGGCTACGGCGCAGGCGGCCCGGCGCGAGCGTCTCGATGTCAACCAGGGCCTTGGCCGGGCCCTCCAGCGTCGGCTCAAACCCGGCCGGGTCGATCGCCGCCGGGTCGAGGCCGAGGCGGGCGACGCTGTCCGCGGTCAGCTTCGCCGTCGACTGCATCGCGTGCGCGCGCCGCGCCGCGCCTCCCTCGAGCAGGACGTAGTCGTCGGCGACGATCTCCAGGCCGGCGAGCGCGCAGGAGAGGGCGAGGGTCGACTTGCCGGAGCCACCGCGGCCGACGAGCAGCACGCCGCGCCCCTCACGGCCGACGGCGCCGGCATGGGTGAGCCAGCGCCCCCGTGCCGCCGTCAGCAGCTGCAGGGCTTCGCGCAGCGGCGAGGCGCGCTCGATCGGCGCGATGCGGGTGGCATCGGGGAGGAAAAAGAGGCCTTCACCGCGCTCTGGCCGCGCTGCCGTCAGCGCGCCGGTGCCGGCTGCGGCGAGGACGCAGGCGACATCCGAGCGCAGCCGCGCGGTCGGGTTGGCGCCGGGGGCGGCCTCGAGCGGCGGCCATGCCGGCGGCGGCGCCTCGACGCCGGTGGAGGCGCTGTCGAAAATCCGGATCGTCAGATCGGGCGCGGCGGGCGCGGGCCCGGCCACGGCCAGGTGGGCGAAGGGCGCCAGCAGCACGTCTTCCAGCGCCGGGCCGGCAAAGACGAGCCGCAGGCGCAAACCGGCCAGCTCGAGGTCGTGACGGCGCTCGCCGGCCGCCGCGGCAGCACGCTCGAAGCGCTCCTCCAAGGCCCGCGTGTACTCGCCGGCGAGGTCGCGCGGCGGCGTCGCGGGCAACGCCTGGCCGGTCACCGGCTCAGGCTGCCGGCTTCGGCCAGCCGGCAGCCTCGACCTCGTGGATCGGGTCGAGCAGGAAGTAGTCCTTCATGTCCGTGTAGCGCTCCAGCTTGGGCGGCTCGAACGCCGCCTTCTCGGCGGGAGCCTCGGGTGCCGGGCTGCCCGTGGCGCCCGCGCCCTCGCCGGGAACGGCGAGGGCGCTCTCCAGCAGCTGGCCGAGCAGGTCCGAGACCGCGCTGCGAATCGTCTCGGGATCGCCCTCGTGGGTGCAGGCGAGCGCCGCGCAGATCTCCGACTCGGTGGCGCCGCCGAGCAGCAGGCTCCAGATCGCCGGACCGCTGCCGGCAAGGCTGTAATAGCTGCCCCCGCTGAGGTCGATCGCGATCAGCTCGCCGTCGACCGTTTCGTGGACGACGTTCTCGGTGTTGATTCGCAGACGCTGCTCGCTCAAGGCGGAGAGCCTATTTGTAGCGGTAGGTGATGCGACCGCGATCGAGGTCGTACGGCGAAAGCTCGATCTTGACCCGGTCGCCGGGCAGGATTCGAATGTAGTGGCGGCGCATCTTGCCGGAGATGTGACCGAGCACGTCGTGGCCGTTGTCGAGTTTGACCCGGAACATCGTGTTGGGGAGGGCCTCGGTGATCTCACCCTCCATCTCGATCTTCTCCTCTTTCCCCATGCGGCGGGGAGCGTAGCGGACCGCCTGGCGCCCGGCTCAGCCGTGCAGCCGGCGGGCGAGCTCGACCGCCTCCTCCCAGCTCGAGATCTCGCCCGCGTATTGGGCCGCCTCGAGCTCGGCCAGCAGCTCGCCGACCTCCCGGCCCTGCGGGATCTCCAGCTCGATCGCCAGCTCGTCGCCGCGCACGAGCGGCCGCGGCGGGCCCTCGACGGCGCCAGTCGAGCGCCGCCGCCAGCATCTGCCGCGCCAGCGCCAGGTGGGCCTCGATCGCCTCCTCGGTCGCGAACGGGCCCGAGCCGCGGGCCGAGAGCCGATCGGCGACGGTCAGCAGGGTGACGTCGGCGCCGACCGGCTCGGTCGCGCGCAGGTACTCGTGGACGCGCCGCGGCGGCAGCGGCGCCTCGTGGACGAGGAAGCCGAGGCGCAGGTGGTGCAGGGTCAGGTCCTGCAGGTGCCGAGTCAGCCCGCGGCTGGCGCGCAGCCGCCGGCAGATCCCGCCGACGATCTCGACCCCGTCGTGGTCGTGGCCGATGAAGGTGACGAAGCCGTCCTTCTCCGAGCGGGTTGCGGGCTTGCCGATGTCGTGCAGGAGGGCGCCGAAGCGCAGCGCCGTGCCGCGGCTGATCTCGTCGGCGAGCGGCTCGGCCAGCAGCGCTTCCAGCTCGCCGGCCCGCTCGCCGCCGAAGCGCTCCAGGCCCGCCTCGACCTCGAGCGTGCGCTCCAGCACCGCGATCGTGTGGCCGTGAACGTCGAGGTGGTGGTTGGGGCCCTGTTCGACCCCGCGCAGCGCCTCCAGCTCGGGCAGGACGGCGGCGGTGAGGCCGAGCTCGTCGAGCAGCCGCAACCCGCGCAACGGGTCCGGACCGCCGAGCAGCTGGCGCAGCTCGACCAGCTGGCGCTCGCCCGGCCGGCTCGGCCGCCCGCGCAGCTTCGGAGCGCGCCAGCGCCGCCGTGCCGGTGTCGACCTCCAGCCCCAGCCCGGCGGCGAGCCGCGCGGCGCGCAGCAGGCGCAGCGGATCGGCGGCGAAGCTGCGCTCGCCGACCGCGCGCAGGACGCGGCGCTCGAGGTCGGCGAGGCCGCCGTGCGGGTCGATCGCCTCGCCACCGCCGAGCGGCACCGCGACCGCGCCGATCGTGAAGTCGCGCTCGGCCAGGTCGGCCTCGATCGTCTCGCCGCGCAGCGCGGTCAGGTCGATCTGCCAGGAGCCGTCGGCGGCGACGGCGCGCCAGGTCGCGAACTCGGCCGAGAGCTCGAAGGAGTGCCCCTCGCCCTCGCGGGCGATCGCCTTGGCGGCGGCCGACGCGTCGCCGGCGACCGCCAGGTCGAGGTCGAGGACGTCGCGCCCCAGCGCCGCGTCGCGGACGGCGCCGCCGACGATCCAGACGCCGGGCTCGCCGGCCAGCGCCCGCCGCGCCAGGTCGACCGGCGCCGCCGCGGCGAGTTGCTCCGCGACGCTCACGCCGCTTCCCGCGGAACCCTCGCAGAGATCCCGCAGGTGACCTCGTAGTTGATCGTGCCGATCCGCCGGGCGACCTCCTCGGCGAGGATCGCCTCCCCGTCCTGGGAGCCGATCAGCACCGCCTCGTCGCCCGGCTCGACCGCCGTCTCGGGCCCCAGGTCGATCGTCACGTTGTCCATCGAGACGGTGCCGACGAGCGGATGGCGCTTTCCGCGCACCAGCACCTCGGCGTTGTTGGAGAGGGCCCGCCGCACCCCGTCGCCGTAGCCGAGCGGCAGCACCCCAACCCAGGTGTCGGCCGGGGCGCGCCAAGTCTGGCCGTAGCCGGCGCTGTCGCCGGCCGAGAAGCGCTTGACGTCAGCCACATAGGAGCGCAGCGACATCGCCGGCTCCAGCCCCCGCTCTCCCGGGTTGACCTGGAACGGATCGAGGCCGTAGATAGCGACACCGCAGCGGGCCATGTCGAAGTGCGAGCGCCGGTCGCGAAAGACCGCGGCGCTGTTGGCGGCGTGGACGGCGACGGTTGGGAACTCGGCTTTGATCGCCTCGGCGAGCGCCGCGAAGCGGTCGAGCTGCTCGTCGAAGAAGCCGGAGCCGGGCTCGTCGGCGGTGGCGAAGTGGGTCCAGAGCCCGGCCAGCTCGAGCTGGGGATCCGCGGCGCAGGCGCGGGCCAGGGCGAGCACCTGCTCTGGATCGGGATTGCCGAGCCGGCCCATGCCGCTGTCGTGCTTGACGTGGACGCGGACCGGCCTGCCCTGGGCGCGGCCGCGAGCGCTGATCGTCTCGCGGAAGCCCTCGCGCCAGACCGCCACCTCCGCGCCGGCGGCGAGCGCGTCGTCGAGGTCCTCGGGGTGAGAGCGCTCCCATCGTCAGCAGGGGGATCTGGGGGAAGCGACGGCCGAGCTGCACAGCCTCGGCGCCGGTCGCCACGGCCAGACGGCTGGCGCCGCCGGCCAGCGCCGCGCTCGCGCAGGCGTCGGCGCCGTGCCCGTAGCCGTCGGCCTTGACCACGGCGCAGAGCTCGGCCCCGTCGCGCAGCTCGGCCGCCAGCCGGGCGCAGTTGCGCTCGACCGCGCCGAGATCGATCCGGGCGAGGGCCCGCGCCATCGGGCTAGCGGTCGGCGACGAGCGCGGACAGCGCGTCGGCCCGCGTCACCAACCCGGCGAGCCGGCCCTCGCCGTCGACCACGGGCAGGTGGTTGTGGTGCTTCTCGGCGATCGTCCTCGCCACGGCCTCGGCGTCGTCCTCGGTGCCGGCGACTACCGGGTCGGCCGTCATCAGCTCGGAGACTTTGGTCGCGAAGGCTTTGTTGAGCCGCTTCTCGAAGCCCTTCATCGAGCCGACGAAGACGATGCCGCCCATGATGTTGAGGTAGTGGGGCATGTGCAGGTCGGCTTCCTCGTCGCTGAGGATCAGGTCCGACTCGCTGACGATGCCGACAACCTTGCGCTCCGCGTCGATCACCGGGATCGCCCCCATCTCGGTCCTCGCCAGCAGTTCGATCGCGGCGCGCGCGTCGGCGTCGGGAGAGACGGTCGGCACGTCGGCGTCCATGATCTCGGCGGCGGTCTTCACGGCAAGCACGAGGTTATTCGACCGGCAGGATCGCTGACTGTGGACTTGACCACACCCCAGTGCGGTCAAAGTCACAATCAGCCGTCAAGGGTTAGGGCGACTGGGATCGAGTCGATCACGTCGGTGGCGATCACCGACTCGGCGGCGCCGATGCGCGTCGCCGCATCGCGGCCGGCGCGAGCGTGGGCCAGAACGGCGGCGCAGGCCGCCGCGAAGGGCTCGAGGCCGCGGGCGAGCAGCGCCGCGACGATGCCCGAGAGCACGTCGCCGGTGCCGGCTGTGGCCAGAGCCGGCGCGGGGAGCGCGTTGACGGCGACGCGCTCGCCGTCGGTGACGATCGTGTCGTCGCCCTTGAGCACGACGATGGCGCCCGCGGCGCGGGCCGCTTCACGAGCCGCGGCGAGGCGGTGCGCGGCGATCTCCTCAGAGGAGCGATCGAGCAGGCGCCCGAGCTCGCCGGCGTGCGGGGTGAGGATCGTCGGCGCCGTGCGCTCCGCGATCGGCTCGATCGCCCCGGCAAAGGCGTTGAGCCCATCGGCGTCGATCACCAGCGGTGCTTCGTTCGCCGCCGCGGCCGCGCGAGCCAGCTCGACCGAGCCGGGGTCGCGGCCCATCCCCGGCCCGAGCACCCCGGCCGCGGCGCGCTCGAAGGTCCGCAGGATCGGCTTCAGCGAGGCGGGCGCCAGGCAGCCGTCGCCGCCGGGGCAGCCGACCGACATTACCTCCGGCCGGCCGGCCTCGAAGATCGGCTCGAGGTCGGCCGGCACGGCCACGGTGGCGTAGCCGGCGCCGGCCCGGATCGCCGCCAGCGAGGACATCTGCACCGCGCCGGTCAGGCCGCGTGAGGCGCCGGCGATCGCCACCTGGCCGGAGCTGAACTTGGTCGAGCGCGCGCCGCGCCGCGGCGCCAGCGCCAGCACCGCCGGCTCGATCGTCCCGGCCGCCGGCTCACCCGGGGCGCCGGCAGGAATCCCGATCGGCGCCACCCGCAGCTCGCCGGTGTGCCACTTTCCGGGGGCGATCCTGTGGCCGATCTTCGCCGCGTGGAAGCTGACTGTCAGGTCCGCTTCGACGGCAATCGACTCGACCTCGCCGCTCGAAGCGTCGACGCCCGAAGCGATATCGCAGGCGACGACCGGGGCTCCGCAGCGGTTGATCGCCTCGATCGCCGTCAAGGCCGGCTCGCGCGGCGCCCCGGCGAAGCCGGTGCCGAAGATCGCATCGACGACCGCGCCCGAGCCGTCCAACCAGGCATCGAGGTCATCCGGCAACCGATCCGAGAAGAGCTCCAGCACCTCCACCTCGAAGCCCATCGCGGTCAGGTGGCGGTCGGCAACCAACCCGTCGCCCCCGTTGTTGCCCTTACCGCAGACGACCCGCACCGGGCCGTCGGGCGCCAGCCCTGCAACCGCCTCCGCAAGCGCAGTCCCGGCAGCCTCCATCAGCTCCTCGCCGGGGACCCCCTGCTCCTCGATCGCCCAACGATCGACCGCCCGAATGCCGTCGGCGTCATAGAGGGCGCTTAGCCACGGCTCCATCTCAGGCAGTGTCGACGATGGCGACCGCTGCCGCAAACTCGCGCGAGTGGGTGAGGGAGATGTCGACCCGCTCCCCCGGCGGCTTCCGCCGCGTCGCCCGAGAGGCGCACCGTCGGCGGCTCGCCGGCGAGGACCTCGATCTCGCGCAGGCCGAAGCCACCGTTCAGGCCGAGAGCCTTGACCACGGCCTCCTTGGCGGCGAAGCGGACGGCCAGGTGGCGGCCGGGACGGGCGCGGGCGGCGGCGTACTTGCGCTCGGCCTCGGTGAAGACGCGCTCGGCCAGGCGCGGGTGGCGTTCGAGGGCGCGCTCGAGGCGGTCGATCTCCAGCAGGTCGATGCCGACGCCGGGCGCCATCGGCGGCAGGCCTACTTTTCCAGGCCCGCGATCAGCTTCGCCGTCGCCAGTTCGTCGCTACCGCCGGTGCCGATCGCGATGTAGCCGATCTTCTTCAGGTAGCGGGTCGCTTCCCAGAAGCCCTTCTTCGAGCGCGGCACGATCGATTCGGCGAGCTGCAGCGCGGCGGGGCCGTCGACGAAGGCGCTGATCGGGGTCTTGCCCAGCGAGGCGACCGCGGCCTTGTAGCGGGCGCTTTCGGAGAGCGTTTCGCCCGAGCCGCTGCCGAGCGCCTTCAGCGCCGCCGGCAGGCCGTAGCCGATCGCGACCCGGCTGCCCGTGGCGATGACCGCGATCGGCTTCTTGCCGAGGGTCGGGCTGTGGACCGAGAAGCCGCTGGCCTTGCCGCTGATCGCCGTCACGCCCGGAACGCTGGCGCCGCGCAACAGGGTGCCGAGGCCGGCGACGGCCTTGGCGGCTTCGGTGCTGTTCGCGCTCACCGCCAGCGCTCCGGCGAGGCTGCTCTGGCTGCTGCCTTCGACGAACACCGCCGCCTCTTCGAGCGAGGCGGCGATCTTGTCGAGGTTGATCCCGGCCTGTTCGAGCGTGCTCTTCAGTTCGCCCGGCTTGAGTTCGGGCGGCACTCCGGTTTCGTCGAGGTTGTCGACCGCTTCTTCGAGCTGTTCGCCGAAGCCGGAGGCGACGAAGGCGGCAACCGAGCTGGCGGGCAATGTGCCGAGCAGCTTCGAGACGTCCCCACTCGGCGCCTTCTCGCCGCCCAGATCGCTGCTCAGGTCGACCTCGATCTGTTCGGAGCCGGGAATCACGCTGGCGACAGCCGTCGCTTCGCTCGGGTCAATGCCCGAGCTCTGCAGGATTTCCTGGGCCTGCGAGCCGACCTTGTTGCCCGACTGTTCGAGCAGGGCGCCGACGTCGACGTAGACGTCGGCGATGCTGCCGTTGGAGGCCGCGTCGATCGCGGTCTGGAAGCGATCTTCGCCGCCGAGCGATTCGCCGTTGGAGGCTTCAACGGCGGCTTTGAATTCCTTTTCGTCGCCGGCGATCACCGCCCATTCGCCGATCACCCCGATCGCGTTGCCTTCCGAGCCGCCGACCTTGAAGTCGACCCCTTCGAAGCTGGAGTCCTTGTAGGGGCTCTTGCCCCCTTTGGCCTGCTTGTCGATGAATTCCTGCGTCGCCTTCGCGTTCGTGGTTTCGATCGCGATCAGCGGTTCGGAGAGTTCTTCGCCTTCGAGCCGGCTGAAGGCGACCCCCGCAGTCTTGCCCAACCACGGTTCCACTTCGCCGGCGAAGTCGACCGGTTCGCCTTCGCCGCGCGCCGAGCTTTCGAGTTCGGAGATGACGAAGCTGCCGAGGTCGTCGATGCCGGCAAGGGTGTTCGCCACCGAGTTGACGTTCGACTTCAATTCCCCGCTCGGCTTCAGGTTGCCTTCGACGAAGACGACCGAGCCGGGAGCGGCGAGATCGGCCGGGCCGGAGCTGGAGGCGCTGCTGCTGCCACCGCAACCGGCGACGGCGAAGGCGGCCAGGGCGGCCAGGGTCGAGAAGATGGCAAAACGAATCTTGACCATAAGCTCAAGAAGGGTAGCGGTACGGGGCGTTACTCGACAGTCACGGTCTTGGCCAGATTTCGCGGCTGATCGACGTTGAGGCCGCGGGCGCGGGCGATGTCGTAGGCGAGCAGCTGCAGGGGCAGGACCGCGAGGATCGGCTGCAGGATCCAGTCGCTGCGGGCGACCTCGATCGTCTCGTCGGCGACCTCGCCGACCCGCTCGTCGCCCTCGGTCGCGATCGCGATCGTCGCGGCGCCGCGGGCGCGCACCTCTTCGACGTTGGAGAGCACCTTGTCGAGCACCGGGCTCACGGTTGCCACGCAGATCACCGGGGTCGACTCGTCGAGCAGCGCGATCGGGCCGTGCTTCATCTCGCCGGCGGCGTAGGCGTCGGTCGGGATGTAGGAGATCTCGCTGCAGCTTCAGGGCGCCCTCGAGGCAAACCGGCAGGCCGATGTGGCGGCCGAGGTAGAGGAAGAACTGCTCCTCGTGGTGGGCCTCCGAGACAGCGCGAACCGGGTCCTCGATCGCGGCGAGGGTGGTCTCGATCTTCGACGGGATCGCCTTCAGCTCGCCGACCAGCTCGGCCAGGCGCGCCGGGTCCAGCGTGCCGCGCAGCTCGGCCAGGCGCAGGCCGATCAGGTACATCGCCGCGACCTGGGCGACGAAGGTCTTGGTCGCCGCGACGCTGATCTCCAGCCCGGCCCGGGTGTAGAGGACGGCGTCGGCGTCGCGGGTCGCCTGGCTGCCCATCACGTTGGTGATCGCCAGCACCTTGGCGCCGTTTTCGCGGGCCAGCCGCATCGCCGCCAGGGTGTCGGCGGTCTCCCCCGACTGCGTGATCCCGATCACCAGGTCGCCGTGCCCGATCACCGGGTTGCGGTAGCGGTACTCGGAGGCGATGTCCATCTCGACCGGCACCCGCGCCCACTCCTCGATCGCGTAGCGGCCGATCAGGCCGGCGTGGTAGGAGGTGCCGCAGGCGACGATCACGATCCGCTTCAGCTCGCGCAGGTAGGCGTCGTCGAGCTCGACCTCGGAGAGATCGACGCCCTCGTCGCCGGGCAGGCGGTCGGCGATCGTTTCGGCGACGGCGTCGGCCTGTTCGTGGATCTCCTTCAGCATGAAGGTCTCATAGCCACCCTTCTCGGCAGCCTCCTCGTCCCACTCGATCTCCTCGGCGTCGCGCTGGACCGGGACGCCCTCGGCGTCGGTCATCCGCACTCCCTCGGCATCAATCGTGACGATCTCGTCGTTTTCGATCGCGACCGCCTGACGTGTCTCGGCCAGGAAGGCCGGGATCGCGGAGGCGAGGAAGCTCTCACCGTCACCGACGCCGGCGACCAGCGGGCACTCCTTGCGCGCCCCGACCAGCAGGCCCGGCTGATCGGCGTGCATGGCGACGAAGGCGTAGTGGCCGCGCAGCTCGGCGAAGGCGGCGCGGACCGCCGCGGCGAGATCGCCGTCGTAGTGGTTGGCGATCAGGTGGGCGACGACCTCGGCGTCGGTTTCCGAGCTGAACTCCTGGCCTTCGCCCTCGAGCCGGCGGCGCAGCTTGGCGTGGTTCTCGACGATCCCGTTGAGGACGATGTGGACCCGATCGGAGCTGTCGCTGTGCGGGTGGGCGTTCTCCTCGGTGACGCGGCCGTGAGTCGCCCAGCGCGTGTGGGCGACGCCGGTGGTGGCAGGAGGCGCGGCAACCGCTATCCGACCGCCGTTCTCAGACCCCGCCTCGATCGCGGCGCGCAGGCTGGCCAGGTTGCCGACCGCCCGCACGCTCTCGATCCGCCCGTCGTCGATCACCGAGACGCCGGCCGAGTCATAGCCGCGGTACTCGAGCTTCTCCAGCCCCGCGACCAGGAGGTCCAAGCAGGGGCGCTTGCCCACATATCCGACGATTCCGCACATAAGGAGGCGATCAAGGGTAGAGGCCGGCCGGCTCAGGCCAGCTCTTGGCGCACCAACGTGACAAGACGCTCGCAGACGGCGTCGGCCTCCTCGGCGCTCGGCGCCTCGACCATCACCCGCACCAGCGGCTCGGTTCCCGACGGCCGCAGCAGGACGCGGCCGCGTCCCTGCAGCGCCTCGCCCTCGCGCTCGACCGCCTCCCAGACCGCCACGGCCCCGGCGATCGCGCCGCGATCGGCGACCTCGACGTTGACCAGGGTCTGCGGCAGCTTCTCCATCGGTGCGACCGCGGCCAGCTCCCGATCGCCGAGCTCGCGCATCGTCATCAGCGCCGCCGCGATCCCGTCGCCGGTGGCGACGAAGCGGGTGTCGATGATGTGGCCGGACTGCTCGCCGCCGAGCGCCCAGCGCCGCTCGCGCAGCTCGTCGAGGACGTAGCGGTCGCCGACCTGGGCGGTCGCGACCTCGATCCGGGCCTCCTCCATCGCCTGGTGGAAGCCGTAGTTGCTCATCACCGTCACCGCCACCCCGCCGCCGAGCTCGCCGCGCGCCGCCATGCCGCGCGCCGCGAGGGCGATCAGCTCGTCGCCGTCGTGCGTGCGGCCGCTGCCGTCGACGGCGAGGACGCGGTCGCCGTCGCCGTCGAAGGCGAAGCCGACCGTCGCCTCGGAGGCAACGACCGCCTCGGCCAGGCCGTCGAGGTGGGTCGAGCCGCAGCCGTCGTTGATGTTGCGGCCGTCTGGGTCGACAGCCCGCGTCTCGACCGTGGCGCCGAGTCGTTCGAAGATCATCGGGGCGGCGCGGAAGGTGGCGCCGTTGGCGCAGTCGAGCATCACCCGGCGGCCGCCGAGGTCGAGCGGAAAGGCGGTCTGCAGCGCCCGCAGGTAGTCCTCGAGGCCGCCGTTCAGCTCACGCACGTGACCGGGCTCGGCAGCGCCGGGCTCGGCGTCGATCAGCGACTCGATCCGCGCCTCGGCCTCGTCGTCGAGCTTCGTCCCCTGCGCCGAGAAGAACTTGATCCCGTTGTCGCGGTAGGGGTTGTGCGAGGCCGAGACGACCGCGGCGAGGTCGAGTCCCAGCCGCTTGACCAGGATCGCCGCGGCCGGCGTCGGCAGCACGCCGCCGAGCAGCGCGTCGCCGCCCGCGGCAGCGATCCCCGCCGCCAGCGCCGACTCGAGCATCGGCCCCGACTCGCGCGTGTCGCGCACGATCAGCACCTGCGGCCGCTCCGCCTGCAGCGATGCCGTCGCGGCGCGGCCGAGCGCCGTCGCCAGCTCCGCGGTGAGAAAGGTCCCAGCCTCCCCTCGGACCCCGTCGGTTCCGAAGAGCTTGCGCCCGCTCGTCACAGAGGGGGCCTCAGCGCTTCGAGAACTGCGGCCGCTTGCGGGCCTTCTTTAGGCCGGCCTTCTTGCGCTCCTTGGCCCGGGCGTCGCGGGTCAGGAAGCCACGGCGCTTCAGCTCGCCGCGCAGCTCGGGGTCGATCTCGGTCAGCGCCCTGGCGATGCCGTGGCGCACCGCCCCGGCCTGGCCGCTGATGCCGCCACCGTGGACGCGCACGCGCACGTCGAGGTTGCCCTCATAGCCGGTGATGGTCAGCGGCTGCACCGCCATCGTTTGATGCAGGGGACGCGGGAAGAACTCGGCCAGCTCCCGCTTGTTGATCTCGATCTTGCCGCTGCCCGGCAGCAGGGTCACGCGGGCAATCGAGGTCTTGCGCTTGCCGGTGGCGAGATAGCGGGCGTCGCCCTCCAGCTTCGCCGGCGCGCGGCTGGCGGGAGCGGGCTCCTCGACAGCGTCGCCGACCAGCTCGGCCTCCCGCTGCGCCCGCTCTTCCTCTTCAGCTTCCTTCCGGGCCTGCTCCTCGGCACTAAGCGGCCGCTCCTCAGGCTCGACGGCAATCGGCTCAAGATCGGCCCCAGGAATGACGTCCTTCTTCTTCTCAGGCTTGGGCTCCTCAACGGCCTCAGGAAGCTCCTCCGCAACAGGCTCCTCGACCGGGGCCTCTGAACTCTCAGCCGGAGTCTCCTCCACGGCCTCGGGCTCCTCTGAAGTCTCGTTCTCGTTGTCCTGCGGCTCGTCGATCAAGTCTGTATCTCCATCGGTTTGGGCTGTTGCGCCTCATGCGGATGCTCGGGGCCCGCATAGACCTTCAGCTTGGTCAGCTGCTGACGGGCGAGCCGGTTGCGCGGCAGCATCCCCTTGACGGCCTTGCGGATGACCTCCTCGGGACGGCGGTCGAGCATCTCCGCCAGGGTGCGGGACTTGATCCCGCCCGGGTAGCCGCTGTGGCGCCAGTAGCGCTTTTGGTTCAGCTTGTCGCCGGTGACGCGGATCTTCTCCGCGTTGACGACGACGATGAAGTCGCCGGTGTCGATGTGGGGCGTGTACTCGGGCTTGCGCTTGCCGCGCAGGGCGTCGGCGATCCGGGTCGCGAGGCGGCCCAGGGTCTGCCCCTCGGCATCGACGACATACCAGTCGCGCTGGCGGTCGGAGGGTGTGGCTACATAGGTCTTCATCAGCGAAAAGCCGCGGGCAGCGCCCAGCGGCCCCGGCATGATAGCCGCCAAGCTCTTTCAGCGTGAGCCCGGCCATTTGCCGGATATGTCCATGTTCAATGTCCATGGTAAAGTCGGTTGCCCGTGAGAACAGTCCCCGCTGGAGAGTTCAAGCAGACCTGCCTGCGCCTACTTGACGAGGTGGGCGAATCCGGCGAGCCGATCGTGATCACCAAGCGCGGCAAGGCCGTTGCCCAGCTCACCCAAGTGCACTCGAAACGCTCGGATGACTGGCTCGGGACGATGCGCAACCGCGGTGAGATTCGCGACGATTTGATCGCCCCTGCGGTCGAGCCTGACGAGTGGCACGCCCTGCGGGGGTGAGGCTCCTGCTCGACACCCACGTCTGGCTCTGGAGGCTGCTCGAGCCGGAGCGGTTGTCGAATGGCGCCGAGACGGCAATAGCCGATCGCCAGAACGAACTGTTCCTCTCGCCGATCTCAACCTGGGAGACCTTGGTCCTGGCCCGCAAGGGCCGGATCGCGCTGAAACCCTCCCCAAGCGAGTGGGTTCTCGACGCCTTGCGCAGGTCCACGCCGACGGCAGCGCCGCTGAACCACAGCGTCGCCCTTCGCAGCGAGGCGCTCGAGGGCTTCAAATCTCAGGACCCGGCGGATCGCTTCCTGGTCGCCACCGCACTGGAGCTCAACCTCACCTTGGTCACAGCCGACACGGCTATGCGCGCCTTTGCGCCGGTCACGACACTCTGGTGAGACGGCGATGTCGGCGGACATCGGGTGTGCGCTGAGCGAGAGCAAGCGCAACGGCCACCGGCACAGTGGCCGGCAGCTCGTTCACGGTGAAGAAGAGCAGGTCGAAGGCAAGGGCCAGAACCGCGACCAGGGCCGCCGCCCGGAGCTGGCCCGGCCGCGTGCGCGCGAGGAGGCAGCCGACCAGAGCGGCTATGAAGAGGTCGCCGAAGCCCATCTGGGCGGCGCCGAAGTGGACTGCCTGGAGGCGCGGCAGGCCGCCGGCCGGGGCTGCGACGCTGAGGACCGCGTTGGGGCCCTGGAGGAGGTCGGTCGCCACGAACCAGGTGTCGATCGCCGCCATCGCGTAGACGCCGAGGCGCAGCCAGTAGGCCGGCACCGCCGAGACCAGGAGCCAGCCGAGGGCGATGCAGGCGAGGCCCGAAAGGGCGGTCGCGGCCGCCTCGCCGGCAAGCGAACCGGGTGTAGTCCACGCCAGCGCGAACAGAACCACGGCGAACAGCGACCACGCCGGCCGCGACCCTCGCAGCAAAGTCCCGAGGGCGAAGGCGGCAAACGGTGGTACGGCAAAAAGCGCGAGGTACGAAAGCCAGGTAGCCGAGTCGGAATCAAGTTCGACGACCGCGATTACGGCCGCAATAGACAGCGCAGGAATCGCTGCCCACCAGGGGCTGTTGAGCCGCCCCACCCAAGCTGGCCGCGCCCGCGATGCAGGCAGCGCCACCAAGGCCGCCTGCGCCAGGGCCAGCAGTGCAATCGAGAGGGCAAACGCCATCAGGAACGATCCCGGCAGGGGTGAAACGTCTTGTACTTTTTCGTCGACCGCTTCGGGCGCCAGCCCAACGCCGTCACACCGAAAAAGTTAAGTGGAACCCCTGCCGGGATCGTTCCCGGCACTCGCGGCTTACTCCCACTCGATCGTCGCCGGGGGCTTTGAGGAGATGTCCAGCGCCACGCGGTTTACGTCGGCTATCTCGTTGATGATCCGATTGGAGACTTTCTCCAGCAGGTCGTAGGGGAGCCTGGCCCAGTCGGCGGTCATCGCGTCGTCGGAGGTGACGGCGCGAATCACGATCGGGTAGGCGTAGGTGCGCCCGTCGCCCTGGACTCCGACAGAGCGGACGACCGGCAGCACGCAGAAGGACTGCCAGAGCCGGCGGTAGAGGTCGGCGGCGCGGATCTCCTCCTGCAGGATCGCGTCGGCGGCGCGAAGAATGTCGAGCCGCTCCCTGTTGACCTCGCCGCCGACGATGCGGATCGCCAGGCCCGGTCCCGGGAAGGGCTGGCGCCAGACCATCCGCTCGGGCAGGCCCAGCTCGGCGCCGACGGCGCGCACCTCGTCCTTGAACAGCATCCGCAGCGGCTCGACCAGCTCGAACTCGAGGTCCTCGGGCAGGCCGCCGACGTTGTGGTGGGACTTGATCGTCGCCGCGCCCTCGCTGCCGCCGGACTCGATTACGTCCGAGTAGAGCGTGCCCTGGACTAGATAGGCGGCGTCCTCGAGCTTCTCCGCCTCCTCCTCGAAGACGCGGATGAACTCCTCCCCGATGATCTTGCGCTTGCGCTCCGGCTCGTCGTGGCCGGCCAGCTTGTCGAGGAAGCGCTGCTCGGCTTCGACGTGGACGAGCGGGATGCCGAACTGCTCGAAGGCCGAGACGACCTGCTCGGCCTCGTTCAGCCGCATCAGGCCGTGATCGACGAAGACACAGGTCAGCTGCTCGCCGATCGCCCGGTGGACCAGCAGTGCGGCGACCGACGAGTCGACCCCGCCGGAGAGCCCGCAGATCACCCGCCCCTCCCCCACCTGCGCCCGGATCTTGGCGACCTGCTCTTCGATCACCGACTGCGGCGACCACTGCTGCTCGCAGCCCGCCACGTCCCGCAAGAACCGAGTGAGGATCTCCGTCCCGTAGGGCGTGTGGACGACCTCGGGGTGAAACTGGATCCCGTACAACCCCCGCTCGGGGAACTCGCAGGCCGCAACCGGCGACCCCGGACTCGAGGCAAGCGCCGTAAACCCCTCAGGCGGCTCGAACACCGCATCGCGATGGCTCATCCAACAGTGCTGCTCCTCGGGCAACCCGGCAAGAAGGTGCCCGCCCCCATCGACCAGCGTCAAATCGGTCCGCCCAAACTCCCCAGTCTCAGCCGCCTCAACCCGTCCCCCAAGCGCCTGAACCATCGCCTGCATCCCATAACAGATCCCCAGCAGAGGAATCCCCAGATCCAACAGCTCAGTAGGAAACGAGGGCGCATCCTGCTCATAGACAGAAGCGGGCCCACCAGAAAGCACCAGTCCCTTAGGAGCTCTCTCCCGGATGGTCGCCAGCGGCGTCGTCGACGGAAGCAACTCCGCAAACACCCCGCATTCCCGGATGCGCCTGGCAATCAGCTGCGAATACTGCCCGCCGAAGTCGAGGACAAGGATCTCCTCGACCGCGTTCCTGCCGGCGGGTGGCGTCGCAGGGGGGACCGCCCCTGAGGAAGCTTTAGCTACCGGAAGGGGCGGTGGGTCCCCTGCGGCGACAGGACCCGCCGGCCCGGAACCCTCAGTCATCCGATACCGCAACCCCCGCGGAGACCGCTGCCCGGCCATTCGACCCCATCCCCACCGACTGCTCATTTTGCAGCTTCTTCCCCTCGCTCATCAAGGCCGGCGCGACCATGACCTCGGCCCGCTGGAACGACCGAATGTCCTCGTAGCCACACGTCGCCATCGAGGTCTTCAGCGCGCCCATCAGGTTGAAGGTGCCGTCGTTCTCCTGGGCCGGGCCGAGCAGGATCTCCTCCAGCGTGCCGTCCTGCTTGGTCGTCACGCGGGTCCCCCGCGGCAGCGAGGGATGGAAGGTCGCCATCCCCCAGTGGAAGCCGCGGCCGGGAGCCTCCTTGGCGCGGGCCAGCGGCGAGCCGACCATCACCGAGTCCGCCCCGCAGGCGATCGCCTTCGAGACGTCGCCACCCGTGCGCATGCCGCCGTCGGCGATCACGTTGACGTACTCGCCGGTCTCCAGCATGTGCTGCGAGCGGGCCGCCGCGACATCGGCGATCGCCGTCGCCTGCGGTACGCCGATCCCGAGCACGCCACGGGTCGTGCAGGCGGCGCCCGGCCCCACGCCGACGAGGACGCCGACCGCCCCGGTCCGCATCAGGTGCAGGCCGGTCGAGTAGGAGGCGCAGCCGCCGACCACGGTCGGCACCGGCACCTCGGCGATGAACTCCTTCAGGTTGAGCGGCTCGACCGTAGTCGAGACGTGTTCGGCCGAGATCACCGTGCCCTGGATGACGAGGATGTCGATCCCCGCCTCGACCGCGATCTCGTAGTGCTCGCGCACTTTCTGCGGCGTCAGCGAGCCGCAGGCGACCGCACCGCGCTCCTTGATCTCCGCAATCCGCTTGCCGATCAGCTCCGGCTTGACCGGCTCGGCGTAGATCTCCTGCATGATCCGCGTCGCCTCGTGCACGGGCGCGGCGGCGACCATCTCCAGCTTCTCCTCGGCGTTCTCGAAGCGGGTCCAGATGCCCTCGAGGTTGAGCACGCCGAGCCCGCCCAGCTCGTTGACGAGCACGGCGGTGTCGGGGCTGACCACGCCGTCCATCGCCGAGGCGACGAGCGGCAGCTCGAAGCGGTACGGGCCCAGGGTCCAGCTGATGTCAATGTCGTCGGGATCGCGGGTGCGGCGCGACGGGACGATCGCGATGTCGTCGAATCCGTAAGCGCGCCGCCCCTTCTTGCCTCGACCGATGTCGATCTCCAATTAATCCTCCAGGGTGGCGTTGAGAACCCAGCCTACACTTCGGCGGGGACCTCCAATTCCTGGACGTGGACCTCGCCGAGGAGGCGCTCGACCTGATTTCGGTCGACCACGCCGGCGCCGAAGTGCTGGGTCGACTCGGCCCCACAGGCCACCCCGTAGGCGAGACACTCGTCGGCCGGGCGGCCGTCGTAGCGGGCGGCGACGTAGCCGGCCAGGAAGGCGTCGCCGGAGCCGACCGTGGAGACCGGGTCGAGCGACTCGGTGCGGACCTCGACGAAGCGCCGCTCCGCGCCCTCGCCGACCGCCGCGACGCAGCCGTCGGGCCGTGTGATCGCGGCCTCGACCGCGCCGAGGCGGACCAGCTCGGAGAGGCCGAGGACGAGGTCGTCGCGGTCGGCGAACTCCTGGCCGACCAGCTCCTCGGCCTCGCGCTCGTTCGGCGTGACGACCGAGGCGCCCGCCCGCACCCCCGCCAGCATCGCCTCGCCCTCGGCGTCGAGAACCACCGGCACGCCGCGCCCGGCGAGGTCCTTGACCAGGCGGGCGTAGAGGTCGTCGCCGGCACCCGGCGGCAGGCTGCCGGCGAGCACGCAGAGGCTGGCGCCGTCGGCGAGGTAGCCGAGCCGCTCGACGAAGGCCTCGACCTCCTCGCGGCTGACCGCCGGCCCGCGCTCGTTGATCTCCGTCTGCTCCCCCGAGGTCGGGTCGACCACGGCGAGGTTGATCCGGGTCTCGGCGGCGATCCGGGTGAAGTCGGTCAGCACCGCTTCCTCGTGCAGCTGCTCGAGCACGCGGGTGCCGGTCGGCCCGCCGGCGAAGCCGGCGGCGATCACCGGCCGGCCGAGCCGTTTCAGCGCCCGCGCTACGTTGATCCCCTTGCCGCCGGCCACTGTGCGGCTCTCGACCGCGCGGTGGCGGTGGCCGAGGCGGAAGTTGGGGACCGCGACGGTGCGGTCGATCGCGGCGTTTAGGGTGACGGTGAGGATCATCGGGATAGACGCCTGAGCAGAAAAGCTGCCGCGATCAGTATCGCGGACGCCGCCAGCACAAGCCAGGCCAAATTGTCGCTCGCGAAGCTACCTACCCGCTCCAGCGTCGTCGCACTCGGCACCGCCCGGCCGGCCTTCAGCGGCACCACGGCGGCGCGCAGCCCGTCGACGAAGACGGTCGCGCTGCCCAGCGCCGCGCCACGCCGGATCGGCCCCTCGACCTCGTGCGGCGCCCGCACCGTGACGGTCATCCGCTGATCGCTGCGCAGGCCGACCGCGACCGTGCGGGCGGCGCGCAGCGGCAGCTCGCCGCCGGCGTAGCGAATCGACGGTTCGGCCAGGGCGGCGCCGGCGTGGATCGGCCGCCGCCGTTTGTATTGGGCGAAGCCGTACCTGAGCAGGCGCAGGTCGTCGCTGAAGCGGTCTTCGTCGGTGGGAGCGCCGATCGCCACCGAGATCAATTCGACCCCCTTGCGCCGCCCCGAGCCGACCAGGACGTAGAGGGCGCCGAAGGTGTGGCCGGTCTTCACCCCGGTCACCCAGGGCGCCATCCGCAGCAGTTCGTTGATCGTCGCGATCCGCCGCCGCGGCCGGACGCTGCGCAGCACCGCGCTGCGCGAGGCGGCGATGCGGGCGAAGACGGGAATCCGCAGCAGGTGCTGGGTCAGCGTGGCGAGGTCGCGGGCGCTGGAGTGGTTGCCGCGCTGGTCGAGGCCGATCGGGTTGGCGTAGTGGGTGTCGGAAAGGCCCAGCGCCGCGGCGTAATGGTTCATCTGGACGACGAAGCGCCGCTCCGAGCCCGCCGCGGCCAGCGCCAGGTTGTAGGCGGCGTCGTTGCCGCTGCGCAGGATCAGGCCGTAGAGCAGGTCGCGCACGCTGATCCGCTGCCCCGGACGCAGGCCGAGCAACGACTCGCCGTATTCGGCCTCGTAGGGCGCGGCGCGCACGATCCGGCGCAGCGGCAGCTCGTGCAGGACCACGTAGGCGGTCATCAGCTTGGTCGTGCTGGCGATCGGCAGCCGGCGCCTGCCGGCGTGGGAGACCAGCACCTCGCCGGTGCGGGCGTCGATCAGCGCCCAGGCACGCGCCTCGACCGGCGGGCCCTTGGCCAGGGCGCCGGCCGGCGCGAACAGAGCCAGCGCCAGCAGGATCGCTACCAGGACCGCGCCGGCGAGTCGTCGCGCTACTTCAGCTTCAGCTTCTCGCCGGCGATCAGGATCTGCGGGTCGACTTCGGGGTTGAGCGCTTCGATCCGGTGCACGGTGACGCCGTTGTGGTGAGCGATCGAGATCAGCGTGTCGCCGCTCTTCACTTCGTAGACCGCGGGGACGTTGCGCTTCGGCTGGCTGGCGCGATGCGACGCCTTGCCATGCTTGTGATCCGACCCGTTCGAGCCGCCGCCCAGGGCGCCGCCGATCGCGACGACCGCGATCGCGAACGCCACCACGAGGGCGGTCACCGCGGCGACGCGGGCGGGGGCTGATGAGCGCGTTTTCATTGGACGTGACGAGCGATCGAATGGTCGCCCGGGATCGTATATACGGTCAGCGGCGTTCTAGGCGGTCGAAACGTCCCAAACCGCCGCCCGCAGGCTCTCCGCCGCGGCCGCCGGGTCATCCGCCGCGGCGATCCCGCGCGAGGCGGCGATGAGCGCGGCGGCGCGGCCGGGCGCGAAAGCCGCGCCGAGCAGCTCCGGCCGCCCGCCCTGGGCGCCGACCCCGGGGATGAGGAAGATCGAGCGCGGCATCAGCGCGCGCAGGCGGGCGATGTGCTCCGGCGCGGTCGCGCCTACGACCGCGCCCATCCCGCTCAGGCCGCACTCGCCGAGCAGGCGGTCGGAGAGGCCGTCGACCAGGCCGGCGAGGCTCTCGTGCAGCGGCCGCTCCGGGCTGGGCAGGTCCTGCACGTCGGCCGCGCCCGGGTTGCTGGTCCGCACCAGGGCGAAGACCCCGGCGCCGGCGGCCTGCGCCGCCGCGACCAGCGGCTCCAGCGCGTCGGCGCCGAGCAGCGGGTTGGCGGTGAAGGCGTCGGCGCCGAGCCCCGCCACCGGGCCCCACGGCGTCGGCGTCTCGCCGACCAGCGCCTGCGCGTAGGCGGCGGCGGTGACTGGCACGTCGCCGCGCTTGCCGTCGGCGAGGACCAGCAGCCCGGCCTCCTGCGCCGCCGCGCAGACCTCGGCTAGCGCCGCCCAGCCAGGTGCCCCAAGCCGCTCGAAGCAGGCCAGCTGCGGCTTGACCGCTACGCAGGCCGGCCCGGCGCGCTCGATCAGCGAGCGGCAGTGGCCGGCGACCGCCTCGGCCGCATGCTCGGCGACCGAGGCCGGGGGAACGTCCGTCCCGCCCCCGGAGAGCTTCGACGGGTCGGGGTCGAGACCCAGGCAGACCTGGCTGCGGCGCTCCTCTACGAGCGCCGCGAGCCGATCCGCGAAGGGAACCTCGCTCAGCCTTTGACCTTGGTCTTCAGGGCCGAGCCGGCGGAGAAGCGCGGCACCTTGCCGCCCGGGATCGTGATCCGCTCGCCGGTGCGGGGGTTGACGCCCTGGCGCGGACCGCGCTCGGCGACGTGGAATTTGCCGAAGCCGGTGAAGCTGACTTCGCCGCCGCTGCTCAGCGTGTCGGTGATCGCGTCGAGCACCGCGTCGACAGCGTCGCTGGCGGCTTTCTTGCTGCCCAGCCGCTCGTCGCCTGCAAGTTGGTCCAGAAACTCAGCCTTAGTCACGTCGAAGCTCCTCCGTCATGGGTGGTTGAAATCGGCGCCAATCTAACAGCGCGGACGGCCGTAAAGCGCATGGGACTCAGGAACCGGCGACGGTCATCGCCCCGATCAGCAGCGGCGGCGTGCTGACCGAGCCGCCGAAGGGGACCCAGCGCGGCTCCGCGCCGACCGCCCGGACGGCCTGCAGCATCGAGACCAGGTCGCCGGCGATCGTGAACTCGCGCAGCGGCTCGGCCGGCTCGCCGGCGCGGATCGCCCGCCCCGAGGCGCCGACCGAGAAGTCGCCGGTGACCGGGTTGACGCCCGAGTGCAGGCCGGCGACGTCGGTGACGAGGACGCCCTCGCCCGCCTCGCGCAGCAGCTCCGCGAGGCCGAGCGTGCCGGGGGTGACGATCAGGTTCGAGCTCGAGACCGAGGGCTGCGAGCGGTAGCCCCCGCGGCCGGCGCTGCCGGTCGAGGCGGCGCCGCCGCGGCGCGCCGTGTAGGTGTCGTAGAGGTAGGTGCGCAGGGCGCCGCCCTCGATCAGGGCGGTGCGGCGGTGCGGCACGCCCTCGCCGTCGAAGGGGGCCGAGGCCGAGCCGTCGGGGTCGAGGCCGTCGTCGCGCAGGACGAAGGCGCCGTCGGCGACCTCGCTGCCGAGCCGGCCGGCGAACGGGGAGCGGCCGCGCTGCACCGTCCCGGCGCTGAGCCCGTTGCCGATCAGGGCGACGAAGCTGGCGGCGACGGTCGGGTCGAGGACAACCGGGCAGGAGCGCGACTCGGGCTTGCCGGCGCCGATCATCTCGGTCGCCCGCCCGGCCCCCTCGCGACCGATCGCGGCCGGGTCGAGCGCCGCCGGGCCGCGGGCGATGTCGAAGCCGAGGCCGGTCTCGCGGCCGCCGTCGCCCTCGGCCAGCGCCTGCACGTAGCCGTAACAGCTGGAGCGCTCGAACTCGCCGGCGATCCCTGTGGAGGAGACGATCGCGATCCGCTCGGCGGAGTCGGCGTAGACGGCCTGCTCGACCCCGGCGATCCGCGGGTCGGCGGCGAGCGCGGCGGCTTCGATCGCCAGCGCCAGCCCGGCGACGCGGTCGGCCGTCCACTCGGCGATCGAGGCGTCGCTCAGCTGCAGCTCGGTCGCGGCGCCGGCGGCGCTCGGCGGGCCGGCGTGCTCGTCCTCGTCGGCGACCCGCGCCGCCTCCGCCGCGCGCCCGGCCAACCCCTCGATCCCGGCCTCGGAGAGGTCGGTGCCGAAGGCGTAGCCGACCTGGGCGCCGATCCAGGCGCGCACGCCGATCCCGCGCTGCGTCGCCGCGGTCAGGCTTTCGACCTCGCCGCCGTGGGTACGCACCTCGCGGCCCGCGTCTTCGGAGGCGTAGGCCTCGGCGTCGCTCGCCCCCGCCGCCAGCGTCCGCTCGACCGCGCGCCGCGCCGGCTCGATCAAACCTCGGTCCCCCCCACGGTCATAGCTTCGATCCGGACGTGGCCCTGGCCGGTCCCGACCGGCACTTTCTGGCCCGCCTTGCCGCAGACGCCGGTCTTCATCTCGAAGTCGTTGCCGACCGCGTCGATCGCCGCCAATGCCTCCAGGCAGTTGCCGATCAGGGTGGCGCCGCGGCACGGCCGGGTGACCTTGCCGCCCTCGATCAGGTAGCCCTCGGAGACGCCGAAGACGAAGTCGCCGGTCGCCGGGTCGACCTGGCCGCCGGCGAAGGAAGCCGCGTAGAAGCCCTTCTCGACCTCGGCGATCATCGCCTCCGGCTCGGCCTCGCCGGGGGCAATGTAGGTGTTGGTCATCCGCGGCACGGGCAGGTGGCGGAAGCTCTCGCGGCGCCCGTTGCCGGTCGATGCGACGCCGTCGCGGCGGGCGGTCAGCCCGTCGTAGAGGTAGGCGGCGAGCCGGCCCTCCTCGATCACCATCGTCTTCTGGGTCGGCGCCCCCTCGTCGTCGATCGCGTCGCTGCCCCACTCCCCCGGCATGCGGCCGTCGTCGTAGGCGGTGAGCAGCGGCTGGGCGACGCGCTCGCCGAGCTTGCCGACGTAGACGCTGGCGCCCTTCTGGACGTGGTCGGCCTCCAGCCCGTGGCCGGTCATCTCGTGGAAGAGGACGCCGCCGAAGCCGCCGCCGACCACCACCGGCATCGAGCCGGCCGGGGCCGGGCCGGCGTCGAGCAGGACCAAGGCCTTGCGGGCGACCTCGGCGGCAATCGCGCCGGGGTCGCCGTCGAAGAGCTCGAAGCCGCGGTGGCCGCCCAGCGTCTCGGCGCCGGTCTCGACCGCGTCGCCGCGGCGGGCGACGGCCTGAGCGCCGATACGCACCCGGGTGCGGTCGTCGCCGGCGAAGAGGCCTTCGGAGTTGGCGACGGCGACCTCGCGGCGGACCTCGGCGTAGGAGGCCATGAACTGGGCGATCTCCTCGCCGGCGCCGCGCCCGCGCTCGTCCAGCTCGCGCAGCAGCGCCGCCTTGCGCTCGGCGGGGACCTCGGCGGGGCGTTGCTCGATCGGGAACGGGCTGGTGGCCACCGCATGCAGCGGGCGCGGCTCGGCCCGCCCGGAGCGCAGCGCCGCGGCGGCTTCGTCGGCGGCGCGTTCGATGTCGGCGGGGTCGAGCCCGTCGACGTGGGAGTAGTAGGTGGTGCCGCCGCTGAGCACGCGCACCCCGGCGCCTTCGGCGGCGCCCGACTGCACCGCTTCGACCCGCGACTCGTCGATCGCCATGGTCAGGCCGGCGTTGCGTTCGGCGAAGACCTCGGCGAACTCGCCGCCATTGGCGAGCGCCCGGACGAGCGCCCGCTCGGCGACCTCGGGCTCGATCGGGCCGCTCACGGCTTCGGTCGCTTCCCGGCGACCTCGATCAGCCGCCCGGCGGCGACGAACAGCTCGCCGCCGACGCGCGAGTCGGTCGCGTGGTCGCCGGCCCGGCCGCCCGGGTAGTAGAGACGGGCGAAGGGCCGGCGGGAAACGCGGCGGCGGCGCATGTAGGCCGCCGCCTCGTCGGCGTAGCCGGAGACGCGGTCGAGCAGGACGCGGTGCGGCTTAGGCGGACTCACAAGCTCCACTGTTCCTTATCCGCAAAGAGCAAGGCAACCGCACAGCGGAAGCTCATCCGCCCGCCCTCCCGTCGCCGGCGGCGAGGTCGCGCAGGACCGAGCGCATGTCGAAGAACATCAGCGAGGCGAGCGCGAAGCGCTCGGTAACCGCCACCGCGGCAAGCCCGGCGTGGCGCAGGGCGAAGACCTCGCCCTGCTCGGTGGCGATGTGGACCTGCTCGACCGGCTCGCCGTCCGCCCGGTCGGCGACCTCGAGCAGCGCCGCCGCGTCCTCGCGCCAGCGACTCGGCTGGTCGCTGGCGGCGAGCACGGCACCGTCGGCGCCGAGAATCGCGCCGCCGCGCAGGTCGGGCGACATCTCGGTCAGGTAGGCAAGCGCCGACGCAGCGGCATCGCCCCCAGGCGCCGCAGCCACACCGCTCGTCTCACCGTCGGGCATCTCGGCCAAAATAGCGGGCCGTGTCCCTGGCCCGAGCCTCCTGGATCGTCGTAGTCTCGATCTGCGCGATCGCCGTAGTCCTCTTCGCGATCAGCGGCTACACCGGCTACTCGATAACGGTGGGCGCCGTGGGCCTGGCAGCAGCCGTAAACCTCCTCCCGTCCCCCTGACCCCCAGAGGTGCAACGTTTTCTTCCCTTGGGAGGGGGACAACGCGTTGCACCTCGCCGCCCACCCGCTACCCAAGCTGGGGTGCAACGTTTTCTCCTCCTGCCGAGGGGATAACGCGTTGCACCCGGGGATCAGCCGGCGCGGAAGGGGCCTTGGCGGGCTCGCTCGGGGTCTCGTAGGGAGGTCTCGGGCTCTACGTGAATCAATACCTCGGCGCGGGGGATGTCGGCCTCGATCGAGTCGCGCATCGCGTGGGCGAGCTCGTGGGCGCGCTCGAGGCTGGTGCCGGAGCGGTACTGGACGTGGAGGTCGATGTAGCGGCGGGCGCCGGCGCGACGGGCGCGCAACTTGTGGTAGCCGGCCACCTCGGGGGTGCGGGCGGCGGCGATCGCGGCCTCGATCCGGTCCATTTCCTCGCCGGGCAGCGCTTCGTCTACGAGCACGCCGGAGGAGCGCCTGACGATGCGGACGCCGGCGGCGACGATCGCGCCCGCGACGGCCAGCGCGGTGATCGAGTCGAAGGCGGCGTTGCCGGTGACCTGGACCAGGCCGAGGCCGACCAGGACGCCGGCCGAGGTCAGCGCATCGGTGCGCAGGTGCGCCGCGTCGCCCTCCAGGGCGGGCGAGTCGTGCGCCTTCGCCTGGCGCGAGAGGACCGTGGAGACGACCAGGTTGGCCACTACCGAGAAGCCCATCACCGCGATCCCGACCCCGAGCCGTTCCACTTCGGCGCCGACGACGAGCCGGTGGGTCGCCTCGTAGATGATGATCGCGGCGCCGAGCAGGATCAGCAGGCCCTCGATCGTCGCCGCCAGGCTCTCGACCTTCTCGTGGCCGTAGGGGTGGCCGGCGTCGGCCGGCTCGTCGGCCTTGCGAACCGAGACGAAGGCGACGACCGAGGCGACCAGGTCGATCAGCGAGTGGATCGCCTCGGTGAGGATCGCGATCGAGCCGGTGATTGCCCCGGCGGCCAGCTTGATCGCGATCAGCAGCGCGTTGGAGGCGATCGAGAGCGCCGCCGCGCCGCTCTTGGTGCGGATCATCTCGCTCCGGGCGTCGCCCTGCCGGCGCCGAGGTGGGCGACCAGCGCCCGTGCGGCGCGGCCGCGGTGGCTGATCTCGTTCTTCTCCGCCTGGCTCAGCTCAGACATCGTGCGCTCATCCTCGGGCCCGGTGTCGTCGGGGACGAAGGCCGGGTCGTAGCCGAAGCCGCCGGCGCCGCGCGGCGCCTCGATCAGGCGGCCCTCGCAGCGCGCCTCGAAGACCCGCTCGGAGCCGTCGGCCTCGACCAGCGCCAACGCGCAGTGATAGGCGGCGCGGCGGTCCTCGCCGGCCGCGGCGACCTCGCGCAGCAGCTTCGCCAAGTTCTCCCCGTCCGTGGCGCCGGCGCCGCCGTAGCGGGCCGAGTGGATCCCGGGCCGGCCGCCCAGCCCCATTGCCTCGATGCCCGAGTCGTCGCCGATGGCGGGCTCGCCCGTGGCCGCGTACGCCACACGCGCCTTCTCCAGCGCGATCTCGGCGAAGGACTCGCCCTCCTCGGGCGGCAGCTCGACCCCGGCGGGCAGCGGCTCCAGCGCGCTCTCGGGCAGCAGTTCGCGCATCTCGCGCAGCTTGTGCTTGTTGGCGGTGGCGAAGATCAAGCTTGCCTACTCGCCGCCCGCTACCCGTTCCTGCACCCCCCGCAGGCGGGAGATCCCCAACTCGGCAAGGCCGAGCAGCTCGTCGAGCGAGGCCCGCGAGAGCGGCGTGCGCTCGGCCGTCGCCTGCACCTCGACCAGGCCGCCGTCGCCGGTCATCACCACGTTGGCGTCGACCTCGGCGTTGGAGTCCTCGGAGTAGTCGAGGTCGCAGAGGGCGCGGCCGCCGACCATGCCGACGCTGACCGCGGCGATCGAGCCGTTCAGCGGCATCGTCTCGACCTCGCCCGCGCCGAGCAGCTTCTGCAGCGCCAGGCGCAGGGCGACGTAGCCGCCGGTGATCGCCGCGCAGCGGGTGCCGCCGTCGGCCTGCAGCACGTCGCAGTCGACGTAGACGCTGCGTTCGCCAAGCGCCTTGAAGTCGACGACGACCCGCAGCGAGCGCCCGATCAGGCGCTGGATCTCCACCCCGCGCCCGTCCTGCTTGCCCTTGGCGATGTCGCGCACCTTGCGATCGCCGGTCGAGGCGGGCAGCATCGCGTACTCGGCCGTGACCCAGCCTTTGCCCCGTCCCTGCATCCAGCGCGGCACCGAGCCGTTGACCGAGGCGGTACAGATCACCCTCGTGCGGCCCAACGTGATCAGCGCCGAGCCGTCGGCGGTGTCGACGAATTCAGGGTCGATCGAGACCGGCCGGATGTCGGCGGGAGCACGGTCGTAGCTGCGGGAGTCGGGCATCGTGCCGCGAGTCTAAGTCAGCGGCGCCGAATATCCGCCCCCGCAAACGCGGAAGGGCCGCGGCAACCGCGACCCTCCCTGCCCACTGGGGGTAGCCCTTCGACGCTCGATGGACTCCGGGCGCCTCGCGAGCCTGGCGGCAGCATAGGCCGATAACGCCTGAACAGTCAAGAAGTTCCCTATTAGTACAGCGCCGTCGTTATGGCAATCCGTCCACGAGCCCGCGAGCCCTCTCGCCGATCATTCCCCCAAGGTCGAGCCGATGGGCGCGGACGAACCGTTCGTGAATGATCCGGATTTCGTCGCCGTCCAGCCGCCCCAGCGGCCGCGCCAAATCGAGAGTTGAAACCGACAGGCGCGTTGCCGTTGCGATGATCGCGGCATTCTCCTCTTCGAGTCCATGGCACCGGTCGGGATCAAGGTGGAAAAAGCCCTCATCTTGATCGGAACGGACGGCACGTTGCTCGCCCGCGGTCATCCGAGAAAAACGGCGCAACCGCAGCACCAACACCTCACCGTAGCGAGCGCTTGGCGCCGTGATCACAAGGACGGGCCGCGCCTTGACAGGCACGAGTACCGTGAGCTCCACCCCGTCTGCATCGGTGATCTGCGGCGTCTCGTTGACGGTCACCGGCGGTTGGTCTTCTCCCGCGTACAGCCGGAATGGCGGTTCGAGCGAAAATGGCGCGATTGCTCTGTAGACAGAGCCGAGGGGCCCCGGCATCAGCCAAAGAGCTTTCGCAGAGTCTCGGCATCCTCGATCGGCTTGCCGCTACTCCGGTCCTCCTCGAGATGAGCTCGGTGGGCGGCGTCGCTGATCTTGAGTGGCTTCAGCCGGCATGCCTGCTCGATCAGCTCGTCACGTGCAACCAGCTCCTCGAAGTCAGCAGGATGCAGGATCACTGACTGATCCTTGCTGTAGCGCGTAACGCGCATTGCGGTTCCCCGAATCGGCGTCGGAACACGAACGTCATTGGCGGCAACCGTCTTGCTTTTCAAACCCATCTCAAGCATAAGAATATCTCCTGTGTCGTGCGACATCAAATAAACCCGCCGAGTCTGCCTCAGGCGCCCGGCACGACCCGAAGGCCGCGCTGCAGGAAGTGGGCGTCGAAGGCGAAGGCCTCGTTGGCTCCGTCGCGCTCGAGCAGGGCGAAGGAGGTTGCGTCTACGTAGCTCCAGCGCTTGTCGTCGTGCTGCTCGAGGATCTCCCAAGCGCGTTCCTCGGTCGGCCGGTCGAGGTGGACGAGGTCGATCGCGCCGCCGCCGCGAAAGCGCCGGCCCCACTCGATCGCCTCGCCGCGGCCGACCCGCACCATCAGCGCCGTATAGGTCTCGGCGAAGACGTAGTTCGAGGTGAAGAGCGCGACGCCCTCGGCGATCAGCTCGCCCAGCGCCGACCGCGCCCGCTCGTGCTCGGCCTCGGCGGAGTTGCGCAGCGCGACGAAGGCGCTGGTGTCGATGAAGACCGACTTCATGGCCCGTAGAGGTCGCGGTCGAGGCTGCTCACGCTGGTCCCCTCGCGGCCGCGGCCGGGCGCCTCGTCGACGAGGTAGCTGAGCAGCGGGTCGACGGCGGGATCGACGCCGCGAGCCCGCTCGGCGTCGATCAGCTCGCGCACGGCCGCCGCGATGCTGCCCGCCTCGCCCGCGCGCTGCTTCAGCCAGCGGTACTGGCCCCCGTCCAGATATAGCTGCGTTCGATGCCTCATGCTGTAATACAGCGTACGCCCAGCCCCGGACGGAATCCGCCCGATCGGCACCTGCACGGAATCGACCAGGCGGCTCAGCAGCGGCAGCGACGCGGGGGCGACCCCCGCGGGCCGCCCCTCCTCCAGCGCCGCCCTCATTTGAAGGCCACCTTGTCGACCGCCTCCTTGATCTTGTTGATGATCACGTCGGCGAGCTCGGTCCCCTGCTTCCCGTTGAAACCCTTCATCGCCGCCACCATCCCGACCATCAGCAGCGAGACGAGCAGGATCAGGCCGACGTACTCGACCGTCCCCTGCCCCCGCTCGCCGGCCAGCGAGCGGATCGCCCGCACCCGGCCCTCGATCGCGGCGTGCAGGTACCCCATCAGCATGTAAAGCATCGAAACGCCTCCTGTTCGCGGATTGGAGACCGATGCTCAAGGGCCGCGACGCGCCGAACAAGACGCGAGTGTGCCGGTTGTGTGCCTAGTTTCCTGAGGAACCGCTGAACGGGTCCACGCAATCGACGCCGGTGCCTGCGATGTCGGCGACGTTGCGAGTGGCAAGCGTGAGGCCGTTGACCCGCGCCGTCGCGGCGAGCAGGCCGTCCACGACTGGGAGCGGGTCCGGCACGTTCATCCGCCCCCACTCCTCGGCGATCGCGCGGTCGACAGGCAGGACACGCTCTCTGTGCGTCTCCGAGACCCGACCCAGCCAACTGTCCAGGGCTGCCGCCGCCTTGGGATCCCGGCGCCGGATGCTCTCGATGCCGCGGCGAATCTCACCCAGCGTGAGAACGCTGAGGAAGACCTCGTCGTCGGCAAGGCCGGCGAACCACGAGGCTACGCCCGGATCGGCGCGCTGCCCCTTGCGCAGCTCCGAGATGACGTTGGTATCGATCAGGTAGCTCACAGCTCAACAGAGCGACCACGGTCACGAGGCCTCTCGAAGTCCCGGTCCTCGCCAACATCGGGAATCCTGAGCAACAGCGCCTTAAGTGAGGTCGGAGGGCCTGCCTGCCCCAACGCACCGCGAAGGATCTCTCTGTGCTCCTCCTCGGCAGAGCGACCATTGCGAGCAGCGCGAACCTTCAGCTCGCGAACCACCTTCGCCTCGATGTTGCGTACCAAGAGCTGTGCCATTGAAGAAATGATGATAGCAATGATAGCGGTGCCTCCTGTTCGCGGATTGGAGGCCGATGCCCAAGGGCCGCGACGCGCCGAACAAGACGCGAGTGTCACATCTCTGCGCAGGGATAGCTGAGGAATTCCTCTGCCAGAGCCTTTACGCTTGCGCCGATGGCGAATGAGCAATTCAAAAGCCTCCCCGGGGCGGAGATCGTGCTGCCGGGAATCGCCGACCTCGAGGCCGGCCGCAGGAGCGTCAACGCGAGTGCGGTCCAGTGCGCCGCACCGCGCCTGCGGCGCGCCGGGCTCGATGCTCCCAGCGCCGCGGGGAGCGCTCCGGCCGCGCACGAGCTGTACAACCAGCTGAGCGCCGAGCTCGGCGACGGGGCCCACTCCCGATACAACGCGATCCTCGCGCGTGTCGTCAGCTTCGCGGGAGCCGTGGAACGTGCGCGAATCGGCTGACGCCGATCGGATCAGGCGCCTTGCCCGGGAGTTGGGGCGGGCGGTGCCGCGGGGCACCCGCATGTATCTCACCGGTGGCGCAACCGCCGTCCTCGAAGGATGGAGGGACTCGACCGTCGACATCGACGTGCGCTTCGAGCCGGACTCCGATGCCGCCCTGAGCCGAATAGCCGAGATCAAGGAGCGTCTCTCGGTCAATGTCGAGCTCGCCTCGCCGCTCGATTTCCTGCCCCCCTTGGCGGACTGGCAGGACCGATCGCGCTTTCGCTTCCGCGAGGGGAATCTGGAGGTCTTCGACTTCGACCCCTACTCGCAAGCTCTCTCAAAGCTGGAGCGCGGCTTCGAGCTCGATATGGAAGACGTGAAAAACATGGTGAGCGACGGGCAGGTCGAGCCCACGAAGCTGCTCGAACTGTTTGAAGGAGCCGAGCCAGAGCTTTTCCGATTCCCCACCGTCGACCCGGCGAGCCTGCGCACCGCGGTCGAATCGCTGACGGCCTAGCTTAGCTTAGCTAAGCGGCAGGCTGGCATTCTGCGTCACCGGGCGAGTGTTGAGTGTTGCCTGCGTGAGAAGGTTACTCCTGACTGGACGTAGGCGTTGATGTCCCTGAGGTGCACCGGGACTCCCTTGATGATGTGGGGATCGGGTCCCTCCGTCCGCGCCAAGCTCGTGCTGCTGGCCGCCAAGAGCCACACCAACCGCAAGATCGCCGAGCGCGTCGACATGGCCCCCGATCGGGCGAACGCGGCGTCTCGGAGGTATCGGCCTCGACGATCGGGCGCTGGCTTGCCGAGAACGCGATCCGCCCCTGGCAGCAGCGCTCCTGGATCTTTTCCCGCGACCCCGACTTCCTCGAGAAGGCGGGCCGGGTGCTCGACCTCTACGCGGACCTATCACTCGATCATCCAACGCAAGGTCCTCGACCCCAATGACTTCCAGAGCACCGCCGAGGTCGCCCGCACCCTCAACGAGTTCGAGCGTCGCTACAACGAGATCGCCGAGCCCTTCGACTGGGTTCGGATTGGAGGCCCTACCTCCTAGTCGAGCGCCGCGTAGGTGGCCGCGGCAACGCCGGCGGCGACCTGAAGGTGGGCGAAGACTTGGGTGGGTCGCCACTCGCCGCCTTCGCCGTTCATCGGCACCATGTACTGCTGGTGGCCGGGGCCGTAGAAGAGGGCAAAGGCGTTGGCGCCGTGGACCCGCAGCGAGAGCAGCGAGCCGGTCAGCGGGTCGCTGAGGTCGGCGCCCTTGGAGAGCCTTCAGCGTCGCTTCGGCCTGGGCGCGCTCCGAGGCGCCCGCTTCGGCGAGCGCCTCTGCGAGCGGATCGAAGCGGCCTGCGCCGAGCGGGATCAGCGGACGGCGCCGCTCGAGGCCGGGATCGAGGCGGCGCTGGCCTGCTTCTCGGCCGAGCCGGCTGCAGCGGTCCTGCTCAGCACCCAGCCGCCGCGTGAGGGCGTGGCCGTCGCCGCCGCCCGCCGTCGTCTGATCGGGCGCCTGGCGGCGATGCTGCACGCCGGCCGCGACCCACGCAGCGAAGCCGTCCGCCCGCCCGGCCTCGACGAGCGGATGATCGACGCGACCCTCAGCTTCGTCGGCGCCCGCGTCCTCGCCGGCGAAGCCGAGCGCCTCGCCGAGCTAGGCCCCGAGTTGAGCGCGATCCTCTCCGGCGCCCAGCGCGCGGCCTGAGCCCGGCGGCGGCCTCGGCGGTTAGCCTCTCGCAGGTGCGAGTGCTGGTCGTCACCAACTTCGTGCCCGATGCCTCCGCCCCGCAGCGGGGGCGTTGGGTGCGCGACCAGGTCGAGGAGATGCGGCGGCTCGGGGTCGAGGTCGAGGTGTTCGACTTTCCACGCGGGCTCGCGCCGGTACTTGCCGGCGACCCGGCGCCTGCGGCGCTGCTGCGGCGCGAGCGCTTCGACCTTGTCCACGCCCACTACGGGCTGCCCGGCTGGTGCGCGCGGCTGGCCGGGGCGCGGCCGCTGGTGGTCAGCTTCCACGGCACCGACGTGCGCCACTGGCTGGTCGGGCCGATGTCACGCCGACTGGCTTGGCGGGTGGACCTGGTCGCCGCGGTCTCGCGAGCGCTGTTCGGGCCCGAGGGCGAGCGGCCGGGACTGCCGGCGGTGCCCGGCGCCGCGGTCCTGCCCTGCGGCCCGGACCTCGGCCGCTTCCGGGCGCTGCCGCGAGCCGAGGCGCGGCGCGAGCTCGGCCTCGACCCCGACGGCCGCTACCTGCTCTTCCCGGCCAACCCGGCCCGGCCCGAGAAGCGCCACGACCGCGCCGCCGAGCTGGCCGCGCGCCTGCGGCGCCGAGCTGCTCAGCGGCGGCGCGATCGAGCCCGAGCGGATGCCGCTCTGGGTCAACGCGGCCAACGCCGTCATCGTCACCTCCGACTACGAGGGCTTCGGCCTCACCTGCGTCGAGGCGCTCGCCTGCGACGTGCCGGTGCTCTCGACCCCGGTGGGCGTCGCCCCCTACGCGCTCGGCGGGGTGCGCGGCGCCCTCTGCGCGCCCTTCGACCTCGGCGCCTGGGAGGCCGCGGCGATGCCGCTGCTCGAATCGCCCGACCCGCGGGTCGAGGGCGCCGCCCGGGCCGCGACGCTCTCCGCCGGGCGGATGGCCGAGCGCACGATCGAGGCCTACCGCGCCGTCCTCTCCAGCGCCGTAATAGATTGAGCGGGATGAGCGAGCCGGCAGGCCAGCCCAGTGGCGAGGACCTCGGCGCCCAGGTCGAGTTGGCGAAGCAGCGGCTGGAGGAGGCCGCGGCGGCCGCAAGCGAGGCCGAGAAGCGGGTCGCGGCCGAGATCGAGGCGCTGGAGACCGACCTCGAGCTGGAGCGCGCCCGCGCCTCCGAGGCGCTGGAGGCGCTTCGCGCCGCCCACGCCGAGGAGCTGCGCCGCGAGCGCGAGGCGAAGGACCGGGTGGTCGCCGAGGCGGAGGGGCGCCTGGCCGAGATCGAGGCCCAGGCCGAGTCGGCCGAGAAGCGGATCGCGGAAGCCGAGAGGCGCGCCGCGGCGGCCGAGGGGTCGATCGCCGACGCGACGGCCCGAGCCCGCGAAGCGGCGGCGGCCTGGCTGCGCGGTCAGATCGATTCGATCCGCCGAGAGGCGGGCCGGCGATAACAGCGGCTGCCGAGTTCGACGTCGCCGTCGTCGGCGGCGGCGCGGCCGGGCTCTGGACGGCTCTGCAGGCGGCCGAGGGGGGCGGGAAGGTCTGCCTCGTCTCGCGCACGCCGCTCTCGCAGAGCGCCAGCTTCTGGGCCCAGGGCGGGCTCGCCGCGGCGCTGGAGCCCGGCGACACGCCCGCCCGGCACGCCGCCGACACGATCGCCGCGGGGCGCGGGCTCTGCCGTCCCTCCGCGGTGCAGGTGCTGGTCGAGGAGGCGCCCGCGGCGGTGCGGGAGCTGCGCTCGCGCGGCGTGCTCTTCGACTTAGAGCCCGGCGGGGAGCTCTCGCTGGGCCTCGAGGGCGGCCACACCCGCCGCCGCATCGTCCACTCCGGCGGCAGCGCCACCGGCCACGAGATCACCTCGAAGCTCGCCGCGATGGTCGCCGCCGAGGCGCGGATCGAGGTCCGCGAGCGGGCCTCGATGACGGCGCTGTGGAGCGATGGGACGCGCTGCCACGGGGTTCTCGTCGAGGACGGGCGGATCGGCGCGGCGGCCACGGTCCTCGCCACCGGTGGCGCCGCAGCACTGTGGCGGCGGACGAGCAACCCGCGCGGCGCGATCGGCGCCGGGCCGACGATGGCCGCGGCCGCGGGAGCCGACCTCGCCGACCTCGAGTTCTGCCAGTTCCACCCCACCGCCCTGGCGCTCCCGGGGACCGACTTCGACGGCCTGCTGATCACCGAGGCGGTGCGCGGCGAGGGCGCGACGCTGCTCGACGCCGCCGGGCAGCGCTTCACCGACGAGCTGGCTCCGCGCGACGCGGTCACCGCGGCGATCCTCGAGCGGCTCGAGGTCGACGGCACCGCCGCGGTCAAGCTCGACCTGCGCGGCCTCGACCCGGCCCGCTTCCCCAACGTCTTCCAGTCGCTCGCCGAGGCGGGCCTCGACCCGAGCGCCGAGCCGATCCCGGTCGCCCCCGCCTCCCACTACATGATGGGCGGGATCGCGGTCGACCTCGACGGCCGCTCCTCCCTGCCCGGCCTGCTCGCCGTCGGCGAGTGCTCCTGCACGGGGCTGCACGGCGCCAACCGCCTCGCCTCCAACTCGCTCAGCGAGTGCTTCGTCTTCGGCGGCCGCGCCGCGTCGGCCGCACTCGACGAGACCGCGACCGCCGAGCGCCCCGAGCCGGGCGAGTGGCGCTTCGCACCGCCGAGCGAGACAACCCGCGACGCGGTCTGGAAGCTCGCGGGCCCGATGCGCAGCGCCGAGCAGCTGGAAGCGCTCCTCGACGATCCCTACCCGCTGGCGGCAGCAATCGCCCGCTGCGCCCTGGAGCGCCGAGAGTCCCGAGGCGGCCACCTCCGCAGCGACTTCCCCAGCCTTGACCAGGGTCTCGACGAAATCCACATAGTGCACTCGCCCAACAGCAAGACGCGCACGGAGACCTGGCGCTGACTTCGCCTTTAGTAGGCCAATAGGACGCCTAAGTGCGAACTCAGCCCAAGGCGGTAGCGTCGAGGCATGCTGCTCGGGGTCGACGTGGGCGGGACCTTTACTGACGCCGTCCTTGTCGATGGCGAGCGGGTGCATACGGCGAAGCTGCCGTCCACGCCTGAGGACCAGTCGCTTGCTGTGATCGCCTCGGTCGAGGCGGTGCTGGCGCGGGCCGGTGCGGGCGCTGCCGACGTCGAGACCTTCGCCCATGGGATGACTGTCGGCACCAACGCGCTCTTGGAGGAACGCGGGGCGCGCACGGCGCTGATCGCTACGCGCGGCTTCGCCGACCTGCTCGAGATCGGCCGCCAGGACCGGCCTCAGCTCTACCGGCTCTGCGCCCCGAAGCCGGCGCCGCTGGTCGCGGCGGAGCTGCGCTTCGAGGCGGACGAGCGGGTCGGGCCGGAGGGGGTCCTCGAGCCGCTCGGCGAGGGAGAGCCGGAGCGCCTGGCCGCGCTGCTGCGCGAGAGCGGAGCCAAGGCGGTCGCGATCTGCCTGCTCTTCTCCTACCTCGACCCCAGCCACGAGCGGCGCCTCGCCGAGCACCTGCGCCGCGAGCTTCCCGGCCTGCATGTCTCGGCCTCGCACGAGGTGCTGCCCCGCTTCCGCGAGTACGAGCGCTGCTCGACCACCGCGATCGACGCCTACCTCTCCCCCCTGCTCGGCCGCTACCTCGGCCGGCTCGGCGAGGCCGCGGCGCGGGCGGGCCTGCCGCGGCCGCTGGTGATGCAGTCCTCGGGCGGCGTCGCGCCGGCCGAGGAGGCGGCGAGGGCCGGGGCATGGAGCGTCCTCTCCGGGCCGGCCGGCGGCGCCGTCGGCGCCGGCCTGATCGCCCGCGCCTGCGGCGACGGCAACGCCCTCGGCCTCGACATGGGCGGGACCTCGTGCGAGGTCTGCGTGGTCGAGGGCGGCGAGGTGCGCCGCACCGACTCGCGCACGATCGGGGGGCGGCCGATCCAGCTGCCGATGGTCGATGTCCACACCGTCGGCGCCGGCGGCGGCTCGATCGGCTGGCGCGACAGCGGCGGCGCCCTGCGCGTCGGCCCCCACTCGGCCGGCGCCGCCCCCGGGCCGGGCTGTTACGGCGCCGGGGGCAGCGAGCCGACGGTCACCGACGCCAACCTGCTGCTGGGCCGTCTCGCCGCCGACTCGGAGCTGGCCGGCGGGGTGCCGCTGCAGGTCGAGGCGGCCCGCGGGGCTGTCCGTACCCTCGCCGACTCGCTTGGGCTGGACCAGCTCGAGACCGCCGAAGGCATCGTCCGCGTCGCCAACCAGGAGATGGTGCGAGCGCTGCGGGTGGTCACCGTCGACCGCGGCGTCGACCCGCGGCGCTTCGCGCTGCTGCCCTTCGGCGGCGCCGGGCCGATGCACGCCGCCGCGATCGCCGAGGAGCTCGGCATCGAGCGCATCCTCTGTCCACGCGCCGGCGGCGTGCTCTCGGCGCTGGGGCTCTGCGCGTCGGACCGCCGCCGTGACACCGCGCGGACGGTGATGCTCAGCGGCGCGGAGCTGACCGCCGAGCGCATCGCCGCCGAGGTCGACGGCCTGACCGCGAGCCTTGGCGGCGGCGACGGCACCGAGCCGGAGGTCGTCTATGAACTGCGCTATGCGGGCCAAGCATTCGAGCTGCCCGTGCCCGGCTCGACCCGTCCCGACCCCGACGACCTCCGCGAGCGCTTCGCCGCCGCCCACGAGGAGCGCTACGGCCACCGCGATCCCGAAGGCGAGGTGGTCCTCGTCCACATCCGCCTGGCGATGGTGACGCCGGGGCCGCAACCGCAGCCCGCGGCGGCTCCGGCAGGCGACCTGGATGAAGCCACCCGGCAGGCCCGCTTCGAAGGCGAGTGGTTGGAGACACGGATCCTGCGCGGCGAGCCGCCCGCCGGAACGAGCGCCGAGGGTCCAGCGATCTTCGAGTTGCCAGAGGCTACCTTCGTCCTCCCCCCCGGCTGGAGCGCCGAGGTCGATGAAACAGGAACCATCCGAGCAAGCGCAACCCGAGGTGCAACGCTTTGACCACCCCACAGGGGAACAAAACGTTGCACCTGCGCACAGAGCGACGGGCTTGGACTCGGTGTAACGCGCTGACCCCCCAGCTGGGGGACAAAGCGTTGCACCTGGGGAGGGGGTGGTTGCTATTGACCCGGTGACGCTGCAGGTGATGATCGGGGGGCTGCGGGCTGCCTGCGACGAGATGGGGGCGGCGCTGATCCGGTCGGCCTACTCGGCCAACATCAAGGAGCGCCACGATTGCTCCACCGCGCTCTTCGACGCTCGCGGGGAGCTGGTGATGCAGGCCGAGCACATTCCCGTCCACCTCGGCTCTATGCCCGACGCGGTCGCTGCGATCCTAGGCCTCGAGCAGCGGCCGGGCGGCTCGTGGATCCTCAACGACCCCTACCGCGGCGGCACCCACCTGCCCGACATCACCCTGATCTCCCCCGTCTTCGTCGACGGCGGGCCGATCGGCTTCGCCGCCTGCCGCGCCCACCACGCCGACGTCGGCGGGCCGACCCCGGGCAGCATGCCGGCCGACTCGACCACGCTCGACGAAGAGGGCGTGGTGATCCCGCCGACCCGCGCCGACCCGGAGGCCCTGCAGGCCCTCGCATCCCGGATGCGCTTCCCGCACCAGCGCCTCGCCGACCTGCGCGCCCAAGCCGCCGCCAACCGGGTCGGCGCGCTACGGCTCGCCGAGCTCGCCGAGCGCAACGGCGTCGATCATCTCCGCGCCGGCATGGAGGAGATCCTCGCCTACGCCGAGCGCCGCACCCGCGCCGCGCTGAGCGACCTGCCCGACGGCACCTACACGGCCGAAGACTTCCTCGAATTGGCCTCCGCTGTTCCTTGTCCCGGAATAGTGCCGCAAAGGAACAACGGAGCGGAAAGGGACGACGTGACGCTGCGGGTGAGCGCGACGATCCGTGCCGACCGCCTGACGCTCGACTTCAGCGGCACCGACCCGCAGGTCGAGGGCAACCTCAACTGCCCGCTCTCGGTGACCAAGTCGGCCGCGTTCTTCGCGGTGCGGGTGCTGACCGACCCCGAGGCGCCGCCCTCGGCCGGGGCCTACCGGCCGATCGAGGTGATCGCCCCGCCCGGCTGCCTGCTCAACGCCCGCCCACCCGCCGCGGTCGTCGCCGGCAACGTCGAGACCTCCAGCCGCGTCGCCGACCTGGTCATCGCCGCCCTCGCCGGCGCCCGTCCGGTGCCCGCCCAGGGGCAGGGGACGATGAACAACCTGACCCTGGCCGGCGAGGGCTTCACCTACTACGAGACGCTCGGCGGCGGCCAGGGCGCCTGCCCCGACGCCGACGGCCCCAGTGCGATCCACGTCGCGATGTCGAACACGCTGAACACGCCGGTCGAGGCGCTGGAGAGCGAATTCCCCCTGCGCGTGCGCGAGCTCTCGCTGCGCCGCGGCAGCGGCGGCGAGGGACGGCGCGCCGGCGGCGACGGCATCGTGCGCGAGATCGAAGCGCTGGCGCCGACCCGCTACTCGCTGATCGGCGAGCGCCGCCGCCACCCGCCGCGCGGCCGCGACGGAGGAGGCGACGGCGCGCCCGGCCGCAACCTGCTCAACGGCGAGCCGCTGCCCGGCAAGGCCGGTGGCGCGCTCGACCCCGGCGACTCGATTCGAATAGAAACTCCGGGCGGCGGCGGGCACGGCAGTCAGTGATTTTCATCACTTAGTTGGCGTTCGCGCCGGACTCGTCTAGAATGCCGAATTCGGGCGGGCTTCTCACCTGGTATGGGGTCCGAGGCGTCCCCACCCAGTCACAGTTTCAACCACCTTCTAAAGGTACGACTTCAGATGCCGATCGCTTTCAAGGAATGGGCCGTGACGGTCCGCGCACTCGCCGAGGGCGAGCAGCTTCTGACCCTCCGCAAGGGCGGGATCCGCGAGGAGAACAAGCACTTCGAGCTCGAGCACGAACGCTTCTTCCTCTACCCCACCTTCGATCACCAGCAGAACAACCTGGTGCGCGAGTCCCATCACCCCGAGCTCGGCCGAGCGCTCGAGGAGGGCGTCTGGCCCGACGAGGAACCGCCCCCCGCGGCGCTGCTGCAGGACGGCGGCATCTCGCAGCCGGAACGGGTCCGCCTGCGCGCCTGGGCCGAGGTCACCGACCACATCACGGTCACCGACCCGCGCATGGTCGACGGGCTCTCGCCCTATTACGTCTGGACTCCGGACTACGCCGAGAAGCGGCTCAACTGGAAGCGCCGCCACCCGCTGCACGTGCTGCTGCTCAGGGTCCACCGCATCCCGCGCCCGGTGACGGTGCGCGTCCGCGAGGAGTACCACGGCTGCCGCTCCTGGGTCGAGGTCGACCGCGAACTCCCCTTCGAGGGAACCCCGGTGATGGCCGACGAGGAGTTCGACCGCGCCCGCGCGGAGATACTCTCCGTCTGTGGCGCGGCAGAACCTGTCTTGGTCTAAGGCCGCCTGGCCAAGCAGATCAAGGACGCAGGGAGCGTGGCGTGCTTCTGCACGCGAGCGACCGAGGACGCCGATATGCGCCGGCCAGGCGGCCTTAGATGCCTTGGGTTGAGACGGAATCGCTTAGCTTTACCGCCCGCCACGACAGTGGCGACGCTGCCTTCGCCGAGCGCACGCTGGACCGGATGGAGGAATTGCGGCTGCGGCTCGAGGACCGCTTCGAGCGGGTCCCGGGCGAGATCACGGTCGTGATCCACACCAACCCGGCCTGGCTGGCGATGGCCCACCCCTTCCTGCCGGCGGCGCGCTGGTCGGCGGCGCCGGCCGGGCGCCGCTACCTGGCCGGCTGGGCGATGGCGACCGAGCTGCACGTGCTCAACGACCCCCACATGGAGCGCCGCGCCGCCGGCGAGGACTCGCGCGAGGCGCTGCGCGGCACGGCAGAGCGCCTCTACGCCCAGCTCGTGATCGCCGCCAACAACCCCGAGCTGCCCCCCTCCTGGACGCCGCGCCGCTTCGCCCGCTACCTGCAGTGGGCCTGGCTGGTCGAAGGCGGCGCCCAGTACTTCTCGCGCCAGGTCGGCCTCTACCGGGCGGCGGTGATCCGCCGCCTGCGCGAGAGCGCCCGGCCCTCGTTCCCGCCCTCGCGCCGCGACGCGGTGATCCTCGGCGGCACGATCTTCGACCTGCTCGAGGTCGAGCGCGGTCCCGAGGCCTGCGAGCGCCTGGCGCTGAAGCTCCTCCCCGGCGGCTCGACGCCGACCCTGGAAGCCGCCTTCGAAGCCCGCATCGGCGAGATCGAGGACGCCTGGCGCGGCTACCTGCGCGAGGTCAACCGGCCGAGCCTGGACTAGCCTCGCCGGGGGTGCCCTCGAGCACTTCGCGGGCCTCCTCGAACACCGTCTCCGGCACGAGCACGTGATGTGGCCCGGCGGTGAGGAACTCGGGAATGTCAAAGCCGGGGGCGCGCCTGAGCATGCTCGGGATGCCGTGCTCGCTGAGCAGGCCCTGGATCATTTCGGCCTCCACCTGGTTTTGGCCATAGGCGACCTTGACCAGTTTGCCGCTACTGGACGAGGAGCTCGGCATCGGCGATCGTCAGGTCTTTCAGCCAGTAGCCCTTGACCTCGGGCGCCTCGGCGTCCTGCAGGGAGACGATCAGCCAGATCGCGTCGGGCCAGCTGACTGCCTGGTTGACGTCGGTCTGCGAGGGATAGGCGGCGCTCTTGGTGTGCGAGTGATAGATCGCCAGCAGCTCCCCGCCGCCCTCTTCGATCGCCTTCAGCGCGTTGTACTGGCCCTGCGGGTCCATCTCGAACCGCAGCGGGCTGGCGGCCGAGTTGACGACCGGGATCACCGCGCTCGCCTCGCCGCCGGCGCCGCCGACCATCCCGCAGCACTCGTTGGGCAGGTCGGCACGGGCGTGCGCGACCATCTCGTCGATCAGGCCTTGGGAGATTCGCATCAGGGCTTCACCTCGTTGCGGCCGGCGCCGCCGAAGAGCTCGTCTTTGCTCTTGCCGCCGCAGATCACGTCCGGGCCGCCCAGGGCGCGCACTTTGTCGCGCCCGCCGAGGGCGGCGATCACGTCGCGGTGCGGCGTGCCCGTGATTTCGTCCGGCCCGTTCGTGCCCACGATCGTCGCCTTGTGACCAAGGCAACGCGTGTGGTCGGTGCCGCCGATCAGCCGATAGAGGGAAGCCGACTTCGGGCCGCAGCACGGTTCGCCAAGGGCGACGATCTTTCCCGCACCCTGCAGCGCGACGCTCGCCGGACCGCTGCTGCGCAGCGGCACCGGAACACCGGCCCCAAACGTGCGGTCGGCGCCACCGCCGGGTCGCATCCGGAAGACCGCGGCGCTGCCGCTCCAGCCGCCGGCGACGAGCCTGCCCTTCGCGTCGACGGCGAGGTCGTCGACCGACATCGGGATTCGGCTGAAGCCACCCTTGCCGAAGGCGCCGTCCACGGTCCCGTCGGGCGCGAGCTTGACGACGCTCCCGTTCGCGCCGAGCATGAGTCCCGCCGGGCGGCTCCGGGTCCGCAGCGAAGCCCGCGCTTCGCCGCCAAGGCCGAAGCCGGGGTCCCGTTCACCCCCGGGCAGATAGCGAACGATGCGCAGTTCTTCGCCGCTCCCCACCGCGACGAGCACCTTGCCGTCCCCCTGGACGGCAACGACCGGTGGCGTGTAAGCACCGCCGGAAAGCGGGTTGGGGTCACTCGCGCCGAGCATCGCTTCCAAGTGGCCTCCCCGATCGAACCTCGCCACAACGACCCTGCCCTGGTCGAGGGCCGCCACCACGGGCTTGCCGTCCGGGCCGACAGCGAGATCGGCCGGCTCGTATTCGTTCCCCCGCACCGTCAGGGTCGAGCCCGAGCCGGTGCCGAAGGTGGAGTCACGGACCCCGTCGGGGCTGAACCGAGCGAGCGACCATTCGATCGTGCAGTCGCTGAACGTCGTGCAGGGAGCGGCGTTCGCGTAGAGAACGAAGATTTCCCCTTCCGGCCCCAGAGCCATCTTCGGCGGCGCCTGGCTGCGAAACTGAGGCCCCGAGGGCCCTTCCACGACGACGCTCCCATGGACGCCGAACGAACCGTCCAGAACTCCGGGAGCACCCTGCGCCAGCGCAGGCAACCAGAGAGCGACCAGCGCCAGCGCAATTGTCGAAAAGATCTTCATGGTCTGAGAGCGTGTGTGGCCAAGCAGATCAAGGACGCAGGGAGCCGTGGCGTGCTCTGCACGCGAGCGACTGAGGACGCCGATATGCGCCGCGCCACACACGCTCTCAGACTCACCACCAGACGGTCGAGTCCAAGTTCTCGATCTCCTCGACCGGCTTGGTGTAGACGCCCGAAGAGAGGTACTTCCAGCCGTCGTCGGGGATCAGGAAGACGACGTTGCCGCCCTCGAGCTCGCCCGCGATGCGGACGGCGATCGCGGCGATCGCGCCGGAGGAGACGCCGGCGAAGACGCCCTCCTCGTCGAGCAGTTTCCTCGTCCAGACGACCGCGTCGCGGTTGGAGACCATGATCTTGCGGTCGAGCAGGGTGATGTCGATGATCGGCGGGATGAAGCCGTCGTCGAGCGAGCGCAGGCCGTGGACCATCTCGCCCTGCATCGGCTCGGCGGCGACGATCAGCGTCTCGGGATTTTCCTCCTTCAGGCGGCGGCCGTTGCCCATCAGGGTGCCGCCGGTGCCGAGGCCGCCGACGAAGGCGGTCACCTCGTCGAGCTCTTCGAGGATCTCGACCGCGGTGCCGTTGTAGTGGGCGAGCGGGTTGGCCTCGTTGCCGTACTGGTAGGGCATGTAGTAGCCGGGGTCCTCGGCCATCTCCAGCGCCACCTCGACCGCGCCGTTGGAGCCCTTGGCGCCCTCGGAGTAGACGATCTCGGCCCCGTACATCTCGAGCAGCTGGGTGCGCTCGGCGGTGACGTTGTCGGGCATCACGACCTTGAGCGGGTAGCCCTTGCGACGGCAGATCATCGCCAGCGAGATGCCGGTGTTGCCCGAGGTCGGCTCGAGGATCGTCTGGCCGGGCGCGATCGCGCCCTCCGCCTCGGCGGCGTCGATCATCGACTTGGCGACGCGGTCCTTGACCGATCCGGTCGGGTTGCGGCCCTCGAGCTTGGCGTAGATGCGTACCTCGGGATTCGGCGAGAGCCGCGGCAGCTCGACCAGCGGCGTATGGCCGATCGACTCGACTATGTCGCCGAAGCGTCCCCCGCAGGGCCTGTTGAGTAGATCGTCGAAGGCCATCGTCGCCGTCCCTTACTTCAAAAAGTATAGCGTGGGATGGCCGGCGCGGCGGCTATTGAGAAGGGATTCTTCAGCCGCCGGCCATGGCGGGCAGGATCACGACGGTGTCGCCGTCCTTGACCGCGGTGCCGAGCCCGTCAAGCACGCGGACGTCCTCGTCGTTGAGGTAGACGTTGACGTAGCGGTTGAGCTCGCCGTCCTCGCCGAAGAGCTGCGCGCCGGTGTCGGGGTGCGCCGCGGTCAGCGCCCGCAGCACCTCGCCGACGTCGGAGCCCGCGGCCTCGACCTCGGCCTGGCCGCCGGTCTGGGCCTGCAGCACCTTGGGAATGCGGACGGTCGCCATCGGGCGGGGAATCTACCGGCTAGCCGGCGCAGAAGGCCGTCGTAGTCGGGGAACTGCCCCATCTCGGACTCGGGGACCTCGGCCGCGTCGGGGCCGCAGATCGGGCACTCGGGGTCGCGGCGCACCTTCAGCTCGGTGAAGCGGGTGCCCAGCGCCTCGTAGAGCAGCAGCCGGCCGATCAGCGGCTCGCCGATCCCGATCACCAGCTTCAGCACCTCGTTGGCCTGCAGCGTGCCCATCGTCCCGGCCATCACCCCGAGCACCCCGTTGGCGGAGCAGCTCGGCGCCAGCTCGGCCGGCGGCGGGGTCGGGTACAGGCAGCGGTAGCAGGGCCCCTCGAAGGGGACGAAGGTCGAGATCTGGCCGTCGAAGCTGAGGATCGAGGCCGAGACGACCGGCTTGCGCAGTCGCACCGAGGCGTCGTTGAGCAGGTAGCGGGTGGGGAAGTTGTCAGCCCCGTCGACGATCACGTCGTAGTCGGAGATGATCCCGAGGATGTTCTCGGCGTCGAGGCGGAGGCGGTGCTCGATCACCTCGACGTCGGGGTTGAGCGCTTCGATCGCGATCCGCGCCGACTCGGTCTTCGGCGTGCCGATCCGCTCGGTGTTGTGGATCACCTGGCGCTGCAGGTTGGAGGCGTCGACCACGTCGTCGTCGACGAGGCCGATCGTGCCGATCCCGGCGGCGGCGAGGTAGAGCGCGGTCGGCGCGCCGAGCCCGCCGGCGCCGAGCAGTAGCACCTTGGCGTTCAGCATCTTCAGCTGGCCGTCGACGCCGACCTCGGGCAGCAGCGTGTGGCGCGAGTAGCGGTCGCGCTGCTCCGGCGGTCATCCCCTCGGTGGCGAGCACCGGCAGACCCTGCTCCTGCCAGGCGAGGATGCCGCCGGCCATCGAGGCGACATCGGTGTAGCCGAGCGCCTGCAGCTGTTCCGCCGCCAGGTAGGAGCGGTTGCCGCTGCGGCAGTAGAGGATCGTGCGGGCCGACTTGTCGGGCGCCGCGGCGGCGATCTCGTCGACCGAGCAGCCCGGGCGGAACCAGCTTGCCCCCCTCTAGGTGGGCCTCCTGGTACTCGTGCGGCTCGCGCGTGTCGATCAGGACAACGTCGCCGCCCTCGATCTCCTGCGGCAGCCTCAAACGGTTCGATCTCCTCGATCACCGCCTGCACCTTCGTCTCCGCACCGTTCGCCATCACAAATCTCCTGAATCCCGATCAGCTTTTACTTCAAAAAGTATAGCGAGGGCGGATCATGGCAGTGGGTCAGTTTGAAATGACCGCCAAACGGCTCTGATTTCGTAAGCGTTCAGTCGGGTAGGGGGGACATAACCGCTACCCGACGAATCCCTTGGCGTGAAGCGCGCCGAGGCCGAGGCGATCTACGACCAGGGCCGCGAGACGGTGGTCGCGGTGCTGCTGCGGATGGACGAACAGATCCAGCAGCTGACCGAGCAGGCCGCCAAGCAGGACGTGCGGATCGCCGAGCTGGAGCGGCGCCTCAACCGCAACTCCCAGAACTCCTCGACCCCGCCGAGCCAGGACCCGCCCGGGGCACCCGAGCGCAAGCGGCCCGATCCCTCCGGGCGAGTACAGGGCGCCCAGCCCGGGCATCGGGGCAAGGGACGCAGGCTGCTGCCGGTCGAGGCAGTCGATCGGGTCATCGACCACTGGCCCGGGCGCTGCGGCTGCGGGCATCGTCTCGCCGAGAGCGACGAAGAGGTCGGCCTCCCGGCCCGCCACCAGGTCACCGAGCTGCCCGCGATCGCGGTGGAGGTCACCGAGCACCGCCTGCGCCGCAGCCGCTGCCCGGACTGCGGCGCGAGCACCCGAGCCGAGCTCCCCGCAGATGTCCCTGCCGGCGCCTTCGGCCCCCGCCTGGAAGCGGCCGTGGCGACGCTCGCGGTAAGGAACCGCGTCTCGCGCCGCGACACCGTCGAGCTGGCTCGCGAGCTGTTCGGCGCCGGGCTCGCGAGCGGCACGGTGGATGCGATCCTCGCTCGCACAGGGAAGGCGTTGGCCGTCCCCTATGAGGATCTGCTGGAGCGCATCCGCAAAGCCCCGGCGCTCAACGTCGATGAGACCGGCTGGAAGCTGCGCGGCAAGAAGCGCACCCTATGGGGCGCGGTGATCCCCACAGCAGCGGTCTTCCGCATCGCCCCCGACCGCCACGAGCGCGAGGTGGCTGCTTTGCTCGGCGAGAACTTCGAGGGAATCGTCGGCTCCGATCGCTGGTGGGCCTACCGCGGCTTCGATCCCGAGAGGCGCCAGGTCTGCTGGTCGCACCTGATCAGGGACCTGACCGCCCACGCCGAAGGGCTCGCCGCCCAAAAGGAGTTTGGCGAGCAGGGGCTGGACATCGCTCGGCGCTTGTTCTGCGCCTGGGTGGACTTTCAAGAGCACGGCGACCGCCAGCGCCTCAAGCGCGAGGTGGCGCCGCTCTAAACGGGAGTTGAAGGCGCTGCTTGAGTTCGGCTCCAAAGGTCGGCGCAACAAGCTCACCTGGGGCATCTCCAAGAACCTGCTCAAGGTCTGGCCGGCGCTTTGGACCTTTACCGAGGTCGACGGCGTCGAGCCGACCAACAACGTCGCCGAGCGCGCCCTGCGCGGGCCGGTGATCTTCCGCAAGCTCTCGCTCGGCAGCCAGTCCGAGCGGGGCGAGCGCACGATCGAGAGGCTGCTCTCCGCCTCGGTCACCTGCCGGCTGCAGGGCCGCTCGCTCTTCGCCTACCTGGCCGACGTGCTCGGCGCCCGGGTTCGCGGCGATCCCGCTCCCCTGCTTGCCTGAGACCACAGCTCTCCGCCGGTCATCGCCGAAATCACGCCTGCGTAAACGGGGGACTGAACGCTTACCTGATTTCGCGCTAGCCCCGATTCACCGATAAGCGCCTGAAGAAGGCATCCGGGAACGTCCTCCTGGGCCTTGAGAATGCGGATTGCTGAAGTCCCAATCTCAAACCCAGGAGGACACCCGGAAGGTGAAGGCACAAACGGCAGCGCAAACCGTAGAAGTCAGGGCGGACGCCGAGGGGCTCGTCTCCCATGCCGGCGCCTTCCTGCTCACCGAGCTGGCCGATCGCACCGGCCTCACAGATGCCCTCTCAGAGGCGATGGCGCCGAGCCGAGAGCGCCGCTCCGCCCACGATCCCGGTGTCGTCCTGCGCGACCTCGCGGTCTCCATCGCCGACGGCGGAGACTGCGTCAGTGATCTCGGGGGGTTGGCCGGCCAGGAGCCGCTCTTCGGGGCGGTGGCATCCCAGAGCACGGCCCATCGCGTCCTCAAGTCGGTCGAGGAGCCTTTGCTGGAGGAGGTCCGCGGCGCCAGGCAAAAGGCCAGGGAACGAGCCTGGGATGCCGGTGTCCGGCCCAAGGAGATCGTCCTCGACATCGACGCCACCCTGATCACCGCCCACTCCGAGAAGGAAGGGGCCGCAGGTGACTACAAGGGTGGCTTCGGCTTTCACCCATTGCTCTGCTACCTGGCTGAGACAGGCGAGCCGCTGGCCGGCCTGCTGCGCCCCGGCAACGCCGGCTCAAACACCGCCGCCGATCACTTCTGTGTCCTGCAGACGGCACTGGAGCAACTGCCGCACGAGGATCTGGACCGCGAGATCCTCGTGCGGGCCGACTCCGGCGGGCGCAGCAAGGCTTTTGCCGCCGATTGCCGCGACGCCGGCATCGGCTTCTCGCTGGGCTATGAGATCAGGGACCGCGCCCGGGAGGCGATCGTGGCGCTGGCGCAATCCGCGTGGCAGACGGCGATCGACGCCGAGGGCGAGGTGCGCGAGGGCGCCCAGGTCGCCGAGTTGAGCGAGGCGATCGACCTCTCCGCCTGGCCAAAGGGCACACGACTGATCGTGCGCCGCGAGCGCCCCCACCCCGGCGCCCAGTTCCAGGTCTTCGACGCGGAGGGATACCGCCACACCGCCTTCATCACCGACCAAGACGGCGACGACATCGCCGCCCTGGAGCTGTGCCACCGCCGCCGCGCCAAAGTCGAGGATGCGATCCGCTGTGGCAAGGAAACCGGTATGCGCGCCCTGCCCTTCGCCGCCTTCGAGCACAACCGGGCCTGGCTTGAGCTCTCGTTGATCGCGCAGGACCTGCTGCGCTGGACCGGTGCTCTGTGCCTGGCGGGCGAGTTGCGCCTCGCCGAGCCAAAGCGCATCCGCCAACGCCTGCTCCATGTCGCCGGTCGTCTCGTCCGCTCGGCCCGGCGCATGGCTCTGCGCCTGCCGCGCTCGTGGCCCTGGGCCGAGGCTCTCGCCGCTGCCTTCACCCGGCTGCGGGCGCTCCCTGCCGGGGCAGCTCCATAGACCCCGAGGGTCTTCCCGCTCATAGCCGAGTTCGGCTCACACCAAGTCGGCTTCGGCCTGCGCCGATCGCTTCGCGAAGGCGAAGCAAAGAGCCGAATCGACCGTGAGGAAGACCCGGAGGCGGTTTCGCTGAACCGCCTCCGGGTCTTCACCTACCTCACGTCGACGAATTTCACCCGCCGAGGTGAAAACGGTGAATCGGGGCTAGCTTCGTCTGACCACCAGACGAAATGGCGCCCGCGACGGTGGAACGTCCGGGCGCCTGGCACGAGGAGGCGAAGCTCCCCATGCAGGCGAAGCGTATTCGGCACACGCCGAAAGACCACGAACGCACCGAGCGGGCGGTGCTGGCACTTGCGCTGGCCTGCCACCCGCATCACCGCACGATGCCCGAAATGAGCCGGGAGATTGGCAATAAGGAAGCCGTTGAGCGCGCCGTGAGGCGGCTCAGCGACTACGGCCTGATCCGGCTCCACGGTCAGACCCTCCTTCTGACTGACGCGGCTTACCACTGCCATCGACTGGACGCCCTGTGAGCGCCGCAGACCAGTTCGCAGCCAACCTCCGAAGGCATCGCAAGCTGGCCGACATGTCGCAGGATGAAGTGGCCTACCGGGCCTCAGTCCATAGGACCGAGATCAGCCAGCTTGAGCGCGGTCTGAGGCACGCTCGCGTCGATACCGTGGCGAAGCTCGCCGCCGCGCTCGAAATCCATCCGGGCGAGCTATTCGAGGGCATCGTGTGGGAGCCGGGCGACCTTCGCCGCGGCCAGTTCAAGCCCGACCAGGACGCTACGCTCTAGCTATGCCTAAGCGGTCAAGCAAGCCGCGAGACGTGAACTCGCTCGCCCGAAGCATTGTCGATGAGGCAACGGGAGAGAAGGCGCCACCGGTGCCCGAAAAGGAGCCTACCCCTGACCCCGATAAGGACCCAGCCGCCGTTGCGCTCGGACGGCGGGGGGGTCGCAAGGGCGGCAAGGCACGGGCCGAAAAGATGACCCCTGAGCAGCGCAGCGAAGCGGCAAGGCGAGCGGCCAAGGCTCGCTGGAACTCTCGCTAAGAGACCACCCGCATCGCTTTCCTCCGTGCTTCCGCGTCTTGATTAGACGCTGCATCGGTTACATGCGCGGTTCCTTCCACCGTTCTAAGCATGTGCCCAAATGCAGACTTGCTCAACTCGTCAATCGGAATGCAGAGTTCCCGGCTGATCTCAGAAGGCAATACCTGTTCGGTCCTAAGAGCACGCAGCACCTTGGAAATCACTTGAGAGCTTTCAGGAGTGCGAATTGGTCTCGGCTCGTTCTCGCGACCTCTCTTGCTGAGGGCAATGCAGATGTTCCGATACTGCCACTGGGTCATTAGGTCGAGTTGATAAGCCCTGCGCGCCAGATTGACGGCAGATACTCGCCAGTAGGACTTGGCAGCAATGACTTGGGCAAGGGTTGCGTTGCGTGGAAGTCGTGCGATGACGCTGTTGCGCGGCATCAGGAATGCAGCTGCAAAGGCATGAGCTTCTGCCTCGACTTCCCTGCCTTTGGGTCCTCCATGTGCGTGCAAGACCAAATGGCCAAGCTCATGAGCGGCATCCGCCCGGCTGCGCTCGACTGTCTTCATGGTGTTGAGGAATATGTAAGGCAAGGATCCTCGCCAGAAGGAGAACGCATCAACCTCTTTGCATTCCTCTACGAGCGAGAAGACTCGGACGCCCTTCGCCTCTAGGAGATGAATGAGCTTGTTTGCCGGCTTCTCGCCTAGCGACCACTCCTCCCTCACCGCTTCTGCTGCGGTTTCGGGATCGCTGTCTCCATAGTCGGGCACATTTGGTTTGGGGAGATCGAAGCGATCTCCTATCCAGTCAGAGAATGCGAGAGCGAGGCCACCGGACGCCAGTGCTTGATCTCGCTTCTGTGCGGACAAGCGGGCCATCGATCTGAAGCTTGCTCCCTCGACAGTCGGCTCATCCAGGGTCGGCCCGTAGAAGAACTCTGCCGGGAATCCGACAGCGCTAGCCAGTCGACTGATCGTTAGCTGAGACGGCTCTGATTCTTCGCGCTCGTACTTTGTGAGCATTCGGGTGCTGATGCCGCCAGCTTTAGCGAGAGCAGCCTTGGTCAAGCCCTTGCGACGGCGTGCGAGATCCACTCGGGTGTAGTTGAACGCTTCCACTCCGTCTTACCTCAAGAACTACGACGGGGAATCGGAATGTCGATCTCTTCTTCTGCCTCCGCATGGTCGTCCTCAGTGCTGAAGTCGCCAGCCTCAAGCAGGATCGGCTCTAGGGCGAGCCTCGACTCGAAATGAGTCGCGACTACGCGCTGTGCCTCGCCAGTGCCATTGGTGGCGGTGACGATGAAGTGGACGGGCACTGCCAGCTCAAGCCGGATTTCTTGGGCGTCTTCGTCGTAGTGGTGCAGAAGGAACCAAGTCACAGCGTCTTTGTGGAGCGGTGCGACATTCGAGGCCGCGCCCATGTGCTCCGGGTCAAAGGCCATCTGCGACCGGTTGACCATCATGGCCTTCTTCGTTCGCGGCCCCTTGTCGGTGGCGGTGGATGGCATCCCGTCGGTCCCCGTCTTTTCATCGCCACGAGCGGAGGTGATCGCGGTCTTCCCATCCGCACTGCGAACAGTCTCGAAGTTGCCGGTGCGGTCAACCTGCCACCCACCAGGACAGAGTGCGTCCCGCAAGTGCCTCAGCGGTAGCCCCCAGGCGAGGAAGCCCGACATGGCGGCAACGTCATTCTCAGTGCATTTACGGACCAGCTCGTAGCCGATACGGACAGCCTCACGGGGGGTGTCGACATGCTCAGGTCCCAGAAGGGCCTCTAGCTGAGCCTTGACGCGAGCGCGTTCGCCAGACGATTCATGTGGAAGCACGAGCAAGTCCTTTCCGGGGTCGGTTCCGATTATTATACCGCCAATGCGGCGGAAAAATCGGAACCACGAAATTGACTTTCATGTCCGACCGCTCACGCATAATTAGGTCAGTTTGAATCGTCTTTCCACAGAGAAACGCGCCCAGATCATCGGCTGCCTGTTCGAGGGCAACAGCATCCGGGCAACGGTGCGAATGACCGGCGCGGCAAAGAACACGATCACGAAACTGCTGGTCGACCTCGGGGAAGCCTGCACCGAGTACCAGGACGGGGTGCTTGTCGATCTCCCCTGCAAAGTCGTTGAGGCCGATGAGATTTGGGCCTTCTGCTACTCCAAGAACAAGAACGTGCCGGAGGAGTTCAAAGGCACTCCGGGCTACGGCGACGTTTGGACCTTCACAGCGATCTGCGCCGACACGAAGCTCGTGCCTTCGTGGTTGGTCGGGGAGCGGACCTCTGACGACGCCGAAGTCTTCCTCACTGATCTGGCGAGCCGGATGGCCAACCGCATCCAGCTATCGACAGACGGGCACCGGATGTACGAAGGGACCGTGGGGCCGTCCTTCCGCCATCAGGTCGATTGGGCGCAGATCCACAAGGTCTATGCCTCGGGTGGGGAGCCGGGCAAATACAGCCCGGCCGTCTGCACGGGAACGAAGCGCCTCACCCGGAAGGGCGACCCCGACCCGGATCGGATCTCAACGAGCTACGTCGAGCGCCAGAACTTGACCATGAGGATGGGGATGCGCCGCTTCACGCGGCTCACCAACGGATTCAGCCGGAAGGTCGAGAACCTCTCCCATGCCGTCTCCTTGCACTTCATGCACTACAACTTCGCCCGCCCGCACTCGGCGCTGAGGGAGCGCTATCCGCGAACTCCGGCAATGGCTGCCGGCCTGACCGATCACGTTTGGTCGCTGGAAGAGATCGCGGCGCTGCTGGATTAGTGAAGTAGGTTCTCGACCGATGAAGCAGCCAAAAGAGCGCGTGATGTTCTACATCGATGGCTTCAATCTCTACTACGGAGCCTTGCGTGATCAGCCGTACCGCTGGCTTGATCTTGAAGCCCTGTGTGGGAAATACATCAAGCCGGGTTACGAGCTGGTCGGCGTCAAGTACTTCACGGCCAAACTCAAGGACCGCCCAGGCAATCCGGGCCAGGGCGAACGTCAGCGTCAATATCTGCGAGCGCTCAAGACTCGGCCAAAGGTGTCGATCTACTATGGCCAGTTCTTGGTGCGCACGGCCATTCGCCAGCTTGAGAAGCTGCCGAAGCAGCATAGAAAGGGCGACATAGGTCTGCGGTCAGTCTGGATTCACGAGGAGAAGGGATCAGATGTGAATCTCGCTACTCATCTGATCGCTGATGGCTTCAGGGCGAGATACGACTTGGCAGTTGTGATCTCGAACGACAGTGACCTCAAGATGCCTGTCGAGTTCGTGCGCTCGGCGTTCAACCCCGTGGGGATCATCAATCCCCATAGCGACAGGCGGAGAAGTTTTGCGCTGTCCCCTCACAACATCCCGGAGGGTTCCTTCTATTACCGCCTCAAGCCAGCGAAGCTTCGCAACAGCCAGCTTCCGCTTGAACTGCACGACGAGGAGGGCGCGATCTGCTGCCCGGAGAACTGGAGCAACTCTCCCTAAAATCGCAAGAGCCGCCCGAAGGCGGCTCTGCATCTCAGGCCACCGCAAAGCAGCCTGAGGGGGTAGAACCAAGGTACTGCTCAGGACCGAAAAGTCAAGGCTAACTAGCAGATGAATGCCTAAGTTGCAAGTCCCACAAGCCGCCGGCAAACCGCTCTATGCAGGGAGAATCGCGGTTCCCGAGCTATAAGATCCCCGAATGGACCGTTTTGAGTACATCCATGTCCGAGAATCCATCGCGGAGGGTGGCCCAGAGAACGCCCAAGCACAGGCGGCTGATGCGATCCATGATCGCTGGATCGGCCTATTGAACGGTCGAGGCGCCGAAGGCTGGGAGCTTGTTTCCGAGCGGTTTGAGGCGAGCAAACACAAGGGGATTTTCTTTGCCGCATACAGCGGCACCATGAAGCGCCCGCTTCAAGCCTGACGCTGACAGGAATCGCGGAGCTCCAAACTGACCCACTGCCCGGATCATGTGCGTGAGCCTTTGGCCCCGCCGGCTACCCGGGAGTCAGCCCGACAACTGCTGCTGGGCGAAAGCCGCGAACTGACGTAGGTCATCCAGGTGGGCAATGGCGCCCCAGACGGTCTCGTCGTCGACCTCGAGGTAGCCGTGCACGAGGATGTTGCGCATGCCGGCGGCATCGCCGAGCCGCTCTGCCAGCTCGGCATCGAGCCCCGCCTCGACCAGCACCGCGAAGACGCCCCTGTAATCGGCAGGCATCTTCGGCCCCTGCTCGGCGATCAGATGCGCACCGATGTCGATGCAGACTTGGATCGCCAGCTGGATCGCGTGCTGGGCCGCGAGGCGGCTGCGGAAATCCGCGATGTAGGCGTCATGTCCGGCCGCCTCGATCCGCGCCAGCTCTTCGAGCAGCTCGGTGAGGCGATCGAGGCGGTCCTCAATGCTCTCGGGGTCGACCAAAGCGGTCCTCCTCGATGCGGTGGCGGAGGCCGCGGGCAAGCTCTTCCCGCAGCGGCTTGGTGTCGAGGTAGTCGAGAAGTGCCCTCGCCTCAAGCCTGACCCGAGCCACAGGATCGCGCTCGACGAGCCGGCGGGCATCGCGGATGGCGCGATGGCGCAACAGCGGCGAGGCCCGGTTGAGCATGACGACATCGACCTCGTCTGTGCCAAGGGCCTTGGCCGCCGCGGAGGCCAAGGCCAGCTGCAGCGAAAGGCGGGCGGACGGATCGAGACCGCCTTCGTGCCAGACGCCGACGTCGATGTCCGACAGGGGGCCCGCGTCACCCCGTGCCTGTGAGCCGATCAGCATCGCCGCGACCACCCCGTCGCGGTCAAGTGCGGCACCCAACCGTGCGAGCGCCGCCGCATCGGGCGCCGGAACACGCGCGTTCTCATCGACCACGGTCATGCGTACATCGTCGCCGATCGGGCGGACCACGTCCAGAAATGACGGCCGGCGACCGCCGGTGCGGCCCTAACCGAGGCTGGGGCGCATCTGGCGCAGCCTTTTGACCCGCTCCTCGATCGGGGGGTGGGTCGAGAAGAGGCCGGCGATGCCCTTGCTGGCGAAGGGCTTGACGATGTAGAGCGGCTCGGCCGCCTGGTTGACCTTCATCGGCATCGCCGTCGCCCCCTGCTCGAGGCGCAGCAGGGCGCTGGCGAGGGACTCGGGGTTGCCACAGATTTCGGCGCCGCCGGCGTCGGCCGCGTACTCGCGCTGGCGCGAGATCGCCAGCTGGATGATCGTCGCCGAGATCGGCGCCAGGAGGACCAGCGCAAAGGAGGCGGCGAGGCCGATCGGCGAGTTGTCGTCGTCGCCGAACCAGAGCAGCATGTAGGCGAGGTAGGTGATCGCGGCGCCAATCGCCGAGGCGACCGACTGGATCAGGATGTCGCGGTTGCGGATGTGGGTCAGCTCGTGGGCGAGAACGCCGCGCAGCTCGTCTTCGGAGAGCAGGTTGAGGATGCCGCGGGTGACCGCGACCGCCGAGTGTTTGGGGTTGCGCCCGGTGGCGAAGGCGTTGGGCTGGTCCTGGGGGATCACGTAGAGGCGCGGCATCGGCAGGCCGGCGCGGGTCGTCAGTTCTTCGACCGCGAGGTAGAGCTTCGGCGCTTCCGATTGCGAGACCGGTTTGGCGCGACTCATCGCCAGCGCCATCTTGTCGCTGAAGAAGTAGGAGCCGAGGTTGATCAGCAGGGCGATACCGAGGAAGAGGGCGGCCGTGCTGGGACCGCCGATCAGGGCGCCGATCACGACCAGCAGGCCGGAAAGCCCGGCGAGCAGGATCGTCGTGCGCAGGGTGGCGCCCCAGGTGGACTGCTTGGTGGTCTTCATGAAGTCGTCGCTCCTCGGTTCGCTTGCTCCCCTCAGTATGGCTGACCGGGATGTCGAGCCCGCTCGGCCGGTTTGATTGACTGAGCCGCGATGGAGGGCTCCTCGGACTTTCAGGAGAAGCGCTGGCTGGCGCTGATCCTGCTCTGCTCGGCGCAGTTCGTCGTCGTCCTCGATGCCTCGATCGTCAACGTGGCGCTGCCGACGATCGGCAAAGCGCTCGACTTCTCCCAGCAGAACCTGCCCTGGGTGGTCAACGCCTACGTGCTGACCTTCGGCGGCTTCCTGCTGCTCGGCGGCCGCACCGCCGACCTGGTCGGCCGCCGCAAGGTGTTTATGGGCGGCCTGCTGCTGGTCGCCGCCGCATCGCTCGCCGCCGGCTTCTCGGCCGACCGAGGGGCAGCTGATCGTCGCCCGCGCCGCCCAGGGGCTCGGCGCGGCGATCATCTCCCCCGCCGCGCTCTCGATCGTCACCACGACCTTCAGCGACGGCTCGGAGCGCAACAAGGCGCTCGGCGTCTGGGGCGCGGTGGCCGGCTCGGGCGGCGCCGCCGGCGTCCTGCTCGGCGGCATCCTCACCGAAGGGCTCGGCTGGGAGTGGGTGCTCTGGGTCAACGTGCCGGTCAGCCTCTTCGCCTTCGCGCTCTCGCCCCGGCTGATCGCCGAAAGCCGCATGGAGGGCGGCACGCACGTCTACGACGTCGCCGGCGCGGTCACCGTCACGGCCGGCCTCTCGGTCCTCGTCTACGCCCTCGTCGACGCCAACAGCGCCGGCTGGGGCTCGACCCAGACGATCGGCCTGATCGTGCTCGCGGTGGCCCTGTTGGCGGCGTTCGTGGCGATCGAGCTGCGCGCTTCCAAACCGCTGGTGCCCTTCTCGATCTTCCGGATCAGGACGCTGACCGGGGCCAACGTGGTCGGCCTGCTGGTCGGCGCCTCGCTCTTCTCGATGTTCTTCTTCATCTCCCTCTATATGCAGCAGGTGCTCGGCTACAGCGCGATCCACGCCGGGCTTTCCTACCTGCCGCTCGCCCTGGTGATCATGGCCTCGGCGGGGGTCGCCTCGCAGCTCGTCACCAAACTCGGCTACAAGCCGGTGCTCGCCGCCGGGATGCTCTTCATCGTCATCGGCCTCGCCTGGTTCAGCCGGGTCTCGGTCGACGGCGGCTTCGCCACCGACATCCTCGGCCCCTCGCTGTTCGCGGCCGCCGGCCTCGGCTTCGCCTTCGTGACGACGACGATCGCCGCCGTCTCCGGCGTCGAGGAGAACGAGGCCGGGCTCGCCAGCGGCCTGATCAACACCTCCCAGCAGATCGGCGGCGCGCTCGGCCTCGCGGTGCTCTCGGCCGTGGCGATATCCGCCACCAGCAGCGCGGTGTCGTCCGGCTCGAGCCACCTCACCGCCCTGACCGAAGGGTTCCAGTCCGCCTTCCTCGGCGGCTCGCTGATCGCCCTGCTCGGCTTCATCCTGACCCTGGTTCTGATCCGCGGCAGCGACAGCCGCGCCCATGTCGAGCTCGGCAGCGACGCGGCGGCCCAATCCCCATAACCGACCGCTTCAGTAGGATTTAGATCCATGTTGTTCTCGACCAAAGCCGAGTACGGGGTGCGCCTGATGGTCGAGCTGGGCCGCCAGCCCGGCTCGCTGCCGATCTCGCTCAGCGCCGTCGCCGAGGCGGAGCGCCTGCCGCTCTCCTACCTGGAGCACCTGGTGGCGAAGCTGCGCAAGGCCGGCCTGGTCACCTCGACCCGGGGCGCCCATGGCGGCTACCGCCTGGCCAAACCGGCCGAGGAGATCACGATGGACGCGGTCGTCGAGGCGCTGGAAGGGCAGATCGCCCCGATGGAGTGCTTCCACGACGCGCCCGACGGCAAAGTGCTCTGCTCTCACGAGGACGACGGCGACCACGCCTGCGCGACCAAGCTGCTCTGGACGCGCGTGCAGGGCGGCGTCAGCAAAGCCCTCTCGGGCACGACGCTGGCCGAGCTGGTCGAGTTCGGCGGCGCCGGCGCAAGCGCCGCTCGACCGACGCCGGTCGGCACCGCCGCCTGACTGCAGACCTTCCAAATACGAAACGGAGTGAAATTGGCTGAGCTGGAGATACGCAACCTGCACGTGAGCGTCGAGGACAAGGAGATCCTCCGCGGCCTCGATCTCGACGTCGAGAAGGGCAAGGTCCACGCCCTGATGGGCCCGAACGGGTCGGGCAAGTCGACCCTGGCCAACGCGATCATGGGCCATCCCGCCCTGGAGGTGACCGAGGGGACGATCGTCGTTCAAGGGCGAGGACATCACCGAGGCCGACCCCGACGTGCGCTCGCGCGCCGGCCTCTTCATGGCCTTCCAGTACCCGGTCTCGATCCCCGGCGTCTCGGTCAGCAAGTACCTGCGGATGGTGATCAACGCCCACCGCGAGGCAAGCGGGCGAGGAGCAGATCAAGATCAAAGACTTCGCCAAGGTCGCCCAGGAGGCGATGGCGCTGGCCAACATCCCCAAAGACTTCTCCAGCCGCTACCTCAACGAAGGCTTCTCCGGCGGCGAGAAGAAGCGGATGGAGCTGCTGCAGCTGGCGCTGCTGCGACCGGAGATCGCGGTCCTCGACGAGACCGACTCCGGCCTCGACATCGACGCGCTGCGCACCGTCGCCGAGGGCGTCAACCAGTTCGCCGGTCCCGAGATGGGCGTGCTGATCATCACCCACTACCAGCGCATCCTGCACATGGTCAAGCCGGACTTCGTCCACGTCATGTTCGAGGGGCGGATCGTCAAGGAAGGCGGGCCGGAGCTGGTCGGCGTGCTGGAGGAGAAGGGCTACGGCTGGATCCGCGAGGAGGTCGCGGCGGGCGCGAGCGCCTGACCGCGGGAGCATGGAGCCGACGACGACCAAGAGCTCCTCTCCCCCCTCGACCTTCCCGATCGAGAAGGTTCGCGCCGCCTTTCCCGCTCTGGAGCGGGAGGTCCACGGACAGCCCGGTCGCCTACCTCGACAGCGGCGCCAGCGCCCAGCGGGTGCTGGCCTCGATCCAGGCGGTCGACCGCTACGAGCGCGCCCATCACTCCAACGTCCACCGCGGCTCGCACACGCTCTCGGCCGAGGCGACGGCGGCCTACGAGGGCGCGCGGGCGACGGTCGCCGATCACCTCGGCGCGGCCGACCGGCGCGAGGTCGTCTTCGTCCGCAACGCGACCGAGGCGATCAACCTGGTCGCGCGCACCTGGGGCGACGCCAACCTCGGCGAGGGCGACCGCATCGTCCTCACCGAGATGGAGCACCACTCCAACATCGTCCCCTGGCAGCAGCTGGCGCGAGCGGGTCGGGGCGGAGATCGACTGGGTCCCGATCGACGACGACGGCCTGCTCGACATGGGCGCCTACGCGGCGCTGCTCGAGCGCGGGCCGAAGCTGGTCGCGGTGACGCACGTCTCCAACGTGCTCGGCACCGAGAACCCGCTGGCGGAGATCTCGCGGCTGGCCCACGAGGCCGGCGCGCTGGTCGTCGCCGACGGCGCCCAGGCGGCGCCGAAGCTGCCGGTCGACGTCGGCCGCGCTCGGAGTCGACTTCTACGCGCTCACCGGCCACAAGCTCTACGCGCCGACCGGGATCGGCGCGCTCTGGGGCCGGCTCGACCTGCTTGCGGGCGATGCCGCCCTTCCTCGGCGGCGGCTCGATGATCCGCAAGGTGACGACGACGGCACGACCTACGCCGACCCCCCGGCGCGCTTCGAGGCCGGCACGCCGGCGATCGCGCAGGCGATCGGCATGGCCTCGGCGCTGCGCTGGCTCGACGCACTCGGCATGGACGCGGTGCTCGACCACGAGCGCGAGATCGCCGCCTACACGCTGGAGCGCTGGCCGAGGTGCCGGGCCTGCGCGTCTTCGGCCCGCCGTCCGGCCCCGAGCGCGATCGGCCCGGTCTCCTTCGAGCTGGAGGGCGTCCACGCCCACGACGTCGCGGAGATCCTCGACCGCCACGGCGTCGCGGTCCGCGCCGGCCACCATTGCGCCCAGCCGCTGATGGACCGCCTCGGCGTCCCCGCCACCGCCCGCGCCAGCTTCGGCGTCTACACGACCACCGAGGAGATCGACCGCCTGGTCGAGGGCCTGCAGGACACCCGCAAGGTCTTTGGGCTCTAGCGGCCCGCGACGTTTCAGCTTCATTAAAATTTTTAATAAATGGCGGATGATTAGACCTCACTCATTAAAAATGCCTGTAAATAGTGGGTTTTTTGTAAGCGTTCAGTAACCCCGCCTCAGGCCAGCGCCGGGGCGGGCTGCCCGCGGATCGAGGCCTGGGCGACCTCGACGAGATAGGCGAAGAGGGAGCGGTCCTGCAGGCGGCAGCTGATCGCCGCCGATAACAGCCGCTCGGTTGCAACCGCCCCACGCTCGCTGCGGCTGCCCTGGGAGAGCTTGCGGTAGATGACCGCGTGGCGCAGGCCGCGCTCGGCTCGGTTGTTGGTCGGCTCGACGCCTTCCTCCTCGACGAAGGTCCATAGCGCAGGCCAGACCTTGATCAGGTTGCGGGCGAGGCCGCGGTGAAAGCGGGACTTGACCGACTTGCGCCTCGCCTCCTCACAGAACGCCCGCAACTGGCGTTCAAGCGGGGCGATCTGCCGGCGTAGGCGTCCACGGTCGCCGTCTGCCTGAAAGTCGTGCCAGGTCTCGAACACCCCCTCGGCGATCAGCAGGCAGGCTTCGCCGAACTCGCTCTGGTGGGCAAGCGGGCTCTCGGCGTGGAAGCGGAAGTCGCGCAGGAGGTGTGACCAGCAGACCTGGCGGCGAGAAGAGTCGAGGTGGTCATATGCCCACCAGCGATCCGAGCAGACGATCGCCTCGCTTTCACCGAGCAGCGCTTCGGCCTCATCGCGATGGCGCGAGGGGGGCAACACGAAGGACGGCCACTTCATCGGTGAAGGCGCCCCAGAGGAACCGCTTCTCTCCTGCCTGCTTCCAGCCGGTCTCGTCCATGCACAGGGAGGAGGCGCTTCGAACCGCATCGCAAAGCCGTTCTTGGGGCCTATGCAGGGCATCGCCTTGGCGGGCGAGGATGGCGTCGACGGCGCCGGTCGAGATCTGGGCGCCAAAGAGCTCGCCACACAGATCAGCGACCTGGCGGCGGGAGAGCCGGAAGCCGGCGGTGAGGGCGCCGATGGCTGCCTGAAGGCGGGGGCCGAAGCGCTCGCGCCCGACCTCAAGAGGAAGCTCGGCCTGGGTGATCGCGCCGCAGCCGAGACAGCGGCGGCGGTGCAGGCGGTGCTCGGTGACCCGGACCGCCGTCTCGGGCAGCTCGGTGACCTGGTGGCGGCGCACGGGTCCCCGGGCCGCTGCTTCGGCGAGCGAGTGTCCGCACTCGCCACAGCTCTCGGGCAGGTACTCGATCGCCTCGTCGATCTGCTCGATCGGCAAGAGGCGGCGGCCCGAGCCGGGATGGCCGGGCTGGGCGCCGGGCTTTCGTTTGGATTGCCTGCCCTTGCCTTTGCCCTTGCGCCGGTACTTGCCCGTGCGGGGATCGGCGGAGGGTGGAAGCGAGGAGTTACCGGAGTCGCGGCGCAGCTCGCGAACCTCCCCTTCCAACCGCTCGACCCGCCCCTCGAGGCGCTCGACCTGGTTGGCGAGCGCCAGCAGGACCTTGACGCAAGCATCGCGGCCGGAATCGTAGATCGCCTCGGCCTCGGCGCGGTCCATGTCGCCCGGGTTCGCCACGGCAAGCGTGATGCCTGCTTATGTAAACCGCTCTCCCTGGGCGGGGTTACTGAACGCTTACGGTTTTTTGTAAGCGTTCAGTCCCCCGTTTACGCATGCGTGATTTCGGCGATGACCGGCGGAGAGCTGTGGTCTCAGGCAAGCAGGGGAGCGGGATCGCCGCGAACCCGGGCGCCGAGCACGTCGGCCAGGTAGGCGAAGAGCGAGCGGCCCTGCAGCCGGCAGGTGACCGAGGCGGAGAGCAGCCTCTCGATCGTGCGCTCGCCCCGCTCGGACTGGCTGCCGAGCGAGAGCTTGCGGAAGATCACCGGCCCGCGCAGGGCGCGCTCGGCGACGTTGTTGGTCGGCTCGACGCCGTCGACCTCGGTAAAGGTCCAAAGCGCCGGCCAGACCTTGAGCAGGTTCTTGGAGATGCCCCAGGTGAGCTTGTTGCGCCGACCTTTGGAGCCGAACTCAAGCAGCGCCTTCAACTCCCGTTTGAGCGGCGCCACCTCGCGCTTGAGGCGCTGGCGGTCGCCGTGCTCTTGAAAGTCCACCCAGGCGCAGAACAAGCGCCGAGCGATGTCCAGCCCCTGCTCGCCAAACTCCTTTTGGGCGGCGAGCCCTTCGGCGTGGGCGGTCAGGTCCCTGATCAGGTGCGACCAGCAGACCTGGCGCCTCTCGGGATCGAAGCCGCGGTAGGCCCACCAGCGATCGGAGCCGACGATGCCTCCAAAGCCCTCGCCCAGCAGGGCCGCCACCTCGCGCTCGTGGCGGTCGGGAGCGATGCGGAAGACCGCTGCCTTGGGGATGACCGCGCCCCATAGGGTGCGCTTCTTGCCGCGCAGCTTCCAGCCGGTCCCATCGACGTTGAGCGCCGGGGCTTTGCGGATGCGCTCCAGCAGATCCTCATAGGGGACGGCCAACGCCTTCCCTGTGCGAGCGAGGATCGCATCCACCGTGCCGCTCGCGAGCCCGGCGCCGAACAGCTCGCGAGCCAGCTCGACGGTGTCGCGGCGCGAGACGCGGTTCCTTACCGCGAGCGTCGCCACGGCCGCTTCCAGGCGGGGGCCGAAGGCGCCGGCAGGGACATCTGCGGGGAGCTCGGCTCGGGTGCTCGCGCCGCAGTCCGGGCAGCGGCTGCGGCGCAGGCGGTGCTCGGTGACCTCCACCGCGATCGCGGGCAGCTCGGTGACCTGGTGGCGGGCCGGGAGGCCGACCTCTTCGTCGCTCTCGGCGAGACGATGCCCGCAGCCGCAGCGCCCGGGCCAGTGGTCGATGACCCGATCGACTGCCTCGACCGGCAGCAGCCTGCGTCCCTTGCCCCGATGCCCGGGCTGGGCGCCCTGTACTCGCCCGGAGGGATCGGGCCGCTTGCGCTCGGGTGCCCCGGGCGGGTCCTGGCTCGGCGGGGTCGAGGAGTTCTGGGAGTTGCGGTTGAGGCGCCGCTCCAGCTCGGCGATCCGCACGTCCTGCTTGGCGGCCTGCTCGGTCAGCTGCTGGATCTGTTCGTCCATCCGCAGCAGCACCGCGACCACCGTCTCGCGGCCCTGGTCGTAGATCGCCTCGGCCTCGGCGCGCTTCACGCCAAGGGATTCGTCGGGTAGCGGTTATGTCCCCCCTACCCGACTGAACGCTTACGGTTTTTGAACATCCACTGAGACCCAGGGGAGCTTTAATGAGTGTCAAAAACCTGACTAGCAATGTAGCAATGCAATTCCATATTCCAGAATTTGGAAAATGGAACGAAAAACGATAGCCTGGGGAAATGCTGAAGCCACAGGATATCGTCGTGCTGTTGAAGCTGGTCGTAGCGAAACCAGAATGGACCTTCTGGCAAATCGCGTCGGAACTGGACCTCTCGGTCTCCGCTGTTCACCGCAGCGTCGAACGTGCAGAGCAAGCCGGCCTCTATAGCGGTGTCAGCCGGTCGATCAACCGAAAGCCTCTCCTGGAGTTCCTCTCCCACGGAGCCAAATACGTATTCCCGCCCGCCATGCAAGGTGAAGCCAGAGGCTTTCCTACCGCATGGGCAGCTCCGCCGCTGGCAAGCCTGCTCTCTTCTTCCGGTCGAAACGTTCCCGTGTGGGCGCACGCTATGGGCCCGCAGCGCGGTATCGCTCTTGCCCCAGTACATGCAGTGGTCCCGAATGCAGCGCGCAAAGATCCGAGTCTCGGAGAACTCCTGGCCCTTTTTGACGCAATCCGAATCGGAAATGCTCGGGAGCAGGCCCTGGCAACGAACCTGCTGGCCGAACGCCTCAACGCCGGAGCCAAGCCTGCATGAACTCCGTGAACACCGCCCTGCTCGAGTCGGCCGCAAGGCAACTCGGCGAGCTGCTCGATGAAGTCGTCTTCATCGGCGGAGCCACAGTCGAGCTTTGGGTCACCGACCCGGCTGCACCCGAGTTCCGGCCCACGCAGGATGTCGATGTCATCGTCGAGATCACAACCCTCGTCGAGTTCCATCGGTTCGAGGAGCGACTGCGGGAGCAGCGGTTCCACAACGACCAGGAGAGCGGAGTGATCTGCCGATACAAGCACTCAGAGTCGTCCCTGGTTCTTGATGTCATGCCCACCGAGGCGACCATCCTCGGCTTCGAGAACAGGTGGCAGACCGAAGCTTTTCCTCGCGCGGTTGGCCTCGATCTCCCGTCGGGCCAAACAATCCGAGCGGTCCCACCCGCGTTTCTTCTGGCTACCAAGCTTGAGGCATTCAAGTCGCGAGGTAATGGCGACTTCTACGGAAGCCGAGACTTTCAGGACATCGTCGTCCTAATCGACGGCCGGGAGGAGTTGCCGGGTGAGGTGGCACGGGCACCAGACAGGCTTCGTGAGTTCGTCGCCACCGAATTCGAAACGCTCATGGTTGACCAGTCGTTCGATAGTGGGATCCAGGGAGCGCTACTTCCCGGACCGGAGACCCAGGAAAGGGCAGAGCTGGTCGTCAGACCTCGAATCAGCCAGATAGTTGCCGCCGCGCCCCACTCACAGCCCGGAAGTCAGACCGAGGGGCTGCGCTAGCCTCGAAGCATGGACGAGCTCTACCGCGATCAGATCCTCGAGCACTACAAGCGGCCGCATAACTTCGGGCGGCTGGAGAGCCCCGACCTCGAGTTCGAGGACACCAACCCGTTCTGCGGCGACGAGCAGCATGTGACGATCCGGCTGGATGGAGACGGCAAGGTGGCCGAGATCGCCTTCGACGGCAAAGGCTGCGCTATCTCGACCGCCGCTACCTCGCTGCTCACCGACGAGCTGGCGGGGAAAACGCGCGAGGAGCTGCTGCGCCTGCCCAAGGAGTTCGTCCTCGACCTGCTCGGGATCGATATCTCGGCGACGCGGATGAAGTGCGCGATGCTGGGCCTGAAGGTCGTCAAGAGCGCCAGTCTCGGCGAGCCGGCCGAATGGGAGGACGAGGGCGAGGTCGGCGACCCAGCCGAGGCGGCGGGTATCTAACCCCGCCGACGGGACTGAAAGTCGCCATATAGTCGACTTTCAGTCCCGTCGGCGGCGGAGTTTTACATCGGGTTGGGCTTGATCACGGCGAAGACGGCGCCGAAGGGGTCGCTGAGCACGGCGAAGCGGCCGGCGACGATGTCCATCGGCTCCATGTTGACGCTGCCGCCGAGCTCCTTCAGCTTCGCCACCGTGGCGTCGGTGTCATCGACGGCGAAGTAGGTGAGCCAGTTGGCCGGCACCTGGTCCGGTACCCGACCGGTGATGTCGAGCATGCCGCCGACGGTGTTGCCGTCAACCTTGAGCATGGTGTAGGTGCCGACGTTCTCCACCTCGCTGTCTTCGAACTCCCAGCCGAAGACGGTGCCGTAGAACTGCTTGGCGCCGGCGGTGTCGCGGGTGTTGAGCTCGTTCCAGGCGATCGCGCTCGCCTCGTTGACGATTTCCGCGCCGACGAACGTGCCCGGCTGCCAGATGCCGAAGACGGCGCCGGTCGGGTCGGCGAAGATCGCCACCCGGCCCAGCTCCATCACGTCCATCGGCTCGCCGATCACGGCCCCGCCCGCCTCACGCACCTTGGCCGCCGTGGCATCGGCGTCCGCGACCGAGACGTACGTCGTCCAGGCGGGGGGCTGGCCCTCCTGCATCAGCGGCATCACCCCGGCGACCGGCTTGTCGCGCAGGGTCGCCTGGCGGTAGCCGCCGGTCTGCTCGGCGTTCTCGCCCTCCTCGACGCTCCAGCCGAAGAGGCTGCTGTAGAAATTGGCGGCAGCCTCGATGTCCGGGGTGCCGAGGTCCACCCAGGACGGTGTCCCCGGCGCGTAACTGGTCCTCTCGCTCATTGCTGCTCTCCAATCGTCGAAGGTCGTGTTCTGCGATCCTCTCAGGTCGCTAAAATCCGACCGATACACTAGGAATAACGTGACGGACGGCACAACCACAAGCAAGATCGAAGTCTGCGCCGCGGCGGAGCTGCCGGCGGGCGCGATGCGCCTGGTCGAGCACGACGGGCGCAAGATCGGCGTCTTCAACTGCGAGGGCGCCCTCTACGCGATCGAGGACCGCTGCTCGCACGACGACGGGCCGCTCGCCGAGGGCGAGTTCGACCCCGCGACCTGTACCGTCGAGTGCCCCCGTCACGGTTCCCTCTTCGACCTGACCACCGGCAGGCCGAAGACGCTCCCCGCTTTCGCCCCGGTGCAGACGTTCCCGATAGCCATCGAGGACGACACCATCACCCTGGAGGTTCCCTAGACCATGGCCACACCCGAGGTCGTTGCAGAGAAGAGAGAGCTCGCCGGCATCAACGCCGACTACAAGGAGAAGTTTGGCTTCCACGATTCGGAGAGCGGCTACGCCTACAAGGCGCCGAAGGGCCTCTCGCCGCGAGGTGGTCGAATCGATCTCCGATTACAAGGACGAGCCGCGTGGATGCGGGACTTCCGGCTGAAGGCGCTGGAGCACTTCTACGCGCGCCCGACCCCGACCTGGGGCGGCAACCTCGACCAGATCGACTTCGACGACATCCACTACTTCGTCCGCGCCTCGGAGAAGAACAGCCGTGACTGGAGCGAGGTGCCGGAGGACATCAAGAACACCTTCGACCGGCTCGGCATCCCCGAGGCGGAGCGCAAATTCCTCTCCGGGGTCGGCGCCCAGTACGAGTCCGAGGTCGTCTACCACCAGGTCAACGAGAAGCTCGAGGCCCAGGGCGTGATCTTCACCGACATGGACACTGCGCTGCGCGAGCACGAGGACCTGGTGCGCGAGTACTGGGCGACGATCATCCCGCCCAACGACAACAAGCTGGCGGCGCTGAACAGCGCCGTCTGGTCCGGCGGCTCCTTCGTCTACGTGCCGGCCGGGGTCAAGGTCGAGATGCCGCTGCAGGCCTACTTCCGGATCAACACCGAGAACATGGGCCAGTTCGAGCGGACGCTGATCATCTGCGAGGAGGGCGCCGACGTCCACTACATCGAGGGCTGCACGGCGCCGGTCTACTCGAGCGATTCGCTGCACTCCGCGGTGGTCGAGATCTGCGCCAAGCCGAGCTCGCGGGTCCGCTACACGACCGTGCAGAACTGGTCGCAGAACGTCTTCAACCTGGTCACCAAGCGCGCCGTCGCGCACGAGAAGGCGACGATGGAGTGGGTCGACTGCAACCTCGGCTCGAAGCTGACGATGAAGTACCCGTCGATCTACCTGCTCGGCCCGGAAGCCCACGGCGAGATCCTCTCGATCGCCTTCGCCGGCGACGGCCAGCACCAGGACGCCGGCGGCAAGATCATCCACGCGGCGCCGCGCACGTCCTCGTCGATCTTCTCCAAGTCGATCTCCAAGGACGGCGGCCGGGCCACCTACCGCGGCCTGCTCGAGATCGCCGACGGGGCGACCGAGTCCCGCTCCAAGGTCGTCTGCGACGCGCTGCTGCTCGACGAGGACTCGCGCTCGGACACCTACCCGACGATCCGCATCGACGAGAACGACGCCAACGTCGGCCACGAGGCGACCGTCTCCAAGATCGGCGACGAGCAGCTCTTCTACCTGCGCAGCCGCGGCCTCGACGAGGAGGAGGCCTCGAAGATGATCGTCAACGGCTTCATCGAGCCGGTCACCAAGGAGCTGCCGATGGAGTACGCGGTCGAGCTCAACCGGCTGATCGAACTGCAGATGGAGGGAAGCATTGGCTGAGGTAGCGGTCGAGCCCGCTTGGCTTTCGGAGAGGCGCCGCCAGGGCGCCTCTCTCGCGCAGAGCCTCCCCCTGCCCGACTCGAAGGCGAAGGGCTGGGAATTCACCGACCTCTCCGGGCTGGAGATCGACGCCTACGAGTTCGCCGCGGCCGCGGCGGAGATCAGCGCCCCTGAGGGCGTCGACCGTCCTGCCCCTTGCCGATGCAGCCGCCTCGCACGAGCAGCTGGTCCGCGAGCGGCTCGGCTCGCTGGTGCCGATCGAAGACCCCTTCGTCGCCCGCAACGAGGCGAGCTGGACCGACGGCGTGCTGGTCCACGTGCCGCGCGGGGTGCGGGTCGCCGAGCCGATCCGGATCGAAGTCCCGCTGGAGCAGGAGGGCAGCGCGATCGGCTGGCGCACGCTCGTCGTGCTCGAGGAGGGCGCCGAGGCGGAGGTCTGGGAGCACTGGTCCTCGCCGGACGATGGGATCGACGCGCTGCTCAACTCCGTGGTCGAGCTCAGCGTCGGCCAGGCGGCAACGCTGCGCTACGTCAACACCCAGGACATCTCCGAGCGGGCCTGGATCTTCGCCACACAGCGCGCTCAGGTCGAGCGCGACGCCCGTCTCGACTGGGCTGCCCTCGGCTTCGGCTCCGCCCGCGGCAAGGTGCGCATGGAGACCAAGCTGGCGGGGCCCGGTTCCGAGGCGCGGGTCACCGGAGGCTATGCCGGCGGTCCCGGGCAGCACCTCGACTACGACACCACCCAGGAGCACGCGGCACCGAACACCAACTCCGACCTGGCCTTTCGCGGCGTGCTGGCCGGCGGCTCGACCGCGGTCTGGCGCGGGATGATCAAAGTCGATCCGGGCGCCCAGCAGACCGACGCCTTCCAGGAGAGCCGCAACCTGCTGCTCTCCACCGACGCCCACGCCGACGCGATCCCCGGCCTGGAGATCCTCGCCGACGACGTCCGCTGCACCCACGCGGCGGCGATCGCCCAGATCGACCGCGACCAGCTCTTCTACCTGACCTCGCGCGGGCTCGGGCCGGCCGAGGCGAAGTCGCTGATCATCGAAGGCTTCCTCGAGTCGCTGGTCGAACGGCTGGCCGAGGGCCCGGTGCGCGAGGAGATCTCCGCCGCGCTCGAGCGGCGCCTCGCCGAGATTCTCTAGCAGCGCGCTTCGGCTCTACCAGAGCGATGGTTCCTGGATGGTTCCTGTAACGCCGAGGCCGCCGGCCTTGCGAGCGGCGACCCCGGCGCAACAAGGGAGAGGGAGAGTCAAGTAAGTGGACTCATCCTTAGTAAACCAGATGTGAACGCGTTTGCATCAGTAATTAACCGCTGCTTAACCTCGAATTCATCCGCACTTCTTCGCAAAAAGCGGCTCTCCTGACGTTTCCGTGGGTCACGTAAGCAGCTGAAACATGGCGCACGTCGCTCCGCGCCTAGGTTTCCGGTTTCTCGAAGACTGGAAACGAAAGGAGCGGCAACGACGTGCGCAAGGAGAGGGTATGGGCAGGCCTGTTCGGCTTGGAGCGGGCGGTTGTCGAGAGCGTCGAGATCGACGACAGCGGGCAGGTAGTGGCGGCGGTCAGGCCACACCATCGAGAGCGTGATCGCTGCGGCGTCTGCGGCCGCCGGGCGCCGGGCTTCGACCTCGGTGAGGGGCGGCGGCGCTGGCGGGCGCTCGACCTCGGCACGACCATCGCCTACCTGGAGGCCGACGCGCCCAGGGTGAGATGCCCCGAGCACGGCGTCGTCGTCTGCGCCGTCCCCTGGGCGCGGCACGGCTCGCGCTTCACCCGCGCCTTCGAGCAGCAGGTCGCCTGGCTGGCGGTGAACACCTCGGGCAGCGCCGTCGCCGAGCTGATGCGAATCGCCTGGCGCAGCGTCGGGGCGATCTGCGAGCGGGTGGCGGCAGAGGCGGGACGCGAGGCGGACCTGCTCGCCGGCCTGCGGCGGATCGGCATCGATGAGATCTCTCACCGCAAGGGCCACCGCTACCTGACCGTGGTCGTCGACCACGACACCGGCAGGCTCGTCTGGGCGGCGCCGGGACGAGACAAGGCGACCGTCGAGGCGTTCTTCGACGCCTTGGGCGAGAAGCGCACCAGGCGCCTGAAGCTCGTCTCCTGCGACATGGCGGGCTGGATCGAGGCGGTGCTCGCGAAGCGCTGCCCCAGGGCCAAGCGCTGCGTCGATCCCTTCCACGTGATCGCCCTCGCCACCGAAGCGCTCGACAAGGTCCGCCGCGAGGTCTGGAACGAGGCGCGCCGGGCGGGGCAGGCCGATGCGGCTCGCGAGCTGAAGGGCGCGCGCTTTTGCCTGTGGAAGAACCCCGAGAACCTGACAGAGCGCCAGCGTTCAAAGCTCGCCGATGTCGAGCGGCTCAATCGTCCCCTCTACCGCGCCTACCTGCTGAAGGAGCAGCTGCGCCAGATCTACAGGCTCGGGCCGAAGGCGGCGATCCGCCTGCTGGACGAGTGGCTGGCTTGGGCGCGGCGCTGCCGCCTGAAGCCCTTCGTCAAGCTCGCGCGCACGATCGCCGCACAGCGCGAGGGGATCGTGGCGGCGATCCGCCACGGCCTCTCCAACGCCCGAGTGGAGGCGATCAACACACAGATCCGGCTGATCGCCCGGCGCGCCTTTGGATTTCACTCACCTCAGGCGCTGATCTCCTTGGCGATGCTGAAGCTCGGCGGACTGTGTCCGCCGTTGCCGGGGAGAGTCACCGTTACGTGACCCACGGAAACGTCAGGAGAGCCCAAAAAGCGGGGTCGTCATGCGTTGGCCACCGAGAGCAGGTAGAGCCCGAAGCAGGTGAAGGCGACCATCACGGCCAGCATCCAGTACTGCGATCGGGCGGCCTGACGGTAATCGCCCCAGTAGGCAGTGGCGCGGTCGTGGGCGAGTGTGAGGCCCACCACATGCCCGATCACGAGCGCTCCGACCTGTACGTACCAAATCGCATTTGCGCTGAGCAGCTTGAAGTCGATCGTGCCCGACGCCGTGCCGAACAGATTGGTACCCGCCGTTCCGAGCGGGTTGGAGAGCAGGTAGGTGAACTGTGCCTGCTCCTGGAAGACGAAGAGGCTGAAGTAGTGGGCGACCAGGTAGGCGAAGGCGATCGGGATCAGTGTGTGGGCGAATCCCGAGCGCAGCTTCTTCAGCGGCGGCGCGCCCTGCACCGTCGCCATGCCGCGCACCCCGATCAGGTAGATGAGACCCACTCCGGCGAAGGTGAGCAGCATGAAGATCGTGTCGGTGAGCCGCAGTGAGGTGATCAGGCTGAGCCCGGATTCGGCAAGCCATTCGAAGACCTGCTTGATGCCGCTCTTGAAGGCTCCCTCCTGGGCGCCGTCGAAGCTGGTCGAGGCGATCGAGGCGATCACCAATGCGGCGGAGCCCGGGACCGTCGCCCAGTGGGTCGCCGCCGAGAGCGGCAGCCGTCTGCCCAGCCGGCCGTCCTTGACTCCGAAGCTGCCCAGCTGGGAGAACATGCCGAAGTAGGCCGAGAAGATCTCACCGTTCCGGCACCACTCCTCCACGCCGAAGAGCGCCATCATCGCCAGGGTGTAGAGGCTGTAGTAGAGGGCCGCCGTAGCCATCGCGTCCGGCGAGAGCCCAACCGCCACCCCACCGTTGCCGCCGTAGACGACCTCGAGCCAGACGACCGCGAGCAGCCCGATTGCGGCCGGCCATCGGCCGAGCTTCTCGGGGTATCTGAGGTGCGCCGGGCGCTGGCCGGCGATCAGGGAAAAGGCGCCCCCGACCACCCGCCCGATCGCCCGCCACGGGTTGAACGGGCGGAAGACGTCACCGAAGATCACGCTGAACAGTGGGAAGCCGAGCCAGGCGGTGACGTAGATGAAGGTGAGGGCGAAGTTGCGGTCGGGCGCTTCGGTGCCGTGCAGCCCCGCGTAGATCGAAAACGCGAGCAGGAAGACCCCGATCGCGCCGCAGACGATCTGCGTGGGAATGCTCAACAACACACGTGAGAGCTCCGCCCCGACCGGGCGCCAGCGTTCCTCCTCGAAACGCGGTTTGCGCCAGGCGGCGGAGAGCGCGAAGAAGGAGATGATCAGAACGATCGACGCCCCCCAGGCGAACAGCCAGGTCGGGATCGGCAGATCCTTGCGCGCGACCAGCGCGTGGGCGACCGGCAGCGCGAGGCTCACGGATTCACCGTGAGTTCGATGATCTGCTCCTTGCGACCCTCCAGCTCGGCCTCGAAGACGCCTTCGATCGTGGCGGGAAAGTCGAAGCTGACCGAGCCGCCCGCCTTGACGTCCTTCATGATGTCGTAGCCGTGCATGTGAACCTCTTCACTGACGTCGGAATCGACGACGAAGTGGATCTGTTCACCCTTGTTGTAGGTGAGGTTCCTGATCCCGCCGACCGGTTCACCGTTCTTGATCACGATGGTCGGGACCTTGCCGTTTGCGCCACTGCTCTTGGCGTTGTCGCTGTTGCCGTTCTTCAGCACGACCAGCAACACGATCGCGACGACTATGACCGCAATGCCGGCCACCATGCGAGTAGTGTTGGAATTCATCGTTTGCTCCTTCGCTCGAGGCGCGACTGGCACACAGCGCGCCTGTTTCGCCGACGGCGACAGGCCGCGGCGTTCTCCTCTGGACTAGGGAGCGAGCGGTGGGGGACGCTGAGCGTGACCGAAGGCGATCATCAGGCCGCCGCTCGCGGCATGCGAACGCGGTGGCTGTGGACGCGGGCGGCTCTTGGCCCTGCGCGAGCGAACCGGCGCGCCGAGCTTCTCGGCGAACCTGACGATGGTCCGGTAGCCGGGATAGTGACCGAGCAGAAGCGAGACGAGAAGCGCCAACAACGGCAGGAGCGCGATCAGGATCTCGGTCATTTGGCCGAAGAATCTATCGGAAAGTTTTAAGCGCTCCTAAGCAATAGCTTTCGGCGATGCGCCCCGAGCGGGACAACATCGCCGCCCCTGACCTGCCGGCCGGGCTCGTCTGGGTCGGCGACGCGCCGCAATCGATGCCGGCGCTGACGGCGGCCGGGCCGGTGCTCGTCCACTTCTTCGACTACGCCCAGCTGAACAGCGTGCGGACGCTGCCCTACCTGATCGAGTGGGACCGGCGCTACCGCGAGGCCGGCCTGAGCACGATCGGCGTCCAGGCCCCGCGCTTCCCCTTCGGCGCCGATCCCGACAACGTCGCGGCCGGCCTGCGCAACCTCGGCGTCGAGTTCCCGGTAGCGATCGACACCGAGCACGACCTCTGGGCGGCCTACGGGTGCAAGGGCTGGCCCAGCCTCTTCCTCTGGACAACAGACGGCGCGCTCAGCTGGTTCCACTTCGCCGAGGGCGAATACCAAGCCACCGAGGAAGCGATCCAATCCGAGCTACGAGAGCTCGACGCCCTCCGCTCACTGCCGGCGCCGATGGAACCGCTACGCCCGACCGACGTGCCCGGAGCACTCGTGATGCCACCAACGCCGGAGCTGTTCCCAGAGAACGGCGACCTTGAGATCGCCTACGAGGCGGGAGGCGCTTACACGACCGTTGAAGGCGAGGGAACGCTCACCGTCACCCTCGACGACAACGACCCTCACCAGCTTCGTATCGACGGCGCGCAGCTATACAAGCTTGCCTCACACGGGCACCACCAAGCTCACCAACTCCGTCTCGAGCCCTCGGCCAGCCTCCACATTCGCTCCGTGAGCTTCGCAGCCGGCATCCCGTAAAGGGAAGGCGGGGACCTCTCCGACGGGCGGATACTCAAAATGCCGGCCTCACTAGGCCGGCATTTGTCCGTCGGAGAGGTCCCCGCCTTCCCCTACGCCGAGGTCGCCGCCGCAGCAGCAGACGCTTCCCGAATCTCCTTCGGCAACATGAACCGCACGTCCTCGTGAACCGTGCGCAGCTCGGAGACATCCTCGGCACCGCGTTCGCGAAATAGCTCTACCAGGCCGTCAACCAACTCCTCGGGAGCACTGGCGCCCGAGGTAATACCGACCGTCTCTACCCCCTCCAGCCACTGATCCTCGACTTCGCTGTGGTTGTCGATCAGGTAGGAGTCGGCGCCGTGTTCGCGCGCCACCTCCACCAGACGGTTGGAGTTCGACGAGTTGGTCGAGCCGATCACCAGCACGAGGTCGCACTCGCGGGCCAGCTGCTTGACGGCTATCTGGCGATTTGTCGTCGCGTAACAGATGTCGTCGGACTTGGAGCTGACGATCGCCGGGAACTTGGCGCGCAGGGCGGCAATCACCTCGGCGGTCTCGTCGACCGAGAGCGTCGTCTGGGTTATGAAGGCGACCTTGGAGGGGTCGGCAACGCGCAGGCTCTCGACTTCGTCCGCCGTTTCGATCAGGACGATGCTGTCGGGCGCCTCGCCGGTGGTGCCTTCGACCTCCTCGTGGCCTTGGTGGCCGATCATCACGATCGTGTAGCCGTCGGCGGCGAAGCGGCGCGCCTCGACGTGGACCTTGGTCACAAGCGGGCAGGTTGCATCGATCGTGCGCAGGGCGCGGGCGGCGGCGTTGTCGTGGACGGCCGGGGCGACGCCGTGGGCGGAGAAGACGACCATCTCGCCCTCCGGCACCTCGGTCTCCTGCTCGACGAAGATCGCGCCGCGCTTGGAGAGCTCCTCGACGACGTGCTTGTTATGGACGATCTCCTTGCGCACGTAGACGGGGGCGCCGTAGAGCTCGAGCGCACGCTCCACCGTCTGCACGGCGCGATCGACGCCGGCGCAGTAGCCGCGCGGGGCGGCGAGCAGGACCCGCTTGGGGCCGGCCGTGGCGACGGGTGACATGGCTGCAGAGTAGCGGTGGGGGCGTTGCGGCCGGTGCGGCGGGCGAGCCCCGGCTTGCGGGCGTGGCTAGCCTTGGGGGATGGCAACGCAAGGACGCCACCTCGACCGGCTGACCGCAGTCGACGCCTCGTTTCTGACAAACGAGACCTCGGCGAGCCACATGCACGTCGGCGCGATCCTGATCTTCGAGGGCCCGCCGCCGAAATACGTCGACCTGGTCGAGCACGTGCGCGGGCGCCTGAGCCAGGTGCCACGCTTCCGCCAGCGCCTCGTCGTGCCGCCGCTGGAGGCCGGGCGGCCGCTCTGGGCCGACGACGTCAACTTCAACCTGACCTACCATCTCCGCCACACCGCGCTGCCCGAGCCCGGCGGCGAGCAGCAACTGAAGCGGCTCGCCGCGCGGGTCTTCTCCCAGCAGCTCGATCGCTCCAAGCCGCTCTGGGAGCTGTGGCTGGTGCAGGGGCTGGAGCGCGACCGCTTCGCGCTGCTGACCAAGACCCACCACGCGATGGTCGACGGCATCTCCGGCGTCGACATCGGCACCGTGCTGTTCGACCTGGAGCCGGTGCCCGAGCCGGCCTCCAGCGACGACGGCTGGGTGCCCCACCCGGCTCCGAGCACGGCTGACCTGGTCGCCCGCGGCGCGATCGACCTGGCCGAGGCGCCGGTGAAGCTGGTCGAGCGCGCGGTCGAGGCGGTGCGCCACCCGGAGTCGGCGGCGCGGCGCGTCGGCGCGGCGCTGGAGGGCGTCAGCGAGGTCCTCGGCGCCTTCGCCGATCCGGCCCCCGACGTGCCCCTGAACCAGACGATCGGCCCGCACCGCCGCTTCACCTGGGCGCGCTCGGAGCTGGCGACCTTCAAGCGGATCAAGGACTCGCTGGGCGGCACCGTCAACGACGTCGTCCTGGCGGTGGTGACCGGGGCGCTGCGCGAATGGCTGCACGGGCGCGGCATCCGCACCGAGGGCCTCGAGCTGCGGGCGCTGGTGCCGGTCTCGATCCGAGCCGAGAACGAACACGGCGAGCTCGGCAACCGGATCGCCGCGATGCGCGGGCCGCTGCCGGTCTACGTCGAGGACCCGGTGCGGCGGCTGCGCGTGGTCAGCGAGGAGATGGAGGGGCTGAAGCGCTCCAAGCAGGCGCTGGGCGCCGAAGTGATCTCCCGCTTCAACGACTTCGCGCCGCCGACGCTGCTGGCCCAGGCCTCGCGGATCAACTTCTCCACCCGCCTCTTCAACCTGATCGTCACCAACGTGCCCGGGCCGCAGCTGCCCCTCTACGTGCTCGGGCCGCGAACTGCAGGAGGTCTTCCCGGTCGCCTTCCTGCCCCAGAACCACGCGATGGCGGTGGCGATCATGAGCTACAACGGCCGCCTCGGCTTCGGCCTGCTCGCCGACTACGACTCGATGGAGGACGTCGAGGACTTCGCCGCGGGCCTCAACCGCTCGCTCGAGGAGCTCGAGGAGGCGGCCGCGGCCGCCGCTCCGGCCTGATGGCCATCCTCGTCGCCCTCTTCATCGTCGTCCCGATCGTCGAGATCTACGTGATCGTCCAGATCGGCTCGCTGATCGGGGTCTGGCCGACGATCGCGCTGCTGATCGCCGACGCGGTGCTCGGCTCGATGCTGCTGCGCCACCAGGGCCGCGGCGCCTGGCGCCGCTTCAACGCCGCCCTGGCCAAGCGCCGCTTCCCCGGCCGCGAGGTGGCCGACGGCCTGCTGATCGCGATCGGCGGCACCCTCCTGCTGACGCCGGGCTTCGTCACCGACATCTTCGGCGCGATCCTCCTGATCCCACCAACGCGGGCGATCGTCAGGCGCCTACTGCGCGGCTACATGGGCCGCCGCCTCGTGATCGTAGGCGCGCCAGGCTCAGGCACGGGGCCAAGCGGGCCGACCGCCTCCAACCGCCACTACGACTTCGACGCGACGGCCGAGGAGGTCGACGCCGACGACCCGCGGCTGTCGGGCTGAGCAAACCGGATCGTAGCGATACACGCGTCCGGCCTCGGGTACAACTTAATCATGAAGATGCTCACCGTGCCCCCGTGCGAAGCAAGACCGCCTCGGCGAACTCTACGAGCTGCTGGGCTTGGCGCAGAGACCGTTTGAGCTGCGGCGTGGTGACACTGATGAATCCGTAGTGGGCCGCGTCCTTGATACCGAGAAGCTGCCGTAGCTGACCAGCCGCGCGTTTTCCGCCGGGGTGGATTTCTTCGAGCATGGCCTCGGCGTCATGGTGATTGTCGGAACGCGACCGCTTGCCGAGCGCATGGCAACACGCTGCGTCCGCCGCGGCAATCCCCGAGAGGATCGCGACCGACGCGGCCACGCCTCCGTACTCGAGCGACGAATCGCTCTCGTCCGCGGTCAACTCGGCAACGTCGAGATAATTCCGAGCCTGCCCGAGGCGCTGGCGAGCCTGGGGACCGCCACACGCTTGCGTGCGCCCTCGCCTCCGCGTCATCGTGAACCCGCCAGCAGCTGTCGCGCCGGCTCGCCGGCGAGGTCGATGGCGTCCGCAGCTACCTCTTTGATGACAGGCGGTCGATCCCGGCGCAGCTGCGACAGCTGCCCCTCGGGTACCTCGACAATGCCGGCGTGGTTGCCCGTCCAGCGGCGAACGCTCTCCGCCAAATGCTCGACCTGACTGCACCACTCGGCATCGTCATCGTCTACCCCCGCCGGTCGGACGACCAGAAGGTCTATGTCACTTCGCACATCCCCATCACCGCGAGCTGCGCTTCCGAAAAGCGATGCGTGAACGGGAGCTATCCGCCAAGCTCCGATTGCCTCACGGAGCCGGCGAACCAACTCCACGCGGGCACCAGCCATCTGCTCGACAGCAGCAGCGAGCAGGTGGTCGTAATTCAGTGTGTAGAGAAATGCGCGTCCCGCATCCATCCGCTCAACGAGACCTTGATCAACCAAGCGATCGAGAACGTGCTGCACGCCGGTTCTAGAACGTCCGGCCCGCCGTGCCAACTCACGACCGGTTCGAGGCGTGGTGGAGCCTGCCAGGGCAACCAAGACATCGGCATCGACCCCACCGGACAAAGCTGCGAAAGGTTTAGACACGTCCATCGTGACCTAATTATAGATCATACGGCCTATAATTAGGTCATTATGCTTTGAGATACCTGAGCTTCCCGCCCTCAGAAGCCAAGTGCGAACTTGGCGTCCTCGGTCATCATCTCAGGATTTCCCGCTGCAAAGCTCCTGCAAAATGGCTATTTCCTTCGAGCGTGGGGATCTCCTTGGGGATGCGCTCCGCGAGATCTCCAGGGGCGGAACCCGCCAGCACCTACCCTGACTCGGGATGCACGAGGCTGGCCCGCAGAAGCCGGCCCGTGAGCGGCGCCGCTGACAGCCCCGGCATGTCGACGGTCAGGTCTCCGCTCCAGCGGCGGTTCGCCTTCTTACGCCGGTCGAAGCGGGCGGTGCCTGAGAACGGCATCGGCGGGCGCAATGACGCGGTTTGCAGATTCCGGCCGTAGCGAAAGCTGCCGGGCGGCATGGAGAGGTCCGCGAAGCGATCGATCGAGATGCCGCCGTTGTATTCGGAGACTTCGACGAAGAACTGTGCCGGGCTGGCTGGGCTGGCCTTTACAACGCCGAATCGCGAGCCAAGCCCGGGATTGCGCACGAATAGTTCGGCGCCTTGCCGGTTCGGGTTGCCACCGCCTCCGGTGACGAAGCCGCACACCATCGCGAGCACGGGGCTGATGTCGCCCGGCACCGAGGTCGCTTCGGCCTCCGTGTAGCCCTCCTCCCCATGAAAGGCAATCGTGCCTTCGTAGCTGCCTGCGACGACAGATATCTCTCGCCCCAGGCATTTGGGCGTCTGGCTGAGAATCTGGCCATCGGGGCGGAAGGTGACCGAGATCTGACCGAGCGCGCCGAGGTCGGCGACGATCGAGTTTCTCCGCACCCTCGACCTAGCTTCTCGGGGAACTCGATTCGTGAAACCCGTGGTGCTTCAAGATGCGCTATGCGCCGTAATCCGAAGCTCTCGCGAGCCTTGCGATCCCCGACTGATCTAGAGGCCGTTGCGACGGTCTTTGCGCGGTGCTTTCCAACTTGCGCCATTCCAAGAAATAAGCGCGAGCAGATCTTCGACACGATCGCTCAGTTTTCAATCCAGCGCCGCACAACCAGCATGTTGCATCCGGCGCGTAGCAGCACCTATGGCTCGGATTGGTCCCGGCCTCGGCAAGTGAATCGGCGCTTTTCGTACGCTAGAAGCTCAGAGACGTCATGGACGGCGTGGGGCCTGACCCGCCCGCCGAGTGAAGCAGGGTTTGCGAGCCACGGCCCAATGCCACCAGCAGACGGCCATGCTGTCGCACTCCAACGCCTTCCAAGGAGGAAATCGAATCTATTGCGATCTCTGCGACAGTTTTCCGCCTGAAAAGGTAAGTTCCCAAGATCCGTAACGCAGTATTTCGATTGGCCTGGAAGTGTTTTCGTAAATTTCATAAACGACTTCCGGCACTCCAAGCACCGCTTCTACTTGACCGATCGAAAGGCCACGTGAGAGATGGAGGATTTGTCTTTCCAAACCGGGGCTCTCTCGGATTGGGTGAGCGCGCTTCGGAAGATACACCCTAGATCGCATCCTCAGGCGTTTGTCAATGAAGCTAAGTTGCCATCGTCCGTAATTTAGTACAACTTCATTACCTTGCGTAGTTTCCGATGCCGCATCTCCTAGCTGCGATCTGACCGAATCAACTGAAGAACCCTGCTTCAACTCTCGAACGCGTTGTCGGGTAAGACCATCTCCGTGATTCGTAGCGTGCCCAGTGTAACCACAGCCAGACTCTGCCAGAATCAAAACACATAGAACCATTATGGCGATGCCACTTCTGCGTTGGTTACGGCGTTTCGCGTACATAGAGTGAACCAGCATACCCAATGCCGACCCTAGTGGCCGGCAACCCTCATTAGGCCTTAACTTTCCGATACATCAGTATCTTGGCCTGATCCACAATTCATCCGATGCAGGCGTTCAGTTGGCCATGTGCGAGACGCTTACCTCCGGCGCCAAAGGCTTTTATCCCAGCTACACAAATTCTACTGCGTCGGATAACCATAACCACGTACCCAAATTTGCGTGATAGGTGCGCACCTTGGCGCTCCTTCGTGCTTGTCGATTTACTTTTTACAGAGATCCAATGACGAATGGCCGCCCCCCTGGTCCTAATAAGAACATCGAGTCTTCTGACACTTGGCTTGACGAGGAAGAACAGTAGGCTTTGAGGACTGCGCGGTGTTCCAACGTCTCCACTCGCCGCGAACTGATATACGACACTAGGCACTGTAACCCCACAGGTTGCACTTTCACTTGTAACTTCCCGATGGCTTTTCGTTCTAGTGCCCCAGCAATTCTGGCCATATTTTTTACCGAACAACCATATTCCCCACGATGTGTTATCAAAGTGCCGTCCCGCTATTTTTACCGCGTACGGCGGAATTGTTCCACTCGGCTTAGCAATTGACAACGAGGCCACTATCGACACGAAGGCAATGGCTACGATACCGATAAGCGTGGGACGTACCCAAAGAACCCGACCTGGACGCATAGTGCTTTTAATCGGATGGCTACGCATTTTACAGTTTAGCCCGTGGGACATGTCTGTTGGACTGAAACATGTAGGTAATGTTCTGCACCTTCACCGTTGTAATTATAGACAAAACCCCAAGTAATGTTTAGTTGATATTCCTTGCCAGGTTCGCAGTGCAGGAGAACACTTTCCTTTTGGTAATTTTGACACGGTTCATTGATGCCTGTACATGCTGCCCTAACTTGTCCATAAACGGGTAGCGGAGCGGCAGTCCGTTCGAAGGATGATTTGGGATTGCTTCTCTTATACCACTGTGGATCGTAACCCTGCAACGTAATGCCGCCAAAACGATTGCACTTTCGCACCGTGGTCACGTAGAATGTTCCTCGCCTGGCACCTTTTTTAATGTGCGCCCACAACTTGCATTGGCAGCCTGCAAAGCCCGGCGCGCAGTCGCTGGCCCCAGGGCTTCGACCGCTTAGATCGAATCCGTTGACCGGATCAGCGTTCGTGTAGTCATACGCGGTCGCCGATCCGCCAGATACGGGATCGGTTGAAATGAATCTGCCGATGGCCGGCACGTAGCTCCGCGCTCCCATCTGTATCACTCCTGACGGAAGTTCAGTCCGCCGCTGCTTGCCACCGAGCCAGCCGAATCGGCCGGCACTTCCTTTCACGGGATTGCCGAACTCGTCAAATTCAAATTTGGCAGTTGGTTCTTTAGCTGTCGGGCTGAGGCTAGCCGTAGCGACGATGTCTCCATGCAGGTCGCATAGCTTAAGCGTCGTTTCACCCGAGCTTTCCTGGATCGCGGCAAGCTCGCCCCCGATGCCAGCGATGTTGCGGGTCCAGGCCGAACCTCGTTCGGTCCAAGCGGGCGAGTCCGAAGCCATCGCGTAGTGGAAGACTTCAGTGCCTTCTTTCGATCCGGTCTGGGTGACTTGGCGCACCCTTCCGGTGGCGTCGAGCTGGTAGCTGTTCGTCAGGCCGCCCTGGGACTGAGTGGCGATCATTTCGTTGCTGTAGAAGCTGGTGGTCAGGGTGCCGCCACCCGCATAGGCACCGGGCAGGCTGGTGATCCGACCGAAGCTGTCGTAGGTGATGCCTTCGGTGGTCAAGCGGTCTGCGGCGTCATAGCTGTAGGACTGTTTGGTGCCTCCCGATTCGGCACAGGCGCCGCCTTTGCCCGGTTCGCGGGTGGTCAGGCTGGTCCGGTTGGAGTCGGCGTCAAAGGCGTAGACGCGCGTCGTGCAGCCGCCGGCGGCGGGGGTTTCGTGGGCGACTTCCAGCCTGCCCGCCTTGTCGTAGGAGTACTGGTGGCTTGAGCTCAGGCTTTTCTGCGAGAGGACCTGGCCGTAGATCGAGCGTTCCTCGCTTTCTTCCAGCCAGGTGCATTTTTCGGTGCAGTTGGTCGTCTTCGTATAGCTGAGGGCGGTCGGGGCGCCGGTTTCGTCGTAGGTCGTTTTGGCCACGAGGCCGTCGGGAAGGCCCTCTTCGGTCATGGCGCCGTCGGCGTTGTAGGCGGCAGTGAAGGTGCCTGCGGCGGAGTCTTCGAGTTTGGTCAGCAGCCCCGAGGTCGAGTCGTAACCGAAGGTCTGAGTGCCCTTGCCGTCCCATGTTTTGACCGGGCGGCCGTCGAGATCGTAGGTCACTTCCGAGGTGATGCCGTCGGCGTCGGTGTATTTGACGGGACGGCCGAGTTTGTCGTAGGCCGTCACGACAGCCTGGCTGTCGAATGCCTGATCGAAACTTGCTTTCTGAATCCGGTTGTTGCCCTTGTCGGCGATGAAGACAGCGTTACCGGCTCCGAGCGCCACGCCCCGGGGTTCGGAGAGGTTTTCTTTGCCGCTCCCCGCCGTGCCCAGTTTGTAGAGGAAGGTGCCGTTGGTCTGGAACTCCTCGATGCGATTGTTGCCTCGCTCATCAACGAGGACGTTGCCCGACGGCGACAAGGCAACGCCGGTCGGGCTTTTGAGTTGGCCGTCGCCCGAGCCCGAGGAGCCGAACGTTTTGAGGAAGCCGCCTTCGGAGTTGTACTCGAGAATCCGGTTTCCGCTTTCATCGGCTGCCCAGAGATTGCCGCTTGAGTCCGTCACCAGACCCAGGGGATCGACGAGGCCGGGATTCCCCGTGCCGGTCGTGCTCACGCTGCGGACGAATCGTTCGGATTCTTTGGAGGGCGTTTCGCGGAACTCACCGATGCGGGCGCCAGCGCCGTCCGATACCCAGATCATGCCGCCGGGAGCTACCGCAATGCCTTCCGGTTCGACGAATTCAGTGCCTTTTGAGCCGGAGGTGGCTTTAGTGCCGAACTTCTGGATGAATTCGCCTTTTTCGTTGAACTCCTGGACGCGATTGTTCCCCGTGTCGGTGACCCAGAGATTGCCGGCGGAGGTCACCGCAATCCCCCAGGGTTCTTTGAACTGGCCGTTCCCAGAGCCAGAGGCACCGAATTCGCCGATGTTTTCTCCCGCTTCGTTGAACTCCTCGACGCGGTTGTTGGCGCGGTCGACTACCCAGACGTGGCCTTTCTTGTCGGCGGCCACCCCGCGTGGCCCGTTGAGCTGGCCTTTGCCGGAGCCCAGGGAGCCGAAGGAGCCGGTGAACTGCGGGGCTTGCGCGCTGCATTTTTCTCCTTCGCAGGTGAATTCCTGCTCTTCCGGCATCCCCATTTTTTCGTTGTAGATGGTCTTGGTCGGGGGCAGTTCGGTGCCTCCGCCTTCGACCTTGTGGGTGATCTGGCGACCCGCCGCGTCGTAGGTCGTGATCGTCTTGCGCGTGCTTTCCGGCGCTTCTTTGCCGCCGGGGCTTTCGATGATTTCTTCGGGTTGGCCCAAGGAAGAGTATTTTGTGTATTTCTTAACCAGCAGTTCCGGCTGTCCGGGAGTGCCGGGCTGGGCTGCCGGTGTTATTTCGCACAGCAGTCCCACCTTTGCCCGGCTGTTGTAGCAAAGGCCGCTTTTTTGCTGCTTTTCATGCCCGAGTTCAAAGTTGTAGTCGCTGTAATAGACATGCTTTGTGGTGTGGGCTCCATTGCCGTCGGTGCTCCCCGGAAGGATGCGTTCGGTTGGGAGCCCTGTTTCGGAGTTATAGGCCGTCCGCGTGTGGAGGTTCAGGCCACTCGGGTCGACGATCGTTTCGGTCGGCTTTCGCAAGTTCCAGTCGTACTTGGTTTCGGTGACGCGCTGGTCGACTTCTTTGCCTTCTTTGGGTTTGGCGCCCGTGGTCACGCGGGTCGGCAGGTGGGGGTTGACGCCGGCTCCCGGCCAACCTTCTTTTGCGTCTTCGTACAGGACGCTCGTGTGCATCTGGGCCTGCACGGTCGAGCCCGATTCGAGGCGGACCTGGTGCATCGGCCCCCATTCCTGCTGCATCTCGGTCCCGTCGGCGGAGTATTCGCGCTTGGTCTCCAGTTCGTGGGACTTCGCGATCCTTTCCGCTTCGGTCCCCGCGGCGAGCGCACGCAGCCGGTTCTGGGCGCTCAGTTCGCGCACGACGTTGCCGAATTCGTCGAATTCGGTGGTCGTGATCGAGGGCGCCGAGGTGCCCGCCCCCGAAGGGGTCGCCAGGTTCACCTGATTGCCTTCTGCGTCCATGTAGTAGACGGTTGCTCGCGAGTAGGCTTTCGGCGGATTGGCCGGTTCTTCGTCGGGCGGGAAGATCGCGGTCGCGTCGGCGGGGATGTCCTGCTGGCCCCATTCGGCCACGCTTTTGCTCCCCATTTCATAGGGCGACCCGCTGCCGCTGAGCGCCACGCCGTAGGCGATCGTCGTCTGGGCGACACTCGGGCTTTCGAGGAGGCTCGCCCGTTTGACGCTCTTCAGGCGCCCGGCGTTGGCCGTCTCGCCCGGCAGGGCTTCGTATTCGAGCGTCCAGGGTTCCTGCCCGGGCGGGGTGATCGTTTTGATCTGGCCGCCCTGGGGGGTCGATTCGCCCGATCCCACGTAGGTATAGGTTTCCTTGAGGCACGGTGTTTCTTTGAGGCACGGTGAGATTCGCGGGTCCCACTCGGCGATCATCCTGCCCGAGGAGTCGTATTCGTACTTCGCGACTTCCCAGCTCGACATGGTTTCCATCCCCGTCGGGCCGGAGTAGGTGATCGTCGCCAGGCGTTCTCCGTAGGAGGCGGGTGCTTTCCATGTCGTGGCGGGCTGGTAGGAGAAAGCGAGGCTGCGACAGCCAAGCTCCGAGGAGGCGCCTCCGGGGTAGCAGGCGACTCCCGGCGCCGCGGGCGCGATTATTTCGGTGAGGCGGCGGTTGCCTTCGACGATTTTGTAGACCATCTGCGAGGCATTGGTCGAGCCGCCGGTCATCGAGACCGAGACCGGCAGGTATTCGCTGCCGCCGCTGGCGTTTTCGAAGGTGGTCACGTTGCCTTCGGGGTCGCTCAGTGTGAAGGTCGCGCTGCCGGCGCCGTGCCCCAGCACCCAGCCGCTTGCTTCGGGCGGAGCGAAGTAGGCGCCGCCTGACTTTTCGAAGGCCATTTCGTAGCCTTCGAGGTCGGTGAGCAGGGCGTAGCCTTCGATGCCTTCTTCTTTTTCTTCAGCCGAGGGGGAGACTTCGCGCACGCTTCGCCATTCCGAGCCGCCCGCGACTTCGACGGGGGCCGCCGGCTTCCAGCCGCGTCCCAGCACGGTTTTGTCTTCGGCGATGCCCGGAGCCCGCGAGTTGTGGGTGCGGGCGAATTCGAGGCCGGCGGTGATCCCGGGGATCGAGACATCGGTGCGGGAGACAGTGTAGTTGCCGGTCAGCAGGTCGACGGTGCCGGGGCCGACCTGGGCGGTGGCGTCTTTGGGGCCGCCAATTTCGGGGTCGATTTTCGTTTTGGCGGATTCGCTGTAGCCTTCGACAGCTTTCGAGCCGGCGTAGATCGCCCTGATCTCGACTTCGCCGCCTTTTTCGGCCAGTTCGCTGTTGATGCGGCCAGCTTCGAAGTAAAGCGGTTCGCTTTCATAGCCCGAGACCGACATCGGCCAGGAGATTTCTTTGCCTTTGGCGTTGCGGACCAGTTTCGAGGGGATCGTTTCGAAGCCGTTGGGCGAGGCTTTGGTCTTGTACTGGAAGGTGATGCCGGTGACCCCTGCTTCGGTCCATTTGGACTTCAGCTTGAGCCGGTTGGACGAGACGGTGCCTTCGACCGGCGAGACGATTTTGCTGGTTGCCGGCGCCTTCGGGTAGTAGGTGAGTTCCATGTAGGGGCGGTTTTTTTCTTCGGGCGCAGCACTTGACTCAAACCAGCCGGCGATACGTTCGAGGCAGCCTTCGTGGCCCGATGGGCCGTCTTTGCATTCGCGCAGCGTGTCGTCGCGGAGCTTGAGCTCGGCCCCGTCGTTGGAGGAGGGGTTGGAGACCCATTGCTGGACGGCGGGAACCAGGCCGGCCGAAAAGTTCCACCAGCCTGCCTGGTTGCCGCGTTGGCTGGTCAGGATTTCAGAGCCCGCGGCGCTGTTGTAGTCGCCGCCGGGCGTAGTCCATTTTTCTGGCTTTTCACGCGCGTAGTGAATCCAGTTCAGTTCACTGGTCCAGTTCTTGGTCACTGGACGCAGTTCAAGGCCGCTCGTATTGCGCGATTCCCAGGGAGAGTGTATGCCGATCGTCGCCGTGGACACGGAAGCGGTCGTGGGAATGGAAGAGAGATTGAAGCGCAGCAAAGAACGGTAGGTCACGTCATAGGTCCCGGGGTAGAACATCGCGTAGAGCCACGGTTCGCCGCCGGAAGCGCACATGCCCCTGCCTTCGAGGCTGGCCTGGCTGTATTCGATCGAGCAGTCGGCGCTGGGGCTGTAGACGGCGGTGGTCGGGTCGATGGTGACCGGCCAGCTTCTTTCGGGAGATTCCAGCCAGGAGCGATCGGCGACGACCGAGAGGCGCCATTCGCCTGCCTGGAGAGCTTGAAGTTCGTAGTGCACCGCGTGGGAGATCACCGGCTGTTCGGAGGCGCTGTCGGTCATCGTCGGCGCGGGCAGGACGATCGCGGGCTTTTCGTCTTCGCCGTTAAAGACGACGGAGCCGTCTTCGGCGAGTTCCGGCGTGAGCCCGTGGGATGCCTTCAGGTCGAAGTTGAAGGTGCTGGGGGCGGAAGGACTGGCGATTTCGATGTCCTCCTTAATGCCGTTGGCAAAGCCGGTGAAGCCGAAGGTGGCTTCGCCGTCGGCGACTTCATAGCTCGCCTCACCGCCTTCGAGCTGCGCTGCTTCGGATTCGGCGCCGAGGAGTTCGGTGGTGACCCATTCTTCGCCCGCGGAGAGCCGCATCGGTTCTTCGCCAAGCCGTTCGGGGAGGCTGACGTTGAAGCTGTTTGCTCCGTTGCTGATTTCGCCGCTGGCGGTTTCTTCGAGTTCGTCTTCGATCGGCTTCCAGTCGCCGTTTTCGGCCTTGTAGTTGACGGGTGCCTCGAAGACCCTCGTCGCCCTTGCGCCGCTGAGGAGTTCGTAGGTATCGGAGGTCGCGGTGCGTTCGTTTTTCAGTTCGACCCCGGGGGCCTGCGTAGGGGGTGCGCTTGCGGTATCGGAGCCCAAGCCGCTGGATTCGTCTTGGGCTGCCAGAGCGATGCCGCAACCGAGAACGAGCAACATGATCGCAACCGCCACAACAAGCTTGATCCCCTTCACTGAGTTTCCCCTCCTCGACCCGTGGGTCATTTTCTTTGTTGTATCCGAACCCGCATCCGAGCGTCTTCGGCGCACGTCACGTTTGGTGCCTTGACGGCACCCCTCCCCTTCAAGTTTCGGTTAAACCCCTCATCGCGTCGGTGAGGAAGTAGTGGCTTTCGCGAGCGCCACGGACCCGCTGCCTTCCGACCAGCGCGATGCCGTCTGCCTCTACGAGGCTCAGCAGGTGGTATTCGACGCCCGAGATGCTTTTCTCCCCGCCGCAGATCGCCTGAAGCTCTCGCGCAGAAAGCGGCCGTTCGAGCCATCGCATCGCTTCGATGATTGAGACCTTGTTCTCGTGAACGAGGCGGGGGACGAGCACGCCCCAGTCCAACGTGCACGCCCCTCCGCTCATCGTTTCCTCCCGCCCCTTGGGCTGAAGTTCACTGGCAGGTAAATGCCGCCGCCGGGGAGAAGCGGCGGCGGCACGATGAGTCGTGGAAGTAAGTTGGTCATTCATGGATTGCGATTTACTGCGCCCCGGACGACAGGTGTGGCAGACCGGATCGACAGAACTGGTGTCGTCCGTTTTCTGTACGTCTACGATTTCTAATCGGTACTACAACGGTGGGAGACACTAGCGCGCCCACTCGCGAATTGCATATTGTGGGTTCGGTTTTGCCAACCGGTCACTCGCTTTTCACTTTTGGTTTGGGCTTCTGGCGGAGCGTTGGCGACTTCGTCTTTGGAAGCTCAAACGCTGCGAGGCCTACAACGACGGTGAAACCATCGCTGTTGCCCTGGTTCTTACGCGCCGCCGTCTCTTCTTCGAGGCTTGGGACTTTCTTCCAGACGAGCCGAAGCATTTCCCCGAGCTTCTTCCAGGCAACCTCGTCTAGCTCTACTTCATCCCAGGTGAAGACGAAATCATCTCGATTGTTGAAGCCTCCGGATTCGATCGCGTCAACCGTGACGCCAACGAAATCCTCCAGAGTCGCCGACACCAGACCGGATTGGCGCGACTCCGAAAGCGTAGGCCACTCCGACTCCATGTAGATGGCCCGCATGGTTCCGACGTACATGTGGCGAACAGAGCCGCTCGCCGGCTCCTTTTTGACGAGCTTGAGCGCTCCGTACTCGACCAGCTTTCTGAAGTGATGGGCGGCGGTGCCGATCGGCATATCGTGCGACTTTGCGAATTCCGAGGGGCTGATAGGCCTCTGGTGGGCTACGGCGAGGATTTGCAGCCGGGTCGGGTGAGCGCGCGCCTTCGCCATCTTGGCTTGTTCAGCTGCTCGCTTGAGCTGCGGCTGAGACTTTTCTCTAGACCGATTGGTCTTGTGCGATTTCGCGCTTTTCGATCCGGCTTTCGCAGACCGCGCCGCCATTAGAACCCCCCTTCCGATTTGCTCAGTGGTAGCCGATTGGTGGGCAGCACCCTAGCTAAAACCCGCGGAACGATTACCACTTTGCGGGGATTAGCCGCAGACCGGTTCGGAAATGCGAAGCGGTTTGCATATGCTGACTCGCAGCGGCCATCGGGTTGTGCCGCTCCCTCGCTGGGCTAGTCCCGGCCTTCCGGTCATCCCACGAGCGGCCAACGAGCAGAGGCGACGCTGCTCTCTCGCCCTCTGCGCGAAAGCGAGAAGGGGGTGAGGCGCATGAAGGTCAAGCTATGCAGCGGCAACGTCTGTCCGATGCTCTCGATTCTGAAGTCCAACTAGGGGCCATCGGTTGAACCGGGCCGCCTGGACCTGACGCTTCAGGCGCGGGTCCAGGCGGGCCGTAAGAGATCCGTGTTTGCCTACCGGTTTGCCCTCTACTCAGAAGAGCTGCGCCGATCGATCCCCAGCGCTAGCGTGTGAGCTGCTTCATGAGATGACTGGCCGGCGGCTCGCACCGGACCGGGATGGGCAGCGAACTTGGAACAGCGCTGCAACTTCCGGGCCGTCAGCAAAGGGTGCGGGTCGCCGGATCTCCCTACACGAGCTAGGCCAATGACGAGAGAGGAGTCGTGCCATGCACGGCACCGAAGATGAGGCTAGGGACGATCGAAGCGACTTATCCTTGCTGCGATTTGCGAACTGCCAAGACTACGCCCGCAGCCATACCCTTCGACTAGCGACCTTGGCACTGCTTGCGAGTAGGCAATTCCCCGATCCGACCGTGATCGACCTGCGCGCCGCACTTCCAGATGCTCCCAGCCCAGTCGTCATCCGATATCACCTGCGGGTGCTCCAAAACGTTGGTTTGATCGTCGAGCGTTTAAGGGGAGATCGCAGCGTCTACGGCCTGTCCTAATGCTTTCCGAGATCGTCCAAGAGTTCACCGGGCTGGACTCCCAGGCCGTGTGCCACGCGCAGGATCGTCGTCAGGCGAGGCTCGCGCGAGCCTCGCTCAAGCCGACCAATGGCGGTCGGGTGAACATCGGCTTCCCGCGCAACGTCCTCTTGTGAGAGGTCGAGTTCGCCGCGAAGTTCCTTCAGTCGCTCGCCGAACGCCTTGCTGGCCCGCCGCGGATCGTCCCCTAGCCAATTCACTGCCGAGATGCTTCACGTTGCCTGCCGTTTGGTCCAGAGCGATTTGGTAGTGAGCGATTTGGTCTAGAAGACTCTTCCGGCGCTTAGCTTGCGAGCGAACCCAAGGTACGCCGAGCTACAGGGGACCCGACAAAAGACCATTCAGAAGTGGACCGAGGTATGGACCCCCCGTCCACCGCCCCGCCGCATTCCCAAGCCCTTTGAGGGTGCTCGCAGCCGCCGACCCCGCCCACCCACCATTCGGTGTCCGACCGGGGTCGGCGGCTGCTCAGGTTGAAGAGGAATGCGGCGAGGCGGTGGACGGGGGGTGGCGTGGCGGGCATTTCATGCGTGTAAGACGTGTATGAGGGGATCGAAAGACAGCAACGGCACGTCAGGAGGTTGGAGATGGGAACGATGGCGATGCAGATCGAAGTGGAGCCATTGGAGGCGGGGGCTACTCGGGACAAGCGGCTCGTGAGGTTCGTCGGGCGGCATGGCGTTGTCTCTTATTGCCATGTGATGCGCGAGTTCGGGATCGGGCGAACGGCTGCCTATCGGCTCGTGAAGGCATGCAAGGACCGGGGACTGCTCGGGCGCGATACGACGCTTCGAAACGAGCAGCCCGTCCTCTACGCGACGCGGGAGGGGCTACGCTGGGCCGGGCTCGGCTACCGGGTCGCGACCCTCTCCCCCTCTCTGATCCACCACGACCTTCGCTGCACTTCGATGGCGCAGGCGCTTGGGCAGGAATTCCCCGCCGGCATCTACACCGAGCGCGACATTCGCTGGCGCGAGCGCATCGAGGGTCGCCCCTTTGCCAGCGCCAAGACCGGCGAGCGGCCGGACGGCGGGCCGCGACTTCACCTGCCCGACTTGGCGGCTGTCTCCGAGCGGGGGATCGTCGCGATCGAGGTCGAGCTGAGCGCGAAGGCGCCCAGGCGCCTTGAGGCGATCGTGCGGGCCTGGCGGCGGGCGAGCTGGGTATCGGAGGTCCGCTACTACTGCGCGCCGGGGCAGACGCGCAGAGCGGTCGAGCGGGCGATCCGCGCCACCCGCTCTGAGGATCGGGTCTTCGCCCGGGAGATGGCGGTCCGATGAGGGGCCTCGCCGTCGTGTCGGCAAGACACCACGTAGGGCACCGCCCCTACTTCCACCACGGGCCGGTCCCGACGCTGCCGATCACCCGCCACCTCATGGAAGTGTTCCCGCCGTTTGCGATCGGGCTGGCCGGCGCGTTCCTGACGCTGGTTTCCCTGCGCGCGCTGAGGCTGCGCTGGAGCTGGCCGCTTTTGGCCTTGCCGGTCGCCTACCTCGCCTGGCTGATCGATTGGAAAGTCGGGCTGGGCCTTTTCATCTGGGCGCTGGTGAGCGCCGCTGCCGGCGCCTATTGGCACTACGAGGACCTGCGCAAGGGCGGCGAGGCGGCCCGAGAGGTCCGCCAGTCGCTCGGCATCGTCGACGCGGCTCGCGGCTGGGCGGCCCTTCGACGCGCCCAGGGTCGCCGTGTCCACACGGTCAAGGCGAAGTCGGCGGGGCGGCGGGTGACCGAGGAGCGCCTGGTGATCGCCACCAACCGGCGCGGCAGCCCCTGCTATGTCCCCTTCGGCAGCTCGCGCGGTGTCCACGGCCTCATCCTCGGGGCGACTGGCTCGGGCAAGACCGTGACTCAGGCAGCGATCACCCAGTCCTACGTGCTCGCCGGGCTGCCGGCGATCGTCTTGGACCCCAAGGGCGACCGCTACCTACGCGAGGTCCTGCGCGAGGCCGCCGTGCAGGCGGGAATGCCCTTCCACGAGTGGTCACCGGACGGGCGCGCGATCTACAACCCCTTCGAGCGCGGCGAGCCGACGGAGATCGCCGACAAGGCTTTGCAGGGGCACGAGTGGACCGAGCCCCACTACGAGCTGGCGACCCGACGGCTGCTCGGCAAGGTGCTGGTGACGATGCAGGCTGCCGGCACCTGGCCTCCCACCCTCTCGGGGATCGTCCGCTACATGGAACCCGAGCGCCTCGACGCCCTGGCCTCGAAGGTCGGCGGTCAGGTCGGAGCCGACGTGGCCGCCTACATCGACGGCCTCTCGGCCAAGGCAAAGGCCGACCTTAGCGGCGGGCGCGACCGCATGGCGATCCTCGCCGAGGGCAAGTTCGGCCCGCGCATCGACCCCGACATCGGAGAGGGGCCGCTGCTCAGTTTCGAGCGCGCCCTGACCAAGGGCGAGGTCATCTACATGCACATCGACGCCGACCGCTTCCCTGCAACCTCGAAGCTGCTCGCCGCCGCCCTGGTGATCGACCTGGTGACGCTGGTCGCCCAAATGCAGGGCAGCGGGGGGCGTGGGCTCCTGGTCATCGATGAGTTCGCCGCTCTTGCGGCAGAGCAGGTGTACCGGCTCTTCGGCCGCGCCCGCTCGGCGGGCTTGAGCGTTCTGCTGGGAACCCAGAGCCTCGCCGACCTGCGCGGCGCCCGGGCCGACGATCCCTCCGACACGTTCACCGAGCAGGTGCTGACCAACATCGAGTACGCCGTCGTGCACCGCGAGGCCGATCCCGACTCGGCCGAGCGCCTGGCGCGGATGGGAGGGACGCAGCCGAGCTGGACCACGACCGAAAAGGTCGGGGGGCGTAGGGACAAATGGTTCGAACGCCCCGAAGGAACGCGAACGCCCGATCGCGAGTTCGTCGTGCAGCCCGACGAGATCAAGCGCCTGGGGACCGGCGAAGCGATGCTGCTCAATCCAACCGCGAAACCGCCAGCCGTGATCGTCAACGTCTTGGAGCCCAAGCGGCTCGGCGGAATGCCGGGGCAGTGGTAGGCAATGGAAAGCAGGTGGACAAGACAGCCAGGGCTTGGGGTCGTGGGGAAGCCGCGTTGCCGGAGCATTCACCTTCAGGGTCGCTTTGCACGGGCATCGTGCCTGTCTGCCCCGGCAATGCTGGGGCTACGCCGGGGTATAGCTCGGTCTCTGCCCGGGCTGAGCCGGGGCTACGCTCGGGCGCTGCTCGCCCGGAGCCGGGGCAATGCGCGGGGTCTGCCAGGGCAAAGGCCGTGCACCCCGGGGGCGAGGGGGGTCCACCCCTCGCCCCCCTTCACAGAGCGTGATGGCACACCTAACGTGCTCACGGCTATGGCACGAGGCACAACCCAGCAGAGCTTGCCGAAGACGGCGACCGGCAGTCGAAAGTCCGCGCAGGAGTGATGCGTCGTGGCTCATCGCCCTTCACCGCCTCGTCTCGGCTTGACCGTCGAGGAGGCCGCAAAAGCGGTCGGCATGAGCGAGTCGTCATTCAAGCGCCATGTCCAACCAGAACTTCGGATCGTCCGCCGCGGGAGCCTGCGGATCATCCCCGTGCCGGAGATCGAAAAGTGGTTGGAGGGCAACGCGACGTTGGCCGGGGCGACGAGGGCGGCGTCTAGAATGAAGGCAACAGCAAAGCGCCCCCGCGCCGTTAGAGCGGCCGGGGGCATGGCCCAAGGAGACACGACTCCATGAGCAACACGAAGCGTAGTGCGGCCCTGCAAGGGATCGAAGTCCGAACGGACGCGAAAGGTCGGAAGCGGTACAGGGGCACCGCCCACGACAAGGCGGTTGGCAAATACCTACGGGGGTCGTGGACCGAATCGCTAGCCGAGGCCCGCGCTTGGCGAGTAGACGCGCAGGCCCGTCTTCAGGCGGGCACGCTCTCGGCTGCAACAGGGCCGATCGTTGCCGACGGGGCAGCGGACTTCATCGCTGAGATGAAATCCGGAAGGTTTCGCCAGAAAGGCGGGCACGTCTATAAGCCTGGCACCGTGAGGGGCTACCAGCGCGACCTCAACAAGCACGCGATCCCGGAGTTGGGGTCGAAGCGACTCAGCCGCCTACAGCGGCCCGAGCTTCAACGTTGGGCTGACGAACTTACGGCCCAAGGGCTGGCGCCGTCCACGGTTCGAAACATCGTCGCTGCGCTGCGAGCGTTGATCGCGTTTGGAGAAGTTCGGGGCTGGGTTCACCTCAATCCGTGCAACGGGCTTCGGCTTCCGACCGGCGAGAACGCGCGCGATCGGATCGCCACTCCATCCGAAGCGGCAACGCTGATTGCTGCGATGCCGCCAAAGGACCGGGCAACGCTCGGCTTTGCCGTCTACGGTGGCCTGCGGCTCGGGGAGCTGCTGGCGCTCGACGTTTCAGCCATAGACCTTGAGGGCGGCTGGATTCACGTTCACCGAAGCTGGGACCGAGAGGGAAAGCAGTTCGTCGCAACCAAGTCCCGCAAGCCGCGCAAGGTGCCGATCATCGACAAGCTCGCCGTGCTCTTGGCGGACCATTTCGTCCTGCTCAACCATCCAAGCGCCGGGCTGCTCTTTCCAAGCACCAACAATCCCGAGTGGCCGACCGACCCTGGCATCCTGCGCCGTCGCACCTACAAGCGCTGGAACGACGCGGGACTCAGGCCGCTCGGCTTCCATGAGGGCCGCCACACCTTCGCCAGCATCGGCATCGCGGCAGGGCTGAACCCCAAGACCTTGAGCACCTACCTGGGCCACGCGACGATCACGATCACGCTAGATCGCTATGGCCATTTGATGCCGGGTAGCGAGGTCGAAGCGCGGGCAATGCTCGATGACTACCTGAACGGCTCCGAAGGCTGAGCGGCGACACCCTCTATACGATCCGGTGCTCAGATGAGGATTCGTGCCGGGTCGCGCCGCGTCAGGACACCATCAGGCATTGAGTGGCAAGTCGGGCGCCAATGGACCTCGCGTGGACTTCCCCGATGGCGTCGTATGGATCTCGGGAAAGGTGCCGAACGTGCCCTTGACGGCGTGGGGTCCCTTCCAAACGTTTTCGATGCTGGAAATTTGGAGGGCCTTGAGATTCTGATCGGCGTCATCGTGGTGGTCGTCGTCATAGCTGTGGTCCTGATTCCGTTGCTGTTGTTTGGGGTTGAGTTGATAATCGTCGGCTTGCTCCTGGCAGGGGGCATCGTCGCTCGTTCCGCGCTCGGCCGTCCTTGGATCGTCCACGCTACCCCGAGCGCAAACCCGGCAGGCGCCCTCGCGTGGGAGGTCAAGGGGTGGCGGCGCTCCGGGAAGCTGATCGAGACGGTCGCGGCAGAACTCGCCGCTGGCCTAACCCCGTCGCCGACCAAAGACCCTGAGCGCGCCGCATCCGGCTCATCCTGAGGTGCCGGCGCCCTCTTGGCACTCGCATCCGTGGGGATGCTCTTGGGGATGGGATGGGGATGAAACTGACCCCTTATGACCCCCTCTGACCCCGCAATCCCTGCCTAGAAGCCAAGTGCGAACTTGGCGTCCTCGGTCATCATCTCTGGGCTCCAGGCGGGGTCGAATACCATCTTGGGGTGGACGGCGGAGACTCCCGGCAGGTCGCCTACGAACTCCTTCATCTGCTCGGAGACCTGGGGGCCGATCGGGCAGGCCGGGGTGGTCAGGGTGAAGGTGACGTAGACGTCCTGGTTGTCGATCTCCACGTCGTAGACGAGGCCGAGGGAGACGAAGTCGAGCCCAAGCTCGGGATCGATTACCTCCTCGAGGGCCTCGATGACATCGTCTTCGGTGAGCACGGCGGTGTCGTTATCGGGCATCGTCCTATGGTAGCCGGGCCTCGCGCTGGACCGGCCAATAGGCTTCACGACCGATGGGCGAGCAAGGTCAGATCCGGCGGCGATCGATTGGGATCGCCTTCTCCGACGGAGGCCTGCTTGCGCTGAGCGCGGTGCGCCCCGAAGGGGCGGGCGGCCACGGCGAGGAGCACGTCGCCGCGGTGCTCTGCGGGCCCGATGGGGCGCCGGTCGAGGTCTCCGAGGCGCTGCTCTCGACCGAGTACGGCCCCGACGGCGTGCAGCGCCGGGCCACGCTGGAGCTCTGGGTCGACGGCGACGAGGGGCAGCCGCTGCGCGGCGCCGGCACGCTGATCAGCGCCAGCTCGGTGAATCACCCGGGGCTGCGCGGTGAGATCGCCTTCTTCCGCTGGTCGCTGGAGGGTCGCGAGGGCCTCGGCCACTACGAGGTGGTGCGCGACGATGGCTGAGGCGAAGATCGAGGCGATCGTCTGCGACTTCGGCGGCGTGCTGACCACGCCGCTGGTCCAGTCCTTCATGGCCTTTCAGGACCAGACCGGGATCAGCACCGAAACCCTCGGCAAGGCGATGCAGGCGGCCGCCGAGGCGGGCGGCGACAATCCGTTGTTCGAAATGGAGCGGGGCGAGATCACCGAGGTCGCATTCCTCGACAAGCTCACCGACCACCTCGAGCCGCTGCTCGGCCACCGGCCCGAGATGCACCGCTTCAAAGAGATCTACTTCGAGGCGCTCGAACCGAACGAGGCGATGATCGAGCTGATGCGCGAGCTGAAGGCCGAGGGCTACCGGATGTCGATGCTGACCAACAACGTGCGCGAGTGGGAGCCGCTCTGGCGCCCGATGCTGCCGGTCGACGAGATCTTCGAGACCGTCGTCGACTCCGGCTTCGTCGGCTGCCGCAAGCCCGAATCGCGGATCTACGAGTTGACCCTGGAGCGGATCGACCAGCCCGCGGAGGCCTGCCTCTTCGTCGACGACGTCCTCGTCAACTGCGAAGGCGCCCGCAAGGCCGGCCTGAGCGCGGTCCACTTCCAGGACAACGAGCAAGCGATCCCGGAGATTCGCGCCGCACTCGCTTAGAGCAGGTGGCGCTGTAGAAAGTCGAGCTGGTCGGCGACCAAGGCCTCGTGCTCGGGGCCGTCGTAGATGTCGAAGTGGTCGACTCCCGGGTAGGTGCACAGCTCGCCCTGCGGGGCGCGCCGCGCCGCAGCTATCGCGGGACCGGGCTTGGCTACGCGGTCGGACTCGCCGACGCAGACGAGCCAGGGGCAGCGCAGCCTGGCCGCGTGCTTGACGGGACGGTAGGGAGCGCCGAGCAGCCAGCGCGAGGAGACGCGGTTGCGCCAGCGCGAGTCCTCCCCGATCGCGACGACGCGACGCCAGCCCTCCTCCCCACCCGGAGCGTTGATCAACGCCGGCTCGTCCGGCTGGCCGACGACGGGCAGGTACGAGCCACGGACGGCTGCGGCAAGCATCCGGCCAGTGACCAAGGGCCGGGAGCGATGCGACTGGCGAACGATGTCGAGAAACGGCACCTGGCTGATCGCCGCGGCCACCTTCGAGTCTTCTGCGGCCGCGGCAAGCGCATTGCCGCCTCCCATTGAGGAGCCGAACGTGGCCACGCGGCTCGCGTCGATCCCGGGCAGGGAGCGAGCGAACGCGATTGCCGCCCGCCAATCCTCGAGCTGCGCCGCCGGGTCGAATAGATCGGGCTCCCCACCGCTGTCGCCGAAACCGCGATGGTCGAAGACGAGCGCGGCGAACCCCGCCGCCGCGAAACGCTCGGCGAACGACCCAAGCCGATCCCGCCGGGTTCCTGAGAGGCCGTGCGCCATGACGACAACCGGCACCCCAGTCTCGACATCCGCGGTCCGGTAGAGCCAAGCGGCGCACGAGTCAATATCCGATGTGAAGACAACGTCTCGACGGTCCATCCTCTACTCAACGAGGGTTGGAGTTGAAACGTGAGATCGCAGAAGGCGCCGACTACTACTTCTTCAGTTGTCGGAGCCGGCTCGGTCCCAGATGTAGAGGTCTACGGCCTCCATGGCCAGCTCCATCTGGCGGGCCGGTGAGAGCAGGCCGAGGACGAGCTCGAGGGCGTCCTCCTCGGTCACCCCGGCGTCTACCGCCTCCTCGCCGCGGAAGCCGGCGGCCAGCTTCATCGCCTCGCGGCGGTTCTCGCCGAGGGAGCCGAAGGCGCCCATCAGGAAGTCGCGGTTGGGGACCGGGTGGCCGACCTCGAGCGAGCCGTGCCAGGCGGCGAGCATCGAGAGGTCGTGCTCGTCGAGCTCGGAGAGCGCCTTGGCGTAGTGGGTCTCCAGCTCCTGGTCGGGGATCTCGTCGACCCAGGAGCGGACTGCCTCGCCGAGCAGCTGGCGACGGGCCTCGCGGCCGATCGAGTCCGAGATCGCCCTGATCGCGTCGGCTGGGTCTACGAAGCAGAGAGCCATCTGCCGTGCAATTTAGAGGGGGCGGTAGACGCCAAAACGGCGCTGGGATGCCGCAGTTTGCGGCGGGGTAGCGCCGCGGGCGGACATAGGGTGAGGGCGTGGCGCTGAAGCTGATCCAGGGACCTCCGAACTCGGGCCGCGCGGGCCGGATCCGGCGCGGTCTGAGCGCCGTGCTCGACCGCGATCCACTCCTCGTCGTCCCCACCCTCGACGACGTCTACGCCTTCGAGCGCGAGCTTTGCGCGAACGGGGCCGTGCTCGGCGCGGACGTGATGACCTTCAACGGCCTGTTCAGGACGGTGGCAACGGCGGGAGGCGCACCGCCGGGCGCAGTTCTCACGCCCGCGCAACGTCTGGGCGCGGTCGCGGCGGGGGTGAGCGAGCGGCGCGCGGAAATGGGCCCGCTACGCGGCTCCGTCGCCCATCCCGGCTTTCCGCCGGCGCTGGAGCGCCTGCTCGACGAGCTCCAGGGGGCGGGCCTGGAGCCGGCGGACGTGGAAGCGGCGGCCGGGACCCTCGAGGGCTCGGCCTATCTTGGCGACGTCGCCGCCCTCTTCGCCGGCTACACCCGGGTGCGCGACGGGCTCGGCGCCGTCGACACGCACTGCATCGCGCGCGAGGCGATCGACCTGCTGAAGGGCGATGGCCGCTTCTGGCGGCGGCCGGTCTTCCTCTACGGCCTCGACGACCTGACCCGCAACCAGCTGGATCTGATCGGCGCGCTCTCGGAGGTTGCCGAGGTGACGATGGCGCTGCCCTACGAGAAAGGGCACACGGCGCTCGAGGGCCGCAACGCCCCGCTGCTCGAATCGCTCGCCGGGATCGGGATCGACTCGATCGAGGAGGCGCCGGCCGACCCCGCCAACACGGACTCGCCGCTCCTCTTCCATCTCGAGCGGGGCTTCGGCGCGATCGAGCCGGGGCGCCGAGCCCTCGACGAGAGCGTCGTTTTCCTGCGCTCCGCCGGCGAGCGGGGAGAGGCCGAGTCGATCGCGCTGGAGGTGGCGCGCCTGCTCGCCGGCGCAGCCGACCCGGAGCAGATCGCGATCGTCGTCCGCGACCCCGCCCGGCGCGGCCCGCTGATCGCTTCGACCCTCGAGTCCTACGGCATCCCGACCGCGCTCGAGGCGGAGATCCCGATTGCGAGCACCTCGGTGGGAGGCTCGCTGACGGCCCTGCTGGAAGCCGTCCTGGGAACCGGCCGGGCTTCGGACCTGCTGCGCTACATGCGCGGGCCTTCGGGCATCTCGCCGGGACGAGCCGATTGGTTCGAGCGCAGGCTGCGGCGTGATCGCGTCCAAACCACGACCGAGGCGCTGCGGCTCTGGGAGGAGGAGAACGGCGAGCCGCCGGGGGACGTCGCGCGCATCCGCGAGGCGGCGGGGCGCCCGCGGGACCTGGCGGCGGAGGTCGGGGCGATCGCGGCGGCGATGGGCGCCCGGGTGGGCTCGGAGCTGGAGGCGCGCGCCGCCGGGGCGATCGCGACCGCGATGGCCGAGCGGGCCGAGCTCGACGGCCTGGCCCCGCTGCCCGAAGCGATCGCGCAGGCTGTGGCCGCCATCGCCGTGCGGGTCTGGAGCGGGCCGGTCGAGGACCGGGTCAGGATCGCCGACCCCCGGCGGGTGCGGGCGGCCCGCTTCGACCACGTCTTCGTCGCCTCCCTGCAGGACGGGGAGTTCCCGCGCGGCGCGGGGCACTCCGACCCGTTTCTCTCCGAGCGCCAGCGCGAGTCGCTCGGCCTGCAGCCGCGCCACGCCGACGAGGCCGAGGAGCGCTACCTCTTCCACGCCTGCCTGGCTCTGCCGAAACGGCGGCTCTTCCTCTCCTACCGCGACTGCGACGAGAACGGCGCCGCCGAGGCCCCCTCGCCCTTCCTCGACGACGTCGGGCAACTGCTGGATTCGAGCGAGGGCGAGATCCGCGGCCGGGGCCTCGCCGAGGTTGTCCACCGCGTCGCCGACGCGCCGTCCGAGACCGAGCTGGCGAGGTCGATTGCGGCGCAGGGGCCGGACGCCGACCCGGAGCGTCTGCTGGGGATCGCCGGAGCCGAGGGCGCCGGGGCAGAGCGGATCAGGTCGCGCCTGGCGGCCGCGCTCGACGCGCAGGCCGCCACGCGAGCGCCGGGGCCGCTCGCGAACCCGACCGTGATCGCGGCGCTGGGCGACGTCCACGCCTACGGCGGCACCACCCTGGAGGGATTCGACGTCTGCTCCTACCGCTGGTTCGTCTCGCACGAGCTCTCGCCCCAGCCGCTCGACCCGCCCCCCGACCCGCTGGTCCAGGGCGGCATCATGCACGCCGCGCTCTACGCCCTGTACAAGGAGCGGCCCGAAGGCGACGCCCTCCCCCGGCCCGGCTCGCTGGGCGCCTGGATCGCCAGGGGTCACGAGCTGGTCGACGAGATCGCGACGACCAGGGAGCTCGGCGAACACCCGGCGGAGCGAGCGATGCTCGCCCGAATCAAGGGGCTGCTGGCCCGCTTCATCGCCGAGGAGGCGAGCCGGGAGACCGGCGGCTTCGAGCCCTGGCTGCTGGAGGAGGGGTTCTCGGAGTCCGAGGAGGTCGAGCAGCCGGCCCTCGAGCTGAACGGCTGGCGCCTGCACGGTGCGATCGACCGGGTCGACCGAGCTCCAGACGGGCGCGCCCTCGTCCTCGACTACAAGCTCTCGAGCAGGGTCTCCCCGGGCGAGAAGCTCGAGGAGGAGGCGAAGCTGCAGCTGCAGCTCTACCTGATCGCCGTTGCCGAGCTCTGGGGGACGGAGACCGTCGGCGGCCTCTACCATCCGCTGCGCGGCACCTCCGAGCGCCGGCCGCGGGGGCTCGTGCGCGAGGACGCCGCGGCAGACCTTGCCGGATACCGGCTCGCCAAGACCGACAGGCTCGACCCGGAGGAGTTCGAAGACCTGCTCGCCGACGCCCGGCGCCGGGCCGGCGCGATAGTCGCCCGGATGCGAGCCGGGCAGATCGACCGCGATCCGGGCCCCCGCCCCGGCCTGCGCGACCACGGCGTCTGCCCGCCGTTCTGCGACTTCGCGCCGATCTGCCGCCGCGACCGGGCGCCGGTCGAGCCGCCGGGCGAGGACGAGGAAGACGAGCGGTGAGCGAGCGCGAGCGACAGCCGACCGAGGAGCAGCGCGCGGCGATCGAGGCGACGGGGGCCGAGGTCCTGGTCGAGGCGGGAGCCGGCACCGGCAAGACCGGCGTCATGGTCGACCGCTACTGCCGGCTGGTCTGCGAGCAGGGGGTCTCCCCCGGCGCCGTCCTCGCCTTCACCTTCACCGACAAGGCCGCGGCCGAGCTGCGCCAGCGCATCCGAGCCGAGGTCGAGCGGCGAGCCGAGGCGGGATCGGAGCGGGCCCGTGCATTGCTCCCTACGCTCGGCAGCGCCTGGGTGACGACGATCCACGGCTTCTGCAACCGGCTGCTGTCGGCGCACCCGGTCGCGGTCGGGATCGATCCGAGGTTCCGCGTGCTGGACGCCCCGGAGGCGGAGCGGGCGTCGGTCGAAGCCTTCGACGAAGCGCTCGAAGCCTTCATGGCGGGGAGCGATCGCCGGCGCGAAGACACGGTCGCGGCGTTCGATATCGCCGGGCTGCGGGCGATCGTGCTCGGTGCGCACGCCGAGCTGCGCAGCCGCGGCGAGGCCGAGCCCCAGCTTCCCGAGCCGGCCGAGCCCGACGCGGCGGGGGCCCTGCGGCGCGCCGCCACGGTCGCCGCCGAGACGCTCGGCGAGCTGAAGCCCGGCAGCCCCAACCACCATCTGGTCGAACGGGCGCTGACCCTGCTCGAGGGGACGGAGGGCGCCCCGAGCCTCGACCGCATCGCCTCGCTGCGAACCTCGAGCAGGGCCAAGCCGATGGCCGCCTACAGGGAGGCGATCGACGCGGCGCTGAGCCGTGTCGCCGAGGCCGGCGAGGGCGGCCTCGCCTACCGGCACGTCGCCGAGCTGCTGCGGCTGTTCGGCGAGCGCTTTGGCGCCGCCAAGGCGAGGCGCGCCGGGATCGACTTCGAGGACCTGCAGCTGCTCAGCGCGCGGCTGCTCGAGCGGACCGAGGCCGGGGCGGCCTACCGCGCCCGGTTCAGCCATCTCCTGGTCGACGAGTTCCAGGACACCAACCGCCTGCAGCTGCGCCTGATCGAAGCGCTGCGCGGGCCGCAGTCCCAGCTGATGGTCGTCGGCGACGAGCTGCAGTCGATCTACGGCTTCAGGCACGCCGACCTCGATGTCTTCCGGGAACGGCGGCAGGCGATCGAGGCAAGCGACAGCGGCGAGACGCTTCCCCTGAGCGGCAACTTCCGCTCCCGCCCCGAGCTGATCGGCGCCGTCAACGCGATCGGCGAGCTGCTGCTGGACGACTACACGCCGCTGCGGGTCGGCGCTCCGCCGGGCCAGCCGGCACCGAGCGGCGAGGGAGCGGCGGTCGAGATGCTGCTGACCGGCCGGGCCGGCTGGGACGACGACGGGATCCAGCTGGACCCGGCGACCGACGCCCGCACCCCGGCCAACCAGCTGGCCGAGGCCCGCTTCCTGGCCTCGCGGTTGCGCGAACTCAACGACCAGGGCGTCGAGCGGGGGGCGATGGTCGTGCTGCTGCGGGCCTTCACCCGCCTCGACGCCCACGAGGACTCGCTGGAGCGGGCCGGCCTGCGCCCCTACGTCGTCGGCGGTCGCGGCTACTGGTCCCAGCAGCAGGTCGCCGACGTCTGCGCGCTGCTGGCCACAATCGCCAATCCCCTCGACGACCAGTCGCTGCTGGGGGCGCTGGCCTCGCCCGCCTGCGGGGTGGCGCCCGACACCCTCTGGCTGCTGCGCGCCGCGGCGGGCAGGGGCCGTCACATCTGGCCGGCGGTCGAGCAGGCCGCGGGGCTGGGCGAGGACGAGCGCGCCGACATCGAGCGGCTTGGGCAGATACCGGAGGCGGAGCTGTCGCTGCTGCGCAGGTTCGCCGAGACGCTCGCCGCGCTTCGCCGCCGCGCCGCCTCGCTGTCGCTGGCGGGGTTGATCGACGCCGCGGTGACCGAGACCGGCTATGACCTGGCGGTGCTGATGCGTCCGGCCGGCGAGAGCCGCTTCGCCAACGTGCGCAAGTTGATGCGCCTCGCCGCCGAGTTCGAGGCCGCCGAGGGCCGCGACCTGCGCGGCCTGCTCGACTTCCTCGCCGCGCGCGCCGACGCCGACGCCGACGCGCAGGCCGCGACCGCGGTCGAGGGCCACGACGGCGTGAGGATCATGACCATCCACAGCGCCAAGGGGCTCGAGTTCGACGTCGTCGCGATCCCCCATCTCTCCCGCGGCCTGCTTCCCGGCGCCCGCGCGCCCACGCTCACCCTCGGCCGCGAGCCCGAGGCGCCGCGAGTCGGGATGCAGCTGCGCCGGCTCGGCGCCCGTGGGATCGACCTCTACGCGCAGCGCGAGCTGCGCGTAGAGGTCCAGCAGCGCCAAGCCGAGGAGGAGCTTCGCCTCTTCCACGTCGGCGCGACGCGAGCCCGCGAGCGGCTGCTGCTGAGCGGCGTGATCGGCCCCTCTCCCCCGTCCCGGCAAAGCCACGGCAAGGCCGTGATCGAGCGGATCGTCGCCGGGCTCGAGATCGACCGCGAGCGCGACTCGACGGTTGCGGTCGCGGCCCCCGAGCCGAGGCCGGGGCTGGAGGCGACCTTCGAGCCCTCCGAGATCGCGGTTCGCCTCAACCTCGCCTCGGTCGAGCGGGCCGCGAGCCTGGCCACCGTGCGGAAGAAGTCGGACCCGGCCCGGGACGCCGGCGAGGGGCCGGCGCCGCTGGTCGCGAGGCGGCCCGCCAAGCCGGTGAGGCGGCCGCTCTCCTACACCGCGATCGCCGCCCACGGCAAGGGCTCCGACGAGCTCGTCGATAGCGATCGGGCGCTGCGCGAACGGGACGGCGGCGAGCTCACGGCGACCGACGGCGGCGCCGCACGGGGCAGGGCGGTCCACTCGCTGCTCGAGTGGAGCCAGGCCAACGAATGGCAAACGCCGAGCGCCGAGCTCGTCCGCCGCATATCGGCGTCGGCTGAGGTCGGTGACGAGGGCGGCCTCGACGAAGAGGCGGTGCTGGCCCCGTTCGACGCCTGGCTCGGCTCCCGCTTCTTCGCCGAGCGGATACGGGACGCGACGAGCAGCCGTGCCGAGGTCCCGCTGCTGGTCGAAGTCGCCGACACCGTCCTGCGCGGCTCGATCGACCTGCTGGTCGAGGAGAACGGCCGACCGCCGCTGATCGTCGACTACAAGACCGACAGGGTCGATGGCTCCCAGCTCACCGATCTCCTCGCCCGCTACGAGATCCAGCAGGCGATATACGCGCTCGCGGTCGCCGAGGCGAAGGGGGTCGAGGAGGTCGAACTGGCGTACGTCTTCCTCGAGCGCGCCGAAGAGCCGGTCGTCGCACAGTGGGGGCAGCGTGAGATCGAGGCCGGTCGCCGCCTGCTCGAAGCGGAGATCGCCCGAGTCAGAGAGTCAGACCGTTTCGGCGTCTAGCTTTGCTGCCAGCTCGTCTAGCTTGAGCTCCTTGAGGCTCTCGCCGACCGCGTCGAGCTCCTCGGTGCAGTAGCTGACCAGCTCGCGGCCCTCGCGGCAGAGGTCGAGGGTCTCGCGCAGGCCGGCCTGGCCCGAGTCGAGGCGGTCGATGATCTGCTCGAGGCGCTCGACCGCGACCTCGTAGCTGTCTGGTTTCTCGCTCAATCCCGCTCCTCGATCGTGGCCCCGACCGTTGCGTCGGAGAAGCGCAGTTTGACGCGCCCGGCGGCGACCGCGCCGGCGGCGTTCGTGACCGGCTCTCCATCGCCATCCTGGACCAGCGCGTAACCGCGCTCGAGCGTCCGCTCGGGCTCGTGCGCACGCAGCGCCACCTCGGCCCGGTGAAGCGCCGTTCGCCGCGCCTCCATGTCGGCCCCGGCGGCCCGGGCGCGCGCCCGCTCGAGGACGACCGTGGCGAGCCGTCGCTGGAAGCCGAGCCGCTCGGCGAGGCCGCGCTCGGAGGCGGCGCGGATCTCGCGCGTCTTCTGGTTGAGGGCGAGGCGCTCGCGCCGCAGCGCCCGCGACGGGCCGCGGGCCAAGGCGACCAGGTGCGGCGTACGCGCGCCCACCGCGCCGGCGGCAGCGCGGCGCAGCGAGGCGAGGTTTCGGTCGAGCGCAGTGCGAGCCGCGACGCAGTCGAGCGGCACCACGGCCTCGGCGGCGTGGGTGGGGGTCGAGCAGGCGACCGCGGCGACGTCGTCGATCAGGGTCGAATCGCGCTCGTGGCCGACGGCGCTGATCACCGGCACGCGCAGCATCGCCACCGTGCGGCAGAGGGTCTCGTCGCAGAAGGCCCAGAGGTCGGCGAGGCTGCCGCCGCCGCGGGTGACGACGATCGCCTCGACCTGCGGCTGCGCGGCCAGGTCCTGGATCGCGGCGGCGATCCGCGGCGCGGCGTGGCGGTCCTGCACCGGCGCGAAGGCCCAGACGACGGTGCCGCGCCAGCCGCGCCGCTCGAGCCCGGCGAGAAGGTCGCGGCGCGCGGCGCCGGACTCTGCCGTGACGACCCCGATCGTCTTCGGCAGCAGCGGCCGGACTAGCTGCCTCTGCAGCTCGAACAGCCCCTCGGCCTTGAGCTGCTTGCGCAGCGCCTCCAGCCGAGCCAGGAGATCGCCCTCGCCGGCGAGGCGGATATGGGTGGCGCGAAAGGAGAAGGCGGGCGAGGCGTGGGCGCCGCCGCGGTAGTAGTCGGGCCCGCCGGCGATGACTACTTCGGTGCCGTCGCGAAGCCCCTGCTCGGGAAGCTCGAGCTTCTCCAGCTCGTTGAGCCAGATCGTGCAGGGCACGGCGCCCTCGCTGTCGCGCAGCTCGAAGTAGGCCTGGGCTTTGCTGCGGCTGAGCCCGGTGACCTCGCCGATCAGCGAAACCCGAGCCCGGCGGCGCATCTCTTCCTCGAGCTTGCGGGCGTAGCGTCCAACCGGAAACGGTCCGGGCAAATCCATTCGCTGAGGCTATCCGGGAGCGCTGACGCGCTTTTTGTCCCCCCCGGTTTGCCCGCGTCCACCGAAACGCCGCGGTTCTTCCCCCAAATTGGGCTGAAAGAGGTCGTTCAGGGGGGAGAGATAGGCGCGCATCCGACATTGACCCATCTCAGGTGTGGTCAATGTCGGATGCGCGTGACTACAAGCGGAGCGGGCGGGCCTGGGAGCTGGCCGGGCGGCAGCATGGGGTTGTAGCGCGGCGACAGCTACTGGCGCTGGGGTTCAACTCACGGGAAATCGAGCATCGGATCGGGAGGGGGCGGTTGCACGTCGTGATGCGCGGCGTCTACGCCGTTGGCTGGCCGCGACTGACGCAGAGGCGCCGCTGGATGGCAGCCGTTCTCGCATGTGGGAAGGGGGCGTTGTTGAGCCACCGCAGCGCCGCCGCCCTCTGGGAGATCGGGACGGAGAGGCGAGGCGAGATCGACATCAGCGTGACGCGCCGTTGCGAACTGAAGCGACCTAGCCTCCGGGTGCGCGGCCGGCCGGCTCTCCCTCCCAAGGACATAGCGATCCGGGACGGCATCCCGATCACGAGTCCGATCCGGACACTCATCGATGTCGCCGTCGAACTCGCGCCACTCGCCCTCGAGCGCTCGGTCAACGAGGCGGACAAGCGGGACCTGATCGACCCCGAGACGCTGCGCGCGGAACTCGACGGCTACGCGGGGGAGCCCGGCTTGAAACCCCTGCGCAGCCTTCTCGACAAGCGCACCTTCCGCCTCTCGGACTCCGATCTGGAGGTCCTCTTCCGCCCGCTCGCGATGGAAGCGGGACTTCCTCTGCCACTCAGCAAACAGACCGTGAATGGCTTCGAAGTCGACTTCTTCTTCCCCGACCTCGCCCTGGTCATCGAGACCGATGGCCTGCGCTACCACCGGACGCCTTCGACCCAGGCGCGAGACGTCCGGCGCGACCGTGCCCATGTGCTCGCCGGAATGATCCCTCTCCGCTTCACCCACTACGAGATCAAGCACGAGAGAGCCCGAGTCCGACTCGAGCTCCGGCGAATCGCCGACACCCTGACACGCGCATCCGATATTGACCACACCTGAAGTGGGTCAATATCGGATGCGCGTGTCTAGCCAGTCCTATGCCAGCGCTTGGCCCACTGCTTCAACTCGCCGATCGCGGGCTGCAGCTCGGCCCCCTTCTCGCTCAGCGAGTAGGTGACGCGCACCGGCGTTCCGGGCTCGACCTCGCGCTCGACCAGCCCCTCGTCCTCGAGCTCGCGCAGGCGCTGGGAGAGAAGCCGGTCGGAGAGGCCCGGCACCGCGCGGGCGAGCTCGCCGAAGCGAAGCGGGCCCTCGGTGAGGGCGCAGACGATAGCCCCGGTCCAGCGCTTGCCGATCAGCTCGATCGCCGCGTGAAAGAGCGGGCAGACGCCGTTGCCGGCTTGATCTTGGGTCGTGGACCCAACCTCCACTGCTCAGCGGAGCTTACTGAACGTAAGTGATGGGCTAGCTTGCACAGGGGCCGGTGTCGACCGTGGAGGTCGGCTCTCGCAGGGCGCTTCTGACTACATCGTTGGGCACTGCGAAGCCGCCTGGGGTTCCGGTGGTTGTGGCGGCGAAGACGGTGCCGAGGACCTGGCCTCGACTGTCGACGACGGGACCGCCGGAGTTGCCGCTGCGGACGCTGCCTCGCAGAGAGGCGATCGAGCGGCGGATCGGGCCCCTGCCGTAGGAGTCCTCGCTGACCGTGTCGCGCGTCTCGCCCAGGCGGGCCGGAGCGACCGCGAAGGGGCCGTTCTCCGGGTAGCCGAGCACGGCGGAGGAGGCGCCGGACTGGGGGTCGGGAGCGATCGGCAGGGCCGGCAGATCGGCATCGATGTGAAGCAGGGCGAGATCGTTTTCGGGGTCGTAGTAGACAGGCGTGGCGTCGACCGAGGCGCCTTCCCGGGTGGTCACGGTGGTGTCGTCCTCGCCGGCGACGACATGGGCGTTGGTTACGACCAGCCCCGGCCCGGCAACCCAGCCCGAGCCCTCGACGCCGAGACCACAGGCGGTGCCCAGCACCCGCACAACCGAATTCCCGGCTTTCACCACATCGGGGTCGCTGACGACTGCCGGATCGGGCGCCTGCACCGGCGCCGTCGGCCCGACGATCGAGGGCGCCGGATCGACCCGATCGAGCGCGTTGAGAACCAACCCGGACGGCGGCAGCACTTCATTGAGGCTGCGCAGGATCACCGACCGCTGCACATCGGCCCGCAGCTGAGCGGTCCCCGGCGCATGCAGCGCCACAGCCCCAAAGACCCAAACCACGCCAAGCGCCACGCAGGCGATCAGCGCCGCCCCACCCGCACCGTCGGCCAGATGCAACGCCCCGGTCCCTCGAATCAACCGCGAGCGCAACCCAAGAGCCAAGCTCTCAAGCGTCACCGCAACCAGAGCACCGCCAACAAGCGCCCCTAGGGCCGCGCAAAGCGGCGCATATGGCGACTCGGCCCCTTGATTGAGCACAAGCGGCCCAATCCGGCTACCGGCAAACGCCCCCAAGGCAAACCCAAACAGGGTAAGCGTCCCAACGATCAACCCTTGTCGGTAGCCCCAAAGCCCAAGGGCAAGGGTGAAAGCGGCGATCCCAAAGTCGAGCACAGTCATGGCCATATGGAAGCAGGGAAGAGGTGGCGGGTGCCTCTCCTGCGCAGCGGCGTCATCTTTTTCGCACAGACCACTCAGCGAGAGCCGGCGCGCGCCAGGCGAAAAACCCAGCAAGCAGGAGAGGCACCCGCCACCTCTACTACCTTTCACGCAAAATGAATCCTCGTCCCCCTGAGGTGGAACGACGCCACCGTATCGTCACCCGCACGCTGCCCCTCGCGCTGATAGCGCTGACCGCCTTCATCCTCGGCGCAAACGCGGGCACCCCCGGCTCACCCGACAAGGAAGCGGCCAAGCGCTTCACCGAAGCCTGGCAGCACGAAGAATTCGCCGCGATGTATAAGCAGCTCAACCCAGCCTCGCAGCGCCAGATCGAGCTGAACGATTTCGTCCTCGCCTACCGCGACGCGGCGATGGAGGCGACCCTGCGATCGCTCGACCCGGACTCGCCGCGAGACCCGACCTCGAAGGACGGGACCACAGTGGTTCCTGTGCCGATCGCCGCCACCACCGTCGCCTTCGGCACGGTCGAAGAAGGCCTCGACCTGCCCTTCGCCGAAGGCGGCGTCGCCTGGGACCCGAGTCTCGTCTTCCCGGGGCTGAGGCGCGGCGAGCACCTCGAAAGCCAGATCGAACTTGCGCCGCGGGCGCCGATCCTCGCCGCCGACGGCTCGCCGCTGGCGGAGGGGCCGGCGGCGGCCCGCGCCCACCCGATCGGCAGCGCCGCGATCGACGTCACCGGCGAAGTCGGCAGCGCCGAAGAAAGCGACTTCGCGGCGCTCGCCCGGCAGGGCTTCGCGCCCGACACGCCGGTCGGCGTCAGCGGCCTCGAGCAGGCCTTCAACGCCAGGCTCGCCGGCAAACCCGGCGGCTCGCTGCTGGCCGTGAACGAAAGCGGCAGCTCGAGTCGAGTACTCGCCAAGGCCGACCCGAAGCCCGGCGCCCCGGTGAAGACGACGATCGACGCCGGACTGCAAGAAACAGCGGTCTCGGCCCTCGCCGGCCGCTTCGGCGGCATCGCCCTGCTCGACTCGCGCAACGGCGACGTGCGCGCCCTCGCCGGCCAGGCCTTCTCGGCCCCGCAGCCCCCGGGGTCGACCTTCAAGACGATCACGACCACGGCGGCGCTGAAGAAGGGGGTCGTCTCCCTCGACGACCAATTCGAAATCACCGACGGGGTCAACGTCGGCGGGCGCTTCATCGAAAACGCCAACGGGGAGTACTGCGGCGGCAGCTTCCGCGAAGCCTTCGCCCAGTCCTGCAACGCCGACTTTGCCCCGCTCGGGCCGAAGATCGGCAACGACGAACTCGTCGCGACCGCCGAAAGCTTCGGCTTCAACTCGCCGCCGACGCTCTACGCGCCGCGAATCGTCGCCCGGGTCAAGCCCGAAGAGTCGACGATCCCAACCGAAATCGGCAGCGAACTCGACCTCGGGGTCAGCGCGATCGGCCAGGGCGAAGTGCTGGCCACGCCGCTGCAGATGGCGACGGTGGCGCAGACGATCGCCAACAACGGCGTGCGCGAGCCGACCTCGATCGTCGCCAACAAGAAGCTGCGCCCGGACGCCAAGCCCGTGCGGGTGATGTCGAAGAAGATCAGCGACGAGTTGACCGAACTGATGGTCGGCGTGGTCACCGGCGGCACCGGTACCGCCGGCGCGATCCCCCAGGCCCAGGTGGCGGGCAAGACCGGCACCGCCGAGCTCGGCCCGAAGCCGGGCGAAGAGAACTCGCCCCACCCCCAGCAGCGCAAGGACGCTTGGTTCGCGGCCTTCGTCCCAGCCGAAGGCGCCAAGCTGGCGATCGGCGTCCTGCTGATCGAAGCCGAAGCGGCCGGCGGCGAAGTCGCCGCACCGGCGGCGGCCGAAGTGCTCTCAGCCGGCCTCGGCTAGAGGTCGAGCTTGACTTCGGCCGGCCCGCCGGGGCCGGGGATCGAGAGCGTCAGCGGCCGGCTCTCGGAAGCGGCGGCGGGAAGTTCGAAGAGCACCAGGGAACCCTCGATCGGGCCCTGCTGGGGGGTCGAGTCGGGGGCCGGGATCGGTTCCTGCGATTCGACCTTGCCGCCGAAGGGGAAGGCGTAGAGGCTTTCGCTGGGGATCGCTTCGAACTTCTCGTGGCTCGCGTCGGAGATCGTCGCCGAATCGGCGAGGGTCTGAGTCTCTTCGCTCTTGTTCTGGACTTCGAGGAAGACGCCGAAGTAGTTCGAACCATTTTTTGGCGGCGGCTGGCCGACCAGGTAGGCGGCGTCCTCGTTGTCGTTGCGGTTGAGGAAGCGCGAGAAGATCACCTGGTACTTGAGTTCGCCGAGCTTGACGACCTCGCCCTCGACCACGTCCTTGGAGTCGCTCGAGTAACCGCAGGCGGAGACGAAGAGCGTCAGCGCGGCCAGCGCGAGGGCAGCGAGCAGGGCGGGGACGAGTCGGTGGCGGCGATGCATCGGCGGCGAGAGCCTATAAAAGACCGGCTAGGGAATACCGGTCGCATGCCGGTTACCGCCGGCGACGGCCATCCGCCCGGCCTCGAGCTCGCCCGACTCGAGCAGCTCGCGCAGCCGCCGCAGCGCCTCGCGCCAGCGGCGCTGGTAGGGAATCGAGGCCCCGGAGAGCAGCTCCAGAGCGCGATCGACCGGGTTCGAGGGCTCGGTCCAGTAGGAGACTCGCACGGTGGTCAGCGAGCCCGGGCCCTCGGTCAGCTCCCAGAGGGTGGTCGAGGGAATCCGGTTGAGGCGGCCGCCACGGCCGTGCTCGACGATGCGGTGCGGCTCGTCGGCCTCGGCGATCGTCGTGTCCATCCAGACCGCCCGCGGCCAGACCGCGAAGCGAAACCGCGCTCCGGCGCCGACGCCGCTCGACTCGATCCGGGTCAGATGGAAGTCGGCGAGGAAATGGCCGGCGAAGGCCGGGCGCAGGGAAAGGTCCGCGATCGCCTCGAATGCACGCCGGCGCGGCACGTCGATCTCCAGCTCTGCGCTGACCGGGCCCATGACCGGCGCGATTCTACGCGTGCCGCAGGTTTGAGCACCGCCATCTGCGGGAAATCCCGGATGCAGAGTCGCTGAAGGCCATCTAGCATCGCCATGCGGAGGCGCCGGGAAAGCGGGAAAGGAGATCGCCATCTTTACCACCAGTGTCAGCCCCGGTATCGAGTTCGACAGTTTCGAGGTGGGCGCGGTTCCCGGCTCGGGAACGTTTTTCTGCGCCGCCTGCGGCGCGCAGCTCTCGCTGCGCGAGAACGACCAGTTGCCCGAATGCCCACGCTGCGGTGCGAGCGAGTTCCAGCGCGACTCGATCTTCGAGCCGATGCAGGAGCACGGCCAGACCGTCGAGTTGGCGCTTGTGGAGAGAGTGTCGGCGCCCGACTGGCTCGCCGCGGCACGCGCCATGCTGCCCGAGCGGGGCAGCTACCTCGCCTGCCGCGACGGCGGCGAGATCCGGGTCTTCCCGATCGAGTCGGGCTGGACGCGGATCGGCCGCAGCGCCAATGCCGACATCCGCCTCGACGACCCAAGCGTCTCCCGGCGCCATGCCCTCGTCGTCTCCGAGGAGCCGGACGCCCTGCGGGTCCTCGACGACCGCAGCCTCAACGGCGTCTTCCTCAACAACGAGATGGTCGAGTGGGGAAGGCTCGAGGACGGCGACGAGCTGGCGATCGGCCGATATCGGCTCTTCGCGCTTGAAGCCTGAGCGGGGGGGAGGGACGGATGCCCCTCCGGCGGAACCCGCGTCGAAACCTCAGCTTAGGCTCAAAACTTGGTTGCTCACAAGTTCCTCTGGAGGGGCATCCGTCCCTTCGCTGCGTGACGCTTGGGGCGAAGTGCGGAAATTCCGGCCTCCTTGGTGCTTAGCATGGGATCATGGAAGGCAATCCTGAGTCGCCTGAGGTTGCGGCCGAGCGGGCCCGCGAACGCCTTCACGAGGAGATAGAGCGCGTCCGCACCGGCGTCGAGGAGATGCTCGCCGAGCAGGAGAACGGTGGCAGCGACGAGATCCGCCGCGAACTCGATGCCCTCCGCGCAGACACCAACGCCCTGGTCAAGCGCCGCATCCGCAAGACGGAGAAACGGCTGAACAAGCGGGTCGGTGCTTTGGAGAAACGCATCGACCAAGTGGAGCAGGACCGCAAATACGCGGAGTGGCGAATTCACACGAACACAGAGGCGATGCTCGACGGACTTCTTCGCGAGGTCCGAGCAATAGCTGACCTTTTGACCCGATAAGGCCGGTCGGGTACCGCTCCCCGCGGCTTGTACTTTTTGGGCGTCCACCCCGCGGCGTCAGCAGGCAGCTCTCCATCCAAAAAGTTGAGCGGGGAGTGGTGCCCGACCGGCCTACTCCGTAGAGATGCTCGGGTCCGCCTGGACCTTGTGCGGCACGACCATGAGGAAGTTGGCGGCGGCGTCGGAGGCCAGGCCGATCACCCGATCGGCCTCCTCGCCCTGGCCGGTCGCCCGCAGTTCGCTCGCGTAGGCGCCGAGCAGGTCGTCGACGTCGAGCAGCCCCTCGGCGTCGATCTCTTTCAGCTCGACCTTGGCGCCCTCGCCCAGCCGCCGCAGGATCGCCTCGCGGTCGATGCCGAAGGCGTTGTGGCGGACGTAGACGCGCCCGCCGGTCATCCCGGCACAGGCCCAGGGGCCGAGGTCGCCGAGCACCACCGCGCGCCCCGAGGTCATGTACTCGAAGGCGAAGCCCTTGGCGTTGGCGCGATCGACGACGCAGCCGCGACCATCGTCGATCTCCTCCTCCGGCTCGCCGGCCAGCACGACATCGGCGCCGGAGAGGCGGATGCAGAAGCGCGAATCGGCCGAGCCCTGGACGTAGAGGCGACCGCGCTGGGCGCCGTAGGCGAAGGACTTGCCGACCGAGCCGTTGAGCCGCTTGCCCTTGGCGCCCTTGCCCTTCAGCACAGCGACGCTGCCGCCCAGCATCGTCTTGCCGACGCCGTCCTGGGCGCCGCCCTCGACCCGGATCGAGACGCCGTATGAGTTGAAGGCGCCCAGGCCCTGCCCCGCCACCGAGCCGCCGTTGAACTCGAGGCTGGCGAGCACGTCGTCGTTGGACTCCGGCCCGTCGTCGAAGATGCGCGAGCGGGCGATCGCCCCGGAGAGCTCGGTGCCGAGCACGCGGTCGTTGGCGTCCGTCGCGCGGGGAAACTCGTTGCGGATCGTCCGGCCGGAGCAAATGTCGCCGGCGAGGCCGCCGATCTGCGCCGAGGCCTGCTTGGCCTCCATCCGGATCGGGCGGGCGACGACCATCCCCGCCTCGGCCCGATCCTCGGCCATCTCCTCCGCCACCGGCAGATCGAGCGGCTCGAGGTCGAGGAACTCCTCCAGCGGCGTGATCAGCGGCGCCAGGTCGACCGCGTCGTGGTGGGAGACCTGCTCGAGCAGGTCGTAGCGGCCGACCAGGTCCTGGGCGCGCTCGTAGCCGAGCGAGGCGACGACCTGCTTGACCTCCTCGCCCATCGCCTGGAAGAAGCGGGCGCAGCTCTCGGCGGCGATGTCGACCTCCTGCGGGGTGAACTTCTTCAGGCCGTGCTCCTGGGCCTGCTCGACCGTCTCGATCTGGGTCGCGATGCCGACGTGACAGGTATCGAGCTGGCAGCCGCGGCAGATCGTGCAGCCGAGGCTGACCATCGCCAGGGTGCCGAAGCCGACCCGGTTGGCGCCGAGGCAGTGCAGCTTGACGATGTCGTGGCCGTGGCGGTAGCCGCCGTCGGCCCAGATCTCGACCCGGTTGCGGATCCCGGCCTCCATCAGCGCCCGGTGCACCGCGCGGGTGCCGATGTCCGACGGCAGGCCGACGTGGCGCAGGGCGTGCTGGCGGGCGGCGCCGGTGCCGCCCTCGAAGCCCGAGAGGGTGATGATGTCGGCGCCCGCCTTGGCGATGCCGAGGCCGATCGTGCCGATGTTCGGCACCACCGGGACCTTGACCGAGACACGCACGTCGGGGTTGACCGTCTTCAACTCGTCGATCAGCTCGGCGAGGTCCTCGATCGAGTAGAGGTCGTGGTTGTTGGAGGGCGAGATCAGGTCGGTGCCGGGAGCCGCGTTACGCGCGGCGGCGACCTTCTCGGAGACCTTCTTGCCGGGCAGGTGACCGCCCTCGCCGGGCTTTGCCCCCTGGCCGATCTTGATCTCGGCCAGGTAGGAGGAGTTGAGCATCTCCGCCGAGACGCCGAAGCGGCCCGAGGCGACCTGCTGGCCGCGCCACTTACGGTAATGGCCGTACATGTCGCGGATCTCGCCACCCTCGCCGTTGACGCAGAGCACGTTGATCGCCTTCGCCGCCTCGGCGTAGGCGCGGAAGGCGGGCTCGGACTGCGAGCCGAAGCTCATCGAGGAGATCACCACCGGGTAGTCGTGGCGGCCGACTCCGGCGTCGACGCCGGAGGGGTCGGCGATCGGCTCCCGATCCCCCTTCAGCCCCATGATGTGGCGCATCGAGATCGGGCTCTGCCGCTCCAGATCGCGCACCTTCTCCGAGTACTCCTCGTAGCTGCCGGTCCCGTTGGCGGTGGCGATCGCCGCCTTGTAGACCTTGGGGTAGAAGCGGAAGGTCTTGGCCGGCTTGGCGTCTTCGTCGCCGGCGAGGATGCGGGCGCGCTCGTTGGTGTCCTCGTCGAGCGCGGTGAAGCCGAGACCACTCGTCTCGGAAGCGGCGAAGGCCTCGGTCATGAAGATCTCGGCCAACTCCGGCTTGACCCCGATCGAGGAGAACTGGCGCGCGTAGCCGCGCACCTCGTGGATCCCGATCGTCGAGATCACTTTCTCGATCCCCTTCTCAAGCGCGTCGCAGAGGTTGGAGACGTTGCTCTCATAGTCCTCGACGCAGACCACCTCGACCATCGTGTACGGGCAGACGCCGTTGGCGCCGAGGCCGAGGGCGAGCATCGTGTCGTGGACGTTGCGGATCGCGGCGGAGCGCAGGACGATGCCGCAGCGGCGGCGCAGGTTCTCCTCGCCCGGCTCGACCTTGAAGCCCTTCAGCGCCTGGTCGACGGCGGAAATGGCGAGGTGCGGGTCGAGGTAGCGGCGGTCGGCGTCGTAGACGGTGCGATCGGTGAGGACGAGCAGCTCGGCGCCGTCGCGGACTTTCTTCACCGCCTCCTGCTTGATCCGCTCGATCGCGCCCCGGGTCGTCTCGGACTCGAGCAGGGAGATGTCGACGACGTCGGCGCGGCCGCGGAACTCCTCCCAGAGGTCCTCGAGCAGGTAGGTGCGGTGCTCGCGGGCGATCTTGCGGTAGGCCTTGTCGGAGAGCGGCGCCAGGCCGTGATGGCCGCCGAGGATCACGGGGAAGGCGGTCTCGATCGTGCCGGTGTCCTCACCGGCGGCGGTGAGGGACGGACGGCGGCCGAAGATCGTGCGGGTCGAGAAGTGCTCCATCTCGCGTTCGCGGTCGATCGCCGGGTTGGTGACGACGGCGACCGTCTCCTTGAAGTAGTCGGCGAGGTTCTGGCGCTCCGGCGAGAGCGCCGCCAGCGGCCCGTCGTAGCCGAGCGAGCCGACCGGCTCCGACCCGTTGGAGGCCATCTGCTGGACGAGTTTGACGTCGTCGCGCTGCCAGCCGAAGCCGGCGAGGACGCGATCGGTGACCTTGACCGGCTCCTCGGGGCCGGCGTCGGAGTAGCCCGGCACCTCCTCGCCCTCGAGCGGCCCGCCGGTCTCCAGGGCGCGGTCGTAGGCGGCGGCATCGTCGGCGCCGTTGCGGCGCAGCCAGCTCTCGCGGACGATGCGCAGCATCGCGTCGTGAGGGTGCAGGGTCGAGAGCTTGCGCTCGCGGTCGATCGTCACCAGCGCCTTCTCGCCGGGCGCGAGCGGCTTCGGCTCGGAGACCATCGCGTTGACCGGGACGACGCCCGGCTCCGAGCTGAAGACGTAGTCGTCGGTCGTCTCGACCTGCCAGAGCGGCCGCAGGCCGAGCGCGTCGGAGGAGAAGACGCATTCGCCGGAGTGGCGCGCGATCAAGGCAACGGGTCCCTGCGCGAACGGGCCCATCGCCTGGTGCAGGTACATGTAGAAGCGGTGCAACTCCTCCGGCATGCGGCGGATCTCTTCGACGATCGGCGGCACCACCATCTCCATCGCCTCGGCGAGGCTGAGGCCGTCGCGGCTGATGAGGGTGTCGATCGTGCGGTTGAGGTCCTGCGAGTCCGAGCCGCCGGCGTGGATCGGCACGCCGAGCATCTTCGCCTCCTGGCGCAGCTGGGCGATCGTGTTGATCTCGCCGTTGTGGCCGAGCACCGAGAAGGGCTGGACGCGCTTGAAGGAGGGCCAGGTGTTGGTCGAGTAGCGGTTGTGGCCGAAGCAGCCGATCGTCTCGAAGCGCCCGTCGCGCAGGTCCGGGTAGTACTCGCCGAGGATCTTCGGCGCGCCCATCACCTTGTAGACGCAGGTGGTCGCCGAGAAGGAGGGAACGTGGACGTCGAGGCGCTGCTCGAGCTCGATCAGCAGGTCGAAGAGGACGTGGTCGCGGCGCGAGGCGTCGGCGACGAGGCCGGCGAGCTGCCAGAAGTGCGGCTCCTCCTCGCGCGCGGTCGGGCCGAGCGCGGTCGAATCGACGACGCCGATCCGCTCGGCGAGGATGCGGAAGCCGCCCTGGCCGAGCAGCTCGCGGGCGTCGTGCTGGATCCGCTCCAGGTCCTGCGAGCGCTCGACGAAGATGTGGGCGACGGCGAAGGCGTCATCGAGGGTCAGCGAGGGGTCATGGCCACCGGAACGGACCTCCTCGGCCCAGATCTTGCGGGGCAGGTCGAGCAGAAGGCCGCAGCCGTCGCCCTCGCCGTCGACGTTGCCGGCGCGGTGGAGCATCTTCTGCAGCGCCGGGATCGCAAGCGCGATCGGCGCATGGCTCGGCGTCGCGTCCTTGCGGACCGAGGCGTAGATGGCACAGGCATCCTTGTCCTCGACGCTTGGCGGCGAGACAAGCGGCCGGTAGGCACGCTCAGGCGAATAGCGGACTGGACGTTCGGACACAGCTGACCTCCCGGTTTCCACGCCTTCTTCGAGCGGACGTGCGACGGGTTGACGAGTCGGAGAATTATAGGGCCGGATAAGGCCGGCGATACCCGGAGTCCGGAAACCACGCCACAAGGCCAATCCGCGATTCCCCGCAAATAGCGCGTAAAACCACTCGCCCGCGATCCGCGCATCCGATATTGACCACACCTGAAGTGGGTCAATATCGGATTCAGGCCCAGGACATCGGCTCGTAGCCGCCCTCGGGCTGGACGCCGATCAGGAGGGCGGTGACCGGCGCGTCGGAGCGGTTAAGGATCGTGCGGGTGGCCGGGGGCTCGATCGAGGCAAAGGTGCCGGCCGGTGCCGGGTGATCCTCGCCGTCGATCCGCAGCACCGCCTCGCCCTTGAGGATCGCGTAGAGCTCGACCTGGCCGCTCTGCGCCTCGTCGTGCTCAGGAATTTGACCGCCGGCGTCGATTTCGACCAGGTTGAAGCCGAAGGCCGAGGTGCCGAGCGCCTTCCGCGCCAGCCGCCAGGTCGAGTCCCCCGACCCCTCCATCGACTCGAACTCGTCACGGTGCTTGATCGTGTAGCCGGCCACGCTCAGCGGCTCCAGTCGGCTTCGGCCGCGTTCTTGGCGAGCACCTTCGGCTTGCCACCCTTGTAGGGGATGCTGACCACCTTGCGGTTGGGAGTGGGTTCGAAGCCGCCGAGGTTGCCGAGCACGAACCTGCCGTCCTTGGAGATCGCGGTGCCGACGAAGCCAATCTCGCGCTGCTTGGTGAGCGCCCGTTCCGCCCCGGTCCGCGGGTTGACCGTGACCGCGTAGGTCGTGTCCTGGCCGCCGAACTCACAGAGCAGCTGCTTGCCGCTGGCCGACCAGGCGGTCGGGCCCAGGCCGGAGAGGAGCGGGTCGACCTTGGTGTGGGTCAGCTGCTTGACCTTGCCGCCGCTCGGGCTGATCAGGAAGAGCTCGTTCTTGGGGCCGAACTGGCGGTGCTTTTCGCCCAGCTGCTTGACGAAGACGATCTTTTCGTTCGGGCCCCAGAGCGGGCTGAGGGAGTGGTGATCGTGGGTGATCTGAACTGGAGGGATGAAGCGGACCGACTGGCCGATGGGGATTTGGAACCGGTAGATGTCGCTCTTGGGCCCGAATTCGCTGCTGGAGCGCCCGTAGACGAGTTCGTTGCCTTCGGGCGAAAAGCTGACGCCGTTGAAGTAGCCGCCGGCGACCGTGGTCTGGGCGCCAGTGGCAACGTCGATAGTTGTCAACCGCTGCTTGCCGACCGCCGGGCCGAGCAGCACCGCGATCGTCGAGGAGTCGGGCGACCAGGCGAAGACGAACGGGTCCTGCCAGCCGCCGGCGAGCTTCCTCGGAGTCCCACCGGCAGCGGGCACGACCATCAAGTCCGAAGGCTGCTTGCCTTTGCCGAGGCGGTAGAAGACGATCGTCTGCCCGTCGGGCGAGACGCGCGGGTTGGACCCCGAGCCGATCTTGTGGGCGCCCGAGCCGTTGTCGTTGGCCACGTAGACGGTCGGGTTGAAGGGATTGCGGGTGAAGACCAGCGTCGCCTGCGAGCCGGCCGGGGCAGCGAAGAAAGCGACCACGAGCACAAGCGCCCCGCTCCATCTCAGTCTCCGCGTCACGCACTGATCCTAACCGCCAACCCGACCAGATCAAAGAATTCACCGACGCTCAGGCGGCGAGACGAATCCCAACTTCAAGCCTGATCACTCGATCAGGGGCCGCAAGCCCTGCTTTGGGGGCGGCAATGCTCCAGGCACTTGGTGGTGATCCGCATCGGACGTGATGTACTTATCACCGCGTGGACCCAGACGCTCCGAGCACGCAGAAGGCTGCCAGGTAATACGCTTCCACCACGCCTGGGCCGCCCGCCCAGTACGGCTTGTTTTCCTTCGCATGCACTGCGCCTCTCAGGCACCCGCTGTGGCCCCAATCCCCCGCGGCGTCCACGGCTGCTTCGGTGCCCGTCTTACCTTCGGTGATACCTCTAAGGAACCCCTTGAGCTCGGCTAGAGCATGTCCCGGAAGGGTATTAGCCAACTGTTCCAACATGCCGCCCGTGGTCGTCGTCCCGGCGTGAATCACAAAGGGCTTGAAATGATATTCGCGCCCCATGCGGCGGGACATCTTTGTCACTCTACGCACTCGGCGCCGTTCTTGCTTTTCGCGTATCTTGAGACAATATTTGCCCTGGTGAACTCCGTCCCGCGACCAACATTCCCCTGTCAAGTCGAAGTTGTTGACCGGATCCTGATTGGCGTAGTCATAGGCGTTGGCCGAGCCGCCGGGGACCGGGTCGGGACTTAGGAAGCGGCCCAAGGCCGGCACGTAGCTTCGCTTGCCCATCTGGATCACGCCGGAGGGGAGCTGGGTGCGGCGGCCCTTGGCGCCCAGCCAACCGTATTCGGCGTTGCCGCCGCTCAGGAAGCCCGACTGCTTGGGGTTGCCGAACTCGTCGAATCTCTGGGTGCCCAGCAGTTTGGTTTCGGTGGGGCTGAGGGCGGCGGTTGCGGTCACGTCGCCGTGCATGTCCGCGAGTTGAAGGGTGATTTCGCCATTGCTCTTCTGCAGGGCCCCAAGGCTGCCGCCCATCGCCCCGATGCTGCGCGTCCAAGCAGAGCCTTCCTGGGTCCAGGCGGGGGAGTCCGAGCCGGCGGCGTAGTGGTAGACCTCGGTGCCCGATTTGCTGCCCGACTGGACGCTTTCGCGTTGGCGGAGGGCGGCGTCGAGGTAGTAGGTGTTCGTCAGGCCTTCCTGGGTCTGAGAGCGGGTGAGGTCGTTGACGTAGTAGCTCGTCGTCAGCGTGCCGCCTCCCGCATAGGCCGAGGGCAGGGAGGTGATGCGGCCGAGGTTGTCGTAGGTGACGCCTTCGTTGACCTGGCGGTCGGCGGTGTCATATTCGTATTCGGTTCTGGTTTTGCTCCCCCCAGACGTTACGCAAGCGCTTCCTTCTGTCGGTTTGCGGCTGACCAGTGATACGCGGTTCGAATCTTTATCGAAGACATAGCTGCGGGTCGTGCAGACTTCTCCTACTCCTGTAGGTGTTTCCTTAGCCAGCGTGAGGCGCCCGTCCTTGTCGTAGCTGTATTCGTAGGTGCCGAGAGTGCTTGTTTCCTTCAGCACCTGGCCCTGCGGCGAGTCTTCGCGGTTGAATTCCAGCCAGGTGCAGCCGCTCGTGCAATAGCTTTCCTTGACGTATTTGAGCGAGGTCGCGGTGCCCGTCGGGTCATAGCCGATCTTCTGGTTGAGGCCGTCGGGCAGGAGCTGCCCGGTCATCTGGCCGTCGGCGTTGTAGGTGGCTTTGAAGGTGCCGGCGGCCGAGTCGGTCATTTCGGTCGCAACGCCGGAGTTCGTGTCGTAGGCAATCGTCTGTGTGCCCTTGCCATCCCAGGCCCAGTAAGGACGGCCGAGGAGGTCGTAGGCGACTTCGGAGACATTGCCGTCGGCGTCTTCGTATTTTTCCGGACGGCCCAGTTTGTCATAGGTGGTTTTGATCATCTGCTGGTCGAAGCTGGGATAGACGAGCCACTTCTGCATCCGGTTGTTTTCGGTATCGCTTACGAAGACTGCGCTGCCCGAAAGCGCCACCGCCCGGGGAGCCGAGAACTGTTTTTCGCCACTCCCCGCCGAGCCAAAAGCGGTGACGAAGCTGCCGTCGGGCTTTACCTCCTCAACTCGGTTGTTCCCGCGATCGACGACGAAGAGGTTGCCCGAGTCGGCCACGACGATGCCCTTCGGAGCGCTGAACTGGCCGTTTCCCGAGCCCGAGGACCCGATTGCTTTGACGAACGCGCCTTCGGGGCTGTACTCGAGGAGCTGGTTGGCGGTTTCGTCGGCGACCCAGACGTATCCCGAAGCGGCTACCGCCACGCCCATCGGCTTGACAAGACCCCCTCCGCTCGCGTTGCGGATGAATCGTTCGGATTCGCTTGAGACCGTTTCCCTGAACTCGGCCAAGCGATGTTCGGAGGGATCGGTGACCCACAGGACGCCGCCAGGCCCGACAGCGATGCCTTCCGGTTCGACGAATTCGGTTCCTTTGGAACCACCACCTGCTTTGGTCCCGAACTTCTGGATGAATTCGCCTTTTTCGCTGAACTCCTCGACCCGTGCGTTCCCCGTATCGACGACCCAGATCTTGCCGCTGGAGGTCACAGCAATCCCCCAGGGATTGCTGAGTTGGCCGTTGCCGGAACCGAACGAGCCGAACTGACCCAAGTATTTCCCTCCTTCGTCGAACTCGACCACCCGGTTGTTGTTCCGGTCAACGACCCAGACGTGGCCTTTCCCATCGGCGGCCACGCCACGCGGGCTGCTCAGTTTGGCTGGTTCGGACGTTCCAAAGGAAGAAACGTAGGTATTGCCGCCGCATTCCGCGCCTTCGCAGACAAACTGCTGACTGGTCGGGGCGCCGGTCGTCGAGGAGTAGCTGGTTTCGACCTTCGGCACTTCGGCGCCTTCGCCGGTCACGTGGGTCGTGACCGCGCGCCCGGCTGAGTCGTAGGCCATCGTCGTCGTGCGCTTCAGTTCGCCGTTGGTCTTCTCCTGGATTTCTTCAGGCTCGTCGAGGTTGGAGTATTTGGTGAACGTGGTCACCGGGAGTTGCGGGCGGCTTCCGGCGGGGCTGGGCGCAGCGGCCGGTTCCTTCTTGCAGGGAAGGCCGGCCCATTGGTTATGAGCTTCGCATTCACTGTTTCCCCCCCCGGCCGTGTAGTAGACGGTCTTCGTCGTGCCCGCGTTGGCGGAGCCTTCGGCGTTGGCCGGCTGGCGCGTTTCGATCACCTGGCCAGCTGAGTTGTAGACGGTCTTTGTGATCAGGTTGAGGTGCCCTTCGCTTTCTTTACCGGGGTCGACGATCGTTTCGATCGGCTTGCGCAGCGTCCATTCGTAATTGGTCTTGGTTTCGCGCGGTTCGAGTTCGCCTTCTTTGCCCGGGATGACGGCGCCGGTCGCTTCCTTGGTGGGCAGGCGGGGCGCGGTTTCGCCTGCTTTGAGTTCTGGGGCGCCTTCGTCGTATTTAACCGTCGTGTGCGTCCTGACTTCAGGGGTTTCTCCCGTTTCCAGCCGCACTTTGTGCAGTGGGCCCCAGGATTCGAGCATCTCGGTACCGTCTTCGGAGTAGATCGAGTGGCCGTCGAGTTCGTGTGAGCGGGCGATCGGTTCGCCGGCTTTCAGCGCTTCCAGGCGGTTCTGAGCACTCAGTTCACGCACGACGTTGCCGTGTGCGTCGGTTTCAGTGGTGGCGATCGACGACCCTTCGACGCCCGGAGGCGCGGGGGAGGCAGTGTTGACCTGGTTGCCGTCGGGGTCCATGTAGTGGATCGTCGCCTCTGAATAGCCGCTCGGCGGTTCGTTCGGCACTTCGGTCGGCGGGAAGATCGCCGTGGCGTCGACCGGGTAGTCGCTTTGACCCCATTTCGCCGCTGATGCGAGGCTCAGGTCATATGGGGCGCCTTGGCCGCTCAGCGGCACGCCGTAGACGATCGAGGTGGTCGCGGTCGAGGGGCCTTCTTTCAGCAGGCTGGCACGGCTGACCGACTTCAGCTTGGCTTCGTAGGCGCCGCCTTGGCCTGCCGGATAGTAGGCGAAGTTCCACGGTTCGGTGCCGGGCGGCGTGATCCGCATCAAGCGAGCGCCCTTGGGGCCTTCGTAGGTGTATTTCTCGGCCAGGTTCGGCAGGCGCGGGTCCCACTCCTTGATCAGGTGGCCGAATTCGTCGTATTCGTATTCGGCGACCGCTTGGCCGGCTCCCGAGCCCGACGAGTTGTAGTAGGTGATCTTGGAAAGCCGTACGGCCGGTTCGAAGAAGGGGTAGGTGTTGTATTCGAAGTAGAGCGAGCGGCAGCCTTTGGTTTCCGGCGCGTAGTTGCCTTCGGATTTAATGGGGTTGCAGGTCACCCCCGCAGGGGCGGGGCCGATGATCGATTCCAGCGCCTCCTTTCCTTCGTTGATCGTGTAGGTGAGCCGCACTTCTTTGGAGGTGCCCTGGAAGGAGACCTTGCTCGGCACGTATTCGTTGGTGCCGGCGTTCTGACTGAACTCGGTATGGGTGCCGTTCGATTCGACGAGGACGAACTTGCCCGTTTCTTCGTTCTTGCTCAGCTTGAATTCCTTGGCTTCTTCGGGCGGCACGTAAGAGTAGGGGCCCGAGCCGGTCCGGTCGAAGGAGATGCCGGCGCCGTCATTGTCGAGCACTTCGACCCAGTTGGCTTCGGGGATTTCGGCTTCGATCATCTGCCTTTCGCAGCCGATGCCGGTTGCTTCGTTGTATGGCAGGCACGGTTCCGAGCAGTGCCCCTGGGCGCATTCTTCGCAGCTTTCGGTTTCCGTTTCTTCGTTCCAGTTGCACTGTTCGTATTGCGCCGGCACGGAATCGGTGTGCTGGACCAGGATCTTCTGCCAGGCTTCTTCTCCGTATTCGGATTCGGCCGGTGCCGACGGCTGCCACATCGCCCCCAGGGCATGCGAGTTGGTTTTTTCGTTGGCGCCGTAGGCGGAGTTATAGGTGCGGGTGAATTCGAGCGAGGCTTCGGAGCCCGGCACCGGGATCGAGACATCGGTGCGGGAGACCGTGAAGGAGCCGCTGAGAAGGTCGACCGTGGCCGGGCCGATCGATTCGGTCGCGTCATCCGAGCCCCCGCCGAAGGGGCTGTAGGTGGCGGTGACGGGAGCGCTCGCGCCGGCGGCGTTTTCGCCGCCGTTGAAGACAGCCCGCAGCTGGACGGGAGCGTCGGTGATCAGCGCCCCGGTCTTGAAGTTGGTCAGGCGGATGCTCGACCCGGCTGCCTCCAGGCCGGAATAGCCGCTCGAGAAGGTGGTGTCGGTCGCGCTCAGAAGCTGGCCGTAACCCGAGCCCGTATCGGTCCAGGCCGACACCGTGCCGCCCTGACCGGCGATCGCGAAGGAGCTGCCCTTGGGGAAGGAGTAGCCGGATTTCGAGGCGAGCACGGTCTGGCTTCCGACCACCCACTTGCTGAGCTTGACTTCATAGGTCTCGGCGGCGGTCTCGGTGAATCGCAGCTCGTAGCCATTCCGGGTGCTGCCGGGACTCTGCATGTCAAGCCAAAGCGAGAAGTGGCGTTCGTTGCCTTCCGGATCGGCGGCCAGTTTCGCAACGGCGGAGTCCCCGTCTTGGGCCTCGGTTAGATAGCCGTTGTTGTTGCTGCCTTTGTAGTAGGCGCCGCTGAAGTTGCCGAAGTTGACGGTGGACGACCAGCCTGACGTCGTGTCCTGGCCCTTGCCACTAGCCCAACCCAGCGCCGACCACTTGGAGGAGAAGTTTCCCGTCGATCTCGAGCTGCCGTCGAACGGCTCGGTTTCGGCCAGGGCGCTGAGCTGCTCGTTGGTTTCGTCCAGCGCTTCTTTGGCGTAGGTCCCCATGTCGAAGAAGAGCGGCGCGGACTTGCCCGGATTTTGGGTTGCCGGAAGGGACCAGGCAGGCTGGTTGTCCTCTGAGTCACGCAGGTATTTGGTGGGGATGCCTTTGAAGGCGCTCCAACCCGGCAGCTTCAGCTGGTAGGCAACCGAGCTGACGCCACCGCCTTCCGGCGCTGCGCCCCATTCCGACCTGAGCGTGATGTAGTGATCCGTCTTCCTGCCTTCTTCGGGCGAGACGATCTTGTCCTTCGGCGACGCCGTCGCGTAGATGGCGGTGTTGAACTTCCACTTGGCCGGCGTCGGGTCTTCGTTGCCTTCGGAGTCGGTGGCGGCGACCTGGAAGGTGTGCCAACCTGGCCCGATGCTCTGCGGCATGGCGTAGGGGGAACTGCACGGCGCCATCGGTATCTGCTCGGCGGGGAAACCGCACTTGAAGGTGGAACTCGGCTTGCTTGACGTGAATGTGATCGACGGGCGTTCGCCGCTCGTGTAGGAGGGCTTGGGTGAGGTGATTGTCGTGTTGGGCGTCTGCACGCCGGCAAGTTTGAAGTTGGTGAGGCGGGTGGTGTTGCCCGAGCCCGAGATGCCGGTGTAGCCGCTCGAGTAGGCGCTATCGGTGGCGCTGAGCAGCTGGGTGAAGCCGGAGCCCGTGTTGGTCCAAGCGGAGACCGTCGAGCCCTGATCGACGACGGCCAGGGAGTTTTCGTTCAGGAACGAGTAGCCGGTTTTGGTGGCGAGCACGGTTTCGACGCCGCCGACCCACTTGGCCAGGGTAACCGTGTAGGTGTTTTTGGCGGTGTCTTCGAATCTGAGCTCGTAGCCGGCTTTCGTGCTCGAGGGCGTCGGCATGTCGAGCCAGAGCGAGAAGTAGCATTGGGTGCTGCCTGGGTTTGCCGCCATCGTCACCGCGGAGGCAACACCGACGCCGGTATCGGTTACCGTCGTCTTGTAGTAGGTGCCGTTCAGCGTCGGGTAAGCGCCCGGGCGCCAGCCGGTGGGCCTGTCCGATCCTTCTGGACTCGTCCCGCCGGCCCAGCCCAGGGCCGACCACTTGGTGTTGAAGCGTTCGAGCGAAGCGGTGCTGCCGTCGAAAGCCTCGGTCACGGACATCGCGGCCAGGTCGCCGGCCCCGAAGGGCGCGGCGAGCGTTTTGAGGGACTTGTCTTCGCCGGTCGAGATGCCTTCTGCGTTGGTCGCGACGATGCGGAAGTGATAGGTGGTTTCACGCTTCAGGCCTTCGATCGCGCGTTCGACTTTTACCGATGTCGTGCCCGTGCTGAGTTTGGCGTCGGGCGTCGGCGAGAGGTGGTTGTATTCGCCTTCTTCGTATTCTTCCTGCGTCCCCCACTCGAAGTGGTAGTGGGTGGCAAAGCCGTTGGGATTGACGCTGGCGTGCAGCGTGGCTTTTGTGGCTTCCACGGCGGTTGCGGCTTCGGTGGTCATCTGCGGTGGCCGGTAGGCCGATTCGAATTCGCCGCTTTCGGCGACCAAGCCCGCGGTCGCGGTGCCGTTGCCGTCCCAATCACCGTCGATCGGCGTGAACTGCGAGCCGCCGTACTGGAAGGAGATGTCTGGGTTGCCCGAGCTGTTCGAGTTGCGCAGGTTCCAGTTTCCGCCCTGCCGTTCGAAGAGACCGATCGTCGTGGTTTTGTTGCCGTCCCAGTCGCCGGTAACGGGGGTGTATTGCGAGCCGCCGTACTGGAAGGAGATGTCGGGGTTGCCCGAGCTGTTCGAGTTGCGCAGGTTCCAGTTTCCGCCCTGCGGTTCGTAGACGCCGATCGTCGTCGTGCCGTTGCCGTCCCAGTCGCCGGTAACGGGGGTGTATTGCGAGCCGCCGTACTGGAAGGAGATGTCGGGGTTGCCCGAGCTGTTCGAGTTGCGCAGGTCCCAGTTGCCGGGGCCCGGATAGTAGATGCCGATCGTGTCGACGCCGTCGCCGTTCCAGTCGCCGACGACGGGCTTGCCTTCGCTACCGCCATACTGGAATTCGATGTAGGGGCCGCCGCCGCTGTTCTTGTTGCTCAGCTTCCACATGCCGGAGCCGGGCGTGAAGACGCCGATGGTCTTGATGCCGTCGCCGTTCCAGTCGCCGAACACGGGGACTTGCCCGGAGGAGCCGAAGAGGTAGCCGAGTTCGGGGTTGCCGCTGGAGTTGGAGTTGCGCAGGAGCCAGTTGCGTTCTGACGCGTGGGCAATCGACGGCGCCGCGCCCGCAAGCGCCATCAGCGCGACCAAGAGCAGTAGGTTGACCCGCCTCACGCGCCCACCCTGTTTGAGCCGCATCCAGCCCTCCATCTCCCCAGCAGTCCGCTCCCTTGCGAACCGACATTTGCGAATGACGTGCGGGATCGTCTCAGGGAGCAGCACATGTCGCCTGGTCAATATGGAGCCGAAGCGTTGGCAATTTGCAACGTGGACGACCAGCGGATCGCCCCACTCGAACAAACGGCTATTGGCGAGGCCTGCGGTCGACCTGAAGGCCCAGATCCTTCAACCGGAACGCCACGTCTATTTCGGTCAAGCAACCACCAAGTCGCCGCCCAATCCGCTCTTCGGCCAGGCGCAGGCGATTGACCACCGTTTGCCGGCTGATCCCGAGAACCGCCGCCGTGGAAGAGATATTTCCTTCGGCGGCGTAGTAGGCGCGAAGCGTTTCCCGCAGCGCCTTGCCTCCGTCGCGCTCCTTGGTCAACGGCACGAGATAGAGCTGGTGCAGCGAAGCGGCCAGAACCTGGTCTTCGAGCGCTGCAGCGATGAGCGCCACCTCTGCATAGCGAGTGATCCGGCTCGAGCTGCGTAATGCGATCGGCAAGGCGACCCTCGCCTGCTGATGGCTCAGACGCCAGCCGGCGAGCCCATGGCCCGGCTCGCCGATCGAGACGGTCAGCTGCTCAGGCCACGGGTACGCGACAAGCTGCTCGAGGGCCGCGGGGGCGACGTCCCGACGCGCGCCCAGCCAGGCCCAAACGGTCGCCTCTTCGCGGTGCACGACCAGGACCCGGTAGTCGAGCGACGCGCCAACCTCGCGTATGACGTCGTCCGACCCATGACCGACCGCGATGAAGCCGAGATGGTTCGCCTCGAGGTCGTACTCGAGCCCAGCGGTGCCGACAGGTCGACCGACCAGGAGCGCCTCGACCTGCTCCGCACGGCGCTGCTCGGCGGTCTCGAGCCGGTCGGCGAGCGCGCGCCGGTACTCGTCGGTGATCGTGGCGACGAGGCGGTCGAAGAGCGTCGCCTGGCCGCGCAGGACCCCCTGAAGCGCATCCGTCGAGAGAACGTCGCCGCCTCGCGCCTCTTCGATCAGGAAGTCGCCCAGCAGCGTGTATCCGGCGAAGTAGCGGCGTAAGACCGTGTCGAGGGAGACACCGCTGCGGGCGGCCAGCCTCGCCTGTTGAAGCAGCACGGCGGGAACCGGCTCGGGCCGTTCGGCGTCGCGTTCGATCGCAGCGAGGGCATAGTCGAGCGCCGCGAGGACGGCGGTTTGCAGGCCTTCGGCGTAGTCGCGACTGGTCGTTTCTCCCGGCTCGGAGACGGAGGAGATCCTCGTCAGGGCAATCTGCTCGATCTCCCCGCGACGTGCCTGAAGGCGCGCCGAGACCGTCGCGCGAGCCTGACTCGCCGAACGTACGCTTGAAGTTTTTATCAGGCCCCTCCCTTTGGTACTTCTCTCCCGCCCAGGAGGATAAACGCTGGGGTTCGGTTAGCGCAAGCTGCCCGGCTACAGCTCGGGAACGTCGGCCCCGTGCGGACTGAAGGGGAGGCGGCGGACCTCGGCCCAGCCGGCGCAGCGATCTTCCAGGGCCTCGGCGACCTTGCCGGCGTCCTGCCAGGTGGTCCAGACGAGGACGGCGGGGCCGGCGCCGGAGATGGTGGCGCCCAGGGCACCGAGATCGCGCGCGGCGTCGACCAGCTCCATCGAGCGGGGGTAGAGATCGCGGCGGCGCGGCTGGTGGATGCGGTCGGCGAGCCCGCTGGCGACGAGGGCGAGGTCGGCGCGCTGGAGGCCGAGGACTAGACGGGAGGCGGCAGCGACGTTGGCGACCGCATCGGCGAGCGGAACCTCGGCCGGGATGACGGCGCGGGCGCGCTCGGTCGAGACCTCCTCGGCGGGAATCACGGCGATGCTCTCGAGGCCGCCGGGGGGATCGAAGCGGGCGGCGCTCGGCGCTCCCTCCTCCCCCGGCCCGCAGATCACGAAGCCGCCGTAGATCGCCGCGGCGACGTTGTCGGGATGGCCCTCGATCTCAGTCGCCCGGGCCAGCATCTCCTCCTTGGAGAGGGCCAGCTCGAAGAGGTGGTCGGCGGCGAAGAGGCCGGCGACGATCGCGGCGGCGCTGGAGCCCAGTCCCCGTGCCAGCGGGATCTCGCTGTTCAGCCGGAAGGCGATGCCATCGGCCGGATGAAGCGTCTCGAAGGCCCGCACGATCAGGTTGTCGCGGCCGGTCGAGACATCGAGCCCACCGGGGTCCAGCGAGAACTCCCCCGTCTCCTCGACCTCAAGCTCGAGGAACAGCGAGACGGCGGCGGCGAGGACGTCGTAGCCAGGGCCGAGGTTGGCAGAGGAAGCTGGAACCCGGACGAGCCGCCGACGCGCAATCATCCGCGCCGCCCTCCTCGGGCCGGGCTCTCCAACCGAACGATCCACTCCGAAAGCAGCGGGTCGACCAGCTGCCAGCTATCGCCCATCTTGTGCAGATGCCCTGAGCGAGCAAGCGCATCCCTGGCGTGCTGGGCGCCCCCCTTCGAGAGGTTGAACCGGCTCAGCGTCCGTTCCGAAAAGAGCGGGTCCTGTCCGAAGGCGAGAGCGGCGAGGACCGCCTGCTCCTTCGTCTCCAGCGAATCCCACGCCGCTTGCAAGGCCTCTCCGTGTTCGGAGAAGGTTGCAGTCAAAGCCAGCTGCCAACGCTCTGGAGTCGCTACCTCTCCCCTTGGGGTCTGATCCCAGAGCTGGTGGGCCAGGAGCATCGCCCGCTGGGGATGGCCCTTGGCCAAGTCGACGAGGGCGGCGAGGACCGGACTTGCGTCCCTTCTTCCGGCTTCAAATCGCGCGCCGATGTATTCGATCAGGTCCGAGTCCCGGAGCGGCTCCAGCCGCAGGGCACGGGCCTGGCCGAAGAACGGCCTCTCGTATGCGCCGAACAGCTGCTCCATGAGGCCGGGATGGGAGCCGGCGAAGATGTAGCTGGCGGCGTCGCCGTGAAGCTGGATGCGGCTGCGAAAAAGACCGTCGATCTGGGGATCCACCGCGAGTAGCGCCTGGAACTCGTCAAAGGCGACCAACGTCCTCGTACCTGTCCGCTCGAACAACTCGAGTGGCAGATCCAACAACCCCATCAGAAGGCGGGAATCCACCTCTGCGGTAGCTGTCGATGAAGGTCGAGACTCAAGTCGGACTGGGCCGGCGCCGACGCTCACCCTCGGCCGCAGAGCCCGGATCGCAGCATCCGCCGCACGCCGGGGGGCGGAACGGAGCTTGTCGTAGCCCTTTTCCAGCCTCGCGGCCACATCGGCCTGTGAGAGCACCCCGTAAAAATCGACCTCGACGTAGTTGAACCCCAACCTGTCCGCATCCCGGCCAACCCGGCGCAACAGGCTGGTCTTGCCGTAGCGGCGAGGCGCCGAGAGCCGCGTGGCGTGGCCACCTTCGGCGAGGGCAAGCAACTTTGCCGCCTCCCCCTCACGATCGATCAGGCTCTCGGGATCGAGCGGCCGACCGAAAACGAAGGGGTTCAGATCCTCCATGAGTATGGTTTTACCATACCTGTGAGTATTGTAGTACCATACTTACCTAGGCGAAGACGGCGCGCTCGACGGCGCCGAGGTCGTTCTCGCAGTTGATCACCGGCGGCGCTTTGGAGAGGGCAGTGTCGGGGTCCTTGAGGCCGTGGCCGGTGAGGACGCAGACGACCGACTCCGGGGCGGGGGCGTCATCGACGGTTGGCAGGCCGTGGGCGAGCAATCCGGCGACCGAGGCCGCCGAGGCGGGCTCGCAGAAGACGCCCTCGCCGGCGGCGAGCCAGCGGTAGGCGTCGAGGATCTGCTCGTCGCTGACCGCGGCGACCCTGCCGCGCGAGGCGGTGAAGGCCGACATCGCCTCCTCCCAGCGGGCCGGGTTGCCGATCCGGATCGCCGAGGCGACCGTCTCGGGGTTGGCGACCGGCTCTCCGAGCACCAGCGGCGCGGCGCCCTCGGCCTGGAAGCCGTAGAGGACCGGCGCCGTGCCTGCCTCCTGAAAGCCGCGCCAATAGGCGGTGACGTTGCCGGCGTTGCCGACCGGGATCGCCAGGGCGCCGGGCGCCTCGCCGAGCTCCTCGATCACCTCGAAGGCCGCCGTCTTCTGGCCTTCGATCCGGTGCGGGTTGACCGAGTTGACCAGCTCGATCGGGTGCTTGTCGGCGAGCTCGCGGACGATCCGCAGGGCGTCGTCGAAGTTGCCCTGCAGGGCGACGACGCGGGCGCCGTGCATCAGCGCCTGGGCGAGCTTGCCGATCGCGATCTTGCCCTCGGGGACGATCACCGCGCCGCGCATGCCCGCTCGGGCGGCGTAGGCGGCGGCGCTGGCGGCGGTGTTGCCGGTCGAGGCGCAGATCACCGCCTCGGCCCCCCTCCCCTTCGCTCGCGAGACCGCGACCGTCATGCCGCGGTCCTTGAAGCTGCCGGTCGGGTTCGCGCCCTCGAACTTGAGGTAGGCGCGGACGCCGAGCCGCTCGGAGAGGCGTGGCGCCTCGACCAGCGGCGTCGAGCCCTCGTTCAGGGTCACCACCGGGTCGCCCGGCTCCAGCGACAAGCGCTCCCGGTAGCGCTCGATCAGGGGAGCAGGGCTCAACCGAACTCCTCTTCGATCACCCGGATCGCCCGCGGCGGGGAGCGCAGCACGTCGAGCCGGTCGATCGCCTCCAGCGCCGCCGCGAAACGCGACTCCAGGCACTCGTGGACCACCATCACCAGGCGCGTGTCCTCGCCGGCCCCGCGCTGGACGACGCTCTTCACCGAGACGTCTTCGTCGCCGAGCACCTGGGCGATCTGGGCGAGCACTCCGGGCCGGTCCACCACCGCGAGGTGCAGGTAGAAGGACGAGGCGACGTCGTTGACCATCGGCAGCTTCTCGCGCGTCTCGTGGACCGGCGCGTCGCCGCTGAGGATCGAGACGACGTCGCCGAGAACGGCGGAGGCGGTCTGAGTCCCACCGGCGCCGGGCCCCGACATCGTCACCTCGGTGATCTCCGGCGCCTCGACCATCACCGCGTTGAAGGGACCTCCGACCGGCGAGAGCGGGTGGCCGGCGTAGAGGAAGCAGGGGAAGACGCGAACGCTGATCCCACCTTCGCGACGCTCGGCGACGCCGAGCAGCTTCAGCGAGAGGCCGAGCTCCTTGGCGTAGGCGAGGTCGCCGGGTTTGACCTGGTCGATCCCCTCGTAGGAGACCTCGTCCAGCGTCACCGGGGTATGGAAGGCGAGGCGGGCGAGGATCGCCATCTTCGCCGCCGCGTCGGCGCCGCTGACGTCGGTGGTCGGGTCGGCCTCGGCGTAACCGAGCTCCTGGGCGCGGGCGAGAACCTCCTCGTACTGAGCGCCGCTGGCAGCCATCTCGCTGAGGATGAAGTTGGTGGTGCCGTTGACGATGCCGAAGACCTTGGCGATCTCGGTGACGCCGAAGCTCTCCTGGATCACCCGCACGATCGGGATCACCCCGGCGACCGCCGCCTCGAAGCGCAGCTGCACGCCGGCCTCGCGGGCGGCGTCGAAGAGCTCCTCGCCGTGCTGGGCCAGCAGCTGCTTGTTGGCGGTGACGACCGGGCGCTTGGCGCGCAGCGCCGCGAGCACGTGGTCGCGGGCCGGGCCGGTGCCGCCGATCAGCTCGACGATCAGGTCGGAGCGCTCGAGGATGGCGCCGAAGTCGCCCTCCTCGCGGGTGAGCACGCCGGCGATCTCGGGCCGGCGGCCCGTCGCCGCCTCGACCGCGCCGGCGCGGGCGGCGATCAGCTCGGCGAAGGCGCCGCCGACCGTGCCGCGTCCCAGCAGCCCGATGCGGACCGGATCAGACATCGCGTGCGGTCAGGTCCTCGTAGGTCTCGCGGCGGACGACGGCGCGGGCCTCGCCGTCGCGGCAGAAGACCACCGGCGGGCGCGGCACGCCGTTGTAGTTGCTCGCCATCGCGTAGCCGTAGGCGCCGGTGGCCGGGGTGACGAGGACGTCGCCGACGGCCGGGGCGGCGAGCATCGCGTCGCGGACGAGGATGTCGCCGGACTCGCAGTGCATGCCGGCGATCGTCGCCGGGCTGTCGGGGACGTCGGCGGCGCGATCGGCGATCAGCGCTTCGTAGCGGGAGCCGTAGAGCATCGGCCGCATGTTGTCGGACATGCCACCGTCGACGGCGACATAGGTGCGAACCCCGGGGATCTCCTTCACCGTGCCGACGCGGTATGCGGTCACGCCGGCGTTGCCGACCAGCGAGCGCCCCGGCTCGACCAGGATGCGCACGCCCTCGCCGAAGACCTCGGCGACGCCGCTGACCTTGACCTCGACGTAGGCGTCGATCGAAGGCGGCTCGTCCTCGGCGGTGTAGGCGATGCCGAGGCCGCCGCCGACGTTGACGATCCGGCACCACTCGCCGGCCAGCTCGCCGAGCGCGCGGATCGCCAGCTTGTAGGGCTCCAGCTCGAAGATCTGCGAGCCGATGTGCGCGTGCAGGCCGGTGAGGTTGAGCAGGTCGGAGCCGAGCACCCGCTCGATCGCCCGCGCGGCGAGCCCGTCCTCGAGCCCGAAGCCGAACTTCGAGTCGAGCTGGCCGGTCTGCACGTAGGTGTGGGTCGAGGGCTTGATCCCCGGCGTGACCCGGATCAGCACGTCCTGCGGGGCCTCGAGCAGGCGCTCGCAGCGCTCGATCTCGTCGAAGGAGTCGAGGATCAGGTGGCCGACGCCGGAGCGGGCGGCGAAGAGGATCTCCTCGTCGCTCTTGTTGTTGCCGTGCATGTGGATGCGGGCGGGGTCGAAGCCGGCGCGCAGCGCCATGTGCAACTCGCCGCCGGAGGCGACGTCGACCGAGAGCCCCTCCTCGGCGAAGAGCCGGTAGGCGGCGGTGCAGGGCAGCGACTTGCTGGCGAAGAGGACTTCGAAGTCGGCGCCGCGGCGCTCGAAGGCGCTGCAGTAGGCGCGGGCGCGGGCGCGCATGTCGTCCTCGGCGTAGATGTAGGCGGGCGTGCCGAGCTCTTCCGCCAGCTCGACCACGTCGCAGCCGGCGACCTCGAGGTGTCCGCGCCCGTTGACGCGGCTGCCCGCCGGGTAGACCGGGGAACCGGCGATCGGGTCCGCCACCGCGCCTGCCTGTGCACGCTCCGCCATAGGCGGGCATTGTGACGGTTGCAGGGAGAGCGAGCGCTAGCGGTGGCCGCCGAGCAGGCCGCCGACGACTTCGACCGCTTCGTCGACGGTTTTGCCGACCGTCGATTCGGGGCCGGCGACGCCGGCGACGACTTCTTCGCCGGCTTTGGTGACGCCGGCTTCGCCGAGCGTGCCGCCCAGCGCTTTGTCGACCCCGGAGACCGTTTCGTCGACGGCGCCGGTCACGGCTTTGGAAGTGGAGCCGCCACCTCCCGTGCCACCGGCTTCAGGCTGCCCGGCGCCGCCACCGCCGGTGCCTCCTCCACCGCCACGGTTGCCGCCGGAACCCGACGCGGTCGGCTGGAGCGCGGAGCCGCCGGAGCCGCCGCCCGAGCCGGGACCGGACGCCGGGCTTTGCCCCACGGTGGTTCCGGGCGCGGGCGCAACCGCGGCGCCAGGCGATGCATTCCCCAGCTGCCGATGACCGCCGCCGTTCCGCCGTGCATTGGGACCCGCAGCGGGGGCGACTGCGGCGCCACGGGCAACAGTCGCCGCTGCTTCTGTCGCCACTCCTCCGTTGGGTGCGGCACGATTGCCGCTCGAAACCGCCGCGCCATCGCTTCCGCCGCCGATGCCGGCCAGTGGCCAGTCCCTCAGCGCCTGCAGCGAGACCAGCATCACGAAGGCGACCACGGCCGCGCCGATCAGGGCGGTGCCCGACACGGCGCCGGCGAGATAGGTATGAGCCTGGCGGATCATCAGCGTCGCCTCCTCGTCGCTTGCTACCCAGGCTCCCACGGCCAAACCCTCCGCGCATACCCAATAATTGAATTACTTAAGTAATTCCGGGTAGCTCCCACAGGCAGGTTGCATTGCCGAGATAAATGTGACTACAATTCTGGTCATGGAAACTCTCCCGCTTTCGCATGTCAAGGCGCACCTTTCGGAGATCGCCGATCGAGTCGAGGGTCAGCACGACCGGATCGTGGTGACGCGCAAGGGTCGCCCGGCGGCGGTGCTGCTCAGCCCCGACGACCTGGAGAGCCTGGAAGAGACGCTGGCGGTGCTCTCGGACCCGGAGTTGATGCAGCAGATTCGCGAAGGCGAAGCGGCGGTCGAGGCCGGCGATGTGGCCACGCTCGAGGATCTGCAAGCGGACCTGAAGCACCGTCGCGACGCTGCGACGTGAACGAGGGCCCCCGGGGCCTCGTCGTCGCCGGAACCGCCCGGCGCGACCTCGGGCGGATTCCCGAGAAGTACGCGGCGGCGGTCGTCAACCTGCTGCCCAACATCGCGGCGAACCCCCACCGGCTGGGCAAGCCTCTGCGTTTCGAGTGGGAGGGGAAGTGGGCAGCGCGGCGCGGGCCCTACCGCGTCATCTACACGATCGAGAAGAAGGCTCACACCGTCACAGTGCTGGCCATCGCCCACCGGGCCGATGTCTACCGACCGCGCTGAAGCCCTTCGACGCCGTGAGCACTGGGTGCACCCAGCCCTCGAGCAGCGCCCGTCGCCGTCGGGATATCGGCCGCGTTTGGGTGAGTGGATAGCGCTCAATAGACCCCATCTTTTCAGCGTTAGGTTGCTAAACTGACCCCCACAGTGCTTACCGACCTTCAGATCCTCCGCTTCAATCCGTGGTGGAAAGCACCGGACTGGGAGAGCGAAGATCCCCACCTGCGGCGTCTCGCCGAGAGCCTCGTGCGCCTTCCCGCTCCCCAGGTCGATGTGATCGACCTGGGCGCCGCCGGCGTCCACGTCCTGCGCGGGCCGCGCCAGGTCGGCAAGTCCACGGATCTGAAGCTGCTGGTTCGCCGCGCGCTCCGCAGTGGCATGAAGGCCGGCGACATCGTCTACCTCGCCCTCGACGTGCTCGAGGGCCAGCCGCTGCCGGTCCTGGTCGAATCCGTCAACCGCGCCCTCGATCTGGCCGGGGGAGAAGGCCCGCGGCTCCTCCTGCTCGACGAGGTGACGGCGGCGGGGCGCTGGCAGACCGCGGTGAAGGCACTCTGGGACGAAGGGCGGATCGACCGCGATGTCGTCGTCTGCACCGGCTCCTCGGCGATCGACCTCGCCGAGGGGGCGGCCGAGCGCCTGCCGGGGCGGCGAGGCAGTGGGCGTGACTTCCTCGTCATGCCGCAGGGCTTCGCCTCCTTCGCTCGTGCCCTCGACGGCGCGACCCCGGACGGCCTCGGGCTAACCGTGGCGGAGTTGGTCAGCGCCGACGGCCAGGACGCGCTGCGCGGAGCGCGTGTGCACCTGCCGACCATGCAGCGCGCCCTCGAGCGCTACCTCCTGTTCGGCGGCCTGCCGGCGGCGGTCGCCGAGGCCGCGAGCGGGCGGAGCGAGCCGAGCGAAGGAGTGCAGTCGATCCTCTGGGACTCGATCGTCAAGGAGGCCCAGCGCCGCGGCGCCTCCGTCCCCGCCGTCCAGGCCCTCTTCGAGCGGGTGATGCGCTCGCTGGGCTCAAAGGTGAGCTGGTCGAGGATGGCGCGTGAGATGGCCGCGCCGCTGAGCGCCAGGCAGCGCAGCGCGAGCGGCAGGACCGACCCCCGGACCCTGCAGGGCTACGTCGAGTTCCTCGCGATCAACTACTTCGCGCTCGTTCTCTACTTCTGGAAGCCCGACTCCGGCAGCGGCGAGATGGCCAAAGACAAGAAGGTCTACTTCGGCGATCCGCTGCTGCACACGGTCATCGCCGAGCGGGTGGGCCTGCCGCGCAATCGCCATGCAGATGTGGAGAACGCCGTGGCGCTGGCGCTCTACCGCCGCTACGAGCCCGCCGAACGAAGCGCCGAGAACATGCTCGCGCCCGAGCGGCTGCACGTCTGGGGCACCCGCAGTGGCGGGGAGATCGACTTCGTCTGCGGGCCGCGCGACGCGATCGAGGCCGTCGAGGTCGCCGACTGGGAGTCGGTCAACCGCCAGAAGGCCACGGCGCCGGGCCGTGCCCTGCCCGGCCGGCCGTCCTTGGTGGCGACCCGCGAGGAGCTCACCTTCGGCGAGTCGGCGAACCTCGTCCCAGCGGCCCTGCTCCTCTGGGGGCTCGCCCCGCGGGGGGCCTGACGTGAATGGATCGGTCAGGCCATGCCGTAGACGTCGGCCGGTTCGATCGCGAACACGTCCGGCCTTGCGGTCAGCGAGGGATCGACGCCGGTGGCCGAGGCGAGCACGATCGAGGCTTTCGGCGCGTCGAGCAGGTCCCTGATCCGCAGCAGCCGCTCTAGATCCGAGGCTCCGAGCGTCCGCAGCTTTGCCTCGCCGAGGAGGACTACGCGCCCGTCTCGCATGGCGATCAGATCGACCTCGTGGCTGCGCCGCTGGACTCGGTCGGAGACGGTCGTCGCCCCGACGGCGTCGAACGGCCCGGCAAGCTCCTCCCCTGCGCGGGCCAGGTGCGCGCGGGCCACGGCCTCCCAGCGCGGCCCGAGCACCTGGGAGGGCCAGGTGGTCTCGCCCAGCCGGGCCCAGACCTCGGCGGCTGCGCCGGCCTGAAGCCGCGCGCGATTGGGGGCGATGATCGCCAGCCAGAGCCGCAGGTGCGGGTCGGCGAGCTCGTAGCGATCGCGACGGGCACGCAGCAGATCGGGGACGCGCTCGACCAGCCCCGCTCGCTGCAGGGCGGCGAGCGGGCGGCTGAGCGCGCCGGAGGGAAGGCCGGCGACCCGGGAGATGGCGCCGAACGACCGCTCGCCGGCGGCGATCGCGGCGAGGATCGCCCGGTAGGCGCCACGCAGCGCCGGCGGATCGCGGAGGTCCGCCAGGTCGGCTTCGGCCGCATCGAGCAGGGGCGAGCCGGCCGCCAGAACCTCTTCGGTAATCCACGCCTCCAGCTCGGGGCCGGGAGGCGCGAGCAGCGGCCGGTAGCCGGGCAGGCCCCCCAGCGCGGCGTCGATCCAGAGGGCGCCGAGCGGATCCCGCGCCTGCCAGAGCGCGGCGAGGTCGGCTCCGGCAAGGGGAGCGGGGACGACGATCGAGGCGGCGCGCCCGTACAGCGGCGCTCGCGCCTCGACGAGCTCGCTCATCGTCGAGAGGGCGCTGCCGGCCAGGATCAGCGCGGGGCCGGCGCCGGCGTCGACGTAGCGCTGGAGCAGGCTGGGCAGCTCCGGGGTCACCTCGGTCAGGTAGGGCAGCTCGTCGAGGGCGACGAACGGGCAATCGAGACGCTCCAGACGAGCGAGCGCATCGGCCCAGCCCTCGAGGCGAAGCGAGCCGGCTCCGAGCCCCTCGCCCAGCTCGCGTCCGAAGTCGGCAAGCTGGCCGGCAGCCACCCCCGCGATCGCCTGGTAGCGGTATCCGCGCCCCGCTTCGCAGAGGGCGTCGAGCAGGAACGACTTCCCGACCCGGCGCGGACCGTAAACCACCGCCAGGCGCTGCCCCCGCTCGACGAACCGCTCCAGGGTCGCCCACTCCGGATCTCGGTCGACAAGCGACTGAGGCTTTACAAGCACTCGTGCATCATACCGAGGTGCTTGCAGATCAGCTTAAGTGACGCCCGATTCCGGGCGACGGGCGCACTGCCGTGGAAACCGCCACATGGCACTCAGTCAGGCGCGTCCAGCATCTCCTCGATCGCCGCGATGAACTCGGCGGCGCCATCGACGTAGCGTTGCGCTTCCTCCTTGCTTGGCGTGATGGCCTCGTAGTCCCCGCCCTCGCGGGCCGCCTGAGCGTGCTGCGCGAGCGTGAACAGCGCCGCATCGAAGGCGTCCGTCGTCACGTAGCGCATGCGGAACAGGTTCCACGTGCCGCGATGGGTGCGAGCGTGCTCGTCGTCCTCGGAGAGGGCTGCCCGCGCCGCGTAGAGCATTGCGTAGTAAGCGGAGCTCACCGAGCCCTCGCGGTGACCGGACGCGAGTGCCTCCTGCGCCAGCTTGGTCCGGTCCCTCGCCTGATCGATGAACTCCTCCGAGCGGGGGCTCACTCCAGCGCGCCCCCGGAGAGAACGATCTTGTCGCGATCGACCTCCTGGAAGAAGAAGCTGCGGATCTCCCGGCGCCTGCGCAGAAAGTCGGCGTCGTAGACCCGGATCGAGTAGTAGACGGGGCTGTCGCCGGCGGCGTCCGCCTCCTCTTCGACAAGCGCATGCGCCTCCCAGCCGATCTCAGCGGAATCGCGCGCCGGGTCGACGATCGCCATCAGGTCGACATCGGAACGACGATCCGGGTCCGACTCGGCGGGATCGGCCTCACCGCGGGCACGTGAGCCGTAGAGCCAGACGGCAAGCAGGTCCCGGCCGAGCGACTCCCGCAGCCGGTTCACGGAGCGCTCCACCACTCCCCACTCGCGAGTGGACAGCGAAGCGTCGATGAGAGCGTTGCCGGGCTGGACGGTCATCGTCGACAGGATAGAACCGGATGTGGATCCGCTGCGATCGACCTCGCGGCCAGGCGGCGACTTGGCCATGCCGTAGACGTCGGCCGGTTCGATTGAGGCTTTACAAGCACCCGCGCATCATGCCGAGGCGCTTGCCGCTAACGAGTCCCGCGCTTATGCCCCTTGCGCCCCCGACCCCTCTTCGCGCACTTCACCCCGACCGCCGGCTTGTAGTTGTGGGTCTTGCCGTTTTGGCCGGTGAACTTGACGTCGGCGCGGTGGGTGCCCGCGCAGAGGTCGGTCGAGTTTTCGAAGAGGCCCTTCTTGCCGCCCGCGAAGGAGAAGGAGGCCCATTCCACCGGGGCGTCGGGGACCGCTTCGAAGGTGTTGCGAAGCCGTCCTTTGACCGAGTCGACGTGGCCGACCAGGTGCACGTTGATCTCCTGGCCTCTGAGCGATGCGACGACGTCTGGCAGCTGGTGTTCTGAGGACCTGAGGAAGACCGGGCCTTCGAGGGGATCGGAGAGGATCGGGGTCTTGGCCCGCGCCCAGCCGTAGACCGAGCCCGCCGGGCAGGCTTCGCCGTTGCCTCCCTGTTCTTTGAACTGCACCCTGGTGCAGATCGTCTTGAAGTGGGCGTTGGCGATGAACTCCGAGGAGGGCAGGGTGACCTGGGCCCTCGCCACCCCGGCTTCGCCGAAGCCGCGCATGCGAAGGAAGGCTTTCAGCTTGGGGTACTGCCCGCGCCTGGTGCCGCCCAGGAGCTTCAAGGAGAGCTTCGGCTCGAAGGGCAGGGCGGCGCAATCTGCCGCCTGGAAGGGGGAGGTGGAGACGAAGGGGCGATCGTCTGCCTCAGAGGCGAAGTCAAGGCCCGAGCCAAGGACGGTGGCCGCGGTGGACTTCCTCGCGCAGGAGGTGGGGTTGAAGGTGAAGTTGGGGCGGTCGGTGTAGGCGCGGATGTCTCTGAGGTGGATCGGGATGCCCTTGATGATGTGGGGGATCGGGTCCGAGCCTGTGCTGTCGAGGAAGACTTCGCCCGTTTCGGGGTTGACGTCGATCGCCAATCTGACGACGACGGTGCCGATGTCGAAGGGGCCGACGACGCCTGAGGTGATCGCGACCAGGGAGACGGGGTGGCCGTGGTAGGGGCCGGCGAGGTAGACCTTGCCGGGGGCATAGGCGAGGGAGGGGCCGACGCCCGAGCCGGCCAGGGTGCGGCCCACCTGGGAGGCGGCGGGGCAGGAGGGGCTGTCGAGCTCTTCCTGGCCGCCGTGGGGGCCTGTCCTCCCTATCGCCTGGGCGATCTGGGCCTCGGAGCAGAAGGGGACGCCGGCGAGCTTGCCGGCGACGCCGGGGGGCAGCTTGATCGAGAAGTGGGTGAACTCCTGTTCTGAGTCGGTGCGGCTCAACCTGACGTTGAACGGAGAGAACCTGCCGGCGGCGTTGTTGACCGTGCCCGCGTCGAGGTGGGGATGGAAGGGCGGCAGGCCGCCGGAGGGGCAGGGGGAGTTGTCGGGGCCGGAGACGATTTCGAAGCTCGATGTCGATTCGACCGGCTGACCGCCCGACCAGGGGTAGAGGATGGCCTTGACCTGGTGGGAGCCGCAACTCGGCGGAGTGACGAGGGGGCTGCGGGTGCCCTCGCGGAAGTGGAGGCGGAAGTGGGAGAAGGGCAGCTGGGGGATTTCTTCGGCGACGGTGGTCAGCTGGCCGGTCTGGGGGTCGGGTTCGACGCGCAGGGGCTGTTTGACGATGATCCCGAGCTTGGGGTTCTTGAAGACCGCATAGACGGCGAGCAGCGAGTCGCCGGCGAGGTTCTGGTAGGGCTTGGCGACGTAGAGGGAGCCGTCGATCGGTTCTTCGACCAGGGGGCTTTCGACTTCCAGGGTGCCGATCTTGGCGGCCTGCGGGCAACCTTCGCCGGGTTCGGCCTGAAGGGTTTCGGCTTCGAGCTGGGCTTCTGTGCAGACCGCGAGGCCTTCGGCCTGGGAGGGGTTCACCGACATCCCCTGGGGCAGGGTGACGACCGCTTTTTCGATCTCGGACTGGGCGCGGCCGGAGGTCGAGGTGAGGCCTTCGTCTTCGACGTCGAGGGAGAAGTCGAGGCCGGTGGGAGAAGTGGCGGCCTTGGAGGTCGGCTGGGCGCTGATCGAGGGCTTGGAGGTGAGCAGGCCGCAGCCGCTGAGCGCCGGGGAGAGGGCGCTGCCGGAGACTTCCTCGCCTTCCCAGGAGAGCGAGCGGAAGCTCGATTCAAGTGGCGAAGAGCACCGTGTGGGCAGGGTGAGGAAGGGCTTGGGGTTGGCCTGCACCGGGCAGGATTTGCCGGTCGCGACGAACTGGAAGGCGGCGGCGTCGGCGGAGTTGGTCGAGGTGATCGTCGGGCCACAGGGGACCCGTTGTTCGTCGTGGATGGGCGAGGAGGGGTCGCCCCAGAGCTGGATCTTGGCGCCGAGGACTTCGACGATCTGGGGGGTATTGAGCGCGGTGGCGATCGGGTTGTAAGGGGGGTCGGGGTTGAGGGTGAAATCGACGAAGACGTTCTGCCCGAGGACATCGAAGCCGAGGCGGAGGAGGACGCCGCGGGGCGGGGTGACGTTGAAGATCGGCACCGCTTCCCAGCCCACTTCGGTCGATATGGGAGTCGCCTTGAGACCGATGCCGGCGGCGCCGACCTGGGTGGCGGGCGGGCAGTTGGGGGTTCCAAACCCCACTTCAACGTTCTTCTGGAGAAACTGGGCCGTGGTGCAGCGCGGGTAGGCGGTGGTGTCGCCGACCAAGCCGGGCGGGGTTTCGGTGACGAAGTCGCGCAGCCAGCCGCCGGCGAAAGGAGGCGAGCCGGTGGAGCTGAGGTCGAAGGAGGTGGAGACGGCGAAGGGGTGGGAGCCGGCCTGGATGGCGAGCGAGCCGTTTTCGGCTTCGGGGGCGAGGGCGAAGTTGTCGATGCCGTAGGCCGCCTGCGAAGAGGACGCCAGGATCAGGGCGAGGAGGCCGGCGAGCAGCAATGACTGAGCGAATCTCTTCATCGGGCGGTCCTCCCCTTACGGTGGCGATGGGTGTGCCTGGTGACGCAGCGGCCGTGCCTTCTGAGCTTGGGCTTGCGGCAGCGGGGCTTCTTGGCTGCTTCTGAGACGTTGCCGGCGCCTTCGAAGGCCGAGGAGGCCGGCGTCGGGTCGTCGGGGGGCGCGGGCGGGGACTGGCAGGCTTCGCCTTCGCAGGAGGGGGCGGCGGTCGGGTAGCTGAAACCACCGCCGGCGCGGGCGTCGTAGAGGTCGACCGAGCCGGGGTCGGGGGGGACGAGGCTCGATTCGGTGGTGAAGAAGGCGTCGCGGCCGTCTTCTGAGGCATCCCAGAATTCCGATTCATAGGGGCTTTCGCCGGAGGAGATCAGGTAGAGGCAGCCTTGGTTTGCGGCGAAGTAGCTGGGGCTCTGTTCGCTGCAGTCGCCGGTGCCCGGCGCCTCCCACTCATAGACGTCGAGGGCGCCGTTGGTGTCGCGAGGGAGGAGGGCGTCGTAGGAGTTGAAGAAGAGGCGCGCTCCGTCGGCGGAGAGCGGCCGTGAGGCGTAGGGCGACTGCTCGGAGGTCGGCAGCCAAGCGGCGACCGGCACCTTCGTCTGGCGCCCTTCGTCCCAGGGGAAGAGATAGGGCTGGCGCATCGAAGCGAGCGTCAGCGGGCGGGCGCCGCTGGGGTTGCAGGAGGCGCAGCGGAGCGATCCGGAGGCGGCGTCGTAGAGGTAGACCTCGACGGCGGGCTTGCCGGAGGCGGTGTCGGTGTTGTCATAGCCGGTGAGGGGGGCGCGGGAGTCGAAGGCGAGCGCCTCGCCGTCGGGGCTGACCCGGGCCGCGCGGAAGTAGGGCTTGATTTCGGTGACGCTGTAGGAAAGTCCTTGGGAGCCAGGCTCTTCCTCGCCCACGTCGAAGGAGCTGAGCCGCGCCACGAAGGCATAGCGCGGTTCGCCGCCGCCGACCGGCGCTTCGTAGAGGTAGAGGTTGTGGGCGCCTTCGGCGGCTTCTTCGCCGGCGCTGTTGGCGCCGGCGGCGGCGAGCTTCTTGCGGGAGACGAAGTAGGTGCGGGAGAGGTCGCGGGAGGCGCCGAGCACCCCCTCGACCTTTTCGGCGATCTTCTGCGAGGCTTCGGTGGGTTCGGCTTCCTCGCGCCCCAGATCGAATTCGAAGAGCTTGGCTTCGCCGGCTTCGGTGGAACCTTCGGTGTAGAGGGCCCTGGCGCCGTTCGCCGAGGCGGCCCAGAAGTAGGGTTCGACCGATTTGGAGACGGCGATCGTGCAGGCCACCGTTGCATTGTCGGAGCATTCTTCGGCGACCTTGCCCTGCTCGGGGTGCAGGCGCAGGTAGAGGTTGTTCGAGTTCCAGTAGACCCGCTCGCCGTTCTCGGAGACCGCGCTCGCCAGGTTGCTCTGCCAGTTGTGCCCAGATGACCCGCCGCCGAGGTAGCCGCCTGCGGGGGTGCCGTTGGGGAGGATGCTGACGAGGTGGATGGCGGCGCCGAAGCGGTCATAGAGAATTTTTTGCTCGGGGCCGGGTTCGGGCGCTTCGGGAGTGAGCTTGGCTTCGGCGACGAAGAGGGCGTGGCGGCCGTCGGCGGAGACACCGCTGACACCCTCGTCGCGGTTGATGTATTCGATACTGGTGCCGGCGGGCATGGCGACATCGGTGAGCGCTTCCAGTTCGCCGGTAGCTTGGCCGCAGTTGTGGCGACGGTAGAGGTTGGGGTAGCCGTCGGCGCCGCCCGCGGGTGCCGGGGTCTGGAAGTCGATCAGCCAGGCGTCGCAGAGGTCGGGGGTGAAGCCGTAGACGAGCCGGAAGCCTTCGGTGAGGGGAGAGCCCACCCGGTGGCCGGCGATCGGGGGGTGGATGCCGCTGTTGGACCAGCCGACTTCGCTGCGGCCGGCAAGGTACTGGTTGAAGTTGACCCCGGCTTGGAGGTCGCCGAAGCCGGCGAGGGTGGTGTAGGTGATGCGGTTGCCGTCGGGGGTGGCCTCGGTGAAGCTGGCGGGGTCGCTGGTGTTGATCCCGCCGTGGACGATGTCGCCGCCGTTTTTGTCGACGGGCGAGACCATCTCGTAGGCGCGGCAGTCGGGGAGGAAGGCGGAGGCTTCGCTGCGCAGGGCCTGGTTGGGGCAGTCGGTCTGGGCGGCGAAGGGCAGGTAGGTGGTGAAGGAGGTGTCGGGGCCTTCGCTGGTGCAGAGCGCGGCCGGATTGGATTCGGGGTGGCAGTGGTTTTCAGCGACGACGCGGAAGTGGTAGGTGGTGCCGGGGGTGAGGCCGGAGAGGGGCAGGCCGACGATCTTGGCGAGCGGTTCAGAGCCGATCGCCACGGGGGCGCCGGCGTGTTCGTAGGGAGCTTCGGTGAGGCCCCATTCGAAGCGGTAGGTGGTGGTGGCGCTCTGGGGGTTGAGCTGGGCCTTGAGGGTGGCCTCGCTGAGGGCGACGGACTCGCTCCAGGTGCCGAGCAGCTGGGGCTTTGAGACGGTCTGGAAGGTGCGGTCTTCGCCCTGGGGGTTGGCGGGGCCGTTGGCGTTGGCGGCGACGAGGCGGTAGTGGTAGAGCGTTTCGGGAGCGAGGCCGGTGAGGTCGGCGTGCACGGAGGCGCCGGCGGTGCCGATTTCGGCGGGAGTCTCGGCGCAGGGTTTGGAGCTTCCGTAGGCAGTGGTGGTGCCGTATTCGAACTTGCACTGGCTGACTTCGAGGCCGTTGGCTTTGATCGTGCCGGAGACGGTGGCGGTGGTCTCGCCGATATTCGAGACGGAGCCGGTGGTGGGGTCGGGGAGGGCGATGAGCGGGCCGAAGACTTCGACCTGCCCTTCCGCGGTCAGGTAGAGGCGGCCGGCCGCGTTGGCGGCGACTCCCTTGTGGCTGCCGTCGAAGCGGGCGATCAGGGTGGCGGGGGTGGATTCGCTGCAGCTGGAGGCGTCGTAGTCATAGGTCCCGATATGTTCGAATTCCGAGTCGCTTACCAGCACATGACCGTCACTTGGATTGACGGCGATCGTCGAGGTTTCCCCGCCCCGTACCTCACAACGCACCGAACCGTCGGGCCCGAGCTTGTAGGTGGGGCCGAAGCGGGTGCTGGCGAAGAGCGCACCGCCACTCGTGCCGACGCCGGCCGCGAGCTGACCCGGATTTTTGACTGCGGTGGAGAACAGCTCGCCGTCGGCGTTGACCGGCGGCTGCGCGGAGGGCGTGTACTTGTAGATCTTTTTTTCACCATAGTCGGAGACGAAGACGTCGCCGCTCGGATCGACCGCCACCCCGGCAGGGTGACTGTTTGGCCCGAAGGGACCTTCGGCGGTGCCGGTCAGCTGGCCGCGGTAGCTGCCGCTGGAGGCGAAGATGTCGACCAGATGAAGGCCGGCGCTATTCTGCTGGGTGAGGTAGAGGTTGCCGTCGGTCGCGGACCCGGAGCTGTCGACAGCGATCTGGTTTTCCTGGGCGAATGACGAGGTAGTGAAGCCGCTCTGCGGGGTTGCGTCGCAGGAGGACGGTTCTTCGCCGCATTCTTTGCCGCCCGGGCCCTTCTTGCCGTCGATGAGGTTGGTCCCGAGGGCCGCGAACGGGTCCGGTTCCCCGTTGGCCTTGAAGCGCCGGATCGTCTTGGCACCCCTGTCGAAGACGATCACGTCGCCGTCGGAGAGATGAACGGCTACGCCGTAGCTGCCGGAAAAGCTCGGTTCGCAGGGAGAGGTGCCGTGAGCGCCGGCCGGTTCGCAGAAGAGCCCTTCGGAGAGGTGGACCTGACCGGCGGAGGCGGGGACAGCGGTGAGGGCAAGGGCGAGCAGCGCGGCGGCGAGGAGGAGTGCGGCGAGGGCGTGCCTTGAGGCCCGGCGTGGGTCGACCGCCAGCGTGCGGTGCGATGAGGTCCCTCCCCCCGGACGACGGGTGTCGCCCGGGGGGAGGGAGATGCGGTTGAAGCGCTCGCCGGTCAGCATGGCTAGCCCGTGACCGCCCAGCTGCCGGATCCGCTGCCGCTAACTTCGCCTACAGAGCCGAAGGTAAAGTCCCCGCCCGTCCTTGAAAATTCGCCCGGTATCCCAGCCGGTGTGGCCGCCAAAGCGGTGCCAAATGAGAGGAGTTCTACGGAGGAAAGAACTCCTTCATAGAAACAGACGTTGCCGGGGGCGGCGGTGGGTTCTTCCACGGTGCCGGTGCAGGCGGTAGAAGGGAATTCGACGTATTCGAATTCTTCTTTACTAAAGACCCACTCATTAAGGCTGGACTTGACGTAGTGGATCTGACAGGGCCCGTGGATCGGCCCGGCGGAGGTCTGGATGTAGCAGCCTTCGGACGTGAGCGAGGAGGCGAGCGGCACCGTGAACGAAACGGGCACCTCAATACTTGGGCCGTGGACCCCCCCAAACGCCCAAGTGCCGGTCTCGGTCGCGCCGGCCGGCAGGGTGTTGCTGGCGCTGGCGAAGTACTGAATGGTGACCGGGTCGCCTTCGGCGAAGGTGCCGTTGCCGGCGAGGAATTTGACTTCGAAGCTGTCGAAGGCGCCTTCGTCTTTCTTAGCTTTGATCGCGTACTCGGCGTAGGTGCTCTGGGTCGAGACCTTGCGGACCATCAAGGTGCCCGAGGCGCCCGGCCCCGATGTCCACTTGGAGATCGCGGCGGCGATGTTGGTCGCCGATTCGTTGTTGGTCTCGGAGATCCGCAGCGAGGTGGCGGAGCCTGGGGCGGCGTTGCCCAATCCGAGCTTGCCGGCGGTGGGGTCGCCGGTGGTGGCGCTGTTGAAGAGGTATTCGAAGCTGGCGTTGGAGCCGTTAGTCCCGTCGGTTCCGGCTACCCCCTGGATGCCCTGGGCGCCCGGCGCCCCGTCTTTGCCGTTGGTGCCGTTGGTGCCTGCTGTACCAGCGGCACCCGGGGCGCCTGGCTTACCGGCGTACTTCTTGGCGATCTTTTCGACTTCCTTCTTCTGCGTCGAGTTGAGCTTCGCCGCTGCGAAGGCGGTACCGCCGAGGGCGGCGACGAGGGCGACGCAGGCGATGATCAGGCCGGCGGTGCCGAAGGGTTCGCGGATGGAGGTGATGGGGTGTCTGAGTAGGCGTTTCATCGAATTACCTCTCCTGTGAGTAGTGGGTTGCGTCGGTTCCTCTCGCAGGGAGAGGTGCGTGAGGGTGAGGCGAAGGTGTGGTGGCGATCCCTGGAGTCGCCGCTCGGCGCGGTGGCGCCAAGGCTGTGTCCCCTGCTCGGTGGTGCTGCGGACTTCACGATGCTTCTCTCCTGTTCCCTGGCCCCCCGTTCCCGCGGGGGTCCGATTTGTCCCTGTGGCGCTTCCCTGCCCGTCCTGAGGGCTTAACCGATGCCCGCTCAAGAACTCTTAATCAGACGACGGTGTTTCCTAATGCTGACGAAAGGTTAGACATTCGTGTTCCTCGTGTCAAGCGGCTTGGGTTTAGCCTGCAAATCAGCCTGTTTCAGGTAGACAACGACGTTTGCTGACAAACGTCGCAAACAGCCGGCCCGGGTTCTGGTGAGGCGGTGCCGGGTGCCTACAGGTAGGCCATCGGATCGGTCACTTCGCCGTCGATCCGGACCTCGAAGTGGACGTGCGGGCCGAAGCAGTAGCCGGTGCAGTCGCTGTAGCCGATGATCTGGCCCTGTGAGACCTGCTCGCCGGCTGAAACCGCGAAGGACTCCTGGTGGGCGTAGCAAGTCGAGAGGCCGCCGCCGTGGTCGATGCAGGTGTAGTTGCCGTAGCCGCCGCTGCTCGCCTCGGGCTCGGTGAAGATCACGGTTCCCGCCGCCGCGGCGCGGATCGGCGTGCCGCTCGGCACCGCGATGTCGATCCCGGGGTGGAACTCGTAGCTGCCGTTGATCGTCCGCGGCCCGAAGCCGGAGACGACCGGGCCGCTGACCGGCCAGATCAGGCCGCTGCCGTTGCCGCCCTGGATCGGCCCGGCCGGCAGCGGCGCCGAGCCGGTGCCGGACAGCCGGGCCGCGATCTTGCCCTGGATCGCCGCCACCGAGCCGTCGAGCTCTTCTTCGTGGCTGCGGATCTTCCTCAGCGCCGCGACCCGCGCGCCGCGGGCGGAGACCAGCGCCGCCTGGCGCCGTTGCACGGCGCTGCGGGCATCGGCGAGGGCCCGCTCTTCGGCGGCGATCGCGTTGCGGGCCTTCTCGATCGTGTCCTTGGCCGTGCGCAGGCGGGCGACGGTCGACCTCACCGCGTTGCGAAGTTCGCGGACCCGGCCGACGACCGCTTCGTCCATGCCGTTGATCCGGTTCAGGTATTCGGTGCGATCGACCAGGTCGTCGTAGCCGTTGGCGCCGACGACCACGCTGAGCACGTCGGGGGTGCCCGCCTCGTAGATCGCGACGAGGTGGTCGCGCAGGGCCGTCAGCGCCCGCTTCAGGTGTTCTCGCATCACCGCCAGCCGCCGCTTGGCGACGTCGAGCTGGGCGACGGCGCGGTCCAGCTCGGATTGCTTGGCATCGAGGCGGACGCGGACCGCCGCCTCGCGATTGCGCAACGTCGCCACGGCGCCGGTGAGGCGGTCGATCCGGTCGCCGTAATGCGAGATCGTCGTGGTCAGGACGCCCGTGCGTTCGCGCAGCTTGGAGAGCTTCGCTTCCTTGGCTTCGAGCTTCGATTCGAGGCCCTGGGCGGGCGCGGCGCTGCCGGCTATGAGCAGCACTGTCAGCGCCGCCGCGGCGGCAAGCAGAGCCGCCAGGGCAAGGCGAGTCTTGGGCATCGCCGGCGAGGCTAGCCGAGTCGAGACCTCGCCAGTTGCAGGGAATTTGCGCTGCAACTGGGCTTGCGGATCAGCCCTGGCCGGGCGCGTTCTCGACCCGCAACAGCTCCTCGGCGACCTGCTCCTCCATCTGCAGCGTGGTGTGATCGATGCCGAACCGCTCGTGCAGGAGCAGCTCGATCCGGCGGCGGACGAGGTCGCGGTCGCACTCGACCGAGACGACGACGTGGGCGGCGAGCGCGCCGAAGCCGGAGGTGACGGTCCAGATGTGCAGGTCGTGAACCGAGCGCACCCCGTCCTGCTCGCAGATCGCGGCTCCCGCCGCGTCGACGTCGACACCCGACGGCGCCGCCTCCATCAGCACGTCGACCGGCTCCTTGATCAGCCGCCAGGACGAGAGCCCGATCAGCACGGCGATCGCGAGGCTGACCACCGGGTCGACCAGCGAGGAGCCACCGGCGAGGACGAAGGCGCCGGCGAAGACAACCCCGAGCGAGCCAAGCGCATCGGCGGCGCTATGCCGCAACACCCCCTCCAAGTTGACGTCCTCGCGCTGACCCCGCGCCAGAACCAGGGCGGCGCCGGCGTTGCCCAGCAGTCCCAGCAGGCCGATCCCGACCACGCCGAGGCCGTCGATCGACGGCGGATCGCCGAGCCGGCCGATCGCGGCATAGGCAACGGCGATCGCAACGGCAACAAGGAGCAGCCCGTTGACCAGAGCAGCAAGGATCTCCGAGCGCTGATAGCCGAAGGTCATCCGCCCGGCAGCCGGGCGAGCCGCAAGGGTCGCAGCGAAAAGCGCCAACCCAATCGAGCCGACGTCGGAGAGCAGGTGCCCTGCATCGGCCAACACGGCCAGCGAACCAGTAAGAACCCCGCCAACGGCCTCGACAACCAGCATCGCCACGTTGATCGCAAGCGCAACCCACATCCGCCGCCGACTATCGCCGCGCCGAGCATCGAGAGCGTGCGAGTGAGCGTGCGAGTGCACGCCCGGAGCTTAGAGAGCCCACCTCAGGCAGGAACCGGCTCCTTCTCCTGCCTCTCGGCCATCGCCTGCTCCGCCACCTCGGCAGCATAGCCAAGCCGCTCGGCGTATTCCCGAGCCTGCATGCGCGAGATCACCATCCGCTGGATCTCGGCCGTGCCCTCGAACAGCTGGTAGATCTTGGCGTCGCGGAACCACTTCTCCAGCGGGCACTCGGTGCTCCAGGCGAAGGGGCCGACCAGGTCCATCAGCGTCGTCGTCGCCCACATCGTCACGTCGCCGGCCTTGAGCTTCGACATCGAGCCCTGGCCGCCGCTCATCGGGATGCCGTTGCGGCCCATCCAGGCGGCGCGCTGGACCAGCAGGCGGGCGGCCTCGATCTCGGTGGCGACGTCGGCGAGGATCTGCTGGATGCGCTGCTCGCTGCAGGACCGGCTTGCCGCCCTCGGTCTGGCCGTCGAGGTACTCGAGCGTCCACTCGTAGGCGGCCTGGGCGATGCCGAGGGCCGAGGCACCGACCAGCGGCCGGGTGATCTCGAAGGTCGCCAGCGCGTCGGCGCCACCGCGCGATTTCTGGCCGGAACGGCCGCGCTCGAGCTTCTTCTCCAGCTTCTCCTCGCCGCCGAGCAGGTTCTCGACCGGGATGCGGCAGTCGTCGAGGACGACCTCGGCGGTGTGCGAGGCGCGGATGCCGAGCTTGGACTCCTTCTTGCCCTGGGTCAGGCCGGGGGTGCCCTTGCCGACCACGAAGGAGGCCTGGCCGCGCGTGCCAAGACTCGGGGTCGACGGTGGCGACGACGACGTGGACGTCGGCGATGCCGCCGTTGGTGATGAAGACCTTGGTCCCGTTGAGGACCCACTCGTCACCGTCGCGCTTGGCGGTCGTCTTCAGGCTCTTGACGTCGGAGCCCGCCTGCGGCTCGGTCACCGCGTAGGCGCCGAGCTTGATCTCCTCGCCGCTGCCGAAGCACTCGGGGACCCACTGGCCGATCTGCTCGGGGGTGCCGGACGAAGCGATGCCGGCCGCGGCGAGGCCGGAGCCGGAGATCGCCAGGGCGATGCCGGCGCAGCCCCAGTGGAACTCTTCGGCCGAGATCACCTGCAGCTGGCCCTCGGGGTCTCCGGCCGAGCGCTGGATGCCCTCGAGGCCGCCGAAGCCCTGCTTGCGCGCCTCCTTGATCACATCCCAGGGGATGCTCTCCTCTTCGTCGTGCTTGCGGGCCGCGGGCCGGATCACCTCGCGGGCGAAGGTCCGGCAGCGGTCCTTGAACTCCTGCTGCTCGTCGTTGAGTGCGAAATCCATGGGTCCCTTCTTGGTCGGCGGTGATCCGAAGTCGATTGATTGACTGGTCAGTCAACCAGTCCCCCCAAAGACTAGCTGACCAGCCAGCCACCGCCGCGCGTGTAGCGTTCCGGCGATGGCCGGGAAGCGCCCCATCAACGCGGACGTTGCCCCCCCTACGTCCCAGCTGCCCGCCGAGGCGACCCCGTCATCTCGTGCATCGGAGATTGACCACACTCAGGTGGGGTCAACATCGGATGCGCGGCAGGGAGGCGGGAAACGCCGGCGACGCAAGCCGATCCCTGCGGCGCTGAAGGCGATCGTCGGCCTGGTCGTCGTCGCGGTCGTCTTCCTCGTCGCCGCGGTGCTCGGCGGCGGTGGCGCGAACAAGAGCTCGAACCAAACTTCGCCCGCTCCGGCGCCGACCAGTACGGCCACCGAGCAGAAGGAAACCCCCGCCGCCGCGGCGGCCGAAGAACTCGGCTACCCGTCCTTCGCGACCAACAACACGACCCGGGTCGGCGGCTCCGAACCCGCCACGACGGCCGCCGGCGTGGCGCTGGCGGTGTTCCCGTCGACCACGCCCGCGCAGCGGCCGGCGGCGGTGACGCTCGTCGACGAAGCGGACTGGCAGGGCGCGATCGCCGCCGCGGTGCTGATGGCGGCGCCGGTGGGAGCGCCGCTGCTGGTCTCCTCCGGCGGCGAATTGCCCACCGCGACCTCGCAGGCCCTCGAAGCGCTCGACCCGCGGGGCAGCGACGCGACGGGCGGGGCCCAGGCGTTCGCGATCGGCGACGCGGCAACGCCCGACGGGCTGAAGACGACCCGGGTCAAGGCGGGCGAACCGGCGGCGCTCGCGTCCGAAGTCGCCGCCCTGCGCGACAAGCTCTTCGGTGGCCCGCCGCAGCACATCGTCCTCGCCTCCGAAGGCGAAGCTGCCTTTGCGATGCCGGCCGCGGCCTGGGCGGCGCGCTCGGGCGACCCGGTCCTCTTCAGCGGCGCCAAGAAGCTGCCCGCGGCGACGCTGAAAGCGCTCAAATCGCATCCGAAGGTCCCCGTCTACGTCCTCGGCCCCTCCTCGGCAATCTCTTCCGGAGTGGTGGGCGAAGTCGCCAAGGTCGCCAAGCGGGTGCGGCGGGTGTCGGGCAAGACCCCGGCAGAGAACGCGATCGCGCTCGCCCGCTACGCCGGCGGCAGCTTCGGCTGGAACGTCAACGACCCCGGCCACGGCTTCGTCGTCGCCCGCAGCGACTCGCCGCTCGACGCCGCGATCGCCGCGCCGCTCTCGGCCTCGGGCACCTGGGGGCCGCTGCTGCTCAGCGAAGACGCCGATACGCTGCCCAAGGCGTTGCGCGAATACCTGCTCGACGTCAAGCCGGGCTACACGACCGACCCCACCCGAGCCTTCTACAACCACGTTTGGGTGATCGGAGACCAGGAGGCCATCGACGTGAACCAGCAAGCCGAGATCGACCAGCTGGCCGAACTGGCCAAGATCGGAGGGGAAAAGTGAGCGAGGCCGAGAGCCCCGACCTGCTCGGCGCCGCCCACGAGGTCAGCGCCGAGGACATCCGCGCCCTGGCCGGCGCCTCCACCCCGCACTTCGCGCTGCAAGTCCGCAACCGGATCCGCAGGCTGATCGAGCCGCTGCCGGCCGGCCATCCGGCGCGGGTCGAAGGCGAGCGCAAGATCGCCGAGCTGGAGGAGCTGGCCGAGCACAGCGGCGACCCACGCGGCACGATGGGCATCGGCCGGCACTAGCGAGGCTGCGTTTCGTCCCCGCCCTCGCGGGGTAGCGGCGGGCAAGGCTTCGAACCACGAAGCGAATCTCGAGAAGGGAGTCTCGATGAGGAAGCTGAGGAGCGCAAGGCCCTCGCCGGCGATGGTCGTTGCCGTGACCGCGCTGGTCATCGCCCTGGCGGGGACGGCGTACGCCGCGCAGACGATCAACGGCGGGGCGATCAAAAAGCAGACGATCGGCGCCGGCAAGCTCAAGCACAAGACCCTGACCGGCTACCAGATCAACACCGACAAGCTCGGCGTGGTGCCGGCGGCAAATCGCGCCGCCCACACCTACTGGGCAGTGGTCAACAACCCGGCCGGAGCCGGCAACGCGGCGCTCGCCCGAGCCAGCGATGCGGGAATCACCGCCACCGAGGGCGGCGGCGCGGTCACGATCGGCTTCCCGGTCAACGTCACCGCCTGCGCCGACGTGGCGGGGCGCAACAACGCCGGCACCTCGGTGCCGAACCCAGGCTACGCGCAGACGAACAGCTCGCCCGCCAACCCCAACGCGATCGAGGTCCGCACCCGCAATGAAAAAGGCGAAGGCGAGGACGCCGACTTCCATCTCATCGTAGTCTGTCCGTAACCATGGGCGAGATCGAACACGGGTTCAAGGAGGGCGACAAGGTCTGGGTCGAGGACGGTGATGGCAAGCACCACCCCGGCATCTTCGTCGCCGACAACGAGAGCTCAGGCTGGTTCGGCGGCGGCCCCAGCGCCTACGTCGTCCACCCCGAGGCCAAGCAGGCAGAGGTCGTCTCGACCTTCCGCATCACCCCGCGCGACGAGTAGCCCAACCCCAGCGGTGAGGAGCCTGGTCGCCCTCCAGTCGAATTGGTGTCGCACGCGCTTTGCGCTTAGCGACGAATAGGGAGCGCGGCTTCGCCGCGCAGACATCGGAATGCTTTTCCGCCGCTTCGCGACATTCGCCTGGAGGGCGACCAGGCTCCTCTCTGCAAGCTCCAGTAGCTCACCCCAAGCTGCGAACCGCTTGGACTCCCATCCCGTAGAAGCTTCAAGCTGGGGCGCTTCGTACTCCTCCCACCGTGTCGAAATTCAGGCTGTGGGGCCGAAGGCGTCGATTATTCGGTTCTGGAACTCGGAGAGCTCTTCCGGGGAGATGAAGTAGGTGGGCGGGGTGAGGAAGAGGCCGTCGGCGCGCTCTGCCGTTGCCTCTACCCGGGCGCGGACCTTGTCGAGCGGGCCGGCGGCGCAGTAGGCGTCGACCATCTCGTCGCTGATCGCGGCCGGTACGCCAGCGAGGTCGCCGCGGCGGAACGCCTCGCCGGCGGCGACGGCGTTGTCGGCGAAGCCGTGCAGCTCCCAGAGCGGCATATAGGTCTTCACTGTCGCGTAGAAGGAGATCGTTCGCCGGGCCATCTCGATCGCGTGCGCCTCGTCGTCGTCGATCGCGCAGCAGACGGTCGGCAGGTAGTCGAAGCCCTTGCGCTCGCGCCCCGAGCGGCGCAGCCCCTGCTCGAAGGAGCTGACCACGACCTCGTCGATCCAGCGTAGGCTCTGGATCGGGTGGCCGATCAGACCGTCGGCGACATCGCCGGCCATGCGGCACATCCCGCCCTGGACGCCGGCGGTGTAGATCGGCACCGACTCGCGCGGCGCCGGGTGCGGGCGGACCCAGCCCTTGATGTCGATGTCGTAGTAGGAGCCCTCGTAGCGAATCGGCTCGCCCTTGCCGGCCTGCTGCATGATCAGGCGGGTCGCCTCGATCGCCTCGCGCAGGTGCGGCGCCGGCTTGCCGTAGGTGGCGTTGTGCCAGGTCTCGTTCAGCCGTTTGACGCCCGAGCCGAGGCCGAGGCGAAAGCGCCCGCCCGACATCTCGTCGATGTCCAGGGCGCTGACGGCGAGGATGAAGGGGCTGCGGGTGAAGGCCCAGGCGATCCCGGTGGCGACGTCGATCGTCTCGGTCTTGCCGGCCAGGTAGGCGGCCTGGGTGACCGAGGAGCGAAACAGCTCCGGCGCCCAAACGCACTCGACTCCGGCCGCCTCGGCGCGCCTGGTCTCGGCCTCGAGGTCGGCGACCGAGGTGCCGATCGCAGCGACGGAGATCCGCTCGAGCGCCGCCATCGCAGATCTCCGCGTCAGGCCGGAACCGGGTCTGCGACGTCGGCCAGGACGGCGTCGGCGACGCGTTCGCGGTGCCACTTGGCATCGCCGAACATCGCCGCGTTGGCCTTGCCGCGCTTGAGGAAGAAGTGGAGGTCGTGCTCCCATGTGAAGCCGATGCCGCCGTGCACCTGGATCGAGGCGTCCGGCACCCGCCAGCCGGCGTCGGAGGCGTAGGCCTTGGCCATCGAGGCCGCCTTGGGCAGAGACTCTGGCTCGGCGTCCGCCGCCCAGGCGGCGCCGTAGACGGCGGAGCGGGCGTTCTCGGTCTCGAGCAGCATCTGGGCGCAGCGGTGCGAGACCGCCTGATAGGAGCCGATCGGCCGTCCGAACTGCTGGCGGTCCTTGGCGTAGGCGATCGCCATCTCCATCGTGCGCTGGGCGATCCCGGTCGACTCGGCGGCGAGAGCGACGCAGAGGCGGAAGAAGACCGGAAAGTAGTCGGCGCCCGCGGCGGGCATCGTATCCTCGGCCGCGACCTTGACGCCGTCGAAGCGGACCGAGTAGAGGCGGCGGGTGAGGTCGATCGAGGTCGCGGGCGTCACTGTGACCCCGGCGGCGCCCCGCTCGACCAGGTGGCGGCGGCCGTCGGCGGAGGCGACCATGAAGAAGTCGGCTGCGGCGGCATCCATGACGAGCACCTTCTCGCCGTCGAGGACGAGGCCGTCGCCGTCGGCGCGGGCATCCATCGTGAAGCCGCCGGGGCTCGCCGGCGAACCGGCATCCCAGAGCGCGGGCGTGCCGCGCAGCTTGCCTTCCGCCAGCGGCCGCAGGTGGCGCTCGCGCTGATCGTCGGAGCCGCAGAGCGCCAGGGCCAGACCGACGATCGTGCTGGAGAAGAGTGGCGAGGGCGCCAGCGCGTAGCCCATCTCCTCGAAGAGGACAGCGAGCTCGACGATCCCCAGCCCCTGCCCGCCCCACTCCTCGGGCAGCGCCAGGCCGGTCCAGCCGAGCTCGGCCATCTCGTCCCAGTCGGACTGCTCGAAGCCGTTCTCGCTCTCGGCCAGCTCGCGGATGCGCTCGGATTTGTAGCGGGCGGCGAGGAAGTCGTGAGCGGTCGACTTGATCGCCCGCTGCTCGTCGGTGAGGTCGAAGTACATAAGCCCGGCGACAGCCCCTAACGCATCCTCGGCAGGCCGAGAACCCGCTCGGCGATGATGTTCTTGAGGATGTCGGTGGTACCGCCCTCGATCGAGTTGGCCCGCGAGCGCAGGAAGCTGTACTGCCAGGCGCCGCCGGCGACAGCGTGCTCGTCGCCACGCGAAAGCGGCGCGTAGGCGCCCTCGATGTCGAGGGCCAGCTCCGCGATGCGCTGGTTGATGTCGGCCCACTGCCACTTGCCCAGCGAGCCCTCCGGTCCCGGAATTCCCGACTGCATCGTCTTGGTCAGGCCGCGGTAAGCGTTGAGCCGCATCGTCTCGGCCTCGATGTGCAGCTGGGCGATCCGCTGGCGGAAGACCGGGTCCTCGGCCGCGGTGCCGCCGTTGACGCGGGTCTCGCCGGCCAGCTCGCCGAGCCGCTTGAGGCTGTTGGCGACCTGGGCGATCGCGCCGAAGGCGAGCCCGGCGCGCTCGTTCATCAGCGTCGTGATCGCCACCGACCAGCCGTCGCCGACCTCGCCGATCACGTTGGCCTCGGGGATCCGCGCCTCCTCGATGAAGACCTCGTTGAACTCGCCCTCGCCGGTGATCTGCACCAGCGGCTTGGCTTCTACGCCGGGCTGGTCCATGTCCATCAGGAAGTAGGTGAGGCCCTTGTGCTTGGGGGCGTCGGGGTCGGTGCGGGCGACGAGCATGCACCACTTGGCGTACTGGGCGAAGGTGGTCCAGACCTTCTGCCCGGTGACGACCCATTCGTCGCCGTCCTTGACCGCCCGCGTCTTCAGCGAGGCGAGGTCGGAGCCCGACTCCGGCTCGGAGAAGCCCTGGCACCAGATCTCCTCGGCGGTGAGGATCGGCTCCAGGTAGCGCTGCTTCTGCTCGTCGGTGCCGTGGGCGATGACGACCGGGCCGCCCATCGCCAGGCCGAGGACGTTGGCCGGGCTGGGCGCCTCGAGGCGCGCCGCCTCGCCGACGAAGATCGCCTGCTCGATCATCGTCGCGCCGCGGCCGCCGTACTCCTTGGGCCAGGAGATCCCCGCCCAGCCGGCGGCGTGCATCTTCTCCTGCCACTCGCGGCGGAAGGCCATCACCTCCTCCAGGCCCGCTTCGGGCTCGGGGCCGGGATGGTTCGCCTCGATCCAGTCACGAACCTCGTCGCGGAACTGCTGCTCGGAAGGCGAGAGGGTCAGGTCCATCGGCCGCGGAGCATAGCGGCCGACTGGCCGTACAGCCAGGGCCTGTCAGCGAGTGCCGCAGGCTTCGAGGCCGTATTCCTTGGCCAGCCGGCTGGCGATCCCGAACACAACGTCGCTGCTCGCAGTCACCGCCTTGGGGTCGCTTTCGGCCGTTTCGACGCCTTCTTCCAGCGCTTCGACGATCGCGCCGACCCGGTCTTCGTCGCCGCTGGGAGCACCCAGCGCGCGGAGTTCCTTCACTTCCCGCTTGACGCTCGGGACCAGGACCTTGCCGACCAGTTCTTCTTCGGCGGCTTTGCCCGGATGCGTCCCCTTACCGCTCTTCCTCAGGTAGGCGACGAAGGCCTTCTCGATCCGTTCGATGCTCCCTTGGCAGACCGCGTCGGCCTTCTTGATGAAGACCGCTTTCGAGATCGTCGGCCCGCTGCTCGAATCGCTACTGCCACCGCAGCCGCCGATAAGCAGTGCGACGACCATCGCTCCCGCGATCGCTGAAACCCCCCGCGTTCCCATACGCGAAATCTATATCTCAATCGTTGGTCAGAGGCTGCCCGGTGCCCTCAGACCCGTTGAATCAGTGTCCCAGTCCCCAGACCGCCGCCGCAGCACATCGTCACCAGGCCCATCTCCTTGTCGGTGCGCTCCATCTCGTGGAGCAGGGTGGTGATCAGGCGGGCGCCGGTCGAGCCGAGCGGGTGGCCGAGGGCGATCGCGCCGCCGTTGACGTTGACCCGGTCCATGTCGGGGTCGAGCTCGCGCCGCCAGGCGGCGACGACGGAGGCGAAGGCCTCGTTGATCTCGATCAGGTCGATGTCGTCGATCGTCATCCCGTTGCGCTCGAGCAGCTTTTCGGTCGCCGGGATCGGGCCGGTGAGCATGATCACCGGGTCGACGCCGACCGTGGTCTGGTCGACGATCCGCGCCCGCGGCTTCAGCCCCAGCGCGTCGGCCTTCTCGCGCGCCATCAGCAGCACGGCGGCGGCGCCGTCGGAGACCTGCGAGGAGTTGCCGGCGGTGATCTTGCCGTCCTCCTTGAAGGCGGGCTTGAGCTGGGAGAGGACCTCGATCGAGGTTTCGGGGCGGATGCCCTGGTCGGTCGCGTAGGTGTCGCCGTTGACGCTGAAGGGGACGATCTCGCGCTCGAAGCGGCCCTCCTCGGTCGCCTTGGCGGCGAGCTGCTGCGAGCGCACGCCGAGCTCGTCGAGCTCGGAGCGGGGGATCTCCCACTTGTCGGCGATCATCTCGGCCGAGAGGCCCTGCGGGATCAGGTCGTAGCGCTCCAGCAGCTCGGGCGAGAACGGCGCCCCGTGCTCCTTCATCACCGAGTAGCCGTCGGCGAAGGAGATGTGGCCCATGTGCTCGACCCCGCCGCCGATCGCGACGTCGTGGACGCCGGAGGCGATCAGGGTCGCGGCGAAGTTGACCGCCTGCTGGGCGGAGCCGCACTGGCGGTCGATCGTGGTGGCGGGCGTCTCGATCGGCAGGCCGGCCTCGAGCCAGGCGTTGCGGCCGATGTTGACCCCCTGCTCGCCGAACTGCTGCACGCAGCCGGCGATCACGTCGCCGGTCTCGGCCGGATCGACGCCGGTGCGCTCGAACAGCTCGCCGTAGGCCTTGGCGAGCAGGTTCGAGGGATGGACGTCCTTGTAGTAGCCCTTCTCCTCGTGCCCGCGCCCGATCGGCGTGCGAACTGCCTCGACGATGACGACCTCACGGCCCCCGAACTTGCCATTTCCGTTGTCCGCCATCGCCTGCCTCCTTCGATTGACTGGTCAGTCAACCAAGGGTACCTGGCGGCGGAGATCAGCAGGGCTTGATAGGAACCCGGCCATGAACCCGAGCCAGGGGTACGAGAGTCCGGGGATCGCGGGGAGCGGGGCGATCGCCACCGGTCTCGCTGCGGTTTCGACAACCACAGCAGACACGATTCTGCTGGCGCGCAGCGAGGCTTCGGCCTGGCGGGCGGAGGAGAAAGTGGTTGCCGCCTGCGCCAAGATCGAGGGGGCCGAGCCCTCGCGGCTGCGGGTTACGACCGACCCCGCCGACCTCGCCGACTGCGACGTGATCGTCGAGGCGATCATCGAGGAGGTCGAGCCGAAGGGCGAGCTGCTCTCGACGATCGCCGAGGCCTGCCCGAACGCGCGACCTGGCGACGACGACCTCCTCGCTGAGCATCGCCGAGATCGCCGAGGCGGCGGGCATCGACGGCAAGCTCTTCGGCCTGCACGTCTTCAACCCGGTGCCGCGGATGAAGCTGGTCGAGGTCTGCTTCCCGGACGGCGCCGAGGCCGCCCGCGAGACCGCTCTCGCCTGGTGCGCGGCGCTCGGCAAGACCGCGGTCGAGGTCCCCGACCAGGCCGGCTTCGTCGTCAACCGCCTGCTCTTCCCCTACCTCTTCGACGCGGTGCGGATGATGGAGCGGACCGGCATGGAGGCCGGCGAGGTCGACACCTGCATGAAGCTCGGCGCCGGCCACCCGATGGGCCCGCTGGCCCTGCTCGACTTCGTCGGGCTCGACGTCGCCGAGGCGATCGGCGACGCTCTCTACGCCGACTCCAACGAGGCAGCCCACAAGCCCCCGGGCCTGATCGTCGAGATGGTCGGCGAAGAGAAGCTAGGCCGCAAGAGCGGCGCCGGCTTTTACCCGTACGACTAGCGCTTACCCGCGAGGTCCCAGATCACGTCGGCCGGGGAGATACCCTGGCGGCGGGCGGTCGTCTCGATCTCCTCCCAGGGCAGCTCGGCCTCGGGGAGGTCGTCCCAGCGGGCCAGGTCGAGGGCCTCGACGGCGCCTCTGCAGGGCCGGGCCGAGGTGCTCCTCGGAGCGCAGCAGCGCTCGCAGAACCTCGAGCTGCTTGTCGCTCAAACGCACAACCCACATGCGACACCTCCAGGGTTCGGTGGAACGCGGGTTGCCCGGAGAAGCTAGGAGCCCTGGCGGACGGAACCGGAGGGTCGGCCGCTGATCCGAACCGCCTCGATGCGGTTCTCGCGCACCGACTCGACCCGGATCGTGTAGCCGTTGGCGGTGATCGTGTCGCCGCGCTTGGGCAGCCGGCCGAGCTCGCCGAAGACGTAGCCGCCGACCGAGTTGTAGGCGTCGGTGTCGACCGGCAGCTCGATCCCGGCGTCGGAGAGGTCGCCGAGCGAGACGTGGCCGCGCACGAACCATTCGCCGCCGGCGAGCTGGCGCAGGGCCGCGGCGCGGGGGTCGGTCTCGTCCTCGATCTCCCCCACCACCTCCTCGAGGATGTCCTCGACGGTGACGATCCCGACCGTGCGCCCGTACTCGTCGACGACGACCGAGAGCGAGGTGCGCTGGACCTGCAGGTCGTGGAGGAGGTCGTCGAGCGGCCGCGTCTCGGGGACGATCACGCGCGTCGCGCACGGCCGGGTCGATCTCGCGCCTCCGGCCCGTCGCTCATGTAGAGGCGGGCGAGGCTGTTGTTGTGGACGATGCCCTTGACCCGGTCGGGGTTCTCGTCCTCGATCACGACCAGGCGCGTGTGGCCGGAGGTGACGCAGCGGCGCAGCGCCGTCTCGACCGTCTCGGAGGCGTCGACCGTGACCACCGCCGGGATCGGCGTCATCACCTCGCGCGCCTCCTGCTCGTGGAGGTGGAAGACGCCGCCGAGCATCCCGGCCTCGCCGGGGTCGAGGGTGCCGCCGAGCTCGCGAGCTGATCGATGATCTGCTTCAGGTCCTCTGCCGTGTGGTGCTCCTCGATGTCGGTCGGGTCGACGCCGAAGAGGCGGACGATCGCGTTGGAGATCGCGCTCAGCCCGAGGATCACCGGCGCGGTCGCGGTGCGGAACCAGTTGAGCGGGCGGGAGACGCGGCGGGCGATCCGCTCGGCGTGGGTGATCGCGAGCATCTTCGGCACCTGCTCGCCGATGCTGATGTGGATCGCGGTGACGAGGGCGAAGGCGATCGCGACGGAGAGCCCGACCGCGACGCCGTGGGAGAGGCCGCCGAAGATCGGTTCGATCAGCTTCGCCAGCGAGGGCTCGCCGAGGAAGCCGATGCCGATCGAGGCCATCGTGATCCCGATCTGGCAGGCCGAGAGCGACTCGTCGATCTTGTCGAGCTGCTCGACCACCGCCTCGGCGCCGCTTTCGCCTTCCTCGGCGAGCTGCTCGATCTTGCCGCGGCGGCTGCGCACGAGCGCGAACTCGGCCGCGACGAAGAAGCCGTTGACGGCGACCAGCAGGAGCAGGAGGACGAGCAGCAGCGCGCTCATCGTCTATTTCGCCCGGTACTTCGGGGGAGGTCGTCGTCGGCCATTCGGCGTAGGCAATATAGCCATCCGTCCCGCGGTCCCGGCGATAAGTGCCATATTGATCGACCGGATGCGCATCGCCAGCCTCGTCCCCTCCGCGACCGAGATGCTCTTCGCGCTCGGCCTCGGCGACAGCGTCGTCGCGGTCACCCACGAGTGCGACTACCCGCCCGAGGCGCGTTCGCTCCCCCACCTGACCCGCACCGTCCTGCCGGCCGGGCTCAGCGCCGGGGAGATCGACCGGGCCGTGAAGGCGAGCGTCGGCCGAGGGGCAGGCGCTCTACGAGCTCGACGAGGAGCTGCTGGCCGAGCTCGCCCCGGACCTGATCGTCACCCAGGCGCTCTGCGCCGTCTGCGCGGTCTCCTACGAGGACGTGCTCGAGGTCGCCGCCCGCCTCCCCGGCAAGCCGCGCGTGCGTCCAGCAGGACCCGAGCACGCTCGGCGAGATGCTCGAGGACGTGGTCCGGCTCGGCGAGGCGACCGGAGATCCCGCACCAGGCGCACGAGCTGCGCGGCGAGCTGGAGGGACGGCTGGCGACGGTCCGCGCCGCCGTCTCGGGAGCGAGCCCGCCGCGGGTGATCGCGCTCGAGTGGCTCGACCCGCCCTTCGTCGGCGGCCACTGGATCCCCGAGATGATCTCGATCGCCGGCGGCGAGGACGTCGCCGGGCCGCCGGGGCTGAAGTCGCCCGAGGTCTCCTGGGGCGAGCTCTCCGGGCCTCAACCCCGACGTCGTCGATCGCGATGCCCTGCGGCTGGTACGTCGACGGACTCGCGCGCCCAGGCGCTCGAGCACTGGGACCGGATCGAGGCCGCTCGGCGCCCGGCGCGTGTTCGCGGTCGACGCGGCATCGACCTTCTCCCGCCCGGGGCCGCGACTGGTCGACGGGGTCGAGCTGCTCGGCCACCTGCTCCACCCCGACCTGGTCGATCCGCCCGGGCAACATCGGCTTCGCCGAGGTGCGCGCCTCACCGGCGTCCGGCGCGAGCCGGACCGTCTGAGCCTCAGGCGATCGCCAGCGCGCCGATCGTGGCGAGGATGCCCAGGGCCGCTCATCGCCACCATCTCCGCCGGGAAATGGCGCTCTCCCGAGCATGCCGCGCTCGCCGGCGACGATCAGCAGCGCGCAGAGAACGCCGGCAACCAGCCCGCCGAGGTGGCCGCCGAGGCTGATCCCGGGCACTCCGAAGCTGAAGGCGAGGTTGAGCAGGATGAGGATGCCGACGCTCGACGCCAGCGCATCGACGCCGCGGCTGCGGGCGATCGACGAAGGTGGCGCCAAGACGCCGAATACGGCACCCGAGGCGCCGTAGCGTGAGGGCGTCGGGGGAGAGCAGGAGCGCCCCGAACGATCCCGCCAGGAGCGATAGCGAAGTAGATCGCGACAAAGCGCGGGGTGCCGATCCCCGGCTCGAGGATCCGGCCGAGGAAGAAGAGCAGCGAACATGTTGAAGCCGATGTGCAAGAGGCCGTCGTGGAGGAAGCCGCTGGTGACGAGCCGGTACCACTCGCCTTCGGCGACCGACGGGCCGAAGAGGCCGAAGTCGAGAATCAGGCTCGCTGCCGGAGCTGTTGAAGCCACCGCGGCCCGGAGGCGATCTCGGCCAGGTAGACGGCGACGTTGAGCGCGATCAGGACGAAAGTCGCCGGAGCCGCGGCGGCAAGGCTCGCCTCGACCGACGCCCCCGCACCACCTTCGTGCGCTGGCTGGCGCACTCCGGGCAGCGCATGCCGACCGGGGTCGGGGTCATGCAGTCGGGGCAGATCGGCCGCCCGCAGGAGGAGCAGGAGACGGCGGTCTCGCGGTTGGGATGTCGGTAACAGGTCTGAGCCACGGGGATGAGCAGCCTACAATCGCCGCCGATGGACGCACCGAGCCCTGCCCGCCTCTACGCCACCGCCGTCGGCGCCGCTGCTCGTCGTCGCCGGCATCGTCGGCTTCTTCTACAGCGCCTCGTTCGGCTCGCCGGGCGAGGTCGACGAGATGCCTCGGCGTCTTCGCCGTCAACGCCTGGGTCAACGTCTTCCACATCCTCACCGGCGCGCTCGGCCTGCTCGTCGCCGGCTACGCGTCGCGCCGCTACGCGCTCTGGCTCGGCGCCCTCTACGTCGTCGTCGCCTTCTGGGGCTTCGCGATCGGCGGCGGCGAGGCGATCCTCGGCTTCCTCCCGGTCAACAGCGGCGACAACCTCGCTCCACCTCGCTCCTCGGCGCGCTCGGCGTCGCCGCCGCCCTGGCCACGCCGGCGCCGCGAAAGCAGAAGGGCGAGCCGGCTACGGCCTGATCCGGCCGGTCAGCGAGCGCAGGCCACCTTTGGCCTGCTGACGGCCGCGACGGCGCAGCTCGAGCACGCACGCAGGGCACCCGCCGCGGCGCCCCCGGCGCCGACCGCGAAGACCGGGCGCACCCAGTTGCGCGGGTCGCGCAGCGCCCGCAGCTCGCTCTCGGAGAGCTCCTCGGCCCAGTCGGAGAGCTCCTCGGCGGCGGCCTGGGTCACGGCGGAGAGCGTGTCCTCGAGGCGGCCCGAGAGCCGCTCCGGCGGCTCGATCGGCCGCAGCGCGTCGGAGAGCAGGTGCTCGACGTCCCAGGTGCTGCCGGTCAGGCTGCGGCTCGCCTCACTCATCGCCCATCTCCTCCTGCAGCTGCTTGATCGCGCGATGGATCAGCACCTTGGTGGCGCCGTCGCTGCGACCCAGCGCACGGGCGATCTCGCGGTTGTCCATGCCGAGCGCGAAGCGCATGATCAGCGCGTCGCGGCGGTCGTCGGGAAGGTGCTCGAGGTGCGCCATCACCTGGCGCAGCTCCTCGCGCCCCTCGGCGATCGCCTCGGTGCCGTGCCGCGCAGCGATCGGGTCGGCCATCTCCAGCGAGGTCTGCGGGCGGCGCGAGCGGTCGCGGTAGTAGTTGGAGGCGAGGTTGTGGGCGATGCGGATCAGCCAGGGGCGCAGCGGCCGCCCGTCGGACTCGCGACGGGCGCGATCGAAGTGGCGGTAGGCCTGCAGGAAGGCCTGCTCGGTGAGGTCCTCGGCGTCGTGGGGTTGCCGACCCGGTAGTAGGCGTAGGAGTAGACGTCGCGCAGGTGGGCTCGGTAGAGGTCCTCGAAGGCGCGGTCGAGCTCGGCCTTGGCGGCCGGGTCGAGGCTCGCCGGCTCGACGTTCTGCTTGGCCGCGCTCACAGACCAAGCCTAGCCCGATCATGCCGCCCTCCTCGACCGCTCGACCCGCCGCAGGCCCGCGACCCAGGCCTCGGCGTCGATCTCGCCGCGGATCAGCGCCGCCAGCCCGCTCAGCGCCTCGGCCGGACCGCCGGCGGCCGATGTCGCCGCGGCCAGCAGCGGCACGGCGTCGAGTCCCTCAGAGGCCTGGCCGATCTGGGCCGGGATCTCGCGCGCCGGCGTGCCCCGGCCGAGCAGCTCGCCCGCGCGGCGGTTACGGCCCGAAGGCGCCATCACGGTGGCGGTCAGGTCGCCGACGCCCGCCAGCCCGGAGAAGGTGGCGAGATCGGCGCCGCGCCCGATCGCGTACTCGACGCACTCGCTCCAGACCTGAGCGGCGGCGATCCCGGCCGCGTTGAGCCCGTGCGGCTCGGCGGCCGCGGCGGCGAGGGCGGCGGCGTTCTTCGCGGCGCCCGCCATCTCGACCCCGGTCACGTCGCGCGAGCGCTCGCAGACCAGGCCGGCGCGGTCGAAGACGCCGCCGAGCTGTTTGCGCAGATCGGCGTCGGCCGAGCCGAGCACCAGCGCGGCCGAGCCGGAGACGGCCTCGCGGGCGTGGGCCGGGCCGCCGAGGCAGGCGATCGCCCGCGCCCGCACGCGCTCGCCGACGTATTCGGCCGGCAGCTGGCCGAGCGGCGCGATCAGGCCCTTGGTCAGCAGCAGCATCGCGGCGCGGCCGCCGACCCGATCGGCGATCGCACCGACTGCCTGCGGCAGCGAGCCGGAGGGGATGGCCAGGCAGACGAGGTCGAGACCGGCCAGCTCGACTTCCGAGGCCTGGAGCACGCGCACCGAGTCGGGCAGCCGCACCCCCTCCAGGTAACGACCGTTTTCGCGCGCTTCGTCGATCTCGGCGGCCTGCGCGCCGGTGCGGGTGGCGAGCTGGACCTCGAGGCCGCCGCGGGCGAGCAGCACCGCCACCGCTGTGCCCCAGCTGCCGGCGCCGATCACGGCGGCGCGGCGCATCGGCGGCAGCCCTCCCAAGTCCTCCCACTGCAACTCGACGTTGGGCCAGATCCGTGCGGTCACCGTCGAGGCCAGGCCGCGCGAGGGGTCGGCGGCGCGCGGGAAGGTCATCGCCTTGCCCAGCCGGACCCTCACCTTGCGCGGCCGGATCCGCCAGCCGCGGCGGACGTTTTCGGTGCCGATCACCGCGGCCGGGATCACCGGCGCCCCGGTCTGCAGCGCCAGGCGGCCGACGCCCCGCTTGGGCTCACCCAGGGCGCCGCTGCGGGTGCGGGTGCCCTCGGGGAAGATGCAGACGGCGCCGCCGCGCTCGACGACGAGCCGCGCCGTCTCCACTGACATCTCGTCGGACTCGCCGCGGCGGATCGGGAAGGCGCCGAGGCGGGAGAGGATCCAGCCCTGCCAACGGCGCTCGAAGAGCTCGACCTTGGCGACGTAGTTCATCGGCCGCCGCCAGGGCAGGGCGCCGCCGATCGCGAAGGGGTCGAGGAAGCTGCGGTGGTTGGCGGCGACGATCAGGCCGCCCTTTAGACGGGCGTGCTCGCGGCCAGTTCTGGCGTAGCGGAAGTAGGCGAGGAAGAACGGGGTCATGAAGACCCGGGCCAGTAGATAGATGGCTCGGTTTACTCCGTGGCGGCGGGTGTAGTCGTGGTAGGCCTGGAGGCGGGAGGGGTCCATCGGGTAGCGCTACACGGGTTAGGGACCGGGGTTACCGGGGGCGGGGGTCGGGTGCCACTCCCCGCTCAACTTTTTGGATGGAGAGTTGCCTGCTGTCGCCGCTAGGTGAGCGCCCAAAAAGTACAAGCCGCGGGGAGCGGCACCCGACCCCCGCTACCAAGCCTGGTCGATCAACTCGTGCAGGTCGTCGCGGGTCGGCGGCTCCGGGGTAAACGCCAGCTCCGGCCGCAGGAGCATCGACTCCAGAGCTTGGTCGAGCTTGCTTCGATCCGCGCCTTGGTCGCCCAAGCCTGGTGGGTTGCCGCCCAGTTCGAGGATGCGAGCTTCGATGGCGTCTGGTTGGGTCCCGATCGCTGTTGCCAGTGGTTGAAGATTGTCGGGAGTTCTTGGGGCCATGAAGGCCATTGCGCGGGGGAGGATTGCTGCGTTGGTTCCTGCGTGGGGGCTGCCGCAGATTCTTACGAGGGTTTGGCAGATGACGTGGTGTAGGGCGAACATTCCGGAGTCGATTGCGTAGCCGCAGAGGATCGAGCCGAGGGCTAGGGCGTCTTTGCTGCGGTCGGCGGGGTCTTCGTCCAGGGAGGAGGCGATCAGTTCGGCTCCTCTCAGGGCGGTCATTTCCGAGACCGGGTTGGTGAACGGGGTGTAGAGGGAGTCGGCGCCGTGGGCCAGGGCGTTCATCGAGCTGGCGCGCAGCTCGGGCTCGGGTGCGCTGGTCATCGCGGCCGGGTCGGCGATCACGAGGTCGGGGCGGACCATTGCTTTGGCGCGGCCCTCGGCGCCGGCGGGCAGGCGGTGGATGCCGGTCATCTCGGCGCCGGACATCGTCGTCGGGATCGCGGCGATGCGGGCGCCGCTGACGGCGGCGATCGCCTTCGCAGTGTCGATCGCGCGTCCGCCGCCGAGGGCGACGAGATTCGGGGCGCGAACGGCGTCGAGCAGCTCGGCGGCCGCCTCGGGCACAGCCCCTGGCGGGATCTCGTGCACCGCGGCCGCAGCGGCGCCGAGCTCCGGGGCGCCCGCCAGGTGGCGCGCCGTGGAGAGCAGCTCGAACGGCTCCATGCCGTGCTCGGCGAGCAGCTTCGGCGCGCTGTTCACGCCGCCGGCGCGAAAGACGACGGTGCGACCGGCGTCGCGCCAGAGGAAGTTGCCGTTCACCCGGCCGAGCTGGTCCGCGGGTTCACGACCGGGCGCAGGTTCGGTTCGACCTCTGCCCGCAGGTGCTCGTAGTCGGGGGGCAGCGAGAGCTTCTCGCCGAGGTGCTCGAGCGGCTCGTCGACGGTGAAGCCGGGGCCGAGGGTGGCGATCTCGAAGAGGACGCCGCTCGGCTCGCGGAAGTAGATCGAGCGGAAGTAGAAGCGGTCGATCACCGGGGTCGGGCGGGCGCCGCCGACGATCGCCCGTTCGCGCCAGGCTTCGTGCTCGTCGATCGTCGAGGCCCAGGCGACGTGGTGGACGCTGCCGGCACCCTGCAGCGCGCGCTCCTCCGGAGGCTCTTCGTAGATGTAGAGGCCGCCGCGGCTGGCGCCGCGAGCCTCCCAGCTGCCTTCGCCGAGCGACTCGAACTCGAGCGCCTCGAGCAGAGCGCTGCTCGCCTCAGGCGCGCCGCTGTAGGCGCAGACGGCGTGGAAGCCGCGCAGCGCCAACTCGGCCGGCACTTCGGGGTGGTCGGCGATCAGCGGCTCGTCGGTGACCTCGACCACGGCAAGCTCATGGCTCGAGCCCCTCGGGGTCGGCGAAGCGCAGGCCGCCGCCGGCGCGCTCGGACTCGATCCCGTTGGCGCCGAGCCGCTCCTCCCAGAAATCGAGCGAGGCGTGGGAGCCGACCCGCCAGACGATCCGGTGCACGTCCCCCGCCCCGGCGCGGCCCGGCGGCACTCCGGGGAACTCGAAGAAGGTCAGATCGGAGCCGGCGCTGCCCTTCTCGTCGGCGAAGAAGAGGTGGTAGACGGTCGGGTCGTCCTGGTTGACGGTCTTCTTGACCAGGCGCAACCCCAGCACCCCGGCGTAGAAGTCGACGTTGCTCTGCGCGTCGGCCGTGATCGCGGTGATGTGGTGAATTCCCTCCAGCTTCACTGCTTCACGTATACCATCCCGCCGATGAGCCGCGGACGCCGACGCCTCGTACGAGTCCTGGTCGTGGCTCGGCTCGCTGCTCGCCTTCCTCAGCGTCTTCGCGATCTGGAGCGAGCGCCAGGCGCTCAACACCGAAGACTGGGTCGACCACCAGCGGCCACCTGATCCAGAACGAAACGATCCGCGAAGCGGTCGGCAACTACCTGGTCGACCAGCTCTACGAAAACGTCGACGTCGAAAAGGAACTGAGCGAAAAGCTCCCGGGCGAGACCAAGGAACTTGCCGGACCGATCTCCGGTGGCCGTGCGTCAGTTCGCCGGCGACGGCGCCAATCAGGTGCTGCAGAGCTCGACCGCCCAGGAACTCTGGAAGAGCGCCAACCGCAGCACCCACGAACAGCTACTCGAAGTGCTGGAAGAAAAGGGCAGCACGGTCTCGACCGAAGAAGGCAAGGTCAGCCTCAACCTCGGCAGCCTGGTCACCAACCTGGCCAGCCAGGTCGGGATCGGCGCCAACCTGGCCGAAAAGCTGCCGCCCGACGCCGGCCAGATCACGATCCTGCGCTCCGACCAGCTGAAGACCGCGCAGAACATCGTCGTCGCGGTCAAGGGCCTGGCGCTGATCCTCTCGCTGCTCACCTTCCTCTGCTTCGGCCTGGCGATCTACCTCTCGCGGGACGGGCGCTGGGTGACCGTGCTCTACTGCGGCATCGGGCTGGTCGCGGCCGGCTTCGCCGTGATCGTCGCCCGCCAGGTGGCGGGCGGGATCGTGGTCGGCCAGCTGGTCAGCGAAGACAGCGTCAAGCCGGCCGCGGAAGCGGCCTGGTCGATCTCGACATCGCTGATGACCAGCATCGCGACCACGGTGATCGTCGTCGGCGTGCTCTTCGTGATCGCCGGCTGGCTGGCTTCGCCGACTGGCTCGGCGCGCACCGACCCGCCGCTGGATGGCGCCGGTGCTGCGCGACTACCCCGGCTACGTCTACGCCGCTGCTGGCGATCGTCGTCGGCATCTACTTCCTCTCGGCTTCGACTCAGAACCTCCGCACGTTCCTGACCACGCTGGTGATCGCCGGCATGGCGGCCTTCGGCATCCACGAGCTGCGCAAGCAGGCCGGCGAGGAATTCCCCGACGCCGGCTACGGCGAGGCCTTCGGCCGCACCAAGGACCGCGTCGTCGGCGCGGTCAAAGACGCCAACATCGGCGAGCAGGTCTCGAAGCTGCGCCTGCCCGAGATGCGCAAGCCGGACGGCAAGAGCGAGGCGCTCACCGCGACCCTCCCGGTCGACGACGAGGACGCCCGCCTGGCCCGCCTCGAACGCCTCGCCACCCTGCACGAGAAGGGCGTCCTCACCGATGAGGAGCTGGCGGCGGAGAAGGCACGAGTGCTCAGCGGCGATACGAGCGGCTGACCCGACAAACCGCAGAGCCCGCCTCCGGGATCGAACCGGAAACCTCCGCTTTACAAGAGCGGTGCTCTACCAGTTGAGCTAGGCGGGCAACCTGCCGAATATAGAGGGCATGAGCGACTCCAGCAGCGCCATCGACGTGCATTTCCGCCTCCTTGGGCCCGACGAGGGGGCAGTGCTCAGCAAGGCGATCGAGGCCGCCTACGGCGACAGCTACGACGTGCGCTGGGTCTACGACGCCGAGGAGGTCTCGGCGCGGCTGGCGGCCGGGACCTACGTGTCGTGTGTGGCCGAGACGCCCGATGGCGAGCTGCTCTGCCATGAGGGGATGAGCCTTGCGAACGCGGGCGACTCGGTCGGGCACTCGGGACAGGCGGTGACATTGCCGGCGGCGCGGGGACAGCACCTGTTCACGCGCACCAAGCGCTTCCTCATGGACTGGGCGCGAGAGCGGGGGATAGCCGGGATGTACAGCGAGGCGACCGCGGCCCACCCCTACAGCCAGCGCGCCAACGTCGAGCTCGGCGCCCACGAGACGGGGTTCCTGCTCGGCTGGATCCCTGCCTCGGTGTCAAACGATGCGGCCGGAGGCCGGCACGGACGGCAGTCGGCGGCGCTCTTCTACACGAAGCTGAACGACGGACACGAGCGGCCGGTCTACGCCCCCGAGCGCCACCGGGAGATCGTCGGGCAGACGCTGGAGCTCTGCGAGCTGCGCGGGACGCTCGGCGCAACCGCCGGCTGACGCAACCCTGGCCGATCGCACCGAACTTCACGTCGCGGTCGACGCCGACCACAACCTGGCGCTGATCACCGTTGACCTGCCGGGTGAGGACCTCGAGACCGCGGTCGCGGCCGAGCGCCACCACCTGTTCCATCGGGCCGGGCTGGACGCGATCTACATCGACCTGCCCCTCGACACACCCGCCACTGCACTCGTCGCCGACCACCTCGAGCGTCTCGGCGTCTCCTACTCGGGCATCTTCCCCAACAGCCGTTGCGACGGCGACGTGCTGCGCATGCAGTCCCTATACCGGGTGCGGATCAAGGCGGACGACGTCTCGGTCGCCTCCGAGCACGGCCGGGAACTGCTCGACTACGTCCTCGCAGACCAGCGGCTAAAGGGGCGCCTCGCGCGCGGCTAGATGCGCGCCGACCTTGCGCTTTACCCGCTGCAGGGCGTTGTCGACGGTCTTGGTGTCGCACTCCAGCCGCTCGGCGGTCGCCTCGTAGGAGTGGCCGTCGAGGTAGAGCGAGAGGACGCGGCTCTCGAGGTCGGAGAGGACGCCCGAGACGCCGGAGAGACACGAGACGAGGCTCGCCAGCTCTTCGGCGGCGATCACCTGGTTGACCGGGTCGTGGACCGTCGGTCCGGGCAGGATCTCGTCGAGCGTCGTGTCGGAGTCGCCCGCGGCTGCCGGGGTCTGGCTGAATGAGACGTATTGGTTGAGCGGCGTGTGCTTGTTGCGGGTCGCCGTCTTCACCGCGGTGATGATCTGACGGGTGATGCAGAGCTCGGCGAAGTTGCGGAAGCTCGACTCGCGATCGGTGCGGTAGTCGCGGATCGCCTTGTAGAGGCCGAGCAGGCCTTCCTGGATCAGGTCGTCGGCCTCTCCCCCGAGCAAGAAGTACGAAGAGGCCTTGAGGCGGACGAAGCCGCGGTAGCGACGCACGATCGCGTCGTAGGCATCGGTGCGGCCGTCCTTGGCGAGGGCGACCAGATAATGATCATCAAGCTCAGGTTGAGGGTTAGTATCAGCCGGTCTGAGCGAGCCGTTGAGACGGCCCGAAGGTAGCTGCATTTCCTGGGTCGGCGAAGATAGAGCCACAGATCCTTCTCCTTGCGAAGGGTCGTGGCGCCTTACCTCCCCTGGCGGCGCCCTGTATGGACCGGGGTCATCTCAGACTCAAGCTGAGGTTCACCCTTATTGGCGCGTTAGTTTACGGCCCAGCAGTGTTCTGTCAACCCCTTGCAGGGATTTCTTGCAAGCGCCGTTGCAGGTGCTACCGCTGTCGAACGGCCTCGAAGAGCAGCGCGGTGGCAGCTGCGGAGACGTTCAGGGAGGCAGTTTGACCATGCTGAGGAAGAGCGACAAGACCGTCACAGGCGGTCGATACGCGGGGGCGGATGCCCTTTCCCTCGCCGCCGAGGACCAGGACGGTGGGGCCGGTCAGGTCGACGGCCCAGGGAGCCTGGGTTGCCTCGGCGTCGGCCCCCCAGAGCCAGAAACCAGCCTCCTTCGCCTCCCCGAGCCAGTCGGCGAGGTTGCGAACGCGGGCGATCCGCAGATGCTCGACCGCCCCAGCGGATGCCTTGCAGGTCACTGCCGTCACCTCGGCCGAGCGTCGATCCGGGATGACCACGCCGGCGGCGCCGGCGGCCTCGGCGGAGCGACAGACCGCACCGAGGTTGCGCGGGTCCTGGACCTGGTCGAGGGCGACGATCAGAGGGTTGTCGACACGCAACAACTGGTTCGGGTCGACGTATGGATATGGATCCACCTCGGCGACGACCCCCTGGTGATCCGGAGACCGGCAGAGCCGCTCCAGCTCCTCGACCGCCGTCTCGGGCGAACGCCACACACGGTGGACCCGGCGCCTCCCCCGCTCAGCCTCGGCGACCGGCTGCTTCCCGTAGATCACCTGCGACGCATCCGACATTGACCCACCTCTGGTGTGGTCAATGTCGGATGGGCGACCGGAAGGCATGCCTAGCCCTTGGGCACGAGCTTCGCGCCCTCGGCCGAGTCCCGCACCTCCCAGCCAAGCTCAGCCAGCCGATCGCGAATCTCGTCGGCCCGCCCGAAGTCCTTCGCCGCCCGCGCATCCTGCCGCTCCGCAAGCAGCTTCTCAGCCTCGTCGTCGGCCTCAGCTCCCTCATCCGGCTGGGTAAGGGAGCTGAGGCCGACGAGGCCGAGCATCTCCGCCAGCGCCAAAGCCGCGTCGTGTGCTGGAACCTCGCCGCGGTTGGCCTCGCCGACGAGCTCAAACACCTCGGCCATAGCTCTCGGCGTATTGAAGTCGTCAGCAAGCGCGTCCTTGAAGCTCTCGGCCCGAGAGGCCACCGAATCGTGCGGGGAGCCGGGGAGGGTCCGGCAGAGCCTCCCCGCTGTTGCTCTGACGGACCCTCCCCCGGCGTCCCCCCACCAATCGGGTTCTCCCGGAAGAAGTTCCGCAACCGCTCAACCCGAGCCACAGCCTGCTTCATCTGCTCATGGCCCAAACGCCAAGCGGCTGCCGATAGTGCCCCGAGATCAGGTAGCGACGACGGCCTCGCGCCCGTACCGATCGAGCGCCTCGGAGAGCTGAAAGATGTTGCCCTCGGACTTCGACATCTTCTCGGCACCCAGTCTCGATCATCCCGTTATGCATCCAGACCCTGGCGAAGGGCCGCCCGGCCCCCTCCGACTGGGCGATCTCGTTCTCGTGATGGGGAAAGACCAGGTCCGAGCCACCGCCGTGGATCGCGAAGGACGGTCCCAGCTCGGCCTCGGCCATCGCCGAGCACTCGATGTGCCAGCCGGGACGCCCGGGTCCCCAGGGCGAGTCCCAGGAGGTGTCCTCGCCGGCCTTGTGCGCCTTCCAGAGCGCGAAGTCGAGCGGGTCCTCCTTCAGCGAGGCCGAGCCAGCCTCCTCGCCCTGGTCCATGTCCTCGGTGCGCCGGTTCGACAGCTTGCCGTAGCCGTCGAAGCTGCGCACCCGAAAGTAGACGTCACCACCCGACTCATACGCCCTGCCGGCCTCGATCAGATCGGCGATCAAGGCAACGATCCCATCGATCGTCTCGGTCGCCAGCGGCTCCGCGTCGGGTCTGCCCAACCCCAGCCGATCCGTGTCCTCGAAGTAGGCCCGGGTCATCCGCTCCGCGAACGCCGCCGACTCCTCCCCCGCCTCCCGGCCGCGACGTAGATCTTGTCGTTGATGTCGGTGACGTTGACCACCAGCTTCGCCGAGTACCCCTCCGACCTCAAGAACCGCGCCAGCAGAGAGAAGACAACGAACGGCCGAGCGTTGCCAATGTGAATCCGGCTGTAGACGGTAGGACCGCAGGCGTAGATCCCGACCTCCTGACCCGAGTCGAGCGTGACCAGCTCCCCGGAGAGGGTGTCCTTTATCCGTATCGACCGCACGCCCCAGATGCTATGCGCATCTCCGCGGGTGGCGTGGGGTGAGGGGGTCGAGGACAGCCCGTGGACTGCCCGCAGGCCCCCTCACCCCACGACAGGACCCGCGGGCCTACCGCGTCAGGCCCTAGAACGTCCGGTATCCGGAACCCGAAGCTGTGGCTTCTCTTCGGGCCCAGGAAGGCGCCGTCGCGTCGGCCGCGGCCAGACACCTCACGCCGCGCCCTCGAAGTGCTCGCCTTGATCTCGTCCTCCGCCGCCCGCCGCACCCGCTCCTCGCGCTGCTCGGCCTGTATGCTGATCCGCTCGGACTCGGCCTTCAGGGCCTCCTCGGCGCGCGCCCTGGCAAGCTCGGCCGCCTCACCTTCGACCTTCTCGACCAGGCTGCGCACCCGCTCGTCGGCCTCGCGCCGAACGTCCTCGGTGCCGCGCATGACCCGTTCCTCGATCTCGGCCTCGAGCCGGACGGCAATCTCGTGCGCCTCCGCGGCGGCTGCCTCGGCTTCGGCGGCGCGCTGCTCCGCGGCGGCGACCCGCTGGTCGGCCTCGAGCTGAACCTGCCCCAGGGCCTCCTTGTGCCGCTCCGCGGCCTCGCGCCCGGCCCGCTCGACCTGCTCGGAAAGCGAGTGCTCGGCATCTGCCCTGACCGAGCTCAGCTCGGCCGTAAAGGCTTCGCGGTCCCCTTGGGCCCGCTTCTGCGCCTGCTCGAAGGCCTGCTCGGCGCGATCGCGGGCGGCCTCGGCCTGCTTCGCGCGAGCCTCGGCCTCTTTGCGCCTGCCGCGCTCGGCAACAAGCCGCTCGCGCCCCTCCTCACCGATCTTGCGCAGGGCCTCCATCGCCCGCTGCTTGACCTCGGCCTGCACCTGCTCGAAACGCGCCTCGGCCCTGGCCACGCGCTCCTCGCTGACCCGAACCCACTCAAGCGCCTGCTTGGCAGTCTCATGCAGCTCCTCAGTAGCCGCTCCAACCGCTTTCAGCTGCACCGCAGGTTCGCCCATGTAACGCAACCTACTATCCGCGTCGGCGGGGCAGCTACCCATTCAACGCCGGGAAGGCCGCAATTTGGGAGGTGTCCGGCTACGCCGAGCTCGGCGTCTCGCGCGTATGCAACTCGCGCTTGAGGACCTTGCCGGTCGCGTTGCGCGGCAGCTCGTCCAGGAACTCGATTTCACGCGGCGCCTTGTACGAGGCGAGGTTGTGCCTTGATGTGAGCTTTGAGCTCGTCTTCGGAGACCTCCGCCTCTGCCGCGGCGACGACGAAGGCCTTGAGCCGCTGGCCGAACTCTTCGTCCTCGACCCCGATCACCGCCACCTCGACCACCGCCTGGTGGTCGGCGAGCAGGTCCTCGACCTCGCGCGGGAAGACGTTCTCGCCGCCGGAGACGATCATCTCGTCGTCGCGGCCGTCGATGAAGAGCCGGCCGTCGGCGTCGAGGTGGCCGACGTCGCCGCTGCTCAGCAGCCCGTCGATCGACTCCTTGCCGCCACCGCCGGTGTAGCCCTCGAAGGACATCTCGTTGCCGACGAAGATCCGCCCGACCTCGCCCGTCGGCACCTCGCGGCCGCGCCTCGTCGTAGATGCGGACGACGGTGCCCCGCGGCGCCTTGCCCGCCGTGCCCGGCGCCGCTCGCAGGTCCTCCGGCGTGGCGACGGTCGCGTAGGCGACCTCGGTCGAGCCGTAGAGGTTGTAGACGTTGTCGCCGAAATGGTCCATCCACTCGGTCGCCAGCTCGCCCGGCAGCGCCGATCCCGATGCCGCCGCGATCCGCAGCGAGGATAGGTCGTAGGCGTCGAGCGTCTCCGGCGGCAGGCGCAGGATTCGCTGCAGCATCACCGGCACGACCGCGAGCACCTCGGCCCGGTGGTCCTGCACCGCGCGCAGCGTCTCCTCCTCGTCGAAGCGCCGCCGCAGGACCATCGTCGAAGCGGTCGGCAGGCTGACAATGAAGTGGAAGAACCCCCACGAGTGAAAGAGCGGCGCGGCGATCATCATCGTCTCGCGCGCCCGGTAGGGGATCTTGTCGATCAGGGCGGCCATCGCGAGCAGGCCGTCGGGGCTGGAGCGTTGCGCCCCCTTCGGCGTGCCGGTCGTGCCCGAGGTGAGGATGACGAAGCTCGGCTTGTCGGGCGGCGGCTTGAGGTCGCCGCCGTTATTGCCGGCGATCAGGCCGTCGAGGGTCTGCCCCTCGGGCACGCCGTCGGACCAGGCGACGATGCGAGCGACGCCCTCGTCCACGCCCGTCGAGCAGGCCGGCGAACTCCTCGTCGTAGACCAGCGCCTTCGGACCCTCGCGCCGCATCACCTCGACCAGCTGCGGGCCGGCGAACATCGTGTTGAGGTAGAGCGCGCTGGCGCCGACCTTGGCCGCGGCGAGGGTGGTCTCGATGAAGCCGCGGTGGTTGCGGCACATGATCCCGATCCCGTCGCCGGGGCCGATCCCCATCTCTGCGAAGGCGTGGGCGAGGGCGTTGGTGCGACGGTGCACGCGCTCGAAGCTGAGCGAGCCGCGCTCGTCGATCAGCATCGTCTCGTGCGGGTATTTGTGCGCCGCGGTGGCTACGCCGGTCGCCGGCGAGGCGCCCCAGCGCAGGAAGGTCGTCGCGACCTTAGCCGCCTTGTCGGGACGCACGAGGCCGACTATCCCGGCCTCGCGCAGCACCCTGGCCTCGAAGACCGAGTCGGATACCGACTGGCGCACGCCGGCGGCTATGGAACCGAACGTTCCCATCGAATCGCGAAGCTTAGTCGCTCTCCACCAAAGCGACCGCGATGCAGGCGATCCCCTCGCCGCGACCGATCCAGCCCATCCCCTCGTTGGTCGTCGCCTTGACGCTGACCCGAGCCGAGGTCGCTTCGGAGAGGGTCCGCTCCATCTCGGCGCGCAGTGGCCCGATCCGCGGCTCCTCGCAGACCAGCGTCGCGTCGACGTTGACGATGCGGCCGGAGACGGTGCCGACGACCGTGCGCAGCAGGTCGATCGAGTCGGCGTCGCGCCAGCGCTCCTCGTCGTCGGGGAAGAGGGTGCCGATGTCTCCCATCCCTCCGGCGCCGAGCAGGGCGTCGATCACGGCATGGGTGAGGACATCGGCGTCGGAGTGGCCGGTAAGGCCGCGCGGATGATCGACCTCGACCCCGCCGAGGACGAGGCAGCGCCCCTCGGCGAAGCGGTGGCTGTCGTATCCGATCCCGACGCTCATCGATCAATCCTCGCGCACCGCGGCTCGTCAGCGGCTCCAGCCGCCGCCGGCGCCGCTCGAAGACGCAGATCTCGCCGACCCCCAGGTCGCCGAGAAACTCGACCGCGGCCTCGTAGCCGAAGCCGACCTGCTCTGGCAGGTGGGCGTCGGAGGAGAGCGCAAAGGCAGCGCCGGCCTCGACGCACATCGCCGCGAAGCCGCGGCGCCGGGTAGATCTCGGCGACCGGCTTGCGCAGACCCTGCGGTCGAGACCTCGACCGCGATCCCGCTTTCGGCGATCGCTTCGACCGCCGGCTCGTAGTAGTGGCGCGGGTCGCGCTCGGGCAGCGGCCGGGCGCCGCCCCAGACCTTGACCAGGTCGGGGTGGGCGAGGATGTCGAAGAGACCCGAGCGGGCGCACTCGGCGAGGGCGTCGAAGTAGCGGCGCCAGACCTCGTCCGGGTCCCCCTTGCGCTCCCAGACGTCCCAGCCCGGGTGATCGACCGCCGCGTCGCCGACGAAGTGGACCGAGCCGACCACGTAGTCGAAGTCGCGCGCCTCCAGCAGCGCCGCGGTGCGATCCTCGGCGGCGGGGATGTAGTCGCACTCGACCCCGAGCCGCAGCGGCGTGCCACGCACGAAGTCGCAGTAGGCGTCGAGATCGTCGCGGGCCTGCTCCTCCCAGAACGGGTGGCGCCAGAGGTCGAGCGCTTGGGTGAAGCGGTAGACGTGCTCTGAGACACCCAGCTCGGCGATCCCCTTCGCCGCCGCAGCGGCCAGATAACGATCGACGTTCGCCGCCGTGAAGTAGCGCTCCGCCGTCGTGTCCGGCTCGTCCGGGCGCAAATGCAGGTGATAGTCGGTCAGCACGGCCGGCGAGCCTACGCGACCCGGGCCGCGGATACGCTGAGGCCCATCTTGATCCGCCAGCTCACGATCCTCTTTGCGGCCTTCGCCCTCGGCACGGCCGTCGCGCTGGCCCTGGGCGCGGTCAGCTTCGGCGTCGCCCTCGGCGTCGGCCAGGTCTGCTTCGCCGGGGCGCTGGCCTGGGTCCTACTCAGCTGAGCGCTCGGCAAGGAGCAACTCGGCCAGCTTCAGGTCAAGCGGCGTCGTCACCTTGAGGTTCTCGGGAGATGAGGGATGGATCAGCACCCTGCCGCCTGCCGCCTCGACCAGCATCGCCTCGTCGGTGGCGGCGGCAATTCCGGCAGGCTCGCCTTCCAGGGCGTCTCGAAGCGCCCCGACCCGGAAGACCTGCGGCGTCTGCGCTGCCCAAAGCCGCCGCCGATCCAAGGTCGATTCGACCGGGTGCAACGTTTTCTCCCCCTCGCGGGGGGTCAACGCGTTACACCCTGGGCCGAGATCCGGGTGCAACGCTTTCTCCCCCCCTGAGGGGACAAAGCGTTGCACCCGGAGGTGGCCTGCTTGATTGTGTCGGTGACTGGGGTGGCGGCTATTGCGCCGGCAGCATCTGGGTCGGCTACGAGGGTGGCGATCACGTCCTCGATCAGCTCTGGCGTGACCAGCGGCCGGGCCGCATCGTGGATCGCCACGTACTCGGTGCCCACCGCCTGCAGCGCGTTGGCAACCGATTCCGCCCGCGTCGCGCCACCCTCGACCACGCCGAAGTCGTGCCCGGCGAGCTCGTGGACGTGCCCGGGCGGGCAGGCGACGACGATCGAGCGCACCGAGGGCGCCGCGCGGCAGGCCTCGATCGACCACTCGACCATCCGCCTGCCGGCCAGCGGCACGAAGGCCTTCGGGCCGCCGGCTCCGAGCCTCTGCCCGGAGCCGGCGGCCGCGATGACCGCGGTGACGCTGCTGGAACTAGGCGGTCGCCGTGGCGGCGAAGCGCTCCTCCAGCAGGCCGTCGAGATATTCCTCGGCGCCGTCCTCGTCTTTGTCGAGCGCGTACATGAACTCTGAGGCGAGGATCTTCTTCGCCCGCGTGTACATCTGCTTCTCGCCGGTGGAGAGGCCCTTTTCCATCTCGCGGATCGCGAGGTTGCGGACGACCTCGGCCAGCTCGAAGACGTCGCCGGTCTTGATCTTCTCGCGGTTGTACTTGAAGCGCCGGTTCCAGTTCTTCGGCATGTCCGACACGTCATCGGTGAGGACGCCCGTCACCTTCTTGATTTCGACCTCGTCGATCACCCGGCGAAGGCCGGCGACACCGGCGTTTTCGCAGGGAACCATCACCGTCAGTTCGTTGTGGAGGATCTTGATCGTCAGGTAATCGCGCTCCTCCCCCATCAGCTCACGGGACTCCTTCTTCAATACGAGACCCGCACCGTGGTGGGGGTAGACGACCTTGTCACCCTCCTCGAAATCGCAGACGTAGGGGACGTCCGCTTCGAAGCCCACCTCCATGGCCTCCTCTGCTAGCTCAGAAATCGGGTGCTCCTTTCTTTCGTCGACGGCGCCAATCGCCGTCTCAGCTCTGTAGATACCGGTCAACCAGATCGACCTCCTGAAGCCTGCGCAGGCCCTCGCGGATGTCCTTGGCCCTGGTCGAGCCAACTCCGTCGACGGCCTCGAGGTCGGCGTCGGAGGCAGCGAGTACCTCCTCCAGCCCACCCAGCTCGTGGATGATCTTCTGGACGACCAGCTTGGGTATGCGCGGCACGCGGCCGAGCACGCGGTAGCCCCGCGGGGCCACCGGAAAGTCGAGTGTGTTGAGCTTGCGGTCGTAACCGAGCAGCTCCGCGAGACGGCCGAAGTCGAGCACGTCCTCGTGCGGCAGCCGGGCCAGCGACTGCACCACAGTAGCCAGGTTCTGCTCGGAGTCCTCGACCGAGTAGTCGCGGATCAGCGCCGTCTTGTCGGCGGCGACGCCAACCATCGTCTCCTCCAGCTGCATCTCGATCAGGCGGCCCTCGGTGCCGAGCTCGACGATGTAGCGCTCGACCTCGACCGCCATCCTGGTGACCAGCTCGGCGCGCTGCAGGACCGCAAGCGCGTCGTAGAGGACGCCGCCGCCCTCGAACTCGAGCACGGTGAGCCGGTTGGAGACCTGGTCGAGGCGGGCGCGGTACTTGTCGAGCGTCGCCAGGCCCTGGTTGGCCTTGGCCAGCACGGCCGGGATGTCCTGGAGAATGTACTTCGTCCCCTCGACGTAGAGCGAGACGACGTCGCGCCGCTGGGAGATCGCGATCACCAGCGCCTCGGTCTGCTTGGAGACGCGCTCCGCCGTGCGGTGGCGGGTGCCGGTCTCGGCCGAGAGGATCGTCGGGTCGGGCATCAGCTGCACGTTGGCCCAGGTGATCTTCGTCGCCTCGGAGTTGAGCACGATCGCCCCGTCCATCTTCGCCACCTGGTAGAGCATCGCCGGCGTGTAGTCGATGTCGAGCCTGATCCCACCCGAGAGCAGATGCGAGATATCGCCCGGATCGCCGACGACGATCAGGCCACCCGTGCGAGAGTGAACGATGTTGTCGAGGCCCTCGCGCAGGGCGCCGCCAGGCGCGACGACGTCAAGAGCCCTCAGTAGCCTGGGATCTTGACGTTCGGACAACTCGTGAAGCTCATCACCAGGCAGCGCTGACATCGCCTCCTAGGATGGCAAAAACCGCTTTGGAATGCGGTGTGGGCAATCCCAAGTGGACAGGTCGGAATGACCATTGTCAAGGAAACCGATCACCTAACGCCCACAAAGCCGCGCTTTGGGCTCAAAGAAGGGCCTCGGGCGGTCAGTGAACGGCGATCAGGTCGCTATGGGGGTCGATGCCCCAGCGGCCGCCGACCTCGGCCAGCTCCTCGCTGAGCGGCCAGCGGTCGGGACGCTCCTCGCCCTCGTGCTGGGGACTGGCGCCCTTCAGAGCCATACAGCCGGTGTTGTCGCCGATCGCGCGGATCGCCGCGATGTCGTCCTCGCCGAGCGGGTCCTCGCCGGCCAGCGCAGCCAGCTCCTCGCGCTTGTCCTCGATCGGACGCGCCTCCGGGCCGACCTCTTGGATCAGGGTCGGCACCACGCACTCGACCGCCGGGTGAGCGAGGTTCCAGTGGCTGGCCAGGTGCATCGGGCTGAGCCGGGCGCGCTCGCGAATCGGCTCCAACCGCTCCAGCTTCTCCAGCCCGGCCTCGATCCAGCCCTCGGGACGGAAGGCCCTGTGGTCGCCCTTGGCCAGCTCCATCCCGGGACGCAGGTCGCCCCAGAAGAGGCCGCCGTAGTCGACGACGCGGGTGATCACCTTGACGCCGTGACGCTCGGCGGCATCGAGGCAGAGCTCGCCCGGCCAGGGCTCGAAGGGATTGAGGATGATCATCGCCCAATCGATCCGCTCCCCGAAGCGCTCCAGGCAGGAGATCAGGTCGAGGGTAAAGCCGTTGGCGGGACCGGGCGCAACGCCGATCTGCGCCGTCAGCCCCGCATCGCGCAGCGCCGCCATCCCATCCCAGACCGCCTCGCTCGAGTAACCGATCCGGTCCGGATTATGGAGCAGCAGCAGGTCGAAGGAGGAGGCACCGAGCCGCTCCAGGCTGCGCTCGGCCGCAATCCGCAGATAGTCCGCGTACTCGGACTCACCGCGCAGTCGAGAGTCGGTGAAGCGGGGAAAGCCCCGAGGCCCATCGCGCTCCCCTTCGTAGAAATCGTGACCGACCGCGCCGACCAGCGAATAGGAATCCCGGGCGACCCCCGCCAGCGACCGGCCCAGCAGCGCATCAGCCTCGCCCTGCCCATAGGTATCGGCCGTCAAAACGGTCTCGATGCCATCACCGGGCCGCAACAGCGCTTCAAGCCGCTCCTCACCGATGGCTTCGCCGAAGTGCAGAAACCTCCCCCCGCTCCAGGTTCCTACTGCTACGCGTCCAGGCTCATGCATGGCCTGAACCATAAGCCGCAGCTCGCGCGGGTGGCGCGGTGGCGGGGGTCCCCCATAGCGCAGGACGCCGCGCAGCGGTGTCCGAGCACATGGGGGAGGGCCGCCGCGACAGGACCCGCGCGCCGCCGACTACGGCTGGTCGGGCTCCGGCTTGGACTCGCCGTCGTCCGACCCCTGGTCAACGGGGTCACCGTCCTTCTTGGCGCCGACCCCGACCTTCTCGGGCTCGGGCTTGGACTTCTTCGGCCGCGCCTGCTTCTTCGGTTTGACGATCGTCAGGCTGAGCGGGCGGTCGTCCTCGTCGCCGGAGGCGTCGCGTTTGACCATCACGGTCGAGCCGGGGGTCATCTGGCCCTGGCGCAGGACTTCGTCGGCGAGCGGGTCCTCGATGTAGCGCTGGATCGCGCGGCGCAGCGGCCGGGCGCCCATCGAGGGGTCCCAGCCTTTGTCGACCAGCAGGTCCTTGGCCTCGTCGGTCAGATCGAGCTGCAGCTCGTGCTCGGCGACCTGGACTCGGACCCGGTTGATCATCAGGTCGACGATCTCCTTGACCTCTTCCTTGGCCAGCTTGTGGAAGACGATCACCTCGTCGATCCGGTTGAGGAACTCGGGCCGGAAGACCTTTTTCAGGTCGCTCATGATCCGGTTCTTCATGTCGCCGTAGGACATCCCCGTCTCGTCGTTGACGGTGAAGCCGATCGAGGTGTTCTTGGCGATCTCCGAGGCGCCGATGTTCGAGGTCATGATCACGATCGAGTTGCGGAAGTCGACCGTGCGCCCCTGGGCGTCGGTGAGCCGCCCGTCCTCGAGGATCTGCAGCAGGATGTTGAAGACGTCGGGGTGGGCCTTCTCGATCTCGTCGAGCAGCAGCACCGAGTACGGCTTGCGCCGCACGGCCTCGGTCAGCTGTCCGCCCTCGTCGTAGCCGATGTAGCCCGGCGGCGAGCCGACCAGGCGGCTGACCGCGTGCTTCTCCATGTACTCGGACATGTCGATGCGGATCATCGACTCCTCGTCGCCGAAGAGGAACTCGGCCAGGGTGCGGGCGAGCTCGGTCTTGCCGACCCCGGAGGGGCCGAGGAAGATGAACGAGCCGGCCGGGCGCTTGGGGTCCTTGATCCCGGCGCGCGAGCGGCGGATCGCCTTGGAGACGGCGGTTATCGCGACCTCCTGGCCGATCACCCGCTTGTGCAGCTCCTCCTCCATGCGGATCAGCTTCTGGGTCTCGGCCTCGGTCAGTTTGAAGACCGGGATCCCGGTCCACATCGAGACGATGTCGGCGATCTCTTCTTCGCCAACGTCGGGGCGCTCGCCGTTCTCGCCCTCGGCCCACTCGTCCTCGAGCTGGCGCTTGCGGGTGGTCAGCTGGCGCTCGGTGTCGCGCAGGTTGGCCGCTTTCTCGAACTCCTGCGCTTCGATCGCGGCCTCCTTGTCGCGCCGCGTCGTCTCTATTTCCTCCTCGAGGTCGCGGTAGACCGGTGGCGCGCTCATCGACTTGATCCGCATCCGCGAGGCGGCCTCGTCAATCAGGTCGATCGCCTTGTCGGGCAGGAAGCGGTCGGAGATGTAGCGGTCGGCGAGCTCGGCTGCGGCAGACAGCGCATCGTCGGTGATGTTGACGCGGTGGTGCTGCTCGTAGCGCTCGCGCAGCCCTTCGAGGATCTTCACCGTGTCCTCGACCGAAGGCTGGTCGACCTTGATCTGGGCGAAGCGGCGCTCCAGCGCCGAGTCGCGCTCGAGGTACTTGCGGTACTCGTCGAGGGTGGTGGCGCCGATCGTCTGCAGCTCGCCGCGGGCAAGCGCCGGCTTAAGGATCGAGGCGGCGTCGATCGCGCCCTCGGCGGCGCCGGCGCCGACCAGGTTGTGCAGCTCGTCGATGAAGAGGATGATGTCGCCGCGCTGGGTGATCTCTTTCATCACCTTCTTGAGGCGCTCCTCGAACTCGCCGCGGTACTTCGAGCCGGCGACCAGCGCCGCCAGGTCAAGCGTGTAGATCTGCTTGTTCTTGAGCAGCTCGGGAACTTCGCCCTTGTTGATGCGGGCGGCCAGGCCCTCGACCACGGCGGTCTTGCCGACGCCGGGCTCACCGAGCAGCACCGGGTTGTTCTTGGTGCGGCGGGAGAGGATCTGCATGATCCGCTCGATCTCGGTCTCGCGGCCGATCACCGGGTCGAGCTTGCCCTCCTCGGCGAGCTTGGTCAGGTTGCGACCGAACTGGTCGAGCAGCTTCGAGGACTTCTTGCCCTCGCCGGAGCCGGCTCCGCCACCGCCGCCGCCCTGGCGGCGTCCGCCGGGGCCGGAGAGCATCCGGATCACCTCGTTGCGGATCTTGTCCGAGTCGGCGTCGAAGTCGAGCAAGATGCGGGCGGCGACGCCCTCGTTCTCACGCACGAGGCCGAGCAGGATGTGCTCGGTGCCGATGTAGTTGTGGCCGAGCGAGAGCGCCTCGCGCAGGGCGAGCTCGAGCACCTTCTTGGCGCGCGGCGTGAAGGGGATCTGGCCGGAGGTGACCTCCTCGCCGGAACCGACGATCCGAACCACCTGGGAGCGCACCCGCTCGGTGGTGATGTCGAGCGACTCGAGCACCCGGGCGGCGAGACCCTCCTCCTCGCGTAGCAGGCCGAGCAGGATGTGCTCGGTGCCGATGTAGTTGTGCTTGAGAGTGCGCGCCTCTTCCTGCGCCAGGACGACGACTTGACGGGCTCTCTCTGTAAATCGCTCGAACAAAAAGCCTCTCTATCTACCCAACGCGAATCGGCCGGGTAAGTATCGGAGACACCCTTCGGTTATCGGGAGGTGCCCATGTGCCCTTTAAACGATACCGAGCGCGTCCAACCGGCCTCGCTTCGCAAATATCCGCTCAGAGCGGCTTTTTGGCCGGCTCAGGAGCGCATTGCGGGGAAGAGGACGACCTCGCGCACGCTCTTCGCCCCGGTCAGCAACATCACCAGGCGGTCGATTCCGATGCCGACGCCGCCGGTCGGCGGCATCCCCTGCTCCAGCGCACCGATGAAATCCTCATCGTAGGGCTGGGCCTCTTCGTCTCCGCGGGCCAGCTCCTCGGCCTGCTGCTCGAAGCGGCGGCGCTGCTCGTCGGGGTCGTTGAGCTCGGTGAAGCCGTTGGCGATCTCCATCCCCCCGGCGAAGGCCTCGAAGCGCTCGACCAGCCCCTCCTCGGTGCGGTGTGACTTGGCGAAGGGCGAGAGCTCGACCGGGTAGTCGAGGACGAACGTCGGCTGGATCAGCCGCGGCTCGACGTGCTTGGAGAGCAGGCCGTCGACCAGCTTGCCCCAACCCTCCTCGGGATCGGGCTCGGTGCCCATCGCCGCGGCCAGCGCCTCCCGCGTCGGGTGCTCGGCGATGTCGATGCCGCTGCCCTCGCGAATCGCCTCGCGAAAGGTCACCCGTTTCCAGGGGGGCGCGAAGTCGATCTCGACCCCGTCGCGCTCGACGACGGTCGTGCCCAGCACCCGCTCGGCCACCTCGGCGACCATGTGCTCGACCCGGTGCGCTGTGTGCGAGTAGTCCGAGCAGGCCTCGTACCACTCGAGCATCGTGAACTCGGGGTTGTGCTTGTGCGAGATCCCCTCGTTGCGGAAGTCCTTGCCGAGCTCGTAGACGCGGTCGATGCCGCCAACGACGAGCCGCTTCAGGTACAGCTCGGTGGCGATGCGCAGGTAGAGGTCGCGGTCGAGCGCGTTGTGGTGGGTCGTGAACGGCCGGGCCAGGGCGCCGCCGTAGAGCGGCTGCAGCACCGGCGTCTCGACCTCGACGAAGCCGCGTTCGTCGAGCCAGCGGCGCACCTCGCTGACCGTGCGGGCGCGCAGGCCGAAGAGCCGACGACTCTCCTCGTTGGCGATCAGGTCGAGCTCGCGGTGGCGGTAGCGGGTCTCGACGTCCTCGAGGCCGTGGAACTTGTCGGGCGGCGGGCGCAGGCTCTTGGCGAGCAGGCGCCAGCGGTCGATCGCCAGCGAGAGCTCGCCGCCGCGCCGCGTCGCCAGCGCCGTGCCCTCGACGCCGACGATGTCGCCGAGGTCGAGGTCGACGAGCACCTTGTAGGGCTCCTCACCGAGCAGGTCCTCGCGGGCGTGGAGCTGGATCTGGCCACTGCCGTCGCGCAGGTCGAGGAAGCAGGCCTTGCCGTGGCCCCGTCGCCCGACGAGCCGCCCCGCAACGCGGTGCCGTGACTCGGTCTCGATCCCCGGCGCCAGGCCTTCGTGCGCGGCGCGCACCTCGGCGATGTCCTCGCGTTCCTCGAACTCGGGCGGAAACGGGTCGATCCCCGCTCCCCGCAGCCGCTCCAGCTTCTCCCGCCGGTCGGCGAGAACGTCGGAGAGTTTCGGCTCTTCGGTCTCGCCCATCGGAGCGAGACCCTATGCGGTCTCGATCTTGGTGATCTTCAGCTTCTTCTTCGGCCCGCGCGGGACCTCGACCGTGACGATGTCGTTCCGCTTGTGCCCAATCAGCGCTTTGCCGATCGGCGACTCGTTGGAGAGCTTGTGCTCGAGCGGATCCGCCTCGGTCGAGCCGACGATCTGGAACTTCTGCGAGTCGCCGCTCTTCTGGTCCTTGACGTGGACGATCGAGCCGAACTGGACCTCGTCGGTGCCGATGTCCTTCTCGTCGATCACGGTGGCCCGGCGCAGCCGCTCCTCGAGCTGGGCGATCCGCTGCTCAAGCAGGGCCTGCTCGTTCTTGGCGTCGTCGTACTCGGCGTTCTCGGAGATGTCGCCGAACTCACGCGCCTCCTTGATCCGTTCGGCGACCTCGCGTCGCCTCACGGTCGAGAGGTGATCTATCTCCTCCTTGAGCTTCTCGAGACCCTCGGGGGTGATTACGGACTGGCGACTCACTTGTCCTTACCTCACTTTGCTGGATAAGACGGCAGGAAACGGCTCCTAGACCCAAAAACGCCCAGGTGCGGTGGCGTTCGAATCACCACACCAGGGCCGGAAGTCGCGGGATTATAGCGAGGGCGCCGGAGCGGCCAGATCGGCGATCAGGCGACGGGCTCGGGGCAGGTCGGCGTGGCGCTGCAGCTCGTCGGCGAGCTCCGGCGAAACGTCGAGCCCCTCCACGTACCAGGGGTAGAACTTGCGCAGGTAGCGACCGGCCCGCTCCTCGCCAAGATGCTCCTCGGCGCGATCGATCACCCAGAGCAACTCGGCGGCGACCTCGGCGCGCTCGGGGGGCTCGCTGCGGCGGCCGGTCAGCTCTTCGAAGACCCAGGGATTGCCGAGCGCGCCGCGGGCGATCATCACCGCGTCGGCGCCCGACTCCGCGTAGGCGTGCCGCGCCGCCGCGGCGCTGTTCAGGCCGCCGGAGACGATCACCGGCACCTCGACCCGATCGACCAGCTCGCGGGTGAGGGCGTAGTCGGGCTTGCCCTTGTGGCCGATCGTCGCCGCGCGCGGATGGAAGCCGATCGCGGCAACGCCGGCCTCCTCGGCCAGGCGCAGCGCCAGCTCGAAGCCGGAACGGTCGCCCGCCTCGATCCCGGAGCGCAGCTTCACCGTCACCGGCAGGCCGCTGCCCTCGACGGCGCCGCGGGCGAGGGCGAGGGCGAGCTCCTGGTCGCGCAGCAGCTCGGCCCCGGCGCCGGTCCTGCGCACCTTGCGCACCGGGCAGCCCATGTTGATGTCGATCAGGTCGGCTCCGGCTTCGGCGGCGATCGCGGCGCCCGATCGCATCACCTCGGCGTCGTGGCCGAAGAGCTGCACCGAGACCGGATGCTCGTCGGGGTGGATCCGCATCAGCTCGCGAAGGGTGCGCTCGTTGCGGTGGTGCAGGCCGAAGCTGGAGACCATCTCGGAGACCGCCAGGCCGGCACCGTGGCGCTTGGCCTGCAGGCGCACGAACCAGTTGCCGATCCCCGCCAGCGGCGCCAGCAGCACGCGGTTGGCTATCTCGAGGTCGGCGATCCGGAAGGGATCAGTCAGCGGGGGCTGTGGACTTGTTTCGCTCATAGATCAGACGCAGCCCCTTGAGGGTAAGCATGTCGTCGACCTCGTCGATCGTCTCGGTGAAGGGGACGATCGTCTTCGCCAGGCCCCCGGTGGCCAACAGCATCGGGTCCGGCAGCTCCGCTTCGATCCGGCGCACGATGCCGTCGATCATCCCGGCGAAGCCGAAGACGAAGCCGGACTGGATCGCGGCGCGGCTGGAGCGGCCGATCGCGGCCTCGGGCGGGTCGAGGTCGATGCGGGTGATGCGGGCCGCGCGGTCGATCAGCGCCGTGAGCGAGATCTCGAGGCCGGGGCCGATCGCGCCGCCGAGGTATTCGCCCTCGGCCGAGACCACGTCGACGTTGATTCCGGTGCCGAAGTCGACCACGACACAGGCCTCGCCGAACCGCTCGTAGGCGGCGATCGAGTTGACCAGGCGGTCGGCGCCCACCTCCAGCGGGTTGTCGATCCGAATCGGCATCCCCGTCTTCAGCCCCGGGCCGATGGTCAGGCATTCGGCCTCGAGGTAGCGCTCGGTGAGCTGCTCGAACTGGACGCCGAGCGGCGGCACCACGGAGGAGACGCAGACGGCGTCGACTTCGCCGAGCGACATCTCGCAGAGGGCGAAGAGCCCGGCGATCCGCTCGGCGAGCTCATCACCGGTCGCACCCGAACGGGTCTGGAAGCGCCAGCGCTCGGCCAGGCGCTCGCCGTCGAAGGCACCGAGATGCGTCTGGGTGTTGCCGACGTCGACCGCGAGGAGCACGGCGCGATTATGGCCTAGGATGCTTCGCCGTGGAGGCCCGTCTATACGTGATCCCGGCATCGCACCCGAGCATCTCGGCGGCGCTGATGCTCGAACACAAGGGGATCCCCTTCAAGCGAACCGACCTGCTGCCGGTGATCTCCAAGGTTGCCCTGCGCGCCCTCGGCTTCCCACGCACCACCGTGCCGGCGATCAAGATCGACGGCCAAAAGGTGCAGGGCTCGCGCGAGATCGCCCGCCATCTGGATCAGCTGAAGCCCGAGCCGCCGCTGCTTCCCGCCGACGCCGAGAAGAGGGCGGCGGTCGAGGAAGCCGAGCGCTTCGGCGACGAGGAGCTCCAGCACCCGATCCGCCAGATCCTCTGGTGGACGATCAAGCGCGACAAGGAGCCGCTGCGCAGCTACTCGGAGGGGGCCAAGCTGGGCGTGCCGCTCTCACTGGCGATGAAGACGGCGGCGCCGATCGTGGCGCTCTCGGCGCACTTCAACGAAGCCGGCGACGAGAACGTCCGCCGCGGACTCGCCGAGCTTCCGGCCATGCTGGACAAGATCGACGCCTGGATCGCTGCCGGCGTGCTCAACGGCGAGCAGCTAAACGCCGCCGACTTCCAGATCGCCCCCAGCCTCGGCCTGGCGATGACGATCGACGACCTACGGCCCGCGATCGAGAGCCGCCCCGCCGGCGAGCTGGCCAAGCGCGTCGTCCCGAACTACCCCGGCAAGACCCCACCGATCCTGCCCCCCGCCTGGCTGCAGCAGCTGCGCTCGGCAAGCCTCACAAGCTAGGCTCACGCGACAGCACCGGCAGGGCTGTCGGAATTGATGCAAATTCATCAGGAGTGAATGGGGGCGCCGGCGATGTGGTTCGCCTACATGGACGAGACCGGGAACACCGGTCGCAATCTCGACGATCCGGATCAGCCGATTCATCTGGTTCTTACCATGGCGGTCGAGGAGTCGAATGTAAGGGCGCTTCACGAGCATGTTCGGGACACCGCCCGGCAATACTGTTCCTCGGTCTGCGGTGAGGACGATTTCGAGTTCCATGGCAAGGAGCTCTTCTCGGCCGAAGGCCACTTCGCGAGAAGGCCGCCAGAGGAGCGCATCGAGATCTATGACGCTGTCCTCGCCGGGATCGAGGTCGCTGAAGCCGAGATCGTGATCAGGGGGGTCAGCAAGCCGGATCTGAAGAGACGTTACGCCAACCCGTTCCACCCCCACGACATCGCCCTCATGTTCACGATCGAGTCCGTCGAGCGCTTGGCACAAGAGCGTGGGTGTCGTTTCCTGTTGGTCGCGGACGAGGCCAAAGAGATCGAGGACGGGGCGCTCCGAGACCTCGCCAACTATCAGGAGGTGGGCACGTCTTGGGGCTGGAAAGCGCAGCAAATCGAGCGGATCGTGGACACGATCCACTTCGTCCCTTCGCACCGAAATCCCGGGATTCAGCTGGCGGATTGCGCCACCTACCTTGCCGCCCGCATGCGCAAAGTCCAGGCCGACCTTGTCTCCGATGGCCGCGGGGCGCAAGCAGTCAGGGAGCTCTGGGAGAAACGGGTCGAGCCTTTCGTTTGGACCAACTCAATCTGGCACCCACCTCCCTGGCGCTAGAAGCGCAAAGAGCCCCGTCGTGGTGACGGGGCTCTTCTAAGTGGGTGCCGACCAAGGAGGCAAGCCTCTGAGGCTCGCTGGCGCGAACCTGCTCTCAGCCAGCAGACAAAAGGTAGCAACCCCGGCGGATGGACGAACCAGCCTTAAGGATGGAACGGGTCGTGCCCGTAGCTGTCGCGCTGGCGAATCCTGCCATCACGACCATGGACGATGTGCTCAGAGCGATTGTCCCGGGCCAGCGTACGACCGGCCCTGATCGCCTCATCCTGCGTCTGAAAATGCGATGCCCGGCTGCCGCCCTCAATCCGCACGTCCCAGCCGCGCTCGCTGGGGACGACATGCACATTGCCAATCATCGGCACGAGTCTGACATGCCGGCAAGACGGCCTGCGCATTCGACTTGCTGGCCGGGACCGAGGCGATCCAGCGCATCGCGAAGCCGTGTGCCTTGCGGGAGGGTCAGCTCGGGGTCGAGCTCGAGCAACGGGGCGAGGACGAAGCGGCGGCTGGTCACCTCGGGATGGGGCAGGGTTAGGCGCTCGGTCGACGTTTCGAGGTCGCCGAGCAGGAGCAGGTCTACGTCAAGCGGGCGGGGGGTGTGGCGGAGGGCGTCGAGGGCACGGCCGCGCTCGGCCTCGATCTGCTTGCAGAGGTCGAGCAGGGCTTCGGGCTCCAGCTCGGTGCGGATGCGGATCGCCGCGTTGAGGAAGTCGGGCTGATCGAGCACCTCGCCCACCGGCTCGGTCTCGTAGGCCGAGGACACCGCCTCGACCTCCACCCCACCCTCACGCAGCAGCTCGATCGCCGCCCGCAGGTGCGATGCCCGATCGCCGACGTTGGAGCCGAGGCCGAGGTAGCCGGTCCTCGAGGTCAAGCGCTCAGGCCTCTTCGGCCTCGTCCTCGTCGCCCTCGTTGGAGCGCTCGTGGACCACCTCTACGGCTACCTCCTGGATCGCCAGCGGCAGCGGCGGCTCGGGCTTGGCGGCGCGGACGCGGACCGATTCGCAGCCGTAGCGCTCCATCAGACGCTCGCCTACCACCTGGGCGAGCCGCTCCAGGGTGCGGTAGCTGCGCTCGGTGGCGGCGAGGGCGACGATGTCGCAGACCTCGGCATAGTCGACGGTGTCCTCGATCCGGTCGGTGAGCACCGCGTCGCAGTCGGGCACGTCGAAGGAGATGTCGAACTCGAGCCGCTGGCCGACCTCCTGCTCGGAGTCGCTGACCCCGTGGTGGGTGTAGATCGAGAGCCCGCGCAGCTCCACCTCGACCCGCGATTCGATCCCGTTGTCGTGTGCCTCCATGCCGGCAACCTACCCAAGGATCGCACTCGCGACGCGCATCGCCTGCCCCATCTCGGCCACATCGTGGACCCGCAGCACGTCGGCTCCCTCAGTCGCGGCTAGAACGGAGGAGGCAATCGTCCCCCCAATCCGCTCATCCACCTCGGACCCGTCGATCCGCCCGATGAAGCTCTTGCGCGATGTCCCGATCACCAACGGCCGTCCCAACTCGCGCAACTCCCCCAGCCGCCGCAGCAACTCCAGGTTGTGCTCGAGCGTCTTGCCAAACCCGATCCCCGGATCCAGCCAGACCCGCTCCTCGTCGATCCCGGCAGCGACCGCTGCCTCCACGCGCTCTGTCAAGAAGGCCTTGACATCATTGACTACGTCCCCATAGGTCGGATCGTCCTGCATGGTCCGCGGATTCCCAGGCATGTGCATCAGCACCACCCCAACCCCCCGCTCAGCGCACAGCCCAGCCATCCCGGAATCGCCCCGCAGGGCGGTCACGTCATTGACGATCGAAGCACCGGCATCAATAGCCGCCTCGGCCACCACAGCCTTAGAAGTGTCAATGGAGACTGTCGCTTCACCGGCAAGCCCCGCAACCACAGGCTCAACCCGGCGCAGCTCCTCCACCGAGTCGACCTTTTCGGCTCCGGGACGAGTCGATTCCCCCCCGACATCCAAAATCGCGGCCCCATCCCTAAGAAGCTTCTCGCCATGCGCGACCGCGACGGCCCCATCCAGATACCGCCCCCCGTCTGAGAACGAATCGGGTGTGACGTTGACGACACCCATGAGGCAAGGGGCCGACGGGATGCCTCTCGAACGGGCGGATACTCAAAATGCCGGGCTCATTAGCCCGGCATTTGTCCGGGCGAGAGGCATCCCGTGGCCCCTCAGCTAGCGTCGCCGCCGGCAAATCCCGGACGCGGCCGGGGAGTCGTCCGCGGGCCTTCGCGCTGCACCCGTTCCGGCTCCGCCGCCGGCTCAGCAGGCTGCGCCGGCTCCTCCTCGTCGACAAAGATCTCGTCCTCAGGCTTGCCGTCAAGCAGCGCGACGAACTGCTCGGCGTCGATCGTCTCGCGCTCGAGCAGGATGTGGGAGATCCGGTCCAGCTCCTCGCGCTTGTCGTTGAGCAGGTCCTTGGCGGTCTGGTGGGCGCCCTCGACGATGCGGCGGATCTCGTCGTCGATCTCACGGGCGATCTCGTCGGAGTAGTCGGGTTCGGCGGAGAATTCGCGGCCGAGGAAGGGCTGGCCGCGATCGTGGCCGAAGACGCGCGGCCCGAGGCGCTCGGACATGCCGAAGCGCATCACCATCTGCTTCGCCGTCTCGGTCACCTTCTCGAGGTCGTTGGAGGCGCCGGTGGTGATCTCGCCGAAGACGATCTCCTCGGCGGCACGACCGCCCAGCGTCATCGCCATCGTGTCGGTCAGCTCGGCGCGCGAGGTGAGGAACTTGTCCTCGGTGGGAAGGCTGATCGTGTAGCCGAGCGCCTGGCCGCGGCTGATGATCGAGATCTTGTGGACCGGGTCGCAGTTGGGCAGCATGTGGCCGACGATCGCGTGGCCGAGCTCGTGGAAGGCGGTGATCAGGCGCTCCTTCTCGCTCATCACCCGGGTCTTCTTCTCGGGGCCGGCGATCACCCGCATGATCCCCTCCTCGAGCTCCTGCATGGTGATTTCGCGATTGCCGTTGCGGGCCGTGAGCAGGGCGGCCTCGTTGATCAGGTTGGCCAGGTCGGCGCCGGTGAAGCCGGGCGTCTGGCCGGCCAGCGTGTCGAGGTCGATTTCCTTGGCCAGCGGCTTGCCGCGGGTGTGGACCTCGAGGATGTGCTTGCGGCCCTTGCGGTCGGGGCGGTCGACGACGACCTGGCGGTCGAAGCGGCCCGGCCGCAGCAGCGCCGGGTCGAGGATGTCGGGCCGGTTGGTGGCCGCGATCAGGATGATGTTGTCCTTCATCTCGAAGCCGTCCATCTCGACCAGCAGCTGGTTCAGCGTCTGCTCGCGCTCGTCGTGGCCGCCGCCCATGCCGGCGCCGCGGTGGCGGCCGACGGCGTCGATCTCGTCCATGAAGATGATGCAGGGCGAGTTCTGCTTGGCCTGCTCGAAGAGGTCGCGGACGCGGCTGGCGCCGACGCCGACGAACATCTCGACGAAGTCCGAGCCGGAGATCGAGAAGAAGGGGACGCCGGCCTCGCCGGCGACGGCGCGGGCGAGCAGCGTCTTGCCGGTGCCGGGCGGGCCGTAGAGCAGGACGCCCTTGGGGATGCGGGCGCCGAGCGCCTGGAACTTCTTCGGGTTCTCGAGGAATTCCTTGATCTCCTGAAGCTCCTGCACCGCCTCGTCGACGCCGGCGACGTCGCGGAAGGTGATCTTCGGCGCGTCGACCGACATCCGCTTCGCCTTCGATTTGCCGAAGTTCATCACTCGCGAGCCGCCGCCCTGCATCTGGTTCATCAGGAAGATCCAGAAGCCGAAGAAGAGGACGAAGGGCAGGATGTAGGTGAGCAGCGAGAGCAGGCTGGAGCCGCCGGTGCCGTGCACCGTGGTCTGCGTCGTTTCGCTCTTCTCGAGCAGGTCGAACGAGGCTTTCTTCGGTGTTCGGCGGGTACCCGGTGGAGAAGCTTTTCGCCGTCTTCTTGGTGACGTCAAGGGTGCTGTCCTTGACGTTCATCGAGACTTCTTCGATCCGGCCTTCGGCGATCAGCCCGGTGTTGGGCCTGACCAGTTCGTTGTAGGTCGGCGCTTCGGTGTCCGACGGCGCAGCTGATCACCTTCTGGGCGACGAAGGCCAGGATCACCACCAGCAGGATCGGGAAAGCCGCGCTCTTGAAAAAACGCCTCACAGGGAAAAATCAGCGTACCAGGGCGGTTTGGGCCGCCTAGGCGTCGAGCGCGGCTACGTAGGAGAGGTTGCGGTAGCTGCTGAGCGTGGTCGAGGCCGTAGCCGATCGCGAAGCGGTTGGGTATCTCGAAGCCGACGTAGCGCGGCGAGAGGTCGACGCGGAGGCGCTCGGGCTTGGTCAGCAGCGCGCAGACCTCTAGCGAGGCAGGGTTGCGCGCCTTCAGGTTGCGCATCAGGTACTGCAGCGTCAGGCCGGAGTCGATGATGTCCTCGACGATCAGCACGTGGCGGCCTTCGATCGGCGCGTCGAGGTCCTTGAGGATCCGCACCACCCCCGAGGAGTCGGTCTGCGAGCCATAGCTGGAGACAGCCATGAAGTCGATCTCGCAGGGCACGTCGACGTGGCGCATCAGGTCGGCGAGGAAGAGCACCGCGCCCTTGAGCACTCCGACCATGAAGAGGTCGCGTCCGGCGTAGTCGTCGCTGATCTGCCTACCCAGCTCGGCAACACGCCGCTGCAGGTCCTCGCTGGAGACGAGGGTCTCGCCGATCGAGGGCTCGGTCACGCGGCGCAGTCTAGATAGAGCGGGCGCTCGTCGAGTCAGCGCTCGGCGTGCAGGACGCCGCGCTCGACCACGGCGCGGACGCCGCCGCCGAGATCGAGCATCGCGGTGCCGGTGCGGCGCAGGCCCGCGACCTCGTCGGCATGGTTGGCAGCACCGGGCACCGGCCGGCCGGCGGCGCGGTCGGCGAGTCGCTGGACGACGAGGCGGCGCAGGGCCGGCGGCAGCTCCGCCAGGCGGTCGAGCTCGATCGTGCCGCGCTCCGACCCGTTCGCGCCGAGCTCGGCGTCGACCAGCGCGTCGAGCACCTCGGCCTCGTCGCGCAGCAGCTCTGCCGTGCGCAGGACGTTGCGCGCGGCCGCCGGGTGAATCTCGGCGAGCGCCGCGGCGAGGCCGTGGCGGACTCGGTTGCGCGCGTAGCCGCCTTCGGCATTGCTCGGATCGTCGCGCCAGGCGAGCCCGCGCTCTTCGCAGTAGGCGGTCGTCTGCTCGCGGGTGAAGCCCAGCAGCGGCCGCACCAAGCTGCCGTCGCGCTGCCGCATCCCGAGCAGGGCCCGGCGGCTGGGCGAGGAGGCGAGCCGGTAGAGGATCGTCTCGACCTGGTCGTCGGCGGTGTGGCCGGTGGCGATCAGCCGCCCCGCTCGCCAAACGCCAGCCGCGCCGCGGCCGCGTAGCGAGTGTCGCGCGCCCAGGACTGCAGATTGCCCGGCCCCTCAGGACGCCGCGGCCGCTCCACCTCCAACCGCGACCCCGAGCTGCGTGCAAAGCGCCGCGCAGTGCTCCTCGTCCGCGTCGGAGTCATCCCGCAGTCCGTAGTTGACGTGGAGTGCGGTGACCGCGGCGGAGCCGAGCAGACACACCGCAAGGTCGAGCAGGCAGACCGAGTCGCGACCGCCGGAGAGCATCGCCACCACGGGCACTCCGGTCGGCAAGCAGCCCACCCTCCGCGCACCGTCTTCGAGCATCCCCTCGTTCTCCATGCCCATAAGTGTCGCGCGCGTCGCCGTTCCGGTGTGCTTTATCCGGGATATAGCCAGATAAGGCGCACCGGAAGGTCAGTCGGCAGCGCGGACCACGTAGAGCGGGGTCGGGGCCGGGAATCCCTTGAGGTTGACCTCGCCGATCGGCTCGCAATCCAGGCTGCGGCCCCGCAGGGCTTCGGCTGACCCGATCGGTGACCAACACCTCGCCGGCCTGGGCCCGGTTGACGACCCGGTGGGCGAGGTTGACGTGGGTGCCGAAGTAGTCGCCGTCGCGGTAGACGGCCTGCGCGTAGTGGATCCCGACGCGGGGCTGGGGGCGCTGCGGGAAGCGGTCCATCAGGCGAACGGCCCACTCGGTCAAGCTGGCCGGGTCGGGTGAGACGACCATCACCTCGTCGCCGATCGTCTTCACGATCGTCGCCTCCGGCGGCAGCGTCGCCTCGACCGTTTCGACGAAGTTCTCGACCACGTCGAGCGCCTCCAGGTCCCCCTCCTCCTCGGTGTAGCGGGTGAAGCCGGTGAGGTCGATGAAGCAGAGCGTGACCGGGACGTGGTGCACCTGCGATGCGGCCATCCCCAGATCGCTCTCCATGTGCCCGACGACGTCCTGCTCGAGGAAGAAGCGCAGGTAGCGGGTGTGGAGGTACTCGGTCAGCGGCGCCGCCAGGGGCAGGATGTCGCCGGCCAGCTCGCCCATCTCCTCGGCCATCTCCAGCTCCGGCACGGCGTCGCGAATCAGCGGTTCGTGCACGTAGAGGTGGAAGAGGCGGACCTCGGCGTCGGCGATCCGCCGCAGCGACTGGACGTAGACGCGGACCAGCTGCAGGAAGGCGACGAGCGGGAAGCCGGCGGCGAGCACCCGGGCGCAGTGGCGCATCGCTTTGACGTCTTCGGGGCTGAGCAGGCGCTCGCTCCCGAGCGGGGTGCCGAGGATGACGAGGATGCGCTCGACCAGCTCCGGCTCGAGCCCGGTCTCGCTCGGCGACCTCCTCAACCGTCACCTGCTCCTCGGGCTTCGGGAAGAGGTCCTCGGTGAAGCCGAAGGCGAGGCGGCCCTCGCGCCCGGCCCGCTTCAGGTCCTCGAGCGAGTGGCCGCGCTCGCGCATCCGGGCAACGACGCGGGCCTGCGCGGCGGCGGCGGCGGTCCAGCGGCCGCGGCGGACCGGCAGGACCTTTTCCTCCGCCCAGCGTTTCAGCGTGCCGGGCGAGACGCCGGCACGCCGCGAGGCCTCGCTGAGGGAGATGCGCTCGTCCGACGGCATCCGGACCGAGGCTAAACCCAGAGCTGGTCACGACGCCGCGCGGCCGCCAATAAGGTCCGCGGGCGATGCCCGCATACCTGCGACCGACCGCCCCGATCGCCGCCGACGCGGTGCTGGTCGGCGATCCGGGTCGCGCCCTGCTGCTGGCCCAGGAGCTGCTGGAGGAGCCGAAGATGAGCAACCACGCACGCGGGCTCTGGGGCTACTCGGGCCGGACCCCGCGCGGCGACGCCCTGACGATCCAGGCGACCGGAATCGGCGGGCCCAGCGCCGCGCTCGTGCTCGGCGACCTGGCCGAGCTGGGGGTTCGGCGGGCGGTGCGGGTCGGCACCTGCGTGGCGTTGCACAACGCACCTGGGCTCGGCGACCTGCTGCTGGTGGGCGAGGCGATCGCCGAGGGCGCCAGCGCGGTCGCATTGGGCGTCGCTGCCGGTGAGACCGTGCTTCCGGACCCGGGCCTGACCTCGCGACTGGCCGAAGAGCTGGGGCAGGGCGCAACGCCGACCGTCATCGCAAGCTACGACGCCCATCCCGGCGAACAGACGCCGCCCTCCGCGGCGAGCGCAGCGGACATGCAGACAGCGCCGCTGCTGGCTCGCGCTCACTCGCTCCAAATCAAGGCGGCCGCTGTCCTGATCGTCGTCGAGATACGAGGCGAAGCAGAGCGGTTGGAGAAGAGCGCGCTCGAGCTCGCCGAGAAACGGGCCGGACGGGCTGCCTCGGCCATACTCTCAGGCTAAAGTCGAGGGTTAGTCTTCGGCTTCGGCGCGCTTCTCGGCGGCAAGCGAGCGGCGAATCTCACCGAGATCGCGAGCGACCCGGTCGACCTGGTCCTCGACCTCTTCCAGGCGCTGCGAGAGCGAGCGCAGGCGCCGCTCCAGCCGCTCGACGTCACCCGCCGAGGGAAGGTTGAGGGCGCTCATCGCCGCGTGCTGGGCCTCGACCGCCTTCTCGCGGGCGCCGAAGGCCGCCGCCAGCGCGTTCTCGAGCACCTGGCTGTCGAGCAGCGCCTGGGCGAACTCGCCGATCGCCTGCTCGCTGCGAGCCCGCAGCCCGTCCGGATCTTCGTAGTCCATTGACATCAGCTTAACCGGCGCATCCGGGCTGCCTGAAATCCTCCCGCCCTGCCGGCATGAGACAAACGTTGATTAAGGGCTTGTTGGGGGCAGCCGCGAGCCGTTGCACACGCCTGGACCAGCCAGTAGCTTGGTCGGGCCTGTTGCGCGGGGAGAAGGCGGACATGGGCTGCACCATCTGTGACAGCGGGTATACAGGCGCCGTCGTATGAGAAACAAGCTCGCACTGACCATCGCACTGGCCAGCTTCGGCGCCGTCACGGCGCTCGGTGTCGGCTTCGCGGGTGCGGAAGGCGTCTCCGGCACCGAAACGACGGAAACGACCGCGCCGCTCACCACCACTCCCGCCGTCCCGGCGGCCCCGGCCGCGGAAGCCCCGGCCTGCTCGAACGAAATCGACGACGACGGCGACGGCAAGGTCGACATGGAAGACCCGGACTGCAGCTCGCCGTCCGATACGACCGAGGAAGCCACGCCGTCCGAAGGCACGACGACGAACAGTCCCGTCGAAGCGCCGACCGGCCCGAAACACTCGAAGGGCGGCTTCAAGACCGGCACGACGATCGGCGGCGGCGACAAGGTCCACCACAACGAAAGCCTCGGCGACGCCAGCGGTGGCGGCGGCAACTCCGGCGGTGGCGTCACCGCACCGCCGGCCACGGGCGGCGTACCGCTGCAGGCCAAAGCGCCCAGCGGCGGCTCCCAGTACTTCGAGCGGCGGCTCCCCCACCGAAGCCAACCCGACGACCACGATCGCGCCCTTCGGCCCGGCCCCGCAGGGGGTTCCCAACTTCGTCATCGACTCCTTCGAGATCCCGCCCTTCCTGCTGCCGATCTACCAGGCCTGCGGCACCGAGTACGGGATCCCCTGGGAGGTGCTTGCCTCGATCAACAAGATCGAGAGCGACTTCGGCACCAACATGGGGCCCTCCAGCGCCGGCGCGATCGGCTGGATGCAGTTCCTTCCCTCCAGCTGGGAAGAATTCGGCCTCGACGCCAACGGCGACGGGCGCAAGGACCCCTACAACCCGGTCGACGCGATCTGCGCCGCCGCCCACTACCTCAAGCTCAGCGGCGGCTCCAGCGACCTCTACAAAGCGATCTTCTCCTACAACCACGCCGACTGGTACGTGCAGGAGGTGCTGGCCACGGCGCGCGCCTACGGCAAGCTGCCGCCGGACCTGGTCGGGTCGCTGACCGGGCTTACCGAGGGCGCTCACTTCCCCGTCGCCGCCGACTCCAGCTACGCCGACGACCTCTCCGCCCGCGAAGCGCTGAAGCGCTCGGGTGCAGGCGCCGAAGGGGTCGACGAAAACGCCGCCGCAGTGATCTCCTCATCGCCGACCCGGCGGGGCATCAACATCTTCTCCCACCAGGGAGCGCCGGTCGTCGCCGTCAACGACGGCACGATCAAGGCCCTTGGCACATCGCCGAAGCTGGGCAAGTTCATCGTCCTCGAAGACGCCTACGGCAATCGCTACACCTACGCCGACCTGGGTGAGATCGTCCGCACCGGCGGCGGCATCCTCGCCGCGAACGGCTCGCGCCGGCCCCTGGTCGATACGCAGAACCTGCGGCCGCGGCTGTACGCGTTGCCGGGCCGGGCCGCGAAGGGCAAGGCCGGCATCAAGGGCTCCAATCTAGGCCTCAAGGTCGGGTCGAGGGTTACGGGTGGCACCGTGATCGCCCGAATTGGCGGCGGCTCCGAAGGTGCCGAACCGCACATCAACTTCGCGATCAGGCCGGCCGGCGCCGGCGCCGCGCAGATCGACCCGAAGCCGATCCTCGACGGCTGGAAGCTGCTTGAACAGACCGCAATCTACGGTGCCGACGGCAAGAGCACGCTCGCCAGCGGCCTCAGCGTCAGCGGCGTGCTGCTGCTCCCCAAGGATGCGCTGCAGGAACGCGTTCTGCACGACAAGAGCCTCTCGATCTATCAGTGCGGGCGAGAAGACATCGCCTCGGGGAAGATCGACCGCCGGGTTCTCGCGGTGCTCGAGTACCTGGTCTCAAATGGCTTCCAGCTGAAGATCACGGCACTGGAGTGCGGCCACAGCACCTACACGACCTCGGGCAACGTCTCCGAGCACAGCACCGGCGACGCGGTCGACATCGCCGAAATCGACGGCGTCCCGGTGACCGGCCACCAGGGCCCCGGCACCCTCACCGACTCCCTGATCAAAACCGTGCTGCAGCTGCAGGGGACGATGCACCCGCACCAGGTGATCTCGCTCGAGGACCTGCCGGGCGAAACCAGCTTCGCCCTCCCCGACCACTACGACCACGTCCACATCGGATACTCGCCGGCCTCCGAAATCGAATACGTCAGCCCCTTCCTCTCGGCCACCACGGGCCGCATCGACCAGGGCGTCGACTTCACCGGGACCGGACCGATCGCCGCGGTGGGAGACGCCGAAATCCTCGCCACCGGGGCGCCCGGCTGGCCGGAAGGCGGCGGCGTCCTCTACAAGCTGCTCAGCGGCCAGCGCGCCGGCCAGATCATCTTCGTCTACGAGGGGGTCCAGGCGACCGTGCACGCCGGCCAACACGTCTCGGCGGGCGACCAGATCGCGACCTTCGTGCCCGGCGGCTCGATCGAGATGGGCTTTGCCGACGCCGCCGGCGTGCCGCTCAGCCACGCCGAATACAGCGAGGGCGTGGAAACGGTCTGGGGTCGTGAGATGGCTTCCTTCCTGACCAGCATCGGCGGCGCCAGCGGGCTCTCGCCGAGCCTCGGCCAGCTATCGCCGCAGAAGTGGAACCGGCTGATGCAGCGCCTCGGTCAGATCGAAAACCCGCAGGTGCCGACCGGCCCGTCCCAGTACTCGGTGCCGGATTCCAAGGCCAAGCAGGGCGGCGGCGGATCCGGCCGGCCGGCCGGCGACTGATTCGCGCAGAATTGGGTCTTTGACCCGCCTCTTCGGATTCGCCCAGCTCGAGTTCGCCGGCACCCTGGCCGTCGCGGACGGCCGCTACGTGGTCCGCGACGAGGGGGAAGAGCTGGTGCTGGTCCTTGAAACCCTCGGCTCCCCCCCTCCTCCGCGGCGGCGTCGGCGCCGCCCGCGCGGAGTCGAGGCAAGCCCGCCGCCGGCAGCGCTGCCGCTGACCAGGGCGATGATCGTGCGCGCGTCCGAGCCATTCGCCGAGCAAGCGACGGCAAATGCCTGGCTGGAGGACGCAATCGGCTCCGACGACTCGTTGGACGAGCTGCTCGGCGAAGGAATCGACGTGCTCAACCGAGCGCTGCACGCGCAGGGGGTGGCCAGCGGCGATCCCCGACTGCAGATACTGGCTCAGCACCACGTGGTCACCGCCCGACTCGGCTACGGCAGCGGCGAGGAGGTGGCGGCCGGCGAGTTCACCGAGGCCCGCGAGGTGGACGCCCGGACCGGCGTCTCGAGGAAGCAGCAACGCGACGAAGAGCTGCGTCCACAGCAGCGGCTGGCCGCGGTGCTGGGCGGACGCGAACGCTTCGACGCCTGCGAGACGCTGATCCTGCGAGCGCAAGCAGACCTCGACGCTGGCCGCAACCGCGAGGCCGCGCTACAGCTGCGCGTCGGCCTCGAGGCGCTGCTCGCCGAGTTCAGCAACCCACCCGCCGACCCCGGCCACGAAGAGGACATGACCGCGCTCAAAGGCCGCCGCCACGAGGCCGGTGAGCTTGCAAACGCCGCCCTGGAAGGCGACCTCAGCCCCACGCAGCTCCAAAGCCTACGTGCATTGCTCGCCATCTCCGTACGGGTGCTCCGCCGCCGCCGCGTCCTCAGCGGCTGAGGCAGAGGTGGCGAGCGACCACCTCGTCGAGCAACGACTCGGCGATCTCATGTGCCTCGGCCAACTCGATCCCCTCCAGTGAGGGCACGCCGATCACGGTCAGCCCCGCCGCGCGAGCTGAGGCGACGCCGGTCGGGGAATCCTCGAGGGCAACGACCGACGGGCCCGGCTCGACTCCGAGCCGCCGGCAGGCCTCGAGGTACGGGTCGGGTGCCGGCTTTGGCGCCGCCACTTCGTGGGCGCTGATCACGACGTCGAAGCGATCGGCGAAGCCGACGATCTCCAGCGAGCGCCGCACGAAGGCCAGCGGCGAGTTGGAGACGAGGCCGATCGGCGTGCCGCGTCGCTTCAGCTCTGCCAAGAGCTCGCGGGCGCCGACCATCGCCTCCACCCCGTGCTCGAGCTCGGCGACGACCAGCTCGTTTAGCTCTTCGATCAGCTCGACTGCGCGGCCGGGCTCGCCCAGGCGCTGCTCGAGGATGCCGCCAGCTATCGCCGCCGAGGCGCCGACCAGCTCGCGCTTGTGCTCGGCGGTGAACTCGATGCCGCGCCGCTCGAAGAGATCCTGCTCGGCTCGCGTCCAGACCGACTCGGTATCGAGCAGAAGGCCGTCGTTGTCGAAAACGACGGCGTCGGGGAGGGGCATCGCCATCGCCGCTGAGCATATGGTTGTCGCGTGCCGTTCCACGTCGAGGTCAGATCGCCCCCCCAACATGCTCGGGTGTTCAACATCAGCGATGCCGAGCTGGATCGGCTCCTCAAGCCCTGGATCGCCGGTCACAGCTTCGAATTCGGCGAACAGGAATGGGAACCGCGCGAGAGCACGCTGACCATCCTCGAGGGCAAGAAGCTCGAGGGCCCGGACCTCGCCTTCGGGCAGGGTTGGTCGAACGCGCTTCGCTCCTGCGAGGACGTGACCCGGCAGATGGTCGAGTCGGCCGAGCTCCGCGTGCCGCTCGCGCCAGTCGTCTCCGTCGCGGGCGACTCGGTTGACGACGCGGTGAGCGCGATCGCCTCGGGCGGCGGCTCCGAACCGCTGGAGTGGCCCGAGGCAAAGGCGCGGATCGACGGCCGCGACCCCTCGGTCGCGGCCGTGATCCTGGTGCTCAGGCCGTCTGGGCCTGAGCCGAGCCGAAGCTGAGCGCCACGCCGCGCGGCACCACCAGCACCGGCTGGGTCGCCGTCTCGACGACGTAGTCGCTGGCGGCGCTGAGGGTGACCTTGCCGGTCGGCGACTCGGGCCGCGATCCGACTACGAGCAGGTCGACCGGGCCCGAGCCGGCCTCGCCGACCTGGGCGCCCAGGGCCGCTGCGAGGCTGCGCCCGGTCTCATCCGCCGACTCGTCGCCCTCGTCGATGACGCCGACGGTGTTGACGCTGACCGACGGGCGCGAGCGCAGGTCGGCGGGTGCGATCGCGATCGCCGCCGGGCCGCCGAGCAGGAGCTTGTGGGCCGGGATCCCGGGCTTGACCGTACCCGGGGCGGTGCGGTACTCGGAGCCGAAGACGATCACGTCGGCGTTTTCGCGCTCGGCCAGCTCGGTCAGGCCGACGCTGGTGCCGGCGTTGAGGACGACGTGGCGGGGCATGTCCGGAGCCCCGACCGAGGCCGCGCCGCGAGCCAGCATCTCCTCGGCCTCCTTCTCTTCGAGAGCCCCACCCTGGGAGTGCCGAACGTAGGCGAGCGAGAGCTCCGCGCCGGAGTAGGCGAGCAGCCGGCCCAGCGCCAGCGCGTCGCGGTCGTTGTCAGTGTCGTCATAGGAAACGATGATCTTCAGGGCCATGAGGGGCCTCCTTGGGTTCGAGTTGTTCGAAGTCGAAGGCGATGGTCGCACCCGATTGGCATTAGCACAACTGGTATCACCGATGAATGAAATAAGCTTTACTTATGCTAAATGCCTCACGGCTCAGCGTCTTTCGCGAGGTGGTCGCGCAGGGCTCCTTCTCGGCCGCCGCCGACGCCCTTTCCTACTCCCAGTCGGCGGTCTCGCAGGCGATCGCCACGCTCGAGGGGGAAGTGGGCGCCTCGCTGATCGAGCGCAACCGGGGCGGCGTCCGTCCCACGGCGGCGGGAGCGGCCCTCGCCCGCCACGCGGGCGGGATCCTCGCCGGCATGGAGGCGGCGGAGGCGGAGGTCGAGGCGATCTCCGCCGGCCGCGGCGGCCGCCTGCGCACGGCGTCGTTCCCCACCGCCGGGGCGACGCTGATGCCGCAGGCGATCGCCGGCTTCCGCGCCTCGCACCCGGGCGTCGACATCACCCTCGCCGAGGGCGAGCCCGAGGAGATCGCGCCGCGACTGCGCAGCGGCGAGTTCGACTTCGTCCTGCTCTTCGAGTTCGAGGGCGTCGGCGAGAGACTGGGCGCGGGGATGAAGCGCTTCGAGCTGTTCGACGACCCGCTCCACCTTGCCCTGCCGGCGGATCACCCGCTGGCCAGGCGCAAGCAGCTGACGCTCGCCGACCTGCGCCAGGAGTCGTGGGTGCAGACCTCGGAGTCCAGCCCCTGTGCCCGGCACGTCGTCCGCTCCTGCCACGCCGCCGGCTTCGAGCCGAGCGTCTCCTTCGAGAGCGACGACTACCAGACCGTGCAGGGCCTGGTTGCCGCCGGCGTCGGCGTTGCGCTGATCCCGCAGCTCGCGCTCTCCACGGTCCGGCCTGACATCCGCGTTCGTTCCCTGCACCCGCAGAGCCCCGTGCGCAAGGTCTTCGCGGCGACCCCGCGCGGCGCCGCGGTGACGCCGGCCGTGGCGACGATGCTCGCCGTCCTGCGTGAGGCCTCCGCCGCTCAGCGCCACGGCGCGGGCTGAGCGGCGCCTCGCCAGGCCGAGGCGAAACGGAAACCGCCCCCGAGGAGAGAGCGGGGGCGGTTCCGTATCGCTTTCGTATTCGCCGAGCCCAGGGGAGCTCGGCCGTGTCCTCCGACCTAGGGAGTGGCGCCTCCCGGGGCCGGCGTCGGCGCCGCGGGGATCCCGGATGGGAACCCGAGCGAGGGGACGTCTGATGGGTAGACCTCGTGCCCGTGGACGGCGATGTCGCCTTCCTCCATTTCCGCGTCGGTCATCCGCAGCGGCACGACCAGGCCGACCAGCTTGAGCAGGATGAAGGTGCCGATCGCGGAGAACACGATCACCCAGAGCGCGGTCAGCGCCTGCCACTTGAGCAGGTCCAGGCCACCGCCGGAGATGGTCCCGGCAAGCGTCGTTTCCGCCATCGCGTTGTTGGCGAAGATGCCGACCAGGAGACCTCCGGCGAGCCCGGCGAAGCCGTGGGTGTAGACGACGCCGAGGGTGTCGTCTACGTTGCGGAACGGCGCCATGCGGCTCAGGTAGTTGAGCGCGAAGTAGACGAGCGTCGAGGCGACGACGCCGATGATGATCGCGCCCCAGCCGTTGACGAAACCGGCGCCCGGGGTAATCGCGACGAGGCCGACGATCATCCCGTTGACGCTGCCGATCAGGCTCGGCTTGCGCCCGGTCGCGTAGTCCCAGGCGACCCAGACCAGGAAGGCGACGGCGGTGCAGAGGTTGGTGTTGAGCACGGCGGCCGAGGCGATGTTGCCTGCCGAGTACCAGTCACCGCCGTTGAAGCCATTCCATCCCAGCCACAGCAGCCCGGCCCCGACCGCGACCATCGCCAGGTTGTTCGGCGCGTCGACCTCTCGGTCGCGTTGCAGGCGCGGGCCGATCACCCATGCAGCGACGAAGCCGGAGACGCCTGCGGCGAGGTGGATCACGTAACCGCCGGAGAAGTCAACCGCGCCGTGCTGGGCGAAGTAGCCGCCGCCCCAGATTAGGAAGGCGTTGATCGTGTAGACGAGCACCGTCCAGAGACCAACGAACGGGATCCAGGCCTTGAAGTTGATCCGCCCGAGCACCGACCCCAGCATCAGCAGCGGCGTGATCGCGGCGAAAACGATCTGGAAGTAGGCGAGCGTCGATTGCGGGAATTCGATTTCTTCAGACACCACTGGCAGCAGGGGTATGTGGCCGTGCCCGAGCTCGCTGGCGGCACTCAGAATCGAGCCTGGCTGGCCCCACATATTTGCCAGGAAGCTGCTGCCACTAGCCCCAAATATGTGCATTGGCGTTCCAAACGCCATTCTGAACGCGAACAGGCACCAGAGGATGAGCACGATCGCGAAGGCGACAAAGGCCATCATCATCGAGTTCACCGACCAGCGCTTCTGCATCACGCCGCCGTAGAGAACGACCAGCCCGGGGATGCTCATCAGGCCGACCAGAGTCGCCGCGGTGAGCTGCCATGAATTGGCACCTTCGCTCAACCAAGGTATGGCACCTACGCTCAACCAATCCATTGATCCGGTGTTTCCTTTCTCGTCGATACGCCGAGTAGCGTGGCTTTCCGCCGACAACCCTGCCGCGATGCGACCTCGGCCAGTACGTACAGGCGTCTAAAGATCGGCTGAGCCAGTTCTCCCAAATGTCGAGATCGGAGCCGAGGGGCCTGCGCTAACGTGGTCGCGATGCCGCTCGAAGGGCACTTCCAACGTGTCAACACCCCCCTGCGACGGCTGACGAAGCGGGAGCGCAACGTCGTCATCGGCGGCGCTGCGGTGACCTTCATCGCCCTGGCCGCGCTGCTTCTCGCCACCGCCGGAGACAGCCAGCCACCGCCGGCCCCAGGCTGCATCCGCGCCTCCGTCGCCGGGCGCACAGGGGCCGAGCTGATTCAGGCCTGCGACATGGAAGCAAGGGAGCTCTGCGCTCGCAGCGCGGGTCGCGACGAGCCGCAGTACGAGGCGATCGCCGCGGCCTGTAGCGAACAGAGCATCCGGCCGCTCGCCGCGCCCTCCGACGCCGGCGCGGGCTAACCGAGCGCGGCGAGCAGGGCACCGAGCTCGGCGTCGACCTCGCCTTCGAGCTTCACTGCGGCATCGCCGTCGTAGGGCGTCGGTCCCTTGGTGACGATCGCGAGCTTGCCGCCGCGCTCGAGCGTCACGGCTGGGAGGCCGGCAACCGGGTAGACGGCCAGCGACGATCCGACGCAGATCAGCAGCTCGGCCCTTTCCGCCATCTCCTGCGCCTGCGCCATCGCGCCCTCGGGCAGCAGCTCGCCGAAGAGGACGACGTCGGGCTTGACCGGGCCGCCGCAGCCGCCGCAGAGCGCGACACCGTCGGCGTCGAAGAGCGCGTCGATCTCGTCGAGGCCATAGGAGGCAGCGCAGCTGGCGACAGGACGAGGTCTCGATCGAGCCGTGCACCTCGACCACGTTGTGCGAGCCGGCGATGCCGTGCAGCCGGTCGATGTTCTGCGTGATCACGCCCTCGAGCAGGCCGCGCCGCTCCAGCTCGGCCAGCGCCTCGTGCGCACGGTTGGGCCGCTTGTCGCTGAGCGACTGGAAGCGAGGCCGGTAGTAAGCCCAGAATCGCCCCGGGTCGCGCTCGAAGACGTCGATGTGAGCGACCTCCATCGGGTCGACGTTGGCCCAGAGCCCGGTCTCCGGGAGTGCGGAAGTCGGGAATCCCCGACGGGACCGAGACCCCGGCCCCGGTCAGCGCAACGGTCGAATGCGACTCGCGAACCATCTCGGCGAGCCGCACCATCTCGGCCGACGGGACTGAAAGTCGCGATATATGCGACTTTGAGTCCCGTCGGCCCAGGCGGTCGGCTACTTGCCGCTCCACTTGGGGGTGCGCTTGCCGAGGAAGCGCCGATATGCCCTCTTTGGCGTCCTCGCTGCGGAAGGCGGTGGCGAAGCCCTGCTTCTCGGCCTCGATGCCCTGTCGAGGTCGCCTGCGTGCGAGACGCGTCTTGATCTGCTCGACCGCGACCGGCGCCTGGGCGGCCAGCTTGCGGCCCCACATCAGCGCCGTCTCGAACAGCTCGTGGTCGGGGACGACGCGGTTGACGAGGCCGGATTCGAGCGCCTCGCCGGCGAGGATCGCGTCGCCGATCAGGTTCATCTCCAGCGCCTTGTTGGGGCCGACCAGGCGCGGCAGGCGCTGGGTGCCGCCGAAGCCGGGGATGATCCCCAGCTTGACCTCGGGCTGGCCGAAGACGGCCGCCTCGGCGGCGATCCGCACGTCGCAGGCCATCGCCAGCTCGCAGCCGCCGCCGAAGGCGATCGCGTTGACCGCGGCGACGGTCGAGACGCGGGCCTGGCCGAAGTCGCGCAGCAGCGCGTGGGCGGTGTGGATCAGCTCCTCGCCGCCGCCTTCGTCCATCCGGGTGAAGGCCTTGATGTCGGCGCCGGCCGAGAAGACGACCGGGACCGAGGAGACGATCACCATCGCGCCGACCTCGTCGGAGGCCTTGACCCGCTCCCAGACCGTCTTCAGGTCGCGGATCACGTCGGGCGAGACGGCGTTCATCGGCGCGTTGGCGAGCCAGGCGATCGCGACGTCGCCGCGCGTCTCCAGCTTCACCGTCTCGGCCTGCTCGCCCTCGTCGGGCTGCGGGTAGGGATAGAAGCCCTGGCCGGACTTGAGGCCGAGGCGGCCCTGGGCGACCAGGCGCCGCAGCAGGACGGGCGGGGCGAAGCGATCGCCGTGGCGCTCCTGCAGTCCCTCCATCTGCTCCAGCACCGCGTCGAGCCCCTCGATGTCGGCTTTCCAGAACGGCGGCAGCAGGCCGCGGCGCGGGTCGAGGCCGGCGCCGGCCATCATCCCGAGGTCGATGTCGCGGACCGAGCAGACGCCCTCCTCGACCAGCAGGCAGGCCTCGATCAGCGCGCGGCAGGTGAAGAGCGCGACCAGCTCCTCGGCGTCGGGCTCGGCGTCGCCGGGGATGTTCTGCTCGCCCTCCTTGAAGAAGCCCTCGCCGCCGGACTTGGCGCCCGAGCTTGCCGTCGGCGACCAGCTGCTTGCAGGCCCTGGTGGACGTAGAAGGTCTCGCCGTAGGACTCGCCGAGGTGCTCGGCGACGTGCAGCACCGTGTCGAGGCCGAGCAGGTCGGTGAGGAAGAAGGGGCCCATCGGCGCGACTTTGGCGGCGGCTATCGCCTCGTCGATCGCCTTCAACGAGAGGCCCTGCTCCTCCTGGGCGCGCCAGATCTCGCCGATCGTCGCCATCAGGATGCGGTTGACGACGAAGCCGGGGACCTCACCGCAGACGATCGGCTGCTTCTTGATCGCCTGGGCGAAGTTGTAGGCGACCGTGGCCGTCTCCTCGGAGGTGTCCTCGCCGGCGATCACCTCGACCAGCGGCATCACCGAGGCCGGGTAGAAGAAGTGGAAGCCGACGACCTTGTCGGGGCGCAGCGTCGACTCGGCCATCTCGGTGATCGAGAGCGAGGAGGTGTTGGAGGCGAGGATCGCGTGTCCCGGGGTCGCGGCGTCGAGCTCGCGGAAGACGGCCTGCTTGATCTCCATCCGCTCCGGCACCGCCTCGACGACGAAGTCGACGTCGCCGAACTCGGCGTAGGTGGTCGTGCCGGTGACGAGGCCCATCACCTCGGCGAGGCGGGCGTCGGCCTGCTCCTGGGTCAGCTTCTCCTTCTTGACCAGGCGGGACGAGCTGGCCCTCGGTGACGGCGCGGGCCTTCTCGACCGCGGCGTCGACGAACTTCTGGTCGATGTCCTTGACGACGACGGGGATGTCGGCGGCGGCGATCGCCTGCGCGATCTCACCGCCCATGGTGCCGCCGCCGACGACGGCGGCCTTGGAAACGAACATTTGGCTTGAACTCCTCAGGTCGGGGGCGGCCGAAGGCTATTTGATCCGCTGACTTCGCCTTTAGCAGTCCGTATGCACGCCTAAAGACGAAGTCAGCGGTGGCGGCTGCCGCCGGTGACGTCCGGGACAAAGGCTCCGCGCGAACCTTGTACCCCCGTACAAAGGCATCTTTTATCGACTCCCATTAGGCTCTTTTGGCTCTTCTCAAGGGAGTGGACCGGTAACCGACCGTGCCCGCCGACGGGCGCGACGCCAAGCGAGGACTACCAGAGCGATGACCCGTATCCGCCAGCAGAACGTGACCGCAGCGCAGTGGAGCTCCAACGGGGAGTCCCTCGGCGCGCCTGACCTGACCCAGCCCGAGAACGAAGCCTTCGGCGCCAACGTCTTCTCCGTCGCCGTGCAGCGCGAACGCCTGCCCGGCGACGTCTTCGAGAGGCTGCAGGGCGGCGCTGGAAGCCGGCGAGGCGATCGACGCGGCCACCGCCGACGCGGTCGCCGACCGCGATGAAGGACTGGGCGCTGGAGAAGGGCGCCACCCACTTCACCCACGTCTTCCAGCCGCTGACCGGCTCCACCGCCGAGAAGCACGACTCCTTCTTCGAGCCCGCCGGCGGCGAGGGCCGCGCCCTCGCCGGCTTCTCGGGCAAAGAGCTGATCCAGGGCGAGCCCGACGCCTCCTCCTTCCCCACCGGCGGCGTCCGCGCCACCTTCGAGGCGCGCGGCTACACCGCCTGGGACCCGACCAGCCCCGCCTTCATCCTCGAGAACCCGAACGGCTCGCTGCTCTGCATCCCGACCGCCTTCGCCTCCTGGACCGGCGAGGCGCTCGACGCCAAGATCCCGCTGCTGCGCTCGATGGACGCGCTCTCACGCTCGGCGATCAAGGCGCTGGGCCTGCTCGGCGACAAGCGAGAGCAAGCGCGTCTTCACCACGGTCGGCCCCGAGCAGGAGTACTTCCTGATCGACGAGCAGTACTTCTTCGAGCGCCCCGACCTGATCTCGACCGGCCGCACCCTGTTCGGCGCCAAGCCGCCGAAGGGCCAGGAGCTCGACGACCATTACTTCGGCACGATCCCGGAGCGGGTGCTCGCCTTCATGCTCGAGTCCGAGCTCGGAGGCGCGCAAGCTCGGCATCCCGGTCAAGACCCGCCACAACGAGGTCGCGCCGGGCCAGTACGAGATCGCGCCGGTGTTCGAGAACTCCAACGTCGGCTCCGACCACCAGCAGCTGATGATGCGGATCCTGCGAAAGCGTCGCCCGCCGCTACGGCCTGGTCTGCCTGCTGCACGAGAAGCCCTTCGCCGGCGTCAACGGCTCGGGCAAGCACAACAACTGGTCGATGGGCACCGACACGGGCTCCAACCTGCTCGAGCCTGGGCGACACGCCGGCCGACAACGTCCACTTCCTCTTCTTCTGCGCGGCGGTGATCCAGGCGGTCAACAAGCACCAGGGCCTGCTGCGGGCCTCGGCCGCCGACATCGGCCAGGACCACCGCCTCGGCGCCAACGAGGCGCCGCCGGCGATCATCTCGATCTTCCTCGGCGGCGAGCTGGAGAAGGTCTTCGAGGCGATCGCCACGGGCGAGGGCGACCCGCACACGCCGGCCTCGTTCCTCGACCTGGGCGCGACGGTGCTGCCGCCACTGCCCAAGCACGGCGGCGACCGCAACCGGACCTCGCCCTTCGCCTTCACCGGCAACAAGTTCGAGTTCCGGGCGCTGGGGTCGAGCATGTCGCTCGCCTTCCCCAACACGGTGCTGAACACGATCGTCGCCGAGGCGATCGACGAGCTCGCCGACAAGCTGGAGGCGAAGACCAGCGGCGGCATGGACGGCGCCGAGGCCGTGATCGAGGTCGTCAAGGAGTCCTACAGCGCCAACAAGCAGATCTGCTTCGACGGCGACAACTACTCCGAGGAGTGGCACGCCGAGGCCGAGCAGCGCGGCCTGAAGAACCTGCGCACCACGCCCGACGCGCTGCTCGAGGTGCTGGCCGACCAGTCGGTCGCCGCCTTCGAGAACTACAGCGTCCTCTCCAAGCGGGAGCTGGAGTCTCGCTTCGAGGTCTGGGTCGAGCAGTACGCGCTGCGAGCCAACATCGAGGCCGAGACCACCTTCTCGATCGCCAAGACGATGATCCTGCCGGCAGCGCTGCGCCACCTGGCCCTGATCAAGGAGGCGGGCGTCGCTCAGGCCGCCGGCGAGGTCGAGGCGCTGATCGGCGAGCTGATCACCGACGCTCGACGCGCTGGCGAAGGCCAACGCCGAGCCGGTCGACCTCGAGGGCCTCGATCTGGCGATCTTCGCGCGCGACCAGCAGCTCGCCAAGAGCGGCGCCGTGCGCGAGTCGGCGGACAAGCTGGAGAAGGTCGTCGCCGACGACCTCTGGCCGCTGCCGAAGTACGAGGAGATGCTCTTCATTAAGTAGGGGCAGGCGACGCTCAGCCGCGGGGCAGAACGCGCATCTGCAGGCCGCCCCGCGGCGAGAGCGTCGGCATCTGGCGGACCGTCATCGTGCGGCCGGGCATCGCATCGAGACGCAGTTGCTGGAGCAGCATCGTCGCGACCAGCTTCACCTCGATCTGGCCGAAGCGCTTGCCGATGCAGATGCGGCGGCCGCCGCCGAAGGGGACGTAGGCGCCGCGCGGCAGTGCCGCCTTGCGCTCGCGGGTGAAGCGCTCAGGGATGAAGGCCTCCGGCTCGGGGAAGACCGCGGGAATGCGGTGGCTGGCCCATGAGCAATAGTTGACGTAGGCGCCGCGAGAGACCTTGTGGCCGTTGAACTCGAAGTCGCGCACGGCCCGGCGCGGGCCGATCCAGGCCGGCGGGTAGAGACGCAGGACCTCGTCGAGGACCATGTCGAGGTAGGGCATCTCGCGCTCGAGCACGTCGATGTCCGGAGCGGCGCCGTCGAGCACTCGGTCCTGCTCCTCGCAGAGCCCCGCGAGCACCTCGGGGTGGCGCGCCAACTCGTGCATCATGAAGGTCAGGGTCGAGGTCGAGGTGTCGTGGCCGGCGAACATCAGGGTCATCGCCTGGTCGCGGATCTCCTTGTCGGTGAAGCCCTCGCCAGCCTCGTCGCGCACGCCGACCAGGAGGCTGAGGATGTCCATCCTGTCCGGGTCCGGGTTGGCGCGACGCTGGGCGATCTCGTCGTAGACGATCTCGTCGAGGACCGCGCGCGAGCGGACCATCTTCGACCAGGGCGAGCGAGGGCCGCGCAGCAGCCGCAGGTGGAAGTCGATCCCGTAGAAGCCGAGGGCGCGCTCGAAGTGCTCGGCGGCCGCGGCGCCCTTGCCGGCCTCGTCGGGATCGAGGCCGAGCAGCGCCCGCATCGCGATCCGCATCGCCAGGCCCCGCATCCACTCGTAGATGTCGACGACCTCGCCCGGCTGCAGCCGGTCGATCGCCGGAGTCGCCTCGGCGACCATCGCCCCAACCGACGCCGCGACCTGCTCGCGATGGAAGGCGGGCATCATGATCTCCCGCGCCCGGTCGTGGTAGGCGTCGTCGATGGTCAGCAGGCCGTCGCCGAGCAGCGGGATCAGGTCGCCGAAGCTGGACTCGCGCCAGTGGAAGTTCTCCGGATGGGCGACGGTGATGAAGTGGTTGGCCTCCGGCCCGAGCATGAAGATCACCGGGTGGTGGAGCAGGCGGGCGCTGAAGATCGGCCCATGCTCCTCATACAGGGAGAGCAGCAGCGGCAGCGGGTCGCGAGCCGCCTGCAGGGTCCGGCCGAAGCTGAAGCTCTGCGGCCCGGGCGGATAGGAGCCCCGTGCAGCGAACCTTGACCTCGGCCCTGGCGTCGTCGAGCACGCGCACGACCGGGTTGGCGCTGAGCTGCTTGGGCGGCGGCACCCGCCGCGAGCTCGTCGGGGTCTCGGTCGGCATCGAACGTATGGTATTTGGCTGACCAGCCAGTTAGGAGCGAGAGGCAGCGAGCTGGCCGCAGGCCGCGTCGATGTCGCGGCCGCGGGTTAGGCGGACGGTGGCGGTGAGGCGGTGCTCGGCGAGGATCGAACGGAAGCGCTCGATCCGCTCGGGTGGGGAGCCGTCGTAGGCGCCGGTCGGGTTGTAGGGGATCAGGTTGACCTTGTAGGCGCGCGAGTCGAGCAGCGCGGCCAGTTCGCGGGCGTGCTCGGGGTGATCGTTGACGCGATCGAGCATCACGTACTCGACGAAGACCTTGCGGCGGCGGCGGACCCGGTAGCGCTCGCAGGCGCCGAGCACCTCGGCCAGCGGGTAGCGGTCGTTGACCGGCATCAATTGGGAGCGCAGGCCGTCGTTGGGGGCGTGCAGCGAGAGCGCCAGGCTGACCGGCATCGCGGTCTCGGCGAGGCGGTCGATGCCGGGCACCCAGCCAACCGTGGAGATCGCCGTGCGGCGGTGGGTGACGCCGAGCTCCGGCAGCCGCTCGCAGGCGGCGAGGACCGCGTCGAGGTTCATCGTCGGCTCCCCCATCCCCATGAAGACGACGTGGTCGATCGCTTCGCCGCGGCGGAAGTGCAGCGCCTGGTCGAGGATCTCGTCGGCGCTGAGGTTGCGGCCGAACTTCATCTGCCCGGTGGCGCAGAAGGAGCAGGTCAGGGGACAGCCCGACTGAGAGGAGAGGCAGACCGAGCGCCGGCCGTCGCGGTAGCGCATCAGCACCGCCTCGATCGGGCGCCCGTCGACCGTGTGGAAGAGCGCCTTCACGGTGCCGTCGTCGGACTTCGCCTCCGTCTGGACCGAGAGGGTCGAGAGTGGCACCACCGCGGCGAGCCGCTCGCGCAGCGCCGCCGGGAGGTTGGTCATCTCCTCGTAGGAGCCGGCCCCGCGCGCGACCCACTCCCAGACCTGGGAGGCGCGGTAGTCGGGCTCGCCGGCGCCGGCGAGCGTACGGTCGAGCAGAGCGCGATCCATCGCTTGCCGAGTGTACGGCCGGGCGCGGGGTTGGAAGCGAGTAGATTCGAGAGCCGATGAGCACCCAGGCGAATCGCACCGAGAGGTTCAAGGCCCTGCACGAAGGCGACGGGCTCCTGCTGCTCCCCAATCCCTGGGACCCTGGCTCGGCGAAGCTGTTCGCCTCGCTCGGCTTCGAGGCGCTGGCGACGACGAGCGGCGGCTCGGCGGCGACGCTGGGCCGGCTCGACGGATCGATGTCGCTCGAGGAGGCGATCGCGAGCGCTGCCGCAATCGTCGAGGCGACCGAGCTGCCGGTCTCCGCCGACCTTGAGAACGGCTTCGCCGACGACCCGGCCGGGGTTGCCGAGACGATGCGGATGGCGCTGGGCGCCGGCCTCGCCGGGGCCTCGGTCGAGGACTACACGAGACGTGAGGAGAAGATCTACGACGTCGGCCTCGCTGCCGAGCGGATCGCCGCGGCGGCCGAGGTCGCGCACGGCGGGCCGTCGCAGCTCGTTCTCACGGCACGGGCCGAGAACCACCTTTACGGCGTCACCGACCTCAGCGACACGATCGCCCGCCTGCAGGCCTACCAGGAGGCGGGTGCCGACGTTCTCTACGCCCCGGGCCTCGCCCGGATCGAGGACATTCGCCAAGTCGTGACCTCCGTGGACCGACCGGTCAACGTCCTCGGCCGCCCCGGCGCCCCCTCCGTCGCCGAACTCGCAGCCGCCGGAGTCCGGCGCGTCTCGGTAGGCGGCGCCTTCGCCTACGCGGCCCTCGGCGCCGCGGTAGAAGCGGCGCGGGAGCTGCTCGACGAAGGGACCTACGGCTACTTCGAGCGGGCCGGCCTCGGCCTAAAGGCCGCCCGCTCGGCATTCGCAGATAACCCAAGCGAACCGACCGCGTAGTCGGCCCGGCCGCGGCAGCATCGGCCCGTCAGCCGTGAATCTTCTCGCCCCGCTCCAGCATCGCGACGAACTTCCGCAGGCGGCGCTCTCGCGTCTCAGGCCTCTTCGCCTCCTGTAGGCGGTAGAGGATCGCGTAGCGGTTGGCGCTGTCGAGCGTGGCGAAGAACTCTCCCGCCGCCTTGCTGCGGTCCAGCTCGTGCTGCAGGTCCTCAGGGATCTCGGCAGTGCGCTGGCCGGCATAGGCAGCCTCCCAGCGGCCGTCGGCCTTGGCCGCCTCGACCTCCGCCAGCCCGGCGGGGCGCATCGCACCGGAGGCAATCAGGCCTTCCGCCTTCTCACGATTGATCAGCGACCACTTGCCCCGCGGGCGCCGCGGAGTGAAGCGCTGCAGGAAGTGCCTCTCGTCGAAGCCACGCTTCTGGCTGTCGATCCAGCCGAAGCAGAGCGCCAGCTCCAGCGCCTCCGCATAGGTGACGCTCGCGATGCCGGACCCTTTCTTGGCGATCTTCAACCAGATGCCGGGCGAGGCGGCATGGTTGTCCTCCAGCCAGGCCTGGAACTCCCCCGGCGAAATAAAGAGAAGAATCGGCAAGTCGTCGACCATGGATATGGATTCTTCACACTTTTGCGAGACACTTGGCGCAAAGACGCGCGACTTCTGTATCACATTCTATGAATGGCGTGATACAGTGCCGATATGAGAAGTCTCCGACTCGATTCAGGCTTGGACGAGCGCGTGCGGCGGGCGGCTGCGATCGAGGAATCCTCGGTCTCCGAGTTTCTGCGACAGGCGGCCTCCGAACGGGCCGAGCGCACCTTGGCCGGCGATCCAAGCAAGCGTCTCGCCTACGCGATCGGCGCCGTCAAGACCAACCTCGACCAAGCTCGAGACACGGGAGCGGCCTTTGCCGACCTTGTCGATCGCAAGCATCGCGGTAGGCCACGATGACGCTCGTCGACGCGGGCCCACTCGTCGCGCTGATCGACGCCGGCGAGCCGGACCACGAACTCTGCGTCTCGACCCTGCGATCGATCCAACTACCGCTCGTAACAACATGGGCGGCATTCACCGAGGCGATGTATCTCATCGGTCGCGCTGGCGCATGGACCGGCCAGAAAGCCCTCTGGCAGCTCGTGCTGAACGAAGACCTATCGATCGCGGAGCAACCAACGGACTCCACCGAGCGCATCGCAAAGCTGATGGAGCGCTACGCGGACCGTCCGATGGATCTGGCCGACGCGACGCTCGTCGCCCTCGCCGAGGAGCACAACGCAAAGCGCATCTTCACCCTCGATGCCGACTTCTCGATCTACCGTATACACGGTCGAGCTCGATTCGAACTGATCCCCTCGTACTAGGACAGCTCCGCGGGAGGTTGTGGGCTACCTCCATCCCACCCCCTCAGGCTGGGTTACGAACCAAACGGGTCTTCGACCCTGATCCCGTCGAAGCGGCGGAAGTCTCGGTCGCGGGTGTAGATGGTGCTGACGCCGTGCTGGCGCATCAGGGCGGCGATGTGGGCGTCGGTGACATCCTTGCCGCGGGTCGCGGCCGAAGCGGTTTCTCGGTAGACGGAGAGGAAATTCGACGCCTCGCCTGGAGTGCGAACGTGGTTGCGTTCGATCAGATCGCTCAGCGACGAGAGCGCTTCGGACGGGGAGAGAGGTTTGTCGGTGAGCGCCGGATTGGTCGAAAGCCTCAGGAACCCCATCGCCACGGGCCAGAACACGTAGAGGAGCTCGGGACCGCGCCCGAGCCGCTCGACCAAGTCGCGCGCGACCTCGAAGGACTCGCTGCTCGAGTTGGTGGCGTAGAGCAGGATGTTGGTGTCGATCGCGGCACTCAACGCTCGCCCCTTTCGAGTTCCTCGCGGTCGAGCAGGCTCCAGACGGCCTCCTTGTCCTCGAGATCGACCTTGAACCGTCCCATGTCCTTGGTTGCCCAGCTCAACGGCCGCGGCTCGACCAACGCTTCCGCGCTCATGCTGCCGGCCAACAGCTCGGATGCGAACTGGCCCATGCTCTTCCCTTCCGCGGCAGCGCGGCGGCGCAGGTCGGCGAGCACGGTGGCGTCCAGATCGAGGGTCGTGCGAGGCATGATGTGTGATGCTAGAGATGTTGTCATCTGATGTCAACCTTTCGGTGAGTAGCGGTGCTCACGACGCTAGGCGGTCCCAACGCGCGCGTGGCGCGCAGAACCGCGCGTCTTCCGCGCAGCGCGATCCCGGTTACAGTTCCAGCGTGGGCGAACGCGACGGCATCGAAGCTCTGACCGAGGCGATCGGGCGCTACAACGAGGCCTGGAACGCGCAGGACCTCGATGCGATCGTCGCCATGCACGCGCCCGACATGGTCTTCGCCAACCACACCGCCGGCGAGACGGCGAGCGGCCACGAGGTGCGGGGGCACATCGCCAAGATCTTCGAGGCCTGGCCCGACATGAAGTTCGAGACGCGACGGCTCTACGTGCGCGAGGGCGTCGTCACCCAGGAGTGGACGGCCACCGCCACCCACTCGAACACCATGCGTCGCGGCGATCTCGAGGCGCCGCCGTCCGGGAAGTCGGTCAGCTGGGACGGGGTCGACGTGATCCCCTTCGAGGACGGCCTGATCAAGCGCAAGGACGTCTACTCGGACTCGGTCTCGATCCTGCGCCAGGTCGGCCTGCTCGACTGAGCGCCGGATTGGATCAGCGGCGCATCTGGCGCAGGCGAGTGCGGAGAAACCCTGGCCAGGTGCGAGGACGAGTAGCGGCGGCCAGAACGATCGGGCCAGAGTCGAAGTAGGAGACGCGTTCGGTGGCGAGGCCGTCCTCGCCGACGACGAATCGGTCGACCGCGTCCCAGCTGATCGGCTTGCCACCGGCGGTGCCGCTGATCGTGAACTCGATCAGGACGCCGTCGGCCGTGGCGCCCCAACGGTGCACCTCGGCGGTCATGCCGGCGATCAGCTCGAAGAGCTCGGCAAAGGCGCGCTGCCCCTCCTCCAGCGTGTGGGCAACCGGCGTCAGCGGCGCCACCAGCCGCACTCGCTCGGCCAGCACCGTCTCAAGGCCCTGCGGGGTCGGCGCCTGCCAGTACTCGGCGAAGCGACGGACGAAGTCCGCGGCGGCATCGTTCGCAGTGCTCGCCTCGGTCATCACGGCAACTCGCCAATTGGTCGACCCACCACGTCCCGAGCGTACTCGAAGACTAGGATCGGTCATTCCAGTCCCTCTGGGAACAAGCAAACTTGACGGAGGAGAGATGAGCAAACACGCGGTCAAAAAGATCGACGAGATGGAGGCCGTCTTCGGCGGCGGCTTCAAGCGGGCCCGGGCAGAGCTCGGGGTCGAATCGTTCGGCATGCAGATCATCGACATGCCGCCCAACTACGAGAACTACCCCGAGCACGACCACGAGCAGGACGGCCAGGAGGAGGTCTACGTCACCCTGCGCGGCTCCGGCGAGATCGAGATCGAGGGCGAGCGCTTCCCGCTCGACGACGACCACGTCGCCCGGGTCGGCCCCGGCGTCACGCGCAAGGTCTGGCCGGGCGACGAGGGCATCCGCATCCTGGTGCATCGGCGGCAAGGTCGGCGAGACCTACGACGCGCCCGGACATCACCAAGCTCGGCGAGCCCGACCCGATGGCCGCAGCCTAGGAGAGATCGATCGTCAATCGCCCGTCCCGGCGCCGCTCGTGGCCGGGACAGGCGGTGACCGGAACCCGCGGGTAGCGGGGATAGCGCGGGTCGGTTCGCGAGCGCAGGCAGAGCGAGAAGACCGACCCGCGCGTGTTCGGAACCAGCTGCTGGTGCGCGCAGCTGTCGCATAGTCCGGAACTCGGCCTTTTGCTCATCTTGGGCAGAGGCTAGCTTTGAAGGCGTGGACGGCACGACGACGCTCTTCGACACCGACGCCCCGGGACACTCGGCAACGGTCGAGGTGCTCGGCGTCATCTTCTGCGCCGAGGACGACGGCTACGCGGTGCTGCGAGGTCCAGGACGCCGAGTCGGGCGAGGGCTTCGCCCTGGTCGGGCCGGTCGCACACCTGGGCGTCGGCGACCGCGCCGAAGTCAGCGGCGAGTGGCAGACGCACACCCGCTACGGCCGCCAGCTGCGTGCCCAGGGAGCGCTGCCGCTCGACCCGGCCGACCGCGAGGGCCGCATCGCCTACCTGACCTCGCTGCGCCACATCGGCCCGGCCCGCGCCGAACGCCTGGTCGACGAGCACGGCGAGGGTGTGCTGCGGCGCGATCGCGGCCGACCCGCAGGGCGTCTTCGCCTCGCTGCGCGGAGTCAGCGGCGATCAGGCCGCGATCGCGGCCGAGTCCTGGCACGCCAGCCGCGCCGATCCGCGACCTGCACGTCCAGCTCGCGCCGCACGGCCTGGCGCACCTGGCGGCACCGATCCACGCCCGCTTCGGCGAGCGTTCGATGGCGATCCTGCACGAGGACCCCTACCGGCTGACCGAGGTCGCACGGGGTCGGCTTCGCCCGCGCCGACAAGATCGCCCTCGCCGCCGACGTGCCGCCGGAGTCGAGCCGCCGCGCCCAGGCCGCCGCCGTCTACGCCCTGGCCGAGGCCGAGCAGCAGGGCAACAGCTACCTGCCCCTGGCGGAGCTGACCGCGCGGACCGCAAGCTGCTCGGACTCGACCCCGACCCCGAGGTGCTCGGCGAAGCTCGCGGGCTCTCGTCGACGAAGGCCGCGTCTACCGCGAGCTCACCCACGCCAGCGAGGTCGCCGTGGCGCGCGACGCTCGCCGCCCGCGCCCTGGCCCCGCCGCACCTCGACCACGACCCGGGCGAGACGCCGCCTCAGGATGCCGAGGACACGGAGCTGACCGACGAGCAGTGGTCGGCCGTGCGCGGCGCCTTCGGCGTCACGCGATCTCGGTTCTGACCGGCGGCCCGGGCGTCGGCAAGACGGCCTGCACGCGGGCGATCGTCGCCGAGGCCGGAAGCGGCCGGTCTGCGCATCGCCCTCTGCGCACCGACCGGGCGCGCCGCCCGCCGCCTCGAGGAAGCGACCGGCCACGAGGCGCAGACGATCCACCGCATGCTCGAGTGGGCGCCGGGCCGCGAGCCCGCCTTCAAGCCCGGCCACCCGCTGCCGGCGCGAGCTGGTCGTCGTCGACGAGTCCTCGATGCTCAACCTGCGCCTGATCGAGATGCTGCTCGGCGGCCTCGCCGAGTCGACCCACGTCGTCTTCGTCGGCGACGCCGACCAGCTGCCGCCGATCGGCGCCGGCAAGCCGTTCGAGGACCTGATCGCGTCAGGCATCGCGCCCGTGGTCCGGCTCACCCAGATCTTCCGCCAGGCGGCCCGCTCGATGATCACCACCGCCGCCCACGAGATCAACCAGGGCCGCCCGCCCCACCTGAGCCGCACCGAGGACCAGGACCACGACTTCTTCTTCATCGAACGACCCAATCCCGAGCGCGGCGCTGGAGACGGTGGTCGAGGTGGTCGCCGAGCGGGCGCCGGCGCGCTTCGGCGTCGACCCGATCCGCGAGGTCCAGGTGCTGGCGCCGATGTACCGCGGGGCGGTCGGGATCGACGCCCTCAACGAGCGCCTGCGGGAGCGGCTCAACCCACGACGGCAAGCGAGCGGTGGGCGACCGCTTCCGGGTCGGCGACCGCCTGATCCAGACCCGCAACTCGCACGAGCTGGGGCTGATGAACGGCTCGATCGTCTTCCTTCGCGACGACGATCCCGACGAGGAAGAGATCCTCGTCGACACCGACGAGGGCGACTCGCTCGACCATCCCCTACGGCGAGACCGCGACGCTGCGGCTCGCCTACGCGATCTCGGTCCACAAGGCACAGGGCTGCGAGGTCCCGGTCGTCGTCGGCGTCTGCCACCGCTCCCACTCGCGGATGCTGACCCGCCCGCTGCTCTACACCGCGATCACCCGCGCCCGCAGCAGCTGCGTGCTGATCGGAGACCGAGCGGCGCTGGAGGCAGCGGTGCGGCGCGACGACAGCGGCGGCCGCCACTCGGGCCTGGCAGAACGGCTCAGCCGACCCGCTTGACCTGAAAGCGGAACACGGCCGGCGAGCTGTCGACGTTGCCTGCCGCATCGCGGGCCCTGACCGAGACCACATGCTTGCCGACCCGGAAGCGCTTGACCATGCGCGGCTTACAGAAGCGCTGAAAGCCGGCGTCGACTTTGCAGACGAAGGTGACGCCGCGCTCGTTGGAGCCGAAGAGGAAGGTCGCCTTCGCCCGCCGGCTGTGGGTGCGGATCGTCTTCGGCGGGTGTCTGCGGAAGAAGGTGCGCGGGCGCTTGCCGTCGATCTTGAATTCGACCAGCTCGCTCGTCCCGATCCGGCCGGAGACATCGACGCCCCGCACGACGAAGCCGTGGACGCCGTCGGCAAGCGGCGCCGGCGGGACGAAGGGCGAGCTGCACGGCTGCAGCTCGCCGCCGTCGAGCGAGCAGGTGAAGGTGACCGGGCGGTTGGCGGTGAAGGCGATACTCGGCCGGCGCAGTTTGCCCAGCGCCGGCGGCCGCGCTGTGATCGTGATCTTCGGCGGCAGGGCAACGCTGTTGACGGCGCCATAGGCGTTGATCAGCCCCGCCCCCACGGCGTCGGGCCCAAAACTGCCGACGGGCGTTGCGCTTGCCGCCAGCGCTGAGCGAAGCTGGGCGTAGGGCAGCGGCGGATTCGACTGCTTCATCAGCGCCGCGACCGCGGCGGCGTGCGGCGCCGCGGCCGAGGTGCCGCAGAAGCGGAAGGCGCCGAAGACTTCCGGCGGCTGGAAGAAGGTGGTCCGGTTGCAATCGGTGGCGACGAGGTCGGGCTTGGCTATTTCCTGCGTGGGGATCGGTTCGGCCGCTTCGGCGGATGCGCGGACCGGTCCGAACTCGTGATCGACCGGGCCGCGCGAGGAGTAGGGCTCGGGCTCGGAGGCGTCTTCGGCGTTGACGGCGCCGAGGCTCACCGCCGACGCCGCACCACTGTGGCCGACGACCGTCGGGCCGATTTCGTCGCCGGCCGACGTTTCGAGCTGTTCCGCCGTCGGCACGACCTTCGTGGAGCCGTTGCCGAGCTGGACGAACTTGAGCGTCGGGCTTGCTGTTCCCGAATGCCGGGCAATCGCCAGGCCGACCACTTCGGTCGCGGCGGTTTTGTTCGTCCAGGTGAGCAGCTCGAACGGCTTCGTTTTGTTTTCGTTGGTGCTTTCCGCCAGCAGATTCCCCGAGCCGTCGAGCAGGTATGCGTCGAGGTTGGTTTCCACGCCGAACCAGGGTTCTGCCCACTGCAGGTCGAGCAGGACCTTGCCACCGGGTTTGACTTCGAGGTCATAGGTGTTGTCGACATCCGGTTCTTCGGGATCGAAGTCCATGCAGTGCGTCTCGGTACCGGGCACGCCGGTCGGGCACGATTCGGCATCGCGGAAGGGCGCCTGGTAGGAGGCGACGTCCGCGCCGCCGCCGATCACGTTGTCGTTCCCCGCCGCGGAGAAGTAGGCAACCCCGCCCGCGGTCACTCGATTGATCGCGTCGGCGACCGGGCCGTCTTGAAAGAAGGGCTCTTCGGGGTAGAAGACGTCGTCGACGACCACGCTCGCCCCTGCGCCACCGCTTGCCGGCGGCGCAGCGAGCCGTTCGATGTTGCCGGCGAAGCTCGTTTCCCCGGTAAAGGCGGTGGCGAAGGAGAGCGCCGCGCCCGGCGCCAGGTCGTGGACGATCTGCGCCATCGCACGGCCCTCGTCGTCGGCTTCCGCGGATTCCAGGGGATCGTCGAGGATGTCGACCGGCGTGGTGCGGCCGCAGGGATTGCCGGGACCGGGCAGATCGCCGCCGGCGATGTCTTCCGCGGCGTGGGTGTGGGCTTTGCCGGCCCGGTTGAAGGAATCGGAGAGGATGCCGACCCCAACGCCGCTGCCGTCGACGCCGAAGGCTTCGCGGGCTGCGAGGGCGCTCAACTGCTGATCGCCCTCGGAGGTGACGAGCCCCTGGCATTCGGTCGCGGCAAGGACGGGGGTGAGCACCTTCGAGGCTTCGACGACCCGAGGCGCGGCAGCGAGCGCGTGCAGGTCCGCGGGCTTCGCCGCGACCGTCACCGTCTGGTAGCGACGGCTGACATCGACGATCTGCGCCCCGGCTTCGCGAAGGCGGTCGACGCCGGCGGTGGCCCCGCCGTCGAAGCGCACTTCGACCAGAACCCGGTTGCCGTCGCGCAACGGGCTGCCCGGTCCCGACCGCGGCAGGCCCAGCTTTCCGGCCTGCGCTGCCGGCGCGACGAGCGCCAGAATCAGCCCCAGCAGGGCAACCGAGGTCCCGCCCGCCCGGACGGGCGATCTCCGCGCTCGGGTCATCTGGCTCACGGTATCGACTGGCCTCCTCCCCACCCAACACGGCTAGACGCCCATCCGAGCGCCGCGCCGCGCCCCCGATCCCTGCTACGGTCCGCGCGTTAGGTCGGATCGATATCCGGCAAAGTCGTGTCTAGCGCTCGCGTCGTTGCTTTACCGAAGCCTCCGCGTTCGCAGCACATCAAGTGGAGGCAATTCATGCCGACTGGAACAGTCAAGTGGTTCAGCGACGACAAGGGCTACGGGTTCATTACGCCCGATGACGGCTCGAAGGACGTCTTCGTCCATCACAGCGCGATCCTGGGTGAGGGCTTCAAGTCCCTGGCCGAGGGCGCCAAGGTGAGCTACGAGTCCGAGGAAGGCCCCAAGGGCCCCGCCGCGGCGAGCGTTCAGCAGACCTCGTAGTCGCGTACCGCACTTCAGCAGCAAGGAGGCCCGCCATTCCAGCGGGCCTCTTCTTTGCCCGCCCTATCCTTCAACGCCGCTGACTTCGCCCTTATGAGTCCATATGGACGCAAAAAGACGAAGTGAGCGATTTGAGCAAATGACCCGACGAGACGACCTCCGAAATATTGCCATCGTGGCTCACGTCGACCACGGCAAGACGACCTTGGTCGACGCGATGCTCTGGCAGTCCGGCGCCTTCCGCAAGGGCCAGGACGTGGCCGAGCGGGTGATGGACTCGATGGACCTCGAGCGCGAGAAGGGGATCACGATCCTCGCCAAGAACACCGCGGTCAACTTCAACGGGGTGAAGCTCAACATCGTCGACACCCCGGGCCACGCGGACTTCGGCGGCGAGGTCGAGCGCGGGCTGACCATGGTCGACGGCGTGCTGCTCCTCGTCGACGCCTCCGAGGGCCCGCTCCCCCAGACCCGCTTCGTGCTGCGCAAGGCGCTGGAGGCGAAGCTGCCGGTGATCCTCGTCGTCAACAAGGTCGACCGGCCCGACGCCCGCATCGCCGAGGTCGTCGACGAGGTCTACGAGCTCTTCCTCGACCTCGACGCCGACTCCGAGCAGATCGACTTCCCGATCGTCTACACCAACGCCAAGGCCGGCTGGGCCTCGCTGGAGGAGGGCGTCGAGGGCAGCGACCTCTCGCCGCTGATGGAGCTGATGCTGGAGAAGATCCCGGCGCCCGAGTACGACCCCGACCACCCGCTGCAGGCGCACGTGACCAATCTCGACGCCTCGCCCTACGTCGGCCGCCTGGCGCTCTGCCGGGTCCACAACGGCACGATCCGGGCCGGCCAGCAGATCGCCTGGTGCCGGGCCGACGGGACGATCGAGCGGGCCACCGTCTCCGAGCTCTACATCACCGAGGCGCTCGACCGGGTGCCTGCCGAGGAGGCCGGCCCCGGCGAGATCATCGCCGTCGCCGGGATGGAAGAGGTGACGATCGGGGAGACCCTCGCGGATCCGGCCGATCCGCGGCCGCTGCCGGTGATCACCGTCGACGAGCCCTCGCTCTCGATCGTGCTCGGGATCAACACCTCGCCCCTCGCCGGCACGGAGGGCAGCAAGCTGACCGCCCGCCAGGTCCGCGACCGGCTCGACACCGAGCTGGTCGGCAACGTCTCGATCCGGGTCAACGACACCGAGCGCCCCGATGCCTGGGAGGTGCAGGGGCGCGGCGAGCTGCAGCTGGTCGTCCTGCTCGAGCTGATGCGCCGCGAGGGCTTCGAGCTGACCGCCGGCCAGCCGCGCGTGCTGACCCAGGAGATCGACGGCAAGCTGCATGAGCCGGTCGAGCGGCTCTCGATCGACGCCCCCGAGGAACACGTCGGCACGATCACCCAGCTGCTGGCGGGGCGCAAGGGACGGCTGGAGCAGATGGCCAACCACGACACCGGCTGGGTGCGGATGGAATACCTGGTCCCGGCGCGCGGGCTGATCGGCTTCCGCACCGAGTTCCTCACCGAGACCCGCGGCACCGGGGTGATGCACCACGTCTTCGAGAGTTGGGAGCGCTGGGCCGGCGAGCTGCGCCTGCGCCCGACCGGCTCGATCGTCGCCGACCGCCGGGGCAAGACCGCCGGCTACGCGCTGATCGGGCTGCAGGATCGCGGCACGCTCTTCGTCGGCCCCGGCGAGGAGGTCTACGAGGGGATGATCATCGGCGAGAACGCCCGCGCGGAGGACATCGACGTCAACGCGACCAAGGAAAAGCAGCAGACCAACATGCGCGCCGCCAGCGCCGATGTGCTCGAGCGCATGGCCCCGCCGACCCGCCTCTCGCTCGAAGCCGCGGTCGAGTTCCTGCGCGAGGACGAGTGCGTCGAAGTGACCCCCGAGTCGGTCCGCCTGCGCAAGGTAGAGCTCGACAAGCTGCGGCGCCAAAAGGCCGCCCGCACCACCCAGCGCGCCTAGCTCACCGGCAATAACGCACTCAGGGCCTGTCCCGGTAGGGGTGGAGCGTCTTGTACTTTTTCGTCTACCGCGCCCGGGCGCCAGCCCAACCACGATCCACCGAAAAAGTTAAGCGGAACCCCTATTGGGACAGGCCCTCAGACCGTCGCAGCCGCCTGCTCGGACTGGCTGCCCTCGGACTCCTTTGCCGCCTTGGCCTCGGCCTCGGGAGTGGGCTCGTCGACTGCGCGCGGCAGCAGCACTTCTTTGGCGATCACCAGGCGCTGGATCTGGCTGGTCCCCTCGTAGAGCTGCATGATCTTGGCGTCGCGCATCAGCTTCTCGACCGGGTACTCCTTGATGAAGCCGTAGCCGCCGTAGACCTGCACGGCGTCGACGGCGATCTCCATCGCCGAGTCGGCGGCGAAGCGCTTGGCCATCGAAGAGACCTTGCTGTTGCGCACGCCCTGGTCGAGCATGACCGCCGAGTTCCAGACCAGCAGGCGGCCGGCCTCGACCTTGGTCGCCATGTCGGCGATCATGAACTGGATCGCCTGGTGCATCGCGATCGGCACGCCGAACTGGACCCTTTCCTTGGAGTACTCGGTGGCGTACTCGAGGGCGGCGCGGCCGATGCCGACGGCCATCGCCGAGACGCCGGGGCGGGTGCGGTCGAGGGTCATCATCGCCAGCTTGAAGCCCTTGTTTTCCTCGCCGATCAGGTTCTCGGCCGGAATCTCGACTTCGTCGAAGGAGATGGTCGCGGTGTTCGATGCCCGCTGGCCCATCTTGTCCTCCTTCTTGTCGACGGAGACCCCGGGGAGGTCGGCGTCGACGACGAAGGCGCTGATCCCGCGATGACCGGCCTCGGGATCGGTCTTGGCGTAGACGGTGAAGTAGTCGGCGTAGGTGCCGTTGGTGATGAAGCACTTGGAGCCGCTGATGACGTACTTGTCGCCCTTCTTCACGGCCTTGGTCTTCATGCCGCTGACGTCCGAGCCGGCGTCGGGCTCGGTCAGGCAGAAGGAAGCGAGCTTCTTGTCTTCGGTCAGCATGCCGAGGTACTTCTTCTTGGTCTCCTCGGAGCCGCCGAGCGTGATCGGCGCCGAGGCGAGGCCGTTGGCCATCAGCGTGGTGCCGATGCCGGAGCAGCCCCAGCCCATCTCCTCCTCGATCAGGCAGCCGGAGAGGTAGTCGAGGCCGGGCCCGCCGTAGGCCTCGGGGATGTGGGTGTTCATCAACCCGACCTCCCAGGCCATGTCGATGATGTCCTGGGGCCAGGTGCCGTCCTTGTCGTACTCCCAGGCGACCCTGCGCATCTCTTTCTCGGCGAAGTTGTGCGCGAGCTCGCGCAGGTCTTTCTGCTCGTCGGTGAGGGTGAAGTCAACCACTGGTCGAGGCTCCTTCTTGTCGGTGCGTAAGTCTTTTCACGCGGCCTCGCCGCAGGGCGACGACCACCGATTGACTGGTCAGTCAACCAAGCCAAAGGCTACCGGATGGCAGCGCCAGGGCGAGACCCCTACCCTTGGACGATGGTCTGGCCCCTGGCATTGACCAACGTGCAGAGCGGCTACGCGCTGGCCGCGATCACGCTCTTCATCCTGCCGATCGCCGCCTTCAGCTTCGCCCGCTCCGGAGCGGCCTGGGACGAGATCGGCAAAGGGCGCTTCGGCGTGATGCACTCGATGCCGCCGCCGCGAATCGAGCGGCCGGCGCAGCCGCTCGACAGGGCGGTCCAGGCGGCCGAGACCCGCCAGATGCTCGAGGCGAAGTCCTACCGGCGCTTACGGCGCGGCGAAGCGCCACTCGATGTCGAGGCCGAGATGAGCCTGCTGCTCGAGAGCGAGGCCGCCGCGAACCCCGGCAAGGCCGGCCTCGACGAGAAGCTCCGCGCCGAGGTGCGCGAGCTGGTCGTCGCCCGCAACGAAAGGCGCATGCGCGCCGGCAAGGAGCCGCTCGACGTCGAGGCCGAGGTCGAGCGCCAGGTCGCCGATTTCATAGGATTGGGCGACTGATGGCAGGCGCCGCCGAGGAGAACCTCTACGAGGTCGAGGAGCTGCTGATGCAGCCCGGGACCTACTTCAACCCGCAGACCGAGGTGCTGGTCGTCGTCGACGACTCGACCTCGCTCGACCAGGAGGTCTTCAACATGGAGGCCTACGAGGGCGCCGACTGGGTGCGCATCTCCGACGAGGTGCCGGTCGACGAAGACAGCCGCGACCGGGTGCTGGAGAGCTTCCAGACCAGCTACCACCCCGGCTCGACCGGCTCGGTCTCCGAAACCGCGCTGGAACAGGGCGACGAGGAGCGCGACGAGGGCGAGAACGGCCAGGACCCCGGCCGCGAGGACCTCGAGTAGATGCTCGAAGCCGGCGACGACGCACCCGACTTCAACCTCCCCGACCAGGAAGGCAGCGAGGTCAGCCTCTCGGACCTCAAGGGCGAGACCGTAGTCCTCTACTTCTACCCCCGCGCCGACACACCCCGCTGTCGTTAGTCGCCCTTTACGACCCTGACATGAGAGGGGGTTGAAGCAAGTGGCTCAAGGTCAAGCTCTTTCCTGAGGTCATTCCGAAGGGATAGAAGCAAGTCATCAAAGTCCGCACGGCGCTCCGCAGCCAACTGGCGCCCGACACGGATAGCCATTGCCACTTGCTCTTCGGAGCCGAGAAGCTGAATGTCCGCAAGGCCTTGCTCGATCAAGCGATGAGCTAGAACCGCGGCAACTGCGGCGGCTGCAACGCCGCCGAGAATCGTCAGGGCAAGTGTCATCGGGGGGAGGCGGTGCGTTTCTCCAGCCAACTGATGATTTCGTTTGGAGTCGCTTCGCCGGTGGCGATCTTCTCCACCATCGGCACGTCGGTGTCTGGTGCTTCGCCGACAAAGGGACGGTCGTTCTGTTCCATGAATAGCCACACCGATAGGAAGGCGGCTCGCTTGTTGCCGTCGGGAAGCGGATGGTTTCGTGCCAGATGCTCGACCAAGACGGCAGCCTTTTCGATCAAATCCGGATAGGCGTCTTGATCGCCAAAACCGGCCCCCGGCGCAGCCAGGGCGGAATCGGCAAGCGCGATTCTCGGTAGGCGAGCGATTTGCTCGGCGCTTGTCCCGAGTAGTTCCGCGGCGATCTCGCAGTAGTCGCCCAGCTCCAGGTAGACCGTCAAGGGCTACTTCGCAAGCCGACGCAGCGTCTCGCGATTGGCCTTGATCGCGGCCTTGATCCGCTCGCCACGCTCCTTGGCGCTGCCAGGCAGGCCAAAGCGCAGCTTGCCTTTCTCGACAGGCCCAGCGGTGGGAGCATGGGGCTTCATCGCTTGGACATTGTTGCAGGAGGCTCGGTGGCGCCGGAATCAACCGCGGGGCTCTTGAGTTAGCCTCCGACCCCGATGTTCCAGACAGGCGACAAAGCGCCCGACTTCGAGTTGCTCGATCAGAATGGCGATTCGGTCAAGCTCTCCGATCTCAAGGGCCAGACGGTCGTACTGTATTTTTATCCTCGCGCCGACACACCGGGCTGCACGACCCAAGCCTGCGGCATCCGCGACCACCGCGCCGACTACAAGGCGGCCGGCGCACGGGTGATCGGGGTCTCCCCCGACCCGGTCGAGGCGGTGGGCAAATTCGCCGGCAAATTCGATCTCGACTTCACCCTGCTCGCCGACGCCGACCACGCCGTGGCGGACGCCTACGGCACCTGGGTCGAGAAGTCGATGTACGGGAAGAAGTACATGGGCGTGCAGCGGTCGACCCTCATCATCGACGCCGAGGGCAAAATCGCCAGAGTCTTCCCCAAGGTCTCGCCGAAAACGCACGACGAGATCGTGCTCAAAGCGCTCGGCGAGCTGGCCGCACCCTAACGCCGGCGTTAGGGTCAGCCCACGTCTCTAACGTTTTTGGCCATTTTCGTTAGGGACGATGTCTCTACGCGTAGTAGAAGGCGATGCCGAAGACGAGGTAGACCGCGAGCAGCTGGACGCCCTCGAACCAGGTCGACTCGCCGTCCTGGGTGACGTAGTTGGCGATCAGGATCGCGATCACGACCGCGCCCAGCTCGAAGCCGTTGAAGACGAGGGCCAGGGGGTGCGGGCCGATGAAGTAGGAGGCGAAGACGAGGACGGGGGCGACGAAGAGGGCCACCTGGGCGCTGGAGCCGATCGCGATGTTGACCGAGAGGTCCATCTTGTTCTTCATCGCGACCAGGACGGCGACCCAGTGCTCGGCGGCGTTGCCGACGATGGCGACGACGATTACGCCGATGAAGAACTCGGAGAGGCCAACCGATCGCGACGCCTCGCTGATCGAGCCGACCAGCACCTCCGACATCACGCCGACCAGGACGCCGGCGATCGCCAGGGCCAGGACAGAGGTGCGGGTCGACCAGCTGCCGCCGATCGTCGTCCTCGTACTCCGGGTTGAAGAGGTCCCGGTGGGTCTTCAGCGAGAAGTAGAGGCCCGCGACGTAGGTGAGGATCAGCACGACCGCCACCGCCAGCGAGAGGTGCTCGACGGTCGAGCCGTAGTCGACGATCTGAGCCCCCGGCAAGGGCAGCCCCTTGCCCTCGACTAGGACAAAGATCGCCGGCATCAGCAGCGCCGCAGCCGCGAGTAGCAGCATCGAGGTTTGGATGCTGGCGCCGCTGCGGCTGAAGGTCTGCCTCTCCCGTCCGAGGCCGCCCGCAAGCATCGCCCCACCGAGCACGAGCAGGATGTTGCCGATGATCGAGCCGATGATCGATGCCTTGACCACCTCGTGCAGGCCCTGGCCGAGCGCGAAGAGGGCGATGATCAGCTCCGGCGCGTTGCCGAAGGTGACGTTGAGCAGGCCGCCGATGCCCGGCCCCGAGCGCGCCGCCAGCTCCTCGGTGGCGCGGCCCATCAGCGCCGCGGTGGGGACTGATCCCGAGCGCCGAGGTGAGGAAGACGAGGCCGGCCGAGGCGCCGGCGAGGTCCAGCGCCACCGCCAGCGGGATCAGCGGCGTCAGCAGATATGGCCAGCCGTATGGAGTGCGGAGGAACGCGGCTACTGGAGCTTCCCCGTGCAGTTCTGAATGTCGACGGGGGTGTGCGCTTCATTCAGGCATTCGTAGTAAGCCTGCTGACCGCCGCCGGAGCCGCCCCCCGAGGAGCCGGAGCCACCGCCTCCGCCGCTGGACGAGCCGCCACCGGCGCCGCTGATCCCTTCCAGCAGGCCGCCGATCCCGCCGGCGCCACCCTGGAGGGTGCCGAGCAATTCGATCGGGTTGATATTCAGCTTGAGGAAGAGGTCACTGAGCGGCTTCGACGATGGCGGTGCGGAGATCGTCTGGTCTTCGTTGACGCCGGTCAGGGTCAGGTCGAGTTCGAGGTCGACGCTGTTCACACCGGTGCCGCCCGAGCCTTCGGGCGGTTCGATCGTCGCGTCGATGACCATCCGCCGCACGATGTGGTCGTCGCCGACGTAGAGGTCGACGTGCGCTTTTTTGACCGCACCCTGCACGGTGGCCTTGGCGGCGTCGAGTTCTGCCGCGGACGGCACCGAGCCGGCCGCTTCCAGCTGTTCGCTGCAGGCCGGGTTTTCGATCAGTTCGCCGGCCGCTTTGAGCGCACCGGAGGAATTGAGGTCGCCGCTGACCTTGGTCGTGCTGGTGCCACCGACGTCGACGCTGCCGCCTTCGCTGAGGTTTTCGATGAAGTCGGCGATCTTCAGTTCGCCGGCCGCTTCCTGACAGGCGGTGATTTCACTCGATTTTTCCCCGCCGGTCCCCTGCTTTTTCGCCAGCGACTGGACGTAGCTGAAGGTCGTCGGGTCGACTTCGTACTCGGTGCCTTCGTAGCCGACGTAGGCCTTGTTGCCGTGCAGCAGGGTGAAGCCGCCGTCGAAGTCGACGTTTTCGCCGCCGACCGAGCCCTTCGCCGTCGCGGTCAGGTCCAGTTCGGGCAGTTCCGCTTCGCTTTCGCTCTGGAACGGGCCGGAGAGGTTGACATCGATGTGGCCGCTTTTTTCGCCCTTGATGCCAATCCCGAGCGAGAGGTCGATCTTGCCGCTTTCGACCCCCTGCAGGGTCGCTTCGTCGACGATCGCCTGCGGGCTGTCGCTGCCGCTGCTGCCGCAGGCGGCAAACGCGGTTGCCAGCGCGATCAGCGCGATGAAGACGGTGAGGATGCGAAGTCGGCTCAAGGCGGTGGGCCTCCTGGTGAAGTCGGGTTGGGCGTAGCCCTAAAGCTAGCGTGTGGGGGGCGGCTCTTGGCCCCAGGTTCGCATCCCGGCTTCGATCGCGTCGATGACGGCGCGCACGACCGCGACGCGGGCGTAGCGCTTCGACTCGGCCGCGATCAGATGCCAGGGGGCCTGAGGCTGGTCGGTGCGGGCGACCATGTCCTCGATCGCCTGCTCGTACTCGGCCCGCTTGCCGCGGTTGGCCCAGTCGTCATCGGTCAGCTTCCAGGCCTTGAGCGGATCGGCCGCCCGCCGCTCGAAGCGCTTCAATTGCTCGTCTTCGGAGATGTGCAGCCAGAGCTTGACGATGATCGTGCCCTCGTCGGCGAGGCCGCGCTCGAAGCCGTTGATCTCGTCGTAGGCGCGCAGCCACTGCTCCCTGCGTCGCCAAGCCGTCGACCCGCTCGACCAGCACCCGGCCGTACCAGGAGCGATCGAAGACCGCCATCCCGCCCAAGCCCGGCAGGACCGGCCAGAAGCGCCAGAGGAAATGGTGGCGCTTCTCGTCATGGGTCGGCGCGGCGAACTGGACGACGCGGACGTGGCGGGGGTCGAGCGGGGCGACGAGGCGCTTGATCGAGCCTCCCTTGCCGGAGGCGTCCCAGCCCTCGAAGAGGACGCAGACCGGCGGCCCGATCCCCTCGCTGCCGATCAGCCCGCCGAGGGTCAGCCGCAGCTGGGTCAGCCGTTCCCAGGCGACGCCAAGCTCACGCTCCTCCTCGCGGCGGCTCAGCGCCGGCGAGAGGTCGACCTCGTCGAGCCGTCCCATCGACCGATCCTACGCGCCGCCATCGCGGCTAGGGAACGGCTTCGACCGGCTGCACGCTTTCTTTTGGCGCGTCGAGCGCAGGTGGGCTTTCTTCGGTCAGGTTCAACGCCAGGGGGAAGAGGAGGGCGCCGAGGAAGATCAGGATCACCCCGGCGGCGACCAGCCAGCGGGCGGCGGTGAGGTGGCCGAGGATGCCGACCGCGAAGCCGATCAGCACCAGGGCGATGTACGGACCGGCGCTGTGCGGCAGCAGCGTCGCGAGCGGGAGGACGAGGTCGAGCACGGGGTCGGATTATCATCGCCCCCATGGCCGATGGCTCTGTCGCTGAGGTAAAGGACGCGCTGGCCGAGGTCGGCTACCTCGCCGACGAGCCCGCAGCGCTGGTCTCCTTCCTCGCCCAGCGGCTCGGCAAGCCGATCCTGGTCGAGGGCCCGGCGGGCGTCGGCAAGACCGAGCTCGCCAAGGCGCTCTCCCGCGCCACCGGCCGCGAGCTGATCCGCCTGCAGTGCTACGAGGGCCTCGACGAGGCCAAGGCGCTGTACGAGTGGAACTACCGCAAGCAGCTGCTGCGGATCCAGGCCGGCGGCGAGGACGGCTGGGAGGACGTCCACGGCGACATCTTCGACAAGGAGTTCCTGCTCGAGCGCCCGCTGATGCAGGCGATCGCCAGCCCCGAGCCGGTGGTGCTGCTGATCGACGAGATCGACAAGACCGACCAGGAGTTCGAGGCGATGCTGCTCGAGCTGCTCTCCGACTTCCAGATCACGATCCCCGAGCTGGGCCAGGTATCGGCGACGACGATGCCGATCGTCGTCCTCACCTCGAACAACTCGCGCGAGCTGACCGAGGCGCTGAAGCGCCGCTGCCTCTACCTCTGGCTCGACTACCCCGAGCTGGAGCGCGAGATGGAGATCGTCCGCCTGCACACGCCGGAGCTACCCGAGGCGCTGGCCCGGCGCTTGGTCGAGGTGATCGAGATGATCCGCGCCCTCGACCTGAAGAAGCCGCCCTCGATCGCCGAGTCGATCGACTGGGCGCGGACGCTGCTGCTGATGGGCGCCGAGGACATCGACCGCGAGACCTTCGAGGACTCGATGTCGATCATCGTCAAGCACCGCACCGACATCGACCTGGTCGCGGAGCGGGTCGGGGTGAAGCTTGCCGAGCCCATACGGCCCCAGGGCTGAGGCCGGGCCGCCGGGGCTGGCGGCGAAGCTGCTCGGCTTCTGCGAGGAGCTGCGCAGCGAGGGCGTCGCGGTCGGCACCTCGGAGATCCTCGACGCCTTCGCCGCGCTGGAGCAGGTGCCCTGGACCTCGCGGGACGACTTCCGCGAGGCGCTGGCGGCGACGATCGCCAAGTCCCAGGAGGACCGCCGGCTGTTCGAGCTGCTCTTCGAGCGCTGGTTCTTCCGCGCCACCGAGGCGGAGGCGATCGAGCGCGGGGTCGGAGAGCAGGAGCGCCGCCACGAGGGCGGCGAGCGGCTCGACATCGACGAGCTGCGCGAGCAGGTGCGCCAGGCGATCCTCGACGGCGACGAGGGCGAGATGCGCGACCTGGCCCGCTGGCGATCGCCGCCTTCGGCCGCCAGGGCGAGGGCTCGGGCGTGGTCGGCGTCGACGTGCAGCGGATCCGCCGCACGCTCGGCCTCTCGGCCGGGACCCAGGCGCCGGCAGAGGACGGCGCCGCCGAGCAGGCGCCGATCGACCGCGACCAGCTCAACCGCTTCGAGCGCCACCTGCGCCGCGAGCTCGAGCGCGACCTGATCGAGCGCACCTCGACCCTCCCCCCGTCCCGCCCGCTGGCCGAGCTCGACCGCGCCCTGCCGACCAGCCCGACCCAGGACCTGGCCGCCGTGCACCGCGCCGTCTCGCAGATGAAGCGGCGGCTGGCGACGCTCGGGCACGAGCAGCGCGGCCGGCGCAAGGGGCAGCTGGTCGACGTGCGCCGGACGATGCGCACCTCGCTGGAGACCGGCGGCGTGCCGATGCACCTCCGCTACCGGCCGAAGCGGCCGCGCCGGCCCGAGATCTACGTCCTCTGCGACGTCTCGACCTCGGTCACCTCGGCCAGCGTCTTCTTCCTCTCCGTCCTGCATGCCCTGCACGACTCCTTCCGCAAGCTGCGCAGCTTCGTCTTCATCGAGCGCATCTCCGAGGTGACCGACGTCTTCGAGCACGAGCGCGACTTCCGCGTGATCGCCCAGCGGATCTCCAGCGAGGGCGGCGTCGCCGACGTCTCCGGCTACACCGACTACGGCCGCGTCTGGCTCGAGTTCCTCGGCGAGATCTCCGACGAGCTCGACCCGCGCTCGACCGTGATCGTGCTCGGCGACGCCCGCACCAACGGCCGCGAGCCCCACGCCGAGGTCTTCGCCCAGGTATCGGAACGAGCCGGCCGCCTCTTCTGGCTCAATCCCGAGCCGAAGCTCTACTGGAACTACGGCGACTCGGTGATGGCCGCCTACGAGCGCTACTGCGACGGCGCCTTCGAGTGCTGGACGACCAGGCATCTGGAGAACTTCGTCAACGTCGTCGCGGGAGGAGTTCCGACCGAGACCTAGTAATCGTTCTCACAAACTGAAAGGGAGAGAAATGCCACCGTCCTACCCAGTCACCTTCTCCGTCGACTATCCGGAGCGCCAGCTGAACCGCGTCTCGACCTTCTTCCGCATCTTCGCCGTGATCCCGATCGCGATCGTCGCGGCGCTGCTGCCCGGCGGCGACCTCGCCGGCAACGCGAGCTGGAGTGGAGGCTCCACGGGCGGCGCGATCGCGGCAGGCAGCCTGATCTTCGTGCCGATCGTCTTGATGCTGCTGATCGAGAAGAAGTATCCGCGCTGGTGGTATGACTGGAACCTCGAACTGCTGCGCTTCGGCAATCGGATCGGGATCTACGTCGCCCTGATGGACGATCGATACCCCTCAACCGACGATCGCCAGGCGGTTCACCTCGACTTCCCATACCCCGACGCCCAGCAGCTCTCGCGCGGCCTGCCGCTGGTCAAGTGGATTCTCGCCATCCCCCACTACATCGTTCTCGTCTTCCTCTTCATCGGCGTCTTCTTCTCGTTGATCGCCGCCTGGTTCGCGATCCTCTTCACGGGCCGCTACCCACGCGGGATCTTCGACTTCGTCGAGGGAACGATCCGTTGGTACAACCGCGTCGTCGCCTACGCCTTCGTACTGGTCACCGACGAGTACCCGCCGTTCCGGCTCTCGGCCTGAACCTGCTCGAACCTGGGTCGTTCCTCTAGCGGGCGACCCAGGCGTCCGGGGACGCGGCCAGGGCCTCCACCTCGCTGGGGAGGCTGCCGCTGACGAGGTCGGCGAGGGTGACGTGCTCGAGCACGGTGCGGAGGCTGGCGCGGACCGCGATCCAGACCTCCTGCAGGTGCTCGGCGTTGCCGCGGTACTCGATCGACTCCGGCGGCGCCGACTGGACGTGGGCGATCGGGCCCTCGACCGCACGGACGATGTCGGCGATCGTCACCTCGTCGGCAGGACGGGCCAGCCAGTAGCCGCCCTTGGCCCCCCGTCGCGCCCGAACGATGCCGGCGTGCTTCAGCTCGAGCAGGATGTGCTCGAGGAACTGCAGCGGGATGTCCTGGGCGTCGGCGAGCCGCTCGCCCTTGATCGGACCCTCCTCAGCGGCGGCGAGCTCAGCCGCGGCACGGACCGCATAGTCAGCCTTCGCCGAAACGCGCATAGAGGCAGTAAATCAGTCGCTTAGCCGGCTGTGTCGAGCGCGAGCTTTGCGGCTTCCTTCTGGCGGCGCTTGTGCAGCACACGAGGGGCGGCGAGGATGGCGCCGAGGCCCAGCGCCGCGACAGCGGCGGCTATCGGCCAAACGTTGGGGTCGCCCTTCTGGATCGTGACTATGCCCGAGCCGACGAGAACGACGCCCAGAGCTGTGCGGATGAAAGCCTGTGGGGCGCGATCCGAGAGCGCGGCGCCGATCACGACGCCGGGGATCGAGCCGATCAGAATGTTGCCGGCGAGTGTGAAATCGACGTTGCCGCCGATCCAGTGGGCGATGCCCGCGGCCCAGAGCAGGATCGCGGCGTGGAAGACGTCGGTGCCGACGACTCGCTTCGGCGCCAGCCGGTAGACGGCGATCAGCAGGATCGCGATCACCGTGCCCGAGCCGGCCGAGGTGATCCCGATCACGAAGCCGGTGGTGGCCCCGATCACGACGGCGGCGACCTTGTGGCGGCGCTCGACGTCGAAGCGGTCGCGCTCGTCAACCAGGTTGCGCAGGATCAGCGCCCGGGTCAGGGTGATGATCCCGACCATCAGCAGGGTGCCGCCGAGCACCGCGTAGACGAGCGAGTCGAGCCGTTCTTCGCCGATGTGGTCCTGCAGCACCGAGACGATCGCGACGCCCAGCACGGCGGCGGGAACGCTGCCGAGGGAGAGCCACTTGACCAGCTCCATGTTCACCGTCTTCATCCGGAAGTGGCGCCAGCCGCCGACGGTCTTGGTCACCGCCGAGTAGAAGATGTCGGTGCCGATCGCTGTGGTCGGCTGGATGCCGAAGATCAGGATCAGCAGCGGGGTCATCAGGGATCCACCGCCCATGCCGGTCATGCCGACGAGTACGCCGATTCCTAGTCCGAAGACGATGATTGCCGGGTCCATATGAGATCCGCGCCTGGGTGGTTATCGACTTTCCTGACCTTTTTGGTCAGGAGGGCAGAGTGCGCCAGGATATCAGGATGCCCACCACCGAAGCCAGAGATTTCGCCGCCGGGGCCGCATCGCCTGCCCCGATCGACGGCGCCGCTCTCTCGATCCGCGATCTGGGCCATTCCTACGGCGAGCTGGAGACGATCGCGCGGCTCGACCTCGAGGTCCCGGCACACGGCGTGCTCGGCCTGGTCGGGCCGTCGGGCTGCGGCAAGTCGACCCTGCTCGAGCTGATCGCCGGGCTGCAGGAGCCCGGGCGCGGCGAGGTCGAGGTCGGGAACGCCGTCGACGACGCCGGTCGCCTCTGCCGCTGCGCCTTCATGCCCCAGCGCGACCTGCTGCTGCCCTGGCTCTCGGCGCTCGACAACGCGGCGCTGGCGCTGCGCAACCGCGGCGCCCGCCGGGCGCAGGCGCGGCGCGAGGCCGGGAAGCTACTTCGCGCGCTTCGGGCTCGCCGGCTTCGAGAACGCGCGCGCCGGCCGAGCTCTCGGGCGGGATGCGCCAGCGGGTCGCCTTCCTGCGCACGCTGATCGCCGACAAGCCGCTGCTGGCGCTCGACGAGCCGTTCGCCTCGCTCGACGCGATCACCCGCGCCGAGATGCAGGAGTGGCTGGCCGAGGCGCTGGCCGCGCGACCCGCGCACGGTCGTCCTCGTCACCCACGACGTCGAGGAGGCGCTCTACCTCTCCGATCGCGTCGCGGTCCTCTCGGCCCGCCCGGCGCGGGTCGTGGAAGAGCTGAGCGCGCCGGCGCCACGGGCTGCCGACCGCGACGCAAGCGTCATCGACCCGAAGTTCGTCGCGGTCCGGGAGCGGGCGATGAGGGCACTGCGGGCGGGAGCGGAGCGATGAAGCGCTGGCTTCCTCCCGCGCTGCTGCTGATCGGCCTGATCGGCGCCTGGCAGCTGGCGGCGAGCAGCGGCGCCCTCGCGGAACTGCTCAACCTCGAAAGCTTCCTCGTCCCCTCCCCCGCCGAAATCGCCGAAGCGCTCTGGCAGAACCGCTCGCTGCTGGCCGAAAACGCCTGGGTGACCCTGCGGGAGGTGCTGCTTCGGCCTGGCCCTTGCGGTGCTGGCCGGACTCGCTTTCGCCGTCGTCATGCACCTCTCCGAGACCATGCGCCGGGTCTCGCACCCGCTGATCGTCGCCTCGCAGGCGATCCCGATCCTCGTCGTCGCCCCGATCCTGGTCGTCTGGTTCGGCTACTGGATCCGGGCCGAAGCTGGCGATCGTCGCCCTGATCTGCTTCTTCCCGATCGCGGTCAACACGCTCGACGGGCTGCGCTCGGTCGACCCGGAAGCGATCAAGATGATGCGCACGCTCGACGCCTCACGCCGGCAGATCCTCTGGCGGGTCGAGGCGCCGACCGCATTGCCCTACGCCTTCAGCGGTGCCAAGATCGCGGTCGCCATCGCACTGATCGGCGCCGTCTTCGGCGAGTGGGCCGGCGCCAACGCCGGGCTCGGCCACCTGATCCTCCACGACAACGCCCAACTGGAGACTGCGCGGCTCTTCGCCTCGGTCGCCCTACTCTGCCGCGATGGCGATCTCGCTCTTCGCTCTCGCTCGCCCTCGCAGAGCGTCGCGTCGTCACTTGGCGATAGAAAGCAGGGGATGAAGCGCTCCCCCACCACGGCGATCGCACTCGCCGTGATCCTGATCGCCCTGGCGCTCGGCGTCGCCGCCTGCGGCGAGAAGAGCGAAGACGTGACCGGCGAAACGACAGCCGCTCAGCCTGACGCTCGACTTCTACCCCAACCCCGACCACGCCGGGATCTACATGGCGCAGAAGCTCGGCTACTTCGAAGAAGCGGGGCTCGACGTCAGCATCCAGACGCCTTCCGACCCGGCGGCGCCGATCAAGCTGCTCGCCGCCGGCCGCACCGACCTGGCGATCTCCTACGAGCCCGAGGTGCTGCTGGCGCAGCGAACAGGGCCTCGACGTGAAGGCCGTCGCCGCCCTCGTCAACCGACCGCTGACCTCGATGATCTGGCTGAGGAAATCGGGCATCAAGGGCATCGGCGACCTCGCGGCAAGACGATCGCCACCGCCGGCATCCCCTACCAGGACGCCTACCTGAAGACGATCCTCGCCCGCGCCCACCTCTCCCCCTCCGACGTCAAGGCGGTCAACGTCGGCTTCGGCCTGCTGCCGGCGATCGTCGGCGGCAAGGCGCAGGCGATGCTGGGCGGCTTCAGCAACGTCGAGGGGGTCGACCTGCGCTCGCGGGGGCTGGATCCGGTCGTCACCCCGGTCGACAAGCTCGGCGTGCCCAGCTACGACGAGCTGGTCCTCGCCGCCCAGGGCAAGCGGCTCGAAGAAGACCCGCAGGCGATCCGGCTCTTCATCGCGGCGCTGGCGCGCGGGCACCGCAGCGGCGGCACACGATCCCAAGGCGGCGACCAAAGCGCTGCTGGAAGCGAACCCCGACCTCGAACCGAAGCTGACCAAGGCCGAGGTGGCGGCGACGCTGCCGCTGCTCAACCCGCCTCGCGAAGGCAACCCGTACGGCTACATGGACCCGAATCGGTGGCGCAAGTTCATCGGCTGGATGCGCGACAACGAACTGATCTTCGGCGCTGCCGCCGCCGGCGAGCGTGCTCAGCAACGCCTACCTGCCGGGCGCGATCCCCGAATAGAGCGGAGCGCCTTCGCTGAGCAGGGCGGAGATCTTCTCCGCCGGCAGCGCCCGCGAGAAGAGGTGGCCCTGGGCGAAGTCGCAGCCGAGCCGGCTCAGCTCCGATAGCTGGGCCTCGTTCTCGACCCCCTCGGCGATCACGTCGAGGGAGAGGGCGCGGGCCATGCCGATGATCGCCTCGACGATCGCCGTCCGCTCCTGTTCGACCCCGAGGGCGTCGACGAAGGAGCGGTCGATCTTCAGCCCGTCGAAGGGGAAGCGGTTGAGGTAGGCGAGCGAGGAGTAGCCGGTGCCGAAGTCGTCGAGGACGAGGCCGACGCCGAGCTCGCTGAGCGCCTCCAGGGTGCCGATCGCGGTCGCCGACTCCTCGACCAGGACGCTCTCGGTGATCTCGAGCCGCAGGTGGACCGGGTCGAGGCCGGTGCTGGCGAGGATCTCGCCGATCGAGGCGGCGAGCTCGCGATGGGTCACCTGCCGCGCCGAGAGGTTGACCGAGACGTCGAAGGGGCGCTGGTCGGGGCGCAGCTCGTGCCACTCGAGGATCTGGCGGCAGGCGGCCTCCTGCACCCAGCGCCCGATCGGCTCGATCAGGCCGCTGTCCTCGGCGACCGGGACGAAGTCGCCCGGGTCGAGCAGGCCGCGCTCGGGGTGGCGCCAGCGGACCAGCGCCTCGAGGCCGGTGATCTCGCCGCTGCGCAGGGCGATCAGCGGCTGGTAGTGCAGCTCCAGCTCGTTGCGCTCGAGCGCGTGGCGCAGCTCACGCTCGACCTCGAGCCGGCGCAGCGCCCGCGCCCGCATCTCGGCGTCGAAGAGCTCGCAGCGGGCGCGGCCCCGTTCCTTGGCCCGGTACATGGCGGCGTCGGCGTCGCGGATCAGCAGATCGGCCTCGACCGGCTCGCGCGTCGACGGCCGCGCCACGGCGATGCCGACACTGGCGCTGACGAAGTGGTCGACGCCGCCCATCGCATAGGGCTCGGCGAAGGCGGCGGCGATGCGGTCGGCGATCGCCACCGCCTCGTCCTCGTCGGCGAGCCGGTCGACCAGGATGCCGAACTCGTCGCCGCCGAAGCGGGCGACGATGTCCCCCGGCCGCAGGTGGCCGCGCAGGCGCGGCGCGACCGCGCGCAGCAGCTCGTCGCCGGCGTGGTGGCCCATGCTGTCGTTGATCAGCTTGAAGTTGTCGAGGTCGAGGAAGAGGATCCCGACCGGCGAACCGGAGACGGTGCTGCGCTTGAGCGCGTCGCTGAGCGAGTCGACGAAGCTGGGCCGGTTGGGCAGGCCGGTGAGCGGGTCGTGCAGGACGCGGTGGCGCAGCGCCTGGTCGGATGCGTGGCGCTCGATCGCGTCGGCGAGCACGTTGGCCGAGGCCTGGACGAAGTGGACGTCCTGCGGGGTGAAGCGGTTGGGCTCGGTCGAGTGGATGTCGAGCACGCCGAAGGGCTGCTGCTTGCCGTCGATCAGCACGGCGAGGCTGCTGCGCACCCCCATCACCCGCAGCGCCGGCGGCATCGAGAAGCGCCGCTCCGTCGTCCAGTCGTCGACGATCACGTGCAGGCGCGAGTCGAGCGCCGCGCCGGCGTGGGAGTCGCGTGCCGCCGAGGCGCGCGTCGGAGCCGACGACGCGATCCTCGAGCCCGGCGCGCAGGCGCGAGCCGGCGCCCGTCGCGGCCGATCTCCCAGATGCAGGCCGCTCCGCACCCCCTCGATCTCGCCCATCAGCGAGACCGCCTCGCCCATCAGCAGATCGGGGTCGCCGTCCTTCAGCGCCCAGCCTCCGAGGCGCGCGACGGCGGCCTGCTGGGCGGCCGCGCGCTGCAGCTCCTGCTCGGCGCTCTTGCGCTCGGTGATGTCGTAGAGGACCCCGTGCCAGACCGGCGTGCCCGTTTCGTCGGGCTCGAGCACCGCCTCGTCGAGGATCCAGACGATGCGGCCGTCGCGGGTGATCATCCGGTAGTCGACCGGCGGCGGGTTGCGGTTGCCGATCGTCTTGCGCGTCTCCTGCGAGAGCGCTCGCTCGCGATCGTCGGGGTGCAGCAGCTTGGCCCACAGCTCCGGGTCGGCCATCCATTCCTCCGGGGTGTAGCCGAGGATCTCCTCGACCTGGGGGCTGACGTAGCGCCAGCGCCCGTTCTCGCCGAGCTCGGACGCGTAGACGATCGCCGGCAGGCGCTCGACCAGGCGGCGGTAGTCCTCGCCTCCGGAGGAGATCTGGTCGAGGAACTCGTCGACTCGTTTGTCGGGCCAGCTGCCGCCCCCGGTCGGCTCCATGTGGCCTTATCGACGCCTGGCCGCGACGCTTGAGTCAGGCCCGCCCGCACCCTGGGTGTAACGCGCTGTCCCCCTGACAGGGGGAGAAAACGTTGCACCCCTTGCGAGGCTATGTGACAGCGCTCATCGACCAGGTGGCGGCGAGGCCGCGGAAGGGGGCGTAGGGAGCGAAGAACTCCTCGACCTCCTCGACCGTGGCACGGCGGCCGAGACGGCCAAGGCGGCCGACCAGCTTCAGGTAGATCAGATCGCCGGCCGGCAGCGAGTCGGGGTCGCCGCGGCCGAAGAGGCCGAGGCACTGCACGGTCCAGGGGCCGATCTCGCGGACCGAGAGCAGGCGGCGATCGGCGGTGGCCTCGGAGGGGTCGCAGCGGCCGGCGGCGATGTCAGCGGCGATCGCGCGCAGGGCGAGCGCCCGCTTCAGCGCCAAGCCCATCGACTCCAGTTCGACCGGCGCCCGGCCCGCGATCAGGTCGGGGGTGGGCACGTCGCGAAGGCCGTCGCGGCCCTCGCCGAGCCGCGTTCCCCAGCGGCCGACCATGCGGCGCTGGATGCGGGCGGCACGCCCGCTCTCGATCAGCTGCTTGACCACTGCCCAGGCGAGCGCCTCCCAGGGCCAGGGCCGGCGGCGAGGGCGCAGGTGGGGGCGACGACGCAGCAGCGGCCCAAGCAGCGGATCGCGACGGAAGCGACGGTAGAACTCGCCGAGATCGTCGTCGACGCCGAGCGCGAAGCGCATCCGCTCCAGCGCCAGCGACAGCTCCGCCGTCTCCGGCTTCGCCGACGGAGGCGTCAGCCGCCGGGCGCGGGGCGGCGATCGAGCCAGGGTCCAGCGACTCGGCCCGCAGAGCGACCCGGCCCTTCCCCGGCTCCCAGGCCCGTGTCAGCACGGGACAGCCACTCGACGTGCAGCAGCCGCGTCGCCACACCACCTTCGACCCGCATCACCCCGTCCTCGCTGCCATGGCGCGGCAGCCGGTAGGGCGAGGGCGGGACTACCTCAACCTCGAGGCTCACCGCCCGAGCAGGTGGACGTCGACAAGGAAGGAGCGACTGGCAACGACGCTCTGCGGCCGCTCACGACGCGAAGAGGCGCCCCGAGGACTTCTTACGCCCGGCAACAGCGCCGACGGCCCGCACCGCGGCAACCGTGGCCGCTCCAGCCAAGACCCCCCCGGCAGCGGCTATGACCGCGCTCTTCGCCTCGCTGCGAACGGGGAGCGCGGCGGAAGTCTCACGAGGAAGAACTCGAACCGGGACCACCTCTAGCTCCATGCCGCTCACCCAGCCGACTGTAGCGATGCCCGCGGCGGGCAACAGAAGGTAAGCCGCACCTTCCGCAAATCGAGGATCTATCCGCTAAGAGCCTTCTCGAACACGCGGTACCTCTTGACCACCTTCCCCCCCATCCCCTCCATCGCCCGGTTCATCGGCCCGTTGGTCTCGAGGATCCAGCCCATCTCGCCGCCTTCGATCTTGCCGGGGGCCGCGGCGGTCTCGAGGTGCTTGAGGTAGAGGCCGGCGGCGACGCCGCTGTGGCGGTAGTCGTGCTTGACGCCGAGGGCGAAGACGCGTAGCTGGTCGATCTTGCCCTTGCCGAGCAGGAAGCGCAGCCAGCCGAAGGGCAGCAGGCGGCCGTTGAGCTTGGCGAGGACCTGGTTGATGTCGGGCAGGGTCAGCGCCGCGCCGACGACCTCGCCGTCCTTTTCGGCCATGAAGGCCCAGTCCTCGTCGATCACCTGCTTGAGGTTCTTGGCCTGGAACTCGACCTCGGCGTCGGTGATCGGGACGAAGCCCCAGTTGTCCCCCCAGGCCTCGTTGTAGACGTCCATGAAGCGGCGCACCTCGCCGGCCATGTCGCGCTTGCTCATGTTGCGGATCGCGATCCCTTCGTCGCGCAGGGCCTTCTCGGCGGCGGCGTGGATCGCGGGGTCGAAGCGCTCGCCCTCCTTGAGGTCGCCGAACTGCAGTTCCCACATCTGCACGTCCATCGCCTTGCTCGAAGCCCTCCGCCTCGATCAGCTCGCGGTAGTGGGGCGGGTGCCAGGGCTCGAGGATCATCGGTCGCCGGTCGTAGCCATCGATGAGGATGCCGATCTCGTCGTTGGTGGTGAAGTCCATCGGGCCGAGGATGCGACTGCGGCCTTTGCCGCGCGCCCACTCGGTGGCGGCGCCGAGCAGCGCGGCCGCCACCTCGGGGTCGTCGGCGCTCTCGAAGAAGCCGAACATCGCGTCTTTGCCGCCCTGGAACTCGTCCCAGCGGTGGTCGACCTGGGCGCTGATCCGGCCGACCGCCTCGCCGTCGCGCTCCGCGAGGAAGTACTCGGCTTCGGCGTGCTCGAAGTAGGGGTTCTTCTCGCGGTCGAGGAACTCCATCCGCTCGAAGATCAGCGGCGCGACCCATTGCGGCTGGTCGCGGTGCAGCCCGAAGGGCACCTTGACGAAGCGCTTCAGGTCGCGCTTGCTGCGAACCGGCTGGATAGTCACGCTTGCCACGGAGCCCGGAACCTACACTTCCGCGCATGAGCGAAACCACCAAGGCCCCGATCGACGTCTTCGAGAAGGCGCGCAACCACGACCGCCTCGAGCAGCTGGAAGCGGCCAAGCAGCACGACCTCCTCCCCTACTTCCGCCTGCTCACCTCGCAGGCCGGCCCGGTGGTCGAGATGGAGGGACGCGAGACGATCATGCTCGGCTCCAACAACTACCTCGGCCTGACCGGCGACGAGCGGGTCAAGCAGGGGGCGCGCGACGCGCTGGAGACCTACGGCACCGGGGTGACCGGCTCGCGGCTGCTGAACGGGACGACGCCGCTGCACGTCGAACTGGAGCGCGAGCTGGCCGAGTGGATGGGAAGCGAGGACGCGATCGTCTTCTCGACCGGCTACCAGGCGAACCTGGGGACGATCGGGACGATCCTCGGGCCGGGCGACACGGTGATCGTCGACTCCGGCGACCACGCCTCGATCCTCGACGGCTGCCGCCTCTCCGGCGCCAAGCTGCGGCCCTTCCGCCACAACCGCATGGACAAGCTGGAGAAGATGCTGCAGCGCGCAGCAGAGGACGGCGGTGGCGTTCTCGTCGTCGTCGACGGCGTCTTCTCGATGGAGGGCGACGTCTGCGACCTGCCCAGGATCGTCGAGCTCTGCAAGGGATACGGGGCCCGGCTGATGGTCGACGAGGCGCACGGAGCCGGGGTACTCGGCGCCCGCGGTGCCGGCGCCTGCGAGCTCTTCGGGCTCGAGGACGAGGTCGACCTGCGGATGGGCACCTTCTCCAAGAGCCTCGCCTCCTGCGGCGGCTTCGTCGCCGGCCCGGCCGACGTGATCGAGTACCTGCGGATCTCCTCGCGCTCCTTCGTCTTCAGCGCCTCGGCGGTGCCCGCGGCGGTGGGCGCCGCGCTGGCGGCGCTGCGGGTGATCCGCTCCGATGGGCCGCAACTATTCGAGGCGCTGCTCGACAACGCCGCCTACCTGCGCGAGGGACTGCGCCACCTCGGCCTGCAGGTGGTCGAGCCGGGGACGCTCCCCGACGGCAGCGTGGCGACGACGCCGGTGGTGCCGGTCGTGGTCGGCGACGACTGGCAGGCGGTGCTGCTCTGGAAGGCGCTCTTCGACGCCGGCGTCTACACGAACGTCGCGATCCACCCGGCGGTGCCCCCCGGCGGCGCCCTGCTCCGCACCAGCCTGATGGCGACCCACGAGCGCGAGCACCTCGACGGAGCGCTCGGAACGATCGCCCGGGTGATCGGGGATTTTCCCGAACTACCCCGCTCGGGGTAGTTTCGTCCTTGTCCGGAACGGGACAAGGGATTGGCCGCTCCGAAAAACATGCTCTTAGCGACCGCGCCGGTCCGGCCTACGTGACTTCGGGGTTGACGCTCGCCACCCCCAGCGCATAGCTTGCCTCCGCGCCGCTCGCATCCCGGGGCAGGGAAGCGAAGGGTGGAGCACTCAACTCAGCCAGGCCGAGCGTCCCATCGCTCTGGCCACGGCGCGCAGAGCCATTCCAGTTAGCCAACCCCAGAGGGAGGAGTCCCAGTGGACGCAGCTTCGATCGCCCCTGCTCAGACGACCGTTTCCGCCATTCAGGCCCCGCAGCACATGCAGGCGCTCGCCCGCGCCAATCGCGTGCGGCTCGCACGGGCCGAGTTGAAGCGCTCGATCGCACGGGGTGACCTCGAGGCCGCCGACGTGGTCCGGGATTGCCCCTGGGAGACCGAGAGCATGACCCTGGCCGAGCTGCTGACCAGCCAGCGGCGCTGGGGACGCACCCGCGCCCGCAAGTTCCTGCTCGGCCTCGCCTTGAACGAGAACAAGCGCCTCGGCACCCTCACCTCGCGCCAGCGCGCCCTACTCTCAAGCGAGCTGGCGACCACAGATTCCGCAGTACTTGTATGACGACCGTCATCCCAGGCGTCCGACCTTGAAGGAGAGCCCTCCCGAAGCTTTCTGGAAGACTCGGCGCAAGAGGAAGAAGGCGGCGGCGAAGGCGACCGCTCCAGCCCCCAGGCAGACGGCCAGGATCAGGCCGGCGAGGTAGTAGAGACCGCCGACGACGAGGACGAAGACGGTGCCGGCGAGCAGGGTCGTGTGCGAGCGATAGCCGGCGAAGTGCTCGCGGACCGCGACCTCGAGCCCGCCGAGGCCGGCCAGCACGACGCCGACGCCCAGCGCCGTCGGGTTGCTGCCGGCGACGCCGATCACCAGCATCACGATGCCGGCGAGCACGGTCAGCTCGGCGAGCGGGAAGTTGCCCCACGGCGCCGGCGGGCGCTCCTCTGTCCCCGGTCTGTCGCTCAACGGCCGCAAGCCGTCCGGATAACGGACATCCGGATGAGACCTTAACCCGCCACCAGCCCATCAGCATCCCCAGCGGTCCGAGCCGGGGCAGCGAGTGCCAGTGCCCGCAGCCCGACTCGCCGATGTCGGCGCTCGAGATGCGCAGCCACTTGTGCTCGGCCGGTGCGGCGAGCATGTCCCTGAGCAGCTCGCGATTGCTGGTCTCCAGCTCGTCCCTCTCGACCAGAGCGACGCGGGCGTTTGCGATCCGGTCGGCGAGCGCATCGCGCACCTGCTCGAGCTCGTCGAGGCCGGCAACCCGGGGCTCGTGGAAATGGCCCGGAACGGAGGTGTCGATCTCGACCCGGGGGAAAGCCTCGGCGGCGAGGCAGGAGAGCTGGTGCTCGAGCCGCCCGATCTGACGCCGCAACTCAGTGCGCGCGAGGGTCTCGTCGCCTCCCACTCGAAGCGTCGTGAACGTGTCTCGTTCGAGCAGATCCCGCATTGGCTCCGATCGAGTGTAAATCACGGCCGGCCGGCGAAAAAGAGAAACTGGTTAAGGCCCCTCTCGATCGCTGCCTCAGGCGGCGATCGCCGCGGCGGCGATCCAGAGGGCCTCGTCGACGGCAGCCTGGGGCACGCCCTTGACCTGGACGGCGGCGACCGCGATGCGGCTCATCGCAGGCTCCACCGCGTCGCCCGGCAGAGCGCCGCCGAAGAGCAGCTCGAGCGGGCCCCGTTCGTCGGCGATCGTCAGCGTCCCCTGCGCCAGGCCGCTGGGCTTCCCCGGCAGCGACTCGCCGGGGGCAGAGTCGCGGATGCAGAGGTCCCCTTCGAGCCGGGAGGCGTCGAAGGCGCGCAGGGCGACCCCGGTCTCGATCGTGGCGATCGTCAGCGCGTCAGCCGGCATGCCGCGCGTCGTGAAGGCGCCGTCGTGGAGGCGGTCGAGGGCGAGCTGCTCGACCGGTGTGCGGGTGCGATCGGGGTCGAGGCCGATCTGGCGGAAGAAGACGCGGTAGGCCCAGGGGATCGGCCGCTCGCGCATGTGGATCGCGTGCGAGCCGTAGAAGCGGTCGGAGAGATCGCGCAGGCGGCGCAGGACCGGCTCGGGGCTGCGCGCCGGCGCGGCCGTCGACCACGATCCAGGCGATGCCGAGACCGGGGAACTCGGCGGCGATGTGGGGTGCGACCCAACCCTGTTCGGGGGTCGGCTCGGCGCCCAGCCCCGGCTCGCGCGCGCCGGCCCCGGCCATCTCAGCCGGCCTCCGCGGCCCGGCTCGCGCGCAGCAGCTGGTCGAGGTGAGCTTCGAGCTGCGGCACGGTCAACTCGCCGATGCTGGCGTCCTCCAGCGTGCCGCCGGGGTAGGCGTAGGCGAAGGTCGGGACAGCCGCCGACCCTGTAGAGGCCGGCGACGGCGCCGTCGCGGTCGTAGCCGACCGGCATCCTCCAGCCGTTGCGGCGGATCAATTCGCGCACCGTGTCGCGATCGTCGCGAACGTCCAGGGAGAGGAAGCTCACCCGCTCACGGTACCGCGCGTAGACCCTGCTGACCACGTCCTGTTGTTCGCTGCAGTTGCCGCCGTGGGCGAACCAGAAGGACAGCACCAGCGGCTTGGAGAAGAGGTCGCAGACCCGGATCGCGCCGGGCGTGCGGATCTGGCAGGCGGGGGCGCGGCCGGCGTCCGAAGGGCACGGGGTCTGAGATGTTTCGCAGTCGTCCTGGGCGACGTTGGCATCGCCTTCGAGCGGACCGGCCGCACGCGGCACGGCGAACTCCGGCAGCGGCCAGCGACGCGCGACTTTGTCGAGCCCAAGCGTGCCTTCGTCCTTGTTCTCGAGCGTGTGGATGACGGAGACGACAATCACCGCGGCGAAGATCAGGCCGACGATCAACGAGTAGCGGTCCCTCATCATCGCTCTGTCCAAACTAGGGCCGCGGGAAGCGCCACCATCACGCCGAGAAGGGCAACGCCGAGGTCGATCACTGTGACGAAGCCGAAGTCGCGCAGCATCGGCACGTCGCTGGCGATCAGCACGGCGAAGCCGGCGATCACGGTTATCGCTGAGGCGAGCACAGCGGGACCGGTGCGGGCATAGGCAGCCCGCAGGGCATCGGCGACGCCGAGCCCCCCACCCCGCTCCTCATGGAAACGGGCGGAGAGAATCACGCTGAACTCGGTAGCGATCGCGATCGTCAGAGCACCGAGCGCGGCGGACATCGGGTTGAGGGGAATCCTGCTCAGCCACAACACCAGGGCGGACCAGCCCGTCGCAAGGACGACCGGAATCAGCGGCACCAGAGACCGCCGCCACGAGCGATAGACGAGGAGCAGAACCAGCGCTACAGCGCCCAGGCCGGCAAGAGTCAGCCAATACCGGCTGCTCGAGAGATCGGATGCCGCGGCCGCGGCGATAACCGGCAGCCCGGCAAACCGCACCTTTACCCCGGCTGGCGGCCCATCGGGAGTACCCGGCTCACCAACCTCATGCCGCACCCTTTCTATAAGTGCTTGTTGGTCCTCCAGCGATTGCGCCCGGATGCCGAAACTCAGCAACGCAAGATGCCCCGGCAATCCCGTCTTCGGATCGACGGGCGCCAGCTGTTCGAGGTCATAAGCAGGCATTTCGCGGAGAGTCGCACGGATGTCACCCCGCGTCAGATGTTCCTTGCTGTTGTTGCTGACGAGGAAGTCGGAAAGAGCCGGACCGGGACAGACTTCAGCATCGAGACAGCGAGGCCGAGGTCCGGAGAAGCCGTTCTCCTTCAGCACCCGCTGCTTGAAATCGGCCATCCAGGCAATCGTTGCTGGATCAGAGAGATCTGGAGCTTCGATGGCCACCTGCAGCTGCCCGGAGACGCCGGTCGCATCCTGGACGGTGTTCAGGTCTCGTACCTCCCGCAACCCCTGAGGCGCCAAGTCCCGAATATCCGTAACCGTCCCAATCTGAGTTCCCAGCCCCCACCCGACGACCGCTAGCACCGCCCCCACGGCAAGCACCCGCCTCGGATACCCGAGCGCGAACCCAACGAGACGCCCAGGCGGGAGGAGGGGGTGCCCCGGAAGCGCGCGGCGTCCTCTTTTTCGCACAGACCACTTGGCGAGCAAAGCTTCGCGCCGGGCGAAAAACCCAGCAAGCGGAGGGGCACCCCCTCCTCCCGCCTTCGTCCCAAGACCGAGAGCCGCGAACCCAACCGTAAGCGCCAACCCAAAGCCGACCGCGATCCCGGCAACCAGCAGCAAGCCAAAGCTACGGACCATAGGAACAGGCGAGAGCTGCAGGGCAAGGAATCCCGCCGCGGTGGCAAGGCATGCGAGCGCGATGGTCGGGCCGGCACGACCAGCCGCCGACCGCGCGGCCTCAGAGGAGCTATCGCCGGCGGCGCGAGCCTCGTCGAAACGGGCTTGGAGCTGGATCGCGTAGTCGACCACGAGGCCGATCAGGATCGGCATCGTCGCGATCGAGGCGATCGTCAGCGAGCCGCCGAAGAGACTGAGCAGGCCGAAGGTGACGGCCGCCGCCGCGAGGGCGATTGCGAGCGGCAGCAGGCGCAGGCGCGAGCGGAAGACCAGGAGCAGGGTCGCGGCCATGACCGCGATCGCGACGCCGAAGAGGATCAGCAGGGCGCTCTTGAGGGCTCCGGCAAGGCCTTCGATCACGATCGGGGCGCCGGAGATCGTGTAGGTGCCGCGGTGGAGGGCGAAGCAGGGTGTCGGTTTGCCCTTGTAGGCGCAGGCCTGGCGCGGGGTCGTTTCGTAGACCGCTTCGCGGATCAGGCCCAGGGCGCGGCTGCGTTGGGCGTCGGAAAGGTCGGGCCGCAAGCGCAGGACGATCTGGGTCGTGTGGTTGTTAGGGAAGAGGTAGGCGAGCTTGGACTTGGGTGTGCCGCGCGAGCGGCGCAGGTCGAAGACGACGGCGGCGAGGAAGTCCGGATTGCCGAGGCTGGGAGCGCTGGTGATTCCGTAGCGAGCGGCGACCTGGAGGAGGAATTCGCGCAGCTGGTCTGGCGGGACACGCGCCGCCAGCCGTTCCAGTTGTTCGTCGATCTGGATCACGGCCTCGTTGAGGAAGGTGGCCGGCCCGGCGAGGAACTGCACCGGGTGCATTTCAGCCAGCTCCGTGCAAGGGCCGGGAATCGGCTTCGCCCCTTTCGGCACCTTCCCCGAAAGGCACCCCTCGAGCCGCAGCAACCGCTCCAGGTTCGAGGTGAGGATCAGTTCCTGCAGGTCCCCCTGCGCGACCACCACCACCGGTTCTTCCCCGAAGACCTCCCGGACGCGTTCGGTAGCCCGGTAGCTCTCGGTGTTCGTATCAACGAGGGTGTTCGTCCCTGCGTCGGTATGCAGCTGCATGGCAGCCACCCCAGCTCCAACGGCGAGCACCACCGATACGGCCAGCACCACGCGCGCGTGGCGAACGGCCCACGCCGCGATCCCGCTCAATCCATCGAGAGCGGGCCGGTGACGTCCGCGTTGAGGAACTGGTTGACGAATCGGTTTTCGGAGTCGAACAGTTCCTCCTTGGGGCCCGACTCGACGATCTTGCCGTTCCAGAGCACGGCGATGAAGTCGGAGATGCGCCGCGCGGTGTTGAGGTCGTGGCTGATCACCAGGTAGCAGCCGCCGTTCTCCTCGTGCACCTCGCGGATCAGCTCGCAGAGCAGCGCGGTGCGCACCGGGTCGAGGCCGGAGTCGGGCTCGTCGAACATCACGATCGCCGGTTCGAGGACCAGCGCCCGGGCGAAGCCGGCGCGCTTGCGCATCCCGCCGGAGAGCTCGTTCGGCATCTTGTAGATCGCCTCGGTGAGCCCGACCTCCTTGAGCCGGCGGTTGCAGATCTCGCCGATCTCCTCCTCGCTCTTGTCGGTGTGCTGGCGCAGCGGGAAGGCGGTGTTGTCGTAGATGTTCATCGAGCCGAAGAGGGCGCCGTCCTGGAAGAGCAGGCCGAACTTCTTGCGCACCTCGAAGAGCTCGTCGTCGGTCATGTTCGGGATCGACTCGCCGTGCACGAGCACGTCGCCGGAGTCGGGGTAGAGCAGGCCGACGATGTGCTTGATCAGCACGCTCTTGCCGGTGCCCGAGGGGCCGAGCACCATCGAGATCTGGTCCTCGGGCAGGCCGAGGTTGAGGCCGTTGAGGATGCGGGCGCGGCCGAACTGCTTGACCAGGTCGATGATCTCGATCGCGTCCTCGCCGCCGTGGTCGCGCTTGCGGCCGGTGTGGAAGCGGTAGGGATCGGACTCGGCCGGGTCGACGCCGGGGATGACGAAGTCGCGCCCATCGTCACCCCGTCCTCGCTGACGTAGGGGCCGGTGGCTCGCGCTCCTCGGTCCCCGCGGTTGCGTCCTGCTCGTTCCATCGCCATAGCTTAGAGTCAGCCTCCTATCGGCGCCCGCGGGTTGGCTCCCCAGAAGACCAGGGTGCCCAGCATCCCGATGATGTGGACTAAGACGATGTTGAGGACCATCGACTTCGCGGTGGCGGTGCCGACCCCGACCGGGCCGCCCGACGCCGTGTAGCCGTAGTAGCAGCCGACCATGACGATGGCGGTCGCCATGAACATGCCCTTGATCAGGCTGAAGAGCAGGTCGGGCGGGTTCTGGAACATCCAGAAGATCAGCAGGTAGCCGCCGGAGGAGACGTCGCCGATCTGCTGGACGACGGCGAGGTAGCTGGCGAAGTACATGATCCCGATCCCGACCAGGTACATGAAGGGGAAGGCGATCCAGGCGGCGAGCAGGCGGGTCGCGCAGAGGAAGGTGACCGGCGGCACCCCCATCACCTCGAGCGCGTCGATCTCGTCGGAGATCCGCATCGCGCCGAGCTCGGCGACGATCCCGGTGCCGACCTTGGCCGCCAGCATGTAGCCGAAGGCGTAGGGCATGATCTCGCGCAGGTCGCACCAGGCGGAGAAGACGCCGGCGTAGGCGGGCGCGCCCTGGGCGCGCAGCAGGTAGGCGCCCTCGATCCCGCACTGCAGGCCGAGGATGAAGACGAGGCCCCAGATGATCATCGCCGAGCCGAGGATCAGGATGCCGGCCTGGCGCAGGCTCTCGCCGAAGAAGCGCAGGACGCGGCCGCTGTAGACGAGGCCGGCGACGCGCGAGCCGAAGCGGGCGATCTCGCCCGAAGGAGTCGAGCCAGCCGCGCGGGACTTCGAGCCAGGCGTTCATCGGATCGTCTGCAGCTCCGGGTTGGTGGCGAGCAGGGTCTGGGTGAAGACGTAGTTGAAGGCGAAGACGCCCATGAAGGCGATCACCACCGCCTCGTTGACGGCGCGGCCGACGCCCGGCGGCGCCGCCGGACGCGGTCATCCCCTTGTAGGAGCAGACGACGGCGATGATCGCGCCGAACAGGGTGCACTTGAGCACCGAGCCCCAGAGGTCGGTGATCGAGGCGTTGGAGAAGAGGGTGGCGAAGAAGCCGCCGAGCGGCTGCTTGTAGAGGAGCTCGGTGATGATGCCGCCGCTGATCCCGAAGACCAGGGCGTAGATGTCGAGCAGGCCGGTGATCAGCATCAGGGCGAGGAAGCGCGGCACGACCAGGTTCTTGATCGGGTCGACGCCGAGCACCTGGAGGGCGTCGAGCTCCTCGCGGATCTTGCGGGCGCCGAGGTCGGCGGTGATCGCGGTGCCGGCGACGCCGGCGACGACGACGGCGGTGACGAAGGGGGCGAACTCGCGGATCGAGGCGAGGACGAAGAAGCCGCCGAGGCGGTCGAGGGCGCCGAAGAGCGAGAGGAAGTTGGCCGCCTGCAGGCCCGGCGCGCCGAAGCCGAAGGCCACGGTCGAGACCAGCAGCGGGAACCAGCAGAGCTGCAGGGCGAAGAGGAACTGGCCGATGAACTCCTCGCCGTAGGGGTAGGGCGGCCTGACCGCGGAGACGAGCGTGCGGGCAGTGAGGATCATCATGTCCCCGACCTGCTCGAACAGCGACTTGGCGGGCAGGAATGCCCTGTCTACCGCGGATCTCAAATCTCGCTCCTCCGGAGGGCGGCGCCGCATCCAATCGGCGCCCAGCTCGCTGAACCGAGTCTATGCGATGCGCTGGCGGCCGACCGTTACACGAGTGTTGAGATCGGGCTAACCAGAGCCGCTGACGGCCCGGCGGCTGCCAACCCCCGTGGTATGTTCCGGCCGCTTTGGGGGGGCACGGCATATACGCACCGCGTCGCCGCCTTCGTGCCGCGATCGCGGCCCTGCTCGCCCTCGCACTGGCGCTCTCGATCACCGCCTGCGGCGGCGATCGTCCTCCGACGCGAACGAGCCGAGCGGCACCTTCCACGTCAAGGTCGTCAACGCCGACTTCCCGACCAGCCAGAAGATCGGCCAGACCTACCTGATGCGCCTCGGGATCCGCAACACCGGCGACAAGACGGTCCCGGCGCTGATCGTCAACACTCTCGGTCGCCGGCAAGGAGGGGCAGGCCTCCACCCTGCCCTTCGCGATCCACGACCCGCAGCCGGAACTGGCCCAGCCCGACCGGCCGGTCTGGGTGCTCGCCGCGCACTACCCGAAGTTCGCCGGCTCGACCGAACCGGGCGGGGCCGAAACCTCCAACCAGAAGACCTTCGACTTCGGCCCGCTGAAACCGGGCAAGACCGCCAACCTGGTCTGGAAGCTGAGCGCGGTGAAGGCCGGCCGCTTCGGCCTGATCTACACGATCGACGCCGGGCTCGGCGGCCAGGTGAAGGCGACGACCGGCGGCGGGGTCGAACCGGGCGGCTCCTTCACGGTGCGGATCAGCTCGGCGCCGCTGGACAAGGAAGTGACCGGCAACGGCGAAGTCATAGAAAAGAAGCTGGGCAGGAGCACCAAGTAGGCCGACGTCTACTCCTCGGTGCGCAATTCCTCCAGCCAATTGTCGAGGTCGCGCGCGATCTCGAGGGTTGCCTGCAAGTTCGCCCGCAAAGCTTCGCCGGCGCGCAAGAAGAGCTCGTCCGTACTTTCGTCGTCTGTCCCTGCCGGCACGGGTCGCTCGGCCAAGGTGGCTTCGATCGGCTCCGGATCGTCGACCTGCTCCTCGACGATCCGTTCGATCGTCGCACGCTGCTCGCCCAGGAGCTGGGCGAGCCCCTGCGCAAACATGCGAGCCGGTTCAGAGGCCTCTTCGAAGACCCACATCTCCATCCAGGCGGGCACGCGCTGGGCTGCATGAGCCGAGGCCGGAAGCAGCTCTGAGCTGGTGTCGGGCTCGAGCGCGAGACAGGCAATCATCATGCCCTGCACATGGAGGAAGTTCGCAATCCCATTCAGAGTCACGAAAGCGTCGTCAAGCGGTGGATCGGTGGGCTTCCGCTCCGCTTCGAGGCGCTCGCGGTACTTCAGGGCGCCTTCGATCGATCTCAGGATCGCTCCTTCGTAGCCCAACGGTCGTCCTTCCTTCCCGCCCGGACCATTGCAATGCTCGCCGCCGATCAAGATAGTTACGTTATTCCGTTCGGTACGAGAATGGTAGGCCGCTAGCGTGTCCCTATGCGCTACCGGTTCCTCGCCGCCGTCATCTCCCTGATCTTCGCGCTGAACGCACTGCCGGCATGTGGCTCGGTCAGTCAACCCGACAGCGGCTCAGCCAGCCGCGCTCGCGGCGTGGGGCTCGAAGCAGGTCGGCAACTTCGAAGCCCCCACTTACGTAACCGGCGCACCGGGCTTCCCCAAGCTGCTCTTCGTCGTCGAGCAGCCCGGCAAGGTCGAGGCCTTGCGCAGCGGCCGGCGGCTGGGCCGGCCCTTCCTGGACATCAGCGGGCTGGTCGGCTACGACGGCGGCGAGCGCGGCCTGCTCTCGATCGCCTTCCCTCCCGACTACGCGCAGAGCGGCAGCTTCTACGTCTACTACACCGACAAAGGAGGCAACATCCGTGTCGACGAATTCAAACGGCACAGCGCGACGCAGGCGGCACGCGGCTCGCGCCGCAACGTGATCGAGATCCCGCACCCGGTCAACGCCAACCACAACGGCGGCCAGCTGCAGTTCCTCGGCAACCTGCTTTATCTCGGCACGGGAGACGGCGGCTCCGGCGGCGACCCGCCCAACAACGCCCAGAACAAGGAGAGCCTGCTCGGCAAGCTGCTGCGCATCGACCCCCGGCCCGGCGGCGGACGGCCCTACTCGATCCCCGCCGACAACCCGTTTGTCGGGCGGCCCGGGCGCGACGAGATCTACAGCTACGGCCTGCGCAACCCCTTTCGCTTCTCCTTCGACACGACCGGGGGCGGCGAACCGCGCATCGCGATCGCCGACGTCGGCCAGAACAAATACGAGGAGCTCGACTACACCACCGTCGCCGCGGCAAGCGGCGCCAACTTCGGCTGGGACGCCTTCGAGGGCTTCGCCCCATACAAGGAAGAAAACAGCGGCACCTCGGACCCGGGAGGCACGACCAAGCCGATCATGGCCTACAGCCACAGCCGCGACGGCGGCAGCTGCGCGATCGTCGGCGGCTACGTGGTCGGCCCCGGCGGGCCGTCGTCCCTGCAAGGTCACTACATCTACACCGACTACTGCTCAGGCGTGCTGCGCAGCCTCGTTCCCCACCTGCATCGCGCCGGCGGCGACCGCCGCCTCAGTCTCAGCGTCGCTTCCCCCACCTCGTTCGGCGAGGACGACCGCGGGCGTATCTACGTCTGCTCGCAAGAAGGCCCGGTTTACCGGCTCGTCTCGCGCTAGCGGTTACTCTTGGCTGACCAGCCAAAGGGTCGAGGAAGGGAGTTCCAGTGGAGAGCGGCACTGCTGAGCAGAGCACCGAGGCGTTCGAGACCTCCAACGGCGCGGCGAAGGCCGCCGCCGAGCAACTCAAGGTCCACAACCCCGCGACGGGCGGACTGATCGCCACCGTCCCGATCGACTCAGCCGACGCCGTGACGGCTACCGTCGCCCGCGTCCGCGCCAACCAGGCCGAGTGGGAGGCGATCGGGATCGAGGGCCGCTACCACTGGCTGGGCAAGCTGCGCGACTGGCTGCTCGACAACACCGAGCGCGTGCTCGACACGATGCAAGCCGAGACCGGCAAGGTCCGCGCCGACGCCTCGAGCGAGCCGATCTACCTCGCCGACCTGATCAACTTCTACGGGACCAAGGCGGCCAAGTTCATTGGCGAGGAAGCGGTCCGGCCCCACTCCCCCCTGCTCGCCGCGAAGAAGCTGCGGGTCCAATATCGGCCCCATCAGGTGGTCGGCATCATCAGCCCCTGGAACTTCCCGCTGGTGCTCGCCTTGGGAGATGCGATTCCCGCCCTGCAGGCGGGCGCCGCGGTCGTGATCAAGCCCTCCGAGTTCACGCCCCTCGGCCTCGCCGAAGTGGTCAAGGCCTGGAAGGAGGAGATCGGCGGCCCCGATGTCTTCGACTGCGTGCAGGGCATCGGTGAGACCGGCGGCGCGCTGGTCGACGCTGTCGACTTCATCCAGTTCACTGGCTCCGACAGGACGGGTCGCAAGGTGATGGCGCGCGCCGCCGAGACGCTGACGCCGGTCAGCCTCGAGCTGGGCGGCAAGGATCCGATGATCGTGCTCGCCGACGCCGACCTCGACCGCGCCGCCAACGCCGCGGCATGGGGCGGGATGTACAACGCCGGCCAGGTCTGCATGTCGGTCGAGCGGATCTACGTCGAGGAGCCCGCCTATGACAGCTTCGTCGCCAAGCTGGCGGCGGAGGTCGGAAAGCTGCGCCAGGGATCCGACGGCAAGGCCTACGGCAAGGACGTCGGCGCGATGACCTCTCCGAACCAGGCGGCGATAGTCGAGGACCAGGTCGACGACGCGCTCGCCTCCGGCGCCAAGGCGCTGACCGGCGGCAAGCGCGTGGAGGGGCCCGGCGACTACTTCGAACCGACAGTGCTGGTCGACGTCGATCACTCGATGAAGGTAATGCGCGACGAGACCTTCGGCCCCGTGGTGGGGGTGATGAAGGTGCGCGACGCCGAGGAGGCTCTGCGCTTCGCCAACGACAGCCGCTACGGGCTCTCCGGCTCGGTCTTCGGCGAGTCGGAGCGGGCCGAGAGGGTGGCGCGGCGGGTCGAGTGCGGGGCAGTCAACGTCAACGACGTGCTGGTCAACTACCTGGCGATGGACGTGCCGATGGGTGGCTGGAAGGAGTCCGGCATCGGCTACCGCCACGGCGAACCGGGGATCAAGAAGTACTGCCGCGCCGAGTCGGTCGTGATCACGCGCTTCGGCGGCAAGCGGGAGCCGACCTGGTACCCCTACACGCGTGGCCGCCGCGGGCTGGTCGCCCGGATCGGGCAGGCATTCAACGCGCGCGACTGGCGCCGGCGCCTGGGCCTGCGCGGCTGACCTAATCCTTGGGCGGTAAGGGGTCAGGCCACCCTCCTCCAGAGGCCGTTGCGCAGCATGTCGTTTGGGGAAGTGCGATGCGTGGGCCCTGAGCCTCTGGAGGAGGGTGGCCTGACCCCTTACCCTCTCTAGGTTCATGGTCGAGCGCGATTTCATAGCCGCAACTCACGAGCGCATCGTCGTCTTCGACGGCGGCATGGGGGCGACGTTGGAGCAGTTCGACTTGACACAAGAGGATTACGGCGGCCTTGACGGGAAGTGCCATGAGGCCCTGGTCCTCAATAGGCCCGATGTAATTGAGGGCGTACACACTTCAATGCTCGAAGCTGGGGCTGAGGTCGTGGAGACCGACAGCTTTCAGGGGTCGCGGCTGAAGCTCGAAGAGTGGGGGCTTGGCGAGCACACGCTCGAGATCAACGTCAAGGCGGCGGAGATAGCCCGAAAGGCTGCGGGGCCGGACCGCTTCGTTGCCGGCTCGATCGGCCCGACCGGCTTCCTGCCCGCATCCACCGACCCGACGCTGGGAGACATCTCCTTCGGCAAGCTGGTCGAGGTCTTTGCCGAGCAGGCCGGCGGCCTGGTCAAGGGCGGCGCTGACCTGATCATCATCGAGACGGCGCAGGACATCCTCGAGGTCAAGGCGGCGATCTTCGGCGCCCGCGAGGCGTTCGCGGCGACCGGCCGTACCCTGCCGATCCAGACCAGCGTCTCGCTGCTCCCGCAGGGCGGCAAGATGCTGCTCGGCACCGACATCCAGGCGGTGCTGACGACGCTGGCGGCGCTCGATGTCGACGTGATCGGGCTCAACTGCTCAACCGGGCCCGAGGACATGCGCGACGCGATCCGCTTCCTCGGCGAGAACAGCCCGCTGCCGGTCCACTGCATCCCCAACGCCGGCCTACCGCTGCAGGGACCCGATGGCGAAACGATCTTCCCCGAAGAGCCGGGGCCGCTGGCGGCGACACTGGGTGAGTTCATCGAGCGCTACGGCGTCAGCATCGTCGGCGGCTGCTGCGGGACGACCCCCGAGCACATCGCCGCGATCCGCGAGCGGGTCGATGGGCGCGTTCCCGGCGAACGGCCGGCGCCGGGCCCGATCGAGGTCTCCTCGATGATGACCTCCACCCCGCTCGTCCAGGAACCGCGCCCGACCCTGATCGGCGAGCGGGTCAACTCGCAGGGCTCGCGCAAGGCGAAGGAGCTGCTGCTCGCCGACGACTACGACGGCCTGGTCCAGGTCGCCGAAGACCAGGTCGAAGGCGGCGCCCACGTGCTCGACATCTGCGTGGCGCTGACCGAGCGCTCCGACGAGGACGAGCAGATGGCAACCGTGGTCAAGCGGATCTCCCTGACCCAGCCCTCGCCGATCCAAGTCGACTCGACCGAGCCCGAGGTGCTCAAAGCGGCGCTGGAGCAGATCCCCGGGCGGGCGATCGTCAACTCGATCAACCTCGAGGCCGGACGGGACAAGGCCGATGCCGTCGTTCCGCTGGCCAAGGCGCACGGGGCGGCGCTGATCGCGCTGACGATCGACGAGGTCGGGATGGCCAAGACGGCAGAGCGCAAGGTCGAGATCGCCGAGCGACTGCGCGACATCGCCTGCGGGGAGCACGGCCTCGACCCCGAGGCGCTGATCTTCGACGCGCTCACCTTCACCCTGACCACCGGTGACGACGAGTGGAAGCCCTCCGCGGTGGAGACGATCGAGGGCATCCGCCGGATCAAGGCCGAGATCCCGGGAGTGAAGACCTCGCTCGGCGTCTCCAACGTCTCCTTCGGCGTCTCGCCGCGGCCGCGCGCCGTGCTCAACTCGGTCTTCCTGCACCACTGCGTCGAGGCCGGCCTCGACCTGGCGATGGTCAACCCCAATCACATCACGCCCTACTCGGAGATCTCCGACGAGGAGCGAGCACTGACCGACGACCTCGTCTTCAATCGCCGCGAGGATGCGCTGGAGCGCTTCATCGCCCACTTCGAGTCGAGGGGCGAGGAGGCAGCCGAGGAGGCAGCCGACCCGACCGAGGGCATGGAGCCCGAGGAGGCCCTGCACTGGCACATCCTGCGCCGCAAGAAGGACGGCGTCGAGGCCTGGATCGACCGCTCGGTCGAGAAGATCGGCGCCGTCCCGACCCTCAACGAGGTGCTGCTGCCGGCGATGAAGGAGGTAGGCGACAAGTTCGGCGCCGGCGAATTGATCCTGCCCTTCGTCCTGCAGTCGGCGGAAGTGATGAAGCGCGCCGTCGCCCAGCTAGAGAATTACCTGGACCGGATCGACGGCCACACCAAGGGCAAGGTGGTGATCGCCACCGTCTTCGGCGACGTGCACGACATCGGCAAGTCGCTGGTCAACACGATCCTGACCAACAACGGCTACACGGTGATCGACCTCGGCAAGCAGGTCCCGGTCGACGCGATCATCGAGGCCGCGGTCGAGAACGAGGCGGACGCGATCGGCCTCTCCGCCCTGCTCGTCTCGACCTCCAAGCAGATGCCGATCTGCGTCCAGGAGCTGCACCAGCGCGGGCTCGGCTTCCCGGTGCTGATCGGGGGCGCGGCGATCAACCGCGACTTCGGCCGCCGCACGCTCTACCCGAAGGGGAAGGAGTCCGACGAGGTGTACGAGCCGGGGGTCTTCTACTGCAAGGACGCCTTCCAGGGGCTCGACACGATGGACGCGCTGGTCGACGAGCCGGCCCGCGAAGCCCTGGTCAAGAGAATCCGCGGCGAGGCGCAACAGCTACGCGAGAAGCCGGCCAAGGTGGATGCCGGGCCGCCGACCAGCGACGACAGCGTCCACTCCGCGGCGCGAACCGATGTGCCGATCCCCGAGCCGCCCTTCCAGGGCGTGCGGGAGGTCGAGATCGACCCCGACGACGTCTTCCCCCACCTCGACCGCCATGTCCTCTTCAAGCTGCACTGGGGCGGCCGCGGCGTCAAGGGCGAGGCCTGGCGGGAGCTGGTCGAGGGCACCGACGACGAGGAGGGCTTCGCGCCTCGCCTCGAGCGGATGTGGCGCGAGCAGGACTACCTGCACCCGCGGGCGAGGCTCGGCTACTTCCCCTGCAACGCCGACGGCAACGAGCTCGTCGTCTTCGACCCCGAGGACCCCGATCGCGAGCGCGAGCGCCTCGTCTTCCCGCGCCAGCCGGAGCACGACCGCATCTGCCTCGCCGACTTCTTCCGCCCGCTCGACTCCGGCGAACGCGACGTCGTGGCGCTGCAGGGGGTGACGGTGGGCCCGGAGGTCACCGAGCTGATCGAGCGCCTGGAGGGCGAAGGCGAGTTCGCCGAGCAGCTCTACGTCCACGGCCTCGGCGTCCAGACCGCAGAGGGCCTGGCAGAGTGGCTGCACTCCGAAGTTCGCCGCGAGCTTGCAATCGCCCCCGACCAGGGCCGCCGCTACTCATGGGGATACCCCGCCTGCCCGGACCAGTCCGAGCACGAGAAGGTCTGGCGACTGCTGGAGTTGGAGAGGATCGGCATGACGCTTTCCGGGGGACACGCGGTTCTGCCGGAGCAGTCGACGGTGGCGATAGTCGCTCACCATCCCCAGGCCGTCTACTTCGGGATGAAATCGGGATTCATCCCGGACGGTGAGTCTCCAGACGAGTTGATCGCCGGCACCCAGCGCGGTGGAGAGCTGGCCTCGAGCGAGTCCGCAAAATAGGAGGATTGACACCAGTCATTTCCACCCGGGCTGGAAAAGACGCTATTTGCGATCTATGCTCTAGCTGCCGTACGGGCATTGCCCGGGCGGCACTGAGTTACGGTTAGCGCCGGGGCCTCCCCTCTCACTTGGGGGTCCCGGCGCGACACATCCCTGCCGTCTGCGGAGGCACCCACAGCGTCGCCACTGCGGCGGGGGTGGGGCGGCGCCTGAGGGCACCGCCCCACCACTCGCTGCTCGTCCCCCCGCTGACGACGAATGGGGGGTCGACCGTTGGCTGATCGCCGTGCGCCCCGACCCAGTCAGGCCGAGGGAAGGACTACCAAGACCGGTGTCTGCTCCGACATGCCCGGGTCCGTTCGGTCAGCGCCGCATTCACCAGCCTGGCTCTCACTCGTGGCCCCGGAGCGTGCATTCAATAACAGCCCGCGATTTCACGGTCAAGAGGTACAAAACATTCGCGCAAAACCCCGGCTACAAGCCAAGGTCCGAGTTCCCTTTTACCTGGAAATCCCGGCAATACAGTAAGCGTTCAGTCGGGTAGGGGGGACATAACCGCTACCCGACGAATCCCTTGGCGTGAAGCGCGCCGAGGCCGAGGCGATCTACGACCAGGGCCGCGAGACGGTGGTCGCGGTGCTGCTGCGGATGGACGAACAGATCCAGCAGCTGACCGAGCAGGCCGCCAAGCAGGACGTGCGGATCGCCGAGCTGGAGCGGCGCCTCAACCGCAACTCCCAGAACTCCTCGACCCCGCCGAGCCAGGACCCGCCCGGGGCACCCGAGCGCAAGCGGCCCGATCCCTCCGGGCGAGTACAGGGCGCCCAGCCCGGGCATCGGGGCAAGGGACGCAGGCTGCTGCCGGTCGAGGCAGTCGATCGGGTCATCGACCACTGGCCCGGGCGCTGCGGCTGCGGGCATCGTCTCGCCGAGAGCGACGAAGAGGTCGGCCTCCCGGCCCGCCACCAGGTCACCGAGCTGCCCGCGATCGCGGTGGAGGTCACCGAGCACCGCCTGCGCCGCAGCCGCTGCCCGGACTGCGGCGCGAGCACCCGAGCCGAGCTCCCCGCAGATGTCCCTGCCGGCGCCTTCGGCCCCCGCCTGGAAGCGGCCGTGGCGACGCTCGCGGTAAGGAACCGCGTCTCGCGCCGCGACACCGTCGAGCTGGCTCGCGAGCTGTTCGGCGCCGGGCTCGCGAGCGGCACGGTGGATGCGATCCTCGCTCGCACAGGGAAGGCGTTGGCCGTCCCCTATGAGGATCTGCTGGAGCGCATCCGCAAAGCCCCGGCGCTCAACGTCGATGGGACCGGCTGGAAGCTGCGCGGCAAGAAGCGCACCCTATGGGGCGCGGTCATCCCCAAGGCAGCGGTCTTCCGCATCGCTCCCGACCGCCACGAGCGCGAGGTGGCGGCCCTGCTGGGCGAGGGCTTTGGAGGCATCGTCGGCTCCGATCGCTGGTGGGCCTACCGCGGCTTCGATCCCGAGAGGCGCCAGGTCTGCTGGTCGCACCTGATCAGGGACCTGACCGCCCACGCCGAAGGGCTCGCCGCCCAAAAGGAGTTTGGCGAGCAGGGGCTGGACATCGCTCGGCGCTTGTTCTGCGCCTGGGTGGACTTTCAAGAGCACGGCGACCGCCAGCGCCTCAAGCGCGAGGTGGCGCCGCTCAAACGGGAGTTGAAGGCGCTGCTTGAGTTCGGCTCCAAAGGTCGGCGCAACAAGCTCACCTGGGGCATCTCCAAGAACCTGCTCAAGGTCTGGCCGGCGCTTTGGACCTTTACCGAGGTCGACGGCGTCGAGCCGACCAACAACGTCGCCGAGCGCGCCCTGCGCGGGCCGGTGATCTTCCGCAAGCTCTCGCTCGGCAGCCAGTCCGAGCGGGGCGAGCGCACGATCGAGAGGCTGCTCTCCGCCTCGGTCACCTGCCGGCTGCAGGGCCGCTCGCTCTTCGCCTACCTGGCCGACGTGCTCGGCGCCCGGGTTCGCGGCGATCCCGCTCCCCTGCTTGCCTGAGACCACAGCTCTCCGCCGGTCATCGCCGAAATCACGCATGCGTAAACGGGGGACTGAACGCTTACGCAATACGAAGCCGCGCGCGCACTTAGGCGAAAGCAATCGCTACCGGCCGCAGATTTTGAGACCGTATTCCGTCGCGAGCTTGTACGACCTGCGGAACTGGTCTTCGGTGTTGGCCGCCACACCGGGATCTTCCTCGACCTCTTCAAGTCCTTCTTCGACCGCGCTGAGTATCGCATCGACCTGCTTCCCGTCGCCCCTTGGCGCTCCGAGCGCCCGGACTTCGGCCACTTCCTGTTCGACGGCCGGCGCCAAGACCTTGGCGACGATTTCAGCCCACTGTGCGGCGGTCCGTTTCTTGGCTAGTTCGAGTTCGGTTTCCGTTACGTAATTTTCGTACAGGGTCTGAAAGTGTTCGTTGCCCCTACTGCAAGCCGCATCGGCCTGTTTTATAAACCGAGCCTTTGCGATCGGGGCCGTGGCCGCTTGCTGATCGCCACCGCATCCCGCAACGATCACCGCGATCGACAGTCCACAGACGGCCGCAATCAGGCCCTTGCTCAAGTGGGTTCCCCCTTGAATAGCCAGTACCGACTCAGCTCCCGGACAACCTTTTGACCAGACGTGTCAGCTCTTCGACTCCGAAGGGACCCTCGACCACGGACTCGATCGTGCCGTCGCGGCGAACCCCAAATAGCCAGGGCTCGCCCGGCAGGTGGAATGCCCGCACCTGCGGCACCACCCCTTTGCTTGGATCGTTTCCCTTGTAAATCTCCATGTGGATGAAGTAGGCATCGGCTGCGAGCTCATGGCTGACCTGTTCGGCAACGTCGACCACTGGTCCGCAGATTCGACCGCGACAGAACCTTGGGCTGGCGAACAGCAAAATGACCGGCTCCTGACCCAGAGCCCTGGCGAAATCGAATTCGCTCAACGTGTCGGGAGGGTTGCGGGTGGTCAACTTCGACCGGTCGCCGCCCACATAAGAGCGCGTCGGAGTATGGATACGGGGTGCCCGCTGGCCGGGTCGCGGCACATTCGAAAAGGCGCCGACGTCTATGCTCGGCAGTTCCATCGCGGCAAGCTCCCCATCGTGCTTGATCACGACCGCTGCCCGCCATTTGCCGTCGCCGGGGAAGTCGAGCTGAGCCGTATAGACGGCTGACGCCATCTTAGGGTCTTCCGCCGTCGTCCTCGACCGGAACCGCGGCTTGGTCTGCAGTGTTTCGATGGCAGCGGGATATGGCCCCGTCACGGGACCGTCCAGCGCCTGACCCTTGGCCAAGTAGAGAGCGACTTCCGCTTCCGGGATCTGGGCCCCGTTTGGCTCGGAGACAACGAAGGGGTAGCGATTCCTACCCGGGTTGAAGACCTTCGCCGCGGGCAAGGCGACCAGCTTGGGCCCTGTGTGCTTCCCAAGCTCCAAAACTTCGGCGAGCGTCTTGCCCTCGGCGCTTGGGAATTTCCCCTTGGCCGGGGCGGGATGGCTGCGCACGGAGACGGCGGAGGAGCCCGGATCGCCACAGCCGAGCAACGACAGTGCCGCCACGAGAAGCAGCAGGCAAGACAAAGCCCTCACGCGACCAGGTCGTACTCGCAGTGGTGGGCGCGAGACCGGCAGTGCCGGAGTCTTCCCATTCGATGTCGACTGTCGAATCACTTTTGTTAGAATTAGATTGTTCTTAAAAGAATATCTATTGTACTCAATAACATCTCCAGGTGCGGGCTGCGCCGACCGTGCCCATTGCCGCGCGGTACCGCATTGTTCGCTAGGCTTTATTGCGTGAAATTTTTTATTTTGATTGGAATCTTTTGTTCGACCTTGACACTTGGTGCCTGCGGGGGCAGCGCCTCCTCCAACGGGACGACAGGATCGACCGATCGTCCGGCGGTCGAGAAGACCGCGATGAGACCGCCCGGGCCAAAGCCAAAATCGAGGTTGAGGCCTCGGAGCACCCGCCCGCCGGTGAGGATCTTCGTGCGGGAAATCGCTTTCGGGCACGGGCCTGCGGCAAGTGCCGGGGACACGGTGACGATCGAATATGCCGGCTACGACTACAAGACCGGCAGGGAATTCGACCGGGGGCACGTCTGGGGCCAAGGCGAACCGGCGACGTTCACGCTCGGCGCCGACGAAGTGATCCCAGGCTGGAACGAGGGCGTGAACGGGATGGAGCCAGGTAGCCGCAGGACGCTGACCATCCCGCCCCAGCTCGCCTACAGCAGCGGCTCTCCACCGCCTGAAGTTGGCCCGAAGGGACCCGGTGGCGCGGTGATCTTCGTGGTCGAACTGCTCAAGCTGGAAAGGGCGAGGTGACCGATCTCGCCGCTCCGATCCGTTCCCACGTTCCAACGAAGCTCGTCGCGGCAGTCCCAGTGCTCTGCGCAGCCGCCTTGCTGACCGCATGCAGCGGTGACGGCTCGACCGGAGCGACGACCTCGACCGTGAGCGCAGCCTGGCGAAAGGTCGCCGAGGTCCCCGTGCCGCACGGCCCGGCGCCGAAAAAGCTCGTCGTCAAGCAGCTCAAGAGCGGCTCCGGCCCCAGGGTCAAGAGGGGCCAGATCGTCAAGGTTCGCTACGTCAACGTCGACTACAAAACGGGCGAGGCCTTCGAAGATCACTGGAGCCCGCCCGAACCGCTCGACTTCAACTACGGCATCGGAGAAGTGCTCGGTGCCTGGGAAACCGGCATGAAGGGGATGCGGGTTGGCGATCGCCGCGAGCTGTTCGTCCCCTCAAACCTCTCTTACGGGGGAATCCCCCAGATCTACGTGATCGAACTGCTAGGCCTCAAGGCAAGGGCCCGATGAGCTCGGCCGGGCCTCTCTCGGCGGCAACTGCTATCTTCTGTGAATGGGAGCGTTCTTCTTGAGTATACGAGGGTTCTTCACACTAGGTGCGATCTTGGCCACGGCCCTGCTCGGCGGCGGTTGCGGCGGTAGCTCGAGCCAGGTCGACGTGCAGACCGGCGCGTTGACGAAGGCCGAATTCATCGAACGGGCGAACGCGGTTTGCAAAGCCGTGAGAAGCAACTTTACGCAGGATTTCGCCAACTACTACCGCGACCACCCGCTCAACAAAGCACCGTCGGAAGAAGAGTGGCTGGAAGGGATCATCGAAACGGCGGTCCAGCCGAACTACGAAATCAAGATGGTGAAAGAGATAGGCGCAATCGGCGTGCCCGGAGAAGAGAAGGAAGAAGTCGTCGCCTTCCTCGAAGCCCTCCGGCAGCGTATCGACGAACTCAAGGAAAAGCCTGCCGAACTGAACAAAACTCCATACCCGTTCGCCAAGCCCGCCGCGCTGGCGAAGAAGTACGGGTTGGATGGCTGCGCCGGCGCCTTTAGCTGAGCTGTCGGCGCCGGCGCGGGCCGTCTTACGTCTTACATGTAGGGCGAGCTATTCCTTGAAGAACACCGGTTCACTCGGTAACGACTGGTAGTGCACGGTTAAGTTCATCTGGGACGGGCAGAGGAATCCGGATACCTTGTGTAAGGTTTGACCTATACTTCGAATTTCGCCTTCGCCGTGTCCCGTGCTCTTGCCAAAGGCTTCGCCTGTGATGCCTTCCTCGTTATACACACAGTGCAAGCCAACGCATTCGAATAATATCTGGAATCCTTCACCCGTGACTTCACCGGGTTCATTGGCAAGCCTTAATATTTTAAGTAACCCCGATGCGCTGGTTTCCTTAATTTCTCCGCATTTTTCTTTCGATAACAGATCGGTACACGACCCGGTTGCTCCGAAGGAAAAGTTCCCGTGGATTATCTGCGGCGTCCCTAACCCTAAGACCGTGCCTAAGAATAAGGCCGCGCATAAGAGTTCCATATGGACTCCAAGCAGTGTCGCTAACATGACGGCGCTCGGATCTGTGAAGTGCACATGCGTGATCTGGTGGCCGGACCCCGTTCATCGGTCCACCCCGTGTGAGAGTCCGGGGTTTGTCTGTGTTGAGTATCGCTCCTGACCGCCGCCTCGCGTAGCGAGCCCGGAGGGCGAGCGCAGCGAGGCGGCGAAGCGCTCGGGTGACATCATCCCGAGCGCCGAGTGTGGGTGGTTGGCGTTGTAGTCGGTGCGCCAGTCGGCGGCCAGCACCCTGGCCTCCTCCAGGCAGGTGAAGACCTCGGTGTTCAGCAGTTCGTCTCGCAGGCGGGCGTTGAAGGACTCCACGTAGGGGTTCTGCCAGGGCGAGCCCGGCTCGATGTATGCGGTGTCGGTCTTGCCCCGGCGGCACCATTCGCGCAAGACGGCGGCGGTCAGCTCGGGGCCGTTGTCGGCGCGGAGGTTTGCGAGAGCGCCGCGCTCGGCTGCGAGGCGCTCGAGGACAGCCACCGTCTCCTCGGCGTCGATCGAGCGGTCCACCTCGATCGCCAGCGCCTCGCGGGTGAACTCGTCGACGACGTTTAGGAACTTCAGCTCACGGCCGTCGGAGGTGGCGTCGTGCTGGAAGTCCAGGGCCCAGACGTGGTTGGGGCGCTCGGCCTTGAGCCTGTCGGCGGCCGTGGTGGAGACGCCCAGGCGCCGGCGCTTCTTGGCCCTGGCAGGCACACGCAGGCCCTCCTCGCGCCAGATCCGCTGCACCCGCTTGCGGTTCAACGACCAACCCTCGCTGAGCAGATAGCCGTGGGCACGGCGGTAGCCCCAGCGGGGGCGGTCTTCGGAGATCTTTCGCAGCCGCCTGCGCAGGGCCGCGTCGTCTTGGGCTACCTGAGGGCAGTAGCGCTGCGTAGAGCGGTTCTGGCCGGCGAACCGGCACGCCCGACGCTCGGAGATCCCGAGGCGGTCCACCAGCATGCGGACCGCCTTGCGCCTCCGGGACGGGCTCAGAAGTTTCCCTTGGCGATCTCCTTCAAGGCGAGGTTTTCGAGCTCCTTGTCGGCCACCAGGCGCTTCAGCTGGCCGTTCTCTTTCTCTAGCTCCTTCAGCCGCTTGACGTCGGCGGCTTTCATCCCGCCGTACTGGTTTCGCCAGCGGTGCAGGGTCTGCTCGGAGACCTCCAGGGCCTTCGCCGCTTCCCCTGCCGTCTTGCCCTCCGAGAGCATCTGCTCTGCGATCCGCAGCTTGCGGATGACCTGCTCGGGGGTATGCCTTTGCCTCTTCACCTGTCTCGGTCCTCCTTTGCCCATTGTCGCGGGCGGGAAGGACTCTCAAACAGGGCGGACCGATTTCATGGGGTCGGGCCACTGGTTTGCTGACGTTTTGCATTCCGTTTCGTTCGCCTTGCACAGTAACGTGCTCAGGGCCGAGGCCGACGAGACTCCTATGAACGCCATCGCGGCGATCGCGGCGATGGCCACGAGGCCATTCGTCTTCGTGATTCTCATTTGATTCTCCCTTCCCGACGGGGTTGCCGCCGAGCTCGATCGGGTTTGCCGAGCCTGTCAACGCCGGTTGAAACCTGACCCCTTTCTGCCGGTTTAAAACTGACCCCCCAGAGAGTCGGCCAGGAAGCAATGAGGGTCCCGCCTGCGCAGACGAGCCCGTAGGGCGAGGCGGAGCAGGCGGGAGCGCTCAGTCCCGCGGCGGTGGAGAGCCGAGGTCCTTGTTGCGCAGGCGGTAGCTGTCGCCCTTGAGGCCGAGGATCTCGGCGTGGTGCACCAAGCGGTCGATCATTGCCGCAGCGACGACTTCGTCGCCGAAGATCTCACCCCAGGCGCTGAAGGGCTTGTTGGAGGTGACGATCAGCGAGGCTCGCTCGTATCTGGCCGAGACCAGACTGAACATCAGGTTGGCCGCCTCGGGATCGAAGGGGATGTATCCGACCTCGTCGACCACCAACAGCGGCACGAAGGAAAGCCGTCGCAGCTCGGCCTCGAGTTCGCCCTGGCGCTTGGCCTCGCCCAACCTCGCCACCCACTCGGTCGCGGTGGCGAACTGCACGCGCTGGCCGGCCAGGCAGGCGCGAATGCCCAGGGCGATCGCCAGGTGCGTCTTGCCGGTGCCGGGCGGGCCGAGCAGCACGACGTTCTCGCGGCCGTGCAGGAAGTCGAGCTGCCCCAGGTGCTCGACCACCTGCTTCTTGACGGTGCGCTGGAAGGTGAAGTCGAACTCCTCCAGCGTCTTTCTGGCAGGGAAGCGGGCGGCCTTGATCCGGTTCTCACCGCCGTGGGACTCCCTGGAGGAGACCTCGGTGGAGAGGACCGCCTCCAGGAAGCGCTCGTGTGACCACTCCTCCTCGCGGGGGCGCTCGGCGAGCTTGGGAAGGGCCTGGGCCGCAGCCGGTGTCTTCAGCGCCCTGAAGAGGTGGGTGAGCTCGGCAGTCTTCGTCATGCCGGGATCAGCTCGTCATAGCGCGCCAGGGAGCGCAACTCGACCTCGACCTGGGGTCCGCGGCGCCGAACGCCGCGCAGCTGGTCGAGCAGCGCCTGGTGGGCTGGGTCGGTGAAGGTCAGGCCCTTGGCGAAGGAGCGGCGGTGAGAGGCGACGAGCGCGCCGGTGCCCAGCTCGATCGCCGCGATCTCGCGCTGGGAGGCCCTGACCTCTACCCGGCGCCCCGCTGCCCGCGGGTCAAGGGAGTAGTCGTTGGTGTCAAAGCGTAGGTAGGGCTGCTGGGGCACGCGCATTACGAAGCGGCGGTCGACATCGGGCATGCGCTCCGGCAGGGGCCGCATCCGCTGCGCCTCTTCGGCCAAGCGCTCGGCGGGCACGGCGCGGATGCCACGGTGAAGGCGGGTGTTGGCGCGGTTTTCGAACCACTCGTCAAGACAGGCTTGGAAGTGCTCGGGCGAGGCGAAGCTGCGCCCCGGTTCGAAGTTGGAGCGCAAGAAGCGGTGGGAGCGCTCGAGGACGCCCTTGGACTCGGGGTCTTCGGCCTCGCAGATAGACCAGCCGACGGGAAAGGCGCCGCAGAAGGCGGCGAAGGCGTCGGTGGGCTTGCCCTTCGGCGCGATCGCCGCCTCGCGGTCCCAGACCACGGTCTCGGGCAGGGCGCCCAGCCTCGCCAGGCAGCGGCCCATGCCCCAAAGGATGTCGGGCGCCTGCTTGGCGAAGATCAGCGCCCCGGCGCCGGCGCGCGAGTAGCCCAGGGCGCTCGTCACGACCCAGCCCCTGCGGGTCTGGCCGTGGCCGACCGGGATCTCCTCGCGCGGCTCCCAGAGGTCGAACTGGCAGATCTCCCCGGGCCGGTAGACCGTGCGCTGGTAGGTGCGCTTGGGCGCGAAGCGCGGTCGCACCTCGCGCAGATGCTCGTCGAGGATCGTCTTGCCGCCGTCGTAGCCGAGCTCTGCGATCAGCTCGCGGATGCGGGTATTGGGGATCCGGTGGTCGCTCTGCAGCAGGCGCTCGATCTCCTCCTTGAAGGGGTCGAGCTTCGATGGCCGCGGTCCGCGCTCATAGCTCGGTGGCTGATCGGAGCGAAGCGCCGCCCGCACTGTGTTGCGGGCCAGGCCGGTGCGCCTGACGATCTCCTTGATCGAGATCCCGTCGACCCGGTTCATCCGCCTGATCTGCGCCCACTGCTCCACGTCAAGCACGCCTTCCTCCTGGCTCGGCCTCTTCGGTCAAGCCAGGCTCTGCGTCCCCCCGGACGCTCTCGCCGCCGTCGATGGGGGGTCAGTTTTCGACCGGCGAGAGGGGGCCAGTATTCAGGCGGCGCCTACAGAGCCCGAACCGAGGCTCGGGCTCGGGCTTATTCGTAGCCGCTTCTCTCGCGATAAGTCAAGAAAAGCAGAGTGTTTCGCCGTCAGGGACTTCGGCGAGACGCTCGCGCAGGGGGATATCGCCCCGCAAACCGGGGACGCAGATTCGGCGAGGACGCGGATTCGTGCTTGCGCGCACCGACGCGAAGAGGGATTCGTCAGGGGCCTGAGTGGCTAGCCCCGCCGAGCGCCCTTGGCCCCGCGCCGCTTCGCGCACGAGACCCGCAGCGCCGGGCGCAACACCTTGCGCTTGCCGTTCTGAGCATCGAAGACGGCCTTTGCTCGGTGGGTGGCGGCGCAGAGGTTGGTGGAGTTGACGATGAGGCCCTTGCTGGCGCCCTGCATCTGCAAGGTGAATTCGGTCAGCGGAGCGTCGGGGATCGATTCGAAGCTCGTTCTGATGCCGCCGTTGACGGAGTCCAGGCGACCGACGGCGTCGATCTCGACCGGAAGCGATGGAGGACCTTTCAGCGCAACCACCAGGTCGGGTAGCTGGTGGCTGGAGGAGCGCAGGTATACCGGCCCTCGGAGGGGCTGGTCGAACAGCGGCGTCCTCGCGGTCGCGGTGCCGTAGATCGAGCCGGCTGGGCATTCTTGAGCGGCGAACTGGACCCTGGTGCAGATCGTCTTGAAGTGAGAGTTCTCGATGAACTCCGAACGTGGAAGCGCCACCTGCGCGGAGGCGATGTTGGCTCCCCCTTCGGGCATCCTCAGGGTGGCGCTCAGCTTCGGATGGGCACCGCGGTGAGTTCCACCGATCAGCCGCACGGAGAGCCGCGGCCCGAAGCCGAGCTTGGCACAGTCCGATACCGCGTAGGGAGCGGAGGGACTCGCCGTCCTGGCGCCGGGTGAGGTCAGCTCGGCGACAGTTTCCTTCTTCGCGCAGGAGGTCGGGTTGAGCGAGAAGCCCGGCCGGTCGAGCTGCACATTGACCGTCTTGTAGGTGATCGGAATGCCTTTTATGATTTGGGGCAGCGGGTCTGCCTTGGCGGTTGCCTGGGCTGTCACCGGATTGACGAAAACCGCCGAGCGCACCACTTCCAGGCCGAGGTCGAATGGGCCGGCCTGGGCGGGGACGACGGCGACGATGGAAAGCGGGGCACCCTTGTAGGGGCCGCCGAGGTAGATCGCCGTGGGGTCCTTGCCAGGTTGGGGGACCCAGAGGGGGTCGGGGCCCGCTCCGTCCGCTACCACCGTCTTGCCGATCCGGCTCGCCGCCGGGCAGTGGCCGGTTTCGGCGTCTGCGCCTTCGCAGCGGGGGATGCCGACGAAGGAGGCGGAGATGCCTCTGGGAAGGGTGACGTTCAGGCCTTCGAGGTTTTCTTCGAAGTCTTCGCGTCCGATGGTGAAGGTGAAGGGCGAGTAGGCGCCGCCCCGGGCGTCGGTGCTCCCCGCCGAGAGCTTCGGGTTGAAGCCCTTGCCTTCGCAGCCTTCGTCGATCTGCATCGGCACGTCGCCGATTGCCGGCGGACCGGCCGACCAGGGGGTGAATTCATAGTGGGTGAGGTATTCGCCGCAGGCGTGCGGGGTCATCAGCGGCGCCCGGAAGCCCGACTTGAAGAGGAGCTTCACTTCGCGCAGGGGCACCTGGGGGTTTTCGAGCACGACCGAGTCGATCTGGTCTGTTTCTTTGTTCACTTCCAGCTGGCCGGGAAGCTTGACGTGGGCGCCGAGGTCATCGGCGACCACCCAGATGCGGAAGAGGTTGCCCGGTTCGGGCTCTCGCAGGTAGATCGCGCCTTTCACTCGCCTTGGCAGGGCGCCGACTTCGAATTCGGTCGCGGCCATCTTCGCGTTGTCGGGGCATTCGGCGTTGACGTTTTCGTGGAAGTGGACCTGCTGAGCGCTGCAGACGCCGAGGCCGTCGGCCGAGCCCGGGTTGATCGCGATCCCCTTCGGCAGGTCGATGCGGATGTCGCGGGTCTGCGCCGGTTCGAGCACTTGCGCGCCTTCGGCTTCGGGCAGCTGGATCGTCAGGTCAAGGCCGGTCGGCGATGAGGTGTGGTGGTTGGTCGGGTTGACCGTCAGCGCAGGCCCGAAGGGGAGCTTGTTGCAGCCGGTGATCTGCGGGAGAGGGCCCGACTTGGCGTCGAACCGTTCCGGTTCGATCCAGCTGGAGGCGGCGACACGCATTTCCAGCGGCACCCCGCAGCGAGTCGGGTTGGTCATGAAGGGCAGCTGGCGCGAGCCCGGCGGGCGCGGCAGGGAGTTCACGCAGTTGGAGTGCGCCACTTCTCGCGGCGTGCAGCGTTCGGTGTCGTGACCGGGGTCGGCGGGCACTCCCCAGGTGGTCGTTTCCACCCGGCTCAGCCTGGCGACCGGTGAGGCGTTGACGATTTCCGCCGTGAGCCCGTAGTCGCTGTCCGAGCGCACCGTGAAGTCGATGAAGGTCGGGTAGAAAGCGGCGACGATCGCCACACGGGCGACAACGTCTCCCCCCGGCGGGGCCATCATGTAGACGGGCTCGGTGAAGCCGCCTTCGTTGAGGGAGACTTTGCTGGTGCCGACTTGCGATCCGTTGGGGCAGCCGCCGTCTTCTTCTTCCCAGCTAAAGAGCTCTGCCAACGTGCACTGTTGTGGCACCCCCAACACGTTGGGGTTGCCGATCAGGCCCGGCGGCAGTTCGAAGCGCACGTCGCGGGTCGCGGCGTAAGGGTCCTTGAGCCCCGCGAGATTGGGTTTGCTTTCGGGGTCCTTGGCGATGTCGAAGCTGAAGGTGAGGTCGGGGTGGCCACCGGCCTGCGTCGTGGAGAGCGCGGCTGAGACCGATTCCAGGCCAAAACAGCGGTACTTGGGAGTGAGTTCGCAGGGAGCTTCGGCCCCTTGGGCGCCGGCTGCGAGCGTAAGCGCCCCCAGGGCGACGGCGGCGAGAACCGCTGCGCGGTGGATCACTTTGCACCCCCACGGTTGCGGTGGGCTCGTCGGTGGTGGCGCTTCGCAGCGTGGCGCTTTACACAACGACCCTCGACCCTGTGCCTCCCTTTGCCGCAACGGGCAACAGGTTCTTCGTTTCCTCCGCCGGCGCCGGTGGTGGCGGCGGAGGGCAGCGACGGCGGTTCCCCTCCGGCGCCCTGACAGGCATCGCCCTGACAGGGCGCTTCTCCAACCGGATCGGGGATGCCCCCTTCGACGCGGGCGTCGTAGATCGACTTGCTGCCCCCCACATCGGAGCCGACCAGCTTCTGTTCGGTCCAGAAGAAGACATCGCGTCCGTCGGCGCTCATGTTGAAGAGATAGTTGTCGCCTTCGCCCTGCCCGGAGGAGATCAGAGCCAGGCAACCACCGGGACGGGTGCACTCGGGCTCGCCCGTTCCCTTCGCTCGCCACTCGTAGACATCCTGGGCTTCGTTGGCGTCTTCGGGCAGCAGGCGGTCGTAGCTTTGAAAGAAGACCTCGGCGCCGTCGTCTGTGACGTTCGCGATCAGGGTCCCGCGAATCGCGGCGGGCTTCTGTGCCCGCAGGTCCTGCAAGGTCGCTTCCGCCGTCGGGGGCGTCCCGGTCGGGTCGCAGGAGAGGCAGACGAGGCGTTCTCCCGGGCTGGCAGCGGGGTCGTAGCGGTAGACCTCCCCGCAGGGAGCGCTGGCGCCTTCGTGGCCGCAGGGGCCGGTGTTGTCATAGGAGGTCAACCGGGCGTGAGACTGGAAGACGAAGACTCCTCCGTCGGGGGTGGCACGGGTCGGCGAGTTGGCACGGTTGCCGCCCGACTCTTCGCTTGCCGCTTCGTTCCACCTGTTCAGAACGACATTTTTTATCCCGCCGAAGTCGACGAAATCCTGCGGGTCGAGCACGCCGAGGAAGCGGGTCGTCGCACCGTCCCAGGCATAGAGGTTGTTGGCGCCGGCTTCGGCGGCTTCGCATTCCACTTCGCCGGGTAGGGGTTCCTCGCAATTTTCGTTTTCTTCCGCCCCGGTGAGGACGTCTTCAGAGGAGAAAAGCACGTGGGAGCCGTCGGGCGAGACGCTGATGAAGATCGAGTCGGCGGCGATCTGGATCGGCGCCTGGCTCGCTTCGGACCCCGCGCAAGAACCCGCTTCGACATCGCAGGCGAAGAGGTCGCCGCCCGCGGTGTAGAGGACGCGGCCGCCGTCAGTGGCGAGGCCGGCGAAATTGCCCGCTGTGGCAATCTCGGTCGTCATGCCTTCTCGCCTCTCATAGAGGGCTTCGGACACCCGGAAGACGACCGCGGAGCCGTCTTCGGTGGCGGCGACGTAGCCGGCGCCCTGACCGAAGGGCTCCCCATCGGCTTGCAGCGAGATCACTTCCGCGCTGGCGGAGCCCGCGGCACGGTCGTAGATCGCCTTGGTCCCCTGGGGGGGGGCGCCTGGCTCCAGATGGGCGCTGGAGGAGAAGGTGACGTGAGCCCCACCGGAGCTGAGATGGTCCAGCTGGGCTTCGGCGTCGATACCGAGACTGCCACAGGCGAGTAGTTCGAAGTCGACCTGCAGCGGCTGCAGGTTGCATGGCGAGCCACCGGCGAGACCCGGTGTGTGCAGGCTGGATCCCACCGGCAGGCTGTCTTCGAAGTTTGCCGTGCCGGCACCAATCCTCCAGCCGGCGTAGAGCTGATCGGGGGCGATGCCATTGGTGAACGCTCTTATCGCGTGATCCTGGGTGTAGTCGGGGCCGACCAAGCGGTTGGTCCAGCCGCCGGCCGGATGCTCCCCGGCGCCGCGGTCCGCCCGGTAGCCGTCGAACAGCCCACTGCCCTCAAAGCCGGACAGGGTGCCCTGCGTGAAGTAGGAGAGACGCCCGCCGGCGTCGGCGCCGCGGGGCACGGTCAGCCAGTTGTCGAACGGCGGCGAGCCTTCGCCCGCGGAGGGAGAGAGGCCGCCGGATTCGGCCGGGGTGACGAGCTCGTAGGCTCGGCAATCGGGCAGGTTGGCCGAGAGGCCGGTGCGGTATTGGGAGTTGGCGCAGTGTTCTTCTCCGCGGCGGACCAGGGTGCTCAGCTTCTGGTCGGGCCCTGGCACCGTCTTTGCTTCGTTCTCGGCGACAATGCGGAAGTGATAAATGGCGCCTTCGGCGAGGTTGCCGATGCGAGCTTGGGCGGCGACGAAGGCTTCGCCGGGGGCCAGTTCGCCCAGCGGGGTGCTGTGCCCATATTCACCCGCCGGCCCCCCGGGCGGGCCGTATTCGAAGTGGTAATCGGTGAGCAAGCCAGCGGGTTCGATCCTAGCGTGCAGGATCGCTTCGTCGTAGAGCGGTGCCGCTGGCTCGATTTCGAGCACGGGTGGGCCGAAGAGGCCGGCTTTGCCTTCGCTCTGGCCGAATTCGTTCTTGGCCACCAGGCGGAAGCGATAACGACCTTCGGGGTCGAGGCTTTCGGCGTCGGCGTGGACGGGAACCGCCACGGGGTCGTGACCGATCTGGGGTGGGGTCTCGGCGCACGCTTTAGCCGTGGCGCCTTCGAAGGGTGGGTGGCTTTCTTCGAGGTTCTCCCGATACTCGGCGTCGGTGAGGTACTCGAAGCTGCATTCTTCGAGTTCGAAGCCGCGTGGATCGACGGTGCCGTGCAAGGTCGCTTTTCCGCCGCCGAGGCCGCTCGCCGACCCGGTCACGGCGATCGGAGGTCCCCCGTAGGAGAGCGGGCCGAAGGCCCATAGGTCGGGGGTGTTTGGAGCGGCCTCGTCGTGGGCGACGTAGGCGTCGCCGTCGGCAGGGTCGTATTCGGCGCAGGGCGGGGTCGTCGTTTCGTCGAGCGGCTTCAGTTCGTCGGCGCCGTTGCGATGAATCGCGCAGGCGCTGTCGATCGCGATGGCATAGGGGCCGCCGCCGCCGATCTGGCCGAATTCGGCAACGAAGGCTCCATCCGCGTCGAACTCGCGAACCGAACCCCCTTCAGGGTCGAAGGCGAGCACGTCGCAGTCGGACTGGTCTACAGCGATCTTCGGCTGCCTTGGGAGCAGCCCTCTCGGGCTCCCAGCCCCAGTGATCCTCGCCAGCACTTCGGTGCCGGCCGCGTTGACTATGGTGATCTGACCCGAGATGGCGTTGTCTGCGAAGTACACTTCGTTGTTTGCCGCACAGACCCCGATCCCTGTTATCGGCGGCAACGAGATCCCTGACCCGAATTCCGGTTTGAGGATTGGCGATCCTTCCTCGGCCGAGCCGAGCTCTACCGTTCGTGTCCGCGCCGTCGCGAAGACGTGGTCGTTTGCAGGATCGATCGCGATCGCTACCAAGTTGCCGGCCCCTGCTACATCCGCCCGTTTCAGGATCGGAGGTTCATGCCTGGTATAGCTCGTGCTGGAGGTCGGGGGGTAGGAGCTCGGCGTGTAGTAGGTGACAGCTTCGGTGCTGATATTCGGGCCTTCGTCGAGCACGTAGACGTTGCCCCTGGAGTCCAGGGCGAGGCCGTAAGGGCTTTCGCCGTCGATGAATTTGGTCACTTCGTGACCGGACGGATCATAGATTCGGATTTCTTTGCCGGCGGCGGCGTAGACATCGCCGTGAGAATCGGTGGTGACTGCGGCGGCGTTAGGCAGCACCTGCGAGGGCGGCTCGGGTGGTTCCTGGGAGAGCGGACCTCGGCCCGCCGGCGCCAGTGGGCCAAAGGCCAGCAGCTTCGCGCCGGGCCCGCTGCCGGCGCTGACGTAAAGGCGGCCAGGGCCGTAGCCGGGCAGGCGACTGGTACTTGCAAATGGTTCAAGGCCACCAACACCGGAGACATCGACGACAATATTCCCAACCGCGCGGTTGGCGAGCGCTCCGGTGAAGGCGATCACGTACCATTCGTTACGCGACCTCACGGTGACGTTGTGGGTCCCGATCGCGGCCAGCCCTTCCAGCCCTGTTTGGATCTGAGCCGCGCTCGCGTTTTTCGGCAGTGGCGCCGTGGCTTCCCCTTCGTACTCCAGCTGGAAGGTCCCCCCCGAGCCGCCGATGGTCACTTCCTGCACCGCGCTGCGCTCCGGCAGCGTCGCGAGACCGCTCGGTTCGGCATCGGAGAGCTCAGCCGAATGGACCTGGTCGAGATACCTGCCGCTCGCCTCGAACTCGTCCACGACCGAATGACCGCTGTCGTAGACGAAGAGATGGCCGCTCGCCCAGTCGGCGGCAAGAGCCGCGCCCGAGGGGCCGAAGCCGAAGCCTTCCGAGCATTTGGGGCATTCGGGGCTGTCGGGCACCGCTTTCCCGTCGATCGTTCCCCCGGCTTCCAGTTCGTCGACGCGAGGGCCCGACAGGACCTTGACCACGTCTCCGCCGGAATCGGCGGCGAAGAGGTAGTGGTGCGCCGGTGCTTCCCCTTGTGGCTCGTAGGTAAAGGCCGCCACCGCGGTGGCGTCTGTCAATTCGCCTTCGCCGATGTGGCCGCTGAAGGCGAAGCCCTCGGTGAGGGTGAAGGCTTCGACCGAGCCGCCGCTCAAACCCGCCGAGTTGGCACTGAGGCTCGGCACGTCCTCGCTGCCGAGCGCATGCGTGAACGTCACATCGTAGGAGCGATTCCCGTTGAATCCTTCTTCGACAGAGACGTTGCCGGCGCCGATCGTCGAGAGTGCTTCGAGCGCAGCCTGCACCTGCCCGGGGGCGGCGTTGTACGGAATCGGCGCCGTGGTCTGGGATTCAAAGGTGAGCGTGTATTCGCCCCCCGTCACCGAGGCATCGACGATAGCCCGCTGCACCTCGTCCTGCCCGGTCGTGCCATCGGGCTGGTAAGCGGAGACGCGGGTGCCTTCAGACACGTAGAGCCGGCCGTCAGTCGAATCCACCGCGATTCCCTTGGCGTTGCCGCTGGCGTCGACGGTTTCCGGACCGCCGTAGGTTGGAGATCCGCTGAGGGGAAAGTTTTCCGGCGTATACTCGACCACTTCCCCCGTTCCCTTCTCGGAGACGTAGAGCCTGCCCTTGCCGTCGACCGCGAGGTCGCAGGGCTCATGCAGGTTGAGAATCGATGCGAGGTGAATACCACCCGGATCGAATACCTCGATCTTCGATTCTCCTGCGTTTGCGACATATATGTCACCTCTCGGGTCGACCGCGGTACCGCAGGCATGATCTAGCGCAAAGCCGCCGATTGGATCCGGCAGAGGCAGATGGATCGGGGCATTTGCCAAAGCGGCGCTGACTGAGAGGCCGGGAAACCCCAAGAGACAGGCGGCAGCGCAAAGGCCGTTCCTCAAGCAGACCCCCATCGCTTTTCGCCCAACGTCCCCAGCTGGCACGTATGACCCCCTTTGCCCTCTCGTCCCTGGCACGGCAGCTACCGACGATAAGTTAGAGCACTCCTACGTACTTGTCAAGTACTGCACCGGTTCCGTAAAAAAGGCCACCCCGGACGAGCCGGGGTGGCCATATATCAACCTTCATTGCGCCGGTGCTAGCCGACACTCATAGAGGATTGAGCTATTCCTTGAGGAAAATCGGTTCGTTCGGTAACGACTGGTAGTGAGCGGTTAACGCTGCTGACGACGGACAGAGAAAGCCCGACACCTTTGTCACAGACTGATTCAAGACGCGGACTTCACCTTCGCCGTGCCCTGTGCTCTTGCCGAAGGCTTCGCCTTTGAGGCCTTCAGCGCTATATACACAGTGCAGGCCAACGCATTCGACTAATACCTGGAATCCTTCACCCGTGACTTCACCGGGTTCAGTGGCAAGCCTTAATATTTTAAGTAATCCCGATGCGCTGGTTTCCTTAATTTCTCCGCATTTTTCTTTCGATAACAGATCGGTACACGACCCGGTTGCTCCGAAGGAAAAGTTCCCGTGGATTATCTGCGGCGTCCCTAACCCTAAGACCGTGCCTAAGAATAAGGCCGCGCATAAGATTTCCACGTGGACTCCAAGCAGCGTCGCTAATAGGATGGCGCTGGGGTCTGTGAAATGCACATGCGTGATCTGGTTCGCTGCCGTTTTGCATTCCGTTTCGTTCGCCTTGCACAGTAACGTGCTCAGGGCCGAAGCCGACGAGGCTCCGATGAACGCCATCGCGGCGATCGCGGCAATGGCCGCGAAGCCAAACATCTTCGTGGTTCTCACTTTGGTTCTCCCTTCCCGGCGGGAACACCGCCAAGGTTAGTTGCGTGACTTGAGTCCGCGATTCGAACTCGTCACCCATGCAAGCTGCCCTGATCCAGTCGGTCAAGTAAATCGCGGCGATCCCGTCCGAGTGGCATGCCATCGAGCCCTATGATGAGCAATCGTCCCTGCAAATCGCAGCATGCGGATCTGGCGAGCGCGCGGATCCGTGCCTTCACGGTTCGGTGCGGAAGCTGCCGAAACGGCAAGCTGCCTGGACCTGACCAAGCCTGGTGCAAGCCGGAAGGCGACGGGAGACGGCGAGATTCCTTCCCGGAGTGTCCATGCGCAGAGAAGCACGCAGTTTCTGTCGAGTCGCCCCGGGAACCGAATTCCCGGGGCGACCCATTGCGTGCTATTGAGTCGTTGCTATGGCAACGCGGACCGCTTGACTACGGCGCTGTTACCGCCCACGTGCCCAGCGAGGTGCCGACGACGTTCAAGAAGAAGCCGGTCGTGGCCGCGCCGGGGCCCAGTACGACTTCAAACACCCCAGGCGACACTTCTTCTTCCCTGGTCGGATTGCCGGGAACGCCAACCGTGCTTCCGAGAGAGACGAACACGCAGAGATAGCCTGGAGCAGCCTCAGGGTTTTTGAAGCTCGGCGGAGGCGCCACCCCGTTGTCACAGTTCGGGTTCTGCGGTCCGGCCGCCGGGACGACTGCAACATGGTCTTCGGCAATCGGTGCAGCCAGCGGGATGGGGAAAGCCGATGGAATGAACCCGCTTCCGCTTCCGCTCCTCGAGTAAACCCCGGTCTCGGTCTTACCGGATGGCAACGTTTCGGTGAAGCCCGTCTGGCCGGTCGGGCCGGTCGGGCCGATTGTCCCATCGGTCCCGTTTTTCCCTGCGGGACCGGTCGCGCCCGCGGGGCCCTGCGGGCCTGCGGGTCCGGTGTTGCCCTTGGGGCCCTTGGGACCGCGCTTGCCGGCCTTGGATGCAACGGCCTGGCCGCCGCCGCTGGAGTTGCTGGCGGCGTAGGCGCTGCCGATCATCGCGAACACGAGGGCCATCACGGCGATGACTCCCGGGATCCCGAAGCGATTACTGAACGTTGAAAGCATTAGCTTATTCCTCCCTCATTGGGTCAATCTCTCTTATCTGGCGGCTTCGAGGCCGCCTCATGTGCTTCTCCCATTCCCTGGCGACCAGCGACTCCGGCTGGTCGCGACGAGTCTAGAGTACGGTAATGTACGCGTCAAGTACTCTGGACATACCACAGAGCGAACGGTTGTTCCCGAGGGATCAATCCGCAGGGTCAAACTTCGCGGGCAAGCAGGGCCGGTGGATTAAGGGTCTCGTGGATGGCCGCGACTACGCTCGTGGGCAGGCTTGGCGCCTTGCCGCCGACGCGGAGGCCGGTGCTGTCATCCGCAACCGCGGCGTTGAGCCAGCTCTCGACGGTCCCGAGGGCCCAGGTGCTCGGATTTTCGACGAGGCGCGTGGAATAGGCGGCGATGCGACCGTCGCGGACCTCCACCTGCACGCCGGCAAGGCGCGAGCGGCCGCCGGAGCTTCCGGTGTCGACCGAGAGCGTGCAGACTCCGGCGACTGCCTCCGGGAGCCTGAGCAACGGCAGGGTCAAGAGGAAGGCTGACTCCACCTCGATCCGGCTGACGGGCGTCGCCCCCTCCCGCAGATGCCGGAGCTCGCATCGCGCCGCCAGCGCCAGTGGCGCCACTGCACGGCGCAGCCAATCCGTTACCCGGTAGGCACGCCTCTGCCCGTCCAGCTTGCAGCGCTCGACCTGGCCCACGAGGTGCATCGCGCCAAGCCGGCGAGACAGGGTCGGGTAGCTGACGTCCGAGATCAGGTCGTTCAACTCGACGAGCGGGAGCGGACCGGGTGCGAGCCAGCGCAAGATTGCCGCGTCCCATCCGTCGACGAGCGCTCCGATCGCCGCCTTCGACGGCCCCTCGTCGAGCTCGAGGGGCCCGGCAGGGGCGTCCCCGAGCCAGTTCTCCAGCGCATCGGAGACGCCGAGCAGCTCTTCGCCCAAGGGGGTGAGGCTGTTGTCGTGGAGATGGGGCGCGCCCTCGCGCCGACGCATTTCAAGCGCGCCGAGCGCGGCCAGGCCCTCGAGGTTCCCCCGCAGGGTTGACGGGGCCGGCCAACCAACGGTTTCGCGCAGCTCCGACGGAGACATCGGCCGCTCGGCAAGAGCCCGCAGGATGAAGCCGTTGAGCGGCGTGGTAAAGAGCGAAAGCAGATGCGCCCCCGCTCTCTTCTTTCCCCGACTCCGGCCACCGGTTGCTCGCAAGGCTTCCTCCAAGCGTGCGATTGCTCAAATAAGTCTGAGGCAGTTTTATACCAGAACAAGCAAGTTCCGATTAAGGCATTCATGGCTTCGAGGGCAGCAGAGCCGCATGGAGGCTGGCGATCACCGCGCCGGCCAGCTGGGCGTCCTCGCCACCGATGCGGAGCCGGTCGAGCTTGCCTTCGATGATCGCGTCCAGCCACGAATCGACCGTGCCGAGGGCCCAGGTGCGGGGGTCCTGCTCCAGCCGCGACATGCACGAGGAGATGGCGCCCCCGTTGACCTCGACGTGGACGCCGGCGATGCTGCGTTTGGGTTCGCCTCTGTCGGCCGCAGCAGTGCTGACAGCGAGCAAACAGGAGCCGGCGCGGTCCTCCTCGAGCATGACCAGAGGCACCGCAAGAAGGAAGGCGGCCTCGATGTCGATCCGTGTCAGCGGATCCGTAGTCGCCGTCATGTGCCGGCACTCGCAGCGGCCGGCGACGGCGAGTGGGCCCACCGCCTGGCGCGTCCATGCGGTAACCGTGCACGGCCTGCCGGTCGCTCCGTCCCCCGGCAGGACTTCGACCTGGCGGGCGGCGCGCATCGCCGAGAGGCGGCGCTCGGTCGCCGGATAGCTGATGTCCGGGATCACGCTGCTGAGCTCGGTCAGCGAGAGCGGGCGCGCCGCCAACGCCCGCAGCATGGTCGAGCCCCAGCCGCCGATCAGCGCCCTGATCGCTCCCTTCGCCGGCTCGCTGCCAAGAGCGATCGGGCCCTGCGGCGCTCGCGCCAGCCAGGCTTCGACCACTTCGGCGACGTCGAGCACTCCCCGGCCCACATCGGTCAGCTCGTTCTCGACCGTGTACGGCATGCCGCCGCGCACGTGACGTTCGAGCGCGCCAATGCCGCGCAGGTTGCCGACCTGGCCGCGCAGCGTCGTCTGTGCGGCGCCGCCGATCCGTTCGCGCAGATCCGGCAGGCGCAGTGGGCCGTCGAGGTGGGCGCGGAGGATGGGAACCGTCAGCGGGCCGGCGATCAGAGAGAGAACCGTTCCCCCTGCTCGCACACGCGCAGGGGGGAATGTGCTGTCGGCTTGCATACTTTCGTTTATTCGGGTATGGAGCTAGTGATCTAAAAGAACGCCGTCAGCTGCGCGCAGCCTATTGGAAAAGCGCGTGCCTCGCCTCTCGCGTCCGAGCACGGTAGCGAAGACAATTGTCTGCGAGGGACGATGTCGCGCGGATGTCAGGCGCGGACGCCGTGGCGAGGGCCCGGCTCGCGAGGCACGGGCTGCGAGCTCAACCGCACCGGCGCTGTGGAGAGTGCCTGCATGCGCAGGTCCTTCCAGGTCAGGCCTTCGCGGACCAAGGCGGGCAGGCCGAGGCCGACCGCCGTGGCGATCTCGACCGCCTGCAGGATGACGCCATAGGCGAGGGCGTCTGCCGTGCTGACGCCGAAGCCGGAGTGCAGGACGCTGATCACAGCGAGCTGGAAGACGCCGATGTTGGATGGCGTCGCCGGCACGACCGCGGTCACGTTGACCGCGAAGAGGACTGCCGCCGCGGCGCCGATCCCCGCCTGATCGGTCAGCCCGAGTGCGGCGAGCAGCGCCCAGCAGGCGCCGAGCTGGATCGCCCAGGCGGTGAGCTGCGCCGCGGTTGCGGCAAGGCCGCGGCGCGGGTTGCGGAACACCCTCAAGCCCGCCCGCACCTGCAGCAGCGCCTTGTGCAGAGCGGCGCCGAGCCGCGCCAGACGACCGTTGCCGTTGCGGCGCATCAGCGGCGGGCCGATCAGCACGACCAGGAGCAGCAGCAGCGGCAGGAAGCTAAAGACGAACAGCTTCTGGGTGCCGGAGTGGAAGAGGTCGGTGCTGGAGACGATGATCACGCCGAGCAGGGCGAGGGCGAGCAGGTTGAGCAGCGTCTGCGAGACCACCGTGCCGAGCAGCACCGGGAAGGTTTCGCGCATGCGGCCGATCCGGCGCGCCAGCGACATCGCGCGGGCCGGCTCGCCGAGGCGGGCCGGCAGCGTTGCCGACATCAGCACGCCGATCATCGTCGCCGAGGTGACGTCGCGGCGGCGCACCGGCCGCAGCGGCAGCGCCGCGCGCACGATCCAATACCAGGAAGCGGCGCGGAAGAAGAGTGAGAACGCCATTAGCGCGCAGGCAACGAGCACCCAGGTGAAGTCGGAGCGGACGATGCTTTCGACCACCTTGTCGACGCCGATCTTCTGCGCCGCCAGCGCCGTCAGCCCGACCCCGAGCACACCGGCCGATGCGAGGCCGATGCGGCGGGCCGCCTTGCGGCGGCGCTTGCCGGGCTGAGCCGGCTCGGGGTCGAGCGAGGGCATTCGCTGCGCCGGGCTCGGCCGCAGGCCGTCGGCGGGCCGTATCCCCGCCCAGTGGCCGGCCCGCTCGAGCGCGCCGGCCGGCTTCGGCAGCTCGATCGCCCGCTCGTAGACGGCGCTGACGCGGTCGGCGATGCGGGGCCAGGCGTAGCGCTCGGCGCTCTGCCGCGCGGCCCGCCCCATCACGGCCAGGCGCTCGGGCTGGTGGTGGGCCCGCTGCAGCTCCTCGGCGAGGCGCTGGGCATCGCCGGGCGGGACGAGCACACCGTCGACGCCGTCGCTGACCACGTCGCTGTAGCCGGCGATCGCCGAGGCAATCGCCGGGGTGCCGGCGGCGAAGGCCTCGGTCAGGACCATGCCGAAGCTCTCGCCCGAGAGCGAGGGGGCGCAGAGGACATCGGCCTCATGCAGGGCGCTCTGCAAGGCAGGGCCCGACACGCGGCCGCGGATGTCGATCCACTTCAGCAGCTCGGGATCGGCCAGGTAGCGCAGCACGTCCTCGCGCATCGGCCCCGATCACGGTGAGGCGGCTCGGCACGTGCTCGACCAGGGCGCCGAAGGCGGCGAGCAGGACCGGCAACCCCTTGCGCTCCTCCGGGCGCCCGACGAAAAGCACCCGCAGCTCCTCGCCGGCCGGCTTCGGACCGCTCGGGGCGGCGGCGATGTCGACGCCGTTGGGGATGATCTCGTAGTGACCGCCAAACCAACGGCGCCCGGTCCAGACCGCCGCCTCGGAGACGGCGATCCGCGCCGAGAGCCGATTGAAGACGCGCCGAGCCCCGAACGCCCCGGCGAACCGGTTGGGCACCGCCTTGGTCGAGTAGGCATGGAAGGTGCCGACGACGGGAACATCGCTGCCGAGCACGGCGTTCCAGCCGACCAGCGGCACCACGGGCTCATGGACGTGGACGATGTCGAAACCGCCCCTCTGTAGCTCGCGGCGAGGCACGACGACACCGCCGGCCGGGAAGGGGGCGAGGTTGGAGATCGAGCCGTTGGAGGGGAAGCCGGCGGTGCGGCCGAGCTGGATCAGGTACTCGGGAACCTCACGGGCCTCTGGCGCAGCACGGTGCAACACCCGGCTGATCCGGCCGGGTGGATCGAATGGCGCAAGCACGCGAACGTGGTGGCCACGGCCGAGAAACTCCTCGGCAAGCGCCTCCACGTGCCGGTTTACGCCGCCCTGGTAGCTCCAGGAATATGGCGAGACAAGTGCAATCCGCACGAGCTACGAAGGGTAGTGGATTGCCCAGAGGCGACTAATCATGCGAAGCCGCGGAGCCCTCCGCCCACGCGAAGGTGGCGAAAACGAGGAGATACGCGGTGCCGATCTCCAGCAGCAGGGCGCCGGAGTCGTTGGCCAGCGTGCCGATCAGCGTTGCCGCGACGGCGCCGAGCAGCCCCGCGCGCATTGCTGGAAAATTCTCCAGCAATGCGCGGAGGCGGTCGCGGCGCAGCACCGCGAAGACCGCAAGCGCGGCGATCAAAGGCAGGAAGAAGAAGACGATCGGGCGCTCGAAACTGTGCGCGGAGAGCTGCAGGCGACGCTGCGCTACATCGGCGAGGTCGTTGAAACCGCCGGCGTCGAGGACCGAGCGGGTGAGGTGTGCGTTCGCGCCTGAAACCAGGTCTGCAAAGGCGATCAGCGCCAGTACCGCCACGGGCGCAGCGACCACCAACAGCGCTGTGCGCCGCCTGCGGGCTCCGATCGCCGCAGCGGCAACAGAGCAGCCGACCGGCAGCACGATCGCCGCCCCCACGTCGGCGCCGAAGCGACCGGCGGCGAAGACGAGGGCAAACGTCAGCCCGATCGCAAGGAACGCGGCCGCGCAGCGACGAGGGGGAAGTCGAGGGACGAAGCCGGCAAGAGCGGCCCCGGTCCCCGCCACGACCAGCACTCCCAGCTGCGCCTCGAGCTCGTTGCCGATCCCGTAGAAGCGCACCCCGAGTCCGGGGTTCGGACCGAGCAGCGAAAGCGAGGTGAGCGGCGAGCCGGCGACCACGTCGATCGCGTAGGCGAGCACGACAAGGCCCGAGGCAACGGCCAGCGCCCTGTAGCCGCGGAGCACGCTGAGCGTAAGCACCGCCAGCAACGGCGCCCCGAGCATCACGAGCAGCTGTTCGGCTCCCTGGCCAGGCTCGAGCGCGGCGCCGATCAGCAGCACGAGCGGGAGGTAGATGACGCTCAAGCGCGACAAGCCTCACAGCAGGGCGGGCCAACCAGTCCCGGCTCGCGGCAAGGGCCAGAACGAGCGCCAACAGCCAGACGAACAGGCTGACCCCGATCACAGGCCCCCGCCGTTTCGAGATCACCGCCATCCGGTCCCGAAGCGATTCGACTGCCGCCACATCGACCGACCCCTCGGCCCGAATCGTCTGTCCCGACATAGCCGATGGCACCGCGATCCCAAACCGCCCAAGAATCGTCGGCGCGATGTCTGTAGACAGCACATACCCATCGGTCCGAGTGCTGTCCGAGGTCAAGTCCCCATCGAATCCCCGACCGGCAATCCCGATCGCAAGCGCCCCGTTCTTCTCAGGCGGCGCCCGCTCAATAGCAACGACCAGGTCGTCGCCCCGCAACCCGCTAACCAGCATCGCCAACTGTCGCAACCCCAACGACCGCACCGCACATCTCTTCCCCGCCTTGCGAAGCGTGGCCGCCAACAACCCAGGCTCAATGTCCGCCGGAGCCGTTTCCGCCCGCTCAACCACCGCACGCGAATAGGCCGGCCCACACATCCCCCCACCAACATCCCGAGGAAGCTCAGACTCATAAAGCGAATCGAAGACCCGGTTCCCCTGGCTGATGTCGAGATACGTCTGCTGCGCCGGAACGCTGCCGAGCCCAGCACTGAGCAATCCCACCGAAACACCAGGAACCCGCGCAAGCTCCCCGACACTGGTCCCTTTGGGCAGGAGGACAACCGAGACGTTTGTGCCCGGGGACCGGGTGGGGGTCGGAACGTCTTGTACTTTTTCGGCAGCAGAATCGCGGCCAGCCGCAAGCGCTTCACCAAAAAAGTTAAGTGGAGACCCCCACCCGGTCCCCGGGCCAACCCACAGCGCAACGGCCGCTATCGTGACCCCAATGGCCGATCGCACTTTCGCCAAGTTCACGTTCTTCAAGGTAGACCCCGCCTGGCGCCGCCGCGACGCCGATCAGCGAGCCGCCGACAAGCAGGAGTTCCTCGCCGCCTGCGAGGACTTCGCCCAGGACCGCTCGTTGCGCGCCTACTCAACCATAGGAACGCGCGGCGACGTCGACCTGGTCCTGCTCAGCCAGAGCCCCAACCTCGACGACCTGCACACCTTCCACGTCGTCCTCGGCCAGAGCGGCCTCGCGAAATGGGCCGAGACGCCCTACTCGTTCCTCTCGATGACCAAGCGCTCTCCCTACTCCGAGGAGCAGGCGCGGCCCGAGATCTGCGTCTCTGAGCGCAAGTACATGTTCCTCTACCCGATGGTCAAGCAGCGCCGCTGGTACGGGCTGCCGACGGAGGAGCGCGGGCGGATCATGAAGAGCCACATCGAGGTCGGACGGCGCTATCCCGAGATCACGATCAACACCTCCTACTCCTTCGGCCTCGACGACCAGGAGTTCGTCGTCGCCTTCGAGGGCGACGACCCGGGGATGTTCCTCGACCTGGTGCAGGAGCTGCGCCCGACCGAGTCGAGCGAGTACACCGAGCTGGAGACGCCGATCTTCACCTGCGTGGCGCTCTCGCCGCGCAAGGCGCTCGACGCGCTCGACGGGGTGCCCAGCGCCGTCCCGGCGGGAGCATGACCACCGAGTCGCTCAGTTACGCGATCGACGAGCACGACCATCTGATCCGGGTCGACGAGGGCTACTACCGCTTCGCCGAGGAGAACGGCTGGCACGAGGCCGGCTCCAGCCTCGGCCGCTCGCTCTGGGACTACGTCGCCGGCCACGAGATGGTGAAACTGCAACGCTTGCTGGTGCGCCGCATCCGCGACGAGGTCGGGGACGTCGAGCTCCCCTTCCGCTGCGACGGGCCGGGCGTGCGCCGCGAGATGGAGATTAGGATCGTCGCCCGCCCGGGTGGGCGCGTCGTCCTCTTCTCGGCGCGACTGCGCTCGGCGGAGGAGCGGGAGTTACCGCAGCGGCTGCTCGACCCAGCCACGCCGCGCGGCGAGGACATGCTGGAGATGTGCGGCTGGTGCGACCGCTTCGAAGTCGACGGCGAGTGGGTCGAGGTCGAGGAGGCGGCGAGGCGGCTGGAGCTGTTCGACAAGCCGGAGCTGCCGGCGCTCAGCCACGGCATCTGCCCCGACTGCCAGGCGATACTGCTGGCGGCGTAGGAACGCGGCGCGGCGAGTTCCCTATCCTTTCGCGCTCGCAATGACCAAGATCGGAACCACCGAGAACCCCGTCCGCGTCGCCATCGTCGGCGCCGGCCCCTCCGGCTTCTACGCCGCCGAGCACATCCTCAAAGGCGAGGACGTGCACGCCCAGGTCGACCTCTTCGACCGCCTGCCCACCCCCTTCGGCCTCGTCCGCGGCGGCGTCGCCCCCGACCACCCGAAGATCAAGTCGGTGATCCGCGTCTACGAAAAGACCGCGGCGCGTGAGGGATTCCGCTTCTTCGGCAACGTCAAGGTCGGCCACGACATCGAGGTCGAGGACCTCGAGCGTCTCTACCACGCGATCGTCTTCACGGTCGGCTGCGAGACCGACCGCCAGCTCGGCATTCCCGGCGAAGAGCTGCCCGGCAGCCATGCCGCCACCGCCTTCGTCGGCTGGTACAACGCCCATCCCGACTACGCGAACGAGGAGTTCGACCTCTCCTGCGAGCGCGCCGTGGTGATCGGCAACGGCAACGTGGCGATGGACGTGGCCCGAATGCTGGCGCTGACCGACCACGAGCTGCGCCAGACCGACACCGCCGACCACGCGATCGAGCTGCTCGACCGCAAGAAGATCCGCGAGATCGTCGTCCTCGGCCGCCGCGGGCCGGTGCAGGCCGCCTTCACCAATCCAGAGATCAAGGAGCTGGGCGAGATGGAGGACGCCGACGTGATCGTCGACCCCGCCGAGGTCGAGCTCGACCCGGCCAGCGCCGCCTACCTCGAGTCCGACGAGGCGGACAAGACGACTCGGGTCAACGTCGAGACCCTGCGCGAGTTCTCCCAGCGCGAGCCCGAGGGCAAGCATCAGCGGATCGTGTTGCGCTTCCTCGCCTCGCCGGTGGAGATCAAGGGGGACGGCAAGGTCGAGAAGATCGTGATCGGCCGCAACGAACTGGTCGAAGAGGGCGGCACGCTGCGGGCCAAGGACACCGGCGAGCGCGAAGAGCTCGAGTGCGGCCTGGTGCTGCGCTCGGTCGGCTACACCGGCGTCCCGATCGAGGGCGTCCCCTTCGACGAGAAGCGCGGCCTGATCCTCAACGAGGGCGGCCGCGTGCTCGACTCCCACGATTCCGGCCACAAGGTCGGCCACTACACGGCAGGCTGGATCAAGCGCGGCCCCTCGGGCGTGATCGGCACCAACAAGAAGGACGCGCTGGAGACGGTCCAGCACCTGCTCGCCGACGTCGAGTCGCAGACGCTGCTCAGTCCCCGAGAACCCCGACCCGGGCGCGGTCGAGGCCCTGCTGGTCGAGCGCGAGCGTCCGCTACGTCAGCTTCGAGGACTGGCAGGCGATCGACCAGGCCGAGGTCGGCCGCGGCGAGCCCCACGGTCGCCCGCGGGTCAAGTTCGTCCGGGTCGAGGAGATGCTCCAGACCATCGGCGAGCGCGTCTCCGGCTGAGCAGCGCCTGAAGAACGCTCATTCGACCTCAAGCAGGTCGATCACGTATAGAAGCGCACCCTGTCCATAGGCGAGCCTGGACGGCACGATCAACTCCCGACGGCCGCCGACCTTCATTCCAACAAGCCCCTTTTCCCATCCTTTGATCTCCAAACCAGGGCCAAATCCGATATCGAACGAGCCTCTCGGGCTCCATCTGACTTCATAGGGCTTGCCCGTCTGGAAGCTGAGGGCGACGAAGTTGGTGCTGATTTTGACGCTCCCTTTGGCGGGAACTGCGATCCCGAACCCCGGCTTGAGGTCCTTGACGACCAGATTCCTCGGCGGCGGTCCGGGAGGCAAGTGAACGTTTGGCGGATTGCCCGGATCCGCGATCGACCCATCCAACTTCTTCTTGCCGGCTGCGGCTGCTGAGGATTCCTCTGCCGCACCCTTCCCGCCACACGAGGCCAATGTCAAGAGAATCAAACAAGCGCTGACTAGTGCGAGAAATTTCATCCAATAATTCTAGAGAACGACTTGATACTCGCCCACTCTCGCAGGCTCGCTCAGCCCAACACTGATTTCGAGACACTGCCGATGCCGAGCAGGCCCGGGCCTACGTGGGCGCCGAGCACGGCGCCGATCTCCGAGGTGAAGACCGGCTCGCAGCCGAAGATCTCGCGGCCGTCTTCGGTCAGGGCTGAGGCGGTCGCGTCGTCTTGGATGTGCTGGACGACCCAGCCGTCGAAGCCCGACTCGTGGTGCTGGCGGGCGTAGTCGCGCAGGCGCTCGATCGAGCGGGCGCGGGTGCGCACCCGCTCGACCGGGGTGATCTCCTCCTCGAGGGTGAGGATCGGCTTGATCTTCAGCGCCGAGCCGATCCAGGCGCGGGCGCCGCCGATCCGGCCGCCGCGGCGCAGGTACTCGAGCGTGTCGATCGCGAACCACATCTTCAGCTCCCCGCGGGCCTTGTTGGCGCGGGCGACGACCGCCTCGCCGCCATCGCCCGAGGCCGCGGCGGCGGCCGCGGCCAGCACGCTCAGGCCCATGCCACCGGCGGCAGAGCGCGAGTCGACGACGTGGATGCGCTCGCCACCCTTGTCTTCGGCGACGAGCCGGTCCCGGGCCTGGCCGGCCGCCTCAAAGGTGCCGGAGATGCCGGCGGAGATATGGATCGAGACGACTTCGCGGCCTTCGTCGAGCAGCGGCTCGTATACGGAGACGAAGTCGCCGATCGACGGCTGCGAAGTCGTCGCGCCGCTCTCGGATGCCCGCAGCCGCTCGTAGAAGTCGGCGTAGTCGCTGATCTCGGACTCACGCTCCTGCCGGCCGTCGACGGTCACGTAGAGGCTGATCGTCTCGATCCCGCGCGATGCGATCAGCTCGCTCGGCAGGTAGGCCGTGGTGTCGCAGACGACCGCGGTTTGGGCGGGAGAACTCAAGTGACCCGATTCTCGCAGACGGTGGGGCAGCCCCCGCTCTCGCTACACTTTGTGAAGTGACCGACTCCCAGAACGACTCCACTCAGGCTGCGATCTCCCTCACCGACAAGGCTGCCGGCAAGATCGCCGAGTTGCTCGGCTCCCAGGAGGACGCGGGGGATCAGGCGCTTCGCGTCGCCGTCCGCGGCGGCGGCTGCTCGGGCTTCCAGTACGCGCTCGCCTTCGACCAGGCCAAGGACGACGACAACGTGTTCGAGGTCGACGGCGTCTCGGTCGTGGTCGACAAGGTCAGCATGCAGTTCGTCTTCGGTTCCGAGGTCGACTACGTCGAAGGCCTGCAGGGTGCGGGATTCCAGGTCAACAACCCCAACGTGGTTGCGGCCTGCGGTTGTGGCTCGTCCTTCCAGGTGAAAGAGGACGCAGCAGAGACAGCGGCCGTTTAGCCGCTATTCGATCTGCAGCGGCAGCGACTGCGCCGGGTGGCGCAGCGGCTGCGACCGGAGCGGCCTCCGGCTGCTCGACGCCAAGCGCCTCGGCCAGCTCGCCCGACTCGAACATCTCCTCGACGATGTCCGCGCCGCCGAGCAGCTCGCCGTTGACGTAGAGCTGCGGGAAGGTCTGCCAGTCCGACAGCTCGGCGGTGACTTCGCGCAGCGGCTGCAGCGCCGGCAGCACGTCGATCGCGCCGTACTCGACGTCGAGCGAGTCGAGCACCTGCACGACCCGCATCGAGAAGCCGCAGCGCGGCGCCTCGGGGACGCCCTTCATGAAGAGCAGCACCGGGTTGGCGGCGATCAGCTCTTCGACCTTCTGCTTCAGCTCGGCGTCGGCCATCGACACAGACTAGCTATCCGCGCACCTCGGTCTTGACCGAGAGGGCGTGGATGGTGCCGTCGTCGAAGCGTGCCTTGACCGCGGCCTTGACCAGGCGGTGCTGATCGAGCCTGGAGAGGCCCTCGAACTGGGGCGCCGTGACGGTCGCCCGCAGGTGGTCGCCCGCGCCGGTCTCGTCGGCGACCTCGACCTTGGCGCCGGGCAGCGCCGCCTCGATCATCCGCTGTATCTCCGCCAGGTCAGCCACGGTGCGGTCGCTAGCGGCGGCGGCGCAGCATCATCAGGCCGCCGAGGGCGAAGCCGGCGACCGCGGCGCCGACGATCAGCTGCGAGCGGTGCTCGCGGACCTGGCGGCGCCAGTCGGTCAACTCGGTGACGCGGCCGCGCAGAGCTTCCACCGAGCTGCCCAGGTCGCGGCGCTGCAGGTCGATGTCGCGGCGGATCTGCGCGGCGGAGCGGCCGGGCATGCCCGGCATGGGAGGCCGCAGCGGCTCGGGCTGGGCGCTCATTTCTGCCCCCTCGCCTTCCAGCGTCGTTCGGATCAACTTGGCCTCCTCGATCGCCTGCTCGGGCAGCGGCGGCGCTCCGGCCTGGACCGAGCGGTAGGCGAAGAAGCCGGCGGCGGCGGCGATCAGCAGGAAGAGCGCCGCCTCGACGAAGAAGCCGGGCCAGGCGTTGCCGTCGAAGACTTCTTCGGCGAGCAGCCAGGCGATCCCCTCCATGACCAGGATCAGCGCCAGGAAGGCGAAGGTGCCGGCGGCGACGCCGACGGCCGAGCCGCGCAGGATCTTGCCGACTTTCTCGGAGATCTCGGTCTTGGCGAGCTCGATCTCCTCGCGGACCAGCGAGGAGCTCTTCTCGGCGACGTCGAAGACGAGCTCGCTGACCGAGCGGTCCTGCTCGGGCTGCGGGGGTGTGCCGGCGCCGTCGGGCACGCTACTCCGGCGGCTCCTCGTCGAACAGGCGCGCCAGACGAAGGCGGGCGAGGCGGGCGGCGACGACGCTGGCCAGGGCGCTGCTCGCGGCCAGCATGCCGCTCCAGACGAGGCGTTTGACGATCTCGTTGTCCATCGGCGCCCGACCTTACCTATCGCGGCTCGAGACCGTCGCAGATCGTTGCGACGACAAGACTCCTTGCCTGGTCGAAGTCGGTGTCGGAGGCCGGGATCACCTCGAAGATCCAGCCGGAGAGCAGCTGCTCGATCGCCCCGTAGAAGGACATCGAGACGAAGGTCGGGTCGATGTCGCCGCGGAACGCGCCCGCACTCCTGGCCGTCGGCGACGATCTTGGCGATCGAGTCGTAGGCGCGGCGGATCTCGGGCAGGTGGGTGCGGCCGAAGGAGTTGGCGGCCCGCGTCACCTCGACGATGATCACCTTCATCAGCTCCGGGTCGTGGCGGTAGGAGTCGACGATGAAGCCGGCGACGGCTTCGAGCTTGGCGCGCGGCGAGGCGCCCTCGCGGTCGGTCTCCTCGATCGCCGCCAGCAGCAGCGACCAGCGCTCGCTGAAGAGCTCGTTGAGGACCTCGTCCTTGGACTTGAAGTAGTGGTAGACGAGGCCGTAGGCGACGCCGGCCTCGTCGGCGATGTCGGAGACGCGGGTCGAGTGGAAGCCCTGGCGGGCGAAGACGCGGATCGCCGCGTCGAGGATCTGGCGGCGCTTGTCGACGGCGGGGGCGGTGCCTTGGAAGCCATCAGGCGTGGGCCTCCGTCGGCTGCGGCCAGATGTAGGCGCGGGGCGACGGCTGGCCAGGGAGGGCAGCGACTCGCGGACGACGTTCCTGGGTCTCGAGAGTCGAGCTCGGCGGCGACGAAGCACTCCTCGTCGCGGGTCGCGAGTGGCGAGGACGACGCCCCAGGGGTCGACGATCATCGAGTGGCCGTAGGAGTCGAAGTGCGGCGGCGCCTCGCCGACCTGATTCGGGAGCGAGGACGAAGGCCTGGTTCTCGATCGCCCGGGCCCGCAGCAGCACCTCCCAGTGGTCGCGCCCGGTGGCGGCGGTGAAGGCGGATGGAACGGCGAGGATGCCGGCGCCGCGCACGGCGAGGATCCGGTACAGCTCCGGAAAGCGCAGGTCGTAACAGACGCTGAGGCCGATCGTGGCGTTCGCCGAGTGGCGCCGTGACGATCTCCTCGCCGGCCTCCTCGTAGGCCGACTCGCGGTAGCGGACGCCGCCGACGTCGACGTCGAACATGTGGATCTTGCGGTAGACGGCCAGATCGCCGCCGTCGGGACCGATCAGGACCGAGGTGTTGAACGCCTTGCCCTCCGAGCTGCGCTCGGAGACGCTGCCGGCGAGCAGGTGGATGCCGAGCTCGCGCGCCCAGGCGCGGGCGGCGCCCAGGCTCGGCCCGTCGAGCGCCTCCGCTCCTGCGACCAGTTCGTCGCCGGCGGCCAGCAGGTTCCACTTCTCCGGCAGCGCGACCAGGTCGGCGCCGTCCGCGGCGGCGGCGCGGACCAGCCGCTCGGCGGCCCCGAGGTTGCGTTCCTTGTCGTTGTTTGACTTGAGCTGTACAACCGCTGCGCGCAAGCGTTCCTCACGATCTCCCTGGGGCTACGCACACCCCGCTGGCTGACTGACCAGTCAATCGGTTTGCTCAGTATAGGTGGATGATCCGCGGCTGCCGGGCCTATAGGCCCATGATGCGGGCGACGATGCGGTCGAAGACACGAGCTGGGATGAAGATCTTGATCCGTGCCTGGAGCTTCGCGTCGAGACCGACCAGGTAGCGGGTGCGGGGGCGATGCGCGGTGAGGGCGTGCTCGATCGTCGTCGCGACCTTGGCCGGCGGGATGCCGCGCTTGGCGAGATCTCGGATCACCTTGCGGTAGCGTCGATCGTCTTGCCGTAGAGCTCTTCGCGGTGCGGGGTGCGCTCGCCGATCTCGTCGGCCGATCCTGCTCGCCACGGTCCCAGATCGGCGTATCGATCGAGCCGGGCTCGACGATCGAAACCGAGATCCCCCAGGGCCGCAGCTCCTGGCGGAAGACGTCGCCCACCGCCTCGACCCCCCACTTCGCCGCGTGGTAGGCGCCGGTCAGCGGGAAGGCGATGCGACCGCCGATCGAGCTGATGAAGACGATCCGTCCGCGGGCGCGGCGGATCAGCGGCAGCAGCGCCTGGGTGACCGCGACCTGCCCGGTCAGGTTGACCTCGATCTGGCGGCGGAAGTCCTCGATAGGGATCGTCTCCAGCGGGCTCGGAACGGCGATCCCGGCGTTGTTGACGAGGCCGTCGAGGCCGGCGCTCGCCCAGCTCGCTCTCGAGTAGCTCGGCCGCCGCCGCGATCGCCTCAGCATCGGTCACGTCGAGCATTACCGGTGTCAGCCGCTCAGAGCCCTCGGCCCGCAGCGATTCCGCGTCCTCCTCCCTGCGCACCCCGGCGAAGACCCGCCAGCCGTCGCCGTCGAGCCGCAAGGCGGTGGCCCTGCCGATCCCAGTCGAAGCTCCGGTGACGAGTGCCGATCGCACGGCCTCAGGCTACTGGGACGGTCTTTCGCAGATCGCCCTAGCTCCGGCGGGCCCTGTGGCGCTCGAGCTCGGCGACCATCAGCTTGGTGTGGAGGGCGGCGATCAGGTCTTGAAGGGGCTGGGCGCCAGCCTCGAGCATTTCAACGACGCGCTCGGGTGAAACCTCGCCGGCGAGGCGCTCCATGACGACCTCGACCTCCTGGCGGACGAGGTCTTCGATCGCGCTCTTGTAGCGCAGGGTGTCGTAGACGGTGAAGCCGATCTGCTCGTCGTAGCCGCCGGCGCGGAAGCGGCCGATCGCCTCGATGATCTTGATGTCGGAGGGCGAGTAGCCGCGGCTGGTGGGGCTGAGGACCTCGAGCTTCTCGAGCCGGTCGAGCACGTCCTTGGGGACGCCGTAGCGCTCGCGTACCTCGGCGGCGCTGGTCCGGGTGCGCTCTCCGGCGAGGGCGCGATCGAGGATGCGGTCCTCGAGCTCGACCAGGGCGCGGGCCCGCTCGGGGTCTTCGTCGAGGACAGATTTGATCGCCTTCAGCGGCATGAAGCGCTCCTCCTGCAGCTGCTTGATCAGCTTGATCCGGTCGACGAACTCGGGCGGGTAGTAGGCCATGTTGCGGCTGGTCTTGACCGGCTCCGGCAGCAGTCCCTCGCGCAGGTAGTGCTTGATCGTCGGCGCCGGCACGCCGGAGGCCTCGGCCAGCTCCCCCATCCGCAGCAGGTCGCCGTTGGCGCTACAACAACCCCTTCCGCTGTTCCTTTTCTACATATATCGACGTAAAGGAACAGCGGAACGTCGAGACTCGGGGCTTCATGCGCGAAAAGTCGCCGCTTCGTCGGCGCCGAGACCGGCGGCCGCGCCGGACTCCAGCATCGCGGCGATCTCCTCGCCGGAGTAGCCGGCCTCGCCCAGCACCTCCTCGGTGTGCTCGCCGAAGGCGGGCGCCGGGCGGGTCGGGATCGGCCGGCGTGCGGCTCATCTTCATCGGGGCGCCGAGCTGGCGCATCGTGCCGAGGCCCGGCTGCTCCATCTCGACCACCATCCGGCGGGCCCGGACCAGCTCCGAATCGAGCGCCTCGTCGACGTCGAGCACCGGCTCGATGCAGCAGTCGTGCTCGTCGTTGAAGGCCTTCCATTCGGCGCGGCGTGCGCGAGCGGAAGACCTCGGCGACCTGCGCCCAGGCATCGGATCCCGGCGCTTCGAACTGCGCCTCGATCAGGTCCGGGACGATCGACGCCGTTGCAGAAGGCGGCCCAGAACTTCGGCTCCAGCGCGCCGCAGCTGATCCAGCCGTCGCTCGCCTCGTAGGGCAGGTAACAGAGCAGTCCGCCGGCGAGCTGCTGCTCGCCGCGCCGCGGCACCTCGCCGTCGCAGAAGTAGCGGCCGGCGACCATCGCCAGCCAGGAGAGGGCGCCGTCGGCCATCGAGACGTCGACCAGCTGGCCCTCGCCGGAGCGGCGCCGCTCGTGCAGCGCCGCCATCACCCCGAAGGCCGCCATCAGGGCGCCGCCGCCGAGGTCGGCGATCTGGCCGCCCGACTGCACCGGCGGGCCGTCCTTGGCACCGGTCAGCCCGAGCAGGCCGACCAGGCCGAGGTAGTTCATGTCGTGGCCGGCGCGCTGGGTGTAGGGGCCGTCCTGGCCGTAGCCGGTGATCGCGCAGAAGACGATCGCCGGGTTGGCCTCGCGCATGCGCTCGTAGCCGACCCCGAGCCGGTCGAGCACGCCCGGGCGGAAGCCGTCGAGGACGACGTCGTAGCGTCTCGACCAGGCGCAGCAGCGCCTCGCGGCCGTCCTCGCTCTTCAGGTCGAGCCGCACCGAGCGCTTGCCGCGGTTGAGCGAGAGGTAGAGCGCCGAACGCGTGCCCAGCGCCTGCTGCTCGTCGCTGCCGTAGTAGGGCGGCGCCCAGCGGATGTAGTCGCCCATGCCGGTGTCCTCGACCTTGAGCACCTCGGCGCCGAGGTCGGCGAGCAGCAGCGAGCAGAAGCCCCCCGGCAGCAGCCGAGACAGGTCGAGGACCCTGACGTCGCTAAGCGGGAGAGCGCTCACGCTTCGGCACTCCCAGCAGCTCGCGCGCCTCGGCGACGGTGGCGACGCTGCGGCCGACGTCTTCGGCCATCTGCCGCGCCTTGGCGATCAGGTCGCCGTTGGAGCGCGCCATCTCGCCGTTCGGCAGGTAGAGGTTGTCCTCGACCCCGGCGCGGACGTTGCCGCCCAGCACCAGCGCCGCGCCGAGCAGCTTCCACTGGTCGCGCGAGATGCCGATCGTCTGCCACTGGTTCGACGCCCTCGGCGCCGCCGGGGATCTGCTCCGCCATGAAGCCGACGTTGCGCGGCGTCGGCCGGATGCCGCCGTTGACGCCCATCACGAGGGAGATCTGCAGCGGCGTGCGCTCCAGCAGGCCCATGTCGATCAGCGGGTCGAGGTTGGCGACGTGGCCGGCGTCGAAGCACTCGTGCTCGGGCTTGATCCCCAGCTCGCGCATCGCCGTGAGGAACTCGATGATCGTGTCGAAGCTGTTCTCGAAGACCGCCTTGAAGACGAAGTCCTTGCGCCGCTTGGAGTACTTGGCGTAGTTCATCGAGCTCATGTTGAGCGCGGCGACGTCCGGCTTCAGCGCCCGCAGGTACTCGATCCGCTTCTCGATCGGGATGCCGATCGCGCCGGTCGAGTAGTTGACGATCACGTCGCCGACCTCGGCCAGGATCGCCTCGGTGATCGCGCGGAAGTCCTCGATCTCGTAGGAGGGCGTGCCGTCCGGCTGTGCGGGCGTGGATGTGGATCTGCGAGGCGCCCTCGTCGACCGCGCGCCGCGCCTCGGCCGCGTACTCCTCGGGCGTGTAGGGGATCGCCGGGCACTGGTCGCGGTTGGCGATCACGCCGCTGATCGAGCAGCTGATGACCACCGGGTCGTCGAACTGGCTCATACCGGCATCACTCCGTGGCGCTTCTTCGGGCTTCTCGACGTGCTTGTCCTTCGCCATCCGCAGCGCGTTGACGATCGTCGGGCGGGTCTCGCGCGGGTCGATCATGTCGTCGATCACGGCGTTGCCGGCGGCGATGTAGGGGTCGATCTGCTCGCGGACCGCGTTCAGCATCGACTCGCGGGTCGCCTCGGGGTCCTCGGAGGCCTCGATCATCGAGCGGCCGATGATGTTGACCGCGCCCTCGGCGCCCATCACCGAGATCTCGGCCCCCGGCCAGGCGACGATCAGGTCGGGCTCGTAGGCCTTGCCGCACATCACGTAGTAGCCGGCGCCGTAGGCCTTGCGCACGATCACCGTCACCTTCGGCACGGTGGCGCGGCTGACCGCGTAGAGCATCTTTGCCCCGTGGCGAATGATCCCGGCGTGCTCGACCTTGGCGCCGACCATGAAGCCGGGCACGTCCTGCAGGAAGACGAGCGGGATGTTGAAGGCGTCGCAGAGGTTGATGAAGCGCGCCGCCTTGTCGGCCGAGTCGTTGTCGAGGATGCCGGCCAGCTGCTTGGGCTGGTTGGCGACGATCCCGACCGGCTGACCGCCGAAGCGGGCGAAGCAGGTGATCAGCGTCTTGGCGAACTTCGGCTTGATGTCGAAGTACTCGCCGTCGTCGACGATCTCGCGGATCACCTCGTACATGTCGTAGGGCTGGCGCGAGGAGTCGGGGACGATCTCCATCAGCTTCTCCGACATCGCGATCGGCCGGATCGACCTCCTCGCGCACCGGCGGCTTCTGCTCGCAGTTGGTCGGGAAGTAGGAGAGGTACTGCTTGATCGCCCCGATGCACTCCTCGTCGTCCTTCACCTCGAGGTCCCCCACGCCCGATTTGCGGCAGTGGACCTTGGCGCCGCCGAGCTCCTCCATCGTGATGTCCTCGCCGGTGACGGCCTTGGTCAGGTGCGGGCCGGCCAGCGCCATCGCGCCCTGGCCGGAGACCATCGGCACGAAGTCGGCCAGCGCCGGGATGTAGGCGGTGCCGGCGGCGCAGGGCCCCATCATCGCCGCGACCATCGGGATCACGCCCGACATCTCGACCTCCTCGCGGAAGAGGTGGCCGGAGCCGGCGAAGAGCGAGCCGGCCGCCTCCTGGATGCGGGCGCCGGCCGAGTCGAGCAGCCAGATGAAGGGCATCCGCTTGGAGAGCGCCATCTCGCGCAGGCGGGTGACCTTGAGCTCGCCGGTCATCCCCATCGAGCCGGCCATCACGGTGAAGTCGTAGGCGGCGATGCAGCAGGGGCGGCCGTCGACGTCGCCCCAGCCGGTGATCACGCCGTCGGCCGGCGCCTCCTTGCCCTCCATCGCCCGCTGGGCGAAGTGCGGGCGGCCGTGGATGCCCATCTCGACGAAGGTGCCCTCGTCGACCAGCAGGTCGATCCGCTCGCGGGCGGTCAGCTTGCCGCGCTCGTGCTGCTTGGCGATCTTCTCCTCGCCGCCGCCGAGCTTCGCCTTCTCGCGCCGCTCGTGCAGCTGCTCGGTCAGCTCGGTCAGCGGGGCGGTGCCCGGCAGCAGGTGCTTCGTCTCTTGCTCGGTGGCCACGCCTATCGTCCCTTCCACTGCGGATCGCGTTTCTCGAAGAATGCGGTGACGCCCTCGACGATGTCCTCGGTCGAGAAGGTGAGCGAGAGCTGCGAGCGCAGGTAGTCGAGCGCGTCGTCGACCGCCATGTCCTGCTGGCGGTACATCGCGTCGTGGCCGAGCCGCATCAGCACCGGGCTCTTCGAGGCCAGCTTCGCCGCCCAGTCGGCGACCGCGGCGTCGAACTCCCCGGCCGGCACGACCTTGTTGGCGAGCCCGTACTCGACCGCCTGCTCGGCGCTCAGCCGCTCGCCCAGCAGCATCATCTCGTTGACCTTCTTGCGCGGGACGTTGCGGTAGATGATCGCCATGATCATGTAGGGGAAGGCGCCGACGTTGATCTCAGGCGTGCCGAAGGTGGCCCCCTCCTTGGCGATCAGCAGGTCGCAGGAGAGGGCGAGGCCCATGCCGCCCGCAAGGACGTGGCCGTTGGCGGCGCAGAGGCTCGGCTTGCCGAGGCGCGGCATCAGCCGGAAGAACTCGAGGAAGAGGTCCGTGGCGAAGTGTTTGGCGACGAGCGGCACGTCGGCGGCGAAGCCGCCGAGGTCGGCGCCCGCGCAGAAGACCTTGTCCCCTGCCCCGGTGAGCACGACCGCGCGCACGTCCTCGGAGTCGCGCGCCGTCTTCATCGCGTCGACCAGCTCGGCCAGCATCTGCCCGGAGAGCATGTTGCGCTTCTCCGGGTTGTTCAGCGTCACCGTGGCGACGCCCTCGGCGACCTCGTACTTGACGACCTCGTAATCCATCGGCGGGGACCATAGCCGAACTCAGTAGGAAGTGGGAAGTGCTACTGTCCACGCCGACCTTTCGGCGGCCCGCGCCGCCAGATCCGAACTTCGAACGAGGAGAGAGACCAGTGGCGACCGCGACGACCAACGGCTCCAAAGTCATCAAGCCCGACCACGAGGCAGGGCGCAAGCACTTCATCTTCAGCCAGGAGCACGAAGACCTGCGCGAGTCGATGCAGTCCTGGGTGAAGAAGGAGCTGTGGCCGCACCGCAACGAGTGGGAGGACACCTACTGGCCGACTCGGCGGCGATGAAGCGGGCGGGCGAGCTCGGCTTCCTCGGCCTCTGCTTCCCCGAGGAGTACGGCGGCCAGGGCGGCGACTACTTCTACTCGCTGGTCCGCGCCGAGTGCATGAGCTACTCCGGCTCCGGCGGCACCAACATGGGCTTCGCCGTGCAGAGCGACATGGTCCTGCCCCCGATCCACCTGCTCGGCAGCGAGGAGCAGAAGCGCCGCTACCTCGAACCGGGCCTCAAGGGCGAGAAGATCGGCTGTATCGCGATCACCGAGCCGGGCGCCGGCTCCGACGTCGCCGGGATCCGCACCACGGCTATCCGCGACGGCGACGAATACGTGATCAACGGCTCCAAGACCTTCATCACCAACGGGCCGCGCGCCGACTTCATCGTCCTCGTCACCAAGACCGATCCCGGCGCCCGCCACGACGGCATCACGCTCTTCGTGCTCGACCTGCGCGACGAGGAGGGCAACCACGTGCCCGGCTTCACCGTCTCGGCCGAGCTGGAGAAGATGGGGATGCACGCCTCCGACACCGGCGAGCTCTCCTTCGAAGACGTCCGCGTCCCGGCCGACGCCGTGCTCGGCGAAGTCGGCAAGGGCTTCTACCACATCGCCTGGGAGCTCCAGGGCGAGCGGCTGGTCGCCGCCGCCGGCTGCCACGCGGGGGCGGAGCGGATGATCGAAAAGACCCTCGAGTACGCCAAGGAGCGCGAAGCCTTCGGCCGCCCGATCGGCAAGTTCCAGGCAATCCGCCACAAGTTCGCCGAGATGGCGACCAAGACCGAGGCGGCGAAGCAGTTCACCTACGCCACCGCCTGGCGCTTCGCCAACGGCGAGTACCCGGTGCGCGAGATCACGATGGCCAAGCTCTACGCCTCGCGGATCGCTTGCGAGGTGGCCGACGACGCGGTGCAGATCCTCGGCGGCTACGGCTACATGAAGGAGTACGAGATCGAGCGCGCCTACCGCGACGTCCGCCTCAACCGGATCGGCGCCGGCACCGACGAGGTGATGCTCGACGTGATCGGGCGCTCGTACGGACTGTAGGCCGCCAGGGCTAGCCGCTGCTGGCGAGAACCGTTGCGATCACGCCGACGAGGCCAACCATCATGGCTCCGCCAATTTGGAACATCACGAGCCGAAGGTCCCGGATCTCGCGATCGACCCGCTCAAAGCCCGCTTCCATCCGGTGTTCGAGGCCGTCGAAGCGCTGGTCGACGGCGTCGAAGCGCTTGTCGATCGCGTTGAACTTCTCGTCGAGCCTTCCGTCAGTCCACATCGTGCGCTCCATGGTAGCCACGCTAGCCGATCCCTGTGAAGACAAGATGTTGCGAGGGTGACAGAAGTGTCAATTATCAGAGACACAGGCCAGCGGGCCACCCTGCCGCCCTTCGGCGAGGAGCACGAGGAGCTGCGGGAGACGGTCAGCCGCTTCGTCGCCAAGGAGATCGCGCCCAACGTCGACGAGTGGGAGGCGGCGCGCGAATTCCCCCGCGAGCTCTACGGCCGCTGTGCCGAACTGGGCTTCCTCGGGCTGAAGTTCCCGGAGGAGCTGGGCGGCCAGGGCGGCACACACCTCCACGACGCCATCTGGGTCGAGGAGCTGGCCCGCAGCGGCGGCTCCGGCGGCGTCGCCGCCGGCCTCAACGCCCACACCTCGATCGCGATGCCGCCGATCTTCAACTTCGGCAGCGAGGAGCAGAAGCAGCGCTGGCTGGTGCCGGGGATCGCCGGCGAGAAGATCGGCGCGCTGGGAATCACCGAGCCCGGCGCCGGCTCCGACGTCGCCGGGATCTCGACCTTCGCCAGGAAGGTCGACGACGGCTACGTCGTCAACGGCTCGAAGACCTTCATCACCAACGGCGTCCGCGCCGACTTCCTCGTCTGCGCCGTCAAGACGACCCAGGAGGGCGGCCACGGCGGCATCTCCTTCCTCGTCCTCGAGCGCGAGATGCCCGGCTACGAGGTGGCGCAGAAGCTGGAGAAGATGGGCTGGCACTCCTCCGACACCGGGCGAGCTGGCCTTCACCGACGTCGAGGTGCCCGAGGAGAACCTGCTCGGAGGCGAGAACGAGGGCTTCAAGCTGATCATGGCCAACTTCGCCTGGGAGCGGCTGCTGATGGCGATCGGCGCCGTCGGCGCGATGCAGCGCCTGATCGACGATGACGGTCGCCTACGCCAAGGAGCGCGAAGCCTTCGGCCGCCCGATCGGCAAGTTCCAGGCGATCCGCCACCACGTAGCGGAGATGGCGACCAAGGCCGAGGCCTCCCGCGCCCTCACCTACAACGCCCTGCGCCTCTTCCACGAGGGCCACAACTGCATCAAGGACGTGACGATGGCCAAGCTCGTAACCCAGCGCGCCGTCCTCGAGATAGCCGACCAATCCCTCCAGATCCACGGCGGCTACGGCTACATGCGCGAGTACGGCATAGAGCGAGCCGTCCGCGACGCCCGCCTCGGCCCGATCGGCGGCGGCACGGACGAGGTGATGAAGGAGATCCTCGGCAAATTGATGGGGTTGTAGGGATTAGCAGGGGTTTCCCGCTCCTCCTCCCCATCGTCCGCGCTAGACGGACACGATTCGGACAAATCGCGCCGCGCCTGCTTGATCTGATCCTCGGCAGACACTCGCTCCGCAATGTCGAACTCATCGAAGACGTGCGCGTAAACGTCGAGCGTCATCGTCGGTGAGTGCCCGGCCTGACGCGCAACATCGACCACGCTGCGTCCTTCGTGAATCAACAAGGAGACGAAGCTGTGGCGAAGGTCGTAGGGGCGGGCGTTCTCGATGCCCGCGACCCGACAGGCGGGATGCCAAGCATCCCGGTGCCACGACTGCCAAGCACCGTCGTTCCAGACGCCGCCGGAGCGGTTCGGGAATAGAAGGTCGTCGTCGCCATCGTGGTCGCAGCGCTGCCGCCACTCGGCCAGGTCGGCGGCGAGCGGCGCGAGTAGCCGCACCGTGCGCGCCTGCCCGGTCTTGGTGGACTTGACGCCACCCTGGCCGTCCGCCGCCTTCTCGACCAGGAGCGTCCGCTCACGCACGTCCGACCAGCGGAGCGCCTGCGCCTCCTGGGGGCGCAGCCCGGCGTAAGCCAGGACGGCGATCAAGGTCGCGTCTCGCGGCCCATGCTTCCGTCGCCTTCCCGCTGCTGCCGCGCGCAGGCGCTCGACAGTCAACGGCGACAGTGGCCGAACCTCGCGATAGCGACGGACCTTCGGCTTCTTCACGGCCTTGACCGGGTTGTGCGCAATCCGACGCCACTCGACAGCGCAGCGGAGGACGCCCTGAAGCTGCACGAGCGCCCGATGCACGGTCGGCAGCCCCACGCCGTCCGCTTCGAGTTCGGCCCGGTAGCGCTCCACGACTTCGGGCGTGATCGCGTTGAGTGGCATTGAGCCGAGTCGCGGCTGAATGTGGCGATCCCACAACTTCGCGTAGCTGAGCAAGGTACGCGATGCCAGGTTGGGGACCGCGTAGAGCTTCCACCACTCTTCCGCGAACTCGGCAAGCGTCTCGCGCCCGCCGGTGAGCAGATCGAGATCGCCGGTTCGCTTGCGCCGCACGACTTCGGCCTCGAACGACTCAGCATCGCGCTTGCGGCCGATCACCCTGGACCGCTCGCGCCCCTGCTCGTCGCGCCAGCGCACCCGCCAAACCGCACCGCCCTTCCGCTCAACCCTTTCAACGCTCATCGCAATCGCCGCCTATCCATCGCTCGCCTGGTCGAGCGCGGCCACGCCAACCCGACCTGGGGCACGGTCAAGGGCATCGCCGCCGCTCTCGGCACTTCAATGGGCAAGTTGGGCGGATTGGCGGACAGGATCGAGCGCTAGATCTGCCAAGACTCTGCCTTAGAGATCTGAAAACACGCTTCCGACGCTAAAAGACTCGCCGTCAGCGCTGTAGCCACGGCCACCTTCGTAGTCATAGTCGGGCTCGGGCTCATTGAATGCGGTGTAGCGCTCGCCGTACTCGTCCCATTCGCTGGCTTTATCGAAGAGGTAGGAGGTGACTTTCTCGCAGCGCTGCTTCAGTGCCGGTGAGAAATTGGCGACGGCGATCAGCAGCTCCTCAGTGCCATCGATCCACTCCAGTTCAGGGGGCGCCTCTTCGTATTCGCGTGGGTCGTCCTCGTTGCTCACCACCGGTGTGTCAAGCCCCTGCTCCTCGTCCTCGAGTTTTTCGACGATCTGCTCCAGTAGCTCTCCGTATGCCTGTGGAAAAGAGAGACTTTCGAGCTGCTCGGAATCGTTTTGCTCGAGCAATTCGGCGAGATCGAGCCATTCCCCAGTGCACTGCATCATCTCCTCAACGAAGTGCCTGATCGAGACCCGTGACTCCTCGACACACTGCTTCCAGGTCTCGGTCACATTGGGTCCCTGCACCGGTTTGGGTAGGTAGGCCGACGCTCGGTAGAAATTGCGAAGCTCGGGATTGAGAATCCTGTCCCCACTCGCCGTCCACTGCTCCCGCAGCGCATCCAGCCCGCTGCGAGTGAGCTTTACGAGACGCTTCTTCTCTCTCAGGTCGGTGATCGAGCGCGAGAGCCGCGCCGTGTCACCGAGCAGGGCGAGTACGCGCTCCAGGGTGTCTGCCGTCTCGTTTTCGGCAAGTTCGATCACCCGCCTTTCGATCTCGTCCCACTCAGCTCCACCCTCAAGCAACGGGAACTGGCGCTTTCCCTCAGCGCCTCCCGACGAGGAGAGGGCCAGCATGACGCCGTCGATCCCTGCCCGACCGAGGAAGCTGCGCCGTGCTGCCGCGTCCTCCATCAGGTGTCCGATCACCATGTCGCGTACGCTCGGGTGAACCCATTCTGCATGGGACGGCTCGGTGGCCTCGGGGTCGTCCCATTGGGCTAGGCGTAGAAAGTGTTCATCGACAATTTCGGCCGCAGTCGTCGCCGAGCGGTGCGGGGGCCTGCCCAGATGGCGCTCGAATGCCGACGCCAACTCCTCTTTGAGCGAAATCGTGCTCTCGTGAGAATCGAGCATCGCGATCAACAGAGCCCGACATTCCTCCTCGAGTCCGGCGAAAGAGGTTCTCATCGAGGCTGTCGGCTCGGCCATGCTCACCGCCACCGCCTCGCTCATCCGGGCCCGGTGCTCTTTCTCGGGCTGCTCGAGGACCTCGGGGAGACGCTGGGTGACGAACTGTTTGATCCGCAGCGGCGTGAAGTCGGTGTGGCCGACCATTTCCTCAGCGTGCCTTGCGATGAGCGCCCGACCCTCCCCGCTCTCAACGCTGCTCTTCGCGTGGCGGTAGAGCATCTGGGCCTTCTCCTTCTCGCTTAGCTCCGAGGCGTTGACAATCACTTCCTGCGGTTTCGGAAAGTCTTCGGCGGCTCCCTGCAGGTAGAGCTTCTCCAGGGCAGTGCGCAGCGGCGCCGGCCGCGAGGTCAGGAGCAGCCAGTGGCTGGAGTCGAGCATGTGCAGAACGCGCTCGAGCTCATCGGCCCACTGGCTGCCCTTCTCCGGCTGGTACTCGGTGCTGCCGAAAGCATCATCGGCGACAAATACTTGGGGTTTGTCGGGGTCGTGGACCCGCAACAGGTCGTTCGGCCCGCGGCACTCGTAGGCCTCCCAGCCCTCCGAGAGCCGGGCCAAGGCGATGATCCTCGCGATCGTCGTCTTGCCCATCTCCGGCGGTCCGGTGAGGACGACAAAGTGGCGTTTGCGCAAGACCTGCAACGCCTCCTCGTAAGCTCCGGTTGCGACAAACGTCTTCGCCAGCTCCGCGCCCATGCTGAGCGCCACCTTGGAGCGGTTGATGATGTCCTTGTTGACCGTCTCGTTGAGTAGGGCGAAAATGTCGCGTAGGCCGAGAATCTGGGGAAAAGCGAGTCGGACCGTGTCCTTTGAGTCATCCAGCATGCCGTCGATATCACCGCTGCCCAGTACGGTGATCGTCGTCCCCGCCAGACGCTTCTTCAGCACTTTCTCGACATCTTTTCGCCGACTATTGGTCAAAGGAGTGTTGGTCAGCAGGGTGTAGAAACGCGGCTTCTCCCAGGTGCCCTTCTCTTCGCGTTTGGCAATCTCCGCCAGCTCCGCGCGAACGCCCTTCAACAACCCACGCATCGGCTTGGCCCCGGCGCCGTTCGCTCCGGCGACGAACTTCGCCTGGAAGACGAATGGCCCCTCGTTCTCCTCCTCACTAGGAAAGCGCAGAGGGCCCCTAGCATAGGCGTCACGGCCAAGGTCGCCCTTGCCGCCCCAGGCCTCGACCGCGAGTCCGCAGCGAGCCTTCAACAGCGACTGGCAAAGGCGCTCGAACTGAAACCAGCCAAGCTCGTCTAGGCGGTACTCACTCATCTGGCCAGCCTCTCTGCTTATTCATGGGGTCAGTGATCGCTGCATATGGTCCGTGATGTTGAGCCGTTGCGAGGTGATACATCACGTTGTATGCAGACATGATCTCTAAGGCACGTGATCTTCCGTTGGAACGCCGCCGAACCCTGACTCGTATTAGTCGACAAGGCCAAGCAACCCACAGGCAGTCCGTGCATCAATAGCAGTCGGCTTCAATCCGGGATGATCGAGCAGATCCCGGTCGCCGGTGACAATTGCATCGGCTTCAGACTCCCCAGCTAGGGCTACGAGATAATCGTCATCTGGGTCTCGTAGCAACTCCTTGATTTCCTTCGGGTCGTCGTACTGTATGGCCACTTCCTCGACGTTGGCCACGATTTCCGCCAATTCGTCGGAGCTGAAGCGCTCGGTGAAGTACCCGTTGGTCAGAGCGTCCTTGAACTCGCCGATGAGCTTGGGGCAGGCGATGGCCTCGAACTCGAAGTCCAGCAGCGCCGCCAGGATCAGCCACGGGGCACCGCCGCCGGGGCGACTGGCTACGCCTGAGACCAGCGTGCTTGCATCGACTACGAGGCGCTTCAACCGGCGGCTCGGCGCTCGCGCCGGGCTTCATGCACGGCTTTGACGCCAAGCTCGATTGCCTCGTCCTCAGAGAGCGTGTTGCGCTCCTGGACGCGGCGGAGGGTTTCGCGGCCGAGGGTCATCCTCGCCATCGACTCAAGCAGCTCACGGTCGCTCATCTCCGGGCGACGCTGGTGCAAGCGCTCAAGCAGCTCGCTGTCGAACTCGACTCTCTTGGTTGGCGATGCGGCCACGCCAGGAATCGTAGCGCCACAGCGCTGCTACTTCAGGGCAGGCTTTCCGGCGTCTGCGAGCTTGGCATTGAGTGCCTCTCGCTTCTCTTGAAGAAGCGTCGGCTGAGTGAAGTAGTGATCGAATAGGCCCTCAAGGGTGTCGAGATTCCACTCGGCCTCGCCCGGCTCCACGTCGACCACTTCCCCGGTGCGTTCGCTCTTTATGGGGTGAGCAGCAAAATTTCCGATGTTGCGGACAGCGTCGATCGCGCCCGCCAAATGAGATGGAAGGCTTGACATCGCCTCGTCGATCTCGTTACTCAGATTTGAGTGCTTCACTTTTGCCTCCTCCCTCAGAAGGTGCTGAAGACATCGGCGACTCAGTGCGGCACTTGCCTTTGGGCTATCGGCCAGAACAATGCAGGCCTCGCGGTAGTCGCGCGCTAGCTCGCCTGGCACCGATTCATGGAGGGGCGCACGACTCGGGGCGCGCGGATGAACAAAGACCTCTCTTTCAGTCCCAGGGAGTTCCACCGTCCGCCCTCCCCCGCCAGCCACCGCACCCCGATCGGTGGTCCTAAGGGCCAGGATCACGCGACTACAAGAAGGGCAGATGGCCTTCTTGAGCAAATAGCCGTGCTCATTGTCGGCTCCCAAGTCAGTCTTCCCCCAAGAGACGTGAATGTTGTCGGTGCAGTGGGGGCATTGCATGGGCCTTGATTCTAGGGAGCGGGGGCGCGACACCATCCGGACACATCGGCCGGGCCACCCACGATCACGGCTGATCGTCGCCGTCACTCTCGAACAGGCTCATTTGCAGCGAATCCGTGTCCTCCGATGACCCCGCGTGTCCTCCCGTGCCATGCTCGGAACTCATGAAGGAGATCCTCGGCAAACTGATGGGGTTGTAGCCAGACGACATTCAGGCCGGCGTGTCGTCCACATCCATGCGCACCACCAGGCCCTGCTTCAGGCGGTATCGGTGGACGACGCGGGCGTCGGAGAGCAGATCGGCCGTCCTTGCGTCGCGAACCACTTGGCGAACGGTGACCGCGATGCTGCCGCCGGGCTCCGGGTCGAAGCGTTCGGGCTCGACGGTGCTCTGGATCGATTCGAACTGGCGGGTCCAGTAGGCGGCTACCGCTTGGCGACCGGTGACTCGACCTCCCTCCCATGCGTTGGGCCAATCGACCTCGGGGTGCATCAGCTCGATTGCCGCCTCCACGTCACGGGAGTTGAAGGCCGCGTAGGCGGCGCGCAGGACATCCTCGTCGCTCCTCATCGTGAGCTCCGGCGCTGCGCTATCCAGGCGACTATCTGGGGCCAGAAGCGCAGCAGGAGGAGGATCGCCACTACGGCGACGACCACAAGCCACCCTCCTCTGGATGCTTCGCGGAAGAGCAGGTGGCGGCCCAGGGCGAAGGGAATCAAGCGCTCGATGGTAGAGCCGCAGAGCACGGGCGCCAGGGCCTGGCGAAGAGGTCGTATGACTTGCCGATCGCGCTGAAGCCGAGGCTAGCTGCGGCGTCGCAGTAGGCGGGCGGTTCGAGTTCGTACTCGGCCTCGAAGACCGCCTTGCCGCTCTGCACGAAGGGCTCGTAGATCCCGCATTCTTCGTACTGGAAGCACTGCTCGACGATCGCGAAGTCGAAGCTGCCGAGCAGCTCCCCCACCTGCCCGCCGTCGTTCTTCAACGCCACCGCCATGCCGCGGGCGTGCACCTGGCGCGCCACCCAGCGGTTGAAGCGCAGCTGTGCAGCGCCGCCGATCGGGAACCCCGTCTTGTTTTCCCAGCCGGCGACGTTGTCGGGCTCGACCGCGTCGAACCCCTTGCGGGCGCAGATGTCGAAGCGGCGCTCGAGCGGCTTGGCGAAGAGGTGGAAGCGGCGGATGTCGAGCCAGCGCTCGTCCGGGAAGCCTTCGTAGCGGCGGCCGATCACTGAGGGCGGGAACGACCCCGCGTCGGGCCGGTAGCTCTCCCAGCTGCCGACATCGAGGTAGCAGATGACGTGGCGACCCTGGCTCTGCAGCAGCCGCACCGTGCGCGCCGAGGTTTCGAAGCCGTCGACGTCATAGACACCGGCATCGACGCCGGTGTCGATCTTTCCCTGTAGCTGCCACTGCCAGGGGGCTGTCGTCGGCGCGGGCTGCCAGCGCGCGCTCGCGGGACCGCAGAACGACAGGCCCACGAGGGCAGCAAGCGAAGCGATGGCTGACAGGCGACGAAACACCAGGGCCGAGGATAGGCGTCCGCGGACACCACCCGGCTGGGCAGCTACCTGGCGGGCACGGCAGACTGCAGGTCGGCGGCCACAATTCGCACCTCCGACGGGGCGATTCATCGGTGACCCCCCGCAGCATGTCTGCGCGGAGCTACGGAGCCGTAATCGCGGGCGACTCGCCGGCCCTGAGTTGACAGCCGCCTTGAATTAGACATAGGTTTCCGGTTCGCCATGACAGATTCATCCGACGCCCCCGAGCCGGAGCCTGCTCCCGAGCCAAACGCTCCCGCTCCGTCTGCGCCGGAGCCCGAGGGCTCCACCACGCCCGAAGCCCATCAGTCGGGACTCAATCCTGAGCCGCCCGCTCCGGATTCTGTGGGTCCCGACGCACCCGCCAGCACCCCGCCAGGCTGGTATCCGGACCCGAATGCCGGCGGCGCGAACCTGATGCGCTACTGGGACGGCGACGCCTGGACTGACCGCGTTCAAGGCGGAAGCGAAGTCAGCACCACGCGGCGGACGGCCGATGAACGAAAGGTCATCCTCTCCCAACAGCTCCAGACAGCGGCGGCGCGCGGGCTTCGCATCGAATCCCAAAGCGATTTCCAGGCGGTCTTGGTCGAAGGCAAGCCCGTCAACCACACCCTGCACGCAATCCTCACGATCTTCACCTGCCTGCTTTGGGGAATCGTCTGGGCGATCATCGCCGGGACCGGCGGCGAGACACGGCAGATGGTGGTGGTGGACGAGTTCGGCAATGTCCTCTGGCAGAAGCTCGGCAAGATCTAGCGCTGCCGCCAGGGGAGTCTTGCTGGCGAGCGCGGCGCTGTCCGTCGCGACCCAGGAGCCCGCTGCCGGCGAGCCGCTGGCGGTCTTGCGCCGCCCCTTGCCCGACCTTTGCCCGATCCATCGGGCGACCGGCCGTAGCTGTCCCGGCTGTGGAATGGCCCGGGCCTTCGTGCTTCTGTGGCGCGGCCAGCTTCGGGAGGCGATCAGGTCAAACCCCGTGTCTCCCCTCGTCTTCATCGCGTTCATCTACCTCGCGATCGGCCAATCCGTCCGTCCGAACAGGGACAGTTCGTTCCAGCGTCCGTCCCGGCCCTCGACCCAACAGGAGTGAGAGACACGTGACATTCGGCGAAGCGGTAAGCGAAGGGTTCTCGAAATACGCGACGTTCAGCGGACGCACCTCGCGCTCCGGCTACTGGTGGTTCTACCTGTTCTACCTCCTCGTTCTAGTCGGGGCGTCGATCATCGACGGAGTCATCAAGACCCCAGCCCTGACCGCCCTCGCTGTGCTGGCCCTCTTTCTCCCGACCCTTGCCGTCCTCGTGCGTCGTCTCCACGACACGGACCACAGCGGGTGGTGGGTCCTGATCTCGTTCATCCCGCTGGTGGGCACCATCGTGTTGATCGTCTTCGCCTGCACCGATTCCGGACCGCCCAACAAGTATGGCGACGGCCCTGACGGGAAGGGCGACTTGACCGTGACCTCACCCCTCGGACAGACGCTGCCGCCACCGCCGCCGCCAGTCCAGAGTCCGCCGCCGAGCGAGATGCCGCCACCGCCACCACCGGCGACCGAGCCGCCCGGCGGCGACCCGCCGCCCGCGGGGCCCGCAGCCTGAGCCGCCCGTGAAGCAGCGCGTCAACCTGATCGCCCTCGGCGTGGGTGACCTCGATGGACTACGAGACCATCTGCGACTACCGGCTGTACATGCCGCCGGCGGCACTCTGAGCGAACCGCTGTCTAGACGGGGTAGTCATCCGGCAGTAGCCGGAACGGGCGGCCTCCTGGGCCGCGCATGGCACGGAAATGGCGCCGATCGAAGCTGAGCACATCCGCGCTGCCATGACGATCGGCAAGGACCACGATCGAGGCATCGGCGAGGCCCACCCGTAGATCTGAGTATTGGCGCATCACGGCCGCGGCCAGCTCGACATCGGCGTGAGTGAACTCCGCCAGCTCGTAAGCGCCCTCGGCCACCTCATCCAGCAGAGCGAGTTGCATGGCTTGGCCGTGCCGCTCGCCGAGCATGTAGTCCAGCTCGGCGAGCACGAATGGGGAAAGCAAAAATGGTCCGTTGACCTCGTCGACGATCCGCTGGAGGTCGGCGTGATGCCTCGCAGTCGTGCTAACCAGCTGGAGCACAGCGCTTGTGTCGACAAGGATCAATCCTCACCGAACCCCTCGAGTGCCTCGTCGACCCGCTCCGGGTCGTCGAGCATCGGGTCATCGAGCGCGAACAGCGCGCGCGGCTTACGCCGACGCAGCCGGTACTCCTCGATCACCCGATCGACCCCCTCGCGAATCAGCGCAGCCTCACTGCACGCCGTGCGCGCCGCGATCTCCTCCAGCCGCTGCTTCTGAGCATCGGCGAGATAGATGGTTGTCCGTTTCACGCCATACATTGTGCCATACCCTTTCCTTGACTCCTTGTAAAGGCCCTGGCGCGGACATCTCTCCCCCCAAAGAGACTCACGTCCTCGCAAAATCGGGATACCATCGGAGCGTGGAGCGGGTTGCTGCTGAGAACGAAGAGGCGCTGGAAGCCTGGGACGGGGTGCTCTTCGACCGCTTCGTGCAGTTCCGCGAGATCGTCACCAACGGGCTCGGCGCCCACGGCGAGGCGGCCCTCGCCGCCCATCCGCCGCGGCCCGGTGAGCGCGCGCTCGACGTCGGCTGCGGCTTCGGCGACACAAGCCGGCGGATTGCCGGGATCGTCGGCGAGGCCGGCTCGGTGCTCGGCGTAGACGTCGCGCCCCGCTTCGTGGAGGCGGCTCGAACCGAGGCTGAGCAGGCCGGCGTCGCCAACGCCGAGTTCGCCGTCGCCGACGTCGAGGTGACCACCTTCGAGGATCGCTTCGACTACGCCTTCGCCCGCTTCGGCACGATGTTCTTCGCCAACCCGGTGGCGGCGATGCGCAATGTGCGCAAGGCGATGGCGCCGGGCGGCCGGCTCTGCATCGTCGTCTGGCGGCGCAAGCTCGACAACGACTGGCTGCACCGGGCCGAGCAGGTGGTCGAGGACTACCTCGAGGAGTCGGAGGAGACCGACGAGCCGACCTGCGGCCCGGGCCCGTTCTCGATGGCCAACGCCGACACGGTCAGCGACATCCTCCAAAACGCCGGCTTCGCCGAGGTGGCGCTGCAGCGCTGCGACATCCCGATCCAGATCGGGCGCGACCTCGACCACGCGGTCGAGTTCGTCACCGCGATCGGCCCGGCCGGCGAGGTGATCCGGCTCGCCGGCGACGCCGCGGACGAGGTCAGGCCGCAGATCGAGAGCGCCCTGCGCGAGGCGCTCGCCGACTTCGTCGGCCCCGACGGAGTCTGGGCCGACGCCTCCACCTGGATCGTCAGCGCCAGGGCGCCGCAGACCCCCGCCGCGTAGCCGACTGGCCGGTTGGCCAGGGTTGCGCCGTTCCATGTAGCCTCCCGGGCCGACTTTCACGAACCTGAAGGAGAACGCAGACTGATGGGACTTCTTGACGGAAAGGCGGCGATCGTCACCGGATCGGCGCGGGGAATCGGCCGGGCAACCGCCGAACTGTTCGCCGGCGAGGGCGCCAAGGTGCTGATCAACGACCTCGACGCCGACGTAGCCGAGCAGGCCGCGGGCGAGATCGACGGCGAAACCGCCGTCCATGCGGGCGACCTGACCCAGCCCGAGGCCGCCGACAAGCTCGTCGCCGCCGGCGTCGACGCCTTCGGCGCCGTCGACATCGTCGTCAACAACGCCGGCTACACCTGGGACGGCGTCGCCCACAAGATGACCGACGAGCAGTTCCAGGCGATGATCGACATCCACACGGTCGTCCCCTTCCGCGTCGCCCGGGCGCTGGCGCCCCACTGGCGCGAGGCGGCCAAGGCCGAGCGCGGCGAAGACAAGGAGGTCTTCCGCAAGCTGATCAACGTCTCCTCCACCTCCGGCACGATGGGCAACGCCGGCCAGGTCAACTACTCGGCGGCGAAGATGGCCGTCGTCGGCCTGACCAAAACCCTCGCCAAGGAGTGGGGCCAGTTCAAGATCAACGTCAACGCCGTCGCCTTCGGCTTCGTCGAAACCCGCCTCACCGCCGCCAAGGAGGAGGGCGAAGAGATGACCGCCCCGGGTGGCGAGAAGATCGAGCTCGGCATCCCCGAGCAGATGCGGGCGATGGCCTCGGCGATCATCCCGCTCGGCCGCCCGGCCACGCCCGAGGAGGCTTCGGGCCCGGTCCTCTTCCTCGCTTCGCCGCTGGCGAACTACGTGCACGGCCAGGTGCTCAACGTCACCGGCGGCATGTTCGGGGGGATGTACACCTGAGCTCCCAGGCGACAGGTGGCAGGCGTCCTCCCCGCTACCTCGACGTAGCGGACAGGATCTGGCCTGCCACCCGCCGCTTCATGGGCATCCACACCGCCGTCTACAAGGCAAGCGGCGGCCGCCTCGGGCACACGCTTCCGGGTGTGCCGGGCCGGATGCTCCTGCTCGACCACGTCGGAGCCAAGAGCGGCACCAAGCGAACCTCGCCACTGCTCTACGTCAAGGACGGCGACGACGTGGTAATCGTCGCCTCCAAGGGCGGCTTCCCCAAGCACCCGGCCTGGTACCACAACCTCGTCGCCAACCCCGACACAGAAGTGCAGATCGGCTCCGAGCACCGCAAGGTCCACGCCCGCGTCGCGACACCCGAGGAGCGCAAGCGCCTCTGGCCACTGGCCGTCAAGGCCTACCACGGCTACGAGGACTACCAGTCCCGCAGCAAGGGCCGCGAGATCCCGCTAGTCGTACTAGAGCCGCGCTGACGGGTAGGGACGCGTCCCCCTCTCCCAGAGGCTTGGCGACCACACCCCGACCCAAGCCAACGATCTGCTGCGCAACGGCCTCTGGGAGAGGGGGACGCGTCCCTACTCCTGCCGCCGCTCCTCAGCCACCGGCTCCCCCGACTCGCCGACGATCGCCTCCGGCGGCCACGGCCCCGCCCAGTTGTCGCGGGCGCCGTCGATCGTGATCGTCGTCCCGGAGAAGAAGTCGCCCGCCGGCGAGGCCAGGTAGGCGACCAGCCAGGCCATCTCCTCGGCGCGGCCCGCGCGGCCGATCGGGATCGAGCGCTCGAGGTTGTCGACGACGACCTGCGGGTACTTGGTCAGCAGCGTCTCGGTGGCGAACTGGCCGGCGGCCAGCGCGCAGGTCTTGATCCCGAAGCGCGCCCACTCGACCGCTAGCGTCCGCATCATGTTCTCGACCGCAGCGCGGGCGGCGCCCGAGTGGACCATCCCCGGCATCCCGTGGTGGGGAGAGAGGGTGACGCTGAGCACCTTGCCGCCGCCCTGGGGAATGAAGGCCTTGGTCGCCGCCGCGTGGGTCATCAGCCAGGTGCCCTGGACGTTGAGCTCGGTGACGGTGCGAAAGCCCTTCGGGGTGATCGTCTCGGCCGGGGCGAGGAACTGCCCGCCGGCGTTGTTGACCAGCACGTCGAGCCGGCCGTGGCGCTCCAGCAGGCGGTCGAAGAAGCGCTCGACCGCCTCCTCGTCGCGGATGTCCATCGTTTCGCGATCGAAGGAGCCGGGCAGGTGCGCGGCGAGCTCCGCCGTCTCCGCCAGCGGCTCCTCGCGGCGCCCGCAGCCGACCACGGCGGCGCCGAGGCGCGCCAGCTCCAGCGCCGTCTCGCGCCCGAGGCCGCTGCCCGCGCCGGAGACAACGCAGACCTGACCGTCGAGCAGACCGTCCCTGAAGATGCGCGAATGCGTGCTTTCAGCCATCGCCGCGCAAGCCTATATTGGGACGCTCACCGTAACCTGAGCGAAGTGAAGGTCCGGATCGAGCCCAAACCGCTGCACGAGCCGCTCGCCGGCGGGACCCCCGGCGCCACGGTCACGGTCGAGCCGATCGTCGCCGGCACCGTCACCTGGCCCAGCACGATGATGGAACGGCCGGGCGGCCGCTTCGAGACGCTGAAGCTTCTGCGCGCCATCCTCAGCGGCAAGCCGGCGGCAACGGTCCCCGTCCCGGCCTTCCTGGTCCGCCACCCGAGCGCCGGCGCGATCCTCGTCGACACCGGCCTGCACCCCTCGATCGCCACGGACGGCAGCGAGAACTTCGGCCGCCTCGGCGCCAGGTTCGGCCACCCCGGCCTGGCGGCTGGCGAGGACGTCCCCGCCCAGCTGCGCAAGCGCGGCCTCGACCCGGGCGAGATCCCGATCGTCGTGATGACCCACATGCACATCGACCACACCTCGGCGATCTCGGAGTTCCCCAGCTCGACCTTCGTCCTCAGCGAAACCGAGTGGGAGGCCGCCGCCACAGGCTCCCAGCCGCTGCTCAACGGCTACCGCCGTGCCCACTTCGACTACGCCTTCGACTACCGCACGGTCGACTTCGACCGCGGCGGGATCGACTCCTACGCGACCTTCGGCCGCACCTTCGACCTCTTCGGCGACGGCTCGATCCGGCTCGCCTACACGCCCGGCCACAGCGCCGGCCACATGTCCGTGATCTGCCACCTGAAAGAGCGCGACTTCGTGATCGGCGGCGACGCCACCTACACCCAGGCCCAGCTCGACGGCGACGCCCCGCTGGCGCCGCGCCCATCCGACGCCCACAACTACCGCCGCTCGCTGCAGGAGCTGAAGCTCTTCCGTCGCGAGTTCCCCGACGCGATCGTCACCCCGGGCCACGACGCCGAGTTCTACGCCGGGCTCAACGCCCGCTACGAGTAACCAGCCCCGCGTACATCTCCCGCACCGGGGAGAAGATCTGCTCGGCGACCTCGAGCTGGCGCTCTCGGCTGGGCGCGTCCTCGGTCGGGAAGCGCAGCAGCTCGCCGAACTGGACGGTGACCTTGGGGAAGCGGAAGCGCTTCCAGCGCCGCACGGTCTCTGAGCCCTGGATCGCGACCGGCACGACCGGGGCGCCCGATTCCAGCGCGATGCGGCCGATCCCGGGCTTGACCTCGCCCAGCTTGCCGCTGCGCGAGCGGCCGCCCTCGGAGTAGACGAGCAGCATCTCGCCCTGGCCGAGGATCGTCAGCGCGGTCTCGATCGCCTTCTCGTCGTGGTGGCCGCGGCGGACCGGAAAGACGCCGCCGTGCTTGTAGACGTAGGTGAGCAGCGGCGGTCCGAACATCTGCGACTTGGCCATGAAGCGCACCTTGCGCCGCAGCAGGTAGAGGCCGACGAAGAAGTGGTCCATCTGGCTGAAGTGGTTGGGGGCGAGAATCAGCGCACCCTTCTTGGGCACGTTCTCGACCCCGATCGCGCGCACCCGGTAGATCAGCAGGGTCGGCAGCGAGACGAGGATACGGACGAAGGTGTAGGTCCAACCGACCCCCTTGCGCGCCGACGCGTGGAACTGGTCGAAGTACTCGGCAGGACGTCCGTCCTTGTAGATCTGTGGCTTCATGTCTGCCATGAGAGGGCGACGGCCGCCGGCCGTCGCTACGCGTTACCCCTGCTCGCGCGAGGGGTTACGCGGATTCCCGGTCCGGCTCCGCCCAGCCCTTCGAGCGCTCGAGCGCCCGGCGCCACTCGGCGAGCAACGCCTCGCGCTCCTCGCCCCCCATCGCCGGCTCGTAGCGCGCCGCCTCGCGCCACATCTCCCCCACCTGCTGCAGGCTCCAGCGCGCGGTCGCGATCCCGGCCAGATAGGCGGCGCCCAAAGCGGTCGTCTCGGCAATCTCGGGCACCACCACCTCGGCCCCGAGCACGTCTGCCTGGAACTGCATCAGCCAGCGATTGACGGTGGCGCCGCCGTCGGCCTTGAGCACTGCCAGGCGCTCGCCCGAGGCTGCCTCCTGGGCCCGCACCGCGTCGACCGTCTGGTAGGCGATCGCCTCCAGCGCCGCCCGGGCCAGGTGGGCGCGGCCGCTGCCGCGGGTGAGGCCGACGATCGTGCCCCGGGCGTACGGGTCCCAGTGGGGAGAGCCGAGCCCGGTCAGCGCCGGCACGAAGTAGACACCGTCGTTGCCGTCGAGCGAGGCGGCCAGCCCCTCGCTCTCCCCCGCCCGCTCGATCACCCCAAGCCCGTCGCGCAACCACTGCACCGCGGCGCCGGTGACGAAGATCGAAGCCTCGAGCGCATAGGCCGGCACCTCGTCCGTTCCGCAAGCAACCGTGCCAAGCAGGCCCTCGACCGGCTCGGGAGCCTCTTCTCCCGTGTTGAGCAGGACGAAGCTGCCGGTGCCGTAGGTGTTCTTCGCCGTCCCCGCCCTGTGGCAGGCCTGGCCGAAGAGGGCGGCCTGCTGGTCGCCGGCGATCCCGGCCACCGGCACCTCTCCGCCGAACTCCGTCGTCGTGCCGTAGACGTGCGCGGAGGGCAGCGGCTCGGGCAGGCTGCGCGGGGTCGACGCCGAACAGCGCGCAGAGCTCCTCGTCCCAGGCGCGGCGGCGGATGTCGAACAGCATCGTCCGCGAGGCGTTGGTGTGGTCGGTGGCGTGGCGGCCGGTGAGCTTGAAGAGCAGCCAGGAGTCGACGTGCCGAAGACGGCGCGATCGGCGTCCTCGACGTTGCGCAGCAGCCACTCGATCTTCGTCGCCGAGAAGTAGGGATCGATGACGAGCCCGGTGCGCTCGCGCACCAGCGTCTCGTGCCCGGCCGCCCGCAGTTCCTCGCAGCGCTCGGCCGTGCGCCGGTCCTGCCAGACCAGCGCCCGGTGCAGCGGCTCCCCGGTCGCTCGGTCCCAGACGACGATCGTCTCGCGCTGGTTGGCGATCCCGATCGCGTCGAGGTCGGCCCCCTCGATGCCGGCGTCGGCGATCGCCCGCTCCGCCACCCCGCGGCTGACGTCCCAGATCTCAGCCGCGTCGTGCTCGACCCAGCCCGGCCGCGGGAAGTGCTGCTCGAACTCCGCGTAGGCGCGCCCTGCGATCCGCCCGTCGTCGTCGAAGACGAGGCAGGTGGTCCCGGTCGTCCCCTGGTCGATCGCCAGGATCAAGGTCGCGCCCCGCGGGCGCTTCTCGGCAGATCCGGGAATGACGCATCAGGTGCCAAGACGCGCCAGACTACCGGGGTATGCCCACGGTACGGCAGCAAACTTTCAGCGGCCTGGCGGAGCAGAGGCAACTACTGCGAGAAGGCGAGGTCACTTCGCGGGAGCTGGTCGAGATCGCCCTGGAGCGGGCCGAGGCGGCGCAGTCGACGCTGAATCGCCTTCCGGGTGATCTGCGCCGAGGAGGCGCTGGAAGCGGCCGACGCTGCGGACCGTCGCCTCGCCGCCGGGGAAGGAGCGCCGCTGCTCGGCGTCCCGGTCGCGATCAAGGACGACGTCGACCTCAGCGGCCACACCAGCCCATTCGGCTGCGGCGGCGGCCGCCCGGCGGTGCGCGACGCCGAGATGGTGCGGCGCCTGCGCGAGGCGGGCGCGATCCCGATCGGCAAGACCCACGCGCCCGAGGTCGGTCTCTGGCACTTCACCGAGACGCCGCTGCACGGCGCCACCCGCAACCCCTGGAACACCGAGCACACCCCCGGCGGCTCCAGCGGCGGCGCCGCGGCGGCCGTGGCCGCGGGCGTCGTCCCCGCGGCGATCGGCTCCGACGGCGCCGGCTCGATCCGCATCCCCGCGGCCTGGACCGGCCTCGTCGGGCTGAAGCCACAGCGCGGGCGCGTCTCGACCTGGCCCGACCCGGAGGCCTTCAACGGGCTCAGCTGCTACGGCCCGCTCGCCCGCAGCACCGCCGACGCCGCGCTGCTGCTCGACGCTGTCCACGGCAACGTCCCCGCCGACCTGCACAAGCCGAGGCCGCCGCGCGAGCCCTTCTCCGAGGCGCCGCCCGCGAGCCCGGCCGCCTGCGGATCGCGGTCTCCTTCGCCACGCCGTTCGGCGTCCCCGCCAAGGTCGACGCCGAGCACCGCGCCGCGATCGAGTCCTTCGCCGAGCGGCTCGGCGACCTCGGCCACGAGATCGTCCGCACCGACCCCGACTACGGCATCGTCGGCCCGACCATCGCCTCCGCGGCGAGGCGGCCGTCGAGGAATGGCTCTGCGCCCACGGCGAAGACCGCTCGGCGCTGGAGCCGCGCACCCGCGCGGCGGCCCGCGTCGGCAAGGCCTGCAGGGCCTGCCCCTCCGCCTCGCGCGTGCCGCCGAGCCCAGCTTGCGGCGGCGGGTGGGTCGCGTCTTCGAGCGCTGCGACGTCGTCCTCACCCCGACCACGGCGAAGCCGCCGCCGCGAGTCGGCGCGCTCGCGGGCAAGGGCTACTGGGTGACCAGCAACACCGCCGCCGCCACCTGCCCCTTCGCCTTCGCCTGGAACGTCACCGGCTGGCCGGCGATCAGCGTCCCCGCCGGCCTCACATCGGGCGGCCTGCCGATCGGCGCCCAGCTGCTCGGCCGCGAAGACGACGAGGCGACGCTGCTTTCCCTCGCCGGCTCGGTCGAACGAGCCGGGGGAGCCGAATAGCCCGCCCTCCGGCTCGCCGTGCGGGTGTACGGTGAAGGCGGGCAGGAACAAACTACGGAGGGAGCTCCAAAATGCCAGCAGAGGTAAAGAACTTCGATTCACCCGACGAGACCCGCGCCTTCGAGGGCAAGGGCCAGGCGGAGGTCGTGCAGCTCGCCGGCCACGCGGTCGCGCTTGGCACCTTCGAGCCGGGCTGGAAGTGGTCGGAGAACGTCAAGCCGATCGCCGGGACCGACTCCTGCCAGGCCGCCCACTTCGGCTACGTCCTCTCCGGCAGCATGCGCGTCTACATGGACGACGGCTCCGAGGTCGAGATCAAGGCCGGTGACGTCGCCGCGATCCCGCCGGGCCACGACGCCGAGGTACCCGGTCCCGAGGCCTGCGTGATGGTCGACTTCGGCGAGATCGGCGACTACGCGAAGCGCGGCTGAGCCTCAGCCGGCGACCGATCGCCGGGACAGATAGGCGCGGACGAAATCGAGCAGCTGGCGGCCGCGGTGGGTGAAGCCGGCGAGGCTGCGACCGGTGGCCCGGTGGGTGAGGTCGAGCTCGTACTCCCCCACCCGGTAGCCGGCGCGGACCGCGTCGACGGTCATCCCCAGCTCCATCCCGTAACCGCGGGCGAAGGGAAGCGTGGCGCGCAGGACATCCGCGCTCAGCGCCCGCTGGCCTGAGATAGGCGCCTTCGCTTCGTAACCGCAGAGCCGGCGGATCGCCCAGCGGGCGAAACCGAGCGCCAGGCCAAAGCCGCCGCCGACCCGCTGCCCGAAGGCCGCGACCGCGAGGTCGCACTCCCCCGCGGCAACCGCCGCCACCAGCGGCTCCAGCGCCGCGGCCGAGGCGGCGAGGTCGCCGTCGCAAAGCAGCACCAACTCCGCAGGGTCGGCATCGCTGAGAGCCGCCTCCGCCGCAGCGGTCACGTTCGCCCCCTTGCCGTGCGGCCGACCGCGGCTGACGACCCGAGCCCCCGCCGCCATCGCCGCCTCCGCGGTCCCGTCGCTCGAGGCGTCGTCGGCGACCCAGATCGTCGCCGCCGGAAAGGCACCGCGCAAAGCGTCGACAGTCGCGCCGATCCGGTCCGCCTCGTTGCGAGCCGCGACGATCACGGCGAGCCGCTCTGCGCGGACAGCGGTCATCTCAACGATTCCGTTGGCAGGTTGGACAGGTCGTCGCGGGCCTGGTGGACGCGCCATGCCATCAGGGCGAAGCCAAGCAAATCGATGCGATCGCCGACCCGGTGATGGTCAGACAGGCCGACATCGCGGGCCACGGCCGATGCGTTGAGGGGTGAGCAGCCACCTCAATTGACCGTCATTCACCCAAAAAACCCTACTAAATTGGGTGGCAGACACCCAAAAACCATGGGTATCTGGGTCGCCACCTTCGGGATCGGCGGCGATGGATATTGTCCTGCACCATGCACATCGAGGCGCACATCACCGGCAACGTCTGGAAAATCGAGGTCAAGGTTGGCGACAGATCGAGGACGGGGACACGGTCGTCATCCTCGAGTCGATGAAGATGGAGATCCCGGTCGAGGCCGAAGACGACGGCACCGTCAAGGAGATCCGCTGCGAGGAGGGCCAGTCGGTCAGCGAAGGCGACGTCCTCGTAGTGATCGAGTGAACGAGACGCTCGCCGGCGGCAAGCTGCTCCTCGACTCCCCGGCCGAGGCGGTCGTCCGCCTCCGCATCGCCAACCCCGAGCGGCGCAACGCGCTCGACCACGAGATCCTCGACGCCCTCGCCGAGGCGCTGCCGCGCCTCGACCGCGGCATCGAGACGCGCTGCCTGCTGATCACCGGTGCGCCGCCGGTTTTCTCCGCCGGCTACGACATCGCCTCGATCCCCGCCGAGACCTTCGAGCGCGACGCCGAGGCGCTCGTCGCCCACCCCTTCCAGGCGGCGATGGAGGCGCTGGCCGTCCATCCCTGGCCGACGGTGGCGGCGATCAACGGGCACTGCATCGGCGGCGGCCTGGAGCTGGCGGTCACCTGCGACCTGCGGATCTGCTCAGATGCCGCAAAGTTGGGCATGCCGCCGGTCAAGCTCGGCCTCGTCTACGGCCACACCGGACTGCGCAAGTTCCTCGACACGGTCGGCGTCGCCCGCACCAAGGAGCTCTTCCTCACCGGCCGCAACTTCGAGGCGGCGCGGGCGGCCGAGATCGGCCTCGTCCACGAAGTCGTTCCCGACGAACGGCTCGAGACGGTCGCGGTCGAGTTAGCGGCCGAGATCGCCGCCAACGCGCCGCTCTCGATGCGCGGCAACAAAAGCGCGATCGACCTGCTCACCGCCTCGCCGATCATCAGCCCGCAGCAGGAGGCCGGCCTGGTCGCCCTGCGCGAGTCCTGCTTCGCCTCGGCGGACTTCCGCGAGGGGATCGAAGCCTTCGCCGAGAAGCGCAAGCCCGAGTGGAAGGGACGATGAGCTCGGCCGCGCAAGCAGCTGGCAGCCGCCGACCCGACGATGGCGGCGCTGATCGAGCGGGTCGGCAAGATCGACCTGAAGACGCGGCTGAAGCGGCGCAGCGAGGAGCGCCCCGCCGACGCCTACGGGGCGCTGCTGCGGGCGATCGTCGGCCAGCAGCTCTCGACCAAGGCGGCGCGGACGATCTACGGCCGCATCCTCGATCTCTTCGACGGCAGCACCCCGGCGCCCGAGCAGCTGCTCGAAGCCGAGGAAGCCGACCTGCGCGCCGCCGGGCTCTCGGGCCGCAAGGTCGAGTACGTCCGCGACCTTGCCTCGCACGTGATCGACGGCGAGCTCGAGCTCGACCGCCTCGGCGAGCTCTCCGACGAGCAGGCGATCGAGGAGATCGTCGCCGTGCGCGGGCTCGGCGTCTGGACCGCCGAGATGTTCCTGCTCTTCCACCTCGAACGGCCCGACGTGCTCTCCGGCGGCGACCTCGGCATCCGCAAGGCGGTGCAGATCGAGTACGGGCTCGAGGAGATGCCCGCGCCAGCCAAGGTCGTCGAGATCGGCGAGCCCTGGCGCCCCCACCGCAGCCTCGCCTCGCTCTACCTCTGGGAGTCGCTGGCGATCGCACCCGTCGATTGAGGCGAAGGTGGCAACTGCCGACAACAGGACCATGCGCTTTCGATTCTGGCTGGGCATGGCCGCCGTCGCCGCGATCGCGATCGGCTCGATCGTCGGCGCCCTCGTCGTCAACTCCAACGAACACGACGCCTTCGAGCGCCAGCAAAAGGAAGAGGCGCTGCGGTCCGCCCGCCAGGTCGAAGCGCTGGCCCGGCTCTCGGTCGGCCAACTCTCCAGCGCGGCGGCCTTCTACGAGGCCGAGGGGAACTTCAGCCGTCACGAGTTCAAGATCGTCGCGGATTCGCTGCTCAGCACCGGCGCCCTGACGGGCACGGGGTTCATCGAATCGGTGCCGGGCGACGAACGGGCGCGCTACGAACGCAGACGCGGTCTCCCGATCCTCGACCGCGACCGCCTCGGCGCCCTGCGCAACGAGGGCCGGCGCAGCCAGTACTTCCCGCTGACCTTCGCTGCCGCCACCGGCCTCTCGATCCAGCCCCCGGACGGATATGACGTCGGCTCCGACCCACTGCGCCATCCCTACCTGCTGCGCGCCCGCGACAGCGGCAGCCCGGTCGCCTCGCGGGTGATCCGCCTTCCGGCCGGCGGCACCGGCATCAACGTCTTCCGGCCGGTCTATCGCGATGGCGCCCCGACCGCGACGGTCGCTCAGCGGCGTGCCGCACTGAGCGGCTTCGTCGTCGGCGGCTTCCACATCCCCGACCTGGCATCGGCTGCCGACGCAGCCCTGCCGGGCGGATCGGCCGTGGAGCTGGCCGAACACGGCAGGCCGGTGGCGGGCCCCGACCTCTCGAACGCCGACACCGGCTCGGCGCCGATCCGGATCGCTGACCGCCGCTGGCTGCTCGTCGTCCGCGACCCCAACGGGCCGGGCGTCGGCCTGCCGGTGCTGATGGTCGTCTTCGGCCTCTCGCTGGCGGCCTTGCTCGGCGCCCTGGTCCTGATCTGGAGCCGCAACGAGCGCATGCAGGAGCTCAAGCGCCAGGCCGGCCAGGACTCGCTGACCGGGCTGAAGAACCGGCGCCGCTTCGAGGAGGACCTGCGCGCCGAGCTCGCCCGCAGCCGCCGCTACGGCGTCGCCGGAGCGCTGCTGATGCTCGATCTCGACCATTTCAAGCAGGTCAACGACACCCTCGGCCACCCGGCCGGCGACCGCGTCATCGCCGAGATCGGCGCGGTGCTGCTGGGCCGCACCCGCGAGACCGACGTGCTCGCCCGGCTGGGCGGCGACGAGTTCGCGATCGTGCTGCCGCGCTGCGACCTCGCCGAGGCCGAGTCGGTCGCGAGCGAGATCGCGACGGCGGTCCGCGAGCACATGTACACCGAGAAAGGCATCCCGCCGATCACCGCCAGCATCGGCATCGCGCCCTTCGGTCCGAAGACCCTGATGAACCCCGAATCGGTGCTCGCCAAGGCCGACGCGGCGATGTACGCGGCGAAGGGCTCGGGGCGGGACGCGGTGCGGATCTTCGACTTCGACGAGGCGGAGGTCGCCTCCGCCGAGGTCAGTCCCGGCGCGGGCGATCGGATCTAGCCCAGCCGTCCGGGCGGGCGCCTATCTTGCGCCCGAATGCCCCCTCTGATCACCTTCGAGGAAGCGCTGGCGCTCGGCGAGCTGACCGACCACCAGGAGATCGGCGACCTGGTCGAGCGCGCCTGGGCGGTGCGGCGCGAGAACTTCGGCGACTCGACCGACATGTGCTCGCTGGTCAACGCCAAGTCGGGCGGCTGCGCCGAGGACTGCGGCTTCTGCGCCCAGTCGCGCTACGCCGAGGCCGACACGCCGATGCACGCGATGATGGAGCCCGAGCAGATCCTCGAGCACGCGCGCGCCGCCGAGGCCGCCGGCGCGCACCGCTTCTGCATGGTCACCCAGGGCCAGGGGCTCTCCAAGCGCGACTTCGAGAAGATCCTCGAGGGGACGAGGCTGGTCGCCGAGCAGACCAACCTGAAGCGCTGCGCCTCGATCGGCCACATGTCGGCCGAGCGGGCGAAGAAGCTGCGTGAGGCCGGGGTCCAGCGCGTCCACCACAACGTCGAGTCCTCGCGCTCCTACTACCCGGAGGTCTCGAGCACGGTCCGCTACGAGGGCCGCCTGCGCACGATCGACGCGATCAAGGAGGCCGGCCTGGAGACCTGCGTCGGCGGCATCCTCAACCTCGGCGAGTCCAAGCGCCAGCGGGTCGAGATGGCCTTCGAGCTCTCCAAGATCGACCCGACCTCGGTGCCGATCAACCTGCTCAACCCGCGCGACGGGACCAAGTTCGGCGACCGGCCGCTGATGGACGCGATCGAGGTCGTCCAGTGGGTGGCGATCTTCCGCCTGATCATCCCCGGCGCGCTCTTCCGCCTCTGCGGCGGCCGGGTCGAGAACCTCGGAGATCTGCAGCCGCTGGCGGTCAAGGCCGGGCTGAACGGGGTGATGATGGGCAACTTCCTGACCACGCTCGGAGCCGAGCCCGAGGACGACCGGGCGATGTTCGAGGAGCTCGGCCTCAACGTCGCCCGCCAGCCCGACAACGGCGCCAACCCTCGCCCCGACAACCGTGACGGCTGGCTCGAGGGCGAGGCCCCCGCGACGCCGATCGACGAGCTGATCGACCGCCAGGACGAGGCGAACTTCTGGGACCCCTCGACCCAGCTGCGCGTGATCAAGAGGACGAAGAAGCCCCCGCCCTACCCGGCCTCGAACGCGGCATGACCGACATCGCGGCACGGCTGGAGGAGCTTCGCGACCGGGGGCTCTACCGGCGACTGCGCCTGATCAGTGGACCGCAGGGCCCGCGGGTCACGCTCGACGGCGAGCAGGTGCTGCTGCTCTGCTCCAACGACTACCTCGGCCTCGCCAACCACCCGCGCGTGCGCGGCGCCGCCGCCGAAGCGGCGATGCGCTGGGGCGCGGGCGCGGGTGCCTCGCGGTTGATCTCGGGCAACATGCAGCCCCACACCCGCCTCGAGAAACGCCTCGCGTCCTTCAAGGGCTACGACTCGGCGCTGCTCTTCGGCTCCGGCTACCTCGCCAACACCGGCACGATCGCGGCGCTGGCCGGGGAGGACGAGGTCGTCTTCTCCGACGAGCTCAACCACGCCAGCATCATCGACGGCTGCCGCCTCTCCCGGGCCGAGACCTTCGTCTACCGCCACGGCGACCTCGACCATCTCGCCTGGGGCCTGCGCGCGGCCGGGAAGCGCGGCGCCCTGATCGTCACCGACGGCGTCTTCTCGATGGACGGCGACCTGGCGCCGCTGGCGGGCCTGCTCGATCTGGCCAAGCGGCACGGCTGCCGGCTGATGGTCGACGAGGCCCACGCGACCGGCGCCCTCGGCCCGGGCGGGCGCGGCTCGGTAGCGGCCGCCGGCCTCAGCGGCGAGATCGACGTGGTTATCGGGACGCTCGGCAAGGCGCTTGGCTCCTACGGCGCCTACGTCTGCGCCGGCCGCGAGCTGACCGAGTACCTGCTCAATACGGCGCGCTCCTTCATCTTCTCGACCGCCCCACCGCCACCGGCAGCCGCGGCGGGCCTGGCGGCGCTGGAGCTGCTCGAATCGCAGCCGCAGCGGGTCGAGCGGCTGGCCGCGAACGCGGCGATCCTGCGCCAGGCCCTCGCCGCCGAGAACCTGGCGGTCGGCGGCGAGCAGGCCCAGATCGTCCCGATCGGGATCGGCGACGCTCACCTGACGATGGACCTCTGCGAACGGCTGCTCGAGCGCGGCGTCTTCGCCCAGGGAATCCGCCCGCCGACGGTGCCGGAGGGCACCTCACGACTGCGCTTCACGGTGATGTCGACCCATCGCGGCGCCGAGCTCGAGCACGCCGCGAAGCTGGTCGGCACGGCAGCGCGCGAGCTGGGCATCGGTGCCACGCGAGCACAGCAACCGGTAGCGCTCGCCGCCTGAGCCCTTGAAGGGAGTCTTCGTCACCGGCACCGGCACCGAGGTAGGCAAGACGGTCGTAGCCGCCGCCCTGGCCCGCACCCTAGCCACCGAAGGCAAGCGCGTCGCAGTCTTCAAGCCGGCAGTAACGGGCCTAGACGAACACCCCGCCGACGGGCCGAAAAGTGGAGCCACAGTTGACATTTCGGCCCATCGACCGCGGGATCATGAGGTGCTGCGGATCGCTGCCGGATCCGAGCAAGGCGACGGCGAGATCTCGCCACACCGCTACGGGCCGCCAGCGTCGCCTCACCTCGCGGCGGCGCTGGCCGGCGAGGAGATCGACCCCCAGCGTCTGCTCAATGCGGCAAGAGCCGCCGCGGCAAATGCCGACGTCCTCGTCTGCGAGGGCGTCGGCGGACTGCTCGTGCCTCTCTCCCCCACTTATCTCGTCCGAGACTTCGCCGTCGACCTCGGCCTGCCGCTGGTCGTCGCCGCCTCTCCCGGCCTGGGCACGATCAACCACACCCTGCTGACGATCGAGGCCGCCCGCGCCGCCGACCTGGCGGTCGACGCCGTCGTCCTCACCCCCTGGCCAGACGAGCCGAGCGCGATCGAGCGGTCCAACCGCGAAACGATCGAATCGCTGGGCGATGTGCGAGTCGAGACCCTGGAGCGTCTCCGGCTCGACACGCCCGAGACCTGGCCAAAGCTCAGCTGACCGGCTCGCCGACCGCGACAGCCTCGCGCTCGGCGGCAGCCTCGCTCCCCGCCAGCTCCTCGCCGCCGAAGTTGAGCGCCGCCTCGGTCGCCTCCACGCTGAGCGTGTCGCGCTTGGCCCGGATCGCAGTCGCCCCGATCACCGCGCCGAGTGCGGCGACGACCGCGCAGATGCTCATCGCGTGGCCGAGCGCGTCGACGAACTGCTGCGGGCTGGCATCGGCGAAGCTGGCCCCGACCGAGCCCTGGAAGATCGCGCCGGTGACGGCGACACCGAGGCTGCCGCCGATCATCCGGAACATCGAGAGCACGCCGGAGGCGATCCCCGCCTTCTCGACCGCCACCGCGTTCATCGCCGCGCTGGTCATCGGCGACATCGTCAGGGCGATGCCGATGCCGAGCAGCATGAAGCCGGGCAGCAGGTCGAGATAGCCGGAGTCGACCGCGATGCCGCTGAAGCTGTAGAGCGAGAGGGCGACGATGCCGAGCCCGGAGGCGATCAGCCAGCGCGGCCCGAAGCGGTCCGCCAGCCGGCCGGCGACCGGCGCCACGCCGACGATCATCAGGGTCGAGGGCAGGAACCGCACCCCCGCCTGCAGCGGCGAGTAGCGGAGGATGTCCTGCATGTAGAGGGCGAGGAAGAAGAAGACACCGAGCATCGAGAAGGAGACGATCAGGGCGACGACGACCGCGCCGAGGAAGTTGCGGTCGGAGAAGAAGCGGAATTCGACCATCGGCACCTTGACCCGCAGCTCGACCGCGACGAAGGCGGCCATGCCGACAGCGGCGCCAACCAGCAGCGCGATGATCTCGCTCGACCCCCAGCCCCATTCGTTGCCCTCGACCAGGGCGAGGATCAGCGCTGTCAGCGCACCCGTCAGCAGCGCCACGCCGGCGTAGTCGACCTCGCGGCCGACCGTGTTGTCGCGCGACTCGCGCACGGCGAAGAGCGAGGCGGTGACCGCGCCGATCGCCACCGGGATGTTGAGGTAGAAGATCGCCCGCCAGCTGACGTGCTCGGTGAGGGCGCCGCCCACCACCGGTCCGACCGCCAGCGCCAGCGCCGAGACGCCCGCCCACATCCCCATCGCCTTGCCGCGCTCGTGCGCCGGGAAGGCGTCGGTGATGATCGAGAGCGTCGCCGGCATCATCAGCGCCGCGCCGACGCCCTGGACGACCCGGCTGGCGACGAGGTCGGTCGGGTTGGCGGCGAAGCCGGCCGTCGCCGAGGAGAGGGCGAAGACGATCACGCCGAAGAGGAACATGCGGCGGCGGCCGAAGATGTCGCCGAGCCGCCCGCCGGTCGCCAGCAGCACCGCGAAGGAGAGCGTGTAGCCGTTGATCGTCCACTCCAGGCCCGAGATCGAGGCGTGCAGGTCGCGCTGGATCGAGGGCAGGGCGACGTTCACCACCGTGTTGTCGAGCATGATCATGAACAGCGCGAAGCACATCGCTCCAAGCGTCCACCACTTGCGGTTGTCGTCGGTGATCAGGTGGCTGTAACGGGTCAAGCCGGTCCTACCTCCTTCAGGTGCCGATAGGCGTCGGCGATGTCGGGACGGTCCATCAGCGAGTCGACCGCGGCGTCGAGCTTGCGCCGCTGCGCCGCGGTGAGGCTGGCGGCGAAGGTCTCCATCCCCGCCTGGCGCACGACCGTCAGCGTGTCGACGAGCTTCTTGCCGCCGGCGGTGATCGCGACGCGGCGCACGCGCCGGTCGTCGGGGTCCTCGACCCGGGTTGCGAGCCGCTTCTTGACCAGCCCGTCGACGGCTCTGCTCATCGAGGGCACGGAGACGCCGAGCGCCTCGGCGAGGTCGCCGACCTGGCGCGCCTCGCTCGCCTCGCCCAACCCGCCCAGCTCCAGCAGGGCCTTCGACTGGGTCATGGAAAGGCCGCTCTCCTCGATCAACCGCAGCAGGTTGCCGCGGTCATAGAGGAAGAGGTGGCGCAGCAAAGCGCTGATCCGCGCCGCGGTCTCCTGCGCCTCCGGTCCGGCCTCGGGGGAGGCAACCTCGTTGACGATCGCTTCGATCTGGCTCGCTTGCATGCGAGCAATTGTTGCAGATCAACAACTATTTCTTCAAGAGAATAGTTGCTCGTGTGATGACAATCACGTCTACTTGTAGATCGCGATCGGCACGATCACCGCGCCGCGCCTGGGAATCTCGGTCTGCCTTTCGAGGGCTTCGATAGCCCACTTCCGCGAGTCCTGCATTGCGGCTTTGACCTGCTTCTCCGTCGCACCGTCTTCGCGCACCTTCGCCGTGCATTTCGGATCCGTCCTGCACAGCAGCTGCAACGGAGCCTCGTCGAGCGGCTGCTCCCATGTCTCCAGCGTCGGTGAGTCGATGTACGCCGGGCTATGCCCATCGCCGGGCTCGGGGAAGATCCGAACCACCTTGCCGACAACGGTGAATTCGCCTCCCCCGTACTTGATCAGACTGCGCTCTTGAGAGATCAGGTGGGCGTCCACGGGCATCAGGTACTCGACGTGATTTTCTTCGTCGTTCTTCTTCCCCACACGCACCTCGGCTGGACTGAGGACAACCCCCCTTGGAGCCTGCGTCCCGCCGCTGCGTCTCGCTCGGAGCTCTTCTCTATCTCGCTCGGTGACGGGACGAATCGCGAATACGGCACGGGGGTCTTTCCCGACCTGTCCGCGAAAGTGTTCGGCTTCCTCGCGCAGCGATTCCACTCTTGCCTGATGCGGCCCTCCTCCCGCCGACATCGGGAACAACGTCGACAGCGTCTTGGGTTGGCGTACTGCAAGGTATGGATTCAGATAGACCGGAGAGCTCAGCGAATGGGTTTGGAACATCACGAGCTGACCCTCTTCCAGCCCTTCCACGTCGTGCCTGAAATGCCCAAGCCCAATCGTCTTCAGACCATGCGATTCCAGCTTCGTGAGCAATTCGACGTAATTGCCGGCGGCTGTCGCGGTTATCTGCCTGGCCACCGACCGTTCTTCCTGAGACTTTTCGCCGATTTCCACCGCATCCACAGCGACCTTGCCGTTCTTCGTGTTGGCCACCTTGCTGGTCAGCTGCTCGGTCGTGAACCTCCCGCCTTCGAACTGCGCGAGGTACGCAAGCACCCGCCTGCCGTCGAGATAGAGGAATTCGGCTGGCGTGTGGGTGGAGATACTGGCCTTTTCCGGGTGGCTCTCGAGCTGTGCGTGCACCCACAGCCCCGCCAAGACAAGCAGTGCCAACGCGCCCACCTTCGCCAGGAAGCCCCGTCTCTTCACCCAGCAGATCGCACAGCTCACTCGATTCTTGAGCCCCGGCAAGCACTTGGACGATGCGGGCTCCAAGAGATCAATAATACAAAAAACATGAGTAACGAGTCATTCTTGAAGTGAACTGGCTCGAGAACTTCGACATTCCGGCCGAAGCCGAGGCTAGTGTCGCTTGCAGCGATGGCCATTGACCACGCTCAGCTCGATCGGGACCACGTCTGGCACCCGTTCACGCAGCAGCAGGCCTGGTGCGAGGAAGAGCCGCTGATGATCGAGCGGGGCGAGGGCTCTTACCTGATCGACGCGGACGGGCAGGCGCTACCTCGACGGCGTCTCCTCGCTGTGGTGCAACGTGCACGGACACCGGCACGCCGCGATCGACGCGGCCGTCAGCGACCAGCTCGGCCGGATCGCCCACACCACCACGCTCGGCCTCTCCCATCCCGGCGGCGGCGGAGCTGGCGGCCCGCCTCGTCGACCTCGCGCCGGCCGGACTCTCGCGCGTCTTCTATTCGGAGTCCGGCTCGACCGCGATCGAGATCGCCCTGAAGATGGCCTTCCAGTACCAGCAGCAGCGCGGTGGCCAGCACACCCGCCGCACCTCCTTCGTCCACCTGCGCGACTCCTACCACGGCGACACGATCGGCTCGGTCTCGGTCGGCGGCATCGACCTCTTCCACTCCACCTACCGCCCGCTGCTCTTCGCGACCCATGCCGCCGAGCCCGGCGACGCCGCCGACCTCGAGCGGGTGCTCGCGGTCCACGAAGAGGAGATCGCCGCCGTGATCGTCGAGCCGCTGGTCCAGGGCGCCGCCGGGATGCTCACCCACCCGCCCGGCTACCTGCGCCGCGGTACGCGAGCTCTGCGACCGCTTCGGCGTGCTGCTGATCTGCGACGAGGTAGCGACGGGCTTCGGCCGCACCGGCGAGATGTTCGCCTGCGAGCACGAGGATGTCGCGCCCGACCTGCTCTGCCTCGCCAAGGGCCTCACCGGCGGCTACCTGCCGCTGGCGGCGACGCTGGCGACCGAGCGGATCTACGAGGGCTTCCTCGGCGCGCCGGAGGAGTACCGCACCTTCTTCCACGGCCACACCTACACCGGCAACCCGCTCGCCTGCGCCGCCGCCCTGTCCAACCTCGACGTCTTCGAGCAAGAGCGGACGATCGAGCGCCTGCAGCCGAAGATCGCCCTGCTGCGCGAGCTGCTCGACGAGGTCGAGGCGATGCCCGAGGTCACCGAGGTCCGCGGCCGTGGCTTTATGGTCGGCATCGACCTCGGCGAGCACGACCCTGCCCTGCGCATGGGCCACCGGGTGACGCTCGAGGCCCGCAAGCGAGGCGCGATCATCCGGCCGCTCGACCGACGTCGTCGTGCTCATGCCCCCGCTCTCGATCTCAGAGGGGGAGTTGCGAAGCCTGGTCGAGATCACCCGGGAGTCGATCCGAGCCGCTTGCGGCGATCAAGCAGCAGCTCGAATTGAGACCTCCAGCGTGACCACGCGGTCGGGTGCAGCGATCGCCGCCTGAGCGGCCGCGATCAACGCCTCGGCATCAAGCTCGTACCGCTCCGCCGCGGCCCGCAGGGGCTCCTCCAGGCCGATGCTCGGGTAGAGAAGCTCAACGTTGACCGGCGTTCCGTCGGCGATCGCGACATTGACCCGAGGCTGAACCTCCTCGCTGTAGTCCCAATGACGAGGCTCAACGAGATCTATCGACAATGCGTTTGCCTTGCTGTCGTAGTCGGCTTTCATCTTCGATCCCTAGCGATCACAGTAATGACAAAGTCGGGATCGTCAAGGGCGATCACGATCCTGATCAACTGGTTGTCAGCGTCCCCCCAGATAGAGTCGGATTCATGGACGAGAGGGAGCGGGGACCTGCTGAGGCGCCTAATCTGGGTACGCCTGCTGTGCCCCGTCCGGCGGCTTCAGTTGTGCTGCTGAGGCGCGGGGGGAAGCATCGGGACCGTGCGCTGGAGGTGCTGTTGTTGAAGCGCGCTGAGGAGGCGAAATTCATGCCTGGGGTCTGGGTGTTTCCCGGCGGGGCTGTGGATCCTGGCGACGGCGTGGATGAGGTCGGCTACCGCGCATGCGCGGTCCGGGAGCTTGAGGAGGAGGCCGGGATCGCGCTTGGGGTTGAGGAGGAGTTGGTGCTCTTTTCGCGCTGGATCACTCCGGAGGTCGTCTCTCGGCGCTTCGATGCATGGTTCTTCCTCGCCCTGGCGCCCGCCCATACGCCGCCGAAGCCGGACGGAGTCGAGACGGTCGACGCCGGCTGGTTCGAGCCGGCGGCGGCGCTGGCGGCGCAGGGCACCGGTGAGCTGGCGCTCGCCTTCCCGACCGTCAAGCAGCTCGAGTCGCTCCTGCCCTACACCACCTCCGACGAGGCGCTCGCGGCGCACCGCGAGGTCACGGTCGAGCCGATCCTGCCCAAGGTGATCGGCACCCACGAGGAGCACCGGGTCGTCCTGCCGGGCGATCCCGACTACCCCGCCTGAAGGCACTCAGAACTGGCGTTCGTTCGTCGCGGTGACCGTCGCCGTCGAACAGGAGCTTCCGGCGAGGTCGTGAACCGACGACAACGGCGTCCAGACCGGCGCCCGGCTGCTTCTTCTTCTTCGATGCTGCTCGAAGAGTTGGGGGCGCCGAGAGTCACGACGATCGAGCTGCCGCTCAGGGCCATCGAGGAGCCGCTGTAGGTGACGGTGCTGGAGACGTAGTTGCCTTTCAGCGCAACGGAGCCGAGGCTCGTATTCGAGACGGTCAGCGAGTCGTTGTTCGAGGACTGGGTGATCGTCACGCTGACACTCGCCGGCGAGCTTCCCGTCCAACTCGAGAGGATCGTGCTCGCTTCGGGGACGTTGCTGTAGGTGAAGGTGAGGATGTCGCCTTTCTCGGCCTTGCCTTCCTTGCCTCCCGGGCCGTTGGCGGTGTCGAATTTGCTGCCGGCGAAGGCGCCGAGGACGTTCACCGAGAATTCCTGCGTGCGCGAATTGGCCGCTTTGTCTTCGAGTTTCAGGGTGTAGCTCTTTGCGCCCGTGACTCCGTCGGCGGTCAGCTGAGCGCTGCGATAGTCGTAGCTGGCGCCGTCGACCGTGTACGAGCCGGCGACAAGCGAGACGGCGGTCTGGCCGGAGGTGATGTTGCCGACGTTGGCCTTGACCGAGGCGACGCCGCTCGCCGGATTGCCGGACTCGACCACGTTGGCGTAGACGTAGTACGTGCCTTTCGATTTGATGTAGCCGGCGTTGTTGGTGGCCGAGATCGCGATCGTGCTCGCTTCGGCGCTGGGCGCGATCCAGTCAGCGGCGGCGCTGACCGTCTGCGGGTTCTGCGTCGTGTCGGTGAAGCTGGCCGCCGAAAAGCCCACGGCGAGCACGCAGGCGGCAAGGGCGACAAGCGAGATCGCTGTCTGGGCCCTGGGCCTCATCAGCTGCCGCTCCAGACGCCGTTCCATTCGAACTCCACAGAGGTCGACGTCCCCTGCAGCGAGGCTTCATTGGATGCCGCGGGCCAGCTCAATGTGAATCTGTATTTGCGGCTTTCTTCCGCCGCGAAGGAGCCGAGGTCGAGGCCGGGGAACGATCCGAGCGTGCCGCTCCACTTCTGACTCGCGCCGCTGGTGACGTCCTCGATCTTGAGGTCGATGACGGCGGCGAGCGTCGTCCCGGTCAGCCCGCTCGGCGTCAGCGTCACCGTCCCGGGCACGCCGGCTTTGTTGCCGATCGTGATCGTCCCTTCGCGACTTTCTCCGGGCTTCAACCCCGCCGTCGAGGCGACTATCGCCTGGCTCGTGGATGAGGTGAGCTGGATCGCGCCGGTGGACAGCGCCGCGCTGTTGGCGCTCCTCGAGGTGAACTTGGCGCCGCTGAACATCGCCGAGCCGAGCGCCAATGCGAGCAGCGCCAGGGCGGCCAGCAAGAGCCAGCGGCGCGATCTGAATACCAGCCTCACTCGGTCCATTGAGGGGCTCCCACCGGTATCGATTCCGCCTGTCGCCGCTTCGCCTCCTCACCAGCGTCCCTCCAGATCCCGGCCAGGATCAGGAAGGCGACGACCACGGCCGGCAGGCCGATCGCCAGCATCCTCACGGTCGGGATCGAGAGCGCGGCGAGCAGGTAGCCGACGTAGGGGACCGAGAAGGCGACCTTGGCCTGGGTCGGCTTGTCGAGGGTGAAGGTCCAGGGGTCGGCCGTTTCGTTGGCGTCGCCCTTGGTGCGGAAGCTCTCTTCGCCGCCCTTGTTGTGGCCGATCCAGACGATCCGGTGGGTGAGCAGCTTCTCGGGCGAGGCGCCCGGGGGCGGCGAGTAGGTGATCGGGTCGCCGACCTTGAGGTCGCTGACCGGCACTTCCTTGTCGTAGACGATCGAGCCGCGGTCGTAGGTGCCGGTCATCGAGCCGCTGACGATCACGTAGCGCTGGAAGCCCAGCGCCGCCGGGACCAGCAGGATCGCGGCCATCGCCACGCAGAGCACGGTGACGAGGGCCCCCGCCCAGCGCAGCGCACGTCGCGGAACGCTGCCCCGCTCAGCCACGGGGGCCGGCTCCGCCGAAGAGGACGACGGAAGGGCCGAGACCGGCGACCGCGCCGGTCCCGGCCTTCCGTCGGGGGACAACCGCTAGGAAGCGGCATCCCACTGATAGCCGACGCTCATCGACGATCCCTTGTAGGCGTTGTCCCCGGTCGTCGGAGACGACGGAGTCCCACCGTTGGGGAATTCGATCGTGAACTTGTAGGTGCGGGCTTCGCCGGCAGCGAAGCTGCCGAGAGACTGCGCACCCATCGCGCCGACCTTGCCCGAGTACACGGCGACCGGCGACCCCGCTTTGGTCACGTCTTCCACTTTCAATTCGAGCACTTCCGACAGCTTGCCGCCGTTGGCGCCAGCCGTGTCCGTGAGACTCGTCTTGGAAAGTGTGAACGTGCCGGCGACGTCGCCGCTGTTCGTAATCACCACCGTGCCGTTGGTAGAGGAACCGGGCACCATCTTCGTTGCCGTGAGGACCGCCGCGCCTTCCTTGGAATTGGACTGCGCGAGGTTGCCGGCGCTGAACGTGTTGCTCGGATTCGCGGACTTCGAGGTGAAGCTCGCGCCTGATCCAACGACCGCGCCGACTGCCAGCAGTGCAACGAGAAGCGCTCCAAGCAGATGGCGGGGACTCGAGAGGATCACGGAAATACGAGACATAATTGCCTCCTTCGGGGCTCGATTTTTGGGCTCCGAAAGCGGCAGCCGAGCTGCCTCGGCTTGCGCCGAGGCCTCTAGCTTTGCGTCCCCGCCTCACAGCGGGTTTGCCTTGAATCGCTTCCATGCATCCAAGACATCGGCCGCGCAGCCAAAAAGCTGAGTTTTTGGCGCCACAGAGGCATCGAAAGCTCGTCTAGGTAGAAAGCCGCATGCCCGCGAGACGCGGGCGTGCGATCAGGCCGAAGCCCAGACGAAACGGGCGCTGAGAGCCGCGCCGGCGACCCCGTTGCCCACGCTGCCGGGGAGGGTGACCGTGAAGCGGTAGGCCTTCGTCGCGCCGGCGGCGATGCTGCCCAGCGCCAGGCTGGGCATGCGGCCGATCGGGCCGCTGTAGATCGGCGAGCCGGAACCGGCCGATTCGACCCGCAGGGCGAGAGCGCTTGAGAGGGCGGCTCCACCCGGGCCGACCCGGTCGGTGAGGTGAGCGGCGACGCTGAAGGCAGCCATGGCCCCGTCGTCATTGCTGACGCGGATCGTCGCCGAGCGGCTCTGGCCCGGGACCATGCCGGCCACGGAGAGCTGGGCGCCACCGCCGGTCTCAGCGGTGACCAGCGGCCCCGAGGAGAAGACCTGGACAGGATTCACGGCAGCGCCGCGCGCGCCGCTGCCGAAGGCGACTGGCAGAGCGACAGCGAGGATGCCAATCGCGACGAGCAGGGAGAGGGCCGAGCGCAGCCACCGCGCCGCATCGATTCCGCCGGCTCTGGCGGCAAACGGTGCGGAGATTGTCCCGGCGAGTGCGCTCACAACCATCCATCGACGCTCGTGCCAGTCACGCAACCCCCTCTGGACCCATGTCCAATCGATGAACGTTTGTTCTAGTTCGCGTCGACACTCAGGCCTGAGCGTCGGGAAACGGCGCCAGACCGGCGTGCCACGGCCCCGGCGGGTAGGTGTGAATGCCGCTCTCGTCCATCTCGCCCTGCAGCCGTTTGAAGAGTTCTCCCGCGTTTTTCAGCACGGCCTTCAGTTCGGTCTCGCTGCGCTCGCCGAGGTGCCAGAGGAACCAGAGCTGGCGGTCGTTGATGCCGAAGTCGACTTCGCCGGTCATCGTCGTCGTCCAGGCGAGGAAGCCGGGGCTGAACAGCTCGCGCAGGGCGACCGGGTCGTACTCGCTCGGCACCGTGGCGAGGAAGCGCTTGTTGAAGTCGATCGACTCGAACTCGACCTTGCGGGCAAAGCGCTGGGTGACGACCTCGTGGCCCTCGATCGACTCGACGTTGAAGGCGGGCACGACCTGCGCCAGGTCGGGCATGTGGGCCTTGGCGAGGAGCGCCGTCGGCAGCACCGCCTTGCCGAAGAGGCCGCCGGCTTCCTTCTCGTCGGCGTCGCAGCAGGAGCCCCAGAAGCCCTCGGTCAGCTGCCCGGTGAGCCGGTTCGTCCCGCCCACGCAGAGCGCCACCGGGGCGTCGACGGGGTTGATCCCCCCCACCGGCTCGTATTTGAGCTCGTGCCGCTCGCCGTACTTCTGGACCGTCGCGGCCCAATCCTGGGCTTCCTGCTTGGCGCTCATCGCACGCCGATCCTATGCCCAGCTTCCAACCCAGGTGCAACGCTTTGTCCCCCTACCGGGTGGACAAAGCGTTGCACCGGCGCGTTGGGGCAGTAGGATGCGCGCAATGACTATCGCCATCATCGCGTTCGTCGCGATCATCGTCATCGCGGTCCTCTACTTCATCGGCAAGCGCAACTCGATCATCTCGTCGCGCAACCGCGTCGACGAGTCGTGGAGCGGGATCGACGTGCAGCTCAAGCGCCGCCACGATCTCGTCCCCAACCTGGTCGAGACGGTCAAGGGCTACGCCGAGCACGAGAGCCAGACCTTCGAGAAAACGACCCAGGCCCGGGCCGCGGCGATGGCCGCCCAGGGCGTCGAGGAAACCGCCAAGGCGGAGCAGAAGCTGACCCAAGCGCTGGCCGACGTGAAGGCCGTGGCGGAGAACTACCCGACCCTGCGCGCCACCGAGAACTTCCAGCAGCTCAGCCGCAACCTCTCCGAGCTCGAGGACGAGATCCAGGCCGCGCGGCGGATCTACAACTCCAACGTGCAGTCCTACAACACGACGATCCAGCAGTTCCCCGGCTCGATCGTCGCCAACCAGGGCGGCTTCACCAAACGCGAGTACTTCGAGATCGAGGACGCCTCGGATCGCGAACCGGTCGCGGTCAGCTTCGACAAAGACTGACCCTCTCTAAGCTGTCTCCATGACCGCAACGCAGGAAGTGACGCTCTGGATCTGCGAGAGCTGCGGATTCATCTACGACCCGGAGATTGGCGATCCCGACGGCGGCATCCCGCCCGGGACCAAGTTCGAGGACATCCCCAAGGACTGGTTCTGCCCCGTCTGCGGCGCAAGGACCTCCGACTTTCGCCCCCTGGAGCCCGGCGAGGCTTAACAAGCCCGCAGGGAGGCCAAGTTGAAGTACGACTACGACTGGATCGTGGTGGGCTCCGGGTTCGGGGGCTCGGTCTCAGCCCTGCGGCTCAGCGAAAAGGGCCATTCGGTTGCGGTGCTGGAGTCCGGCAGCCGGTTCAGGGACGAGGACTTCGCCGAGTCCAACCTGAAGCACCCGCGGCGCTACTTCTGGCTGCCCAAGTTCGGCTTCCGCGGCGTGATGCGGATGACCTTCTTCAAGGACGTCTTCATCGTTTCCGGCAGCGGCGTCGGCGGTGGCAGCCTCGGCTACGCCAACACGCTCTACCGGGCGCGGCCGGCCTTCTTCAAGGACCCCCAGTGGGACGCACTGGGCGACTGGGAAAGCGAGCTGGCCCCCCATTACGACACGGCGGAGCGGATGCTCGGGGTGGTCGAGTACGAGGGAATCGGCCCGGCCGACAAGCTGCTGCAGGAATACGGCGAGGAGATCGGGGTCGGCGAGACCTTCACCAACACCCGGGTCGGCGTCTTCTTCGACAAGCCCGGCGTCGAGGTCCCCGACCCCTTCTTCGGCGGCGAGGGGCCGAGCCGCACCGGCTGCATGCGCTGCGGCAGCTGCATGGTCGGCTGCCGCCACGGGGCCAAGAACACGCTGATGAAGAACTACCTCTGGTTCGCCGAGAAGCTCGGCGTCAAGATCGAGCCCGAACGCCAGGTGACCGAGATCCGGCCGCTCGGCGCCGCCGACGGCTCCGATGGCTACGCAGTGACGAGCGAGCGCTCGGGCTCCTGGCTGCGCAAGCGGCGGCGCACTCAGACCGCCGGCGGCGTGGTGGTCGCCGCCGGCGCCCTCGGCACCAACAACCTGCTCGCCAACTGCCGCCACAGCGGCGCCCTGCCGAAGCTCTCCGACCGCCTCGGCGACCTCGTCCGCACCAACTCGGAGTCGATCCAGTCTGTGACCGCGCCCGACGACGAGCGCGACTTCAGCCGCTCGGTCGCGATCACCTCCAGCATCTACCCCGACCCCGACACCCATATCGAGGTCGTCACCTACGGCCAGGGCGGCGACGCGATGGCTGGCACCTTCACCGCGATGACCGGCCCGGGGACAAAGGTCACGCGGCCGATGAAGTGGCTGGCGGCGATCCTGCGCCACCCGCTGCGCACCGCCCGGATGCTGATCCCGCACCGCTGGTCGCAGCGCACCGTGATCCTGCTGGTCATGCAGACCGTCGACGCGGCGATGCACTTCCGCCCCAAGCGCAAGCTCTTCGGCGGCGGCGTGCGGCTGCAGACGCAGCAGGACCCTGGCCGCCCCAACCCGACCTACATCCCGGCCGCCGAGCAGGTGGCGCGCTGGTTCGAGAAGCGCACCGGCGGTGTCGCCCAGAGCGCGATCACCGAGTCGGTCCGCAACATCCCCTCGACCGCGCACATCCTCGGCGGCGCGGTCGTCGCGGCCAACGCCTCAGGCGGGGTGGTTGACGCCGGCAACCGCGTCTTCGGCTACGAGAACCTCCTGGTCACCGACGGCGCCGCGATCCCGGCCAACCCCGGTGTCAACCCGAGCCTGACGATCACCGCCAAGGCCGAGCACGCGATGAGCCTGATCCCGCCCAAGGACAGGGCGGAACCAGGCTACCTGCCCGATGCCGCCCGCCCGGCAGCGGCGACGGGCGTCGGGGGTGGGTCCCCGGGCCGGCCTTCGGCCGGGAGTTCCCGGGGACCCACCCCCGACGCCCTGACGAACTCCTGACGTTCTCGCCGCGGGTAGTCGCTTGGTGACGCCGGTTCAGCCGGCCTCGGCGAGGCGCTGCGCTACGTAGTCCCAGTTGACGACGTTCCAAAACGCATCCACATAGTCTGGCCTTCTGTTCTGGTACTTCAGGTAGTAGGCGTGCTCCCAGACGTCGCAGCCGAGCAGGGCGACGCTGCCGTCGGAGATCGGCGAGTCCTGGTTCGGCGTGGAGACGACCGCGAGGCCGGAGCTGTCCTTGACCAGCCAGGCCCAGCCGGAGCCGAAGCGGGCGATGCCGGCTTTCTTGAACTCGTCCTTGAAGGAGTCGAAGGAGCCGAAGGTCGCGTCGATCGCCGAGCCGAGCTCGCCGCCCGGGGCGCCACCGCCATCGGGGCCGAGCATCTGCCAGAAGAGCGAGTGGTTGTAGTGGCCGCCGGCGTTGTTGCGGACCGGGCCCTGCTTGTCGCCGGGCAGGCTCGAGAGGTTGCGCAGCACGTCCTCGACCTCGCGGTCGGCCCACTCGGTCCCCTCCAGCGCCGCGTTGGCTTTGTCGACGTAGGCCTGGTGGTGCTTGTCGTGGTGCACGCGCATCGTCGCCTCGTCGATGTGGGGCTCGAGCGCGTCGTATGCGTAGGGAAGGTCGGGAACCGAAAATGCCATCTGGCGTTCCTCCTGTTGGACTGGTCGTAATCGAAGCTGGAGATCGGAGCCTAGCGCGAGCGGTGCACCAGCCCGCCCGAGGGCTACGGCGAGCTGCGCAGCGCCCGAGCCGAGGCGCGCGGCACGGTCTGCGCGTCGCCCCCGGTCCAGGCGTTGAAGCTGTACCAGGACGGCTTCGCTTCGCGATCGGCGGTCAGCAGCCCGGCCGAGTCGCAGAACTGGCAGGAGCCGGCCTGGTCGGCCCAGGAGAACCACCAGACGCCGCCGATCCGCCAGCGCCGGCGGTTTTCGGACAGCATCGAGAAGGCCGTTTCGAGTTCACGAGCCTGCCCCTGCGGGCCGCGCTCCCAGCGCGACTCGAAGCCGGCCGAGCCCCAGCCCATCTCGGTCACGTAGAGCGGTGTTTCCCCATCGCCGTAGAAGGTCATTATCCGACGCAGGTTTTCTATCTCCCCCTGCATCGCGTCTGCTTCGGCGACGTACGGATGCAGGGCGACGCCGTCGAAGTAGCGCTTGATCCCGGGGATTTCGTACAGCTGCGACAGGTAGGCCCCCGACGGAATGTTCGGCGGAACCTGCAGCGGCCGGCCGAAGAGGCCGCCGAGGATCACGGTCGAGCCGGGCTCGGCCCGGTGCAGCAGCCGACCGGAGATTTCGATCAGCTTGCCGAAGCGGGCCGGGTCGGGTTCGCGGGCGAAGGTGACGATGTTCTCCTCGTTCCAGATCTCCCACTGGTGCACGGGCAGCCGCGGCAGGTCGCGGTGTTCGCGCCAGAAGCTGCCCCTCGAGCCGTAGCGGTAGACGGCGTCGCGCAGGAAGCGCGTCCATTCCCGGCGCTGCCTGGCGGTGGCGACCGGCTCGCCCCCGAGCCGCGGCGAGACCCATTCCGGCGTCCCCCAGAGGAAGGGGAAGGCGGTGATCCCGTGTTCGGCGGCGAGGGCGACCTGTTCGTCGAGCCATTCCCACCGCGGCGAGAAGCGATCGCGGGCTTCGGGCTCGATTTCCGCCCAGTTCATCGGCAGCCGCACGCTGGTGATCCCGGCCTCCTCCATCAGTTCGTAGTCGGATTCACCGGTGGCCCCCTGCGGCGAGATCCCGATGAAGCCCGCCGGCACCCCGACGACATCCGACCCCGCCAAGGCCGGGCTGAGCGCAAGCAGCGCCAAGGTCAGAGGAATGAGCAGAAGCCTTCGCATATGTCCCAACACTGACCCCCCGCGCAGACGAAAGTCGCGGCCCTAGTCGCGCAGAGGCCCATTCGGGAAGCCCTGATCGATCCGTTCCCGAGCCGACCCAGATAGTAGCGGCAGAGCACTGTACTCGCTCGGCAAGTACATAGCGTCGCGCTGGATAGGTACAATGCTGCCGTGCCGCTCAACCCATTCATCTGGGAGTACGCGATCGAGGATGGAGTTCCTCGCGAGCCCTTTGCACGAGAAACCGCCCTGCAACTCAAGGCGGGCACGCACGTAGCCCTGTTTGGACCGCGGGGCACCGGCAAGACCAGCTTTACCCTCGAACTTCGCCGCGAGCTTGGACGCAACCATGAGGCGGACGCGCCGCCGTGGCAAATGCTGCGTATCGACCTACGCCGGGCAATCAGCCTTCCTGCGTTCATCGGCGCGATCAGGAACGCCCTGGACAGACACCCAGACGGCCAGCTTCGCCGCCGCACGGGCGACGCTTGGAGGCGATTGGAGAAGAGCATCGGGATAAACCTCGGTGTCGTCGCTGCCGGCATCCGCACCGGAGGGCGGCAGGCGCTCAATGAGGCCGAGGTCCTGCACGATCAACTCCATGCCCTCACCCAGGCGACCGACCGCCTCGTGATTGTTTTCGATGAGTTCCAGCGGCTCAATAGCTGCCCAGGCGAGCCGCTGAGCATCATCCGATCGGCGCTGATGGAGCCCGAGGCGGGAGGAAAAGTCAGCCTGCTTCTCACCGGAAGCTTGCGTGAGAAGCTCGAACTGATGCTCCACACCGATACCGAGCCGATCTGGGACCAAACCCATGACGTCGCCCTGCCATCGATAGACGCCGAGCCGTTCGCGACCTTCCTCGAGCATGCCTTCGAGGCCTCCGGCAAGCCGATCGAAGAGCGCGCAGCCGATCTCCTGGTCGAGTTGACCGCTGCACATCCCAAGCGCACTCAGCACCTTGCCTGGCAGACCTGGGAGACCACCGACGATGGTGGACGGGTCGACAGCGACGCCGTCCAGGCTGCCTTCGACCAGCTGCTTTCAACCCGCTCACACAGCACCGATTTCGGCTCGATCATCGATGGCTTGCTCGCGGGAGAGGACAGCGACGGCAATGGGGCTAAGGCCCTCTTCCTGGTGGCAGGCGGCGCCTCCCCGGGCAGCAGGACCGCCCCACCGCGCTACGGGCTGAGCGGGCCCGACGCCGCCAAGCGGGCGCTGGAGCGCCTGCGCGGCCGCGGAGTGGTAGAGGGCTCGGGGTCGGACTGGCGGATAGTCGATCCCCTGTTCGCCGAGTGGCTGCGGCGCAACGACCCGCTCTCATTCGAGTATCACTTGCAGCGAGCACTTGAGAGACAGGAATCGACCTAACGGCCGAAAGCTGGTCCCTCCAATCGGGGCGCCCGGATTTGAACCGGGGACCTCACCGACCCGAACGGTGCGCGCTACCAGGCTGCGCCACGCCCCGAGAGTTGGCGATTATCCCAGAAGGGCGCGGCGACTACTGCACGGCCCCGATCGCGGCTTCGATCTGGGCCAGGCTGGGGCCGTCCTGGAGGGTGCGGGTGCCGCCCGGCCCGTTGACGATCGCCGCCTGGCGGGTGCGGATGCTGAGCTTGGTCCCCAGTTCGTCGTAGCTTTCGAGCTGCTTGCTGATCGCGCCGTCGGAGCCGCCGTGGTCTTCGAGGTAGGCCAGCCATTCGGGCTCGTTCAGTTCCTCGATCCCGCCCGCCACCGAGTCGAGGAAGTCCTGGTCGATGCCGAAGCGTTTTGCCTCTTCCTGGTTGCGGAAGAAGAGGTAGGTGTACTGCCAACCGTAGCCCTGCTGGGCCGCCGCCTCGGCGCCGTAGAAGCCGAGCTCCTGGGGGCTTTCGCTGACCGAGTAGTGGCGGTAGAGCAGCTTCACGTCGCCTTCCCGCACCGGGCCGTTGACCAGGCCCGGGATCGTGCCGAGGAAGTCTTCGCGACAGCTCGAGCACTGTAGGTCGTTGAAGACCTGGATCGAGACCGGCGCGTCGGAGGAGCCGAGCCGGTCGCCTTCCTGCGGCACGCCGCCGAAGATTTCCTGCGCTTCGGCGATGCCTGCGAGGCGGACGACGCTTCGCCCGGGCTTCTGGGTTGCGATGTTGACCACGGCGTAGCCGAGCACTACGAGGGCGATGCCGAGCCCGAGGATGACCCAGATCCTGCCGCGCCGCGGGATCGGCAGGGCGGCGGGCTCGGGGCTCTGCTCGGGGGCGGCGGTGGGCACCGCGGCATTATCGCGACTGGGCGATCCGGGGTTCCCCGCAGACCTGCGCCGATACGTTTGACACGTCCGCCCCCGGGGGTAAATATGCACCTACCTGATTTCAACTACCTGGGAGGTCCGCCGTGGCCAATCACCTCACCCCGTCCGAGCTTGCCGAAGAGCTTCACATGAAGCGGCAGGAGGTGATCGGCAAGTGCGTGCAGCTGGGCGTGCCGATCTTCCACGGGCGGATCGACAAGACCCTCTTCCAGACCTCGTTGCGCAGCATGGCCGGCCAGGGCCGCCGGCACCACGCCCGCACCAGCTAGCTCTTAACTAGACTCCCCCCGCATGGAGCGGGGAACCAAATCGGTCACGCTGGCGGACCTGCTGCCGCTCTCGGCCGGGCTCTACGGGAGCGCCCCCGCGGTGCGTTTCAAGCAGGGCGAGCACTGGATCGACCGCAGCTTCGACCAGGTGCTGGAGACCGTGCGCTCGCTCTCGCTCGGCCTGATCGACCTCGGCGTCGCCAAGGGCGACAAGGTCTCGATCCTCGCCAACACCCGCCCGGAGTGGACCTACTTCGACTTCGCAGCGCTCTCTGCCGGCGCCGTCGTCGTCCCGATCTACCAGACCAACTCGCCCGAGGAGTGCCAGTACGTGCTGGAGAACTCCGACGCCAAGGTCGTCGTGGTCGAGGACGACGAGCAGCTGGAGAAGATCCGCGAGATCCGCGACCAGCTGCCGCTGCTCGAGCACGTCGTGCGGATGACGGGCTCCAGCGAGGACGCGATCTCGCTTCGAGGACCTCGCCGCCCGCGGCGCCGGCCGCGACGCCGCCGAGTGGGAGGCGCGCTGGAAGTCGGTCACCCCGGCCGACATCTGCACCTTCATCTACACGTCCGGCACCACCGGCCCGCCCAAGGGCTGCATCATCAGCCACGGCAACTACCGGGCGATGCTCGACATGGTCAACGAGACCAGCGTCGTCGAGAACGAAGACGTCACCTACCTCTACCTCCCCCTCGCCCACTCCTTCGCCCTGCTGATCCAGTTCGGCAGCTTCGACCTCGGCGCGACCCTCGCCTACTGGGAGCGCGATCCGCTGAAGATCCTCCCCAACCTGGCCGAGCTGAAGCCGACCTACTTCCCCTCGGTGCCGCGCATCTTCGAGAAGATCTACACCGCCGCGACGCAGCGGCATGGAGAAGGAGGGCGGGCTGAAGAAGGCCGTCTTCGATTGGTCGATCGGGGTCGGCAAGAGGATGCGGGCGGCGGAGCGCTCCGGCCGCAAGCCGGGCTTCCTGCTGCGCAAGCAATACGAGTTCGCCGACGAGAAGGTGCTCTCGCAAGATCCGCGGCCTCTTCGGCGGCAAGCTGCGGCTCGCGGTCTCCGGCGCGGCGCCGATCAGCCCCGAGATCCTCACGCTTCTTCGACGCCGCCGGGGTTCTCGTGCTCGAGGGCTGGGGGATGACCGAGACCTCGACCGCGGCGACGATCTCCTCGCCCGAGGACTTCAAGGTCGGCACGATCGGCAAGCCCTTCCCCGGCTGCGAGGTGAGGATCGCCGAGGACGGCGAGATCCTGGTCAAGGGCCCCAACGTCTTCCAGGGCTACTACAAGAACGAGGAGGCGACCCGCGAGACGATCGTCGACGGCTGGCTGCACACCGGCGACATCGGCGAGATCGACTCCGACGGCTTCATCAAGATCACCGGCCGCAAGAAGGACATCATCATCACCGCCGGCGGCAAGAACATCACCCCGGCCAACCTCGAGAACGAGATCAAGCAGCACCCGCTGGTCTCCCAGTGCGTCGTCGTCGGCGACCGCAAGCCCTATCTGGTCGCCCTGGTCACGCTCGACCCCGAGGACGCGGTCGCCTACGCCAAGGAGCACGGCCTGCCCGAGGACCCCGCCCAGCTCGCCGGCAACGCCGACGTGCAGACAAGCGATCGAAGCCCACGTCGAGACGATCAACGAGAAGTTCGCCCGCGTCGAGCAGGTCAAGAAGGTGGCGATCCTCCCCCACGACCTCAGCCAGGAAAGCGGCGAGCTGACGCCGACGCTGAAGGTCAAGCGCGCCGTCGTCGCCAGCAAGCACGAGCAGGAGATCGAGAAGCTCTACGCCGGCTGAACGGCGCTCCCTGCGCGGGCGATGCGCTAGGAGGCCTCGCCGGACTGGCGTAGCAGCGTCGCTGTGGTCTGCTCGAGCACCCGGCGCCAGGTCGAGTTCTGCTCGGGCTCCTCTTCGGCGGCGCGCTCGACCACGCGGCGCACGCGGCGCTCGGAGATCTCGAGGCCGTGGCGCTCGGCGATCTCCTTGAAGCGGTCGTAGTCCTGGGCCAGCGTCGCGGTGACCGATTCGAAGCCGTGGCGGGCGATCTTCAGGCGCCGCGAGTAGTCCATGATCGGCGTGCCGAACATCAGCTCGTCGTTGGGCTCCGGCTCGACCAGGACGATGTCGACGCCGGGGTACTTCTCCTCCCACTGGGCCACCGCCTCGTGCAGGCGGGCGTGGGCGATCAGGCGGAAGGTCTGGTTGGCGATCGCCGGCAGCCCCATGTCGGAGACGCGCCGCACGCGGGTGCCGAAGACGGTCGGGATCGTCTTCTCGAAGTCGTTGACGAAGGGGACGAGCGGGTTGACGACGACGATGAATTTGGCGCCCTTTTCGACCGCGATGTCGACGTTGGTGGTCGAGCGGATGCCGCCGTCGACCAGCTGGCGCCCCTTCAGCTCGACCGGCTTGTAAACGATCGGCAGCGCGGTCGAGCACTGGATCGCTTTCGAAATCGGCACGTCGTTCCAGCCCTCCTCGCCGAAGACGATCCGCTCGGTCGTGTCGAGGTCGGTGGCCGCGAGGTAGAGCTCTTTGTCGAGCAGGCGGAAGTCGTCGACGCGGTTGTCTTCGGCAAGCGCCGCGGCGACGTAGTCCGAGATCCCGTCGTTCGAGTAGAAGCCGGTCGGCAGCGCCTCGGCGAGGCCGACGCCGATGTCGATCGCCGAGAACTCGCCCATGCGAACCAGGCTGCGCAGCAGCTCGGCCGTGCGCAGCGGCAGCATCGCCGCCTTCTGCAGGAAGCCGACGTAGTTCGGCTTCAGCACCTTGTCGAGGTCGAGGTCCTCGAGGTCGGAGGCGATGCGGCGGTTGATCACCTGCATCATTTCGTCCGGGGTGACGCCGTTGGCGAGCATCCCGGCGACGAAGGAGCCGGCGCTGGTGCCGACGTAGACGTCGAAGTTGTTGACCGTGCTGTTGACCGCGAGTAGGTCGAGGGCGCGCAGGGCGCCGATCTCGTAGACGCCTCCGGTGAAGCCGCCGCCACCGAGGACGAGGGCGGTCTTCGAAGGGCGTTTGCGGCTGCGGCGTCGGCGCGGTTGCGACTCTATGTCCACAACTTTGCCCATAAACATGCATTATCTCACTAAGTGAGACGGACCCCGGCATCTCTTGCCGCAATTTGTGCGCTGCTTGCGCTTCTCTTGTTCTCAGCGGCGGCGCAGGCGGCCGGCGGCAGACAGCTCTGCGCGACCATGCGGGCGCGCTTGGTTCACGGCGGGGGCAGCGCCAGCAGCCTGCTCGTCGTCGACGGCGAAACTGGCGTCCCGGTCTGCGCCCGGAGCGCCAAGCAGGCAGCGGCCGCTGGCCTCGAACATGAAGCTGTTCACGACCTCGACCGCGCTCTCGCGCCTCGGCCCCGAATCGCGGATCGCGACGCGGCTCGAGACCGACGGCACGGTCGACTCCAAGGGCGTCCTGCGCGGCAGCCTCTACCTGGTCGGCGGCGGCGATCCGGCGCTGGGAATCCCGGCCTTCTACAACCGCTTCCTCGGCGGTCTGGGCACCAACCTGTTTCTCTTCAGGTCCCAGCTCCGAGAAGTGGGAATCACGGCGGTGACCGGGCGCCTCTACGCCGACGACAGCATCTTCGACCGCCTGCGCGGCGTCGCCGACTCCGGCTATGCGACCAGCCCCGAAATCGGGCCGCTCTCGGGGCTCGACTTCGACTCCGGCTACAGCAGCGCCGGCGCCGGCAGCTTCGCCGCCGACCCCGCGATCACCGCGGCCGCGACGCTGGACCAGTCGCTGCGCGAAGCGGGGGTTCGCGTCTCGTCCAGCGTCGCGCTGGGGACGGCGCCGCCCACCAGCACCGAACTGGCCAGGGTCGAATCGCCGACCCTGACCGAAATCGTCAATACCACCGACGTCTACTCCGACAACCACTTCGCCGAGATGCTGATCAAGCTGCTGGGAGCGCGCTTCGGCGGCGCCGGCACCACCGCGGCCGGCGCCAAGGTCGTCGAGCAGCTTCGCCCGCGCCCACAGCTCCGGCGTACATGCGGTGGACGGCTCCGGCCTGACCCGCTCCGACCGCGCCTCGCCGACGCAGATCGTCGGCCTGCTGCGCGCCATGCGGGGCACGCCCGTCGGCGAAGAACTGATCCAAGACATGGCCCTGGCCGGCCACGAAGGCACCGTCGCCGACCGCATGCACGGCACCGCCGCCTACGGCCGCTGCCGCACCAAGACCGGCACCCTGACGGGGGTCAGCAACCTCTCCGGCTACTGCTTCAACCGCGACGGCCGGATGATGATCTTCTCGGTCCTGATGGCCAGCGTCCATAATCTCTCCCTTGCTCATTACGAGCAGGACCAGATAGCTGCCGCCGTGGCGAGCTACTGAGCTTCCGAGCAGACGCGGCCTGCGCGTCAGAGCGGGGCACCTCCCGAACTGGCGGATACTCAAAATGACGGGCTGATTAGCCCGTCACTTGTCAGGGCGGGAGGTGCCCCGCTCTGACGCCTAGAATCGCAGCCGTGCGAGTTCTGCTGACGAATGACGATGGGATCACGGCGCCTGGGCTGCAGGCGGCGCGGCGAGCGCTGCGCGAGATCGAGGGGGTCGAGGTCGATGTGATCGCACCGGACTCGAACCGCAGCGCTACTGCACGAAGCATTACGACGCGCTCGCCGCTTACGGTCGAGGAGGTCGAGTTCGGAGACGGAGACAAGGGCTATGCGACCGATGGGACGCCGGTCGACTGCGTCCGCTTCGCCGAGCTGGGCTTGGTCGGCCATCGGCCCGACCTGATCTTCTCCGGGATCAACCACGGCGCCAACCTCGGCGACGACATCACGTACTCGGGGACTGTGGCGGCAGCCTTCGAGGGAATCGTGCTCGGCATTCCGGCAGTTGCGCTTTTCGCAGCAGTCCTCGGGTGGCGGCATGGGCTATGTCAGCGGTCGCTTCGAGTTCGGCGCGGTGGCCGCATTCGCCGCCGAGATGGTGCGACGGCTGATCGACGAGCCAGTGCCGGAGGCGACCCTGATCAACGTGAATTGCCCGGCCGGCGAACCGAAGGGAATCGAAGTGACCAGCTCGGCAAACGCATCTACAACGACGAGCTGAAGCTGATCGGCGAAGCCGATGGCCGGCGCCACTACGAGATCTACGGCTGGCAGCCCGGCTACGAGGAGATCGAGGGCACCGACCTCAACGCCGTCGCCCAGGGGCGGATCTCGGTGACGCCGATCCACTTCGACCTCACCGACCACGGCGGGCTCGATCGACTGCGCGGCTGGGGCTTCGAGGAGATGCTGGCGGCGAGCGCCCCGACCTCGGTGTGAGCGCGACCGGGCCGGAGAAGCGCGCCGAAGAGCTGCGGCGCGAGCTGGCGGAGCACAACCGCCGCTACTACGTCCTCGACGAACCGACCGTCGGCGACGACGACCTACGACGAATTGCTCGACGAGCTGCGCGCGATCGAGGCCGACCACCCCGAGCTGCGCAGCGCCCGACTCTCCCACCCAACGCGTCGGAGCGCCGCCGCTGGAGCGCTTCGAACAGGTCGAGCACGCCGAGCCGATGCTCTCGCTCGGCAACGCCCGCAACGAGGAGGAGTTGCGCGCCTGGGAGAACCGGGTTCGCAACCACCTGAAGCGCCTCGACATCACCGCCGCCGAGTTCAGCTACACGACCGAGCCGAAGATCGACGGCCTGGCGATCTCGCTCACCTACAAGAAGGGCGTCTTCACCCGCGGCGCTACCCGCGGCGACGGCCGGGTCGGCGAGGACGTTACCCAGAACCTGCGCACGATCAAGGCGATTCCGCTGCGGATCGACGACGCCCCCGAGCTGGTCGAGGTGCGCGGCGAGGTCTACCTGCCGATCGCCGACTTCAAGGCCCTGAACGAACGCCGCGCCGCAGCGGGCGAGCCGACCTTCGCCAACCCGCGCAACTCCGCCGCCGGCTCGATCCGCCAGCTGGACCCGGCACTCGCCGCCGAACGGCCGCTCTCCGTCTGGTGCTACGGCATCGGCGCGACCCGCGGCCTCGACCTGGCCACGCACTTCGCCGAGGTCGAGTGGCTGGCCGGACGCGGCTTCAAGGTCAATCCCGACACCGACCACCACGGCGACGTCGATTCCGTCGTCGAGCGCTGCCGCTGGTGGGAGGAGCGGCGCGACGAGCTCGACTACGAGATCGACGGCGTCGTGGTCAAGATCGACGAGCGGGCGTTGTGGCGGGAGCTCGGTGTGGTCGGGCGCGAGCCGCGCTGGGCGATCGCCTGGAAGTTCGCGCCAACGACGGCGACGACCGAAGCTGCTCGACGTGGTCTGGAACGTCGGCCGCACCGGGCACCTGGTGCCGTTCGCGATACTTGAGCCGGTCCACGTAGGCGGGGTCACCGTCTCCACCGCCACCTTGCACAACGAGGAGGACCTTGCTCGAAAGGACGTCCGCGTCGGCGACGAGGTCGTGGTGATGCGGGCCGGCGACGTGATCCCCCAGGTCGTGTCGCCGCTGCTGAGAAAAGACAAAGCCGCGCGGAGGGGCCGCAAACCGAAAGCCGCCGCGGAAATGCCCGGCTTGCGACACCGAGACGGTCAAGCCCGACGATGCCGTCTTCACGATCTGCCCCAACCGCGGCGGCTGCCCCGGCCAAGCGTTTCAGCACGTCAAGCACTTCGTCAGCAAAGGGGCGATGGACATCGACGGGCTCGGCGAGAAGCAGGCGATGCGCTTCCTCCAGGACGGCCTGATCTCCGACGTCGCCGACATCTACGACCTCAGCGAAGAGCAGCTGACTCGGCTCGACCGCTTCGGCGAGGTCTCCACCGCCAACCTGCTCGCCGCGATCGATGCCTCCCGCCAGCGCCCCTTCAAACGGGTCCTCTACGCCCTCGGCCTGCCCGGCGTCGGCTACGTCACCGCGGAAGCCCTGGCCGACCACTTCGGCTCGATCGACGCGCTGCACGAGGCCGACCCGGAGCGAATCGAAGAGGTCGAGGGGGTCGGCCCGATCATGGCGGTGCAGATCGCCGAGTCACTTAGCGACGACGCCACCTGGGCGCTGATCGAGAAGCTGCGCGAGAAGGGCCTGCGCCTCGAGCAGGACGCCTCCGAACGCCGCGCCGGCGGCGGCCCGCTGGAAGGCAAGACGTTCGTCCTCACGGGCACCCTTCCCGAGCTGACCCGCGAGGAGGCGGCGGCGCTGATCAAGGCGGCCGGCGGCAAGGTCGTCAACTCGGTCTCGAAGAAAACCGACTACGTGGTCGCCGGTGAGAACCCGGGCTCGAAGCTGGCCAAGGCCGAGAAATACGAGACGACGGTCCTTGACGAAGCGGGGCTGCTGGCGTTGGTGGGTGCCGGGGGCGGGGCACCCCCGCCCTGACAATCGCCGGCCTAATGAGACCGGCGATTTGAGTATCCGCCAGTTCGGGGGTGCCCCGCCCCCGGCATCTCGAATCGCTGCATACTGCTCCGCGATGACCAGCGTGCGGATGGAGCTTGAATACGACGGGGGCGGCTTTCGGGGGTGGGCGAAGCAGCCCGGGCTGCGGACTGTGCAGGGGGAGCTGGAGAGCGCGCTGGCGACGGTCCTGCGTGAGCCGGTGGAGCTGACCGTGGCCGGTCGTACGGATACCGGCGTGCATGCCCGTGGCCAGGTCGCAAGCTTTGCCACCACGGCTGAGGTGCCGACGGACCTAGCGCGGAGGCTGAACGGCCTTGGCCCAAGAGACATCGCGGTCACGACCGCAGCCCCGACCGAGGACGGCTTCGACGCCCGCCGCGATGCCCTCTCCCGCACCTACCGCTACCGAGTCCTCACCCGCCCGTCGTCGAGCCCCTTCGAGCAGGGCCGCGCCCTCTGGTGGCCGCACCGAGTGGACCGCGAGGCTCTCGACGCCTGCACCTCAGCCCTGCTGGGAACGCACGACTTCACGGCCTTCACCCCCACCCAAACCGACCACGTCCACTTCGACCGCAAGATCCTGGCCGCCGGCTGGAATCAAGAAGGCGACATCCTCAACTTCGACATCACGGCGGACGCCTTCATGCGCAACATGGTCCGCGTCCTAGTCGGAACCATGCTCGAGACATCCTCAGGCCGCCGCTCCGTGGAGAACTTCCAGCTCCTCCTCAAGGGCGCACCCCGCTCGTCAGCCGGCGAAACAGCTCCCCCGCACGGCTTGTACCTGGAGTCAGTTGCATACAGCTGAGCGTCAACGAGAGTAGGTCTACGTCCGGAAGGGCGGGGCATCACCCGAACTGGCGGATACTCAAAATGACGGGCTAATTAGCCCGTCATTTGTCAGGGCGGGTGATGCCCCGCCCTTCCCGCACCTAGACCAACTCTAGGTAAACCATCTCAGTCGAGTCCGAACGCCTAGGACCCAACTTGACGATCCGCGTGTACCCCCCAGGCCGCTCCACATACCGAGGCGCAACCTCCTCGAACAGCTTGTGCACAATGAACTTATCGTTGTGCAGCGTAGCCAGCGCCTGCCGCCGAGCGTGCAAATCCCCCCGCTTCGCCAGCGTGATCAACTGCTCGACCTCCGGCTTGACCGCCTTGGCCTTGGCCTGGCTGGTCTTGATCCGTTCGTGCTGGATCAGCTGCTTGGAGAGGTTCGAGAGCAGGGCCTCGCGATGCGCCGCGTCACGACTCAGCTTGTTGCGCTTCTTACGGTGACGCATCGCCGGCTCAGCTCCCCGCTCAGTCCCCGCCCAAATCGAGGCCGCGCGCGTGCAGGGTCTCGATCACTTCCTCGATCGACTTCGAGCCGAAGTTGGGGATCGCATTCAGCTCCGAGCGCGTCTTGCGCACCAGGTCGCCGACCGTCTGCACCCCCGCCCGCTTCAGGCAGTTGTAGGAGCGGACGCCGAGCTCTAGCTCCTCGATCAGAATCTCGTCGAGCCCGTTGCTGCTGGCAATGCCGTCGCCGGCGGGGCCGGGCAGCACGTCGTTGGCCCGGACCGCGACCGGCTCGCGCGCGGTCAGCTCCTCGACCCGGTCGGCGTCGGTGAAGATCGCCAGGCTCTTGATCAGGATCTCGGAGGCCTCGCGAAGCGCAGCTCCCGGCTCGATCGAGCCATCGGTCTCGAGGTCGAGGGTCAGCTTGTCGAAATCGGTCCGCTGGCCGACGCGGGCGGTCGCCACGGCGTAGGAGGCGCGGCGGATCGGCGAGAAGATCGAGTCGATCGGGATCACGCCGATCGGCTGCTCGTCGGACTTGTTCTCATCAGCCGGCGAGTAGCCGCGGCCGCGGCCGATCGTCAGGTAGATCTCGAGCTTGGTTTTCTTCTCGAGGGTCGCGATCGGCGCCTCGGGATTGAGGATCTCGACGCCCGAGGGCAGATCGATGTCCTTCGCCTTGACCTCGCCGGGGCCGGTGGCGACCAGCGGCGCCTCGACCTCGTCGGCGTCGGTGTGCATGCGGACGACGAGGTCCTTGAGGTTGAGGACGATGTCGGTGACGTCCTCCTTGACGCCGGGCACGGTCGAGAACTCGTGCGCGACGCCCTCGATGCGGACGCTCGTCACCGCGGCGCCGCCCAGGGAAGAGAGCAGGACGCGGCGGAGGCTGTTGCCGAATGTGTAGCCGAAGCCCTTGTCGAGGGGCTCGACGGTGAAGGTGCCGCGGCGATCGTCAACCTTCTCGGACGTGATGCGAGGGACCTGGAAATCAGTGGGCATGTGTTCCTTGCGTATGCGTGTTCAGAAACGGATTCCGGTTACTTGGAGTACAGCTCGACGATCAGCTGCTCCTGAACCGGTGCCGAGATCTCCGCGCGCTCTGGGTAGCGCAGGACCTTGGCGGTAAGGGAGTCGTGGTCGGCCTGCAGCCAGGCCGGCACGGTGGAGACGAGCTCCGTTGCCTTGCGAATCGTGTCACCGGCGGCCGAGCTCGACTTGATCGAGATCACGTCTTCGGGACGTACTTGGTAGGAGGGAATGTCGACGCGGCGGCCGTTGATCAACCAGTGGCCGTGGCGGATCAGCTGGCGGGCCTGGCGCCGCGAGGCGGCGAAGCCGAGGCGGACGAGCACGTTGTCGAAGCGCGACTCGAGCAGGCGCAGCAGGTTCTCGCCGGTGACGCCCTCCTGGCGCGAGGCCTTGTCGTAGTAGGCGCGGAACTGTTTCTCCAGCACCTGGTAGTAGCGGCGCGTCTTCTGCTTCTCGCGCAGCTGCACGCGGTACTCGGACTGGCGCATGCGGCCGCGGCCGTGCTCGCCGGGCGGGTAGGAGCGGCGCTCGACCCCGCACTTGTCGGTGAAGCAGCGCTCGCCCTTGAGGAAGAGCTTCTGGCCCTCGCGGCGGCACTGCTTGCACTGCGGTCAGGTATCGCGGGCCATCAGACACGCCTCCGCTTCTTCGGGCGACAGCCGTTGTGCGCCTGCGGGGAGACGTCCTTGACGGTGGTGACGTCGAGGCCGGCCGCCTGCAGCGAGCGGATCGCGGTCTCGCGGCCGGAGCCGGCGCCCTTGGCGAAGACCTCGACCTTCTCGAGGCCGTGTTCCATGCCCTTCTTGGCGGCGGCGTCGGCGGTCACCTGAGCGGCGAACGGCGTCGACTTGCGCGAGCCTTTGAACCCGGCCGAGCCGGCCGACTCCCAGGCGATCACGTTGCCTTCGGTGTCGGTGAGGGTGACGATCGTGTTGTTGAAGGAAGTCTTGATGTGCGCCTGGCCGTAGGTGACGTTCTTCTTGACGCGGCGCCGTGAGCGCCCTTTGGCGGGTTTTTTCGCGGCTGCCATCGTTCTCCCTAGACCTTGCGCTTGCCGGCGACGCTCATCCGGCGCGGGCCCTTGCGGCCGCGCGCGTTGGTCTTGGTCCGCTGGCCGCGGACGGGAAGGCCGCGGCGGTGGCGCAGGCCGCGGTAGGCGCCGATCTCCATCAGCCGTTTGACGTCCTGCGAGCGCTCGCGGCGCAGGTCGCCCTCGACCTCGCGCTGGTCGACCGCCTCGCGCAGCCGCATCACCTCGTCCTCGGTCAGGTCCTTGACCAGGGTGTTGGGGTCGACTTTCGACTCCTCGAGGATCTTCTGCGCGGTGGAGCGCCCGATCCCGAAGATGTACGTGAGCCCGATTTCGACCCGCTTGCCGACCGGTACGTTGACGCCTGCGATCCGTGCCATCTCGCTCGCCCTAGCCCTGACGCTGCTTGTGGCGGGGGTTCTGACAGATCACCAAGACCGCGCCGTGGCGGCGGATGATCTTGCACTTTTCGCACATCGGCTTGACGGAAGCTCGAACCTTCATTGCTCCGGTTTCGTATCGAATACAGGACTCCCGCACGCCCCAGGAGTTGGACGGCAGGCACAGCCACCGGCCCCATTGGGCCGACCGGGAAAGATAGCAGGGGGAGCTATCGAGGGAGCTTCTGGGTCAGCGTGACCACCTGTTGGAAGGTTGGGCGGTTTTGGAAGGGGAAGGGGCCTAGGTTTATGCCTGAGGTCACGGCCGGGCGGTTTTGGTCAAAGCAGGATGGTTGGGGGTTGGCGGCGCAGTCGCCGTTGCCGCCTCCGTACATCGCTGCCGGGGTCACCTTAAGGGCCTGGGTGAGGCTTTGCTGCAGGGCCTTGCGGCAGCGGGCCTTCGAGCCCTGGCCGCAGTAGACGCGGCTGTAGGGGGCTTCGGGGCGGGGGCCGAAGAGGTCGCGCAGGTCCTTGGAGACGTAGCCCCACCAGCCTTCCTCGTAGTCGGGCGCCTGCGGGGAGCCGCCGGTCTCGTCGCCGGTGGAGATCATGCCGCGCAGGCGTTCGAACGCCTTGGTGCCCAGCGACGGCTTGAACTCCGCTTCGACGAGCTTCGGCCACCAGGCGTCGATCAGCTCGACCGCCGGGGTTTCTTCGTCGACCCCGTCGCGGTTGAGGTCGCGGCGGTGGGCGCCCGTCTTGTTCCAGGCCCTGAGGGTGGCCAGCGCTTTGCGCAGGGCCGGCTGCCTCGGCTTGCCGATCGCCTCGAAGACGGTCGGCAGCAGGCGGTAGCCGCGGAAGTCCTGGGTGGCCGGTTCCTCCATCGCCTGGACGAGCTGGGCGATCGTCATCCGCCGCTTGCCCTTCGTCGCCGCGCGGACCTTGTCGGAGATCATCTGGACCCGCTGCAGGGGCCCGTAGGCGTAGCGATCGTCGGCCGCCGCCCAGCCCGGCGCCTGCTTGTTGTTCCAGGAGACGAGGAAGGGCGGGTCGACCGCCTGCGGGTGCTTGGCGAAGGGCAGGAAGTCGGCCGTCTGGCTTGCCGGCTTGAAGCCCTTCCAGTCGTACTGGCCGGTGCCAAGCACGGGGAAGTCGGGTGAGGTGCCCTGGCGCTGCGGCATCGCCCCCGAGAGTGCGTAGGCGATGTGTTCGGAGTCGACGTAGCCCCAGTTGAAGGGAAACCGATGTTGGAGACCGCCTTCTTGAAGCCGCCGGTGCCGGTGACGAAGCCGGGTTCGTTCAGCTGCGCTGAAGCCGATCAGCGAGTCGGGCTCGTGGAAGTAGGTGCTGCGCTGGTGGACGAAGGCCACCTTTCGGCCGCCGACCTTGCCGCGGGCGAAGACGATGCCGTGCACGGTGCGGTATGACGGTCAGCGTCTGCGACCCCGCTTCGGTCGAGTCGATCGCGTTCGGCGTCCAGCTCTCGGTCCTTTCCAGCTTTTCCATCGGCTTGCACTTGCCGCGGTAGAGGTAGTGGAACCTGTCCTTGCAGAGAACCTCGGCGAACGTGTCGACGTTGTCGGAGGCCGGCGCTGGTCGCGCTCCAGGCGTAGTCGCGGCCGTGGCCGAGCTCGACCGCGAGGTTGACCCCGGCGAAGGAGGCGCCGCGGGCGTCGATGCCGGGACCGTGCAGGTCCTCCTCCATCAGGATCTGGGGGATGAAGTAGCCGACCTGCGGGCCCATCACAGCGATCGGGTGCCCCGTCGCCGAGTGCTTCGCCGAGACCAGCTCCCAGTTGGAGGCGTGGGCACCTTCGCTCAAGGCGCGCTCGATCGTCGCGCCGAATCCGCCCGTCCCGCCGGGCGCTCCGCTCGAAGCGGTCGCGACCGGGGTTTCGCGGACCGAACCTGGGTCGGGCAGCGCCAGGCCACGCTTGGCGAAGGCGCTGCGCGTCTCGTAGGGGAAGCGTTTGGAGATCGTCGTCGGCGCTTCCGGGTCGTTCTTCGAGCGGAAGCCGAGCCAGGCGCTGCGGCCCGCCTTGGCGCCGAAGCGCTCGACGAAGGCCTGCATCGTCAGCGCCGAGTTCAGCTCGTTGCCGCCGCCGCGGCCGAAGATGCCGCCGATCAGCGAGGCGATCGCGACCACGTCGGTCGGCTTCCAGGCTTCCATCGGCTTGTTGAGCAGCGAGTACTCGCCCGGCTTCAGCGCCGGGTTCGTGCTCGGCGGCGGCGATGTAGGCGTTGATCCCGTCGACGTAGTTCTGCACGTCTTCGACGGCCTGCAGGCCGGCGGCGCCGTACTGCTGCGGCAGCGTGTCGAGCTGTTTTTGCAGGTCGGCTTCGGTGTAGGGGGCGAAGCCCCACTGCGAGGCGTCGGCGCCGGCGTTGGAGCCGCCGAGGAAGGAGGCGAGTTCGGCGCGGCCGGTGTGGCGCAGGACATCCATCAGGAAGAGGCGGTCGGCGGCGCCGGCGTAGCCGGCGCCGAACATCGTGTCGGCGCGGGTTTCGCCGTAGATGTGGGGCACGCCGTAGGCGGCGTCGCGCTCGATCGTCACGCCCGGTTTCGGTTCGATCGTCGAGGCCACTTCGCCCGGCGGCACGCCGAAGGTCGCGTCCTTGAAGTAGGTCGGGACTTCTTCGTCGGTCAGTTCGGCGAGCCGTAGACGAGGTTTTCGTAGAGCGGCTGCTGATCGGCGTAGTGGGACGGCACGGCTCCGAGGCCGCGGAAGGCGAAGATCTGGGAGAGCGTGTCGAGCCCGTTCTCGCCCGGCGGCAGGACGTTGCGGAAACCTCCGGCGTCATTGGTGCCGTAGGGCTGGGGTGCGGCTTGCGCAGCGTTCGAAGCGGCGAGCGCGAAGACGAGGAGCGAGGCGCTGAGTACAGCCTTGGCGGTGCGTGGACGAAGCAATGGCCCTCCTTCCAAGGGTCCGTGCGGCGCCCACCGCAACAATCAGCATAGACCCCCTACGGGGCCGCGCCTCAATCCTCCAGGTGCCAGGGGGTGAGAATCCGCGGCCCGTCGGCGGTCACGGCGACCGTGAACTCGAAGTGCGCGGCCAGCGAGCCGTCCTGCGGAGTAGACGGCCCAGCCGTCGTCGCCCATCCGCACCAGCGCGCCGCCGACGTTGACCATCGGCTCGATCGCCAGCACGGTCCCCTCCTCCAGCACCGGCCCCTTGCCCGGCGTGCCGAAGTTGGGGACCTGCGGGTCCTCGTGCATCTCGCGGCCGATCCCGTGGCCGACCAGGGTGCGGATGATCGAGAGCCCCTCGATCTCGACCGCGCGCTGGATCGCGGCGGAGACGTCGCCGAGCCGGTTGCCGGGCTGCATCTGCTCGACCCCGGCGAACAGCGCCGCCTTGGTCACGTCGAGCAGCTTGCGCGCCTCGGGCTCGACCGGGCCAATCGGCAGGGTCATCGCCGCATCGGCGACCCAGCCGTCCTTGACCACGCCGACGTCGACCGAGAGCAGTCGCCCCGCTTGCAGCTCGTAGTGCCCGGGGATACCGTGCACGACCATCGAGTTGGGCGAGGCGCAGATCGAAGCCGGGAAGCCGCGGTAGCCCTTGAAGGCCGGCTCGGCGCCCTGTGAGCGGATCAGCTTCTCGGCGGCGAGGTCGAGATCCTTGGTGCGTCACCCCGGGCCGAGCCTTGGCAGCGAGCATCTGCAGGCAGCGGACCAGGATCGCGCCCGCCGCCGCCATCTTCTCGACCTGCTCGGGGGACTTCTTGACGATCATTGGTAGTCAGGGGCGCAGTGCCCTACGGGCCTGTCTCCCCATTCCCCTTTCAATCCGTGCGTGCGGTTTTCCCGCACACGGCTTACCGATGATCTTCCTGGCATGGCTACGCGACCCCCGGATATCGAATAGTGCCCGACAACCGATATAGGCCCTGTTCCCTGAACCACTCCTCGGTCCAGAGGGCAGACCGCCCGCCGTGCAGGTTGCGGCCATAGCGCTTAAACAACAGGCGCCGGAGCCGCCAGACGACGTAGCGTTCGACCTGTCTGAACTTCGTGGCGGCGTTCCCAGTCCGAAAGTAGTTTCCCCAGCCCCGCAGGATCGGGTTCAGGCCGTCGATCACGACCCGGATGTCCCTGACTCCCACGCGGTCTCTGCCGGTCTTGGCCCTGACCTTCGCCCGGATGGACTTCATCGCCCGCACGGAAGGCCAGCGCTGGAGGTAGTAGCGGCGGATGCCGCGTTCCAACAGCCTGCCCGAGATGCGGGCTCGGAAGTGACAGCCGAGGAAGTCAAAGCCCTCGCGGCCTTGCCTGAGGTCGACCACCTTCGTCTTTTCGGGATGTAGCTCAAGCCCGAGGGAGACGAGGACTTCCCTCGTCTTGGCCTCGGCCGCCCTGGCCTCCTTCTGGGATCGGCAGAGCACGACGAAGTCATCCGCGTAACGGACGAGCTTGCCGTGAGCGCCGTCGGAGAAGGCGAGGTCGAGGGCGTGCAGGTAGATGTTGGAGAGAAGCGGCGAGATGACGCCGCCCTGGGGAGTGCCGGCAACCGTCTGGCGGTATCCCCCCTCCTCCATCGCCCCTGCGGTGAGCCACTTGCGAATCAGCTTCAACACCCGCCGGTCAGAGACTCGCTCCGCCAGCATCGCCAGGAGTTGCCCGTGGTCAATGCTGGAAAAGTAGTCCCGGATGTCAGCGTCGAGCGCCCAGACCCGGCCTTGGATGAAGCCCTTGCGGACCTCCTCCTTCGCCTGGGTGGCGGAGCGGCGAGGCCTGAAGCCGAAGGAGGCGTCTGAGAAGCCCGCCTCGAAGATCGGCTCCAGGACGAGCCGCGCTGCCTGTTGGGCAACCCGGTCGCAAACGGTGGGGATGCCGAGCGGTCGCTTGCCGCCCTGTGGCTTGGGAATGTCCACCCGCCTCGTTGGAGAAGGGCGGTAGGTGCCTTGTCGAAGATCGCGTTGCAGCTCGGAGAGCATCCGCTCTACGCCGTAATCCTCGACCGCTGCCAAGGTCAATCCATCTACCCCGGCAGCACCTCGGTTGGAGCACACCCGCTTCCATGCCTCCCGGAGGACGTCACCCCTCCAGATACGGTCATAGAGGGCGTGGAAGCGGCGATCTGGGGATCGCTTGGCCGCTACCCATAGCTTGCGTTGGAGTTCTCGCACCTTCGGGCGACGAGGGGCCACGAGGGCCATTTCGCTCGCTTGCCCGCCGACGGACTGAAGCCCGCCGGGGTCGTTGGGTCGGGTGGTAGACCCGGCCATGCCTAGCGCTTACCTCCGCAACAGGCTCGATCAAAGCGGGGGTCCTTCGCTCCTGGCGCGTTGTTCTGCGCGCCGCTCATCACTACTACGACCCCCTCGGACTCCCGCTCTCCTCCGCTCGACTTCGCACTCGGCTTATACGAGCGGTCTTTGCCCGACGTGGGGCTGGATAGACGGGTCTCCCATGTTCCGCACCAGGCCGTGCGCGCGTGCAACTCCCCATACCCCGAAAGGACTCCCCGACCGCTCCCAAGCAAGGTCGGGGAACATGGCCTTCGCCGTGGGATGAGCGGCTCGGCTCCTCCATTGTGCTTGTGACGAGGCTGTAGTCGCAGCCCGCGCGCTTGCTTCCTCCGAAAGAGGCCTTTGACGCCCCGCTTGGCCACGGAAGTCTCCCTCCGGGGCTGGGGCCTGCTACCGGGCGTTTGGGCACTTACCCGGGCGGGACTCTCACCCGCTGGTCTGGTGCAGCTTTCATGGCGCAACATCCTGTACACAAGCTAGATCGCCTCGTCGGCCTCGAGGCGCACGGTCGCCAGGGTGCGGCGGATCTCGTCGGTGACCTCGTCTGGCGAAGCGGAGCCGTCGATCTGGCGCAGCAGGCTCTGGCTGTCATAGTGCTCGATCAGCGGCGCCGTCTTGCCGTGGTACTGCTCGAGGCGGTGGCCGATCACGTCGGGCTTGTCGTCGTCGCGGACGATCAGCTCCGAGCCGTCGATGTCGCAGACCCCCTCGCGCTCGGGCGGGTTGAACTCGACGTGGAAGACGTGTCCGTTCTCGAGGCAGGTGCGGCGCCCGCCGAGGCGGCGGACGACCTCCTCGTCGCTGACGTCGATCAGCAGCACCGCGGTCAGCTCACGGCCCAGCTCGGAGAGCTTCTCGGCGAGCGCCTCGGCCTGCGGCGCCGTGCGCGGGAAGCCGTCGAGGATGAACCCGTCGGCGGCCTCGGGAGAATCGATCCGCTCGCCGATCATGCCGACGATCACCTCGTCGGGGACCAGGTCGCCGCGGTCCATGTAGTCCTTGGCGGCGCGCCCCAGCTCGGTCCCCTCGCGAACCGCAGCGCGAAGGATGTCGCCGGTCGCGTAATAGGGAAGCTGCAGCTCCTCCTGCAGCCGCTCGCCCTGCGTCCCCTTGCCGCTACCGGGAGGCCCTAGAAGTACGAGGTTGAGTTCTGTCGCCATATCGATGAAATTGAATTGAGGGCGGCATCCTGCGCCGTCCTCAATTTATTTCAGGAAGCCCTCGTAATTGCGCATCATCAACTGGGCCTCCAATTGCTTCACGGTTTCCAGCGCTACGCCAATTACGATCAGGATCGAGGTGCCGCCGAAGAAGAAGTTGGCCGAGGTCTGGCTGATCAGGATCGTCGGCAGGGCCGCGACGGCGCCAAGGTAGAGGGCGCCGGGGAAGGTCAGCCGCGAGAGGATGCGGTCGAGGTACTCCGCCGTCGGCCGCCCGGGCCGCACGCCTGGGATGAAGCCGCCGTACTTCTTCAGGTTGTCGGCCTGGTCGACCGGGTTGAAGGTGACCGCGGTATAGAAGTAGGTGAAGATGACGATGAAGAAGACCTCGCCGACCACGTAGGCCCAGCTGCTGGGACTGAAGAAGGCGGCGAAGTTGAGCGCGGTGTTGGTGTTGAGCAGCTGCCCGATCGTCGAGGGGAAGGCCATGATCGAGGCGGCGAAGATGACCGGGATGACGCCGGCCATGTTGACCCGCAGCGGCAGGTAGGTCGAGCCCCCCGAGGTCATTTTTCTCCCAACCACGCGTTTGGCGTACTGGACCGGGATGCGGCGCTGGCCCTCCTGGACGAAGACGATCGCGACGATCACGGCGAGGGCGATGAAGGGCATCATCACCACGAAGACCTGGTCGGGGTTGGTCCACCAGGCTTCGATGCCGTGCGGCAGGCTGGAGACGATCGAGGCGAAGATCATCAACGAGATGCCGTTGCCGATGCCGCGCTGGGTGATCAGCTCGCCGAACCACATCAGCAGCGTGCAGCCGGCCGTCAGCGAGATCACGATCAGCAGCACCTTGGCGCCGCCGAGGTTGCCGAGCAGGTTTTTGCCGCCCGCCTGCTGGCCGAAGGAGCGGAAGAGGAAGACGTAGCCGAAGGACTGGGCGAAGGCCAGGCCGACGGTCAGGTAGCGCGTGTACTGGGTGATCTTCTGCTGGCCGACCTCGCCTTCTTTCTGCAGCTTCTCCAGCGAGGGCAGGACCACGGTCAGCAGCTGCAGGATGATCGAGGCCGTGATGTAGGGCATGATCCCCAGCGCGAAGAGCGAGAGGCGCGAGAGGCTGCCGCCCGAGAAAGTGTTGAGGAAGTTGAGGATGCCGCCGCCGCCGAAGTTGCCCTGGATTTCCTTGACCGCGTCGAGGCTGACCCCGGGCGCGGGGATGTAGGCGCCGAGCCGGTAGAGCATCAGCATCGCCGCGGTGAAGGCGAGCTTCTTGCGAATGTCGGCGACGCTGAATGCGTTCGCAATAGTCCGGAGCATTAGGGCTCCAGAGTGTGGCAGGAACCGCCCGCCGCTTCTATCCGCTCCTTGGCGGCGGCGCTGAAGCCGTGCGCTCGTACCGTCAGCTTCTTCGAGATCTCGCCGCGGGCGAGGATCTTCACCGGGTCCGAACGCTTGGCGAGGCCCTTCTCCTTCAGCGCCTCGGGGGTCACCTCGGCCCCGTCGTCGAAGCGCTCCTCGAGGTCGGCCAGGTTGACCGGCTGGGACTTAGTCCTGAAGTTCTCGAACGGCATCGACTTCTTCATGTGCGGCCCGCGAAGCTTCCGCATCCGCATGTGAATCGGGTTCTGCCCACCCTCATAGCCGATCTTGCGTTTGGACCCGGAACGCGACCCCGCGCCCTTGTGCCCACGTCCCGAGGTCTTGCCGAGCCCAGAGCCCTCACCGCGACCAATCCGCTTACGCGGCTTGCGCGACCCAGGCTTGGGCCTCAAGTTGTGCAGCCCGATCTCCTCGGACCGAGGCGTCTCAGCGGCCATCAGTCACCCACCTCAACCAGATGAGAAACCACAGCAAGCTGCCCCTTCAACTGAGGACTGTCCTTCCGCTCAACAGCCTTCCCAATCCGCCCAAGCCCAAGCGCCGCAAGCGTCGCTTTCTGGCTGGGATTGGACCCGTTAGCCGACCGAACCTGCTTGATCGTCACGAAGCATCACCCTCGGGAGCCTCAGCCGCCTCGTCTGCGGGTGGCGCGGCAGGGGGGACCGCCTCCGAGGAAGCTTTAGCTACCGCAGGAGGCGGTGGGTCCCCTGCCGCGACAGGACCCGCAGCCGAGCCGTTGGAGCTCACGCCAAGAACCTGTGCGACCGTCAATCCACGCAGCTCTGCAACCTCCTCGGGCCTACGCAGACGGATCAACCCGTCCATGGTCGCCTTCACCAGGTTGATCGGATTCTGCGTCCCGATGCTCTTGGTCAGCACATCCTTGACCCCACCGAGCTCCAACACGGCGCGCACCCCGCCGCCGGCGATCACCCCGGTACCGGGACTCGCCGGCCGCAGGACCACGTGGCCCGCGCCGTAGCGCCCGATGATCTTGTGGGTGATCGTCTGCCCGTATTTCGGGATGCGGATCATGTTCTTGCGGGCGTTCTCGACGCCCTTCTGGATCGCCAGCGGCACCTCGCGCGCCTTGCCGTAGCCGATCCCGACGACGCCCTCTTCGTCGCCGACCGCGACCAGGGCCGTGAAGGAGAAGCGCCGGCCGCCCTTGACCACCTTGGCGACGCGGTTGATCTCGATCACGCGCTCCTGCAGGTCGAGCCCGCGCGGGCTCACCGTCTCGACGTTGGTTGTGTCCATTCCCTTCATAGCGAGCGGTCCAAGGTAGCGGACTAGAAGACCAGCCCTCCCTCTCGTGCTCCGTCGGCCAGGGCCTTGACCCTGCCGTGGTACTGGTAGCCGCCGCGGTCGAAAACGCAGGTCTCGACTCCGGCTGCCTTGGCACGCTCGGCCAGCAGCTCTCCCGCTCGCTTCGCCTGCTCGGAGGCCGTCAGCTTGCGCAGGTCCGGCTCGATCCAGTTGACGGCGGCCACCGTGTGACCCTTGCCGTCGTCGATCAGCTGGGCGAAGACGCCGCGGTTGGAGCGGTAGACGGACAGCCGCGGGCGCTGCGCCGTGCCGGTGACCCGGGCGCGGACGCGGCGGCGGCGGCGCAGGCGGCGCTGTCTCTTGGTGAGCACGGTCATCAGGCCCTCTTCCCGACCTTGCGGGCGACGTGCTCGCCGCGGTAGCGAATTCCCTTGCCCTTGTAGGGCTCCGGCGGGCGGCGCTTGCGAATATCGGCGGCGACCTGCCCGACGAGTTGCTTGTCGATCCCGCGCACGATGATCTCGGTCGGCTGCGGGACCTCGAACTCGATCCCCTCCGGCGCTTCGACCGCGACCGGGTGCGAGTAGCCGAGCGCCAGCTCCAGGTTCTTGCCCTTGAGCTGAGCGCGGTAGCCGACGCCCTGGATCTCCAGGCGCTTCTCGAAGCCCTGCGTGACCCCCTCGACCATGTTGGCGATCAGGCTGCGGGTGAGCCCGTGCAGGGCGCGATGCTCGCCGCGATTGGTCGGACGATCCACGGTCAGCACGCCGTCGGCCTGCTCGACCTTCATCTCGGAGGAGAGAGCCTGGGCGAGCTCGCCCTTGGGGCCCTTGACCGCGACCCGGCCAGGGGCGACCTCGACCGTAACGGCCTCGGGCACGGAGATGGGCTTTCGTCCGATCCGGCTCATCGGCTGCTCACCAGACGTAGGCGACGACCTCGCCGCCGACGCCCTTCGCCTTCGCTTCGTGGCCGGTCATCACGCCGACCGAGGTGCTGACGATCGCCGTGCCGGTGCCACCGTAGACGCGCGGCACCTGGGTGTGGTTGACGTAGCGCCGGCGCCCCGGGCGCGAGACGCGCTCCAGGCCGGCGATCACGGGGCGGCGGTCCTCGGTGTACTTGAGGCGGATCTCGATCGCCTCGCCTACGGCGGCCGGCTTCTTGTGGAAGTCGGAGATGTAGCCCTGCTCCTTGAGGATCCGCGACATCTCCACCTTCAACCGCGAGGCGGGGATCTCCACGTCGTCGTGGCCGGAGCCAAGCGCGTTGCGAATCCGGGTCAGGTAATCGGCTATCGGGTCAGTAAGCATTGGGTTACCAGCTGGACTTGGTCATTCCGGGGATGTACCCCTCGTGCGCGGCCTCGCGCAGGCAGATGCGACAGAGACCGAACTTCCGGTAGTAGGCCCGCGGCCGGCCACATCGACGGCAGCGGTTGTAAGCCCTGCTCTTGAACTTGGGCTTGCGCCCCTGCTTAACCTTCAGCGAAGTCTTAGCCATTCTCCTGATTCTCCTCGTCGGCCGGTTTCTCGGCGTCCTGGTCGCTCTCGGCGGCGGGCTCTCCACCCTCGTCCTCGGTCTCGGGCTTCGCGTATGCGTCGGGGTTCTCTTCCTTGAGCTGCTCCAGGGCAGCTTGCTCAGCCTCGGCGCGTTGGCGAGCTTCCTCCTTGCGCTTCTCCTCCTCGGCGGCTTCCTGCACCTCGATGTCGGCATCGGGTTTGCCGGGCCGGCCCTCTTTGGCGAAGGGCATTCCCAGCCCGAGCAGCAGCTCGAAGGCCTCCTCGTCGCTCTTGGCGCTGGTCGTGATCGTGATGTCGAGACCGCGCACCTCGTCAATCGAGTCGTAGTCGATTTCGGGGAAGATCAGCTGCTCCTTGACCCCCATCGAGTAGTTGCCGCGACCGTCGAAGGAGCGCGGGTTGAGGCCGCGGAAGTCGCGGATCCGCGGCACGGCGATCGAGCAGAGCCGGTCGAGGAACTCCCACATGCGGGCGCGGCGCAGGGTCACCGAGAGGCCCACCGGCATGCCCTCGCGGACCTTGAAGGAGGCGATCGACTTGCGGGCGCGGCGCACGTTGGGGTGCTGGCCGGCGATCGTCGCCAGTTGGGTCTGCGCGGCTTCGAGCATCTTGTTGTTCTGCTTCGCCTCGCCCAGGCCCATGTTGAGGGTGATCTTCTCCAGGCGCGGCGCCTGCATCGGAGTCGAGTAGCCGAACTTGCCGATCAGCGCCGGCAGGATCTCCCCGTCGTAGCGCTCGCGCAAGCGCGGCGGCGGAGCAGCCTGGGACTGTGCGGTCGCGGTCGCCTCCATCAGAACGAAGCTCCGCTGCGCCTGGCGAAGCGCTCGCGCTTGCCGCCTTTGTCGCGGCGCACGCCGACGCGCGTCGGTTTGTTGTCTTTGGGATCGAGCAGCATCACGTTGGAGACGTGGATCGGCCCCTCCTTCTCGACGATGCCGCCGATGTCGCCACCGCGGGTCGCGTCCTGAACCGAGCGCGGCCGTTCGTGGCGCTTGACCATGTTGAGGTGCTCGACGTAGACGCGGTCCTTCTTCGGCTCGGTCCGCACCACGCGGCCGGTCTTGCCCGCGTCCTTGCCGCCGATCACGATCACCTGGTCGTCTTTGCGGATCCGCATCGCCTTGGCCATCGCAGAGGACCTCGGGTGCGAGCGAGATGATTTTCATGAAGTTGCGATCGCGCAGCTCGCGGGCCACGGGGCCGAAGATGCGGGTGCCGCGCGGGTTGTTGCTGGCCGGGTCGATCAGCACCGCGGCGTTTTCGTCGAAGGAGATGTAGGTCCCGTCGGGGCGGCCGAACTGCTTCTTGGTGCGCACGACGACGGCCTGGACGACCTCGCCTTTGCGCACCCCGCCCTGCGGGCTCGCCTGTTTGACGGTGGCGGTGATCACGTCGCCGACGCCGGCATAGCGGCGGTGCGACCCGCCCTTGACGCGGATGCAGAGGATCTCGCGGGCGCCCGAGTTGTCGGCGACCTTCAGTCTCGACTCCTGCTGGATCACTTCGCCTTCTCCAGAACCTCGACGAGCCGCCAGCGCTTCGTCTTCGACAGCGGCCGCGTCTCGACGATCCGAACGGTGTCGCCCTCGCCGGCCTCGTTGCGCTCGTCGTGAGCATGCAAGGTCCGCGAGCGGCGCACGACCTTCTCGTAAGTCGGATGCCGTCGAGCGATGTCGATCCGCACGGTGATCGATTTCTCACCCTTGTTGGAGACAACCAGCCCCTGCCGGGTCTTGGCAGCAACAGCATCCTTCTCGGCCTGAGGAGTCCCCGTCCCAGCAGTCTTCCCCTGCTTAGCAGCAGCCCGTTCCTTGCGCCGAGACTCAGCCTTGAGCTTCCGCTCAGCAGCCCGCTTGGCAATCCGCTCCTCAGCACTGAGAGCAGCTCCCGCCTTGTGCGGCTGCCGAGACCGTTCCAGTCGACGCCGCTCCTTCCAAGGAAGATCGTCCTCAGGATTCGGCTCCGCAGCAGGCTCCGCCTGCTCAGCCGGAGGAGCGTCGGCAGAGTCATCGGACGCCTCGTCCTTTGGCTCGTCAGCCTCATCCGCCTCGTCCGCGGGTGGCGCTGTAGGGGGGACCGCCCCCGAGGACGCTTTAGCGACCGCAGGGGGCGGTGGGTCCCCTGCAGCGACAGGACCCGCGGCCTGGGCGGCCTCATCCTGAGGCGTCTCGTCTACAACGTCGTCTTTTTTAGTCTCGTCGTCCGTCATCTCTTCAACTCTTTCTCAACGTCGATCCCGCGCTCCCTGGCAACAGTCAGCAGCTTCGCCACGTCCCGCTTGGCGGCCCCGATCCGAGCCGTGTTCTCCAACTCGCCGGTCGCCTGCCGAAAGCGCAGATTGAACTTCTCCTGCTTGGCGTCGATCAGCTTCGCGATCAGCTCGTCGTCTTTGAGGTCATGCACCTCGGCGGCCTTCACTGTGCCTCGGCCCCCTCGCGCCTGACGAATTTGGTCCTGACGGGAAGCTTGTGACCGGCCAGGCGCAGCGCCTCGCGGGCGAGGTCCTCGGGCACGCCGGCCAGCTCGAACATCACCTTGCCGGGCTTGATCACCGCGACCCAGCCCTCGGGGTTGCCCTTGCCGGAGCCCATCCGCGTCTCGGCGGGCTTCTTCGTGTAGGGCTTGTCGGGGAAGACGTTGATCCAGACCTTGCCGCCACGTTTGATCTTGCGGGTCATCGCCACGCGGGCGGCCTCGATCTGGCGGTTGGTGATCCAGCCGCGGTCCATCGACTTCAGCCCGTACTCGCCGAAGGCGACGGTGCTGCCGCCCTTGGTGTTGCCGCGCATCCGGCCGCGCATCTGCTTGCGGTGCTTGACCCGCTTCGGCATCAGCATCAGCGACCACCTCCGCGCTGCCCGCCGCGACCGCGGTCTCCACCCGGACGGCCGCCACGGTCTCCGCCGCGACCGCCTCCGCGACCGCCGCGCTGGGGCGCGCCCTGCGGCTCGTCGTCCTCGAGCGCGTTGGTGCGAAAGCCCTCGGGCATCACCTCGCCCTTGTTGATCCAGCACTTGACCCCGATCCGGCCGGTCGTCGTGCGCGCCTCGAAGAAGCCGTAGTCGATGTTGGCGCGAAGCGTGTGCAGCGGCACCCGGCCGTCGGAGTAGCCCTCGGTCCGCGCCATCTCGGCGCCGCCGAGGCGTCCGGAGACCTGAACCTTGACCCCCTGCGCGCCGGAGCGCATCGCCGAGGTGAGGGCGCGTTTCATCGCCCGCCGGAATGCGACCCGGTTCTGCAGCTGCTCGGCGATCGACTGGGCGACCAGTTTGGCGTCGAGCTCGGGGCGCTTCACCTCGCGGATGTTCACCTTGACCGGTTTTCCGGTCAGCTTGTGCAGGTCTTTGCGCAGCGCGTCGACTTCGCTTCCCGACTTGCCGATCACGATTCCCGGCCGGGCGGTGTGGATGTCGACCGCGATCTCACCGTGGCGCTCGATCGTGATCCGCGAAAGGCCGGCGTGGGCGAGCTTGTTTTCGATGTGCTCGCGGATCTTCAGGTCTTCGTTGAGGACGTCGGAGAAGTCTTTCTCCTCGAACCAAGTGGACTTCCAGTCCTGGATGTAGCCGACGCGGAAGCCGCCGGGATGGATCTTCTGTCCCATGTTCCTAGTCCTCGTCTTCCGGTGTCAGCGCCACGGCGATGTGGCTGGTTCGCTTGTTGATCCGCGAGGCGCGGCCCATCGCGCGCGGCCGGAAGCGGCGCAGGGTCGGGCCCTCGTCGACTGTGATCTCCGCGATCAGCATCTCGTCGGCGATCAGGTCGTGGTTGTTTTCCGCGTTGGAGGCGGCGGACTCGATCAGCTTGCGGATGTCCTGCGCCGCGCCGCGCGGTGAGAACTCCAGCAGCGCTCGCGCCTGCTCGATGTGCAGGCCGCGCACCTGATCGGCGATCAGGCGCGCCTTGCGCGGCGCGACCCGCACGTAGCGGGAGCTGGCCCGGACGACGATCGGCGCTGCCTCGGCCACGCTATTCACCCTTGCCCGTTCCTGAGTGGGAGCGGAAGGTCCGGGTCGGCGCGAACTCGCCCAGCTTGTGGCCGACCATCGACTCGGAGATGAAGACCGGCACGTGCTTGCGGCCGTCGTGGACGGCGATCGTGTGGCCGACCATGTCGGGAAAGATCGTCGAGGCGCGCGACCAGGTCTTCAGCATCTGCTTCTGGCCCGACTCGTTCATCGCGTTGACGCGCTTGATCAGCGCGCCCTCGACCCACGGGCCCTTTTTGGTTGAGCGTCCCATGCTTAGCGCTTCTTCTTCCCTCGGCGCCTGCCGCGCACGATGTAGCGATCGGATTGCTTGCCCTTCTTGCGGGTGCGGTAGCCGAGCGTCGGCTTTCCCCAGGGGGTGACCGGATGCCCGCCGGGCGTGTGGTGGGCCTCGCCGCCGCCGTGCGGGTGGTCGACCGGGTTCATCGCCACGCCGCGGCTCTGCGGCCGCTTGCCCTTGTGGCGGTTGCGGCCCGCCTTGCCGATCTTGACGTTCTGGTGCTCGGCGTTGGAGAGGACGCCGACGGTGGCGCGGCACTCGGCACGCACGAGGCGCATCTCCGAGGATGGCAGGCGCAGCGTCACCATCTCGCCCTCCTTCGCCGCAAGCTGGATCGAGGTCCCGGCCGAGCGGCCGAGCTTGCCGCCCTGGCCGGCCGTGAGCTCGACGTTGTGGACGATCGTGCCGGTCGGCATTTCGCCGAGCGCAAGCGCGTTGCCCGGCCGGATGTCGGCGCCGGGCCCGGACTGCACCTCGTCGCCGACCGAGATCGCCGCCGGAGCGAGGATGTAGCTCTTGGCGCCGTCGGCGTAGTGCAGCAGGGCGATGTAGCAGCTGCGGTTGGGGTCGTACTCGACCGTGGCGACCTTGGCGGGCACCCCGTCCTTGAGCCGCTTGAAGTCGATCTGGCGGTAGCGCCGCTTGGCGCCGCCGCCGCGGTGGCGGGCGGTGACGCGGCCGTTGGCGTTGCGACCGCCCGACTTGCGCAACCCCTCGGTCAGCTTGCGTTCCGGGCTGGACGCGGTCAGCTGCTCGCGCAGCGGGTACGTCGCGAAGCGGCGCCCCGGGCTGGTTGGTTTTGTTTTGCGGTTTGGCATCCCTTTATCCCTAGGCAGTCTCTGCGCCCTCGAACAGCTCGATCCGTTCCCCGGGGGCGAGCTGGACGATGGCCTTCTTCCAACCCCGCGACTTGCCCTGGTGCAGGCCGCGGCGCTTGGGCTTCGGCCGCACCTTCGAGGTGCGGACGGCGGCGACCTTGACCTCGAAGATCTCCTCGATCGCGTGGGCGATCTGGGTCTTGTGGGCGCGGTCGTCGACCCGGAAGGTGTACTTGCCCTCCCCTATGAGGGCGTAGCTCTTCTCCGAGACGACGGGGCGGATGATCGTGTTGCGAGCATCCATCAGGCCAGCCTCTCCTGCAGCTTGGCCAGCGCCGCTTCGGAGAGGACCAGCGAGGCGGCGCCGATCACGTCGGCGACCCCGATCGCGGTCGCCTCGGCGACCTGGACCCGGGGAATGTTGCGAAAGCTCTTTGCCGCGCCGCCCTCCTCCGCGCCCAGCACGACCAGGGTCGAGCGCTTCGCGCCCCACTTGTCGAGCGCCTCGGCTGCGGTCTTGGTCGAGGGCGTCTCGAAGCCGCTCGCGTCGAGCAGGGCGACGCTGTCGCGCTCGGCGTGGGTGGAGAGCGCCGAGCGCATCGCCTTGCGGCGGGCCTTGCGATTTACCTTGACCGTGTAATGGCGCGGCTTCGGGCCGAAGGCGACGCCGCCGCCGAAGCGGCTCGGCGAGCTGAGCGCGCCGACGCGGGCGCGGCCGGTGCCCTTCTGGCGCCAGGCCTTGGCCCCGGTCATCGAGACCTCGGCGCGGGTCAGGGTCGAGGCGGTGCCGCGGCGGCGGGCGGCGAGGTCGGCACGGGCGGCCTCGTCGACCAGCGAGTGATGGAAGGGCTCGTCGAAGAGCTCTTTAGGCAGATCCGCCTTGGTGGTCTTGCCGAGCACGGTGGCTTTAGCCATCGGTCCTCACCTCGACCATCGCGTTGCGCGAGCCCGGAACGGAGCCCTTGATCAAGAGCAGGTTGCGCTCGGCATCGACCTCGGCGACCTCGAGCCCCTTCTGGGTGATCCGCTTGTTGCCCATCTGGCCCGGCATCCGCATCCCCTTGAAGACGCGGGCGGGAAAGGTGCTGGCGCCGATCGAGCCCGGAGCCCGCACGTTGTGCGAGCCGTGGCTGACCGGGCCGCGGCTAAAGTTGTGGCGCTTGATCCCGCCCTGGAAGCCCTTGCCGATCGAGATCCCGGCGACCTTCACCTTCTGGCCCGCCTCGAAGGCGGCGACGGTCACGTCGTCGCCTATCTTGATGGGGTCATCGTTGCCCTTGCCGAGGTCCTCGTCGCGGAACTCGACCAGGTGGCGCATCGGCGCGGCGCCGGCCTTCTTCAGGTGGCCCTCCTCGGCGCGGCTCAGCTTGCCTTCCTTGACCGCGCCGAAGCAGAGCTGCACGGCGGCGTAGCCGTCGCGCTCGGGCTCGCGGACCGCGGTCACCTTGCAGGGACCGGCCTCGATCACGGTGACGGGGACGACGCTTCCGTCCTCGCGAAAGACCTGCGTCATCCCAAGCTTCTTTCCGAGGATCGCTGCCATAGCGCTAGAGGCGAATCTCGATGTCGACGCCGGCCGGCAGCGAGTCGAGGCGCTGCAGCGAGTCGACGGTTTTCGGCGAGGGCTGGAGGATGTCGATCAGGCGCTTGTGGGTGCGCATCTCGAAGTGCTCGCGCGAGTCCTTGTCCTTGAACGGCGAGCGGATCACGCAGTAGACGTTCTTCTCGGTGGGCAGCGGCACCGGCCCGGAGACGCTGGCGCCGGTGCGCTCCGCCGTCTCGACGATCTCGCGGGCAGCCCGGTCTATGGCGTCATGGTCATACGCCTTGAGCCGGATTCGAATTTTCTGTGCCGCTATCGCTGCCACGTTCCGATTTTGTCTCTGGTCTTTCTCGCGCGGCCTTACCGCGCATAAGGGGCGAGGCCCCTTTTGGTGGGGCGCCGCCCCTGGTCGTATGTATTTTCAGTTTCTCGCCGCGGAAGCGACGAGGGCGGGCCGATGCCCGCCCTTGCTGCCGGGCTACTCGATGACGTCCGCGACGACCCCCGAGCCGACGGTCCGGCCACCCTCGCGGATGGCGAAGCGCAGGCCCTGGTCCATCGCGATCGGCTGGATCAGCTCGATCGTCATCTCGACGTTGTCGCCCGGCATCACCATCTCGGTCCCCTCGGGGAGGTTGGCGATCCCGGTCACGTCGGTGGTGCGGAAGTAGAACTGGGGCCGGTAGCCCGAGAAGAACGGCGTGTGACGGCCACCCTCCTCCTTCTTCAGGCAGTAGACCTCCGCTTTGAACTTGGTGTGCGGCGTGATCGAGCCGGGCTTGCAGAGCACCTGCCCACGCTCGATCTCCTCGCGCTTGGTACCGCGCAGGAGGGCGCCGATGTTGTCTCCCGCCTGGCCCTGATCGAGGATCTTGCGGAACATCTCGACCCCGGTCACCACCGTGGTCGTGGTGTCCTTGATCCCGACGATCTCGACCTCGTCTCCGGTGTTGACGATGCCCTGCTCGACACGGCCGGTGGCGACGGTGCCGCGGCCGGTGATCGAGAAGATATCCTCGATCGGCATCAGGAAGGGCTTGTCGAGCTCGCGGACGGGCTCGGGGATGTAGGAGTCGAGCGCGTCGGCAAGTTCGAAGACGGCCTTCTGCGCCTCTTCGTCGCCTTCCAGCGCCTTCAGGGCCGAGCCCTTGATGATCGGCGTGTCGTCGCCGGGGAAGTCGTACTCGTCGAGGAGTTCCTTGACCTCCTCCTCGACCAGCTCGATCAGTTCGTCGTCGTCGACCTGGTCGACCTTGTTGAGGAAGACCACGACGTGCGGGACGTTGACCTGGCGGGCGAGCAGGATGTGCTCGCGCGTCTGCGGCATCACGCCGTCGGCGGCCGAGACGACCAGGATCGCGCCGTCCATCTGCGCGGCGCCGGTGATCATGTTCTTCACGTAGTCGGCGTGGCCCGGGCAGTCGACGTGAGCGTAGTGGCGGTTAGCCGTCTGGTACTCGACGTGGGAGGTCGCGATCGTGATGCCGCGTTCCTTCTCCTCCGGTGCGTTGTCGATCTCCTCGAAGCTTTTCGCCTCAGCGTCGCCCTTCGTGGAGAGGGTCTGGGTGATCGCGGCCGTCAGGGTCGTCTTTCCGTGGTCGATGTGACCGATCGTGCCGACGTTCACGTGCGGCTTATCGCGCTCGAACTTCTCCTTGGACATCTCTCTCCGTTCTACCTTTCGAAGTCGGGTTCTGTCTGCGTTGGCTGATTAAGTCTGTGGGGCACTGCTGGGCAGGCCGGTTCGGCCTGCCTGCGGGCGAACCTGGGAAATATAGCTAGAACCAGGCCGCGGCCGGTTCCCGTTCATGAGGTCGCACCCACGGGCTCGCCCGAACGGTGCTCGACGATCTCCTCGGCGATGCTCGCCGGGACCTCTTCGTAGCGCTCGAACTGCATCGTGTAAGTGGCGCGTCCTTGAGTCATCGAGCGAAGTTCCGTCGCGTAGCCGAACATCTCGCCGAGCGGGACGAAGGCCTGGACGGCGAGCGCGTTGCCGCGCTGGTCCTGGCCTTGCACCTTGCCGCGGCGGCGCGAGAGATCGCCGATCACGTCGCCGAGAAAGTCCTCGGGGGTGACGACCTCGACCGCCATCACCGGCTCGAGCAGGACCGGGTCGGCCCTGCGGGCGCCATCCTGGATCGCCATCGAGCCCGCGATTTTGAAGGCCATCTCGGAGGAGTCGACATCGTGGAAGGAGCCGTCGACGAGTTCGACCTTGACGTCGACCATCGGGTAGCCGGCCTTGACGCCGTTCTCCAGCGCCTCGACGATCCCCTGCTCGGTCGGCTTGATGAATTCGCCCGGGATCACGCCGCCCTTGATTTTGTTGACGAACTCGAAGCCCTCGCCGGGCGCCGGCTCGACGTTGATCACGACGTGGCCGAACTGGCCGCGGCCGCCGGTCTGGCGGACGAAGCGCGCCTCGACCTTCTCGACCCGCTTGCGGATCGTCTCGCGATAGGCGACCTGCGGCTTGCCGACGTTGGCCTCGACTTTGAACTCGCGCAGCATGCGGTCGACGATCACCTCGAGGTGCAGCTCGCCCATCCCGTGGATCAGGGTCTGGCCGGTTTCCTCGTCGCTTTCGATCTTGAAGGTCGGGTCCTCCTCGCCGAGGCGCTGCAGGGCGTTGCCCATCTTCTCCTGGTCGGCCTTGGTTTTCGGCTCGATCGCGACCGCGATCACGGTCTCCGGGAATTCGATGCTCTCCAGCGCGATCGGCGCGTCGGGAGCCGCCAGGGTGTCTCCGGTGCCCGTGTCTTTGAGGCCGACGCCGGCGCAGATGTCGCCCGCGTAGCACTCGTCGATCTCCTCGCGGCTGTTGGCGTGCATCATCAGCAGCCGCCCGATCCGCTCGGTGCGGCCGGTCTTCACGTTGAGGACGCGGCCGCCTTTCTCGAGCTTGCCGGAGTAGACGCGGAAGTAGGTGAGCTTGCCGACGTAGGGGTCGGTCATGACCTTGAAGGCGAGCGCGGCGAAGGGGGCCTCGTCGGAGGCGGGCCGCTCGTCCTCGATGTCCTCAGCTTGACCCTTGCCGGCGGGGATGACACCGGTCACCGGCGGCACCTCGAGCGGCGAGGGCAACAGCTCGACGATCGCGTCGAGCAGCGGCTGCACGCCCTTGTTCTTGAACGAGGTGCCGCAGAGGACGGGAGTCACCTTGGTGTCGAGGCAGGCCCGGTGCAGGGACTTGGCGATCCGCTCGTGGGGGATCTCCTCCTCGGCCAGGTAGGCCTCCATCAGCTCGTCGTCGTAGTCGGCGCAGGCCTCGATCAGCTGCGTGCGGTATTCCTCGGCCTGCTCCCTGAGGTCGTCCGGGACCTCGACGGTCTCGTACTCGGCACCGAGCTCGTCGGTCCAGATCAGGCCTACCATCTCGATGAGATCGATCACGCCCTTGAAGTTGTCCTCGCTGCCGATCGGCAGCTGGATCGGCAGCGGGTTGGCGCCGAGCCGGTCGGTCATCGTCTGCACCGAGTTGAAGAAGTCGGCGCCGGTGCGGTCCATCTTGTTGATGTAGGCGAAGCGCGGCACCTTGTACTTGTCGGCCTGGCGCCAGACCGTCTCCGACTGGGGCTCGACCCCGGCGACCGCGTCGAAGACGGCGATCGCGCCGTCGAGCACGCGCAGGCTGCGCTCGACCTCGACCGTGAAGTCGACGTGGCCGGGCGTATCGATGATGTTGATCCGGTGGCCCTTCCACTCACAGGCGGTGGCGGCGGAGGTGATCGTGATCCCGCGCTCCTGCTCCTGCTCCATCCAGTCCATCACCGCGGCGCCCTCGTGAACCTCGCCCATCTTGTGGGTGCGGCCGGTGTAATAGAGGATGCGCTCGGTGGTCGTCGTCTTACCGGCGTCGATGTGCGCCATGATCCCGATATTGCGCGTCTTCTCTAGGGGAAAGCTGCGTGCCATGTGTTCCTAAGGTAAGGGTTTGGTCGTGAAACGGGGGCGGGACAAAAGCAGACGATCCGGCAAGAGCCGCGATCGGCGCATGAAAAAGGCCCTCGCGGGCCCGGCGAAACGAACTTCGAAACCGACTTCGAAAAGACTGCCTGAGCGACGCGCGATAATAGCAGCGGCGCGGCGGCGCATCGGCGCGGTCCCGGCGGCGATGGCAAAGGGCACCCGGCGGGTCGACGGCGCGGCCGCGAAGCGGATCGAGAAGCTGCGCCCGGTCCTGGTTCGCCGCCTGAGCAAGCTGGGCAAGGAGGCCGCTCGACTGCGGCGGGCAGCCGGCAAGCGCCTGCGTCCCGCCGGGGTGCTGCTGCTGCGCCTCTTCGGCCGCGGCGAACGGCTGCTGCGCCGCCTTGCCGCGGCGCTGACGCGCGGGGCGACGCGGGCGAGCGGCGCGATCACCCCGCAGCGCGCGGTATGCGGGGTCGTCATCGCGGCGGCGATCTGCCTCGTCGTCTCCCAGTTCGTTACCTACCGCAGCATCGAGATCGGCCAGCCGGGCTATGCGGGACTGACGGCCGCGGCGCCGCCGACCGTCGGCACGAAGACGCCCGTCGATGCCCATTCCTTCGTGCTGATCCCGATCGCGCTGCTCGCCGTGATCGCCGCCGCCCTGGCGCTGCGGCCCGAGCGGCGCGGACTCGGCCGCGTCGTCGTCGCCCTCGGCCTGCTCAGCATCGCCGTGATCCTGCTCGTCGACCTCCCCGCCGGCCTCGACGAGGGTGCCCAGGCATCCCGCTTCTCCGGCGCCACCGCGGTGCTCGAAAACGGCTTCTACGCCCAGCTCGCGGCAGCGGCGGGGCTGGTCTTGGGCGGACTGCTCTACTATGCGCGGCCGTGCCGAATACGAATCAACTTGTCAGGAAGGGCCGCAAGCGCCCGAAGAAGAAGACGACGACGCCGGGACTCAAGTCCGGACAGGGCCGCAAGAAGGCCGTCGCCGCCCCGCAGCGGCGCGGCGTCTGCACGCGCGTCGCGACCGTAACGCCGAAGAAGCCGAACTCGGCCCTGCGCAAGATCGCCCGTGTGCGTCTGACCAACGGGATGGAGGTCACCACCTACATCCCCGGCGAGGGCCACAACCTGCAGGAGCACTCGGTGGTGCTCGTCAGGGGTGGTCGCGTCAAGGATTTGCCGGGCGTCCGTTACAAGGTCGTCCGCGGCACCCTCGACGCAGCCGGCGTCTCCGACCGCAAGCAGGCCCGTTCGCGCTACGGCGTCAAGGCTTCCTGATGCCGCGCCGCTCAGCCGCAACAATCCGACCGGTCGAGCCCGACGCGCGCTTTCGCAACCGCCTCGTCCAGCAGCTGATCAACAAGGTGATGAGCGACGGCAAGAAGCAGCTTGCCGAGCGGATCGTCTACGACGCGTTGGCCCTGGTGGGCGAGCGCTCCGGCGAGGACGCGATCGAGACGCTCGAGGCGTCGATCAAGCAACTTACCCCCGTCCTGGAGGTTCGCTCCCGCCGCGTCGGCGGCGCCACCTACCAGGTGCCGGTCGAGGTTCCCGCCCGGCGCGCCCGCACCCTGGCGATCCGCTGGCTGGTCGACTACGCGCGCAACCGGCGTGAGTATTCGATGGCCGAGCGGCTGGCCAGCGAGATCCTTGATGCTAATCAGCAGCAGGGCAGCGCTTGGAAGCGCAAGGACGATATTTACCGTATGGCTCAGGCCAATAAGGCCTTTGCTCATTACCGGTGGTAGTGGTGGGCCGGGGGATGCCCCCTCGCCCGTCCAATCGTCGGCCTAATTAGGCCGACGATTTGAGTATCCGCCCGGTCGAGGGGGCATCCCCCGGCCCATCTCGAACCGCAATGATCTCCGACGTGAGCAGACCGATCCTTGCGGTGGACATCGATGGCGTTATCTCGCTTTTTGGAGCTGAGACGCCGCCGGATCGGGCTTTTACGAAGCTTGAGCTGGTTGATGGGGTGCCTCATTTGATCTCGTTGCCGGTTGGAGAGCGGTTGGTGCGGTTGAGCGAGCAGTTTGAGCTGGTCTGGGCTTCCGGGTGGGAGGACAAAGCGAACTTCTACTTGCCGCAGCTGCTGGGGTTGCCGGAGTTGCCGCATGTGAGCTTCGACGGGGCCGTCAGCGCAGGCGCGGCGCACTGGAAGCTGGGCCCGCTCGACGAGTACGGGCGGGGGCGGGCGATGGCTTGGGTCGACGACAACTTCGACCAGAGCTGCTTTGAGTGGGCCGAGCAACGCGAGCAGCCGACCCTCCTCGTCCCCACAGAGACCCACCTCGGCCTCGAGGAGGCCCACGTCGCCGCCCTCGAAGCCTGGGCGTCAACCCTTGACCCGCCGCCGACGGGCCTCAAAGTCGACATATAGTTCGCTTTGAGTCCCGTCGGCGGCGGGTACACTGGCCGCGTGGAGGGGTTCTGGCCAATCTTCTTTCTCTTGGTCGTCTTGAAGATCCCGGTCTTCGGCGCTCTCTGGCTCGTCTGGTGGGCCAGCAAAGAACCCGAGCCGGACACAGTCAGCGATGACTCGGATGGTGGCTTCAGGCGGCCCAGACCGGGACCGAATCTGCCGCGTGGCCCCCGGCGAGGCCCGCATGGCGGCGCGATGAAGAGGGGTCTGGGTGCCTCTCCCGCGCAGCGGCGTCCTGGTTTTCGCACAGATCACCCAGCGAGAGAGCTGGCGCGCCCGGCGAAAACCCCAGCAAGCGGGAGAGGTACCCAGACCCCTCCCCCTCACACTCGCTGAGAAGCCCTTTTCCGCTCCCTGCTGATCTCCCGCAAGTAAGGCTGAAAGTCCACCTGGATCGTGTGGCGCTTCGAAGCTACGTAGCGTTTCCGCATCCTTCGTTCCTCAGCTTGGATCTCGGCCTTCATGTCGCTTGGTGACGGCAGCGTCCCGCGCCCTTCGAGCAGGTCCGCCACCCACTCCGCCTGCGCCTCAGCCAGCGGCATGATTGCGCCCAGCGGCTGGATGAAGCCGATGAAGTAGAGACCTGGGTGCTCGACCGAAACGACGCGGCGGTATAGAGGCAGGCGGTTCTCATCAGCCGAGATTAGGCCCGGTTCGAAGAAGGGGAAGCTGATCTTGTAGCCCGTGCAGTAGACGACGAGGTCGATCTCCTCCTCGCTGCCGTCGGCGAAGCGAACCGTCCGCCCGCCCGCGAAGCGGTCGATGTTGGGCTTGACCTCGATGTCGCCGTGGCCGAGCCGTGAGAGCAGCTCGGCCGAGACGGTCGGGTGCGCCTCGAGCAGCTTGTGGTCGGGCTGGGGCAACCCGTAGGCGGTCATGTCGCCGGCGGTCAGGCCCAGCATTCGCGAGAGCACGAAGCGCTGCACGGCGAGCGGCATCAGGGTCAACAGCTTCGACGCCGCTTCGTCGGTCGGTTTGCCGTTCAGGTACTTGGGCATCACGTAGGCGCCGCGCCGCATCGCCAGGAAGGTCTTCGCGGCGATCCGCGAGGCCTCGACCGCGATGTCGGTGGCCGAGTTGCCGATGCCGAGCACCAGCACCCGCTTGTCGCGCAGCACCTCCGGCTCGCGGTAGTGGTGGACGTGCATCTGCTCGCCCTCGAACTCCGCCGAGCCGGGGAACGGCGGCTCCGGCCAGCGCGGGTCCCAGTGATGGCCGTTGGCGACCAGCACCGCCCGGTAGCGCTGCGTCTCACCCCTGCCCCCGCGATCCTCGACGGTGACCTCCCACTCGCCGTCCACCGGAGCGACGCGCTTGACCTCGGTGCGGAAGCGAATCTTTTCGCGCAGCCCGAAGTGGTCGACGTAGTCGTCGAAGTAGCGGGCGATCTGGAAGTGGTTCGGGTAGTCCGGATAGTCGTCGGGCATCGGGTAGGTCCGGTAGGCCATCAGCCCCCGCGAGGTGTTGATGTGCAGCGACCGGTAGGCCGACGACATCTCGTTGTCGTTTTCGTAGCGCCAGTTCCCGCCCACCTCGGAGCCCTTCTCGAAGCAGTCGAACGGCAGCCCGCGAGCGGCCAGCACCTGGCAGGCGGCGATCCCCGACGAGCCGGCGCCGATCACGCAGATCTTCTTGGCGGCGGGCACGAACCGAAATCTACCTGGCTGACTGGCCAGTGGTGCGCCGCGGACTAAATGCAAGTAGGTTTGCGTTTGGTTGAACTAAACGCTAAGCTAACGACATATGGTACAGAGACATCATTGGGTGGCAGCCATCGAGAAAGCGTGGCAACGACGGTCGATCCTCTGGCTTGCAGGCGTTCGACGGGCGGGTAAGACCTATCTGTGCCGCAGCCTCGACGGGGTCGAGTACTTCGACTGCGAGCTACCGCGAAGCCGGAAGCTGATGGACGATCCCGAGGCCTTCCTCGGCGAACGGCGCGGGCATCGCATCGTCCTCGATGAGGTCCACCGGCTCTCGAATCCCTCCGAGTTGCTGAAGATCGCCGCCGATCATTTTCCCGAAACACCGATCCTCGCCACCGGCTCCTCTACCCTCGAGGCAACGGCCAAGTTCCGCGACACGCTGACCGGTCGCAAGGAGAACCTCTGGCTCACCCCGATGATCGGCAGCGACCTCGAGGACTTCGATCGCGAGGCGCTACCCCACCGGCTCTTGCATGGCGGCCTGCCCCCCTTCTTCCTCGCGGATGAGCTGCCAGAGCGCGACTTTCAGGACTGGATCGACGCCTATTGGGCCAAGGACGTGCAGGAGCTCTTCCGTCTAGAGCGACACTGGCCCTTCCAGCGATTCCTCGAGCTGCTCTTCGCCCAGAGCGGCGGAATGTTCGAGGTCACCCGGTTCGCGGCGCCCTGCGAGGTCAGCCGCCAGACGATCTCCACCTACCTCTCCGCATTGGAGACGACCTTCGTCGCCCACGTCGTGCGCCCGTTCAGCACCCGGCGCTCAACCGAGATCGTTGCCGCACCAAAGGTCTACGGATTCGATACGGGGTTCGTCTGCTTCTACAGGGGGTGGAGCTCGTTGCGCGACGAAGACCTCGGCCTCCTCTGGGAGCACTTCGTCCTCAACGAGATCCAAGGGCGACTGCAGCTCAGGGCTCCGCGCTACTGGCGCAACAAGCACGGTGCCGAGGTGGACTTCGTCCTCCCCCGCCGCGGCGACGCCGGTCCGATAGCCGTTGAGTGCAAGTGGAAGGCGTCGTCCTTCGAATCCAAGGCCCTCGGCGCTTTCAGGCATCTCTATCCCGACGGCGAGAACTTCGTCGTCGCTCCCGACATCGACACTCCCCACACCCGCACCCAAGCGGGGCTCGAAGATCGAGTTCGTCCCGCTGGGCCAACTGATCTCACGCCTCTCCGGGCAGAAGCTCGCCTCGTAGGCAGCGCGGGCCAGGGTCACATGGGTTGCTTCTCGCCAGGGGTGAGCGAATCCACCCCTGGGGTCCGTAGAGAGAAACGCCTTTCGATTCGAAGCTTGGTCCATCGGATCAACAACCAACGAAAGGAACCTCCGATGACCAGCAAGACCCGTTCATTCCGCCCCTCCCCCACCCTCGTGATCAGCTGCCTGGCACTGTTCATTGCCTTCTCCGGCAGCGCCCTCGCGATCGGCGTCGGCAAGAACACCGTCCGCTCGCCGCAGATCGTCGACGGCACGATCCGCACCACCGACCTCCGCGACAACGCGGTCGCCGCGGGCAAGATCGCCCCCAACGCGGTCGAAAACACGGAGATCGCCGAAAACGCCGTCGATTCCCGTGCCGTGGCGCCCGACTCGCTCACCGCCGGCGATTTGGCCCCGAGCTCGGTCGGCACCTCTGAGGTCACCGACCAGTCCCTGACCGCCAACGACCTCGGCCCCGACTCGGTCGGCTCGAGCGAGCTGCAGGCCGGCTCCGTCCGCGCCTCAGAGCTAGGCACGATCATCCAGGTCTCGAACAGCACCCCGATCGCGGCCGGCGCCAACGGCAGCGTCTCGGTCAACTGCCCCGAAGGCACCACGGTAATCAGCGGCGGCGCCCAGCCCGCCAACTTCGGCGTCGAGATGACATCGTCGCTGAGAAGCGGCAACGGCTGGCTCTACCAGGCCAAGAACAACAACGGCGCAGCGTCAACCCTGACGGTTTTCGCTTACTGCCTGACCGGCGGTAGCAGCAACTAACACAGCTGTGGATTAAGAGGGGGCGGGTGCCCGTCCGACGGAACTTGTGAGCGAGCGAAGCGAGCGGGTTCCGGCGGATGGGCACCCGCCCCCTCCCGCGCTACGAAGCTTTGTCCTCCGATGTCTGCTCGATCTCCTGGGCCAGCTCCTCCAGCTCCTCAGCAAAGGACGGGCCGAAGCTCTCGACCGGTGTCCCCGCCATCGTCCAGCCCCAGCTCCGCAGCCAGCTCTTCCTCGTCGAGCAGCCCTTCCTCGCTCGGCGGTTCGATCGGCACCGCGGGCTCGACCGCGATCGTGCGGTAGTGCTTGAGGCCGGTCGCGGCCGGGATCAGCTTGCCGATGATCACGTTCTCCTTCAGGCCGACGAGTTTGTCTCGCTTGCCCTCCAGCGCAGCGTCGGTGAGCACCTTGGTCGTCTCCTGGAAGGAGGCGGCGGAGAGGAAGGACTCGGTGGCCAGCGAGGCCTTGGTGATGCCGAGGATGACCTCCTCGGCCTTGGCCGGCGTGCCGCCGTCTTCCTTCGTCTTCTTGTTGAGCCGCTTGAGCGCACCGCGGTCTTCGAGCTGGCCCGGCAGCAGGCTGGTCGAGCCCTTCGACTCGATCCGCACCTTCTTCAGCATCTGACGGGCGATCAGCTCGATGTGCTTGTCGTTGATGTCGACGCCCTGGGCGCGGTAGACCCGCTGCACCTCGGCAACCAGGTAGAGCTCGACGTCGGTGCGGCCACGGATCGTCAGCAGGTCGGCCGGGTAGAGCGAGCCCTCGTTGAGCTGCTGTCCGACCTCGACCTTCTCGCCGTCCGCCACGTGCAGGCGGGTCCGGGGCGGGAAGCTGTAGGCGTGCTCCTCGCCGCTGGACTCGGTGACGATCACTTTCAGCGCTTTGTCGGTTTCTTCGACCGTGACCTTGCCGGCGGCCTCGGCCATCTGCGCCAGGCCCTTCGGTTTGCGCGCCTCGAAGAGCTCGACGATGCGCGGCAGGCCCTGGGTGATGTCCTGGCCGGCGACGCCGCCGGTGTGAAAGGTGCGCATGGTCAGCTGGGTGCCGGGCTCGCCGATCGACTGGGCGGCGATGATCCCCACCGCGTCGCCGATGTTGACCGTGAAGCCGGTCGCCGGAGCGACCCCGTAACAGGAGCGGCAAACGCCCGAGTCGGCATCGCACTTGAGCGTCGAGCGGACCGGGACCATGACCTCTTCGTCGCCGAACGCCTCGGCGATCGCCTCGACATCGGCCAGAGTGATCTCCTGGTTGCGTTTGAGCAGCTCGCGGCCTCGTTTGGTCTCGAATTTCTTGGCCGCCAGGCGGCCGAGCGAGGTTGTCGTTGAGCGAGTTGTCGTCCTTGCGGATCGCCATCTCGATGTGGTCTTTGGTTTTGCAGTCCTCCTCGCGGACGATCACGTCCTGGGCGACGTCGACCAGGCGCCGGGTCAGGTAGCCCGAGTCGGCCGTGCGCAGCGCCGTGTCGGCGAGCCCCTTTCGAGCGCCGTGGGTGGAGATGAAGTACTCCAGCACCGAGAGGCCCTCCATGAAGTTGGCCTTGATCGGCCGCTCGATGATTTCGCCCTTCGGATTGGCCATCAGGCCGCGCATTCCCGCCAGCTGGCGGATCTGCTTGAAGGAACCGCGAGCGCCCGAGTTGGCCATCATGAAGATCGGGTTCAGCTCGTCGAGGTTGTCCTCCATCGCCTGGGCGACCTCGTCGGTCGCTTTGTTCCAGTGCGACGTGACCGCCTCGTGGCGCTCCTCGGCCGTGATGTAGCCGTCGTCGTACTGGCCCTGGATCTCCGCGGTCAGCTTCTCGTAGCGCTCGAGGATCTTCTCCTTGTCGGGCGGCGAGACGACGTTGTTCTTGGAGACCGTGATCCCCGCCTGGCTGGCGTAGTGGAAACCGAGGTCCTTGAAGGCGTCGAGGATCTGCGAGACCGCCGGCGCCCCGTAGGCGTCGACCAGGTCGGAGACCATCTCGTTGACGTCGCGCTTCTTCAGCGAATGGTTGACGAACTCGAACTGCTCGGGATCGAAATCGTCCCCGAGCGCCTCGGCGAGGGCGCGCTCGATCTTTTCGTTGAAGATGATCCGCCCGACCGTGGTCAGGAAGTGCTCGTGCCCGGCCCGGCGGTACTCGGCCTGGTCGTGCAGCTTGCAGCCGCCGTTCTCGTAGACGAGCTCGGCCTCCTGGGCGGAGCGGAACACCTTGACGCTCGGCCCCGAGCCGTTGCCACCGGCCTTGCCGGCCTTCAGCTCGGCGTCGATCTTGGCCAACTCCTCCTCGTCGGGACCGTAGGTGAGGTAGTAGATGCCCAGCACCATGTCCTGGGTCGGCGTCGCCAGTGGCGCGCCGTGGGCCGGCGAGAGGATGTTGTTCGCCGAGAGCATCAGGATCCGCGCCTCGGCCTGGGCCTCGGCGGAGAGCGGCACGTGCACGGCCATCTGGTCGCCGTCGAAGTCGGCGTTGAAGGCGTGGCAGACCAGCGGGTGGACCTGGATCGCCTTGCCCTCGACCAGCACCGGCTCGAAGGCCTGGATGCCGAGGCGGTGCAGGGTCGGCGCGCGGTTGAGCAGCACCGGGTGCTCGTGGATGACTTCCTCGAGCACGTCCCAGACCTCGGGGATCATCGACTCGACCATCTTCTTCGCGGCCTTGATGTTCTGCACGGCCTTGCGCTCGACCAGCTGGGCCATGATGAACGGCTTGAAGAGCTCCAGCGCCATGAGCTTTGGCAGGCCGCACTGGTGCAGCCTCAGGCTCGGGCCGGAGACGATCACCGAACGGCCGGAGTAGTCGACGCGCTTGCCGAGCAGGTTCTGGCGGAAGCGCCCCTGCTTGCCCTTGAGCATGTCGGAGAGCGACTTCAGCGGCCGGTTGCCGGGGCCCGTGACCGGGCGGCCGCGACGGCCGTTGTCGAAGAGCGCGTCGACGGCCTCCTGCAGCATCCGCTTCTCGTTGTTGACGATGATCTCCGGCGCGCCGAGGTCGAGCAGGCGCTTGAGCCGGTTGTTGCGGTTGATCACGCGCCGGTAGAGGTCGTTGAGGTCGGAGGTCGCGAAGCGGCCACCGTCGAGCTGGACCATCGGCCGCAGCTCCGGCGGGATCACCGGCACGCTGTCGAGGATCATCCAGTCGGGCTTGTTCTCGGAGTTGAGGAAGGCGGAAGCGACCTTGAGGCGCTTCACCGCGCGGGCCTGTTTCTGGCCCTTGGAGCTGTTGATGATCTGCTCGAGCTCCTCGCAGTCAGCCGCGAGGTCGACCTGTTCGAGCAGGTCGCGCACCGCCTCGGCGCCCATGCTGCCGCGGAAGTACTCGCCCCAGCCGAACGGCGAGCCGAAGCGGTCCTTGAGCTCGCGGAAGACGGTCTCGTCGTTGACGACGTCCTTCGGCTTCATCTCGGTGAAGATCTTCCAGACTTCCGCCATCCGCTCGATCGCCTCGTCGATGTAGGCCTCGGTGTCGGAGATCTCGGCGTCGAAGGTCTTGCGCAGTTCTTTGATCATCTTCGCCCGCTCGTCGTCCTTCAGCTTGCGCAGCTGCGCCGCGGTCAGCTTCAGCGAGTCGGCCCAGATGTGGTCGTCGTCGTCGAATTTGGTCTGCGAGCCGTCCTCGAGGTACTTGACCCGGCGCTCGAGCGACTCGCTCAGCTCCTGGGTCCGTTTCTGCCTTTCGGCCTCGTAGGAGTCGGTGACCTTCTTGACTTCTTTCTCGAGCTCGCCGAGATCCTTGTCGCGGGCCTCGACGTCGACCCAGGTGATCATCGACGCGGCGAAGTAGAGGACCTTCTCGAGCTCCTTGGGAGCCATGTCGATCAGGTAGCCGATCCGGCTCGGCACGCCCTTGAAGAACCAGATGTGGGAGACCGGCGCGGCCAGGTCGACGTGGCCCATGCGCTCGCGGCGCACCTTGGAGCGCGTCACCTCGACGCCGCAGCGCTCGCAGACGATGCCCTTGTAGCGGACCCGCTTGTACTTGCCGCAGTAGCACTCCCAGTCCTTGGTCGGACCGAAGATGCGCTCGCAGAAGAGGCCGTCTTTCTCGGGCTTCAGCGTGCGGTAGTTGATCGTCTCCGGCTTGGTGACCTCGCCCCAGCTCCAGGAGCGGATCTTCTTCGACGACGCGAGGCCGATCTCAATTGCGTCGAAATTGTTGATGTCGATCATCAGTCCTCCACCTTTGCCTCTTCGGCCTCAGTTTTCTCGGCCCCGTTGCTCTCGGCCCCACCGGTTCCACCCTCGCCCTCGGCGACCACCTGCTCCTCCTGCTCGTCGGCGGCCCCGTTGGCGAGAGTCGGCGCGGACCCCGGTCAGGTCCATGCCCAGCTCCTCGGCTGCCTTGAGCAGGTCGTCGTCCTCCTCGGCGATCTCGACGTCGCCGCCTTCGGAGACGACGTTGGCGTCGAGCGAGAGGCTCTGGATCTCCTTCAGCAGCACTTTGAAGGACTCCGGGATCGACGGCTCGGGGATGTTCTCGCCCTTGACGATCGCCTCGTAGGCCTTGACCCGCCCGACCGTGTCGTCGGACTTGACGGTGAGCATCTCCTGCAGCGTGTAGGCGGCGCCGTAGGCCTCCAGGGCCCAGACCTCCATCTCGCCGAAGCGCTGGCCGCCGAACTGCGCCTTGCCGCCCAGCGGCTGCTGGGTGACCAGCGAGTAGGGGCCGGTCGAGCGCGCGTGGATCTTGTCGTCGACCAGGTGCAGCAGCTTGAGGATGTACATGTAGCCGACCGTGACCTTGCCCTCGTAGGGCTCGCCGGTGCGGCCGTTGTAGAGCTGGGCGCTGCCGTCGGCCCGGGCGCCCGGGCGGGCGCTCTTGTCGATGCCGAGGTCGATGCCGCGCTCGGCGTTCTCGTCCTGCCAGCTGACCAGCGCCTCGTCGACGTCCTCGACGGTCGCGCCGTCGAAGACCGAGGTCGCCACGTAGACGCGACCGTCGCCTTCCTCGGAGTGGGCCTGCTTGTAGGCCTCCGAGCCGTCGTCGTACCAGCCGTTGCCGGCGACCCAGCCGAGGTGCGTCTCGAGGATCTGGCCGATGTTCATCCGGCTCGGCACGCCGAGCGGGTTGAGGATGACGTCGACCGGGGTGCCGTCGGCGAGGTGGGGCATGTCCTCCTCGGGGACGATCTTCGAGATCACACCCTTGTTGCCGTGGCGGCCGGCGAGCTTGTCGCCCTCGGCGATCTTGCGCTTGGTCGCGACGAAGACGCGGACCAGGTCGTTGACGCCGGCGGCGAGGTCGTCGCCGTCGTCGCGGCTGAAGGTGAGCACGTCGATGACGACGCCACCCTCGCCGTGCGGAACCTTGAGCGAGGTGTCGCGGACCTCGCGCGCCTTCTCCTTGAAGATCGCGCGGATCAGCTTCTCCTCGGCGGTCAGCTCGGTCTCGCCCTTCGGCGTCACCTTGCCGACCAGGAGGTCGCCGGAGACGACCTCGGCGCCGACGCGGACGATGCCGCGCTCGTCGAGGTTGCGCAGGCTCTCCTCGGAGCGGTTGGGGATGTCGCGGGTGATCTCCTCGTCGCCGAGCTTGGTCGTGCGGGCGTCGATCTCGTACTCCTCGATGTGGATCGAGGTGAGCTCGTCGTCCTTGACCAGGCGCTCGGAGAGGATGATCGCGTCCTCGAAGTTGTAGCCCTCCCAGGACATGAAGGCGACCAGGCAGTTCTTGCCCAGGGCGATCTCGCCGCCGCCGGTCGAGGAACCGTCGGCGAGCACGTCGCCCTTCTTCACCTTCTGACCGCTGTTGACGATCGGGCGCTGGTGGATGATCGTGCCCTGGTTGGAGCGCATGAACTTGTGCAGCGGGTACTCGTCCTTCTTGCGCGCCGTGGGCTGACGACGATCCGCTCGGAGTCGACGTGGCTCGACCTCGCCGTCGTTGATCGGCGAGGATGACGTCGCCGGTGTCGACCGCGGCGCGGCGCTCCATGCCGGTGCCGATCAGCGGCGGGTCGGGCTTCAGCAGCGGCACCGCCTGGCGCTGCATGTTGGAGCCCATCAGCGCCCGGTTGGCGTCGTCGTGCTCGAGGAAGGGGATCAGCGCCGTCGCCACCGACCAGATCTGGGTCGGCGAGACGTCCATCAGGTCGACTTCCTTGGGCGAAGCCGTCGCGTACTCGTCCTCGCCGGAACGGACCAGGACCGTCGGGCCCTTCAGCTTCTGGGTCTTCTCGTCGATCTCGGCGTTCGCCTGGGCGATCACCTTGTCTTCCTCCTGGGTCGCGTCCAGGTGGACGATCTCCTCGGTGACGACGCCGTCCTTGACCACCCGGTACGGAGTCGTGACGAAGCCGTGCTCGGAGACCTGCGCGTAGGAGGAGAGCGAGCCGATCAGGCCGATGTTCGGGCCCTCCGGCGTCTCGATCGGGCACATCCGCCCGTAGTGGGTCGGGTGCACGTCGCGCACCTCGATCGGAGCGCGCTCACGGGTCAGGCCGCCGGCGCCCAGCGCCGAGAGGCGGCGCCGGTGCGTGAGGCCGGCCAGCGAGTTGGTCTGGTCCATGAACTGCGAGAGCTGCGAGGAGCCGAAGAACTCCTTCATCGCCGCCACCACCGGGCGGATGTTGATGATCGTCTGCGGCGTGATCGCATCCGAGTCTTCGGTGGTCAGGCGCTCGCGGACGACGCGCTCCATCCGGTAGAGGCCGATGCGGAAGGCCTCCTGGATCAGCTCGCCGACCGTGCGCAGGCGCCGGTTGCCGAAGTGCTCGTACTCGTCGAGGTGCTCGCTGACGGGCTCGCGCGGGATAGGTGATCGCCTCCGCGGCGTAGTCCTTGATCGGGTTCTCCTCGTCGACCTCCTCGGGGATGCCGAGCAGCTTCGGGAAGGCTGATCAGCTCCTTGACCAGGGCGATGATGTCGTCGTGGGTGAGGACCCTGGTGTCGAGGTCGATGTCGAGGTCGAGCCGCGCGTTGAGCTTGTAGCGGCCGACCCTGGTCAGGTCGTAGCGCTTGGGGTCGAAGAAGAGCTGCTCGAGCAGGTTGCGGGCAGCGTCGACCGAGGGCGGCTCGCCCGGGCGCTGCTTCTTGAACAGCTCGATCAGGGCGCCCTCCTCGGTCTGGGTCGCCTCGGTGTCGGCTTCGATCGTGTGGCGCATGTAGATCGAGTTGTCGAACATGTCGAGCAGCTGCTCGTCCTCGACGTAGCCCATCGCGCGCAGCAGAACCGTGACCGGCAGCTTGCGCTTGCGGTCGATGCGGACGAAGACTTTGCCTTTTTTGTCGATCTCCAGCTCGAGCCAGGAGCCGCGGGCCGGCATCAGGTTGGCGATGAAGACCTGCTTTTCGGCGTCCTTGGGCGCCATCACGTAGGCGCCCGGAGAACGGACGAGCTGGGTGACGACGACACGCTCGGTGCCGTTGATGATGAAGGTGCCGCGCTCGGTCATCCACGGGAAATCGCCCATGAAGACGGCCTGCTCACGGATCTCGCCGGTCTCCTTGTTCTGGAAGGCGACCGTCGCAGAGAGCGGTCGCGAGTAGGTCATGTCCTTCTCGCGGCACTCCTCGATCGTGTGTGGCGGATCCTCGAATTTGAACTCGCCAAAGACGATGGCGAGATTCCCCGTGTAGTCCTCAATCGGGGATATGTCGTTAATCGTCTCTCGGAGGCCGCCTTTTTTCGGATCCGTCAGCTCTTCGAAAGAGCGTCGCTGGATATCGATCAGATGCGGGACTTCGAGGGGGTTCTGTAGTCGGGAAAAACTCCTGCGGGTTACGGGGGCAGCGTTCGAACGTGCCAAGACGGGCGACTCCTCAGAAGGTCAGAGGGACGTTAGGTACAGCGCAGATATTGGGCGGGGGACACAACTGGGCGCGACCGCGAAAAATAACACACGGCCGCGCTCCGCCGCGGATTTGGCTCCCTGCCTAGGTTCCAAGCGCGGATGATGCGGGGTTTACTTGAGCTCGACTGTGGCGCCGGCCTCCTCGAGTTCGGCCTTCAGCTTATCGGCCTCCTCGCGGTCGACACCCTCCTTGATCGGCTTCGGGGCCTCGTCGACCATCGCCTTTGCCTCTTTCAGGCCAAGGCCGGTGGCCGAGCGGACGACCTTGATCACGGGGACCTTCTGGCCGCCGACCTCGGTCAGCACGACGTCCACCGTGGAGGCCTCCTCCTCGGCACCGCCACCGTCGGCGGGAGCGCCGGCAGCGGCCGGGGCCGCGGCGGCGACAGCCGTGGCCGAGACGCCGAACTCCTCCTCCAGAGCTTTGATCCGCTCGGAGAGCTCCAGCACCGAGATGCTCTTCAGCTCCTCGATCCAATCGTCGGTTGAGATCTTCGTTGCCACTCTTCTACTCCTCCTCGTTGGAAGCTTTGCCTGCAGGCGCCTGGCCGACAAGGCCCTGCTCCTGAATCTGTTGAAGTTGGGACGCCAGGCCGGAGATCATCGAGCCGAGACCGCGGACCAGACCGGTCAGCGGGCTGGCGACGACACCGGCGAGCTGGCCGTTGAGCACGTCGCGGGAGGGCAGCTTGGCTATCGCTTCGAAGCCGCCCTCATCGACGTCGATGCCGTCCATGAAGCCGCCCTTGAAGGTGAGCACTTTGTGCTCTTTGTTGAAAGTCGAGATCGCCTTCGCTGCTTGAGCGGTGTCGCCGCGCACGAAGGTGAGCGCGGTCGGGCCCTGCAGCAGAGCGTTGAGGCGCTCGCCCGCGCCGGCTTTGTCAGCGGCGATTTTGGTCAGGCGGTTCTTGACGATGCGGAAGCTGGCGTCGGATTCGCGCAGTTTCGCCCGCAGTTCGGCTGCCTGGGGAACGCTGATACCCCGGTAGTCGACCGCGAAGATCGCCTCGGCCGCCGCGATGTCGGCGGCGATCTCCTCAATTGCTGTTGCCTTTTCGTCTCGGTTCATCGTTCGCCTGCACCGGACTTACGGGTTCGGCCCCGCCGGTGGTCTCGGGTTCGCGACGGCGCAGTTTAGGCCGTTACGGGTTCCTCTGCCGCCTGGGGTGCGACGGCGACCTCGTCGCGGTCGCCAACCTTGGAGGCGTCGACCCGGATCCCCGGGCCCATCGTCGTGCTCAGCGTGCAGGTGACGATGTAGCGGCCCTTTGCCGCCGAGGGCTTGGCGCGGACGATCTCCTCCATCACGGCGCTGAAGTTGTCGAGCAGCTGGCTCGGCTCGAGGCTGGCCTTGCCGATCGCCATGTGGACGATCGCCTGGCGGTCGGTGCGGTATTCGACCTTGCCGGCCTTGGACTCGCTGACGGCTTTCTCGACGTCGTCGGTGACCGTTCCGACCTTCGGGTTGGGCATCTTGCCCTGCGGGCCGAGGACGCGGCCGAGCTTGCCGACGGTGCCCATCATCTGCGGCGTCGCGATCGCCACGTCGAAGTCGGTCCAGCCCTCCTCCTCGACTTTCTTGGCGAGGTCGTCGCCGCCGACGAAGTCGGCTCCGGCCGCCTCGGCGTCGCGCGCCTGCTGGCCCTGGGCGAAGACCGCGACGGTGACGTCCTTGCCGAGGCCGTGGGGCAGCGCCAGGGTGCCGCGCAGCTGCTCCTCGGCGTGGCGGACGTTGACGCCGAGCAACACGTGCAGCTCGACCGTCTCGTCGAATTTGGCGCTGGCGGTCTCCTTCAGCAGCGAGATCGCCTCGGCCGGCGGATATGCGTGCTCGCGCTCTATCTTCTCGAGCTGGCTGCGGTATCGCTTGCCGTGCGCCATGGCTAGTTGACGTCCACGCCCATCGAGCGGGCGGTGCCGGCGATGATCTTCGAGGCGGCGTCGAGATCGTTGGCGTTGAGATCGGGCATCTTGCGCTCGGCGATCTGGCGGACCTGGTCCATCGAGATCGTCCCCACCTTGTTGACGTGGGGCTCGCCGGAGCCCTTCTTGATCCCGATCGCCTCCTTGATCAGCACCGCCGCCGGAGGCGTCTTGGTGATGAAGGTGAAGGAACGGTCCTCGTAGACGGTGATCTCGACCGGGATGATCGTGCCGCCTTCAGACTGGGTCTGGGCGTTGAACGCCTTGCAGAACTCCATGATGTTGACCCCGTGCTGGCCCAGCGCCGGGCCCACCGGAGGGGCCGGGTTGGCCGAGCCGGCCGAGATCTGCAGCTTGATCTGTGTGAGGACTTTCTTTGCCATCGGGAGGAACCATAACTGGAGCGAGAGCCAAGCGATCCAAGGACGCAGGGAGCGTGGCGTGCTATGCACGCGAGCGACCGAGGACGCCGGAGCGCGCCGGCTATCGCTTCAGTTAGATCTTCTTGACCTGGTCGTAGCCTACCTCGACCGGGGTCTCGCGGCCGAATATCGAGACCAGGACCTTGAGTTTGGCGGCGTCCTCGTTGATCTCGGCAATCTCGCCGGAGAAGTCCGACAGCGGGCCGGAGACGACCTTGACCGACTCGCCGATCGAGAACTGGGCCTGGGTGCGCGGCCGCTCCGCCGTCTCGCGGTGCAGCAGCCGGTCGACCTCCGGTTTGGAGAGCGGCACCGGTTTGTTGCGCGAGCCGACGAAGCCGGTCACGCCGGGCGTGTTCTTGACCAGGCCCCAGGCGTCGTCGGTCATCTCCATGTTGACCAGCACGTAGCCCGGCATCGTGCGCTTCTCTTTCGGTTCTTTCTGGCCGTCCTTGCCCAGTTCCATCACCTGCTCGGTGGGGACGACGACCTGGCGCACGTTGCGGTTCTGACTCATCGTCTGAACCCGGTGCTCGAGATTGTGCTTGACCTTGTTCTCGTGCCCCGAGTAGGTGTTGATCACATACCAGCGATACATCTTTTTAAGTGCCTTTGTTCGAGGATCCCGGAATGAATTACGTTCGCCGATGCCCGGCTTTGTCAAGTATCGAGCATCGGCTCACAGGATCCGCTTGATCAAGTAGCTGAAGGCGAAGTCGAGGAGGCCGAGGTAGGTGGCCGCGACGGCGACGAAGATGATCGTCACGGCGGTCGCCTGGACCAAGGTATCGCGGTCCGGCCACTGCACCTTCTTCAGCTCTGCCCAGCAGGAGGCGAGGAAGCCGAAGACGCCGCCGCGCTGGCGTTCGCCCGCGGCCTGCTTCTGCTTCTTGGCGAGCTGCTCGCTCTCGCGGCGCTTCTGCTCGGCGCGCTTGCGCTTCTCGCTTTCCTTCAGGGCCTTGGCCTCGGCGCGCCGCTGCGAGCGGGGCGTCGTCTTGGGCGCGTCGGGAGTTTCCAGCGCCGCTTCGGGCGCGCCGACGGCCATGCCGGCCTCGACCGCCTCGATCTCGGCGATCTCGCCGGAGATCGGGACCTGGGTGTCGTGCTGCGAGCGCGACTGGGCGCCGCGTTCTTCGCCGGCGCGCTTCAGTTCCTTTTCTTCGCGAGCCCGGCGCTCGGCCTTGCGCTGTGCGCGCGTCTTCGCCATCGGAGCTAGCGCGTCTCCTTGTGCGCCGTGTGGTGCCCACACCAATGGCAGAACTTGCGCAGCTCGATCCGATCCGGCGAGTTTCGCCGGGACTTGTTTGTCTGATAGTTGCGCCGCTTGCAGTCTTCGCAAGCCAGCGTCACCGCAATGCGGACATCTCCGCGAGCCATTTGCTCCCTCGATTGCTTTACGCGCCGTTACAAGGAAAAACCCCGGGCCGAGGCACGAGGCTGGACCGAAGGATAGCGCTCGGCGATAAGTGATGGCCGGTCGGGCAATCGCCGCGTGGCACTCGGATTCCAGAGGTCGCCAGAGGACATCGTTCAGTCCCGTTCTGACTCGGCTATAGGCTCGGCCAGACTCTGCCTGCCGCGCAGCACCCAGAGAGCCAGTAGGGGGTCGACGATCTCGAGGTCGTCCGGATCGCCTTGGACGTAGCCATCCTCTATCAAGCGGTCGCGAGCATCCCGCGCCGTAGACCTGGGCAACTGCAACCGCTCCAAGACATCCTTCTTCAGCGGATCCGGTGCGCTGGCTACTGCCGCCAATGTCCGCCTTTCTGCGTCGCCGATGCCGTTCCAGATCGAATTGAACTCATCCTTCAGCTCAAGGTAAACCTGATGCATGGTTCTCTGCCAGGCAGAAGCGCCGCTTTTCTTCCCGCGTGGAGTCTCCTGCCAAAGAAAGTGGGCGAGCAGCATTGCCCTCTGAGGATGACCCCGCGCTGTTTCGAGAAGAGGATCGATTATTTCGCCGATGTCTCGCTTGCTGCGATCGAAGCGTTCGCCGATGTATTGGGAGAGGGCCCCCGGAGGCAGGGGCTCCAACCGCACAGCCCGAGCCTGGCCGTAGAAAGGCCGGGCCCGATCGGCGAATAGGCGATTCATCATGCCGGGATGAGAGCCGGCGAAGATGTAGCTCGCCGCAGCCTCGTGCTGCTCCAGCCGACTGCGAATCAGTCCGTCCAGCGGTGGCTTTGTGGAGAGGATGTCTTGAAACTCGTCGAAGATGACCAGCGTTGAATTCCCAGTGCTCTCCATCAGCTTGACCGGAAGATCCAAGAGCCAACTGATCCGTCGACCAATCTCGGGCTCGATCGAAGGTTCGACGCTCACGCCGGTCTTCGGAATTTTCGCGGTCGGCCGAAAAGTGCGAATAAGCCCCACTACCAGGTTGCGCACAGCGCCCTGCAAGCTTCGCCTGTAGGCGTCCTCGATCCGGTCGGCCGCCTCATGCGCCGAGAGAAGGCCGTAGAGATTGACGTAGACCGTATGCATGCCCAGCTCCTTCGCCTCACCCCGGACTCTCTTGAGGAGAGTTGTCTTGCCATAGCGGCGAGGAGCGGTTAGGCGACTATTGGAATGCTCCTCGGCAAGCCTGACCAGGAGGCTGAGCTCGCTCTCGCGATTTATTAGTTCATCGGCCCGGGCGGGCTTGGAAAAGTTGAATGGATTGAGCTCAGGCGGTTTGGCCATTGGTCAAGGGTAGCGACATGTGGCGGATTTCCCACCACCTATGCGGCGGATTTCCCGCCACCTATGCGGCGACTCACCCGCCCTGCCCGGAACCCAACGAAATGCGCCCGGAGAGAATCGAACTCTCGACCTCCGGCTTGAAAGACCGGCGCTCTTTGGGCCTCGTTAAAAGCCCGTTGACCACTGAGCTACGGGCGCTCTCACTCCTGCAGGCGGAAGTATGCCGGTCTCAGAGCCCGAACGTCTTGGCGATGATGTTGCGCTGGATCTCCGAGGTGCCGCCGTAGATCGTCGAGACCAGGGAGGTGCGGACGAGGCGCTCCATGTCGTACTCGGAGGCGTAGCCGTAGCCGCCCATCATCTGCATGCCCTCGAGGGCGGCGCGCTTGGTCACCTCGGTGACGAAGAGCTTCACCATCGAGGCCTCGCGGGGCAGCATCCGGTCGGGATCCTCGTCGGTCAGGCTGGCGACCCAGCGGGTCATCAGGCGGGCCGCCTCGATGTCCGTCGCCATGTCGGCGATGCGGTGCTGCAACGACTGGAAGGAGCCGATCGGGCGGCCGAACTGCTCGCGTTCTTTGACGTAGACGATCAGGTCGTCGAAGACGCGCTGGGCGATGCCTAGCATCGTCGCGGCGAGGATCAGGCGCTCGACGTTGAGCCCGGCCATCAGCTGCGTCCAGGCCTGGTCGACCTGGCCGAGGACGGCGTCGGCGGGCGCCTCGACATCGGTGAAGTAGAGGTGGTTGGTGTCGCGGCCGCCCATCGTGTCGATCGGGACGACCTCGAGGCCCTCGGTCTCGCGCGGGACCCAGATCATCGTCATCCCCTCGTGCTTTGAGGCCGAGCGGGTGGTGCGGCAGACGACGAGGACGTGGTCGGCGATGTGGGCGTTGGAGCAGAAGACCTTCTGGCCGTTGAGCACGTAGCCGCCGTCGACGCTCTCGGCGAAGGTCGAGAGGGCGCCGACGTCGGAGCCGGCCTCGGGCTCGGTCATCGCGATCGCCTCGACCGCGCCCTCCGAGATCCCGCCGAGGATCTCTTCCTTCTGCGCCTCGGTGCCGAAGCGCTTGGTCGCGCCGGCGACGATCAGCGTCGTCGCGTAGCCGCCGATCGGGGCGAGCGCCCGCGAGGTCTCCTCCATGAAGATGCAGGCGTCGAGCATGGTGCCGCCCGAGCCACCGTACTCCTCGGGGATCGTCACCCCGAGCCAGCCGAGATCGGCCATTTCCTTGTAGATCGTCTCGTTGTGGTGCTCGGTGTAGCCCTCGGTGAGACGCTCGCGCTGATCCGGCGTGCCGCACTCGTGATCGCAGTAGCGCCGGATCGCGTCGACGAAGTCCTCTTGCTCATCCGTCAGGGCGAAGTCCACGAAGCGGCAGCCTAACGGTCAAGGGATGCGAACCGCGGCTCGCCGGGCGACCGCGAAGCCCAGGACGAGACTCGAACTCGTGACCCCTTCCTTACCATGGAAGTGCTCTACCAACTGAGCTACCTGGGCGGGACGATGCTGCGGCTCGATCTTAGAGCCTGGCACCGCCCCGCATCGTCTGCTCAGCTGAACTTCGAGGGTTCCACATGGCAGTATTTGAATTCGAAGGCGAGGACCTGGTTATTGGCGAGGGTGGCCGTGTGGGAGAGACGGATCTGCATCGCCAGGGCGCCGTTCTTGTTGCCGTCCTTGAGTTTCTTGGCGATCTGCAGGAAGTAGCCTTCCTCTTCTTCGATGTATTTGATCCACTTGCCGAGCTTGGCTTCGTCGGCGGTCGGCTGGGGAACGGCCTTGAGCTTGCCGATCGCCTTGTGAAGCGCGGTCGCGGCCTTCGAGAACTGGGTCGCCGCCGCCGCCAGCTTGCCCGCCTTGACTTTGCCTTTGACGCCCTTGAGGACCCGTTCGTTGGCCTGCACGTTGGTCTTGCAGATCGGTTCGACCGCTTCCTTGTAGCTTTCCCGCGTCACTTCGGCAGCCTGGGCGAACGGCGCCGCCAGCATCGCGAAGGTCAGGACTGCCGCGCTCAACGCGGCGAAGCTCTTCTTCCCCACCAGATACCTCCCTCGTGTTCCCATGATCCAGACCATCGCATCTTCCCAAACACACCGGGGTGCTTAGGGGTTCGGCAGCTTAGGCAATCGTTAAGGCGTTGACCGCCTGTGGAACTTCGACGTCTGTCTTATGAAGTTTTTCATAGTTTATCGAACTTAGATAAAGACAGATAAGATTGATAATCTTTTTGTGGTGCGCCCCCACGACAACCCGTATACGCCCAATGCCGGTGCCCGCCCCCCAGCCCTCGTGGGGCGCGATGACCAGCTGGAGTCCTTCGAGATACTCCTCGATCGCCTGCGCCGCGGCCATACCGAGCAGTCCATGTTGATCACTGGCCTGCGGGGCGTCGGCAAGACAGTTCTCTTGACGAGCTTCGAGGAGAAGGCGCGCGAACGAGATTGGATCACGGTGGAGGCCGAGATCACGAAGGGCACCGAGTTCGGGCAACGGATGGGCCAGCTTGTTCGTCGTGCCCTCTTCCAGCTGGCGCCCAAAGTCCGTTGGAAAAAGCGGGCGACCCGCGCGGCGGCAGTGCTGAAGTCCTTTCAGCTGACCCTGACCAGCGATGGCAGCCTGAGCGCCGGACTCGATGTGGAGGCAGCGGAGGGCTTCGCGGACAGTGGCGCGCTTGACGATGATCTGACCGACCTTCTGGTTGCGCTGGGGGAGGCAGCGCGAGAGCACGACAGCGGCGTGGTCTTCCTGGTCGATGAGGTGCACTTTCTCACCACGCCCGAGCTGGAGGCGCTGATAGCCGCCCTTCACAAGACGGTGCAGCGCCAATTGCCGATCACCTTGGTTGGCGCCGGACTCCCGCAGCTGCCTCGTCTCGCGGGAGAGGCGAAGTCCTATGCCGAGCGCCTGTTCAAGTTCCCGCAAATCGGCGAGCTCTCGGCTATCGAGGCTGAGCAGGCGCTCGTCGACCCGGCGGAGCGACTCGATGTTGCCTATGCCCGGCCGGCGATCGCAGCGATCGTCGACTACACCGGGGGATATCCCTACTTCCTGCAGGAGTACGGCAACGTGCTCTGGGACCTTGCCGAAGCCTCACCAATCACCCTGATGGACGTCGAGAACGCGCGCGAGGCAGTGGAGGCCAAGTTGGACAGCAGCTTCTTCCGAGTCCGCGCGGAGCGCACGACCGAGCTAGAGCTTCGCTACATGCGGGCGATGGCCGAGCTTGGGCCCGGAGCCCAACAGGCAAAGGATGTCGCAACCTTGCTCGATCGCAGCTCCGAGCAAATGGGCCCAACGCGTTCGCGCCTGATCGACAAGGGCCTGCTCTATACGCCAGGCCATGGCCTGGCTGCGTTCACGGTGCCCCAATTCGATCGCTTCATGCGCCGCACCTATGCGCTGCAATGACGCCTCGTTGCTGACGTCACCGCACTCTGCATAGCGGAGGGGGTTGAGGTGTCTACGATGTCGCGAGACATCTGTCTCCGATGTCCCGAGACATCACATAGCGGAGGGGGTGGGATTCGAACCCACGAGCGCCTTGCGACGCCAACAGTTTTCGAGACTGCCCCGTTCAACCACTCCGGCACCCCTCCGAGGCTCTGGCAAGCCGAATCCTAGCGGCGCCGAGGAGCGCCCGTGATCGCCGCCGGCTCATCAAGCGGCCGTCAGCGCGTTGCGATAGGGCGCCGTGACGAACTTGGTCAGCTCGGGCAGAAGGTCGATGAACTGCCCGGTTCGGCCGCTCCTGAATCTCTGGCGGATCAGCGAGACGACGCCGCCGGCAAGCATCTCCTCGGTGGTTTCCGGAAGGCCGGTCCCGGCGGGCGCGTGGGCGCGCATCTGCTCGACGCAGCGCCGGATCGCGGCGTCGTGAAGAGCCGAGGTGGCGGGAACTGCCAGGGCGTCGACCGTGCACGCCCGAACGGCGGCGCGGCGCTCGTCGGCGAAGACGAGCAGCGCGCCGAGCCCGGCTTGCACCCGCTCTTCCCACTCGGGCTCGGCCTCCCTGCACGCCGCTTCGACCGCGACCGCGGCCTCGGCCAGCGTCACTTCGACGGCGGTGAGGAATAGGTGCAGCTTGCCCTCGAAGTTCGCGTAGAAGGTCGCCCGCCCCATGCGGGCGCGCTTGACGATCTCGTTGACCGTCGTCGCCTCGTAGCCCTGCTCGACGGTGAGCTCGACGATCGCGTCGATCAGGCGGCGGCGCTGGTGGACGGTGACATATCGGCGCGGCAGGGCCGGCCGAACCTCGTCGATTCGCAGTCGCCGGCTCACCGAGCGTCACCGCCAACGGCGGCGCACCTGACCGCCTCGGCTCGGCCGACGTAAGGAGTGAGCAGCAGCTGAACCAGCTGCGGGCCGGCGTCGGCCAGCCGCTCACCGGCACCGGCCGCGACCGCGTCGCCGACGAAGGCGAAGACGCCGCCGAGAAGGAGGCGCTCGGTGGACAACGGCAACCCGCCGGCCATCTCGCCACGCAGGTCGCGCCCATCGCAGAGGCGCTCGAGCAGCTCGGCGACCAGGTCCTCGCGCGATGCGGCGATAGCGGGCACCCCCGCGGGCGCTTCGGCGAGAAGGAGGTGGGCGAGCGCCGGCTCGGCGTCGACGAAGTCGAGGCTTGCCCGGACCGCGGCGCTCAGCCGCTCGGGCCATCTCAGCGGGCGCTCGCAGGCGCCGGAGACGAGATCGGAGAGGCACCCCGCCGCCACGGCGAAGGCGGCGCCCAGGCAATCGTCGACGTCCTCGAAGTTCCCGTAGAAGGTGGCCGGCGAGACCCCGGCGCGGACGGCGATCCCGCGCGCCGTGACCTCCGCGTAACCGCGATCGGCAAGCTCTTCGGCGGCGGCGCCGAGCAAGCGCCAGCGCTGGCTTTCCGCGACGAGCTCCCGCGGCAGCCCATGCCGACCGCGAGGCAGCCGGTAGGCGGCAAGCGGGCGCGGCGCGTCCCCATCCCCACCCGGTTCCGTCTGCGCCCTCGCCACTGCGCCGTATTTTAGAGGATGGCGTCTCTAAATAGATAGAGAATAGTTTTCAACATGCGATCCGCCGCGCTTGGTGGCAGCCTTCTGGCGCCTGATGCCGCCAACAAGCGGCGAATATCAGTAGTCTTGCTTGGCGAAAAAGAGTAGTAAAGAGTGGCGAATTTCAGTATTATCACTGCCGATGGAGGCGACTGCCTACAAGCCGCGGCTCGTCGACGCGACGATCGGCAAGCTGCTGGCCGAGCTTCCGGCCCTGATGCTCACCGGGCCGCGGGCGAGCGGCAAGACCACGACCGCAGCCCGCCATGCCGCCGGCACCGTTCATCTCGACCGCCCTGCCGAAGCCGCGGTGTTCCGCGCCGATCCCGACGTCGCCCTGGGCGAGTACGAGGAGCCGATCCTGCTCGACGAGTGGCAGGAGGTCCCCTCCGTCCTCGGCGCGGTGAAGCGGGCGGTCGACCACGACCCTCGGCCCGGTCGGTTCATCCTCGCCGGCTCGGTTCGTGCCGACCTCGAGACGGCAACCTGGCCGGGAACCGGTCGCGTCGTGCGCGTGCCCATGTACGGGATGACGGTTCGCGAGCTGAACGGCGCCGCGGGCGGGCCATCGCTCTTCGATCGCCTCGCCGGCGGCGAGCTTCCCAGCGCGCCCGGCAACCCGCTCGACCTTCGCGACTATGTCGAGCTGGCCTCGAGGAGCGGCTTCCCCGATCCTGCGCTGCTGATGACTCCCTCCGCCAGGACACGGTGGCTGGAGGGCTACGTCGACCAGCTCCTGACCCGGGACGCGGCCGGCATCGATCCGGGACGCGATCCAGCCCGCCTGCGGCGCTACTTCGAGGCCTACGCGCTGAACTCCGCGGGTATCGTCACCGACGCCACGCTGCTGCGCGCGGCGGGGGTCAACCGCAAGACCGCTATCGCCTACGAGCAGCTCCTCACCAACCTGTTCGTCGTCGAGGCGATGCCGGCGTGGACCTCGAACAGGCTGCGTCGCCTCTCGCTGAGCCCGAAGCGCTACTTCCTCGACCCCGCCATCGCGATGGCGGCCCTGCGACTCGACACAGGCGCCGTTCTGCGTGACGGCGACCTCCTCGGGCGCCTGCTCGACACCTTCGTCGGCGCTCAGCTCCGTGCCGAGGCAGCGACGGGTGAGACGAGGCCCCGCCTGTACCACCTGCGCGAGGAGCACGGGCGCCACGAGGTCGACGTCCTCGCTGAGATCGGTGGGCGAGATGTTCTCGCCTTCGAGGTGAAGGCCGATGCCGCACCCGACCGTGGCGCGGCCCGGCACCTCGCTTGGCTCAGGGACCGCCTCGGTGAGCGCTTCATCGGTGGAGTCGTATTCCACACGGGACCGGCCTCGTTCCAGTTGGACAAGCGAATCGCCGCGGCGCCGATCTGTGCGATCTGGAGCTGACTCGAGCGGATCGCTTTCTGGTTCCCGGGCCACAGAGAGCGCAAGCTAGACTGACGTGCATGACGGAAAAAGCGCTCAGCGGCGATGTCAAGTGAGTTGAAGAGGGCGCGGGCCCTGCGCCTCGAAGCGGATCGCAACGCTCCGATGAGCGAGCGACTTGCCCGGGTGCACGCGCTCTGCAAGCAGATGAGCGCGATCAAGGGCGCGGCGCGAGATGAAGCAGGCGCAGGACAGGGAGCAGGACCGAGCCGACCTGGCGAACCTGCCCGAGGGCTGAAGATGGGCTTTAGGACTTGCAATTATGGAGTTAAGCTCCATAATTGCAAGGATGATTAGCAGAAGGATCGCGACGGAGGTCTCCCAGGCACTGGAGCACATGCCGGCGGTCGCGTTGATCGGGCCTCGGCAGGCCGGCAAGACCACGCTTGCCTTGGCGATCGCCGAGGGACGCAGCGCAACCTACTTGGACCTCGAGTCCGTAGCGGATCGCGCCCGCTTGGACGAGCCGGTGCTCTACTTCGAGGATCACGCCTCCGAGCTGGTCATCCTCGACGAGATCCATCGCGCCCCCGGACTGTTCGAAGCGCTGCGCGGCGTCATCGACCAAGGCCGCCGCGAAGGCAAGGGAACCGGCAGGTTCCTGCTCCTCGGCTCGGCAGGGATCGAGCTGCTCGCGCAGAGCGGTGAGACGCTGGCAGGACGGGTCGCCTTCGTCGAGCTGTCGCCCTTCGACATCGTCGAGGTGGGCGACGAAGAGCTCGACCGGCTCTGGGTGCGCGGCGGCTTTCCAAACAGCTTCCTGGCGGATGACGACGCGACCAGCCTGGAATGGCGCGGGGACTTCATCCGCACCTACCTGGAGCGCGACATCCCGCAACTCGGGCCGCGGATCCCGGCCGAGACGCTGCGGCGGCTGTGGACGATGCTCGCCCATCGCCAGGGCGGACTCACGAACGCGGCGCAGCTCGCACGAAGCATGGGCGTGGACAGCAAGACGATCGCCCACTACCTCGACCTGATGGTCGACCTACTCCTGGTCCGGCGCCTGCCGCCGCGCTTGACGAACGTCGGCAAGCGACTCGTCCGATCGCCGAAGGTCTACGTCCGCGACAGCGGGCTCCTGCACGCCCTGCTGGGCTTGGTGGACAAGGATGCCCTGCTTGGCCACCCGATCGCCGGCGCGAGCTGGGAGGGGATGGCGATCGAGAACCTGATCGGCCTTGCGGGGCGCCGGGCGGAGCCGAGCTTCTACCGGACCGCGGGAGGCGCCGAGGTCGACCTGGTCCTCACCTGGCGGGACGGGAGCGAGTGGACGGTGGAGATCAAGCGCACGCTGGCGCCGAAGGTCGAACGGGGACTCAGGTCCGCGATCGAGGACATCGCACCGCAACGCAGCTTCATCGTTTACCCGGGGGACGAGCGGTTCCGTCTGGCACCGGGAGTCGAGGCGATCGGCCTGGCGGAGCTGTGCGCGGAGGTGGCGGCAGGCTAAGGCATCTACTGCCCCTGTGCCGTGAACGAGAGCGTGCCGAGCGGATCGCCGGGCCTGAAGTCTTCTTTGCCTTCGGCGAAGAGCTGGTTCAGCGTCGCGGCGGTCTGGGCCTGGAGGGTGAGCGGGAGGCCCGCGACCGCGATCGTGCGAGCGCCCGGATCGGAGGAGATCGCGGACCCGCCCGTGTTCGCGTCGAAGAGGCCGATGCGGCCCGCCTTGCCGGCGTAGGGCGGCGAGGGCTGCAGGTCGGCTTCGGCGGAGTCGACCCTGGCGCCGAGGTCGAGCCAGAATTCGTGCCAGAAGACCTGGCCGCCGCCGAGCTGCAGTAGTTCGACGTCACCCCCCGTGCGCAGCGTGCCCGAGGAGGCGTCGGGAGCGATCGCTCCACCGATGATGATCGGGAAGGTGAAGGTCGGCCCGGAGTGTTCGGCGGGGAAGATCGGGTTGACCGAGACGAAGAGGGCGTTCAGCTTGGCGAGGAAGCCGGCGTCCAGGACGACCGTGGCCCTGCCGGCTTCCAGGACGGCGATCGTCCGCGGCTGGGTCTTGCTGGCGAGGGTGCCGAGCGCCTGCCCCGCCACGAAGGGCAGCTTCGGGCGCAGCTTCTTGTCGAGGCGCTCGGCCACCTTGGCCGTCAGCTTCAACTTCGCGGCGGAGAAGTCGGTGCCGAAGCCTTCGCGCTTGAACGAGAGCCTGCCGGAGTCGGCGACCTTGAGCTGGCTCCCCCCCACTTTCGCCACCAGGGGGGAGTGCGTGGTCTTCACCGTTATGTCCTTGAAGGGGACCTTCTTGCGGCCCTTGAAGACGAGCGCGCCGGGCCCTTCGATCTGCCCCTTGCCGACGGTCGGGTCGAGCAGGCCGCCGGAGACGGGGAGGACGAGGGTCCCGGCCCTGAGCCTCGCCGGGGCGTTGGCGCCGAGCGTCACCCCGTCCTTCTTCAGGAAGGCGAGGAAGCCCTTGTCGAGCGTCAGCTTGGTCGTGCCGGAGCCGACCGGATCGTAGGAGGCCGATGCCGGCGCCGGGACGAGGACGAGCGCCAGGAGAGCGAGGAGGACGACCTGGGCGCATGTGGGCCTATGCCTCATCCGAGAACCTCGCCTCCCGATCGAGCCTCTCCCCAGGGGACGAGGAGGACGAGCTTCCATTCCTCCTCGATGCGCCGCAGCACGACGTTAGCGCTGGTCCTGCGCACGAAGGAGGCGCCCTCCACCCCCCGGGACTCGATCCGCCAGCGCTCGCTCAGCAGGGCGACGTCATAGGCGCACAAAGCGCTCGAGAGCTCGACCTCGATCGAGGTGCCACGCTCGACCATCTGGCGGAGCAGGGCGCGGATCTCCTCGCGGCCGTGGACCGCGGTCGCGTCGGCGGTGATCAGGCAGGCATGACGAGCCAGCACGGCGGTGGCCGTCTCGAGATCTCCCTCGTTCAGGGCGGCGATGAAGATCTCGCGGGCGAGGTCGGGTGTTCGCGCCCCCCGGGAAGCAAGAGTTGCCCTCGTCATCCCTTGACCCCGCACGACTTGTTCACGGTCGCACCCACCGCCGGGCGCCCGGCGAAGTCGAAGGAGACGTAGGCGAGCGGGAAGACCGTCCGCTTGGCTCTCCCCGGGGCCGGGCAGGCGGCGTTGAAGTAGCTCAGCTGCCTGCCCCTGTAGGTGTATTTGCGCCGCAGGGTGAGCTTGATCCGGTCCAGGTAGCCCCAGGAGCCCAGCGCCTGGGGAAGCGAGGCGCTCAGCTCCGTCCCGTAGGGGCCCTTGGAGATGTGCTTGATCGCGAAGGCGATCACGAAGGAGGTGTTGAAGGGATTGGTGGTGTAGATGTGGGCGAGCAGGGTGGGCTTGGCGCCCTTGCGGCCGTTGAAGATCAGCAGGCGGCCGTGGGTCGGGTAGGGGCTCTGGCCGGGCAGGACGATGTTGGCCCAGAACTGGCCCGAGCCGATCAGCGCCGGGCCGCAATCGGCGAGCGCTCTTTCGCTCGACGCCGGCTGGATCTGGGCGGTACGGCAGACCGGCAGCCCCTTCGACTGCAGCAGGCCGTGGCGATTGACCTGGACGGTCAGCTTCTGTAGCTGAGGGGGAATGCCGCCTTCGGCGCTCTGCAGATGGCCGGCGACGAAGACCGCGATCGGGGCCGTGCTCCTCCTCGGCAGCTTGTAGGGCTCGACCTGGCTGAGCACGGTGATCCGCACGCCTTCGAACTGGATCGTCGCGCCCACCGCGATCGCGCACACGCCCCCCAGCAGGACAAGGGCCAGGATCCCGGCCCTTGTCCCCCTGGCGCGCATCTAGTGCTTGCCGTGGGGGCGCTTGCCCTTCTTGGCGCCCTTGCCGCACTTCACCTGAAGCGCCGGGCGGAAGTCGTGGACCTTGCCGTTTTGACCGGTGAAGTTGGCTTCGGCGCGGTGCGTGCCCTTGCAGAGGTTGGTGCTGTTTTCCAGCAGGCCTTTCTTGCCGCCGTCCATGGTCAAGACGAACTTGGACACCGGGGCGTCGGGGACGGTTTCGAAGGTGTTTCTGATCTGGCCTTCGTTGATCGAGTCGATGCGCCCGTCGAGGGCGATGTTGATCTCCCCGTTGTTGAGGGCCGCGACCAGGTCGGGCAGCTTGTGTTCTGAGGAGCGAAGGTAGACCGGCCCTTCGAGCGGGTCGGAGAGGATCGGCGTGATCGCCCTGGCGTGGCCGTAGACGGAGGCCGCGGGGCAGCCTTCCCCGGGGACCTTGCCGGCGTTGAACTGCACCCTGGTGCAGACGGTGCCGATGTGGGCGTTGTCGAGGAACTCCGAGTGCGGGATCGTGACCTGGGCTTTGCCGATGTTGGCTTCGCCGGGCTTCATCGTCAGTTCCGCCCGGAAGGCCGGGGTGCCACCGCGCTTGGTGGCGCCCTTGAGGCTCAGCTTCAGCTTCGGCTTGAAGGGCAGTGCCGCGCAGTCGGCCGCCTGGAAGGGGCTGCTGATCGTCACCGGCCGGTCGTCGGCTTCGGAGGCGAAGTCCTTGCCAGAGCCCAACACCGTCGAAGCCGTCGAGGTGCGTTCGCAGCTGGTCGGGTTGAGGACGAATTCGGGGCGGTCCATGTAGATACGGATGTTGCGCAGATGGGTGGGGATGCCGTCGACGATGTGGGGCAGGGGGTCTGAGCCGGTGGCGTCGACGAAGACTTCGCCGGTTTCGGGATTGACTTTCAGCGCCTCACGGACGACGACAGTGCCGAGGTCGAAGGGGCCGACGTGGGCGTCGGTGATCGCGACCACGCTGATCGCGGAGCCGTGGTAGGGGCCGGCGAGGTAGACCTTGCCGGGGGCCTGGGCGAGGACCGAGCCGACGCCGGCTTCGACCAGGGTCCTCCCCACCTCGCTTCCCCCCGGGCAGGAGGGGTCGGCTTCCTCGAGCGCGGCTTCGTTTACGTGGGAGCGCGAGATCGCTTTGGCGATCTCGGCGTCGGTGCAGAGCGGGATCCCGGCCAGCTTGCCGGTCACGCCGGGCGGCAGCTTGATCGAGAAGTGGGTGATCTCCTGTTCGCCGTCCTGCCTTGAGAGGCGGATGTAGAAGGGGGAGTAGGAGCCGGCACGGTTGTTGATCGTGCCCGCGTTGAGGATCGGATGGAAGGGCGGCGTGCCGCCGGAGGGGCAGGGGCCGCCGCCGATGCCGTGTTCGATTTCGAATTCGCTGATCAGATGTTGGGGGCTGAGCGGGGCCGACCAGGGGGTGAGGTCGGCGAGGGCGGTGTAGCGACCACAGACCGGGGGGCTGACGAGGGGCGAGGTGACGCCCTGGCGGAACTTGAGGGTGAACTTGTTGAAGGGCTGCTGGGGGTTATCGAGGAAGGTGGTGGTCAGCTGGCCGGTCACCGGATTTGGTTCGACCCGGCCGGCGGCCTCGACGATGATGCCGCGGTCGGGGACCTTGGCGACGATGTAGAGGGCCAGCAGCGAGTTGAAGGGGTTGTCGAAGGGCTTGGCGACGTAGACGGAGCCGAGCACCTTCTCGGCGAGGACGGGGGTTTCGACTTCGACCGCGCCGACCTTGGATTCCGGCGGGCAGCCTGCGCCGGGCAGCGACAGAGCGGTCTCGGCCCGATACTGCTGCGGCGTGCAGACGCCGAGGCCGGAGCCGGCGGAGGGGTTCAAGGAGAAGCCCTCGGGCAGGGTGACGACGGCGTCGCGGAGATTGGCGGTGGCGATCGAGAAGGGGTTTTCGTAGGTCTGGGGGACGAGCATGGAGAAGTTGAGGCCGGTGGGCGATTCGGCGGCGTCGGTGGTCGGGGTGGCTTCGATCGAGGGGTGGAAGGGGACGCGTTCGCATTCTTCGATCGGGGCGGTTTCGGCGCTTTCGGTGGAGAGGTTTTCGGGTTCCTCCCAGGAATAGGCTTCGATCGTGGCTTTGAAGGGGCCGCAGCTGGTGGGGTTAGAGAGGAAGGGCATGACCGGGATCTTGGCTTCCTGGGGGCCACCGAGTTCGCTGACGCAGGCCAAGGGTTGGCCGACCGGCGTGGTGCAGATCACACCGCGCTGGGCGTCGTGTTCGTGGGAGGCGGGAAGGGCCCAGGTAGTGAAGGTGACGTTGCGGGGTTCGCCCAGTTTGGAGATATTGGGGGTGGTGACGGTGAGGCCGGAGTCGCCGGGGCGGACGCTGATCGGGAGGATCTGGGTGAAGAGGCCGGCGACCTTGAAGCCGAGGGCGGCGGTGGTGCCGAAGCTGGTGACTTCCATGTTGTAGACAGGGCTGGTGATTACTAGCTGGGAGCCTTCGGGCGGACTTACCGTCAGGGTGATCTGGCCGACCTGGGTGGCGACCGGGCAGAGGGCGAGATGCCCGGTCTTGCCGGTCTGACCGGCGAGCTGGGCGGCGGTGCAGGTGGGGACGGCGGTGTTGTTGCCGACGAAGCCGGCGGGGAGGTTGACGACGATGTTGCGGGCGTCGTTGTAGGGCTTGCCTTTGCTGGGGCCGGTTTTGAAGTGGGCGAAGTCGAAGGAGACGACCCAGTCGGAATGGGCGGCGGCCTGGGTGGTGGCCTGGGTGAAATGGAAGCTGCCGGGTTCGATTTCGAAGTGGTTTTCGCTACCAGGGGGTTGGGGCAGGGCTGCGGCGGAGGCGGGCAGGACGAAAGCCGCGAGGAGGCAGGCACCGAGGGCGAGGGGTGCGATGCGGCGTTTCACTTGCCACCTCCATGGTTGTGGCCGGCAGCTCGCTGATGGTGCTTCTTGGCCTTGTGGTGTTTCTTGTGGGGGTGTTTCTTGCCTTTGCCTTTACCACCCTTGGCGGGGTGTTCGTTGCCGGCGCCGTGGAAGGATTCGCTGGAGGGAGTCGGGTCGTTTGGGGCGGGGACGGGGTGGGAGCAGGCGTCGCCCTCGCATTCGACCGGGCGGGGCGGGGCGGGCGGGATGCCGCCGCCGATGCGGACGTCGTATATATCGCCGGCGGTGTCGTCGTCGGAGGGGCCGAGCTGGGAGCGGGTGGAGATGAAGACGTCGCGGCCGGAGGGGGTGGAGCCGAGGAGGAGGTTCTGGAGGCCGCCGCGACCGTCGGTGATGAGGGCGAGGCAGCCCTGGATGCGGCGACAGCCGTCGAGGCCGTTGCGACGCCACTCATAGATGTCGCTGGAGGGGGAGGTTTCTCCGCCGAGGCTGCTGTATTCGTTGGCTCCGCTCGGGTTACCGAATTCGGGGCGGAGTTCGCCATCGACGTCGGAGGGGAGGAGGGCGGCGGGGGTGGAGAAGAAGGCGAAGCCGCCGTCGGCCGAGGCGAAGGTCAATTCCGGCTGGCCGTCGAGCGATCGGGTGCGGCCTTCGAACGGGCGGGCGCCGAAGAAGGAGCGAAGCCTCGGTTCGGGGTCGAAGGGCGAGGCGCAAGAGAGGCACTGGATGACGCCCTGGGCGCTGTCGTAGCGATAGACCTGCGGGCTATGGACGGGCTGGCCGTTTTCGAGCACGCCGGGTTCGATGCCGCCGCCGGGCAGGGCGGGAAGCCCGGCGTGGGAGGAATCGAGGTAGGCGTAGCGGCCGTCGGGGCTGAGGTGGGGAAGGGGGGCCTGGGAGACCTGGACGAGGAAGCGGAGAGTTTCGGTGGAGAGGTCGTAGCGGTAGAGATCCTTGGAATCGAATACGCCGGGGGAGGGCGGCGGGGCTTCGGCGGTCAGCTGCTGGGTGGAGTAGAGGTAGATCGCGGTGAAATCACTGGAGACGACGGCTTCAATCGGCGTATTGGGGTCGCGGGTGGAGAAAAGCGGCTTTAGAGCGGCGGCTTCGACTTCGTAGAGGAAGATTTCGTGGGTTTCGCCGAGGTGCTTTTCGAGCAGGAGCTCGGTGCCGGCGGGGTTGGCGGCGAGGAAGCGGTAGGGGCCGAGGTCGCGGGTTTCGGCTCCATCGACGCGGACGAAGAGGTGGGTCGGTTCGGAGCAGTTGGAGCCGGGGACGGCTTCGAAGAAGACGCGGGAGCCGTCGGCGGAGACGGCGTGGGCGCTGCTGGCCTCCCCTTCGCCGCTTTCGAGGCCGCGGACGATCTGGGCGCCGCAGGTGCCGAGGCCGAGGTTGACCTGACGCAACCCCGCCTGGGCGGTGTATTCGTAGAGGTCGGAGCCGCTTTTGGTGGTGATCTGGGGGTTGACGAGCTTGCGGTCTTCGACCTGGAGGATGAGCTTGGAGAAGTCGGCGGAGGCGGCGACCCAGCCGCCTCCGCTCCCCACCTGAGCCCGGGGGACGGAGGCGACGGTGGCGTAGGGGCCGCCGGGAGGCCCGGCGCGGTATTCAAGGTTGGGGGATTCGCCGCCGCCGGAGGAAGTTTGATAGCCAGAGCGGAAGGCGATTTGGCCGAGGTCGGGTTCGAAGAGGCCGGCGTCGAGCTGGGAGACGCCGGTTTCGGGCTGGAGCGAGGTGGCGGTTAGCCGCCAGCCGGCGGGGGTGCGGGAGAACAGGTAGGGGGCCTGGCCGGCGCGCGGGCCCGAGCCCCAGGCGGTGACGTTGGTCTCGAGCGCGAGGTGGTCGCCGTCTTCGCCGACCAGGGCGGTGGCGTTGATGCCACCGCCGTAGTGGAAGAGTTCCTGGGCGCCTTCCTTGTCGGCCGGGGTGAGCTGCTCGTAGGCGCGGCAGTCGGGGAGATCGGCGGAGGGGCCGGTGCGGAGGGCCTGGTTGGGGCAGGGAGCCTGCGCCTCTTCGGGGGCGGGGGTGGGGACGGTGAGGGTCTGGGGGGCGCCGGGGATGACCGGGTTGCCGGGGGAGGTGCTGGTCGCAAGGATGCGGTAGTCGTAGGTGGTTCCGGGGGAGAGACCGGAGAGGTCGGCGCCGAGGATCTTGGTTTCGTAGCCTTCGAAGCGGCCTTCGAAACCTTTTCTGACGCCCGGGTCGAGTTCGAGTTCGGGGGTGCTTTCGGCTTCAGCCCATGCGGTTGCTTTGAATCGTTCCTGGGTTACGTACTGGAAGTAGTAGTGAGTTTCGTAGCCGTGGGGCTCGACGGAGCCGATGGCGCGCATCGATTCGCCGTCGATGGCGTGGGTGGCGAAGGTCTCGGCGAGGGGCGGGCCGGCGGTTTCGAAGGGGGCCGGTTCGGCGGTGGAGGTGTAGGTAACCCCGGGTTCGGGTTCGTTTTCGGCGAAGAGACGAACGTAGTAGGCGGTGGCGGGTTGGAGGCCGGTGAGGTCGGCCTGGACTTTGTGGCTTTCTTCGTCGGCTTCGGCGGTGGAGATAACGCCTTCGGCAGCGGGAGGGGTGGTCCAGGCGGGGCTGGCCGAGACGGGGGCGGAGCCATCGGCTTCGGCAGGGGCGTATTCGAAGCGCCAGTCGGTTTCGAAGGTCTGGGGCCTTACAACGCCGAGGACGTGAGCGGAGTTGGCGGCGACGCCGGTGGTCCCTACTGAGGCGGCCAGGGGGTGGATGGAGGCGGTGAGGGCGTGAATTTCTTCGGAGACGGCGGTGCCCTTTTCGTTGGTCGCGGTGACGCGGAGGTAGTAGGTGATTTCGGGGGTGAGGCCGGTGAGGGTGACGGCGGGGTCGGCGAAGTCCTGGGCGGTGGTGACGGAGCCGCTGCCGCCGGGAACCGGGGCGAAGGGACCGCCTTTGGCGGCGGCCGATTCGATGACGTAGGTGGTTTCGGCGCCGTTGGACTCAATCTGCGGTTCGAGGTCGATGGAGGTGGTATGGGGGATGTTGCAGATTGGACTTGTATATCCATGTCTGGCTTTTTCACAGATGCGAGAAGGCACTTCCGGGGGGGCGATCGCGGTGGTGGTGAATTCGATCTGCTGCTGGTCGCGGCCGAGGGCGTTTTCGGCGACGGCGCGGGCGTAGTAGGTGTGATGGGGGGTGAGATGGTGGACGGTGATTTGGGGAATCGCGGAGTCCTGATTGCCACAGGTGGAGAGATTTTGGGCCTGGCAGGTTCCGCTGGCAATGAGTGTCCAGGGGCCGCTTTCAGCACCAGAGTATTCGAGGCGCCAGGCGGTATCCAGGCCGCCGGGCCGGATATTGCTCCCGTTAGCGATGCCGACCAACGCGTGGGTGGCATTGACCTGTTCGGCGCTCAGATGGGAGAGAAATTCAGGAGGCGTCGTTTCTTCAGCGGCGGTAGCGATGGCGGGAACCAGCGAGGTGACGGTGAGGGCGAAGGCGAGGACGAAGAGGCCAAGAGGGGTGCGGCGGGCGGCGGAGCGGGGTGAGGAGGACGTACTACTTTCACGGCCGCGAAGGAGGGCACGGAGGGTAGCGAAGAGACCGGGCTGAGGGGACGGCGTATTCGCTTTGTGGTCCGTGCGGTTCACAGGTGTGCCTTTCTCGGGCGTAGTGGGTGCGGTGAAGATGGTCGAACGTGGAGTGTCGTGGGTGTCTAAGCCGTGGGCGCCAGGTCCCCGGGGGGCTGTGGACCCGGGGACCTGGCGCTAGGAGATCGTCAGAGGGCGGCTATTCGGCGGTCACCGCCCAGGTGCCGGCGACGCGGATGTTTCCTGCGTGTTCGGCGAGGGTCATCAAGCCGAAGCCGTAGGGATCGGCGGCGGGAGCGGAAATGGTACAGAGGCCGGTTTCGGCGAGGGCGCAGGCGTTGGGGAAGAGGAAAGTGCCGAGAGCTTTTTCGGTGTTTTGTTCTTCCTTCGCGTAGATACAGAGAGCGCCGGGGTTGGCCTGCGGATCTTCGACTTCGCCGAGGCATTCGGTGGAGGTGACCTGTTCTTCTTTGCCGCCGCTGACGATCGCTTCCAAGCCGTCTTCCCTGATGTAGTGGACGGCGGGGGCGGCGGCGAGGGGAATGCCGAAGCTGACGCTGCTGAGAGCCGGCGTGCCTTCGGGGCCGCCCGCCGCCGATTCCCCGGTGAGGCTCCACTCGCCCTTGAGGGATTCGCCTTTGGGGAGGGTTTTGGTGAAGCCGGTGGTGCCGTCTTTGCCGGGTTTGCCTTCGGGACCCTGTTTGCCTTCGGGGCCTTCTTTACCGGCGGCGCCGTCTTTGCCGTTGGTGCCGTTCGTACCGTTGGCTCCGGCCGGTCCGGTCGCTCCCGGCTTGCCGGCGTATTTCTTGGCGATCTTGGTGACCTGCTTTTCCTGGGACTTGGTGAGGCCGCCGGCGGCGTAGGCGCCGCCGACCATGGCGAGGACGAGGGCGAGGATCGCGACGGTGAGGCCGGCCTTGCCGAAGGGCTCCTTGAGGCGACGTTTGAGCATTGGCTATCTCTCTCCTTGAGCGGGTGCTCTTTGACACAAGTCCCTCTGCTTCCCGGAGCGGGCTGCTGCCCGATCCGGTCCCCGGGGACCCGTTGGTTTCTCTTCCCTGCTCACCTCCCTGGCGAGCGAGGACCACTGTAGCCGATTTTGAGGTTGGCGTCTACAAATACATAGAACACCGTCTGTTTATGGGAGTTGCGCAGGCAGACGCGGCCCGCTGCGGCGGGCGGGGCGGTGAGAAGGGCGGTGAGGCTAGGAGCCCTGGTGGGCGGCGCGGGAGGCGGCCTCGCGCCCCAGGTAGGGCGTGAGGAAGAGCTCGACCAGGTCGGGGAGGAGCTCCTCCAGCCTCTCCCCCTCCCCCGCCTCGACTTTGGTCACGATCAGCGCCGCGATGCTGCCGGTGAGGGCGTTCTGGACCGAGTCGGCCGGCCGGCGCACGTCGTCCGGGATGCCCTCGGTGAGGTCGGCGAGGACGCGGGTCGCGCCGAGCCGGTAGCGCTCGGCGATCTTCTCGCCGGCCCGCGGCGGCGCGAGCAGGTAGAAGCGGACCAGATCGGGGTTGGCGCCGAAGAAGGCGAGCGCGGCGCCGAGCTTCGCGCGCGCCCGCTCGGGCCAGTCCTGGTAGGGGGCGGCGGCGGCGCGGGCGGCCTCGCCCAGATGGGCGGCGATGATGTCGTAGGTCGCCAGGTAGCACTCCTCCTTGGAGGAGAAGTAGGCGTAGAAGCTGCGCCGGCTGACCCCCGCGGCGGCGGCGATCTCGGTGATCGTGGTCTCGTGGTAGCCGTGCTCGGCGACGGCGGCGATGATGCCCGCCGTGAGGCGATCGCGCTGGTTTTGGACGACGAAATCGCGCGGCAGCCCGTGCCGGCCGGGCGGCAGCCGGGCCAGGCCGGAGGCCGGATCCTCCCCTGCGGGATCGCGCTTGCTCACGCCGCCACGATATCTGGGGACGACGAAGATTTGCACAGGCGTTCCGATTTGAGTGCGAGTTTGTTTTTCGTCCATCTGGACGGCGGCGTCGGCCGGCTCGGGCGGCGGTGGAATGCTCAGCTCCTCCAGGGCGACCTCGTGGCCGAGGTAGGGGCGGACGGCGATGTACATCAGGTCGGGGACGACGGCGCGAGGGTGCGCGATCTCGCCACCGCGATGAATGTCTCGAAGCACCCGTTCGAATACCGACCCGATCGTGCTTTCCGCGACGCTGCGAGGGACCGAGTCGGGGTCGGGGAGTTCGCTGCGCCCGCCGTCGATCAGGTCGGCGAGGCGTTTCAGGTAGGCGTCGCGCTGGGCCGCGAGCATCTCGCCGCCTTCGAGCACGACGGCCATGTTGAAGCGGACCCTGCGGGGGTGCTCGACGAAGTAGTCGGCGGCGGCGTAGGCCGCCGCCCGCAGGGAGTCCCGCCAGCGGTCGTGGGCGGCGAACGCCGCCCGAACCAGCTGGTCGAAGAGCTCGTTGTTGGCGAGGTAGATCTGCAGGCAGCAGTCCTGCTTGCCGGCGAAGTGTCGCGCGAAGACGACGGAGTCGACCTTGGAGCGCTCGATCACCGCCTCGACCGTGGTCGCCTCGTAGCCCAGCTTGAGCACCAGATCGACCATCCCCTCGCAGATGCGCTCCCGCGAGGTCGGCGACGCCGCCAGGCCACCCGCCGCAGCGCTTCGCCGGGCCACCGTTCATCCCCTCCCCCACGCCTCGCCGCGGCGACGAGCGGAACTCGGGCCCGGGCCGGGCCCCGCGAACTGCTCAGTCGGTGCTGCGCGAGATGCTGGCCCCCGGCTCCGGGGAACGACTGAGGTCTCTGTCGAGATAGGGCTCGACGACGATCTCCACCAATGCCGGCAGGAGCCCCTCGATGTCATCGAGCTCGCCCATCACGAGCCGCTGGTGCAGAAGCCAGGCAACCCCCGCGACGGTCGCGTCCTCGAGCGTCGCCGGCAGCTCCTCGGCGAGCGGGCTCGCCTCGCGACCGCGACGCAGCAGCGGCGCGATCCGCGTGAGCGTCTCCTCGTAGCGGGCGAGCGCTGCAAGGCCGGCGGTCTGGGCCTCGACGATCGTGACGCGAGCCCCGCGAGGATCGGCGGCTACCGCCTCCAGCAGCGCTCCCAGCGCCGCCGCGGCCTGCTCCTGCCAGGGCCGCTCGGCGGGAACCGCCGCCTCGATCCGCTCCCAGGCGGTCTCGACGATGCGATCGTAGGCTTGGAGGAAGCAGCCTTCCTTGCCGTCGAAGAGCGCGTAGAAGCTGCCGACGCCGATCTTCGCGGCGGCGACGATGTTGTCGATCGTCGTGCCGCGGTAGCCGCGCTTGGCGAAGACCACGATCGCCGCGTCGAGGATGCGGTCGCGCTGGTGGGACTCGACCACCTCGCGCGAGATCCGGTCCCGGCCCACCGGGACTTTGGAGAGATGCTCCGGCAGTGTCGCCACGGCACCAGGATACCGCCCGCTCGGGCGAGTAGGGCCAATTGCGCCCCGGGCGGGCGGACCGGTCGCGCCAGGCTGTATCGGAATTATTGAGGTTCACGTTCCTATTTGAGAGTGATAGCGTTTTTATCGAAGGAGGCGCTGAGCGAGGAGGGCAAGACGCCCGAGCGCCGGCGGGGGCCAGATGGCAGAGAGAGACTCCGGCGCAGCGAACGACAGGCCCGATCGCGAGCCGCGACTGGCGACGCCCCGGCGCGAACTGGCGCGATTGCACGGGATGCGGGCCGAGCGCGACGGGGGGCCGCGCGAAAGATTCGAACGTGCCGTGCTGATCGCCAGCGGCGAGCTCGGCTATCGCCGCGCCACCGTCCGCGACGTGCTGGAGCGCAGCGGCGGCAGTCGCAACCAGTTCTACCGTGAGTTCACCGGCAAGGCCGAGTGCTATGCGGCGGCCTACGAGCGCGCCGCGGGAGAGCTCGCCGACGCGCTGCTCGAGGCGGGCGCGGCCGAGCGGGACTGGCGCGCAGGGTTCCGCGCTGCGCTGCTCGAGCTGGCCCGCTTCGCCGCCGAACAGCCGGCCCTCGCCCGCGGCGTCGTGGTGCAGGTCCACGTCGCCGGCGGCCGGGCGCTGGACAAACGAGAAGAGGTTTTTGAGCGCCTCGCCCGCGCTATCGACAGCGCGCGCCGCGAGACCGCTGTGTCTCGCCACTCTCCACCTCCAATAACTGCCGCCTTCATCTTAAGCACGGTCGAGCAGTCTGTGGCGATGGCGCTACTGAAAGGACAACCGGAGCGATTCGCCTCCGCCGTCCCGGACCTGGTCCAGCTGGCGAGCGCGATCTACCTCGGCGAGAGCGCCGGTCGCGACGAGCGCCCGCCCGGAGCCTGAACCCGCGCTGGCGCAGCACAAGGGCCCGGAGTCGCGGGGCCATTTTGAGGATTGCGTCTCTAAATATTAGTAAGCTCGTTTTCATTGGCTGGCCGACCGCAAGAACGAACCTCGGCGGCCGGGCATTGCTTCGCCGCCGAATATGAGGTCTGGAGCGAGCATCTCGCCGAGCGCCTGCTTGGAGTGGCGAGACGGGCCTCGACCTGCCGCCTCGGCTTGCAGGCGGCCCTGCGCGAGCTGGCCGGCTTCTTCGAAGACCGCCTCGACGTCGCGCGGGCCCTCTTCATCGACGTTCACGTCGCCGGCGGCGCGGCCCTGGTCAAACGGAGCGAGCTGGTCGAGCGCCTCGCCGAAGAGCTGGACCGCGCCCGGGCCGAAAGCCGGGCCCCGCACCCCCCTCCTCCCGAAACCGCCAGGTTCATGGTCGCCGCCATCGAGGCAGCCGCGGTCAGCGCCCTGCTGAAGAGGGAACCGCAGCGATTCGCCACCGCCCTCCCCGAGCTCGCCCACCTGATCGTCGAGGCCTACTTCGGCGAGCAGGCAGCCGACGAAGACCGAGCCGCGCTACGCGCGGCGTGAGACCAAACTCCCTGGCCTATGGCTTGAGGTCGGCCCCCGTGGTGTTGCATGAATGCAACGGATGCGCTACCCTGCTTTTGTGGTCAAGCCCCGGAATCCCCACGATGCCGCCCTCGCGGCCCTTGTCCCGAGCGACGAAAGGGCCGACTACGATCGCCGCGTAAAGACGCTCGTCGCGCGCAACAGGCTTCTCGCCACTTTGGAGTCTGTTCGTGAGTCGGAGAAGATCTCCAAGAAGGACCTCGCCGAACGAGCAGGCCTCGATGCGTCAAGCGTCCGACGCATGCTCACCGCCGAGACCGCGAACCCGACCACGGAGAATGCGTTCCTCCTGCTGGGCGCGATGGGTATCAAGCTCGAAGCGGTTCTCCCCTCAGGTAGTCGCGTCGACATCGTCTGATCCGATCTGCGCGGGCCGGATGTTCCCGATCCCTTCTTGGGAGACGGCGTCGGTCACCGTGCCACCGACGCGGACCGTCGGCGGCGTCCCGAAGCTCAAGAACCCGGGCGTGTCCGCCGATGCAGCAGCGTGCAAGCGAGCGAGCAGACCCGACTCGGGCGGTTCTTCGACCTGCATCCGCGCCTGCTGCGCTCGCTGGCGCTCGCGGCGCTGGTCTGGGGCCTCGGCTACCTGACCTGGCGGATCGGCTGGAGCGGCGAAGGCGCCAGCCCGGTCCCCTTCGCGATGCTGCTGGTGACCGAGCTCTACGGGATCTGGGCGCTGGGCACGCTGACTTGGTTCTCGTGGTCGCGGCCCCCGGCGGTGCGCCCGGCGGCGACGCCGGGGCGTTCGGTTGACGTCTACGTCTGCACCTATGACGAGCCCTCCGAGGTGATCGCCGCAACCCTGGCCGGCTGCCGTGCCCTCACCTACCCGCACACGACCTGGCTGCTCGACGATGGGCGGCGGCCGGAGATGGAGGAGCTTGCCCGCCTGGCCGGGGCGCGCTACCTGACCCGGCCCGACAACTCCCACGCCAAGGCCGGCAACATCAACGCCGCGCTGGAGCGCACCGAGGGCGAGCTGGTCCTGATGCTCGACGCCGACCACGTGCCGATGCCCGACGCGCTCGACGCGATGGTCGGCTACTTCGACGACGAGCGGATGGCGCTGGTGCAGAGCCCCCACGACTTCTTCAACCACGACTCGGCCCAGCACTACGCCGTCGGCCGCCACGAGCAATCGCTCTTCTACCGGGTCGTCTGCCCCGGCAAGGACCGCCACGGCGCCGCCTACTGGTGCGGCTCGGCGGCGCTGATCCGGCGCCAGGCTCTGCTCGAGATCGGCGGCGTCGCCACCGAGACGATCGCCGAGGACTTCCACACCACGATCCGCCTGCTGCGCCACGGCTGGCGCAGCCGCTACCACGACGAGGTGCTGGTCCAGGGCCTGGCTCCGCACGACCTCGACGGCTACCTGCTGCAGCGCGACCGCTGGGCGCGCGGCAACCTCGCCGTCTTCACCCTGCCCGAGTCCCCCCTGCGCGCCCGCGAGCTGCGCCCGCTGCAGCGCCTCTCCTACTTCGCCAGCCTCGCCGCCTACCTGGCGCCGCCGATGCGGCTGCTGCTGCTGGCGACCCTCGGGCTGGTGCTGTGGACCGGCGAGCTGCCGATGAAGATCAGCGTGATCGCGCTGGCGGCGCTCTGGCTGCCGTCCGTGACGCTGAACCTCAGCGCCGGCGCCGCACTGGCGCGCGGCTACATGAAGATCGGCGAGACCGCCCATTACGAGCTGCTGACGATGGAGGTCTACACGCGGGCGCTGCGCTGCGCGGTGCTCCCCGGCCATACCGCCTTCAAGGTGACGCCGAAGCAGGGCACCGGCGGCGGCGGGCTGGAGTCGGTGCGAAAGCTCCACCTCGTCCTGCTCTGCGCGGTCCTGCTCGGCGCCGGGACGGTGCTGCGCCTGCTCGACCTGGCCGGGATCGGGCCGGATCGCCGTCTGACCGGGCAGGAGTATCCTTCTTCGCAGGTCCAGGATCATCCTTTAAAGTCTTCTGATAAACCTACGAAAGCGGAGGGGAAATCAGGGGATCTTCGGCGTTTCGCTTTGGCGTTTGTTCAGACCGACCAAACCGATAATGTCGCGGACCAGCATCGGTTTTATGCGGATTCGGTCCATTTTTATCGTGAAGGAGATTTGAGCTGGTCCGGCGTCGCAGCGGCCACTCGCAGGTATCACCAGGAAAGGCAGAATAAACGATACGGGACCGAAGGAACCGCGGCAGTGACGGGCCCTGTAGACGGTGGATTTTATATTGTTGAGCAACCCGTTTCCTGGAGTCGCAAAGAAGGATCGCGGCAAATACGAGGAAAATCTGTGCTTCGTCTTCGAGTGGTACCGACTGGTCGAGGCGACTGGAGGATCACCTCTATCGACGAAATTGGACAATAAAGCGCTGCGGAAACGCAATGAGCGCATCGATTCTTAAAGCGTGCGATTTTTGCCGGTTAGTGGTGGACCTTCTCGACTAAATTCGGCAACATCGTCGGCCTTGGATGAGGATGCTCTTTGTTGCGGACCTGCATTATGCGCTGAAGCAATTCGATTGGCTTGCTGCCAATTCCTCAAATTACGATACGACCATCATCGCTGGTGATCTGCTCGACCTGGGTTCGCCGCTCGATTTCGAGGTGCAAATCGTGGTTGTCGAGAAATATCTCAAGCGCATCCGGCAGCGAACCGATTTAGTTGTCAGCTCCGGCAACCACGATGGTGATAACCGGAATGATGGCGACGAGTCTATTGCGCAGTGGATTCGGGACGCGAAGGCGGATCATCTCTTTGTCGATGGCGATAGCGTGGAATTCTCCGGTACACGCCTGACAATCTGCCCGTGGTGGGATGGGCCTGTCTCCCGTGCTGAGGTGAAAGCGCTCCTTACGCGCGAAGCCAAAAATAATGCGCACCGCTGGATTTGGATCTATCATGCGCCGCCGGCCAATTCCCGGGTTTGCTGGACCGGTTCGAGGTTCGTCGGCGACGAATTTTTGCTGGAATGGATCGAGCGCTTTGGTCCGGATCTTGTGCTGAGCGGGCATATTCACAATGCGCCGTTCTATCCGAAGGGATCCTGGGTGGAGCAGATCGGCAAGACGTGGGTGTTCAACCCCGGCCGGCAGATTGGATCTTCTCCAACCTATATCTCGTTCGACTTCGAGTCGATGACGGCTAAATGGGTTTCGTTTGAAGGCGAGTCAATCCGGTATTTGGCCGTGGCGGATGGTTGACTCGCTCGGACGGATGCGCGCGCGTGTTTCGCGTCGCATGAGAGTCTCTAAAACCTCACCGACCATCCCGATGTGGTCATGATCCGCGAATTGGCTCTTTACATCCGTTACATACTTGGTGAGGGCATCGAGCCGCTGCGCAAGCGTCTCGCAAACGTAGAGACACGCCGCCGGTGACTCACTGAAGAACGCTTTGGGATCCTGGACGACGTAAAACGTGCACGGCTTTAAGGCCCGAACCGTGGCCGTATGGTTCCTGCCTAACAGAGCAGACATTTCGCCGAAAACCGCTCCGGGCTGCGACGCAGTGACGATCTGCGTATCGTTCTTGAGCACGTCGACAGTACCATCGATAAGAAAAAACAAGAGCCCGCTCCTATCACCCTGGGTAATCACGCTTTCCCCTGGGCTGAACTGCCGCACTTCGCGCCCCTGCAACAGTTCGAGAATCGAAAACATGAGTCTAGGAGATTACTAGGCCGCGCTTCGAGAGTAAACGGGAAAGCTGGCCATAAGCGAATGGCTTCAGCCTTTGCCAGCCCAAAGTTCCTTTTGAAGAAGTCGGAGCGCGTCACTCAGGCGCATCGCGAGCGAATTCCAGCCGCTGAAGTTCCATCGGGCGCTCTTTTCCTTGGTGCAGGCGAAAGAATAGTAGTCCCGGCTTGGCTTGGTTCTTGCTATCTATTTGGCATATGCCAGAGCAAATGCAAAGACCTCCGGTTCAAAGTCCATGGGAGAGGAAGTCAGGGGATGATAGCGGACCGAAGGCTCCAAATATCTCGAAACCCGATACGAACAGTTTATTAAAGCGCCTGCGCTCGATTGATCCCGATCAATCGAGAAAATACCGACAGCGTAGCGGACAATAGGTTTTTCCTGGTTCGCAAGCAGGCGGGAACAGGCTCTTACGCAATGCGGTGCCGGAGCCCGGTGCTTGTTCTCTCCAGGCTCGGAAACATGTTACCCTGGATCGTGTTGTTCAATGTGCGTACAAATTCCTCCAGTGCGTGTGATCGGAGCAGGACACTAGATGCCGCTAGGTAACCAGAAATCCGCCATCGATGCGAAGTGCAAGACCGTTCAACATGGCTGCACCATCGGTCAGGAGAAAACAGACGACAGAAGCGATGTCTTCGCACTCGGCAAATCGACGCAGCGGAATCCGAGCCAACATGGGGCCACCTTTGGCAGGATCGCTCCAGGCGCGTTTCCCCATCTCCGTTAGAACAACGGTCGGATTAACCGAGTTCACGCGGATCCCGTGCCTTCCAAGCTCAACCGCCATCACGGCGCTCAACTGGTCCAGACCCGCCTTGGAAGCACAGTAGGCAGCGTGATCGTGAAGCGCCTGAAAGGAGGCCATGCTGGAAACGTTCACGATCGAGCCGGCGACGCTGCGTTCGATCATGCGCTTTGCTATGACTTGTGAAACGATCATCACAGCGCGAAGATTAATGGCCATCGTCTCGTCCCAGGCTTTCACCGTCGTTTTCAGAAACGGCTCGAGGATGGCAATTGCGGCGTTGTTGACGAGGAAATCGATGTCGCCGGCCTGTTCAGCGGCTCGTCGGGCTGCCTCCGGGTCGCCTAGCTCGGCTACGATAGTCTCGCAGTTGATTTCTTCTTTCAGGCTCTGCAGATCTCTCTCGGTCCGGCTAAGCGCAACGACTTGAGCGTTGAAACTGTGCAACATTGCGGCGATTTCTCGACCAATCCCTTTGCCCGCACCGGTAACCAGGACCCGCTTCTGCTGGAAGTCGAATTGAAAATTTTTGGGGATTTTCATGGCTGACGAACAGTATGATCCGCGTTGCGGTCAAACGCTACATCGATCGTTCGGCGTTCGGCGTTCGGCGTTCGGCGTTCGGTACATCGGTAACACTTATGGGTCGGACATCGGAAAGCTAAACGGTGGAGAGGCGCCCCCGTGAACGCCGAACGCCAAAGCCGAACGCCTGAAACGCTCTCAGGATTCGTCAGGCATGCAGGCTAGTGGTTAGAACGCGCCTTTCTCGCCGACTCGATCACCTCTTGTTCCAGCTCTGGCGGTAGCTCCTCATAGTGGCTGAATTCCTCGGTGTGGAGGCCGCGCCCACCGGTCAAAGAGCGAAGCTGACTGGCATAGCGGTAGAGTTCCTTGCCTGGAGCGAGGGAGTGAATGATCTGAAGGTTGCCGCTCGAGTCCATTCCTACAACCCTGCCGCGTCGGCTTGAAAGATCTCCGATAACCTTGCCCACGCAATCTTCGGGCACGCGAATTTCGAGGGAATGAATTGGTTCGAGCAGGCGCGGTCTGGCCTTAAGGAATGCCTCCTTAAATGCCCAATAACCGGCGACCTGGAAGGAAATGTCATTCGAGTCCACCGGGTGCATTTTGCCATCGTAAAAATCGACCTTCACATCCACGACGCGGTAACCGGCGAGGATACCCTCGCCGCAGGCGTTCCGGACTCCGCGCTCGACCGATGGGACGTATACGCGATCCACGCATTGCCCGGAGAGCGACTCCCTGAACTCAATGCCCGAATCGCGCGCTGCCGGCGTTATACGCAGCGCCACCTCGCCGAACTGCCCTGCACCACCCGACTGCTTCTTGTGACGATAATTTGCTTCGGCGGGTGCTTTGATCGTCTCGCGAAAGCGCACGCGTGGCTCCAGCAGATCGAAGTGAACATTGAACCGGCGGCGAAGCCGTTCTGCCACGACGTCAAGATGCAACTCGCCTTGGGCGGCGACGATCGTTTGGCGCAGTTCGGAGTCTGTGGTGAAGACGAACGCAGGATCCTCCTCGTGCAACGTGGCAAGACCCGAAGCAATCTTATCTTCCTCGCCCTTGGCCTTGGACTGGAGCGCGGCGTGAAGCGTAGGCTTCGGATAAACAGGCGGCGGCAGTTTTACGGGTCGGCTTGCCAGGCAGAGTGTATCGCCCGTGTGGGTGTCTTTGAGCTTTACTGCAGCCCCGATGTCCCCAGCGCCGAGTTCACTTACCGCTGTCCGATCGCGGCCATTGAGGAGGTAAATCTGACCTATGCGTTCTGTAGAGCCACGCATGCTGTTCAGCAGGTCCATCCCGGTCCTTACCCCGCCAGAGTACACTCGGAAGAACCACACCTCGCCGAAGTGCTCCTCATTCATCGTTTTGAAAACCTGCGCTACCGGCTGTGAGCCGGTGAGGTCGATTGTGACTTCTTTGCCGCCGCCGTCGTGTGCGGACACCCGTTCCCGGTCCACGGGTGAGGAGCCATACTTCGCGATGAAATCCATCAAGCGCGCAACACCTACATCGGTCTCGGCCGAGACGCAGAACAGTGGGATGAAATGCTGCTGCTGGACGGCCGAATGGATGCCGCTTCGGAACTCCTCTTCCGAGAGTCCGCCTTGATCAAAATACTTCGTGAGCAGCGTATCGTCGGACTCGGCAATGAGTTCGATCAACTCGTGGTGGAGCCGGGTGACGCGTTCTTTCCAGTGGCCATTGGCAGGCTCCTCAGTGAACCGGCCGCGGCCTGTCGTCTCATAGGTCACGATTTCGTTGCGGAGCACGTCCAGAATCTGGTTAAATCCCGGCCCGGGATTTACCGGCACGTTCACTGGAAATACACGTGGACCGTACTGCGCACGAGCGTCGGCCACGATGTCGTCAAACTTTGCGTTTTGCTTATCGATGGCGTTTATGACGATGATTTTCGGTATGCCGCATTCGGTGGCGTAATTCCAAACGCGTTCGGTGCCTACGCCGATGCCGTGCTGCGCGTGAACGACGACAAGCGCAATGTCCGCTACGCGCAACGCCGCGAGCGCCTCGCTCATGAAATCGAGGTAGCCCGGCGTATCCATGATGTTGAATTTCTTCTCCATCCACGTCGTGTGGAGCAGCGAGGTTTGCGTAGAGATTTGCCGCTGCCTTTCGCTTACGTGGTAGTCCGAGACGGTCGAGCCGTCGGCGATACGTCCCATGCGGCCGATAGCGCCGCTACAGGCCAGCATGGCCTCGCTGAGCAGCGTCTTGCCGGACGACGCGTGCCCGACAATGGCAAAGTTGCGGATGTTCGCGGAAGGATGCGTTGCCATAACCCCGAGGATGAGACGGAAATGGCTTATGTGCAAGTTTCACGAGAGGAAAGTAGCAATTGCCG
>CAWFKT010000002.1:0-624362 GCA_963816505.1 uncultured Solirubrobacterales bacterium
GCTCCACGACCTGCCCGGGCTCGCCGCGGTCGTCGTGCCGCTGCTGGGCCTGATCGAGCTGCGCCGGATCGGCCGCACCCTGCTTGCCGTCGGTCGCCGCCAGCAGCGCCGGCTCGTCTACCGCTTCGAGGGCGACGCGCCTGCCCAGTGCTACTCGGACGAGGGCCACGTGGCCGGCCGGCTGGTCGACGCCAGCGCTGCCGGCGTCGGCCTGGTGCTCGACGCGCCACTCGAGGTCGGCGCCAAACCGGCGGTCCTGCTCGAGCTGAGCGACGCCGCCGGAGAGGCGCACGAGGTGGCCGCCCAGGTCGAGGTGCGCTCCTGCCGCGAGGTCGACGGGCGCCACCTGGTCGGCGCCACGATCACCGAGATCGACCCCGCCTCGCACATGCGGCTGATGGAGTGGTGCTACGTCGTCTGCAGCCACGAGCGCCTGCGCGGCCACCGCCCGGCGGCGCCGATCCGCGAGCGCGACGCGATCGTCATGCCGTTGCCCTCGCCCATTCCGGAAATCGCCACGGCGGCAGCAGCCGCCTAGTGCAACGCGTTGCTCCCCTCGTGGGGGCACAGCGCGTTGCACCTGTGCGGCAATCGAAGCGAATACCCTTGGCGAACCCACGGAGAGGTGTCCGAGCGGCTTAAGGAGCGCGACTGGAAATCGCGTGGGCGGGGTTAACCCGCCTCGTGGGTTCGAATCCCACCCTCTCCGCTCATGGCGATCGCCAACCCGAGCGCTCGAGCCGCCCGAATCAGATTTGCGTCGAAGCTGGCGACCGTCCCCTCGTGATCCTGTGCGGCCAGCAGCACGCAGCAGTCGGGAAGCTTGCATCCGGTGTCGGCGCGGAGCTGCGCAAGCCGCGCCGGGGCGTCCGGGCGGAACACCAGCTCGGCGATACCGATCCGTTCGAGCGCGTCGCGCGCCGCCTCCAGCTGCCCCTCTCGCGCCGGCGCGACGAGGGTCTCAGCCAGGCTGATCGAGCTCGCCCCCAGCGGGGCGGCGCCGCTCGCTTCGAGCAGCGCACGGGCACGCTGGTGGTGAAGGTCGTTGCCGTCCAGGTGCCCGATCAGGACCCTCGCGTCGAGGACGATCACGCCGGCCAGTCCTCCCGCAGGCGCTCCAGCTCGCCGGGCTCGTAGACGCTGCTGAGCGCACCGGCCGTCTCCATCACCGCGGCCCGCCGCTCCGCGGCGGCTCCGGAGATGGACTCGCCGCCGGCGGTCGCGAGTCGCAGCAGAAGCGTCTTGCGATCGGTGACCTCGGGCCAACGCCGTTGCGCCGCGTCGAGCAGCCGGCTGAGGTCGCCTGTGTCGGTCAGGGTGTAGCGGGGCTTGCTGGTGGGCATGGGACGATGAAGTGTAGCACCGATGGTGGGTGGTGCGGCACTTGATTGGGCGACAGCTAGCGATGACATCGCCTCATATAAGGATCCAGCGAGCCAAGTTCTCCCCCCTTTGGCGTAAAAATTATCGGCGGGCGGAAAAGAAGCCGCTGAGCAGCGCCGCGCACTCGGCTCCGAGCACTCCACCGGTGACTTCCGGGCGGTGGTTGAGCGCCGGCTCGGCGAGGACGTCGAGGACGCTGCCGGCCGCCCCGGCCTTTGGGTCGGGGGCGCCGTAGACGACGGCGGGGATGCGGGCGAGGACGATCGCGCCGGCGCACATCGCGCAGGGCTCGAGCGTGACGTAGAGGGTCGTGTCGGGCAGGCGCCAGCCGCCCAGCGCCTCGGCGGCCGCGCGGATGGCGAGGATCTCGGCATGGGCCGTGGGGTCGGCGCGCAGCTCGCGCTCGTTGCCGGCGCTGGCGAGCGGCTCGCCGTCGCGGGCGATCACGGCGCCGATCGGCACGTCGCCGTGGCGCTCTGCCTCGCGGGCGCGCTCGATCGCCAGCGCCATCATCCGTTCATGCAGGGCCGTCGTTTCCCGATCCGCCATACATAGGGGAGTATGTGTCACTACAACTTCGCTGGCGCGCTCGTGTTAGGGAGTAGCTCGCCGGGATGCAGGGATTCGCGAGCGCAGAGCCAGATGAACCGACGCCTTCCTAGCCGCCGCAGCGATCCTGCTCGCTGCTTTCTGCCTGACCGCGGCGACCGCGGGGGCGGCGAGCGGCGTCGGGCGGGCGCACGGCTTCGCCTCCCACCAGCTGCTGGTCAAGTTCGAGGGCGGCACGGCGCGCACGATCGCGCTGCCGCCGCGGATCGGCGTCCGCCAGGCGGCGGCGGTGCTGCGGGTGAGCCCGCGGGTCGACTACGCGGCTCCCAACTACATCGCCACCGCGTCGGCGAGCCGACCGAACCGGTAATCGCGAGGTCCCCAACGATCCCGGCCCGATCAGCGGCCCGCCGGGCGCCGCCGGGCGCCTGGGTCGCGAAGCAGTGGAACTTCCTGCCCTGGGAGGGAGAGCCGACGCCACTGCTGCCGGTCTCGCCCGGGCGGCATCGACGCCATCGGCGCCTGGGCGCACCTGGAAGCCGCCGGGCGTCCCGGCGCCGAAGGCATCGTCGTCGCCGTCCTTGACACCGGGATCGCCTACCGGGCGGAGGGGTCGCGCTTCCGCCGCAGCCCGGACTTCGCGCCGGCCAGTTCGTCAAGGGCTATGACTTCGTCGACGACGATCCGCTGCCACTCGACGAAAACGGCCACGGGACCCACGTCGCCGGGACGATCGCCGAGAAGACCAACAACGGCATCGGCCTCACCGGGCTCGCCTACCGGGCCAAGCTGATGCCGGTGCGGGTGCTCGACAAGCACGGGCGCGGGCGCGCCAACGACATCGCCAAAGGGATTCGCTTCGCCGTCGCCAACGGCGCCAACGTGATCAACATGAGCTTCAACTTCGGCTGCGGCCGCGAAGTGCCGGGCGTCGACGAAGCGCTGCGCCAGGCATACCGCCACGGCGTGATCGCGGTGGCCTCGATCGGCAACCTCGGCTCGGAGACCTGCGTCGCGCCGCCTGCCACCAGCCCGCACATGATCGGCGTCGGCGGCAGCACCGAGGGCGGCTGCCTCGGCAACTACTCGCTGGCCGGCGAAGGCGTCGACGTGCTCGCCCCGGGCGGCGGCAGCTCGGTGCCCGGCTGCACGTCGGTGTCGGCCGGCCCGATCTACCAGGTGACGCTGAAAGACGGCAACCCCCGCCAGTTCGGCGAGCCGAGCGACTACGTCGGCACCTCGATGGCCGCCGCCCACGTCTCCGGCGTCGCCGCGATGGTCCTCGCCAGCGGCACCATCGACCCGAAGGTCAAGGCAAAAGCGAAGGTCGCGGCGGTGACGAACGCCTGCGCGAAACAGCCCGCAGCCTCGGCCTCCCGGCAACCCGCCAGGGCGCGGGCCTGATCGACGCCTCGACGGCCACGGAACCGCCGGCTCCGGCGCGCCCTTAAGTCGTTCGAACGATGATCACGCTGCAGGGGGCGTGATGCGAGACGTTGTTGGGGACGCTGCCGAGCAGGAAGCGGCGCGCCCCGGTCATGCCCTTGTTGCCGACGACGATCAGGTCGGCCTTGGTCTCTTCGGCGACGTTGAGGATCGCCTCGGCGGGTTCGGCCTCGACCGGATGCGTCTGCACCTCGACGCCCTCCTTGCGGGCCGCCGCCGCAGCCGCGTCGAGGATGAGGTTGACGTCCTCGCGCGGGCCGATCTCATACTGCACGTCGGCCGGTGCGTCGAGCTTCTCGCGCCTCGACCTGGCGTTTGGGCAGCGGCTCGTAGGCGCTGACGATGCTGAGCTGGGCGTCGGCCAGCTTGGCCAGATCGACTGCCTGGCGGACCGCCTCGGCGGCGGTATCGGACCCGTCGGTGCCAACAACGATGCGAGTGAACACGCCGCCTCCTTAACCTCGGTCGCCGAACGGAGCCGATACTAACGCCGGTGGTGGGCGTGAGCGGGCAGGCCGTGGAAGCGATAGCCGAGGATTTCTTCCGGCGTCGTGGCGAGGCGGTAGATCGCGATCGCCATCGAGGCCAGCAGGCAGGCGATCAGCAGGACCATCCCGGCTTTCCAGGCAGTTGGCATTAGGCTGATCTCATCATGGAGAAGGTCGCCGACGGGGTCTGGCTGCTGCGCGGCGACGCGCGCAAGTCGATGAACATCTACTTCCTCGAGGACGGGGACGGGGTGTTGCAGTTCGACGCCGGCACCAAGGCGATGGCGAAGAAGGCGCGTGCGGCCGCGGCGCAGCTCGGCGGGTTGAAGCGGATCGTGCTGGGCCACGCCCATGCCGACCACCGCGGCACGGCGCCCTCGCTGGAGGCGCCCGTCCACTGCCACCCCGACGAAGTCGCGGACGCCGAAAGCGAAGCCGCGATCGCCCCCTACATGGACATCTCGCAGCTGCCGATCCCGGCGCGCTGGATCTACCCGACGCTGCTGCGGCGCTGGGACGGCGGTGCGGTGAGGATCGGCGGAACGGTGTCCGAGGGCGACGAGGTGGCGGGCTTCCGCGTCATCGACTTCCCCGGCCACGCACCCGGGCAGATCGGCCTCTGGCGCGAGAGCGACAGGCTGGCGCTGGTCAGCGACGTCGTCTACCTGATCGACTCGACCCGGATGGGGACAGCCGCTGCCGAAGGGCGAGGCGAGCGTCCCCCATCCCGCCTGGGGCTGGGACCACGCCAAGGCAAAGGACTCGGTGCGCAAGCTGGCCGCGCTGGAACCGGCGGTCGTCTGCGCGGGCCACGACGGGCCTCTGCGGAGCGAGAACCTGCGCGCCCCCCTGGAGCGCGCGGCGGAGAAGTATTGAGCCGAGGCGGCGCTCGCCGTCCCCGCTGCCATAGTTTCCGCCCCTGATGATCGGGACCTACGCCTCGGCGGCGCTGATCTGCGCCGCCTCGATGCTGGTGGGACGCGCCATCCTCGGCCTCGGCGGCGGGGACGGCTCGCGTGCCTGGCTGGCCCCCGCGGTCGGCTTCGGTGCGGTGCTGACGGTGGCCGGCTTCCTCGCCCGGGCGCCGGGCCACGCGACCGCCGCGGCGCTGGGCCTGCTGGCCCTGATCGCGGCGGCGGGGCTGCTGCTCTGGCGGCAGCCGCGGCGCGGCGCGCACACGACCGGCTCGCTGCTGCGCGAGGGCCTACCGGTCGCCGTCATCGTCGCCCTGGTCCTCTCGATCCCGTTCGCGGTGAGCGGGCGCTGGGGCCTGCTCGGGGTCGGCTTCAACAACGACCTCGGCCTCCACCTGGCCTGGGCGGAGTGGCTGCGCAACGGCCTCGGCCCGGCGCCCGAAGCCGGCTACCCGCTGGGCCCCCACGCCCTGGCGGCGTCGATCGCGGCGCTGCCGGGGATCGGCCTCGGCCAGGCCTTCGTCGGCGAGATCTTCGCGATCGGCATCCTCACCGCGCTGAGCGCGCTCGGCGCCCTGAGCGACCTCGGCCCGGCCCGGCGCGTGCTTGCCGCGACGCTGGTCGCGGTCCCCTACCTGTGCGCCTCCTACTTCGCCCAGGGCGCCTTCAAGGAGACCGCTGAGGCGCTCTTCGTGCTCGCCTTCGCGATCTACCTCCACGACATCGACCGGCGGCGGGCCGAGGCGGCGGGCGAGTGGGCCGGGACCGGCCTGGCGGCAGCCTTCACCGCGCTCGTCCCGCTGGCGCTGGTGGGCGGGATCTTCTTCTCCTACAGCTTCGCCGGGCTCGCCTGGCCGGTGGCGATCCTCGTGCTCTGGGGCGCGACGGCGCCGGGCGTGCGCGGGGCGCTGCGTCCGCGAGCCCTGCCGCGGACGCTGCGGCAGCCGGCGGTCGCGCTGACGATCGTCGCCCTCGTGCTGCTCGCGGTGCTGACCGTGGTCGGTCCCTTCGCCTTCATCCACGGCTTCAACCGGGTGGCGGGAACGAACACCTACGGCCCGGTGTCCCCGGTCGAGGCGCTGGGGGTCTGGCCCGCATCGAATTACCGCCTCAACGCCGCCGGCGGCGCCCACCTTTCCGGGCTGGCCACCGCGATAGCGGCCCTGGCGTTGCTCGCCGGCGCGGTGTGGTGGCTGCGCCGCCGCGACTTCGCGCTGCCGATCGCGCTCACCGCCTGCGCCGTCCTCTACATCGCAGCGGTCGCCGGCAGCGGCGAGTACTCCCAGGCCAAGGCCCTGATCATCGCCGCCCCCCTGGCGATGCTGATCGCGATCCGCCCCCTCCTATTCGAACTACCCCGCCGACGGGACTCAAAGCGGACTATATCTCCGCTTTCAGGCCCATCGGCGGGGGGTTGGCGGGTGGCTTGGGGGGTCCTGGCCGTGGTGTTTGTTGGCGGGGCTGTTTATTCGAGCCTGCTGGTCCTGCGCGACGCGCCGGTCGGCCCGCCCGGCCACGGGTCCGAGCTGCGGGCGTTCCTGCCGTTGCTGCGGGGCAAGCGGGTGCTCTACGCCGGGCAGGATCGCTACGCCGCCTACGAGCTGAGCGGAGCCGACGCCCACGTTCCGCTGGTCGAGTTCCCCGACTCTGAAGTCTCCCCCAGCCCGGAAAAGCCCTTCGACACCGGCGACGCCTACAGCCCGATCGACTTCGACTCCTTCTCGCAAGCCACCCTCGCCCGCTTCCCCTACGTGATCACCGGGCGCGCGGCCTGGAACAGCGAAGCGCCCTCGGGGTTCAGGCGGATTGCCGCCACCCCCTCGTACATCCTTTGGAAGCGGACGGGACGGCTGCCGGCCAACCGCCACGTCCTGCTCGAGGGAACCGAACCCGCCGCGCACGCCGATTGCGCCTCGCCCGAGCTCGGCATCCTCACTGCCAACCCGGGCCGGGCCTCGCTGTTCCCCGGCGTAGTGATCGGCGGCAAGGGGCGCTGGAGCCCGGCGCCCGGGCTGGAAGCCGGCGACAGCGCCTCGCAGACGCTGCGCCTGCCCGCCGGCCGCTGGCGCCTCTCGCTGCAGTACTTCTCGCCCTTCGGCCTGACCCTCTCCGCGCCCGGCCTGCGCCAGCCGCTGCCGGCCGCCCTCGACGGCCAGCGCCCGAACACGATCAGCCTCGCCAACGAGGGCCAGTTCTGGCCGGCCGGCACGATCGCCGGCGACGGCGGTCCGGTTCGCTTCACGATCTCCGCCGCCGAGCCGAGCACCCTGCAGCGGCTCAGCGGCTACAGCGGCAAGGCCGAACTCGGCGAGCTCGTCGCGGTGCCGGCCAAGCCACACCGCATCGTCCCGCTGAGCAAGGCATGCGGGGGTTGGGTCGACTGGTACGAAGCTGACGAAGTGCCCTAAGAGGCGGCCTTCGCGGCCATGCGCTCCGGGGGCACCCGGACCACGTCCCAGACCAGGCCGAGGCGCTCGAGGCTGTCGATGACGAGGGCCGAGATGTCGAGCTGCCAGCGGCCGAGGCCGTGGGTGGCGGAGGTCGGGAAGGCGTGGTGGTTGTTGTGCCAGGCCTCGCCGAAGGTGGGGATCGCAATCAGGGCGAGGTTGCGCGACTCGTCGGTCGTCTCGAAGTCGCGATTGCCGAAGACGTGGCAGAGCGAGTTGATGCTGTAGGTGAAGTGGTGCAGGACGAAGACGCGGACCAGGCCGCCCCAGAGCAGGCCGGTGAAGGCGGCGAAGAGGGTGCCGCCGACGATCCAGCCCAGCGCGAAGGGCAGGAGCAGCCCGCCGATCGCCCAGTAGAGGAAGGTGCGGTCGACCCAGCTGATCGTCGGGTCCTTGATCAGGTCGGGCGCGAAGCGCTCCTTGTTGCCGCGCTGGGTGTGGATGAAGAGCCAGCCCATGTGAGCGTGGAAGAGGCCGCGCATGGCGCCGCTCCAACCGTGGCCGTGGTCGACGTGAGGGCTGTGCGGGTCGCCCAGTTCGTCGGAGAAGGCGTGGTGCTTGCGGTGGTCGGCGACCCAGGAGATCACCGGGCCCTCGATCGCCGCCGAGCCGAGGATCGCCAGCAATCCGTGCAGCCACGTCTTCGCCTTGAAGCTGCGGTGGGTGAGGTGACGGTGGAAGCCGACCGTGATCCCCAGCCCGGTGAAGAAGTACATGCCTGCAAAGAGGAAGACGTCGCTCCAGTGCAGCGCCTTGCCCCAGACCTGCCAGGCGGCGAGGCCGAGCGCGACGAACGGGATCAGGGTGACGAGCCCAGTGATGATCCGGTCGCGCGTCTCGTTGGCGACTGGCTGGATATCTGAGGGCAGTGGTCCTGCGGCTTCCATCAAGGCCGCGATGATAGGGATCGGCGACCCAAGAAAACATAAAGCGCCCCCTTCCGGTCACGGGGCGGCGGCGGTAAGGTCCGCGCCGATGCCGTTTGCCAGCACCGCCCCGCTGCGCCGTGAGATCGAAGCGCGCATCCCCGAGCGGCCGTTTACGGTCGAGTTCTGGGACGGGACGCGACTTGCCGCAAGCAACGGCGACGGGCCGACCTTCTACGTGCGCTCGCCGCGCGCCGCCGCCCACGTCCTGCGCGCCCCCGGCCAGCTTGGCCTCGGCCGCGCCTACGTCAGCGGCGAGATCGAGGTCGACGACATCGACGCGGTGATCGGCCTGCTCGACAGTTGGGACCCGCCCAGCCTCGAGGCTGCCGACAAGCGCGCACTCCTGCTGGGCGCAGTCCGCGCCGCCGGCTTGACCAAGCCGCCGCCGCGACCCAAGTCCGAGCTCCGCCCCAGCGGCAAGCGCCACAGCAAGGAGCGCGATGCCCGCGCCGTGCGCCACCACTACGACGTTTCCAACGACTTCTTCGAGCTCTTCCTCGGCGAGACGATGGTCTACAGCTGCGCGATCTTCTCGCGCGGCGCCACGACCCTGAAGGAGGCCCAGGAAGAGAAGCTGGAGACGGTCGCCCGCAAGCTTGCGCTGAAGGAGGGTGACCGTGTGCTCGACGTCGGCTGCGGCTGGGGTGGCTTCCCGCTCTGGGCGGCGACCAAGCACGGCGCCAGTGTCGTCGGCATCACCCTTTCGGCGCCACAGGCCGAAAAGGCGCGACAACAGGCCGAGCAGGCCGGTGTCGCCGACCGGGTCGAGATCCACGTCATGGACTACCGCGACCTCGCCGGCGAGCGTTTCGACGCGATCGCCAGCATCGGCATGGTCGAGCACGTAGGCGCCTCCCAGATCGACCTCTACGCGCGGACATTGGCCAACCTGCTCGAGCCGGGTGGGCGGCTGCTCAACCACGGAATCACACGACTGCGCCACACCGACGCCGAGGCGGGAGCGTTCTCGGAGCGCTACGTCTTCCCCGATGCCGCCCCGCTGCACCTCTCGCGCAACCTGATGGCGCTGGAACGGGCCGGCTTCGTGACCCACCACGTCGAGGACTTCGCCCTCGACTACGCCGAGACCCTGCGCCACTGGGCCCAGAACCTCGACGAGAACCTCGACGAGGCGATCCGCCTGGCCGGTCCCGAACGGGTGCGCATCTGGCGCCTTTACCTACGCGCCGCACGCAACGGCTTCCTCTCGGGCTTTACCTCGATTTACCAAGCTCGCTGCAGCCTGGCCTGATCAGACGGGAAAGCCTCGCTCGACTGTCTCGAGCGCCCAGTCGGCGCCCGACTCCTGGAGTTGCTCGGTGTCGTAGCTGCCGGCGGCGACGCCGACGACCTTGATTCCGGCACCGTGGCCGGCCTTGATGTCGCGGGGGGTGTCGCCGACGGCGATGCAGGCGTCGCCTTGGAGGGTGCCGCCGGAGACGAGGGCGCCGCGGTCGAGCGCCGCCTTGGTCACCTCGGTGCGGTCGGCGGAGTCCGAGCCGTAGCCGCCGAAGCTGAAGAAGCGGTTGAGGTGGCCGCGGGCGAGCTTGATGTGCGCGGCCGCCTCGATGTTGCCGGTGACCAGCCCGAGCAGGACGCCGTCCTCGATCAGCCGCGGCAGCAGTTGCTCGATCCCCGGCATCACCCGGTAGCCGGCGGACTCGGCGACGGCGTCGGGCAGGTGCTTGAGGTAGCAGCCGATCGCTTTCGAGCGCTCTTCCTGCGTGCCCTCGCGGCCGATCACCTCGCGGAAGACGATCGCCGCGATCTCGGGGTCGGTCATCCCGGCGTCGGTGTGCTCGGCGATGTCGGCCTCGACCCCGTGCAGCTCCTCGAAGGCACGCTGCCAAGCGACACCGCCGGCGCCGCCGGTGACAAGGAGGGTCCCGTCGATGTCGAAGAGGACGGCGCGAACGGGAACTTCGGGAGCATGCATTCAGGTCGCCTCCGGGACCACGAGTACCGCTGCCACCAACTTGGTGCACCAGCCGTCTTGGGGTTCGGCAAGACTCACGGTCAAGAAGAGGCCAGAATCATCGCGCAGGCCCAAATCCGCCAATCCGTGACTGCCGATACCAGCCTTCGTCAACCGCGGCGCCACGAAGTAGTCGGTCAACGCCAGGTCGTAGCTCTGGCCACCGAGCTCGAAGCGAATCCTTGGTCGCGAGCGCATTTTCCCGGGCCATGGTGGCTCCAAGCTGAACTCAGGCCGGTTCGGGCGCACGAGCGCCAGCGACGCCTCCACTCCACGCAACGCCTTCTCCTCTGGCACCGCCCCACCGCGATTGCCGAGCAGCGTCGGCCCGTCAACCAAATGCGGTGAAAGCAAGTTGTCGGCATCGGCGGGATCAACCCTTCCGATCAGCTGCCAGGGCGAGATGCCAACCTCGACGTTCTCGGGCTGCGCAGGATCATTCAGGTTCTCGCCGTACTCGATGCGCACGATGTCGAGCGGTTTGAGGTCGCGGCCATCCACCCGGTAGTGGCGCGAGGAAAGCTCTCGGTGAGGCCTATCGGATACCGGCCTGAGCCAGTCTTGCGTCTGCCTCGATATTCCAGCCACGCAGCGACCACCCCACTTCTTCGAGCACGCGAGAACCACCATCTCGTCCGTCGACATCGCGCGCTACAGGTGCACCGCGGTCAGGGCAGGCCAATGACTGGAGAGGTACTCGACCACGAGCCTGCGATGGCAGTGCTCGGGGGTCGCCTCGCTGCAGAGCAGCACTGTGCGCCTCGCGAATCCCCCGGCATCGAGCTCTTGCTCGATCCGACGATCGTGCATCAGCGCCACGAAGCGCTCTTCGTATTGTGGCCACGAAATGCTTTTTTTCTTCTTGTATGCATCAAGTATCTCCTGGCTCGGAGCGAGCAACGGGGCATGCTCGTACTCGGCACCGACCAGCTCACGCAGAAAATAGGCCAGGTCGTCCCGCTTGGCAAAGCCGGCAAGTTGCGACCTGTTGTTGAGACGAACATCTAGAAGCCGCTCGATCCGGTGCGACTTCAGGCGGCCGAAGAAATCCTCGGCGGTTGTCTGCGTGAAACCGATAGTGAAGATCTCCATAGGCCCTCCTCGTCGTCAAAAAGCGACCCCTCCGAGAGGACTATCGGCTTCGACTCCGTCTCGCAGCGGCCGTCGCCCCGAATATGACTAATCGTCAGGCCCTTCTCCAGCAGAACCTTGGCGACCAGCAAGCGGCGGTGACAGGACATCGGGTTCCTCCTCACTGCACATGATCGCGACCCGGTAGCGCAGGACCCCATGGCGCAATCGCTCGATCGCGGCGATGAAATCGGCGCCCTTGGCAACCTTTCCGTAGAGGACATGGCCAGCGTCATCGTAGAACTCGGCTGACTCGGGACGTCCACCGAGCTCCTCTCCGAGGAACAAGTACTTCGCTCCGGCGGCCTCTGCGATGTCAACGATTCTTGTTCGGTCCACCCACTCGACGAAGCGCGAGTGCGGCCAGGACCGAACGTCCACCAGCACTTCGATGCCGTGCTTTGACAGCAGCTGCTGAAAGTGCTCTGCGGTGTGATTTGAGTGGCCGATGGTGTAGAGCTGCATGGAGTCCCAGCCTAAAGGGCCGCCGCCTGCTCGCCCGCCGCCTGGCGAATGATCGCGCTGAAGTCGGGGTCGGCGAGCACCTCGCGAAGCCCGGTGGCGTACTCTTCGGGACCCGCGCAGGAGATCACGCGGGCCCGCTCGTAGTCCCCAAGCATCGCCTGAACCCCCGAAACCGGAGTGCCATGGCTGATTGCCAGGCCGATTATCGGGCGCCGATGGCTGTACGCCAGAACAAGCTCCGCATCTGCGTTCTCTCCCGGCTCGCCTAGCAGTGCGATCACGCAATCGGCGTGCTCCACCGCGTGGCGAACGTCCTCGAAGAGCAGGCCCGGATCGCGATGAGGGACAGGGTCTTCCGCCGGTCGGCCGACGATCGGCCAGCCACCTTCCTCGCAGACCTGCTCAATTCGCTCGCGCACGCAATCTGGGCCCGAGGGTCCCGCAGCCGAAGCGATCAGGTAGATCCAGGCATCCCCGTCGACAGCGGTTGTCTCGACTGCTGGACGCTCGTCAATCATCCGACCCTGAGTTTAGAAGTCCGGGCGGCCGACCCCGATCACTCACCCAGGAGCTCCTTCTGCGAGAGCCAGTAGAGCAGGCCGAGCGCCGGTAGGACCAGGATCGCAGCGACGATGAAGACGATGATCACGGTCGAGAGCGTGTCCGGCGGAGCGGCTGACTGGGTGATCTTCAACGAGGTCGGGATCAGGTAGGGGAACTGGGCGACGCCCCAACCCCAGATCACCGCGATCACGGCGCCGGCGGCGAGCGGGCGCAACAGGCGGGGCGAGGCGGCGACGGGTCGGCGGGCGGCCGAGATCAGGAGCGCGAGGACACCGAGGCCGCAGAGGGCCGAGAGGATGACGAGCGGCAGACCCTCGCTGGTCAGCCGGTCGAAGATGTAGCGCGCTTCGGCGTGGAGCTCGATCAGGCCGAAGGCGGCGGCGACGCCTGCAACTCCAGCCGCGGCGAGGGCTCGGCGCGCAAAGTAACGCTGCAGCGCCTCGTCGCCGCCGCGGCGGGCGTCGCCGATCAGGAAGACGGCGGAGAGGTAGGCGCCGCTGGCGACGAACATCGCCCCGGTCAGCAGTGGCAGCGGCGCCAGCCAACTCGAGAAGGCCGGGCCGTTGCCGTTGCCAGGCACATTGCCGGCGGCGACCGCGCCGACCACGGCGCCCATGAAGAAGGGCGTCAGCAACGAGGAGATCGCGAAGGTCGCGCCCGCGGCACGCCGCCCGGAGAGCCCCTCGATCGACTTGCGAAAGGCGAAGCCCGAGCCGCGCAGGACGATCCCCACCGCAGCCAGGGAAATCGGCACGTAGAGGGTCGTCATCACGGCGCTGAAGGCGGGTGGGAAGGCGGTCCAGAGAACGACGAGGATGAAGATCAGCCAGACGTGGTTGGCCTCCCAAACGGGAGTCAGCGAGCGCTGGATCAGGGCGCGGGGCCGCTCGCCGCGCTCGGCGCCGCCCGCCATCAGGTCCCAGAACCCGGCGCCGAAGTCGGCGCCGCCGAAGAGCGCGTAGAACGTGGCGCCCACCCAGAGGATCGCCGCGCAGATGTCGGCGCGGGTCACGGCTTGGCCTCCACGGGCTCCGCCGGGGGCGAGTACGGGGTGCCCTGCGGTTCGGCGCCGCCCTCGCGCCAGCGGCGCGACATGCTGCGCAGGACAAGGATCGCGATCGTCCCGATCGTGGCGTAGAGCGCCAGCGTGAGGGCGAAGGCGAACCAGATCCCCTTGGCGTCGGTGACCGCTTCGGAGGTACGCATGTAGCCCTGCACGATCCAGGGTTGGCGGCCGACCTCGGTGACGATCCAGCCGGCCCAGAGGGCGAGGATTGCGCCGGCGCCGGAGATCGCCACCGCGCGCAGGAACCAGGGCGTCTTCGGGATGTCGCGCCGCCGCCACCAGACGAAGGCGAGCCAGGCGCCGAGCGCCAGCAGCGCGGTGCCGATCCCGACCATGCCGTCGAAGGCGAGGTGCAGCAGCGTGTTGTCCGGCGGCCGTTCGTCAGCCGGGATGTTCTGCAGGCCAACGACCTTGGTGTCGGCGTGGAAGCCGACCAGGAAGGAGTCGAGGTCGGGGATCGGGATCGCCGCCTTGACGCCGTCGCTGGTGCAGATGCCGCCGACGTACTCGGTCTGGTGGGTGCCGGTCTTCTGGATGCACTCCATGCCGGCGAACTTGGCCGGCTGGTTGTCGGCGACTTCTCGCGCCGCGGTGTCGCCGACGAAGAGCTGGATCGGCGTCGCGATGCAGGCGATCGTCAGCGGGATCAGCAGGCCGAGTCGGTGCAGGCGGTCGCGCCGCCCCTTCAGCATCCCGGCGGCGTAGATCGAGGCGACGAGGAAGCCGACCACCATGTAGGCGGCGAGCAGCATGTGCGGGACCTCGTAGCCGGTCGCCGGGTTGAAGAGGATCTTCAGCGGGGCTGTGTCTACGACCTTGCCGGCCGCGTCGAGGGTGAAGCCCTGCGGCTGGTTCATCCAGGAGTTGGCGGCGACGACGGCGAAGGCGCCGCCGATGCCGGTGATCACCATCGGCACCCCCGACCAGAAGTGGGCCCAGCCACCGAGCCGCTTCCAGCCGTAGATGTAGATCGCCAGGAAGATCGCCTCGGTGAAGAAGAAGAGCCCCTCGATCGCGAAGGCGATGCCGAAGGCGGAGCCGAAGCGGTCCATGAAGTGCGGCCAGAGCAGCCCGAACTCGAAGCTGAGCACGGTGCCGGTGACGGCGCCGACGGCGAAGGTGACCGCCATCGCCTTCGACCAGCGGCGGGCCAGCTCCATCGCCGCCTCGTCGCCGCGCTTCAGCCCTACATAGTTGGCGATCAGGATCATCGCCGGCAGGGCGACCCCGAGGCAGGAGAGGACGATGTGGAAGGCGAGGGTGAAGGCCATCTGCTCGCGGGCGGCGAGCAGGTTCGATGCCGACGCCGCCAGTGGCAGCGCGTCGAGCCAGGGCATGCCGGCGAGCCTACTCCCCGCGGCGGGCGCTGCGGTAGCGGCGGATCAGCGCGTTGGTCGAGCTGTCGTGGCGCGAGCTTCGGCTCCGCGCCCGCCTGCGAGCTCGGGGATGATCGCCATCGCCAGCGCCTTGCCCAGCTCGACCCCCCACTGGTCGAAGGAGTCGATGCCCCAGACGGCTCCCTGGGTGAAGACGCTGTGCTCGTAGAGAGCGACCAGGGCGCCGAGCGTGTGCGGGTCGAGGCGCTCGGCGAGGATCGTGTTGGACGGGCGGTTGCCCTCCATCACCCGGTGCGGGACGACCTCCTCCGCAGTGCCCTCCTCGCGCACCTGCTCGGCGGTCTTGCCGAAGGCGAGCGCCTCGGCTCTGGGCGAAGACGTTGGACATCAGCAGGTCGTGGTGGTCGACCGAGCGGGTTGTTGCGAATGCATGAAGCCGATGAAGTCGCAGGGGATCAGCCGCGTGCCCTGGTGGATCAGCTGGTAGAAGGAGTGCTGGCCGTTGGTCCCCGGCTCGCCCCAGAAGATCGCCCCGGTGTCGTAGTCGACACGGGATGCCGTCGAGCGTGACGTGCTTGCCGTTGGACTCCATCGTCAGCTGCTGCAGGTAGGCGGGGAAGCGGTGCAGGTACTGGTCGTAGGGGAAGACGCCGCACGGTCTGGGCGCCGAAGAAGTCGCCGTACCAGACGCTGAGCAGGCCCATCAGGGCCGGCAGGTTCTCGGCCGAGCGGCGCCTCGCGGAAGTGCTCGTCCATCGCGTGGAAGCCGGCCAGCATCTCGGCGAAGCGGGCCGGGCCGATCGCCAGCATCGTCGAGAGGCCGATCGCCGAGTCCATCGAGTAGCGGCCGCCGACCCACTCCCAGAAGCCGAACATGTTGTCGGTGTCGATGCCGAACTTCGAGACCTCCTCGGCGTTGGTCGAGACGGCGACGAAGTGCTTGGCGACCGCGGCCTCGTCGCCGCCGAGGCCGGCCAGCGACCACTCGCGGGCCGTGCGCGCGTTGGTCATCGTCTCCAGCGTGGTGAAGGTCTTCGAGGAGATCGACGAAGAGCGTCTCCTCGGGATCGAGGTCGCGGGTGCTCTCGGCGAAGTCGGTGCCGTCGACGTTGGAGACGAAGCGGAAGGTCATCTCGCGGCGGCTGTAGTGGCGCAGCGCCTCGTAGGCCATCACCGGGCCGAGGTCGGAGCCGCCGATGCCGATGTTGACGACGTTGCGGATCGGCTTGCCGGTGTGTCCCTTCCACTCGCCCGAGCGGACCCGCTCGGCGAAGGCGGCCATCCGGTCGAGCACCTCGTGCACCTGCTTGACCACGTCGACGCCGTCGACGATCAGCGAGCGCTCGCGCGGCATCCGCAGCGCCACGTGCAGCACGGCGCGGTCCTCGGAGACGTTGATGTGCTCGCCGGCGAACATCGCTTCGCGGCGCTCCTCGCACCCCGCACTCGCTCGGCCAGCGCGACCGAGCAGCATCACCGTCTCGTCGGTGATCCGGTTCTTGGAGAAGTCGAGGTGCAGGCCGGCGCCGTCGGCGACCAGCCGCTCGCCGCGCTGGGGGTCGGCGGCGAAGAGCTCGCGCAGGTGCGCGCCCTCGATCGCGGCGAAGTGCCGCTCGAGCGCCTCCCACGCGGGCCGCTGCGTAAGTCCCATCACCCTTCCTTCCGGTGCGCTTCATGTACCTCGAGGTGCAAAGGCGCACCGGAAGCTCATGCCGTCGCTCCCACCTGTGACTCGATCGGTCTTCAGCATCTCGTTCCAGGACTTGACGAAGGCCTCCTTGCCCTCCTCCTGCAGCCGCGCGGCGAGGGCGTCGACGTCGATCCCGGCACGCTCGAACTCGCGCTCAGGACCTCCTCGGCGTCGCCGCCGTCGGCCGGCACGAGGTCGCCGATCTCGCCGTGGTCGGCGAACGCGTGCAGGGTCGGCTCGGGCATCGTGTTGACGGTGAAGGGCGAGGCGAAGCCCTCGATGTAGAGGGTGTCGGAGGCTTCGGGGTCCTTGGTGCCGGTGCTGGCCCAGAGCAGGCGCTGCGGACGCGCGCCCTCGTTCATCAGCCGCTGCATGCGCTGGGAGTCGAGCAGCTCGCGGTAGGCGCGGTAGGCGCGGAAGCCGACCGCGAGGCCGAGCCGGTTGTGCAGCTCGTCCGGCACCTCGCCGGTGACGGCGACGTCCCAGCGGCTCATGAAGATCGAGGCGACCGAGGCGACGTCGGGGTCGAGCCCGGCCTCGATCCGCCGCTCGATCCCGCTCATGTAGGCGTCGGCGGCGGCGAGGTACTGCTCGCGCGTCGAACAGCAGCGTGACGTTGATCGGGATGCCGGCGAAGATCGACTCCTCGATCGCCGGCAGGCCGGCCTCGGTGCCCGGGATCTTGATGAAGAGGTTGTCGCGCTCCGCCTTGGCGTGCAGGTCGGCCGCCTGCTCGATCGTCGCCTCGGCGTCGTCGGCGAGCAGCGGCGAGACCTCGAGCGAGACAGAAGCCGTCGACGCCGGCGGTGCGCTCGTGGACACCGGCTCGAAGAGGTCGGTCGCGTCGCGCAGGTCGGCGATCGCCAGCTCGAAGAAGAGCTCCTCGGCCGCGTCGGCCGGCTTGGGCTGAGCTCGGCGATCTGCTCGTCGTAGGCGTCGCCGCCGCGAGATCGCCTTGTCGAAGATCGTCGGGTTGGAGGTCAGCCCGGTCACCGAGAGCTCCTCGATGTAGCCGCGCAGGGTGCCGTCGGCCAGCATCGTGCGGGTGATGTTGTCGAGCCAGAGGCTCTGGCCGATGTCGTGCAGCTGGGCGGTGGGCTTCATGCGAGCAGCTCCTTTGCGGCTTCGGCCACCCGGTCGGGGGTGAAGCCGAACTTGGTTTGGACGTCCTTCAGCGGCGCCGAGGTGCCGAAGGTGTGCATCCCGATCTTGACGCCGTCGGACCCGACGTAGCGGTCCCAGCCGAGGGTCGAGGCCTCCTCGATCGAGACCCGGGCGGTGACGGCCGGCGGCAGGACCTCGTCGCGGTAGGCGGCGTCCTGACGGTCGAAGAGCTCCCAGCACGGCAGGCTGACGACACGCGAGCGGATGCCCTCGGCGCTCAGCTCCTCGTGGGCGGCGAGCGCCAGCGCCACCTCGCTGCCGGTCGCGATCAGGATCACCTCGGGCTCGCCGCCCTCGGCGTCGGCGAGCACGTAGCCGCCGCGGCGCAGGCCCTCGGCGGAGGCGTACTTGGAGCGATCGAAGACCGGCACGTTCTGGCGGGTGAGGACGAGGGCGACCGGCTGGTGGGTGCGGTCGATCGCCACCCGCCAGGCCTCGGCGACCTCGTTGGCGTCGGCGGGGCGGATCACGTCGAGGCCGGGGATCGCCCGCAGCGAGGCGAGCTGCTCGACCGGCTGGTGGGTCGGGCCGTCCTCGCCGAGGCCGATCGAGTCGTGGGTGAAGAGGTGGATCACCGGCAGCTCCATCAGCGCCGAGAGGCGGATCGCCGGGCGGGCGTAGTCGGAGAAGGTGAGGTAGGTCGACCAGAGCGGGCGCAGCTTGGAGAGCGAGAGGCCGTTGGAGATCGCCGCCGACTCGTGCTCGCGGATGCCGAAGTGGAGCTGGCGGCCGTCGTAGGCGCCGGGCTCGAAGTCGTCGGCTCCGTCGAACGTCAAGCCGGACCGAGGTCGAGTCGGTGAGGTCGGCGGAGCCGGCGAGCAGCCAGGGCAGGCGCTCGCCGATCGCGTTCTCGACCTGCTGCGAGGCCTTGCGCGTGGCGATCCCCTTCTCGTCGGCGTCGAAGCTCGGGATGCCGGCGTCCCAGCCGTCGGGCAGGTCGCGCTTCTGCTGGGCCTCGATCTCGGCGGCGAGGTCCGGGTTCTCCCCGGCGTACTCGGCGAGCCTGCTCGCCCAGGCCGCGCGCGAGCTCGGCGCCACGCTTGCCGACTCCCGCGGCGAAGTGCTCGCGGACGCCGTCGGGGACGAGGAACTGGGCGTCCTCGGGCCAGCCGTAGGCACGCTTGGTCTCGCGCACCTCCTCTTCGCCGAGCGGCTCGCCGTGGGCGGCGGAGGTGTCGACTCTTGTGCGGGGAGCCGTAGCCGATGTGGCTGTCGACGATGATCAGCGTCGGCCGCCCCTCCTCGCCTTGAACTCCTCGAAGGCGGTGGCGATCAGCTCGGTGTCGTTGGCGTCGCCGACCCGGGTCGACGTTCCAGCCGTAGCCCATGAAGCGGGCGGCGACGTCGTCGTCGTAGGCGAGCGTGCGTCTTGCCGTCGATCGTGATGTGGTTGTTGTCGTAGATCCAGCAGAGGTTGTCGAGCTTCAGGTGACCGGCGATCGAGGCGGCTTCGTTCGAGACTCCCTCCATCAGGCAGCCGTCGCCGGCGATCGCGTAGACGTCGAAGTCGAAGAGGCTCGGCGCCGTAGCGAGCGCCCTGCCACTTGCCGGCGATCGCCATCCCGACCGATGGTCGCGACACCCTGGCCGAGCGGCCCGGTGGTCGTCTCGACCCCCGAGGTCCAGCGGTACTCGGGGTGGCCGGGGGCGCGCGAGTCGAGCTGGCGGAAGCTCTCGATGTCGGCGAGCGATGACGGCCGGGTTGCCGACGATCTCGTAGTCGGGGTCGACCGCCTTGCACGCCCGCCAGGTGCAGCAGCGAGTAGAGCAGCATCGAGGCGTGGCCGGCCGAGAGGACGAAGCGGTCGCGACCGGGCCAGATCGGGTCGGCGGGGTCGAAGCGCAGGAAGCGCTGCCAGAGCGTGTAGGCGACCGGGGCCAGCGCCATCGGCGTGCCCGGGTGGCCCGAGTTGGCCTTCTGGATCGCGTCGATCGAGAGGGTGCGGATCGTGTTGATCGCGAGCTGGTCGATGTCTCGGCTCACTGAGGCCGATCCTATTGGCGGGCCGATCCCGGCAGGGGTTCCGCTTAACTTTTTCGGTGGAGAGGAGCCGGCTGGCGCCTCAAGGTGGACGCCGAAAAAGTACAAGACGCTCCACCCCTGCCGGGATCGGCCTACGGTTCGATTCGGGTCAGCGTCCCGTTGCCGTTGTTTGCTATCCAGACGGCTTCGGCGCCTATGGCGACGGCGCCAGGCTTTGGGCCGGCGGTGATCGGGCTCCCAATCGGTTCGCCGCTAGAGAGGTCTAGGCGGGTGACTGAGTTGTCGGCGGCGCTGGCTACCCAGACGGCGCTGGTGCCGGTGTCGATTCCGCCCGGCTGTTCGCCGACGGGGATCGGGTCGCCGAGGATCGCGTGCGTCGATGGATCGACCCGGGTGACGGTCGCCGAACGGCTGTTGGCAACCCAAACGAGGCCCTGGCCGACGGTGACGCCGGCGGGACCGCGGCCGGCGAGGATCGGCGCTCCCACGGCCATGGTGCCGAGGTCGATGCGGCGCACGGTGCCGGTCGAGGCACTGCTGACCCAGAGGCCGCCTGCCCCAACGGCGAGGCGCAGCGGCGAGGCGTGTGGCTCGAGGCCGCGCCTCACCACCCGCCCTGCCTTGGCGTCGATGGCGGTGACCCCGGCGCCGTCCTCGTCGGCGACCCAGACGCGGCCGCCGCCGGAAACGATCGCCCCGGGGCTGCCGCCGAGGTGGAGACGCGCGGTCACGTGGCCGGCAGCGTCGATTCGCAGGACCGTTCCGGTGCGGGGATTCGAGACCCAGACCGAGCCGGCGCCGATCGTCACCCCTGAAACCCCCCGACCGACCTCTTGGGTCGAGATCACCTTCAGCGTCTCGGGATCGACGCCGGAGAGAGTCCCGTCCGCTGCGCTCGTCACCCAGACGGTGCGCGGGCCGACGGCCAGGCGCAGGGGCGGGTGCCCAACGGCGACAGGCTCCGAGACCGAAACGCCGTCGCCACCGAAGAGACTGAGGGCAAGAGCGACGACGGCGACGACGGCGACAAAGCCCCCGACGAACCAGAAGAGGAAGACACCGCCGATCGGGCGGCGCCAACGGCTCAGCCCAACGTCATCGGCCTTCGTGCCACCGATCCGCACGGTTGGCTGCTCGCGTGGCCCGGCAAGCACCTGGGTCGCCGCCGGGGTGGCGCCCTCCCGCTCTTCCGCCGCGGCGATCAGTTCGCCCGCGGTGCGGAAGCGCTCGCCCGGGTCTTTGGAGACCGCCCGTTCGATCACCGCGTCGATCCCGCGCGGCATCTCCGGCTCGCTGTCCGATTCCTTGCGCGCAAACGGGGCGATCCCGGTCAGCGCCTCGTAGAGGACGCAACCGAGCGAGTAGATGTCAGCCGCCGGCCCGACCCTCTCTCCCCGCCATTGCTCCGGCGCCATGTACTCGACCGTGCCGACGATCGAGGCGCCGCTGCCCGGGCCGGTCTCCGCGTATGCCTTGGCCAGGCCGAAGTCCGAGAGGTATGCGCGCTCGCCCTCGACCAGGATGTTGTGCGGCTTGACGTCGCGGTGGACGATGCCGGCGGCATGAGCGGCGTCGAGCGCCTCGGCGACCTGGCCCAGCAGCGCCACGGCGCGGGCGGGCTCCAGCGGCCCCTCGCGGTCGATCAGCTTGCGCAGGTCGCCGCCCTCGACCAGGCGCATCGCGACGATCAGCTCGCCGTCCTCCTCGCGGGCGTCGTAGACCGGCACCACGCTCGGGTGGTCGAGGCTGGCGGCGAGGCGCGACTCGCGCAGGAACCGCTCGCGGAAGCCCTGCTTGCCGGCCAGCTCGGCGGCGATCACCTTGAGCGCGACGGGCCGCTCCAGGGCCAGCTGAGTCGCCCGGTAGACGACGCCCATGCCACCACGGGCGATCAGCGACTCGATCCGGTAGCCGCCGAGCGTCGAGCCGATCGAAGGTTCTCCCACGCGGCGGTTATATCGCCGCGAAACGACGAAGGGCCCGCCCCGTGAGGAGCGAGCCCTTCGAGCTGGAGCCGGGGGGAGTCCATGCGGAGCCCCCCGGGAGAACCGGATTGGGGCTCAGCGCCGCACCGGCTGCCAGGTCATCACCGACCCGATCGTCGTCGCGGTCGAGCCGCTTTCGAGCGCGAAGCCTTCGGCGAGCTGCGCGCTGCGGTGGCTGGCGACGTCGATCGCCGAGAGCGTCTCGGCTTCGTCGGTGGCGATGAAGGCCGCCACCTTGCGCCCGTCGGAGGAGAAGACCGAGTTGGTCGCGGAGTTGTCGGCGACCTCGCTCAGCTTGTGGGCGGCTCCCGGGCCGATCTTCTTCACCCAGAGGCCCTGGTCGCGGCGGAAGAGCAGCATCCCCGCCGCCGGCGCGACGTCTTCGACGAAGGAGGAGCCGGCGCCGGCCACCTGCACGCGAACGTTGCTGCCGCTGGCGCGCATGGTGAAGATGTCGGCGTAAGCGCCCGGTCCGTCGCCGCTCTGCCCGCGGCTGAAGACGATTCCGCCCTTGAAGTAGCGGGGCGAGAACTCGTCGAGGTGGGCGGTGCTCGTCAGGCGAGCCAGGCCGGCCCCCGACGGCCGCACCGAGTAGATGTCGTCGGCGAAGCCGCCGCCGCTCTCGGGAACGCTGCGAACGAAGACGATCGCGCGCCCGTCCGGCGAGAACGAGGCTTCGTGCTCGTTATAGCCGCCGGCGACGAGCGGGCGAGCGCTGCCGCCGAGATCGACGCGGTAGAGGTCCCGCAGGCTGCCTTCCGCCGCATCGCGGCGCTCGAAGACGATGTAGTGGCCGTCGGGTGAGAACTGGGGCCGGCTGTCGACCTCAGGGCCGCTGGTCAGCTTGTGCTGGCCGGTGCCGTCGGCGCGCATCGTCCAGACGTCGCCGCCGCGGACGAAGGCGATCTTGCGCCCGTCGGCGGAGAAATCCGGTTCGCTGTCGGTCGGGTCTTCGGTGAGCTGGTTGAGGTGGCCTTCCTTGGCTGCGTAAAGGCCGCCCTGGGCTTTTTCGACGTCGCCGCTTTTCGTTTTTTCGACGGTGACGATCGCCCGCGAGAAGACGACGGCCCCGGAGTGACCGGCGGCAGCGGCGCTCGCCACCGGCAGCAGGGCGAGGGCGAGTACGGCGAGGATGAGCTTGATCGTACGGTTGAGCATTTGGACTCCCCTTTTCGGGTCGGTTGCATTTGCACAACCGATGCTCCGCTCACTGGGCGTGCGCGAAAACGACACTTGCGTCACGAACCGGGCCACGTTTGGCCCGGTACGGGCCACCGGGCGCGGCGCCCTCGCCCTGACAAACGGCGGCCTAATGAGGCCGCCGTTTTGAGTATCCGCCAGCTCGAGGGCGCCGCGCCCGGTGGCCGATCAGGGACGGTCGAGGCCCAGTTCGATCACGCGGGCAGCTATCTGACGCGGCCGATCGCGTCCAGCTTCCCCAGGGATGGAGAGCTTGGTGGCCAGCGCGTCGAGGCGGCGTTGGGCGGTGCGCTCGCTGACTTGGAGAGCTTCGGCTAGCTCGGCGCGGGTGGCGGGACGGCCGGCGAAGGCGCCCTCGCTGCGGTAGGGGGCGACCAGGGCTGCCGCCGTCGCCCGCTCTTCTTCGGTCAGCGCAACCGTCGGTTGGCTACTAGGGACGGTCGCCCCGACCGGGGTCGCCGGGCCGAGGGAGACTTCGAGCCGGTGGCCGCCGACGATCAGGGTGTCGCCGTTGCGCAGGCGGCGGGGGCGGTCGAGCGGCTCGCCGTTTAGGGCCGTGCCGTTGCGGCTGTCGAGGTCGGTCGCCATCAGCACCTCGCCGCGCCGCTCGATCTCGAGGTGGTTCCAGGAGACCCCCTCGTCGTCGATCGGCAGATCCGCCTCCGGATCGCGCCCGACCACCGTGCGCTCACCCGAGAGCGCCACCGACCGCGGCTCCCCGCCTTCGCCCGTCAGCCAAATCCGCGCGTCCATGCCGCGAGCATAGAAAGGGTGGGTGCAACGCGCTATCCCCCTGGCAGGGGGAAAGGACGTTGCACCCCGATGACGGGTCGGATGGCGCCACCGGGTGCAACGCGTTGTCCACCCAGTGGGGGGACAAGACGTTGCACCCTCGTGGATAGAGTGGCGCCGTGACCGACGCTGACGCCGAGAAGCGCATCGCTGCCGATGCCGCCGCGGAGCTGGTCGAGGACGGGATGACCGTTGGCCTCGGTACCGGGTCGACCGTTGCATTTCTGCTGCCCGCCATCGCGGCTCGCGGCCTCAGCGGAATCCGCTGCGTTGCAACCTCGGTCGCCACCGAAGAACAGGCGCGCGAGCTGGGCATCCCGGTCGAGGAGTTCAGCCGGCTGGAGCGGCTGGATATCGCGATCGACGGCACCGATCAGGTGACGCCGGACGGCTGGCTGATCAAGGGTGGCGGCGGCGCCCACCTGCGCGAGAAGATCGTCGCCGCGGCTGCCGAGCGCTTCGTGGTCATCGCCGACTCGAGCAAGCCGGTCGAGGCGCTTAGCGCGCCGGTGCCGCTGGAGCTCTTCGCCTTCGGCCTCGCCTCGACACTCGACCGGCTCGGCTCGGCGGTCGAGCTGCGCGACGTGCCGCGCAGCCCCGACGACGGCGTGATCGCCGATTACAGCGGTGAGATCGGCGATCCGGCGGCTCTCGCGGCGCGCCTCGAGGCCGACCCGGGAATCGCCGCCCACGGGCTCTTCCCGCCGGATATGGTGAGCGCGGTGCTGGTGGGGGCAGAAGGCACCGTCGAAACGCTGACGCCGGCCTGAAGACCAAGGAGCTTCCCGACGAAGCGATCGAGGCCTTCGCCGGCGTCGCCGGCCCGCAGTCGGGCTCGCCCCTGCTGCTCACCGAGTTGCGACGCCGACGCGATCCTGCCGCCGGACTATGCGCCCGCCTGAACTGCCTTATCGAGCCATAGTGGTATATTTTACCCACTATGGCTTTCGTCGTTAGCGCGAAGAAAGGTAGATTCGAGGTCCGCGAGTCGCAAAGCACCCCGAAGGGACCCCGGAGCCACACCCTCGTCTCCTTTCGCGAGCTAACCGACGAGGTCATCCAGAAGGCGCGGGAAAAGGCGACAAAACCGCCCAGTGCGGAGGAGCTTCGTCGGTCTGCTCGTCGAGCCGGGGCGCCCGTTGCGCGACCCCCGATCGAGCAGGCAGCGCGAGAGCTGATCGCGGAACTGGCCAGGGGCAATCGCCTCGATCCAGCCCTCCGCCAGATCCTCAGCGAATTGCTTGACAAGGGCTATCGAGAGACCGGCGAAGCATCGCCCGCAAACGAGGCTGCGCGATCGGTGGCGATCTGGATGGCGGCGACGCCGGAGGAGAGAGGCAGAGCGCTCGTCGATCTTCTCCTCCTCGCCGACGCGCTGCCGTCAGGAGGACGACGGGGCAAGCCCCTCCGTTTCCCGAGATTGGACTCCACCGGCTCATGACCAGTCATCGACCGCCGAGTCTCAACGATCAGCCGTCCCTTCCCGAGAAGGTCATCATCATCGATGAAACTCTTACCGACGCGAAGATCCCGTACGCGCTGGGTGGCGCCCTGGCGCTCGCCTACTACGCGGACCCGCGAGCGACCATCGACATCGACATCAACGTCTTCGTCCCGACCGAACGCTGGCGGGAAGTCGTCGACGAGCTCAGCGCGTCCGGTGTGGATTCGAGCAACGTGGATCCGGGCGCCCTCGAACGAGACGGGCAATGCCGGCTCTGGTGGGGCGACAATGCCGTCGATCTCTTCTTCTCCTACGACCCGATCCACGAGGCGATGAGCAAGGAGACGCGCCGGGTCCCGTTCGGCGGCACCACCGTTCCAATCCTCGCGCCCGAGCACCTGACGGTCTGCAAGGCGATGTTCGACCGCCACAAGGATTGGCTCGACATCGAACAAATGCTCCTGGCCGCCGACGATCTCGACCTGTCCGAGGTCGAAGATTGGCTGGTTCGGATGGTTGGCGGGAAAGATCCCCGCCTGCAGCGGCTCAAAGAGCTGATCGCTGCGCCAATGAGAGAGGACTAACGATGCGCGGCGGCGTCGTCGGCCACGACGGTCATCCGCTCGTTCTCGACCCGGCCGGCGGGGATCGACCGGTCGCCGGCGAGGAGCTTGGCGAGGGCGTCGACCTTGTCGGGGCCGGTGACGAGCCAGACGATCCGGCGGGCGCTGTCCAGGGCCGGGTAGGTGAGGGTCATGCGGCGGTGGCCCTGGTAGGCGGACTCGGTGAGGGCGACGCGGCGGTCGGTCACCTCGAGCACGGGATCCCCGGGGACCAACGATGCGGTGTGGCCGTCCGGGCCGAGGCCGAGGTGGACGCAGTCGAGCGGGTCGGGCAGCGTGTTTTCGTAATCGTGGGCGGCCCCTTCGAGGTTGCGCTGGGTGACCGGCATCGGCCGCAGCATCGCCTGATGGTCCATCGAGAGCCCGAGCACCATGTGGGTGAGGTTGCGGTCCTCGCTGCCGGGCGAGGCGATCCGCTCGTCGACCTGGAACAGCTCGGTCTCGGGCCAGGGCATCTCCTCTAATTCGCCCAGGATCGCCAGCATCGCCCAGGGACTGCGGCCGCCGCTCATCGCCAAGGAGAACGTGTTGCGCTCGGCCACCGCGGCGCTGCCCGCCGCCGCGATCAGCTCGGCGGCGCGCCGGGCCGCCGCCTTTTCGTCGGCGAGGACCTCTAGATCGATTGCCACGGGCGGCCTTCCTAGGACGGCTTCTCGTCGTGGCCGCCGAACTGCTTGCGCATCGCCGAGAGCACCTTGTCGGCGAAGTCGTCGAGGCCGCGCGAGGAGAAGCGCTCGTATAGCGCGGTGGTGAGGACCGGCGCGGGCACGCCCTCGTCGATCGCCGCGATCGAGGTCCAGCGGCCCTCGCCGGAGTCCGAGACGCGCCCGGCGAAGTCGGAGAGGTCGGGGGATTCCTGCATCGAGGCGGCGGTCAGGTCGAGCAGCCAGGAGCCGATCACGCTGCCACGGCGCCAGACCTCGGCGACCTCGGGGAGGTCGAGGTCGTACTGGTAGTACTCGGGCTGCTCGAGCGGCGCGGTCTCGGCGTCGGCCTCGCGCTGGACCTTGCCGGCGTTGGCGTTCTTGAGGATGTTGAGGCCCTCGGCGTAGGCGGCCATGATCCCGTACTCGATCCCGTTGTGGACCATCTTGACGAAGTGCCCGGCGCCGTTGGGGCCGCAGTGCAGGTAGCCGTTCTCGGCCGGTGCCGGGTCGCCCGCGCGCCCCGGCGTGCGCTCCGCCGAGCCGACGCCAGGCGCCAGCGTGGCGAAGACCGGGTCGAGCCGCTCGCACCGCCCCGTCGGGGCCGCCGATCATCAGGCAGTAGCCGCGGTCGAGGCCGAAGACGCCGCCGCTGGTGCCGCAGTCGACGTAGTCGATCCCGCTCTCGCCGAGCCTTCGCGGCGCGGCGGATGTCGTCGCGGTAGTAGGAGTTGCCGCCGTCGACGATCGCGTCGCCCGAGTCGAGCACCGCGGCGACCTCCTCGACCGTCTTCTCGGTGATCTCACCGGCCGGCACCATCACCCAGACCGAGCGCGGCGCGCTCAGCTTCGCGGCGAGATCCTGCAGCGAGGAGGCGCCCTCGGCGCCCTCCCCGGCCAGCTCGGAGACCGCGTCGGGGTTGACGTCGTAGACGACGAGCCGGTGGCCGTCGCGCATCAGCCGCCGCGCCATGTTGGCGCCCATGCGGCCGAGCCCGACCATTCCCAGCTCCATGGCCTAACCCTACGCGAGGCGGAGAGCGCCTGCTGACTGAGACTTTGACCCCCCTCTGGCGTGGTCAAAGTCTCAGTCAGCGGCTCGCGTGGGTGCGGCCAACGGGTAGCCTGGCGAACGAATGGCCAAACACACCGACGCCCGCCGCCGACGTGCTGACGATCTTCGGGATCAGCGGCGACCTGGCGAAGAAGATGACCTTCCGGGCTCTCTACCGGCTCGAGGCGACCGGCAAGCTCGACTGCCCGATCGTCGGCGTCGCGATCGACGACTGGGACGACGAGCAGCTGCGCAAGCACGCCCACGACTCGATCGGGACCAGCGTCGGCGAGCCCCGACGAGGACGTCTTCAGCCGCCTCGCCGCCCGCCTCTCCTACGTGCAGGGCGACTACTCCGACGCCGACACCTTCAAGCGCGTCGGCGCGGCGATCGGCGACGCCAAGCGGCCGGTCTTCTACCTCGAGATCCCGCCCTCACTGTTCGCCACCGTGGTCCACGGCCTCGGCGACGCCGGCCTGACCGAGAACGCCCACGTCGTGATCGAGAAGCCCTTCGGCCACGACCTGGAATCGGCGCGGGCGCTCAACGCCGAACTCTGCGCGGTCCTCGACGAGGAGCAGATCCTCCGCATCGACCATTACCTCGGCAAGGAGCCGGTGATGGACATCACCTACCTGCGCTTCGCCAACGCCGTGCTGGAGCCGGTCTGGAACCGCCAGCACGTCTCCCACGTGCAGATGACGATCGCCGAGGACTTCGGCGTCGACGACCGCGGCCGCTTCTACGACGCCGTCGGGGCGATGCGCGACGTGATCCAGAACCACGCCCTGCAGGTGCTGGCGCTGGTCGGGATGGGCCCGCCGACCGGCAACCAGCACGACTCGATTCGCGACAAGAAGCTCGAATTCTTCAAGGCGATGCGCACCGCCGACCCAAAGCGCTACGTGCGCGGCCAGTACGAGGGCTTCCTCGAGGTCACGGACGTGGCGCCCGACTCGACCACCGAGACCTTCGCCGCGGTCGAGCTGGCGGTCGACAACTGGCGCTGGCAGCGGCGTCCCCTTCTTCATCCGCGCCGGCAAGTGCATGCCGGCCAAGTCAAGCGAGGTGAGCGTCGTCTTCAAGCGACCGCCGCCGCTCGGCGTCGGCGCCGGCAAGCGGCCCGACCCGAACCGGATGACGGTACGGATCGAGCCCGACGCCGGGCGCCCGCATGCGCCTCTTCGCCAAGCGGGCGGGCGAGGAGGCCTTCGAGCCGGCCGACCTCGAGGTTCTCTTCGAAAAGGTTCCCGGCGAGGAGCCGGAGCCCTACGAGCGGCTGCTCGGCGACGCGATCGCCGGTCGCCACACGCTCTTCACTCGCCAGGACACGGTCGAGGAGACCTGGCGGATCGTGCAGCCGCTGCTCGACGAGCCGGGCCCGGTGCATCCCTACGAGCCCGGCACCTGGGGACCGCCAGAGGCCGACAAGCTGACCCGCGGCATCACCCAGTGGCAGGACCCCTGGCTGCCCTGAGCGCGGGCCCGTGCTAGCTTTTGGGACCCCTAATTAGGGTCGCCTAATGCAGATCGACCGGCACACCAGATGATCCCCACCTTCGTGATCGCGCTGCGCGAGGGCGTCGAGGCCGCGCTGATCGTCGGCATCATCGCCGCCTTCCTGGTCAAGGAGGGCCGCGGCGACGCGATGCGGCAGGTCTGGCTCGGCGTCGGCGTCGCGATCGTCCTCTGCATCGGGCGTCGCGATCGCCCTGCGGATGATCGGGCAGGATCTGCCCGAGAGCGAGCCAGGCGACCCTGGAGACCGTCATCGGCCTCGTCGCGGTCACCACCGTCACCTACATGATCGTCTGGATGCGCCGCCATGCGCGCGGCATCAAGTCGGTGCTGGAGGGCAATGCGGCGACGGCGCTTGCCGCGGGCTCGACCACGGCGCTGGTCGCGATGGCCTTCCTCGCCGTCCTGCGCGAGGGCTTCGAGACCTCGGTCTTCCTGCTCGCCGCCTTCCAGGACTCCACCGACACCAGGGCGGCCGGCGCCGGCGCCGTGCTCGGGCTGATCGCCGCGGTGGCGATCGGCATCGGCCTCTACCGGGGCGGCGTGCGGATCAACCTCACCCGCTTCTTCCGCCTCACCGGCCTCGTCCTCGTCTTCGTCGCCGCCGGGCTGCTCGACCACGGCGGTACACACAGCCCACGAGGCGGGATGGTTCAACGGCCTGCAAGGCCAGGCGCTCGACCTCACCTGGCTCGTCCAGCCGGGGACGATCTCGGGCTCGCTGCTGACCGGGATGCTCGGCCTGCAGCCGACCCCGACCGTGGGCGAGGTGCTGGTCTACGCGCTCTACGCGGTGCCGATGGCGCTCTACGTCCTCTGGCCCGATCGGCTGCGGCCAGGCCGTTCGCCGGCCAGGCGCCGCCGGTCGCGGGCACGCACCGCGCCGGCCCAGATCCCCGCCTAGCTCAGCTCCGCTGCTGCAGCTGTTTGAGCTCGCGGCGATGGCTGACCTCGGTGGCGAGGGCCACCGAGAAGGCAAGAACGATCAAGGCGACCACGAGTACCGCGACGACTGCGACGACCGTCATCTAATCCTCCCTTTTACCCTTTTTCCCTGTCATATCGCCCCAAGTTCCCGCTTGGCGCGATTCGAAACACTCTTAGGTCTCAAAGTCGGCACGCTTGACACACACGCGCGTCCCCCGCTGCCCATAGCCTGCTGGCGATGACCCCTTCTACCATGCTGGCCGACGATCTGCTGATGAAGCTTGGCTACGCCGCCTTCCGGCCCGGACAACGGGAGGCGGTCGACGCGGCATTGGAAGGCCGCGACTCGCTGGTCGTGATGCCGACCGGCGGCGGCAAGAGCCTCTGCTACCAGCTCCCCGGGCTGGCGAGCGAGGACCTGACGATCGTAGTCAGCCCGCTGATCGCGCTGATGAACGACCAGTGGCGGCGGCTGACCGCTGCCGGGCATCCGGTGGCGATGATCTCCTCGGGGATGAGCGCCGAGGCGGCCCGCGCCGCCCTCGACCAGGTCCGCGGCGGCGCCGCGCGGATCGTCTACTGCTCGCCCGAGCGCTTCGCCTCGACCGTCTTCCTCGAGGCGCTGGGGCAGCGGCGGATCGACCTGATGGCGGTCGACGAGGCCCATTGCGTCTCGGAGTGGGGTCACGACTTCCGGCCCGACTACCTGCGCCTGCCCGAGGTCGCCGAGCGGCTCGGCCGGCCGACCGTGATGGCCTGCACGGCAACGGCGACCAAGGCGGTGGCGGCGGAGATCGTCGCCCGCTTCGGCCTGCGCGAGCCGCTGCAGGTGCGCTCGGGCTTCGACCGGCCCAACCTCTCCTTCGACGTCGTCCAGCTCGAAGGCAAGGGCTCGAAGGCGCGGCGGCTGGCGCTGCTCGAGGCCGGGCTGGCCGATCCCCAGAACCGGCCGGCGATCGTCTACTGCGGCACCCGGCGCGACACCGACGAGGTCGCCGAGGCGCTGCGCGGGGCCGGCCTGCGGGCGCTCGGCTACCACGCCGGCATGGAGTCCGAGAATCGGACCGAGGTGCAGCGCCGCTTCATGGCCGACGAGGTCGAGGTCATCGTCGCCACGAACGCCTTCGGGATGGGCGTCGACAAGGCCAACGTACGCTCGGTCTGGCACATGGCGATCCCGACCAGCCTCGAGGCCTACTACCAGGAGGCCGGGCGAGGCGGCCGCGACGGTCTGCCGGCGCGGGCGATCCTGCTGGCGATGCGCGCCGACCTCGGCCGGCTCGTCCGCTTCATCGAGCAGCGCGACCCGGAGCTGACGATCGCCCGCGAGCGCGGCTGGCGCGACTACCGCACGATCAAGTCCTTCATCTACTCCGAGCGCTGCCGGCGCCGCAGCGTCCTCGACCACTTCGGCGACCGCGAGGCCGGCCGGCCGCTGGGCCGCTGCTGCGACGTCTGCGACCCCGAGGGCTGGCTGCCCGACCCCGAGGAGATCGTCGTGCGGCCGCCACGCCGCAGCAAGGCCGCGGCGGCCGAGCTCTCCGAGGCCGACGGCCCGCTCTTCGAGGAGCTGAAGGCGTGGCGCCTGCGCGCCGCCAACGGCAAACCGGCCTTCACGATCGCCCACAACACCACCCTGGCGGCGATTGCCGCAACCCGACCGACCGACGAATCGAGCCTACTCGCGGTTCGCGGCGTCGGCCCCAGCTTCATCGCCAAGTACGCGCCCGAGGTGTTGGCGCTTGTAGCCGCGCATCCTCGCGGCAGCACTTTCGAGTCAGCGGCCTAACACCGCAAATAGTGTGATCTATCGATTCCATCGTTGAGGTTCTCAACGAGTTGAGATCGATTGATCCCATAACAACCGATGAAGTGCTACTGTTACCGTTCGATCTCATGACGAACGCCGCCTCTCACGCAACCCCCATTCGCATGGCGTCTGAGCTCGGCGCTCAACTTAGTGCCCGTCGGAAGAGCCTGAAGCTCTCTCAGACGGATGTCGCCGACATCATCGGCGTCAACCGTCGGGTACTGGGTCAGCTCGAGCGTGGGAAGGGCACCGTGCAGCTGCAGATCGCCATTGAAGCCGCCCGAGCGGTCGGGCTCGACATCACCCTGACCCCGCGAGGATGAACCGGCTCTCCGTCTACCTCGGCACCGCGCTCGCGGGCGAGCTGGTGGTGAAGGACAACGGCAACCTCCAGTTTCGCTACCTCGATCGTTACGCCGGTCCTGCGATTTCCCACGCTCTCCCCAGGCAAGACGAGGCGCATCCCCACTCAGCCTGCCTCGCCGTGTTCGGAGGCCTACTTCTGGAAGGGGAAGGAAGGGAAACGGTCGCGCGCAGGCTTGGCATCTCCGTCCACAACACCTACGCCCTCCTGCACGAGTTGGGCGGTGACTGCGCCGGTGCCATCGCATTGGTCGATAGCACCTTCGAGATGCCCGACCGACCGGCGAGCCGGGTCATCGACGAGGAGGCTCTCGACAGGGCGATCCGCGAACTGCCGGAGCGCCCACTGGCTGCCGACCCCGAGGCCGGCACCCGCCTTTCGCTCGCAGGCGCACAGCCAAAGCTGCCCGTGATCATCGACCGGGATGAGTTCTCGCTGCCGCTGAACCTGGCGACGGCGACGACCCACATCGTCAAGCCCGAGCCCGTGGCGTTCCCAGGCCTGGTCGACAACGAGGCTTTCTGCATGAGCCTTGCCAGGCGGATCGATCTCCCGGTTGCCTCGGTGAGCAAGTTCAACACCATCTCGGGAAAGCCATGCCTGCTGGTCGAACGCTACGACCGCGACCGAACTGTCGATCCAATTCGCAGATTGCACCAGGAGGACTTCTGCCAGGCGCTCGGCCACCCGTCGGAACGCAAGTACCAAGAGGAAGGGGGCCCGTCGGCCGGGCAGGCGGTCGGCTTGCTGCGCGACGCCTCGGCAGTGCCGGCGCAGGATCTGCCCACTTTCTGGCGGGCGCTCGTCTTCAACTGGCTGATCGGCAACTGCGACGCCCACGCTAAGAACTATTCCCTTCTATACGACGCAGGCGCGCCGACCCTGGCCCCCCTCTATGACCTTGTCAGCACGACGGTCTACGACGACCTCAAGCGACGGCTGGCGATGAGCATCGACGGCGCACGGATAATTGGGGAAGTGGACGCCACGGCTTGGCAGAAGTTGGCAGGCGAGCTCGGCTTCAGCAAGCGGTTCGCAAACTCGACGCGCGAAGAGATCACAGAGCGGGTCGTTTTCGAGGCACAGGCGCTCGCGGAGGAGGACTCCCACAGCAACGGCGTGTCCAAGCGGGTGTTGGCAGGGATCATGGAACGAAGCCGTTAGGAACCAGGGGAGGGACAACTCCCTTCCCGGTCGAATGAGGTTCGAATGCGCTTGACCGCAAGACGAATCGTCGTGGCCGCGCTTGGCGCGGCGCTGCTCTGCCTAGCCGGGGCCGTGAACGCCGAGGCCGGCGCGCTGCTGCCCAAGGGCAAGAAGGTCTTCTTCGGCGTCAGCGATACCGGCAACCCGGCCGACTTCGGCCACTTCTCCGCTGACCTGCACAAGCACCCGGCCCTGATCGAGAGCTTCCGCAGCTGGGGCTCGGACTTCCCCGACTCGATCGAACGCTGGCAGGCCGCGCGGGCGCGGCCCATCCTGCACATCACCACCGCCGACTCTAGCGACGGCCACGAGCTGATCAGCCCGCGGTCGATCGCCCAGGGCTACGGGGACGAGTACCTGATCCGCCTCAACGCGCTCTTCGCCTCGAAGCAGATGCCGGCCTACATCCGGCCGCTGGGCGAGCCCAACCGCTGCCTCAACGTCTACGCCTCCTACGACTGCGGCGGCAACCTGCGTGACGCCGCCCACAAGCCGCGCTGGTACCGGCTCGCCTTCCGCCGCATCTACATCGTTCTGCACGGCGGCGGCAAGCGGGCGAAGATCGACGAACGCCTGGCCGAAGCCGGCCTGCCGCCGTTGCAAAGCGAAGCCGGCGGGCTGCCGAAGGCGCCGGTCGCGGTGATCTGGAGCACCCTGCCGGCGGGCTCGCCGACCGTTCCCCAAAACCGGCCGAAACACTTCTACCCCGGCGACGAATACGTCGACTGGGTCGGCACCGACTTCTACGCCGACAACCAGGACTGGAAAGCGCTGACCGGCCTCTACAACCGCTTCTCGACCAAGCCCTTCGCGATTCCCGAGTTCGGCGTCTCGATCGGCGACGACCCCGCCTACATCGAACGTCTGATGGTCTGGGTGCGCCGCCACCCCCGCTGCAAGATGCTCGTCTACTACCAGGACTTCGGCTCGGCGAGCGCCTACCGGATCCAGAACTACCCGGCCAGCCTGACGGCGTTGAGTGACGCACTCCACCACCCGCTGTTTCCCTCCTTTGCCCCCGATCCGCCGGAAGCGCCTCCGCCGCCTCCAGGAGGGCTGGCGCCGTAGCCCGGCGCGCGCGGGACCTCTGGGGAGAGATCGGGGCGTCGCCCCATCTGGCGGTGCTCGGCGGACTGCTCCTGCTCGGCGCGATCCTGCGCTTCGCCACCCTCGACCTGCAGAGCTACCGCTACGACGAGGCGGTCACGGTCGGCCGCGTTCTTCACCCGAGCCTCTTCGACACCATCGCCGCCGTCCGCCGCAGCGAGTCGACGCCGCCGCTCTATTACATGGTCGCCTGGCTGTGGTCGCGGCCGTTCGGCAGCGGCGAGGTCGCGATGCGCTCGCTCTCGGCTCTGGCGGGAACGGCCTCGATCGCGGTCGTCTACCTGGGCGCCGTGGCGCTGCCACTGCCGCGCCGGGCGGGGCTCGTCGCGGCGGCGATCGTCGCGGTCAGCCCGGTCCTGATCTGGTTCTCCCAGGACGCCCGCGCCTACGCGCTCGTCTTCTTGCTCACCGCCCTCTCCTTCCTCTTCTTCGCGCGGGCTCGGCGCAGCGGCGCCCGCCGCGACCTCGCCTGGTGGGCGGTGGCCTCGGCGCTGGCGCTCGCGACCCACTACTTCGCCGGCTTCGTCGTCGTGCCGGAGGCGGCTCTGCTGCTGCTCGCGATCGCCAACAGGCGCCGGGTCGCGGTGGCGATCGGCGCCGTGGCCGTCGTCGCGGCGCTGCTGCTGCCGATCGCGCTGCACCAGGTCGGCAACGCCCACGCCGGCTGGATCCCGAAGCAGCCGGTGACCCAGCGCCTCGAACGGGCTGGCGCGAAGCTGGTGGGCGAGGACAACGGCGACGAGCACGGCGCCAGGCAACCCGGGCCGATCCCGCTGGGCGTGCCGGCGCTGCTCGCGCTCGCCGCCCTGGCGCTGCTGCTCTGGCGCGGCGACGCGGAAGAGCGTCGAGGCGGCGGGATCGCCGCGGCCGTGGGGCTCGCGGGCGTCGCGATCCCGCTCCTGCTCGGGCTCTTCGGCGCCGACTACCTCGACGGCCGCAACCTGATCCCGGTCTTCGTGCCGCTGATCGTCCTGCTCGGCGCGGGCTTCGGGGGGCGCCGGGCCGGCCGGCTCGGAATCGCCCTGGCCGCCGCCTTCTGCCTCTGCGCCCTGGTCTTCACGATCGAGATCGACCGGCTGCCGCGGCTGCAGCGCGAGGACCTGCGCAACGCCGCGCAGCAGATCGAGCCGCTGCGGCCGGGCACCGCCGTGGTCGCCGTCCGTTACTCCGCAAACCAACCCCTGCGCTACTACCTCGGCGCCCGCTTCGCCAAAGGCCGGCTGCCGGCCCTGCGCGAGATCGACCTGGTCGGCTCGGCAAGCGCCGAGCGCAGCGCCCAGCACCTCCTGCCACCAAGCTTCCACCAAGTCGAATCGAAGCCGGTCTCCTACAGCTTCACGCTGACGCGCTTTGCAGCCGCGCGTGCGGTCAGCGTCCCCCTGAGCGTGCTCGAACAGGGCGCTTTGGTGGGCGGTGGGACGAGGGCTTCGGTCCTGGAGGCGCCTTGACGCCTTCCCCCACTTCCGCCCTGTACTTGTAGGGCTGCAGCGCGTTGATGCTCGAGTAGCCGACCAGGTAGATCCGCCGCCCGTCCGAGATCACCGGCGTGTAGGTCCCTGTTTTGTAATGGAAGACCTGGCGGCCCGACTTCATCATGTAGCCGTTCGTGGTGCCGTTGGTGAACTCGGCGACGTAGACGATTTCGCCGACCGCGGAGAGCGAGCCGACTACCTGACCCCCGGCCGAGCGTTCCCAGCGCGTTTCGCCGCTCTTCGCGTCGAGGGCGTAGATGTTGCCGTCGAAGGAGCCGATGTAGACGGTCGGCGGGGTGTGCCGGGTGTTGGCGACAACCGGGCCCGAGTAGACGTAGCCGCCGGTCGAGTGCGACCAGGCGAGGGCGCCGGTCTTTTCGTCGAAGCTGTAGACGCGGTCGTCGTTGTTGCCGGCGTAGACGCGGCCGAAGGCCACGGCCGGGGTCGAGTAGAACTCGCCCGAGGTGCCGAAGCCCTGGCCGAGGGAGGCGGTCTGCCACTTGACCCTGCCGGTCTTGGCGTCGACCGCGTTCATGTAGCCGCCGTAGTCGCCGACGAAGAGGGTCCCGTCGTGGTAGGCGGGCGCCGACTTGACCGGCCCGCCCAGCTGGGCGGCCCAGCGCGTCTGGCCGTTGCGGGTGCTGAGAGCGAAGAGCTCGCCGTCTTCGCAGCCGAAGTAGACGGTGCCGTCGATCACCAGCGGCGAGGACTCGGCCCGTCCCGGCAGCGAGTGCTTCCAGAGCAGCTTGCCGGTCTTCGCGTCGAGCTTGACGATGTGCCCGGGGACGAGGTTGACGATGTAGAGGCGGTGCTTGTAGTAGGCGGGCGTGGAGGCGTTGAGCAGCCCGATGCGGCGTTCCCAGAGCACCTTGCCGGTGTCGGCGTCGAGAGCGTAGGCGAAGCCGTTGTTGTTGACGAAGTAGAGCTTGCCGCCGACGTAGATCGGCGGGAACTCGAGCAGGGGGCGCTCGGTGTAGTGCCAGAGCAGGCGGTACGGCGGCTTCACACCCTTCGCCGGGAGATAGCGCGTGCGCGCCGGGTTGAGGCCGAAGATCGGCCAGTTGACCGTCTTGGCTTCCGGCTTCGGCGGCTTCTGCGGGACGAAGGTGGCGTTCGGGTTGTGCACGTCCGCGGGCCGCTTGAGCAGCTCATAGCCGAGCAGGCCGGCGGCGCCAAGGACGAGGACGCCCGCGGCGATCGCGGCGATCGCCATGCCTCTGCGGGTATGCCAGAAGTGGCTGACGGCGCCCCAGAGGCCAACAAGAATCGTTTTCCAGGAGCTGTTCAGCGGCGCGGCTCCTGCTCGCCGAGGCGCCGGCCCTCAGCCATCCGCGGCGGACGAGCGGCGCTCGGACTCGGCGGCGACCCCGTCGATCAGCCCTTTGATCGCCTGCTTGATCGCGGCGACGACGACGGGGCCGACGACAGGCAGCGTCGGCTGCGTCCGCACCGCATAGACCATCTTCGTCTTCCCCCCCTCGTCGGTCAGCTCCACCGTCCCGACGTGATCGCGAACCGGCAACCCCGAGAGCACCGTGTAGGAGAACCGACTGGGAGCCTCGTAGGCGATCACTTCCTCCCGCATCGGCGGCCCCACCGCAGTCAGCTTCCGAATAGCCCCCACCCCGTTCGGATCCGGCGATCCCTCCCGCTCAAGCACAGACCTCCGGAGAGGCGTCAACCCCGCGTACCCACGGTGGTCCGTAAGCACCTCGAAAACAACCTCGGCTGGCGCCTCTATCTCGCGCGTGAAAGTAAAGCTAGCCACAGCGCCGCAGCCTACAGAGGGAGCCGGGTGCCCCTCCCCAGAAGACTTTGGGAGCGGCTACGACTGAGCCCGACGATCCTGCCAGACGTACGGTCTTCTGGGGAGGGGTGCCCGGCTCCCTACGCCAGCCGCCATTGCTGCGGATCGGTCCCCTCAACCTTCACCACCTCGCCCAAGATCACCAGGTGGTCGAGGCAGGAAAGGACGATCTGCAACACCCAGGCGCTGACCGGCGTGTTGACGTTGTCGGCGCCGACGATCTCGGCGACGATCTCAAAGGCGGTCCGCTCGCCCTCGGCGAGCGCGTCGCGGGTCTTGTCGAGCAGCTCCTCGACCTGGCGCCGCGCCTCGGCGATCTTCGCTTTGGGGTCGCGGAAGGGGCGGCCGTGGCCGGGCAGGCAGAGGTCGACCGCGAGCGGCTCGACCTCGTCGAGGCTGGTGAGGAATTCGCCGACCGGGTCAGGGCTGTGGCCATGGTCGAAGAAGAGCACAGTGCGGCCGAGCAGGTGGTCGCCGGAGATCATCAGCTTGCGCTCGGGCTGGTGCAGGACGACGTGGGACGGGGCATGGCCCGGCGTCTCGTGGACCTGCCATGTGCCGAGGTCGGTCTCCACCTCGACCCCGGGCACGAGGTCGCGGTCGGGCTCGACTATCGCGTCGATGCCGGTGTCGTCGTCGTCTTTGCGCGACTCGCGGTAGCGCTCCAGCCCGGCAGCGGGAACGCCGCTCTGGCGGGCGACCTCGAGCCGCTGCTCGAGCGCCGCGGCGGGATCGTCGGCGAGCAGGCGTACGTGCTCCCACCTGGGGTGCATCCAGAGCTCGCATTCGGCCTGCTCGACGATCGGGGCGGCAAGGCCGTAGTGGTCGGTGTGGGAGTGGGTGCAGACGAGCAGGCGCACGTCGCCCAGATCGAAGCCGGCCTGGGCGAGGGCAAGGTCGAACTGGCGCATCCGCCCCTTGCCGCCGATGCCGGTGTCGAAGAGGACGATGCCGCCGTCGGCGGCGACCGCCCAGACGTTGCCGTGGGGCACGCCCGGCCAGGGAAGCGGCAGCCTCAGTCGCCAGACGCCCGGCAGGACCTTCTCGGTGCGCGGCGCCTCGGGGCGCTTGAGATCCGCCATCGCGCCGAATCCTCTCAGGCGGGGCGGGGCCGGCGCGTGACCGCACTCACATCTAAGGGCCGCAGCGCCTAGTCGAAGAAGGGATGGCGCTCGGGGTCGTCTCGCCTGAAGCTCAATGGCTTCAATTGATCCTTGGTGTATCGCCCCAGATGCTTTCGAAGCTGCGCTTCTGTTCCTCGCTCAAGAACGGCTCGAATTTCGCTGCGATCAATCAGCAAAGTATCTGCAATGGAGTTCGGCTGATAGGGCCGGGCCTGGTCTGGGTGGCTGTCAATTTGCAGTGGCACACCGCACTGATGGCCGTCACTGGATGCCACGACTATCCGAAACATCCGGCCATGCCGGCACGGCCTCCCTTCGTCGCCGGTTAGGCGAGAAGCCGCAGCTAGGCAGAAACTGGTGTCGAGCGGGGCTGCCAGTTTCGAAGATGCTGTTCGCCCCGCTGCCGCCAGCGGTGGAGGTTGATGCTCACCAACTTCTGTCGCCGTTGCGCCTCTCTGCGCTCAAGCTCCTTGTAGATCTTCAAGAAACGAGGCGCGAGCAGCAGAAACGTTTCGTTCTCATTGTCGGTGAGATGTTCTAGACCACTGAGGTAGCTCCAAAGATCCTGGGTCTTTTCGACAAACTGATCCACGGCAGTTTGGAAGTCCAGATCGCCAGCAATCACGTCGAACTCCAGACCTCGGATCACATGAACGCCATCTTCCTCCCAGTGCTCCGCTGCGCCGATGACGGTGTCTAGGAATCCGACAGCACCAAGCTCCGGAGAGGTCTCCGTTGGGTGATCGAGATGAGTCCCGGCGCTCGTCATCTTGCGTTTAGGCTGCCGCCTAGGCGGCAGCCTAAGGGCGATTACTTCATCCTTGACACGGAGAGTACCCGATCTAGATACGGGACCCAAACCCTTGGCCTCATATGGGAAATCTAGGCCGATTGGGCTCTCTCGTGACCGCGCTCACTCCCGTAACTTCAGCCGGCCCGCCCGCGGCGGCGCCCGATCGCGGCGACCAGCCTTTCGGCGGCGACCCAAAGCAGGCCGATCAGAAGCACGGGGAGAGCGAAGAAGGCGATCACCCCGAGCCCGGCGGCGAGCGCAAATGCGAGCGCCGCCAGCAGCGCCGCGGCGATCAGGTCGACGAGCAGCGCCCGCCGCGCCCTTGCCGCGGGGGAAGGTCGTCGCGACCCGCTCATCCGCCGCCCCCTTCCGCCGGTCGCGCGTAGACGGCGAAGAAGTCGCGTTCGTCCGGGGTCAGGTAGCGGGTGTCGGGGCGGAACATTTCCGGCAGCAGGTTCGACGGTTCGGCCGCGCCGGGCCGGCGGTAGGTGATGAAGCTGGTCCAGTCTTCGTTGATGTCGAGCTCGAGCGCCCGCACGGCGCCGGCGCGCTTGAGGATTTCCGCCAGCGAGCCGACCGTCTGGTAGTTGGCGGCGGCGTAGATCAGGTTGCCGCGGCGGTCGATGCCGAGGCCGGAGCGCCACACCCGCACCGCGTTGTTGACCGTCGCCCCCCATTCGGGGCCGTCGCTGAGGTTGGGGTTGAGCCTGCCTTCGTAGACGATCGGCGGCAGGTTCTGCTTGGCGAACAAGACGCGCGGGCCGGGAGTTTCGCCGTGCTCCCATTTGACGATGTCGATCCTGCCGTCGCGGTACTCGACCAGGGTGGCGATGCCGTTGACCATCGGGGCGATCGTTTCGCCGCGGTAGACCAGGCCGGCGTTCGAGGTTTCGAGCGGAAAGCCGCCGTTGAAGGTCGCGACGACGTGCTTGCGCAGGGCGGGCGGCACCTCGGCGGGTCCGCGGTGGGAGATTTCGGGCGGCTCGGCAAGCCCCGGCACGTAGGCGAGGTGCGTCCGCCTCGAGTCGATCCAGGCGACCCCGGCGACGAACTGGGGGTATTCGGGGTCGCTGCGGAAGGTGGTGAGCAACACCGGCGGCCCGGGGCCGGCGTGGGCGGCGGCAGCGCGCCAGATCCCCTCTCCCTTCAGCGCGGGGTGGATCAAGGGCTTGATCGGCGCCGGCCGGTAGGCGGCCTGCCCGGTCTGAGCGTCGGCGACCCCAACCTGGGGAAGCGCCTTCAGCGCCGGGCCGCCTTTCGAGGGCGCGGTCAGGGAGTAGTAGGCGTTCTCGACTTCCGAGACGAGCGGGTTGCCGCCGTGTGAGCGCAGCCACTCGACGCTGGTGACGCCGAGGCCGACGTTGTGCGGTTCGCTCACCGAGTGCAGCCAGGAGACGCCGACCGGGACGAGGCAGATCGCCGCCGCCAGAAGGAGCGTCCGGCGCACCCGGCGCCAGGGCGCGAGCCGACCGGTGGGCCGCGATTGCCGCTGTGCAGCCATGCGGCGAGCGTCCTCAGAGCTGATTAACACCAGCTAAGGATCGCTTGAGAAAACTCAAATGCAACATCTGCCCTGCACAGCGGGTAGGTTCTGTCTCCTTGGAGTCGAGCAGCCCCAAGCGCGCCGGGCTCGTTCTCGCGGCGCTGATCCTCGTCGCCGCGGTCGCCAACCTGAACCTGGCGGTCGCCAACGTCGCCCTGCCCGACATCGGCAAGGCCTTCGACGCCGGCCAGACGACGCTCAACCTGGTCGCGGTCGGCTACTCGCTCGGGCTGGCGACCTCGGTCCTCTACCTGGGCGCGCTCGGCGACCGCTACGGGCGCAAGATGATGCTGCTGCTCGGCATGGGGCTCTCGATCCCCGCCTCGCTGCTGGCCGGCTTCGCGCCCTCGATCGGGGTCCTCTTCGTCGCCCGCGTGTTCGGCGGCGATCGCCGCCGGCATGGCCTTCCCGACCACGCTGGCGCTGATCACCGCGCTGTGGTCGGGCAACGCGCGGACCCGCTCGATCGCGCTCTGGTCGGCGATCGGCGGCGCGATCGCCTCGCTCGGGCCGCTGCTCTCCGGCGCCCTGCTCGAGCACTTCGACTGGGGCTCGGTCTTCCTCGTCACCCTGCCGCTGGCGGCGCTGGCCCTCGTTCCTCGCCTGGCGCTACGTCCCCGCCCACGTCAACGAGACCACCGAGCCGGTCGACAACCTCGGCGGCATCCTCTCGGTCCTGCTGGTCGCGGCGCTCGTGCTGGGCGATCAACCTGGCGCCGGTGCCCGGCAAGGGCGCGCTGGCGATCGGGCTCGGCATCGTTGCCGATGGCGGCGATCGTCGCCTTCGTCATGCGCCAGCGGCGGGCGCCCTCGCCCGCTCTACGACCTCGAGGTCGCCGGGCGGCGCGATCTTCTGGGTGGCGGCCTGCGCCGGGATCATCGTCTTCGGCTCGCTGATGGGGGCGATGTTCATCGGCCAGCAGTTCCTCCAGAACGTGCTCGACTACTCGACCCTCGACTCCGGCCTGGCGATCCTGCCGGCGGCGGTGCTGATGGTGATCGTCGCGCCGCGCTCGGCGAAGCTGGTCGAGGCGCGCGGCGCCCGCTTCACCCTGCTGATCGGCTACGTCTTCTGCCTGCTCGGCTTCCTCACCATGCTGCTGCTCTGGAAGGACGACATCGCCTACTGGAAGGTCGGCCTCGGCTACGCCTTCATCGGCATCGGGGTCGGCTTCGCCGGCACGCCCGCCTCGCACTCGCTGACCGGCTCGGTGCCGGTCACGCGCGCCGGGATGGCCTCGGGCACCGCCGACCTGCAGCGCGACCTCGGCGGCGCGATCATGCAGTCGATCTTCGGCGCCCTGCTGACCGCCGGCTACGCGGCGGCCGCCGGCGCCGCGATCGCCTCCTCGGGCGAATCGGCCAAGGTGACCGAAAACGTCGAAGGCGAGCTGACCAAGTCCTTCTCCAGCGCCGCCGACCTCGCGGCGCAGTACCCGCGGCACAGCGAACAGATCATCGCCGCCGCCAAGGCCTCCTTCCTGCAGGGCGACGACTGGGCCTACAGCGCCGGCATCGTCGCCGTCCTGCTCGGCGCCGCCCTCGTCTTCTTCTTCTTCCCGAAGCGCGAGCGAGGAGGAAGCGCTGCTCGCCCAGTACCACGACGAAGACACCAAGCCCGCCGTCGCCGCTTGAGAAGATGGCGGCGATGGCCGCCGCAGAACCGCGCCACTCCCGCCTGAGCGCGACCCTGCGCGACGGCGAGCGGGTGACCCCGCTGGAGCTCTTCTTCGACCTCGTCTTCGTGCTGGCGATCACCCAGTGCACGGCGCTGATGTCGCACCACCCGACCTGGTCGGGCCTGGTCCAGGGCCTGCTCGTGCTTCGGCATGCTCTGGTGGGCGTGGGTCGGCTACGCCTGGCTGACCAGCGTGATCGACCCCGAGGAGGGCGCGGTGCGGCTGGTCATGTTCGGCGCGATGGCGGCGCTGCTGCTGGTCTCGCTCTGCGTCCCCGAGGCCTTCGGCAGCCTGGCGCTCGCCTTCGCCCTGATCTACGGCGTCGTCCGCACCGCCCACATCGCCCTCTTCATGCTCGCCAGCCCCGAGGACGACGGCCTGCGCCACTCGGTCCTCGGCCTGGCGGTCAGCACCGCGGTCGCGGTCGTGCTGCTGGCCGCCGCCTCGCTCTTCGACGGCCTCGCCCAGGGCGCGCTCTGGGCGCTCGCCCTCTTCCTCGACATGGGCGGCCCCTACTTCTTCGGCTCCGACGGCTGGAAGCTGGTCCCCGGCCACTTCGCCGAGCGCCACGGGCTGATCGTGATCATCGCCCTCGGCGAGTCGATCGTCGCGATCGGCGTCGGCGCCGAGCACTCGCTCAGCCTCGGCATCGGCACCGCCGCCGTGCTCGGCGTCGCGCTGGCCTCGGCGATGTGGTGGACCTACTTCGACATCGTCGCCATCGTCGCCGGCCGCCGCCTCGCCGAGGCCGAGCCGGGTAGGGCGCAGAACGAGATGGCGCGCGACTCCTACTCCTACCTGCACCTGCCGATGGTGGCGGGGATCGTCCTCGTCGCGCTCGGCCTGAAGACGACGATCGGCCACTTCGAGCGGCCACCTCGACGCCGTCCCGGCCTTCGCCCTGCTCGGCGGCCTCGCCGCCTACCTGCTCGGCCACGTCGCCTTCCGCTACCGCCACGTCCACACGATCAACCGCCAGCGCCTGCTGCTCGCGCATCGTCCTGCTGATCCTTGTTCCGGTGGCGACGGAGGTGCCGGCCCTGGCCGCGCTGGCCTTCGTCAACATCCTGATCTGGGCGATGATCGCCTACGAGACGCGCAGCTACGGCGAGGGCCGCCGGCGCGTCCGCCGGCCCGAAGCCGCGGAGGCCTGAACGCGAGGCGAGTGGATTCGACGGCGCTGTTGGGTGGTGGGAGGGGCCTGGCCACCCTCCAGTCGAATTGATGTCGCACGCGCTTCGCGCTTAGCGACTATGTGAGTGCGCGGCTTCGCCGCGCAGAAGACGGATTGCATTTCCGCCGCTTCGCGACATTCGGCTGGAGGGCGGCCAGGCCCCTCTCTCGACGCGTCCCGAAATCCCGAAGCTTCGATGTCGGGGGAAGGCATTCGTTGCATAGAAGCTTCTAGCGAGAATGGCACCTCGTGCGACTGCTTGAAAGCTTCGAGCGGGAACAGCGTCTCACGCCACGAGCTTGAAGCTTGGAGGGCTTCGAGAGGCGTACCCGCCGTCGCCGCCCTAGGTAGTCGGGCAGGCGCTAACTGGTCGCGAGGCCGATCGCCAGCAGCGGGAAGGCCAGCATAATGCCGAGGTAGGCGCCGATCGCGGCGCCGGTGGCGAGGCTGGTCGTGCGCGAGCGGGCGCCCGAGATGACGCCGATCAGGAAGATCGCGCCGGCGAGTACGAGGCCAATCCAGAAGACGTCGGGCATAGCGCGGGCGAGGTTATCGAACCGGGAGGATTTGACGTGCTCGTGGCAATCCCGCTGACTTCGTCTTTAGTAGTCCATATGGACGTAAAAGGGCGAAGTCAGCGCTGAAGGGTTGACGTTGCGGGGGGTCTGGATCTGCCGTACGTTGCCGAGCGTGATCCCCCGGTCCGTTCGCTTCGTCCCTTTGTTGATGGCGATGCTGCTCGGCCAGGCGAGCGTCGCGGCTGCCGCCAGTCCCGCGCAGCGCCTGATCGACGCCTACGCGCCGATCACGATGCTGCGCGAAGAGCAGGAACCGCCCTGTGAAACCTCGGCCGAGCAGTACGAGCCGACATCCGTCTCGACCGTCCTTGGCAACCCCGCGGTCGGCCTCAAGCGAGTCGAAGAAGACGGCAGCGAAATGCTGGTCAAACAGGGGCCGACTGCCGCCGACATCGCCGGGCTGGGCTCCGAGTACCACCTCGAACTGCCCGGCGATCCGCTCGGCGACACCTGCGTCTACGCCCGCGACTTCGCCAGGCTGAAGCGCGAAGGCAAGGCGCCGCCGACGACCTACGCCCACATCGCCCGCCAGGTCGGCCGTCCCGGCCTCGCGCTCCAGTACTGGTTCTTCTGGTACTTCAACCAGTTCAACGACCTGCACGAGGGCGACTGGGAGGGGATGCAGATCGCCTTCGAAGCGGACACGGCGCGGGGGGCGCTTGCCGAAGGCCCGAGCGAAATGATCCTCTTCCAGCACGCCGGTGGCGAGCGGGCCGAATGGGAAGACTCGAAGGTGGAGAAGGAAGGAACCCACCCGGTCGTCTACCCGGCCGCCGGCTCGCACGCGACCTTCTACGACTCGACCGTCTACGTCCAGAACGGCTCGAAAGGCTCCGGCGTCGGCTGCGACAACACCAGCGAACCGCTGCGCGAACTGCGGGTCCACCCGATCGCGGTACCGACCTTCCCGACCACCACGGGCCGCTTCAAGTGGCTCACCTACTTCGGCCACTGGGGCCAGGAGGAGAAGGGCTTCAACAACGGCCCCACCGGCCCGTTGACCAAGACGCAGTGGCTCGAACCGTTCTCCTGGATGGAAAGGCAGCGGACGACGAGCCCGCGTGTGCCGGGCGGCTCGTTCGCCGGGCCGGCCGTCACCGGCGCCTTCTGCGGCGCCGTTTCTTCGGTCTCCGACGTGATCAACGTCGAGTCGCGCTCGCGGCCGGCGGCGATCGCGATGGTCGCCGTCCCGGCGCTGCTGTTGATCCTCTTCGTCGGCGTGACCAAGTGGGGCCCGGTCGACCTGACCGAGCTGCGCCGGCGCCGTGCCTTCGGGCAGATCGTACGCGCGGCGCGCCAGCTCTACGGCCGGCACTGGCGGACGATGGTGCCGATCGGCCTCAGCGCGCTGGTGCTCGTCGGCGCGGTGCGCGGCCTCGCCGCCCTGATCGCCGGGCAGCGCGGCGTCGACAGCGCCACCGGCCGCGCCGGCGCCCACCTCGCCCTCGCCGACACGATCGAATCGCTCGGGCAGCCGATCGCGGGCGCGATCGTCGCCGCCGTGGTGATCTTCGCCGTGCGCCTGCTGGTCGAGACAGGCGAGATGGGCTTCCTCGACTCCTGGCGCGGCATGTTGCGCCGCTTCTGGCGCGTCGCCGCCGGGTCGCTGCTGCCCTACGTGGGCGCGGTGGCGCTCTTCATCACGGTGATCGGCATTCCCTACGCGATCTACAAGTTCGTCAGCTGGCAGTTCGTCCAGCAGGAGATCCTGATCGGGGACAAGGGCATCCGCGACGCCTTCCGCGCCAGCTCCGAGCGGGTGCGCGGCCGCTGGTGGCACGCCGTTCGAGCCCTCGGCTTCTTCTGGCTGCTCAGCATCGCCGCCGGACCGGTGCTCGGCTTCACCCTGATCTTCACCAACTTCTCGCTGCTCTGGATCAACGTGATCGGCTCGGTCGTCTTCGCCCTGTTGGTCCCCTACGTGGCGCTCGGTCGCACGCTGCTCTATTTCGACCTGGGCGCGCGGGCCGAGGAAGCGCCCGCCAAGCGCTGGCGCGAACGGCTGCCGCGGCGATCGGCGGTCGCGGCGCCATCCAGCTAACTTTCGGCCGGTGAAGCTGCTCGCCTTCAGCGACCTGCACCGCGACCTCGGTCAGGCGGCCGAGCTGGTCGCGATGTCGGCCGAGGCCGACGTGGTGATCGGCGCCGGCGACTTCGCCTCGGTGCACGAGGGGCTGGGGGAGACGATCGAGGCCCTGGCCGCGATCGAGACGCCGACCGTGCTCGTGCCCGGCAACAACGAGACCGAGGCGGCCCTGCGCGAGGCGGCGGCCGGCTGGAGCGCCGCGACCGTCCTGCACGGCGGCGGCACGACGATCGACGGCGCCGCGTTCTACGGGCTCGGCGCCGGCATCCCGGTCACCCCCTGGGAGTGGAGCTTCGACCTCGACGACGAGGCGGCGGCGGCGATGCTCGCGGCCTGTCCGCAGGGCGCGGTCCTCGTCCTCCACTCCCCCCCGCGCGATCACTGCGACAGCAACGGCTCCGGGATGAGCTTCGGCAGCCCGGCGCTGCTGCGGGCGATCGAAGAGAAGCGGCCGCAGCTGGCGGTCTGTGGCCACATCCACGAGTCGTGGGGCTGCGAGAGCCTGATCGGCGATACGCCCGTCCGCAACCTCGGCCCGAAGGGCACCTGGATCGAGCTCTAGCGCGAGACGCGGTCCGGTTCTACGCGGCCGGGGCAGGCGGGTCCGGGTCCCGCAAGAGCTCGCCGGCGCGAATCTTCTTCGCCATCTCCGCCGATTCCTCGCGGTAGACGCGGCCGTCCTCGAACTCGATCACCGGGTACTTGCGCTGGCCGGAGAGCTGGTCGAGCTCGTCGCGCTTGCCGGGCCGCAGCGGTCCCTTGACCACCTCGTACTCGACCCCCTGCTCGTCGAGCGCCTTCTGCACCCGCCAGCAGGGGTGCGCGTCGATCTTGACCCACATGGTCGAGCAGCGATGGAGCTTGACCGCCATCGACGCAGACTAACCGCGGCGCGCTCGGCTCGCAAGGCGCCCCTTGCCGATAGGGCGTTCGATCCCGCGAAGCAGCCGCGCCGCCACCCCGCGCAGAGTCCGCTTGCCGTAGCTGTGATCGGGGTCGAACTGGGTGAAGATCGCCAGCGAGACCCGCTCGCTGCCGTGCTGGAGCAGGGCGACCTGATGGTCGACCCGGCCGGAGCCGCTACCCCAGCCGCCCTTGAAGAAGAGGCCCCAGCCCGGCAGCGACAACCGGCCGATTCCCCAACGCTGCGAGCGAAAGATGTGCGAGAGCAGGTACCGGGCATAGGCGCGGTGCTCTTTGGGGATGTAGGAGTCGAACCGGTACATGAAGCGGGCCTGGTCGCGGGGGCTGGTCCGGCTCAGGCCCCAGATGTCGGCGTAGCGGAAGTCGCGCATGCCGGCTATGCGGGCGACGTGCTCGACCCTGGCCCGGCCGACGATGTCGCGCACTTCGGTCGCGGCGACGCTGTCGGAGCGGCGGATCATCGGGCCCAGCAGGGCCCGGTCGGCGCTCGACAACGGATGGGCGCCGCGCTCGCGCAGAAAGGCGACCAGGAGCATCACCTTGAAGACGCTCGCCGCCGGCGCCGTGCCGGCCATGTGAAAGCCACGCATGCGGCCGCGCTCGTCGATCACGGCGAAGGCGACATCGCCGGCTCGGCGCTTCGCATAGCCCCGAGCGGCAGCTATGTGTGGGTGCCAGGCGGGTCGGCGCGGCTTGGACGAGGCGACGGTGAGGCTGGGTGCTGCCACAGCGACGCACGCCACCGCAACCAAAGCGGCGATCAAGGGTGGATGCCGGCCACTGCCCACGAAGCGAACCTACCCGGTACCGAGGCGAGGAATACGATCCACCGCATGATGCGGCGACAAAGCGTCATATGGATCGCGCTGGTCGGCGCGCTCGCGCTGACTTGTTCCACGGCGCTCGCGGCGCCCAGCGGCGAGCGGGTGACCACCAGCGTCAAATACCTCCAGCTCGGCCGCGCTCGACTCACCGTCACCTCGAACCATCCATCGGAACTCCACTGGGGAGGACGAACCGTCTCCTGGTACGTCGGGCGCGGTGCGGATGGCCGGCTGCACCGGGTGACGATCGGCAAGACCCGTGACGTAGCGCCCGGGGTAACGCGGATGACCGCCACGGTGGCGCTCCCCCAAGCCGGCCCGTTCCGCTACGCGGCCTGCTTCAGCGCCCCGATGCAGGGCTCGCTGGGCCTCGGCAGCTCGCACGGCCCGTGTGGGACCCACCGCTTTAGCGGCCCGGCCTCCTCGCCATACATCGGAACGGGTACCGCTCCTGCCGGCTTCCCGGCGCCGGCAGCCGTCGCCGCCGCGACTCGATACCTCGATCGGCGCACCGGCTACACCGCCTTCGCCACCGTCGACAGCGAGGGGCGGCTGAGCGGCGAGCACGTCCACCGCACCTTCGTCAGCGCCAGCGTGGTCAAGGCAATGCTCCTGGTGGCCTACCTGCGCAAGCTCGCCGCCGAGCATCGCGGCCTCGACTCGACCAGCCGCGCGCTGCTCGAACCGATGATCCACGTCTCCGACAACAACGCCGCGACTGCGGTCTGGGAACGGGTCGGCGATCCGCGCCTGCGCGCGCTGGCCCGGCGAGCCGGGATGACCGACTTCTCGATCGTCGGCATCTGGGCCAACGCCCAGATCAGCCCGGCCGACCAGGCCCGCTACTTCTTCGAGATGGAAAGCTTGATCCCAGGCCAGTTCCGCCACCTGGCCCGCCACCTGCTCTCCCACATCGCCGCCTACGAGAGTTGGGGCATCCCCGCGGTGGCGCGCCCGCGCGGCTGGACGGTCTTCTTCAAGGGCGGCTGGCGCGGCACCGGCCGCGGCCAGCTCGTCCACCAGATCGCCCGCCTGCAAAAGCCAGGCGAGCGAGTGGCGATCGCCGTGATGACCGACGGCGACCCCTCGATGGGCTACGGAATCGAGACCATCCAGGGAGTCACCGCGCGTCTGCTGAGCCGCTGAGGCTCAGTGGTGTTTGTGGTGGTGGTGCTTCTTCACGCAGACCGATTTGCCGTGCCGCTTGGCCTTCTTGAAGCCTTTCCTGCATTTCAGGACCTTTTTGTGAACGATCGGCACCACCGGTGGCGGCGAAGCGACCGTCACCTGGCGCGTCGTCGAAAAGGGGAACCCGCCATCGTCTCTGAGTGTGAGGGTGACGGTGTAGGTACCCGTGGCGGCGAAGGCGTGGGTTGCGGTTGGGCCGCTGGCACTGCCGCCGTCACCGAAATTCCATTCAAAGGAGGCGATTCCCCCAGAGCCCGGCGACGAGCCGCCGCCGTTGAAGGAGACAGCCTGGCCCGGGGCGGGTTGGCCGGGGTCGGCGATGATAGGCGTCGGCGACGCTACACGCTGCGCACAGTCGAAGATGTCGTTGCTCCACTCCTGCTGAAGGTAGTAGTGGCCGCTGCCGATCGCCTGATTGAAGAGAGATCCCGGAGAGCCACCCAAGGGCGCGCCGTAATCTTCTTCAAGCGGCGTGTTGCGACACTCGTCGCCGTCCTCGAAGCCTTCTTCGTCGTACCAGGCTTCCAGCGTTGGGTCGGTGATCGACTCGTTGGCCTCGTGACTGAGGCTGCTGAGGGTGTCGTCGACGTTTCCGTTGGCATGGCCGTTGGGGTACTGCCCCACCCCGCAACCCAATGGGTCTCCCGGGGAGTAGCTGATGTTGGCGTAGACCGTTTCGGATGATGCGGCGTAGTTGTGGTACGCGCAGAATTCAGTGTCGAAGCAGCCTTCTCCTTCTTCTTCGGGAACGGCTTCGAAACAGCTTCCGACGTGGGGCGGGAGGACGACGTAGTACTCGGCCCCAAGCCCACGCGGCCAACTCTGGGCACTGACGACCGAATCAACCTCGGCCGCCATCTTTTCGTCGCTGATGCAAGCCGTGAATGTTTCGCCAAAGCCCGTGTAGGTTGGGCAAGTGGTGCCGTAGACATCGGTGTCGTTGACCGAGCCACCGAAGGCATCGTTGTAGGTGGCGTGGCCCAAGCCGTCGGTGTACTGGGCGCTGACCGAGTAGACGTTGCTTGGTTTGCCGCTGTCGGCAGCGACGTTTTCGAGGTAGTTCGTAATCGCGCTCGTGTAGCCGGCGGGAAAGGAATAGCCGCTGGGCGCCCAGAAGATCGCGTAGGCGGTCTGAGAGTGCATGACCGGGCCACCGTGGTATTCAAGAGGCGGTTCGCCGGTGGGGAAGGTGTTGCGAATCGGGGCGCCACTGTGAGTCGGAGTGCCACCGTTGACCCCCACCGCTTCGTTCAACGGCAGGTAGGAGATCCGGCCACCGGACGTGTTGGTCACGACCGCACCCGCAGGCGTTGCGACGAGCGCGAGAGCAACGAGAACAACGGACGAGACACCGGCAAGCTTGGAACGCATCTTTCCCCTCTGATTGACGACTGGCTTAATCGAACTGCACCAAGTTCGGAGCGGAACGATCGATGTTTACCGCAATCTTGAAGACTCAGTAATACCAAGAAGTTGCCTGAGGCGCCGCCACGGACGCCGTTCGTGAAATACTGGGTAGCAGCGAATGAGACCAGCAGGCCTACCGCCGGGTCCTCCTTACCCCTCTGCGATCCAGGGCGTCGGATTCTGGACACGTCCCTTCGCGTTCCTCAGGCAATGCCGCGAGCGCTACGGGAAGCGCTTCACGATCAAGCTGCCGCTCGCGCCGCCGTTCGTGATGCTGAGCGACCCGGCCGAGGTGAAGGAAGTCTTCACCGCCCCGCCCGACGTCCTGCGTCCCGGCGAGGGGGCGCGCGTCCTCGAGCCCGTCGTCGGGTCCAACTCGGTCCTCCTGCTCGACGAATCGGCCCACATGGGCCAGCGCAAGCTGCTACTCCCGGCCTTCCACGGAGAGCGCATGGAGCGCCTGACCGGCCTGATGGAGGAGGTCACGACCCAGGAGCTGGCCGGCCTGCCCCGCGACGCGCCGGTCGAACTGCACCCGCGGATGCAGGACCTCACCTTGAGGATCATCCTCCGCGCAGTCTTCGGGCTCGACCCCGGAGCGCGCTTCGACACGCTGCGCGAGCGGCTGCAGGCGATGCTCGTCTTCGGCGACAAGCCGATCAGCCTGATGCCGCCGCCGAAAGACAGCTTCGCCGCGCGGATCATGGAACGTGTCGGGCCATTCGCCCACTTCGTCCGCATGCAGGCGGAGGTCGACGAGCTGCTCTTCGAGCTGATCGCCGAGCGCCGCGCCGATGGCGCCGAGCGCGACGACGTGCTGGCGATGCTGCTCGAGGCCCGCCACGACGACGGCTCGCCGATGAGCGAGCAGGAGATCCGCGACGAGCTCATGACCCTGCTCGTCGCCGGCCACGAGACGACCGCTTCGACCCTCGCCTGGGCATTCGAGCGCCTCGGCCACGACCCGGAGGTGCTCGGGCGCCTGGTCGAGGAGATCGACGCCGGCGAGGACGCTTACCTCACCGCGACGATCCAGGAGACGCTGCGGATCAGGCCGGTGCTGCCGAACGTCGCGCCCCGCCTCGTCGCCAAGCCGATCGAGGTCGGCGGCTGGACATACCCGCCCGGCTGCAGCCTCGTCCTCAACGGCTACCTGATCCACCACGACCCGGAGATCTACCCGGACCCCGACGCCTTCCGCCCCGAGCGCTTCCTCGACGAGCAGCCCGGCACCTACACCTGGATCCCCTTCGGCGGCGGCCGCCGCCGCTGCCTCGGCGCAAGCTTCGCGATGCTCGAGATGAAAATAGTCCTGCGCAGCGCCCTCTCGACCTTCGCCCTCGTCCCCGAAGCGACCAGCCCCGAGGTAGCCCGCCGCCGCAACATCACGGTGAGGCCCTCGCGTGGCGCTCGAGCGGTGCTGTCCGAGCGCCGCCGCGCGGCCGTGGCCGCGTAGAGGCGAGTTATAGACGCGCGACCGGGGGTCGCTAATGGTGGTGGCGTCGGTGATGTCGGTGGCGATGGCGATGGCGATGGCGATGGCGTCGGTGGTGTGTTACGGGCCCTTCAGCCCGTGTCGTCACCGAGTTGCTCAATGCTTCGACGTACCCCGCATCTTCGGCCCGTCCCACCTTAATGGTGACGTTGTGTCCAACGGCAGACAGCGGCAGGGCGAGGGGGAATGATACAACCCCGCCCACCGTCCCGGCGACCGCTTCATAGACCTGTCTTTCACCGTGCAGGTACCACTTCGCGAGCAGCCAGAAGGTCAGGCCATCGGGCACTTGCAATCCGGTGTTCTGACTGACGGTCGCCGTCACCTCGCCATTGGTGGGCAGCACTGCGGGCACGCTAAGGCTCAACTGCAGTGAATGCTGGAGTTGAGCGGTAAAGTCATAGGGACCCGCGCACGTCGTGCATCCCGAGAACAGTTCCGTGGCGGCGAAGTCCAGGATCAGGTTGCCGCTAGCCGGAGCGACAAACTTCATCTCCTGCTTTCCATTGGACCCTTGTTCGGTGCTCTCTTCGGGTTTGGCGGATTGAAGGCCGAAATCGTTCGTGCCGATCGGGTAGACCGTGAGGCAGGTGCTGTCGAGGATTACCGCACCCCAGTCGACCGTGACGTGATCGCCGACGGTCACCGGCAGCTGCCAGAAGGAGTTTCGGTTCAGGTCGTATTGGCCTCCGCAGTCCCAGTGAAATTCGCCTTTGCCACCGTTGGCCGTGTTGCCGGTCTCATTAGCGCCATAGGCAATCACGGGCGCCGCGCTGATCGACTGCCCACCTTCGGCCGCAGCGGAGTCGGTACCCACCGCGAGCACCGCCATCACCGCAACGGCCGCACCAAGTGACCGGTTCATGCATGCCTTCCAGCTTCGTCGCTGCCTCACGTCTTCATTCCCCTTCGTGTCGAAGTCCAAGCCTCGGGGCCTCCTCACGCCAGAGACCGTAATCGTCGATTCTGCAGTAGCGCAGAGTAGTCAGATCTGTGCGGTATGTAAAGGCACGAGGCTCGAGTCCGAGCCCCCGAACCTTCCCTTTGGAGTAGGGCCATACGGGCGGCAAGCTGCGCCACCAAGGGAGCGCGATGAACCGGGCCAGACAGTATTCGAACCTGTGGCTCTCGTTTCGAAGCCCGAGCCGGTGGATCGGCTGGAGTCCCTGGGCCATGTTGCCCCAGGGACGCGGCAGAGGCGCTACCGGGCCGCCGCTTCAGGCATCAAGACCTGGGAACTGCCGTCGGCGGCAACGAGAACGACGGGCAGCCCTTCGTCGGCGGCGCGCTTGATCTCATGGCCGGCCGATGACGCATCGGCGTCGATGAAGGTGGCACGTTCGGGATATGGCGAGCGCCCCTCGATTGCAAGGTCGATCGCTTCGTCCATGACCTTGGCGGCCGGGGAGCGACCGTTGTCGATGCTCATCGCCATTCTCATCCCTTCGACCGAAGGTCAAGCCTCCTGGTTGCGCTCAGCCTCAAGTTCCTCGATCAAGGCGGTCTAGACGCCGTCGTCCTTCAGAGCGCTACCGCCTCATCGAGAACGCGGTCGCGCATGTAGGGCGACAGGCTGGCCTCGGTGACGACGTCTACCTCGACCCCGAGGCTCTCCTCCAGGTCGTTGGACAGCGCGATCAGGTCAAACAGGCTGCGACCTTCCGCCATATCAACGAGAAGGTCGAGATCGCTGGAGGCACCTTGTTCGCCGCGTCCGACCGAACCAAACACGCGCACATTGCCTGCCCCATGCGCGGACGCGATGCGGCGGATGTCCTCTCGGGTCTCCGGAATGGCGACTGAGCCGGGGCTTTTCGCGTCCTTGGCCATTGATTGCCTAATCGTACGCCCCTTTCCGGCTTACGCTCCCCAAGGACACCGCAGGAATGCCCCGCGCCAATCACTACCCCCTGCGTTCGGAGCTGCGCGCAGCCCCAACTATTTGCCGACATGTGTTGTCTACAATGGCCTGCGCATGAAAACTCTGCCTCGGATAAGGGTCACTGGGGACCTGAACGGCGATTATGTCGTCCTCGGAGAGCGGCCCAACGGCCAGTTGAAGATCGCTCCCGAGCAGACCAACGGGCTACCCAGGATTGTCACGCTCAAGCGAACAACATGGGCCTGCCCGACGCAGTGGGTGGCCACCCTTGCTGACGGCCGCACCGTCTACGCCCGCTCTCGACACGGCGAATTCAGTGTCGGCGTTGGCGACGACCTCGACGATGCCGTCCTCAAAAGCCGCAGACCGGAGGCGCTGTATTTCGAGTATGTAGAGGACAGCCCGATGGGATTGGACGAACTTCGTGCCCACCTCTATGGGTTGCTGGAGTTCCCAGCGGACTTGTCGGCCGAACAGTTCAGCGCACCGGCGTCGCGCGGCGTTCTTCGCCACATGACCGAAGACGAAGAGGCAGCCGGCGTCTCGTGGGAGAAGTTCCGGCCGGAGTGAAGCATCGCGAAAATGGGCCCGTCGTCTGCAAAGAGCCGACCTTCGGTTTCCCACTTGGACAGTCCGGATTCGTAGCCCGAGCCGCCGGATCGGCTGGGCTAGGTGGGGCTAGGTTTCAAGCGGTTTCCGGCGGATCGAGTCCCGCTGGGATCGGCTGGAATCCGTGGCGCATGTTGCCCCATTTGTTGCCCCAGGGACCCTTCTCGCCTCCCCGCGATCAGTACGCGGTGTGACCAGGCGGAGTCGCGTCCTCCATCGATAGATCAACCTCGCGAACCCGGTCTCGCAGATCGGGATGAGCCAGAAAGGCGTCGACCAGCACCCGCGAGCCGCCGATGCACGTCCAATCGTCGTCCCACAAAGTTGAGAAGAGCCACGACCGATCAGCCGGAAACATCAAGTCTGGGAGGACGCCGTCCCCCGTGCGCCATCGAAGGGGAGCTCGGAAGCCCCTGTTTCGAGATAGCCGAGCCACCACGGCTGGGGCTCGGAGTGTTCGATGAGCAAAGCCAGCACGCCAGCGTCATGACGATCCCACTTCTTGTCCAGTTGCTCCCACTTCTCAATTGATGACCCAGGTGCGTGATTGCCGGTGCCAGGCAACTCCAAGGTGGCGTACGCCTCGAACGCCGGAGGGATCGCGGACGTGATTGTCAACCCGCTCGGCGTGTTCTCCTCAATCCACGCGACCTCAGCATCGCCGCCAATGCGCCACTCGCGACCGTCCTTGCTGCACCAAGCATCGTCCGCCATCGGCGCACTGTAAGCGGTCATCTCATACGCAGACGCCTACGGGCCCGCGAGCGCGCGGAAGCGCGGCAGGACGACTTCGTCGACCCGGTCCTCATCGCCCGATCCACTCCCGGATACACCGCGCCCAAATCCGACAACGGTGCCATCGATGGTGTCCAAGAAGCGAGGCTGATCCAGCAGAGTGGCGAGCTCGCGGGACAGGAACTCACGGAGATCGCTGGGAGCGTCATCGACTTCATCGGCGACCTCGCCCCGACCGTCGACCAGGGTGATGATGTCCTCGAGATCGTGGCTGCGCAGGTGATCGCCGCCCCCACGCCCGTTCCATGCCTCCAGCTTGGTCGCGAGCAGGTAAGGCGGTGGAATCACGCGTATCTGCTGCCCGGATGGAAGCGAGACGTTCCTTCGCATGGTCCAGCGCCGGCCTCTGCCATCGGTTCTCGAAGCCAAGGATCGCCGCATCGCCTGGCATCAAGTCGATCACCAACTCGTCGGCCGGACTCCCTGCCCTCCACCGGCATATGACGGGGCTCGATGTGTCGTTGCGAAGGCCATGGGCGCGGAGACGCTCCTCGAACCGGTACCAGGCGACACGCGTTGCGACCTCGACGACAACGTCTACGTCCTTCGTCACCCGAGGCTTCGGCCCGGCTGGATCGGTGAGCCAAAGCGCGACAGTGGCGCCACCGACGAAGGCGACCTCATCGAGGAACGGCGCCAGCTCAAGGGCAGCCCGCTCAAGCATCGCAATGCTCACGATCCGATCCTCCCCTTCAAGAGCTTCGCCGCGAGCTGAGTGATGCGCACGCTGTCATTGCTTCGGAGTGCGTCCACCAAAGCCAGGCGCTGCCATAGCTCAGGGTCAGCGAGAGCTGCTTTGGGGACCATCGCGTGAAGAGGCTCAAGCCCGAGCCCGCGAACCTTTCCTTTGGCGTAAGGCCATACCGGCGGCAAACCGCCCGGCTCGGCAAGCTCTTCCTTCAGCGGCTTGGCGGCCCATGACGTCGGGACCCCACGGGCTTCGGAGCCCCATCGCGGTGGAAAGCTGAACTTGGCCGCGTGAATCAGGAACTCTTCTGCCGCCGCTGGGTAGATCCGGCGCCGCGCCGCAGAGTAGAGACCGGCCTCATCGAGCCGCCGCATCGCCCGGTGCGTACCGGCGACGTCAAAGCCAAGTTGATCGGCGAGCTGCCGCACAGGCTCCGGCTCGGCCGAGCCGAGCAGCTTCAACAGCACAACCACGTCTTGCCCCTTCAACATCGCCGTATTGTTTCATGTTTCGATACGTGAAACAACCACTGAAACGAACCCTGGGTAGCGGGGTCGATCACTCATCGTCTTTGACCTCGAGGGAGGGCGGGCGATCGATGTCGTTGGTCATCCCCTCAACCTCGTATCCCGCCTCAGCTTTCTTGGCAAGCTCCTCCACCAGAACATCCGTGATCAGCTCGCCGCTGGCCGTCTTGCCGTAGGTCTTCTTTGCCGTCGATCTCACAGACAACAAGTATCGTAGAAGCCGTGGGCTACGAGCGCATCAAGACCGAGCACGCCGGGGCGAAGAACGGCGGTGGAGCGTGGATGACGCGCACCGAGGCGAAGGAGACCTCCAGACGCAGGCGTCGCCAGATCGACAAGCAAGACGCCACTGAGGCACGTCCCGATGAGCGGCTCCACACCGAGCCTCAAGAGTCGTCCTCAACCCGATCAACCGAGCTGCCGAAGGAGCCTTGGACCGACCCCGATCCGCAGCCCGGTGATTTCGACTCCGAGCTCGACTCCGCTCACCCCGGTCAGGTCCAAGTACACGAGGGCGATCCCGAGGCGAAACTGTCGATCATCGCCAGCGAAGGCGAGGAGGCTTAGCTTGTCCTGAGCGTAAAATCCTCTGGTCACAAGCGGTCCTTTGATGATTCGGCCCCGCCCGACCAAGAGAACCCTTGCCGCCTTTTCCTCTCGGATCGCATATAAAGCGGTTTCGGTACTGAACGAGACTTCGAGCAGAGTGAGAAGGCGGGGCCTGGGTAGACATGCGGGTCATGGAGGAGGGACGACAACAGACGCTTGCCGCACACATCTCGGCCGCGGCGAAACTTGATGCCGCTCAAGTTGATGCCATCGGGCGTCTCGCCGCGCAACTCCACCCCGAGAGGCTCCTGCCCGTAGTAGGAGCAGGCGCATCATTTGATTGCGGAATGCGACTCGCTGGTGAGATCGCGGAGGATCTACATCAGGCATATCGAGAAAATCCCGACTACGAGCCGTATGACGAAACGCTCGGCGAAAACGACCTTGCGGACATCGCGGAAGCGATCTTCGTGCGAACGGGGAGCCAAACCCGAGTTGTTACCGAGCTCGGCCTGCCCGACCCGGCCCTGTGGCGGCCCGCCGACGCAATTGGCGAGCACTTCTGCGGCTATTGCGTTCTCGCGCGAATGGTGCAGGAGGGGTTTTTCGAAGAGGCCTTCAGCTTCAACTATGACTGCGGCGCGGAGGCCGGTCTTAACGCAGCAGGGTTTGGCTACGGAGAGATTTCCGCTGGCAGGCATTGGCGCGACCGCGCGCGGATTGTCGCCGACGCGGCGACCCATAGCAGCACGACAAAAGACTCAAGCTCGTTCACCCTCTACAAGGCGAACGGATGTGCAGTGCGATTTCGGGAACTAGCCGAGGTCAACGAGGAGGACGCCGCAGAAGGAATCGTCGTCAGAACCGAGCAGATTAATAGTTGGAAAGACTCGTCTTGGAGCCGAACCACCTTTCAAAATCGAGTTGAGAATCACGTCGTAATGCTGATCGGGTTCTCTGGGCAGGACCCAAAATTCTCCGTGGAGTTGCGAGAGGTGCTTGACCGCGTCTACGCCCAAGCACCCCCAAATGGCTCGCCGCGCGTGGTGGCAATCGATCAGGCTGCAACACCAACCCAAATTGAAGCTCTAATCAAGAGTGGCCTCGGCGGCCGAGATCTCGACGATGACGTGGTAACGAGAATCTGCACGGGAGCGTCGACCGCGACCGCAGCTCTCTTGGTGCTGCTCGCCGAGTTCCTGAGAATCGAGCTTGAAGATGCGCTTACGCAGGAGGAGGTGACGCTGCCCACGGAGCTCGAGGCACGCCTGAGCACACTGACGATCAGCGCCCCAACGATGCGCCGCTGGTCCTATTTGGCGGCGGGATCAGACGACGGCGACCTAATTCAGCGAGCCAACGTCATCGCAGAGGACGGCTACGTCCCGCTCGACAACAAGCCCGAGTTGACCGCCCGCCTAATCGCAGCGCGCAGCCGAGTGCGGAACCGGCTCGGGCACGAGGGGGCCGAGAGCAGCAACGAAGCGCTCGCTGACCATGGTTTCCTCGCCGATGTGGCACGCGGCATGGCTTACATGCCGGTCGGCATCGACCACGACATATTGGTGGCCAGCTGTCGGCCGGGACCCGAGTTGGAGAAGCTTCAGGTAACTCTGCGCGACCGGTATCCATCGCGCTTGGACTGCGTGCTAGTGAGCGGAGATGGTCGCGACCTACGCGGTGTGAGCCTAATGACGGGACGGAAGGTGGAGGTTGGCTGAGCTAACCGAACAAGTGCTTCTCCATTTGAAGGACGTCGGCTTCCAGGTGCGACCAGGCGGAGCGGAACCCTTCGGCGAACATTTGCCGCTTATCACTGGCATGGCATGGGAGACGGAAACTGCGCAACTAGTGCTCGTTGCCGAGGGCGAGGGAGAACTCGAGCCAGCGCAGTGGCGCCAGCTTCTCTTTGCTGGATCGGGAATCCGCCACCAGCTGGCGGCGGACGAGGCGTCGGCCTTCGGAACACCGATCGTAGTCGCAATCGTCGATCAAGAGGCGGGAAGAGAACTGCGGCGACTGGCCGAGTCTCTGGCTAAGGACTACGCGGTGTTCAGTCGCGTTGATCTCAACCTAGTGCCACAGGGCGACGTGGGAAACCGGGAGCGGCTCGACGACGCCTTGGCACCGCTTCTGCCACGGTGCCGACGAATCCGCGGCAGCGAGATCTCGAAGAGAGAGGTTCAGCAGTTTTGGGACCTACTGAGCAAGGAAGTGGAAAAGGCAGCAGACGAACTCGACAACGTATTTGGGGAACGCAGGCGCATCGCCGGCCGTGACGGAGCCGAGGCGCTGATCGGCGACAGCGCAATGGCGCCCGAATTGTCCCCACCCATTCCCGTTGAGCAGATCGAGATAAGCCGGTTTCGCTCAATCGAGTCTCTGAACCTCAAACTCGCAAACGTCAACGTGATCCATGGACCGAACGGCAGCGGCAAGACTTCGTTGGTAGAGGCAATGGAGTTGGCTTGGGCAGGCACTTCACAGCGAAAGCCGCCGAATGTCGATGAGGACGAATACGCAGCCCATCTCCCCCTTGACGGCACAGGGGAGTTTGCAATCGACGCCGATGGACACTCGACCAAGTGGCCGACGAAGCCACGGGCAGAGCTCAGGAGGTGTGTCCTTACGCAGGAGGCGATGGCCGCGATGGCGAGCGAAACGCCGAAAGAACGGTTCACAACTCTTCTAGGGGTGACCGGGCTCGAGATCCCAGACGTGAAAGCGCGGACGGAGGCGCTGCTCAGGGAATGCAAGCAGGAGGTAGATCGGGCACTTTCGGCAGCAGGGATGGCGAACCTGCCTCGAATGGACCGGGTCGGCCTTAAACACCTGCACGAAGAACTTGAGAGCGACTTCGCGAGCCGCTACGCAGCGCTTTCCGACTTGGCTAGCCTCGAAGAGGCGCTGGCTTCCGTTTCGGGAGGAACCTTTAAAGCAAGGCAGTGGGTGAGTGAGTCGGCGACGAAAAAGTTGCTGGCACGGGCTGACCAAGCGGTGGAGGCGTCGTCGAAAAACCCCTCTCTCGACTCGCAGGTTGGCCAGGCACTCGATGAGGCCTGCGAGATTCTCGGACAGCTCTTGGATGAGCGTTCGCAGGCGGCAGCAGCGACGCGCCGTCTGCTGGAACAGCTACGCGCCCAGCTTCGCGCCGAGAAAGCAAATGATGAAGCAACAGGATCCGAAGAGAAGACATTGAACGAGCAGTCGCAACCGATTGGCGTCGAGTTGGCGTCGAGATGGCTCCGCCACGCGGAGGGTCTTACTCAGGCGGCGAAGAAATTCCGCTCGGACGCCGAGGGCGTAGACGACGACGCCTGGGCGGAGCAGTTGCTCGACTATGCCACAGGAGTGGAGCAGGCCGCAAGTCTGGCGCCTGTTACGAAGCTTGAGAGCCTAAGCAGTCCGATCGCACCGTCAACTCCGAGTCTTGAGGTGAAGGCCGATCCCGAGGCACAGCAGGCAGCCGGCTTTAGTGAGAAGGCGATCGACGGCCCCACAGTCGGTCCAGTGCTACGGGAGCTGAGCGACGCGCTAGACGCCCATGTAACGGCACTGAGGGATATCGGGCAACGACTCGAACGCCACCCGGCTCGCAATCTGCACAAGCACTGGGAGGGATTGATGGATTCCCTCTGCCGCTTCGAACTAGCGAGAACCCTGCGGCGAGAGGGTCCGATCCAACAAGCAAGTGAACAACTCGTCTGCGAGTTGCTAGACGAGCGGCTCGCCCCGGTGGTCCGGGAGCTGATGGCCGCAATTGTGCGCTTCGACTGGTACTTCAAGCCGTTGAAGATGTCGAGCCAGAAGCGCAAGGTGGTTCTGGGGGGTTTGTCGACCGGGCGTGAGGATCTAGATGTGCGTCTCCTACTAAATTCAGCCGAGAAGGCGGTACTCGGCTTGGCCTGGTTCCTTGCTCTTCATATGCTGCAACCGCGTGAGCGCAGGCTTGTACTGGTCCTGGACGACCCGACATCCGCCTTCGACACCGCGAACATTGCTGGCTTCACCAGCACGCTGCGGGCATTGACCAGGCTGCTCAAACCGGAGCAGATGGTGATTGCGAGTCACGATGACCAGGTCGCGGCGGTGCTCAGCGAGGAGCTGGCCACGGTCGACGGCTGGCCTGCCAGTGTCCGTCGCATCCGCTTCCAGCGGAACGCAGAGGAGCACAGTGAACCAATAGAGGAATGGGCGAGCGAGCACGAACGCAAGACCGCATCAGAGTTGGAGCAGCTAGGCCTTCTTGACGAGGCTCCTTCTGGGCCAGCCGCGATTGCACAGAGCTAGGCACGCCCTTTCGCGTCATCGAGTTCAGGATGTGCTGTTGCTGCCGACCTGAGCCGTAGGTCCAGGGCCGGCGCCTCATCACCTGGCAAGAGGTGCGTGTAGCGGGTCAGCGTGAAGGCAGGCGAATGGTGGCCGAGGGCGCGGCTCAATTGGAGGAGGTTGGTGCCTTGGCTTAGGTGGAGCGAGGCGAAGGTGTGGCGGAACGTGTGGAAGCCGGCCCATGGTCGACCTCCTCGACCAGCGGCTTGAGCAGGCGTCGCCGGAGGTTGTTGGGGTGTCCTGCAGACGCTATTGCTCGGCCGGAGGATCGCTCTCGCCGCTGTGCTCAGCCTGCAGACCCTCGACCTCGAGACCCTCGCTGGCCAGCAGTTCGAGATCGAGCCGGCGGACGTCGGCCATCGTCGTGCCCTCAGGCAGAAGGTATCCGGCCGGCAATTTCATTGGTTCCATCCCGCTACCCTCCTCACGAGCTCATAGACCTCCGCGTGGAGCCATGAAGGTCTTCCGGTTTGTCCTAGGCGCCGCCGGGCCATCAGCATCGAATAGACCTCGGCGACAACCTCGTGCGTGTATTCGCGGCGACGGTAGCCTGCCTGCCGGACGACCCTGGCAACGCCCGCTGGGAGCAGACCGAGATAACGCTCGCCGGCGGCGATGTCGTCGTCTCCGGCGCGGTCGAGCGAAAGCGCGTGGCCCCACTCATGCCAGGCGACCCGAGAGAGGTCGTAGGCGAGGGTCGGCTCGTCGAGACCATCGAAAGCCGGGTGCCTCTTGTTGATCAAGACGATGCGGAGCTGAGGGACCCAGAGAGCCAGGGCGGCGTTCGCGCGGGCTATCCCGGCCACCGAAAGCGAGCCACAACCGGCGGAACGAAGCAACTCGTCCGTATACGTCCCAAGTGCTCGCCCGCAGACCTCCCACTGGTCGGCGCTGATCACTTCCAAGAGGTTGCGGTCGCCATGCGGCAGCTCCTGCCAGGCTCGCCGCACAATGTCGTTCGCGTTCATGCCATGCCTTCCTTGAGGAACCCGGCTTTCCGCAGGACACAGGACACAGGGCGAAGCGCGCCAGACAGGATTCGAACCTGTGACCTTCGGTTTCGTAGACCGACGCTCTATCCAACTGAGCTACTGGCGCGGGTTGGGCCGGCGATGGCCCGGGGGGCGATTCTAGGGACTTGGGGGCGTGGTTAGGCGGCTTCGGGGTCGGCGGGCTTGTTCAGCCGCACGTGCCATTGGACCGTGGCCGTCGCTACGCGAAGGCCGGAGGGGTCGATCAGCTCTATCTCACAGGGGAAGACGACCTTGCCCTCGGCGTCGAGGGTGGCGAGGGCCTCGGCCGCGGAGACGCCCAGCTTGGCCTTGGCCTCGATCGGGCCATGGGCGATCTTTTCGTAGGAGATCTCGGCGCTGCGGGCCAGCGGGGTGATCTCGCCGAGGCGCTCGGCGAAGGCGCCGACGAAAGCCGCGCCCGATGCGGCCTCGGCCACGGTGAAGAGGGCGCCGGCGTGCTGGGAGCCGACGTGGTTGGTCAACTCCTGGCGCTCGGGCAGGACGACCGTCGCCTCACCCTCGGCGATGTGGGTGACCTGCACTCCGAGGTAGCCGGCGAAGGGCACGGCCTGGGTCATACCCTGGGCGATCACGTCGAAGTCGGTCATGGCCGCGAACCCTATCCCGTTCCGGTGCGCCTTATCTCCGCATACGGTAGATAGGGCGCAGCGGAAGGCTCAGCGGCCCTCGAAGGTCGCGTGGCCGGGGCCGCCGTGCTCGAGGAAGGTCTTGACCGCGCGCTGCAGGTCCTCGGTCGCGAACAGCTCGCCGGCCTCGCTGCGGATCGCCTCGTCGGCCGCCGCGATGCCGCCCTCGCGGTAGCGGCGCAGGACGTGCTTCGTCATCGCGTGCGCCTTGGTCGGGCCGGCGGCCAGCTCGGCGGCGAAGGCCCGCGCCTGCTCGTCGAAGCCCTCGTCGTCGAAGACGCGGTTGACCACGCCCCAGCCCTCCAGCTGCTCGGCGCCGAACAGCTCGCCGGTCATCACGAACTCGCGAGCGCGGCCGCTGCCGGCGCGCTCGGCGAGGCGCTGGGTGCCGCCCATCGACGGCGTCAGGCCGACCACTTTCTCGACCAGGCCGAACTTGGCCGAGCGGGCGGCGAGGATCAGGTCGCAGCCGAGCGCGAGCTCGAAGGCCGCGGTCAGGGTGAGCGCGTGGGCGGCGAAGACGACCGGCAGCGGCAGCCGTTCGACCCGCTCGACCGCGCCGATCAGCTCGTCCCAGAGCACGCCCGCCCGCTCCGGTGTCAGGCCCTCGAACTCGGCGACGTCGACGCCGCCGGAGACGGCGCGCCCCTCGGCGCGGATCAGCAGCGCCCGCGGCGGGTCGGCCTCGACCGCAGCGATCGTCGCCTGCAGCACCTCGAACATCTCGCGGTCGAAGAGGTTCAGCGGCGGGCTGTCGAGGGTGGCGACGGCCAGCCCCTGCTCTCGCTCGAGTCGAATCGGCCACGGGAAAACCCTACGGGACTCAGGGCACGCGGTGGACCTCGAAGAGGTTCGTCCCCAGCTCCTGCTCGGGCAGCCCGGCGGTGATCGCGATCAGCTCGCCCGAGGGGGCGATGCCGTGCTCGCCGGCGAGCGCGGCGCAGTCGCTGGAGCAGGCTGCGCACGTCGGTCTCGTGCTCGCTGCAGTACCGCGGTCACGCCGAAGAGCAGGTTGAGCCGGCGCACCGTCTCGATCCGCGGCGAGATCGCCAGCACCGGCACCTTGGGACGGTGGGCGGAGACGAGGCGCGCGGTGCGCCCGCTCGTCGTCGGCACGACCAGCGCCGAGAGGTCGAGCCGGTAGACCGCGCCGACGGCGCCCTGGGCGACCGAGTCGGCGACGTCCTGGGTCGCCTGGTCGGTGCGGCTGAACAGCCACTCGCCGTAGGGCAGGTCGGGCTCGGTGGCGCGGGCGATCTGGTCCATCACCCGCACCGCCTCGATCGGATGCTGGCCGACCGCGGTCTCCTCGGAGAGCATCACCGCGTCGGTGCCGTCGTAGATCGCGTTGGCGACGTCGGTCACCTCGGCCCGCGTCGGCCGCCGCGCGGTCACCATCGAGGCCAGCATCTGGGTCGCGGTGATCGCCGGCTTGGAGCGCGCGCCCGGCGGCGCGGATCAGGCGCTTCTGCACGACCGGCACCTGGGCCAGCGGCAGCTCGATCCCGAGGTCGCCGCGGGCGACCATGATCCCGCCGGTCGCCGCCGCGACGATCTCCTCGGCGTTCTCGGCCGCCTGCTGCTTCTCGATCTTGGCGATCAGCGGGATGTCGGAGCCGAGCGCGCGCAGCCGCTCGCTGACCGGCTCGAGGTCGGCGGCGCTGGAGACGAAGGAGACGGCGAGCAGGTCGATGCCCTGCTCGACCGCGAACTCGACCCAGCCGAGGTCGCCGGCCGTCGCCGCCGGAGTGCTGATCGCCGGGCACGTTCATCCCCTTGTGCGAGGAGAGCGTGCCGCCGACCTCGACCTCGCAATCGACGCCGCCGTCCTCCGGGCCGCGCACGCGCAGCCGGATCGAGCCGTCGGCGAGGTAGACCGGCTCGTCCTCGCGCAGCGAGGTGACGCCCGGCCAGGTGACCGGGATCGTCTCCTGGTCCCCCTCGACCTCGCTGCGGGGTCAGCTTCACGTGCATGCCGGTCTCCAGCTCGGCGACGTCGCCGCGCAGCTCGCCGATCCGCAGCTTCGGCCCCGGCAGGTCGCCGAGCACCGCGACCTCGCGGCCGACCTGCTCGGCGGCAGTGCGGATCGCCTCGATCGTGCGCGCGTGGCGCGTCGCGGTCGGCGTGGGAGAAGTTGAGGCGCAGGACGTCGGCGCCGGCCTCGATCAGCCGCGGCGAGCACGTCCGGCGCCCCAGCTCGCCGGCCCGACCGTCGCGATGATCTTGGTCCGCCTGCTCGACTGCATGCGGTTGACTGTAGAGCGTGACGCATCGCACTCGGAAGACCCGATGACACACGAATCTGTGTGACAATGACATCCGTGAGCACCGTCGCCGAGCGCCCCCGTCAAGCGCCGAGGAGCCGGCCTTCCCGGAGCTAGTCGGCGAGGCGCCGCCCTCGCCCGCCGGCCCGATCGAGCGCGGCCGAGGCGGCGGAACTCGCCAAGCCGCCCGGTCGTGCCGCTGCCCCGCGCCGCCGCAGATGCTGCGCTTCAACCAGCGCCAGATCGAGTACGTCTTCGGCGCTCGGCGGCGGCTCGGCGACGTCTTCCGTATGCGCACAGCGATGCCGGGCGGCCCGGTCGTCACCAGCCATCCCGACCACGTGCGCTCGCTCTTCACCGCCAAGCCCGAGCTGGCGCCCTCGCTGACCGGCGAGTCGCCGCTGCGGCCGATCCTCGGCACCGACTCGGTCCTCACCGCGCTCGGCGAGCGCCACATGCGCCAGCGCAAACTGCTGCTGCCGCCCTTCCACGGCGAGGCGATCGAGCGCTACACGGAGATGATCGCCGACGGCGACCGAACGCGAGATCGACCGCTGGCCGCTCGGACCGACCCTTCGCGCTGGCGCCGCGGATGCAGGCGATCACCCTCGACGTGATCATGGCCGGGATCTTCGGCATCGAGGGCAGGCCCGAGCGCGGCACCCCAGAGGACCGGATGCGCGCGACGGTCAAGCGCCTGGTCAACGCCTCGACCTCGCCGCTCGCGCCAGGTCGGCGAACTGCTCAACATCGGCCGCGAGGAGGCCGTTCGGCCCGATCAAGCTCGGCGATCACGCTGCTCGACCGCCCGACCTACGCGGTGATCGCGCGCCCGCCGCGCCGACGAGCACCTGGCGGAGCGCCGCGACATCCTCTCCCTGCTCCTGCAGGCGCGCACCGAGGAGGGCGAGGCGATGGACGACAAAGAAGTCCGCGACGAGCTGCTCACCCTGGTCCTCGCCGGCCACGAGACGACCGCGAACTCGCTCGCGTGGACCTGGGAGCGGCTGGTGCGCAACCCCGACGCCCACGAGGCCCTGCGCGACGCGGTCCGCGGCGGCGACGACGCCGAGGAGCAGATCGAGGCGACGATCGTCGAGAGCGATGCGCTCGCGGCCGGTCGTCCCGTTCATCGGCCGGCGGGTGACGGTGCCCTGGCGCCTCGGCGAGTACGGCGTCTCCGCCGACACCCCGATCGGGATGAGCATCCTGCTCGTCCACCACCGCGAGGACCTCTACCCGCGAGCCCTTCGAGTTCCGCCCCGAGCGCTGGCTCGGCCGCAAGCCCGGCACCTACGAGTGGATCCCCTTCGGCGGCGGCATCCGCCGCTGCCTCGGCGCCGCCCTGGCGATGGCCGAGCATGCGCGTCGTGCTGGAGGCGACGGCCCGCCGCCTCGACCTCGAGGCCGCACGAGCCCGAGCCCGAGCGCGCCCTGCACCGCAACGTGACGATGATCCCCGCCCGCGGCGGCCGAGTCGTCCTGCGCTCGCGCCGCTAACCGTCACTCCACATCGCCACAAGTGAGTCATCCGATCTCTCTGACTATCATCTGAGTCGCTCGTGTTGGCCGAACTTCAACTCAGGACCAGGAGGGTTATCGTGCGCGATCAGTCCGCCACGGCTCAGCCGGACTTGACACCGCAACAGCAGAAAGCCGAGCCGCTGTTCCTGCGTTACGCGGCGTCGGTGCCTGCTAAGGAAGTCCCGTAGCCACCGCCTAACGGCTGAGTTCGGTTGAACGGCACGTCAATCGAGCCCGCCGTACTCATCTTTGCCGACGCCGACGACATCGGCGTCTCTCGTTTGGCGGTCCGCCTTGGCACGGAGTTGCCTGTTATCTGGTGGCGCTTCGGGGTGCCGGAGCAGTCCGTGTCCGTTCACGCAGACGCCGGCGGCTTCGAGCTCAATCAGCCGAAGGCGAGAGTGGACTCGAGCGAGGTCCGCCTGGCACCGCTCATCGTCTACCGCCGCCGCCTCCTTCAACCCCGCCCACTCGTTTCCTCGACGCTGCCGGCGAGGGCTGACCGCGAGTTCTCCGAGCGGGAGTGGACCTCACTAGTCGACGGCCTGCTTCTCGCTGAGGAGTCACGCACACCGTCCACATGGGTCAATCCACCCACGGCGACGCTGCTTGGCTCGAACAAGCTGTCACTGCTTCTGCAAGCCGCCCGCGCCGGGCTGGCGGTGCCTCCATTTTCGGTGTCCACTCCGGTCCGCTTCCCGTCGACATCCTCGGCGGAGTTGGTCGCCAAGGCGATCTCGGCGGACGAGCGAATCGACGAGAAGCGGCATTTCGCCACCGCGCGCCTCTCCGCGGCCGATCGTCAGGCGCTGCCGAATGCCGCCCTTCCAACTCCCTCTCTGCTGCAGGAATACGTCGCGCCCTCGCTCGAGCTTCGGGTGTTCTACGCGCTCGGGCGGCTGCTCACACTTGCCCTCACCCCCTCCGATCGACACGTCGACATCCGTTACTCATCCTTCTCGGATCTCGACCCGCGCGAGCACGAGCTCCCCGGCGGAATCGGGGAGGCTCTCGCGAGCTTCGCCAGGAGCCGTTCGCTCTCCTACTGCACCTTCGACCTCGTCCTACCCGAGCAAGGCGACCCGGCTCTCGTCGACATCACTCCCAACGGGGACTGGAGCTATTTCGAGTCCGACGAGCAGCCGCTCATCTCCGAGTTCCTTGCCGATGCGATTGCCGAGCACGTGGCCTCACACCGTTAGCAACCGTCGACGACCTTGTTACTTCAATAGATTCCTGCCGTCGAGCTATCCAGGAAGGAGCCCTGAGTGTCCAAGCCGATCATGTTCGTCGGATCTTCCACGGAGGACAAGGATCTGATCGATGGCCTTGGCCTCAATTTCGAGGGCCGCGTGTCCGTCCAAAGCTGGGCGACGGCCGCTTGGCCACTCTCACGAAGCACCTTGGATGGGTTCGAACAACACCTCGAGAAAGCCGATTTCGCCGCCTTTATCCTGAACGCAACCGACATCGCAACCATTCGCGGACAGCAGGAAGCCATCCCCCGCGACAACGTCCTGTTCGAGCTCGGAATGTCCTTCGGGCGCCTCGGGCGCGATCGCACCTTCATTCTCGTGCCCAATCAGAAGGAACGCGAGATCCGAATACTGTCCGACCTGCTGGGCATCACAACGATCTCGTTCGAACAAGACGGCGACGATCAGCAGACGATGGCGAATCCCTCCCGCAAGCTCTGGCGTGCGATCAAGAGCATTGGATTGAGATATCACCCAGGCCGCGATGACATATTCGAACGCGGAGACACCGCGTACCTCGAAAAAATCGCCGACTCGGCTCTTCATGTGCTGGAGTCACGGGACTCAGTCGACGAGCTGAAGAATGCTGTGTTGCGCGGGGAGAGAGTCCCGGCCAAGTTCCAGTTCGCCCAACCGGACGGAGGGCGTCACTGGCTGAGCCTCTGCCGTACCGACAACTACCAATACTTCGAGCAGGCAAAGGCTCATCTGCGCGCGAACCGGACGCTTCTCGCCAAGCTGGCTTGCGATGCTGCCGAGACCGCAGCAATGGACCTGATCAGCCTCGGCTGCGGCGACGGCAGCAAGGACGAGCTACTGCTCGAAGCGCTCGCTTTCCATCTGGCCGAAAGCGAGCATCTTTACTACTACCCGATCGACATCAGCGACATCCTGCTCGTCGAGACAATCCGCCGCATCTCACAAAGCGGGATGACCCATGACGAATTCCACTGCAAGGCCGTACTCGGCGACTTCACGACCCTGCAGTCCTTCGCGACGATCACCGGCTACCGGTCGAACCCGAACCTGTTCTCGGCGCTTGGCAACACGCTTGGCAGCTTTGACGAGTCTGCCATTCTGAGAAGCCTTGCGAGGGCAATGCTGCCCGGAGATCTGGTGCTGATCGAGGCGAATATCGGCGACCCCCAGGACTCGATAGCGCTGCTGGAAGACGACGCCTCCTCGCAATGGGATCTCAGCACCCTCGACGCGCTCGGCATTCCACGCGAATCGTGCGAGCTCAAGTACGAAGAGAGGACCAAGGTGAGCGCGGTGCCGGGAACGAGGACATTGACGAGCTTCGCCGTGCCCCTCGAAGACAAGAGCGCCAAATACATGCTTTCGGGCATGCATCACTACGACTTCGACAAACTGAAGGAATCCATCGCCGACGAGCTCAAAGTGGTCCTCATCGAAGACCTCGCGGACGAGAGCGTCGGCCTGCTCCTCGGCCAGCGGCAAGCTTGAGCGGCCGCAGGGAACGGAGAGGGAGGGATTCGAACCCTCGAGAGAGCTTGCGCCCCCTACTCGCTTAGCAGGCGAGTGCCTTCAGCCACTCGGCCACCTCTCCGGGCATTCCGCTCGATTGTAGGAAGTCACGGCAGGTCGCGCGGTTAGTCTCGTCATCGTGTCCGGACGCTCGCACGCGCAGCTAGAGCAGATCTTCGCGGAGGTCGAGGCGCCGTTTGCCTTCGTCGACCTCGACGCGATGTGGTCCAACGCGGCCTCGATGCTGGAGCGGGCCGGCGCCAAGCCGATCCGCGTGGCGAGCAAGTCGGTGCGCTGCCGGGGCCTGCTGCGAGCAGATCCTGCGCCGCGACGAGCGCTTCGCCGGGCTGATGACCTTCACCCTGCCGGAGACGCTGTGGCTCGCCGAGGCCGGCTTCGAGAACCTGCTGCTCGCCTACCCGACGGCGGACACGGGCGCGCTCGGCGAGCTGGCGCTGCGCTCGGTCGCCAACCCCGAGGACGCCCCGATCGTGATGGTCGACTGCGCCGAGCACCTCGACGCGATCGAGTCGGTGCTGGGCGCGGGGGCGGCGCCGGTGCGGGTCTGCATCGACCTCGACGCCGGCTGGTGGGCGGCGGGCGGGCGGATCAAGGTCGGGCCGAAGCGCTCGCCCGTGCACACGGTCGAGCAGGCCGTCGCCCTGGCCCGGGAGATCGGGCGGCGCCCCCAGGTCGAGCTGGCGGCGCTGATGGCCTACGAGGGCCAGATCGCCGGCGTCGGCGACCAACCCCCCGGGCGGCGCCTGCGGGGCGCTGCGATCCGGGCGATGCAGCGCCGCTCCGCCGCCGAGCTGGCCGAGCGCCGCGGCGCGGTCGTCGCCGCAATCCGCGAGTTCGCCGAGCTGCCGATCGTCAACGGCGGCGGCACCGGCAGCCTCGAGCTGACCGGGGCCGAGGATGCCGTCACCGAGATCGCCGCCGGCTCGGGCTTCTACGCCCCCACGCTCTTCGACAGCTACAGCCGCTTCGCGCTGACGCCCGCCGCCGGCTTCGCCCTGCCGATCGTGCGCAAGCCCACCGCCTCGGTGGCGACGGCGCTGGGCGGTGGCTACCTCGCCTCAGGCAGCGGCGACCCGGCCCGCCTTCCCTCCCCCTGGCTGCCCGCCGGCCTCGAGCTCGACTCCGAGGAGGGAGCCGGCGAGGTGCAGACCCCCCTCAGCGGGTCACCCGCCCGAGACCTGCAGATCGGCGACCGCGTCTACATGCGCCACGCCAAGGCCGGCGAGCTGTGCGAGCGCTTCGACACTCTCCACCTCCTCGAAGGCGAGGAGATCGTCGACGTCGTCCCCACCTACCGCGGCGAGGGACGAACCTTTCTCTAGCCAGGTGCAACGTTTTGTTCACCTGGTGGGGGGACAAAACGTTGCACCCAGTGGTTCAGGGGCCCAGGACGCGCTCGGCGTACTCGTTGGTGAAGACGCGGCCGGGGTCCAGCTCGTCGCGGGCCGCTTGGAAGTCGGTCCAGCGCGGGTAGCGCTCGGGCAGGGACGCTGCCGTTTGGAAATGTCGCTTGCCCCAGTGGGGACGGCCGCCGTACTCGTTCATGATCGACTCGACCGCTTCGAAGTAGGGGCGCCACTTCATGCCGCGGTACTGGTGGACGGCGATGTAGGCGGTGTCGCGCTCGTGCGAGGGGCTGAGCAGGGCGTCGTCGGCCGCGGTCACGCGCATCTCGATCGGGAAGAAGACCGGGTAGCGGTTGGAGCGCACCCACTCGATCACCCGGCGGGCCGCCTCGGGGCCGTTCTCGCGCGGCACCCCGTACTCCATCTCGGTGAAGCGCACGCGCCGCTCGTTGGCGAAGATCCGGTCGCTGCGATCGGTCGACTTGCTGCCAGAGGCGAGCCAGGCGGCGAGCCGCGATAGCGAGGGGATCGCGCGGGGGAAGAGCTTGCCTGCGGCCGAGATCGCCTCCAGGGCCCAGTTCTCGAGCACGATGTCGTTGAGGAAGGCGGCGGCCTGGCCGCGCGGGCGTGGCGGCTCGTAGGTGCGGTTGCGCTCCAGCACCAGGGCCGAGTCGGCGTAAGGGAAGGTGAAGAGCTCGAAGTGGTCGTTCTCGTCGGCGCGCTGCTGGAACGCGTCGAAGACCTCCTCCCGCGGAGCGGGGGAATCGACGCGGCGCAAGGTGAAGGCCGGGAGACAGCGCAGGGTCACCGAGGAGATCGCGCCGAGGGCGCCGATCCCGACCCGGGCGGCGCGCAGCAGGTCGGCGTCCGCCGCCGCGCTCAGCTCCCGCACCGAGCCGTCGCCGAGGACCAGCTCAATCCCCTCGACCTGGGAGGAGATGTTGCGCAGCTTCGCCCCGGTGCCGTGGGTGCCGGTCGAGATCGCCCCGGCGATCGTCTGCCGGTCGATGTCACCGAGGTTCTCCATCGCCAGGCCGAGCCGATGCAGCTCGTCGTTGAGGTCGGCGAGCACGGTGCCGCCGCCGACCTTGACCAGGCCGGAGGAGCGGTCGGCGTCGATCACCCCACTGAGCGCGCCGAGGTCGAGCATCGTGCCCTCGGTCATCGCCGCCTCGGTGAAGGAGTGGCCGCTACCGGCGACGCTGGCCTTGCGCCCCGCCGCGGCGGCGACGCTAATCGCCTCGGCGAGCTCCTCGCGGCCCCCTGGGCACAGCCGCTCGTACGGCGCGCAGGACTGATCGCCGGCCCAGTTGCGCCAGGCGCGGCCGGGTCCCCCCCGTGCTCCAGTACCGGAAGACATACCGAGCGGAGCCTAACTCGCTCCGCCCTCGACGGCGCGGACGGTGGTCGGCGCCAAGGCGCGAAACGAATAGAGGACCGTGGCCAGTAGCAGGACGATGATCGCGAGGCTCGGGGCGGCATTGCCGGCAACGCTGGCGACTCCCCCTCCGACGAGCCCGCCCACCACCTCCCCCGCCGCCCAAGCCATGTTGGAAAGCCCGGCGGAGAAGCCCTGGTGCAGACGGCTGGACTCGGCCACCTCGGAAAGCATGGTCAGGGCCGGCGTCAGACAGATCCCTCCACCAAGGGAGGTGAGCATCAATCCAATCAAGACGACGCTCTTGGTCTCCCCGACGGCCACGAAGGCCATCGCCACCGCACAGATGGTCAACCCGACCATCAGTGGCACGCGCCGACCGGCCCGGTCCGAGTAGGCGCCGGCAAGGGGAGCCAACACAGCCTCGAGAGCGGCGCCGGCGATGAAACCGGCCGCGATCAGTGCGGTACCTCCTCCGAGAGCGGCGATCTGCAGCGGGGCCAGCACCTCCACCGCGCCGAACATCACCGAGGGGATCGCGACGAAGGTCGTCGCGACCAGGATCGGCCGGCTGAGGATCGTCTCGGCGACCTCACGCAGGTTCTGGCGTTCGGGCGCCTCCGCCTCCGGCAGGCGGGCGGCAAAGAAGGCGAGTGCGATCGCGATGCCGAGAACCGCGCTGAAGACCACTTCGGTGCCGATTTCGGCCGCCAGCGCCCCGAGGGCCGGGCCGAGCAGGGCGCCGGCGACTGCGGTCCCCAGGGCGGTCCCGATCACCGAGCCGCGGCGCTCCGGCGGCGAGACGCTGATCAGCCAGGTCAGCGCGCCGGACCAGATCAGCGCCCCCGCGCCGCCCTGGATGAAGCGTGCCGCGTCGAGCAGCAGGAACTGATGCGCGAAGCCGAAGGCGACGCTGGCGACACCCAGCAGCAACAGCCCGCCGATCACGGTGCGGCGCGGGCCCAGGCGGGCGGCGAGCAAACCGGCCGGCAGCGAGAAGATCAGGGTGCCCGCGGCATAGGAGGCGGAAAGAACCCCGGCCTGAGCCTTGCTCAACCCGAGTTCGGCGACGTAGTCCGGCAGCAGCGGCGCGATGGCCGAAAAGAAGACGACATCGAAGAAGACCATCGCCGAGGCAAGTATGAGCAATCGACGCATTGCAGACAATACAATCATCTAGAGCGCTCCCCGTCCTCGTCCACTCCGTCTAGCATCGACGGATCACGTACTCCCCGGAGGGGTGGCAGAGCGGTTGAATGCGGCGGTCTTGAAAACCGTTAGGCGTCGAAAGGCGTCTCGAGGGTTCGAATCCCTCCCCCTCCGCTGTTGTGTCTCGGGACATCGGAGACAGATTCCCGAGACATCGTAGACATCCCAACCCTCTCCGATCGGCTGGGAGTTGCGCCTCGGATCGAGGGTTGGAATGGGCCCGGGGCCTGGCCACCCGCGGGGGCCGCCGATCACAATGTGAATCGGCATCCCCATCCCCATGGCGCGGCAACCGCCAGCCTCCACTCGTGCTCGATTCGCCGGAGGACCATGGTCGGCATCCAGGTTTGCTCGAACAACGACCCGTCGACCCCTTCAAGGTGGATCGTCCAGCGCTCCTGAGAGAGCGCGACCCCGCCCGCAATCAGCGTGTTGCTGAATTCGAGCCTAATTTGGATCCCTCGATCGATCAGCTGGCTCAACAGCGGGCGGATGTGGTCGCGCCCGCGTATGACAGTTGCGTCCTGCGTCACAAAGCAGGCATCTCTCGCGAAACCCGCCGTCGCTGTCTTGACATCCCCCCCGGTAAGCGCTTCGACAAAGGGTCTACAGATCCACTGCGCGGCACGGTCGTCGCACGCTGAGCGAGCGAATAACGGCATTACCCTCTAGCGCGTCGGCGTACAGGGCAGAGTGTGGGTCAGCCCCAAGGTGGTGCCGTCGCTGAACAGGACCTTCCCGCTGGTGAAGTAGTGCCCGGTTGGGCAACTGCCGGTCAGGTAGCTCTCGTCTCTGCCCTTGTAGGCGAACTTGCGGTAGATCCTGAACTTGGCTTTGGTGAACGAGCCATAGCCGCCGGCGATCACCGGGATCTTTGTGAACACATGCAGGCCGAAGTGGCCGCGGTGGATATGGGTGAGCTTGACGGGGACGACGACAGCAGTTGGCGCCGGGACGTCGACGTAGGTGTGGGCAAATAGAAGCGTGGCGCCGCCGTGGACGCCGCCGTTGAAGAAGAGGAGCCGGCCCTTGGCGGCAAAGGGCTTCTGTTCGGGAAATTCGACTGCGACTTCGCCTTCACCGGAGCCGACGATCGCATCGGGGCAGGCCTTCTTCGCGTCCGCGGTGGAGCGCGCCACAAGCTGAGCCTTCTTGCAAGCAGGCAGGCCCCTGGCGTTAACCTGGATGGTCTTGTCGATGTCGATGCTGAGGGTCTTTACGGCGGGAGGATGGCTCCCGTCAGTGGTTCCGATTTCACCGTCGATGTGCGCAGAGATTGGCACCTGTTCGTGCTTGGGAAGCTTGGATGGAGATATCCCGCCGTTATCCACGAGGAAGAGATTGCCCGCGTAGGCCACCTCCCGCTTGCCGAGTGCGCTAGTCACCACGATTAGCACCAGAGCAGTCCCGATGGCCGTTGCGTAAAGCAGTTGCTTCCTCATGCTCTTCTCCCCGTCTCGTGGATGGAGTCGAGTCGATCTTCTCAGTCTGGGGTGCGACAGCTCTTTCCCAATGTGGGGTCTCGTTCGTCCGGGATTCAGCAAACTGGGAAGCCGTATGTCGCTATGACGAAGTCGGGAATCTGCGACCCGCACGGCCGACCGCGATCAGGTCAGTCGACCAGTCGCAGCGCAGTCTCCAAATCCGTCGCGAACTCCCTGATGGGGCGTCCGAAGAGGGCTTCGATGGCACGGATGCGATTGGTGACCGTGCGGCGATCGACGCCAAGAGCAGCTGCGGTCGAGGAGATGTTCCGCTCGACCGCGAAGTAAGCCCGCAACGTCTCTCGTGCCGCTTTGCCGCCGTCGCGCGCTCTTTCAAGCGGCTCCAGGTAGAGCTGATGGAGAGAGGTGGTGACGAGGTCGTCTCGGACTATCGACGCCAACAGGACCACATCGGCGTAGCGGAGAATGGATTGCCCCCTGCGCACCGCAATCGGCAGCGCCGCCTTTGCCTGGCGGTGGCTGAATCGCCAGCCCGAGAGTCCCTCGCCCGGCTCGCCGACGGTGATAACGATTGGCCCCGTGAGGATGTCGCTGAGCGCTTGCAGCGTCTCGCCCGCTCCGAGCGGATGCCGACCGCCAAGCCACCATGCCCACACCGGCTCCTCCTCGCGGCGGCCCGCCAACAGGCAGCGGTCGAGCCTCTTTGCCACCTCGCACATCACCTCGTAGGCCCCCTCTCCAGTGGCCATCAGGCCGAGGTGGTGGGCGTCGAGGTCATAGCCGAGATCGATCTCGCCGGTGGGCTGTCGGCCGGCGAGCAGCCCCTTGACGTACTCTCGACCGCGCTCCTCGGGGGTGGTTGGCCTGGCCTTGGCCTCGCGCCCGTACTCCTCGCTGACGGCCTCGAGCAGGCGGTCGCCGACCGTCGCCTGTACCGCGAGCAGCCGGCGGAGGGCTTTGTTCGGAATATCGGCTTGCTCAGCCTCTTGGACGAGAAAATCTCCGAAGAGGGCGCCACCGGCCAGGTAGCGACGGAGGACCGTGTCGAGCGGGACGCCGTTGCGGGCATCCAAGCGGGCCTGTGCGAGAAGCACCAGTGGAGTAGCCGGGGCATAACGCTCACCGACCTCCAGCACCGTGAGTCGATAGTCGACTGCGGCCGCGATCGCAGCGTCGAGACCCTGGAGGTAGCCGGGGTCGAAAACGTCGTGGGGATCGGAGATCGCGTAGACACGGGTGGCGGTTGCCTCCATGAGCTCAGGGAGCCGCTCACGAAGGCGAGATGCAAGCACCGAGCGAACCTCTTTGATGGAGTTCGGACGCACAGAGGTCGAGCGGCCCGCGGCAGCGTGGCGCGAATCGTTTGCGAATGGCGAACACTACGCTGGCTCACACGCTCACCTTAAGACCCCTTGGCTTGCGCCGCCAGACTTAAGGGCCGCATCGGCCCTCCCCACTGACGAACATTGGGAGGGCGGCCAGATCGCGCACCGCCCTCCCAGTCCATCGAGCAAGCATCGCCGCCGACGGGGGCCCATGCGAAAAGACCCCTTGGGCAAACGATGCAATGTAGACAATAAGGCTCGAAAAAATTTCAGTAACGGCTGGTGGGGAGAATCAGCCGATTATGCGGGCAATATTGAAGCCGTCGTGGCCCTTTGCGCCGACGGTCTGGATCGTCGTTGCTTCGACCCGGGGCTCGGCGGCGAGCATCTCGTGGAGGCGGCGCTGGGCCGGAATTGTGGGGTCGTCGCTGTCGGGATCGGCGAGGCGGCCGAAGCGGACGACGTTGTCGCTGACGATCAGGCTGCCGGGGCGGGAGCGCTCGAGGGCCCAGGCAAAGTAGTCGGGCGTGTGGACCTTGTCGGCGTCGATGAAGGTCAGATCGAAGGGGCCGGCGCCCTCGGCCTCGAGCCCGGAAAGCTGGTCGAGGGCTGGACCGACCCGCAGGTCGACCAGCTCGCCGAGCCCAGCACCGGCGATGTTCCGCCGCGCGACCTCGGCGTTGACAGGCTCGGCCTCCAGGGTGATCAGACGGCCGTCGGCGGGCAGCGCCCTGCCCAGCCAGATCGTGCTGTAGCCGCCGAGGGTGCCGAACTCGAGAATCCGCTGCGCACCGACGGTCTTGGCCAGCAGATGGAGCAGCATGCCCTGTGCCGGCGAGACCTGGATCGCCGGCAGCCCCGCCTCCTCGCTGGCCCGCAAGGCCGCCTCGAGCGCCTCGTCGTGGGGCGCCAGCAGGCCGGCGACGTATTCGTCGACTGCGGTCCAGGTCTCCTGCGACATGGCCGAGGTCTATCAGGAGGACGCCGAGGGCAGGAAACCTTGCGCCGCGACCGAACGTGCGGGGATGGAGACGGCATCGCGCCGGGCGCGCAGGCGTGAGCGATGGATGCAGCGAGCGGAGCGCGTCAGCGACGCCTTCGGGCTGGTCTTCGTCCTCGTCGTGATCACCTACGTGCTGGCCTCGCTGCTCGAGAACCGCGCCTGGAGCTCGGTCGTGCTCACCGTCGCGACGAGCGCGACCTCGGTGGTCGCACTGACCAGCTCCCACGCTCGGGCGCGGGTGGTGCGCGTCGCCCTGGCCCTCTCGGTGCTGACCGTGGTGCTCGCGGCGATCGGGGCCGCCACCGGCGACCACGACTGGCTCAACCTCGCCACGGTGATCCAGGTCTCGCTCCTGACGGTGGCGATGGCGGCGGTCCTGCACCGGGTCGTGATGGCCCCCGAAGTGGGCTCGCGCACGATCCTCGGCGCGCTCAGCGTCTATGCCGTGCTGGGCATCCTCTTCACCTTCCTCTACGGGGTGATCGACCGCGTCCAGGGCGGGCCGTTCTTCGAAGGCCACGCGCACCCTTCGGGCTCCGACTTCCTCTTCTTCAGCTACACGACGCTGACCACGACCGGCTACGGCAACCTCGTCCCCGGCGGTCAGCCCGGCCGGCTGGTCTCCGGCCTGGAGATGATGGCCGGCCAGATCTTCCTCGTCACCCTGGTCGCCGGCCTGGTCAGCCTCTGGCGCCCTGGCGAAGCGATCCGGCGGCGCCGCGAGCAGCGCGGCGGCGAGGCGCCTGCTGCCGACGCCCCGCCAAGCTGACGACCTCTCGCTCAGCTGAAGTACTGCCCGTGGAAGCCGAAGGGGATGTGGTGGGGGACCCGCGCCCGCCCGAGCTCATCGAGGCTCGCGGCGTCGAGCACCAACAGGTAGGAGCCGGCCGAGCGCCCGTCGAGGACGACTGAGAGCAGCACCCCGTCGTCCTCGGCGCGGTCGGGCTGCGGGGCGGGCACGAAGACCGGCTCGCCGGGATAGGCGCCGGGCTCGGTCCAGCGCTTGACCTCGCCCGTCTCGACATCGACCTTGACCAGCTGGTCGATGAAGTCGGGGGACTCGCCGTCGTTCCGCGCGCCGGCCGCGTAGACGTGGCGGTAGGGGCGCCCGTTGCGCTCGCGGTAGTCGATCCGCGGCAGCTCGAGCATCTCGTCGCTGAGCTCTTCCTCGCGGACGACGCCGCTGTCGAGCCCGATGCGGTAGCGCAACAGCTTGCCGAGCGAGGCCGCGGGCGGCGGGGCCGTGCGCAGGCGGTCCATGTAGAGAGAGTCGACGATCTCCGCGTCGTCGTAGGCGACCATGTCGATGACCAACTCGCCGTCGCGCTCGAAGGCGTTGACGTGGTGAAAGGAGAAGCGCGGCTCGGCCATGTACGTGCCGCGCAGCTCGCCGTCCTCGCGATCGAAGACGAGCACCCGCGTCCCCTGCTCGGGCTTCCAGCGGTAGTTCTCGATGAAAGGTCTGCCGGAGAAGGCGAGGCTGAGCGGGTTGACGACGAGCGGGAAGGCGACGAGGACGGCGTAGCGCTCGGTCAGCGCAAAGCTATGCATGTAGGACGGCTCGGCGACTCGCATCGAGGCGATCCGCCGCTGCGTGGCGCGGTCGCACTGGGCGAAGACCCGGTACTCGCTGCGCGGCCCGAAATGGGTCACGTAGGCGACCAGCTCGCCGCGCTCGGGGTCGTGGTGAGGGTGGGCGGTGGCGTGGATTCCCGGCGGCTTGAAGGCGACGCCGAGCGTCTCCAGCGTCTCCGGGTCGAAGGCGACCGGCAGCGGCGTCTCGGTCATCGCGATGTACTCGTCGCCGAGCCGGGTCAGGTTGACGTTGCAGTTGTCGGTGGGCCGGGGCTGGAACATCGTCGCGGCGCGTTTGAAGATCGAGCGGCAGGGGTCGGTGGCGAACTCGCTGTAGGAGATCTGCCCGTCCTGCGCCGCGCGGTAGGCGTCGCTGCGCAGGAAGCGGTTGGCGTAGGAGACCCGCCCGCCCGAGAAGGAGAACTTGTGCAGCATCGCGAGGCCGTCGAACCAGTGGCGCAGCGGCCGCTCGCCCACCTCGAACTTGGCCGGGCCGTTGCGCAGCAGGGTCCCGCTCAGCCACTCCGGGATCGAGCCCTCGATCGCGAGCGAGTCGAGATCGACCTCCGCCTCCAGCGTTTCGAATCCCGTCGAGTAACCGGGACGGGATACGGTCTCCGCCTCAACCGTCTTCATTTCGGCCTCCTTGATAGTCCTTGTTAGACGGTCTAACAGAGTGGGTCCGCTTCTGGTCGAAGCTCGCCGGCTGAAGCAGCGGCGGCGCTACTCGCCGAGCTCGACCCGTTCGATCGTCTGCGGCTCGAGCGGAGCGTCGGAAGCGTCGGTCGCGGCCGACTCGATCGCGTCGACGGCGTCCATGCCCTCGACGACCCGGCCGAAGACGGTGTGCTTGCCGTCGAGCCACGGCGCCGCCGGGGCGGTGACGATGAAGAACTGCGAGCCGTTGGTGTTGGGCCCGGCGTTGGCCATTGCCAGCGCCCCGCGCTCCACCTTGTGCTCGTTGAACTCGTCCTCGAAGGTGTAGCCGGGCCCACCGCGGCCGGTCCCCTCCGGGCAGCCTCCCTGGATCATGAAGTCCGGGATCACCCGGTGGAAGACCAGTTCGTCGTAGAACTTGTCGGCCGAGAGCTTGCGGAAGTTCTCGACCGTCTTCGGCGCGTCCTCGTCGTGAAGCTCGAGCACGATCGCCCCGGCGCTGGTATGCAAGGTTGCCTGCGACATTGGCTCGCACACTACCCGGTTACGCGCACGGTGACGGGGGCCGAGGCGCCGGGCGCGTAGGGCCAGCGGTCCTCGGAGAGGGCGACCGCGCGGAGGCGGATGCTGGCCGTGCCGCTGACGTAGCGGAAGCGGTAACCCGTCTGGAAGCGGCCGCTGTGATCGCTGCGGGTGACGAGGACCGGGCGCCAGCGTCTCGCCGCCTCCTCGTAGTACTGGATCGCGACCAGCTTGCCCCGCCGCGGCAACGGTGCGCCAAGCGTGCGAACGCGGCCCTGGAAGTGGATCGTTTCTCCCGTCCGCAGGGCCTGTGGCGAGGCGTGGAATTCGATGCCCCCGCGCACCCGCAGCGTCAGCGGGCTGCGGCTCGCCGCGTCGAGGCGTTCCTCGCCGGGGAAGGAAACAGCGATCCGGCGCGAGGTTCCGGCGAGCAGCCGCAGGTGGAACCCGCCGTGCGCTCCGGTGGTGAGCGTCTCGACCCGGTCTTCGCCCCAGCGCTCCCCGCGACGGCCGCGAGACGACCCGCAGGGTGCGGCCGGCGAGCCCGGCTCCGTCGGCGTCGAGCAGTCGGCCGCTGAGCGCAGCCCCCGCCTTGAACGGCACGGTCAGCTGGGTCCCGCGGCGCCCGCGCCAGGCGAGCCGGGCGAAGATGCGCGTCTTGCCCCGCACCGGTTCAGCCCGCTTCACTGCCGCCGGAACCGTGGGTGCGGCCTTGCGCACGGTCATCTCGGTGCCGTCGACGCGGCGGCTGCTCGAGGCCGTGTTGCCGGCCCCGTCGACCGCTTCGGCGCGAAACACGTAGGTGCCGGGGCCGAGATCGCTCGGCAGGTGGGCGGTGAGCTGAGCCGGGCCGCTTGCGTCGCCGGCTTGGAATTTCGCCGGCAGTTCGGTCCATTGCGCGCTGTCCAGCCGCCGGTACTGGATTTCCCCACCCGCCGCGCCGGAGTTGGCGTCGCTGATCTGGGCGCGGATCCACTCGGGCACGGCATCGCCGCCGGCCGCTTCGAAGGCGACCGTGGGCGGGACGTCGTCGAAGCGCAGCGGCACCGAGACCGCCGAGGACGGCGCTTCGTTGCCGGCTTCGTCGCGCAGCCAGACGCTGAGCGAGTAGATCCCGGCATGGGGCACGAAGAGGTTCGGGATCGCTCCCAGCTGGTGACCAGCGGACGAATTTGACGCCGCTGTCGTAGCCACCGGGCCCGGTGATGCGCCAGGAGGCGCCGCCGATCGGGCTGGCCACCCCCTGGTCGGGGTCTTCCCAGGCCGAGTCGAAGTCGTTGGTGCGCCGCCAGGCGTCGCCGCCGGCGACGGCGAGGTTGCGCGGATGGGCCGGCGGGTTGTTGTCGATCAGGATCGTCTGAGCCGGCAGGCAGTTGACGTTGCCGGCGAAGTCGGTGGCGCAGTGGCCGACGCTGTGCGGCCCGTCGCTGAACGTGGTCGTCGCGATCGGGTAGTAGCCGACCCGGTCGGTCGGGCAGGGCTGCATCGTCGTCGCCCGCAGCTCGCCGCTGATCAGCGCCGCGTTGCAGGGATGTTCGTGGCGCACCACCGGGATGCCGTCGATCAGCGCTTCGGTCCGGCTCAGGCCGGCGCCGACGTCGGTGGCGTGGTAGCCGAGCTTGCGTTCGCCGCGCAGCCAGCCGCCGGCGAGGATGTCGCCGCTGACCGAAGAGGCCGGCGGATAGTCGTCCTCGATCGTGATCGTCAGCGCCCGGATCGCCGACCACGAGCCCGGTTCGAGGCTGCACGATTTGCTTTCCGCCTTGGCGCAGAGCAGGCGATCCTCGAGCGCCGGCTGGGCCGGGGAGAAGCCGGCGACGAAGTCGTGCGGGGTGACGTCGGTGGTGGCCGCGTCGGCGAAGACGTCGAAGCCGCCGTTCCAGTTGGCGACGCCGATCCGCTGCTCGATCCCGTCGTGCAGCGTGTGCCACCAGGTGCCACTGACGCGAGTGATGCCCGTCCCGGCCGGCGCGTCCCAGCGCCAGCGGGCGTAGCGCGTGCCCGAGACCGTCTGCTGGCCGTCCTTGGTGAAGCTCTTCAGGTGGGCGCCTTCGAACGGGTCGGAGGTGGGCGGCGTCGCGCAATAGGCGTCGGGGCGGAACTTCGCCCCGCCGGTCGTGTCGGCCCAGCTCGCGTCGGCGTTCGAGGTGCCAGCCGCACTGAGCGACGGAGTACTTCCCCGCGGTTGCCTCCTTCGCCATCAGCAGCAGCAGCGCCAGAGCCAGCGCGACCCCCATCGCGACGATCCGTGCCAACCCACCTCGCGTGCCCGACATGAACCCTCCTTCGTTCGACAGCATTTGGAGAGCTAAGGGCGCAGCGGCGAAAACTCTCCCCCCTTGTCCCGAAAAAGTCCGTTCGGCTGCCGCCGCGGGCGCCTTTGCGAGAATGGCCTCGATGCCACTTCCAACGCAGGATCAGATAACCGAGAAGCTGCGCGCCGTGATCGACCCCGAGCTGCGCCGCTCGATCGTCGAGCTGGGAATGGTGCGCTCGATCGAGGTCAAGGACGACGGCCAGGTCGACGTCGTCGTCTCGCTGACCACGGCCGGCTGCCCGATCCGCTCGCACTTCGAACAGGCGGTCGCCAAGCAGGTCTCCGAGCTGGACGGGGTGACCGGAGTCGCGGTCGGCTTCGACGTCCTCTCCGACGAGGAGAAAGGCGCCCTGCAGAAGACGCTCGGCCGCGGCAAGCTGCCCGCCGGCGCCCTCGCCCAGGTCAAAAACGTGATCTGCGTCGCCTCCGGCAAGGGCGGCGTCGGCAAGTCGACGATGACCGCCAACCTGGCCGCGGCGCTGAGCGCCGAAGGCCACCCGGCCGGCGCCCTGGACTGCGACGTCTACGGTTACTCGATCCCGCGCATGCTCGGGGTCAACCGCAAGCCGGAGGTCAACGCCGAGCGCAAGATCCTGCCGCTGGAGGCCGCCGGCGGGCGTCAAGGTGATGTCGATCGGCTTCTTCGTCGAGGAGAACTCCGCCGTCGTCTGGCGCGGGCCGATGCTGCACAAGGCGATCCAGCAGTTCCTCGAGGACGTCGCCTGGGGCGAGCTGGAGTACCTGCTGCTCGACCTGCCGCCGGGGACCGGCGACGTCTCGATGACTCTCGCCCAGCTCCTCCCGCAGGCGAAGTTCCTGATCGTCACGACGCCGCAGCCGGCGGCGCAGACGCGTCGCCAAGCGCGGCGCCGAGATGGCCGCTCAAGTTCGACCTCGAGCTGCTCGGCGCGATCGAGAACATGTCCGGCTTCACGACCCCGGACGGGGAGCGCTTCACGATCTTCGGCGAGGGCGGCGGCCAGCTGCTCGCCGACGAGCTCGACATTCCCCTGCTCGGCAAGATCCCCCTCTCCGAGGCCCTGCGCGAGCACGCCGACGCCGGCACGCCGCTGGTCACCGCGGAGCCCGACGCACCGGCCGCCCAGGCGATCCGCCAAGCCGCCCGCGGCATCGTCGCCGCGACCCCGCAGGAGCTGCCGGTCCTGCAGGCGGTTCCGGCCGCGGTCGAAGCGCCCCCGGTCGGCGGCATTCCGCTGCCGGTCGTCCAGGGGTGAAATCGGGCGGCCGGGGGCCGCTTTCATGAACGGCTAACTGCTCTCCCGTCCCTGCCGCTCGACCTCGGTGAGCGTGGCTATGTCGTCGAGGTCAGAGCTGCGTCCGGCTGCGCGCTTCATCCGGATCAGATCGTCCAGCGAGACGACGGCAACCTCGTTGCCATCGAGATCTACGACCAGGGCGCCCTCGCGCATCTGATCGAACGGCCGGGCTCCCTTCGGTTCCTTGAGGATGTGGATCTGACCGTAAGACGTGAGCAAGGGCGGGACTATCGCAGCGATGGCAAGGCGTTCCGGATCGCCGGCGGAGATCTCGGCCTTCTCCGTTCCGCCGTCCCGGGGACGAGCATCGAGCTCGGCGAGCGCTGCGGTCAGCCGGCGGATGTTCTCAGGGTCAGGGTCGGGCGTGAGGTCGAGGTCCATCGTCGTCCGCCGGTGGCCGTGGACCTGGGTGGCCACGCCTCCGATCACGACGTAATCGACGCCGTGGCGAGCCAGCACGGCGATCAAGCCGCCAATATCGAGCGGGCGCTCCGCCTCCCTCCCGCCGCCCCCCCTCATCCTTCAGGCCTGGCCGTGGCTGGATGACCTTCCCGCCGCGCCCGCTCGCCGGCGATGGCAAGGCGAGACGCCATCAGGTTCCAGCTCGATGCCTCGCGCAAACGCTCGCTCGGCGACATCGCCTCGGCAGCCGCAAGCTTCGATCGTGGCACCGGGCCATCGAGCGGCTCGAAACTGAGGATGGGACAACGGCCCAACGCCAGCAGCAGTTGAGCCAGGCGCTCCAGGGTGGGCGCCTCGGCCCCCCGCTCGATCCGGCTGATCGCGTCCTGGCTGGTCCCGGCCCGAAGCGCAAGGCGGCGTTGGCTCAGCCCCTGCCGCTCGCGCGCTTCACGGAGAGCACTACCTACCGCCTGAGCATTTTGACACCGCATAAGGTGTCAAGAGTAGCTCAGGCCGCGCTCTTGCTCTTGTATCAATTGTTCGGGCCGATTCCGGTCTGAGGGCTCCTTTGTAAGATGCTATCTTACTTTCAATGAGAACAACTGTATCCACGAAGGGCCAGATCGTGCTCCCTGCCGAGCTCCGCCAACGCGATGGCATCGCGCCGGGACAGGAGTTTGAGGTCGAGCGCCTCGACGCCGACGAGTACCGGCTGCGACGGATCGCGCCATCGCCCAACGAAGGCCTTTTGGACTGGCTGCTGGCCTGCCCCGGAAAGGGCTACTTCGTTGCGATCGACTCCGAGTCGACCGACACGCTGTGAAATACCTCGTCGATGCCAACGTCCTTTCCGAGGCGACCAAGCCAGACCCTGATCCCCGGGTGGTCGATTGGCTACGGCGCAACGAGCGCTCGATTGTCGTCGATCCGATCGTCCTCGGCGAGGTCCGCTTCGGCATCCTGCTCCTCGCACGTGGTGCGCGGCGCGCTGAGCTGGAGCAATGGTTCGAGCAGGGAGTCGGCCGGATCCAGTGCCTCCCCTGGGACTCGGCCGTCGGCCTGCGCTGGGCACAGCTCCTGGCCGACCTGCGCCGCCGCGGCCGACCGATGTCGATCAAAGACAGCCTGATCGCAGCCACCGCCCTCACTCACAATCTGGCGCTCGCCACGCTGAACCAGCGCGACTTCAAGCCGGCGCGATTGACGCTCGTCGATCCGTCTGCCTGAGCACCCCTGCGATCGACGTGGCCTCTCCGTCAGAAAGGCCGCGGCGAATCGCGGACAGCAAGCCTCAGGCGGCCGACTTGCTCTTGTAGTAGTCCGCGTTGATCTCCGCGTATTTGGCCCACTCGGCGGGAAGCTGGTCCTCGGCGAAGCAGGCGTCCACCGGGCAGGCCTCGACGCAGGCGTCGCAGTCGATGCACTCGTCCGGGTCGATGTAGAGCATCTCGACCGAGTCGTAGTCGGGCTCGTCGGGCGTCGGGTGGATGCAGTCGACTGGACAGACCTCGACACACGAGTTGTCCTTGGTGCCGATGCACGGCTCGGCGATGACGTAGGTCATTCGAGGCTTTCTCCTGGTTCGTCTTTTCGGTGCGCGGCGGGAAGCCTGGCCCCCCGCCAATGCGCGGACGCACATTTTAGGGATTGCGCAACGGCGGAGCACCACCACTAGCATCGGCCCTCGATGCTGCTGCTGACCGGGGCGACTGGAAGCGTTGGATCGCGGCTGTTGCCGCTGCTGCTGGAGAGCGGCGAGGACGTGCGCTGCCTGGTGCGCGAGCCGCGGCGGCTGGGGGCACGCCGGATCGACGTGCAGATCGCGCTCGGGGACCTCGGCGAGATGTCGGACCCCTACCTGGTGCGCCAAGCGCTGCGCGGAGTCGACACGGTGATCCACCTGGCGGCGACGATCCGCGACCAGCCGCCCCATCGGATCGAGGAGCTGAACGGGCTCGCCACGCTGCGCCTGCTGCGGGCGGCCGAGCGCAGCGGCGTGCGGCGCTTCGTCTTCTTCAGCGCCCTCAACGCCTCGGTCGCCCAGCGCACCCGCTTCTTCCGCGCCAAGTGGCTGGCGGAGCGGGCGGTCGCCTCCTCGCCCCTGCAGACGACGGTCTTCGCACCGTCGATCGTCTACGACCACTCCGATCCTTGGATCACCCTGCTGCGTCGCTTCTCGTTCCTGCCGGTGCTGCCGGTCTCGGGCGACGGTCAGGCTTGCTTCGAGCCGATCTGGGCGCAGGACGCCGCCCGCTGCGTGGTCGCAGCGCTGGGACGAGCCGCGCGTGAGCGCTACGAGCTGGCCGGCCCCGAGACCCTCAGCTACGACGAGATGTCCGACCTGGTCAGCCGCGTCGCCGGGCGCCCGCGTCCGCTCGTCCACGTACCTTTGCCGCTGATCCGCAGCAGCCTGATCGCGATGCGCTCCCTTTTCGGCGAGTCCGTGTTTGCGACCTGGGAGGAGGCGGAGCTGATGGAGGTTCCGATGGTCAGCGAGCGCGGCACGGCCGATGCCGAGGCGCTCGGAGTCGAGCCGAGGAGGATGATCGATGTCCTGGAGGGCCCATAGGCGCACGGCGGTCCTGGCGCTCGCCCTGGTTGCGATCGCGGGCGGCGGACGGGCGGCGGCGCTGACTCTCGTGCCGCCGAAGCCGGACGTGCTCTTCGGAGTCAGCGACAGGGGAACCACCCAGAGCTTCAACGAATTCGCCGAACTCCTGACCAAGCACCCGGCGCTGCTGGAGACCTTCCACCCCTGGGGCAACAGCCTCAACGAAGCCTACGAACGCTGGCGCGAAACCTCGACCCGGCCTGTCCTGGCGATCTCGACGGCGGACGACCAGACCCTGAGCGAGCTGATCACGCCGGAGCAGATCGCCCTCGGGGCCGGCGACGATTATCTGCTCCAGCTCAACGACTTCTTCGCCAAACGCGGCCTGCCCGCCTACATCAGGCCGCTGGGCGAGCCCAACCGCTGCCTCAACGTCTGGTCGGCGGTCAACTGCGACGGCAGCCAGAAGGGCGGCGAACACACGTCCGGGTGGTACAAGCAGGCCTTCCGCCGCATCGTCACGATCGTCCGCGGCGGCCAGACGCTGGAAGGGATCGACGCGACTCTGGCCGGGATCGGGCTGCCGCCGCTGAACCGCACCAAAGGCCCGAACCCGACGAGCCTGCCGACGGCGCCGGTGAGCATCATCTGGAGCCCGCTGCCCGGCGGATCGCCGCGGGTCAAGGGCAACTTCCCGGGCAACTACTGGCCCGGCAGCCGCTGGGTCGACTGGGTCGGCACCGACTTCTACTCCGAATATCCGGTCTGGGAAGACCTCAACCGCTTCTACGCCGGCAAACAGTGGAAGGGCAAGCCGGTCTCGATCACCGAGTGGGCCGTCTCCGGCAAAGACGAACCGCGCTTCGTCAAAGAATTCATCGCCTGGACGGTGAAACACCCCCGCGTCCGCATGCTCGTCTACTACGACGGCTTCGGCCCGACCGAAAACCCCTACGACATCCGCCTCTACCCCCGCACCACCAACACCCTGCGCCTAAAGATCCGCCGCCCCAACTTCCTCCAATACGCCGAATACAACGCAGGCGGGCTCCCCCCACTACCCCCACCCCCGCCCAAAGCCACCACCGCCAAATAGCCCCTACGCCGATCCAAGGGGTCGACGGGACTCAAAGCGACCTATATCTCTACTTTGAGTCCCGTCGGCGGGGGTTTGCCTGGGCTAGGAGGGCCTTGATTGTCTGGGCGAGACGCTGGGGTTCCCTTTCGATCTGCTCCCACGTACAGCGGGAAACCCGCCAGCCGGCCAGTTGCAGGAGTTGCTCTCGCCGGCGATCGTTCTGGAAGGCAGAATCGGTGTCGTGGAAGCGGCGGCTATCAGCCTCGACGATCAAGCCTGCGTCGCGCCAGAGGAAGTCAGGCTTGAGTCGACGACCGCCGACATTGAAGGGAACGTTGACTTCAGGCGTCGGGAGTCCACTCTGGACGCACATGCCGAGGAACATGCGCTCCATTTCACTGCGAGTTCTCTTCGTCTCTGGATGAAGTTCGTCAAGCACGAGACGAAGCCGCGCGACGCCTCGCCGACCCCGGCTACGCCGAAGCAGCGCGCGCAGGGCAGGCAGGTTGACGATCCTCAACACCTCGGCCTCGGCAAGTGCCCTCCTCAACTGCCGTACCGAAATGACGGCGGCCAGATCGAGCAGCGTCCGCTCCACGGTCGTGCATGGAATCCCGCGCACGGTCGTCCAGTCGCTCGCCGGCAGCGAATGTCGATGCGCATCTATTCCCGATGGATGCCGTCCCCGACGATTCCCGGCTGTCACGTCGACTGACTGACGATTGTCATCTCTTATCCCCCACAAGGCGGCTGCTGAGCGATGCGACAAGACTGCGTCGGAGCCAGAGGCCAGAACGGCCGCCAGCCAGCGTCCGTCCGATGTGAGCAGTGAATGCCCCACCGCATAGACGCCCTCGTGCACTCGGTGCAAACGACCCGCTCTGGCGCGCTGATAGACAGCGTCCTTCGAAATGCCCAGCCCGCGCAACTGATCAAGCGTCACAAGCCCATATTGGCAATCGGCAATCTGAGCGATCTCGCCGTCCACCCCCCGCCGACGGGACTCAAAACGATCTATATCTCTGCTTTGAGTCCCGTCGGCGGGGGGTTGGGGGGCGCCCCTTGGCATGGTGGGAGCCTGGCGTGGCCCGGCGCGCGGGTGGTGCGCTCGAAGGCGCGGGGGTGTGACGGCTTTGTGACGCAATACGCGAGAGGCCCGGCTTTTGCCGGGCCTCTCGTAAAGACACTCGCCTGTTGAGGCGAGGATACGCCTGGGCAGGCGTCGCTACATCATGCCGCCCATGTCTGGCATGCCGCCGGGCATTCCGCCGCCGGCACCTTCCTTTTCGGGCGGCTCGGCGATGATCGCCTCGGTGACGAGGATGTTCTTGGCGATCGACGCTGCGTTCTCCAGCGCCGAGCGGGTCACCTTGGTCGGGTCGATGACCCCGGCCGCGATCAGGTCGCCGTACTCGCCGGTCGCCGCGTTGAGGCCTTCGCCGGCCTTCAGCTCGCGGACCTTGTTGACCACGACCGAGCCCTCCTCGCCGGAGTTCTCGGCGATCTGGCGAACCGGCTCCTCCAGCGCGCGGTAGACGATCCGCGCCCCGGTGGCCTCGTCGGGGTCGCTCGAGCTTGTCCGGCTCGAGGTCGGCCTGAGCGTTGAGCAGCGCCACTCCGCCACCCGGCACGACGCCCTCCTCGAGCGCGGCGCGGGTCGCCTGCAGCGCGTCCTCGACGCGGTGCTTCTTCTCCTTCATCTCGGTCTCGGTGGCGGCGCCGACCTTGACCACGGCGACACCGCCGGCCAGCTTGGCGAGGCGCTCCTGGAGCTTCTCGCGATCGAAATCGGAGTCGGTGTTCTCGACCTCGTTTTTGATCTGGTTGATCCGGCCCTTGATGTCCTCGGCCTCGCCGTTGCCGTCGATGATCGTCGTCGTGTCCTTGGAGATGACGACGCGGCGGGCTTTGCCGAGCTGGGAGATCTGGGTGTTCTCGAGTTTGAGGCCCATCTCCTCGGTGATCACCTCACCGCCGGTGAGGATCGCGATGTCCTCCAGCATCCGCTTGCGGCGATCGCCGAAGCCCGGAGCCTTGACCGCGACACCGGTGAAGGTGCCGCGCAGCTTGTTGACGACGAGGGTCGCGAGGCACTCGCCCTCGACGTCCTCGGCGACGATCAGCAGCGGCTTGCCGCCCTGCATGATCTGCTCGAGCACCGGCAGGATGTCCCGCACGGAGCCGATTTTCTGGTTGGCGATGAGCATGTAGGGGTCCTCCAGCACCGCCTCCATGCGGTCCTGGTCGGTGACCATGTACGGCGAGATGTAGCCCTTGTCGAACTGCATCCCCTCGGTGAACTCCAGCTCCATGCCGAAGGTCTGGCCTTCCTCGACGTTGACCACGCCGTCCTTGCCGACCTTCTCGATCGCGTCGGCGATGACGTTGCCGATCTCGTCGTCACCGGCGGAGATGGCGGCGACGCGGGCGATCTGCTCCTTGCCCGCGACCTCCTTGGACTGCTTCTCGCGCAGGTTCTCGACCACGCTTGTCGACAGCCGACTCGATCCCGCGGCGCAGGGCCAGCGGGTTGGCGCCGGCGGCGACGTTCTTGAGGCCCTGGCGAACGATGATCTGGGCCAGCAGCGTCGCCGTCGTGGTGCCGTCACCGGCGACGTCGTTGGTCGCCGTGGCGACCTCGCGGACGAGCTGGGCGCCCTGGTTCTCGAAGACGTCCTCGACCTCGACCTCGCGGGCGATGGTGACGCCGTCGTTGGTGATCGTCGGCGCGCCGAACTTCTTGTCGAGCACGACGTAGCGACCCTTCGGGCCGAGGGTGACCTTGACCGCGTCGGCGACTGCGTCGACGCCGGCCTGCAGGGCCCCCCGTGCCTCCTCGCTGAACTTCAGCTCCTTATGAGCCATCTGATTTCAGTCCTCCTTGGTTCTTCAAAGTCCGTGGTTGGCGACGGTCAGCCGAGCTTGGCGAGAACGTCCGACTCGCGCAGAACGAGCAGCTCCTCGTCCTCGACGGTGACCTCGGTGCCGCCGTATTTGGAGTAGAGGACCTCGTCGCCCTCGCTCACGTCGAGCGGGCGGCGAGTGCCGTCCTCGTTGATCGCGCCGTCGCCGACGGCGACGACCTTGCCCTTCTGGGGCTTCTCCTTGGCCGTATCGGGAAGGACGATTCCGCTCGCGGTCGTCTCCTCCTCCTCGATCGGCTTCACGATCAGCCGGTCCCCGAGGGGCTTCAGCTTCATCCGTATACCTCCATCTATGGGTCAGTGGTGGATCAGAAGTTCGAACTGGGCGAATTTGGCACTCTGTTGGTGAGAGTGCCAGCGCCTGAAAGATAGCGGGACTGCGGGCTCGGCGGCAGGCTCAGCCGCTGGCGAGCAGGCGACAGCCCAGCAGGCGGGCGATCCCCTCGCCGCCGCGGGCCATCACCCAGTCGTGATTCCACTCGAAGGCCGGGCGGGCGATCGGCGCCAGCAGGTTCATCCAGGCCTTGCTGGTCGCCACGTTCCACTCGTAGAGAACCGCGGTGACGCCGTCGCGCTCGTAGAAGCGCCAACGCCCGACCCCGCTCAGCTCACCGATCGCGTCGCGCCTCGAGCAGGCGCAGCGGCTCGACCTTGGTCGTCGTCACCTCGAACTCGACCCGGTAGGGGAGCAGGCTCTTCCAGACCAACCGCGAGACGGTGCCGATGCCGCTCTCCTCGCCGGGCCGAACCTCCTCGGCCTCCTCGACCCCCCGCCACCACTGCGGCCAGCGCGCCTGGTCGTAGATCGCATCCCAGACCGGCTCGCACGGCGACTCGAGGAGCCAGGTCGTCAGGAAGGAGTAGTCGGAGTAGTCGGCCACTGGATCTGTCTACGGACGGCCGCGCCCACAGGATCAATTGTGGCGAGGGGTCTCGCCGTTGCCGAAGTGAGCCCCGGGCGGCTCGACGATCTGCGAGAAACGGATCACGGTGACGATTTCGTCGGGCGCCACCGGCCGGCCGTAGATCTGCTCGAGGAACTTGACCTCGTCCTCGAGGCGGCGGAACTCGGGGTTGTCGTGCTCGATGTCGCGCGGCGAGAGCTCGGAGACGCGCTTCACCTCGACGTCGTCGATCACCGCGGTGAAGATCTTCTCGCGCGGGCTGTGGCGAAATCCGACCGTGATCCAGACGACCTGGCCGCGCTCGTACTTGCTGCTCTTGTCGCCGAGCCGAATCGTCGCCGTCTTGCGGGCGCGCTTGAGCTGATCGACGAAGATCGGCGAGTAGAAGTTGAGTACGTAGATGCCGCCCCGCATTGCGGGCGAGCGTATCCGACTGGACGCTTGTTTGGGCACAACGCTCAGGTATCGCCGCCCGGTGCCGATGAAGTCCCGTATGGCGCATCTGCCTTCATCCACCGCTGGCCGCACCCTCGGCGCCCTCCTCGGCACCGCCATGGTGATCCTGGCGCTCGGCGCCGCCAGCGCAACAGCCGCCACCTGCGACGGCAAGCACGCGACGATCGTCGGCACGCCGGGCAACGACGTGATCGTCGGCAAGAAGGCGAGCGACGTGATCTACGGCGGCGGCGGCGACGACAAGATCAGCGGCGGGCCCAACGGCAACGACACGATCTGCGGCGGGCCCGGCAACGACCGCATCAGCGGCGGCCGCGGCTTCGACACGATCCTTGGCGAAGGTGGCGACGACCACCTCGTGGGTGGTACGGGCTCCGATCACATCGAGGGCGGTGCAGGCAACGACGACCTGCTCGGCGAACAGGGCCGCGACAGCCTCCTCGGCGGCGCCGGCAGTGACACGCTGCTCGGCGCCAAGGGCCCCGACAAGCTCCTCGGCGGCGCCGAAACCGATTACCTCAACGGCGGCAAGGGCAGCGACGACGAGGAAGGCGGCGCCGGCAACGACCTGCTCTTCGGCGACAAGGGCAACGACACGATCCTCGGCGGCACCGGCAGCGACCAGATCGAAGGCGGCCCCGGCGACGACCCCGACCTCAACGGCGGCCCCGAAAGCGACTTCGTCTACGGCGGCGCCGGCAGCGACACGGCCAGCGGCGGCGAAGGCAACGGCGACGTCGTCCGCGGCGACAGCGGCGAAGACACGCTCGACGGCGGGCCGGGCACGCAGGACATCGTCACCTACGCCAGCGCGACCCGCAGCGGCGTGGAAGTCGATCTCGCCACCGGCCGCGCAAAAGGCGACGGCCACGACACCCTGACCGGCTTCGAGGACGTGGTCGGATCGCCCCAGGGCGACGACATCGTCGGCGACGCGGAAACGAACCGGATCGACGGCGGCGTTGGCAACGACAACCTCGATGGCGCCGGCGGCGCCGACGAAGCCTTCGGCGGCGCCGGCACCGACGAATGCGACGAATTCACCACCGAGCACTCCTGCGGAGTCGAAGAAAACCCGCCCCCGAACGGCACCTTCGTGATCCTCGACCAGGGGCTCGACGGCACCAGCCTCGTCGTCCAGGGCGACGCCCACGCCAACGACATCCACGTCTCCTACAGCGGCGGCTGGATCGTCTCCGACAGCGGCACCGTCGTCCCCGGCGAAGGCTGTGCGGAAAACGGCGCCGGCACCTCGGTCAGCTGCCCGACCGCCGCACCCACCGGCCTGGTGGTGATCACCGGCGGCGACGGCAACGACACGATCACGATCGACGAAAGCGTCCCGGCCGGGGTGAAGGTCCGCGCCAACGGCAACGCCGGCTCCGACACCCTGATCGGCGGCCCCGGCGACGACGTGCTCGAAGCCGGCGAGAACTACAACAACCCCGACGACGGCAACGACACCCTGATCGGCAACGGCGGCAGCGACGTGCTCTACGCCGACCCCGGCGCCGACCAGCTCTCCGGCGGCCCCGGCAACGACCTGCTGGTCTCCTCGGTCGCGGTCTGCCAGGGCCACACCTACAGCGGCGGCACCGGCGACGACACCGTCTCCTACGGACGCTCGAACGCGAGCATGACAATCGAACTCGGCGGCACCGGCGGCCCGGCAGGCTGCGCCACGCCCGATCACATCCTCGGCGACAACGAGAGCCTCGAGGGCTCCGACGGCCCCGACGTGCTGATCGGCGACAACGGCCCCAACAGCCTGATGGGCCACCTCGGCGCCGACACCTTCATCGCCAAGGGCGGCGACGACACGATCGAAGCGATCGACGGGCAGCACGACAAATCGATCCAGTGCGGGACAGGCGACGACAGCGTCAGCAAGGACGCCGTCGACCCGAAACCGATCGGCTGCTGATCCTCAGAAGATGTAGTTGCGCAGCTTCTCGGGCGCCAGCACGGTGACGCGACCGCGGCCGGGTCGGACGACCCCGGCCCGCTCGAGGTCGGCGAGGAAGCGGCTGACGCTCTCGCGCGAGGTCCCGGCCAGCTGCGCCAGGTCGGCCTGATTCATCCGGATCGTCACCTCGCCGCCCTCGCCGAGGCGCGGCGCTTCGTCGGCGACGAGCTGCGAGAGGACGCCGGCGACGCGGCTGGGCACGGTCTGGAAGGACTGGCGCGAGATCCGCTCGTTGGCGCTGCGCAGGCGGCGGACCAGCGCCGCAATCAGCTTCACGGTGATCTCGGGGTGGCGGGCGAGCAGCGCCCGCACCTCGCCCGCCGGCAAGGCCAGCAGCTCGCCGTCGCTGAGCGCTTCGACGCTGGCCGAGCGCACCTCGCCGTCGAGCATCGCCAGCTCGCCGAAGATGTCGCCCGGGCCGAGCGTCGCCAGTGTGATCGCGCGGCCATCGGAGTGCTCGCGGGTGACGCGGAAGCTGCCGTCGCGGACGATGTAGCAGGCGTCGGAGTGGTCGCCCTCGTGGAAGACCCGGGTCGCGGCCGGAAAGGAACGGGCGACGGCGACCCGCGAGAAGCGCTCCAGCTCGCCCTCCTCGAGGTCGGAGAAGAGCGGCACGCTGCGCAGCAGCGCGATCGCCCCCTGCCCCACCTCACGATCCTCCATGAGTCGATTATCCCAGTCGCGCTTGGAACTTCTCCGGATCAGGGGGGAGAGAATCGTCGGCTACAGCCTTAGGTAGGAAATGAACTCAGGGAAAAAGCATGTAGACAGATCTGTAGACTGGTCCCATGGCTGCGACCGAGACGACGACCATCCGGGTGCGGCGCGGCGCGCAAGAGCGCCTCGCTCACCAAGCCGAGCTCGAGGGAAAGAGCTTGACCGAGATGTTTGACGTAGCCGTGGACCTGTTGGAGGAGCAAAGCCTGCTGACCTCGATGGATGAGTCCTACCGAAAGCACGGGGACGAGATCCACGAGGAAATGAAAGCTTGGCTGGAGATGCCCCTCGACGGTCCGGTCGATGAGCCCTGACGCTTTCAAGGTCAAACGCGGTGAGATCTACCTCGCTGACCCGGACCCGGTGGTGGGGCACGAGCAAGGAGGCCGTCGGCCCCATCTCGTGATCTCGGTCAACCAGATGAATCGCTCGCGGGCCGGGCTGCTCATTGGCGTGCCCCTGACGACCACAGACCGGGGCAGCAAGCTGCACGTGCGGCTGGAGCCGCCCGAAGGCGGGCTGAGCAGGGTCAGCTTCGCGATGCCCGAGATGGCCCGCTCAGTCTCGACCGCTCGCCTTGTGAGAAAGCTCGGCTATGCCTCCCCGGACACCGTCGAATCCGTCGCAAAGCACCTCGGCATCCTTGTCGGGCTCGGCCGCGCCCGCTGACCGGCGCGCGACTCAGCGGGCGGTGAGCGTCAGCTTTCGTGGGCCGCGGCTGAAGCCGGCCTCGAGCAGGGTGTCCTCTTGGCCGGAGCCGATTATCGGCTCGCCGTCGAGTTTCTCGAGCGCCAGTTTGGGCAGGCGGCCCGCCGCGACTGCGTCGGCCAGGGCGCGCACCGCCGCCGCCAGCTCTTCGTCGCTCATCTCGACCAGGCGGAGGATGCCGCGACCGCCGCGCTCGACGTAGACGACCGGGGCGCCGTCGCGCATCAGGACGTGGGCGCCGGGGGCGCGGGCGGGACGGCGGCCGCTGGCCGGTTTCGGCCAGGGCAGCGATGCGCCGTATGGGTTGGCCGGGTCGGTGGCCGCGAGGAGGAGGAACGAGCCGTCGTCGTCGGGAAGCGAGCGCAGGCGCTCGACCGCGCCGGGCAGGGCGAACTGGGCGCCGCCGAGGCCCTCGACGAAGTAGCCGCGGCGGGCGGTGCCGAGCAGCTCCAGATTGCCGAGCTCGGCGTAGAGGCTGGAGAAGCCGCCGGGGATGCCCTCGGCGAGGACCGTCTCGCGGGTGACGATCCCGTAGCGCTCCAGCATCAGCTCGGCCTGGGCACGCAGGCGCGGGCCGGTCGCCGGGGCGTTCTCGAACAGCGGCGCGGTCAGCGACCAGCGTCCCTGCACGGCGGCGCCGGCGGCGCGGCGGCGGGCGAAGCGGCGGCCGCGCTGCTCGCTCGGCGGCGCGGTGCGCAGCCGCGGCGCGCGCAGCGGCGAGAAGGCGTCGTTGGTCACCTCGCCCGCCCAGGCCAGATCCCAGAGGGCGGAGTGCAGCTCCTCGAGCGGATGGTCGAGGTCGGCGAGCAGGTCGAGCCAGAAGTCGGGGCCGGCGGCGAGGCGCTCGCGGATCGCGTCGTGGACCTCGCCCTCGGGGCGCTCGAGCTTCGCGTTGGCCGGCGGCGGGCCGGCGAGGCGGACGTCGTCGCGGAAGTAGAGGGCGACGCGACCGTCGCTGCGCCCGCGGGCGCCGGCGCCGATCCAGACCACCTCGCCGCTGGTGCAGAGTTCGTCGAGCCAGACCGGCGAGTAGGCGCCGAAGCGCCGCGGCAGCACGTCGGCCTCCCAGACCTTCGGCGTCAGGGTGACGCCCTGCAGCGGCACCAGCGCCTCGCGCAGGCGGTCGGGACCGGCGCCGGAGGCGCGGTGGGAATCGACGTTCTGCCAGCTCGGCAGGAAGCGAGCGAAGCGGTCGCGACCGGCCGGCTCGACCTCGCGGCGCAGGTGGGCGAGGCTGGCTCGTCGCACCCGGCGCAGCACGTCGGCGTCGCACCACTCGCGCTCGCTGCCGCCGGGCAGCAGCTCGCCGCGGACCAGGGCGCCTTCGCGCTCCAGTTCGCGCAGCGCCGGCGTCGGGTCCACCCCGTAGCGGGCGGAAAGCTGGGCGGTCGGGAAGGGGCCGTGGGTCCGCGCGTAGCGGCGCACCACCGTGCGCATCGGGTCGGGATGGTCCTCGAGGAAGGTCTCCGGCAGGCCGGCGGGCGGCGGCACGCCGAGCGCGTCGCGGTAGAGCCCGGCGTCCTCGCCGGCGATGTAGCGCTCCTCGCCGTCGATGCGGACCAGGGCGACGCGGCGCTCGCCGACCAGCTTCTCCAGCATCGAGGCCGCCGAGTAGCCCTCCGCCACCCGCTCCTCGCACTCCGCCGCCGTCAGGTCGCCGACGTTGCGCAGCACCTGCTGCAGGGCATCGCGGTCGCCGGCCCGGCCCGCTTCGGTGCGGTGCTGGAGCTGTTCCTCGACCTCCTCCAGCGCTTCGGGGTCGATCAGCTCGCGCAGCTCCTCCTGGCCGAGCAGCTCGCGCAAGAGGTCGCGGTCGAGCGCCAGCGCCGCCGCCCGCCGCTCGGCGTTCGGCGTGTCGCCCTCGTACATGTAGGTGGCGACGTAGTCGAAGAGCAGCGAGGAGGCGAAGGGCGAGGCGGTCGGCGTCTCTACCTCGACCAGGCTGAGCTTGCGCGACTGCAGGTCGCGCAGCAGCTCGCGCCAGCGAGGGCAGGTCGAGGACGTCGCGCAGGACCTCGCGGTAGGTCTCCAGCACCACCGGGAAGCGGGGGAAGTCCCGTGCCACCTCGAGCAGGCTCTGCGCCTTGAGGCGCTGCTGCCAGAGCGGCGTACGCTTGCCCGGGTAGGCGCGCGGGATCAGCAGCGAGCGGGCGGCGTTCTCGCGGAAGTGGGCGCCGAAGAGGGCCGAGCCGGAGAGCTCGCCGACGACGAGGTCCTCGAGCTCGTCGGGCTCGACCAGGACGAGGTCGGCGGGGGGCGGCTCGTCGGCGTCGGGGAGGTGGATGACGATGCCGTCGTCGGACCAGATCGCGTCGGCCTCGAGATCGCGCTCGGCGCGGATCTTCGCCGCCAGCGCCAGCCCCCAGGCGGCGTGAACGCGCCCGCCGAAAGGCGAGAGGATGCAGAGCCGCCAGTCGCCGATCTCGTCGCGGAAGCGCTCGACGACGATCGTCTCGTCGGAGGGGACGACGCGGGTCGCCGCCTGCTGCTCGCGCAGGTAGGCGACCAGGTTCTCGGCGGCGCGGCGGTCGAGGTCGTACTCGGCGGCCAGCTCCACCGGCTCGCGGCTGACCGCCTCGCGGGCGAAGGCGCCAATCGCGCGCCCCAACTCGGCCGGGCGGCCGATCCCGTCGCCCTTCCAGAAGGGGACGGCGCCGGGGACGCCGGGCGCGGGGGTGACGATGACGCGATCGCGGGTGATCTCCTCGATCCGCCAGGTGGTGGCGCCAAGCAGGAAGGTCTGGCCAGGGCGGGCCTCGTAGACCATCTCCTCGTCGAGCTCGCCGACCCGGCGGCCGTCGGGCAGGTGGACGCCGTAGAGGCCGCGATCGGGGATCGTGCCGGCGTTGGTGACGACCAGCGAACGGGCGCCTTTGCGGCCGTGCATCGTGCCCTTGGTCCGGTCCCAGACGATCCGCGGCCGCAGCTCGGCGAAGCGGTCGGACGGATAGCGGCCGTCGAGCATGTCGAGCACGTTCTCGAGCTGTTCGCGGGAGAGCTCGTGGAAGGGCTCCGAGGCGGTGACGAGACGCTCGACCGCGTCGACGTCCCACTCGTCCATCGCCGCCATCGCGACCAGCTGCTGGGCGAGCACGTCGAGTGGGTTCTGCGGGATCACCGTCTCCTCGATCGCCCCTTCGCGCATCCGCTTGGCGACGACCGCGCACTCGAGCAGGTCGGCGCGGAACTTGGGGAAGATGCGGCCGCGCGAGACGTCGCCGACCGAGTGCCCGGCGCGACCGACTCGCTGCAGGCCACGGCTGACCGACTTCGGCGACTCGACCTGGATCACCAGGTCCACTGCGCCCATGTCGATTCCCAGCTCTAGGGACGATGTCGCTACCAAGCACGGGAGCTGGCCGGACTTGAGCAACTCCTCGACGACGGTTCGCTCCTCGTGGGACAGGGAGCCGTGGTGGGCTCGGGCTATTTCCTCGATGGCGCCCGGGCCGGCGGGTCCTGTCCCAGCAGGGGACCCCCCACCCCCTCCGGTCGCTAAAGCGTCCTCGGGGGCGGGCCCCCCTACTGGGCCACCCCCCGGCAGAGACGCATTTCCGGCATGCTCGGTTGCCGGGAGCTCCTGGTGGGGTTCGTCGGCGTTGAGCTCGTTCAGGCGCTTAGCTAGGCGCTCAGAAGCTCTGCGGTTGTTGACGAAGATGATCGTTGAGGTGTGTTCGCGTACCAGCTTCAAAAGCTCTGGGTAGATCGCAGGCCAGATCGAGCGGACGTGGACGAGGGGCTCCCCCTCGGCAGGATTGCCGTCGGAGCTTGGGTAGGCGGCAGCTCCGGGATCGGCCATGTCCTCCACTGGGACGACGATCTCGAGGTCAAGCTTCTTGGCGATCCCAGCGTCGACGATCTTGCACTCCCGCTTCGGACCTACCAGAAACCGAGCTATCCGCTCAAGTGGGCGCTGCGTTGCGGAAAGACCGATCCGCTGAAGGCCGGGGCCGCTACTCGCGGGGGGTGGCGACGCAGGGGGGACCGCCCCTGAGGAAGCTTTAGCTACCGGAAGGGGCGGTGGGTCCCCTGCGGCGACAGGACCCGCCGCGCCCCCACCCTGGTCCCTCACCAGATGCTCGAGCCGCTCCAACGTCAGCGCCAGGTGCGACCCCCGCTTGGACTGGGCCACCGCGTGAATCTCATCGACGATCACCGCCTCGGTGGTGGCGAAGATCTCGCGCACCCCGGAGGAGAGCATCAGGTAGAGCGACTCGGGGGTGGTAATCAGGATGTCGGGGGGCGTTTTGCGCATCGCCCGCCGCTCGGACTGCGGCGTGTCGCCGGTTCGCAGGCCAACCGAGATGTCGGCGCCGATCCCGCGCAGCGGCGCGCGCAGGTTTCGCTCGATGTCGTAGGAGAGCGCCTTCAGCGGCGATACGTAGACGAGGCGCACCCCATCCCCCCGCCGACGGGACTCAAAGCGATCTATATCTCCACTTTGAGTCCCGTCGGCGGGAAGTTTCTCGCGCGAGAGCCGATCGATGCCCCAGAGGAACGCGGCCAGGGTCTTGCCGGAGCCGGTCGGGGCGCAGATCAGGGCGTTGGCGCCGCCGGCGATCGCCTCCCATCCGCCCGCCTGGGCAGGCGTCGGCCCCTCGAAGGAGGCCTCGAACCAGCGCCTTACCGGGGCACTGAACGGCGCCAGCGGGTCGGATGCCGCAGTCGTTTTCGCATCGGTGGCCAACCCACCGATCTTACGCAGCCGCTAAGGCGCGCGGTGGATCAGGGATGTCCGCCGGCGAACTTGACGTATTCGAACCACGCCTTCTTCGGCGCGAAGCCTTCGCCGAAGAGGCCCGAGCCGCCGCAGAAGTTGCAGCTGTTTGCCTGATCGTCGACCGAGAACCAGTAGATCCGCTGCAGCTTCCATTTGACCTGGTTGCGTTTGAAGAGGTTGAAGGCGCCCCTCAGCTGCGCCGCCTGACCCGCCGGCCCCTTGGCAAAGGAGTCGCCGGGGGAGGGCTTTTCCGAGCTCCAGCCGACCTCGGTGACCCAGAGGCCCTTGCCGGAATCGTGGTTGGCTTTGAGGACCGCCCGGAATTCTTCGATGTCCGGTGTCAGCTGCTGGTACTTGGTCGTGTACGGGTGCAGGGCGACGCCGATGAACTTGCCCTTCACGCCCGGCGTCGATTTGTAGACGCCTTCGAGGAAGTCGGTGGCGAAATAGGCCTGGACCGGCTTTCCCTTGAATTCCGCTTCCTTCGGCCGGGCGAACATGCCACCGAGGATCAGCTTGGCGCCGGGATCGGCGCTCTTCAGCGCCGCGTAGGAGACGGTGACCAGCTTGCCGTAGTCGGAAGGGCTGGGCCGGGCGACGAAGTACTTGAAGTTCTCCTCGTTCCAGATCTGCCAGGTACGGATCGGGCTTTCCGCCAGGGCCGGGTTCGCCCTCCAGAAGCTGCCGCCCGGGCCGTAGCGGCCGACGACCAGCTTGAGGAAGTTGGACCAGGCGCTGCGCTGGGCGCCCGTCTTGACCGGCAGGGTCTTCGGCGCCTTGGCGCCGCTGCCCGGGACGCGAGCCTGGCTGACCGCCCAGGAGGGCGCGTTGTAGACGAAGGGCAGCACGTTGAGCCCGGCCGCCGCCGCGCCCGCGACGAGCTGGTCGGAGGCGTCAAAGTCCGCTTCCGACCCGCTGCTCGGTTGGACCGCCGCCCACGAGATCGGGATCCGCACGCTGTCGACTCCGCCGGTGCGCAGGCGCTGAAACTGTTCGACGCTGGGGGTGGCCTGGGGTGAGACGCCCCAGAAGTCACCGGGCAGCGCTGTCGCCGCGGGCGCAAATGCCGCCATCGCCGCGAGCGCGACGGCGACCGCTGCGCTCCACGCACGCACCTGCCCGATTGGGCGCTTCCGTTCCTGAGCCACGATCAGTTTGCCTCAGGGGAGGCTGTGGCGGTCGGTCCGCGGCGTCGACGCCGCTGCTTGATCGTCACCACGCCGACCGAGATCGCGGCGAGAGCGGCGATCGCGATCAGGATCGGCACGAGGGGCGAGGACCCTCCGCCTTCGCTGGAGGTCGGAGCCTTGGTGCCAGACCCGGTCTGAGCGCTGTGATTCACCGGCTTCTGGCCGCCGCCGTTGGCGCTGCCGCCTGGTTTACCCTGGCCGTTGCCGCTGCCGGTGCCACCCGCGCCTCCGGCTTCCGCTTCCTTTTCAGATGAATTGCCTTCCCCGGTCCCGTCAGCTTCCTTCGGGCTCTTCGAGCCCTGTGATTGGGTCTGCCCCGAGCCGCCGCCGTTGCCGGTATTCGAAGCCTTCGCCGGGGTTTGCTGATGATGGTGGGTAGGAGCGTTTTCGCCTTCGGGCTTAGGGATAGATTCGGTGTACTGAACGCAGCTCGAAGTCGTGCATTCGGCCTGAGCGAGCGCAGGGATACAAGCCAATGCCAGAGCAATCACTGACATCAGAGCGAAGAGGCGGGCCCATTGCGGCGCCTGGCGATGGCGCTTCCCAACGTTCATCGCGCGCAAGGTTAGACCAAACGGCGGCGTTGATCGCGCCAGTCGCCCTGATCGGCGCGCTGGCCCTGGCTGGCGGCGGTTTCGATGTGAGCAGCCGTCACATTGCCGGCCTCGCCGTATGGCTGGTTGTCGTCGCCCTGCTGGTCTTTGGCGCGGGCTCGGCGGTGAAGCCGGAGCGGCCGCTCTACTGGGCAGGCGGGCTGATCGTCTGTCTGTCCCTGCTGTGCGCAATTTCTTCCCTCTGGTCGGGTTCGGTTGAGCTGAGCGTGATCGAGGCGGACCGGGTCGCGGTCTACCTCGGTTTCTTCGTTGCCGCGTTCCTGATCGCCCAAACCGACGAAAGGCGCCAACGTTTCGCTGAAGGCCTGGCAATTGCCGCGGCCCTGGTCGCGCTGCTCGGACTCGGTGGCCGTTTGCTGCCCCATCTGCTCGGCGTCACCGAATCGACCGCCGCCGGCCCGCGGCTCAGCTATCCGCTCGGCTACTGGAACGCCAACGGGGCGATCTTCGGCATCGGAGTCGCGCTGCTGCTCTGGACCAGCCGCCGCGCTATCTCGGCGACCCTGCGCTGGGCGTCGGTGGCCGCGATCCCCGCCTGCCTGCTGGCGCTCTACTTCACCTACTCGCGCGGCGGCCTGCTCTCACTCGTCGTTGCTTGCGGCTGTCTGATCGCGCTCTCCCGCGACCGGCTCTGGCTGCTGGCGACGCTGGCGATCGGCGCCCTGGGGGCGCTGCCGGCGGTCCTCGCCGTGCAGGCGCGCCACAGCCTCGCCGACAACCTCGGCGGCCAGACGGCGATCGACCAGGGCGTCACGGTGCTGCTCGTCCTGCTCGCCGGCGTCGCCCTCTCGCTGCTGCTCTTCGCCGCGCTGCGCTGGGAGGAGCGCCGCGAGGGCGCCTTGACTGGGCGGGCGGTGGCGATCTCCCGCAACCCGAAGGTGCTGAAACGGATCGCCCTGGCAGCGGCCCTGCTGGCGATCGCGGTCGTCGTCGCGGTCGGCGGGCGCGCCTGGCACCAGTTCTCCAGCCCCGACATCCAGTTCCCCAACAGCAACCCCCAGGCCCACTTCGCCGGCCTCTCGGGCGCCGGGCGCCACGAGTTCTACAAAGTGGCGATCGAAGCCTTCGGCGAAAAGCCGATCCTCGGCCACGGAGCGGGGACCTATCAGTTCTCCTGGGATCAGCTACGCACAATCGAACTGCCGGTCCACGACGCGCACTCTCTATACCTGCAGGCGTTCGCTGAGCTCGGAATCGTGGGCGGCCTGCTCGTGCTGGCCCTGATCGGCACCCTGCTCTGGATCGCCTTCGCCACCTGGCGCGCCGCCGCCGATCCGCAGCGCGACCGCTACGCGGCCCTGCTGGCGGCGATGCTCGCCTTCGCGGTCGGCGCTGCCTTCGACTGGTTCTGGGAGATCGCCGCGCTCGGCGGCGTTTTCTTCCTCGCCGGCGGCCTCGTGGTCGCGGCGCGCTGCGGCCAGATCGCCGACGACCCACGCCACCCGCAGGAGTCCAGGGTCGAGGGACGGCGCTTCGGGCTGACCGTCGCCGCCGTCGTGCTCGCCTGGGTCTCGGCGATCGCCCTGGTCGGGCCGCTGCTGGTCGAACGCGAGATCGACTCCAGCCAGGCCGCGGCCGCCCGGGAAGACTTCGGCGCCGCGGTCGACCACGCCGATACCGCGCGCTCGATCGAGCCCTGGGCCGCCACCCCCTACGTGCAGCTCGGCCTGCTCGCCGAGCGCCAGGGCGGACTACCCGGCCGCGATCGAACACTTCGGCCACGCGATCGAACGCGAGGAACGCAACTGGCAGTGGTACTACCTGCGCTCGCGGGTCGAGCACGAGGCCGGCGAAGAAGAAGCGGCGACGGCTGACCTCGAAAAGGCGCGCGAGCTCAACCCCCAGGCCAAGTGCCTGGGCGGCGAATGGACCTGCTGATGAGCGAGAGGGCGACAGGGGAGGCGCGCAGCGGCACCGTGACGCCGGCAGCGCCCGAGAAGGCGCCGCGCCCGCCGACCGAGATGGCGAGCCGGCTGGGCCTGACCGGGTCGAGCGGCTCACGGCGGCGCGGGGCGATGCTGCGGCGCCTGCTCGCCGTCGGGGACTGGGTGGCGATCCTCGCCGCACTCTGCGTCGCCACCGCGGTCACCTCGACCACGGACGTCGCCAAGCTCTTCTGGGCGGCCCTCTTCACGCCGGCCTGGCTCTTGGTGCTGAAGCTGCATGGGCTCTACGACAACGACCATCGCCGCATCCGCCACAGCACGCTCGACGAGCTGCCCTCGCTGGTCTCCGCCAGCGCCCTCGGCACGATCGTGCTCGACGGCCTGCTCTGGCTCAGCCCGGCCGGGCCGCTCTCGGCCAAGAGCGCGATCATCGTCGGGATCGGCGCGATGCTCGCCTGCTTCGTCGCCCGCGCCGTGCTGCGCTTCGTCTGGCAGCGCTTCACCGGGGTCGCGGTCGGCATCGTGATCGGCCCGGCGACCCTGGCAGACGCGGTCGCGCGGCGGATCGCGACCCACCCGGAGGCGCGCCTGCGGCTGGCCGGCTACCTCTCCGAGCCGCGCGACAAGGACCGGCGCGCCTCGCTGCCGCGGCTGGGCTCGGTCGAGGAGATCTCGCGGGTGGCGAGCGAACACAACGTCGAGCGCGTCGTCGTCGCCGAGCAGGAGATGGGCCAGCGCGACGCCGAGCACCTGATCGAGGAGTGCAAGGCCGCCGGCCTCGGCCTCACCTTCCTGCCCAAGCACTACGGGCTGCTGGGACCGGGCATCGAGCTCAACCGCCTCGCCGAGCTGCCGGTGCTCGACTTCCGCTTCTCCGACCCGCCGCGCTCGACCCTGGCGCTGAAGCGGGGGCTGGACATCGCGGTCTCCGGCCTGATGCTGACCTTGCTCTCGCCGCTGCTCGCCGGCGATCGCCGTCTTCATCGTGCTCGACTCCGGCTCACCGGTCTTCTTCCGCCAGAAGCGGGCCGGCAAGGACGGCGTGCCGTTCACGATGCTGAAGTTCCGCACGATGGTCACCGACGCCGAGGAGCGCCTCGCCGAGCTGGTCGACCTCGACAAGCTGGACGAGCCGGCCTTCAAGATCGCCGACGACCCGCGCATCACCCGCGCCGGCAGGCTGCTGCGGCGGACCAGCCTCGACGAGCTGCCGCAGCTGATCAACGTCCTGCGCGGCGACATGTCGCTGGTCGGGCCGCGCCCCGAGGAGGAGGCGGTGGTCGCGCTCTACGACGAGCGCCAGCGCATCCGCCTCGCGATCAAGCCGGGACTGACCGGGCCGATGCAGGTCTACGGCCGCGGCGACCTCACCTTCGAGGAGCGGCTGGCGATGGAGCGCGACTACCTCGACAACCTCTCCGTCGCCGGCGACCTGGCGATTCTCTTGCGCACGCCGCGGGCGATCGTCCGCGGCGAAGGCGCCTACTGATCGCTGCGGAGTGCGTCAGCCAGACATGACGGGGAAAGGAACGCGAGCGGCTCGACCTCGAGGTCGTCATCGTCAGCCACGGCGCCGAAGCGCTGCTGCGCCGCTGCCTGCGCTCGCTGGCCGAGCACCCGGCGAGCGGGACGATGCGGGTGACCGTGGTCGACAGCGGCAGCACCGACTCGACCCCGGACATGGTCGAGCGCGAGTTCCCGGCGGTGCGGCTGATCCGCCGCGAGAACATCGGCTTCTCGGCCGCCAACAACGTCGTCCTGCGCGAGGACGAGGCGGCCGCGGTGCTGCTGCTCAACCCCGACACCGAGGTCTACGCGGGGACGCTCGACGCCGCCCTGGCGCGGCTGCGCTCGGAGGAGCGGATCGGCATGGTCGGCTGCAAGCTCGTCACCGAGTCGGGCGAGCTGGACCACGCCTGCAAGCGCTCCTTCCCGACCCCGCTCAGCGCCCTCGCCCACTTCACCGGGATCGGCCGCGACGACGGCGCCGGCGCGGCGCTGAGCCAGTACCGGGCGACCCACCTCGGCGACGACGAGGCGGGCGAGGTCGACGCGGTCAACGGCGCCTTCATGCTCTGCCGCGCCGAGGCGGTGCGCGAGGTCGGCCTGCTCGACGAGGGCTACTGGCTCTACATGGAGGACCTCGACTGGTGCCGGCGCTTCTGGCAAGCGGGCTGGAAGGTCTTCTACGAGCCGGCCGGAGTGGCCCTGCACGTCAAGGGCGGCTCCAGCGGCAAGCGCCGAGCACCGAAACAGGAGATCGCCTTCCACCGCGGCATGGGTCGCTTCTACCGCCGCTTCGACGCTCCCGAGCACAACCCGCTCCTCAACGCCGCGGTCTACGCCGGCATCGGCGCCAAGCTGGCGGTCAGCCTCGCGATCACCGCGACCCGCGGCCGCTGATCTCAAGCCAGGAGAATTTATCGGACACACGCGATCCGTATAATGGACATATGACGGAGCTAGAGCTTCTAGCCGACCAGGTTGGCGCAAGCGAGCGGACGCTGCGACGAGCCTTGAACCAAGGTGCCCTGCGGGCGGAACGGCCAACGCCGCGGCGACTGACCATCTCCGCAACCGAGAAGCAGTACGTGCGCCGTTCCTGGTCGCTCTTGGCAGCCCTCCGGGCGGCGCTGCGTACCGAGCCCAACGTTCGCTTTGCGCTGCTCTTCGGCTCGGCTGCGTGCGGCGAAGACACGCCGCATAGCGATCTCGACCTGCTGGTCGAGATGCGCGATCCAGCCTTGGAGCGAGTGGTCGACCTAGGCACGAAGCTGGAGGAGCTACTCGGCCGTCGCGTTGACATCGTGCTGCTCGAAGATGCAGAGAGAAATCCGCGACTGCTAGGGGATGCCGTGGCGAATGGTCGGGTTCTGGTCGATCGCGAGGGTCTTTGGACCAAGCTCGGCGAGCGAAAGGGAACCTTGGTGCTGAAAGGTCGGAAGAGGGAGAGGCGCCGCGCTCGCGAGGCCTTGGCTAGGATCGATCGATTCCTGGCGGCTTGATGGCAAACAAACCGCCACGCAGAGCGGACGTCGTTCGCTGGCAACGGGAGATCGTCGACCACCTCGAAGACTTCCCGCGCCAGCACGCAGCGCTGGAGACCGCAATGGCCGCTTTTGGCGAGACCTTCGAACTGAAGAGGTTCAAAGCGGCCTATGAGACGAGGACAGATATGGAGGAATACAACAGGGCGCAAGCGGTCGAGCGGGCCTTGGGACGCGTCCAGAACTATGTCTCGGACCTCGCCGTCGCGGGCGCCAAGCTCGCAGAGTTGGAAATTTCTCCGAGTGGAGACGAGGGCGCGGCGCGGCGTGCCTTCGCGGCGCTGAGAGACGCCGGGGTGATCGACGCTGCCCTTTGCCGCCGCTTGGTCCGAGCCCAAAAGGCCCGGGTCATGGTCGAGCACAACTACGTCGAGGTACCAGCCGGAACTGTGCACCGGGCAGCCGAGCTGATCCGCGAGAGCGCCCGCGAATTCATCCGGCCCTACCGAGCATGGATTGGCAAGCTGCTGTAACCGCGACACCCATTGGCGAGAGCCGATCTCAAAAGGGCAGCGTCTCGGCCACCTCGGAGAGGGTCGGCGCGGCCTCGTCGCGCTCGCTGAGCAGCGGGTCGTCGACCGGCCACTCGACGCCGACGTCGGGGTCGTCCCAGACTATGCCGGACTCGGTGGCCGGGTCGTAGGTGCTGGAGCAGAGGTAGGTGACGTCGGCGATATCGCTGAGCACGGCGAAGCCGTGGCCGAAGCCGACCGGGACGAAGAGCTGGCGGTGGGCCTCGTCGTCGAGCTCGTGGCCCTCCCATTGTCCGTAGGTGGTCGAGTCGCGGCGCAGGTCGACGGCGACGTCGAAGATCCTCCCGCGCGGGCAGCGGACCAGCTTCGCCTGGCCGGGCTCGGTCTGGAAGTGCAAGCCGCGCAAGGTGCCCTTTGAGGAGCGCGAGTGGTTGTGCTGGACGAACTCGACCTCGACCCCATGCTCGGCCCAGAGGTCGCGGCGGTAGGTCTCGACCATGAAGCCGCGCTCGTCGCCGTGGACTGCCGGCTCGAGCAGGACGACCCCGTCGAGCTTGGTCTCGAGGCGCCGCAGCACTAGCCGAGCGCCCTGCCGTACTGCTTTTCGTAGTACTCGCGGTACTCGCCGGAGCGGATCGGTCCCCACCACTCCTCGTTGTCGCGGTACCACCGCACGGTCCGCTCGAGGCCCTCGGCGAAGCGCACCTGCGCCTCCCAGCCGAGCTGCTCGCGGATCTTGTCGCTGCCGAGCGAGTAGCGGCGGTCGTGGCCCGGGCGGTCCTTGACGTACTCGATCAGCGACTCGTCGGCGCCGGTCAGCTCGATCACCCGCTTGACCACGTCGATGTTCTCGCACTCGTCGGGGCCGCCGACGTTGTAGGCCTCGCCCGGGCGGCCCTTCTCCAGCACTGTGTGGATGCCGCGGCAGAAGTCCTCGACGTAGAGCCAGTTGCGGACCTGGCGGCCGTCGCCGTAGATCGGCAGCGGGTCGCCGTGCGATCGCGTTCAGCACCATCAGCGGGATCAGCTTCTCGGGGTACTGGCGCGGGCCGTAGTTGTTGGAGCCGCGGCACGATCAGCGCCTCGAGTGCCGTAGGTGTGGAAGTGGGCGGCGACGAGCAGGTCGCCGGCGGCCTTGGTCGCCGAGTAGGGCGAGGAGGGGTCGAGCGGCGAGGCCTCGGTGAAGGAGCCCGACTCGATCGAGCCGTAGACCTCGTCGGTGGAGACCTGCAGGTAGCGGCCGACGCCGAGCTCGCGGGCGGCGTCGAGCAGGGTGCCGGTGCCGATCACGTGGGTGCGGGCGAAGGCGTCCTGGTCGTCGATCGAGCGGTCGACGTGGGACTCGGCGGCGAAGTTGACGACCGCGTCGCAGCCCTCCATCGCCTCGCGCACCGCCGCCGGGTCCTCGATCGCGCCCTCGATCAGCTCGGTCCCCTCGGGCAGGTTCTCGCGCCGACCGGCGTAGGTGAGCTTGTCGAGCACCCGCACCTCGTGCTCGCCGGAGACGAGGCGCACGTAGGTGGAGCCGATGAACCCGGCGGCGCCGGTGACGAGGAGCTTCACGCCGCGGCCTCCCGCTCGGCGGAGCGCTGCGAAAGGTAAGCGGCGAGGCCGTCGCCGCCAAGCGGGCAGCTCGATCGCGTGTTGGCGCTGGCTGGTCAAGGCCGAGTAGGCGGGACGGGGTGCGGGGCGGCCGAGCATGTCGGTCGTCGCCGAGAGCACCCGGCACTCGACCTGCGCCTGCTCGAAGATCTCACGGGCGAAGTCGTACCAGGAGCAGGCGCCGGCGGCGGCCATGTGGTGGATGCCGAACTCGATCCCCTCGATCAGGCGGACGATCCCGTAGGCGAGGTGCCAGGTGTAGGTGGGCGAGCCGACCTGGTCGCGGACGACCAGCACCTCGTTCTGGGTCGAGGCCAGGCGCAGCATCGTCTCCACGAAGTTGGAGCCGCCGATGCCGAAGAGCCAGGAGGAGCGGACGACGAAGTGGCGCTTGTTGGCGGCGGCGGTCGCCTCCTCACCGGCGAGCTTGGTGCGGCCGTAGGCGGAGAGCGGCGCCGGCTGGTCGGTCTCCACGTAGGGCTCTCCCTTGGCGCCGTCGAAGACGTAGTCGCTGGAGACGTAGACGACGGAGGCGTCGACCGCCGCCGCGGCGGCCGCGACGTGCCCGGCCGCTTTCCCGTTGACGGCCATCGCGGCGTCCTCGGCCTCCTCGGCCCCGTCGACGTCGGTCCAGGCTGCGCAGTTGATCGTCACGTCGGGGCGCTCGAGATCGAACTTCGACGCGACCGAGGCCGCGTCGGCGACGTCGAGCTCGGTGTGGCCGAAGCCGACCACGTCGTGGCCGGCGTTGGCGGCTGCGAGCACGACATCGCGCCCGAGCATCCCGCCGGCGCCGGTGACGAGGACCTTCATCGCCGCGTCGCCATCAGATGATCTTGATCTCGGACTTGTCGCCGACCAGCATCCGCAGGGTCTTCGGCATGCCGTCGCTGCGGGTCAGCTTGACTTCGCGGCCGAGCAGGCTCGCCTCCATGCGGGTGCCGAGGTCTTCGACCACTGAGCCGGCGAGGATGATCGAGTGCTCGACTTCGGAGCGGCGAATGTGGACGTCATCGCCGATCGAGGTGTAGGGGCCGACGTAGGCGTCCTCGATCACGGCGCCGGCGCCGATCACGGCCGGGCCGCGGACGACCGAGCCCTTCAGCACGGCGCCCTTCTCGACCACGACGCGGCCCTCGATCTTCGAGGCCTCGTCGACCTCGCCATCGATCCGGCCCTCGATCTCCTCCAGCACGAGCCGGTTGGCCTCGAGCATGTCGGCGAGCTGGCCGGTGTCCTTCCACCAACCGCTGACGACCTCAGAGCGCACCGTGCTTGCCCTGCTCGATCAGGCTCTGGATCGCCTCGGTGATCTCCAGCTCGCCGCGCCAGGAGGGCTCCAGGGCGCGGGCGGCGTCGAAGATCGGCGGCGCGAAGAGGTAGACGCCGACCAGGGCGAGGTTGGACGGCGGGTCCTTCGGCTTCTCGATCAGGCGCACGATCCGCTCACCGTCGAGCTCGGCGACCCCGTAGGACTGGGGATCGTCGACCGGGGTGAGCAGGATCAGCGCATCGGGTTCCTCGGCGCGAAAGGTGGCGACGAGGCCGCGCAGGCCGTCGGCGAGCAGGTTGTCGCCGAGGTACATGACGAATGGCGAGCCGCCGATGAACTCCTCCGCGGTCAGCACCGCGTGGGCGAGGCCGGCGGGCTTGTCCTGGACGATGTAGGTGATCTCGGCGCCGAAGGCCGAGCCGTCGCCGGCTGCCTCGCGGATCTCCTCGCCGGTCTCCGGGGCGATGATGATCCCGATCTCGGTCACGCCCGCGTCGACCAGGGCCTCGATCCCGTAGAAGAGCACGGGCTTGTTGGCGACGGGCACCAGCTGCTTCGCCGAGGTGTGCGTGATCGGGCGCAGTCGCGTCCCGGCCCCGCCAGAGAGGATCAGGCCTTTGAGGTCTTGCACTGGCGGGAAGGCTATCGTCGCGCCGACTATGAGCCGGGGCGACCCACCGATCGCGGTCGACGTCGCGATCGTCAACTGGAACACGGCCGAGGCCGCGCTGGCGGCTGCGCGCGCCTACCTGGCCTCGGTGGGAGTCGAGGCGAGGGTGACGATCGTCGACAACGACTCGCGAGCCGAGCAGCGTGACCTCCTGCGCGAGGGCTGCCCGGAGGGGGTGCGGCTCGACCTGAGCGAGGAGAACCTCGGCTACGGGCGGGCCGCCAACCGCGCCCTGCGCGACGGCGGGGGCGCGCTGGTCTGCGTCAGCAACGCCGACGTGGTGCCCGAGCCGGGGGCGCTGGCGACGCTGGCAGAGGCGGCGCGATCCGAGCACCGGGCGGGGATGGTCGGGCCGGTCTTCGGCAGCGACACCGACCGCTACCACGCGGCCTTGCCGAACGGGGCGACGATGCTGGTGCGGATCTTCGCCGGGTCCTTCGGCGAGCGGCCGCAGCCGAGCCCCGCCGCGGGCAAGGTGACCGAGGTCGGCCAGCCGTCCGGCGCCTGCTTCGTCGTCGGGCGCGAGCTCTGGGAGCGGGTAGGTGGCTTCGACGAGGGCTTCTTCCTCTGGTACGAGGACGTCGACTTGGCCAAGCGCCTGCACGACGCCGGCCAACGCAACCTCGTCGCCGGCTCGGCCCGAGTCGGCCACGCCGGGGCCGAGGCCTTCGCCCAGATCGACCGGCGCCGCCAGCAGTCGATCCGACTGGCCTCGGTGGAAAGGTACATTCGCCTCCACCACCGCTGGGCAATCCCTTTCGCCGCGCCGCTACTTAGGCTCTCCCGGCGCCTTAGAGCGGGCGGCGCCAGATGAACTCACTTTCGGTCGTCATACCAACCAAGGATCGGGCGCCGGCGCTTGCGCGGACGCTTGCCGCGCTCGAAGCCCAGCAGGCCGGCGATGCGCGCATCGAGGCGATCGTCGTCGACAACGGCTCCGGCGACGGCACGGTCGAGCAGGTGCGGGGGCGAGCAGCCGGCTCGGCGATCCCGATCCGCCTGCTCGAGCAGCCCGACGGGGGACCGGCGGCGGCGCGCAACGCCGGTGTCAAGGCCGCCGACGGCGACCTCCTCCTCTTCCTCGGCGACGACACCGAGCCCGACGGGCCCAACCTGCTGCGCGCCCACCTCGACCTGCACACCGCACGGCCCGAGGAGGACTACGGGGTGCTGGGACGGATCACCTGGAGCCCGCGCAGCCCCGTCACCCCCTTCATGCGCTGGCTCGAGAACGGCGGCCCGCAGTTCCACTACGGCGAGCTCGAGCCGGGCCCGGTCGAGGCGGCGAGCTATTTCTACAGCTCCCACGCCTCGGTCAAGCGCTCGCTCTTCGAGCGACTCGGCGGCTTCGACGAGCGCTTCCCAACCGCCGCGGTCGAGGACACCGAGCTCGGCACCCGCCTCGCCGACGCCGGCCTCGAGCTCGATTACCACCCCGAGCTGCTCGTCCTCCACGACCACCCGACCACACCGGCCCAGTCGCTGCGCCGCTCGGTCGCCGTCGGCCGCTCCGCCGCCCTCTACAACCGCCTGCGCCCCGACCGCCCCAACCCGGGCGTGCAGGCCCCGCAGGGCCTCGCCTGGTCGGCGGTACGCGCCGCTGCACCGCTGCTCGGCGCCCTGGCACGCCTACCGCTGCCGAATGGCCTGCGCGAACGGGTCTGGCTGGCGATGACGCGCGGCGGCTACGCCCGCGGCTACAGGCTGGGGCCGGCGACGCGATGACCCTGCGCCGCCTCAACGCCTCGGTGCTCTCGCCGCTGCTGCTCTTCCCGATCGTCTGGGCGCTGGTCGCACTGCTTGCCCAGATCCATCTGCTCAACATCCAGGGACCGTGGTCGAACGTGATGCTCGCCGTGGTCATCGCGGTGCCGCTCGCCTTCATCGCCGGCGGCCTGATCGGCGAGGGGATCGCGCAGATGGCGACCGCCCTCTCCTCGGATCGCTCGGAGATGTGGATCTCCGATCGCAGCTTCCGAAAAGCGCTCGTTGTATTGGTCGCGATTGGCCTGGTGGCAGAGGCATACCAATTCGCCCGCGCCGGAACCGCGCCGTTGCTCAGCGGCAGCATCGACACGGCGCGCTTCTCCGAGGGCGGGCCGGCAATTCTGCTCACCGATCTGCTGACCGTGGCGGTAATCGCCGCTATGACCAGGGCGCGTAACCCGTTCGGCCGCGAATCGCGCTTCGAGCTTGCGATCTCGATCGTCGCTCTCGGTGCCTTCGCCCTACAGGGGGGACGCGGCAACGTCGTCCTCCCGATCATCGTCGTGCTGATCGCCCGCTGGCTCTACTGGGGACGGCCCAGCGCCTACCTGCTCACCGCCGGTGGACTGGCCGCCTTCCTGGCGATCTGCTTCGGCTTCTACCTGCGCGTCTACCAGCACCCAACCACCCCCTTCGAGGCCGAACTCTTCGGCGAAGTGCTGCCTCCTCTGCCGTTCTTCCTCAAGCCGCTGATCCCGCTCTACCTGGCACTGACCACCAACTTCATCGCGCTTGAGGGCATCGTCGGGCACTTCCCCACCGCGCAGGCCTTCGGCCATGGCGTCTATGACGCAGTGGCGCTGCACAGCCTCGTCTCTGGGACACAGCACATAGGCGATGTCTCCAGCGCGCTGACCCCGCCCTGGGTCACCAGCACAGTCGCCGGATCGCTATGGGCCGATGGAGGCTTCCCGTTGCTGATACCGGGCATCGCCGCCACCGGCGCACTCGCCGCGGGCGCCTACGCGGCCGCGGCGAGAACATTCTCATTTCGCTGGTCGCTCGTCGCCGCCTACCTGATCTTCATCGCGCTCTTCGGCCTCTACACAAATCTCTGGACCCAGCAGCTCGACTGGCTCGTCGTCTCACCGCTGCTGCTCGTCTTCGGAGCGTTCATCGAAGACCCGGAGGCGCCTCCCGGCATAGTCGGGACCGCATGGGGCAAGATCCGCCGCATGCAAGACCGCGGATCCGCAGCAGCGACCGCTCCCAAGCCCACGGGAGACCAGTCAAGCCATGGCAAGGGGAGTGGCGGGCAACGGCGCGCCTCGAAGGCGGCAATCCTTTCGGGAATAGCGGCGATCGTCGTCCTACTGGTCGCAGGCGTGATCGTTCAGCAGACGCTGCCCGAACCGTACTCGCTTGCCCGCACGATGAGGCTGCCACGTTCAGTCGCTCATGCGCAGTCGGTCTTCACCGACAGCGGGCGCACATCCGACAACACAACGGTCTACTGGACCAACCGATCGGGTCGCCGAGTGACGTTGAGCAGCTTCGATCCGGTCACGCAGAAGACCACGCGGACGAGCTTCCGCAACTCGAGCCTTCCCGGCAAGACGTATTACGACATCGGCTCCTGGCTGCCGATGAGCATTCCCGCCCTGTTTGAAATCCAGCAGGCGCCGGAACACCTCTTTGTAACCGTGCGCAGGAGCGACAACGGAACCCCGGTAGGCCACTACTCGCGGACACTCACGGCGCCGGGTCCCGGGGACTACCGAAGCTTCGAAATCGCTTCTTACGACCCGCCGCGGGCGGACCTCTTCATTGTCGATCGCGGCCTGACCACCTCGCGCGCGAGATTGAGCATTCTCTCCGGCGAGACCGCCTTCCGCGGTCAGGTCTACGGGACCACCCTGCCCTTCCGAGGTCTGGGCCCAAGGAGATGGTCGGTGGGGATCGGCGAACTGGCCGGCAAGACCCTTCCCAATGGCGAACAGGCCAGGCCGGTCCCGGACATCATGCTGCTCGAGCGCGACCCTGGTCGCGAACACACGAGCCTCAAGGTACTAGCCGGTGAGGAAGACTATGCGGGGTACTCCTACCAGCGGGACATCGACGAGCCGGGCGATCTCCCTTCAAGTCGCACCTTCCTACAGGGGTCTTGGCTGGGGGCTCCCTCGATCTTCGAGGTGGCGCCTGAAGAACCGGGGGGGCCGGTGCTGAAGATCTTCGAGATCCAGCCACCCGCGGGGTTGCTATAGAGGCGCCAGGAGGGGACGCGGAGCAGTTCGAGGCGGCACAGCCGCCCCAGCCGCCGACGGTCGGGGCAACCGCGGCACGTGGCGTGGGCGTGCTTGTCGGCCGCACCCTGGGCCTGCAGATCCTCACAGCGGGCGTCACGGTCGCCCTGGCGCGGATCCTCACGCCAGCCGACTACGGGCTCTTCGCCGTTGCGTTGGCGGTGCAATTGGTCGGACAGCGGGCGGCCGAACTCGGCTTGCCGGCGGCGCTGGTCCGCATGGAGCACGACCCGCCGGCACGCCTGCAGTCCGCCGTTGCAGGCGTCCTGATCCTCACATCGGGCCTGCTTACAGTGCTTCTCCTGCTGGTCGCCTTCGTTCTCGCACCGGCACTCGGTGGCAGCCGTACGCTTGAAGTCATCGCCGTCTCCTGCTGCGCGATCCCTTTCTACTCCGCCCGGGCGATGCCGATGGTGATGATGGAGAGAAAGCTGCGCTTCGGACGCGTGGCGATAGTCGAGACCGCCGACACGCTCGTCTTCAACGGCTTTGCGCTCGGGGCGGCGCTGGCCGGCCTCGGTGTGTTCAGCCTTGCCGGAGCGGTTCCGGCCGGAGGCCTGGCCGGCGCGACTGCCGCCTGGATCATCCAGTCCTTCGCGCGAAGGCCAAGCCTCGACCTCGAAGCGGTCCGCCCGCTGGCCGGCTTCGGCCTCCGCGTCAGCGCTCTGCAGGGCATCTACCTGACCAAGGAACTCGGCTTCGTCGGGCTCCTGGCGGCCGTCGGGGGAGCGCCCGTCGCCGGCTTCTACGGGATGGCAAGGCGCCTTTTCTCGTTCCCGATCGCACTCAGCTCCGCCGTTTCCCGGGTCTCGTTCCCGGCGCTCTCGAGAGAACCGGAGCAACGCCCGGCCCGAGCCGCTCAGATCATGGCTCTGACGGCAATGGCGGCGGGGCTGCCGCTGGCCCTGGTAGCAGGGCCAATTCAGCCACTGATAAGCGTGCTGCTCGGCAACCAGTGGCTGCCGACGGCCGACATCGTCCTGATCGGCTCCATTGCGATGATGCTCTCCGCCAGCGCCCTCTCGACCATGGCCAGCTTCGTTCTGGCCGAGGGGCGGCCCGGAGCCGCGATCGCCTCCGCGGTCGCCGAAACAACGATCGTCTGCGCACTCGCGGTGGCCTTGGTCGGGCCCCTCGACGAGACCGGCGTCGGCATCGCCTTGGCGGTGAGCAGCCTGGCCGCAACGGTCGTCTACGCCCTTGGGACCCACCCACACGTTCGCGGGTCCCTGACCGGAGTTGCAAAGGCGATGGCGATTGCCGGGGCGGCGACTCTTGCAGCTCAGGCTCTCGACCTGAGCAACGATGTCAAGGGCCTGATCATCGGCCTGACCACTGTCGGCATCGTCTGGCTGGGCCTCGAGTTGGTCTTCTCCCGTAGTGAGCTCCGGGAGCTGATCGAGATGGCCCGCCCGCTGCTGCGAAGGGTGAAGAGGGCGTGAAGATCTGCTTGTTCGACTGGAACGCGGGAGGGCATCACGCTGAGATCGCAAAGGCATTCGCAAGGGCGCTTCATCCGGGCGCCGAGGTTGTGCTGGCCGCCTCGGATCCGACCCTCGCCAGCGTCAGCGACGTGCCGGCCGCAACGCTATCGCTTGGCTCGCCCAGACCGCGGATAGGAGCAGCCGAAGGCGGGGAGCAGCCGAGCAAGTCCGAGCTCGCCGAACAGGAGTTGGACCTGATTGCGGACACCGTCCGTAAGACCAAGCCGGATCACCTCGTGCTGCTTTGGGGGGAGCCGGTGCTGCGCTGGCTGTTGCGCCGACCAAGTCTGCCGACCGAGGTCAGCCTCTACATCGCCCTCTCCAGACTGCACTACCCGCGGAAGTACCAGACTCGCTTTACAGCAAAGGAATGGGCCAGTGCGATCTTCAAGGAGCTCAACTTGCTGCGCTGGGCACGCCGCAGCGACTCCCATGCCCTGTTCTGCATCGACAGCGATGCCGCAGACCGCCTTTCCCACTACCCCGGCGCTCGGGCCTATCACCTCGGCGAGCCCCCACTGAGTTACTTCCCCAATGCCGTGAAGCCAAGCGAGAAGTCCGGCTGCATTCTCTTCGGCCACCTTGACGAGCGCAAGGGCATCGACCGGATCGCCACCGCCTTGGAGAGTGGCGGTAGGGGCCTCGACCTGAAGCTCTACGGCGAGCCCGCCCCCGAGTACCGCGACAGGCTCGAACTCGAGATCGACCGGATGCGGAAAGGCGGCGTTCGAGTCGACGCCCGCCTTGCGCGCCTGCCCTACGAGGAGGCCCTCGACAACATCGCGCAATCGCGGGTGGCGCTGCTCGCATTCGGCTGGATCCCGGTCGGATCGCGCGTCCTGCTCGAGGCAGCTGCGGCAGGCACGCCGGTGGTCGGCTCGAGCCTCGGCGCCGTCGGGCAGCTGATCCGCAGCCATGGTCTGGGGCTGACCGTCGATCCTGACGACAGCGACGGCCTGCGCGAGGCAATCCAGACCCTGGCGATGGATCCAGCCGCTCCCGCCCGCTACAGCGACCGGCTCGCGGCCTACGTGGACGAGCTGAGCGAGGATCGCTATCGGCGCAAGATCCGGTCGGCCTTCAGGCTGACCGATTGAAATAGGATGCCGCGCCGATGAGGATCTGCCTGTTCGACTGGAACGCGATAGGCCACAACCCCCTGATCCTCAAGAGCTTTGCCGAGGCGCTTCTGCCCGACGCCGAAGTCATCCTCGCGGCACCGGATCTGGCCCTGGAACGAGTGGCACTCGACGCAGTCGAGACACGGCCCCTCGGTGACCCGCGACCGCAGCCGAGCGACAGGAAGGGGAAGTTCACCCGAGATGGGGAACTGCTCGACAAGGCCGTGGTGGCCGACGAGGAGCTCGATCTGATCGACAGCCTCTGCCGAGAGGTGCAACCGGATCACCTGGTCCTGATGCACGCCGATCCACTGCTCAGACGCCTGATCCGGCGCGCGCCGTACGCCTTCCCCCACAGCATCTGCGTCTTCCAGGCGCGGGTGCACTACCCGTCTGCTTACGGGACCCCCTTGCCACTGGGAGAGCGGGTCCGAGCGCACTACCAGGACCACCTGGTCAAACGATGGCAGCGCCGGCCCGACGCTCATACCGTCTTCGCCCTTGACAAGATCGCCGCCGAACGCTGGTCGCGTCGCCGCGGCGCGGAAGCCCGATGGCTGCCCGAGCCGCGGATCCCAGTCGCGCTCCCAGACTCCAATGGCCCAAGATCGGGCTGCATTTTCTTCGGCCTACTGGCAGCCCGCAAGGGCCTCGATCTGGTCGCCGACGCCCTCGCCGAGGATTCAGAGGGCTTCCAGCTGACGGTCGCCGGCGAGATTGCGCCCGGTTACGACGAGGAGCTCGAGGCGGTGATTGCGCGGTTGCGAAGCTACGGCGTCGAGGTGAGGGAGCGAACTGGCCGACTCAGCGACGGGGAAGTAATGCAGGAGCTAGCCTCGGCTCGCTGTGCGGTCTTGCCCTATCGGTTCCATCCGGGCACGTCGCGTGTGCTGACCGAGGCGGCGGCGGTCGGCACGCCCTTGATAGCCCCCGACCACGGCCTCGTCGGTCACCTGATGCGCGAATACGAAATCGGCATCACCGCGGATCCGACCAACCCCGAGGCACTGCGATCCGCGCTTCTCCAACTCGAGCGGGATTCGCAGGGCGCGGCCAAATACCGTGTCAACCTCGAGCGCTATACGAATGATTACGGGGGCGAGGCGTTCCGCAACGCCGTCCGCGCGACGTTCGGACTCGGCGCCTGAGCAAGCTTGCGCCCGACGGTTTACATCCCGACGCTGCGAGCAGGCGAGCGCCTGGCGACCACGCTACAGGCGCTCGAACGGCAACAGCCCCGCGCCGATGTCGTGATCGCCGACAACAGCGACGCGGGCCTCGGTGCCGCCCTCGCCCGCGAGCGCTTCCCCTGGGCTCGCGCCGTCCAGTTCGGCACCAACTTGGGCTTTGGCAGCGCCCTCAACCGAGCGGTCAAGGAAGAGCCAGGCGACCCAATCATCATCCTCAACGACGACGTCACCGTCGAGCCGGGCTTCATCGAGGCGCTGCTGGCCGCACTCGCCCCGGGAGTGGACGCGGTGGCCGCGGTGCTGCTCAGCGAACGCGACCCAAGCCGGATCGATTCCGCCGGGGTCGTCGCCGATCGAACCCTGCTCGGCTTCGACTACCTCAGTGGTGAACCGGTCGAGAGCCTCGACGTCGCCGCCGACCCCCTCGGGCCGACGGGCGGCGCCGCTCTCTACCGCCGCGCCGCGTTCGAGGCGGTGGACGGATTCGACGAACGGATCTTCCTCTACTACGAGGACCTCGACCTCGCCCTGCGCATGCGCCTCGCCGGGTTCCATTGCCGCCTCGCCCGCGAGGCACGCGGCGTGCACGCCTACTCGGAAACGCTCGGGGCCAACAGCGGCCGCAAGTACGCGATGACAGGCTGGAGCCGCGGCTACATGTTGCGCAGATACGGCATTGGACGGAAGCCATTCCTGTTCGCCCGTGCCGCCTGCACGGAGACGATCATCTGCGCCGGGCAGGCGCTCGCCGACCGTACGGCGAAGGGGTTTTATGGAAGGATCGCCGGATGGCGGGCAGCGAAGAACATGCCGCGAAGGTTTCCTCCGCGCGACGGTCTGCTCGACATCGGTTTTTCCGAGGCCCTCTCACTGAGGCGCAAACGTCGTGAAGGCTGAAACCGGGCCCAGTCAGGCCGCACCTACGACAAGCGCGGGCCTCGAACGACTCGCCAAAGGCCACAGACCGCCGCTACGTCAGTGGCGGCGCGCCTACCTTCGAGGCCGCGGGCGCCTTGTTGGCCAGGCGCTAGAGTGCGAGGCTCTGATTGAGCGACTGAGGAAGGGTGAGCGCCTTCCCGACGGCTATGGATATGGCTTCGACGAGCGGGCGATCGAATATCCGTGGCTGCTCGCTTCCGGGGCCGAAGGTCGGACTCTGGATGCCGGCTCCATCCTCAACCATGACTACGTGCTGCCGCACTTCCTGCCGAAGCTCGATCCGCTCTTCATCTTCACCCTGGCGCCCGAGCCGACCTCCTTCCCCGAGCGCGGTGTCTCCTACGTCTATGGAGACATGCGAGAGCTGCCCTTCGCCGATGGCTGGTTCGACACCGTGGTTTCGTTCTCAACGCTTCGAGCACATCGGCATGGACAACGTTCACTACGGCGGCAGTGGCGACCAAGTTCCGGATCCCCAAGCGGAGATGAAGGTCGCGCTAGGAGAGTTGCGCAGAGTCACGAGGCCGGGGGGCCGGATCCTGATCACGGTCCCTTACGGCAAAAGCACCGACATGGGTTGGTCGCGACAACTTGGCCAGGCAGAGGTCGAAGACATGGTCGAGACGCTCAACCCGGCCGAGTCCAAGCTCGAGTTCTACGCCTACGACCAGGAGGGCTGGAACAGAAGCGACGCGGAGAGCGCCGGGACCGCCGCCTACCACGACTTCACCAAGGAAGCCAGGTGGCCGGCGGACAAGGCGGCCGCGGCGAGAGCAGTGGCCTGCTTGGACCTGCGCGTCTAGATCCCCGATGCGCGTCCTGATCACCGGCGGCGCCGGCTTCGTCGGCGCCAACCTCGCGATCGTCGCTTGCCGAGCGCCACTCCGACTGGGAGATCGTCGCGCTCGACAACCTGATGCGACGCGGCTCGGAGCTGAACCTGCCGCGGCTGCGCGAGGCCGGGGTCGAGTTCGTCCACGGTGACGTGCGCGAGCCCGCCGACCTGGCCGGCGGCAGGCGAGCTTCGACGCGATGGTCGAGTGCTCGGCCGAGCCATCGGTGCTGGCCGGCTTCGCCGACACCTCCTACTCGGTGCAGACCAACCTGCTCGGCGCCTTCAACTGCCTCGAGCTGGCGCGCCGGCAGAGCGCCTTCCTCGTCTTCCTCTCGACCAGCCGCGTCTACCCGGTCGCCCCGCAACTGGAGCTCGAACCTCGAAGAGACGGAGACCCGTTTCGAGCTGGCCGCCACGCAGCCGATGGCCGGCGCCGGGCCGGCCGGGCATCTCCGAGGACTTCCCGATGACCGGGCCGCGCACGCTCTACGGCGCCACCAAGCTCTCCGCCGAGCTGCTGATCGAGGAGTACGCGGATGCCTTCGGACTGCGCGCGGTGACCAACCGCTGCGGCGTGATCGCCGGCCCCTGGCAGATGGGCAAGGTCGACCAGGGCGTCTTCTCCTGGTGGCTGCTCGCCCACCTCTTCGGCCGGCCGCTCTCCTACATCGGCTACGGCGGCTCGGGCAAGCAGGTGCGTGACCTGCTGCACGTCGACGACCTCGTCGACCTCGTCGACGAGCAGCTCGGCGAGCCCGAGCGCTGGAGCGGAGTCACGGCGAACGTCGGCGGCGGTCGCGACCTGCAGCCTCTCGCTGCTGGAGACAACCGCGCTCTGCCGCGAGCTAACCGGCAACGAGGTCCCGATCGGCGATCAATCCGAGACGCGGCCAGGCGACGTACCGATCTACCTGAGCGATTGCTCACGCCTGCACTCACTAACCTCCTGGCGCCCCCGCCGCGGGCCGCGCGAGGTGCTGGCCGACCTGCTTGACTGGTCGGCCGCACACGAGAATTCAGCTGCGAGCCGCGCTGGGTTTCGAGCGCTAGCGGAAGGGACGAACAGAGCGATGCCCAAGGCAATAGTCACAGGATCGGGAGGCCTGATCGGTTCGGAGTCCGCGGCACGCCTGGTCGAGTCCGGTTACGACGTGATCGGTATCGAGAACGATACGCGCGCCGTGCTCTTCGGTCCCGAGGCCTCCACCTCGCACGTGACCGAGCGACTAAAGCGAGAGCTGGCCGAGTTCCGCAACGTCGAGCTCGACATCCGCGACGCCGATGGCATTTCCCGCGTCTTCGCCGAGTCCGGCAAGCGGAGATCGAGCTCGTGGTCCACACCGCGGCGCAGCCATCCCACGACTGGGCCGCGAGCGACCCGCAGGCCGACTTTCGGCATCAACGCCAACGGCACGCTCAACCTGCTCGAGGCCACGCGCCAGCACTGCCCCGACGCGACCTTCGTCTTCACCTCGACTAACAAGGTCTACGGCGACACGCCGAACCGCCTGCCGCTCGAAGAGCTGGACACCCGCCTCGAGCTGCCCGAGGATCACCCGTACGTTCCGGGCATCGACACGACGATGTCGATCGACTCCACCCTGCACTCGCTCTTCGGCGCTTCGAAGGCGGCCGCAGACCTGCTGGTCCAGGAGTACGGCCGCTACTTCGAGATGCCGACCGTCTGCTTTCGCGGCGGCTGTCTCACCGGACCCAACCACGCCGGCGCCCAGCTGCACGGCTTCCTCGCCTACCTGATGAAGTGCACCGTCACCGGCGACCCCTACACGGTCTTCGGCTACGACGGCAAGCAGGTCCGCGACAACGTCCACAGCGCCGACCTCGTCGACGCCTTCCTGCTCTTCCACGAGAACCCGCAGGCGGCGGCCGTCTACAACATCGGCGGCGGGCGCGAGAACGCGTGCTCGATGCTCGAGGCGATCGAGATCTGCGAGCGCGTCGCGGGGCGAGAGCTCGAGTTGGGAGATGAGCGACCAGGCGCGCATCGGCGACCATCGCTGGTGGATCAGCGACCTCGACGAGTTCGGCTCGCGAGTACGGCGGCTGGCGACCGCAGCGGGACCTGGAGACGATCCTGCGCGAGATCTACGAAGCAAACGCCGAACGCTGGGCCTCTGCGCCGGCATGAAGCTCTCCGTCGTCATCCCGGCCCACAACGAGGAGGAGACGGTCCGCGAGACCGTCGAGGGACTCGTCGCGACACGCTCCAATGCGAGCAGATCGAGCACGAGGTGATCGTGGTCGACGACTCCAGCACCGACGGGACCGCGGCTGTGGTCGCGGCGGATCGCGACCGAGCACCCTCAGGTTCGCTGCTTGCCCTCGCCCTACCGCAACGGCTTCGGCTTCGCCGTGCGGGCCGGTCTCGAGGCGTTCGAGGGAGACGCGGTGGCGATCGTGATGGCCGACGGCTCCGACAGTCCCGGCGGATCTGGTCGCTTATCAGCGACTGCTCGAGGAGGGCTACGAGTGCGCCTTCGGCTCGCGCTTCGTCCACGGCTCGAACGTCATCGACTACCCGCGCTCGAAGCTGATCATGAACCGGATCGTCAACTTCGGTATCCGGCTCCTCTTCCGCCACGGCTACAACGACACCACCAACGCCTTCAAGGCCTACAGGCGTGAGGTGATCGAAAACGTCCAACCGTTCCTCTCCCACCACTTCAACCTCACCGTCGAGCTGCCGCTGAAGGCTGTCGTGCGTGGCTACAGCTACGGAATCGTGCCGATCTCCTGGACCAACCGCAAAGCGGGGATGTCAAAGCTCCGGCTCAACGAGATGGGTAGCCGCTACCTCTTCATCGTCCTCTACGTCTTCCTCGAGCACCACCTCAGCCGCGGCGACTACCGGCGGGACGGAACACCGAGCGGCAATCCGCGCGGCACCTGGCGCGCGGGCAGAAACCGAATCGGCTAATCCCTGAGTCGATAGGCAAGCAGGGCGACTTCACGCAGCATCTGCACACTGGCGCGGCCCACCCGCACTCGTGACCGGGCGTCGTGTACGTAGAGCACTGGCACCTCAGCAATCCTCAGACCCATTCGCTCTGCCCGCATCAGCAGCTCAACGTCGAAGGCAAAGCCTGGGCAGAGCTGCTCCGAGAACAGCTTCTTTGCGACATCGGTGGGCAACAGCTTGAAGCCGTTCTGGGTGTCGCGAACGCCGAGACCGGTGAGTACGCGGACCGTGCCGCTGAACGCCCTGCCCGTCAGCTTGCGATGGACAGGACCCCGCTCGACCACTGCCCCGGCAACATGCCTGGAGCCGATCGCGATGTCGGCGCCGCCCTCCCGTAGTGCCACGCTCAGCTTGTTGAGCTCCTCAAGCGGGGTCGAGAGATCGGCGTCGGCAATGAGCACGTACTCGCCCCGGGCACGACGAACGCCGGCGGCGACTGCAGCTCCCTTGCCGCGATGCTGGGGCAAGCCAAGCACCGGCTTCAACTTCGGCTGCGCAGCGGCGGCGAGGATCTCTTTGGTGCGATCGTTGCTGCCGTCGTCAACGATCAGCGTCTCGAGCAAACAAAACCCGCCCTCCGCGACAGCCGCGTCCGCCGAGCTCGTCAGGACCTCCAACAGGGTTGGCAACCTCGCCTCCTCGTTATAGGCGGGAATGACAATCGAGAGCGTCGTCAACTCAGGCCATCAGGTGCCACAGAGCCACAGCGGCTGATCGGGGATGAACTGTGCATGCCAACCGCTCGAAGCACGACTCGGCGGCAAAGTCAGCACGGAGGCTCTGCCACCTAGCGCGAGACCCACAGCTACTCCAAACCCGTCTTCGAAGCGCCGCACACCGATCGGGACGGGTGGCCCCACCGAGGGCCGAATCCAGAGGCCACCAACGGGGAGCCTCAGGTTCACTTGCGCCCCCGCGGCGAGCGGGACAAATCGGATACATCCACGCAGGTGTTCGAGGACGCCACCCGTTTGTGAAGCGCCAAGGCCTGGCGCCAACCGACGTGCAGGCCGTGCAGCCTGGGTGAGTTCGATCGGAAGAGCCCGGGCAAGGAAGTGATCGGCAGCGCCGCGGGCCATGGGTCCTGCCTGTTCGATTTGGCGTATGGAGAAAGCAGGGGCACCAAATCGGCCCCGTGACGCTGCGTACGTTTCGAGTGGAAAGCCAAGTTCAGGGCGCTGCCCGGCAACCAGGTCCGCCGAATCCTCGAGCAGCGTCGCTCCCGACGCCTCGCCGATAACCGTGTCGGCGGCACCCATCACGGCGCGATTGGCTTCAGTCTGTTCGCGAGCGATGTCGCCGGCATAGGTGATCTCGCGAATATTGGGCAGCAGCGCGAACGCGCAGACCCCGGAAAGGACGAGTACCGCCTGATGACGCACGGGCGAAGCGGCTATCTCCTGGGCGAAGACCAGAAGGAGCAGGATCACACCTATGTAGAGATAGCGGCTCGAGAAGGGCTCGCGCGCGGCGCTGGCCACCGTGGAGGTAATGAGCCAGAACGACAGCAGGGCAACAAGCGGTACAACGCTTGCCACACCGGGTCGGTATCGCCGCCCGAGCCCAAGCGCGACGGTCGCGACAAGGACGCTGCCCGCCAGCGCCTGGCCCGCGGAGAGATCGAAACCAACCGAACGACTGCCCGGCACGGTGAACACGCCCGCGATCGAACCAAGCGATGCCGCCAACGAGTCGAACGCGAACGACGGCAGGCCAGCGACGTTCGCGATCGCAACGTCGCTCTTTTCGGCGTGCCCCCATCCCAGCCACCAGAATGCATAGACGGCGAGGGGAACCGCCACAACCCAGAACCGGGATCGAGGCGACTCCCTATCCAATCCGATCAATACCGCCGCAGCGAAGATGAACGGCAGGACGGTGGACTCCGTCGCGACACCGACCGTCATGAAGGATGCAGCAGCCAGGTCCCATCCGAGCCGTCGCTGCTGAATCGCCAGCCAGGCCCCGAGGCCCATCAGAACCGTGATCGTGACCGACATGCCGTGCGAACCGACGATGCCGTCGTTAGCGGCGCCAAGGAACAGCACCAGCACCGTCGGCACGAGAGCGCCTGCCGAGCCGATCGCTTGGCGCAGGAGCACAAACAGGCAACCCGCCACGGCAAGGTGAAGCGCAACTGCAAGCAGGCGGAGCGGCGTCTCGGCATTGCCGTGGAATAGCTGCAGAGCCGCCTTCGTGATCAGCACCATCACGGCAATGAAGTGCCCGTTGTGAGGGTCGACGAAGGCGTGCAGATCGAGGTTGGTGCGCGCCGCGTACCCCCACCCCCACTCGTCGACCATCAGTGTGAGCCCGCGCGCCTCCCAAATCAGCAGCGCTGCCGAAATCGCCATGGCAAGAAGGAGCCCGACGACCGCGAATCGCTCCAAGCGTATGTCGTCCCGCCAACGCGCTCCCAGCACAAACGCGAGTCTATTGTGCGCTGAATTGACCAGCTACGGCCGCGCCCGGCCGCCGCTGAGCGCGACGAAGGCCCGCCAGGCCGGCTTTGGCTTGAAGCCCTTGCCGGCGCGGAAAAGGCCGACGGAGTCGCAGAAGTTGCAGGCGGTGTATTCGGGGTTGTCCTTCCACGAATACCAGTAGGTGCCCTTGAGGTTGAGCTTGCCGCGGTTTGCGATCAGGTAGCCGTAGGCCTTGCGCAGTTCGCGTGCCTGGCCCTCGATGCCCTGCTCGAAGGCGACCACGTTGGGATCGTCCTGGGAGCCCCAGCCCATCTCGGTGATGTAGAGGGGGGTGGCGCTGTCGTGGTTTTCGACGATCACTTCGCGCATTTCTTCGGTCAGCTCTTCGAGTTCTTCGACGTGGAAGGCGTACGGGTGCAGGGCAACCCCGTCGAAGTAGTTCTTGATCCCGGGCACCCGGTAGAGGGCGGCGAGGAACTTGGTCGCGTCCATGCCCTGCTTGCCGCCCTGGTCGGGATTGCCGAAGAGGCCAGAGAGGATCACTTTGGAGGTGGGATCGGCGGCCTTGATCGCCCCGTAGGTCAGCTTCAGCAGGCTCGCGTAGCGGCCCGGCGAGACCGGATAGGCGAAGTAGAAGAAGTTGGCCTCGTTCCAGACCTGCCAGGTGCGGATCGGCGCCGGGGTTGGGACGGCCGGCACGTAGTTGACGCCGGCGACCGCCGGCGCGTGCTGCGCCCAGAATTCGCCTTCGGGGCCGTAGCGTTTCACCGCCGCGGTGACGAAGGCGAGCCAGGCGTTCCGCGCCTTGCCGCTGTCGATCGGCAGCGTCGTCTGCTTGCCGGCGATCCAGCGCGGCGTTCCGTAGAGGAAGGGCAGGACCGTCAGGCCATGGCGCGCGGCAACCGCGACCGCCGGGTCGACGCTGCTCCAGTCATAGCCGCCCTTGGCCCTGGGCTGGATAGTCGCCCAGTTGACCGGCCAGCGCACGCTGCCGATCCCGCCGGCCTTCATGAAGGACGCGTCGGTGTCGGTCAGCTGCGTCTGCGGGGCGATGCCGAAGAAGGCGCGCGGCAGCGCCTGAGCCGCGGACGGCGCGAGCAGGGCGGCGGCGAGGGCCAGCAGCAGGATCGTGGTCTTGAAGGGCTTCAATTCGGTGCGAGGCGAGACGACGGGGCGTGCAGGTCACTTCCTAACACGGCATGGCGGCTTCGGTATCGCCAGGAAGTTAACGACTCAGTAGGTCCCACCCAGCTTGCGGTGGTCCCAGGTGGCGGTGCGGAGCGGTTTGAAGTGGATCGCGACGCGCTTCGGAGCCTGGGCCTCCAGGGCGGCCTTGGCGTCGCCCTCGACCGAGGAGATCCCCTCGGCGTAGCGCAGCGTCAGCTCCTCGGCGAAGCCGAGGACCGTCTCGAAGTCGCGGTGGATCTCGGCCTCGGCCTCGATCATCGCGCCGCGCAGCTCGCCGTACTCGTGACCGGTCTCGACCAGCACCGTCGCCCGCGGGTCGCGTTCCAGGTTGCGCACCTTCTGCGACTTGGCGTAGGTCCAGATCCAGATATCGCCCTCGCGCGGCACGAACCACATCGGCATCGAGTGGGGCCAGCCGCGCGGCCCGAGGCTGGAGACGATCGCCACCCGCTCCCCGGCGAGCAGCTCCGCAAACTCCGCCTCGCTCAGCTTGATCAGGTCGCGGCGGCTCACGCGGTCGAAGACTGCCCGATTCCGGCGCGTCGCGCGTTGCACTCCCGCGCGCATGTGCGCACCACGCGTCGGAAATCGATCTGTAGCGTCGTCGTCATGGCAATGCCCGCCCAGACCTCAGCGCCCTCCACCGTCGCTGCTATCGTACGTATGTCTTATCCGTTTAACGTACGTACGAGCAAGGGGAGAGACTTGGCCACCACCGCTTCGAAACTGCGCGCCAACATCTACAAGATGCTGGACGAGGTTCTCGAGACCGGCCAACCGCTGGAGGTCGAGCGCAACGGCAAGACCCTGGTGATCGCGCCAAAGGAGGCGGAATCGATCTGGGACCGCCTGCCCCGTCGCGAGGGCTTCATCGTCGGCGACCCCGACGAGCTGATCCATATGGACTGGTCTTCGGAGTGGAACCCTGATCCTTCTTGACACCCATGTCGTGAGCTGGCTCTATGAGGGCGCCGATCGGCGCATCCCGGCTGCCGTGCGCAGGCTGATCGAGTCCAATGAGCCGTTTGTATCGCCGATCGTCGAATTGGAGTTGACGTATCTCCACGAAGTCGGCCGTGTCACGGAGCCGGCGGCGGCGCCACTGACGGCGCTGCGTAGGACGATCGGCCTGCAGGTTGCCGACGAGTCCCTAGCCGCAATGGCGCAGGCCGCGACCAACCTCACCTGGACCCGCGATCCTTTCGACCGGATGATCGCAGCGCAGGCAGTAGTCGCCGACGCACCGCTGGTCACTGCGGATGGAACGATCCTGGACAACTTGTCGCTGGCAACCTGGGGCTAAAGAGAAGGGGCGCGCTACCGGGAAGGGCGCATCGGTGGCGCTATGGCCGCCGAAGGCTTACCGCGCGGGTAGTGCGGGCGTCGGGGATCGCGACCAATAGCTGCGCCTTGAGCAGGCCGCGTTCGCGGAGCAGCGGCGCGCCGCGCGAGTTGAGGCCGATGCGGAAGGTGTGGGACTTGCCGCCGGCGAGGCTGAAGCTGCGGTGGCTGACGGCTACGCGGACGATCTTGGTCGGCACGCCCGGCCGGGCGCGGAGCGGCACCTTGGCGTGGGTGCGCAGGATGATCTGGCCGGGGCAGGTTTCGCCTTCGGGCCAGCCGCAGCGGACCCAGACGCTGATCGTCCCCGCTTCGGACGTGACGTGTTTGACCGTGAGCGGCGGTAGTTCAGGAGCCGCCGAGCCGGTGCCTACCGTCGCCCCTTCGACGTAGTTGTTGTCGAGGTTGATCGTCATCAGGCCGTAGGTCTCGTTGTGGCCGCCGCGGTACTGGTGGATGCGCTGGTGCGAGGCCCAGGCGGTGGACGGGAGGTAGGGTTCGAGCGTGTTCTGGGCGCCGTTCCAGTTGGCGCTCCAGACGTCGTCGGGCAGCGTGTAGGGGCCGCCGACCGCGCGGCCGAGGTCGGCGATGCCGGAGGCGCCGGAGCTGTAGACGCCCGACACGTAGCCGAGCGCGTGGAGCTTCGCGGTCCAAGCGGAGATGAAGGTGAGCGTCGCCGCGGTGGCGCTCGTCGTCCGGGTGTAGGACTCCATGTCAAAGTAGATCGGGCTGCCCGCCCCCATGCCGACGCTCTGCGCGTCGGCGACGGCGTCTTCGGCCGCTTCCGTCCCCTGCGCGGTGGCTTTGCCGGCGCTCGAGCTGAACGGAGCGCAGCTCGAGCAGCTACTGCCGGGCGCCTGCAGGCCGACGTAGGTCGGGATCAGGTGCCAGCCGGCCGCCACCTGTTCGCCGACCCAGGCGGAGGTCAGGTTAGGCTGCGAGCAGCCGCGGTTGGTGCCGCCGATGTAGACGCCGATCGCGCGGTACGGCGAGCTGCCCCAGGCCGCCATCGTGCGTGACGAAGGGGCCGAACAAGCGTCGAAACCGAGGCCAGTGAACTCTTCGGACCCCGACACGGTGGTCCCGACTCCCCCGGCGCTCGCCTGCGCTCTGCCTCGCGCGGCGGCTCCCGGGTCGATCAGAATCGCCCGGCGCCGGCCGATCGCGCCGGCCGGGCAGCGCTGGTTCACGCTGGGCGTGCCCAGATATACCGCACGGCGATCGAGACGAACGCACATCCGCGGGTGTTCGGCAAGCCGATAGACAGGCCAGCCCGCGGGGACGCGGACGGCGCGGCCGTCGAACTGGATCGGCTTCGCCGCCGCGACGGAGGCGGCGAACGCGAGCAGGATCAGAGCCCCTGCCGTGGCTGGACGCAGCAAGCGCATACCCGTCCAACCATTGCAGCCGGGGATCGATTCGGCCCGACCCGGCATCGATCTGCAATCGAGGGATCAGGCAGGCACGAGGTCGAGCTCGCGCCAGGGACCCTCGCCGGCCATCGGCTGGGTGCGGCCCTCGAGCCAGTCGGCCTGGAGGTCGTCGTAGTGGGGGCTGGCCGGGTGGCCGGACTGGCCGGTGAACATCTGCCAGCGCGAGCGCTCGGGCGCGGTCGGGTCGGCGACCATCCGCCAGCTCGGCGCCCAGACGGCTTTGTAGGGGTCGTTGGGGTCGTAGGCGATCTGGCTCACCGTCTCCTGAGCACCGCCCGCTTTGAGGCTGCGGTTGAGCAAGCGCCGCAGCAGCGGGTTGGCCTCGCCGAGCGGGTGCGGGAACTCCATCTCGTGGACGTGGCCCCAGCGCCAGCCCTCCGGGTCGGGGCCGAAGCGGTCGCCGAGGTCGTCGAGGGCGCCGCTCAGCGCTTCCAGCACGAGGTCCTCCCAGGGCCGGCCGATCAGCTCCTCGTCGCCCTCCTCCCAGAGCTTCATCAGGTGCGAGTGCCAGCGCCAGGGTGAGGTGACGTGCGGGGTGAAGCCATTGTCGGCGCGGTCGAGCCAGCGCTCGCTGAGGTCGCGGTCGCCGATCGCGGCGCGGGCGACCTCGCGCGCCAGCCGCAGCAGGAACGCCTGGTAGATCGTGCCGGCGATCGAATCGGGGTCGAGCCGCCCGTCCCAGCTGCGCAGCCGCTCGATCGCGCTGCTCTCGCGCTGACCGTGGGGCGTCAGCCGTCCCAGCCGCCGCGCCGCCTCGATCCCCGGTAGCGAGAGGTTGTCGGACTGCATCGCCTCGAAGCCGTCGATGTCGTGCTCGTCGGTGGCGCGCAGCAGCTGCTCGATCCGGGCGGCGCGGAAGCCGTCGAGCCACTCGCTGGTGATGTGGTGCGGATAGTCGTCGCCGACGATGCGGTTGTTGGCGGTGACGAGGAAGCCGCTCTCGGGATCGACCGTCTCCGGCAGCTCCTCGTAGGGGACTGTCCCCTCCCAATCGAACTCGCCCGCTCCAGCCGGGCTTGGGCAGGTCGGGACAGCCACCCTTGCGCAGCGGCAGGCGGCCGATCAGCTTGTAGCCGATCGAGCCGTGGCGGTCGGCCCAGACCAGGTTCGAGGCGGGCGAGCTGTGACCCTCGAGCCTGGCGACCAGTTCCGGGCCGGAGGCGATGTCGTGCAGTTCGAACATGCCCTGGAAAGCAGTCGGTTGGTCGAGCGTCTGCCAGCGCAGGGCCAGCGGCTCGCCCTCGTCGGCGCCGAGCGCGTCGTTGACCAGCGGTCCGTGGTGGGTGATCCGCACGTCGAGCACCTCGGGAGCGTCACGGCCCTTGACCGAGATCTCCTCGCGAACGACCTCAAGTGGGCGCCACTCGTCTTCGAACAGGTAGCGATCGCCCTCGACCCGCTCGACGAAGAGGTCCTGCGACGTCGGCCATCACGTTGGTGAAGGTCCAGCAGACGTCGTTGTTCTGGCCCATGTAGACGCCGGGCATGCCCGGCAGCGAGGCGCCGCGGACGAAGCGGTCGCCAAGCTCAAGGCCGACCTGGTACCAGATGCCCGGCATGCTGGGCGGCAGGTGCGGATCGCCGGCGATCAGCGGCGAGCCGGTCGCGCTGAGCTTGCCGGAGACCGCCCAGTTGTTGGAGCCACTGGCCTCGGCCGCAAGCCCGATCGAGCGTCGCACCGCGTCGATCTGCTCGACGATCGCCAGTCCGTCACCCGACCAGAGCTTCCTGGGTGACGACGGGATTATCGGCCGGATAGGCAGGGTCGAGCTTGGCGGCGAGCTCGGGGCCCAGCGCGCGCACCATGTCGGCGCGCAGCAGCTCGCGCTCCCAGTTGGTCGAGAGCCCGAAGGCGAGCAGCTTGCCGAGGCTGAGGATGTCGACCGGTCGCCACGGCTTCCAGTCGAGCCGCAGCAGCTGCATCTCGAAGGGCATCGCCTTGGCGCTCTGCCGCGGCAGCGTTGACGCCCTCGCAGAAGCGCTCCAGCAGGGCGCGCAGCTCGGGGTCCAGGCTCGCGGCCTCGCGCTCGGCCGTGCGCCGGATGCCAAGCGTCCGCATCAGGCGGTCGATCGGCAGGCCCTCCTCGCCGGCGATCTCGGAGACCCGGCCGGAGACGACCCGGCGGTAGAAGTCGAGTTGCCAGAGCCGGTCCTGGCCGTGGCAGAAGCCCTCGGCGAACCAGAGGTCGCGCGGCGTTGCCCGGCCTCGACGTGGGGAACGCCCCAGCGGTCGCGGCGCGACCCGCACCGAGCCCTCGAGCCCGGCGAGCGCGATCGTCCCTTTCTGCTTCGGCAACGGTCGCCGCGCCAGCCAGTGCCATGCGGCGGCGGTTGCCGCCGCAGCGACGCCGGTGCCGGCGGCCCCCGCCAGCAATCCAGTTCGCACAGCCCGCCCGCCACTCATCATGAAAGCGTACTGGCTCAGGCAGCCAGGATGGCGGTCAGGGAGAGATGTCGGCCGGCAGCCGGCCTTCGCCCGCGAGCTTGTCGAGGTGGGCCTGCATCACCATTTCCGCCGCCGGGCGCATCGCCGTCGGAACATCGGCCCAGACCTCGTCGAGCAGGGCGTCGCGCGAGCGCTCGCCGCGTTCCAGCGCCGCAAGAAGCCGACGCTCGCGCATCTCGCGATGCTCGACGTACTCGGCCAGCTTCGCCGCCGGGTCGGTGATCCAGGGGCCGTGGCCGGGGCAGATCAGCTCGATCGGCTCGGCCTGCATCCGCCGCAGCGAGTCCATGTAGGCGGCGAGCGAGCCGCCGTCGGGGGGGACGAAGGTCGATCCGGTGCCGAGGACAAGGTCGCCGCTGAAGCAGACGCCGTCGGCGCTCATCAGGCAGACGTGATCGGGCGCGTGCCCCGGCGTGGCGATCGCCCGCAGACCACCGTGCTCCCTGCCGCCGGCCGGCAGGATCACCTCGGCGTCAAGCCGCCCGGCGCCGTCGGCGTGGTCGCCATGGCCGTGGGTGAGCAAAACGAGGCCGATCCCTCCCCGCTCCTCGGCTGCCGCGCGAACCGCTTCGAGGTGGCTCTCGATATCGGGCCCCGGATCGATCACCGCGCAGGGATCCGAGCCGTAGAGGTAGGTGTTGGTCCCCTCAAGCGTCATCGGCCCCGGGTTCGGCGCAGCGATACGGAGAATCTCGGGATGGCCCGGCGCCTGGTCCACGGGGGTCGTCGACATCTACTGACGGATTAATGACCCCATAGGGTCATCAACTCGTCAGTCGTTCTCGCCGACCTCGCTGGCGATCGCCTCGCGGGCGTCCTCGGGCTCGAGCACGACCAGGTCGCCGGCGCCGCGGAGGATCTCGCGGACCAGCCACGAGGTGCCCGCGTAGGGCAGCTCGATCACGACGGCGCCATCTGCCAGCTCCTCGACCACGGTGCGCTCCTCGCGCAGCCAGCGAGCGCGCTCCGGCGAGACCCAGACGCGGGCGACGTGGGCGGTCGGCACCTCGCCGTGGGTCATCCAGCCCTCGACCCCGGCCAGCTTTTCGACCTCCGGCCGCGGCTCGAAAGTCTGCTCGGAGAGGGTCGCCTCCTTGACGCGGTCAAGCTTGAAGTGGCGGATGCCGTCTTTTGTCAAGTCGTAGCACTCGACGTACCAGCCCTCTTTGCCGTTCTCCAGGCGATAGGGCTCGACCGAGCGTTTGGTGAACTGGTCCTCGTTCTCCTTGTAGTACTGGAGCTCGAGGATGCGACTGGCGGCGATCGCGTCGTTGACTTTGCGCGCCACCTCCGCGTCGCCGCCGCTGCCGGCGGCGATCTCCAGCCCCTCCTCGGAGGGATCGTGGCCGAGCGCGGTGACGATCTTGGCGCGGGCGCTCTGCAGGCCACCCTGTGGCAGGTGGTCGCCGAAGAGGTCGATCGCGGCGACGAGGGCCTTCGCCTCAAGCGGCAGCAGGCGCGCCGGGCGGGCGAAGTTGTCGCCGTAGGGCTCGGAATCGACCTCGATCTCGTCGCCCTGGATTTCGGCGTAGAGGACGTAGGTGCCGCCGCCGAAGTTGACGACGTTGAGCAGGTCGATGTCCTCCTGCAGCTCCTCGTCGGTGAGTTCGAGCCGGCGGCGCAGGTCGGAGACGTGAAGCCGCTCGCTGCCCTTGGCCGATTCGATCAGCATGCCGGCCAGGGTGACCAGGCGGGCGAAGCGCTCGGGCCGGATCGCCGCCTCGCCGCGGCCGTTGGCGCGGACCCGTTTCGGTGCCTCGCGCAGTGGACGATCGACGATCTCGGCCGGCTCGAAGCCATTGTGGTGACGGTCGTGGAGCAGGCCGAGGCGGCTCTCAGCCTCCGCGCGCAGCTCATCCGGGGCCAGCACCTGGGCGTTCTGGCGCCAGCGCAGGACCCATGCGATCAACTCGCGCGGCGAGGCGTAGTCGGTCTCGTAGACGGAGCCTTTGCCGGGCGCCCCGTCGGCTTTCTTGGCCGGGCGCAGCTCGCCGTAGGCACCGAAGTCGCGTTCGATCAGCCAGGCGATCCGGTCGCGGACGAAGATCTTCGCCGTGCCACGGATCTCACCCAGCTGCCAATCGGCGCGCTGGCCGTAGTCGCGACGGTCGAAGTTCTCGGGCGGGGAGAAGTCGTGCTCGGCCTTCGAGGCGTATCCGACCTTGCCCTGGATCCGCGAGAGGCGGAAGACGCGCACCGCCTCTCGCTCGTGGGCGTAGCCGATCAAATAGAACTGGCCGCCACGGAAGACGAGGTGGAAGGGGTCGACCTTGCGCTTTTCGGTCTCGTCGCGCTCCATCGTGTAATAGGTGAACTCGATCGTCTTGCGGCGCGAGATCGCCGTCTCGATCTTGGAGAGGCGCTGAGAGAGGTCGCGGCCGCCGGCGGAGGCGGTCATCGCCATCTCGATCGGTGCGCGCTCGCCCTCCTTCAGCGGATTCGGATGTCCCCAGGCGACCTGTTGCAGAGCCAGGCGCAGCGGCTCGGCGTAGGCGAAGTCGCCTTCGGAGAGCAGCGAGAGCGCCGTGCTCAGCGCCGCCAGCTCGTCGTCGGAGAACTCGATCGCGTCGAGGTAGAAGTTCTCCGGCGGCAGCGAGTAGAGCTCGGCCTCGAAGAACCCCTCCCCCGGCTTCTCGACGCCAAGCTGGATGCCGAGGCTCTCCAGCTCGGCCCGGTCCGCGTAGAAGCGGCGCGCGAAGGCGTCGTCGTTCATGTCGCTGTAGCCCTCCACCTCGCGCTTGATCTCGAGCGCCGAAACCGGCCTCCCCTGTGCCATCAGGAACGAGATCAGCGAGAGCTGGCGGATCAGCTTCTCGGTGTCCTTCGCCACGGCTCGCAGGATAGTGTGCAGCCGACTCCATGGACCTCCTGCGCAACCTCTTCGGCAACCTCACGTCGGGGATCATCCGGCTTGCGGTCACAGCAGGGGTGCTGCTCCTCGTCTACCTCTTCATCGTCAAGCCGGTCCTGCACACGACCAGCGAAGTGACCGACAAAGCCTTCAAGGCGTCAGGCCTGCAGGAAATCGGCAAGACGATCAAGAGCGTCGACGTCCAAGTCCAGCGCCAGATCCACCGCTCCTTCGAGACGACAAGGCGCCATGGCGGCAACCCGCAGAAGCTGATCCACTGCATCAAGCGCTCAAACGGCGACGTGCAGCGGATTCAGCGCTGCACACGGCGCTTCTGAGCGGCTGCCGCGCGAGGGACGATCGCCGGGGCATCGAGCGGGAGGGCATAAAAGGAGAGGGTCAGCTTGGTCGAGGAACCCGAGCCTGTCAGGAACCCCCCTTCGCGCTTGAAGGCAACTTCGCGGTTGGCGCCATTCAGCGCGAACAGCCCGGGGTAGTCGGCCCAGCGCGGCACGCGCAGCAGAAGCCCGTCGGGCGTTGTGTCGCCGACCAAGTTCCAGCCGGAACCGTCGAGGTAGACGCCGCGACCGGTAGCCCGGAACAAGAAGGTGCGAAGGCGTTCGATGCCGGACACGGAGAGGCCGTCGACCCGGACCACCAGCGCCTCGTCGGGGCGCGTCGGGGGCAACGGAACGCTTTCTGAAGTCCCCGCAACCACCGTCTCCAGCTTGCGTTCCCGCCCGCAGCGATCGGGACTACGCCGCAGAATCGCCCACGCTTCGTCCCAGTGCACGGCGCGGTAGCGGCAGAACATCTGGACCATTTGTTCGGGGGTCTCGAAGGCCGGCCAACGGGCGTCGATCGCTCCCGGGTAGTTGACGGCGTTGGGATCGAAGGTCGTTGTGTTCTGCCAGAGAATCAGATCTGGCGCTGTCGAAGATTCGAGCTTGGCGGCATTGAGCCTGTCCAGGCGAGGCGTATAGGCGGAGTACTGCTGGAACACCGGCAGAGGGTCCCAATCGAGGTTGTAGGCCCAGGCGGCACCCGCCTCCCAGGGCGCCACGTGGACCGTTCCAGAATGCAGCAGCCGCAACTCCGCCGGATCGAGGCCGTAGGCGGTACGCATTTCTTCACGGCCGGCCCGCAGTTCGTCCTCGGCCCGTCCGGGTACCGCGATCGTCGCCAACTGGTTCGCGAAATCTTCGCTGTGCTGGCGAAGGTCGAATCTGGTTTCCACCAGTTCGTGGTTGCCCACATAGGCGAGGCCGAGGAGAACGACAACCGCACCGACAGCTAGTAGACGGGGGACGTGGGGGACGAGCGCAATCCCAATCGCCAGCAGGGCGGCTAGCAGGACACCGATGCTGCCAGGCGATTCGCGAACAACCGCGTGCTTGAACATCAAGAAAGTCACCGCCACCACCAACAGCACGAGCCCGATGCGCCGCAGGCTGTCCCTCCGCCAGGCGGCAGACGCACAGAGAATGGCCAATGTCGCCATCGCAAGGATCACTGCGGGGGTCTGCCACCAGTGGCCGGGCTGCGGAAAGTTCATCGATTCCGAGTAGCCGCCTACAACGATGGCGGTATTTACCGCGTATTGGCCCAGGTTGCCGAGACCCTGCCCCGTGGCAAACCACAGCACCGCAAAGGTGCCAATCGAGGAGCCCAGGAAGACCGCGAGAGTGCGGCGTCGATCGGGCAGTGCGAGCAGCACGACCACGGCCATGACAACCAGCGTCGGCCCAGCCCGCAGCGAGCCAAGCAGCTGCATCCCGGCAAGCGCGCCAGCTGCGGCGGCGAGCCAAAGGCGGGCACGAAGGCTCCAGTCGCCGAGCAGGGCGGCGACGCCCACCACTGCCGCAGCGACCAAGACCGGGTCTGAGATCGGGTTGGCCGCAACGCACACGGTCACCGCGAGGCCGATGAGAACCCCGAAGGCGCGCCTTGCGCCCCAGAGCAGGGCCATGCAATAGGCGATCTGCACCAGCGCGGTCCAGACAAAGGCCAGCCGTGCGGGCCAGACCTCGAAAAGGTTTGGCAGGCCGAGGAATCCAAGCGGGCCATAGGTGAAGACAATCTGTGTGCCGGCGTCCAGCCCCCGCTCGGCCGCCATGTAAAGGCCGGCCACCCATGAGGGATCGAGGCCCGCCGCGGGCTTGATACTGCTGATCGGCCAGGTGAGCACCGCGATCGCCGTGCCGAGCAGAGGCGTGGACAAGGCCACGCGCTTGACCGATGTCAAGACCGAGCGACGCTTGGAATCGCTATCGCCGCCCGGGTCGGTGATCTTGGGGGTGACCTGCTCAGTGGGCACAGACGAGGGTCTTGGCGTCGGTTTGAAGTCCTACCCGCCACGGAACATGCGCTGCGTCGGGGGGAATCGCGACTATGGCGGAACCCGTAACCGGCTGCAATTCCGTGACGGGTTGATCCGCGAACCGAGCCAGCTTCAAATCGACCTTAGTGGTCGGTGCGGTCCTGTAGCTGAAGCCGCCGCGGGGGAGTTCCAGCTGGAAAGACGCCGTGCGCCCCGGGTTGGGGGTCAGGGCCAGGCACGAACCGACGGTTCGGGTCCGACCGTCGCTCGCGGTCAGCGATCTGGGCGGCGAGCCGCCCCGATCGACCTCCGGGTTCGCTATCGGTTCAGCGGAGATTCCAAGCGCCCGGACCAGCTCTTGATCCGCCGCTTCTCGCGCCTGTCCACCGGTGCTGAGCAGCTGCTCGAGGCTGAACGCGGGCGAACCGAAATCGCGTTCGGCTTCGAAGTAAGCCCAGGCCGGAAAGAGCATGTCGGGATGGGAATGTGTCGTCGATTCGTCCTCGACCGAGAGATTCGGGTCGACCCGAGCACGGCTCAGCTCCAACGCCGCAAGTGTGGCGCGGTTGGTCGCCCCCTCGGCTTCAAACAGGTGCCCTCCGACGCGCAGCTCAGCCACGTTGGCCATCAGTGAAAGTCCGAAAAAGACGAAAGCGACCAGCCCGACGGCCGTCGACCACCTGATGTCTCTGGCCAGCTCGGCGACGAGGAGGAGGGCGAGGATCCCTCCCATGTACACGTAACGGCTCGCGTTGGGCGCACGGGCGGGGCTGAGGCCGAGCGCGACCAAAGCGAGGTAGATGACGAGAGTGCCGGCGACCGTCCAAAAGCGAATCGAACGGGTCGCGCGGCGAACGTGCAGGGCGAGCAGGCCGCCGAGAACTAGGGCCAAGGGATAGCCCCATTCAGGACGGATATTGATCAGCGCCGGAAGTTCGGAGCTACCGGGAACCCGGAAGAGACCGGTGATTGCGGCGCAAAGTGCTGCCAGCTGATCGGCCATCCCGCTGAGCAGACTGCTGGCCGCTTCCGCCGTCACCTCCGATTGGTGGAACTTGCGCGCCCAGAGGAACCAAACCATGTAGGTCGCGGCGGGAATGAGGGCCACCCAGGCGCGCTTCCAATCCGCTCGCCCACCGAGCCAGATCGTGAGAAGCGCGCCGAGCGCAAAGGCGATGCCGACGCTGAAGGAGGCAAGCGAGAGGGCGAGCAGGCCGCAGGCAACAGCATTGCCAGCGAACGTGCGCCGTTCGAGTGCCAGCAGCATGCCCAGCCCCGCCGCCATCCCGGTCAGGTTCGGAATCTCATAGGCGCCCATGACCGTGTCCCAGCCGGCGCCGAAGAAGGCCACCAAGACGGTGAGGGCAACCGCGACCGCGAGGGGCAGGCGGCTGCGAACGAGGAGGAAGAAGAGCAGCGCCACGGTGAGGTGCAAAACCACAGTGGTCACCTGGTAGGGCAGGTGCGAACTCGCCCCAACCGTCGCGAACAGCGTCTTGTAGATGAGCAGCGGAACGACGATCAGGTGACCGTTTTGGGGAGTCAGCAGGGTTTCCAGCGACCAGCCACGGACAACGACGAGGTAGTTCCACTCGTCGTTGACGAAGGTTTGGCCCTTGCCCCAGCCGAGGATCAGCGCAGCGGCCAGGACAAAGGCCGCGGCCAGAACCGCGTAGGCAACGCGGGCCTCTCCCGCCCGACGCGGCCAGGCGGCAAAACGAGACGCCAGGGACCCGATCATTCCGAGCGGGTCGACCTGTGGTGCCATCCCAGCCATCCCCCTCCCTCGGTTCTCAGGCGCCATAGATCGCGGGCAGTCTAGGTCAGATGTCCGGCTGGACAGATGAGAGCGGGCGCGGCCAACTGCAGACTCGCAACCCAGGGGCGACTGGAAGCATCAGCCGGGACGCGGATGAGCACCGAGCCGCTGCGTGCCGGCAGGGCAACGTTCGTCGCATCGGCGAAACGACCGAGGGTGACTTCAACCGGGCTCTGCCCCGATTCGTATGCAATCCCCCCGGGAGGAACTTCGAGCACGGCGGTCATCTTCGCGTTTGGCAAGGGGACGAGTGAGACGCAGCTACCTCGGCGTCTCACCACGCCGCTGGCGGCTATCGACACCTCCATCCGCCGACCTGTCGAAAACGGCTTGACCCCGGCAACCGGGCGTGGCGCGATCCCGAGCACCTGGACCAGCTCGCTATCGGCATTTTCGCGAGCTTCCGGCGACGCCGCCTTCAACTCCGCTTCGGTGTAGGCCGGCGAACCGACTTCTGCTTTCAGTTCCCTCCAGGTCGCCACGTCGAATGCCATGTCGTCCGGCGGTTCCTCGACCGCGGCATCAGCCCGAGCCTCGTCGCCCGCAATTTCGACGGCCGCCAGCTTCGCCCGGTTCGACGCCGACTCTTCCCGCAGCGGCCTTGCGTCGTCGCCCAACTCGGCGATGTTGGCGCACATCGAGAAAACGAAGACGATGCCGACCAGCCACAGCGCTGTGCGAGTGGGGCGGTAGGGCGCGAGCAATTCGGCCACCGCCAGCAGGGTGAGCACCGAGCCGAGGTAGACGAGGCGCTGGTCGAACGTGTTACGAGAGGCGTTGAGTGCGATGCCGACCAGCAGGAAGTAGCCGAAGAGCACCGCCGCGGCCGCGATCGCACTTGCGCTCAGCCGCGGCGGCCGGCGAAGTCGGAAGGCCACGATCACGACCAGGCCGACTATGAGCGCGGGCGCCCAATCGGTGCGAACGGGAGTCGTGACGACGCCGAGCTTGGGCACCGGTCCGTTGGGAGTGGTGAAGAGACCGGTCAGCCCAGACATCACCGCTCCGAGCTGGTCGGCCACAGCGGAGCCGAGGATCTTTAGGTTGTGGACATAGACGGTCTGCTCGCCGAACTTCCGAGCCCAAAGCGCCCAGGCGATGTACGCAGCGAGAGGCGTGGCTACGACCCAGAACCTGTGGAGTCGCCCGCCGGCCGGCCTTAGAGCGAGCAGCACGATCGCGCCAAGCGCAAAGGCGACTCCGATACTGAACGAGGCAAGCGACATCGCTAGGAGTGCGCACCCCGCGATGTCTCCCCGAAGATCGCCGCGGCGCAGGGCAAGGAGCATCCCAAGGCCGGTCGCCATCGCGATCAGGTTGGGGATCTGGGAGGTGGGAAGGATCGCGTCGGCGCCCGCTCCGTAGAAGAGGATCAAGATCGCAGCGGCAAGGGCGAGCAGATCCCCAACGGAGCGTCGGATCGAGACGAAGAGCAGCGTCGCGACAGTCGCCGACAGCGCCAATGTGACCAGCTGGTAGGGAAGCTGCGAATCGATTCCGAAGATCGAGTAGAGAACTTTGTAGACCAGCAGGCCCAGCACGATCAGATGACCGTTGTTGGGGGTGAGCAGAGATCCTGGTGCCCACGAGCGGTGAGCGTAGAGGTAGCCCCACTGATCGACGACCAGCGTCTGGCCGCGGCCAAGGTGGAGGATCAGCAGCGTGGCGACAACGACCGCCGCGGCAAGGACCAGGACTGGCCAGCGTTGCTTCAAGGAGCCGTCAGGCGGCGCGCTGGCCGAAGTAGGCCGAGCCCGACAGAGCGCGGTCGAAGCCTGACCAAGACTCGCCTGCCGGGAGCTGGCGCTCGAGGCGGTCGAAGCTGCCGAGGCGGCCGCCGAGGTTGTCGATCATGTGGACGAGGACGGCCTCGCGGGTGGCCGGCACGACCGGGGAGCCGTGCTCCAGCGAGCCGTGGTGGCTGAGGATGATGTGCAGGACGGCCTGGGCGAGGTCGGGCTCGAAGCCGGGGATCTCCTCGATCTGGCGGCGCACCTTGTAGTAGCCGAGCGGGATCTCGCCCTGCAGGCGGCCGGCGTCGGTGAGGTCGATCGCCAGCGGGTCCTCGTTGTAGGCCTCGGTCTTGCCGATGTCGTGCAAGAGAGCGCCGGTCACGGCGACGTCGCGGTCGATACCGGGGAAGAAGGCGGCCGCGGCGCTGACTGCCTGGGCGACCGAGAGGGTGTGCTCGAGCAGGCCGTGGCGGTAGGCCTGGTGGTAGACCTTCGCCGCCGGGGCGTCGCGGAAGCGCGCCCAGATCTCGGAGTCCTCGCCGAAGAAGCGGTCGAGCAGGTAGCGCAACCGATGGTCCTGAACCGTCGCCAGCAGCTCGCGCAGGTCGCTCTCGAGGCGCTCGAAGGAGACCTCGGACTCGGCAGCGAGGTCCTCGGCGCAGTACTCGTCGGGGGAAGCCTCGCGCAGGCCGGTCAGCTTGATCTTCGAGCCCCAGCGCTCGCTGACCTCGAAGTGGCCGCTGACCTGGACCGGAGTCCCCGGCGCGGCGATCGCGTAGAGCGCCTCGGCGTCCTCCCAGCAGACGGCCTCGCAGCTGCCGCTGGCGTCGCCAAGCGAGAGGCGCAACCAGGGCTCGCCGTTGCGCTTGCGGCGCAGCTCGCGCTCGCGAACCGCGTAGACGCCGCCGACCCGCTGTCCGTCGTCCAGCTCGCCGAGCGGCACCCGGGCCGCGATCAGTGTGTCGGTGAGAGCCTGCTGCTCCATCCGCAATCCAAAGTAGTGAGAGGCGCGGACGGCTACAGGACCGAGCCGAGCCAGTGGCCGGCGGCGATCGCGGCAAAGCCGGCGACGAGGGAGAGGCCGAGGTTGAGCCAGACCAGGTGCGTGTGGCCGGCGTCGGCGAGGCGGTGCGAATCCAGCATCCAGGTGGAGAAGGTGGTGAAGGAGCCGATCCCACCGCCGGCGACGATGACCAGCGCCTCGCCTTCGAGGGCGAAGCCGGCGACGAGGCCGAGCGCCAGCGTCCCGGCCAGGTTGATCGCCAGGACGCCAAGCGGGAACGGATGGTCGACGCGCGCCGCGAAGGCGGCGTCGATCAGGAAGCGCGCCGCGGCGGCGGCGCCTCCCAGCAGGCCGACGGCGACCCAGCCCGCGGCGCTCACCCGGCCGGCTCCGGACGGCGCTCCAAGGCGATCCCGGCGCGGACGAAGAGAAAGCCGGCGGCGAGCGTCGCGCCAAGGTAGGCGACGGCGATGCCGAGGCGCCCGCCGTCGACCATTTCGAACAGCTCCAGCTGCAGGGTCGAGAAGGTGGTCAGCGTGCCACAGATCCCGGTGGCGAGGAAGGGGTGGGCGAGGCTGTCCTCGGGATGGTCGCTGAGGCGGGCGAAGAAGTAGCCGAGCAGCAGGGCGCCGGCCATGTTGACCGCGAAGGTCCCCCAGGGCCAGCCCCCCGGCCCGTGCGGCGTCGCCTGCGAGAGGCCGACACGGGCGAGCGCACCAAGCACACCGCCGAGGTAGATCGCGGCGAGACGGCGAAGGTCGAAGCGGGTGACTGGCACGGTGCGGGTCTCCTATCAGCGTCGATGGACGTTGGTAGGGACCGTCAGCGGATCGAAACCGCGCTTATGAAGGAGCGAGCCCCATCGCTCATGACGCAGGATAGCGGCCGCTAGACAGGCGCGAGAACGGTGAGGCCGTGCTCACGGGCGCCCTCGGCGAGCCGGATGTCATAGGTAAGGATCGCGTCGAGAGGACTGACCTCGGCGAGCTGCACCGCGGTCGCCAGATGCAGAGCGTCGAGGGTCGCGACCGACACCGGCGAGATCGTCTCGGCGTGAGCGAGCAGCGACTCCTCCAGGGGAATCGGAGCGATCGACCTGAGCATTTCCTCGGCGAGGGGAAGGACCTGGTGCGATCGGCCAGAGCGACCGGTGCTCGCTTGCCAGCGACGCGCCAGCCGCCGCAGCTCGATCCAGAGAAGACGACTGGAGACAACCTCGTCGATCCCACCCAGCGTGGCTTCGACGGCCGGCCGGTCCGGCTCGTTGAGCAAGACCCGACCGAGAGCGCTTGTATCAACATAGGCGACGCGCACGGCTCTCAGTCCAGGCCCTTTCGACTCTCGTCGAGGAATGCGTCGGTCGAGCCCGCCGGCGCCGGCGGGCCAAAGCGATCTTCGGCCTCCAGGCGCGAGATCGTCTCCGCAAGCCGCTCGGCCCCGCTGGGGGGCACGACGCCGTACAACTCGGCGAGCATCTCGCGGAATTCGTTCCCCGCCAGGGGCACGACGCGGGCGACCTCGCGACCGTGCTCGGTCACCGTCAGAGCCTCGCCGGCCTTGACCCGGCGCAGGTACTTGCTGAGGTTCTGCCGCAACTCCCTAACTCCGACAGTAGATTTCATTGTGCGTCATACCGTAGCACTTTGATCCCGGCGCTGACTTCGCCTTTTGTAGGCCAATAAGACGCATAAAGACGAAGTCACCATCGTTTTGTGGGAGAGTCCCGACGATGAGGCTCGCCCGCTTCGCCGGCCCCGGAGGGTCGCCCGCCCTCGCCATCGTCGAGGGGGGTGACCTGGTCGACCTCTCGGCTGCCGATGTCCCCGCCGAACCCGCTGCGGCACTCGACCATGTGGGACGCGACGGGCTCGAAAAGCTCGCCGTCGCAGCACCCCGCCTGCCGCTTGCCGAGGCGCGGCTGCTGGCGCCCGCCACGCCGCGCAAGTACCTCGGCATCGCGCTCAACTACGCCGACCACATCGCCGAGATGGGGATGGAGGCGCCGGAAGTGCCGGTCTTCTTCAACAAGCAGGTGACCTGCGTGGTCGGCCCCGGCGCCGACGTGCACATGCCAAAGGTCTCGACCCTGCTCGACTACGAGGCCGAGCTGGCGATCGTGATCGGCAGGCGCTGCCGCCACGTGCCGGTCGAGCGGGCGCACGAGGTCATCGCCGGCTACACCTGCGCCAACGACCTCAGCGTGCGCGACTGGCAGGGCCGGGCGCAGACGATGACGATCGGCAAGTCCTTCGACACGCACGGGCCGCTCGGCCCCTGGCTGGTCACGCCCGAGGAGGTCGGCGACCCGCAGGATCTGGCGATCCGCTGCTTCGTCGACGACGAGCTGCGCCAGGACGCCCGCACCGCCGAGATGGTCTTCGACTGCTTCAAGCAGGTCTCCCACCTCTCCGAAGCCTTTACCCTCGAGCCCGGCGACACGATCGCCACCGGGACGCCGTCCGGGGTCGGCATCGGCCGCCAGCCGATCCGCGAGAACGTGCTGCACGTCGGCCAGACCGTGCGGGTCGAGATCGAGCGGCTCGGCGAGCTGGTCAACACCGTGGTCGAGGAGCCCGACGGCTTCCTCGCCGGCGGGTAGCTTCGCCTACGGCGTCCGCCGGTGCACGCTGGTCGCGGTCGCCTGGTCGCGAGGGCGGACGACGATCTCATCGACGTTGACGTGAGGCGGCTGGGCGAGGGCCCAGCGGATGCACTCGGCGACGTCGCCGGCGCTGAGCGGCTGCATCCCGTCGTAGACCCGCCGGGCGGCGTCCTCGTCGCCGCTCGAAGCGGACCAGCGAGAACTCGGTCTCGACCATGCCGGGCGCGACCTCGGTGACCCGGACCGGCTCGCCGAGCAGCTCCTGGCGCAGCACCCGCAGCACCGCCCGTTGGGCGTGCTTGGCGGCGTTGTATCCGGCGCCGCCGACGTAGGGCTCGATCGCGGCGATGCTGGTGACGGCGACGAGATGGCCGTCGCCGGAGGCGATCAGGCGCGGCAGCAGCGCCCGCGTCATCCGCATCGTCCCCAGCACGTTGGATTCGTACATGGTCAGCCACTTCTCTTCGTCGGCCTCGGCGATCGGGTCGAGGCCGAGCGCCCCGCCCGCGTTGTTGACCAGCACGTCGCAGCTATCGAGCCGGGAGGCAAAGGTGGCGACCGAGTCCGGATCGGTGACGTCGAGGGCGACCGCCTCCCCGCCGATCTCGCCGGCCAGCGCCTCGATCCGGTCGAGCCGCCGGGCGCCGAGGACCGTCCGGTAGCCCTCGCGGCCAGCAGCCGCGCTGTGGCGGCGCCGATGCCGCTCGACGCGCCGGTGATCGCCGCCGTCTTCATCGCCGCCGACCCTAGCGCTTGCCGGCGCGGCCGCCGAAGCGCTGCGCGAGGCTCTAGCCACAGAGCGACGCCAGCTCGCGCTCGTAGGTGCGGGCGAGCGGCTCCGGATCGTCGAGGAGGGCCGTGTCGACCATGAAGCCGACCGTCACCTCGCCCGCGTAGCTGAAGATGCTGACCGTCATGCCGAGGCTGCCCGAGCAGGGCGCCCAGACAAGCACGGCCTCGACCGGCGCGCCGGCGAAGCTGAGGCGCTCGCGCGGGCCCGGCACGTTGGTGACGACGAGGCTCGCCTTGTCGGTGAAGAAGCCGATCAGGCGATCCTCCAGCCACGGCGGCGCGAGGCCGATCGCGCCGACCAGGCCGTAGGCGATCGGCGCCTCGTGTGAGTGCTTGATCGCTTCCATGCGGCTGTTGACCTCGCGCAGCCGCTCGGCCGGGGCGACCTTGCCGATCGGCAGCTCGAGCAGGATCAGGGCGAAGTCGTTGCCCAGCTCGTCGCCGACCGGGTCGTCGAGCGAACGCAGGTTGAAGGGCACCATCGCGTGGATCTCCTCGGGGAGGCCGGCGGCGGGGTCGAGCGTCTCGTGCAGCGACGCGGCCAGCGCGGTGACGAGGATGTCGTTGATCGTCACCCGCCTCCGTCTGCTCGCGTCCTTGATCGCAGCGAGCTCGAAGGGCGCCGACCAGGCGACTCGGCGGGTGCCCGAGAGTGGCGTGCGCAGCGCGGTCGTCGCGTCGGCGGGCGAGGCGAGCAGCTTCGCCGCGGTCGAGGCGTCGCGCCGGGCCGCGGCGGCCATCTCGCGCAGATGCCCCGGATCGGCAAGCGCCTCCATCCCCTCGTGAACGACCGCACCGCCCAGCTTGGCGGCGGCCGAGATCGCCTCGCCGGGAAGGCCGGCGATCCGGCCGAGCATGCCGTGGCCGTCGTGATCCGGCACGGTCGGGCTCGCGGCCGGAGGGGTCTCGTCGGTGATCGAGAGCAGGACGCGCGAGAGGGCGATGCCGTCGGCGATGCAGTGGTGAATCCGCCAGAGCATCGCGGCGCCACCGTCGTGGCCTTCGATCAGGTAGGCGTGCCAGAGCGGCCGGTTGGGATCGAGCGGAGCGGTGATCAGGTCGCTGACCAGGGCCTCGAGCGCCGCCCGATCGCCGGGCGCCGGCAGCGCTCGGCGGTGCAGGTGGCTGCCGACTTCGAAGCTGGGGTCGTCCTCAAACAAAGGCGGGCGACCGATCGGATCGATGACCCGCTGGCGAAAGCGCGCAAAGCGGCCGATCAGCCGCTCCTCCAGAAGCTCGGCGACGACGGCCGGGTCGGGCATCGCGCCAAGCACGACGAGCGAGTTGACGACCATCGGGTTGGTCGCCCGGTCCATGTGGAGCCAGGCCGCATCTGCGGCCGGCATCGCCTCGCGCGTCGGAGCAGCCATCGGCAACCGATGATGCTCCGGCGCCGCTGCTCCTACATCCGTATTTCCCCGTCTACCGTGGCGGCGCTCTCAGCCGCGCCGCTTCTTCTTCAGCTCGAACGGGCGTTCCAGGTCGGCCCTGGCAAATCCGTCTACCGGCGTGCCGATCGCGTAGCGGTAGAGCGCAACCGAGAAGACCTGTCGCGTCGCCGATGCCATCGCCGAGACGAGGATCAGGGCGATCACGCCGGCAACGATCATCGCCACTCCCGAGGCAGGATGGCGGATGTTCACGACAACGCCGGCGCCAACGAGGATCGCCGCCGGGATCGCAACCACGGCGGTCCAAGCCCCGATCCCGACCAATCCGGTCAGGCCCTCGCCCCATTTGTCCTTGACGAGGCGCGCCGAGCCCTTCAGGGCCTCGATCGGGCCGGCGTCCTCGAGCGCCAGCATCGGCACGACGAAGATCGTCGCCAGAGCCCAGGCGGCGCCGAAGAGCCAGGCGACGATCCGGCCGCCACCGGGAATCCTCGCCGCGATCTCGCTCAGCACCGCGCCGACGCCGGCCGCGAGCAGCGACCAGAGCGCGATGTGGCCGAGCCGGCGCCACGAGGCGCCGAGCGCTTCGCCGAGGCCGATGCGGCCACCGTCGAAGCTCGCCTGCGCGGCGGCCGCCAACGCAACGTTGAAGAAGACGCTGACGAAGGTCAGCGGGTAGAGCCCGACCAGAGCAAGAAGAGCAAAGTGGCCGCGCGAGTGCACGCCATGCGAGAAGTAACCACCGAAATACAGCAGCAGGCCGGCACCGAGCGCACCGAAGCCAGTGCCCAGCAGCGCCAGCGCGATCATCGTCGGATCGCGCCGCATCAGCCGCCAAGCGGCCATCGTCAGCCGCCACCCACGCGCCATCCGCCCCTCGCCCGAGGGCCCCTGATATTCAACCTGCCCGGCCTGCATCGCCTAATTATCACTGAACTTCACGGAGCATTGACGGCCGACAAGAGAGGGCACCGAAAACAACGCCGTGGAGGCCGCCCAACATGACCGCTCCTGCGGACCACGAGCGGTCATCGCTGGACAATGGCTGGCCGGAAGGCTGAGTCCAAGCCCAGGTACTGGTCGGGGTCGACCAGTAGATCCTGGGCCAAGCGAACCGCCGATTCACTACCAGCAACCACCCTGTGCCAGTCGAACTGCACCGTCTTGTCGATGCCTGAAAGGAGTCGCATCTCCAGTTGAGCCTCGAAGCTAGCCCGATAAAACGGGTTGCCGATGAGGCTGCCGCACTGGACCATCTTGATCCCAGCCTCCAGCTTCTCTCTGGGAACCGCGCGGCGAAGCGCCCCAGCGGTTACGTCCGCTAGCTCCTCTGCCTCCGACTTCACGATGTTTTGCGCTGCTGCATCACCTCGCTCGCTGGCATGACAGACATCAGCCGCAAACCTTGCGACCTCCTTCTTAACGTTCTCATCACCTATGCCGAGGTCACGGAGCCTGTGAATTAGCGCCCTATCGTCACCGGGTCTTACACCGTATACCTCACGCAACCGCTGCAACAGAACAGAGCGGGTCCCATCCTCTAGATCTCGATAAGCCGCCCGGATAGCACGCAGCCCAATCCAGAACCCACTTCCGTAATCGCACGCAACCCACTCATGCCCTCCTGACTGATACAGCTCATCGTGAGATGTGCGAATGATGACGTTGGATCCGGTTCCCGCGATAATGACCCCGTCAGCCCGATACCCAAGCAACAAAGACACGGCATCGTTGGCAATCCCAACCGACTTGATTCGCTCTCCGAGCAAGTCCGGTGCCAGCTCATCCAGCGCCACGACATAGCGATCGCGTGTCCACTCCGCAAACCCCGCGGCACTGATCCAGAGGTGAACAGGCAGCGAATCGAAGGGCGGCTCGTCGGCTCGCATCTCAAGCGGAGCCAGGATACTCCGCAAGGTGCTTGGTATATGGCTCTCCTGCAAGGCCCCGGACAAGGTCTCAGAGACCTCGTAGCTACTCACCCTCGGAGGTTCAACCGTACCCTCCCACTCCAAAATCTGAACATTGGTGCGTGTACCCCCCGAATCCACGCCGACAAAGATCCCCGGAATCAGACCATCTGAAGCCACAGGCCGTCCTCCTCAGCAATTCCCGTCTGACATAGCGACGAAATCACCTCGTTGATGTCTCGGGGCGCGTAGTCATGTTCAACGAAGTGTGCAATCAAGGCACGTCGGTCAACCCGACCGGCAGGATCCTGTGTGGCGATCGCGCGTTGCGTTATCAGCCCCGCCAGATCTGGTGCGGGCAGGGCTGCCTGCTTGCCGTCGGGCTTTCCGCTGAGGTTGAAGATGCTCGTCTTAAGCACGCTGATCTGTCGCAGCAGGTCTTCGTTGTATCTCTTTGCCCCATTCGTCGCTCTTCGCTCGAAGACAAAGCCAGTGATCACACCGACAAGCAAAGACACGAACTCCGCAAGCAGACTATTCATTTACGGGTTTGAAAATTTTGCCCAAATCAGGGCAAGGTCATACCACACGAGGCGCAGACCGCGCACGCCTGGGCCTCCGGCTGGATTGCTGACCCCGGATTCGTCCCCATCGATCTCGACTTTGGGTGGTTTTGGGCGACGAGATACTGGGCGGTCCCCCAATGGGTTTCGCCATTGGAATCGCCTGCACAATTCTGCTACAATGGCGCTACACATGGCAACGGCAGTCCACCCATACACACGCGAGGCAAGTCGAGTTCGCGACATCGCCAGGCTCACCGATGCCGACATCGCCAGGGCGACGGGAGCGGCACCGTCGACCGCCCGCGCATGGCTTGCCGGGACTCGCAATCCAACTGGCGAGCGCGCTGATCGGCTGATCGAGCTCTCGGCCTTGGTCGAGCGGCTGCAGCGAGTGATGGAGCCTTCCTATATCCCGGTGTGGCTGCGCCGGCCGATCGAGGTTCTGGACGACCGCAAGCCGCTGGACCTCCTGGCGCGGGGCGACTTCCGCCGGGTTGCCCGCGTGGTCTCCTCGCTCGAGGACGCTCCGTTCACCTAACCGATGCCGTCGATCGGCAGGGTCTGGTGGAGGCACCTGCCGCACGACGGCGACCCGCTGCGCTATGCAGACCCGCCGTCTGACGGCCGCTGGCAGCGCGGCAACGTAGTCCCCGCCCTCTATTTCGCTGAGAAGGAAGAGACCGCCTGGGCCGAGTGGTATCGCGGCCTTGCCGAGAGGGGCATGCCTCCTGAGATGGGGCTGCCCCGCGATCTCTGGCGTTACGAGATCCCCCTCGATGATGTCGTCGATCTCTCAACCGATGAAGCGCTCGAAGGTCACGGTCTCCAGAGACCCAAACCAACGCGGCGGCAGTGGGCGTCCTTCCAGCAGGTAGGAGAGGGCCTCTGGAAAGCCGGGGCCAGGGCAGTCCTCTACGAGAGCGCCGCCCACCCCGGCAACCTGGCGCTCTGTGTCTTCGCCACCGACGAAGGCATCGCCGGCCTCCGCCCGATCCAACCGCCCCAGGTCTTCGACAGCCCACCACCAAGGCCGGCCGACATACGACCTGGGAAGCGTGGCAAGTAGCTCGGCGACTGATGCGACGAGGTCGTTCCCGCTGGCGCCATTCGGGCCGCCGACCGAACTGTTGCTGCTCTTGCGTTTGGCTCTCAACTTTCCGCGCATGCTCGTGCCAGCTCGCGCCAAGGCTCGATGCCCCAATACCTCCGTGCCGCACCGGATGTCGACGGTAGAACCCAGACCGCGGCGCCGCCGATTCGCTCTGGCTGAAGCCCGTAGTCGACACTGCGGCCGAGCGCCGCGCGGGCGGCGTTCTTGCCGTTGAAGGCGAGGTTGGCGGGTTCAATTGCGGCAATCCGGGCTTCCAGGCCAGCCACGTCGAACTCGCCCGTCCCGACCTCCCGGTCGGAACCGTGGAGCACCTTGCAGATATCGGTGGGGCCGATCCCGAAGCCGGGCAGCCGTTCGAATTCCGTCGGCGAGAGCCGCACCGGCGTCAGCCCCGTCGAGGTAAGCGTTCAGTCGGGTAGGGGGACATAACCGCTACCCGACGAATCCCTTGGCGTGGAGCGCGCCGAGGCCGAGGCGATCTACGACCAGGGCCGCGAGACGGTGGTCGCGGTGCTGCTGCGGATGGACGAACAGATCCAGCAGCTGACCGAGCAGGCCGCCAAGCAGGACGTGCGGATCGCCGAGCTGGAGCGGCGCCTCAACCGCAACTCCCAGAACTCCTCGACCCCGCCGAGCCAGGACCCGCCCGGGGCACCCGAGCGCAAGCGGCCCGATCCCTCCGGGCGAGTACAGGGCGCCCAGCCCGGGCATCGGGGCAAGGGACGCAGGCTGCTGCCGGTCGAGGCAGTCGATCGGGTCATCGACCACTGGCCCGGGCGCTGCGGCTGCGGGCATCGTCTCGCCGAGAGCGACGAAGAGGTCGGCCTCCCGGCCCGCCACCAGGTCACCGAGCTGCCCGCGATCGCGGTGGAGGTCACCGAGCACCGCCTGCGCCGCAGCCGCTGCCCGGACTGCGGCGCGAGCACCCGAGCCGAGCTCCCCGCAGATGTCCCTGCCGGCGCCTTCGGCACCCGCCTGGAAGCGGCCGTGGCGACGCTCGCGGTAAGGAACCGCGTCTCGCGCCGCGACACCGTCGAGCTGGCTCGCGAGCTGTTCGGCGCCGGGCTCGCGAGCGGCACGGTGGATGCGATCCTCGCTCGCACAGGGAAGGCGTTGGCCGTCCCCTATGAGGATCTGCTGGAGCGCATCCGCAAAGCCCCGGCGCTCAACGTCGATGAGACCGGCTGGAAGCTGCGCGGCAAGAAGCGCACCCTATGGGGCGCGGTCATCCCCAAGGCAGCGGTCTTCCGCATCGCTCCCGACCGCCACGAGCGCGAGGTGGCGGCCCTGCTGGGCGAGGGCTTTGGAGGCATCGTCGGCTCCGATCGCTGGTGGGCCTACCGCGGCTTCGATCCCGAGAGGCGCCAGGTCTGCTGGTCGCACCTGATCAGGGACCTGACCGCCCACGCCGAAGGGCTCGCCGCCCAAAAGGAGTTTGGCGAGCAGGGGCTGGACATCGCTCGGCGCTTGTTCTGCGCCTGGGTGGACTTTCAAGAGCACGGCGACCGCCAGCGCCTCAAGCGCGAGGTGGCGCCGCTCAAACGGGAGTTGAAGGCGCTGCTTGAGTTCGGCTCCAAAGGTCGGCGCAACAAGCTCACCTGGGGCATCTCCAAGAACCTGCTCAAGGTCTGGCCGGCGCTTTGGACCTTTACCGAGGTCGACGGCGTCGAGCCGACCAACAACGTCGCCGAGCGCGCCCTGCGCGGGCCGGTGATCTTCCGCAAGCTCTCGCTCGGCAGCCAGTCCGAGCGGGGCGAGCGCACGATCGAGAGGCTGCTCTCCGCCTCGGTCACCTGCCGGCTGCAGGGCCGCTCGCTCTTCGCCTACCTGGCCGACGTGCTCGGCGCCCGGGTTCGCGGCGATCCCGCTCCCCTGCTTGCCTGAGACCACAGCTCTCCGCCGGTCATCGCCGAAATCACGCATGCGTAAACGGGGGACTGAACGCTTACCAGAATTCGCATATTTGCAAGGAGAATGCAATGGCGAGGGCCGGAATCGAACCGGCGACACTGCGATTTTCAGTCGCAGGCTTCACCAGGGTTGAAAACCCCGCCTTTGAGGGCCGGAAATGGCTTCGCACTGCGGAATCCGGGGATACCTCAATCCGGCATCCTACACCAGGCAAGACGACACAGATGTCCGCAAATACCGGAAGTTTCGGGTGGGTTTGGGCGACGAGATCGGGCTTCATCGCCCAAACGCAGGCGACAGCGACTTGGCCCCCTGAACGACGGAGCCCCAGGGGGATCACCGCCGAAGCGGGAGAGCCTTACCTGGGGCATACGCCAACTAGTCTAGCGCGACCTCTCCAATTTCCAGGGATCTTCCATGCAGCCATCTCAAGCCAAGAAATGGATCACCGAGGCGCGGTTCGCTCCTTACGTCGTGAAGGCCGACGGCGACCACGGCGGGGCCGTTGCGCTCTACGTCTGGAACGCCCGCATCTCCGCCGCGATGTTCGAGACGCTGCATCACGTCGAGGTGATCCTGCGCAATGCCGTCGACTCCCAGTTCGCGCCGGTCGACGCTGACGCGGCACCGCGGGAGACCTGGCTCGAGGATCCGGCGATTCTGAACGATGCCTCCCAGCAGCGAGTCCGCGAGACCATCGCGAGGATCTCGCGCGAAGGCAAGACGCCCACCCGCGGGCGGGTCGTCGCCGGCCTGTCGTTCGGGTTCTGGCGCGCCCTCTTCGACAAGAAGTACGATGGGCTCTGGGTCTCCCATCTACATCGAGCGTTCCCTGCCGGCGAGGGGAGTCGAGCCGAGGTCGCCATCTTGATGTCGAAGCTCGTCCCCTTCCGCAATCGCCTCGCCCATCACGAGACGATCATGGGGAGACCGATAGGCACCCACTACGAGGAGATGCTCATCCTGGCCGGACTGATCGACCCCGACGCCCGGGCGTGGATCGAGCAGGTATCCCAAGTCCGTGAGGTTCTCGACACGCGCCCGAGCTGACCCGACGGTGCTTAGCGCATCTGTGCCAGCTGGGCGGAGAACAGGTGAAGCAGGCGCTGCTGAAGCGTCTCCTGCTCGACCTTCCGCCCACTGGCGACGATGGCTGCCCGTAGATCCTCAAGCGCCCCCGCCTTTCCGTTCAGCTGCGCGAGCTGGTCGCGATCCCAGTCACTGAGATCCAGCGCCCGCGAGGCCTCGGCGAGGAATTCTGGAGACATCCCCGCGACCTCAACGTTGATGCCGGTCCGCTCCTGCACGAGCGAGGCAATGCGGATGCCGGCAGGGTCAAGGTCAAAAGCGGCGTGAAAGACAAGGCCGGGCGCCAGGGCAGCCAGGCGCTCGATCAGCTCACACTCGGCCGGCGGCGGACCGCCGGGCACGTGAATCACGATCCAGTTCTGCTCGGCAAGCACCGACAACGTCCTGAAAGTCTCAGCGTTCTCCACGAGGATCGCGCCGTGGGCCTCGTCGGCAACTGCGAGATCGATCTCGGCTATCGCCGAAGCCCATACCCCACCCTCGGGATGTGCCAGGGGTCCCCGAATCCCGAGTTGACGATCAAGGGCGTTGACGATCTCCGCGAATGGCTGACCAATAAGTTCGGCTAGAAGCTCTTTGCGGCGGGGAGTCCAGGCCTTGGTGTGATCTACAAGGCCGGCCAGCTCTCGGGCGCTGGGCTTGAACCCATGCTCGCGAAGGTCGAGGACACGCTCCCCGGCGCGCAACACGAAAGCAAATGAGCGCCAATCGATCCCACTCGGCGGGCCGTCAGCCAGCGCAGAGACGATCTGCGGCCGACGCAGTTCCTCCTCGAGTTCGGTTCGGAGGACATCGGGGTCGACAAGCCCCAACCACGTACGCATGCTCGGCTCAACGCTGAAGACATCTACGACCCAGCGATCGAGACGCCAGGTGTCCTCGACGATAAGTCCGGCCCGACGGCAGAGATCGTCAAGAATCTCGGTCTCGACGAGAATCGGCGAAAAGTGCGCCCCGCTCTTGGAACGCAAAGTTGACCAGCGCCGACGTCCATTGATCCCCTCCCGCAGCACACGCTCGGCCATCGTTGCTCGCTCGTCATCGAGCTTGGCCAGTGCCTCGTCCGGGTCAGGAGGTTCCATCGGAATCCGGATTCGCCGTAGCGGCTTCGGCGGATAGCGCACACGTTTGAGCTCAAGGGTCCGGTAGCGAATGCCGTCGCGCTCTTCCGAGGTCTCAATCCGCAAGAGCCAACTGTCCCATCTCGGCGTAGCGCTCGCCGTCAACCGGCCGACGAGTGAAGATGCGCACGGGCGGAGCGAAGGGCTCGCCTGCAGAGCGAGGATAGAAAGCAAACTGATGATCACACCATTGGAGGCGCCCGGCCTCGGCGTTGGTGGGCGTTGCCAGGATGAACTGGACCTTGTGCTTGAGGGCGTTCATGACCTCGGCCACAGCATCGATGTTGCGGGAGTCGAGGTGAGCAGCGTGCTCGTCCATGATGAGCAGATCGGCCGAGCCTTCGAGCCCCATTGCCGCCAGGAGGATCAACAGAGAGATCTTGGCCCGCTGACCGCTCGAATGGGCCGACGAGCGATATGAGCGCTTGGGCTCACCTTGAACGTGAGCGACCTTGACATCGATTCCAAACTCGCCCTCGGTCTCTCCGGGGCGCAACTCGATGTCGCCGTCCATGCCAGCCTGATCGCAGACCTCACGGAACCGCTTGGCCAGCAAGCCGACGACTTGGCGGATGTGCTGGTCGTATCGCTCTCGCGCCCTCTGAACCTCTGCCGCCACATTGTCAAGATCCTCGCGTCGACCTTCGAGCATCTCGCTCACCTCGGTGACCTTTCGCTCCTGGGCATCCTGGTGGGCAAGGATCAACTCGCTGCGGACCTCCTCGGGGAAGCGCTGATCGTCGGCCAACCGCTCCGTAACCCGCTCGCCCTCGTGCGTGAGGGTCTCGACCGTTCCAAGCGTGGCTATGTCAACGTCGCCTGGGATATCCGGAAGGGCATCCAGCTCCGCGTCGAGGTCCGCCAGGCGCCGGTCATAGGTTTCGATCTGAGGGGCACGGGTCCTGACCTCACGCTCGACGACAATAAGCCTGTCTCGCTGCGCTCCTAATTCGCTCTCGATCCGACCAATCTGACGATCGATCGTCTGCAACTCCCCAGCCATCCGATCATAGGCTTCGCTTGCGTCGGTCAACTGCTTTTCAGCAACGACCAGAGACTCGCGCCGCTCGGCGATTTCCTCCGCGGCCGGCACAGCCTGGGCGATCGCGAGCGCGGTGCGCTGAGCGACATCGGCACGCCGGTGGAGGTCGGGCAAAAGCCCATCGAGGTCCTTCACGCGTGCCTGGGCCGTCGCGAGCCGCGAAGCACGGGCCTGGTGTCCGAGGACGGGGCGCTCCGGCGCACGCAGCGCCGCCCATGTCCGACCCCTTACGACCCCGTCATCGCTGACGCCGGGCTGCCCAAGCGGAAGATCGACCTCTGCCAGATAGGCACCGGCCCTATCGAGTCCGGTTGCCCCACCCAGCGCGCCGCCGGCCGTCCCGGTGCCCGCGGCGATGACCGGAAGGCGATAGCCTCGCTCCCGAGCCATCGCAATCGCCGCCTCGAGGTGCTCGGGGCCAACGACGAGCCCCCAAACACCCTGGCCCAGGACGGCTTCGGCGGCGATGGCTCGCGGAACCTCCAGTTGCTCGGCCACGAGCTCTGACTCGATTCCAGCACCACGCAGCACCTCACGAAACTCATCAAGCGCGGCGGGCCGGGCCGGCCGGCCGGCCTTCAGATCCGCCACCTCAACGGTTAGTTCCTCGCGCTCGCGCTCGGCGGAGGCCAGCTCATCGCGGGCGCGGACCGCAATCTCCTGTCGAGCCTCGGCTAGGGCATGATCGAGCTCTTCGTCGCCGACAAGCGTGCGCGCCGCGTCAATCAAACCTTGCCGGGCGCTTACCTCGGCTCGTGCGTGTGCACACACCTCGGCCGCTGCGCTGTGTGCGTCGCGGGCTTCGCGATCACTCTTGCGCAGCTGGCTGGCTTGGCCTTCGAGTTCCTTGGCACGACCCTCCAACTCGGGAATGGAGTCGCGCAGCTTGGCCTGCTCCTCGCGCATCTTCTCCAATGCCACGGCCTGACCCTCGCGCTCGGTGGCGAGCTGGGCCCGAGCCGTGGTCTTGGCGATCCGGGTCGCACTCGGCAAGCCAATTTCCTCGATCCATGACTTTCGCTTGCCGAGCTCGATGAACTCCTCGTGCTGGCGAGCCTGCAGCGTCAAGGCCTTGAGCTGGCTACGTTCCGAGGACAACCGTTCGTTGACATCGTCGTAGTTCCGGCGGGCCTCGACTAGATCGGCCTTCGCCTGCCGGAATTCATCGAGGGTCTCCTGCTTGCCGGTCAGCTCCAAGACACGCCGCAGGAGCGCCTCGGGAGGACCCTCGATCGTCTTGTCAGTCTCACCCTGCTTGACCGAGATGACCCCCAATAGCGCTTTCGAGACGCCAGCCCGGGCCAACAGCTCCGTCCAAGCGCGCGAGTTCAGCCACTGGTTCGAAGTGATCTCAGTGCGAAGAGCGTTGACCTCGGCCTCCAGGTCGTCGCCGCTGACACCCCAGACCCGAGCGCCCGGCAGCATCGCGTAGCGGCGCCTACCGTCGCGCGTGACCTCGCAGATGGCCGTGACATGCACACTGGCCTCGCAGCCGCGTCCAGCGGCAGCGAAGAGCCGACCGGTGCGCCCCGGCCCCTCTGGATTGGCGAAGATGGCCTTGACGAGGGCTCGACTGGCTCGCTCGGCACCATCCTCCCCGCCGCCGTCATAGATGTAGTCGGCTGGTCGGCGAGAGAGATCCGAGACACCGAACATCAACTTCAACGCGTCGAGAGACGTGGTCTTGCCCGAACCGTTGGGACCGGTTGCGACGTTGATGCCGTCCACGGCGAGCTCGATCGGATCGGCGCGCAGCGGGCCCCAGTAATAGACCTGGACCTGCTCAATCTGAGGCATGATCGTCCTCCAACTCCGCAGCCCTCTGCTTGAGGTAGCGCCGCAGCTTGAAATTGCCCACTGCGACCTGAGACCGCTCGTCGGCCTCGATCTCATTCAGCGCCGCCAGATAGGGACCGGCGTAGAGCCGGCCGTTTTCGCGACGGACGAAGCCGGCATTGCGCAGATGGCCGATGACGATCTGCGAGATGAAGGTGGCTGGATAACCCGGAAATGCCCTCAGGAGCTCTTCGACGGCGACCGACGGCTCCTCGCCGTTTTCTGCGCCATCGGCATTCCGCGGGAGGTACCGCAGATGCAGATAGAGGGCGGCGATCACCGCCAGCTCGACGGTGTTCAGCGCGAATGCGGGCTCGAACCCGTCAACATCGTCAGTCGGAGCGTGTTTCGGGCGAGCCAGCCACTTGCCAGCGGCACCAACGAGCTCCAACCCGACCATGTCCAAGCGATTGCGGACCTCACCAGCGAAGTCCTCGTCGTCGAGCTCCGGCCACTGTGCCCGATCCAGCGTGCCGGCAATGAGCATGGCAGCGGTCTGCGCCGGCGTTCTCACGCGTCCATCCCGATCGTCGTCTTCGACACACGCCAGACCTCGGACCGCTCGAGTTCCTCGCAGTCAGATTCATGAGTCAGATTGGGCAGCTCAGTCCAGCGCGAGTAGGCATCGAGCAGGGCCGAGTGCCGGGCGATCGACTCCTCCCAAGTCTCGCGAACCGCCAACTCGACGACCGTCGTCGGCTTGCCGAGCTCGAAGAGCTCGTCCCGCATGACCTCGGCCGGATCGAGGATCGACTCCGGCGGTTGACGAGTGAGCACGATCGGCGGCGGCATGGTTGGCGGGGTCGAGGCAACCCGCTCTGAAGCTTCGGACAGGGCGTCAAAGGCGACCCCCGGCGCGATTGCCACTACGAACGGCGCCGGCGCGGTGAGATCGGCAACGAGCGCAGCCAGATCATCTGCCTCGTGCGAAGCAAGGAAGTCGCGGATATCCGTCCGGTCGACGCGAAGTCCGGCCTTCATTCGTTCGTCGGCTCGACCGGAGACCGCCTGGATCACCTCAGCTGACATCGTCCCCAGCTTGGCTACAAGGTCAAGCGCCTCCTGGTCCGCATCGAGAAAGTCGTTCCGGTCGCGGTGGGCGGCAAAGAAGGTCTGGTGCTCGTCCAGCAGCTCACGCATGTCGTCGACATGAATTCGGACGAGCTCGGCTGCTTCAAGCAGCGCACTGTCGGAGCGATCGTCGAGCAGACGAGTCAGATCATCCCAATCGCCCTGAAGGACTGCGATGGCCGACTGGAACTGCCGTAGGACGACATCGTCGCCGGCCCCACCCACCTGCGCCAAAGCCATCGCCTTATTGAGGAACTTGATCAGCGATCTCGGGTGAACCTCCGGGATCGTCATTGCGTCGAGCAACGCCGTGACGACCCGGGCGCTCGGCGTCAACCGGTAGAACCCGGTGATCTGCTCGTAGGAGAGGACATCAACCGTCTTGAGCTCAGCGACGATGTCGGTAACCGAGCTCGGCTCCAACCAGTGGACAATCTCCTGCAGCCGCCGGATCTTCCAGCGCCCTGCGCCATCGCCCTGGAGCGTCTTGAGAAGGGCAATCTTGAACCGGGCTCGCTTGCGCCCGACGACCATGGCGAAATGCTCAAGCAGAGGCATCGCCGCATCAACAGCCGGCAGCGGCGTCAGATCCTCTGGGACGCGCAGGACCGGCTCGGACCCGCTGTCTTCAGGGGAATTGATCGTGTCTTCCGGCTGGTCCACCAACCCAGGCGGGGGACGATCTTTGTGATGCCCAATGCTGGACCCCAAACGTCAGCGCTCCGTACTGGTATTGGTCATTGCTCGACCCTAGACCCTAGGCGGGGACCAGGGTTAAGCGCAGCGGGTGCGTTTGCGTCAAGGAGAACTGCCACGGCGCAGGCGGCGCCGCAGCCGCAGGCGCCGGGGTAGCGTTGCTCGGCTCAACGCCAGCTCGAAAGCTAGAAGCTCGCGGCGAAAATCGGCGAGGCGATCGAAGAGAGGTCCCATGTTCATCGCAGCGTCAGTCGTGATCGCAGGCTCTTCCCAAGCGTCGTGCGCCTCTGCGCCCGCAGTCGAGCGTGCGACCTGGATCAATTTGTCATAGGCCCGCGATACCCGCCTGTCGCCGTCTGCAGCGAGTAGGACCTGACAAGCGGACACCTCAGCTTTGACGGCTGAGAAGTGGTCGGAGAGCCGCACCCGCTCGCTGCTCTGCGCATCCTGCTCCGACCGGCGCCTGCGGATCATGAATGGCATCTCGCCGTAGGCGAGCGCTGTCTCCAGCGCGCGTGCATGGAGCTCACGCCGGCGTTGGCGCTCGGCGCGGTCGCCATTGACCCAGAGCCCAGCGACAACACCAAGGAAGCTGAGCGCGGCGACGATACAAGCGGCGCCTACGGCGGGGCTGATCGCTGCGAGGACAATCACCTGCCCTTCCCACGGCAGCTCGGACATTGGGGTTTGCGGGGGTGATCGCCAGCCATCTCAGCCTTTGGCCAGGGGCGCCCGGCCCGGCACTCCGCCTCGCAGTGGAGGTGCAGACGAACGTGCGTGGCGAGCGCCGGCAAGCCGTCGTCGCAGACCCAGCGCTCACCCGCGGGCGCAGCGGGGTCCCACATGCAGAGCGAGTCATTGGACCAGCGGTGACGCAGGCAGCGGGGGCCATCGGCGAAGACCGCGGGGTTAGCGGCCCCGGCGACGAACTCCACCCGCAGCGACCGCTCCTCACTGCTGGCCGGCACTCCGACAGCGAATTGATAGCTCAGGACGCCGTTGGCGAACTGCCGCTCGACCGCCATCCCGTCGCGGCGAGCGTCGGCTTCAAGCAGGAACTGGCCGGCGATGTCCTGAGTGAGATCGCCGGCTCGCTCATGGGGTCGCAACCGGCTCATTACGCGCCTCCGGAGCGCGTCGCCTTTGGCACGCTCCCGACCCCAAGCCCGGTTGCCAGGGCGGCACCGTTGCCGCCCCGCAGACCTTGCTGGAGCGCACGCCGCTCACGAGTCAGAATTCCTTCGATCTCGGGGCCGAAGAGCCGTTCGAGATGGGCGCGAGCGCCCTCCTTGGAGTGGGCACCGAGGGCAGTCTCGACGATCGCGGCCATCTCGCCCAAGCGCTGGGAGGCTTGCTCACGGCTGACGCCATCGGGCAGCTTGATCGGCTCGGTCACAGCCGGAGCTGGATCCTCGGTGAGGCCAGCGGCGATACTGCTAGAGGCACCGCTGAGAAATGCGTGCAGCGCCGACGCGAGCGGAGCCGTCTCGCTGACGAGCTCAAGCGCGAGGGCGCCGAGGTTCCAGGAACACATGACGGCGATGCCCCCGTTCGCGGCATCGCGCTTCACAGCCCGCTTGCTGAGACGCAAGACGTGCGCTCGAAGCACGCGGAGCGCTTCGGGATGGCGCATCACCATCATCTCCGTGTGGAGCTCAGGATCGGCTGGGTCCCAACTCCGGCGGCGTCGGTTGGGTATCCAGATGCCCGGGCCATCCGCCCGATCGAGGCCAACGATCAGCTCGACGTAGGGGTCGACCGTTCCCCACTCGTCGATCTCGACGGTCTCGTTGACGAGGAACTTGATCGCGCGGTTGCCGCTTAGATCGACCTCGGCGTTGGGATAGCGGCGCCGGAGGCGCGGCAGGACGAACTCCGAAAAGAGCTTGATGAAGGCCTCGGGCCCGCGGTCCTGGGCTGCGTCTGGGCCGAAAACGCGAAACGCCTCGAAGCGACGGTTGACCTTGACACCGCAGTCGGCATCCTCAAGGGGCCGGTTGGCCGTTCCGTGCGCGACACTGCCCGAGGCAAAGCCAGCCCCATCGCGTGCGGCGTCGTGTTCCTCGGCGATCGTTAGAACGCGATCTCGACGCCGGCGCGCCTCTTCGAGCACTGCCATCGGCACGGATATCTCATGGAGGATTTCATCGAGGGCGGCATCGGCCGGCACTTGGGTAGCCACAAAACTGGAAGACATAGATTCCTTTCACAGCAAATTCGATCTTGTTAGAGCCCGAACGAGAGCACCACACCCAGGTTCGCCTCAGATGAAATCGGTCAGCTCGGATGCCAAAACTGCGACGACCCGCCACCCGGGTTGGTTAGGCACGGGTACGGGCGGGTCGTCAGAGGGCTTAACAAGTTGCTGCAGGTGGATATGTATCCGATGGGTATGACGGAGAACCTGCGCTTTTGCTGAATGACGACGGCGATCTGGCAGCAACGATGGTCGCCAAATGCGCTGATAGCACAACACAACGGGCGTTAGTGACTGTCGAGGTTTCAGTACGCGGGCGCGAGACCGGCGAGCATCGGAAAGTGGCGCACGTTCGTGGTGAGCAGGTCGGCCTCGAGCAGGATGGCGGTAGCGGCAATCAGGTAGTCGGCATCGTCGATACCGCTGTGGGCGCGACGGTGGTGCTGGGCGAGCTCACCGGCGGTCCGGGCGACCTCCTCGCCGACGGGTACCCAGGACAGGGCGGAGAAGAACTGCTCGAGCGCTTCGACCTCGCCTTTGCGGACGCCGGCCAGGAGCTCGAAGCGGACGACCTCGCTTGCGAGCAGAAGCTTTTCGGCCTCGATCAGGCTGCTGAGTAGCTCGACCGCCTCTGGCAAACCGCGGAGATGGTCGATCGCCACGCTCGTGTCGAGCAGCTTCACTTGACGCCGAGGCGGGACAGGCGCTCGTTCAGGTCGCCCCCGCGCATGGCGTCGACGTACTCGGCCCCGGTGCGGCGGCGGCCCCGCCATGAACCGGCGCTCGCTCGGAGCCCGCCGAGCCTCTCGTCCCTGCCCTGGCGGCCGAAGGTTGATCGCACCGCGCGGCGGACGAGCTCTGAGCGCGATGCTCCGGTCTCCTGCGACGCGCGATCGAGGAGCTCCAGCTCGTCTTCACCAAGGTAGATCTGGGTTCGGCTCATAGCATCACTATACACCTAGTGGTGTCCTATTTGCTCGAACTGAAGAGAACATGATCCCTACTCGTGGACGAAAAGTTCGAGACAGCACTTCAGGTGGCGAAAACCGCCTTGGGAAGCCAAATGCCGCTGGCGCTGAGCGGTCGCCGTCGGCCTCAAAAGCGGCCTGCGAGCACCGGGATTGGGCGACGTTTGGGCGACGAAGCCCGAAATCATTGGATACCGAACACAAATCTAGAGCTGGGAAGCGGGGAGAAAACCCGCTTCCCACCTAGCATTCCGCGGATGGCGAGGGTGGGAATCGAACCCACGACACCACGATTTTCAGTCGTGTGCTCTACCAACTGAGCTACCTCGCCGGGAATCGCGAGGCTTGCGCCTCGCATCGGGAAGGCTAGCGACCGGGCGGCGACGGGGCTGCTTGCATTCGATCCGTGAAATGGCTGCGCGGTGCGGTGGGTCTGGTGGCGCTTGTCGCCGTCGCTGTCACGCTCGCTTCGGGAGACTCGGGTAGCGACTCGGTTCGTCTGCGCTACCTGCCCGATGCCAACTCGCTGCGAACGGTCGCGCGCTTCGGTAGCGCGCGGCAAGTGACGGTCCACTCGCTGGGCGACCCGCATTTGGTCCGTGCCGACCGTCGCTGGCTGCAGACGGCCCGACGGCTCGGTCCCGGTGCGCCTCGGTGGGCGCGACGGATGTACGCGCGGTCGCTGCTGGTTCTGCACGCGCTGATCGACCGGCGCACCGGAGCGGTCCTCGCCGGCGCCCGCCCGGGCTGGGCCTACGTCTGGCCCCGCGACGCCGGCACGGTCGCGATGGCGCTTGCCTCGGCCGGGTACCGAGCCGAGGCCCGCCGCATCGTCCGCTTCCTGCTTCGCCTCGACCTCGGTGCCGCGGCGAGGTTCCATCGCGACGGCACTCCGGTGGACGGGCGCAGCGCCCAGGGCGACGCGGCGGGATGGGTCGGCGCGGCCGCCGCTGCGGTTGGCCTTCCGAACGCAGCCGGGGTCCGACACTGGCGAGATCTCGACGACTATCAGGAGAACGGCAGCGGCGACTTCCTTGCCAATGCGATCGCCTCCAGCGCGCCGCATGTCCGAGCGCTATTCGAGACCCGATCGGGGGGGCTGGCGCGCCGCGCCGACGATCCCGCCTCAGGGCTCGACTCGGCCGCCGCCTGGGCGGTGCGCCCGTTCCCGCACCCGACACTCTATCCACTCGTCCGCCGCACGCTCCTGCGGCTTGCTGCGACGAGCGGCCGCTTCGGGATCGTCCCGTCCGAAGACTGGGGCGGCGGCGTCGATCCGTGGACCGCGCCCACGGCTTGGACCGCCTGGAGTCTCGCCGCTCTGGGAGAACGCCGTGCGGCCCTCCGCCTGATGGGGGAGTTGCGCCGTGCCGCAACTCCGACCGGGATGCTGCCCGAGCGAGTCGACGCCCGCACCGGCATCCCGACCTCGACCACCCCCCTCGCCTGGTCCCACGCCTTCGCGATCCTCGCCCTGCGCCAACTCTGGCCCTGAGGCGCAACGCTTTGTGGTCCTGCTGGGTGAACAAAGCGTTGCACCTGGGCTGACGCGGCCGCTAAAGCGCGTCGAGGGCCAGCTCTACGGCCTCATGGGCCGACTCCGCGTGGAGCACGCCGGGCGCGTCTTCCATCGGTCCGTGCCCGCTCACCATCCAGCTGCGCAATGCGATCACGGTGCGGCCGAGCGCCCTGGCGAAGCCGATCTCCGAGAGCGTGCCCCATTCGCCGCCGATCGCGATGACGACATCGCCGGAAGAGACGACAGAGAGGTTGCGGGCATGGCCGATGCCGGTCGCCACGACATGCGTGCAAAAGGGGTTCGCTTCGCTGACCGCGTTGCCCGGGACGATGCCGATCGTGGTTCCCTCTGTTTCGGCCGCACCCCGGCAGGCAGCCTCCATCACTCCGGTCAAGCCGCCGCAGACGACCGTCGCTCCCGCCTGCGCGAGCCGCCGCCCAACCTCCTCGGCAAGCAGCGCCGGCTCGGAATCCGGCTCGCACTTGGCCGACCCGATCACCGCCACCTGTCGCTCCCGACTCACCGCGCGCCGGAGTCTCTCATCGTCCGCATCAGCTCCAGCGCCCCCGCCTTGTGCAGCGGTTCGTTGAGGTTGCCGCACTTCGGGCTCTGCACGCAGGAGGGACAACCGGACTCGCAGGGGCACTCAGCGATCAGCCGCTCGGCGTCCCCGAGCAGGCGCTCGAACTGCTCGTAGCCGCGCAGGGTGATCCCGACCCCGCCGGGGTGCCCGTCGTAGATGAAGATCGTCGAGCGGCCGGTCTGGAAGTGGACGTTGGTCGAGAGGCCGCCGATGTCCCAGCGGTCGCACATCGCGATCAGCGGCAGCACCGCGATCTGGCCGTGCTCGGTGGCATGCAGGGAGCCGAGCAGGACATCGGGCGGCAGTGCACCGCTGAGTCGGTCCGGCAGCACGTACCAGAGCGCCTGGGTCGCGAACTGCTGCTCGGGCAGCTCGAGGGCGACGATGTCGAAGGGCTCCTGGTCGGCGATCGAGACCCGCTGGTAGGCGATCACCTGCTCGCTCACCGAGACCTCGCCGAAGTGCAGCTCGACCCCCGAGGTCGTGCGCTGCTCACGCACCCGCTCGATGTAGATCTCGGTCTCCTTCTTCGGCCGCGTGTACCAGTCGCCGTCGAAGACCGAGACCACCGCCCGGCGCCCGGCGACGTCGAGCTGTTCGACCTCGTAGGAGCGGCCGAGGTGGAGATAGATCGCGCCCGGGTGGATCGTCGTGAAGGCGCGCTCGGACTCGACCAGGCCGAGCATCTCGCCCGAGTCGCGCTCGATTACCGCGACCGAGTCGGTCGAAGCGGAGCGCAGCGGGATCTTCGCCGCCACGAACCCGCTGTTGCCCGGCATCGTCCGCCCCCCCGCCCGGCGCAACTCACCGGCCGCGGTCAGCCGCTCGCGGCGCCCGCGCCAGCCCGCGCCGAAGAACTCGCCGTCGCCGTCGCTCAGCGGCAGCTCGTAGGCCGCCGCGATCAGGTGCCGCGAGGCGATCTGCTCGTTTTCGTGGTCGAGGATCGCCGCCTCGACCGGCCGGTCGATGAACTCGTCCGGATGGCGGCAGAAGAACTGGTCGAGTGCGTCCTGGCCGGCGACGTAGACGGCGAGGCCGCGGCGCCGGCGGCCCGCCCGCCCCCACATCTGGCGCAGGCTGGCGACCGTGTCCGGGAAGGTGACGCAGATCGCCGCGTCGAGCTCGCCGATGTCGATGCCGAGCTCCAGCGCGTCGGTGGCGACCACGGCGAGCAACTCGCCCGCGGTGAGCCGCGCCTCGATCTCGCGCCGCTGATGGGAGGTATAGCCGCCGCGATAGGGCGCGATCAGCGCCGCCAGCTCCGGCTTGCCGCGCGCCTCCAGCGACTCGCGGGCGAAGCGCTGGATCAGCTCGATCCCGCGCCGGCTCTTGAGGAAGCAGATCGTCCGCACGCCGTGGGAGACCAGCTCTGCGAGCAGGTCGGCTGCCTCGGAGAGGGCCGAGCGCCGCGTTCCGGTCGCCTTGTCGATCAGCGGCGGGTTCCACATCGCGATCTCGCGCCCGGTGCTGGGAGCGCCGTCGTCGTCGATCAGCTCGAAGGGCGTGCCGACCAGCTCCTCGGCCAGCCCGACCGGGTTGGCGATCGTCGCCGAGGCGAGCAGGAAGCGCGGCTCGGCGCCGTAGGCGCGGGCCACCCGGCGCAGCCGCCGCAGCACGTTGGCGACGTGAGAGCCGAAGACGCCGCGGTAGGTGTGCGCCTCGTCGACCACGACCCAGCCGAGGTTGGCGATGAAGTCGCCCCAGCTCTTGTGGTTGGGCAGGATGCCGACGTGCAGCATGTCGGGGTTGGTGAGGACGAGGTTGCTGCGGCGACGGATCGCGGGACGCTCTTCGCGCGGGGTGTCGCCGTCGTAGATCGCCTCGCGCAGGCCGGGCGGGCGCAGCGCGCCGAGCTTGCGCGCCTGGTCCTGGGCCAGCGCCTTGGTCGGATAGAGGTAGAAGGCGCGGCGCTTGGAGTCGCGGGCGATCCCGTCGAGCACCGGCAGGTTGAAGGCAAGGCTCTTGCCCGAGGCGGTGCCGCTGGTGATCACCAGGTCCGAGAACGCTGCGGCCTCGAGCGCCTGGCGCTGGTGCGAGTAGAGGCGCTCGACGCCGGCCCGCCTCAGCGCCTCGGCGAAGCCGGGATCGAGCGAGCGCGGCAGCGCCACCGTCCGCGCCCTGCGCTCCTCCTCGCTCGACTCGGCGACGATGCGGCCGTCGCGCCGGGCCGGGTCGAGTGCGATCGACCAAGGAGCTTCCAGCAGGCTCTTCGCCACTATGCCGGGCTCCGGACCGGGCGCTCGATGCGTCCCGCGACCCGCATCGCCTGCAGCGAGCTACGGTCGTGGATGCGCAGGATGTCGGCGCCGCCGCGCACCGCCAGCGCCACCGCGGCGACCGTCCCCCACTCGCGCTCGCCGGGCGGCAGCCGCTCCTCCCAGGACCCGGCCAGGACCGCGCCGATGAAGTCCTTGCGCGAGAGCGATACGTAGAGCGGCAGGCCGAGCGCGCGCAGCTCGGGCAGCCGTCGCAGAACCTGGAGGTTCTGCTCGGTCGTCAGGTCGAAGTCGAGTCCGGGGTCGATGGCGATCTGCTCCTCTGAGACCCCAAGCCTTTGAGCGGCCTCGATTCTCCCCCCCAACCACGACTTCATGTGATCGATGACATCGGTGTACTCCCGCGGCGGCCGGTCGACCCGCGGCGGCCCCTCGATGTGCATCAACACGTATCCGCACCCCGTCTCGGCGACCAGCTCGAACATCTCGTCAGAGCCACCGGAGATGTCGTTGACCGCCACCGCCCCGGCTCGGAGTGCCGCCGCGGCAACCTCGACCGAAAAGGTGTCGGCGGAAACCGGCACTCCCGCGCCCGCCAGCCCTTCGATCGCCGGCACCAGCGTCGCCGCCTCGACCTCGGCCGGAACCGGCGGGCCACTTTTGGCCGCCACAGCCCCCACGTCGACCATGTCGAACCCCGCCTCAGCCAGCGCCAAGCCATCCTCCGCCGCCCGCTCCGGCGTGACGCTGCGAGCCCCCTCAAACATCGAGTCGGTCGTCACGTTGACGATCCCAGCCCCGACCGGCAGGATCAAATCGAGGCTTCGATCGGCGAGGCGCCAGCTCATCCGGCTACCGTAGCGACCGCACCATGGCACTGCGATGCGTCTACACCGACCTCGACGGAACCCTGCTCGGCAAGGCCTCCTCCCTCTTCCGCGACGCCGAGGGCGCCTTCTCGATGGCCCAGGCGCGAGGCCTCGAGGCCTGCCAGCGGGCCGGGGTCGAGGTCGTGATCATGTCCGGCCGGCGCGAGCCACAGGTGCACGAGGCCGCGCGGCTGATGGGCCAGAGCTCCTACATCTACGAGGCCGGCTGCGCCTTCGCGATCGACGGCGAGACGACGCTGATGACGGGCGAGATGATTCCCGACGAGGACGGCACCGTCTACGAGAAAATCGAGCAGCGCGGCATCCCGAAGATGCTGTTCGGGCACTTCGAGGGGCGACTCGAGTACCACGCGCCCTGGCACAGCGGGCGTATCCTCTCCCACCTCTTCCGCGGCAAGGTCGATGTCGAGGAGGCCAACCGGCTGCTCGAGGTCAAGGGCCACGGCGATCTGCGCTTGCTCGACAACGGCGCGATCGGCCGCGAGATGCCGGCGATCGACGGCCCCACCCACGCCTACCACCTGGTCCCCAAGCTGGTCAGCAAGGCCGGCGCCGTAGCCGCCCACGCCCGCGTCCGCGGCTACGACCCGGCGGACTGCATCGCCGTCGGCGACTCGGTCGAGGACCTCGAGGTCGCCGCCGCGGTCGGCCGCTTCTTCGTCGTCGCCAACGGCCCCGAGCGCGACCCCGGCCTGCGCGCCGCGCTGGGCGCCTGGGACAACGCCACCGTCACAGAGGGTGCGATGGGCGACGGCTTCTACGAGGCCGTCGTCTCGACCCTGGTCGAGCGCCGCTGAGCCCGATCGCTAGCGGTATCCCTCGAAGGCGTAGGGATTGAGGAACTGGCGATGCCAGAAGAACGACCGCTCGATCTCGGTCAATCCCGCCAGCTCGCAGACCGCCGGCCACTCCTCCTCGATCACCCCAACCTGGTGGTCGACGATCATGCGTGCCTCGGTTTCGTTCAAGAGGAAGGCGGACGCAGCCTCAACGCAACCGCCCACGCGGCTGAGCCGATAGCCATTTGCCCCGATCGCCATCGCCTGTGAGGCCTCGCCGCCGCTGCGCGGCTGCGGGCAGATGTCGTAGGCCGGCGTCAGCGTCAGCGCCTCGCCGTCCCAGAAGGCCGAATGGTTGCGCGCATGGTCATCGGTGTTGCCGACGAGGACGTTGAAGACGATCCGGGCGAAGAGCTCGCGCAGCGTCGCCTTGGGCTCAGTGAAGCGCTCGCGGACGATCTGCGCAAGGTCGGGGTAGCTGGCGTAACGCGCCATCATCTCGTCGAGCTCGAGCATGGTCAGCGCCGAGACGACCGCCCGCCGTTGCTCCCCCTCGGGCCCGGTCGTTCGGTCAAAGCGCTCGACCAGGAGGGCGTCTTTGCCCATTGAGCCGGTGAGTTCGACCGGCGCGACGTCGAGCCCGGCGCGGGCGGCGAGCTTCATCGCGACAAACTCTCCCTTGACGACCGAGTAGGTATCGGTCGCCGAGGAGAACTTGGCGATCAGCCTGCGCTCGCCATCGGCAATCAGCGCCTTCGGCCGAGCGCCGCCGACCGAACTCCCGTGCAGCAGGGCGCGATCCAGGCCCGCGGACAGCGGCTTGCGCTCGTCGACTAGGCTCGCCGCCTCCTGCAGTTCCTCCAGCGTCGCATCGCCGTCTTCCCGCGCGGCGTAGACCTCGGGCGACGCCTGGAAGTCGAGTGCACCGATCCGGTCGGGGCCAGACTCCAACATGTAGGTCAAGCGGCCGAGGACCGCGGGGTCGACGGTGTCGGCGCCGGCGCCGAGCAGGCGATGCATAACGACCCGCTGCCCCCAGGCGTCGGGCATCGCATCGCTGACGCAGCCGGCAAGGGTCAGCCCATCGAGCGGGGCGATCAGGCCGGAGCGCAGCGGCAACTCCGGCAGGTAGAGCGGGGTCGCCGCCTCGCGCTCAAGGTAGCTGCGACCGTAGTTGAAGTTGATCAGATCGCCGGTTACGTGCAGGCGGCCGGCGACAACCGGCTCGGTCGCGCCAGGCAACCAGGTCCAGACATAGGCCTCATCCGGCTGCCGGCCCTGCTCAGAACTCATCCTTCACCTCCTCCGCGCGGGGCCGGACCCTCGCGGGCAGCAGAGCGCTGCGGGCGCGGGTGCGATCGAGGTCCAGGCTCAGCCGCGAGCTATCCGCTTGAAAGAGCGGAACCCCGACCAGCGAGGCGACCTCGAAGGCCGTGCCGAGCCGAACGCTCGGATCGCCGCGCTCGATCTTGATCAGCGTTCCGGGCGTGATCCCCGCTCGCTCGGCGAGGTCGCGCTGGGACCAGCGCCGCCCGCGGCGGCCCATCCGGATCTGCTCACCCAGCAGCTGTGCAGCCTCGGTCACGTAGGGGGAATATGTCCGTGCTCGCTCCACTGGACCTCAATATAACGCATATTAACTCTATAAAAATCGTTATTTTGAAGTTTCAATGACTGACGCGCGTAAGATACCGGCCCTCAGCCCACGGATAGCTAGTATCGCCCTGGACCCGTAATCGACCCCGAAGGAGCCCCTCTTTGTCGCAGGACACGGCGACGGTAGCCGAGCAGGAGTACCTGGAGATCATGTTCTGGCTCGAGGAGGCCGGGCTGCCGATGACCGGCGCCAACATCGCCCGCGCGATGCAGCTCTCACCGCCTACGGTGCACGAGATGATCGGCCGCCTGGTCGAGGACGGCTACGTCGAGCGCAAGTCCGACAAGTCGCTCGACTTCACCGAGTCCGGGCGCGAGCACGCCAGCCACATCGTCCGCCGCCACCGCATGATCGAGCGCTTCCTCACCGACGTGCTCGGCATCCCCTGGGACGAGGTGCACGAGGAGGCGGAGCGGATCGAGCACGCGATGTCGCCGGTGCTGGAGGAGCGGATGCGGGCGGCGATCGGCGACGCGACGACCTGCCCCCACGGCCACCCGATCGTCGAGGGCGCTCGCGAGCAGGGCTCTCTCCTCTCCGACGTCGAGCCCGGTGCCAAGGTGGTCGTACTGCGCTTCGAGAACGAGGCCGAGGAGTTGCTGCACTACCTCAAGGACGCCGGGATGGACCCGGGGCTGGAGGGCACGGTCGAGAGCTCCGGCGAAGAGGGCGTGACGATCCTCTCCGCGAGCGGATCGCACCGCGTCTCCCGCAGCGTCGCCGAGACGGTCTCGGTCCGCGCCGACCCGGCGCCGCCACCGCGGGCGACGATCCCCGAGCAACTCGTGCTGTCGAACGACCGCTACGGGCGCTGAGGCAGGGCTCAGGCCGGCGAGCCGGCGCGGATGCTCTCCAGCGCCCTGGCAATGCGCGCGACCCCCTCGGGGATCCGCTCCGGCGGCACGCTGGCGAAGGAGAGACGGAGGCTGTTGCCGCCGCCGTCGATCATGAAGTCGGGCCCGGCTACGAAGACGACTCCCTCACCCTTGGCCTCTGCCAGCAGCACCGTCGTATCGGTGCCCTCGGCGAGATCGAGCCAGAGGAAGTAGCCGCCACCCGGGACCACGAACTCGGCCTCGGGGATCTGCTCGCGCAGGGCGCCGACCAGCGCATCGCGGCGGTCGCGCAGGGCGCCCTTGACGAACTCGATGTTGCGGTCGAGGGCCCCCGAGCGGCAGAGCTCCAGGACGACGGCCTCGGCCAGCATGTTGGGTGAGATGTAGGTCTCGTTGGCTCGCCTGGCCAGCTTGGCGATCTCCCCCGCCGGCCCGGCCAGATAGCCGACCCGTACGCCGGGGCTGACGGTCTTGGAGAACGAGGAGGCGTGGACCACCCGCTCCGCCCTGTCGATCGCGAGCATCGTCTCCAGCGCCTCGCCCTCGAAGGGCAGCTCGCGGTAGGGGTCGTCCTCGAAGATCCAGAAGCCGTGCTCGGCGGCCAGCTCGACCAGCCGCACCCGCTTCTCGGCCGAGAGCGTGCAGCCCGCCGGGTTGTGGAAGTTGGGAATGATGTGAGCGAGCTTGATCGGCCCCTCGGCAAGCGCCGCCTCGAACGCTGCCAGATCGAGCCCGTCGTCCTCCAGCGCCACCGGCACCAGCTCGACCCCGAGCCGCTGCAGCATCAAGAGCGTGCGGTCGTAGGTCGGCTGCTCGACCACGACCCGGTCCCCCGGCTCCAGCAGATGATCGAACAGCATCCACCCCGCCTCCAGCGACCCGTTGGCGACCATCACCTGCGAAGCGTCAAGCCCCCCATGCCGCTCACCAATCCACTCGCAAAGCCCAGGATGTCCGATCCCGGTGCCGTAGGAGAGCGCCTTTTCCCAATCCTCGGCAAGCGCGACAGCCGCAGCATCCCTAACGGCTTCCCTAGGCAAGATGTCGGCGCTAGGAGCTCCCCTCGCAAATGAAATGGTGTCCGCCATAGCCGTCCGAGTATAGGAAGAGGATCTGGGTAGGGGTGGAGCGTCTTGTACTTTTTCGGCGATCCAACCGCGGCCAGCCGCCAAACGCTCCACCGAAAAAGTTAAGCGGAACCCCTACCCAGATCCTCTCAAGACTTCCACAGCTATAGCCGCCGTCTCGGTAGGGCTTTCGCCGACCCGCACGCCCTTCGCTTCGAGCGCGTCCTTCTTCGCCTGCGCCGTGCCCGAGGAGCCGGAGATGATCGCGCCGGCGTGGCCCATCTGCTTGCCGGGCGGCGCGGTGAAGCCGGCGATGTAGGCGACGACGGGCTTTGAGATCTCGGCGGCAATGAACTCGGCGGCGCGCTCCTCGGCGTCGCCGCCGATCTCGCCGACCATCACGATCAGCTCGGTCTCGGGGTCGGCCTCGTACATGGTGAGGATGTCGATGAAGTCCGAGCCGATGATCGGGTCGCCGCCGATGCCGACGATCGAGGAGTTGCCCTCGCCCGCCTGCTTCAACTCGTTGCCGATCTGGTAGGTCAGCGTGCCCGACTTGGAGACGACGCCGATCTTGCCGGGATCGAAGAACTGGGCCGGGATGATGCCGACGTTGGCCTTGCCGGGCGAGAGCACGCCGGGGCAGTTCGGCCCGATCAGCCGGACACCGGCCTCCTTGGCCTTCCAGTAAGTCTTCAGCATGTCGAGCACCGGGATGCCCTCGGTGATCGCGATAACCGTGTCGACACCGGACTCGATCGCCTCGTCGATCGCCGGCGCGGCGAAGCGCGCCGGCACGAAGATCATCGAGGTGTTGGCGCCCTGCTGCTCGACCGCGTCGGAGATCGAGTCGAAGACGGGAACGCCCTCGACGTCCTGACCGCCCTTGCCCGGCGTGACCCCGGCGACCAGATCGGTCCCGTAAGCACGGTTGCGCAACCCATGGAAGGAGCCCTCGCGACCGGTCAGGCCGGAGACGACGAGCTTGGTCTCGTTGCCGACGATGATCGACATCAGCCGTTGCCCCCGGCCAACTCGACGACGCGGCGCGCCGCGTCGAGCATCGTCGTCTCCTGGCGCAGGTTGGCCAGGTTGGCCTCGGCGAGGATCTTCAGACCCTCCTCGGAGTTGGTGCCGTCGAGCCGCACGACCAGCGGCAGCTTCAGATCCATCTGCGCCGAGGCGGTGACGATGCCCTTGGCGATCTCGTCGCAGCGGGTGATGCCACCGAAGATGTTGAAGAGGATCGCCGTCACCTTCTGATCGGAGGTGATCACGGTCAGCGCGTCGACAATTGCCTCGGCCTTGGAGCCGCCGCCCGCGTCGAGGAAGTTGGCCGGCGCGCCGCCCGCCTGGGCGACCACGTCCAGGGTCGACATGCAGAGCCCGGCGCCGTTGGCGAGGATGCCGACGTTGCCGTCGAGCTTGACGTAGGTGAGGCCCTTCTCCTTCGCCATCGCCTCCTGCGGGTCCTCGGCGGTGTCGGCGATCTCGGCCAGGTCCTGGTGGCGGAAGAGGGCGTTGCCGTCGATCGTCACCTTGGCGTCGAGCGCGACCACCTCGCGCTCGGCGGTGACGATCAGCGGGTTGACCTCGATCAGGCTGGCGTCCTCGGAGCTCGCCACCTCGGCCAACTTGACCAGCACCTCGGCGGCCTGGTCGCGGACGTCCTCGTCGAGCCCGGCGGCGTCGACGATCGGCCGCGCCGCTGCAGCGTCGAAAGGTTGAGTCGGGTCGATGTGCCGCTTGACCAGCGCGTCGGGGTCCTCGGCGGCGACGGCCTCGATATCCATCCCGCCCTTGGCCGAGACCATCGCCAGCAGCTTCTTCTCGCCGCGGTCGAGGATCACCGAGGCGTAGTACTCGGAGGCGATGTCCGAGCCGCCCTCGATCCAGACCTGATCGACCCGGAAGGGGCCCTCGCCGTGCGGCCCGACGATGTCCATGCCGAGGATCGCGTCGGCGTAGGCGCGCGCCTCCTCGGCGTCCTTGGCGATCTTGATCCCGCCGGCCTTGCCGCGCCCCCCGATCAGCACCTGCGCCTTGATCGCGCAGGGATAGCCGATCCGCTCCGCCGCGGCCACCGCGTCGTCGACCGTCGCGGCGACCTCGCCGCTCGGCACGGCGACGCCGTGCTTGGCGAAAAGCTGCTTGCCCTGATACTCGAGGAGGTCCATTGGGAGGCGCGCCGCGCTGGCGCGGGCCGGCAGCCTATCCGACCTTTCAAGTGCCGCGCCGCCTGCCTTCGGTGCGATTGGCATAATGCGCCGCCGCCATGCCACTCCCCAGCCTCAAAACCGTCAAATGGGTCACCACCGACTGTTACGGCACCCTGATCGACTGGGAGAAAGGCATCATCGACGCCTGCAAGAAAGAGGCGGAGAAAGACGGCTTCAGCTTCAGCGAGGAGCCTTTCCTGGCCCGTTTCAAGGAGGTCCAGGCCGAAATCATGGCCGGCTCCTACGAGCTCTACGCCGAGGTGCTGCGCCGCACGATCGTCAAGGTCGCCGGCGAGCTGGGCTGGGAGATCGAGCCCTCACGGGCGCAGTTCCTGCCCAACAGCGTCGCCTACTGGCTGCCCTTCCGCGAGTCCAACGCGGCGATGGACCGGCTCGGCAAACGCTACGAGATCGGCATCGTCTCCAACATCGACGACAAACTGCTCGGCATCTCGCGCCGCCACCTGCGCACCGAACTGGACCTCGTCGTCACCGCCCAGCAGGTGCGCAGCTACAAGCCCGACCCCGTCCACTTCAAAGAGGCGGCGCGGCGGATCGGCGGCAAGAAAGGCTGGCTGCACATCGGCTGCAACTACACCAACGACGTCGCGCCGCTGCTGAAAATGAACGTGCCGGTGATCTGGGTCAACCGTCACGGCGAGAAACTCGAGGGCCGCAAAGCCCCGAGCGCCACCGTCAAAACGTTCCGCGACGCCGTCAAAAAGCTCGGCGCGTCCTGAGCGATCTCTAGCGTTTCGCAACTTCAGCACAGGCAGTTGTTTCGACCCCTAGGTCGGCCTGCCGACAGCTATCCATGTACCGAATGAAACAAAGCGAGGCGTCTCGCAGTGCCCGCCTGTCCCTCGCGGCAGGCCTGCTCTTGCTGCTCTGCCTGCTCATCCTCGCCGGCCCGAAGACGAGCGTCAGCGCTGCCGAAATCCCGCAACGGCCCAGCTTCGTCGTGATCCAGACCGACGACCAGACCCTCGACGAGCTCTACGCCAGCTTCGGCCAGCCGAAGCTGCAGGCAATGCCCAACACGCTCAACATGATCGCCAAACGAGGCGAGACCTTCAACAACTACTACGTCTCCTACCCGCTCTGCTGCCCCTCACGGGTCAGCCTGCTGACCGGCCGCTACGCCCACAACAACGGCGTCAAGGGCAACATCCAGCCCAACGGTGGCTACTACGGCTTCTCCTTCCGTGCCGCCGACACGCACAACCTCGCCGTCTGGCTGCAGAACGCCGGCTACCGCACGATCCACGTCGGCAAGTTCCTCAACGGCTACGGCGACGAACCGTACTCGAACGGCACCGAAGTGCCGCCCGGCTGGACCGCATGGCACACCGTCCTGAAGGCCGACACCGAGCACTACTACTACGGCTACTCGCTCAACAACAACGGCAATGTCGAAGGCCCCTACGGCGATTCCGGAAGCTGGGAAACGCGCGAATACGGCGTCCGCGACGACCTCGGCTGCCCCTTCGCGCCGCTCAACGGCCTGCCCTGCTTCTACGAGACGGACATGCTGACCAACATCGCCGACGAGGAGCTGCGCGGCACCTCCCCCGAACAGCCCTTCTACCTGCAGCTCGACTACACCGCGCCCCACGGCGACTTCCGCCACCCCGCGGGCCCCGAGCCGGCGCCACGCCACTACGACTGGTTCAAGGGCGCGCCGCTGCCGCACAACCGCGGACAGGGTTTCGACGAGGGCAACGTCAGCGACAAGCCCCGCTTCATCCGCGAAGCGCCCTACCTCTCGCTTGCCGACATCCACACCTACCGCGTCTACTACGACAAGGCGCTCGAGTCGCTGCGCTCGATCGACGACGGGGTCAAATTGATCATGGACACGCTGGGCTCGCTGCACCGCCTGCGCAACACCTACATCATCTTCACCTCCGACAACGGCTTCTTCTACGGCGAGCACCGGCTGATCGGCGGCAAGTTCCTCGCCTACGAGCCTTCGACGCACCTCCCCTTCCTGATCCGCGGCCCGCACATCCGCCCCGGCACCGAATCCAACGAGGTCGTCGGCAACATCGACATCGCTCCGACCGTGCTGGAACTGGCCGGGGTCGAAGCCGACAAGAGCATCGACGGGCGCTCGATGGTGCCCTTCCTTCAGGACCCCGAACTCAAAACCCTGCGCCCCTACCTCTTCGAGTCGTTCGTCGAAACCACCGATGTCGACGAACAGGGCGCGATCGCCGAACCCAGTGATCAGAGCTCGCCGGCGCGCAAACGCGCGCACGCCGGCGAGCTTCACCGAAACGCAGGCGCCACCGCCTCGATCCTGGCTCCGCCCAAGGACTACGAGGGGCTCCGCCTCGGCCCCTACAAGTACATCGCCTGGCCCGACGGCGAGAAGGAGCTCTACGACCTCGAAAAAGACCCCTACGAGCTCAACAACATCGTCCGCATCCCCAACTACTTCCCGGTCCGCAACTACCTCCACCACCTGCTGCTGGACCACTTGGAGGATTGCGTCGGCCGAACCTGCCGCGAAGAAGCGTCCGAAATCCCGCTGACACGCAAGGAACGCCAGCAGCAGATCCGACAGACGAAGAAGGAACAGCGGGAAAAGCAGAAGCACGGGAAGTAGGGGTTGGGTACCGCTCCCCGCGGCTTGTACTTTTTCGGCGATACAAACTCGGCCAGCCGCGGCGGTACCACCGAAAAAGTTGAGCGGGGAGTGGTGCCCAACCCCTACTCGATGACGGCTAGTACGTCCCCGCTGGAAACAGCATCTCCCTCAGTCACGTTGAGAACTGTGACCTTGCCGGCTCGGTGGGCGACTATCTCGTTCTCCATCTTCATCGCCTCGATCACGCAGATCAGGTCGCCCTCCTCTACGGTGGCGCCCTGCTCCACCGCGACTTTGAACACGGTGCCCTGCAGCGGGGAGGGGAGTGACTCGCTGGAGGCGCCCCCGCCGGAGCCGGCCTTGCGCTCTCGTTTCGGCGGTTTCTTGCCGCCGGCCGCCGGAGCGGCGCTGCCGGCCATCGCCTCGCCGATCACCTTTACGTCGAAGAGCTTGCCGGAGACCTCGACCTTGTAGTCGCGGGCGACGACCTCTGCCCCGTCCTCGATCTCGGTCGGAGGCCCGGCATCGGCCGGCGCGGTCGACTTGAGCCAGTCGCGGTCTTCCATCAGGTCGCGGCAGGTCTCGCCGCCGCGCCACTGCTCGGTGGCGAGCAGCGCCTTGTGGAAAGGGATCAAGGTGGTCAGGCCGCCGACCTCGTACTCATCGAGGGCGCGCAGCATCCGTCGCGTCGCGTGCTCGCGGTCGACGTCCCAGACGATCAGCTTGGCGACCATCGGGTCGTACATCGGCGTCACCTCGGAGCCGGCTTCGACACCCGAGTCGACGCGGACGCCGGGCCCGGCCGGCTCGCGGTAAGTCGTGATCGCCCCCGGCGCCGGGGCGAATTTCTTGTGCGCCGCCTCGGCGTTGATCCGGCACTCGATCGCCCAGCCGCGCAGCTGCACGTCTTCCTGGCCGACCGAGAGCGGCTCGCCGGCGGCGACGAGGACCTGCTCGCGGACGATGTCGATGCCGCTGACCATCTCGGTCACGCAATGCTCGACCTGCACCCGCGTGTTCATCTCGAGGAAGAAGTACTCGTCGCCGACCTGCATGCCCTCGACCGTGCCGGCGCCCCGGTAGCCGACGGCAGCTGCGGCGTCGGTGGCGATCTTGCCGATCCGCTCGCGCATCTCGGCGTCGACGTGCGGGCCGGGGGCCTCCTCGATCACCTTCTGGTGGCGGCGCTGCACCGAGCAATCTCGCTCGCCGATGTGGATCACGTTGCCGTGCCCATCGGCCAGGACCTGGACCTCGACGTGCCGCGGGTCCTCGAGGTAGCGCTCGACGTAGACGCGCGCGTCGGAGAAGAACTTCTCGCCTTCGCGAGCCGAGCCTTCGAAGGCCTCCTGCAGATCCTCGGGCGTCATCGCCACGCGGAACCCCTTGCCGCCGCCGCCGCCTGCCGCCTTGCAGGCGACCGGGTAGCCGGCTTCGTCGGCCTGCTTGCGAGCGGCATCGATGTCCGGCGCCGGCTCGGTCGCACCCGGAACGATCGGCACGCCGGCCTCGGCCATGATCTCGCGCGCTTTCGTCTTCGATCCCATCGCTTCGATCGCCTCGGCCGGCGGGCCGATGAAGACGATGCCGGCCTCGGCGCAGGCGCGGGCAAAGTCGGCGTTCTCGGCGAGGAAGCCGTAGCCGGGATGGATCGCTTCGGCGCCGGCCTCCTTGGCGGTGTCGATGATCTTGAGGATGTTCAGGTAGCTCTCGGCCGGCACCGCAGGGCCGATCAGAAAAGCCTCGTCGGCCTCGCGCACGTGAGGCACATCGCGATCGATCTCCGAGTAGACGGCCACCGAGCCGATGCCCATCTCCTTGAGGGTCCGAGCGACCCGAATCGCGATCTCGCCGCGGTTGGCAATGAGGACCTTCTGGAACACGGCGGCGCAGTCTATTCAGACGGGTGGCGCTTGTAGCGGCTGGCGACGTACTCCTCGACCCAGGCGGTGGAGCTGCGCCAAGTTCCGTCCGATGCCTTCGCCGCCTTGAGCCGGCCGCGGACGGCGGCGACCCTCAGCGCGTTGGCTGAGAGCCCCTCCGTCGCCAGCGCCGGAAGCGGGACCAGCCGCGCCGGGCCGGCGATCGCGGGGACGACGAACTTGTAAAGGTTGTCGAGGATCGCCCGGGCCAGGAACTCGCCGAGGGGCCCTGGGTCACCATCGTCGGCGCGCCGCAGGGCGTTCAGATAGCGACGGCGGTCGCCCTTGTAGATGATCGCCGGTGGATAGCCCAAGCGAACCAGCAAGAGGTTGAGGACGAGCCGACCGGTGCGGCCGTTGCCGTCGAGGAAGGGGTGGACCTGCTCGAAGCGCGCATGGAGGGCCGCCAGAGCCTCGGCTATCGAAGACTCGTCGGTCTTTCGCAGGGCCTGCGCGTCGGCGATCCAGTCTCGGATCAGCACCGGCACCTCGGTCCAATCGGGCGGCCGCATCCCGCCTGGAAACGGCTCGATGTCGTGCTCGCGAAACGAGCCTGGACGCTCTCGCGGTGTCGCCTGCGAGTGAGGCGCCACGTCCCAGACCGGCGTCATCGCAAGTGTGTGGACCTGGCGCACCTCAGCCAAGGTGATTGGCTTGCCGCTTCCCCAATCCCCGGGCTGAATCCCATGCCCATAGACCCAGTCCGCGGCATCGGCGTAGCCACGCACCTCGAGGTATTCGCTCAGCTCCTTGTTGCCGACCGCGCGACCCTCGGAGAGCAACTGCTCGACCTGTTTGAGCACGAGCGTGTTTCCCTCGATCGCAGTCGAGTGGTGAGCCTCCTCCAGCCAAATGCCGCGCCAGATGCCCTCCGCCTCCTCCGGCGAAGGCAGCCCGCCGAGCTTCTCTCGCAACTCCCCGATCTGGACCTGCAGCCGTTTGTAGACATCGGCGCGCGACGGTCGACCCCGACGGCTGGGGTTGAATTTGTTTGGTTCAGTCATATTTTAATTGTACCGAACAAATTTGAAGGTTGTTCGTCTGAGCCCCAACTAATTGTTCCGAACACTTTCGAGAACGGCCGGGGCGGCTAGGCTGCCGCCTCAATGTTGATCGAGCTTCAGAGCCATTCGACCGTCTCCGACGGGCAGCTTGCGCCGGCTGAGGTCGTTGCGATGGCCTGGGAAGCCGGGGTTACGACCCTGGCGCTGACCGATCACGACGCGATCGCCGGGGTGCCCGAGGCCGCCGAGGCGGCGAAGACGATGGGGATCGAGCTGGTCCCTGCAATCGAGATGTCCTGCGTGCACGAGTACGCCGAAGACCTGCACATCTGCGGCTACTGGGTCGACCTGGAGAAGATCGCCGCGACCTGCGAGCGCGCGCAGCAGGCCCGGGTGGAACGGGCGGGAGAAATCGTCGAGCGGCTGCGCAAATGGGGCTTCTTCCTGACCCTGGACGACGCGATCCGAGAGGCCGGCGACGCCCTCTCGATCGGCCGCCCCCACATCGCCCGCGCAGCAGGCGCCAAAGGCGACCTGGGTCCCTTCTTCGAGGAGTACCTCGTCCCGGGAGGCAAGGCCTTCGTCCCCCGCAAGTGGCCAACCGCAGAGCAGGCCATAGACCTGATCCACGAGGCCGGCGGAGCCGCCGTAATCGCCCACCCCTACTGGGACATCAAAGACCCAACCGAGGTAGAGGACCTGATCCGCTCCCTGAAAGCGGACGGCGTGGAGACCTTCTACCCCAGCCACACCAAAGAGCAAACAGAACACCTACTCAAACTCTGCAACGAGCTGAACCTGGTCCCCACGGCCTCATCCGACTACCACGGCCCAACCCACAAGACCTTCGCAAAGTTCGGCGCCTACGACACCTACGGCCTAGCCGACCCCCAAGTCCCACAAAAGCCTTAGAACAACCTCGAGCCGCGGGATCCTCCCAGCGGTTGGTGCCCAGGCAGTCCCTGAGAAGAGGGGCGGCGAACCCCTCCCCAAACACTCAAGAGCGGCTCCGCCGCTCGTTTGGGGAGGGGTTCGCCGCCCCTCCCCCCCCGAGAGCCGTCAGGCAGTAACCGCAGCCGCCGGGATCAGCTCCCGCGACTCGAGAAACGCGAGCAGCTTCTCAGCCGACTCCTCAGGACTCTCGTTTTCGGTGTCGCAGACCCAATCCGGATTCTCGGGAATCTCGTACGGGTCCGATACCCCGGTGAATTCCTTGATCTCGCCCGAGAACGCCTTCGCGTAGAGGCCCTTGACGTCGCGCTCGGCGCAGGTGTCGACCGAGGCCTTGACGTAGACCTCGATGAAGCGTTCGCCCATCAGCTCGTGGGCCTCTTTGCGGATCTCGGCGTAGGGGGAGATCGCCGCGGTGATCACCGGCACGCCGTTGCGGCTGAGCAGGTCGGCGACGAAGGCGATGCGACGGATGTTGGTGTCGCGGTCCTCCTTCGAGAAGCCGAGCCCCTTGGAGAGATTCTCGCGCACCACGTCGCCGTCGAGGATCTCCAGCTTCGAGCCGCGCTCGCGCAGGTGTCCCTCCAGCAGCCTGGAGATTGTCGTCTTGCCGGCACCGGAAAGCCCGGTGAACCAGAGGGTGAAGCCCTTCTCGCCAGCCATGCTCTTTCAGTCCTCCTTGTAAGCGTCGATCAGGATGTCGGCGACCTCGTCACGCGAGAACTCGTGCGGCGGCCTTTCGCCGTTGCCGAGCATTTCGCGGACCTTGGTTCCGGAAAGGAAGAGGCGCGCCTCTTGGTCATGCGGGCAGGTCTTGTTCGAAGCAAGCCCCTCGCACTCGTTGCACCAGAAGGTGTGCTCGAACATCAGCGGCTCGATCCCGAGCTCGTCGATGTCGATCGTCTCGAAGATCTTCTGCGCGTCGTAGGTACCGTAGTAGTCGCCGGCGCCGGCGTGGTCGCGGCCGACGATGAAGTGCGTCGCCCCGTAGTTGCGGCGGACGATCGCGTGCAAGACCGCCTCGCGCGGGCCGGCGTAGTGCATCTTCGCCGGCTTCACGCCCAGCACCACCCGGTCATTCGGGTAGTAGTTCTCCATCAGCACCTCGTAGCAGCGCATCCGCACGTCGGCGGGGATGTCGCCGGCCTTGGTCTTGCCGATCAGCGGGTGGATGAAGAGCCCGTCGCAGGTCTCCAGCGCCGCCTTGGTCAGGTACTCGTGGGCGCGGTGGATCGGGTTGCGGGTCTGGAAGGCGACGATCTTCTTCCAGCCGCGTGCCTCGAAGTCGGCCTTGTGCTCAGCTGCCGTCTTGTAGCGGCGCATGAAGGCCTCCTCATGATCGGGCAGGGCGTCGACCTCGACCGGGCCGGCGATCATCCGGTTGCCCTCCTCGTAGATCGCGGCGACGCCGGGGTGCTCCCCGTCCGTCGTCCCGTAGACCTGCTCGGCCTCGCGCTTGACGTCGCGCTGCCAGATCTCCTCGACCCTGATCCGCCCCAACGGCTTGCCTTCGTCGCTGGAGAGCGCGACGACGTCGCCGACCTCGCACTCGAGGTCGGTCGCCAGGGTGATCGGGATCGGCCAGTAGTCGCCGCCGGTGGTACGCATCTCAGAACAGACGCGCTCCCAGTCGGCGGATCCCTGGAAGCCGGTCAGCGGCGCGAAGCCGCCGTTGCCGATCATCTCGAAGTCGGCGGTGTGGCGCTCGTCAAGTGTCAGGGATAGCTCAGTCATCGTCTCGCTCATCGAACAGTCTCACCAATCGGTAGGAAGGGGATAGGGCGTCCGCTTTCGTCTAACGGAAGGGGGTTCTGCTTTTTTATGCCGGCGCCGCTAGTTGATCCCGCACTCGGTCTTTTCGAGACCCGCCCAGCGGCCGTCGCGCGGCGAAGCGCCCGGGCCGACCGGTTTGGTGCAGTGCGTGCAACCGATCGAGGGGTAGCCGCGATCGTGGAGCGGATTGTACGGGAGGTCGTGCTCATGGATGTAGTTCCAGATGTCGCGTTCGGACCAGTCCGCAAGCGGGTTGAGCTTCCAGAGCTCGAAGCGCTTGTCCCAGCCGAACTTCGGGGTCTTGGCGCGGCTGGCGGAGTCTTCGCGGCGGACGCCGGCGAGCCAGCAGTCTACGGAAGAGAGCGCCCGCCGCATCGGCTCGACCTTGCGCAATCCGCAGCAGGCGTCGGGATCGCGGTTCCAGAGCTCGTCGCCGTGCTTGGCGGCCTGCTCGGCCAGGGTCAGGTTGTGGTAGCGGTCGAACTCGATCCCGAGCGTCTCGGCGAGGCGGTCGCGCGTCTCGTAGGTCTCCGGGAAGAGCACGTCGGTGTCGAGGTAGAAGAAGCGCGCGTTGGGGTTGATCTTGCTCGCCAGGTGCGCCGTCACCGAGCTCGTTTTCTGAAACGAGCAGGCGATGTAATGGCTCTCGCCAAATGTCTCGAACATCCACTCGACCGTCTGCTCGGCCGTGCGGTCCTCGAGCGCAGCGGCGATCGCCTCCGGGTCCTGGATTTTCGGCGGCGCGGCAACGGGGTTCATATCGCGCACTCGCCCTCGCCCCTCTCGACCTTATAGGGGCTGGATCGGTTCCAATCGATGAACTGCTGCATCGTCTCGAGGCTGAACTCGGCCGGCAGCGTCAGGTCCTTGACCTCCGCTTCGAAGCGGGCGGCGCCGATTCGCTCGGCGAAGGGGTTGAACTCCTCGCCCTCGCCGGCGCGCTCGGCCTCGTAGAGCCGCACCCAGCGCTCGACCGCCTCGGGGACGCGCTTGGCCGGCAGGCGGGACTTCAACCGCGTGCCGAAGACCACCTCGCCGCCCTCGTAATTGCCGCCGATGTGCGGAATGTAAGCGGGCACCTGGCGCTCGCCCACCTTCAGCGAAGCGCCGTAGAAGCCGATGTTGGCGATGTGGTGCTGGCTGCAGCCGTTCGGGCAGCCGCTCATCTTGACGTGGATCTTGCGGGTCAACCCGTCGCGGATGCCCATCTCCTCGAGCCGCTCTTTGATCGCCTGGTTGAGGCCCATCGAGCTGGTGATGCCCATCTTGCAGCTGTCGGTTCCCGGGCAGCTGACCACGTCGGTGATCTCGCGGGCGCCGGCCTCGCCGAGGCCGAGCTCGCCGAGCCGCTGCCAGACCTCGTAGAGCGCCTCGTCGCGGACCCAGCGCAGGACCAGGTTCTGCTGGACGGTGCTGCGCGCGTAGCCGCCGGTGAAGTCGCGCATGATCGCGGCGAGGCCGCGGAACTGCTCCGGCGTCAGATCGCCGCGGTAGACCTTCACCTCGACCGCGGAAAAGCCCTGCTGGCGCTGCGCCTGCACGTTGCCTTCGCAGAAGCGCTCGAACTCGGAGTGATCGCCGTTGGGCGAGGCCGGCTCCAGCGGTGGCGCCGGGGCATTGGCCTCCTCGTCGTCGTCGAAGCGCAGCCGCTCGACGTCGAAATCGCGCTCGGCCACCCAGTCGCCCTCGAGCTCCTCGTCGACCTGCTCGCGGAAGGCGTCGATGCCGATCTTGTCGATCAGGACCTTGATCCGGGCGCGGGCGCGGTTGACGCGCAGCCAGTCCTGGCGGTCGAAGATCCGCAGCGCCGCCTCGGAGACCTTGAGGTAGTCGCCGTTGTCCGCCTCGACGAAGTCGTAGAGCGTCGGCGCGATCCGGGCCATGATCGAGGTGCCGCCGCCGACGCGGATCTCGAAGCCCTTGACGCCGTCGCGTTCGCGCGAGATGAAGGCGATGTCGTGGATGCCGGTGATCGCGCGATCCTCGTCGGAGCCGGTGAAGGCGGTCTTAATCTTGCGCGGCATCAGCTGCGTCGTCGGGTGGCGGACGAAGTAGCGGACGTAGGCGCCGGCGTAGGGCGTCGGGTCGAAGACCTCGTCGGCCGCGACCCCGGCCCAGGGGTCGCCGGTGACGTTGCGGACCGTGTTGCCGCAGCCCTCGCGCGAAGAGAGGTCGGCCTCGGCGATCTCGCGCAGCAGCGACTCCATGTCGCGCAGCGGCACGTGGTGGATCTGGATGTTCTGCCGGGTGGTGATGTGGCCCTTGTTGAGCGGCGCGTACTTCTCGACCACGCCGGCGAAGGCCTCCATCTGCTCCGGGGTTACGCCGCCGAAGGGGAGCTTGACGCGGACCATCTGCACGTCGGGCTGGCGCTGGCCGTAGACGCCCTGCTTGAGGCGGAAGCCGATGAACTCGTCCTCGGGGATCTTGCCGGCGAGGAAGGTCTCGGCTTCATTGTCGAAGTCGTCGAACTCGCGCTCGAGGATCGGAATGATGTGGCCGGGCACGTTCTCGTAGCGCTCCGGGTTCTCCAGAGTGCCGGTGCGCCCTTTGCCGCGCTGCTCCTTCTGCTGATCGACGACGACCTCCACGCCAGGAAAAATAGCAAAACCTGACAGGGATTAGGGTATTTAGGACTTGGTCAGCTCTGGAGGCAGTCTCTTGCGGGCATGAAGGATCGCCGCCGCCTCACCCGACTCGGCCACGACACCGCCCTCCGGCTCAAGCGCCAGCCCGGCCCCAGCCCAACCAACGATCCCCTCGCTGAGCTTCTTGGCGTCATACCCCTCAGCCACAAGCGCCTCCGTAGCCATCGTCGACCGATTGCCACCACGGCAATACAGAACAACAGGCCGATCCTTGTCGATCTCCCCGCTCCGCTCAGCCAACTCAGCGAGCGGCAAATGAGTAGCGCCAGCGATCCGCCCAATCTCCCACTCATGATCGGCCCGCACATCAACCAATTGCGCGCCTTCGTCAAGCAGCTTTTGAGCTTCCTCGCGAGAAACCTCGGATGGCTCCGAACTCATAAGACGGAAATCTAGCCAACTGTCGAGAAGGGGCGGGAGTCCCCCTCCCCAAACACTCAAGAGCGGCGCCAGCCGCTCGTTTGGGGAGGGGGACTCCCGCCCCTTCCCCACAACCGCTAATCGATATCCGTCCCCTCGATCAAAAAGGCCACCCGCACATGAGCGCGGTACTCATCAAGGTTCTCGCCCCTGATCCCAGTGGACACGATGTCCACCGCCCGAATGTTGCGCAACGTGCCCTGAGCCTGGTTCAGCGCCTGCCGCGCCGCGTCGTCGGTGGACGTTTTCGAGCTACCAACCAACTCGATGATCTTCACGACAGCCATTTCGCTCCTCCTTCTGAGTCATCGACAGTGCCCTTCGCGCCGATCCCCTTCGAGCAGCGCGGCCCGCTGCCACGGGCCGATGGCCTCCTCCTCACCGCCTGGCGCCGCAGCCGTCTCCATGCGAAAGCGCTCAACCGCCGCCGCGATCGCGGCGGCCTCGTCCTCGCTCGGGCTACGGGCCATGCGCGAAAGCCTAGTTCAAGGCCACCGCGAGCCTGGCGAAGAACAAACAGCCCGGGCCGGCGAGGGAGCGCCGGGCCCGGGGCGATGTTTGTTCGATCGCCGCCGGAAGGGGGTCGGCGGCGCAGGGATGCCGGCAGGGAACCGGCTGTTGCTGCGGCATCGATGGCCTGGCCTGAATAAGAACATATGCTTACGCAAAAATCAAGTCCCAGCTCGTTTCTTCATGTTAAGAATGCCGCGAAGCTCCTAACAGATGGCTTTAAACGAGGGGAAAGGGAAACTTTTTACTCGGGAACACTTGCGTTCCGAAAGAACCCGGCGTACCATCCCGTGCTCCACGAATTCGACGACACCACGGAGGTGACGGTATGGCCGGATATGGTCCGGTCGCGATGGTCAGGACGCCGTGGGGGGACGCAGGCACGCTGCACGATCGCAAGCTGCGACCGGGACAGCGACTGCCGGCGGAGGAGGTGGCGCGAAACCAGCGCGAGCGGCTCTTCGCGGCATTGGTTGCCGTGGTCGCCGAGAAGGGCTACGAGGGGACCCGGGTCGAGGACCTGCTCGAGCTCTCGGGTGTCTCGCGCAGCGCCTTCTACGCCCACTTCCGCGACAAGGAAGAGTGCCTGCTGGCGGCGCTGCAGGCGTTCGTCGGGCCGACCGTAGGCGACATCTTCCGCGACGACGGCCCGCCCCTAGACGAAGCGCGGGCTCGCGCTGCCTTCGACGCCTTCATCCGGCTGATCGTCGAGCAGTCCTCCGCGGCGCGGATGTGCCTGGTCGAGATCTACGCCGCCGGCCCGCGTGCGGTCGAGGAGATCGACGCCACGATCGATTCCGTGCAGGCATTCGTCTCGGCGACCCTCGATCAAATGCCGGGCCGTGCCGAGATGCCCCCCGAGATCGTGCGGGCGATGGTCGGCGGGCTGCGCAAGGTGATCCACACCCGCCTGTATCGAGACGAAGAGGACGAGCTGGCCGAGCTGATCCAGCCGATGTGGGACTGGCTCGCCGCCTACACGCCGCCGCCGGCGCCGCTTCGCCGGCCGCGCAACCGCCCGGCGCACAACGGCGGGCCGCCGACCGGCTACGACCCGGCCGACCGCATCCTGCGCGCCCTTGCCGCAGTCGTCGCCGAGAAGGGCTACCCGGCGATGACGATCGGCGACATCGCCGCCCGTGCCTCGATCTCACTCTCGACCTTCTACGCGAACTTCGCCGACAAGGAGGAGGCGATGCTCGCGGCCGTCGACAGCGGCTCCTCGCAGATGCTGGCGACGACGCTGCCCGCCTTCCGCCGCGCCCCCGACTGGCCGCACGCCGTCCGCGGCGCCTTCGGCGCGATGTTCGCCTTCTGCGCGGCCGAGCCGGACTACACGACGCTGGGCGCCGTTGACGTCTACGCCGCCGGCAAGCGGGCGCTGGAACAACGGGACCAGGTGATGACCAGCATGGAGGCGCTGCTGGTGCCGGGCTTCGAGCGCAAACCCGATGCCAGCCCGATCGCCGCCGAGGCGATCGGCGGCGCGATCTACTCGATGATCTACGACCAGGTGATGCGCGGCGGCGCCGAGAGCATGCAGGAGATCGCGCCGCTGGCGACCTACGTGACGCTGGCTCCCTTCGTCGGCCCCGACGAGGCTTGCGCGGTGGCCAACAGCGACGGCCGCGGCCGTTAGCCGGGTCTCAGGGTTCGGAGGTGTGGCCGAGGCCGTCGACCGGATGGCCGTGCTTGGAGACCGCGCAGAGGACCGGGGATGGATCGAAGGGATCGGTGAGGGCGCGGCCTTCCGCGCTGCCGTGAATCGGCTTGCCCGGCTTCGGCGCCGTGCCGCGACCGCACTGGATCGACTTGTCGCGCATCCCGTCACGGGCATCGATCACGTCTTCGCCACCGCCGCCGTAGAAGCTGTCTTCGCCCGGCTGGCCGAGGATCGCGTTGGCGCGACTGTCGCCGACGAGGATGTCGTTGTCGAAAGAGCCCTCCATGTCCTCGTCGGTCGCCGAGAGGTGGACTCTGTGACAGCCGGGGACCGCGTCGATCCAGGCGGCGTGGGCGGGGAAGGAGACGTGGAGGATGCCGGGATGGGCCGGCGTCTCGGCGAAGGAGGCGTCGTCGCGGCCGGGACCGCCGACCAGGGCGCCCCCCGCGCAACCGCCCCCGGCGGCGAGCAGATCGCCGTCCGGCCCACCGTAGAGATAGGTCGGCCCGGGCCTGCTGCCGATCAGGCCGTCGGCGCCGGCGCCGCCATAGAGGTGGTCGGCGCCGTAGCCGCCCTCGATCAGGTCGTCCTCGGAGCCGCCGTGGATCGTGTCGTTGCCGAGCCCACCGGCGATGCGGACGTTCTGTGCCCCCGCCAGGGAGCCTTCGACCCTGAGGCTGTCGCGCCCGGGGCCCAGATCGGCCGTGAACCAACGGGCGGGCCCGTCGCTCGGGCAGCTCGCCTGCACGGCGCTGACCCGGTTGCAGCCCGGCCCGAGGGCGATGCCGCTGGCCGCGGTGACGCCGAAGGTCGAGGAGGCTTCGTCGAAGGCGACGGTGAAGTCGTCGTTGCCGCCGCCGCCGACGAGCACCAGGCCACCGCCCCCGCCTGGCGCCGAATCGAGCGGCGTGTCGAGTTCGACGTAGGCGGAGGCTTTCAGCTTCGCTTCCCGCCCGCATGAGGTCGTGCGGCCCTTGGCGCCGTTGCAGCGATCGCTCCCCTGCCCGCCGAGCAGCTCGTCCTTGCCACCGCCGCCGCGGATCACGTCGTCGCCGGCGCCACCGTCGATCACGTTGCCCTGGCCGTTGCCGACGAGGATGTCGTCGAAGGCCGAGCCTTCGACGCTCTCGAAGCGAAAGAGGCGATCGTGGCCGTCGCCGCGAGCGCGGTGCGCCGCCAGCGAGGCCTTGACGCCGCCGTCCTGCCCGGCGCCGACATCGGTCGCGAAGGAGGCGATGTCGCCCTTGCCGGGGCCACCGTCCATGCGGTCGTAGCCGTAGTCGCCGTGGACGAAATCGAAGTTGCCCGGGCCACCGTTGAGCGTGTCGATGCCGAGCCCACCGGCGACTTCGTCGTAGTCTCCGGAGCCGCCGAGCAGCTTGTCGTCGCCGAGGTCGCCGTAGACTCGATCGCCGTCGCCGGCGCCGCCGTCGGCGACGTCGTTGCCCCGACCGCCGTGAATCACGTCAGCCCCCGGGCCGCCGCAGAGCAGGTCGTTGCCGAGGCTGCCCGAGATCGTGTCATCGCCGCCGCCGCCCCAGATCACGTCGCGGCCCGGGGTCCCCTGCAGGACGTCGTCGCCTTCGCTGCCGACGATCGTCGCCCGCCGCCCATGGCAGCGCGCGACTTCTTCTTCTCCTTCGGCAGCGGGCGCCGCGGCGATGAACACCAGCGCGGTGACCGCCACCCCTGCGATGGCAAGCCTCATTCGAGGTTGATCATTACATGCTTGATCTCGGTGTAGTCCTCCAGCGCGTAGACGGACAGGTCCTTGCCGTAGCCGGACTGCTTGAAGCCGCCGTGCGGCATCTCGGAGACGAGCGGGATGTGGTCGTTGATCCAGACGCAGCCGAACTCGAGCGCGTTTGCGACCCGCATCGCCCGGCCGACGTCGCGCGTCCAGACCGAGGAGGCAAGCCCGTAGCGGGTGCCGTTGGCCCACTCGATCGCCTTCGCCTCGTCGTCGAACGGCTGCACGGTGATCACCGGGCCGAAGATCTCGTCCTGGATCATCTCGTCGCCCTGCTCGAGGCCGGCGACGACCGCCGGCTCGAGGAAGAAGCCGGGCAGATCCGGCTGCCCGCCGCCGGTGACGATCTCGGCGTTGCCCGGCTTGCGCCCGAGGAAGCCCTCGACCCGCTCGCGCTGGCGGGCGGAGTTGAGCGGGCCCAAGGTCGTCTCGGCCGAAAGGGTGTCGCCGAGGACCAGGCCCTTGGCTTCGCCGGCGAGGCCGCTGACCACATCGTCGTAGACCCCCTTGGCGGCGAGCACCCGGGTCGCCGCGGTGCAGTCCTGGCCGGCGTTGTAGTAGCCGGTGCCGGCAATCGTCTCCATCGCCGTCTCCATGTCGGCGTCGTCGAAGATCACCACCGGCGCCTTGCCGCCCAGCTCCAGGTGGACCCGCTTCAGCGTGTCGGCCGCTGCCCTGGCGATCCACTTGCCGGTCGGCGGCGAGCCGGTCAGACAGACCATCGCCGACGTCGGGGTGGGTGACCAGCTCGGCTCCGGTCGGCTCGCCGTGGCCGCCGATCGCGTTGAAGACGCCGGCGGGCAGGATCTCGGCGCACCACTCGGCGAAGAGCAGGGTGCTCAGCGGCGTCGTCTCGGCCGGCTTCAGCACGATCGTGTTGCCGGCTGCCAGGGCCGGGCCGATCTTCCAGATCGCCATCATCAGCGGGTAGTTCCAGGGGGTTATCTGGCCGATCACGCCGATCGGCTCACGGCGGATGAAGGAGGTGTGGCCCTCCATGTACTCGCCGGCGGCGCGGCCCTCCATCGTCCGCGCGGCGCCGGCGAAGAAGCGCAGCTGGTCGGCCATGACCGGGATTTCGTCCTCGACCACGGCGCTGCGCGGCTTGCCCGCGTCGGCGGACTTCGAGGTCGGCGATCTCCTCGCCGCGCTCCTCGATCAGGTCGGCCATACGCAGCAGCGCTCGCGCCCGTTCGCCGGGCGGCGTCGCCGCCCAGCTCGGGAAGGCGCCCTTGGCCGCCGCGACGGCGGCATCGACGTCGGGCTTGGTCGAGAGCGGCGCCGAGGCGATCACAGAGCCGGTGGCAGGGTTGATCACGTCCTCCGTGCCACCCTCGGCCGGGTCCACTGCCTCGCCGCCAATGAAGTTCCGAAGCTTCGTCTTCTCCGCCATCCATCACTTGCCTCCGCCTTTGGGGCCGACGGGACTCAAAGCGATCTATATGTCTCGCTTTGAGGCCCGTCGGCCGAGGTTTCCAGTGCCTGCTCGACAGGCGTGCAGGTCGTGCCCACGGCTTCGGCTACCGCCGGGTGGGTTACGACCCCGGCGGCCACGTTGACGCCGGGACGCAGGCCGGGGTCGCGCCGGATCGCGCCGGCGACGCCCTCGTCGGCGAGGGCGATCGCGTAGGGCAGGGTCGCGTTGGTGAGCGCGTGGGTCGAGGTGATCGGTACCGCGCCGGGCATGTTGGCGACGCAGTAGTGGGTGATCCCGTCGACTTCGAAGGTCGGCTCGTCGTGGGTGGTCGGGTGCGAGGTCTCGAAGCAGCCGCCCTGGTCGATCGCGACGTCGACCAGCACGGCGCCGGGCTTCATCAGCGCCAGCTGCTCGCGGCGGACGACGTAGGGCGCGCGGGCGCCGTGGACGAGGACGGCGCCGATCACCAGATCGGCGCGCGGCAGCATCTCCTCGACCGCCAGCGTGGTCGAGTAGACGGTCGAGCAGCGCCCGGCGAAGTCGATCTCCAGCTCGCGCAGCCGGTCGATCGACTTGTCGAAGACGAAGACGTCGGCCTCCATCCCGATCGCGATGAAAGCTGCGTTCATGCCGACGACGCCGCCGCCAATCACCATCACGTTGGCGGCGGCGACGCCGGGCACGCCACCGAGCAAGATGCCGCGGCCGCCGAGCGGCTTCTCGAGCATGAAGGCGCCGGCCTGGGTTGCGATCTTGCCGGCGATCTCGCTCATCGGCGCCAGCAGCGGCAGACGCCCGCGTGCGTCCTCGACCGTCTCGTAGGCGACGCAGGTCGCGCCCGGAGCCGCAGAGGCCGCGGGTCAGCTCGGGGTCGGGGGCGAGGTGCAGGTAGGTGAAGAGGAGCTGGCCCGGGCGCAGCATCTCGACCTCGGGCGGCTGCGGCTCCTTCACCTTCAGGACCATCTCGGCCTCGCCGAAGACGGCGGCGGCGTCGGGCACGATGCGGGCGCCCTGGGCCACGAAGTCGGCGTCGGCGATCGCGCTGCCCTCGCCGGCGCCGGCCTCGACCAGCACCTCGTGGCCGTGCTCGACCATCTCGCGCACACCGGCCGGCGTGATCGCGACCCGGTACTCGTCGGGCTTGATCTCGGCGGGAATCGCCGACCTTCACGTGACCAGCTCCCTGGCGCGCGATCGCCAGCCAGAACTCGATCCGGTCGTGGGCGCGGGAGAGGTCGCGACCGGTCAGCTCCTCGACTCGGCGCATCCGGTAGCGCAGCGTGTGGCGGTGGCAGTAGACCTCGCGGGCGGCCTTCTCCCACTGTCCGTTCTGCTCGATGAAGGCCTCCAGCGAGCGCAGCAGCTCGCCGCCGTACTCCTCGTCGCCCTCCTCGATCGGGCCGAGGACGCTGTCGCAGTAGAGCTTCAGCGCCTCGTCGTCCTGGATCGAGAGCAGCAGCGTGAAGGCGCCGAGGTCGCGTCCAGGACGCGACCTCGGGAGCGCTGCCGTTGTCGATCGCCGTCGCCTCCAGGGCGCAGCGCGCCTCGTGGAAGGAGTGGCGCAGGTTCTCGGGCGGCGCCGGGCGGCTGGCGGCGGCGCGGACGATGCCGCGATCTGACGGTGAGCGCTTTGCGCGCGTCGGCGGCGAGGTCGACCGGGTCGCGGTCGGCGGCGTCGACGACCGCGCAGAGCAGCTCGCGGCGGCCGCTGGCGTGCGGCGCGACCACTGCCGGGCAGGCGTCGGCGGCCAGCGCCCGCTCCAGCACCGGCTCGGCGGCGGCCGGGATCGTCGAGGTCGAAGACCAGCACCGCGGCCTCGTCGCCGATCCCGAAGGGCTCGAGCCGCCGGCGCAGCTCGGAGGGCTCGAGGCGACCGCCCAGCGCCCCGGCGAGGACGTCGCCGGCGAGGCGGCGCTCGGTCTCGCTGGCGACGCGGCGGCGCATCAGCTCGAGGGCGACGACGGCGACCGCCTGCTGCAGGATCAGCCGCTCGAAGTCGCCGAGGCCGCCCGAGTCGCGGACGATCACCACCCAGGCCTGCGGCGGCCCACCGCCGGGCGAGATCACCGGGTGGGCGAGGGCGCGGCCGGCCACCGCCGGGTGGGCGGGCACGAAGGGGTGCCCGTCGGCGGTGTGCGCGAGCGCTTCCTCGCGGATCGCGTTGACCGCCTCGGCGGAGAGCTCGCGGCGGAAGGCCGCGCCCGGCGAGGCGCTCTCCACGGCCGCCGAGGATCGCCACGGTGCCGCCGACCGCCGAGGAGATCGTCGCGACGATCTCCTCCAGGCCACGCTCTTCGAGGACCAGGCGCTCGAGCCGCCGCTGCACGGCGATGCCGCGCTGCAGCACCTCGTACTGCTCGTTGACGAGGCGGGCGAAGGCCTTCTCGGTGATCGCGATGAACGGGGTCGAGTAGGGGACCTCGAAGAGCGGGAAGTCTCGTTTCTGCGCCTCCTCGACCAGCGCTTTCGGCAGCTTGTCGTGATTGAAGCCGGTGCCGAAGCCGAGCCCGGCGAGGTTGTGGTCGGCGAGCAGGCGGACGAAGGCGCGCTGCTTGGCCGCCTCGTCGAGCGGGATCCCGGTGCGTCAGCATCAGCTCGCCCCCCGAGAGCCACGGCGTCGGGTCCTCCAGCTCGGAGATGTGCACCCAGCGCACCGGCGCCTCGGCCGCGTGCGTGCCGGCTGCGAGCTCCAGGTCGAGCTCGTCGAGCAGGCTTTGGACGGTGAGCATTCGAGGTCCTATCTCCGGACCCGCTCCCAGGCCTCGCTGAGCACGCCGTGCAGGACGTCGTGGATCTCCTCGAACTGCTCGCGTGTCGGCGATCAGCGGCGGCGCCAGCTGGACCACCGGGTCGCCGCGATCGTCGGCGCGGCAGATCAGGCCGCGCTCGTAGAGCTCGCCGGAGAGGAAGCCGCGCAGCAGCTCCTCGGACTCCTCGTCGCTGAAGCTCTCCTTGGTCTCGCGGTCCTTGACCAGCTCGATCGCGTGGAAGTAGCCGGCGCCGCGCATGTCGCCGACGATCGGGATGTCGTGCAGGGTCTCGAGCATCTGGCGGAACTCGCCTTCCTTGGCGAGCACGTGGCCGCAGAGGTCCTCGCGCTCGAAGATGTCGAGGTTGGCCATCGCCACCGCCGAGGCCAGTGGGTGGCCGGCGAAGGTGAAGCCGTGGGCGAAGGACGCGTCGCCTTGCGATGAACGGGGCGGCGACCGCGTCGGAGGCGATCAGGGCGCCCATCGGCGCGTAGGCCGAGGTCAGCGCCTTGGCGACGGTGATGATGTCGGGGACGTAGCCGAAGCGCTCGCAGCCGAAGTAGTGGCCGAGGCGGCCCCAGGCGCAGATCACCTCGTCGGAGATCATCAGCACGTCGTAGCGGTCGCAGATCTCGCGCACCCGCTCGAAGTAGCCGTCGGGCGGGACGAAGCAGCCGCCGGCGTTCTGGACCGGCTCGAGGATCACCGCGGCGACCGTCTCCGGCCCCTCGAACTGGATCCGCTCCTCGATCGCGGTCGCGGCCCAGAGCGGGTGGCGGTCCTCCGGCCAGCGGTAGAGGTTGGTGTTGGGAACGTGACAGCCGCCCGGGGACGAGCGGCTCGAACTGCGAGCGCAGCTCGGTGATGCCGGTCGCGGAGAGCGCGCCGAGCGAGGTGCCGTGGTAGGCGATCTCGCGCGCGATCACCTTGTGCTTCTGGCCTTTGCCGAGCTCGCGGTGGTAGTTGCGGGCCAGCTTCAGCGCCGACTCGACCGACTCCGAGCCGCCCGAGGTGAAGAAGACGCGGTTGAGGTCGCCGGGGGCGAGCGAGGCGAGCCGCGCGGCGAGTTCGATCGCGCGCGGGTGCGCGTAGCTCCACAGCGTGTAGAAGTCGAGCTCCTCGACCTGGCGCGCGGCCGCTTCGCCGAGCTCGGCGCGGCCGTGGCCGGCGTTGACGCAGAAGAGGCCTGAGAGGCCGTCGAGGTAGCGCTTGCCGTGGTCGTCGTAGACGTAGCAGCCGTCGCCACGGACGATGATCGGGATCTCGTGATCGGGGCCGTAGGAGCCCATCCGCGAGAAGTGCATCCAGAGATGGCGCTGCGCCAGCTCCTGCAGGCCGGTGCCGACTCCCGCGACTCTGGACCCGGTTCGACGCTACGGCCATCTCAGTCTCCTCTCATGCCTACGACGATATGGACAACGCTAGAACTGGTATAGCGCACTTGCAATGTTCACTAGGGCAAGTCCCGGTGTTGACTTGTACCAACTGTATAAGCCAAGACCAAGCTTTTGGGACATTTGCCACTTGTGCATAGTCGGCTCGATCGGACCTACTGTTCAAACTGCGCCGCGGACATGGCGGTGCGGACTCAACGGAAGGAGACCGGATGGAGAGTGCAGCGGTACCCGCTCCAGGCTCGACAGGCATCCCGTCGCTCCCCCGGTCGGCAGCAGCGCCGACAAGGGCCTGAAGAAGAACGCGATCGGCTTCGTCTCCAGCGTCGTGATCGGAGTCGCCTCGACCGCCCCCGGCTACAGCCTCGCCGCCACCCTCGGCTTCGTCGCCGCCGCGGTCGCCCTGCAGTCGCCGGCGATCCTGCTGATCAGCTTCGTGCCGATGTTCTTGGTCGCCGGCGGCTACTACTACATGAACAAGGCCGACCCGGACTGCGGCACCAGCTTCTCCTGGGTGACCAAGGCGATGGGGCCGCAGCTCGGCTGGATCGCGCGGCTGGGCGATCGTCGTCGCCGACGTCATCGTGATGGCCAACCTCGCCCAGATCGCCGGCCTCTACACCTTCCTGCTGGTCGGCTGGAGCTCAGCGGCGGCCTCGACCGTCGCCGTGACCACCGTCGGCGTCGTCTGGATCGTCGCTGATGACGGCGATCGTCGTGATCGGGATCGAGCTCTCCGCCCGCACCCAGGTCGGCCTGCTCGCCGCCGAGATCGTCACCCTCGCCGCTGTTCGCCGATCGTCGCCCTGGTCAAGGTCTACGCCGGCGACGCGCCGCCGGCTCGATCGACCCGCAGCCTCTCCTGGCTCAACCCGTTCAGCCTCAGCCCCAGCGAGATCTCGGCCGGGATGCTGCTCGCCGTCTTCATCTACTGGGGCTGGGACACGACCGCGACCGTCAACGAGGAGACCGAGGACCCGAGCGAGGCGCCGGGAAAGGCGACGGTGATCAGCACCCTGATCCTGCTCGGCGATCTACGTGATCGTCGCCGTCGCCGCCCAGGCCTACGCCGGCGTCCGCACCCTGGTCGCACAACCAGGAAGACGTGCTCAGCGCGCTCGGCACCGAGGTCTTCGGCTCGCCGCTCGACAAGATCCTGATCATCGCCGTGCTCACCTCGGCGGCGGCGTCGACCCAGACGACGATCCTGCCGACCGCCCGCACGACGCTCTCGATGGCGCGCGCCGAAGGCGATGCCCGAGAGCCTCGGCAAGGTCCACCCCCGCTACCTGACCCCGCACATCTCGACGATCGCGATGGGCGTCGCTCTCGATCGTCTGGTACGTCGGCCTGACGATCTGTCAGCGAAAACATCCTCTTCGACTCGCTCGCGGCGCTCGGCCTGATGATCGCCTTCTACATCGGCCTCACCGGCTTCGCCTGCGCGATCTACTACCGCCGCGAGCTGCTGCGCAGCGTCAAGAACTTCTTCTTCATCGGCGTCGGCCCGCACGGTCGGCGGGCTGATCCTCTTCTACCTGCTGGTCAAGAACGCGATCGAACTCTCCGATCCCGGCCAACTCGGAATCGGGCGACTCCTGGTTCGGGATCGGCCCGCCGCTGGTGATCGCGGTCTTCTTCCTCATCCTCGGCGTGTCTGCTGATGGTCGTGCAGTGGCGCAAGGTGCCGACGTTCTTCCGGCGCAGGCCCGAGGTGGTCCCCGCCGGGTTCCTCGAGGGCGAAGTGCAGCTGGCACCGGTCCCGATTGCGCAGGACGACGGAGAGAGGAGTCTGAGATGGGTCAGATAGTGGTCGGGTACGACGGCTCGGACTGCAGCAGAGCGGCGCTCGAGGAGGGCCTGCGAACGGCAAAGGCGCTGGGCGACGAGGTGGTCGTCGTCTTCGGTTACTCGCCACCCGGGACTTTGGGGCGGCGAGATCGCGGAACACGAGGAGGCGATCGAGGAACGGGGCGTGAAGGTGCTGGATGAGGCAAAGCAGCAGGCGCGAGGCCGCGGGGGCCGACGATCGAGGTCGAGCTGGTCGCCAAGAAGGCCTCGCGAGGCGATCGTCGACGTGGCCGAGAAACGCGACGCGCGGATGATCGTCGTCGGCAGTTACGGTGATCCGCCTTTGAAGGGGATGATCCTCGGGTCGACACCCAACAAGTTGTTGCACCTCGCCGACCGACCGGTGCTTGTGGTTCCTGCTCAGAGGTAGGGAGAGCGGGGGCTCCCTCGCCCGGACAAATGCCGGGCTAATGAGCCCGGCATTTTGAGTATCCGCCCGTTCGAGGGAGCCCCCGCTCTCCTTCCAAGGGTTCGGAGCACTATCGGCCGATGTGGAAGCCGATCAGCTGCGGGATGCGAGCTATTAGGGAGCTGATTGGGTCGGGGCGGCGGTTTGAAAGCTCGGCTTGCTCCTTGCGCAGGATTCCCTGGCGGATTGCTTCGCCGCCGATCCAGTGGAGCGGCTCGGGGGGCAACTTCGGCGGAGAGGGGTCTACGAAGGCGAGGTTGGAGTGGGGGTCGTGGCGGTCCAGGGCCAGGGAGGCGAGGGTTCGGCCGACCATGTGGGAGGGGCCTACGCCGTTGCCGGTGTAGCCGGCGGCGGCGAAGACTCGGTTGCCGCGCAGGGGGATGACCAGGGGGAGGTGGGTCGGTGAGGCGTCGATCGGGCCGCCCCAGGCGTGGGTTATGGCCTTGCCCTCCAGGCCGGGAAAGTAGTCCCATAGGTGTGCGGCGGTGAGGGAGACGACCTCAGGGTCCATCTCAGAGTTGCCGTGCAGGCGGGCGCCCATGGCTATGTGGCCGCCGCCCCAGCCGAAGGCGATGCGGCCGTCGGGCGTGGTGCGGAAGTAGTCGATCAGCCCCCGGCTGTCGGTGATGCACTCGCCCCCCGTCCAGCCGATCTCCTCGAGCAGCTCGGGAACCGGCTCGGTGAGGACGATGTGGGAAGAGGCGACCGAGAGGCGGTCGTGCAACGGCCCCCGCCCGGTCTTGGCAGCCGCGCCAACTGCAAGCACGGCCCGCTGCGCGCGCACCACACCGCCGGCAGTGTGCGCCTCGACGCCGTTCCACGAGCCGGCAACCTTCCTAACCGGCGAACGCTCGTAGACCTCGACCCCGCACCCCCGCACCCGCTCCCGCAACCCAAGCGCCAACCGCGCCGGCTGCACCGTGGCCGCCTTCGGGTAAAAGGCGCCGCCGCGAAACGCGGGCGAAGCACAGCGCTCGGCAACCTGCGCCGGAGAGAGTGGCTGAATCGCATCCTCCGCTCCCAGCTCGCGACACGCATCGAGTGCCTTCTCCCAAACGGCGTCATGTGCCTCAGCAGTGGAGACCTGCAGGTATCCGCCGTGCCGATACCAAGCATCGACTCCCTCGCTGTCACAGAATTCGCCGACCCCGGTCGCCGCACCTTCAGCCGCCCGAGCCACCGCCAACGCGCGGGCATCCCCCCACCGCTCCCGCATGTTCGCCAGCGAGAACCACATCAAGTTGCAGAACCCCCCGTTGCGCCCACTCGGCCCGAACCCACACCGATCCGCCTCGAGCAAAACCACCGATGCCTCGGGCTCCAGCTGCTTGACGTGCCAAGCCGTCCACATCCCCGTGTAGCCACCTCCGACGACGAGGACATCGGTCCGCCGCTCGCCCAGGAGCGCAGGCGCAGGCTCGACGCCGGGCGCCTCTTCAAGCCAATAGCCGTGCGCAGTGTGCCGCACGACTATCCAGTCTGTCAGGCGACCGGGCCTGCCTTTACGGATGGCCCTTGCGACCCCGCCCGGCACAAGCCGAGCGCATGGCCGGGTGCAGCACGACGGACCTGCCGTTCTGCGCGGTGAACCTGGCGGTCGCACGGTTGACGGAGGCACATAGGTCGGTGGAATTGACCAGCAGCCCCTTCTTGCCCCCCTGCATGGTCAGGGTGAAGGTTTCCACCGGAGCGTCAGGCACGACTTCGAACGTATTGCGGATGCCGCCGTGAACAGAGTCGATATGACCGTCGAGGTCCACCTCGACCGGCTGCGACGCCGGTCCCTTCAGAGCCGCCACGAGGTCCGGCAGCTGGTGCGAGGAGGACCGCAGGTAGACCGGGCCTTCCAGTGGCGTGCCGAAAAGCGGCGTCTTCGCCACAGCGTGGCCGTAGACCGAGCCGGCCGGGCACTGATTCGCAGTGAACTGCACTCTTGTGCATACCGTCTTGATGTGGCCCTGATCGAGGAACTCCGAATGCGGCAGGGCAACGGCGGCCGCGGCGACGTTGGCGTAGGCGCCTTTCTTCGGATAGGTGAGCACCGCCCTCAGCTTCGGGTGCGACCCACGGCTGCTGCCGCCGGAGAGATGAAATGCCAGGCTCGGCTTGAAGCCGAGGTTCGCGCAATCGGCCGCCTGGAAGGCCTCCGTCGTGTCGAAGGCGGTGTCGTCGGCCGTGGAGAAGACGTCGCCGCCAGTTCCCGTGAGATGGGCGTGGATCTGCTTTTCGGCACAGCTGGTGGGGTTTAGCGTGAAATCTGGCCGGTCGAGGTTGAGGCGGATGTCGCGTATCCGCACAGGGATGCCCTGGAAGATCTGCGGAAACGGATCGCTGGTCGCGCTCCCCTGGGCGGTTTCGCGGTTGACGTCTAGCGCCGTCCGCACGGTGATCACGCCGAGGTCGAAGGGGCCGACCACGGCGGGGGTGATGACGACAAGCGATATCGGGGCACCGCGATAGGGGCCGGCCAGGTAGACCTTTCCGGGAACGTAGGTCAACGTCGCGCCGACCCCGGCGCCGACATCGGTCGTGCCGATCAGGCTCGATGCCGGGCAGGAGGGATCGGCCTGCTCCAGCGCTCCGTTTCCGGCGGCGGTGCGGGAGAGCGCCTGAGCTATGCCGGCATCCGAGCAGATCCCAACCCCGGCGAACTTGGCCGCAAGGCCAGGCGGAAGCGTCACCCCAAGCTGCGAGAACTCCTGATCGTCGTCGCTGCGCGTGAGGCGCATCGCGAACGGCGAGTACTTACCGGCGGTGTTGTTGGCCGTGCCGGCGTCGAGCGTTGGCCTGAACGGTCGTTCGGCGAGGTTCCTCACACAGGGTGAGCCGTCCGGCTTCTGGGTGATGCCGTAAGAGTTGTCGACGACATGCGGCGTGCCGGGGTCCTGCCAGGTGAAGAATTCGGCGTGAATGGTCTTCGTGCCGCAGGTACTGGGCTCGACCAGCCCGGCCCTCACCCCGCCCTTGAAAGTCATCTGCATGTCGGAGACGGGGAGCTGCGGCAGTTCGTCGAATGTGGTGGTGATCTGGCCTGTGGTCGGGTCGAGGTCCACCTTGCCCGGAACCTTGACCAGGATGCCTCGTTCCGGTTCTTCGATGACCAGGTAGATCGAAAGGAAGTTGTGGAACGGGTTGTCGCCCTGCTTGGCGATGTAGATGAAGCCTTCCGGCTGCGCGTTGACCGGAAGGATCGGGGTGTGGAGAGTGAGCTTGCCGAACTGGCTGTTGTCGGGACAGGCGACCGGTGCGTTCGTGCCCAGCCCGACCTGAGCCGAGGAGCACGAACCGAGACCCTGAGCCGCCGACGGGGAAAGGGTCATCCCGGCGGGGAGCGTAACCACCGCTCTCTTGATCGGCGGCGTCGATATTCCCTTGACATCGCCGTTCTGGGCGTAGAGTTCATTGGCTTCCGCGACTTCGTCGTTCCGCTGCGGCACCTCGAGGTGAACGTCGAGGCCGGTCGGGGCGCCAGCGTGGGTGTCCGTCGGCTGCAGGGCTATTTCGGGATTGAAGCGGAAGCGCGCGTCTTCGCAGCCTTTGACGTTGAGCGGTTCTTTGTACTCCTCGGTCGGAGTGAATTCACCCGGGCGCTCGTAGGAGTCGATTCGTATCTTCGCTCCGCCGTTTTCGAAGCCGCAGTCCATCGGATCGGTGAGCAGCGGGCGTATGGCCGCGCTCCCGAACGGCGCTCCAACGACATCCCCGTTTTCCTGCTGTTTCGGGTAGTAGCGGAGGGCGTCGTGAGCCGGATCTCCTGGCACGCCCCAGAACGTGACCTGGGCGCCCTTGACGCTGACCAGACTCGAGATGTCAGGCGTCAGGGTCTTGATCGCGTAGCTCTGAGCGGGATCGAGACTTGGATAGACGTGGCCAAGGACGAGCCCGCCCGCGTTGAAGCCGAAATCGGCCGGCACGCCTTTCGGGGGTTTGATGTTGTAGATCGCCACCCGAGACAGATCCCCACCGCCCTGGAGAGTGAACGGGCCCTGCCCGTGGTTGTGGGTTCCGGAGGAGAACGATGCGTTCAGATATCCGACCTGGGTATCGGCAGGGCAGGCGGTCGAGTTGGCGGTCGATCCTGGGCTGGCGAAGTCCGTCGGGTCGCACTTCGGCGTTGCCTCGGGATTGCCCACCAGCCCGCGAGGCAGGGTCACCTCGGCGTCCTTGATCAGCCCCGTCGGCGCCGTGTAGCGGTGGCCATCGCCTTCGCTTCCGCTGTCTATGCCGGCTTCCTCGGTCAGATCGAAGTTGACCCGCTGCTCGAACGGATGGTCGCCGGCCTGTCGGACCGGTTCTCCAAACGGATACGCGCTGGTGAAGGGGTCGGCTTCGAAGCTCCCGGGCACGAGGCCGAAGCTCGCGGCAGTCGCGCTGAAGGGAACTTGGTCGGCGTCGCTCGCGCTGACCCCGCCGCCGGAAATCGTCGCCGAGTTCGGCTCGCTCCCCGTCAACCCTTCGCCGACCGCCACATCGACGAAGATCGGCGCCAGATAGCCGTTTGGTTCGACGCTGAAGCCCGACCCTTTCTGCAGGCCCGGAGCCGGCAGCAGGATCGGGACCAGGGACCCCGGAATCGAGCAGGTGAGCGTTTCGGTGCCCTGCCCGGTGCAAAAGAGTGGAGCGACGTCGGAGCCGAAGGGAAGCCATTCCACATTTGCGACGGTGACCCCCGGAGGTAGCTGGTCGCTGATCGTGACTTCTTCTTCGTTCGTGCCGCCGCCGATGTTGCGGGTTTGGAGAACGAGCTGACCTTCCCCGCCCGGAGGCAGGTTGGTGTTCCCCCAGGTTGCCTTGATGTCGTACAGCGGGCCCGCCGCGGCGCGTGCCGGCGCAGCGAACACCGCCACCGCGAAGAGGACGAGGAGGCCCACCGCCCGGACATTCCTGAAGGCTCGGCTCATCTCGCTCCCCCCTTGTGGCGGGCCCGGTGCGGGTGGTGGTGCCTGCCGTGTTTCCTCGCGCACCTGGGCTTCGCCCTGCCGCGCTTGCGCGAGCAGCCACCGCCGTGGACGTTGCCCAGGCCACCGGACGTGGCGCTCCCCGCTCCCGGCACCGGCGGCACCGGCGACAGGGGCCCCTGGCACGATTCTTCGCTGCAGTGGCCGACGGGTACCGGTCGGGGGAACCCTCCGCCGACGCGCGCGTCGTAGACGTTGTCGACCCCGTCCTGCTCGTAGCCCGTGAGGCCTGGGTCCGCCACCAGGAAGAAGATGTTGCTCCCATCCGCGTCGACGCCCTCCACGACCGGTGCCGCGAAGGCGCCCGCGAATTCCGTTTCGCCGTCGGTGATCAGGCCCAAGGCGCCGGTGCGCCACTCGTAGACGTCACTATCGCCGTTGATGTCCCGCCCGACCAGCGGCTCGGCGGTAGTGAACGCCACGGTGTTGCCGTCGGCGGAGATGTGGAACGGAAGCCCCCCGTTGTTTTCGGTGAAGACATCCTTGCTGGTCGTGCCATCGTGCAGGCAGGAGAGGCACTCGATGCTGCCGTCGCGATCGTCGTAGCGGTATAGCTCCCTGCACCTGTGGGGGCCTTCTTCGCTGTTGGTGCAGGACGAAGCCACCCGGTCGGCGGTCAGCGGTTCCCGTGACAAGAACAGCATGACGTTTCCATCCGTGCTCATCTGCATCTGGCCGGCTTCCTTCATGATCAGTGCGTCATTGGGGTCAGCCACGAAGCGCAGCGCGCCCCCGCTCACGACGTAGAGGTTCGAATCTCCCTGCTTCCCCATGCCGGGAACCAGCTGGCTCCTCGAGAGGAAGTAGATGTGCGAGAAGTCATCTGACACTCGCACGTTTCCGGGAGGAGATTCCAGATTCGCGTCCGCCACGATGCAGGTAAGGCAAGTGAGGCCTTCGCCTTCGGTCCACTCGTACACGTCCCGATCCGAGTTGCCGTCATCGCCCGCAAGGGCTTCGGAGGTCGTGAAGAAGGCGCTGCGCCCGTCGGCGGTCGCCCGGATGAAGGCGGCACTGGGCGCAATCTTGGTCGTGGTCCCCGCGGTGCGGTTGCGCACATAGAGGCCCTCGGGACCTTCACAGTCTTCGCCTTTGGTCTGGAAATAGGCTCTACTCGCGTCGGTCGTCGCAATCCAGTGGTAACCCGGATAGGCGTACGCCGATTCCTGGAAGCCCGCGAACTCGGTCCCGAAGTGAATCCCACACGCCGGAGGGGATTCATTGGGAGCCGGCATCAGGCCCACCACCTCGGGCGTCCCGCTCCCGATGTCTTCCAGCACGTTGGCATCTTCTGCAGTGTGGAGAACGTGCGCCGTATCGCTGGTCGCATCGATGGGGGTCGAGAAGGTGTTCACGTCGAAGTGCGCCAGGACTTCCTGGTGCTGGTGATCGTCGAGGCGAACGTACGTCGACGGCGGTTGGCCGGTTCCGGGCAGCCCAGGTTCTTCGGTTCTGAATATGAAGTGGGTGAAGTCGGGGGAGGCGAACTCGGGCCTGTACTTAAGCTTGCCGCCACCAACCTGTTCGCTTGCCGGCGGAACCAGCGGCGTCGAACGCCAGCCGCTCGAGCCCCTCGTGGCGAGAAACGCGTTGAACGTTCCCGACGTCCCTCCCGGCGCCCCTCCGGCCACGGTCCAGACCAGCCTGTTTCCGTCTGCCGTGATCGACGATCCGTCGCCGGACGGGAATCCTGGGAAGAAGACGTGCTGATTTCCCTTTTCGGGCGTGTTGACCAACTCGACGCCACGCTGGGGGAGCTGCATTTCCGCGCTGGTGCGGGTCGTGAAGGACTTCTCCGCTCCTTGCGGGGCCGCGCCGGCTGGATTTTCGGCCGAGAAACGGTAGAGGTAGGTGGTGTCGGGGGTGAGATTTGAGAGCTGCTCACCGACGACGATCTGTTTTCTCGCTTCGCTGTCGTCTTCCTGGTCGGGCAAGGTGATCCAGGTGCCGCCGCCGTCTTCGCTGTATTCGAAGCGATAGGTGAGCGTTTCCCCTTCGGGGTCGACGTAGCCGTTGAGGCGAGCGCCGGTGTCGGTTCGCGGGGCGGCGAACGCGGTTTCCGCCTGGCTCGGGGGAAGCGCGTGGGGGACGAATACGGCGATCCGTCCGTTGCCCGTATCGGCCGCATAGACCCTGTCGGCCTGGGGATCGACGTCCAATCCCGCGGCGCCCGAGAGATCCCCAGAGCCAAAGGAATCGGTGGGAGCGCAACCGCTGAGTGGCGCCGGCGCGCAGCCGGTCCCTGCGACTTCGCCGGTCGGTCCGAACGCATAGTGGTCAATCGATCCGCCGTTGTCGACGTAGAGATCGTCCCTCGAGGTGTCGAGGGCCAGGCCGGTCGTCGATACCGAGGCGGTGACCTGTCCGATGTCGGTGCCCGTGGCCGTGAGCTTCTCCACGCTGGGTTCTCCATTCACCTTGTAGAAGTCGCCCGCGGCGTCGACGGCGATGCCCCTCGCGGAGCTGCCGCGAGGGGTGCTGAAGTCGGTGACGAAGCTCCCGTCCTGGGCGAACTGGAACATCCGCTGAGGACTGGTCTCGAAGACATCCAGGTTGCCGGCTGAGTCGACGGCGATACCGGCCAGCGGGCCGAAGGGGCCATTGCCGTTTGTGTCCGAACTGCCGTCCAGCTGCCCCTGCGGCGCCGGGCCGTTGAGGCTGGAATCGCCCCAGGCGGCGATCAGCGCTCCGTCCGGCGCGAACTTCTGGACCAGGTTGTCGCCGGTGTCGGCGACGTAGACGTCGCCGCTGGATGGGCTGCTCGGATCGTCGTCGACGGCCAGGAAGGCAGGGGTCCCGAAGGCGCCGACCGGCGACCCGGAGCCGTTCGCCGGGGTGCCGGGCACGCATACGTCGGTCGGCGGCCCCGCGTTCGTACAGACATCCGGGTTACCGGTTCCCGAGTTGACGCCCTTGCCGAACATCAGTAGGAATTGGCCCGTCGAGTCGAACTTCTCGACCCATGCGTTGGCGGGATCGCCGACGTAGACATCGCCGTTCGAACCGCCTCCCGACCGATCCACCGCCACGGAGATCGGCGTCGTCAGCGGATAGAGATCGGAAGGGCTGGAGCCGGCCGAGCCAAACGAGGTTGAGAACTCATGGGTACTCACGGCGCCGGCAGTGGAGGCGGCGATAAGGAAGACGAAGGCGGCGACCAGCGACGATCCAGCCACCCAGAACCTGCCCTGTCTCAACTCCATAACGCCCTTCCCATGGCGGCCCTGGTACCCGCGCGATCGCTTTGTAAACCACGGTTGCCGATTTCGGAACTTCTGCGGCTCTACAAACGCACGCTCGACGGCTTTCGCGACGCCCTCGGCGCCGGCAAGAACGGCGGGAGCCGGCCATATGGCCGGCTCCCGCTCGTCGGCTCGAAACCAGATCGGATCGACGCTGGTTCCTGTGGATGTGCCTTGGCTACTCAGGGCCGACGATCACTCCTGGAATACCGAGCCCGTTTTCGAGCCGTTGATTTCAGTGAGCGTGTACGTCGCGTTCCACGTGCCTGTTTCGCCACAGCCGGATCCAGAGAGTTTGACCGGGACATTGCTGGCAACCGCGTTCGCGGTTCCAATCGCACCGCCCGTCACTTTCAGGTCCGCCGCCGCCGCTGATGCTTTGCAGGTGAACAGACCCAGACAGCTTTTCAGTTCGACGAGGGTGTTTAAGACGGTCAGTAATCCGTTACCTCCGCCTGTCGCTTCGTCGTCGAACGTCGGCAGCGGCGTCAGGGTCGTTACCGGGTTACAGCCTTTGCAATTCGACCAAGTCAGCGATAAGACTTTGCCGATTAACTTGTTTTCAACCGTGCCTTCGTGCGTGATCACGACATCTGATTCGCACGTCACTTCGATGGTCCCGGTGAGAATCGCTTTCGCGGCATGACCCTTGATCGTGGTCGGCACAGGATACTGATTTCCCGCCGCGCAGGGTTTTTCGTTGACTTTACAGAGTGTGGCCGAGGCTGTACCGGCGCCGAAGATTGCCATCGCGGCAACCGCGGCGACCGAAGCCAGGCCGAGCATCTTCATGAGTTTCACTTGGTTCTCCTTTTCCGGCAGGCACGTCGAGCACCTGCCGTCGCTTGCGTTGGTTGGCGTCCGGTTCTCGCGAACGAGTGACCGAAACGTTCAACGCTGCGCTTGTACCCGGAGCTAAACCATCGATCAAGGGGGCTTGCAGAACATGGAGATAGCGATGTGCACGGGTTTAACAAACTTGATGGTGTTTTGCCTGGAAAGAGGAAAAGTGACATGACTTGGCTAGCGACATCTGTCACCTCGCCACTCGCGTCATTAGAGTCGCCCGTTCAGCCAAACGCTCAAAGTGTGCCTCGATGATCGCTCTGTCGCCGCCGACCCGAAGACGGGAGCAATCGTTTTCGATGAGCAGGCAGAGCCAGGCGTCAATCGATCCTCGCACCCATGCGTCAGGTGCGACATCTCCTCGCTCAAGACAACGGACGGCCCCATCGGGACCGACCGTGCCCCGCACAGAGGCGAACCGCTCCGAGTCGCCGCCTGAGCGATCCGCTTCCACGGTGACGACGAACTCGCAGCCGGCGCACTCGGGGAGTCGCGCGAGCGGGAGGGCACTTCGCAGCAGAGCAGCCACGTCGCCGGGGCGCAGCGGGGCCACGGATGGCGATCCGCCCTCGCGAGACAGATGCTTTCGCTCCCAGTTGGCCGACGCAGCGATCACGAGGGATGCCAGCCGCGCCCGCTCCGAAAGCGCGTAACGCGTGAAGCGGCCTTCCTCGACGCGTTCCAGGATGTCCGCACCGGCGAGCCTCGCGGTTCGCCTCGACATTTGGTGATAGGTCAGCTCGCCGGCGACATCGAGCTCGGTCAGTGAGCGGGCCTGCTTGCTGACCTCGTGAATGATCGCCGAGTCCCATCCGTCGGCAAGCAGGGCGAGCAGCGCCCAGGGAGGGCTGCCGACGAGGCCGTCGTCCCAATGCGTCAGCCATGTCGAAGCGACCTCGTCGAGCAGGCCGAGCAGGTCGCGGCCGGCCGCAGGCGTCAACTCGTAGGTCACCGTCGGGGGCGAGGTGGGAAGGCTCCGCTGAACAACGGCGCCGAGCTCGGCGAGCTCATTCAGGCGTCGGTAGACAGTGCGGGCCGAGTAGTGGGGCAGGCGTTCGGTGAGATGCGTCGAGCGCAGCGGGCCCTCGGCCAGCGATCTGAGGATCGCCCCGCTCGATTCGTTTGCGAGCAGCCGCATCGCGTAGCTGGCGGCGGGGGCGACGGACTCGCGATCCGGAGCGTGCGGCATCGCTCAGCGGGCGGGGTGTCCGATTGGGAGCGCAGGTTCCGCCATGTCCCCGTGTCTATTCCCCAATTGCTCAAAAATATGCAATCGACTTCAAACCGCCCGAATGAGGCCGCCGCCTAGACTGCGCTCGTGCCCACCTTCGACCACCTCGCCGAGCTGCCCCTTGAGATCGAGGGCTACGAGCTGCAGCCCCTGGAGCTGCACCTCCCCGGCTTCGAACGCCTGAGCACGGTGATCCACCTCTGGGGCAACGGCGAGGACGGGCTGGGCGAGGACGTCACCTATGACGCGGTCGACCAGATCGCCCTTCAGGACGCCGGCCCGACCCTAGACCTGACCGGCTACGCGACCCTCGGCGAGTTCTGCGAGCTGATGGCCGAGGAGGACACCTTCCCGGCCGAGCCGCAGCGCGACGTCTCGCGCCTCTACCGCCGCTGGGCCTTCGAGTCAGCCGCACTGGACCTGGCCCTGCGCCAGGCTGGCAAGGGAGTCGCCGAAGTTCTCGGCCGCAAACCCAAGCCGGTCACCTTCGTCGCCTCGATGCGCCTCGGCTCCGAGGACGCCCCCTCCTCGATCGCGCCACTGCGGGCGAAGCTCGAGCGCTACCCGAACCTGCGCTTCAAGCTCGACCCGACCAACGACTGGACCGACGAACTGATCGCCGAGCTGGTCGAGACCGGCGCGGTCGACTCGCTCGACCTGAAGGGCTTCTACAAGGGCACCGTGGTCGACGTCGAAACCGACCCGGCGCTCTACGCCAAGCTGTTCGAGGCCTTCCCGGACGCCTGGATCGAGGACCCCGACGTCAACGACGAGACCAGGCCGATCCTCGAGCCGATCCGCGATCGACTCACCTGGGACGCGCCGATCCACTCGATCGCCGACATCGAGGCGCTGCCCTGGCCGCCGAAGATGGTCAACGTCAAGCCCTCCCGAATCGGCGGCCTGAAGGCGCTCTGCGAGACCTACGACTACTGCGCCGAGCATGACATCGGCGCCTACGGTGGCGGCCAGTGGGAGCTCGGCGTCGGCCGCGGCCAGATCCAGGCCCTTGCCTCGCTCTTCCATCCCGACGCTCCAAATGACACCGCGCCGCGGGGCTACAACGAAGCACAGCCGCCGGCCGGGCTGCCGACCAGTCCGCTGGAGCCGCGGCTGAGCTCGACCGGGTTTCGGTGGGATGACGGGTGAGGGGCCGGGAACCCCTCGGCCGTCCAATCGCCGGTCTAATTAGACCGGCGATTTGAGTATCCGCCCGTCCGAGGGGTTCCCGGCCCCTCACCCTTCGAAGCCTTTACCCGCCCGTACCGGCGGCGGGAGGTGCGGTCGGGTCGCCACCGCCTTCTCCCGGGTTCTCGCGAGCTATGTAGTCCTCTGCCAAGAGCAGATTCTCTTTTGAGCGCTCGACCACGTTGAGCAGGTCGCCCATCAGGGCTACCTCCTCCACCTGCTCCTTGACGAACCACTGCATGAACTGCTCGGCGCGGTAGTCCTTGACTTCGCGAGCGAGCTCGAAGAGGGCGTAGATCTCCTCGCCGACCCGCTTCTCCTGCTCCAGCGCCGCCTTCACCGGAGCCACCCCATCCGAGAAGCTCGTCTGCTGCGACTTGATGTCAGGTATGTGAACCTCAGAACCTACGTCAAGCAGGTACTGAACCATCATCATCGCGTGCTCGCGCTCCTCCATAGCCTGCCGGTAGAAGAAGGCGGCAAGCCGAGGCAACGTTTCGGCGTCGTAGTAGACCGCAACCCCAACGTACTGCTGTGAAGCGGCGAACTCATTCGCAATTTGCTCATTCAAAGCATCGGCAAAGCTTTTCGCGGCCATCCATCTCTCCTTGCTCGGTAGGCGGTGCACGCAACGTAGCTAAAACCGAAAGTTCGGCTGGCCGAAGAGGCGGGGCGGGCACCCTCTCGAACGGGCGGATACTCAAATCGCCGGTCTAATTAGACCGGCGATTGGACGTTCGAGAGGGTGCCCGCCCCGCCTCTTTCCCCTAGCCCAACCAGCCGGCTCGCTTGCGCATCGATTTGATCCGCCGGAACTCGGCAATGTCCTCGCGCAGGGCAGCCGGCGCGGGGGCGGGCAGGAACCTTGCCGGGAGAGGTGACTCGACGACTCCGGTGTCGGAGCTTGTGACCCTGTAGGCGCGAGCGCCGCTCCTGGCGGTGACGGCCGACGGAGGGCCGGGGCCTTCCCAGATCAGGCCGGCGTAGTCGTCGAGGCCGTAGCCGTCGGGCATGCCGTTGCCGACCGCTTCGAGGTAGGCCGCGCGGCGCTCGGGCTCGTTGTTGTAGTGGACGCAGAGGCTGCGCCGAGAGCAGGCCGAGGCCGGCCTCGGCCGCCGGGCGGCCCGAGGACTTGGTGATGCCCGTCTTCGAACCAGCACATCGCACCGGCGCTCTGGCCGGCGAGGACGATGCCCTGGCGCCAGGCGAGGCTGAGGATCGCGCCGAGTTCGTGCGCCTCCCAGACCGCCAGCAGGTTGACCAGGCTGCCGCCGCCGACGTAGATCAGGTCCTGGGCGAGGAGATGGTCGCGCAGCGCCATCGGCCGCCGGCCGAGCCGGAACAGGGAGAGGTCCGACGGCTCGCAGGGGCGCTCGCCGAAGGCCGCGTAGAAGCGGCCGATCTGCTCGGAGGTGTCGCCGCTGGCAGTCGGCAGGATGCAGATCCGCGGACGCCGCCCGGCCCGCTCGGTGGCCAGCCGCAGCATCAGCTCGCTGACCGCGCGGTCGGGCGGGCGCGAGGTGAAGTCGTGGCCGCCGAGGGCGAGGATGCGGGTGATCGCCATCAGGCAGCTATCGCGGTCGCCGTCGACTCGGCAAGCCTGGCCGCGGCCGCCGGCGAATCGCCGAGATAGGTGGTGGCGAGCCTGCTCTCGGCGACCTTGCCCGGCCTCTGCGTCAAGCCGGTAGCCATGTGACTCCGGCCGCGAGGCGACGACCTGGTTCAACTCGGCGCCGACGAAGTGCAGCGCAGCGCCGTCCTGGGCCGCGTAGCCGGGACGCATCCCTTCCTGCAGCAGTCCGTGGTAGGCGAGGCCGTGGTCGGACCCGGGCTCGTAGTGGACCGAGTTGCTGAAGGGAAGCAGTCCCAGCCCCTCGACCCGCCGCGGCGCGCCGTGGAAGCCGCTGATGGGCCTCGGCGAACCAGCAGAGCGAGCCGGCGGAGAGTCCGCAGAGGACGACTCCCGGCCTCCCAGGCTTCGCGCAGGATCCGGTCGAGCCCGTGTGCGCGCCAGACCCCGAGCAGGCTGACGACGCTGCCCCCGCCGACGTAGATCAGATCCTGGGAGAGCAGGTGGGCGCGCAGGTCGGCCGGGCCCTGCTCGCGGCGAAAGAGCGAGATGTGGCTCGACTCACAGCGATCGGCCGGAAAGGCGCGGTAGAAGCGGACGACGTAGTGATCGGCGTCGCCGCTGGCCGATGGCAGGAAGCAGACCCGCGGCTTCTCGGTGCGGCAGAGGCCGAGGACGTACTCGTCGAGCAGCGGGTTGCCCGACTCCATCGAGAAGCCGCCGCCTCCAAAGGCCACGATCTGGCGAGGCGCATTCTCCATTGACAAATGGTCGCGGCAGCAGGCGAAAGCCTCCTTGTACAGGGGTCCGAAGTTCGGGCCGGCGCCCTCGCCCGGTTGTACAGTGGCCGCGATCGGCTTCGGCCACCCCGATCCCGTCGGCGTTCCCAGGCAATCTCCGGATTATTAATTTTGGTACCGGATCGTCCACAGAGCCCCCCCCGGGGTGTACAATCGCGTTTACCTAAACACGAGTGTCTGGCTGAGGAGCCCGCAGTGCCCCAAAGACCATCCAACGGCAGCCCTTCCCCCGCCCCGCCCAACGACCTCGGGGCCCTGATCGAGCATGAGCGACTGCCGGCCGGCCGCGAGGATCTCCCCGAGCCCCTGGTCGCCCACTCCCAGCGCGAACGGATCCTCAACTCGATGGCGGCGAGCTGCGCGAAGAGAGGCTACGGCGCGACCACGATCGCCGACGTCTGCGAGCCCGCCGGCGTCTCGCGGGCCACCTTCTACGAGCTGTTCAAGGACAAGGAGGATTGCTTCCACGCGGCGATGGAGTTGTCGCTGGCAGAAGCGATGGGCCGCATCGTCGCCGTCTACTCACCGGATAAGCCATGGGCGACGATGGTGCGCGACGCCGCCGCCACCTTCCTCGACCTGCTTGCGACGCGGCCCGGCTTCGCCCGCATGGCCCTGGTCGAGGCGCCCTCCTCGGGCGAGCGCGCCTTCGAGCTCTACGCCTCCGGCAAGCGCGTGCTGCAGTCGCTGCTCGAACGCGGCCGCGACGACCCGGTCGAGGAACAGGCGATCCCCTCGACCGCCGGGCGCGCCGCCCTCTCCGCCGCCGAGTCGCTGATCGTCGGCCAGATCCTCGCCGGCAACACCGCCCGCCTGCCGGAGCTCCTCCCCGACGTCGTCTACATCACGACCGTTCCCTACCTTGGCCAGGAGGAGGCGCTGCGCCAATCGCGCGAGGCCGAGAGGGCGATCGCCGCGGCAGGCGACTGAGCGAACCGGTGCCGCAGGCAGGGGGTGCCAAACGGGAGCGCTGGCGGCCGCCACGGGGCCGTCACCGGCTGCCGCCGGAGGTGATCGCGCGCTCCCAGCGCGAGCGGTTGCTCGAGGCAGCGGTGCAGGTGGTGGCCGAGAAGGGGTACGGCGCGACCACGGTCGCCGACCTGACCCGCGAGGCCGGCATCTCCCGCACCACCTTCTACGCGATGTACGAGGACAAGGAAGCCTGCTTCCTGGCTGCCTACGACACGATCGCCGACGCGCTGGTGCGGCGGGTCTCGGCGGCCTACGAGGCAGAGGCGGATTGGCCGCGGCGCGCACGGGCCGGGCTCGAGGCGCTGCTCGAGGCGCTCGCCGAGGAGCCCGACCTGGCCCGCCTGGCGCTGGTCGACGCTGCTGCTGCCGGCCCGGCGGCACAGCGCCGTTACCGGGCCGCGCTGCAGAGGCTGACGCCGCTCTTCGAGGAGGGCCGCGACTTCGCCCCGGGCGGGCGCGGCTTGCCGGCCAACACCTCGCGGATGGCGATCGGCGCCGTCGCCGGTCTGATCGCCGACGAGCTGGCTGAGGGACGCGCGGAGTATCTGCCAGATTTGCTTTCGGACCTGCTTTTTGCCACGCTGGTCCCATATATCGGCCCAGCGGCGGCAGCCAGGGAGGTGGGCGGAACAGGACAGTAAACGCTTTCGTACACCATGCCGCTATGATGAAGGTACTCCGGAGTTTTCCACCTACCTGGGATTGGCCGATGGCATCCGAATCGCGGCGTGAACTGATCCTCGCGGCAATGATCCGCGTCGTCGGCAGCAAGGGCTACAAGGAGACCTCGGTCGCGGACGTGATCGAGGAGGCCGGAACCTCCCGCACCACCTTCTACAAGTACTTCGACGACAAGCACGAGTGCTTCCTGGCCGCCTACGAGATGCTGGTCGAGCAGGTCTTCGCCGAGGTCGTCGCCAACTGCGACGGCAGCCAGCCCTGGCTGCAACGAGTCGAGACCGGGCTGACGACGATCGTCACGCTCTTCGCGCTCGATCCGACCCTGGCGCGGACGGCCGTGGTCGAGGTCGCAGCGGCAGGCGCCGACGCGCGGCAGCTCCACTGGAACGCCGTCGCCAGGTTCACCGAGTACCTCGAGGGCGGGCGCGAACTTTCCGAAGGCCGCGAGCTGCCCGACAACATCTCGCTGATGTCTGCCGGCGCCGTCTCGGGGCTGATCTTCGACGAGTTGCTGGCGGGACGGGCGGCGAAGCTGCCGGCGCTGCTGCCCGACCTGCTCTTCGCGATGCTCGTCCCCTACATCGGGCCGCGGGCCGCGGCCGAGGAGATGCGCCGCGTCGCCGCGACTCGCTGAGGCGCCGGCGGCATCGCCGTCGCCGCGTCCATTTCCCGGCGCAGCTTGTCGCGCAGCCTGTGCAGGCGCACCTTGACCGTGCCGTCGGGGACGCCAAGTCGGCGGGCGATCGCCTCCTGGGTCAGGTCCTCTTCGTAGCGAAGCTGGATCAACTCGCGATCGCGATCGCTGAGCCGCCCCAGCACGGCATGCAGGTCGGATCGCTCGATCGTGGAGAGGATCTGCTCGTCCTCGGCACCCTCCCAGCTCTCGATCGTCTCGACCGGGTCGGGGCGGACGCGGGTGTGCTGGCGGTAGGCCTCGTTGCGAACAATCGTCCCCAGCCACTCTTTGCGGCGGGAGCCGTCGCGGAGGGTCGAGCGGCGGCGCCAGGCGCGCAGGAGCGCCTCCTGGGCGATGTCCTCCGCCTCGCCCGGGTTGGTGGCGTAGTGGTAGGCCATACGCACACAGAAGCGCTGGGCCTCGTCCCACTGCCAGCCGTCGTCGGAATCCGAATTTGGGATGAAGGAAACGTTGATTGATCGACCGTACTACTTCTAAAACCAAACGGGGGAATTTTAACGATGAAACTTTCTTAATCATTGATCCGGTCTTCATTTCGTGGCGATCGCGGCAGGAGAGGGAAGCGGGGCGGATTGGGCCGAGCGCACCTACGAGGCGATGGCGCCGGTCTATGACGACTTCACCGCTCACCACGAATACGACCCCTGGATCGCCGACCTGCTGGTTGCTCTGGAGCGCCGCGGGCTGCAGGGCCGGCGCCTGCTCGACGTCGGCTGCGGGACCGGCAAGAGCTTCATGCCGATGCTACGGCGCGGCTGGGAGATCGTCGCCTGCGACATCTCACCGGCGATGCTCGAGCTGGCTCGGGAGAAGGCCGGCGACGCCGTCCGCCTCGAGGTGGCCGACATGCTGGAGCTGCCCCGCTTCGGCGAGTTCGACCTGATCTGGGCGATCGACGACGCGATCAACTACCTGCTCAGCCCCGAGGAACTGGAGCGGGCGCTGGCGGGGATGCGGGCCAATCTGGCGCCGACCGGGCTGATCCTCTTCGATGTCAACGAGCTGCTCGCCTATCGCACCTTCTTTGCCGAGACGGTGGAGGTCGAGCAGGGCGGGCGACGATTGGTCTGGAAAGGCCTGGCGGATGCCGACGTCGCGCCCGGCTCGATCTGCGAATCGCGCCTCGAAGCGGTGGACGGCGAGGCCGAGGCGGCGCCGGTCCATATCCACCGCCAGCGCCACTTCCCCGAAGCCGAGGTGCTCGCCGCCCTGGAGGGGGCCGGGTTGGAATGCGTCGACGTCTACGGGATCTACACCGACGGACTGCTCAAACAGCCGCTCGACCCCTCGACACACACCAAGGCGATCTACATCGCCCGCGTTGCCGCCCCGTAGCGGCCGTACCATTGCCCTACCCCCATGCCTGAACCCGTCAGGCGCAGCAAGCGCTACATGCCCGGCCTCGATGGGCTGCGAGCGATCGCCGTGCTCGCCGTCATCGCCTACCACCTGGAATTCGGGTGGGCTCCCGGCGGGCTGCTCGGGGTCGGGATCTTCTTCACTCTCAGCGGCTACCTGATCACCGACATCCTGCTCGCCCACATGGCGCGGCGCGACATGCGCCTGATCGACTTCTGGCTGGGCCGGGCGCGGCGACTGCTGCCGGCGCTCTTCCTGATGCTGGTCGTGGTCGTCGCCTGGGTGACGATCTTCGGGCCGGCCCAGCCGTCGAAGTTCCGCGACGCGGTGATCGCCGCCGCGCTCTATGTCAGCAACTGGCAGCTGATCTTCCAGCACGTCTCCTACTTCGCCCGATTCGGCGCGCCGGAACCGCTCGGCCACCTCTGGTCGCTGGCGGTCGAGGAGCAGTTCTACATCTTCTGGCCGTTCCTGCTGCTGCTTGGGACGCGCTTCATCCGCGAGGCGCCCGGCGCCTCCGCCGGGCTGCGGCCGCGGCTCGCCGCCGCGACGCTCGTCCTCGCCGCGGCCTCGGCGATCGCGATGGCCGTGCTCTACCACCCGAGCTTCGACCCCTCGCGGGTCTACGACGGCACCGACACGCGCGCCTTCGAGCTGCTCGCCGGCGCGGCGCTGGCGATGGTCTGGCCGAGCCGCAAGCTGACGCCGAAGATCACCGCGGGGGCGCGCAACGTCCTCGACGCCGCCGGCGCCGTCGGCCTGGTCGTGATCGTGCTGATGATCTGGCGCACCAACCAGTACTCGTCCTTCATCTACGAGGGCGGCCTGGTGCTGCTCTCACTGGCCACGGTCCTCGTCGTCGCCGCACTGGCCCACCCGGCGACCAAGCTGGGGGTGCTGCTCGGCTGGAGGCCGCTGCGCTGGATCGGCGTGCGCTCCTACGGGATCTACCTCTGGCACTTCCCGATCATCGTCCTCACCGCGCCGAGCGGGCCGCAGAGCCCAGGCCTGGTGCGCGACGCGCTCCAGGTCGCGGCGACGTTCGCGATCGCGGCGCTCTCCTGGCACTACGTCGAGGAGCCGGTGCGCCACGGCGCGCTGGGGCGGCTGTGGAAGCGGCTGCGCTCGCAGGGCTGGCGGCCGGAGCTGGTCTCGCAGCGGAGCTGGGTGGCCGCCGGCGCGCTGGTCGCGGTGCTGCTGGTCGCCGTGGTCGGGCTGGCCGGCGCGGCGCTCGATCCCAACGCCGAACCGCCGGTGGTATCGGGCAGCGCCGTCGCCTCGCCGATCCCGTCGAAGGAGATCGCCGAACAGACGGCGGCCTCGAGCGAACCGGCGATCCCCGGAAAGAGCTCCTGCCACTCGGTCGTCCACATCGGCGACTCGACCTCGGAGGGGCTGACCTCGAGCAACTACCTGCCCGCCCCCGGCGACCGGATCGAAGCCCAGTACGCCCGCGTCGGCGCCACTCACTCCTACTACGCGATCTCCGGGGCGCGCTCGATCGACGAGACCTACGAAGGCGAACCGAACGCCTACGAAGCGGCGATGGCCTGGAAGGCCGAAGGCTTCCACGGCTGCTGGGTCTTCGCGCTCGGCACCAACGACGCGGCTGATGTCTTCGTCGGCGGCAGCGTCGGCGACCGCGAACGGATCGAACGGATGATGTCGGCGGCGGGCCGCGAGCCGGTGCTCTGGGTCAACGTCAAATCGCTCGTCCCCAGCGGCCCCTACGCCGAGTCGAACATGCGCGAATGGGACGAAGCCCTGGTCAAAGCCTGTCCCCGCTATCCCAACATGCGCGTCTACGACTGGGCCGCCGACGTCAAGGACGCCTGGTTCATCGAAGACGGCATCCACTTCACCACCCCCGGCTACCGCGCCCGCGCCCGCCTGATCGCCGACGCCCTGGCCGAAGCCTTCCCGTCGGGCGGCGGCCGCAGCCCAAACTGCCTCGTGGGCTAGAAGACCTGAGCGTCGAGGAAGCCGGCGATCAACACCAGCCAACCGCCGATCTCGGCGACGATCAGGCTGACCATGAAGGCGTTCATGCCGTGCACCGGGCGGCGGAACTGGTTGTCGGTGTCGCGCTTCCAACCGTGGAACGCGTAGCCGGCGACGGCGGCGAAGAAGTAAAAGGCCATCGCGCCGGCGGCGAGCAGGTTGACCAGCGCGCCCCAGCCGCTCAACTCGACGAAGGTCGCGACCAGCAGCAGGGCGAAGCTGTAGAGCAGCGCTGCCCGGTGGGCGGTGTCGACGTAGGGATGCGCCAACCCGTCTTCGGAGGCGTCCATCTGGCGGAACTTCCAGACGCCGAGGCTCAGCGCCGAGAGGAACATCAGCGCCGAGAGCAGCAGCACCGCCTTGGTGTCCCCGCCGAGTTCCACGGCCTCGATCCTACGGCGTTGCCGGCGACGCCCGCCGCAACATTCGGGAGCGGGGGGGTTTGAGACTCCCGAACTGCTTCGGTGGCCGCAGGGGCCTGGGGCAATACCTAAGGAGGCAGGTTGATGAAGTGTCGACAACGACACGAGGACCACGCACGCCCCGATTCGGGTGCGAGGCGGGGAATGTTGGGGCGACTTGGCTTTCTGGCCATCGCTGCGGTGAGTGCGTCCGCGCTCCTGGCGACGGGTGCGCAGGCGTCGACGATCACGGTCGGCAGTGTCCTTCCGCCCGGCTCGACCCCAACCGAATTCAAACAGGTGGAGACCTTCTTCAATACGGCGCTGCCGGAGAAAGGCGCCAACCTGACCTCACCGGTCAGCGGCGCGATCGTGCGCTGGCGGATCCAGGACGCCGAAGGGGGGCCCTTCTTCCTGCGAGTCCTGCGGCCCAACGGCACGGGCGGATACATGGCGGCGGGAACCAGCAACCCGGCCACCCCTTCGGGGAGCGGGCTGCAGACCTTCACCGCGAACCTGCCGGTCCAGGCCGGCGACCTGATCGGCATCGACCCGACCAATGCCAGCGACAAGATCGGGGTCGCAGTCATGTCGGGCGCCAGCTATGGCTTCATCTTCCCGCCGCCGTTCGACGGGGCGACGGTAGCTCCAAGTGGAACCGAAGGTGGGAAAGAGGTCGAGCTCAGCGCTGAAGTCCAGCCCACCCCGGCGATCACCTCGATCAACCCGGACTTCGGCTCGGTCGCCGGCGGCACCAGCGTGACGATCACCGGCACGAACCTGGCCGCGGCAAGCGCGGTCAAATTCGGCAGCGTCCCGGCGACCAGCTTCAAAGCCGAAACGGAAACCCAGATCACCGCGATCACGCCGCCAAGCACCACGGTCGGCTCGCTCGACGTCACCGCCACGACGCTGGCCGGCACCAGCGCAACAGCGAAAGGCGACCGCTTCTTCTACGAAGGCTGCGTCGTCCCCAAGCTGAAGGGCAAGAAGCTCAAGCCCGCTAAGAAGGCCCTCGGCCGAGCCGACTGCAAGGTCGGCACGATCCAGCGCCGCCACGGCAAGCGCGGCAAGGTGATCCGGCAGAGCCCCCAGCCGGGCAAGGTGCTCGCGCCGGGAAGCAAGGTGAACGTCACGGTGGGTAAGTAGCTCCACCACCCCCGCCGTCCCCGGTGCCGCAGTTGCGGCACCGGGGAGCTGCTAGCCGAATTGGCCTTCCTGGGCCGCCTGCTCCTTTACACGGCGGGCGGCCTTGGCGTAGGCGATCATCCGGTCACGGCGGCCGATCGCCAGGACGACGCTCGTCGCGGGGGCGCCGTCGCTGGGCTCGTTGCGGTAGACGAAGCGGTAGCGCGGTTTGCCAAGCCAGCCGGGTTCGTCGAAGCGAACCTTGCGGCAGCCTTTCAGCACGCGGGGCGGCTTGTCCCCCATCAGCTCACCGTGGTGCGGATTGCCGTGCAGCTCGACCACGATGCGCGCGACCTCGCGCTTCAAGGTCTCGTCAAGTTGGTTGGCATCGGCCGTGGCCTCCGCCAGGGCTTCGACCCTGTGCTCAGCCTCCGGGGAGTTGCCCAACGAACTCCCCCATCCCGATCTCCGTGAGGAAATCGCCGGCACTCAGCCGCTGGCCATCGCCCTTCTCCAAGCGCTCCTGCAGGAACAGCGCCAGGCCGGCGTTCTCGAGCTCCTCTTCCAGCTCATCGATCCTGTCCTTTGCGGCGAGGAGATCCACCGTGGGCACCAGCGACGCCGATCCCTCCTGGCCCCTGGTCGTGATCCGGATCGCGTTGCTCTCGGGATCGGCCGAGGGCTTACGTCGCGAGGACGCCTTTTTGACGAGCTGCGGCAAGCTACGTCGCGCCTCGCTCGTGCCTAGCGCTATCGGGTTCTTGCCTCGGGCAGCTGCCATGCGGTAAAGATACCACTAGTTGTACAAGTCACGAAGTCGAGCTCAGCCCACCTTAAGTATCGCGCGATTTGCGACATTCGAACGCGCCCCCTTTCGCTGTCGTCGCAAGCTCCTCCACTCAGCGCTTGGTGATCTCGAATTCGGTCGGCGACACCTTGGCGATGCAGTCGGTGTTCGCTTCGTTCAGGACGTCGAAGAAGGAGCGGACGATCCGCTGCGTGCAGGCGTTGGCCTTCGGCGAGGGACTGGCGAAGGCGACGTGGGCCACGTTCGGGATCGTGACAACGGTCGAGTTCGGCAGCGTGCGCGCGACCAGCGGCCCGAAGGAGGCCGCGGTCTGACCGTCGTACTGGGCGTCGACGACCAAGGTGGGGATCTGACTGTGGGTGACATCGCGGACTTCGGACGGCACGTCCGGCACGTTCCAGGCGGCGCAGTTCTGGCGCATGAAGGGAAGGTTCGGCGCGTTTTCCCAGATCGAGCGGGGAAAGGTCGGGAAGGCGCGGCGGCCCGCGGCGACGACGCTCGCCTCGCTCTCGTAGGGCACCCACTCGCCGCAGGAGACGCCGGAGAAGAGGCCGTTGCTGAGCACGCCGATGCCGGCCGAGTTGAGCTTCGGCGCCGCCCAGGTGGAGGCGACCGGCACCGGGTTGCCGTTTGCGAGGGCATCGATGTCGGCGGGCACTTTGCCCGCCAGGTGGGTACCCGGCGAGACCGTCCACTGCAGCAGCATGCCGCCGCTGATCTTCACCGCCACCTTGCCTTTCACCCCTTCGACCGGGACCCGCACCGTGCGCGGCGCGGCCTCGTACTTGCGAACGAGCCGGCGCCAGGTGGCGCCGATGTCACCGTAACGATGGCGGCACCTGGCGTCCTCGGAGCAGGCCTTGAAGACTGCCTTGATGCCCTCGCCGGCGCTGGTCCAAGACGCGACGCCGCCCGCCAGCGGCGGCGGGAAGACGCCGTCGATCCCGACCGAGCGGACCCCCTGCGGGTGCATCCGAACGTAGTTGAGCGCGAGGTCGGTGCCGTAGGAGATCCCGTAGACGTTCCATTCCTCGATCCCGAGCGCCTGGCGGAGTTCGGCGAGGTCGTTGGAGCTTTCCAGGGAATTGTAGGCGCCTAGGTCGACGCCTCTCTTGACCAGCTGGGCGCGGCATTTCTTCGTGGCGGCGACGTAGGCGCGGCCGGTCGCGGCCGCGTCGTAGGGCATATTGAGGGTCTTCTCCGCCCAGCGATCGACGACCGGGCAGGTGAGCTTCGGCTTCGCCGTGTAGGTGCCGCGCTGCGACATGAAGATCACGTCGCGGTTGCGGTTGAGGCCGCCGGCAACCGCCCACGGGATCTCGGTGAGCGAGTCGTCGCCGGGGCCGCCCGCGAGCCAGACGACCGGATCGGGCTTCGGTATCGCCGCCTTCGCCGGAATGACCGCGACGGAGAGGCTGATCGCTTTCCCGTTCGGGTTGGCGCGGTCTTCGGGAACGATGAAGCGACCGCAACGGGCGGTCTTCAGCTCCGGGATCGGGCTCGGCGGTCTCGGGCAGGGGCCGGGCACGAAACGAGACACCGGGGTGGTCGACGCGGCAGGCGTTTCGGCGGCGGTCGCACCGGAGGCGAGGACAACCGCCAGGAGCAAGAGCAGGGCCGCGACGATCGCGGACGGCGTGCGGTTCATGCGGGTCATCGACTCACCTTTCGATCGGGAAGCGGGCCTTGGTCGTCGCGGCGCAGGCGGTCTGCGGGCCGGTCGGGTTGGCGAGGAAGGATCGGAAGATCCGCTGGGCGCAGGGCGACTGGACGATCACCCAGTGGGCGATGTCGTCGATCCGCACGTAGGTGGACCGGCTGAGCGACATCGCCGCGTAGCGGCCCCACTTGGCACCCGTCTTGGAGTCGACGGCGCCGGAGACGACCAGCGTCGGGATGTCGCTATGGACCCGGGCCCGCTGGGAGGCGGGCGCCTTCGGCACCTTCCATTCGCGGCAGAGCTCTTTCAGGAAGGGCAGCTGCGGCGCGTTGACCAGCACCGATGCCGGAAGGGTCGGGAACACGCGGCGGCCGGCGCGGAGGATCGCGGCCGGGCCGCCGTAGGGCTCCCACTCCTGGCAGATGAAGCTCTCGGTCATGCCGAGCGCCTGCTCGGGGTTCTCCGGGACGACGGCGCCGGCGGCGCGCGCCTCGAGGAAGCGGTGCGGGTCACCTTCGGCAAGCTCGGTGATCGCCGCCGGGACCTCGGGCCATCTGGGCACGTTGCCGACCAGCATGTTGACGAGCGTGCCGCCGTCGAGCACCACCTTGACCGGCGGGCCGCCCTGCGGCGGGCGCACCCGGCGGACCAGCGGGTGTGCCTCGAGCCGGCGCACCTCGCGGATGAAGGTGGGCAGCAGGTCCGGGTAGTGCCGGTCACAGCTCGGTTGTGCTTCGCAGGACCTGAAGATCGTCGTGATGCCCTCGCGGGTGCTGCTCCAGGTCCAGGGCAGGCTGACGATGTTCGGCGGCACCACCGAGTCGATCGTCACCGTACGGATGCCTTCCGGGTAGTCGCGCATGAACGAGAGGGCCAGGTCGCTGCCGTAGGAGTAGCCGTAGACGTTCCATTCCTTGACGCCGAGCGCTTGGCGCAGTTCGGCGAAGTCGGCGGTGTTTTCGGTCGTGTTGTAGGCGGCCGGTTCGGTGCCCCGCTTGACCAGGCGGTCGTGGCAGGCGCGGGCGGCGGCCGCCTGCCTGGCCCCCGTCGAGGGCGCGTCGAAGACCATGCTCACCTGGCGCGCGTAGAAGTGGTCGAGCTCCGGGCAGTAGAGGTCGGGCTTGTCGTAGAGCGTGCCCCGCTGCGCCATCACGATCAGCTCGCGGTTGCGGTTGATCCCGGCGTCGACGAGGAAGGGGATGTCGAGTATCGCCGCCGCCCCCGGCCCGCCGGTCATGAAGACGATCGGGTCGGGCTTCGGGTGCTTCGACTGCGCGGGCAGGATCGCCACGGCGTTGCGGATCGTCCGCCCGTTCGGATGCGCCCGGTCTTCCGGCACGACGAGGTAGCCGCAGCGGGCCTTCTTCAGCGCTTCGATCGGCTGCGGCGTCTTCGGGCACGGCGCCGGGTCGAAGTGGGCCGCCGTGCCACCGAGCGGCTCCGGCGCGGCCGGCGCGGTACCCGCCCCGACGCCGACCGCGCCGATCACGGCGCCAAGAACGACCATCCCGACGACGACCACCGCCACCCAACGATTCGGAAGAGAACCCACCAAGTCGAGGATTCTGCACCAAATCAGCAGATCCCGCTAGCCGACGAGCTGCGCGCGCCTCCCTGGCCAGCTACCGCGGACCCGAGGCGTTGCCGGACGGCACTCCTGGCGCTTTCGTCCCTCGCACCGTATGAGGATCTGGCTAATCACCGCCAATCGAGCTAAAAAAGCCACTTGTTAGCGCGTTTATGTCACGCTTAGCCCAATGCGCAGCTTCATCGACCTCGATCGGACCTTCGCCAACCAGCCTCGCGAGCTCGGCGTCCTCCTCGCTCGGATCGACACCGGCAAGGGCCAGGAGCGGCTCTTCGAAGACCAGCTCCCCGAACTGCTCCGCCAACTCTCCGAGCACGCCCGCATCGCCTCCATCACCGCCTCAAACGCGATCGAGGGAGTGCTCGTCGAGAGCCGGCGCGCCGAGCAGATCGCGGAGGGAGGCCGCCGTTACCGCAACCGCAACGAGCGGGAGTTCGCCGGCTACCGCGATGCCATCGACATGCTCGTGGCCCTCAATTCATACGAGCCGCTGAGCATTCCCTTCGTCCTACGCCTGCACCGGCTTCTCTTCGCCCACAGCGGCGGCAGGGGCGGCAACCTGAAGAGCGACGAGAGGATCGCATCCACCGTGCCGCTCGCGAGCCCGGCGCCGAACAGCTCGCGAGCCAGCTCGACGGTGTCGCGGCGCGAGACGCGGTTCCTTACCGCGAGCGTCGCCACGGCCGCTTCCAGGCGGGGGCCGAAGGCGCCGGCAGGGACATCTGCGGGGAGCTCGGCTCGGGTGCTCGCGCCGCAGTCCGGGCAGCGGCTGCGGCGCAGGCGGTGCTCGGTGACCTCCACCGCGATCGCGGGCAGCTCGGTGACCTGGTGGCGGGCCGGGAGGCCGACCTCTTCGTCGCTCTCGGCGAGACGATGCCCGCAGCCGCAGCGCCCGGGCCAGTGGTCGATGACCCGATCGACTGCCTCGACCGGCAGCAGCCTGCGTCCCTTGCCCCGATGCCCGGGCTGGGCGCCCTGTACTCGCCCGGAGGGATCGGGCCGCTTGCGCTCGGGTGCCCCGGGCGGGTCCTGGCTCGGCGGGGTCGAGGAGTTCTGGGAGTTGCGGTTGAGGCGCCGCTCCAGCTCGGCGATCCGCACGTCCTGCTTGGCGGCCTGCTCGGTCAGCTGCTGGATCTGTTCGTCCATCCGCAGCAGCACCGCGACCACCGTCTCGCGGCCCTGGTCGTAGATCGCCTCGGCCTCGGCGCGCTCCACGCCAAGGGATTCGTCGGGTAGCGGTTATGTCCCCCCCTACCCGACTGAACGCTTACATATTTTACGTCGGGTTGGGTCAGGGAACATCGGTCTTGATCGGCCTCGAATCGGTGGCGTAGGTACCCATCGCGGTACCCACGGCGTCCAAGCTCACCCGACGGATCGGGCGAGCAGATTTGACAAAGACCCTGACGATGTTCTTCGAGGCACTGGAGGTTCGAGATGGAGGTTGACCTGCGAGAGACCGGCGCGCTGATCGTGCGAGCCCACAAGGGCGTGCCCTTCTATGAGGCGAAGTGGCGCGACCCGACGAGACAGCAGCGGAAGCGAAGGCTGGGGCGAGCGTGGCTGGAACCGGATCCTGATGGCGGCTGGAGGAAGCGCCGCGGCAGAGTCCGCGACGACTTCCTCGATGAGAAGCTCGCCTATCGGGAGATGAGCCGGGTGATCGCAGAGGTCGAAGCCGAGCAGCAGATCGCTCCGCGGATGCGGGACGCGCGCTTCGAGGACGCCGTCGGCGTGTGGTTCGAGCACCTGGAATTCGAGAAGCGAGCCAAGCCCTCCACGCTCTCCGGCTACAGGAGCCTGCTCGCCAGGCCCGAGCAGCGACACGACAAACGAAACGGGGCGCGCATCATGAGGGAGTTCGGCGGCCGCAAGCTGACGACGATCGCGGCGGAGGACGTCCATCGCTTCTTGGGCAAGATCGATCGCGAAGGGATCAGCGCTCGCACCGTCAACGTCCACCGCCAGATCCTGCACTCGATCTTCGAGCACGCGAGGCGAGCCGACACCTTCGGTCTCCGAGACAACCCAGTCGCGGAGACCGCCAAGCGACCCGAGGAGGGGCCGCGACCAGTCGAGACCTTTGAGCCCGAGGAGATCCGCGCCGTGGCGGATGCAGCCCGAGCTGGCCTGCACCGGGGCCAAGGGGGCTATGAGCACTCCAACTACTCGCCGGAGACCCAGCGGGAGTGGATTCGCATCAACGAGCAAGATGCAGCGCTCTTCCTGATCGCAGGCTGCACCGGCCTGCGGCTCGGCGAGCTTCTCGCTCTGCGCTGGTCCGATGTCGACCTCAAGTCCCGCATCCTCAGCGTCTCGCGATCGATGTCCGCCGGCGAGGAGTCGAGCACCAAGTCACGGCGCTCTCGTTCGGTGCCCCTGGCCGATCAGGCTGCTTCCGAGCTGAAGACGCTCCGCAAGCGTCGCTCCTTCAAAGCCCGGACCGATTACGTCTTCTGCCGGCCAGACGGCGGCCCGCTCGATCGCTCCGCCATCCGTGTTCGCTTCATCCGCGCCCAGGAAAAGGCCGGCGTTCGTGTGCGCCGCTTCCACGATCTGCGGCACAGCTTTGGCAGCCTGGCGATCCAGAAGTTCGACCTCGTCGCCGTCAAGGACATGATGGGCCACTCCAAGCTGACCACGACCGAGCGCTACCTGCATTCGAAGCCCCGTCCCGACGATGTCACGAAGCTGACGACGATCTTCGAGCTGTAGCCAGCTGTCTGCGCCGACCGCCGTCTCTTGCGGCAGGATGGCCCGATGCCAGAGCGAGAGATCGCCAGGCAGCTGCGCTCGATGCTGAAGTCGTAGAGCTACGCCGAGGCGAGCCGGGCTGTAGCTGCCTGCTCGTAGCGACCCGCCAGCGCGAGAGCCGCATTACGGTAGCCATCAATGTCGGTCTGCGCCGCCTGAACACGAAGCTCCTCAGCCCGCGCTGAAAGCTCCCTTGGAGGCTGCTCAGTCTGTTCCAGCAGTTCTTCCATCAACTCGATCGACCAACGATGCTCATCTGGGATGTCTGGCCAAGGATAAGTCGGCATTGAAGCAAGTGTAGCCCCAGTGCGACCGGCTCAAGATGCCAGGCTGTAGGTGCGCCGACAACCGTCAAGCCAGCAAGGCGTGAGCAAACCCGGTGGTGGACCCGAGGGCAAGATGGCGGGCGAAACGATGCGGTCCACCCGGGTCGCTTCGACCGTTCGCTTATGACCTGATCAGTGGGTTCTGAATGTCGATGTGGATCATGTTGAAGTGGCTCTCAAACTGCTTGGGCATGTCGTTATCAACAACAATCAGCTGGAAGTCGCGCGGCAGCGGTCTCGGTGGGCGGCGCAATTCCTGCAGTGTCTGCAGATATCCATAGATCCGCTCCGAGCGCGCCAGATCTTCTTTCCCCGCGCCCGATGCCTTGCGGATCGAGTCGAGCATCAGGAAACTCGGCGGCAGGATCTCCTGGTCGCGCAGGGCAGTCACAAAGACCGCGAGGTAGTAGGCGACGTTGGTCGTCGTCTTCATCCCGCCGGAGGAGAGAGCGCGCAGGCTAAGCCCGTTAACGACTGGGAGGTAGGTCCGTGAATCGACCTCGGCGCTCTTCAGCCAGGGCAGGGTGAAGCGGTGGAGGATTTCGTCGAAGGCCTTCGAAAGATCCTCGACTCGGCTACGGGCCTGAGCAAGTTCGTCCCGGCGGCGTTTAGCTGCCTCGTCTAGCTCGGCGATCTCCGGACCGGCGTCCGTCAGCTCCCGACGCTCGTCGCGCAGGGCCTGCTCAAGCGGAAGTCCCGCCGAGAGCATCCGGCTCTCGCCGCGAAGCGCCCCGAGTCTGTCCTGTAGCTCGCCGATCCGCTGGCGAAAAGGGAGACTCGCCTGGTCGCTCGCCTGCGCGAAGGCACGGCGCTCGACGTCGAGGGCCTCACGCAGTTCCTCGACCTCTTGCTCAGCGGCGGCCTGTGCGCGGGAGAGCTGCTCGACGAGAGCGCGGGTTTCGCGCAGCTGCTCGGCCAGGGTCGTAGCGTCGGGCTCACGCTCGGACTCAGGGGCAAGTTCGGTCTGCAGGCATACCGGGCAATGCCCAACGTCCACGTGGCGCTCGCCGAGCTGCTGTTCGCACCGTGGGCACAACTCGTAGGTGAGCGGATCGAGCACACCGCCCGCAGCCTCCCCTTCGCGTGCGGTGTCTAGGTCTCTCTCAAGCTGGTTGGCGGCCCGACTCACCTCCGTGAGTTCGATCTCGATCCGCCGCCGCTCCGCGAGAGCCGTCGCCAAACGCTCGCCTACCGTGGTCACCTGATGTTGGCGGCCGGCGGTGTCAGTGATTGCCTGCTCAAGAGCATGCTCCTGCGCGGCAAGATCGCTCCCTACTTCCTCGACCTCGGAGGCGACCTCCTCGAGGCGGCGGCTGACATCGGCGAAGGTCCCGGGCAGCTGCTTTACCTCAACGAACTGCTCGACCGAAACAAGACGCTTCTCGCGCTGTTCGGTTTCCTCGGCGCGTTCTTCCCGAGCGGCTTCAAGTTCACCGACATTGGAATCAATTAGCCCAAACAGAAGCTCGAAAGTCCAGGGGCGCTTCGGACCCCGCCCGGGGGACTCGTCGTCGAAGACCGTTGAGCGGTCGATCTGTTCCTGATCGAGATAGCAGTAAGCGAACACATCCTGGAACGAGATAGACGTCAGCTTGTGTGATTTCGTGCTCCGCGACTGCGGCACACGAATCGACGGGATCCCCAGGGCATCCAACAGCAGGTCGGAGATCCACGGCCGTTTATTGCCCCGCTGGATCGAGTACTCGATCGGTGTGCGGCCTTCCTCGCGCACCTCGATCACGTTTTTCTTGGAGGAAAAACGGCGCGTCAGGTGAAGCTTGCGCCCGTTGAGATGGGCCTCGACGATCACGCTCTCGGCGGCCTCGGCGATCGTCTTGGTGATCGTCGCCCCACCGCCGAGCCCGTACTTGATCAGGTTCAGCAGCGAGGTCTTGCCAACACCGCTGTCACCGGCAATCACCGTCACGCCCTGGGGCAGCTCCCAGGAGTGCGGCGTATCGACTCCACCCAAGGAGACCCGACGTATCTGGAGGTCCGTGGCCATCTAACCCGCCTCCGCGGCCAGAGCCGCCAGTAGCGACTGGCGTGCAACTGGTGGGTTTGCGGCGACCTGGGCGGCAAGCTTCGGCAGCCGCTCGCGTTCGATCACGCCCGTCGATCCGCGCAATCGCTCGGCGGCCTCACCACCACGTGGCGCCAGCTCAAGGCGACCACCCGGCCTGCGGCGAACCAGGCCGCGAGAGATCAGACGTCCGATCATCGGCGCAAGAGTGCGCCCACCCACCGAGCGCTTCCAGCGAAGCAGCACCTCTTCGCTCGACTCGGTTTCGGTGGCGCTCGGCACGGCCTCGGGCGAAAGTCGCAGCTTGGTGCCGCGTAGATAGGAGCGAAGCAGCGAGGGATGCTGGAGCAGAAAGTCGAGAGCGAAAACATCGACTACCTCAGCAGCATTTCCCCTCTCGGCGAGGGCGGCGATAATCAAGAGTAGGCGCGCTTCGCGCCGCTTTTGCCTAGCGCTCGTCATCGCGCACCCGAATCGGGAACGGATCTGACCACCAGATCGAGCAGGCGTCCGTGAGATCGAAGGCGGCACCCGAGAGCAGAGCGGGATTGCTGTCGGAGCGGCGGGTGCCGGTGGGCAGCGCCTCGGCAGAGCTGAGGCGACCCATTAGCGCCTTGAACATCTCGATCCCATAGGGGTCGGAGTTACTGGCACGGGCAGTTATCTCTGCTGCGTTAGCCTGATCTTGGACCCATTCCTGCAAGGAGTCGAGCTCCTCCTCGCGCTCGGTGATATCGCGGTAGCGGGCGCAATGGGCAAACCAAAGAGCCCGGCGCTTGCCAGCGCTGGCGATCACCGAGGGCCCGAGGCCGCCGTGCTCAAGCTTTTTGGTCATCGTCGTCTCAGACACTGGGGTCGCGGTCGCCCTAGTCGCTGCCGGGATCCGGGGCACACCGGCGCTCGCTGCGGCCTCGACAGCGCGGCGCAGCTGGCCGGTGGTGACAGTGCGCTCCTCCACTTGGAGCTTTGAGACAAGCCCTTGCGACTCCCCAGGGGGGGCGAGGAGCAGCTGGCCGAGAGCCTCGATTGAGAGGCCCTTGCGGCTGGCGGCGGCGACCAGATCAGCGGCGAGCGCCATCGCGCGGCCAGCGTCGAGCTGAGTGATCCCGAGCGCATCGAGCGCTGGCGACGCAAAGTTCGTGGCGTAGGCGGCGGCGATGTCGCGCCTAGCGGGCAGGGTGACATCTATCTCGAGACAGTCTACGAAGCCCTCGACATCGTCGAGCTTCTCATCGAGACGATCGGCGAGGTTCTGTCGGGCCCCACGCCGCCTTTTTCCGTCATCCGACCACAGGTCGGCGACGTCGTGCGATCGGTTGCTCTCAAAGCTGCAATGGATCGGCTGCCCGGCGCGTCGATAGGTCTCGTAGAGATGGCCGAGCTTGCCGTCGCCAACGAGCGCGGGGATCGTCCATTGGCTCTTCGATTGGGCGCGGTTCTTGACGCTCACCGCCCGCAGCGGAGAGCCGTCGAGAACGAGGTAGTCCTCGTGATGCTCGCAGACGATCGTCAGCTCTTTGCCCGCCGCAAGAGCTGCGAGCAGTCGCGCGGCCGCCCGGCAGTACTGGAACCGGTAGTAGCTCGCCGTCTCGGCGCCGGCATCCTCGTGCGGACCCTCTTTGAAAGGAAGCGCCTCCACGCTGAGCCATCCTTATTGGTAAGCAAGGGAATTGCAATGATCGACACGGGCTCGTGGTCCTCCGTCGATTGCTGCTGCGAATCGTGCCCCTGCGCCGATCTCCCTCTGCGTCGCTCCTGCCTTGGCGACAGCCTCGTGACTGTACCTCGACAATGGGTACCCAATGTTACCTACGCGGCAGAAAAATGATGTGATCAAACACTCCAAATCGCTTGGAACGCGGTCTTTGGACACGCGGGCGACGGAAGAGGCGTCCCGTCACCGCGCTGGCCTTCGGGGCGATGAGGTCTCGGGCGCCTGGACGATTCCATGAGCCAATGATGCTATGCGGAGAAGTGGATGGGCACCAGTCGGGAATACGTCGTTTAGAGCGTTGTTTGACGTGCTGTCTTCCGATATGATGCGGGTGTCATGCAGGCGACCCAAGCACCCCCGGCCGCTGGCCTTTATGCTCATCTTGTCGACGATCTGCGATGCGGCGTCTTGACGAACGCCGAGCTCGCAAAGATCACCGGCGTCAAGACGCGCCAGGTCCAGCACTGGGCCGCCAGCACCCACCGGCCCCAGGGCGAGGCGAAGGACCGGCTGCTAGAGCTGCACTACATCCTGGAGCGATTGCGCGATGTCTACACCGTCGAAGGCACCGATATCTGGATCCACGGCCGCAACCGCGACCTGGCCGGCGAGAAGCCGATCGACCTGCTCGCCGCGGGCCAGTTCGAGCGAGTGCTAGCCGCCGTCGAACGGCTCAGCGCAGGGGCGATGTAGGGGTGGCGCGCGACATCGCCGCCGCGGTGTCGCGCGCAGGCACGGCCACGGTAGCGGGCCACTTTCAGCGCCACGTCTCGCCGCGGCAGGAACCGCTTCGCGGCAGCCGCGCCGGAGGTCGCTGGGGTCCGGAGGGCGCCTACCCCGTTCTCTATCTCGGCCGGCCCACCGACTCGGTTATCGTCGAGGCGTACCGCCACCTGGTCGAGACGGTGGAGGGCATGCAGCCGCAGATGGTCGGCCCGCGTCGCCTGGTGACGTGCGAGGTTGAGATCACGAGCGTGCTCGACCTGCGCGAGAGCGCAAGCCACGACGCGGTCGGCCTGACGATCGCCGACTTGTGCAGCGAGGTCGGCGACTACGAGGCATGTCACCACATCGGCAAGGCCGCGTACCAGCTCGGCCTGCACGGCATCATCGCGCCGGCCGCAAGTGGCCTCGGTGAGACCCTTGCGATATTCGAGGACCAGCTGCTCGAAGAACGAGCAGCCAGCCCTGGTAGGAGAGCAGACCTGGGACTCGCTTCCGGCCGACCCGCGCTGAGCCAGACTCCCTGCGATCAGTCCTCAACCCCAGCGAGTATCGCTTCGGATCCCAACTGGACGTCGATCGACCGGGTTCCGCCGAAACAGCGAACCATCGCCGAGGTGCTCGGCAGCTCCCCAGGTCGACGCTTGACGTCCGCCCAGCTCGGCCAGTGGCCGTTTCTCCACTTGAAGGACCGACATACCTTGGCGACCTCGAGCGGGATCAACCTGTCCTTCTTCCGTGGCGCTTCCGGCATCATCCCGGCGGCGAGAATCGCGTCTGCCAACGCGCCGAAGTGTCTGTATATGACACCCAGGCCGGGTAGACCATTGATTGCTTTGCACTCGGCCGACCTCGGAGGGCGTCCGAAGTGGTCGCGGAAACGCTGCATGGCGCCGATGACCTGGAAGCTGCTCCAGCTTTCTCCCACCCCGGGCGGCGCCTCACGCTTGGCGTCCTCGTCGGACCTTGGGGTGACCGAGAGGCACGGGCTGGCCTTCTCGAAAGGCGCATCTCCGGCCGATTCAAAGAGCTCCTCAACCGACGCCACCCGCGCCCTTCCCAGATTCGTGTCGACGATCCGGAACCGGGCCAGCCTGTAGAGGAGGCCGAGCCAACTCTCTGGCCTCTTTCGATAGAGATCCGGCTGCTTCACCAACAACTCCTCGAGGACTTCATGGACCGCCTCCTCGGCGTCGGCGAGATGGCAGCGCTGTCGCGAGGCGAGCATCCGCTCGATCCTTCGGACTTGCCGGTAGTCGAAATCGCGGAACGCAGCGGCGACCTCTTTTTCGACAGGCTTAGGTGCGGGGCGTGTCACCGTGTATCCGACGGCCGCATCGAACTCGGCGCCTTCCACCGCGGCGATCGCCTCAGCGAATGTGCGGGCCATCAGGCTACTTCCGGGGCTGGCATGTAGACGGGCCGCCCATCGCGGCGCGCCATCCGGATCTCCTCCTCACGGACCAGGGCACCGCACGTCCTCTGGATCTCCTCGCGAGGGACGCGCAGTGCCTGCGCCAGTTCCTCGGCTGATGCCGAGCCACGATCGTCGATCAGCTCCAAGATGCGGCCCTGCATGGTCCCGGCGCCACCCGAGCCTGGCTCCAGCACCGCGGAGTGAGGGTCGCCTCCGTCGGCCTTCGCCGCATAACGCGTCGTACTGCGGGTGCCAGTCCGGATGACTTTCCCTTCCTCGATCAGGCGCTTCAACGCGCTCCGGGTTGAGAACTCGGAGAGCCGCATGGCGCGACGGATTTCCGAGAAGGCCAGCGCCCGCCCGCGCTCGACGAGAAACCGGTGAATCGCCTGACGGCGCCGCTCCGCCTGCACGACCACGGTGGGTCCACGCCGGCCGCGGGATCGTTTCGCCGCCCCGATCCGGGTCGGCTTGGTGGCCGCCTCGGCGTCTCCAGCGAGCGCAGATTCGACCCTGTCGAGGCGATGGAGCCCCCGGTCGCGTCGAGCTTCGATGTCCTTGACGACGCCAGCCGCCCAGACATGAAGCTTGCGCCGCTCCACCTCCAGGGCCTTGTGAATCGCCGGCTCGGTTTCAGGCAGTTCGATGCTCACCGCCGCAATGTCACTCATCTCGCTCCTTCCAATGTCTTGGTCCCATCTGTCACGACCTCACAGGAGGACGGAGTGGTGTGGTTCTCCAGACCGCCACCGCCAGTGAATGTGCTTGAGGCAAAGCTAGGCCGCGACACACAGGGTGAAAAGAGACAGCGGGCGGTGCTGTCAACTTTTTTGAGTAACGTCGGCGATTATCTTGCGCGGCACAAGGGACCCTGATCAAGAGGGGAGCCCAGTGATCTCACGGTGCCGGAGTCGAGGGATGGGTACCCAACCTGGTACCCACACGGCCACTGGCAAGTCGGGCTTAAAATGCCGTAAACCGCTCTAAAATGCGGATTACCGAGACGGGAGCGACGGGACTCGAACCCGCGACCTCCGGCGTGACAGGCCGGCGCTCTAACCAGCTGAGCTACGCCCCCGAGGGATGGGCGACTTGCGCCCGGCGATGATTATCTCAGGGTCGCTGGATTTGGAGGCGGAAGGGTCCTCCGTGGGGCTTGGTCGAGGTGATCACGAGGCGCAGGTGGGGCTGGCCGCAGACGGTGTAGTCGATCTGGTGCAGGGGGCCGAGGCCGTGGCGGGAGCTGCGTAGGAGCCTGCCGGCGCGGCTACGAAGGGCCAGTTCGTAGCCGCGCCTGCGCAGGCGGCTTGGGCGCAGGCTGACCGTTCCGTCGAGCGGCGTGCGCAGGGACTCGACGGCTGCGCCCTTCCCCCTGGCCGGCACTCGCCCCGACAGCGTGAAGCTGGTCCGCCCCCGCCAGGGCGTGAGGGTGTCTTCCCGGATCGCGCGGAACGAGGCCGCGGTCGGCTGCAGCGCCTGCATGTAGCGCCACTGGACCGATTGTTCGGGGAAGCGGTAATGCGCGAAGGACTCGGCGAAGGCCTCGCCGGGGTCCTCGAAGTAGTGGGTTCCCTCGTTGCCCGGGTAGAGCCGGCCTCGGCGCTGGCCCTGGCAGACGTGCTCAACGCTGGCCCAGCGCTCGGTGCCCCAATCGATCGCGGCGCCGAACGGCGGCGGCATTTCGCGGTGCTGGGCGACATGGTGCCCGTACTCGTGGGCAAGGACGAAGTCGAAGGTTGCCCCGTCCCCGTCCTCTTCTTCGTAGCCGCCGATGACGATCTTGTTCTCGCCGGTGAAGTAGCAGGCCTCGGCGCCGAAGCCGCAATCGAAGCCGAGTTGGAATTCGGTGTCGAGCTGGACCGTGAGCAGGTTGACCTCTTCGCCGTGGATCAGGGTGCCGATGAAATCGGCGACCCGCTGCGGGTCGGCGACGTTGCAGCTCTCCGCGCAGGCGGCGGTGACGTCGACCTCGATCGTCGCTTCGCTGCCGTCGCCGATCGAGTAGCGCTGCGACGACGCGGATGCCGATATCCGCGCCGCCGCAGCGCCGGGCTCGCCCAACACGATGTCGTGCATCGGCACCGCAGGGTGCGGCACCTCGAGCAAGGCACCCGGGTCGGGACGCCTGGCGGCAGCTCCCCCCGGAGCCGCGAGGAGAAGGATCATGGCTATGCCCGCAAGCGCCCCCGCCGGGCGCCGGCTCACGGAGCGGGGCCCGGGTCTATCTCGTAGGCCTTGGCTGGAAGCGAGGCGGAGGCGGGACGGTGGGCCGGCACCGGGCGGCTCGCGGCAGCGCCGCTGCTTGCCCGCGCCGACCAGGCCGGCCGCGCCGGTTCGACGCTGAGCAGCGCCGACCAGGTCGTCGTGCCGATCGTGCCATCGGCCGGCAGGCCGCGCCCGGCCTGAAATGCGCGCACCGCCGCATAGGTCTGCGGGCCGTAAACGCCGGTGACGGGAAGCTGCGTCAGCCCGGCGCCGAGGAGGTGCTCCTGAGCCCAGACGACGAGGTCGCCGCGGCTGCCGCGCTTGAGCAACGGCTGGGAGACGATCGGCCGGTAGCCGAGCAGCGGCCCGGCGCTGGTCGCGCCGAGCGCGCCCCAGATGCGGGGGCTCGTCTCCTGCCAGTCCCACCAGCTCGGCGCCTGGCCGCCGTAGCTGGCGGCGAAGCGGCGGAAGCGCAGCACCTCGCCGCGCCCCGGGCTTTCGTAGGTCTGCCCGACCGGGTAGACCGGGTGGCCCCAGAGCCGGTTGAAGAGGTAGGTGTGCTCGTAGACGCCGCGCACCGAGGTGCCGATCGCCTTCCAGTACATCTGCGGCTGGTCGAAGGTTGCGCCTTCGGGGCCGAAAAAGACCGAGTAGGGGAAGGCCGGGTGGTAGTCGACGTAGGGGAAGCCGGCCAGCGAGAGCGGGAAGGCCGAGCCGATGCGGGCGCGCAGGGCGCGGATGTAGGCGTCGGCGGCGGCGTAGCGGCCTTCGTAGTCGGACTCGGCGTCGATGACCAGGCAGTCGGCGCCGTGCCGCACCGCGGCGGCGCCGATCCTGGCCTCGGCCAGCGGGCTGCGGCCGTAGACGAACTGCCAGGCGCAGACGTCGAGGCCGGCTTCGTGGAGGGCGTCGACGAGGCCGGAGCTGAACTGGCTCCAGTATTGGCCCCCATCGCCCGCCTTGACATAGAGCGTGCCGATGCCGGCGCGGTCGGCGCGGGAGACGATCCGCCCCAGGTCACCGCCTTCGGACTGATCGACGTACCAGATCCACATGCCCTGACGGTCGAACGGAGTGGCTTCCGCGGGGGCTTCGGTCGGAGGTTCGGCCGCTTCCCCGGTTTCACCCGGCGAAGCGCATGCAGCGGCTGGCATGTACGCGATCAGCGCCATTGCGAAAAAGATCGTGAAAAGCGTGAGGCGGTTCCCTGGCACCGCGGTGCATCTGGCTTTCACGTCTACGCCGAACACGGTAGCGAGCAATGCGCCGCGGTCCAAGAAATCCCCATACCATCGTCGTACCGGATGTAGACGCAGTTGTCTGGATGGTCTGCCTGACGATCGCACGACACGCGCCCCGTAGTATGGACAGCCCTTTTCCATTCGGTCGACTGAACCCGCTCATCGCCAGCTCACGCAAGATCCTGTGCATCGCCGCCCTCGCCGGTTCCGCTCTGGCAGCGGCTTCCGTGGTTGCGCCCGCCGCCGGCGCGACACCCCCCAGCCCGGTTCGAGCGGCGCTCTCCCAGCGTGGCAGGGAGCTGGTCTTCAGCCTGCGAACCTCGACCCCGGTCGCGCTCGCCACCCTCGACCGGCTGCCGCGGGCGCAGGGCTCGCGCTACCTCTGCCTGGAGATGCAGCCGGCGGGGACAAGGGCCGTGCGACGGCTCTGCCTCGGCGGCAAGACGGGGGCCCGCCGGCGAATCGGGCTCGAGACCCTCAACGCGGCAGGGGAAACGATCGGAAAGGAAACGCTCACCGCCTCGGTGAAGCGGCCGGACGCGCAGAAGCTGGTCCTGGCGCTGGCGCCCGAGGGCGCCGGGCTGGCGCCGCACCGCTACCGCTGGCGGGTGGTGGCCGACCTTGGCGGCTGTGGGGCAAAGCAGGCAACGAGCTGCGAAGCAAGCCTGCCGGCGCAGGGCGCCCGCACCTTCCGCCTACGGCCGGTCCGCGCCGTGGGCTGCACCGGCGGCACTTCCGGCTGGGACACGAACGGGCCGCGCGATCGCAACGTCGTCGCCCTCACCTTCGACGACGGGCCGAGCGAATACACGCCGGGCTTCCTCCAGGTGCTGGGCGAAAAACACGTCCCCGGCACCTTCTTCGAGGTCGGCCAGGAGATGGCCGGCCGCGAATCGACGATGCGCCGGATCCTCGCCGAAGGCGACGAGATCGGCAATCACACGATGCACCACACCGAATTCCCCGGCTACGCCGACATCGCCCCGGTGACGACGCTGATCGAATCGATCACCCACTTCCGGCCCTGCCTGCTGCGCCCACCGGGGGGCGCGATCGACTCGTCGGTGATCGCCGCCGCCGCCGAGGACGGGCTGCGGACGATCACCTGGGACGTCGACCCGGCCGACTGGACCACCCCCGGCAGCGCCGCCGTCTACAGCCGCGTCGTCGGCGCCGCCCAGCCGGGCTCGATCATCCTCATGCACGACGGCGGCGGCAACCGCAGCGGCACCCTCGCGGCCCTGCCGGCGATCATCGACACTCTGCGCGCCCGCGGCTACGGCTTCGCCACGGTCACCGAGCTGCTCGGGCAGCGGATGATCTACAGGCCCTATGGCTGACACAACCGATCAAGGGCTTCTTACGTAGTTGGCTGCGATGAGGATCGCGATCGTCGGAACCGGGATTTCCGGGCTCGCCGCCGCCCACCGGCTGCACGGCGAGCACGAGCTGACGATCTACGAGGCCGGGCCGCGGATCGGCGGCCACACCAACACGGTCCGGGTCGACCTCGCCGACGAGACCCATTGGGTCGACACCGGCTTCATCGTCTTCAACGACCGCAACTACCCGAACTTCGAAGCGCTGCTCGCCGAGCTCGGGGTCGCCACGCAGCCCTCTCACATGGGCTTCTCCGTCTCCGACAGGGAAGGCCGCTTCGAGTACGCGGGCACGCCCCGCGGCCTCCTCGCCCGTCCCGCCCACCTGCTCAGTCCCTCCTTCCTCGGCATGCTGCGCGACTGGCGGCGCTTCAACCGCGAGGCACGGGCGCTGATCGGGGTGAACGGCACGGCGCCGTCGCTGGGCGCCTGGCTCGAGGAGAGGGGCTTCTCCCGGCACTTCGTCGAGCGGTTGATCGTGCCGCAAGCCTCCGCGGTCTGGTCCGCCGACCCGGCGCAGATGTGGAGCTTCCCGGCAAGCTTCATGGCCGAGTTCTTCGACAACCACGGGATGTTCAGCCTTCGCGATCGGCCGCGCTGGCGCACCGTCAGCGGCGGCTCGATCCGCTACATCGAGGCAATCGCCGCGCCCTGGCGCGACCGGGTGCGGCTGCTGTCGCCGGTGCGCAGGATCGAGCGACTCGGCGGCGGCGTCCGCATCGAGGCCGACGGCTGCGAGAGCGAGGGCTTCGACCAGGTGGTGATCGCGACCCATTCCGACCAGGCGCTGGCGATGCTCGCCGATCCGAGCACGGCAGAGCGTGAGATCCTCGGAGCCATCCCGTACCAGCGCAACGAAGCGGTCCTGCACACCGACACGGCCATGCTGCCGCGCCGGCGGGCCGCCTGGTCGAGCTGGAACTTCCACCTCGGCGCCGAGCCCGCGCGCGGCACCACCGTCACCTATTGGATGAACAAGCTGCAGCGGTTGCGCAGCGAGCGCCAGCTCCTCGTCACCCTCAACCGCGGCGAGGAAATCGACCCGGAGACGGTGCTGTGCCGCATCTCCTACGAGCATCCCGTCTACACCGCGGCCGGAGTCGCCGCCCAGGCGCGCCACGGCGAGATCAGCGGCGTTCGGGGCACCCACTACTGCGGCGCCTACTGGGGCTGGGGCTTTCACGAGGATGGCGTGCGCAGCGCGATCCGGGCCTGCGCGCCGCTCACTGCCGTACCGGCCGCACCAAAGGTGCTGGCCGCGTGACCGCCTCCGCCGTCTACGAGGGCTGGATCCGTCACCGTCGCTTCGAGCCGGTCGAGCACGAGTTCCGCTACCGGCTCTTCCTCATGTACCTCGACCTCGGCGAGCTGCCGCAGCTGCTTGACCGCTACCCGCTCTTCTCAGCTCGCCGTCCCGCCCCCGCCCGCTTCCGCCGCGCCGACTACATGGGCGACCCGGAGCGGCCGCTGGCCGAGTGCGCCCGCGACGCGGTCGAGGCGCGGACCGGGACCCGGCCCGCCGGCCCGGTGCGGATGCTCGCCAACCTGCGCACCCTCGGCCACGTCTTCAACCCGGTCTGCTTCTACTACTGCTTCGACGCCGCCGGCGAGCAGGTCGAGGCGGTCGTCGCCGACGTCAACAACATTCCCTGGGGAGAGCGCCATCCTTATGTCCTGGCGCGCGACGGGCGCGGGGGAACCGTGCTTGCCAAAGAGCTCGACAAGGCCCTCCACGTCTCGCCTCTGATGGCGATGGACCAGACCTATGCCTTCCGCGCCAGCGAGCCCGGCGAGCGGCTCAGCGTGCAGATCGAGTCGCGCCCGGTGCAACGCGCTGTCCCCCTTCCAGGGGGCAAAGACGTTTCACCCACCGAGGGGGGCAAGGCCTTCGACGCCACCCTCTCAATGCGCCGCCGCGAGCTCAGCGGCCCGCTGCTGGCCCGAATGCTGCTGCGCTACCCGGCGATGTCGCTGCAGGTCGTCGCCAAGATCTACGCCCAGACGCTGCGGCTGAAGCTGAAGGGCGCGCGCTCCTTCCCCCACCCCGAGGGCAGGCGGCCGCGAGCGAGGGGGTTCCTATCACCGTAGGCACCCGGCTTGCCCGCACCGCTGTCCAGCAAGCGCTATCGCGCCTCCGCGCCGGCCGCATCGACGTGCTCGAGGGCGGGCGGCAACGCTCGTTCGGCCCGGCCGGCGCCGACCTGCGGGCGACGGTGACGATTCGCGACCCGGCCGCCTGGCTCGGCCCGCTGCGGGGCAGCGTCGGCCTCGGCGAGGCCTACGTCGAGGGCCTCTGGGAGACCGATGATTTGGTCGCGCTGATCCGCATCGCCGCTCGCGAGCTGCGCCAGCTCGACGGGCTTCGCGGCGTGGTCGCCCGGCAGCGCGGCCTGCTGCACAGAGCCCGCCGGATGGTGCCGGAGAACACGCGGACACGGGCGCGGCGACACATCGCCGCCCACTACGACCTCGGCAACGACCTCTTCGCCGCCTTCCTCGACGAGCGGATGGTCTACTCGTGCGCTTACTTCCCGGCCGAGGGGACGAGCCTCGAGGAGGCGCAGCTGGCAAAGCTGGAGCGGATATGCGAGCGCCTCCGCCTCGGCCCGGAGAACCACCTGCTGGAGATCGGCAGCGGTTGGGGCGGGCTGGCGATCCACGCCGCTCGCGAGCACGGCTGCCGGGTGACCACGACGACGATCTCCGCCGAGCAGCACGAGCTGGCGCGGCGACGGGTGGACGAGGCAGGCCTCGCCGACCGCGTCACCGTCCTGCAGCGGGACTACCGCGACCTCGACGGCCGCTACGACCGCCTCGCCTCGATCGAGATGATCGAGGCGGTCGGCTGGCAGTACTTCGACATTTTCTTCAGCCGCTGCAGCGAGCTGCTCCGCCCCGACGGGCTGATGCTGCTGCAGGCGATCACGATCGACGAGCGCATCTACGAGACCGAAAAGGCCAGCCGCAGCTTCGCCAACACCCACGTATTCCCGGGCGGCTGCCTGCCCTCGGAGCGGCTGATCGCCGACTGCCTCGCCCGGGTCACCGACATGCGTCAGGTCTGGCGCAACGACATCACCGCCCATTACCCGCCGACCCTGGCCGCCTGGCGTGAGCGCTTCTCGTCCGCCTGGGAGCGGCTCCGGGTCCGCGGCTACGACGAGCGCTTCCGTCGCCTTTGGGCCTTCTACCTGAGCACCTCCGAGGCGGGCTTTCGGGAGCGTAGGATCGGCGACGTGCAGGCACTGTTCGCCAAGCCGGAGTGGCGTTGAGCAAGGGGGGTGGCGAGCAGCTGCTGCTGCTCCACGGGCTTGGCGGCTCGACCGCGGTCTGGAGCCCGGTAATCGAGCGGCTGGCGGGCGAGCGCGAGGTGCTGGCGATCGACCTGCCGGGCTTCGGGGTCGCTCCCCCGCTGCCCGCGGGGATCGAGCCGAGCGCTGTCAACCTCGCCGCCGCGGTGCGCGAGGCCTGCGCCGAGCGCGGCTTCGAGCGGCCCCACGTCGCCGGCAACTCGCTCGGCGGCTGGGTCGCGCTGGAGATGGGCCGCGCCGGCTGGGCTGCCTCGGTGACGGCCCTCTCCCCCGCCGGCCTCTGGCGCAAGCCGCTCGGCAATCGCCGCGTCAACCCGCGCCTCTGGGCCAAGCGGCTGCGCCCCTTCGTCTCGCTGGCGCTGCGCACCCGGCGCACCCGCGAGTCGATGCTGGCGACCTTCGCGGCGCGCCCCGAGCGGATCCCCGCCGAGCAGGCCCGCGACCTGGTCCTGGGCTGGATCGATTCGAGCGGTTACGAAGGCGCCAACCGGGCGATGCGCACCCACGTCTTCGACCCCGGCGGCTATCCCGAGCTGCCCGTCACCCTCGCCTGGGGCGAGCGCGACCGCCTGCTCGCGCCGCCGCGCCCCGAGCGGCGCCCCGCCGGCTCGCGCTACCTCGTCCTGCCCGGGGTCGGCCACACGCCGATGTGGGACGACCCCGAGCTGATCGCCGAGACATTGCTCGAGGGCAGCTCGGTCTCGGCCGCGGTCTGAGTCTGGGAGAGTTCGGGGCGCGAGCAACCGAAAGGAGCGGCAAGTGATCGTCGAGAGAACCGAGAACCCGCAGTGGCTGTCCAACGCCTACCTGGTCGCCGACGAAGCCGGCGGCAGCGGTGTGCTGATCGACGGCAACGACGACCTCGGGCCGCTGCTCGAGCGCGCCGAGCGCGATGGGATCGAGATCACCCACATCCTCGTCACCCACCCGCACGGCGACCACATCGCCGGCCTGGCCGAGGCGCAGCAGCGGCTCGGCGGCGTGCCGATGGTCGCTCACGCGGACGCGGCGGCGGAGATCGAGGCCGAGGTGGCGCAGACGGTCGCCGACGGCGAGAAGCTGAGCAGCGGCGGGCTCGAGATCGAGGCGATCCTGACCCCGGGCCACGCGGCCGGCCACCTCGCCTTCCTCGTCAACGGCAGCGACGTCTTCACAGCCGACGTCCTCTTCAAGGGGACGGTCGGAGGGACGATGGCGCCGGGCGCCAGCGGCTTCGACGACCTGCGCAGCTCGGTGATGCGGCTGATGGAGCTGCCGCCGGAGACCGTCGTCCACCCGGGCCACCGGGAGCCGACGACGATCGGCGACGAGTGGGACGCCAACCCCTTCGTGCAGATCTGGCGCGGCGAGAACGAGATCGGCGGCGAGCAGGTCACGGTCTGGGGCCGGCCGGCGACGATGAAGCTCTGGGCTCCCGACTACGACGGCGGCAACAAGGCCTGGATCGTCTTCGGCGACGACGGCACCGAGGCGATCGTCGGCGGCTCCCAGGTCGAACGCGGCTAGGCCCACCGAAATACACTGGCGCGATGAGCGACTTGCAGATCCCCTCCCTGCTCACCCCGGCGCCGGCCCAGCGGACGGTCTTCCAGCAGTTCCAGTCGGGCCACGGCTACGAACAGTTCGAAGGGACGGGCACCCTCTCCGACGACACCAGCGACTTCGTCGTCGGCACCCAGTCGCTGAAGTTCCTCACCAAAGGCGACGAAAGCCAGAACCGCATCCGCCACAAATCGACCGGCCCGTATGACTTCACCGGCAGGGACCTGCGCGTCGTCTTCAAGGTCGAAGGCCTCGCACACGTCAGGCAGTTCTCGATCTTCCTCTCCAGCGACAACCTCGCGACCACCAACGTCCACTACCCGATCTCGATCCCCTCGCAGCCCTACATCGCCGACGGCGAGTGGGCCGCGGTGACGCTCAGCTGGGGAGACCTGGCCGGCAACTTCCCGGCCGGCTCGATCAAACGCAGCGCCGTCAACTACGTCGAGCTCCGGATCGAAGACGACAACACGGCGCCGGTCACCTTCCACGTCAACGACATCTCCGGCGTCCCCGAGCCGGCCGGCGGCGTGGTCAGCATCGTCTTCGACGACGGCTGGGAATCGACCTCGACCAAGGCCCGTCCTTATATGGACAAATACGGCATGCGGGGAACCGCCTGCATCATCCGCGACATCGTCGGCACCGCCAACTACATGACCCTCGCCCAGATCGAAGCGCTGCAGCAGATCAGCCGTTGGGACATCTGCGCCCACGCCGACACGGTCGCCAACCACAACGCCGGCTTCGGCACGCTCGAAAACTCGGTCGTCGAAAAAGAGCTGCAGGGGATCAAGACCTGGCTGATCGAACACGGCCTCAAGCGCCGCGACCTGTTCATGTGGCCGAAGGGCTCGTTCACCGCCTCGCAGATGCCGCTGGCGCTGCAGTACTTCAACGCGATCCGGGGCACCACCGGTGGCAAGGGCGGCTCCGCCGGGGCGCAGGAGACCTTCCCGCCGGGGGAGAACGGGCGCCTGCGCTCCTGGCTCGTCGGCAACACCGCGACCGCGGCCGAAGTCGAAGCGGCGCTGACCCAGTGCTCGACCAACAAGAGCTGGCTGATCCTCACCTTCCATCGCATCGTCGCCGGCGGAGCCTCGGAAGGCACGGAATGCAACGAAGCGACCTTCAAGGAAATGATCGACAAGGTGAAATCCAGCGGGCTCGCGGTCAAGACGGTCGCCGAGGTGCTGGAGAGCTAGAGGCCCCGGGAGTGCGCGGCGATCGCCAGACCAGCGCCCCCGAGCTGCAGGCCCAGATCGAGGCCGAACGCGGCGGCCGGCCCTTCCTCGTCCTCCGCGACGGCGGCGACGAGCAGCGGATCGTGGTCGTCGAGGCGGGCGCGACCGAGCTCTGGGTCGGGCGCGGCGAGGCGGCCGGCCTGCGGATCGATTGGGACGAGGAGGTCTCCGCCCTGCACGCCCAGCTCGAGGTCGTCGGCGGCGAGTGCACGCTGCTCGACGACGGCCTCTCCCGCAACGGCTCCTTCGTCGGCGAGGAGCGCGTCCACGGCCGCCGCCGCCTGCGCGACGGCGACACGCTGCGCTTCGGCCGCACCCGGGTGCTCTACCGGCGCCCGGGGGAGTCGGCGCCGGAAGCGACCGCGGTGGCAAGCGAGGTGCTGGCCGCGGCGACCGTCTCGCCGGCCCAGCGGCGCATCCTCCTCGCCCTCTGCCGGCCCTTCAAGGACGGCTCCGCCTACGCCACCCCGCCGACCAACCAGGCGATCGCCGCCGAGCTCCACCTCAGCGTCGATGCGGTCAAGACCCACATGCGCGCCCTCTTCGAGAAGCTCGGGGTCGAGGATCTGCCGCAGAACCAAAAGCGCGTCGCCCTGGTCGAGCGGGCGCTGCAGAGCGGGATCGTCGCCCCGCGCGACCTCTAGCGCCGCCAACCTTTAGCCCCGCCAGGCACGCCTGGACGCATATGCGATTGGAGTGCGGGCCGTTTGCCCCCACACTCACTACGCACTTCTGACGACGACCTGGAGGGACGGCGAAGCCTTGCACTTGATCCAAGCGGTCACGACGAGCGAAATTCAGGAATTCTTCTTCGCCTGGTACCCGGTCTTCGGGGTCTTCTTCATGGCCGGGCTGCTGCTCGTCTTCCTCAGGCTGCTGCGCAGCACGATGGGCTCGACCAAGCCCGAGACGGTCAAGGCGAGCCGCACGGCCCCGGTTCTCTGGGACGAGGTGCAGGGAGTCGACGCGGCCAAGGACGAGCTGATCGACGTCACCGAGTGGCTGCGCGACCCCAAGCGATTCGCCGCGCTCGGCGCGCAGCCGCCCCGCGGCGTGCTGCTCTTCGGCCCTCCGGGGACCGGCAAGACGATGCTGGCGCGGGCGGTGGCCGCCCAGGCCGGCGTCGACTTCTTCGCCGCCTCGGGCTCCAGCTTCGTCGAGATGTTCGTGGGGAGGGGTGCCGCCCGGATCCGGCGGCTGTTCAAGGAGGCGCGCAAGTCGGGCCGTGCGGTGATCTTCATCGACGAGCTCGACGCCGTGGGGGGCACGCGCGGTGGAGGCGGCGACGGCGGCTCAAGCGAGCGCGAGCAGGCGCTCAACCAGCTATTGGTCGAGCTCGACGGGTTCGAGCGCGATCCCGGCACGGTGATCGTCATCGCCGCCTCCAACCACGTCGACAAGCTCGACCACGCGCTGCTGCGGCCGGGCCGCTTCGACCGCCAGGTGCTGGTGGCGCCGCCCGACCGCCACGGGCGCGAGGCGATCCTGCGCGCGCATGCCAAGGGCAAGCCGCTCGGCCCCGACCTCGACCTGACCGACGTCGCCCGCAAGACGACCGGGATGACCGGCGCGCAGCTCGCCAACGCGCTCAACGAGGGGGCGATCATCGCCGGGCGCGCTGAGCGCAAAGCGATGGCGCGCGAGGACCTCGACGAGGCGCTGCTGCGCCAGTCGGTCGGCTCCCAGCAGGCGCGGCGGCTGAACCAGAAGGAGCGCCGCATCGTCGCCTACCACGAGGCGGGGCACGCGCTCTGCCGCCGCCTGCTCGGCCTCGACCCGCCGGAGATCCTCAGCATCGTCCCGCGCGGGCCGGCGCTCGGCTTCGTCGGCCACTCGCCCCAGGAGGACACCTACCTGAAGTCGCGCGACGAGCTGCTCGACGAGATCGTCACCCTGCTGGGCGGCCGGGGCGCCGAGGAGGAGGTGCTCGGCAACTCCTACTCGGGTGCGGTCGACGACCTCGCCCGGGTGCAGGCGGTCTGCAAGCAGATGGTCGGGGAGTTCGGCATGGGCGTCGCCCTCGACGCCGACGGCGCCCCGCCGATCGCCCTGCCGACCGGCGACTACGCGCTCTCCGACAGAACGCGCCGCGACGTCGACGTGGCGGCGATGAGCCTGGCACGCGAGGCATACCGCCGCGCCCGCACCCTGCTGGCGGCAAACCGCGAATGCCTCGACGACTTGGCCGCGAACGCGCTCGAGCGCGAGACGCTGACCCGCGAGGACCTCGACGAGATCTTCGCCGCCCACGAGCTGCACGAAGAAACGCACCGGGACCTGCTGGAGCGGGCGATGGCGACGCTTCCCGCCGGAGCCGCGGAGCCGAGATAGCATTTCGGTACCTGTGGCGTACCGCAAAGACGAGCCCGACTACTACTTTCCACCCGGCCGCTCGGTGGCCAGGCGGGTGCACGGCGAGCGCTCGGTCGGCCTGCTCTACGGCCAGCGGGCATTGCTGATCGGCGCCCTGGAGCCGCTCACCTACACCGGCACGATGATCAGCACCCGCTCCGCCGACCGGCCCTTCCAGCGCCTGGCGCGCACGGCCAAGGTCCAGGAGACGATCCTGCTCGGCACTCGCGAGGAAGCCGACGAGGCGTTGGCGGTGGTGCGGCGCCTGCACGAGCGGGTCAACGGCACCCTGCCCGAGGCCGCCGGGACGCACGCCGCCGGCACCGCCTACTCGGCCTTCGACCCGCAGCTGATGCTCTGGACGCTGGCGGTGATCGCCGACTCCGGCCGGGCGATGTACGAGACGATGGTCCGGCCGCTGAGCGCCGCGGAGCGCGAGAGCCTCTGGCAGGACTACGTCCGCTTCGGCGAGCTCTTCGGCCTGCCCCGCTCCGAGGTCCCGGCCAGCTACGGGGAGTTCAGCGCCTGGTGGGAGGAGCGGCTCTCCTCACCGGACCTGCAGGCGACCCGGCACGGCCTCGAGATGGCGCCGCTGGTCGCCTTCAGGCAACCCGTGCCGGCGCCGGCTCGAGGCAACCTCGTCGCCCAGAACCACATCATCAAGGGGACCCTGCCGCCGCGGGTGCGCGAGATCTTCGGCATCGAGTGGAGCCGCGCCCACGAGGCGAGCTTTCGCGCGATGGCCGCCGGCCATCGCCGCGCCCGCCACCTCTTCCCCCGCAGGGTCCGCCGCGGCCGCAACGACGTCTTCTTCGACGTCGTCACCAAGGCCGAGCGCGAGCGCGGCGGCACGCGGACCCCGCAACTGCACGCCGGCGCCTGAGCGGTGGCTCAGACGCCGGCCAAGCGAGAGCCGGTGCGCTGGTGGTCGATGCGCCCGGCGCAGAACCGCAAGCCGGCGACCTACCGCTGCCCGATCTGCGGCAAGCACCTGGCGGCGCTCAGCGAGCACGCCCTGATCGCGCCCGAAGGCGACACCAGCCGCCGGCGCCACGCGCACACCGCGTGCGTGATCCGAGAGCGCAAGGCGGGCCGCCTGCCAAGCGAGGAAGAGTGGCGGCGCACCCAGCCGCGGCCGCCGTCGCTCTGGCAGCGGTTGCGCTCGAAGCTCGGCTAGCTACTTCGCGACTTTGCAGGGACGGAAGAAGGTGCCCTTGAGCAGCGTGCCGTCGTTGAAGGTGAATTCTCCGCGCGCCAGCAGGTGGCCGGTTTCGCAGCGGGCGTTGACGTAGCTGTGCTTCTTGCCCTTGTAGGCCCATTTGCGGTTGATCGTCAGGTGACCCGCGAGCGGGTGGCCGTAGCCGCCGGCGATCTTGGGGATCTTGGCTTCCACCCGGTAGCCGTAGACGCCCTTGTGGATTTTTTCGATCACCACCGGGACGATGAAGGTGGTGGCAACGGGAACGGTTGTGTAGAAGTGGCCGAGCACGGTGTCGTCGCCGTGCACCTTCGGGCCGTTGAAGATGGTCAGCGGCGAGGAGACCGGGATCGGCGGCTGTTCCGGAAAGGTGACGACGCCGCTGCCGAAGCCCTCGCCGACGATCGCGTTGGGACAGGCGCGCCTGGCCGCCGGCACGTCGGTCGCCTGCAGTTTCCCCGCCGTGCAGACTTCGAGGCCGGTGGTGTCGACGTGGCCGTGCTTGTCGAATTCGAAGGTCAGCTTTTCCAGGATCGGCGGCACTTCGCCGGAGACGGTCGAGAGCTTCCCGCCCCCGTAGATCGTGATCGGCGCGTCGTGAGTCCTGGGCAGCGTTTCGGGTTTGAAGCCGCCGTGGCCGACGATGATCAGGTTGCCGGCGCGCAGTTCGACGCTGTCGTTGCCGCGCTTGGCGATTGCGGTCCCGGTCAACGCCACGGCAAGTGCGAGAAGAGAAAGAACCACCGCCCTCTTCTTGGTCGCTCGTCGCATCGTCGTCGGGCTCCTGACACCGGCTCTTACTTACGCACTTTGCACGGCAGCAGGAAGCTGGCCTTGAGAATCTGAGCCGCCTCTTCCGCCTGTGCCGGCGTTTCTTCGGGCCCGCCTTTGAAGCTGAATTCCCCGCGCACCTGGAAGTGCCCGGTTTCGCAGCGGGCGTTTACGTAGCTGTGCTTCTTGCCCTTGTAGGTCCATTTGCGATCGACCTGTGACGAGCCGGAGATCGGGTGGCCGTAGCCGCCGGCGATCTTGGGGATTTTCACTTTGATCCGGTAGCCGTAGACGCCCTTGTGGATTTTTTCGATCACGATCGGGACGATGAAGGTGGTCGGCCCGGGATAGTCGAGGTGGGCGTGGGCGATGATCGTGTCGTTGCTGCCCTGCTTCGGGCCGTTGAAGAGGGTGATCGGCGAGCCCACTTTGATCGGCGCCTGTTCGGGGAACTTGACGACCGCGCTGCCGAAGCCGGTGCCGACGATCGCGTCCTTGCAGGCCTTGCGGGCAGCGGCCACGTCGGTGGCGACGAGTTTGCCGCGGGTGCAGAACGGCAGCCCGGTGGTGTCGAGGGCGCCGTGCTTGTCGAATTCGATCACGAAGGTGTCCAGGATCGGCGGAAGTTCGCCAGAGGCCGTCGAGAGTTTGCCGCCGCCGTGAATCCTGATCGGCGCGTTTTCGTGCTTCGGCAGGGCGTTCGGCGTGAATCCGCCTTGAGCGTCGAGGATCAGGTTGCCCAAGCGCACGTGCTGACTGAACGTGCTCCCTGTCGCGACCGCGGCAGCGACAAGCAGGCCCAGCACGATTCCAACGAAAATCCTCTTCATCATCGACCTTCCCCTCCCGTTTCCCGTTCCGGCAACGATACCTGGGGCATTCCAAAGAGGTGTTAAGGCACGGCAGGCCTTGGACCAGCTCGCTTGACCCCGGAGACGAACTGCGCGAGCCCGGTCACCCGCTGCTCGATCTCGGTCACGCCCCGCTCGGCGAGTTCCCGGGTCAGCTCGTCGCCCCCGAAGACCCTGACGCCGCTGAGGCGCCGCACGACCGTATTGGTCAGCGGTTCGGGCAAGGGCCTCCGCAGGCAGGTCGACATCAGCGCCAATCGCCCGCCGGGAGTCAGCACTCGGACGATTTCCCCAAGCGCTCGCTCCGGATCGTCGATCAGGTAGAGGGCGGCGAAACAGCAAACCGCGTCGAAACTCTCGTCGCGAAAGGGAAGAGCGCATGCGTCGCCACGCACGTAGGCGATGTTGTCCGCCTCGGTGTCGCGAACCGCGACTTCGAGCATCGTCGCCGAGGCGTCGAGGCCGACGACCAGGCCGTCGCCGGCGACGCGCCCGAAGTCGCGGGTGAAGTTCCCCGGCCCGCAGGCGACGTCAAGGACCCTGTCGCCGGGCGAGATCGAGAGCATCGCCAGTGCCATCTCGTGCTCCTCGTCCGTCCCGGGACCCCCCATGCCCATGATCAGCCGAACCCCCAGCGGCCGCCAGAAGCGCTCGTAGATCCGCGGCAGCGCCCGGCTCCTCATAAGCCGCTGCGCTGTGGTTAGATCGCCGGCGTCACCGGATCCCAGGAGATCGACGTAGCCGCGGGCGGCATCGACCTCGGCGGGCCGCCGATCCGGCTCGAAGAGCTCTAGCGCGCGCTGAATCGACAGGGGCAACGGCAAATGGGCGGTGACGGGCTCGAACCGCCGACTTCCTCCGTGTAAAGGAGGCGCTCTCCCAACTGAGCTAACCGCCCAGGCTTGTTGATTATTGCTCTACCCGGATGCGAGCGGCTTGCAGAGCCGTAGGCTCGCAGGCTCCAGTGCCCGGCGGACCCGCTTGTCGAACGACGCGACGCTTGCGCCGTACGCCTTGGCGGTGGCCAGCGCGAAGCCGTCGGCCAGGCCGATCCCCAGCGCGCGAAAGCGGGCAGCGTCACGCGCCACGACAACATCCGGAGCGGCAACCCGAATTCGCAGTGAGGAGATCGCGTCGATGGCAGCCCGCAGGTTCCGCTCGTCCTCCGCCGGCCTTACCAGCGACTCGGCGTAGTTGACCGCGGAAATCAGCAGGTCGGTCTCTTCCTCGGCAAACTGCCCGAACGCCTCGACCGCATTTCGATGGTGCGCGTCGCTCTGATCCAACGCGGCGATGACGACATCGGTGTCGAGCACGCAACGGCTCAAGCGCGCTCTTCGGCTCGAAGGCGATCGAGGTGCCCCGGCTCGTAGAGGCCATCGAAGATCCCCAGTGCCTCGCCGAGGTCCGGCGCGGCACGATGAACGACGATCCGGTCCGGGCCATCCGGCTCGATCGTCACCTCGTCGCCGGGCTTCATCCCGGCGATCCTGAGGCTCTCCACCGGCAGGGTTACCTGGTGCTTGGAAGAGATCCGTGGCATGCCTTTACCTTAACGTAAAGCTCATGCCTCGGCCGAGATGAAAGGATGCTGGCGTGAGAGTCGAGGTCTTCTGGCGGGTGGCGGTGGTGCAGCTCGTTGCCGTCGCGGTGCTTTCGGTGCTGCTGGCGATTGTGTTCTCGCACGGGTTCTTCGTCGACTGGGGTTGGCTCGCCGGCCCAGCCGCCTGGCTGCTCTGCGCCTGGGTCACGGCGCGGGTGGTGGGCCTGGAAGTGCCTCCGACGCTGTTGCGGGCGGTGCTGGCCGGCGTGGTCAGCGTTCTCTTCGTGCTGATCGGCCTGCACTGGCTCGGAGCACTCGTCGCCGTCGGCCTGTTCGCCTACCTCTGCGCCCGGGACCCGGGTGAGCGGGCGTGGACCTAGGCTTGCAGGGCCGCGTCGCGCTGGCGATGGGCGCCAGCCGCGGGATCGGCAGGGCGATCGCCGCGGCGCTGGCCCGGGAGGGCGCCAAGGTCGCGATCTCCAGCCGCTCGCAGGAGAAGCTCGACGAAGCGGCAGCCGAGATCGGCGACGCCGCGACGCCGTTCGTCGCCGACGCCTCCGATCTCGATCGACTCGCCGCCCTTCCCGGCGAAGTCGAGGAGAAGCTCGGCCCGGTCGAGATCCTCGTCGCCAACACCGGCGGCCCGCCCTTCGGCGGCGCGCTCGACCATGAGCGCGACCAGTGGGAGACCGCCTACCGCTCGCTCGTCCTCGCCCCCCGCGTCCTCGCCGGCGCCGTGATTCCCGCCATGCGCGAGCGCGGCTGGGGCCGAATCGTCAACGTCGGTTCGACCTCCACCCGCGAGCCGATCCCCGGTCTCAACCTCTCCAACGCCCACCGCATGGCCGCGGTCGGCTTCCTAAAGACGCTCTCACGCGAGGTCGCCGCCGACGGAATTACCGTCAACACGGTGGCCACCGGCCGCTTCGCCACCGAACGCCTCGCCGACGCACGTGGCTCCCTCGAAGCTGCCGAAGAGGCCGCGAAGCAAGAGGTCCCAGCTGCTCGACTCGGCCACCCGGACGAGTACGGAGACCTGGTGGCCTTCCTCTGCTCCGACCGCGCCGCGTACATCACCGGCACCGTGATCCCAATAGACGGAGGCCTTCTCCGCTCGGCGTTCTGAGGCCGATCCCGGTAGGGGTGGAACGTCTTGTACTTTTTCGGCGGGACCTTGCGGCGTCAGCAGATCCCGTTACACCGAAAAAGTTAAGTGGAACCCTTACCGGGATCGGCCCCCTGGCGCATCGAGGGAAAGAGGATCACGTCCCGCAGGTTCTCAGCCCCGGCCAGGATCATCGTCAACCGATCGATCCCGATCCCCGACCCCCCCGCGGGCAACGACCCGTATTCGAGTGCCCGCACGAACTCGTCGTCGCTCGGATAAGGCGCCTCCTCGCTCTCGGGGTGCCGGCGCTGGCGCTGGCGCACGAAGTTCTCGCGCTGCATATCCGCGTCGTTGGTGTCGGTGCCGCCGCCGATGATCTCCATCCCGTCGACGACCCCGTCGAACGCCTCGCCCAGCAGCTCGGGATGCTCGGGCACAGGCTTCACCGTCGGCCAGAGTTCGCGCGGCAGGTCGACCAGGAAGGTGGGCTGGATCAGCTTCGGCTCGATCAGCTTGCCCTGGATCCCGTCGACGATCCAGGCCCAGTCGGCGTCCGGGGGGGCGTCTTCCCCTAACAGCTCGACCAGTTCCTCGCGGCTCGCGGTGAGAATGTCGACGCCGGTCTGCTCGAGGATCGCGTCCTGCAGGGTGATCCGCTTCCACGGAGCCTTGAAGTCGATCCTGCGACCGTCGCGCTCGACCACCGTCGTCCCCAGCACCTGCTCGACCACGGTCGAGAGCATCTGCTCGGCGAAGGTCATCACGCCCTCGTAGCCGGCGCAGCTGAGGAACCACTCGAGCATCGTGAACTCGGGGTTGTGTTTGGGCGAGATCCCCTCGTTGCGGAAGAACCTGCTCAGCTCGTAGACGTTCTCGAAGCCACCGACGATCGCCCGCTTCAGGTAGAGCTCGGTCGCGGTGCGCAGGAACAGTTCGCGGTTGAGCGCGTGGTGGTGGGTGGTGAACGGGCGGGCCGCGGCGCCGCCGGCGAGCGTCTGCAGGATCGGCGTTTCGACCTCGACGAAGTCGTGCTCGTTCAGGTAGGCGCGGATCGCGGCGACCAGCTTCGCCCGCATCGCGAAGACCTCGCGCGAACGCTCGTTGGCCATCAGGTCGAGCTCGCGCCGGCGGTAGCGGACCTCGGGGTCGGAGATGCCGTGGAAGAGGTCGGGCGGGTCGCGCAGGGCCTTGCCCAGCATCGTGCACTCGCGCACCGCCAGCGCCAGCTGGCCGCGCTTGGTCACGTGCAGCTCACCCTCGACCCCGATCGCGTCGCCGATGTCGAGGTCATCGATCCGCCCGAACGCCTCCTCGCCGAGGGAGTCGAGGCGCGCGTAGGCCTGGATCGAGCCGCTCAGGTCGCGGATGTCGAGGAATGCCGTCTTGCCGTGGCCGCGGCGCCCGACCAGGCGGCCGGCGACACGGTAGGTGAACTGGGAGTGCCCGCCCTCGCCGAGCTCCTCGGGATCATGCGCCGCGAGGATCGCCGAGATCTTGTCGCGATCCGGGAAGCCGCGCCGGGGGTAGGGCTCGATGCCTTCGCCGCGCAGCCGCTCGAGCTTCGCCCGCCGCTGGTCCTCGGTGGAGCCCTGCGAGGGCTCGGCCCCCGCAGGCACGTCGCTCATGGCGCCAGGCCGACCGTCACTCGCTCGTCGCCGCGGTAGTCCGTCCGCGTCTGCGCATCGCGCAGCAGCTCCCGCATCGCGGGGCCGTGGTGGGTGTCGTGCTCGAGCGCCATCCGCCAACCGCTCGGCGTTTCGGCGATCAGGCCGCGGATCACGCCGAGCCCGTCGTCGCCGCTCTCGCCGAGCACGGCGATCTCCGGCTCGCGGCGGATCTCGGGCGAGCGCTCGCCGATCGAGGTGTCGGTGATGTAGGGGAGGTTGGCGATCAGCAGGTCGACTTCCTCGACGTGGTCGGGGATCCCCGCCGCCACCGTGATCTCGAGCGGGATGCCGAGCAGTGCCGCGTTCTCACGGGCTTTCTCCGCCGCCTCCTCGGAGAGGTCGGACGCCGTCACCCGCAGATCGGGCCGCTCGCTGAGCAGGGCGAGCGCGATCGCGCCCGATCCGGTGCCGACCTCGTGCACGCGGGCGCGCTCGGGCAGCTCGACGCCGACGGCGACCAGCAGCTCGGTCTCACGACGGGGAATCAGCACCCGCTCGTCGACGGCTATCTCGATATCGCGGAAGCGGCAGCTGCCGAGGATGTACGCGAGCGGCTCGCGTTCGCCGCGGCGCGCGACCAGCCGCTCGATCTCCTCGCGGGCCTCGGCGGGGACCACGGTGGTGCCGTCGCGCTCGAGGTCCTCGACCCGCATCGCCAGCGCTTTTGCCACCAGCAATTTCGCATCGTCTTCAGGCGCCTCGCAACCGGCTGCGGCGATCGACTCCGTCGCCTGCCTCAAAATCTCCTCGGCGCTCGCCATCGGCGGCGCTCCTTCCGTCTTGGCTTCCACGGTTAGAACCCGGCTGCGGGTTTGATCGGAGCGGTGGAAGTCACTCGGGACAGGCTACCGTGTCGGCGCCGGATGACGGCGATCCAGACGGCGCCGGCGATCATCATCCCCAGGCTCTCCCACTGTGCTGCCGTCAGGCCCAGGGCGACCGCGGTGTTGCGGCGCAGGAACTCGATCAGGAAGCGCTCGGCGCCCGCGTAGAGCAGGTAGATCGCAAAGAGGGCGCCGGCGCGGACCCGGTCGCGAAGCTGCCAGAGGAACCAGGCGCCGAGGCCCATCGCCAGGGTCTCGTAGACCGGCGTCGGGTGGACGGTGCGATCGGTCGGGACCGTGCCGTTGGGGTACGACATCGCCCACGGTCCGTTCCACGGTTTGCCGTAGTCGCCGTCGCCGGAGAGCTGGCAACCACAGCGCCCGATCGCGTAGCCGAGGGCCAGGGCCGGCGCCGCCAGGTCGAGCAGGGCGAGGCCGAGGAAGTCGCGGTACCAGGCCCAGGCGAGGACAGCGAGGGCGCCGCCGATCGCGCCGCCGTACCAGACCAGCCCCGAGCCGGAGAAGAGGTTGCCGATCAAATCGCTCTTGACGCTGCTCCAGTTCTGGATCACGAAGTAGATACGGGAGCCGACGATGCCGCCGAGCAGCGCCGCGAAGCTCATCTCATAGGCCCAGTCGACCGGCTTGCCGATCTCCTTGAAGCGCTTGCCGATCAGCGCCCCGGCGGCGAGGAAGGCGAGGGCGAACATCAGTCCGAAGGTCTGCAGCGTCAGCGGGCCGATGTGGATCTCGGGGTACACGTCGCTCAGCCGAGCAGCATCTCGAGCAGCGCCTTCTGGGTGTGCAGCCGGTTCTCCGCCTGGTCCCAGACGGCCGAGCGCTCGCCGTAGAGCACCTCGGCGCTGATCTCCTCGCCGGGATGGGCGGGCAGGCAGTGCAGGACGATCGCCGTGTCCTTGGCCGCGGCGAGCAGATCGGCGTCGATCCGAAACGGCGCCAGGTCGGCGCGGCGGCGCTCGGCCTCGGCCTCGTCCCCCATGCTGACCCAGACGTCGGTGTAGAGCGCGTCGGCGCCCGCGGCGGCATCGCGCGGATCGGCGGTCAGCTTCGCCCCGTGACCCTCCTCGAGCTGGTACCCGGAGGGGGCTGCGACAACCACCTCGACCCCGGCGAGCTCCCCGGCGATCGCCAGAGAGCGGGCGACGTTGTTGCCGTCGCCGACGTAGGCGAGGCGCAGGCCGGCGAGGTCGCCGCAGCGCTCGCGCAGGGTGAGCAGATCGGCGAGGGCCTGACAGGGATGGTGGAGGGGGGTGAGGGCGTTGACGACCGGCACCTCGGCGGCGGCGGCGAGCTCGGCGACCGCCTCGTGGGAGCCCGAGCGGATCACGATCGCGTCGACGTAGCGCGAGAGCACCCGGGCCGTATCGCCGATCGACTCGCCGCGCGAGAGCTGCAGCTCGCCTTCACGCAGCACCAGCGGCGTCGCGCCCAGCTCGGCGACGCCGACCTCGAAGGAGATCCGCGTCCGGGTCGAGGGCTTCTCGAAGACGAGGGCGATGCTGCACCCGGCCAGCGCGCCGGAGCCAAGGCCCTCGCGCCTGCCCGCTTTCAGCGCCGCGGCCCGATCGAGCAGCTTGCCCAGCTCGAAGGCGCCCAGCTCTTCGCCTGTGAGGAAATCGCGCTTCAAGCCGCGGATACTATGGGCGTGCAATTCGCGGCCGTCAGCTGGAACCTCTTCCACGGGCGCGACTTCCCTCCCGACCCCGCCCTCTTCACCTGGCGCTCGCGCCTGCTGCGGGCGACGGAGCGAAACGCCACCCACGTGCAGGTCAACCGCGACCTCCGGGTCGAGTTCGCCGCGATGCTCGCCGCAGCCGAGTGGGACGTCGCGCTGCTGCAGGAGTGCCCGCCGCGCTTCGCCGCGCCTCTGGCCCGAGCCTGCGACGCCGACGCGCACCGCGTGCTCACCTCGCGCAACTCGCTCGGCGCTCTGCGGGCTCTGGCCGCCCGGCTCAACCCGGACCTGATCGCCTCCGCCGAGGGCGGCTCGAACCTGACCCTGGTCCGAGCGAATGGACCGCTTGGGCCGATCGTCGAGCGCCGCGAGCTGGCGATTCACGAGGGCGATCCGGAGCGCCGCGCGATGGCCTTCACCCGCACCGAGTCCGGCGTCTGCATCGCCAACCTCCACGCGACCAACGACCATCCGGCCCTGGCCGTGGCCGATGTCGTGAAAGCGGCGCAGGCAGCGACCGGGTGGGCCGGCGAAGCGCCGCTGCTCTTCGGCGGCGACCTCAACCTGCGACCGGCGGAAGACCCGCACGCCTTCGATGAGCTGCGCGACCGCTTCGGCCTCACCGGGGGCACCGCGCCGCAGGCGATCGATCACCTCATGTCTCACGCGCTCGAGGTCGCCAACCCACCAACCCCATGGCCACCCGAGCGCCGCGAGCTGCGGCAGGGCTCCCGTGCGTTGCGACTCTCCGACCACACTCCAATCGCGGCAAGCTTTGCCACCCGGCAAGCGGGTAGGCCTCCCGGATGAGATAGTCAATGCACACCGCGCGACGATCAGGAAGGCATCCCATGGCCACGAAAAAAGAGACCACCGCCAAAAAATCGAAAAAAGCCAAAACGGCCGCAAGCACGAAAAAGGCCAAGGCTCGTAAACCAGCCGCGAAACCAGCCGCGAAAAAGGGCAAAGCCAAAGCCGCGAAAAAACCTGCCGCGCGTCGTGCCGGCGCCACCGCGGGCCTCGACAAGAGCGTCGAGCAGTTCCGCGAGAGCCTCGAGCGCAGCGTCACCCTCAGCCGCGATCGCCTCCAGGAGGTCGTCGACGACGCGGTCAAACGCGGCCGGATGACCCGCGGCGACGCCGAGAAGATGCTTTCCGACCTGCTCAAGAAGGGCCGCCGCCAGACCGACTCGATGCTGAAGGAACTCGAACGGCTGATCCAGCAGGCGCGGCGTGAGGTCGGCGGCCGTGCCGAGCCGGTGCGCAAACAGGCGACGCAGGCGGCCCGCCGCGCCCGCAAGAAACTCGGCTGACGGTGGAGGGGGCCACCGGTGAGAAGCCGGCGGCCCGCCGGCGCCGCGGCGAGCAGCTCGAGGTCGAGATCGACTCGCTCGCCTTCGGCGGCAGGGGAGTCGCGCGCTGCGACGGCATGGTCGTCTTCGTCTCCGGCGCCCTTCCGGGCGACCGGGTGCGAGCCGAGATCACGAAAGCGAAGAAGCGCTTCGCCGAGGCGCGGACGGTCGAGTTGCTGCGGCCGGGCAGCGACCGGATCGCGGATAGCTGTGTGCACGAGGGCGAGCCCTGCCCGGGTGCCCCCTGGCAGGGACTGAGCTACGAGAGCCAGCTGGCCCACAAGAGCGGGCAGGTCGGCGAGGCGCTGCGGCGGATCGGCGGCCTCGACGGCTTCGAGCTCGGGCAGATCGAGCCGGCGCTCGAGCAGTGGCGCTACCGCAACAAGCTCGAGTACTCCTTCGGCGAGCGAGACGGCGAGCCGACCCTCGGCTTCCACGCTCGCGGGCGCTGGGACCTGATCGTCGAGGTCGAGGATTGCCGGCTCGCCTCCGAGCGCGGCAACGCGGCGCGCAACGCGGTCCGAGATTGGGCGCGGTTGGAATCGGTGCCCGCCTATGACCCGCGCTCACGCGACGGGGTGCTGCGCAACCTGGTCGTACGCGAGGGCTGGCGCACCGGGCAGATCCAGACCCGGCTGGTCACCTCCGCGGCACGCTTTCCCAAACCGCCGGTCGACCTGCACACGGCGATCGAGGGCGACAGCGGCAGCACCGAAGGGCCGACGGGCGTGCTCGGCGAGGAACGACTGCGCGAGGAGCTCAGCGGGCTGCGCCTGGAGATGTCGCACGGCGCCTTCTTCCAGACCAACACCGAGATGGCCGAGCGCCTCTACGCGATCGCCGCCGAATACGCCGGGCTGAGCGGCAGCGAGCGCCTCTTCGACCTCTACTGCGGGATCGGCACGATCGGCCTGACGATGGCCAAGCGAGCCGGCGAGGTCTGGGGCATCGAGATCGTCCCCGAGGCGATCGCCGACGCCGAGCGCAACGCCGAGAATAACAAGATCGAGAACGCCCACTTCGTCGCCGGCAGCGCCAGAACCGGCGTGAGGCCGCTGATCGAACAGGCGGGCAAACCCGACGTGGTCGTCATCGACCCCCCGCGAGCCGGCCTCTCCCAGAAGATCGTCCGCCGCGTGATCGAGTGCGACGCAAAGAAGATCGTCTACGTCTCCTGCAACCCCACCACACTGGCCCCCAACGCGGCCCAGCTGGTCGAGGCCGGCTACACCCTGAAGCGGGTCAAGCCGGTAGACATGTTCCCCCAGACGCCGCACATAGAGTGCGTGGCGCTGTTGGAGAAGTAGATCGGTGACTAGAGGTTCGCGATTAGTACGCCGCAAGTCCCAATGAAGCCAGTCAGCATGGCAACCGTCAGAGCGATGAACGCCTGAATCATCGTGCGCTGAAGGGAGTCGAGGCGGCCATTCAGAGCAGCGAATTGGGCGTCCACCTGCTCGAAGCGCCGGTCGACACGCTCGAAGCCCTTGTCGACCTTGCCGCTCAGTTCGTCGAGCCGGCCGTCTGTCCATTCCTGAACCATTGAGCCGGACCAGGTTCGACGGAGACCTTTTTAGTTGGATCCAATCTTCATTTTGAGGGAGATCCGTTGATCACCCGCTGCAGCGTAGAGAGACTCGAACTCAGCGGGTGAGAGATCGCCCAGGGATTCGTGTAGGCGGTCGTTGTTAAACCAGGCGACGTACTCGACAGCGGCCAGCTCGAGCTGAGAGCGGGTGCGCCAGACCCGGTCGGCGATCAGCTCGGTCTTGAAGGTGTCGACGAAGCTCTCGGCCATCGCGTTGTCGTAGGCATCGCCGACCGAGCCGACCGAGGCCAAGACGCCGTGGTCGTCAAGTTCCTGGGTGTAGTCGGCGGAGGTGTATTGAGAGCCGCGGTCGGTGTGTGCCACCAGGGCGAAGTCGGCGCCGGGCTCGCGTTGGCCGAGGGCCATCCGCAGCGCGTCGAGGACGAGGTCGGTGCGCATGTGGGAGGCGAGCTGCCAACCGACGACCTTGCGGCTGAAGGCGTCGATCACGAAGGAGAAGAACAACGCTCCCTCCCAAGAGCGCAGGTAGGTGAAGTCACCGACCCAGAGCCGGTTTGGAGTCTCGGCGCTGAAGTCGCGCTCGACCAGGTCGGGCCGGCGGTGGGCATCAGGGTCGGACTTGGTCGTGCGCCAGGCCTTGCCACGGCGCTTGGCGCCTTGAATCCCGGCCTCGCGCATCAGCCGCTGCACCCGGCCCCGGCCCACCTCCTCGCCCTCTCGCCGTAAGGCGATCCACATCCGCCGGTAGCCGTAGGCGCAGTAGTTGCGCTCGTGGATCTTGGCGATGCGCCCGAGCAGGCGCTCGTCCTCGATCTCCCTGTCGGAGCGCTCGCCCTTGGCGCACTCGTAGTAGGCGGAGGCCGACACCTCCAGGGTCCTGCAGATCGGCTCGACCCCGAAGCGCTCCCTGTGCTCCTCGATATAGGAGCTCACTTCGTTCGGCGTGGGTCGAGCTCGGCGGCGAAAAAGGCAGACGCCGACTTGAGGATGTCGTTGGCCCGGCGCAGTTCTCGCACCTCACCGCGTAGGGCCTTCAGCTCCTCGCGCTCTTGGCTGCTCAACAGCTCCTTGCGCTTGCCGGTGTCGGCTTCTGCCTGGCGCACCCACTTGCGCAGGCTCTCGTGGTGGATGCCGAGGTCACGGGCTACGTGGGAAATCGGGCGGCCGGAGTCGGCGACCATCCGGGCACCGCGATCGAGCAGCTCATCGGGGTATTTCTTCTTTCGTGGCATGGCTTGGGAGTTCCCTTCTTCCAGGTAGGAATCCTGGTTTCGGGGTCTCCGTCAAACCCGGCCTGGCTCACCATTGCCTCCATGATGATTGCAGGCTAGCTGGGAATGTGTTGTCTGTGGTGTAGGTGGCGTTAGAGAAGTGTCACGGCTTCCGCGCGAAAGCCAGGCAATAGTCTTTCGCGCCGTGAGCGACAGGCAGAGCAGAGGCTTCGGAGTTGCCGCCGGACTCGATCCAGCCGTGGCGCGGCCGCTGGCTGCCCGTTGTGCGGAGCTTGGCTACGGATCGATGTGGTCGAACGACCATCCGGGTGCCAAAGGCCTGGAGACGCTGGCAGAGTTCGGCGCTGCCGCCCCGGGCCTCGACCTCGGCGTAGCCGTGATCGCCCTCGACCGTACGCCGCCAGAGACGATCGCCGCCGACATCGAGCGCCTTGGTCTCGACCCGTCCCGCCTCTGGCTCGGCGTCGGCGCCGGCTTCTCGAAGAAGCCGCTGACACGGATGCGCGAGTCGCTGCCGGACCTCCGCGAGAAGCTGCCCAACGTCCGCCTCGTCCTCGCCGCGATGGGCCCAAAGATGTGCGCCCTGGCCGGAGCCGAGTTCGACGGCGCCTTCTTCAACTGGATGACCCCCGAGTTCGCCGCCGCAGCCCGCCAGCAGGTCGAAGCGGGAGCTCAAGAGGCCAACCGCAAAGCCCCCCCGGTCTTCGGCTACGTCCGCACAGCAGTAGGCCCCGACGCCGCCGAGCGCCTGGCCAAGGAGGAGTCCTTCTACCGAGACCTCCATCCCGGTTACCGCAACCATTTCGACCGCCTATCCGAGCCCGAGGGCACAGTAGGAGTAGCGGCCGCGGATAGCGAAGCAGCCCAAAAGCAGCTAGCCGCCTACACAGCATTGGACACGACCGTGGTCCGCGGTCTCGCCTCCGCAACGGCCGACGCCATGACCGCCGTTGCCTCTGCCGCGTCCCCCTGAGAACACGCATCCGACATTTACCCCCTCAGGGTGTGGTCAATCTCGGATGCGACGCTCCGTGGAGGGTGCCCCCGTCCCTCCTCTCGACGCCGCTTCAGTAAGGCGGCAAGTCCTCGTACCAATCGCCCAGGGTCTTGAACGACCGCCAGAAGCGGTGCTTGGCGTCCTCTTCATCGAGCGAGTCGTCGATATCCGGCGTATACAGCGCATCAACAGTAGGCGTAAAGGCCTGGATCTGCCCCGGCAACGGCTCGACCGTGCGCGAGAGCGGCACGCGAAGGCTGTTGAGCACCCGCAGCGCCGGCTCGCCCATCACGACGAGGATTTTCGGCTGCACGATCGCGATCTCCTCGACCACGCGGCGCAGGCAGGGCTCGGCGGCGAGGTCGGGCTCCGCGATCGGGCACTTGACACAGAGGGTGCCGTAGACGACGAGCGGATCGATCCCGAGCCGCTTGAAGCTCTTCATCAGTGCGTTGCCGGCGCGGCCGTAGAAGGCGACGCCCTCTTCGATCTCCGCCGCGGCGGGCGCGTGCTTGAGCATGAAGACATCGGCCTGGGGATGGCCGGAGCCGAGCACCGGCATCAGCTTGCCGCGCGGGCAGTGCGGGCAGGCCTGCAGCTCGTGGGTCATCTGGTTGAGCTCGCGGATCGCGCGCTCGAGGTACTTCTCCTTGATCTCGTCGTCGGTCGCCGGCATCGTGCTCGGCGCTCTCTTTGACGAGGCCGGCTCGGCTCCTCTCGCGCGGCCCGCCTGCATCAGCTCTTGCTCGCCGAGCGCCGCTTGCGCTGCCGCCCGCCACGCACCGGCTTGGCGTCCGGGACGCTGCGTTTCGGCGCCTTCGGCCGCCCCGTCGTCTGCAGCAGCTTCAATGCCTGCACGTAGACGAGGTTCTTGTGCTTGCGGGTGATGTCGGCGTCGCGCATCGCCTCGAGGAACTCCTCGGGGCCGTCGAAATCGCGGATCCGCACCCGCACGCTGCCGAGGCCCTGGGCGACGTGGCTGTCGGAGCCGGCTCCCGGCACGATCCGGTACTTGCGGGCGAAGCGTTCGGCCTCCTCGTTGAAGGCGGTCAGCGCCACCCGCGGGTTGAAGACCTCGAGCACGTCGATCTCCTCGACCATGTCGAGCAGATGCTCGTAGTCGGGCACCGAGTGGAAGCGATCGAAGGGATGCGGCACGTAGACGAGGCCGCCCTGCTCGCGGATCGCGGCGATCGTCTCCGCCATCGTCATCCCCTTCGGGATCTTCTCCTCGAGGAAGAGCCCGATCACCTCGCCCTGCTCGGCCGTCTTCACCTCCTCGGCGACGATCACCTTGAGGTCGTCCATGTCCTCGGCGATACGGCGCGCCTCCAGCGCCCCGGAGACCTCGTTGTGATCGGTGATCGCGATCGCGCCGAGGCCGCGGTCGCGAGCCGTCTCCAGCAGCACCTCGACCGGCGTCACGCAGTCGGGCGAGTGGTCGGTGTGCATGTGCAGGTCGACCTCGATCAACGGCCGTTTGGCGATGCGGCGGGCGACCTCGGGGTCACCGGCCGGGTCGTGGCGGCGGGCGACGAGACGCAGGTAGATCGCCTCCAGCTCGGCGGCGACCTGCGCCCAGTCTCGATCGGAGCCGCCGGGCTCGACCAGCTCGTAGGAGGCGGGGAAGTAGCGCTCGAGCAGCCGCGCGGTTTTCCGCGAGGTGACGGTGCGGGCGTCGAGGCGACCGAAGAAGATCTCGACCAACGGCCGGGCAACCTGGGTCGAGAGCACCCGCTCCTGCGGGGCGTGGAAGGTGGCGACGTTGAGCGAGGAGGAGTGGCGCAACGCCGCCGAGGAGACCCGCGGCGCGAACGGCTCGTGCACGTGGACGATGTCCGACTGCGTCCCCCGCAGCAGCTTTTTGACCTGATCGCCGACCCCCGCGACCTGGACGCGGTGGCCGCGGGCCTCGAGCCCCTCGGCGACGCGCGCGATGAACTCGTTGACCGGATTCTCGGTGCCACGCCGGTAGGGCGTGACCTGGACTATCGAGAGTGGCTCAGGAGCTGGCAACGACCGGGGTCTTGGCGCGCGCGTAGGTCGCGATGAACTCTTCGGTCTGCTCGCGCGCTTCGTCATCGGGGCGCTGGCTGTGCGGCGACTTCATCAGGTAGCTGGAGGGGCCGTCGAGCTGGCCGGCGATGCCGTTGTTCAGCGCCAGCTTGATCAGCCGCACCGCGTCGATCACGACGCCGGCGGAATTGGGCGAGTCCCAGACCTCGAGCTTGAGCTCGAGGTTGAGCGGCACGTCGCCGAAGGCTTTGCCCTCGAGCCGGATGTGCGCCCACTTGCGGTCGGTCAGCCAGGCGACGTAGTCGGAGGGGCCGACGTGGACGTCCTCGGTGGGCAGCTCGTGGCCCATGATCGAGGTCACCGCGTTGGTCTTCGAGATCTTCTTCGAGTCGAGCCGCTCGCGCTCGAGCATGTTGTAGAAGTCCATGTTGCCGCCGACGTTGAGCTGCGAGGTCCGCTCGACCCGGACGCCGCGGTCGTGGAAGAGGCGGGCGAGCTGGCGGTGAACGATCGTCGCCCCGACCTGGGACTTGATGTCGTCGCCGATGATCGGCAGGCCGGCCTCCTTGAAGCGCTTGTCCCAGTAGTCCTCGCGGGCGATGAAGACCGGCAGGCAGTTGACGAAGCCGACGCCCGCCTTGAGCGCCTGCTCGACGTACCACTTGGTCGCGTCCTCGGAGCCGACCGGCAGGTAGCAGACCAACACGTCCGCCTTGGTCTCCTTGAGGATGCCGACGACGTCGGCGGTTTCGCCCGGCGCCTTGGTGATCTTCTCCTTCAGGTACTTGCCGAGGCCGTCGAGGGTCATCCCCCGCTCGACCTTGACCCCGAGGTTGGGCACCTCGGCGAACTTGATCGTGTCGTTCTGCCCCGACCAGATCGCCTCGGAGAGGTCCTTGCCGACCTTCTCGACGTCGATGTCGAAAGCGGCGACGAACTCGACGTCGCGGACGTGGTAGCCGCCGAGGTCGACGTGCATCAGGCCGGGCACTTCCTCGGCGGGGTCGGCGTCCTTGTAGTACTGGACGCCCTGGATGAAGGAGTTGGCGCAGTTGCCGGTGCCGACTATCGCGACGCGGACCTTCTCGTCCGTGCGGGCGGCGCCGTTGCTGCCGTTTGCTCCATTGGTCTCGCTCATGAAATTCGAAGTCCTTCCTCGATCGGGCTAGGTGGCAAGGGACACCCGCGCCCGGGACTGGTTACAGGTTGGGCGGCGAAGCCGCCTCGCTTGAGAGCTCGTTTCGGACATGCCATACGCGCTGGATCGTGGTGACGATGGTCAACGCCGCGATCAGGTAGACCGCCGGGGCCAGGAGCTCGAAATCGCCGATCCCGGCGCCCTTGGCGAAGACCAATCCGACCGAGAGTATGACTACCCGGACGGGACGCGTCGCCAACCCGACCTTGCACTCGACCCCGAGCGCCTCGGCGCGGGCACGCGTGTAGGAGACCATCAGCGAGCCGAGCACCGCGACGACGCACATCGCGGCGGCGAAATCCTGGCCGGTGGTGGCGAAGTAGCCGGCGACGGCGGCGAGCACGATCCCCTCCTCGATCCGGTCCAGGGTCGAGTCGAGGAAGGCGCCGAACAGCGTCCCCTTGCCCGACATCCGCGAGTAGCGGCCGTCCATCGTGTCCATCACCGAGCCGAGGATGAAGGCGACGCCGGCGAGAAAGAAGAGGCGCTGGGTGACCAGGGCGGCGGCGACCAGGTTGCCGATCAGGCCGGCGATCGAGATCGCGTTGGGGGTCAGCCGCGACTCGATCAGGCGGTCGCGGGCGTAGGCGCGCAACTCCTGGCCGTTGCGGGCCTGGCGGCCGTTGCGGCGTCCACCAGGCGCCCTCGGAGGCGCCGAAGATTCCATCGTGGTGAGGCTATCGCGCCGGGCGCCGGGAGGTCAGGCCTCGGCCTCTTGCGGAGTCGCGGAGCGCCAAGCCCAGGCGTGCGGCCGGGCGCGAGCGAGCAGGCGGGCGGCGACGAGGGCGGAGGTCGCGGCGACCATCCAGCCGAGCGCTACGTCGACCCAGTAGTGGTTGGCGGTGACGATCACGACCCAGGCGATCAGCAGCGGCCAGGCGGCCCAGAAGGCTTTCGACCACCAGTTGCGGCAGACGCGGACGCCGGTGACGCCGATCATCGCGGCGAAGGCGCAGTGCATGCTGGGCACCGCCGCGTAGGGGTTGATGAAGATTTTCGCCAGGGTCGAGTCGTGGTTGACGTTGGAGAAGTCGACGATCGTGTCGACGAAGCCGTCGTGGGGGAACATCCGCGGCGGCGCGGTCGGGAACAGCGTGTAGCCGATCAGGGCCAGGCCCATCGAGACGACGAACATGTTGCGGACGAAGTAGTAGGACTCGTTGCGAAAGAGGTAGAGCCAGACCAGGAAGCCGAGCGCGATCGAGAACTGGGCGTTGAGGTAGAGCTGGTTGGCGACGTCGATCAGCCAGTGGGCGGGCAGGAAGAAGGCCTGCAGGCCGGGCTCGAAGAGAGTGTGGGAGGAGCGCTCGAAGTCGATCACCTGCTGGCCGTGGGCGATCGCGTCGGAGCGCTGGCCGTCGGCGATGCCGCGCACGAGCTCGTAGGCGGCGTCGACGAGGACGAGGATTCCCAGCTGGCGCCCGGCGTCCCCCCAGCCCTGGGGCAACTTCTCTCCGATGCGGGCGACGGCACGAGACAACAGGAGGCAATTGTAATTCCCCGGTTAACGGGGGGGGTGCCGGGAGGCGGGGATGGGATCTGTCAACCCGCTCTCTGCCCTCTGCGGAGCTGGTCGACCGCATGCTTCGCCTTGGCCGCCTTTCTATCTGCTCGATGCCGCACGAGGCTAGCCCGGATTTGCCAGTAGCAACCTGAGGAAACCCTCCGGGAACGCCCTCTTGGGTCTTGAGAATGCGGTTTGCCGACGTATTCGTCAACGACCCAGGAGGACACCCGGAAGGTGAAGACACAAACGACGCCTCAAACCGTAGAAGTCAGGGCGGACGGCGAGGGACTCCTCTCCCACGCGGCTCCCACGCGGGCGCCCTTCTCTTGATCGAGCTGGCCGATCGCACGAGGCTCACCGCGGCGCTCTCGGCGGCGATGGCGCCAGTCGGCAGCGCCGCTCGGCCCACGACCCCGGAGCGGTCCTGCGCGACCTCGCCGTCTCGATCGCCGACGGCGGGGAGTGCGTCACCGACATCGGCGTGCTGGCCGACCAGGGAACGCTGTTCTCGCTCGCCTCCCAGAGCACGGTGCACCGGGTGATCAAGTCCGTCGACGCCGGCCTGCTGGAAGCGATTCGAAACGCACGGGCGAGTGCGCGCCGCATCGCCTGAGACGCCGGTGCCAGACCCGAGACGATCACCCTCAGCATCGACGCCACCCTGCTCGGTGCCGCCTCTGAGAAGGAGGGCGCAGCGGGGAACTACAAGGGAGGCTTCGGCTTCCACTCGCTGCTCTGCTACCTCGACGAGACAGGCGAGCCCCTGGCCGGCCTGCTGCGCCCCGGAAACGCCGGCTCCAACACCGCCGCCGATCACTTCGAGGTCCTGTAGCTGGCCTTGGAGCAGCTGCCCGAGTCAGACCTCGACAAAGAGATCCTGGTGCGCACCGACATCGGCGGGCGCAACCTGCCCTTCACGGCCTTCGAGCACAACCGGGTCTGGCTGGAGCTCTCGCTGATCTCCCAGGAGCTGCTCGCCTGGGTGCGGGCGCTGTGCCTGGAGGGCGAGCTTGCCTTCGCCGAGCCCAAGCGGCTGCACCAGCGCCTCCTGCACGTCGCCGGGAAGGTCGTGCGCTCCGCCCGGCGCACACGTTGCGCCTGCCGCTCTGCTGGCCGTGGGCCGAGGCGCTGGTCGTCGCCTTTGCCAGGCTGCGTTCGCTGCCCGCGGCGGCGGCTCCGTAGCCACAGCGCCTCTCCGCCGATCCCGATCTCCGCTTCCAGCCCAAGGCGGCTTCGACCTGAGCCGAATGCTTCGCCAAGGCGAATCAAATGGCCAATCTGCCCCGAGAAGCGCCACAGGGCGGTTCCGCGGAACCGCCCTGTGACTTGTTACTCCCTCAAGCCGGCGAACTACACCCGCCGGAGTGAAAACGGTAAATCCGTGTCAACGCCGGTTGAAAACCGGACCACTTCTGCCGGTTGAAAAGTGGACCACCCCCTGCAGCCGTGGTGTTGAGCATCGCCCCCGCCTGAACGGTCGAGGTCCCGCCTGCGCAGACGAGCCCGTAGGGCGAGGCGGAGCAGGCGGGAGCGCTCAGTCCCTGGGCGGCGGAGAGCCCAGGTCCTTGTCGCGCAAGCGGTAGCTGTCGCCCTTCAGTCCGAGGATCTCGGCGTGGTGGACCAGGCGGTCGATCATCGCCGCGGCGACCACTTCGTCGCCGAAGATCTCTCCCCAGGCCGAGAAGGGCTTGTTGGAGGTGACGATCAAAGACGCCCGCTCATATCTGGCCGAGACGAGGCTGAACATCAGGTTTGCCGCCTCGGGATCGAACGGGATATAGCCGACCTCGTCGACCACGAGCAACGGCACGAAGGACAGGCGCCGCAGCTCTGCCTCCAACTGCCCGGCCCTCTTCGCCTCGCCCAGGCGCGCCACCCACTCGGTGGCGGTGGCGAACGCCACCCGCTGGCCGGCCAGGCAGGCGCGGATGCCGAGGGCGATCGCCAGGTGTGTCTTGCCGGTGCCGGGCGGCCCCAGCAGCACGACGTTCTCGCGGCCGTGCAGGAAGTCGAGCTGGCCGAGGTGCTCGACGACCTGCTTCTTCACCGAGTGCTGGAAGGTGAAGTCGAACTCCTCCAGGGTCTTTCGCGCCGGGAAGCGCGCCGCCTTGATCCGGTTCTCGCCGCCGTGGGACTCCCTGGAGGAGACCTCGGTGGAGAGGACGGCCTCCAAGAATTTCTCGTGTGACCACTCCTCCTCACGAGCGCGCTCGGCGAGCTTGGGCAGTGCCCGCGCTGCAGCCGGCGTCTTCAGCGCCCGGAAGAGGTGGGTGAGCTCGGCGGTCTTGGTCATGCCGGGATCAGCTCGTCATAGCGCGCCAGGGAGCGCAGCTCGACCTCGACCTGGGGCCCGCGGCGTCTGGTGCCGCGCAGCTGGTCGAGTAGCTGCTGGTGAGCGGGGTCGTTGAAGGCCAGGTGCTTGGCGAAGGAGCGCCGGTGGGAAGCAACCGGGGCGCCCGTGTTCAGCTCGAGGGCGGTGATCTCGCGTTGGGTGGCCCTGACCTCCACCCGTCGCCCCGCCGCGCGTGGGTCCAGGGAGTAGTCGTTGGTGTCGAAGCGCAGGTAGGGCTGCTGGGGCACCCGCATGACGAAGCGACGGTCGACGTCGGGCATCTGCTCGGGCAGCGGCCGCATCCGGCCCTGCTCCTCGACAAGACGCTCGGCGGGCACGGCGCGGATGCCGCGGTGCAGGCGGGCGTTGGCGCGGTTCTCGAACCAGTCGTCCAGGCAGGCCTGGAAGTGCTCGGGCGAGGCGAAGGCGCGGCCCGGTTCGAAGTTGGAGCGCAGGAAGCGGTGCGATCTCTCCAAGATGCCCTTGGACTCCGGATCGGCTGCCTCGCAGATCGACCAGCCGACCGGCAGGGCGCCGCAGAAGGCAGCGAAGGTATCGGTCGGCTTGCCCTTCGGGGCGATCGCCGCCTCGCGGTCCCAGACCACGGTCTCGGGCAGGGCGCCCAGCTTCGCCAGGCAGCGGCCCATGCCCCAGAGGATGTCGGGCGCCTGCTTGGAGAAGATCAGCGCCCCGGCGCCGGCGCGCGAGTAGCCCAGGGCGCTCGTGACGACCCAGCCCCGCCGCGTCTGCCCGTGGCCGACCGGGATCTCCGCCCTCGGCTCCCAGAGGTCGAACTGGCAGATCTCCCCGGGGCGGTAGGCGGTGCGCTGGTAGGTGCGCCTTGGGGCAAAGCGTGGGCGCACCTCGCGCAGGTGGTCATCGAGGATCGTCTTGCCACCCTCATAGCCCAGCTCTGCGATCAGCTCGCGGATGCGGGTGCCGGGGATGCGGTGATCGGAGCGCAGCAGGCGCTCGATCTCCTCCTTGAAGGGGTCGAGCTTGGAGGGCGTCTTCGCCCGACGGTAGGCCGGAGGGTCCTTTGCCGCCAGGGCGCGGCGGATCGTTTCCCGGTGCAGGCCGGTGCGACGGCGGATCTCCCGGATCGAGACGCCGTCGATGAAGTGCATCCGCCTGATCTCCGCCCAGTGCTCCACGTCGATCACCTGCTCCTCCTCGCCTCGATCTCTTCGATCGGGCGAGCGTCCAGACCCGGCCGGATGGCTCCGACCCTGCGCCAGGTGGGTCAGTTTTCGACCGGCGCAGGTGGTCCAGTTTTCAGGCGGCGCCTACATAAATCCGGGCTAACGACCAGCTCGAAGTCCTAGTCAGCATTCGATCCGGCTCGCCTCACGGCCCGGACCCGGCCTCCATGCCGGGCCGCGCAGTGCGCCATTTTTCAACGAAAGGATCTTCTGCCTACAGCTCCCATCGGCATTGACCTCCATGATCGAGTTGCCAAAAGGCAGGAGTTCGTTGAAGAACTCTTCGATTGGTTCCTTGCTGAGGTGGTACGAGTTGAAGGCAATTCTCTGCCCCGATGGATCCCAGCTTGGGTGCGTCTCAGCCAAGCGGGGGGTGGGCGTTACCACCTCGTTCGAGGTGCCGTCCGCGCTCATGACGTGGAGGTCCTTGTTGACCACCACTGGGACCTTATGGTGACGAGCGACCGTCTGGCGCACGAGCGCGATCTGCGAGCCATCCGGCGAAAAAACCGCTTCCGACGCCTGCCTAGCCAAGACCCGAACCCGTGGAGGCCCACCGAGCCCGTATAGCAACACCCTCGAGCTATTCGACCTCAGGTCCTTTCGAGTTACGGCCAAAACCGAGCCATCGGGCGAGAACGACGACGGCAGGTATTCGATGCCATTTTGCCGAGGGGTCAACCGAACCGCCTTCCTCCCGTCCGCATCGGCGACCCAAGTCGTCGTCACCCCGGTCTTGAAATTGTCGCGGACAAAAGCCAGCTTCCTTCCATCGGGGGAGAGAATCGGATTCCTGCCTCCTTCTGTGCCACGAAGGAATCGCGTCCCGGTGCCATCCGGACGAAGCTCATATATGCCTTTCCTGGACCCCTTGAATCCGGCAAACACCAACCATGCGCCATCTGGCGACCAACTAACCGCCGAGAACGGATTTGGCGCGATGCCGCGCAGCGACCCCTGCTTGATAACGACTCGACCTGAGCCGTCAGCCGCCATCCCCTTAATGCTGTAGCTCGCCGGCCACAGCTCATGCATCACTGGGAAGGCCAGCCACGGCCCTTCGGGCGCAGACGACGCACACGCGCTCACGGGACCGATGAACGCCGAAACAAAGAGCACCGCGCAAGCGCTCCACAACGCGACCGCCCTACCGAACCTGATCTTCTTCACAGAACCCTCCCCTTTGGTGGATCCGCCGTAGGCGATCCGCGTCGCCAATGGTCAAATGTCGTGAGAGATCGAACACCTATTTCGGCATGTGGCGAGTCTTTTATCGCATCGCCGAGGCGTTTGGCGGACGCCTTCCCTGAGACCTGGCCTGGCTCAAACCGTTCAAATGATGGTTAGTTTACTCGGGCCTAGCCATCAGATCCTTACGATAGCTTTAGAGACCCGTTAGACCTATCTTTTCAAATGCGCCTTCGATTCCTCTAATGTTGGATACGCCATTAGCGCTTCGAACTGTCACCTTTTGTACATGACTCCCGAGGCGGTAGTACGACACAAAGTATCGTAGATTGCGAAGCCACACGAACCGCCGTCGAGAAGCTCGGCTTGGCAATCGCGGATGTATCATCACGTGTTTTCCGCTACTCATGGTTAGCGTTATCGATTTGACGCTACCCCCAGCAGCGCCAGCGAAAACTCTCTCCGATCCCTCGTATTCGTCCTGGCCACTGATCGTGAAGTCATTCGGCAGATGCCCACCAGTAGGAATTCCCCAACCCCAGCTGAAGCTGCCGGGCATTGGGATTTTCCTGCCAAGTTCCGCTTCCCAGCTGCGGCTATATGGCTTTCGGTTCGGACGGAATTCAAATCCCAGAAGCCAAGCTGAGCAGTTGCGCCCGTTGTCTCGAATTGACACCATCACTGTCCAAGGGGTGCCCTTGGGGCTGTCCCCATGTGCAATAGGCTGACGATGCTGGCATGTACGTACCTTCTGATCTGACTGTGCCCAGGGTCTTACGCTCAAGACGATGGTCATCAAAAAGCAGGCAGCTAGAGCTGCGACAGCAGTATAAGCTCCACGTTTCGTTATCTTCAGCATATTTCGGCCACAGAAACAACGGATAGGCGCACTATTCTAGCCACGGCATATACTTTTTGCATGAAGCGTGAGGGAGGCAGCGTAACCCGAGCTGGGGTCGACCGTATGTGGTACTCCGTCTGCCCATACCCACACTTCAACTGTGATCGTCCATTCATAGACTGAGCCTTGTTGACATTGGTAGCTTAGCGGGTTCCGGTTTTTATAGTTGCCGATCTCAACTTCTCCGTCATGAGTGATCCTAGTTCCACCCGTGTGGTGTTCAAAAATGGTACCACCTGGACCGCTGAGCTTCGTTTTGACCGACACAGCGCTCACTTCTTCACCCCGGTTGGGGGCGCCGCAATACACATTGAAACGTACGTAGATGCGGCCGTAGCCGCCACGTTCAAGGTGATGATGGTGTGTATGGGCATGAACTCTTCCCCTGCACGGCCATTGTTTGGAGGACATCGCATTGGTGCCAGAGAGGTCCAAGCCATTTACAGGATCTGCATTGGCGTAGTCATAAGCATTCGCCGACCCGCCCTGCACTGGATCAACTGAGATGAAGCGGCCTATTGCAGGCACATAGCTCCGGACGCCCATTTGCATCACCCCGGAAGGCAATTCGGAGCGGCGCGACTTGCCACCCAGCCACCCATAGCGCCCGGCGCTTCCTTTCGTCGGATTGCCGAACTCTTCAAATTCGAAGTTCGCGGTCGGTTCTTTCGCCGAAAGACTGAGGCTGGCGGTAGCCACGACATCGCCATGCAGGTTGGTCAGCTGAAGGCTCGTTTCTCCCGTGCTCGGCTGGATCGCCGCCAGTTCGCCTCCGATGCCGATGATGTTGCGGGTCCAGGACGAGCCGCGTTCAGTCCATGAGGTCGAGTCCGAGGCCATCGCGTAGTGGAAAACTTCGGTGCCTTCTTTCGAGCCGGTCTGAGTACTTTGACGCACCCTCCCGGTGGAGTCGAGCTGATAGCTGTTCGTCAGGCCGTTCTGAGACTGGCTGGCGAGCATGTCGTTACTGTAGAAACTGCTGGCCAGCGTGCTGCCTCCAGCGTATTTGCCCGACAGGCTGGTGATCCGCCCGAAACTGTCGTAGGTGATGCCTTCCCCGGTCAGGCGGTCGGCGGCGTCGTAGCTGTAGGACTGTTTGGTGCCTCCCGATTCCGCGCAGGCGCCACCGGTGCCGGGTTCGCGAGTAGTCATGCTGGTTCGGTTGGAGTCCATGCCGGCTTCGCCTTCAAAGCCGTAGACGCGCGTCGTGCAGCCGCCACCCGTTGGGGTTTCGTGGGCGAGCGTGAGCCTGCCGGCCTTGTCGTAGGAGTACTGGTGGCTTGAGGTCAGGCTTTTCTGCGAGAGCACCTGGCCGTAGATCGAGCGTTCCTCGCTTTCTTCCAGCCATGTGCATTTTTCGGTGCAGTTGGTCGTCTTCGTGTAGCTGAGGGCGGTCGGCGCGCCTGTTTCGTCGTAGGTCGTTTTGGCCAGGAGGCCGTCGGGCAGGCCCTCTTCGGTCATGGCGCCGTCGGCGTTGTAGGCGGCTGTGAAGGTGCCCGCGGCGGAGTCTTCGAGTTTGGTCAGGGCACCCGAGGTCGCGTCGTAGCCGAAGGCCTGGGTGCCCTTGCCGTCACTGACGGTCGCGGGGCGGCCCAGCAGGTCGTAGGTCGTTTTCGAGAGGTTGCCGTCTGCGTCGTCGTATTCGGTCGGACGGCCGAGTTTGTCGTAAGCCATAACCACAGCCTGGCTGTCGAATGGCGGATCGACGGTGGCTTTCTGGATCCGGTTGTTGCCCTTGTCGGCGATGAAGACCGCGTTGCCCGCTCCCAGCGCCACGCCACGGGGTTCGGAGAGGTTTTCTTTGCCGCTCCCCGCCGTGCCGAGTTTGTAGAGGAAGGTGCCGTTGGTCTGGAACTCCTCGATGCGGTTGTTGCCTCGCTCGTCGACGAGGATGTTGCCCGACGGGGAGAGGGCCACGCCGGTCGGGTTTTTGAGCTGGCCGTTGCCCGAGCCGGCGGAGCCGAAGGTTTTGATGAAACCGCCTTCGGAGTTGTAGTTCAAGATGCGGTTCCCGCCTTCGTCGGCAGCCCATAGATTGCCGCTTGAGTCAATGGCGAGGCCCAAGGGAGCGACGAGGCCCGGGTTCTCAGTGCCCGTCGTGCTCACGTTGCGGACGAATCGTTCTGATTCTTTGGATGGCGATTCGCGGAACTCACCGATGCGGGCGCCGGAGCCGTCCGATACCCAGATCATGCCGCTGGGAGCCACGGAGATGCCTTCCGGTTCGACGAATTCGGTGCCTTTCGAGCCGGAGGTCGCTTTGGTGCCGAAGGTCTGGAGGAATTCGCCTTTTCCGTTGAACTCCTCGACGCGGCGGTTTCCCGTGTCGGTGACCCAGAGATTGCCGCTTGAGGTCACCGCGATCCCCCAGGGTTCTTTGAACTGGCCGTTGCTTGAGCCAGAGGTGCCGAATTCGCCGATGTTTTCGCCCGCTTCGTTGAACTCCTCGACGCGATTGTTGGCGCGATCGACCACCCAGACGTGGCCTTTCTTGTCGGCAGCCACTCCGCGCGGGCCGTTGAGCTGTCCTTTGCCGGACAGCAGGGCGCCGAAGGTGCCGGAGAACTGTGGGGCCTGCACGTTGCATTTTTCGCCTTCGCAGGTGAATTCCTGCTCTTCGGGCAGACCCGTGTATTTGTTGTAGGTGGTCTTGGTCGGAGGCAGTTCGGCGCCGCCACCTTCGACCCTGTGGGTGATTTGTCGACCCGCGGCATCGTAGGTCATAAAGGTCGTGCGCATTCCCGCCGCGCCGGGGATAGCTTCTCCCGCGCCTTCAACCACTTCGGTCGGCTCGTCCAAATTGTTGTAAGCGGAATAGCGGGTGACGAGTAGTTCCGGCATCCCTGTATTGCCACCTCCGAGCTGTGCGCCGGGCATTACCTTGCAGGGGAGATTGGCAAATTCAGGATGGTTTCCACAGGAGTTGCCGGGGTCGCTGCCGGCTGTGTAGTAGACGGTCTTCGTCGTGTGAGCTTCGTTTCCGTTGGCGAACCCCGGCAGGCTGCGTTCCGTGGGCAATCCAGTGGTTTCGTCGTAGCGAACGATAGTCCGCAGATTGAGCCCGCTCGGATCAACGATCGTCTTGATCGGCTTGCGCAGTTTCCATTCGTATTCCGTTTCAGTTACGCGCGGTTCGACATCTTCTTGGCCGGGAATGTCGGCGGCGATCGTTTCCTTGGTCGGCAAGCCCGGGGCGGCTTCGCCTTTTTTGAGTTCCGGCGCGCCTTTGTCGTATTCGATCGTCGTGTGGGCGCGCGCTTCCACGGTTTTGCCCGATTCCAAGCGGACTTTGTGCAGCGGCCCCCACGATTCGAGCATCTCGGTTCCGTCTTCAGAATAGGTCGAATGGCTGTCCAGCTGATGAGAGCGAGTAGCCGATTCTTTGCCCGCGGCAAGCGCGAGCAACCTGTTTTGAGCCGAAAGAGAGCGGACGACGTTGCCGTGCGCGTCGGTTTCGCTGGTCGTGATCGAGTCCCCTTCGACGCCCGGGGCCGACGGTGAAGCGGCATTGACTTCATAGCCTTCGGGGTCCAGGTAGTGGATCGTCGCCTGGGAGTAGTCGCTCGGCGGTTCTCCCGCGGGCACCTCGGTCGGCGGAAAGATCGCAGTGGCGTCGACCGGGAAGTCGCTCTGACCCCATTTGCCGACGCTGATGGGGCTCATGTCATACGGTGCCCCGCTGCTGCTGATCGGCACGTTGTAGACGACTGTCGATTGGGCGACTTTGGGGCTTTCCAGCAGGCTGGCACGGCTGACGCTCTTCAGCGGACTCTTGTCGGGGTAGTATTCAAAATTCCAGGGTTCCTGGCTTGGAGGCGTCAGCGACTGAAGGGTTTGGTAGCCCTGATAGGTATAGGTCTCTTTTAGGTTGGGCGATATCCGAGGGTCCCACTCCGCGATCAGACGCCCTTCGGTGTCGTATTCGTATTTCGCCACGACCTGAGCCTGGGATTCCTGACCGGAGCTGTTGTAGTAGGTGATTGACGATAGTCGGCTTCCTCCTTCGCAGCTTTTGCATTCCGAATACTGGAAGGTGAGAGTTCGGCATCCAGCTGTTTTGGTGGATTCGGCGTCGCTGCACGTAACGCCCGCCGGCGCCGGGCCGATCATCTTCAACAACCGGTACTGGCCGATATTTTCCAGCTTTTGGTAGACCATCCGAGCCGATTTTGATGTCGCCTGCCAGGACACCGATTCCGGCCGATAGGAACCTCCAACGCCGACTTCGTTCTTGACAAAGACCGTATGGGTGCCTTCGGGGCTGGCAAGTTCGAAGGTCGTACTTGCCCCTTCGCCATGCTTGGTGAGCACGTATTCCTTCATGTATTCCGGCGCGATATAGTTGCCGCCCTGGATTTCGAAAGCTGCTGCGCCACCTTCGTTGTCGAGCAGTTCGATCCAGTCAGAGGCCGGAATCGCTTCTTCGACCAGGCATTCTTCGTGACTGTAGCCTTCTTCTTCGCATTCTTTGTCGTATTGCGCCGGGGTCGCGTCTTGGTGGCGTTCGAGCAGTTCTGACCAAGCTTCGCCTTCGAAGGCCTGTTCCACTGGAGCGGAGGGCTGCCACGGACCACCGAGCATCAGGGACCCAGACCCATTCCAGTGGGATTCGTAGACACGGGTGAATTCCAGGTTGGCTTCCGAGCCCGGCACGGGGATCGAGACATCGGTCCTGCTGATCGTGTAGCCGCCCGTCAGCAGGTCAAGAGATGCCGGCCCAATGGATGCAGTGGCATCACGTGGGCCACCCCAAACTGTGCTGAACTGCGTGGTGACCGGCTGGCTGGCCCCTGCTGCGTTCACACCTCCGTCGAATACCGCGCGAAGCTTGAACGTAACCTGCGCGCTGTTGGCGAACGGGGGGTATGCTTTCGCGTCGAAGTAGAGGGGTTCCGATTCTCCCGGATTGGCGCTAACCGGCAGCGGCCACGTTACCTGATTCCCTTTGCCGTCGACAACGTATTGGGCGGGAATGGTTGTGAATTCTTTAGCCAGCTCGGTCTTGAGCTGGAAAGCAATGCCCGTCACGCCGCCGCCCGCAGGAGCAGCACCCCACGCGGCTTTCAACGTATAATAACTGGACCTTTTGTCGCCTTCTTCCGGCGAGGTCAGCTTGCTGGTCGAAGGCGCGTCGGGATAGATGGCGGGGTTGAAGACGTACTTCGCTGGAGTCTGATCCGCTTCGCCTTTGGCGTTGACCGCGGCTACGACAAAGGTATGCCAGCCCGCCGTCGGGTGTTCCGGCAGCGAGTAGGGCGAGGTGCAGGTTTTGGTCGGTTTTTCTCCTTCATCGAGGCCGCACTTGAAAGTCGATCCAGACTGGCTCGATTCGAATTTGACCGGAACAGGGGATTCGATGGACAGATACGTCGGCGTAGGCGAGGTGATGGTGGTTTGCGGAGGATTTAGAGTGGTAAAGACTTTGTCTGCCCCATACGCGGTCCCAGCCGAGCTGGTGGCAGTGAGGCGATAGTGGTAGCTGGTTTCCGGTTTGAGGCCTTCGATCAATGCGACGGCCCCCACGGGGCTATTCCCGGCGCCCACCACTTCGGGTTTGGCTGGAGCTTTTGACCCATAGGAAACAGTCGTCCCATATTCGAACTGATAGGAGGTGCTCAAGCCGTTGGGAGTGACTTTCCCAGTTACGATTGCATAGGTTTCACTGGGGGCGCCGCCTTCGGTGATTGCGCTCGGCAGTTTGGGCGTGGTGAAAGTCCGATCTTCGCCGTAGCTCGTGCCGCCTTCGTTCGTGGCCGATATACGGAAGTGGTAGACCGTTCCTTCTTTGAGGCCGCTGAGCGCTTTGCCGAGCGAAACAGCCGTGGTGCCCGAGCCAACGGATTCGGGACTGGCCGGGGCTTTCGTTCCGTAGGACGTGGTTGTGCCGTATTCGAACTGGTAGGTGGTGGCGGCGCCGTTGGGGTTGACGGCGCCTTTCAGGGTGGCTTCGGAGGCGGTGAGGCCTGTAGCGGCTTCGCTTGTCGCGCTGGGCGCTTTGGCTCCGACCGCTATCCCCTGGTCTTTTTTGACTTCTTCGCCGCTCAGGTTGCGGTTGTAGAGGCGCAGGTTGTCGATCATGCCCTTGAAGGAGTCTGCTGCCCAGGGTAGGTCGCCGCCTATCTGCAGGGGACCTTCTCCGCCGGCCGCGGCTAGCGCTGAAGAGGTGCCGACCAGTTCGCCGTTGACGTAGAGGCGAAGGTGTTCGCCGTCGGATGCCAGGGCGAGGTAGGACCAGGCTTTGGGCGTGAGCGCGCCCGCTCCTTCGACCAGTGCTTTTTCGTTTTCGTTGTCAAAGACGATTCCCGCCGGCTTTTTCAACCCGCCTTCGGCATGAAGCTGGTAGCTGATCGAGCCCGGTCTTTCCTTCGTGATGACCGCGCTCCATTCGTTGGCTTCGTCGGGCTTGACCCATGCCTCGAGCGTGAATGCCGGGGAGAAGTCGAGTTCCCTGGAGGCCGGAACCGTGACCAGGTCTTCGCTGCCGTCGAAGTAGATCGCGCCGCCGTACTTCCCTTCTTTGCTCCATTTGGCGCCGTGCAATGTGCCTTCGTGGCCTTTGCCGGAGGCGTCGTGGGCGGTTTCCCCGGAGCCCTCGTTGAAGGAGTAGGAGGCGACCGGTGCTTCGGAGCTCGGCACCGAGTAGACGACCGAGAGGTATGGCCTGTTGGCTTCGGTTTTCGACGCGCCCGAGTCGAAGAGGATCTTGCGGTTGGTGCAGCTCGTTTGGCCGCATTCGCGCACTTTGTCGTCGATCAGCTTCATCTCCACCGGCAGGTTTTTGCCCACGGTGGCTTCTTCTTCGACGTTTTTCGCCGGCAGGGAGAATTCCCACCAGCCCGCCTGGTTGCCGCGTTTGGAGGTCAGGACTTCGCCGAGCAGGTCGGAGTAGTCGCCGCCTTCGGTGCTCCAGAGATGTTCGGGGCCGTCGTAGCGGCTCCAGGAGGCTTCCCAGGTCCAGGGCTTGGTGACCTTGCGCAGTTCGACGCCTTTTGTGTTCAGGGCGGCTTCGGTGGAGTGGATGTGGAAGGTCGCCGAGCTGACCTGCGCGGTGGGCGGTACCGCGGAGGTCTCGAAGTCCATCAGCGTGCGCCACCATTCGTCTTCGGCGCTGTTTAGCTGGGGCGTATAGCCGACGAGGAAGGCTTCCCGGCCCCACGAGGAGCAATCGATCCAGCCGGTCTGGCCTTTGCGGCCACCGATCACGCAGCCCCACGGAGGGCCGGTGGTTATCGTCGGGTCGATGGTCGCCGGGAAGCTTCTTTGTGGCTCAGAGAGCCATTCGCGGTCGGCGCGGACCGTGAGGCGCCAGTGGCCTTCCTGCTCTTCTCCGAGTTCGTAGTGCACCGCCCGTGATTCGGAACCCGCGCTGTCTGACATCGTCGGCGCCGGCAGCATCGCGACCACGTCGTGGGCGGGATCGCGAAAGACGACAGCCCCGTCTTCTTCGAGGCTCGGCGTCAGGCCCGAGGAGGCGCTGAGGTCAAAGCTGAAGGCGCTCGGCTGGGAGGCGTTGTCTATCTCGATGTCCTCCTTCAGGCCGTCGCTGAGTCCCGTGTAGTTGAAGGAGACCGCGGAGCTTGGGGCTTCGTAGCTGGCGGTCTGGCCTTCGAGTTCGACCGGTTCGGCTTCTGAGCCGATCAGTTCGCTGGCGACCCACTGATCGCCGACCGTGAGCTGAGCCGGCGCCGAGTCGATCTGCGCGGGCAGGCTGACTTCAAAGTCGTTGGGGCCGTTACTGAGGGTCGCGCCTTCGGCTTCCAGGTCTTCGCCGATCGGCTGCCAGTCACCTTCGGCTGCCGGATAGTTCACAGGGGCCTGATAGATCCTCGTTTCCAGCTTGCCGTCGGGAAGCTGGAAGGTCTGCGAGGAAGCCGTGCGATCGGCGGTGATTTCACCGCCGGGTTCTTCGCCTGGAGGTGGGCTTGCTTCGGTCTGAGGCGCACTGCCTTGCTCTGCCCAGGCGATGCCTGAGCAGAAAAGGAGCAATGCCGCCGCCATTGCCGCCAACAACCTCATCCCCCGCATGAAGCCCCCTTGCCGTGATTTACCTCAAGCGAAATTGGCGCTTGGCGGTAAGACTCAGTGTTTGCCTAGGTACAGCGGAGAGTCTTCTATCGCATTCGCGCGGACGTTTGCAAGTAGGCCCCCTGAGTGATTACTCTGTTATTTTTAGCTCAGTGGAACTCATTCCACTATAAATTTGGCTCTGCAACTAGTAACACCGTGTGGTTGGCATAGAGATCGTGCAGTCAAAACGTTGTCTCAACTTCTGAACTGTGTCGGCGGTCGGGGGTGGGCATTGCGGGCACTTCGAGCTCCGGATGCGCTTGATGCTCTCGGCAACCTCTGGCTACCTGCTGCTTGCAAGCTGGTCGGGTCAAACCCACGCCACCACTGACCGCCGCCACCCGGCGACTCGTAGCGGCGTCTCAAGTGCAGAGGAATCGAAGAACCACCCGCATGACCTATACCGTCCCGGCCGATGCCCTGGAAACGACCCAACAAACGCCGCGTGCGCGCGATCCGCGACCGGCTGCGGGAGATGTACGGGCAGCCTGTGAACGAACCGCACGGGCATCCGATCGCCGAGCTGATCAAGACCGTGCTCTCGCAGCACACCAACGATCGCAATCGGGATCGGGCGTTTGCTGCCCTGCGGGAGCGGTTTCCGACCTGGGAGGAGGTTCGAGACGCGCCGGTGGGCGAGGTCGAGGAGGCGATCCGGCCCGGCGGGCTGGGCAAGCAGAAGGCGCCGCGGATCCAGGCGATCCTCGAGCGGCTCGGCGAGCCGCCTGACCTCGATTGGACCGAGACCGCGCCGGCGCAGGACTCGATGGCCTACCTCGTCTCGCTGCCCGGGGTCGGCCGCAAAACCGCGGCCTGCGTGCTGATGTTCACCTGGGGCATCGCCGAGATCCCGGTCGACGTGCACATTCACCGGGTCGGCGGGCGGCTCGGCCTCTTCCCCGAAAAGGCCTCCTTCGAGCGAGCCCACGACGAGATGCTGGCGATCGTCGACCCCGAGGACGCCTACGAGCTGCACATGAATCTGATCCAGCACGGCCGCCGCCTCTGCCGCCCCAAACCTCGCTGCGGCGAGTGCGAGCTGCGCCGAATGTGTCCCTGGTACCGTGCCGGGCGCAAATGAGCAAAAAGACCTTCATCGTCTTCGGGCTGCTGGTCGTATTCCTCGCGGTCCTGATCCCCTGGCTCGCCTTCCGCTCCAACGGCGACGCTGCCCTGGGCGCCCAGGACGTGCCGGCGAACCTCAAATCGGGGCAGAGCCTCTTCCAGACCAACTGCGGCACCTGCCACACGCTCTACGCGGCGGGCACCGACGGCAACTACGCGCCGAACCTCGACGTGCTGCTGGCGCCCGCGGGCCTGCCGGAAGGGCCCAGCGCCGCCTCGACCTTCAAGGCGACCGAAGCCCGCGTCCTCAACGCGGTCGAAAACGGCGTCGACAGCACCACCACCCCGGGCCGGATGCCGGGCGGCATCCTCAACGAAAACCAGGCCAAAGAAGTGGCCGAATTCGTCGCCCACACCGCCGGCGAGGGGTAGCGGTCGCCAATCCCGGAAGGGGTTCCACTTAACTTTTTCGGTGTATCGGATTGGGCTATCGCCCGGTCCGCTCGACGAAAAAGTACAAGACGTTCCACCCCTTCCGGGATTGGCTCTACGTCAGCTTTAGTGCGCGAAGCGGAGGGTGCTGACGAGGCCCGCGTGGTCTGAGTCCCAGAAGCCGTTGACCGGCTGGCGGCCGGTCACGGATGAGGCTTTCAGCTTGATTTCCTTCGGGTCGCGGGTCATCACGTGGTCGACCTGGTGGTTGAAGTCGGCGACGCTGCCGCCGGCCGCGACCGCGAGCAGGCTCGAGTTGAGGCAGCAGCCGAGCGGCGTGTTGGTGCTCCGCTCGCGCATCCCGGCTCCGAGCAGGGTCCGGTATGCCTGCTGATCGCCCGGTTCGACCGTGTCGTCGTCAGAGTTGAGATCGCCGACGAGGATGACCGGCAGGTTGCTCGTCGCCGGTCCGCCCGGGGCGACCAGTTCAGAGGCCTGCAGGGCGCGGATGCTCGGCACCTGGGTGGCCGGATCGAAAGACTCGAGGTGAGTGTCGACGAAGCGGAAGCTGTGGCTGCCGCGAACCTTGGCGTCGATTGCGACCCAGCCACGGGTGACGGTGATTTTGACTCCCGAGATCGTCTCGCTGAGCAGGTTGGCGAAGTGCGCGCCCTGCGCGTGCTTGAAGGTGACGCCGGCGCCGTTGCGGACCAGGATCGCGTCGCGCATGGTCAGCCGGCCGTTGATCTCGGCGTTGGGAATCACGCTGTTGGGCCCGTCGCCTGCAACCCCGTTTTCGTCGGCCGGCGCTTCGAAGTCGAACTCGTCCTGGGAGATGGCGACGCGATACTGCGGCTTGCCTTTGCCCTTGTTGAGCTGGGCCAGGAGTTCGGCCAGGTAGTCGTAGCGGACCGTCGTCGCGGTCGGGACCGCGCCCGAGTTGAGCAGGGGTTCGAGGCTCGGCGGGCCGGTGCGCCAGAGCGCCGCCTCCTGCAGGCCGACCAGGTCGGGTTTCTTCTTGAGGATCTCCTGAGCCAGTCCCTTGGCCCGAACGGGGAAGTCGTTGGCGGTCACTTCGCGCAGGACTTTGCCGTTGAGCTCGGTGAATTCGGCGACGCTTTTCGCCGCGATCGGCGGCCCGAGGTCTGCGCCGAGATAGAGGTTCCGCGTCATCACGGTGACTTCCTTGGCCGGGGGGCTGCTCTTCCCTTTGCCGTTGGAGTTGCCGGTCTTGGCGGCAGCAAGGCTGGGCATCAGGCCGAGCACCACGACAGCGGCCATCGTCAAGAATGCGACCGTTCGGGCCGATCCGCGCGCGTCAATCAAGTTGTCTCCTCTTCGTCGGCGACCCGCGGTCTCCGGATCGATTGCGTAAGAGGCGCCTCCGCTGCTCCGCAAACCCACTATACGCGCAATGGATTCGCCCGCCCTCATTGATCTGCCATACTGACGCTTAGATTTCTTAGGCAGACGAAACTAGACTTGGAGGTACTTGATAGTGGGTAAGACGATCGGGATCGATCTGGGCACGACAAACTCTTGCGTCGCCGTGCTGGAGGGCGGCGAGCCGACCGTCCTCGAGAACGCCGAGGGCGGGCGGACGACCCCGTCGGTCGTCGCCTTCACCGAGTCCGGCGACCGCCTCGTCGGCACGGTGGCCAAGCGCCAGGCGGTGATGAACCCCGAGAACACGATCTTCTCGATCAAGCGCTTCATGGGCCGCAAGGAGGCAGAGGTCAAAGAGGAGGAGACGATCGTCCCCTACGAGGTCGTCGCCGGACCGAACGGAGACGTCCGGGTCGACGCGCGCGGCAAGCAGTACAGCCCGCCGGAGATCAGCGCGATGATCCTGCAGAAGCTGAAGACCGACGCCGAAGCGAAGCTCGGCGAGACGGTCGACAGCGCCGTGATCACGGTTCCCGCCTACTTCAACGACGACCAGCGCCAGGCGACCACTGACGCCGGCAAAATCGCCGGCCTCGACGTCAAGCGGATCATCAACGAGCCGACCGCCGCCTCGCTCGCCTACGGCCTCGACAAGGAGAAAGCCGACCACACGATCCTCGTCTTCGACCTCGGCGGCGGCACCTTCGACGTCTCGGTCCTGGACATCGGCGACGGCGTCTTCGAAGTGAAGGCGACTGCCGGCGACAACCACCTCGGCGGCGACAACTGGGACAAGGCGATCGTCGAGTGGCTGGTCGCCGAGTTCAAACGCGACCAGGGAGTCGATCTCGCCGCCGACAAGAACTCGCTGCAACGCCTCTACGAGGCGGCCGAGAAGGCGAAGATCGAGCTCTCCTCGGCGCAGGAGACGCAGATCAACCTGCCCTTCATCACGGCAGTCGAGGGTCAGCCCAAGCACCTCGACCTGAAGCTCTCGCGCTCGAAGCTGAACGAGCTGACCGGCGACCTGCTGGAGCGGGTCGAGGGCCCGGTCAAACGGGCGCTCGAGGACGCCGGCTCAGAGATCGACCACGTCGTCTTGGTCGGCGGCATGACCCGGATGCCGGCGGTGCGCGAGCGGGTCGAGAAGCTGACCGGCAAGGAGCCGCACCAGGGCGTCAACCCTGACGAGGTGGTGGCAGTCGGCGCCGCGATCCAGGCCGGAGTGCTGTCCGGCGACGTCAAGGACGTGCTGCTGCTCGACGTCACCCCGCTTACGCTGGGGATCGAGACCAAAGGCGGCGTGATGACGAAGCTGATCGAGCGCAACACGACGATCCCGACGAAGAAGTCGGAGACCTTCTCGACCGCCGACGACAACCAGCCCTCGGTCGAGATCCACGTCCTGCAGGGCGAGCGCGAGATGGCCGGCGGCAACAAGAGCCTGGGCAAGTTCCAGCTCACCGGCATCCCGCCGGCGCCGCGCGGCATGCCGCAGATCGAGGTCACCTTCGACATCGACCCGAACGGGATCATCCACGTCACCGCCAAAGACCTCGGCACCGGCAAGGAGCAGAAAATCGAGATCAAGTCCGGCTCCGGGCTCTCCGAGGAGGAGATCCAGAGCATGGTCTCCGACGCCGAGGCGCACGCCGAGGAGGACGCCAAGCAGCGCGAGCTGGCCGAGGCGCGCAACCTCGCCGAGAACGCCGCCTACCAGTCCGAGATACAGCTCGAGGAGCTGGGCGACAAAGTCGAGGCCGGCGACAAGGAGGCGATCGAGACGGCGATCGCGGACCTGCGCGGGGTGCTCGAGTCCGAGAGCGTCGAGGAGATCAACTCGAAGACGGAAGCGCTTACGGCAGCCTTCCAGAAAGTGTCGGAGCAGATCTATGCGGCGGCGCAGGCTGAGGCGGCTTCGGCTGACGGCGCCTCCGAGGAGGGCTCAACCGAGGACGAGGAGGAAGTCGTCGAGGCCGAGGTGGTCGACGAGGGCGACGACAAGTGAGCGCTCCTCAGGACGATCAGGGCTGGGGCCCATCGGCCGCGGGTCCTGTCGGTGCAGGGGACCCACCGCCCCCTGCGGTCGCTAAAGCGTCCTCGGGGGCGGTCCCCCCTACACCGCCACCCGCGGAAGATGCGGAGCAGGTCGAGCGAGATTTCGACGCTCTGCTGGCTGACGCCCAGCGGGAGCGGGATGAGTACCTCGACCTCGCCAAGCGGACGAAGGCCGATTTCGAGAACTTTCGCAAGCGGATGACAGCCGAGGTTCAGGCCGCCGGCACTCGCGGAAGGAGCGAGGTGATTCGGGAGGTCGTGCCTGTGCTCGATGACCTCGAGCGGGCTATTCAGGCCGCTGGGCTGGATCCGGAGGGGGACTCGGAGGATGGGCTTGCTCATGGCGTGCTGCTTGTGTTTCGGAGCTTGCGGGACTCGTTGAGTCGGAACGGGGTCGAGGCCGTCGATCCGGCGGGTGAGAGATTCGATCCCAATGCTCATGAGGCGCTCTCCACTGTTGCCGCCGACGGGGTCGAGTCCGGCACGGTCGTCGAGGTGCTGCAGAAGGGCTACCGGCTTGGCGAGCAGCTGATCCGGCCTGCTCGTGTGGTGGTGAGCGAGTAGCTCGTGGCTGAGGATCTCTACAAGGTGCTCGGCGTCGCCAAGGGCGCCTCCGAGGAGGAGATCAAGAAAGCGCACCGCAAGCTGGCGCGCAAATACCACCCTGACCGCAACCCCGACGACCCGAAGGCCGAGGAGCGGTTCAAGGAGGTTCAGGGCGCCTACGACACGCTCTCCGATCCCGAGAAGCGCAAGGAATACGACGCCGGCGGGATGTTCGGCGGCTTCGGCGGAGCCGGGGGCCCCGCCGGCGGGCCGTTTGGGCCGGGCGGGCCCGGCCAGGCCGGCGGCTTCGGCGGCGACCTCGGCGATCTCTTCTCCAACATCTTCAGCCGCGGGGGCGGCGGCGGGCGCACGCAGCCGCAGGGCGCGCGCGGACGGGACCTCGAAACCGAGATCAGCCTCACCTTCGACCAGGCGGTCAACGGCGCCCAGGTCCAGGTCACCGTGCCGAAGGCCGAACGCTGCCCGACCTGCCACGGCAGCGGCGCCAAACCCGGCACCAGCCCGATCACCTGCCCGCGCTGCGAAGGCCGCGGCATCGACGCCCAGAGCCAGGGCTTCTTCTCGATCAGCCAACCCTGCCCGCAGTGCGGCGGCGCCGGCCAGATCATCGAGGACCCCTGCCCCACCTGCGGCGGCTCCGGCCTGACCAAACAGACCAAGCGCTACAAGGTGAACATCCCCGCCGGTGTCAAGGACGGCGCCCGGATCCGCCTCGCCGGCAAGGGCGAGGCGGGCCAGCGCGGCGGCCCGCCCGGAGACCTCTTCGTCGTCACCCGCGTCGCCGCCTCGCCGGTCTTCAAACGACTCGACGGCGGCAACCTCGAGGTGACGGTGCCGATCACGATCGCCGAGGCGCTGCGCGGGGCAACGATCGAGGTGCCGACGCTCGAGGGCACGAAGAAGATCAAGGTGGGCGCCGGGACCAAGCACGGCTCGATCCAGCGGCTGCGTGGCGAGGGCGCGCCGAAGCAACGCGGACGCGGCAAGGGCGACATCCGCTACCGGCTCGAGATCGAGATGCCGGAGAAGCTGACCGAGGAGCAGGAGGAGGCCGCGGCGAAGTTGGCCGAGGCGTTCAACGGCTCCGATCCGCGCGCCGAGCTGCTGCGCAAGGCGGCGCGATGAGCCCAGCGCGTCGCGAAAGCGTCTTCATGATCTCCGTCGCCGCCGAGCGCGCCCACATGCACCCGCAGACACTGCGGATCTACGAGGCGCGCGGCCTGATCCGACCCAGGCGCTCCCCCAAGAACACCCGCCTCTACACACAGCGCGACGTCGTGCTGCTGCGGCGGATTCAGCAGCTCACGACCGAAGGCCTGAATCTCGCCGGGGTCGAGAAGGTGCTGACCCTGGAGCGTAGGCTGGCGGAACTGGAAGGGAAGGTCGCAGATGCAGCCGGATAGGTTCACCGTCAAGTCGCAGGAAGCGGTGGTCGACGCGCTGCAGCTGGCCACCCGCCTCGGCAACCCCGAGGCGGCGCCGGCCCACCTGCTGATCGCCCTGCTCGCCCAGGACGACGGCCTGACCGTGCCGATCCTGCAGAAGGTCGGCGCCGACCCGGCCTCGATCCGCTCGCGCGCCGAACAGGCCGCCCGGGAGCTACCGAAGCTGGGCGGCGAGGAGCGGCCCGAGGCGCAGCCCTCCGCGACCCTGCGCAAGGTCCTGCAGCAGGCCGAGCAGGAGATGAAGGCGAAGGGCGACGAGTACATCTCGACCGACCACTTCCTGCTGGCGCTGTCCGGCAAGGACTCGGGCGTCGCCGATCTGCTCCCCGACCGCGGCTCGCTGGAGGGGGCGATCGCCGCGGTGCGACCCCGCCCGGTCACCTCCCCCGAACCCGAGGCGACGACCCAAGCCCTGGAGAAATTCGGCCGCGACCTGACCGCCGAGGCCGAGGCCGACAAGCTCGACCCGGTGATCGGCCGCGACGAGGAGATCCGCCGCGTGATCCAGGTGCTCTCGCGGCGGACCAAGAACAACCCGGTGCTGATCGGCGACCCGGGAGTCGGCAAGACCGCGATCGTCGAGGGCCTGGCGCGGCGAATCGTCGCCGGCGACGTGCCCGAGAGCCTGCGCGACCGGCGGGTGATCGCGCTCGACATCGGCTCGCTGCTGGCCGGCTCCAAATACCGCGGCGAGTTCGAGGAGCGGCTGAAAGCGGTGCTGAGCGAGGTCCAGGAAGCGGCCGGCCAGATCGTCCTCTTCCTCGACGAGCTGCACACGATCGTCGGCGCCGGCGCGGCCGAAGGCGCGGTCGACGCCGCCAACCTCTTGAAGCCGATGCTGGCGCGGGGGGAGCTGCGCGCGGTCGGCGCCACGACCCTCGACGAGTACCGCAAGCACATCGAGAAAGACGCGGCGCTGGAGCGGCGCTTCCAGCCGGTCCTCGTCGGCGAGCCCGACATCAACGACACGATCGCGATCCTGCGTGGCCTGAAGGGGCGCTACGAAGAGCACCACGGCGTCAGCATCACCGACTCGGCGATCGTCGCCGCGGCAACCCTCTCCGAGCGCTACATCGCCGACCGCTTCCTGCCCGACAAGGCGATCGACCTGATCGACGAGGCGGCCTCGCGACTGAAGATCGAGATCGACTCGGTGCCTACCGAGATCGACGAGGTCGAGCGGCGCGTCCAGCAGCTCGAGATCGAGCGCGAGGCGCTGAAGAAAGAGGGCGACGAGGCGTCGAGAGCGCGACTGGAGGCGCTCGAAGGTGACCTCGCCAACCTGCGTGAGGAGGCGACCGAGCTGCGGACCCGCTGGCAGAACGAGAAGGAGCCGATCGAGGCGATCAAGGAGGCAAAGGGCAAGCTCGAGGAGGCGAGGCGCGAGGCCGACCGGGCCGAGCGCGAGGCCGACCTCGAGCGGGCGGCGAAGCTGCGCTACGGCGAGATCCCCGAGCTGGAGAAGACCGTCGCCGAGCAGGAGGCGCGGCTGGCCGAGCTGCACGGCGGCGGCAGCACGATGCTTGCCGACAAGGTGACCGAGGAGGACGTAGCCGAGGTCGTCGCCAAGTGGACCGGGATCCCGGTCAGCCGGCTGATGGAGGGCGAGGTCGGCAAGCTACTCCAGATGGAGGATCGCCTGCACGAGCGGGTGATCGGCCAGGACGAGGCGATCGCCGCCGTCTCCAACGCGCTGCGCCGCTCACGTGCCGGCCTCTCGGACCCGAACCGCCCGATCGGCTCCTTCCTCTTCCTCGGCCCGACCGGGGTCGGCAAGACCGAGCTGGCGAAGGCGCTGGCGGAGTTCATGTTCGACTCCGAGCAGGCGATCGTCCGCCTCGACATGTCCGAGTACATGGAGAAGCACACGGTGGCGCGGCTGATCGGCGCCCCGCCCGGCTACGTCGGCTACGAGGAGGGCGGCCAGCTGACCGAGGCGGTGCGCCGCCGGCCCTACGCGGTGGTCCTGCTCGACGAGATCGAGAAGGCCCACCCCGACGTCTTCAACACCCTGCTGCAGATCATGGACGACGGCCGGCTCACCGACGGCCAGGGCCGCACGGTCAGCTTCACCAACACGGTGCTGATCATGACCTCCAACGTCGGTAGCGACCGGATCGTCGCCGAGTCGGTCGACGAGAAGATGCGCGAGCAGATCGAAGAGGTGCTGGCGGCGACCTTCAAGCCCGAGTTCCTCAACCGGATCGACGACACGGTGATCTTCCACCGCCTCTCCAAGGCCGACATCGGCCGCATCGTCGAGCTGCAGGTCGAGCTGCTCGTCGGCCGCGTCCGCGAGCGCGGCATCGAGGTCGAGCTAAGCGACGACGCGCGGACGCTGCTGGGCAACCTCGGCTACGACCCGACCTACGGCGCCCGGCCGTTGAAGCGGGTGATCCAGCGCCAGCTCGTCGACAAACTGGCGCTGAAGATCCTCGAGGGCGAGTTCCGCGAAGGAGACGTTGTCGAGATCGGCGTCGAGGCAGGCGAGCTGGCATTTGCTAGGGCAACCGAGAAGCAGCCCGGATAGCCGCCCCGTGGCAACTACGGCCCATTAAGCGGTGTTAAGGGAAATGCCCCAGAATCCGACATAAGCTTCACACCGGTCAATTCATGCTCGGAAACCGCCGAATCAATAACGCTGCCCCGCTGCGCTCTTCGCTCTCCCATGCCGCTTTCGCGGTCGAGGAGCGCGTGGTCTGGGGCGGCGCCGACGTCCTGCGCAGCCTTGCCGACGTGGTCAAGTGGCCCTTCGAGCGGGCGATCTGGGCGATCGAGCGAGGCTTGGTCTGGCCGCTGGAGGAGCGCACCGGCGACTGGAGCGGGCCGCTGCGCTCGGCCGGGGTCGCCGCCGTGGCGCTGCTCGCCGTCGGCGCCGGAGTGCTCGGCTTGCTCTGGGCATCCGGCAACGGCGGAACCGCTGCGCCGCGGACGCATTCGGCCTTGATCCCCCAGGGGGCGCCTGCCGGCGTGCAGGCTGCGAAGGAGACGGCGGCGGCACCGGTCCTTCACGGAACCGCTCCCAACTTCAATCACGCGAGCGGCGGCCTCTCCGCCGCGGCCGGAACCACCGCGACCAAGGCCGGCGGCGCAGCGACCGGCAGCGCCGCGGCGGGAACAGCGGAAACGTCCGCCGCCGCCTCCACCTCGTCACTCGCGTCGTCCTCGTCGACTTCCGCCAAGGTCGCACCTACCGGCCCGCCGGCCACCAAGGTGGCCCACCGTTTCTCCGGCGCCTTCGTCCTCTTCGAGACCGGCCAGAACAGCCGGGCGGTGCGCACCGCGTTTGCCGCGACCGCGACGCCGCAGCTCACCCGCCAGCTGCTGCGCCGCCCGCCGCGCCTCCCCGCCAACGTCAAAGTGCCGAAGGCCAAGGTGCTGAACATCGTCCCCGGGCCCGTGCACGACGGCGTCTACATCCTCAGCGTCTCGCTGCTGCGGGTTGGCGTGACCAGCGAGCTGCGGCTTGAAATGCAGCGCAACCCGAAGAGCGGCGAGTGGCAGGTCGTGCGGGTGCTCGGCTGATGGGGCGGCTGCGCAACACCTTCGTCGCCGCCGCGATCGGCGCGGCGCTGACGGCGTCCAACGCGGCGGCCGCCGAAGCGCCGCCCTCGGAAGCCGCACCGGCCGTCGCGCCGCCACAGCCGGCGAGCGAAACGAAAGTGCCGGCTCCGGTCAGCACCGGCGTCCAGCAGGGCGCGACGCTCGCCGCCCCGGCCCTGGCGCCGAACAAGTCGACGCCGACCGGCGGCACGTCCGCGGGCGCCCCGGAAGAAAAGGGCGAAGAAGAACCGGCTGGGGCCGAAGGCGAAGGCGAAACCGGCGCCACCGCCGCGCCGCCTCCCTCGCAGGCCTTCGCCATTCCCTCGATCCCCTCCTCGACCTGTGCGGCCGCCGGCGTCCCCCCCGTCCTGATCCCGATCTACCAGCGCGCCGCCGCCGCCTACGGGCTCGGACCCCAGGGCGCCGCGGTGCTGGCCGGCATCAACGAGGTCGAGACCGCGTTCGGCACCAACCTCAACATCTCCAGCGCCGGCGCCGAGGGCTGGATGCAGTTCATGCCGTCGAGCTGGGAAACGTACGGCGTCGACGCCAACGGCGACGGCGTCCGCGATCCCTACAACCCCGAAGACGCGATCTTCGCCGCCGCCAGCTACCTGAGCGTGGCCGGGATGCCGTCCGACACCTACGGGGCGATCTACTCCTACAACCACGCCGACTGGTACGTCACCGAGGTCCTCGCCAACGCCAGCTGCTACGCCCCGATCGTCGGCGGCGCCGCCACCGCGCTGGCGACCGCGCCACAGCTGCAGGTGCTGAGCTGCGAACCGGCCAAAGCCTGGAGCGACAGGGTCCCGCCCGAGTACCTCGCCGCCTTCGAGAGCGCCGCCGGCCGCTACGGGCTCGGCAAGCGCGGGGTCTGGGCGCTCGCCGCGATCGCCCGGCTGGAGTCGAACTTCGGTCGCGGGATGTCGAAGCAGGAGCTGGAAGAAACCGGGCCGCTCGGCCTCGAACCGAGCGAGTGGCACACCTACGCGGTCGACGGCAACGGCGACGGTCGCATCGACCACGCAAACCCGGCCGACTCAGCGGCGACGCTGGCCCGCGAGATCTGGGCGCAGGGCAGCCTCCCGGCCGGCATCTTCACCCACAACCAGGCCGCCTGGTACGTGCAGGCGGTGCTCGCCGAAGCCGAACAGATCGAAGGGCAGTGCCGGTCCCACTACGTCGACTGGCAGCTCGCCCTGCCGGCCGACGCCAGCGGCTACGTCAATCCCTTCGCGCTCAGCACCAACCTTGTCACCGGGCGGATCGACCAGGGCGTCGACTTCACCGGGACGGGGGCGATCGTCGCGATCGGCAACGCCAAGGTCCTCGCGGTCGGTGCGCCGGGCTGGCCTGAAGGTGGAGGCGTCCTCTACCAGCTGCTCGACGGGCCGCTGAAGGGCGAAACGATCTTCGTCTACGAGGGCGTCGACGCGACCGTGCAGCCCGGGCAGACGGTCCAGGCGGGCGAGCAGGTCGCGACCTTCCGGCCGGGTGGCTCGATCGAGACCGGACTTGCCGACCCCGCCGGCACGCCGCTCAGCCATGGCGAATACTTCGAGGGGAAGGTTACGCAGGGGGGGCTCCAGATGATGTCGCTGCTTCAGGCGCTTGGGGTTTGAGGGGTCCGAGGGCGGTTCCCCGGAACCCGTTCGCTTCGCTCACTCACAAGTTCCGGGGAACCGCCCTCGGACCCCTTCCTCGAAGCGTCTGGGTAGCGTAGGCTCGAAGCCCCTTGCCGAAAGCTGGAAGGAGATGCGATGCCTACCTATGTGATGCTTACTAACTTGACTTCTGAGGGTGTTCGGACCTTGAAGAACAATCCGGGACGGGTTGCTGAGGTGAATAAAGAGGTTGAGCAGATCGGTGCCAAAGTCATTGCTCAGTACGCAACGCTCGGGCAGTACGACTTCGTGACGATTGTCGAGGCTCCTGACGAGAAGGTGATGGCCAAGGTTTCCGTTGAGCTTGGGTCCCGCGGGACGATGACGAGTCAGACGCTGGCGGCTATGCCGGCCGGCGAGCTTTCCGACTCGCTCTAGGCGGGCTCTGCGTTGAAGATCCTGGTCGTCGGCGGTGGGGGGCGCGAGCACGCGATCGTGCGGGCGCTGGCGCGGTCGGCCCATGCGCCCGAGTTGCTCTGTGCTCCCGGCAACGCCGGCGTCGCCGCCGACGCGGAGTGCCTGCCGGAGGTCGCTGCCGACGACGTCGCCGGGATCGTCTCCGCGGCCAAGGAGCGCGGTGTCGACCTCGTCGTGGTCGGACCCGAGGCGGCGCTCGTCGCCGGGGTGGTCGACGCGCTGGAGGAGGCCGGGGTGCCGGCCTTCGGGCCGAGCGCGGCGGCGGCCGAGCTGGAGGGGTCGAAGGCCTTCGCCAAGGAGCTGATGGGGGAGGCCGGGGTGCCGACCGCCTCGCACGTGCTGCTGCACAGCCTCGAGGAGGCATTGACCCAGATCGCCTCTGCCTCCTTCCCAGCCGTGCTGAAGGCCGATGGGCTGGCTGCCGGCAAGGGGGTGATCATCTGCGCAAGCGAGGATGAGGCGCGTGAGGCGGCGGAGGTCTTCTTCACCGAGCGGCGCTTCGGCGAGACGACGGTGGTGCTGGAGGAGTTCCTCGAGGGCGAGGAGCTCTCGCTGCTGGCACTCTGCGACGGTGAGAACGTCCTGCCACTGGCGCCGGCGCAGGACTACAAGCGGATCTTCGACGGCGACGAGGGGCCCAACACCGGCGGCATGGGCAGCTACTCGCCGGTGCCCGGCTTCGGCCCGGCCGAGGTGGAGGAGATCGTCGACGCGGTCCACCGCCCGATCGTCGCCGCGATGGCGCGGCGCGGGCGTCCCTTCCACGGCGTCCTCTACGCCGGCCTGATGATCGGTGCCGACGGGCCGAAGGTGCTCGAGTTCAACACGCGCTTCGGCGATCCCGAGACGCAGGCGGTGCTGCCGCGGCTGCGCTCGGACCTCGTCGACCTCTGCCTGGCCGCGCGCGAGCCGGGGGGCTGGCCGGCGCCGAGGCGGAGTTCTCGGAGGACTGGGCGGTGACGCTGGTACTCGCCTCGGCCGGGTATCCCGAGTCCTCCTCGAAGGGCGACGCGATCCGCGGCCTGGAGGCCGCCGCCGAGATTGCCGAGGTCACCCACGCGGGGACCGCCGAGCGCGACGGCCAGATCGTCACCGCCGGCGGTCGCGTGCTCAACGTGACGGCGCTGGGTGCCTCGCCCGCCGAGGCCCGCGATCGCGCGTACGATGCCGCCGGCAGGATCGATTTCGACGGGATGCAGATGCGATCCGACATCGCCGCCCGAGCGGTCGACCGCGTAGCCAGTCAGCCAGCCCACCCAGAGAGGACGAGATGAGCGAGATCTCAGAGGAGCCCCAGCCCAGCGAGCCGAGCCCGTCGACCGAGGTCGAGGAGGCCTTCGAGGAGATCGACGTCGACGAGCCGCTGGTCGGGATCATCATGGGCTCGAAGAACGACATGCCGAAGATGGAAGCGGCCGGTGCCGCCCTCGACGAGGCCGGGATCAGCTACGAGATGCGGGTGATGAGCGCTCATCGCGATCCGGAGCTGGTCAGCGACTACTGCACGAATGCGCGTATGCGCGGCCTGAAAGTGATCATCGCCGGCGCGGGAATGTCGGCGGCACTGCCCGGTGTCGCCGCCGCCCACAGCGACTTGCCGGTGATCGGCGTGCCGATCCTCGGCAAGAGCCTCGGCGGGCTGGACGCCCTGCTCTCGGCGGTGCAGATGCCGCCGGGGATCCCGGTTGCCTGCGTGGCAATCGACGGGGCGAAGAACGCCGGCATCCTCGCGGCGCGGATAATCAACGCGTGATCCCCAGGTACACGCGCGAACAGATCGGGGCGGTCTGGTCGCCGCAGCGCAAGTTCGAGTGCTGGCTGGAGGTCGAGCTGGCGGCTACCGAGGCGTGGGCCGAGCAGGGCATCGTGCCGCCGGAGGCGGCTGAGGCGGCGCGGGCGAATGCGACCTTCACGGTCGAGGCGGTCAACGAGCGCGAGAAGGTGACCGACCACGATGTCGCCGCCTTCGTCGATGTCGTGGCTGCTTCGGTTGGCGAGCACGGGCGTTGGATTCATTACGGGCTGACTTCCTCTGATGTGCTCGACACGGCGCTGGCGCTGCAGCTACGCGAGGCGGGCGAGGTCGTTCTGGCAAGCGCGCGGGCCTATCGCGACGCCCTGATCGAGCGAGCGCTGGAGCATCGCGACACCCTCTGCGTCGGGCGCACCCATGGCGTCCACGCCGAGCCGACCACGTTTGGACTTCGCCTGGCGGGCTTCGCCTTCGAGGCGGATCGCAACCTCACCCGTCTCGCCGACGCCTTCGAGCAGCTCCGCTTCGGCAAGCTCTCGGGCGCGGTCGGCACCTACGCCTCTGTGCCCCCCGCGGTCGAGGCACGGGTGATGGAGCGGCTCGGGCTGGTGCGCGAGGACGTGGCGACGCAGGTGATCCCGCGCGACCGCCACGCCGTCCTCACTGCGCAGATCGCGGTCGCCGGAGCGGGCCTGGAGCGCTTCGCCACCGAGGTCCGCAACCTGCAGCGCACGGAGGTCCGCGAGGTCGAAGAGCCCTTCGCATCGGGGCAGCAGAAGGGCTCCTCGGCGATGCCGCACAAGCGCAACCCGATCCGCACCGAGCGGATCACCGGCCTCGCCCGAGTCCTGCGCGGCTATGCCCAAACGGGCTTCGAGAACGTCGCCCTCTGGCACGAGCGCGACATCTCCCACTCCGGCGCCGAGCGGGTGATCCTCCCCGACGCGACGATCGGCCTCGACTACATGCAGGACCTGGCGGCCAAGGTCGCCGCGGGCATGACCATCCGCACCGACCGCATGGAGGAGAACCTCAACCTCACCCACGGCGCCCTCTTCAGCCAGCGCGCGCTGACGGCCCTGGTCGAGTCCGGCCTGACCCGCGACGACGCCTACCGCGTCGTCCAGGAGAACGCCCAGCGGGCCTGGGACACGGCAACCCCCTTCCGCGACCTGCTCGCCGAGGCGGCCCCAGACCTCGACCTCGACGCCGTCTTCGACTACGACGCCTATCTGACCCACATCCCCGAGATCTTCAAGCGCCTCGAAGCGCTGCGCGGCTGAAGTAGGGTTTCCGGCGATGGTTCTCTACACCTGCGGGCAGAAAACACACGGGCCGGCCTTTGCGCACCCCTGCGGGAAGGCCGGGAAGGCGCTCGACAAGGCCGGCTACGAGTATGAGTTGAAGACGGTCGGGGGCTACCGGCTGATGCCCTGGACCTGGGGCAGCCGCGACTCCGACCGGGCCGAGGTGAAGAAGCTGAGCGGCACCAACGAGGTGCCGATCCTCGTCCTCGACGACGGCGAGGTGATCTCCGGCTCGGGGACCATCGCCCGCTGGGCGCAGGAGCACCCGGTGGCAAAGGCCGCCGGGAAGAGCGCCTAAGCGGCTACGAGGTCGCGCTCGCGCGCCGGGTGGCGGGCGGTGACCACGACCGGGGTGCCGGCCTTGGGCGAGAGGGTGATGTTGCGGCGGCCGACCTTCTCCGGCGCCGGGTTGGCCTTGTGCAGCTCGCAGCGGGTCAGCACCTCGCGCAGGGCGATCCGCATCTCGAACTCGGCGAAGGCGGCGCCGATGCAACGGCGGATGCCGCCGCCGAAGGGGATCCAGGCGTAGGTGTCCGGCGCCTCGTCGAGGAAGCGCTCCGGCTTGAAGGCAAAGGGCTCGGGAAAGGAGTCGGCACGGGTGTGGGCGAGCCAGATCGCTGGGGTGACGTCGGTGCCGGCAGGCAAGGTAAGGCCATCGACGCTGAGCTCCTTGTTGAGGCGCCGACCGGCGAGGGGCACGACCGGGCGCAGCCGCAGCGACTCGCTGATCGTCGCCCGCAGGTAGTCGTCCTCGCCCTGCTCGAGCGAATCGCGCAGGCGGCCCAGCTCGTGCGGATGGCGGAGCAGCAGGTCGAAGGTCCAGGCAAGCGCCGTCGCGGTGGTCTCGTGGCCGGCCAGCAGCAGCGTCATCAGCTGGTCGCGCAGGTCGGTGTCGCTCATCTCCGAGCCGTCCTCGAAGCGCGCCTGCATCAGCAACGAGAGGATGTCCTCGCGCTCCTCGTAGTTGCCGTTGGCGCGGTGCTCGGCGATCTCGGCGTAGAGCAGCTCGTCGACCTGCTTGAGCTTGGCCTCGAACTTGGCCCAGGGCCGCACCGCCGAAGCGGCGCGGTCGCCAGCCCGATCAGCTGGTTGAACGGCGACGCGGTCTCCTCCAGCACCTCGGTGAGGACGCCGCGCAGTTGCTCCAGCCGTGGCCCGTCGGCGACGCCGAAGACGACCCGCAGGATCACCTCGAGCGTGATCGCCTGCATCCGCGGGTGGATCGCGAACTCCTCGCCCAGCGGCCAGGAGTCGATCTCGCGGTCGACGATCTCCTCGACCAGACGGCTGGTAGGAGCGCATGCGCTCGCCGTGGAAGGGCGGCAGCATCAGCTTGCGGTGGGCGAGGTGATCGGCGCCTTCGGTGACCAGCAGCGAGCGGGCGCCGACGATCGGGGTGAGGATGATCTCGCGCCCCGGTGGCAGGCCGTGCTCACGCTCCGTGTACAGAGCCTTGATCGCGACCGGATCCGAGATCATCACCATCGGCCGCTCGAAGGTCATGAATTTGACGCTGAACGAGTCGCCGTACTTTTCCCGGCACTCCTGCATGAAGGGCAGCGGCCGGAAGCTCCACCTGAGCGTCTGGACAATCGGGGAGCTCTTGGGTTCGGGCGGCAACGTCATCAGAGCAAAGCATCGCAGGCTGATAGCTAGCATCGCGTCAATGCCGCCCGTCGCCGACCTGAAGCTCCACTCCTCCGGCAAGGTCCGCGAGATCTACGAGTGGGAAGACGACCTGCTGATGGTCGCCTCCGACCGGATCTCGATCTACGACGTGGTGATGCCGACGCCGATTCCCGACAAGGGCAAGGTGCTCAACCGGATCTCGGAATTCTGGTTCGAGCTGACCGGCGACATCGTCCCCAACCACTTCCTCTCCGCCGACGTGCCGGAAGAGGTGGCGGAACGGGCGATGCGGGTGCGGCGACTGGAGATGTACCCGGTCGAGTGCGTCGTGCGCGGCTACCTCTCCGGCTCGGGCTGGAAGGAATACAAGAACGGCGGCGCGGTCTGCGGGATCGAGCTACCGCCCAGACCTGCTCGAGTCCGACAAGCTGCCGGAGCCGATCTTCACCCCGGCGACCAAGGCCGAGATCGGCGACCACGACGAGAACGTCGACTTCGAGCGCGCCGCCGAGATCGTCGGCGACCGGGCGCTGATGGAGGAGCTGCGGCGGATCTCGATCGAGGTCTACACGCGCGGCGCCGAACACGCGGCCGAGCGCGGGATCATCCTCGCCGACACCAAGTTCGAGTTCGGCCGCCACGCCGGCGCCGAGATCGTCCTCGCCGACGAGGTGCTGACTCCCGACTCCTCGCGCTTCTGGCCGGCCGACCGCTACGAGCCGGGCCGACGCAGCCCTCCTTCGACAAGCAGTACGTGCGCGACTGGGCCGACGAGGCGGGCTGGGACCACACGCCGCCCGCGCCGGAGCTGCCGCCCGACGTGATCGAGCAGACGCGGGCCAAGTACGTCGAGGCCTACGAGCGGATCACGGAGCGCAGCTTCTAGTGCCGCGGGCGCGGGTCCTGATCCGGCCCAAGGAGGGAATCCTCGATCCGCAGGGCAAGGCCGTCGAGCGGGCGCTACCGGCGCTCGGGTTCGAGGGGATCGAGCACGTGCGGGTCGGCCGCATGGTCGAGCTGGAGGCCGAGGACCCGGAGCGGCTCGGCGAGCTCTGCGAGAAGCTGCTCGCCAACCCGCTGATCGAGGACTACGAGATCGAGCAGCTAGACGGCGCCGCTTGATGAGGTGGGGAGTACTCCAGTTCCCCGGCTCCTGCGACGAGCGCGACGCCCTGCACGCCTGCTCGCTGCTCGGCGAGGCACGGCTGGTCTGGCACGAGGAGCGCGACCTCGACGGCATCGACGCGGTCGTCGTCCCGGGCGGCTTCTCCTACGGCGACTACCTGCGCGCCGGCGCGATCGCCCGCTTCTCGCCGGCGATGGAGGCCGTGACAGAGTTCGCCGCGGCCGGCGGCCCGGTGCTCGGGATCTGCAACGGCTTCCAAGTCCTCTGCGAGGCCGGCCTCCTCCCCGGCGCCCTCCTCCTCAACGAGAGCCTCCGCTTCACCTGCCGCCAGCTGGACCTCATCCCCGAATCGCTGACTGTGACTTTGGCCACGCCTGAGGGGGGTCAACGTCCAGTCAGCGGTTGTCGATCCCGGCTAAGCATGGGGAAGGTCGGTACTACGCGCCGGATGAGGTGCTGGATGAGCTCGAGGCGAACGGGCAGGTCGCATATCGCTACGCACCCGGTCAGAACCCGAACGGGTCGGCGCGGGACATCGCCGGGGTGCGCAACGAGGCGGGCAACGTGGTCGGCCTGATGCCGCATCCCGAGCACGCGGTCGATCCGCTGACGGGCTCGACCGACGGGCTGCGAGTCTTCGAAGCCGTTGCCGCGGCGGGGGCGCCGGCGTGACGGTCGGGGCCGCCAAGCACCGCGAGCTGGGCCTGACCGACGCCGAGTTCGAGCTGATCGTCGAGAAGCTCGGGCGCGAGCCGAACGACGTCGAGCTGGCGATGTTCAGCCTGCTTTGGTCCGAGCACTGCGCCTACAAGCACTCGCGCAAGCTGCTGCGGGCAGCTGCCGACCGAGGGCGAGCGGGTGGTGATGGGGCCGGGTGAGAACGCCGGCGCGGTCGACATCGGCAACGGCTACGCGATCGCCTTCAAGGTCGAGTCCCACAACCACCCGAGCGCGGTCGAACCGTTCCAGGGGGCGGCCACCGGGGTCGGCGGGATCCTCCGCGACGTCTTCGCGATCGGCGCGCGCCCGATCGCGATCCTCGACTCGCTGCGCTTCGGCGAGCTCGACTCGGTCCGCTCGCGCCACCTGCTCGACGGCGCGGTGCGCGGGATCGGCCACTACGGCAACTCGATCGGGGTGGCGACGGTCGGCGGCGAGGTCTACTTCGAGGCCCCCTACGAGCACAACTGCCTGGTCAACGCGATGTGCCTCGGGATCGCCGGGACGGAGGACATGGTCCGCGCCGCCGCCGCCGGGGTCGGCAACGCGGTCGTGCTGATGGGCGCCTCGACCGGGCGCGACGGGATCGGCGGCGCCTCGGTGCTGGCCTCGGCCGAGCTCGGCGAGGGCGACGAGGCGAAGCGGCCGACGGTGCAGATCGGCGACCCTTTCGAGGAGTCGAAGGTGCTCGAGTGCTGCCTCGAGCTGCTGGAGAAGGGGCTGCTCGTCTCGTTGCAGGACCTCGGCGCCGCCGGGCTGACCTCCTCGGCCGGCGAGATGGCCTCGGCCGGCGGGGTCGGGATCGACATCGACGTGGCGCGGGTGCCGCTGCGCGAGGCCGACATGGAGCCTTTCGAGATCATGGTCTCCGAGTCGCAGGAGCGAATGCTCGGCGTCGTCGAGCCGGCAAAGGTCGCCGAGGTGCTGGCCGTCTGCGAGAAATGGCAGACCGGCTCGGCCGAGATCGGCGTCGTCACCGACACGGGCCAGGTACGGATCCTGCGCGGCGAGGACGTCGTCGGCGAGATGCCGGTCGAGGCGCTGGTCGACGGCTGCCCGCTCTACGACCTCGAGCCGGCCGAGCCCGAGGGCTGGATCTACGGCAACCGGGCGACGCTTGAGCGCGGCCTCTCGGCCGAGGAGACGCTGCTGGCGCTGCTGGCTTCGCCAAGCATCGCCTCCAAGCGCTGGGTCTTCGAGCAGTACGACTCGGTGGTCGGCTCGCGCACCGTGCGCCGGCCCGAGTCGGCCGACGCGGCGGTGCTGCAGGTGCCGGAGGCCGGCAACGCGATCGCCGTCTCGATCGACGGCAACGGCCGCCGCGTCGCCTGCGACCCCTACGCGGGAACGATCGAGGCGGTGCTCGAGTGCGCCCAGAACCTCGCCTGCGTCGGCGCCGAGCCGCTCGGCCTGACCAACTGCCTCAACTTCGGCAACCCCGAGAAACCGACACCGGCCTGGCAGCTCGATCGCGCCGTCGCCGGCCTCGCCGAGGCCTGCAGGGCGCTCGGCGTCCCGGTCGTCGGCGGCAACGTCTCCCTCTACAACGAGGGCCCGGAAGGCCCGATCTACCCGACCCCGGTCGTCGGCATGGTCGGCGAGCTGCCCGATCCGGCGCAGCGCCTGTCGGCAGCGCCTTCGCCAAGGAGGGCGACGCGATCGCGCTGCTCGGCCCCTTCTCTCCCTCGCTGGCCGGCACGGAGCTGGCGAAGCTGCGCGGCGAGCTCGAGATGGGCCTCCCCCAGCCCGACATCGCGGCGGTCGCCGCCGCCTGCGCGACGGTCCGCGAGGCGGTCCGCGCCGGCAAGCTCTCCTCCGCCCACGACATCAGCGACGGCGGCCTCGCCTGCGCGCTGGCCGAGTCGGCGATCGCCGGCGGCCTGGGCTGCAGTGTCGACCTGCAGCCGCTGCGCGAACGCGGCTGCTCACCCGAGGAGGCCCTCTTCGGCGAGGGCGCCGGGGGCTTCCTGCTCAGCGGCGACCGCGAGGCCCTCAGCGCTTTCGGCGCGACCCTGATCGGCGAGACCGGCGGCAGAACGATCGAGGTCGCAGCCGGCGACCGCAGCTTCACCGTATCGCTTGCGGGCGCGGGAAAAGCTTGGCGGTCGCTTACCGCCCGGGTGGAGACGACACCATGAAACAGTTGGTGCCCCGAGGGTGGTAACAGTTACTTCGACCGCCCAAGTTTACTTCCAGTGGGAATCCGAATATGTTCCCAAGACCAGTCATTCGGATTCCGGAGGAACTATGACCCCATTTGCAGTTGGTTCACTCGACCCGGTGTGGGCAACATTCATACTCTCGGCGCTGGTGCTCCTGTGCGGCACTTGGATCTGCATCAAAGCGCTTTCCACCAAGACCGAAAAGGAGATGTCCAAGCAGGTCCTCGCAGTCGTCGGCGTACTCTTCGGACTACTCGCAGCCGGGGGGCTAGGAACCCTGTTCGCTCACTCGAGCGCCGAAACGGCAGAAAATGCCGCAGCGAACGCTGGCACCGCCGCGGCGGCCGAAGTATCCAACCAGGTCGAAGAAAAAGTCGAAGAAGCGCTGGAAGCTGAACCAGCCGGTAAATCGACTCCAAAGGCGGGTAAATAGGCGGTCTGGGTCCGACGAACCGTTCTCAGCTTGTGACAGTGGGCGCTAGACCTCGAACTCCTTGCTGAGTCGCTCGAGCGTGTAGCCATGAGTGAGCTTGACCGCTGAGTTCTGGTTGGCAAAGAAGTCCGAGTCCCTGACCGCGTCCTCGCGGGAGCGCATCTTCAACCAGGTAACCGGCACCACCCACTCGGCGAGCGCCGGGTCGTCGAGGTGCTGGGACGCTCCCGGCGAAGTTGTGACCTCCAGGTACGGAGCACGTCGGCCGTTGCTCTGGACCGTGAAGTCCTTGGCCAGTTGGGTCTTGCCGGTCACCTCGCCCACCCCCACATAACCCCCGACGCCATTGCCCTTGGGGATGTAGGCGAAGACCCGGTGGCCGGGCTCGAAGCTGCTGCAGGGTCTTGGTGTACCACTCGCCTCCGCCGGCGCTGATGAAACCGAAGTCCACAGCCTCTTGCCATGAGCGTTGCTCGTTCTCGCCAAAGGAGACGTAGAAGTCACGGCCGCTCCAGGCGAGCTGCCCCTTGACTACGAGACGGAAGGAACCAGTGGCCAGCGATTCGGCGAGCCCATCGGCGAACTCGACGCCCTCGACTTCGGCGGACTGCTCCGAACGGCGCACCAGCTCGAAGCAACGAGCCCGCCTCCGCCTTGTCGAGGTGCGGACGCAGGACCTCTTCGAGAGCCGGAATCGAGAGGCCCTTTAGGTATGCGGCATAAGTGAGGATCTGACCGATTACGGCTCGGCGCGCCTCCGAGTTGCGGCCCAGCTTGATCTCGACGATGACCATGCGCCCGTCAGGCTCGACCGCGACCAGGTCGGCGTACCCGGGTCCGAGGGCGACCTCGCGCCCCAATACCACCAGAGAGGGATCGCCCGAAAGCGGCAGGAGGCTGGGCGCACTCTCGACCAGATCGTGCAGCTTCTCCTCAGAGGGGAATCCGGAGGGCGACAGCTTTTGCCATTCGTCACTCTCCCGCCGCCAGATCGTCCCCATCCAGGCGACTCTACAAATTCCCCACCGGAACCTCGCGCTCGGCTGAACCGGGAATATTTTCCCGGTCTGCAGACGTATATTCTCCCGTCCATGAATCTAATAACTTCCGGGTTTAAAATCGTATAATATCCCTGTTACATGTTGGGCTACCGGCCTCGAATCGTTGACGAAGAGCTGCAGCGACGCCTCAAAGGCACGGGCGCAGTGGTGATCGAGGGCCCCCGCGCCTGTGGCAAGACTGCCACCGCCAGGAACGTCGCTGCCAGCGAGGCGCTGCTCGACACCGACGACGACCTACGCGAAGCCGTCTCCGTCAATCCCGCGCTGGTGCTCAACGGGGATACCCCTCGATTGATTGACGAGTGGCAGGTTGCTCCCGGCATCTGGAATCACGTGCGCCGCGCGGTCGACGACCGACGGGAGCTTGGGCAGTTCATCCTGACCGGCTCCGCTGTTCCCGCCGACGACATAACCAGACACTCTGGGGCCGGCAGGATCACCAGGCTCCGGATGCGCCCGATGAGCCTCTACGAGCTGGGCCACAGTGGTGGAGAGATATCCCTTGGAAGACTCCTGTCGGGGGAGGAGATGGAGGGAGTGGCGATCGACGCCAACATCGAGGAGATCGCCGAGCACATCGCGATCGGAGGCTGGCCCGGCATTCAAACGGCCACTCGAGACGAGGCGTTGAGGACGACGCGCGGCTACGTCGAAGAGGTCGCCCGCGCGGACGTGAGTCGCGTAGACGAAAGGCGCCGAGACCCGGCGAAGGTGACACAGCTGCTCGTCAGCCTCGCGCGTAACGTCGCAACCCACGTCGCGGCCACCACGCTCGCGGCCGACGCAGGAGGAGCCGATGGGTCCCTGGACGACGACACAGTCCGTGAATACCTCACTGCCCTGGAACGCCTGATGGTCGTCGAGAACCAGCCGGCGTGGTCTCCCCATTTGCGATCCAGGCGCCAACTCCGCCAGGCCCCGAAGCGCCATTTCATCGACCCGTCGCTCGCCGTTGCGGCGCTGGCGGCTACCCCCGACCGCATCGTGCGCGATTTGCGCTTGCTGGGGCCTCTGTTCGAGTCACTTGTCGTTCGCGACCTTCGGATTTACGCCCAAGCGCGGGATGCCAGGGTGTTTCAGTACAGGGACAGCACGGGAATGGAGGTCGATGCCATCGTCGAAGGTCTGGATGGACGGTGGGGGGCATTCGAGATCAAGCTCAACGTGAACCGGATCGATGAGGGAGCCGAGAGCCTGCTGCGCTTCGCGAGCAAGGTGGACACCGAGAGAACCAGCAAGCCGGTTGCGCTCGGCGTCATTGTCGCGGGCCGCTATGGCTACGTTCGGGAGGACGGTGTCCACGTCATCCCGATTGGCGCGCTGGGGCCGTAGCGGCACCGGGTGTGGAGGCTTCGACCAGAAGCTGCGGCGCCGGTCGGTCTTCCTGCGCAACCGGGCGCAGACCGAGCACTGCCACGCCTGAGACCAGGGCAGCCAGGACGCTGAAAAGGTAGGCGTCGTTGGAGACGCTTAGGGCCGCGGAGAGCGTTGCCGGTTCGCCAACTATGGCGACGAGGATCGCGGTGCCGAGCACGGCACCGACCTGGCGGAAGGCGGCGTTGACGGCGCTGGCCGTGGCGAAGCGGTCGTCGGGGATGTCGCGCACCGAGGCGGCGCCGAGGGTCGGGAAGGCGAGGCCGATGCCGATCCCGGTGAGGCAGGAGCCGGGCAGCCAGAGGCCGAGCCAGTCGGGGGTGACGCCGGCCGAGCGCAGGACCATCACGCCCGCGGCGAAGAACAGCGTGCCGGGGACGATCACGGCGCGGTGGCCGAAGCGGTCGGCAAGCTTGCCCGCCGGCCCGGCGACGATCGTCGAGAGGGTCGGCCCGGGCAGCGTCGCGGCGCCCGCTTGCAGCACGGTGTAGCCCCAGATCGAGGTGAGGAAGACGACGTTGCCGAGGATCAGCGAGAAGAAGGCAGCGGCGAAGAGCAGGGTGCCGAGGTTGCCGATGCGGAAGGAGCCGTGGCGGAAGAGCTCGGGCTCGACGATCGGGCGCGGGTGGGTGCGGCTGCGCCAGATCATGCTGCCGAGCAGGGCCACGGAGGCAGCGAAGCAGCCGAGGGTCGAGGCCGTGGACCAGCCCCAGTCGTTGCCCTCGACGATCCCCAGAGTCACAAGCGCAAGGCTGAAGGCCAGCATCGCCGCGCCGGGAAGGTCGGGCAGGCGGCTGTCGAGCCGCGGGCGCTCGCGCAGGGCTTTGCGACCGAACAGCACCACGGCCGCGCCGAGCGGCAGGTTGACGAGGAAGACGAGGCGCCAGTCGGAGAGCTGGACTAGGGCGCCGCCGAGGGTCGGGCCGATCGCGGCAGCCGCCGCCGCAGCGGCGCCCCAGATGCCGACACCGGCGGCTCGCCGCTCCGGCGGAAAGGCGTCGAGGACGAGCGCCAGCGAGGTCGGCGCGATCATCGCCGCGCCGATGCCCTGGACGACGCGGAAGGCGATCAGCAGCCCGAGCGAGGGCGCGGCGGCGCAGAGCAGGCTGGCGGCGGTGAAGCCAGTGACGCCGAGTAGGAAGATCCGCTTGTGGCCGAAGCGGTCGGCGAGCCCACCGGCCGGGACGAGCAGGGCGGCGATGACGACGAAGTAGCCGTCGAGCACCCAGGAGAGCGCATCGCGTCCCGACCCCGAGAAGGAGGAGGAGATGTCGGGGAAGGCTATGTTGACGATCGTCGCGTCGAGGAAGGCGAGGAAGGCCCCGGCACAGGCGATGGCCACCGCACTTTTATGCCCGCGGTCATACATCGGAGCGGACTATAGACTATGTCCGTGGGCATAGCGCGAATCGCCGATGGGCAACCGGCCGAGCCGAAGCGGCGCGACGGTCGCGCCCTGTTGCTCAAGGGCGCCCGCCAGCTGCTTGCCGAGAAGGGCTACGCGGGCATGGAGCTGCGCGACGTCGCCGAACGCGGCAGGGCGCCGCGCGGCTCGATCTACCACCACTTTCCCGGCGGCAAGGTCCAGCTCGCCCGCGAGGCCGCCGAACTCGAGGGGACGACGGTCCGCGACCTGATCGAGCGCTCGCTTGACAAACGAGGCCTGAGACAAACGCTGTCCCTCTTTGGCCAGAACTTCCGCCGCGGCGTCGCCGACCACCCGGAGCGAATCGGCTGCCCCGTCGCCGCCGCGGCGCTGGCGCGACCCGAAGACCCCGAGCTCGCCGCCGCCGCAACCGCCGCCTTCCAAAGCTGGGAACGACCGATCGCGGCGGCGCTGCGCGACGAAGGCGTCAGCGCCAAGGACGCCGAGACCTTCGCCGGCCTCGTCGTCTCCACGGTCGAGGGTGCCCTTCTCCGCGCCCGCGCCGCCGGCAGCGAGGAGCCGCTTGACTCGGCGATCGGCGGGCTCGGACAGGCCCTCGACTCGTTGCTTGCGAAGGGCTGATCCCCACCCACTGGTACCCTCCGCGGGTAGGCAGTCCGCCTGCGCGTCCGTCCTTCTAAAACGCGAGGAAAGCGCGCCATTCTCTTGACCGAGCGGGTGACCAGCGACCGCGAGGGCCCGCGCGAGGAATGCGGGGTGTTCGGCGTATACGCGCCCGGCCACGATGTCGCCCGACTCGCCTACTTCAGCCTCTACGCGCTGCAGCACCGCGGTCAGGAGTCGGCCGGGATCGCCACCTGCGAGGGCGGCCACATCACCACGCTGCGCGACTCCGGCCTCGTCTCGCAGGTCTTCGACGAGGAGAAGCTGCGGGCGCTGGAGGGCGACATGGCGATCGGCCACACGCGCTACTCGACCACCGGCGGCGGCTCCTGGGAGAACGCACAGCCGGTCTGGCGCGACGACGGCCGCGAGCTGGCGCTCGCCCATAACGGCAACCTGACCAACGCGGTCGAGCTCTGGGGCGAGTTGAAGGAGCGGGGCATCGCCTTCCGCGGCACCTCGGACTCCGAGATCATCGCGGCGCTGCTCTCCTCCCACGACGGCAAGCTGATCGAGGACGCGGTCACCGACGTGATGCCGCGGATGGAGGGCGCCTACTCGACCGTGGTGATGACCAAGCGGGCGATCGTCGCCTTCCGCGACCCGCACGGGATCCGGCCGCTCTCGCTGGGGCGCCTCGACGACCGCTTCGTCGTCGCCTCGGAGAGCTGCGCCTTCGACATCATCGGCGCCGAGCTGATGCGCGAAGTCCACCCGGGCGAGATGGTCTCGCTGACCGAGCGCGGGCTGGAGACCCGCCAGGTGGTCAAGGCCGAGCGGCCGGCGATGTGCGTCTTCGAGCACATCTACTTCTCGCGTCCCGACAGCCGCCTCGAGGGCAAAGTGCTGCAGCAGGTGCGCGGCCGGATGGGCGAGATCCTCTGGCGCGAGTCGCCGGTCGAGGCCGACCTGGTGATCTCGGTGCCGGACTCCGGCAACCCGGCCGCCGCCGGCTTCGCCCGCGCTTCGAGGCTGCCGCGCGACGACGGCCTGATCAAGAACCGCTACGTGGCGCGGACCTTCATCCAGCCCGGCCAGGAGCTGCGCAAGCACGGGCTGCGCCTCAAGTTCAACCCGCTGCCCGAGATCGTCGCCGGCAAGCGGATCGTCGTCGTCGACGACTCGATCGTGCGCGGCAACACGACCCGGCAGATCGTCGGCATGCTGCGCGACGCCGGCGCGCAGGAGGTGCACCTGCGGATCTCGGCGCCGCCGATCCGCAACCCCTGCCACTACGGGGTCGACATGTCGACCCGCGAGGAGATGATCGCCCACAAGCGCACGGTGCAGGAGATCGCCGACGAGCTCGACTGCGACTCGCTCGCCTACCTCTCGATGGACGGCGTCTACGAGGCGATCGGCACCGCGCCCGAGGATCACTGCGACGCTTGCTTCAGCGGCCGCTACCCGCTCGGCGATCCCGAAGACGCGAACGGGAAGTTCGCCTGGAGGACGTGGCGTGGTTCCCGCGTCTCGGTAGCTTCCGTGCGGTGGTGAGCGACGGCTTTAAGCTCGTGGTACTTGCTTCCGGGACCGGCAGCAACCTGCAGGCGATCCTCGACCGCCTGCACGGTCGGGACGGGATCCAGCGTGGTCGGCGTCGGCTCCGACAGGATCGGCGCGCCGGCGCTGGAACGAGCGCGTGCCGCCGGGGTCGAGACCGCGTCCTTCCCGCAAGACGGGTACGCCGACCGGGCCGAGCGCGACGCCGCGATGGGCAAGTGGATCGAATGGCGCCGCGCCGACCTGATCGTCCTCGCCGGCTACATGCAGCTGCTCAGCGGGCCCTTCGTCGCCCGCTTCCGCAACCGCATCGTCAACGTCCACCCGGCGTTACTGCCGGCCTTCCCCGGCCTCGACGCGATCGGCCAGGCGCTCGCGGCCGGCATCGAGAAGACCGGCGTCACCGTCCACTTCGTCGACGAGGGCATCGACACCGGGCCGGTCATCGCCCAGCACGAGGTGCCGGTACCGGCCGGCGGCGACCGCGACGCCCTGGAAGCGGCGGTCCACGCGACCGAGCACGAGCTCTACCCGGAGGCGATCCGCATGATCGCGGCGGGCAGGGTTAGGATCGACGCCGAACGACCCCAGCCTGGTCGTCATCGATGAGTGAGGCTCCCGCAGACACCCGAGCAGAGACCGTGAGCAACGGCGCGGTCAGGGTGCGCCGGGCGCTGGTCTCGGTCTCCGACAAGACCGGGGTCGCCGACTTCGCCCGCGGCCTCGCCGGGCTCGGGGTCGAGATCCTCTCCACCGGCGGCACCGCCTCGGCGCTGCGCGAGGCCGGGCTCGAGGTGACCGACGTCGCCGAGTTCACCGGCCAGGAGGAGATCCTCGGCGGCCGGGTGAAGACGCTTCACCCGCGCCTGCACGCGGCGCTGCTGGCGCGGCGCGACGACCCCGACCACATGGCGACGCTGGCGCGCGAGGGGATCGAGCCGATCGACCTGGTCTGCGTCAACCTCTACCCCTTCGAGGAGACCGTCGCCGGGCACGAGGTCGAGCCCGAGGTCGCGGTCGAGAACATCGACATCGGCGGCCCGACGATGATCCGCGCCGCTGCCAAGAACCACGACGGGGTCGCGGTCGTGGTCAAGCCGGAGTCCTACGACGCGGTGCTGGCCGAGCTGGACGAGTCCGGCGGCGCCCAGATCTCCGCCTCGACCCGCCACTGGCTCGCCAACGAGGCCTTCGCCCAGACCGCCCGCTACGACGCCGCGATCAGCCGCTGGTTCTCGGCCGAGTACGAGGACTTCCCCGAACACCTGGCGGTCGCCTACGAGAAGGTGCTCGACCTCGCCTACGGCGAGAACCCGCACCAGCGGGCGGCCCTCTACTCCGAAGCGGGCGTGCGCAGCCACGTCCTCTCGCGCGTCTCCAAGCTGCACGGCAAGGCGCTCTCCTTCAACAACGTCCTCGACCTCGACTCGGCGCGGCGCCTGGTCGAGGACTTCGACCAGCCGGCCTGCACGATCGTCAAGCACAACAACCCCTGCGGGGTGGCGATCGGCAAGGACGCCGCGGAGGCCTACGCAAAGGCGCTGGCCTGCGACCCGATGTCGGCCTTCGGCGGCGTGATCGCCTTCAACCGGCCGGTCAGCGAGGAGCTCGCCGGGGCACTGCACGAGAACTTCGTCGAGGTGCTGATCGCGCCCGACTACGAACACGGCGCGCTGGCCGTGCTGCAGCAGAAGGAGGCGATCCGCATCCTCTGCGAGGAGGAGCGCCGCCGGCGCGACCCGGGCGAACGCGACGTCAAACGCGTCCTCGGCGGCCTGCTGATCCAGGATCGCGACGGCGACCCCGAGCCGCGGGAGCTGATGGAGGTTGTGACAAAGACCGAGGCGAGCGAGCAGCAGTGGCGCGACATGTGCTTCGCCTGGACCGTCGTCCGCCACGTCCGCTCCAACGCGATCGTGATCGCCAAGGACGGCGCCACGCTCGGCATCGGCGCCGGCCAGATGAGCCGCGTCGACTCGGTCCGGCTAGCGGTCGAGAAGTGCCGCGACGCCCGCGGCGAGCAGGCCACCGACCTGCTCGCCGGCTCTGCCGTCGCCTCCGACGCCTTCTTCCCCTTCGCCGACGGCCCGCAGCTGGCGATCGAAGCCGGCTCCACCACGGTGATCCAGCCGGGCGGCTCCAAGCGCGACGCCGAGGTGATCGAGGCCTGCGACGCCGCCGGCGTGACGATGGTCTTCACCAAGCACCGGCACTTCCGACACTGAGACATGTGGTTTAGCGCGCCACGCGCGCACGGAGCAAATAGCGTCGGCGGCGCCGCAAGAGCGGCACGCCCCGGCCGCCGGGACGGATCCCAACCTCACGAAGTGGAACTGGTGGGTTCGACTCCCGCTCGGTGCGCTGTGTGATGTGTCGCGACATCGGAGACAGATGTCGCGGGACATCGTAGACACCTCAGCTCCCTCCGATCGGCTGGTAGTCGCGACTCGGATCGAGCGTCAGCCGGCGGATCAGCTCGCCCGTCTCGGGGTCGAGTATGCGGATGTCGCGGTCGGCGACGAGGAGCTTGACCGGCTTTCCCTTGTGGACCCTACCCAGGCCGATGTGGTGGAGCTTTGAGTCGTGGCGCAGGGTGACGGTGCCCGTCGTGTCGACCTTGTCGTGGCGGATGCGGAAGTGCGTCTCGGGCTCAGGCAAATCGACGGGCCGGGCCTTGATCCGGGCGCTGTAGGCCTGCAGGGGCGTGCGCCCACCCAAGGCCCGGTGAGGACGGATCGAGTTGTAGTACGGCAGAAGACATCGAGCTGTCCCTGCAGCTCTGAAAGCGTTTTCGCCGGGGTCTGCTTGGCCAGGTAGCGCTTCAGTGTCTGGTGCAGGCGCTCGACCTTGCCGCAGGTCTGGGGGTGGTAGGGACGCGAGTTCTTGGCAATGACGCCAAGGCGCTCCATCTCGACCTGCAGGAGAACCTTGCCGCCACGAGGGGTGGCGGTGAACACGGCCCCGTTGTCGCAAAGCAGGGACGCCGGCGCCCCGTGCAGGTCAATCGCAGAGCGAAAGACGTCGACCACGTCGGCGGCCTTGGCGGTTGGGAAGGCACGCGAGGCCAAGAACAGGCGCGAGTGGTCGTCGATCATGTTGAGGATCTCCACTTCGCGGCCGCCCGCGAGCCGCCAGTGGGTGATGTCTGCCTGCCACGTCTCGTTGGGCAGATCCGCTTCGAAGCGGATCAACGAGCTGCGAGGGCGCTTTTGCGGCTGCGGGACGACCAGCCCCTCGCGGCGCAGGATCCGCCAGATCGTCGAGACCGATGGGACGCAGTCTGTCTCCTGGCGGGCGAGGTGGTGGGCGATCGTCTCAGCGCCGCAGTCGTGTCCCTGCGAGAGCAGCTGCTCTCGCAGGGACACGACTGCCCGGACCACCTCCTCAGGCGTGCGGTTGGGACTGCGGCGCGGTGCCCTGGAGCGGGGCTCCAGCGCCTCATAGCCGCCCTCGCGGTAGCGAGCCAAGAGCTTGTAGATCCAGCTGCGATGAACGCCGTGAGTCTCCGCCAGCTCTGAGACCGAGCGGCCCTCGACCAGATGCGCCTCGACCAGGTACCGCGCCTTTGCCACAGGAGATCTCCCTTCGTTGGGTGTCTCCTATGTCTCGACACAGGTGTCGCCTATCTACTGAAACCGGACACCGCTCGGTGCGCTGGAACCTGGCGGCGGTCGAACCGCAGGCAAAGAGAAGGGCAGTAGATCTCTGTGCGATTGCGGTCGCTCAGAGAAACGGCAGAAAGGTAACGCGACGGGGCATGATCAGTGCTGGCCCGCATGTCGCGGAGGGTCAACGTTCAGGCACCGGCGGGTTCTGCTGTCGAGAGCCGCATCTCATCCGAGGGAAGACTAACTCGGACGCCGTGACCGGGAAAACCAGAGACATCGAGCCAGCCAGCTACGCGCGCCGCTTCGATAGCGTCCTCATAGGTAAAGCCGACTGGCAGTGCGGAGACATGGCGATTGAAGACCTCGACTACCGCCATCTCCAACTCGCGGCGGGTTGCGAAGTCTTTCCCGTCAAGCTCACGGAATAGCTCGTCAAGCGTCACGTTGGTCATTCTACGCTCCTTTAGGCTTGGGCATGAGCCTCTTGAGCACTTCTCCTCCGGAAAGTGGGCAATCCGATGTCTTAAACGCATGGACCTGGAGGTCGCGCATCCAGCCCTCGCGGAGAGCCTTGATCGGGTAAGAAATATCGGTCACAGGGATCAGGCCGGAGTCGGTGTCGTAGAAGCTCAGGGCGGATTTGGGCTGGCTATTGCTCTTGGTAGAGGCTGAGGGCCTCCATGGTTCAAAGCGATGCCTAATCACCAAGACGCCATCTTTGCGGAGACCTCGGACAGCTTCGTCCCATTCGCGCAGTCGCTCAACCTCAGTGCGTGCCGGTAGACGTTTGTTCCACTGTGCGAGACCTTTTTTCTGCGGAAAGTCGACAACGCGCTTCCACAAGCACTCAGGCCCGGGAGCCCTCCAGCAGACGAGGTCAAACCACTCGTCTCTTTCTGGGTAGGCGCGGAGCTGACCCATCCACCACTGGTCGTCGTAACCAGCAAACCGCTTAAGCAGGGCTTTGGCCTGCCCCTCCGTGTACCCGTCACGGTCCTCGTGGTAGCTGAGGATCGCCTCAAGGTCCTCAAGGAAGGGCTGCAGCGGATGGCTCGCCCCAGGGTCTTCCAGCACTGGACGGAGCATCTTTCCCGTTGCGTAGCGAAGAGCCGCCGCAACCTGGCCGACCTTATGGTGACGAGTGCCCCACTGGTAGATCCGAGCCCGGGCAATCAGGAAGGACTCGACAGCCGCCTGCCCTTGGGGACGGATCGCTGGCACTAGCGCGTTCGGCACCTCGGGATCGCGGACGACGATGAAGTTGTCGATCAGCCGGGGGAGATCGAAGCGAGCGGACTTGAACCCGTAACTCCGAGCGTCGCGCAAAACATAGTCGCAGCGGTCGACATCGAGCTCACCGGCGATTAGAGTGTGCAGCCACGCGTAAGCTCCCTCAATCGGGGTTGCCAGTCCGCCGAGGGCGTGGATCGTTTGGGACGTCTGTGCCTCAGAGGTTTTCAGAATCCGCCTGGCGATCTTGAAGCAGACATGAGCGGTCTCGTCCGGGTCGTCCGCAAAAGCCTCCGTAAACACAACACGGGTGAGGTCATGGCCGATTCGCTCATGCAATGCGTCGCGCCCGGCGCGCTGTTTCAGTAGCAGGCCAGCCTTTGGATCGTCGTCGGCTTTCAGCTCCGGCGCCAGCTGCCTGAGCGCGTACTCGAAATCGTGGCTGAATGGTAGGTGCCCAAGATCGTGAAACAGGGCGGCAAGACGCAACCCTTGCTCAGCCAAGAGGATGTGCGCCTCGTACTCCCCCTCGACGACGTGCCTCGCGAACAGTCCGTCGTGCTTCTTCAGTTGCTCTGCCACGTTCCTCGCGGTGCCAATCTCACCCACGATGTCGTTGACGGCTTCTTTGATGGCCTGCAGGGCTGCCGTCCGGTCGTCATCCTCAGCACGCGCGAGCGACGCCATCAAGAACTGTGATGCGAGATGCATGGCGCCAAGACTGTGGATGAACCTCGACGTGCGGAGATCCGGGAAGACGAGATGTACGAGCCCGGATTGACCCACATAACGCAGCCTCTGAGCCACTGGCGTATCGAGAAGATTCCGCTCGATCGGGGTCAGGCTAATGTAACCGTGCACTGGGTCTGCGACACGAACCGTGCGCTGGCTGCTGTTCATCAGTTAGAGAATCCTCCTCGCTGCCTAGCCAAGCACCCGAACAAGCGCAGCACCCTACCACCTAAAAAAAGCCCTCGTATTCAAGGTCGTTGAATGGAAGGCAGAAGCCGAAAGGAAGGCAGACCCTCAGGAAATGGCCAATGAATACCGCTCCAGGTTTGATGGAATTGGGTCTGGGTGCCCAAAATGGGCTCTCCTGACGTTTCCGTGGGTCACGTAAGCAGCTGAAACATGGCGCACGTCGCTCCGCGCCTAGGTTTCCGGTTTCTCGAAGACTGGAAACGAAAGGAGCGGCAACGACGTGCGCAAGGAGAGGGTATGGGCAGGCCTGTTCGGCTTGGAGCGGGCGGTTGTCGAGAGCGTCGAGATCGACGACAGCGGGCAGGTAGTGGCGGCGGTCAGGCCACACCATCGAGAGCGTGATCGCTGCGGCGTCTGCGGCCGCCGGGCGCCGGGCTTCGACCTCGGTGAGGGGCGGCGGCGCTGGCGGGCGCTCGACCTCGGCACGACCATCGCCTACCTGGAGGCCGACGCGCCCAGGGTGAGATGCCCCGAGCACGGCGTCGTCGTCTGCGCCGTCCCCTGGGCGCGGCACGGCTCGCGCTTCACCCGCGCCTTCGAGCAGCAGGTCGCCTGGCTGGCGGTGAACACCTCGGGCAGCGCCGTCGCCGAGCTGATGCGAATCGCCTGGCGCAGCGTCGGGGCGATCTGCGAGCGGGTGGCGGCAGAGGCGGGACGCGAGGCGGACCTGCTCGCCGGCCTGCGGCGGATCGGCATCGATGAGATCTCTCACCGCAAGGGCCACCGCTACCTGACCGTGGTCGTCGACCACGACACCGGCAGGCTCGTCTGGGCGGCGCCGGGACGAGACAAGGCGACCGTCGAGGCGTTCTTCGACGCCTTGGGCGAGAAGCGCACCAGGCGCCTGAAGCTCGTCTCCTGCGACATGGCGGGCTGGATCGAGGCGGTGCTCGCGAAGCGCTGCCCCAGGGCCAAGCGCTGCGTCGATCCCTTCCACGTGATCGCCCTCGCCACCGAAGCGCTCGACAAGGTCCGCCGCGAGGTCTGGAACGAGGCGCGCCGGGCGGGGCAGGCCGATGCGGCTCGCGAGCTGAAGGGCGCGCGCTTTTGCCTGTGGAAGAACCCCGAGAACCTGACAGAGCGCCAGCGTTCAAAGCTCGCCGATGTCGAGCGGCTCAATCGTCCCCTCTACCGCGCCTACCTGCTGAAGGAGCAGCTGCGCCAGATCTACAGGCTCGGGCCGAAGGCGGCGATCCGCCTGCTGGACGAGTGGCTGGCTTGGGCGCGGCGCTGCCGCCTGAAGCCCTTCGTCAAGCTCGCGCGCACGATCGCCGCACAGCGCGAGGGGATCGTGGCGGCGATCCGCCACGGCCTCTCCAACGCCCGAGTGGAGGCGATCAACACACAGATCCGGCTGATCGCCCGGCGCGCCTTTGGATTTCACTCACCTCAGGCGCTGATCTCCTTGGCGATGCTGAAGCTCGGCGGACTGTGTCCGCCGTTGCCGGGGAGAGTCACCGTTACGTGACCCACGGAAACGTCAGGAGAGCCCCAAAATGGCCGCTGGGTTTCTACGTGGTCGGCTACATCACCGTGTCTGTAGGGTGCTGCAGTCCTTCCATCGGGTCGTGGATCGGCATCGTCAGCTCGAAGGCATCGCGGCCTTCCGTTGGACGCCAGCTGATGTCGCCTAATCGATGGGCCGGTTCGGACCTCCCGATTGGGCGTGTTGCTGTCCTCTATTGAGGCGATCGGGGGGCTTGGCGGGCCTTTGGGGACTAACGGGGTTCGAAGGTGCTTGAGGCTGGGCTGGCGGGGGTCCGCGATCAATGGCGTTGGGCAGTGCCGCTGCCGCTACGACGAAGAGGCCACCGAGAAAGGTGATCACGATCAAGTCGCGCGTCGTATGTTCGCGTCCGCGCAACCAGGAGCGGAAGCGGGTGAGCCAGGAGTCGGAGTAGGGCGGCCCCTGGGTGCGGACGCGAATGTACCCCCGGCTGCTACGGACATATGCGTAGCGGTCGACCTCAGCCGTCACTTCAACAGAGTCGTCTTCGCTAGAGGGTCGGAGGAGGCCCTCGGACTCGAGCAGGGCAAGTGCCCGCTGCGCCCGCAACGGGGAGAAGGAGAGTTCGACCATCAGCTCTTCGCTCGAGAGCGTGAGGCCGGAGTCCAAGTCACGGTATCGGGTAGCCGCAAACCTGGCCGCCTCCATGAAGTCGTCGACAGCGTCGGCGGCAGCCGCAGTCCTGCGCAGCGCCCGAAGGGTGAGGACAACTCGACCGTAGTTGTCGACATGTCCCAGCTTTTCAGGCAGCATCGCGAGAATGTCGACCGAAAGAGCCGCCGCCGACAGCCGCCTACGAACATCTTCTGTCTTCGGCCACGCTCCGGTGGCGACAAAGCGCATGGCAACCATCTCCATTAGCTGCTTGTGTGTCATGCGGATCCGCAAGCCAACGGCGCAACCGCATCGGTAGGTAAACGGCTTCATGCCTTGCTCCTAGACGGAAACTCGGCGACATCGGCGCTTTGCCGCCGCGGCCGACCGCGGCGCTTCTCAGCCGGCCGCGGGGCAGTCTTAGCGAGACGGGCGAAGCTTTCCTTGATCAACTGGATCTCTCCGGAAACGGCAAGGACTACGACCGGCCGCGGTGCCCCGGGGTGGCGAACGGCGTCGATGAGTTCGTCGTTGTTGCCTGCGGCTACTATCGATGCATGCTCTGGCTCAAGCACCAGGTCAAACTGCTCCCCCTCCTTCAGTTCACGGGCCGCAACGACAATCTCCCCCGCGACGCCGCTACGAGTCAATTGGCGCCAGCCGCCGGCCAGCTCCTCCAGACCGAGGTAGCGCCGAGCTTGGACCAGCAACGCAATCTCCAGAACATCATCGAGGCCATACGCGCCACCGGGGTCCTGAATATCAAAACCTGCTTTGACCCAGCTTTGAAAGGTCGACCGTGGCAGTTCGCAGAGGCTGAACATCCTCGCCTCGCTGACCCACTCGATGTCGTCCGCACCGGCGTGCATAATGCCATTCTTTCGTCTAAATGGTGGTTTTAGAGGCAGGGATTCTGGCACATTTCTCGACGGACCGTCGCCCTCGGGGCGCATTCCTGCATGCATAGGTGCCTCCGGTGGCCATTGCCGCCGGCTCTTCGAGAGGGTCGTCAGCCTTGGAAGCAAGCCGATCACCGTCGATGCGCGGCGATTGCGGCCAATGGCCGGAAGCGCGTCACCGTGCCAGCGAAAACCGGGTCAGCCCGTCGCGTCGAGGACGCTATGCCGGTCAATGGACGCCTCCGCAGTTGGGGCACGGGGGCCCAGCTCGTCTTGTGTTTCGACTGGGGACTACGATGCACAAACGTGAGGATGGGATCGTCAGTCCGACGGCAGTCCCGTTTCACAAACGGCCCGCTCCGGCGGGCCGTTTGTGTTCTGCCAGTATCGCCCGCCTCAGGCCATTGCGCGAGGCGGACGCTCTCACAAATGCCCCCCGACCGGATTCGAACTGGCGCCGCGCGGCTTAACGACTGAGACAGGTTCAGCTCGATGCAAGTTTTTTCTGCCTCATGCTTGCCAGGCGCACGTGGTCGCAGACCTCGCCGGGGGTGTCGGCGGTGACGAGCAGCTCGCGGTCGGCGGGAGAGATCATGCCGTCGTCCTCGAGGCCACGATCGATCCACTTGAGCAGCGGGGTCCAGTGCTCGGTGCCGACCAGGATCGTCGGGAAGTGCTTGATCCGGTTGGTCTGGATCAAGGTCAGGCTCTCGAACATCTCGTCAAGAGTGCCGAAGCCGCCCGGCATGATCACGAAGGCGCGCGCGTAGCGGATGAACATCAGCTTGCGGGCAAAGAAGTAGTGGAAGCGGAGGGCCCGGTTGACGTAGGGGTTGGTCTGCTGCTCGTGCGGCAGCTGGATGTTGAGGCCGACCGAGAGGCCGCCGGCCTCGGCGGCGCCGCGGTTGGCCGCCTCCATCAGGCCCGGGCCGCCGCCTGTGATCACCGAGAAGCCGTGATCGACGAGGCAAGCGGCAGTTTCGCGGCAGAGCTCGTACCAGCGGTGGCCCTCCCCAATCCTTGCCGAGCCGAAGATCGAGACGCCGTCGTCAATATCGCGCAGGGCATCAAAGCCGCGTTCGATCTCGTCGTGGATGCGGCCGAGCCGCAGGTCGTCCTGTTCCTCGACGTCGCTGGGAGTGCGCAGCAGCAGCTCGTCGTGCTTGCCCCCGGAGCTGCCATTCGGCTTCCTATTGCCCATAGTCGGCCTCCTTGAGCTCAGCCAGCGTAACCATCAGGCTCCGCGGCGCCCCACTGAGACCGCGGAAGCCGAAGCGCTCGTAGAAGCCCACAGCCGCTTGGTTGATGGCGTGAACGACCACGGCCCGCACGGCGACCTCTTGTGCAGCTCGGCATATCCGCTCGAGGGCATCGTTGAGCAGGGATGCGCCAAGCCCCTGTCCCTGACTGCCTTCATCGACGGCGAGGCGAGCGAGAATCGCCACCGGAATTGGGAAGTGCTGCGAGAGTCCCTTGCGCACTGCCTCGGTCGCCTCGACATGCTCAAGCTGGCCGGCTATGAGCGTGTAGTAGCCGCGCACCGCACCCTGCTCGTCGGCGGCCACAAAGGTTCGAGTCGCATCGCGTCGCTCGCCCTGGCCCGCGTAGCGGTGCAGCCAACGGTCGAGCGACTCCTCGCCGCAAGCAAAATCCGCCACCTCGTGAGCCGCGGGGTCGTAGCGCTCGGTGAGCGCGGCCGCTTCGGTCACGCGCGGCGGCGGAGATCTTCGAGCCGGGCTACCGTGCCCTCGTCGGGCCGCTCGAGCGCCGCGAGGAAGCGCGTCGCCTCCGTCTCGCTGAGTGAGATCGTGCGCTGGTCGGCCAGCACCTCCTGCGCCCGCGCCTGGGCGGCACGACGGAAGAAGTCGCTCAAGCTCTCGCCTAGCGCCGAGGCGGCAGCGGCATCGAGCTGGCGCTCCTCGTCACTCAGCCGGACTTCGATCCGGCGAGTCTTAGGGCTTGTGGTCGGCTTCATGACCCGGACATTGTACGGGACAGGCAAACGGGTCGCAAGGCCGGGCGACGCCTCCGAGGCCGTCTTCCCAAACACGACCGGCCATCGGATGTGGGCCTCGCCCCTCACGAAGCGAGGTTGGCGGGTTCGAATCCCGCCCGGGGCACTGAACCTGACGGTGGTCGAACCGCGGGCAAAGAGAAAGACGGGTAGATCTCCGCGTGGCTGACGACCCTGATCTCATCGACCAGCGATTGCAGCAGCGCCTTGCGGGTCGGCGAATCGCCGCCCTCGATCACCTCACGCACCTCCGCTTGGAGCAGTGCCAGGTCCTCGTCGCTCAGCGGCTCGCGCTCGGCGGGCTCCTCGGCCGACAAGCTCCTCCTGCCGGGCTTGCAGCCCGCGCAGCCGCTCGCTCAGCTCCTTGATCCTCGGGCCGCAGGCCGACTCGGGCATCGTGCCCTCCTCGAAGGCGCGGAAGTAGCGGTCGAGAGACTCGCCGGTGCGCCGCAGCTCGGCGTCGATCCGCTCCAGCTCGGCCGCGCGCTGCGGCTGCTCGGCGTCAAGCTCGGCGAAGGCTTCGGAGATCGCCTCGCGGACCAACGGCTCGCGTTCGAGCACCGCGAGGAGCTGTTCGAGGATCGCCTCCTCTAGCTCGTCGGCCGGAAGCCGGTCGGCTTCGCACACCTTCTTGCCGTAACGCTGACGCGAGAAGCAGGTGTAGTAGCGGTAGCGACCGAAGGACGTTTCTTCGATGCCGGGCCCCGGGGCGCTACAACGCCGCCGGGGCCGCTATGTCTTGGTCGGTGGCGACGTTAGCTCTGCTGCGCGGAGAAAGCGAGCCGATAGGCGGGGATGCGCGGGGATTGCGGCAATTCGCATCGGCCGAAGGAGCAACGCGTTTACTCAGTTCGTGGCGCGGCCCGGTGGACCGTCACGTCAATCGCATTGCGGAGCTTGCCGACTTCCGCCGTCAGGTGGCGCTTTTGAAGCGGCCCCATGCCGGCGATCTTCCCGTTGAGAGTCACCAACGATTCATTGTCCCGTGCGGCCGAGATCAGCACCTCGATCGTCGACGGGTTGCGCGTCAGGCCGACGCCAATTCGAGGGACGATCCGGCCGGGCTCCTGCTCTTTCACGCCCCACCCGCAGTTTGCAACGGCCTCCTTGACGGCAAACTCGGCCTCCTGCAACGGCATGGCCACATGGAACTCGTCGCTGACCTTGCTCATCCTCCTTCGACCTTTCCTTCCTTTGCTTCGCGTTGACGTTGGCGCTCTCGCATTGCCTCAACCATGCGGTTGCTTTCCTTCCGTGCTTCCTCGGGGGTCATCGCGATCAGCCCCTTTCCGGTGCCCCAGCCCCATTTCTCCATCACTTTGCGGATCGACTCAAGCTGCTTGTAGAGGTCGTGGACACCGCGTTTCTGGACAAACTGCATGTTCATGTACTGATCGAGGTCAAGGTTCAGCGTCTCCTTGAACGGACGCTTGCCGGTCTCATCGGTGTAGGTCACTGTGGCGAGGTAGGTCATGCGCAGCTTCGCCTCGTCACGACGAAACCCCATATCGAAGAACGTCCGGTAGATCTTGCCTGGCGCCAGGGTTGCGATCCCCTCGTTGAGCATCTTGAGACTGGCCACGTCGATGTCGATCGCGCTCTCAAGCGGCGGGTCGATCTCGATCCGAACGTCGCGAGCCAGTGAGGAGCCGAGGTTGCTGACTTCGAGGTAGACATTCGTATTCCAGCCTTCGACATCGAAGTCCACTACCACGAAGGGCCGGATCTGCTGCTCACGGAGGCGTCGAGCCTCGCGAACCTGGTACCACGCGACGAGGGCAGCGACAACCAAGACAACGAGCTGCGCGCCAAAAAATCCAACCTGGACCGTTTCCGCCCACGTAACCCCGGCCTCCATGCCGTGACGGTGTCAACGGCATCGGACAGCTATCCGCAACTGGCATCTCACGCCGAGCATTGGGTGACGGTAGCGCTCTACGTGAGCGTAACGGCTCACTTCGCGCCCTTGCGACCAAGCAGCTTGGTCAAGCTTGGGGGATGCTTCGAGTGCCGCTGGGCCGTATACGTGAAGTGATCGCCCGGTTTCTGTTCGTCGATCGTATGTGCATGCCTCTGAACAACGTTCGACTTGCTCTGCTCGACCGCCGAGCCCTGTAGGCGCTCATCAATCACGACCCACGCGATCGCGTACCTGGACCAGTCAAAGCCTTCGAAGTCCTCCAAGATCGTCAGGTCCATCGTGATCAAGACCCAGTCTCTTTTCAGCCCCTCGCCAATGCGGCGGACTACGTCGGGGTCGGCTCGCCCCTGAGCGCCAAAATCGCCAATGGTCTGCACGTCAAGGCCGCGATCACGCAGCCCGAGGATGAGTCGCTTGCCCATGAACTGCTCGTCCAACACGAGGGTGGCCACCTTGAACCGACCCTCGCGCTCCTAGAGAGCGCTCGCGCACTCCATCCAACGCAGTGACTCCTCGATATCGCGCTGATCCAGTCCGTAGTCGTCGACGAGTAGCAGACGGCCCTCGGCATCAGCCGCGATCTGTGCAATGCGCTCGATTGGCCATCGGCGTCCACGAAGCGAGGGCGCACCACCGAGCTTCTGCGGGTCGACTTCGATCCGCTGTAGCTCCAGTTGCGCAGCAATCCATCCGCCGCGCCGCAGCATGTCCCGCGCCTGCTCTAGAAGCTGGGGCTTCAGCGTCATCTGGCCAGGCTTGTCAGAAGCCTCGACGTAGACGCTCTTCTCAACCTGAAGGACGATTACACCACGGGGGTCGCCCTCAACGGCGTGCTGGGCGACTCCGAGAGGAGCTTCGAGGAGCGGCCAATCGGGATGTTCGTCGCGAGCCTTCTCAACTGCCGCGTGAATCGCCTCGTAATCGAAGTCGCGCTCCAGTAGCCAGCGGATAACGATCGCCTCGGCGACGTCGTTGAAGGCATAGAGATTGCGCGGACGCCCCTGGTAGTGGCTAGGTCGTATCAGGCCATATCGCGCCCACTGGCCGATTCGGTTGCCGCTGATCCCCGCCAATGCCCCGGCTCTCCAGGGGGGGAAGACCCCCCTGAACTCAGGAGCATCACGACGTATCGAGATCTTGGATTTCATCGAGAAGACGTTTCGACTTCCGGCATAGTTGTCCTGGCGGGCTGTGCTTGACCGCCAGCGGAAACCCTACTCTCCGTCGACGGGGAAACTGAGGCGTTGGCGCGCTCTGACTCGCTTGTCGCTCCAAGCCCCGACGACCCGCGCTACGGTGCCAGCGAGACCGGCTCGCCCTCGATCCGCGCAACCGGATTTGCTTCGGTTCTACTGGAAGCGCCGAGCGAATGAAGACCCCGACGGCCATCACGGTGGGTCGAACCGCAGCTAAGAGAGAATGGCGGCGCCAGCTTGTAACAACCGCCGTCTATCTGACATTACCCCGTAGATGCCTCCAGCCGACGACGCGCCGGAGCAGGCGCAGGACATCTACCGGGGCCGCTTCGAAAGCTGCTTCCGCGAGCATCACGCTCGGCTGCTCGCCTTCACGATGCGGCGGGTCTACGGGCGCGAGGCCGCCGAGGACGTGGTCGCCGACACCTTCGCCGTGGCATGGCGCCGTCGCGACTGCATCCCCGATGGCCCCCTGCCCTGGCTCTATGCGATCACCGCCAATGTGATCGCGGACCAGCACCGCTCGACGCGCCGTCGCCACGATCTCGGCCTGCGCCTCGCCCACGAGGCGCAGGCCGACGCGCCCGGCTCCGACCCGGCCGAGTCGCTGGCCCTCCGCGAGGTGTTCTCCACCGCCTTTGCGCAGCTTGAGGAGCATGAGCGTGAGGTGTTGCGGCTGGTCGCCTGGGACGGACTCGACGTGCGTGAGGCGGCGCAGGTGCTCGGCTGCTCGCAGGGTGCCTTTCGGGTGCGTCTCCACCGCGCCCGCCGCAAGCTCGCGAGGCGACTCGACGCCGCTAAACCGAGCGATCAGGAAAGCCGGGCCGCGATGCCCAGACCGGCCGAGGAGGCCCGATGATCCGCAACAACCGAACCGATGCACTCGCCCGGATGCGGGCCGCCAACCCGGTCTCCGACGAGGAGCTGCACAAGGCGATCGGCGAGGCCGATCTGGCGCGAGCGATGCGGCGGGCGATCGCCGCCGGCGACGCCCCGGCTCAGTTGATCCCGGCCGGAGACCGGATCGCGATGGAGCGCGGTGCGGGCGGTGGTTCTGGCCTGGCCGGGATCTTCTCGCGGCACCGTGCCGCCTCGGTCGGTTTCGGTCTGGCCTGCGCCGCTGTGATCGCGGTGCTGGTCGTCCTCGGCGGCGGCTCGGTTGACTCGGTCAGGGACGGCGTTCGGCCGACCTACGCGGCGGCCGCGGTCAGGGTCGCCGAGGCCAATCCGCGCCTGCTCGTCACCGCCCCTGGCTGGTCGATCATTCACGCCAACAGCTTCGAGGCCGAATACGGCGGACTGACCTACAAGGATGCCGGGCATCCGGCCTTCGGTCCCGAGGGCTTGAGCCTGACCATGAACTGGGCCCCGGCCTCGCTCTACCGCACCACTCTGCGCGGATACCGACCGAAGGCGACTGTGACGAAGTCGACCGTCCTCGGACGGCAGGCGACCACCTTCCACTACGGCGGGCGCCCCGCCTACATCACCGTCCTCCCTCCGCAGGGCAACGTCTTCGTCACGCTCGCACTCCCCGCGGGCGAACACGAAACCCTGCTGCGATCGCTGCGCGCGGTCAGCGTCGAACGGTGGCTGGCAGCGATGCCGCCGGAAGTGGTGCAGCCGGACGCCGAATCCGGTGTCATTGCGCAGATGCTGCATGGGGTGCCGCTGCCGCCCGGCTTTGACCCCTCCTCGCTCGAAGCAAAAGGCGAGCTCACCAACCGCTACGAGCTCGGTCAAGCAGTCGCTGGCGCGGTCGCCTGCGGCTGGCTCGAAAGCTGGGATGCGGCGACTCGTTCGGGCGATGCCGCCACGGCCGAAGCGGCGGTCGCGGCGATGAGCAGCGCCCGCCATTGGGCCGTCCTCCTTCAGATGGTCCACGAAAAGGGCTTCCGCGGCGACATCCTGCCGGCCAACGGCAACGGCTGGCCGTCCTACATCGTCACAGCGGCCCGCGAAATCGCTGGGGGGAACCTGCGCCACCGTCCCGCCGTCACGAGGAGGTACTACAAGGGCGTCCTCGTCGGCGTAGGGACTCCAAAGAATGCGGCCCCGGCGAGCGTCCTCGGCTGTCACCTGGGTGGCTGAGACACGGACTGTCTGGGCTTTCGAGGCCGATGTAGAAGAGAGAGCGGCCCGGTCTCGATCAGCGCCGCGTGGTTCGTCTTGTGTTCGCCTGGGGACGCTAAGATGTCCACACGTGAAGGCGAGGCCGTCGATTCGATGGCAACCCCGTTTCGCAAAACGACCCGCTTCTGCGGGTCGTTTGCGTTCTCGCCTGAACTGGGGATGCAGACCCACCCTCACGAGTGCCCCCGACCGGATTCGAACCGGCGCCGCGCGGCTTAAAAGGCCGCCGCTCTAACCAGCTGAGCTACAGGGGCGCGGCGCTTCATGGTACGGGGTCAGGAGAGGTTTGGGAGGCCCTGCTCTGGGGTCGAGGCCTCGGCGTGGGTGCGGCGGGGGATGCGGCCGGCGCTGTGGGCGGCGTGGCCGGCCTCGACGCCGAGGCGCAGCGCGGTGGCCATCGCGACTGGGTCCTCGGCGCCGAAGATCGAGCTGGCGGCCATCACCGCGTCGCAGCCCAGCTCCATCGCCAGGGCCGCGTCGGAGGCGGTGCCGATGCCGGCGTCGAGGACGACCGGCACGGCGGCGCGCTCGGCGATGATCGCGACGTTGTATGGGTTGCGGATGCCGGCGCCGGAGCCGATCGGCGAGCCCAGCGGCATCACCGCGGCGCAGCCGGCCTCCTCGAGCCGGCGGGCCAGGATCGGGTCGTCGTTGGTGTAGGGGAGGACGGTGAAGCCCTCGCCGACCAGGGTCTCGGCGGCGTCGAGTAGCTCGACCGCGTCGGGGAAGAGGGTGCGGTCGTCGCCGATCACCTCGAGCTTGATCCAGTCTGTCTCGAAGGCCTCGCGGGCGAGATGGGCGGTGCGGACCGCGTCACGGGCCGTGTAGCAACCCGCGGTGTTGGGGAGGGCGAAGAGGCCGAGGCGATCGAGCACGTCGAGGACCGAGCCCTTCGCGTCGGGGTCGATCCGGCGCAGGGCGACGGTGACGATCTCGGCGCCGGAAGCCGCCAGCGCCCGCTCCATCTGCTCCAGCGAGCGGAAGCCGCCGGTGCCGGCGATCAGGTGCGAGGTCCAGGCCTGCCCGCCCAGCTCCCAACCTTCAGCGCCGCCCTGAATCGCCGCCAGCACCTCGACCTTGCTGCCCTCGGCAAGGAGCGTCGAGGGCCACGCGGCGCGCGGCACCACCTCGCCATCGAGTGCAACCGCGACACCCCGCGCCTGGTCGGCCCCGGCTGCCCGTACGGCGTCGGCAAGACTGGCCCCCGCGGCCAACTCATGCCCCGTGTCGTTCAGCTCGACCCTCACGCCGTCGCCCCCTCCACCCCGGTCCTTCCACGGTGAGTTCGCCTTTTTGCGTCCGTATGCCCCACAAAACGCGAACTCACCGGATTGGCGGCGGCGAGGGAGTCGGGAAGCGGCTCTCCGGCGAGCATGCCCGCCACCGCCTCGCCGGTCAACGGCGCCAGCAGGATGCCGTTGCGGTAGTGGCCGCAGGCGAGGACGAGGCCGTCCAGCGCACCGGGGCCGATCAGCGGCAGGTTGTCGGGCGTGCCGGGACGCAGCCCGGCCATCGCCTCGACCAGCTCCATCTCGGCGATGTCGGGGAGCAGCCGGTAGGCCTCGCGCAGCAGCTCGTGGACGCCGCCGGCCGTGACGGTCGAGTCGAAACCGCGCTCCTCGGTTGTGGCGCCGACGATCAGCCGGCCGTCGGGTCGCGGCACAAGGTAGACGCGCTCGGAGGCGACGATCCGCTCGCAGGGAGCCCGGCCGTCCAGCGCCCGCAGTTCGAGGATCTGGCCCTTGACCGGCCGCACAGGGGGACGGGCGCTCTCAGGCAGCCAGGCCGCCTCGCCCGACCAGGCTCCGGTCGCGAGGACGACGGACTCGGACCGCAGCTCCTCGCCCGACTCGGTGCGAACGCCGGCGACGCGCTCGCCGTCGAGCAGCGTCTCGGCCACCTCGACGCCGCTCCGCACCTCGACGCCCTCGCCGGCGAGAGCCGCGAGCAGCGCCACGGTCATCCGGCGAGGATCGACCGCCGCCTCCTCGGGGGCGTGGACGCCGCCGTTGAAGGACGGGGTGAGGCCGGGCTCGAGCTCGCGGCAGCGGCGCGGCGGCAGCCACTCGGCGCCGAGGCCGAGCGAGCGCTGCAGGTCGTGGACGCGGCGCAGCTCCGCCGCCTCGTCGCGGTCGAGGGCGATGTGGAGGGCGCCGTGGCGCGAGTAGCCCGTGCCCTTGCCGCTCGCCGCCTCCAGCTCGGCGACGAAGCCCGGGTAGCGCTCGGCGGCGACCACCGTCATCTTCAGCAGCTCGGGCTCGCCGAAGGCCAGCTCGCCGATCGGCGCCAGCATCCCGGCGGCGACGCGAGTGGCGCCGGCAGGTGGCTGGGCGCGGTCGAGGACGACGACGCCGGCGCCGCGCTGCGCCGCGCGCCAGGCGCAGCAGAGGCCGATCGCGCCGCCTCCGACAATCACCGCGTCATAGGTACCTCGGTCGCTCAAACTTGCCTCCGCCGGCATTACCCGGATCAGGTCCAGACGGTCGGTGGCCTCGTTGCCACCCTCTCAGCCTCTTGGCTCCCGTACGCCACCGATGCTACAGAGCGATACTTGGCGGGTGAGCCTCGCTACCCCCGACGCGAAGGGACCGCTGCGCCGCGAGCGGCTGCGCACCGCGCGCCTCTACTTCTGCTGCGACGCACAGCCGCACGGCGAGGATCCCGAGCCGCTGCTGCGGGCAGCGCTGAGCGGCGGGGTCGACATCGTCCAGCTGCGCGAGAAGTCGCTGCCGCGGCGGGAGATCGAGCTCGCCGCCCTCACCTTCCGCCGCCTCTGCGATACCTACAGCGCCCTCTTCGTCGTCAACGACGACCCCGACCTCGCCCGCGCCTGCAACGCCGACGGCGTCCACGTCGGCCAGGAGGACATGGCGCCGGCGGAGGTCCGCGAGGCGGTCGGGCCCGATGCGATCGTCGGCCTCTCGACCCACTCAGAGGCGCAAATCGCCGCGGCCGGCGAGCAGCCGGTCGACTACGTGAGCGTCGGCCCGATCTGGGAGACCCCGACGAAGCAGGGCCGCCCGGCCGTCGGGCTCGATCTGGTCTCACACGCGGCCGCCAACGCCGCCCACCCTTTCTTCGCAATCGGCGGCATCGACCCGTCCAACGCCGCGCAGGTGGTCGAGGCGGGCGCGCGGCGGCTCTGCGTCGTGCGGGCGATCCGCGACGCCGAGGACCCGGCCGCGGTCGCCGAACAGCTGCGCGGCGCCTTCGCCGAGGCGGGGGACGTGGCGCCCGGTGGCTGATCCGCCCCGCAAGCGCAAGGAGCGCGGCGCCTCCCCCACGCCGCGGGAGCGGATGGAGCGCGGCTACGCCCGGGCCGAGGAGCGCAACCAGGAAGCGCGCGAGGCGCTGCAGCCTCTTGCCGAGGGTGAGCGACCGCTGGTGGTGACGCTCGGCGCAGTCGTCGCGGCGCTGATCGCGGCGTCGATCGTGATCGGCTACCTCGCCGGCACGCAGGTCAACGGCGCCAAACCTCACTTCATCCAGGTGCTGGCCCCCGCCCTGCTGATGGGGATCATGGCCTGGGGCATGTGGCGCGCCCGCTACTGGGCCGTGCTCGGCTTCCAGCTGATCCTCGTCTTCCTCATCTTCAGCGCCGTCTACGGACTGGCGCTGCAGGCGGCCACCGTCACCCAGGTCCTGGCCACGCTCGGCCTGCTCGCCGTCACCGGCAGCTTCTTCTTCTTCATGGTCAAGGCGATGGCGCGGATCCAGATGCCCTCCCGAAATCCCGATTAGGCGGCAAGCGAGCCCGGTTCTATAGGCTCAGCTTCAGTGGCTGATTCTTACGATGTGATCGTCATCGGCGGGGGCCCGGGCGGCTACGTGGCCGCGATCCGCGCCGCCCAGCTCGGCAAGAAGACCGCGGTGGTCGAGCGCGACAAGCCGGGCGGCCGCTGCCTCAACTACGCCTGCATCCCGGCCAAGACGGTGCTGCGCACGGCCGAGATCTACCACCGGGCCGGCGACAGCGCCGAGCTCGGCGTCGTCGCCAAGGACGTCTCGATCGACTGGGATGCCCTGGGCAAGCGCCGCGCCGCGGTCTCCGAGTCCCTCTCCGGCGGCGTGAAGATGCTCTGGGACAAGAACAAGGTCGCCATGATCGAGGGTGACGGCGCGCTCACAGCCGACGGCAACGTCAAGGTCGGCGACGAGGTGTACGAGGCCGGCACCGTGGTGCTGGCGACCGGCTCGGTCGCATTGCCGATCCCAGGGGTCGAGTTCGGCGGCCGCGTCCTCGACACCTGGGGCGCCTGGTCGCTGCCCGAGCAGCCGAAGAAGATCGCCGTCGTCGGTGCCGGCGCGTCCGGCTGTGAGATCGCCTCCGCCTACGGGCGCTTCGGCACCGAGGTGCTGCTGATCGAGATGCTCGACCAGATCCTCCCCGCCGAGGACAAGGACATGGCCCGGGTGGTCGAGCGCGCCTTCAAGAAGCAGGACATCGCGATCTCCACCGGCGCGCCGGTCGAAAATGTCGAGGCCGACAAGGGCTCCGTCAAGTTCACCTATGGCGACAGCAGCGCCGAGGTCGACTACCTCTGCATCGCCGGCGGGCGCTCCGCCGACATCGAGGGCCTGGGCCTCTCCGAGGCCGGGGTCGAGCTGACCGAGAAAGGCAAGGTGAAGGTCGACGAGTACGGGCGCACCTCGAACCCCAAGGTCTACGCGATCGGCGACCTCACCGGCGCCAAGGCGCTCGCCCACAAGGCCTCCGAGGAGGGCGTCGTCGCGGTCGAGCACGCCGCCGGCCAGCCGACCCACCCCGTCGACCAGAACCTCGTCGCCGGGGCGACCTTCTGCCACCCGCAGGTGGCCAGCGTCGGCCTCACCGAGGCGGCCGCCAAGGAGGCCGGGCATGAGATCAAGGTCGGCAAGCAGAAGCTCGGCGGCGTCGGCGGCGCGACCGTCTACGACGACAAAGACGGCCTCGTCAAGCTCGTCGTCGACTCCAAGTACGGCGAGATCCTCGGTGCCCACATCGTCGGCAACCGGGCCTGCGACATGATCGCCGAGCTGGTCGCGACGATGGCCCTGGAGGGCGGCTACCAGGAGCTGGCCCGGATCGTCCACCCCCACCCGACGATCTCCGAGGCGATCCCGGAAGCGGCACGGGCGGTCGACAAGTGGGCCATCCACGCCTAGGCTGCTGTCCCTGCGTCCACCGATCTGCTTGATTTTCACAGCCTAGGATGAGTCGAGCCGTCTTCTATTTCGATTTGGGGTCGCCCTACGCGTACCTGACCGCTGAGCGGATCAGCGGGCTGTTCGGCGAGGCGGGGCTGGAGCAGCCGGAGTGGGAGCCGGTCCTGCTCGGTGGATTGTTCCGGACCTTCGAGCGGGACTCCTGGGCGAACGGGCCGGGGCGAGACGAGGGGATCGCCGAGGTCGAGCGGCGCGCCGCGGCGCAGGGGCTGGCGCCGATCGTCTGGCCCGAGCCCTGGCCCGGCAACACGCTCTTCGCGATGCGGGTGGCGACCTTCGCCAAGCAGACCGGCCGCACCGTCTCCTTCGCACTCGCCGCCTTCCGCCAGGCCTTCGCCGCCGGGCGCGACCTCTCCGAGCCCGACAACGTGCTGATCGCCGCCGCGGCCTGCGAGCTGCACCCCAACGCGCTGCTCAAGGCGGTCGAGACCGAAATCGTCAAGAACGCCCTGCGCGAGGCGACGGACTCGGCCGCCGAGCTGGGCGTCTTCGGCGTCCCCTCGCTGGTCGTCAACGGGGAGGTCTTCTGGGGCGACGACCGACTCGAGGAGGCGGTCTCCGCCGCGAGCTAAGGTCAGGGCGTGGCCGATCTCCCCGACGCCTCCACCTGTTACGAGCTGCTCGCCCGGATGGCGCTGATCCGCCGCTTCGAGGAGGAGGCGGGGCGCCAGTACCAGCGGGCCAAGGCCGGCGGCTTCCTGCACCTCGCGATCGGCGAGGAGGCGACGATCGTCGGCACCGCCTCGGTGATGCGCCCCGAGGACTACCTGATCGGCACCTACCGCACCCACGGCCACGCGATCGCCCGCGGCACCGAGCCGAAACGGGTGATGGCGGAGCTGTTCGGCCGCGTCGACGGGACCAGCGGCGGGCGCGGCGGCTCGATGCACATCTTCGACGCCGAGCACCGCTTCATGGGCGGCTACGGGATCGTCGGCGGCAACCTGCCGATCGCGGCCGGCCTGGCGCTCTCCTCCGAGTACAAGGGCGAGGACGCGGTCACCGTCTGCATGTTCGGCGACGGCGCCTCCAACGCCGGCAACTTCGGCGAGACGATGAACCTGGCGGCGCTCTGGAGCCTGCCGGTCCTCTTCCTGGTCGAGAACAACCTCTACGGGATGGGCACCTCGGTCGAGCGCCACTCGGCCCAGACCGACCTCTCCAAGAAGGCCGAGGGCTACGGGATCCCCGGCCGGCGGATCGACGGCATGGACGTGCTGGCGGTGCGCGAGAGCGTCGCCGAGGGGATCCGGCTGGCCCGCGAGGAGCGCCGCCCGACCCTGCTCGAGGCCTTCACCTACCGCTTCCGCGGCCACTCCGCCGCCGACCCCGAGGTCTACCGCGAGCGCGAGGAGGTCGAGCGCTGGCAGGCCAAGGACCCGATCGAGATCTTCGCCCGGCGCTGCGTCGAGGCCGGCGTCCTGGGCGAGCGCGAGGTGCAGGAGGTGCGCGACAAGGCTGAGCAGACGGTGCTGGCCGCGGTCGAGTTCGCCGAGGCCTCGCCCGAGCCGGCGCTCGACACCCTCTACGAGAGCCTCTACGTGCTCGACAGCGCCGGCTGGTACGCCGTCGACGAGCGCAGCCCCGAGCCGCACCGCGGCGAGCACGAGGAGCGGATGCCGGCGGCGGCGCGCGAGCTGGCCGAAGCCGGCGCCGCCTACGCGGGGCGCGACGACGGGCCGCGCCCCAACCCGGCGACCCACGGCGACGCCCAGGAGGGCGTCGAGGCGGAGGTCGCAGCCGAGCGCGAGGAGGCCGGGGACTGATGGCCGAGCTGCGGATGCGCGAGGCGCTGCGCGACGCGATGGCGGAGGAGATGCGCCGCGACGAGGGCGTCCTCGTGATCGGCGAGGACGTCGGCGTCTTCCAGGGGGCGTTCAAGGTGACCGAGGGCCTGCTCGAGGAGTTCGGCGAGCGCCGGGTGCGCGACACGCCGATCTCCGAGAACACGATCGTCGGCGCCGGCATCGGCGCCGCGATGGGCGGCCTGCGGCCGATCGTCGAGCTGATGACGGTCAACTTCTCGCTGCTGGCGCTGGACCAGATCGTCAACCACGCCGCCGCGATCCCCTACATGTTCAACGGCCAGGCGCGGGTGCCGATGGTGATCCGGATGCCGGGTGGCGGCGGCCACCAGCTCGGCCCGACCCACTCGCACAGCTTCGAGGCGCTCTTCCTGCAGGTGCCGGGGCTGCTGGTCGCCTGCCCCTCGACGCCGGCCGACGGCAAGGCGCTGCTGAAGGCGGCGATCCGCGACGACAACCCGGTGATCTTCATCGAGCACGAGAGCCTCTACGGCCGCCGCGGCGAGGTCGCCGACGACGCCGAGGAGGTGCTCGGCTTCGGCCAGGCGGCGGTGCGCCGCGAGGGCGGCGACGTGACGATCGTCGGCATCCTCAAGATGGCCCACGTCGCCGAGGACGCGGCGCGGGCGCTCGCCGACGAGCACGGGGTCGAGACCGAGGTGATCGACCCGCGCACCTTGCGCCCGCTCGACCTCGACACGATCCTCGCCTCGGTCCGCAAGACCAACCGGGCGGTGATCGTCGAGGAGGGTTGGCCGCACGGCGGCGTCGGCGCCAACCTGGCGACCCTGATCACCGAGCAGGCCTTCGACCACCTCGACGCCCCGGTGCAGCGGGTCACCGGGGCCGACGTGCACATGCCCTACTCGAGGCGGCTGGAGCAGGCGGCGATCCCTCACGAGGAGCACGTGGTCAAGGCCGCACTCGCCGCGCTGGAGGGGTCGATCTGATGGCTGACGTGGTCATGCCGAGATTGTCCGACTCCATGGAGGAGGGGACAATCCTCCAGTGGCTGAAGCAACCCGGCGACGTGGTGTCGGTCGGCGACGAGCTGGTCGAAATCGAGACCGACAAGGCAAACATGGCGTATGAAGCTGATGTCGCAGGGAAGCTTGAAGAGATCGTGGCTGCGGAGGGAGAAACGCTTCCGATCGGGAGCGTGATCGCCCGGATCGGCGAGGGCAACGGTGCTCAAGCTTCAGCTCCGGAGCCGGCCGAAGCTCCCGCCGAGTCGCCGGAAGCTGACCACGGGCGGCCGAAGGCGTCACCGGTAGCCCGCCGGATCGCCAAGGAGCAGAAGCTCGACCTCACACAGCTCGAAGGCTCGGGACCTGGCGGCCGCATCGTCAAGGCGGACGTGGAACGAGCCGCCTCGTCTGCGGGTGGCGCTGTAGGGGGAACCGCCCCTGAGGAAGCTTTAGCTACCGGAAGGGGCGGTGGGTCCCCTGCAGCGACAGGACCCGCAGCCGATGCGATCGGTCCCGAGACCGCCAAGGGTCAGGTGACCTACGAAGATCTCTCCAAGCTTCAGTCGACGATCTCGCGCCGGATGGCAGAGTCGAAGGCGACCGCTCCGCACTTCTATCTCGAGGCGGAGATCGACATGAGCCGACTTGTCGCGGCACGGGCGCAAATCAAGGCCGGAGCCAAAGAGGGCGATGTCGTGCCCTCGTTCAACGACATGGTGGTCAAGGCCTGTGCGCTGGCGCTGCGGGAGCATCCGCGGGCCAACGGGGCGTATCGGGATGGGCGGTTCGAGCTCTACTCGCGGGTCAACGTGGGCGTTGCGGTTGCCGCCCGCGATGCGCTGGTGGTTCCCACCGTCTTCGATGCCGACGAGAAGAACCTGCGCCAGATCGCCACCGACTCGCGGGCGCTGGCGCAACGGGTGCGGGACGGGCAGATCACGCCGCCCGAGCTTTCGGGGGCGACCTTCACCGTCTCCAACCTGGGGATGTTCGGAATCGACAGCTTCGCCGCGGTGATCAACCCGCCGCAGGCGGCGATCCTCGCCGTCGGGGCGATCGCGGAGCGGGCCGTGATCCGCGACGGCAACGTCGCAAGGGCCCACCTGATGCGGGTCAATCTCGCCTGCGACCACCGCATCCTCTACGGCGCCCCCGCGGCAGAGTTCCTGGCGCGGATCCGCGAGCTGCTCGAAGAGCCACTCACCCTGGCGCTCTGAGATCAGTGTTAAATCGATTAACCGTTAATTCTTAAAAACGCTTGTGCATTTGTAACTGATCTGAGAGGGTTGCGCCCAGCATGTCTGAGGGCGAACCACCCACCCCCTCATTAGCCCCGTTACTGGACGAGGCGGTGAAAAAAGCTGAAGAGGCGGCAAAGAGGGCCGAACGGGCGGCGGTGCGCCCCAGGTACTGGCTGATAGGCGGCTTCCTCTTCGCCTTTGTCGGCGCCGTGCTCGCCTTCGCCCTGCGCGACAGCGACGCCTCGGTGCTCGGCGTCAGGCTGCAGCCGTTCGGCGGAGTGTTGTTTGCGGTCGGCGCGCTGACGATCGCCGCCGCCGCGATCGGGTCGATCGGAGACGGCAAGGGCGGTGCCGCCGCCAACGCGGAAGGGATCAAATCGATCGGCGGCCTGATTGCGGTCATCGTCGGCATCACCGCCGTGACCGCGCTGACGATAGTCACGCTCACCCGACTCGAAAGCAAGGCCTCGGCGATAGCCGTCACCTCATCCGCATTCGGCATCATCTCGGCGGTCGTCGGCGCCTATCTCGGGATCAAGATCAGCTCCGACAACACCACCCACGCCGACGACAAAGCTAAGAAAACGGCCATTGACGAAGCGAAAAAAGCTGCCATAGCTCAACACGCTGCCCACATCGCCAGCAGCGAACTGGAAGCTACGAGGGAAAAGGCCAACGACCTCGTAACTCGGGAGCAGGCCGCTCAAATCAAAGAGGCCAGGGTCCAGGCGGGCGAAGAGGCGGCACGAATATCGGACCCTGCGAAAGGGGGCGGTGCGTGACTCCGCCCCCCGAAATCACACCGGCGCCAGCGCCGGACGGCGGGCTCGAGCGCCTGCACTCGGTCAAACACATCGTCGTGCTGATGATGGAGAACCGCTCCTTCGACCAGATGCTCGGCTTTCTCGAGAAAGAAGGCCTCGATGTCGACGGACTTGGCCCCGGTAAGGCGAAGACCAACTACGACAAAGAAAAGCATCCCTACGACTCCTTCGAATGGGGGCTGGGGGAAACGGTGCCGCCGGTGCCGCCCGGGCAAAAATCGAAGATCCTCGATCCCTGCCACTCGCCCAGCTGCGTGCACAGCCAGCTGCAGGACGGCAACACCGGCTTCGTCAGGAACTTTGCCCACACCCGCACCGACGAGCAGGGCAACCCGGTCGAGCTGCTTCCCGAGTTCCTCAAGGTGCCGATGGGCCACTTCGGCGGCGAGCACCTGCCGGTCTACAAGCACCTCGCCCACAACTTCTGCGTCTGCGACGCCTGGCACTCCTCGATCCCCGGCGACACCTGGCCCAACCGCCTCTACTCGCTGGCCGGACGCGAGGGGCCCTCGATCGGTCACAAGCCCGGGCTGCTCGGCGAGCTGTTCAAAGACATCAAGGGGCTGCCGCTGGTCGGCAAGATCTCCGGCGCGCCGATCTTCGAGGTCGAGGCCTTCACCCGCCAGTTGCAGGACTCGCAGTGGCGCTGGTACTCGCACGACCCGGCGACACTGCGCGCCGCCGACTCGCTCTACCGCGACTTCCGCCACATCAAGCGCGACAACTTCGCCTACTTCAACCGCAAGAAGGTGAGCCTGGCGACCGAAGCGGGCGAGGCGGCGATCGTCACCGGCGACAGCTTCCTCGACGACGCGGCCAAAGGAGAGTTGCGCGACGTCTCCTGGATCGACCCGAACTTCATCGACCTCAGCGTCCTCGACCCCAACTCCAACGACGACCACCCGCCCTCCGACGTCAAGGCGGGGCAGGCGCTGGTCCTGGAAATCTACGAGGCGCTGGCCAGCAGCCCGGCCTGGAAGGACACGGTCCTGGTCATCGTCTACGACGAGCACGGCGGTTTCTACGACCACGTCGCGCCTCCAGCCGTAGACGACGGCTCCGGCTACCCGACGCTCGGGGTCAGGGTGCCGGCCCTGGTGGTGGGGCCGCGGGTGCGCAACACCGTCTGCCACGAGACGCTCGAGCACACCAGCCTGATCGCGACGATACTGCGGCGCTTCGCCGCGAACCCGGAGCATGCCCTGGCCGCGATGCCCGAACGGGTGCAGAAAGCGCCGCACCTGGGGATGCTGCTGGAAGAGGAGCCGCGCAAGGACATCGGCGGCGGAGACGAGTTGCACGCGGAGATGGCCGCGTGGCGGACGAAAGCGCGGCAAGACCGGCGCGGCGCCGACGGAGCGGCATCGCCGGCGGCCGACGGCGCCGGGCACAGCTTCGAGCTGCACGACTTCCAGGAGGAATTCGCCAAGTTCGCCTTGGCGATGCGCGACGCGGGCCTCCCCTCGGGCCAGCCCTAGGCCCGCTGCTCAGCAGGTCTTGCGAGCGCCGGTGACGGCGTTCCAGGCGCTGCCGAGGGAGAAGTCGGCCGAGACGCGGAGGATGCCCGGGTGCGCCGCCCGCGCCACCGTCCAGTCGCCGCGTCGCAGCAGGCAGCCGGCGCCGCGTTCGATCGACCAGTAGGGGGTGAAGTTGACGCGGACGAGGAATTCGCCCGGCCGGCTGACGTCGAGGCCGAAGCTCTGGCGGCCGACCCAGAGCACCTTCGCCGCCGCCGGGCCCATCGGGTCGACGAGGGGCTTGGGATCGCGGACCGCGTAGATCCGCCAGTGCGGCGAGCTCCAGCGCAGGTCCAGGTAGGACGGCGCGCTGAGGATCAGCCGGCGCTCTTCGGCCGAGGAGTAGTCGAGCGGGGCGTCGGGCAGGGCGACGTAGGAGACCGCGTTCTGGCGCAGCCAGTTGCCGTAGGCGGCGGCGGAGAGCTCACCTTCGTCGTAGAAGATGTCGTCGCGGGTGGTGTCGAGCTGGCGCAGCCAGCCGCGGGCGAGCTCGAACTGCGAGGCGAGGTAGGCCGACTCCCAGTGGTTGGCGGTCGGCGGCACCTCGACCCGGATGCCGGTGCCGCCGTGCGCGCGCAGCCAGTGGGCGGGCGGCGCGAAGTAGGAGCGCGCGGTGGAGGGGTCGCCGACGCTGCGGGCGATCTGGCTGACGCTCGCCGTGACCTGCCAGAAGAGGCCACCCGCGAGGAGCAGGGCGAGAGCCCAGGCCGAGACCCGGGGGCGCCGCGCCAGCACCACGGCGGCGAGCACCGGGCCGCCGAACAACGCCCCCAGCCGTACCGCGTTGCCGCCGATCGGGTTGGGCGCCACGACCAGCAGGGTCGCCACGACCACGTAGCCGACCAGCACCCAGCGCAGCTGGCGCTCCTCATCGCGCAGCCCGCGCGTGACGTAGAGCGCGCCGCCACACCAGAGCGGGATCGCGACGTAGGAGGAGAAGGCGAAGGGGAACTGGCCGGAGCCGGGGAAGAGGAGGTTGGGCAGCGCGACTAGGCCAAGGGCGACGAATACAGCCCAAAGCGCTCGGCCGCGGGTCCTGTCACGGATATGGGGGGGCCTGCGGGCGGGGGCTGCGCCTCCGTTCTCGGCCCCCCCATATCCGCGCCACCCGCGGAAGGAGCGTTTCCAGTCGACTTCCGATCCTGCGGCGGCGAGCAGAACCCCAGCCAGGAAGACGGCAGCTACGGGACTCGAGAGGGCGCAGGCGGCAGCTGTCGCGAGCGCCAACCTTGTGCGGCTTAGCTGCAGGAAGCGCAGGGAGGCGAGGCCGAAGGCGACTCCGAGGGCGAAGGTGAGCTGGCCGTCGGCGAGCAGCGTCACCACTCCGGCGGCGAACCAGAGGGTGGCCCAGCGTGCCGGCTCGCCCCAGCGGTCGCGGACGAGGCGATCGAAGAAGTAGGAGGAGGCGACGACCGAGACCAGGCCGATCAGCCGCACCCCGAGCAGCGAGGCGAGCGGCGGGAAGAGGAAGCTGTAGGTGAGCGTGTAGTGGCCGTCGTACCAGCTGCCGTTCCAGATCGCCAGGCCGGCGTGCTGGAAGAGCTGGGCGCGGAAGACCTGGGCCGCCAGGTCGCCGACCTGCGGGTTCCAAGCGACCATCGCGGCGGCGAGCAGGGAGCTGAGGGCGACGGCGGGAAGCCAGTCTGGTCGGAGGGCCTTGGACTGGACCATGGGGTCGGCGCCAAGGATAGTGCGGCGCCATGCAACGATTTCGGGAATGAGCGCCGAAGTCCTCGTGATTCGCTGCGGCCTGGTCTCCTACGACGAGGCCCTCGTCGCCCAGCGCTGGCTGCGCGACGCCCGCCAGGACGGGGCCATCCCCGACGCCCTGCTGCTGCTCGAGCACCCGCCCGTCTACACGCGCGGGCGCCGCGCCACGGCGGAGGAGCTGCCGATGGCGATCGAGTGGTACGGGCTGCAGGGGATCGAGGTGCGCGACACCGACCGCGGCGGGCAGGTCACCTACCACGGGCCGGGCCAGCTGGTCGCCTACCCGATCGTCGACCTGCGGCCGTATGACGACGACGTCCACGAGTACGTGCGACGGCTCGAGCAGGTGGCGATCCGCTCGCTCGCCGAGCACGGGGTCGAGGCGGGGACAATCGAAGGCCTGACCGGGGTCTGGACCGAGGGCGAGCGGCCCGGCACCGCGACCGGCGCCGCCGAGGCGTGCAAGATCGGCTCGATCGGGGTGCACGTCAGCCGCGGGATCACCACGCACGGGCTGGCGATCAACGTCAGCAACGACCTGAAACCGTTCGAGTGGATCGTGCCCTGCGGGATCGAGGGCTGCCAGGTGACCTCGCTGAGCCGCGAGACAGGCGAGGAGCAGAGCGTCGCCGCCTTCACCGCGACCGTCGTCGAGAGCTTCTCCGCGGTCTACGGGCGGGAGCCCGTCGAGACCTCCCCCGATGCCCTGGGACTCGACAACGCTAGGCTCGGCGTCGCATGAGCGAGACGATCGCAGCGCCCGCCGAGCGCCTCCACGTCACCCGCTCCCGCGCCAAGCCGGGCGGGACCGCAGCCGAGACGGGCGACACCGTCCCCTTCCGCCGCGCGCGCAAGCCGCCCTGGCTGAAGGTGCCGGCGCCGGGCGGCCCGACCTACCGGCGACTGAAGTCGATGATCGGCGCCGACAACCTGCACACCGTCTGCGAGGAGGCCAATTGCCCCAACGTCGGCGAGTGCTGGGAGCGCGGCACCGCGACCTTCATGATCCTCGGCGACGTCTGCACGCGGCGCTGCGGCTTTTGCAACGTGAAGACGGGCGTGCCGAGCTGGAACGACCCGCTGGAGCCGCTGCGCGTCGCCAACCAGGTGAAGCGGATGGGGCTGCGCCACGCCGTCGTCACCTCGGTCGACCGCGACGACCTGCCCGACTACGGGGCGAGCGCCTTCGTCGGCGTGATCCGCTCGATCCGCATGCAGGCGCCGGGCTGCAAGGTCGAGATCCTCACCCCCGACTTCCGCGGCCAGGAGATGCCGCTGGCCAAGGTGATCCACGAGCGGCCCGATGTCTTCAACCACAACGTCGAGACGGTGCCGCGGCTGTACCCAGTGGCCCGGCGCGGCTCCAAGTTCCTGCGCTCGGCGCGGGTGCTGAAGATGGCGAAGGAGATGGGCGGCGAGCGCGTCGTCACCAAGTCGGGGCTGATGGTCGGCCTCGGCGAGAGCTTCGAGGAGATGGTCGAGGCCTTCGGCATCCTTCGCGAGCACCGCGTCCAGGTGCTCACCGTCGGCCAGTACCTGCGGCCGACCGAGAACCACCTGCCGGTGGTCCGCTACTGGCACCCGGAGGAGTTCGAAGCGCTGGAGAAGGCCGCCTACGAGCTCGGCTTCGAGTCGGTCGCCTCAGGCCCGCTGGTGCGCAGCTCCTACCACGCGGACCAGAACCTGCCTGAGCGGGCGCTCGCCGGTTAGGAAGCGGCGAGCAGCTCTCGCCGAGTCATCTCGCGAGCAAAAGCGACTACGTCATCCAACGCCCGGCCTTCGTCGATCTCGAAGCGCGCGGCCAGGCCGCGCGCCAGCTCCGCCACCGGACGCGGATGCTCGAGCTGCTCCCAGATCCAGGCGCCGGTCGTGTTGAGCCGCAGGGCGACCCCCGCGTCGACGTCGAGCAGCACCGTCTCCTCGGGCAAGTCGCCATGGACGGCGCGCTCGGTGCGCCGCAGGGTCGTCTCGGCCGCTATCTGAGTTCGAGTCACGATCCATAGCCTATGACCGGATGGGCAGTCTCTATGGATTCGAGGTTAAGAGCGAGTTGCCGCTGCGGCGGCTCAACGCGGCAGCCGGTACGCGCGGCGAGCTGCGGATCGAGGCATCGCGGGTGCCGCTCGCGGCGCCCGGACGGGAGCCGGTCAGCACGCTTGTCGACGACGAGGGCCGCTGCTGGTATGCCTCCTACGAGCTGGACGGTGGCGATTGCCTGCTCGAGTTGCCGCCGTCCGCGGCCTTCCTACTGGAGCCCGGGAAGCTGCGCGTGACCGTCGAGAGCAGCGACGACGATGTCGATCTGCTCGAGCACCGGATCGCTTCCGCGGCGATCTGCACGCTGCTGGCAATGCGCGGCGACCTCGCCCTGCACGCCTCGGCGGTCGAGGCGGGCGGGCGGGCGGTGCTCTTCTGCGGGCCGACGCTGCGCGGCAAGTCGACCCTGGCGCGAGCCCTGGGCGAAGCCGGACACCCGGTGCTTGGCGAGGACGGGATCGCGATCGCCCTTGGAGAGGAGGGGCCGATCGCGTTCCCGGGCGCGCGCGGCGTCCGCATGCGCGGCAGCGACGGCAACGGTCGCCGCGCACACGGAGCTGGTCGGCGACCCCGGCGGCGAAGAGCCGGCGCCGTGTCCGGTCGGGGCGGTCGTGCTGCTCGGCGAGCGGGGTGCGGAGCTGGAGGTCGAGCGGCTGGAGCCGTCCCTGGCGCTGGCCCTGCTCACGCCCAACCTGATCCACAGCGGCACCCGCGCCTCGATCGCCGCGGCCTTCGCCCGGCTTGCGACTCTGCTGCGTTCCGTGCCCGCCACCAGGGTCGCGCTCCCCGACGATCTCGGCCGGCTCCCGGCGACCGCTCGAAGTCTCCTCGCTTTGATCGAGGATTCGTGACAGACTGCGCCGGTTCAGGGTTTTCGACTCAAACAGGAGGAGAGATGAGCGAGAAGCAGCCGGCGCCTTACGAGGCGCCCAGTGTGGAGGAGATCGACACCGACGGCTACCCGATCAGCACCGCTGCCGGCGGCAGCATCCCCCGTTAGGGTGTCTGCGATGAGCGAGGGAAAGACTCCGTACGAGCCGCCGAGCGTCGAGGAGATCGAGACGAGTGGGGAGCCGATCGGCACTTCGCCGGGCGTCGCCCTGAGCATTCAGTAGGCGGCGGAGGAGAGCTTCGCCTGGGGTCGGCTGTCCTGGCGACTCGGCCGCCGGCCCCCGCGTGCGCTGACCGAGGCGCCCGAGCGCCCGATCGGCGCCAAGCTCGAGCTGACCTACGCCTGCAACCTGCGCTGCGGCTTCTGCTACACCGACTCGCCGCGGCACACCCTGCAGCGCACGCCGGAGTTGAGCGACGAGGAGTGGCGCGAGGTCGTGCGCCAGTCGCTCGACCTCGGCATCGTCGAGGCGGTGGTCACGGGCGGCGAGCCGTTCCTGCGCAGAGAGCTGACGCTTGACGTGATCGAGGCGCTGGCCGGGGCGGGTGTCGGCGTCACCCTCAACACCAACGGCTGGTTCGTCGACGACGAGGTCGCGGGGCGGCTGGGAGCGCTGCGCGGCGTCACCGCCCACGTCTCGCTCGACGGGGCGCGGGCGGGGCTGCACGACGGCTCGCGCGGCGTACCGGGCAGCTGGCGCCGGGCGGTCGAGGGCATCGACCGGCTGCTGGGCGCCGGGGTCGGCGTCTGCGTCGTGCACGTGGTCACGCCCGACAACGCCGACGCCGTGCCGGACTTCCTCGAGCAGATGTGGGCGCTGGGCGTGCCCTGGGTGCGGGTGACGCCGGTGATCGTGACCGGAGCCGCCGCCCGCGGGGGCGACTGGCAGATCTCCCGCAAGGCGCTGCAGGAGGCGGTCGACGAGTTCGAGCGGCGACACGGGCCGGCGATGAAGATCGGCTTGCAGCCGGGAACCGGGGGGACCGTCAGCCTGCAGGGACGCGAGGCGCCGGGAAGCTTCCTGGTCCGTCCGAACGGCGACGTGCGGCCCGACTCGATGCGGCCCTTCAGCTTCGGCAACGCGGCGCACGACGGGGTCGAGGCCTGCTGGGCGGCGATCCGCGACGGCTGGGACGACGAGCGGATAAATCGCTGGGCGGGGGCGATGAAGGGACCGGGTGATCTGCCGAAGTCCGATTTGATTGCGTATCTCGACGACGAGGTGGTCGTTGCCGGTGGTCCCCCAGCGGGGGGGCTGTCGGGCCCGCCTCGGCGGAACAAAAGGGGAGGTTCCGGCGAGGCGGGCCCGACAGCCCTCTCCGGGACGGACAACGGCCGAGGGCCCGGGGGTCGGGATGCTCCAGTGCCGGAGCCGACGGCACCGAAGCCGGTTGACCCCGCCGTGGAGCTGGAGCAAGCAAGAGCGAGGGTGCGGGAGCTGGCCGGGGCGCGGCGCTACCGGCATGCGCCGCTGCGCTGGACCGGCAGTGCGCGGCAGCGTTTCGTGCAGGTTGGCCGGCGACGGCACCTACCTGCGCCTCAACGAGTCCGGCGGCGTAGTCATGGACGCCCTCGACGGCGGCACCCTCGCCGACGCCGCAAGCGCCCTCAGCGCGCGCTACGGCCTCGGCCGAAGAGCGCGCCCGCGAGGACGCGGTCGTCGCGACCCGAGACCTGCTCCGTCGCCAGGTGGTGATGGCCGCCGACGCGACCGGCTCCTTCCCGGCCGAGCCGGGGACGACCGACCTGCCGGGGCTCCGAGCCGCGAACGGTTAGTGGACGAAGGCTATGGCGGCGCGCTATTTGCCGGGACAGGTCGAGGGGTCAGACTCGGCGACGATCCGCCGCGACCCTCCTCGATGCCGGAATCGATGTCGAGGGGCGTTTGATCGGGTCGCGGTGGTAGGAGGCCGGTGCCATAGCCCTCGCCGCTACCGCGAGGGCGGCCAGCCACGCGAGCCGTTTGTACCACCATGAGCACGCCCGATGCGCCCGACAGCCGCGACATGGCGCCGCACTTGTCGCCGCGATTTTTTGGCGCAGGCGCTTGGTGCCTGATCCGTAGCCCGCTTCCGCCAGCCAGCCGAGGGTGTCTGCCGGCGCTTCGCGCGCAGCGGGCTCGTCGAGCCTAGGTCGTATGCTGCCGGCGCATCGAATCGGCGAGCTTCAACGTTGGCCAAGGGGCAAGCAAGATTGCCGCGGCGACAAGGCCGAGGAACGAGCGATGCCAGCGCGACCCAGCCCCATGCGTGCAGCCCGTGAGCCCGTACCGCGTGGCGCCCAGGAACGACGCCACAAGCGCGTGGGCGGCGAGCAGCGTTCCGGTTCGCTGCCGTATCCCCGCGACGAGCGACTCTTGGTCGGCCAACGCAGACCGACCGGCCTCATAGGTGATCTCCACCAGAGTCGGCACGCGGCTACGGTAGAAATCCGGCCGGACAAGTCCTGCCCCATCTATCTATGGCGTCGTGCACCGTGGTTTTGGGCACAGACAAGTTCAGTGGAGCCAGCCGGGATCGAACCGGCGACCTTCGCGATGCAAACCGAACGCTCTGCCAGCTGAGCTATGGCCCCGTACAGAAAGTGTAGGCGGCCGGGGCCGGCTGGGTCTGAACCGCAGAGCCGCAGTCGTCGAAGTCGAAGTCCTTGGGCGGCTTCTGCTCGAACCAGAGCTGGTCGTCCTCTGGGGTCTCCTCCAGGAAGTCCGGCGTCTCCTCGAGCACGTCCTCGTGCGCGGTCGCGGGTCTCGGCCCGCGGATCGGCTCGGTCGTCGTCGTCCGGCTCGTCGTCGATCCGGCGCGAGGCTCGTTGCTCGTCCAGCTCGACCTCCGGCTCGTCGGCGAGCGTCCGGCTCGCAGTCGCGCGGCGCCTCCAGCGCCTGGTCGAGTTCGTCGGAGAGGCGCTGCTCGTTCCAGAAGGCGTCGTCCTCGTCGTCGTCGTCGTCCTCGTCGTCGGGCGCCGGCCCTCGACGACGACCTCGGCCTCGTCGACCTCGTCGAGGTCGGCAAGCGGGTCGGTGGGGCGAGGCGGGGCTCGGCGATCTCCTCCTCGATCAGCTCCTCGTCGGTCGGGCTGGGCGGCTCCGCGCCGAATTCCTCCTCGACGTCGAGATCTCGGTCGGCTGTTCGGCGATCGCGTCGCGCTCCTCGGTCGTGGGACCGGCCGGCTCGATCTCGGGCTCGGCCGCGGCTTCGGTTCTGCGGGCTGCCTCGGAAGCTCGTCGACGATCTCGTGCTCCATCGCCGGCTGCTCCTCCTCGGCGGGTGCCTCGTCGACCGGTGCGGCCTCCTCGCTCGGAGCCTCCGGCTCAGCCTCCGGGCGGGCGGCGGGGGCGGCTCCTGGAGTCGGCGATCGTCGGCTCGCGCCGTGCGGCGGGCTCCTCGGCGTCTCGGGCTGCGCCATGAACTCGGTCGGCGCCTCGGCGAGCGGCATCGAGCGCCGCCTCGTCGCCCGGGCGATCGGCCTGACCGAAGGCCTCGTCCTCGAGCTGCTGCAGCTCGGAATCGCCCGCGCCGTGCGGCGCTTCAGCTCCAGGTGCTCACGGATTGCCTCGTCAAGAATGCCCATTGGCTGCGTCCCGTCGGGGAAGCTAAAGCCTATGCGGTTATCCTTGCGCTTGCGAGGGCACTGGGACGATCCTCCCATCCGCGCACTCGGGGCTATAGCTCAGCTGGCAGAGCGCCTGGTTCGCAATCAGGAGGTCGGCGGTTCGAATCCGCCTAGCTCCACTTGAACATCGACGAGCAACTCATCACCGAGGCTGGGAGACGGATAGCTGCTGCCGCGCCCGACGCACGGATCATCCTCTTCGGCTCCCATGCAAAGGGAGACGCCGACCTGCAGAGCGACCTCGACCTCCTCGTGATCGAGCCGGCGGTCGCAAATCCCGCCGAAGAGTCGGTGCGCCTGCGACGTAGCCTGCGGGGCCTTGGGGTGCCGGCCGACGTCGTAGTCGTCGATGCGGATCTCGCCCGACGCCGCTCGGTCGTGGCAGGCACGATGATCGAGCGCGCCATGCGCGAGGGTCGGGTTCTTGTCGACGCCTGAGCATCGTGAGGTAGCCCGCGTTCTGCTCGATAAGGCAATTGAGGACCTCAGCGGTGCCAAGGCGCTGATCTCAGAAGACCAAGCCGATCATCTCATTGGCTTCCACTTCCAACAGGCCATCGAGAAGGCCCTCAAGGCGATACTCGCCGAGAACGCCGTCGAAATCTCCCGTACACACGATCTGGGCGACCTCGTAGAACAGCTCGAAATCTCGGAATCGACATCCCACCCGCCGTTGCAACATGCGAGTGGCTCACACCTTGGGGAGTTCTCTTTCGCTACGACGCGGACCCAGACGCGCTGGATCGAGATGGAAGCCTCGCGGTGGCAACTGCGACGGTGGAACTCGCCGAGCGGTATGTGTCTGAGTAGTCCAGACCGCGAGTCCGTTTTATCGGGGGTAGATCAGGCACTCCAGGAGAGAGGTGCATATTCGAATCCTTCAAGCCTGGGGCAAAGGCGAGTCGGGATCGCCCTTGGAGCCAAAAGTCATGAAGTCGAAATCAAGCTTCCAGCCGTCAAGCCAAGTCTCAAGCAAGAGCGCATCTAGGGAAACGACCATGCAGCCTTCGATGTCCAACTGGTCTCCAACTCGGGACGGCAAGTCTTCGAGGAAATCGCCGAGGAAGAGGTCCTCTGCTCGTCGAAACTCTTCGCTCTCGCCTGAGTAACGAGTAACAAAGAGCAGTCGCCTCGGATCCTCACGGGGCCAAAGCAGTAGTTCGGAAAAGGTCGTGTCGAAAAGCTTGCGCATCGAGCCGCTCTTCGCCATCTCGTGTTCGAGCGGACGCACGAGTGAAATCACGAGATCGGTGGGAATGCCAGAACGGCTATACCGCTGCCCCACCCGCAGGGCGAAACGACTTCGGGTGCGCCGCTTGTCGAATTGGCCATCGGTGGGGATCGCCTGACGAACAGGATGGTCAGTGAGAAGGTGCTTGGGCAGGAATGCCTGGCTGCGCAGGTCGACGACGTGGCGCGACGCGACCCCGGTCGGGTCCAGTGGAATCAGCCGTCCCGACTTACGTGAGAGGGACGGCAGGTCGACGCCCTCGCCGACCTCATCCAAGTGGGCTAGCTGGACGAAAGGCTCCACCATCACGTCTCGGATCAAGTCGCAGCTCTGGCTAATTACGACCCAACCGGTATCGCCTGTGGCTGGCGGGTCCCAGCCATGCTCACCAGCAAACTCTTCGATACCGTCGAGCGCAGTCTCGATCGGATCTAGCTTCGAAGTGTCGCGGAGGACCTGGCGGATGTCGATCGCGGTGTGGAGTAGGTCAGAGTCTTCACATTGGATCCAGCAGCCAGGTTCATATCCGGCGGCGCTGATCGCGCTCGCCAAAGCGATGCGCTGGTCCGGATCGAGCGCGATGAGCTCGGTCAGGCGCGCACTCGCGGCTTCGCCGTCACCGGCGTCAGCCATCTCCCCGGCGAGAGCCATCGTGCAGGTGACTGAGTTCGAGCATGGCCAGCTCGCGACCCGACCGAGGCGCGAGCGGGCCAGCAACGGTCCCCCCCGTAAGCACACCCTGCTCGCCGAGCAGCTCGACCGCACTGCGCGCTCGCTGCGAGTCCCCCGCAGCAAGGAGATCGAAGACACTGCCAACGGCGGTCCTCGCCAACAGGGCGGAGCGGACGAGCCGCGCGTCTCCAAGATGGCTGAAGAGCATCTCGATCAGCTCTGAGACATCGCGAACGCCCTTCTCGGTCTCCGAATCAGGCTGGTTGTCCCCACTCAGCCAGTTGTAGAACTGGCGTCGTGAGATGCCGAGCAGGCGGGCGAGGTCACCGACCGGCAGCCCAGCCTGCTCGCGCATCGTGGTGAGTACGCGGTTAAAAGCAAGGGTAGGTGGCGCCTCCAGCTGGCGGGGGGGCGGACTCGGCCTTAGTGCGGGCGGGACGAAATAGAGAACATCGCTGAAGTAGCTAGCGCCATGGGGATGAAGCATCTGCCCAATCGCTCCCTCCCTAAAGTTCGGGAAGATGAGAAAGGCCTCATGGGGATCAGAGAGGGTCTCCCAGAGAGGGTTTCCCCCATGTCCCGTCGCTCCGGCGAGCCAGGCGACTAGCGGAACACGAGTCGGGCCGGTATCGGCAAGGGAGTCGAGATAGGTGTGGCCGTAGCGGCCAAGGCCATCTCGATGCGTCCCTCGGCTCAGAGTCGTCTCAGGCATCAGGTCGCTTCTGGGGCTCGAAGGCGGCATAGCTCTCGTCGGTTATCGACCAGCGGAAGATTTCATAGACCCTGGCGTTGAAGTCACGCAAGCGCTTCACCTCTTCCTCAATGTCAAAGTCGGTCAAACGCTGCTCGTAATGATCGAAGTCGAGTAGGTAGACAGAGTCTGCACCAGGCTCTCGCTGCAGGCCGTGGCGGAAAGTTAGCTCTCCCTCATCCTGCTTGAAACGCAGCTCATGCAGAGATACAGAGAGCTCCTCGAGATGCGGCTGGGCTCCCCATGGGGGCACCAGCTCATCTTTGATCAACTCTTCGACGGAGACACGGTCAGGAGCGGGGAGCCGGATCTCGTTCACGTAGCGGAGGCCGATGCGGTTGCGCGCTGCGACGCCGAATGTCTCGACGATCGCCGTAGCGATCGCTTTCCAGGTCTCCAGAAAGTGATCGATGCCCCGATAAGAGGCGGTGTCGAAGGCAAAGATGCCCTCGTCAAGGATGAGAGTCCCGTCGCCTTCGGCCGTTGCGAAGCGGTGGCGCTCGACCTCTCTCTGCTGCAGCTGCCCCGGGCCCATCTGCAGCTGCATCCCCTGCTCGCGGTTGTATGAGGTGAGCCCAATTTCCTCCAGGCGCTTAGAGAGACCGACGATCTCTAGGTGCCCGACAACCGGCTGAAACCTCAACTCGCAGACGACGCTGGTCAGCGGACTCTTGCGTAGAACGGGCTCCGGCATATGCTCGCGCTTCACAAGATACTGCACACCTGGGCGGAATCCTGCAAGGAGATCTGCGAATCCACGAGGTGGGATCTGCCTGCTCGGGGCTACTCGTCAACAACTACGCTCACCGGGATGCTTACGCCCCGGGGGTCCTCGATGCCTCGCCCGCTCGGACGTACCCTCGCGGCCCTTGGCGCAGTTCTCCTCGCCTGCGCCTTGCCCCTGACGGCCGTCGGGGCCGGCTCGGCGGCGCGTGCCGAGCCGACGATTCTGAGTGCTTCCTGGGGCACCGACAACGCGGTCGGCTGTCCGAATGGCGCTCAGGGGCTCGACAACATCCCTGTCACCTTCAACTGGTTCATCCGTCGCTCGTCGATTCAGACCGCGGACTTCCGGGTTGTGCGGAGCGATGGCAGCACTGCGAGCCCGACCTGCGCGCTTCAGTTCCCGCCGGACGAGTCGGACGAGGCTCAGACGGTGAATCTGATCGGCGACTTCGGGGACTCGAAGAGCGGCCCGGCGCCGGTTGCGATTCGCGTCGTCGGGGCGCTGCAGGGCAGGGCTCCCGGAGCGATTCGGTGGAGGCGGATTCCGCCCTTGCCCAAAGCCACGGTGGAGCCGCTGTCGGGAGGCCCGTACATCGTGGACGCGTGGACGCTCACGCCCGCGATCTACCGCGGTGACCGCAACCGCTGCACGGTGGGCAGGACCTTCGTGCGCGTGATGTGGTCCAACGGGCTCACGGCCTACCCGACGGGTGCCGAGGTCGGCGCTGCGGTTGTCGCGTCCTACCGTGCCATCTACAAGATGCCGAACGGAAGGGTCGTGGCGCTCGCCCCGCTCGACGTTGCCGATCTCCACGATCACCCGAGCTCGGCCAACGCCGACAACATGCACGATCTCTGCCTCCCGCGGCCCCCTCGCGGCGCCACGCTGGCGGAAGTGACGATCGCCGGCGGGCTGATTCAGGATCCCAATGGCGATCCGAACCTCGCTCAGAAGTTCAGGGCGCCGATCGGGAGCTGAGCTGGAGAGCTCTCCCGGTCCCGAAGACCAGGTCGCAAGAAGGGCAGAAAGGACCCGTGGCTCTGACTACAGCGTGTCGTCCGACGCGGCCCGCGTGTAGGCGTGGACCTTCTCGGCCAGGTGAGCAACGGGGGGTTCGGTCGGGGCGGTCGCCGCCCTCAACCTCCTAACTGTTAGGACGTTGAGGGCGATGTCGTTGGCGCTGCCCGTTGACTTGAAAAGTTGCGAAATGCAACTGATGCATCGCCACACAACAAGAGGACGGCCTTCGCTTCGCGCGACATCGCAGCCAGGATGTTTCGGGACAAGTTAGCCTATTTTGTGCTATTTTGTCCAAATGCCGGGATGGGCCTACACGCAGCTAGCCGAGGTCGCCAATGAGCGGTACGGCTTCGTGACGCCAGACGACGCGCGGGAGTTGGGCATCAACCCGATGGCCCTCGTGCGCATGGCCGAGCGAGGGCAAATCGAGCGCCGCGGGACGGGTCTGTACCGCCTCCCCCTCACGCCGGCGAGCCGTCTCGATCCTTACATGGAGGCGACGCTCTGGCCGCGCGGGGCGCTCGGCGTCCTCTCCCACGAGACGGCGCTGGAGCTCTACGAGCTGAGCGATGTCCACCCGGCAAAGATTCACATCACCCTCCCCCGCGGCCACCGCGTTCGCCGGGACGTGCCATCTGCGTACATGCTGCACCACGAGGATCTGGGAGCAGCTCAGATCACCCAGCACGAGGGAATCGCGATCGTCACTCCGGTGCATGCGATCCGCCAGGCGCACGCGGCACACCTGGGGACGGCGCTCGTCGGACAGGCGATCGACCAAGGCGAGGACGGCGGTCGCTTGACCAAGCGCCAGGCGAGCGCGCTTCGCCGTGAGCTGGGGATTGCCCTGGGTAGCGGGAGGCGAGGTTGAGTCATTCGGAGTTCAAGCCGCCCCGACGCCCGCCGAGCCCGGCGTGGCCATCTCGAGCGCTTCTTCCTCGACCAGGACGCCCTGACGCTCGTAGCGCTTCCGCGCCCGGCTGAAGCGGACGACCACCGCCGAGAGACCGCTCGCCTTCCTCGCCCGCCGGGTCAGCGCGGCATCGCCGGACGGCAGGAAGGCGAGGTGGGCCAAGTCGGCACAGCTCAGGCACAGCGGACCCTGATCGTCCATCGTCAGCAGGTTCCCGCCGCCGCCGCACTCGGCGCAACTCCAGTCCTTGAGTGCCGAGACGACGACGATCTCGGACTTCGACTGGCGTTTCCGGTCGCCGTTCGCCACCCGTCCCTCAATCGACCGCCCGGGCACGCAGCGCCAGCCGCAGCGCCTCACGGCCTGCCGGCGTCACCGTCAGCTCGCCTCGGGAGATGTGCGTCTCGCGGTCGTATTCGTGCTCGTACGTCAGCAACTCCAGCGCCTCGGCCAGCCGGATTGCGTTCCAGGCGTAAACGTGCACGTCGCGAACGTCCGGCAGCTCCCCGGCGGCGTTCCAGCCATCGGCCACGATCGCAGCGTGAACGCGCGCGAGGAGCTCGTCGCGGTCGACGACCGGCCCGCCGTCGAGCAGCGCGGCGGCGGCAAGCTCCTGCACGGCGCCGGCAAAGCCATCCGGTGTTAGGAGATGGGGGGCGACAGCTGCGCGGAGAGCCACCGGATCGCGCAGCAGCGAGCGGCCGCGCTTGGTCGTCGCCAGCGTGCGGCCGGTCCTGCGCAGCAGCCTCGTCCGCCGCGCCAGGTCGTGCACTTCGCACAGCCCTGTTACTTCGTCTTCGCGGTGCGGCGGCTCCATCTCCATACGCCACCAGGCCGGAAAGCGCTCAACGGAGGCGCGCACCAGGGCCCGATTGAGTGCCCCGGTCTGGGTCAGGCCGATGCCCTCTTCACCTTCCGCGAGCAACCAGACCAGCGTCCTCAATGGATCGTCTGCATCCGGCTGCGGTTCCGACGGCGCGGATGCCTGCAGCATCGGAACAACCGGAGAGATGAACTCCCGACGCGCCCCTCCGCCATCCCGTGCCCAGCTCTCGAGTCGCTCCTCGACGATGACGTCGAGAGGCGCGCGGCCGTCCAGCTCCGCCTGGGGTCGCTGCAGGAACTCGGTCACGAGCGCCGCCTGCCGGTGTCTGAATCCTCGCGCCCCGGGATCGACTCCCTCGTCCTCAACCCACCGCTCCAGCTTGCGCGCCACCCAATCGCGCAAACGCGCCTCCTCGAAGCCCATCAGCGAGCGCCAGCGGAGGACGTCCGTGTCGGGCGGCTCCAGCCCCGAGGCCTCGAGCGCCTCGCGCAGTTGCTTGCCTGCCGAGGGCTTCTCGGCCTGCCACGCCCCCAACATCGCCATCGTCTGCTCGGAGGTGCATAGCTCCGCATAGGCCGTCGCGCCGTCGCCGGCGAGCTCCAAGAAACGCCCGAGTCGCTCGGCAACCGCCCGCTTCACCTCAAAGGGAGCGAGCAGCTTGCAGGGAAGCTGGTACCAGAGGAAGAGCTGCAGGTCGTAGCGGCTGATCTCCACCGGCGCGTCCGCGTCCTCCCGGCCGGCGATCAGCTCAAGCGCTCCTTCGACGTCCGCGGGTGCCTCGAGATCGTGCTCACCCAGCAGCGCGAGCGCTCGATCGATCGATGTGGGAGACAGCTCAACTGGCACGCGCCCAGTCTGCCGAAATCGACAGCGAAAGTTGGTCCGTCCCCGTCCCTATGGTGACGGCGATGACGCGCGCGAGCCGTAATGCGCCGTGTCCGTGCGGCAGCGGCAAGAAGTACAAGCTTTGCTGCCTGCCTGCCGAGACTGGCGGGATTCACGGAAGGGCCACGCTTCAGGAAATCGAGACGATCGACGCCACCGGGCACGGTTGCGACTGGCGGATTCTCGAACGGGTGGGACCCGAGGGAACCGCGACCGGCCAGCTGGTAGAGCACCTTTGCAACGGGGAGCGATTCGAGGTTCAGGCGCCCGATGGCTGGCTGATGGACGGCAAACCAGTCTCGGTGTACTCCGCGCTCGAGGCGCTGCCGCCACCGCTTTACGAGTGGGCGATCCAGCAGTCCCTCGACGGAGTCAGCGGCGAGGATGTGACGCCGTTCGGCCTCGACGTCGCTCGCGTTCTCCTTCTGGCGGGCACCGTCGTGGACCTCGTCGGCGATCTCCGCAAGCCACGACGCAAGCTGAAGCGAATCCTCTCCACTCGCAGGCAAGAGGCAGCGTAAGTCTTCGTCACACGGCCACCGGGATCGATCCGCGCGTTGAGGCGCAGGTTCCAAATGCGCCTTCCGCTTTGGTGTCGGAGACTGACAACAATCTCACGCAAGCGCCCACGCCATGAGCGTTCACGAGCGATTCTTGTCGCCGCCTGATTCCACGGTGATCGCGCCGGTAGAATTGTGTCGTGATGGATCGCGCTCAAATTGCGGCCAGCGCGGCTGGCTCGCTGCGTCTGGAGGGGCTGGAGGCCACCGGGCCGGTGTGCGAGCTCGCGGACCTCTGGGTTCGCGGGGGTGCCTCGGACGCGGATCTGCACGAGGCAGAGCGTCGCCTACTCGCCGGAGAGTCGCTCGAGGATCTGCTCACCTCTGCTGCGGCTGCGAACGGTGCGTCCCGGCGCGTGTGAGCGACGATCCGTACGTCTACCCCGGCACCGATGTCCTGTGCAACGTGCGCGGCATCCGTGACGGCGGCGAGCTCGAGGAGTTCGAGGCGCGCCTCACCTTCCTGCGCAGCCTGCAGCTCGGCTCTAAGCCGATCAGCGGCGAGTACGACCTTGCTCACCTACGGGCGTTCCACCGCTACCTCTTCGCCGGGCTCTACGAGTGGGCCGGCGCCCACTACCTCAGCGACGTCAACGCCCTGCACCCGTTTCGCGACGGCAACGGACGCGCCCAGCGCGCCTTCTTCGCCCAGCTGGCCTCCGACGCCGGCTACCGGCTCGACTGGCAGCTCGTCCATACACAAGACAACATCGATGCCTCGGTGGCCGCGATGCAGGGGGACGAGGCGCCCATGCGTGACCTTCTCGACGAGATCACGAAGCCGCTCGCATAGGCCAGGCTTCAGGCACTCAGCGCCTGCATCAGGTCTGCGCTCACACCCCCGCGCCGCCGAGGAGGGCGTCGATCTGGCCTACGGCTTCGGTTATGCCCTGTTCCATGCCCATCTCGAGCATCTGTTCCATCCCCTCGCGGGCGGTGAAGCGAGACTGGATCGACATCGTCGCGGTGCCGTCGGCCTCGGCGATCGTCACCGTCGCGATCGTCGTCGGCATCTCCGCGTTGGGCTTGCCCTCGTCGTCGGCGAAGCCGTCTTCGAAGCGCAGTCGGTTGGGCGGCTCGGCCTCCTCGATCCGCCACCAGCCGTGGTACTTCTCGCCGTCCGGTCCGGTCATGAAGTAGGCGACGCGACCGCCGGGGGAGAGGTCGTGGTCGACGAAGGTCGCCGGGAAGTTCGGCGGGCCCCACCAGCGCTCCAGCTGTCGCGGGTCCGACCACATCTCCCAGACCCGCTCGGCGTCGGCGTCGAACTCGGCGGTGATCGTCATGGTCAGGGCGTCGAGGTCCTTGTTCACGTCGGTGACGGGCATCAGCTGTCTCCTTTGTCGGCTTCGAGGGTCTGCTCCATCCGCTTTACCCGACCGCGCCAGATCGTGTCCAGGCGGTCGAGCGCGGCGTGGGCGCGTTTGAGAGCGTCGGTCTCGGCGCGGACGATCGACTCGCGGCCGACCCGGTGCTTGCTCACCAGTTCGGCCCGCTCCAGCACAGCGACGTGCTTCTGCACCGCCGCCAGGCTGATCGGGTACTCGCGGGCCAGGGCCGAGACCGAGAGCCGGCCCTCGCGGGCGCGGCGGAGGATGTCGCGGCGGGTCGAGTCGGCCAGCGCCCCGAACAGCAGGTCGGCGGCCTCGTCGTCGTCGCGGATCGGCTCCTTACCTACAACCATTTGGTTGCAGGTTAGCACAGCGCCGTTTGGATCCGTCCCCTTCAGGCTTTAGGCGACTTGAGCCCTTGCTTGCTCGATCGCGGCGGCGTAGGTGCCATGGCGGGTGCTCGACGGGGGACGGATCGCGATTCCGTAGGCCTCCCTCATCGCCGTTGCGAGAGCTTGCTTGAAGGTCTGGCCATGCCAGGCGTGGGGCTCGGCGGAGCGGCCTACGTGCAGGTGGACCAGCTCGTGAAGGAGCGTCTCTTGGAGGTCACCGGGGCGGATTCCGGGGTAGGCGGTGACCGAGAGGCGGAACTCGGCGGGGACGGCAAAGCCGAGGCGGTTGGGGCGCTTGCGCGCCCGCCGCACCTTGAAGGCGGGCTTCCGCAGCGCCAGCGGACCGTCGGCGAAGACCGGCAGGGCTCGCAGGCGTTCGAGCTCCTGGTCGAGCGCCACCCCCGCGACCAGGTAGTAGGAGCGATTGCGGCGCGGAGGGGCTGGCGTGCGCCGCGCCGCGGCCGGCGCGCTGCGGCCGCTCTTCAGGGACAGTCGGAGGAACTTGGTCACCATCGAGAGCGAGATTCTTCATCCAGCTACGGACGAGAAGGTCCGCTGCCCACGCTCCCCCGCCACTCCCTACACACCGGTTCCTTGACTGTATGAAATGCTGAGCATTCAGCTACTCCGGCTCAATCACGATGCCCAACCACCACCTCTCCTCAGCGGCCGACGGCCCCCCTCACGGCTCCCAGCCCGATTGCGGCGGCGACCCGCTGGAGGCGCTGCGGCAGATGTTTGTCGACATGGTCATGGGTTCCCGCATCGGGGGCGGCCAGGAGCCCGCTCTGAGGCCGGTGTTCCTGAAGCCGCATGGTGTCGCCGGCGGAACCTTCACCGTTCGCCCGGACCTGCCCGAAGAGCTGAGGGTGGGTGTTTTCGCCGGCAAGCGCTACCCGGCCTGGGTGCGGTTCTCGAGCGACACGCTGCCGACGACGCCCGACCTAAAGACCACTTGCGGCATCGGGATAAAGCTCTTCGACGTCCCCGGCAAAAAGATCCTCCCCCCGAACACCGACGCGACCACCCATGACTTCGTGCTCCAGAACCACGACGTGTTCTTCGTCGACACGGCCGGCGATATGTGCGAGTTCACCCACGCCGGGGTGGTGCTCAAGGACTACGGGCAGTACCTGGCCGCGCACCCGAAGACCAACCGGATCCTCGACGAGATGGAAAAGGAGGTACCGAGCGCCCTGGAGAGCGAGTACTGGAGCGGCCTGCCGTCGAAGTTCGGCGATGATCGCCATGTCAAGTACAAGCTGGCGCCCGCGGGCGTCTCCGCCGGCGCGGTCGCCGGGCTCTCGACCGACGACCCCGACTATCTGCATCTCGATCTGCGCCGGCGCCTGCTGGCCGGTGAGGCCGTATTCCAATTCTTCGTGCAGTTCCAGACCGACCCCGAGCGGATGCCGCTCGACGCGGCGACGATCCGCTGGGAGGAGAGCGCCAGCCCGCCCGTGCACGTGGGCACCCTCACGCTGCCTCGCCAGGACGTCGATGCCCCCGGACAGCCCGAGTACGGCGAGAACCTGGCCTTCAATAGCTGGCACGCGCTGGCCGAGCACGAACCCGTCGGCAGCGTGGCCGAGGCGCGCAGGGTCGTCTACCAGGCGGCGGCGGACCTGCGCCGGCGCCATAACAAAGTCCGGTTGCAGGAGCCCAAGCGCCCGCGCCGGGTCCAGGTCGATCCGGAGGCACGCGACCCCAAGGTGGTGCGGGCCGCGATCCATCCCGCGATCGGAGTGGCGCGAGTGGGTGACAGCGAGGACGGGTTCCTGGTCGGACCCGAGGTGGACCAGCCGCCTCCGCTGGAGGCCGGCACCGCCAAGGACCGGCACGGCGCGCTGAAGCGGCAGGCGGCTCGCTTTCGCGTTTACGGCTACAACGCGGCCGGGGAGGCGGTGGCCGAGCTGACTGCCGAGAACGCCGAGATCGAGTGGACCGTCCACGTCGCCAACGAGAAGGCCGCCTGGTACCAGTTCCAGATCGCGCTGGACATTCCCGACGCCAGAGCCAAAGACGCGCCGCCGACGCAGCTGCGCAACCGAGCCGTGACCGGCACCGACCGCGAAAAGCTGACGATCGACCCTGGCCCCAGGACGATCGCCGGACCCGACCACTCCGGACCGGCGTATCGCTTCGACAGCGGCACGTTCATGGACAAGAAGGTGTACCTGGGTGAGCTGCGGACCGACGAGGCGGGGCGGCTCCTGTTCCTGGGCGGGCGCGGAGTCTCGGCCTCCTCGGACGGGTCCCCACCAAACGAATTCGCCAACAACGACAAGTGGCACGACGACGTCTCCGACGGGCCGGTCACCGCCGAGGTGACGATCGAAGGCGAGCCGATCGCGGTCGACCCGGCCTGGGTGACGGTGGCGCCACCCAACTACGCGCCGGACCTGACCACGGTGCGCACGATGTACGACCTGCTCCACGACGAGTTCGTTCAGGCCGGCTGGCTGCCCTTTCCCGAACCGGTGTCGTTCATGGAGCACGTCTATCCGCTGCTGCGCCGGCTGGCCGGGCTGCAGTGGGTCAACCACGGCTTCGCCACGAAATTCGGCTGGGGCGGGCCCGAGCACTTCCTCGACCCGGCATACCTGACCCGGCTGGCCAGCCCGCTGGAGGAGCACAAAGAGCTGCGCCAACAGATCTGGAACGCGTTCCGCGACTGGGAGCGCGATGGCAGGTCCCCCACTCCCTGGCCGTGGATCTACGGCGACTCGATGAACATCCCGCCGACCTCGGAGCGCCAGCACATCATGCTCTCGCCCACGCAGATGCGGCTGCTCGAGCGCTGGAAGGACGGTGAATTCGAGCCTGACCTCGACCTCGACACCGAGCCGCCGGGCGCGATCGAGGACGTACCCCTGGCCGACCAGCCGCGCACGTTGGACCGGGCAGCGCTGAGCTTCTGCCTGGCCGACGCGTTCCACCCGGGCTGCGAGATGACCTGGCCGGTCCGGCACACCTCGATGTACATGGCGCCGTTTCGCCTGCGCCATCGGGCGATCGGCGACCCCGAGCCATCGCTCGGGAGCGTGCTCACGCCGGATGCGGTGCTCAGCGTGGACGGGCCGCTGTACGGACAGCACCCGGGAAGCCTCACGCGCTGGATGGCGGTGCCCTGGCAGACCGACACCGCCAGCTGCCGCTCGGGCTACCCGATGGGCTACGAGCTGCGCTACGACCCCTACGTCCCCACGTTCTGGGCCGCCCGGGTGCCCAACCACGTGCTGACCCGGCGCGACTACGAGATCGTCATCGACGAGGCCCGGCCGATCGGGGAGCGACAGGCGGCGTTCGAGCGTCGCGCCGTCTGGCTGCGCTGGCTCGACCCCGACTACTGGAAGGCGATCGCGCAGATGGTCACCGACTTCGGCAAGCTCGGCGTCGTCGAGGCGATGCCCGGCCCGGCCGACGGCGCGTTCCCGGCGAGCATCCTCGTCGAGTCGGAGGTCGGCTACGAGCACGAGGTCCACCCGCTCCGCAACCTGCGCAACCTCCACGTCCCGGAGGCGCGGGATCCGGCCCTTGCCGAGGAGGCGATCGCCGGCGCCATCGAGGCCAGCGGCCACCCGGCCGAGGAGGTCTCGGCAGGCTACTTCCCCAAGGTCGATCGCTTTGGACGCGGGCGGCAGCAGACCGGACAGACCGGTTGAGGTGCTCGACGCGCTGATCGCGGGTGGCGGGCCGGGGGGAGCCGTCGCGGCGATCGTGCTGGCGCGGTCGGGGCGGCGCGTCCTCCTGGCCGACGCGACGCCGCCCGAGACCGCACGGCTCCGGGTCGGCGAGTCGCTGCCACCCGCGGCCCGGCCGCTCCTGCGAGATCTCGGCTTGCTGGATCGGCTGGAATCGGAGGGGCACCTACGCTCCTCCGGCACGACCTCGGTCTGGGGGTCGCCGTCACCGACGACGACCGACTTCGTCTTCGATCCCAACGGGCCCGGTTGGCACCTGGACCGCCGCCGCTTCGACCGGTTCCTGCGGCGGGCGGCGGGCGAGGCGGGGGCCGATCTCCGCGAGGGAGCAACCGCGCGGATTCTGTGCCGAAGCCGCGACGGCTGGCGGCTTCGCCTCGGCGACGGCGAAGAGACGACGGCACGGGCGCTGATCGACGCGACCGGCAGGCGCGCGTCGCTCGCTCGCTCCCTGGGCGCGCGTCGCGAACGCCACGACCGCCTTCTCGGCCTCGTCGGCGCCGCGCCCGCACGCGCGGACGACCTCGATGCGCGAACCCTGGTCGAGGCGGTGCCCGACGGGTGGTGGTACACGGCGCTGGTCCCGGGACGGAGCCGCGTCGTCACCTTCATGACCGATTCGGACCTGGTCCCGCCCGGCGCGCGCACCCCGACGGGCTTCCAAGCCGCGCTGGCACGAGCCGAGCACATCGCACCGCTGCTGAGGAGCGGCCCGATCGCTCCCCAGACCGAGCCCGCCCACGGATCGCGCCTCGATCCCCCCGCCGGAGACGGCTGGCTCGCCGTTGGCGATGCAGCCCTGGCGTTCGACCCCCTCTCCTCCCAGGGAATCCTGACCGCGCTCTACACCGGCATGATCGGGGCACAGGCCGTCGACGTTTTCCTGGACGACAACACCGCAAGCCTCGCCGAATACACCACCCGCCTGACCGCCATCGCCGCGGCCTACCAGCGCAACCGCCTCCATGCGTACGCCGGCGAGACACGCTGGCCCGGGCAACCTTTCTGGGTCCGGCGTAGACCTGGAGCTTGGGGCGACGCGGCTGCCGCGGCTGCTCACTCGGATACCCTTACGCGCCGACTACGTACTTGAATACAGACCCGTAGTTCCGATCGCCGTGGCGACCAGCGAGCGCGGGCCGCCGCGGTCGCGGTGCTCGCAGAGGTAGATGCCCTGCCAGGTCCCGAGCGCGGGGCGGCCGTCGCTGAGCGGCAGCGTCAGCGACGGGCCCAGCAGCGCCGCCTTGATATGGGCGGGCATGTCGTCGTCGCCCTCCAGAGTGTGGGTCCAGTACGGGGCGCGCTCGGGGACCGCACGATCGAACCAGGCCTCGAAGTCATGCCTCACTTCCGGCGAGACGTTCTCGCTCAAGGTCAGGGAAGCCGAGGTGTGCTGGATCAGCAGGTGCAGGATCCCAACCGAGATCTCTCCCAGCTCGGGCAGGGCGTCGAGCACCTCCGCGGTGACCAGATGAAAGCCACGCGGGCGCGCCTGGAGTCGGATCGTCCGCTGAACCCACATCGCTGCGCTCCAACCTAACGCGGAATCCTCATCTGCCGTTTAGGTTCCCGACCTAGCCTGCCGCGCCGGTCCCACCACCCCCCTTGGATTCCCAGCCCGACACCAGAGCCCGTTCCGCCGGCGCCGGCAACCACTTCTCGAAGGTGCCCGAGGTGACGGCGTTCTTCTGGATCGTCAAGGCGCTGACCACCGCGATGGGTGAGTCCACCTCGGACTTCCTCGTCCACGCGCTGGTGCCCGAGATCGCCGTCGTCCTCGGCGGGATCGCCTTCGTCGTCGCCCTCTTCCTGCAGTTCTCCAGCGACCGCTACGTCCCCTGGCGCTACTGGCTCGCAGTGGCGATGGTCGGCGTCTTCGGGACGATGTGCGCGGACGTCCTGCACGTCGGCCTCGGCGTCCCCTACATCGCCTCGACGATCTTTTACGCGCTCGTCCTCGCCGTGGTCTTCAGGACCTGGTACCTCAGCGAGGGCACGCTCTCGATCCACAGCATTACCAGCGAGCGCCGCGAGCTCTTCTACTGGGCGGCTGTGCTGGCGACCTTCGCCCTCGGCACCGCCGCGGGCGACCTGACCGCCGTCACCTTCGGCCTCGGCTTCTTCGCCTCGGGCCTGCTCTTCGCCGCGATCATCGCCGTGCCGGCGATCGGCTACTTCCGCTTCAGCATGAACTCGATCCTGGCCTTCTGGTTCGCCTACGTCGTAACTCGGCCGCTCGGGGCGTCCTTCGCCGACTGGCTGGCGGTCTCCTCGGCGCGCGGCGGCCTCGCCCTCGGCACCGGCCCGGTCAGCTTCGTGTTGGCGGCGACGATCGCCGGGTTCGTCTGGTTCCTGGCCTCGACCGGTGCGGACATGCCGGCAGATCAGCGTGAGGCGGTCGAGTACCGCACGATCCTTTCCAGCGGCGATATCCCGGTCTCGTCAGCACAAGAGATACGCGAACCCGGCTAACTCAAGAAGGCTCGGAGATCCAGGGCGCTCCAACGCCGAGGTGATCGCCGAGCCGCTCGAGGTGTTGGTCGAAGTGCAGGACGCCGATGCCGGCCTCCTGGGCAGCTACGGCAACAGTGAGATCGGCGAGGGGATAGCGGTGCGCGCCGTGGGAGCCGGCGGCCGCCAGCTCGCGCATCGTCGCCAGGACCGCGCGCTGCACGCTTCGGTCCACGGGAATCTCGCGCAGACCCTCCAGCGTGCGCTCCACCGCCGCGATCCCCTCTGGCCCTCGGGCGTCGACCATCAGCTCGTAGCGCACCGGCCAGCACCAGCAGACCTCGCCGCGCTCAACCCCGCCCAGCAGCAGGCTGCGCGCCCTCGGGTCCCGGCGGGCCTGCATCCAAGCGGACGTATCGGCCAGCACAGGCCCGGTGCCCTCCCAAAGCCGAACGGCCATCAGGCCGAGGGTGGCGCGTTCAAGCGATCGACCGCGGCGAGATCGAGGTCGAACTGCTCGCCGTCCATCGCCTCGAGCAGCCCTTCGGCGGCCATGCGACGGTCGCGCCCCGCCGCGAGCTCGGCCTCTGCACCCTCGACGGCGAGGCGTCGCAACAACGTCGCGTCGGCCTCGCGTGTGCCGGTGGCGGCGCGCACCCGCGCCAGCGCCTCCCCCAGCTCAGGGTCGGCGGTAACGGCGATTCGAGGGTGCTTGGAGGGCATCGTCGGGAAGTGTAGCTCGCGAGAGTTACTCCGGCTATACGCCCTGCTCGCAACTGGAGGCGCTTTAGGGTGTCTAAGCCTTCCAGGTGCCCATGATCTGCTCTGGATACAACAAGCGTCGGCGCGTGACCTCGCGCCTTGCCCTGATCGTCGTTTGGGCGACAGCGCTCTGGGCGCTCTCGGGTGGCGCTGCGCCGGCAGCGGCATCGCCCTGGACGCTCACCAACCTCAACCTCGGCGCCGAAGAAACGCTCTTCGGCATGTCCTGCCAGCCGAGCGGGCTCTGCGTCGGGGTCGGGCAGCAGGGGGTCGTCGTCACCTCGACCGCGCCGACCGGCGGCGCCGGCGCCTGGGCGATCTCGCACGTCGGCCTCGCCGAAAACCTGAAGGGCAACCTGCGCGGCGTCTCCTGCCCCTCGGCCTCGCTCTGCGTCGCCGTCGACTACAGCGGCGGCGTCTACACGACGACCGAACCGGCGGCCGGCGGTGGGGCCTGGAGGGCGACCCGTATCCCGAAAGCCAAGTCGCTCTTCGGCGTCTCCTGCACCTCGCCGACGCAGTGCGTCGTCGTCGGCTACAACGGCGAGGTCCTCACCTCGAGCAACCCGACCGGCGGCGCCGGCGCCTGGACCACGACCCACCTGGCCGAAGCGCTCGAACTGCACGCTGTGACCTGCACGGCGACAGGCGGCCTGCTCTGCGTCGCCGGCGCCGTGACCGGCAACCTCGTGACCTCAACCGCCCCAGCGGGCGGGCCCACCGCCTGGACGAGCGCCGGGCAGCCGGCCGGGACCAGCCCGCTGTTCGGGCTCGCCTGCTCCGGCACCACCCTCTGCGTCGCCGGGAACCCCGGCAACGTGCTCGTCTCGACGGCGCCGACCGCCGGCACTGCCGCCTGGGTGCCGGCGGCGCTTCCGGCGCGCTTCCAGATCCTCGCCGCGGCCTGCCCTTCCAGCGCCCTCTGCGTGCTGAGCAGCAACAACGGCGAAGTGACGGCGAGCACGACGCCGACCGCCGGAACCGGAGCCTGGGCGACCGAACACCTGATCCGCGGCGTCACCAACGCCCTCTTCGGCCTCTCCTGCCCGACCGAAACGCTCTGCGTCGCCGGCGGCAAGTTCGGTCAACTCCTCACGACCACGGAACCGGCCGCCACCGGCCGCCCTGCGCCGCCCCCGCCCAAACCGCCGAACACACGCCTGCTCCACCACCCCCGCGCCCTGATCCGAGTCGGAGCCAACTGGCGCGGCGCGATCCCGGTCGCCTTCCGCTTCGGCGCGACCGGCATCGCCACCTACTTCCGCTGCCAGCTCGACCGGAGGCCGTCCGGCCTATGCAGTTCGCCGCGGCGCTACCGCGTCGCGGCCGGCAATCACGTCTTCCGCGTCCGCGCCTTCGGACCGGGCGGCGGCGACACGACGCCGATCGTCTTCCGCTTCCGCGTCGTCAAGCTGCGGCCGGCCAAGCCCGGGAAACGGCACGGTCGCACTACGTCAGCGCGACGGCTGCCTCTGGGGTCACGGCGCGGAAGCTGAAGCTCTCCTCCAGAACTTGACGGAGTCTTTACCCAATTTTGACCTCCGGCCAACGTTGAGGGGCGATGCTCGACTCTCCCAATTGAAGGAGGCACCCCGATGCCGCAGATACTTGTAGTAGCCGACGCCCCCCAGGACGATGCCCGCACCGTCGTCTACCGGGAGCGGATCAGCACCACGGACCTCGAGTCCGACCACTTCTCCGGCCAGCTGGTCGAGCGGGTCGGCTGGGCCGTGGTCGACGCCGACCAGATCGAGCACAAAGAGGAGCTCGTTTCGCACTGAGTCGAGGGGACGAGGCGCCGCCATCCGGCGGCGCCGATCCGGTAGCAATTTGAACTTCTTGACAGGCTCGAATCGGTACGGATAGAGTCCCGTCCGTGAAAAAGAGGCCGATACTGGTTCCGCTGGGGGTTGCCCTCGCCGCGATGTTTCCGCCCGGCGCGCAGGCGAAGGCTGCTGATGCTGGCCTAAGCGTTGGCCAAGCGCAGGCGGCGATAACCCAGACCGCTGGCGCACAAGCGCCTCTGCTGGCGCTGCCCAATGGCGATGCGCTGCCAGGTAGTGCCCGTCATTACTCGCATCACTCGCATACCTCTCACCGCTCCCACCACTCGCACTACTCCTCAAGTGGAGGCGGCGGGCACTACTCGCACACCTCGCACTCGTCCCACTACTCGAGCTCCTGAGTTCCGGGCCGAGCGCCTGAGTCCGAGCGATGAGTGAGCTCAGCGTCTCCTTCGATCGTTCGGGACATTCGCTCGATGCCGTACAGCGGGCTGCCTACCGGCTATCCGATCGGATGTCGTGCGACGTATCCGAGAGCCCAACAGCAATCGAGGTGACGCTGCACGTCTCCAAGGACAGCGAGGACCCTGACTCCGTGCTTGCAGACTTCCGCAACGAGGTCCTCGACCAGGTGCTTCGCGAGCGCATTCGAGCTGAAACGACGGATGTGAGAAATTTGGTCTTGGCCGCAGCCTTCTCGAAGACGGGCCTCACCGGAACCGATGTCTAGGTTTCGGGCGCCGGACGCCTTTCAGGCTCCGAGCGCCGACTGGCAGTTCCTGCCCTTTCGATTCGAGCGCGTCAACGGTCGCGTCCTGATCACGAACATGGTTGGCGAGCATCTATTCGTCTCAGTCGAAGATTTCGAGCGAATCTCAGACGGGCCCCTACCGGTCGACTCGCCCCTGGTCAGGCGACTACGCGCAAAGCACGTCATTCGCGAAGAGTCCGACGACCTGCCCGTCGAGTTGCTTGCGCTCAAGGCACGGACGCGCTACCGGCGCCTGTCCGAATTCACCGCGCTGCACATCTTCGTCGCCTCGCTGAGATGCGAGCATTCGTGCCCTTACTGTCAGGTCTCGCGCCAGAGCTCGGACAAGGACGCCTATGACATGAGCCCCGAGACGGCGCAGCTCGGGCTCGAGTCGGCCTTTCGCTCTCCATCGGCGAACATCAAGATCGAGTTTCAGGGCGGGGAGCCCCTGCTCAACTTCGAGCTGATCGAAGAGGTCGTGACGGCGGCGGAGGCTCGCAATGAGACCGCCGGCAAGAACCTGACCTTTGTGATCGCCACCAACCTGGCCTTGCTCGACGATCGGGTGCTCGACTTCTGCCGGGCGCACGATGTCTTCATCTCCACTTCGCTCGATGGCCCGGCCGACCTCCACAACAAGAACCGCCCGCGCCCCGGTCGCAACAGCTGGGAGCTCGCCACCGAGGGAATCCAGCGGGTTCGCGAGTCGCTGGGAACGGACCGCGTTTCGGCTCTGATGACGACGACCCGATCCAGCCTCGATCGGGTCGTCGAGATCATCGACTGCTACGTCGAGCAGGGCCTGACGAGCATGTTCCTCCGCCCCCTTTCTCCGTACGGCTTCGCGATCAAAACCAAGAGCTTCGACGCCTACGATGTCGATCGATGGCTCCCCTTCTACGAAGAGGGGCTCGACTACATCATCGAGCTGAATGCGCAGGGTGTTCCAATGGTCGAGCAGTACGCGGCGATCATCCTCAAGAAGATGCTCACCAACGACGATCCGGGATATGTCGATCTCACCTCTCCCTCGGGCATCGGGATTGGGGCAATTGTCTACAACTACGATGGCGACGTATACGCGTCAGATGAGGGCCGGATGCTCGCCGAGATGGGTGACACGACGTTTCGCCTCGGCAACCTCCACCAGGACTCCTACGAGGACATCATGCTGTCCGAAGCATTGCTCGGTCCGCTCGACGAATCGTTCACGGCCAGCGCTCCGATGTGCTCCGACTGTGCGTTCGAGCCCTACTGCGGAGCAGACCCGGTCTACCACCACGCAACCACGGGCGACTACTTGGGCCGAAAGCCGACCTCGGGCTTCTGCCGACGCAACATGAGCATCTTCAAGCTTCTGCTTGATCGCTACGAAGGCGATCGGTCGACACGCGCCCTCTTCCAAACCTGGGCCGGCCATTGATTGCCCTACGCGGCAAGGCCGTCCGAACCGAGATGACGGGACCGTTGGAGCGATCGGTCTGGCGGATCGCCGACTCCACCACATTGACCTCCCAACGCAACTCTCGAGCGTTCCTGCTCCGCGAGGATCGGGATCCGCCCGAGGGCTTTGGCCTTTATCTGGCCCCGAGTGACTTCCAGCCCGCTGCCGAGCCGCCAAACTTGGTTCAACTCCCACCCGAGCTCGATTACCTGTCTGGGGACGATGTCCTTTCGCTCAGTGAGGACGGGCAACGCATTCGTGTCATCTGGCGACACACCAGTCGGCAGAACAGCGTCCTGTTGACCGAGCGCTGCAACCACTACTGCCTGATGTGCTCACAACCGCCGAAGACGGGCAACGACGACCCGCTTCTCGACGAGGCCTTCGAGCTGATGCGGCTGCTCCCACCCGGCACAGAGGAGATCGGCTTCACCGGAGGTGAGCCGACGCTCTACGGCGAGGGCCTTGTCGACCTGCTGAGACTGTGCCGAAACCTCCACCCCGAGGCAGCCGTTCACATCCTTTCCAACGGCCGCCGATTCGCCGATCCGGCCTTCGCCAACTCATGGGCCGCGATCGACAATCCCAACATGATGGTCGGAATACCGCTGTATGGCGCCGAGCCGGCCCGGCACGATTACGTCGTCCAAGCCGAGGGAGCCTTCAACGAGACGATCCAGGGCATCCTCAATCTGGCCCAGCTACGTCAGCGAATCGAGCTGCGAGTGGTGCTGCACAAGCAAACCGCTCCAGCCCTCCCCGAAATTGCCGAGTTCATCGCACGCAATATCCCGTTTGTCGACCAGGTTGCCCTGATGGGCCTAGAGATGATCGGCTTGGCTCGGGCCAATATCCCAGCCCTCTGGATCGACCCCACCGATTACGCCGACGAGCTGGTCGAGGCGGTGACCCTGCTTGACCGCAGCCGCATCCACACGATGATCTACAACCACCAGCTCTGCCTCATCCCGCGCAGCATGTGGCCCTACGCGGTGCGCTCGATCAGCGACTGGAAGAACGAGTACCACCCCGAGTGCCTCAACTGCAGCGTCAAGGACGAGTGCGGGGGCTTCTTCTTCTCCGCCAAATACAAGATCAGCGAAAAGATCCAGGCCATTCCCAGCGAGGAGTCGCCCCACACCGCAGCACTCTTGACCCTGTAGTCGGAACCTTCCAACCCAATGGCCTCGACTCCATGAAGAAACTACCGCCACTGTTCCATCGAACCCCCGTGGTGCTCGGCGTGATCGCATCCGTCATCGCCATTGGAGGTCTCGCGCTTACAGCATTCAGAGACATTCAGCCAAAGGCAAACCACCCAACGCTTCCCGAACAGGGACAGATCATCACCTTTCACCAACTCGCGAATCGCATGTGCACGGAGAACAAGCAAGCCATGAACAGGGCCTTCCCGGCTGCCCACTCGCGCAGCGAGCTTCTTGGTTTTCTGGCTCGTGCAACTGGTTGGGGCGTAAGAGACCTGTCGAGCGTGACGCCTCCGCAGAGCATGTCGGCAACATATGTCGAAGAGGTCTTGAATCGAAAACGAATCGGCGCATCCCTCCTAGCCCTCCAGCGCGCCGTTGAGATTGGGGATAAAGCCGAGCAGGCCCGTATCAGCGCCCAAATAGCCGCTGCCGAAGTGAGGGCCGGGACTTTGAACCACTCACTGGGGCTGGTGAACTGTGCTCCCGTCCTGGCTCTGCGAGCGCAAAATCTTACGAGCTGACCTTGAACCACCGAGAGAACGTCATAGCTATGCCGGATTGGATTCGCCGGGTCAGTCTGTGGCGTCCTGAGAACCGGCCAACCGAAGTGAATCTGGAGGAGATCGATGGAGCCGACGGGTTTCCTTGGTTCGAGTTGGTCTGCGACGCGAGCGAGGCACGCTCAGCCCTAGACCTGTTGAGCTCGCATTGCCCGGGCTTGACGGGCCAAATGCTCAACGATTTGCTTACGCCAGACGAGGAGCCCGAGGGCCACTTATACGTGGATGGTGAGATCCGTCTAGCGTCCTCATTCAGCGTTTCCGCACGACGCCCGGATAAGACGCTGGAGCGTGGCACTCCCCAGGGCGTGGGCGTCCTCGTGTTCCAGCCTGTCGAGCTGCTTGCTTGCAGCAAATGGCTCATTACCTGTTGGCATCCCAGTCGAACCTTCCGGGGCCCAAAGAGAATCGAGGGCCATCCGCCCGAAAACGCTGATGCTCTTTACCGAGCAACGGCCGACAGGTGGATGCATCTCCAAGGCAATAGTCCTGGCGACCTCGGCGTGGCGGTCATGCACGAGCTGGCACTCACATACGCACCAGCCCACCGAACTCTCTACGCCTGGCTTGAGGATTGGGAGCTCAGCCTCTATGTCGAGGACGACTTGGACAATCATCATCAGCTGCCAGAGCTGTGGGGACTGATGGCGGTGCTACGCAATTGGCTCACGCCGCTAAACAAGCCGGGTCTCCGGGCCGATATCGGCAAGGCCTGGTTGCCCGTAACCAACCACCAGGCGGTCGTCGATGTCGATAAGCGAATCGATAAAGCTCTTGCCGGTCTTGCCAGGCTAAGTGAAACGTTGCGCCAGTCGTTCGGACTTCTCCATTTGGACCAGGAGGAGAGACAGCGGCGGCGCAACGAGCGAACACAACACCGAATCGAGGCCGCCGCAGCCGTCTTTCTGGTTCCAACCCTAATCGTAGGCTTCTACGGAGCCAACACCTGGGTTCCCGGGCAAGGCAAGCATTGGGGCTTTTGGGTAATGGTTGCGGTGTTGGTGGTCTTGAGCCTCGGTTCACTCCTGACCGTCCTGCTTCTACAACGCCGCTCCAGCCAGACGGCAAAGGCCGCGGCAGTCGAGCGGGACCGCATTAGAAGCGAGCTTCTCCGCGGCACCTAGGAGATCTTCGAGGTGCAAACGGGGCTCCGGTGCGGCTCAACCCTTGTCCAACCGGGCCGATCGCGACTCGCGGCGGTGGCGGAGGACCAGCGGAGCGACGTAGCCGATCAGTGCTCCGATCGCCACCGCTGAAAGCAGGGTGACGATGAGCGGAGCGTTGACGGTGACGAAGAGGACGTCGACCCTCACCTCCTGGGAGTTCTGCAGGGCAACTATTACGACCAGCGCGACGAGGACGCCGACGGTCCAAGCGCGTCAGTTGACCGGCTTGCTCTCCTTGCTCACGGTCCCTATATGAGCAGACCGGCCAGAAGGAGCACGACGCCGGCCGTGGCGGCCGCGCCCCCGGCGCCGAGCAGCCAGCGCCGGCGGGCGATGATCGAGACCGAGGCGAGGACGATGCCGACCTGCAGGCCGACCTCGGCCAGCTCGTACTCGACGTGCTGTGTGTTGGCGTGGCTGACTTCGTCTTCGTCGGCCGCGACCTCGGCGCCAAGTTGGGCGTCGGTTGGCCTCAGCTCGCCAACCACGCGAGCCTCGTGCTTGCCCGCCTCGACCGCGGCGCTGCGCTCCTGGGCACCTCCCGCGCTGAGCACCCGCAGCAGGCCCGAGTTGCCGCTGGCGATGTCGATCTTGACCCGGTTGCTCTCCAGCCGGGCGGCGGCATCGGCGCGATGGGTCTCGCCGGTGACGACCTCCTTCACCGCCTCGTTGGAGAGGAACGTCGCGACCGCGAGCAGAGCCGCCATCACGGCCACGGCCATCGCCGCGTTTCGCCCGTAGTGCGGTCCTCCGTGGCCTTCCTCGCCGCTCGCCACCCGGTGGCCATGCTCGAAGCGCTCGTATGACCTGTGGGCCTCCACGCATGCCTTCTAGCAACTGCCGCGGGCGCCGCGCTCGAAGATCCCGACTGACATTCGCCGAGAGTCGCCGTTATCAGCATCGCTTGGGCTTTGAGCGCCTACCCTGAAAGGGTGATCCATGGCGACGTTTGCGACAGCGTATGACGGAGGCTGCGACATCGCGGAAGCTCTCCGACGCGGCGATCGCGCGAAGGGCGGCCGGTGGCAATCCACAGGCGTTCGCGGCGCTCTTCGAGCGCTACCACCAGGACCTCTACCGCTATTGCGCCGCGATTCTGGGCAGCGGCGAGGACGCCCACGACGCGGTCCAGAACACGATGCTCAAGGTCCTTCGCGCGCTGCCGGGCGAGACGCGCAACATGAAGCTGAAGCCATGGCTCTACCGGATCGCCCACAACGAGGCGATCGACCTCATCCGCGCTCGGCGGAACACCGAGCCGATCGAGGTCGAGGCTCAGGCCGGCCATGGCGGTCCCGACGAGGAGGTCGAAGCCCGCGATCGGATCCGGCGGCTGCTCGCCGATATCGGCGAGCTCCCCACCCGGCAGCGTGGCGCGCTGGTGATGCGGGAGATGGGCGGCCTCAGCTATGGCCAGATAGGGGACGCCCTTCAAACCTCGCCCGAGGTCGCTCGACAGACGCTCTACGAGGCGCGGCTGAGCCTGCGCCAGATGAGCGAGGGCCGTGAGATGCCTTGCGAGGAGACAAGACGCGCGATCTCCGATGACGACGGCAGGGTCCTGCGGCGTCGCGACATCCGTGCGCACCTGACGCATTGCGAGAGCTGCCGGGGCTTCCGGGGCGAGATCGCCGAGCGGCGCCGGGACTTCGCCGCGGTCGCCCCACTGCCGGCGGCTGCCTCGGCGGCGATCCTGCACGGCCTGCTCGGCAGCGGCGCGGCAAGCTCGGGAGCCGGCGGCAGCGTTGCCGGGGCGGCCGGCGGAAAGGCGCTGGTCAGCGCCGGGGCGATCAAATCGGCCGCAGCGGTATGTGCCGTCTCGGCCGTCGGGCTCCTCGCCGCAAACCACAGTGGAGTGATCCATCTCGGCATCGGCGGCCACCACGATCCGCCGTCGAGCGTGACCCCGGCCCGAAACCATCAGGCGACCCGATCGACGTCCGGCGCGACCGCGCCAAGCGCGGCCCGCGAGGCAGCGATGGCGCGAAGGCGCGCCGAGGCGCGCCCGGCGATTCGCCGCGCAAAGGCCGCCAGTTCAGCGAATCCGAAGACAACGGCGGCTGCGGTGCCGCAAGCCGCCCCCGGGCAAGCTGCCGCGGCCCACGGCCGACACCTCGGCTGGTCCAAGGGCCCGAGCGGCCAGGAAAACGCGGGCAAGCCTGCCTCCCCCGGCAAGGAACAGTCCCACCCAACCCACTCGCAGACTGAAGGCAGCCACGGCAGTACGGCCCACGCGGCGCCCGGAAGCCACCGAGCGGGCAAGCCGCCCAAGGCGCACCCAAGCCACCCACCTCATCCCTCTCACCCTGCTCAGCCGGGCCAATCGAGTCCGGCTAAGGCGCCGGAAGCCACGCCCGGCTCCAGCGCCCCGCCCGAACCGAGCAACAACGGGCAACACGGCAAAGCGAACGCCGAATAGGGCCTGACATCGGCGCGCGACCGGCGTTGCAGCAACAGCCAAGCCCCAACCTGATCAAGGAGGAGCGATGAAGACATCCCTGAAGGTGCTCGCGATCATGGCCGCGCTGGTGTTGAGCGCGGCCCCGGCCATTGCAACCGCCGACAAGCCAAACGAAAACGGCAACGGGCCGAAGTACGAAACCCCGCCGCCCAACCACGGCAAAGGCGAACACGGAAAGGCGAAAGCCTACGGCCGCTACTGCCAGGGCGAGAGCAAGAAGCACGTCAAGGGCCAGAAGGGAACTCCCTTCAGCCAGTGCGTGACGGCGATGGCAAAGCTCGACCACGGCACCGAGACGAGCCCGGCGAAAGCATGCGCCTCGTTGAGCAAAAAGCACGTCAAAGGAGCGCCGGGAACGCCGTTCTCACTCTGCGTAAAAGGCGGGGAAAAACTGCTCGCCTGAGCGTCGGGCGCGGGTCGCCCCGGAATAGGCGACCCGCGTACTCCGTTTCCCCACCGAACAACCGGGTACAGAAGCCAAAGGTTCAGCGAGTTCATCCAATCTAGGAAAGGACCCCGTCGTGGTCAGAGGCATCATCGGACTGCTCATCGTCGTAGCGATCGTTCTCGTCCTGCTCAAGGTCGCCGTCGCAGGAGGCATCCTCGGCCTGATCGCAATCGTCCTGCTCATCCTGCTCCTGCTGGGCCGCATCTGATTACCGGGACGGCTGGTAGGTGAGCAGGGCGATGCCGGCGCCCATGGTCTTCGAGTCGACCAGGTTGAGCGGCTTCTTCTCGGTGACCTCGCCGAAGAGGCGCTTGCCCTCGCCGAGCAAGACCGGGAAGACCATCAGGCGCAGCTCGTCGACGAGATCGCGCTCGAGCAGTCCCTGGACCAGCTGGGCGCTGCCGGCGACGAGGATCGCGATCGATCTCGAAAGTCCAGCCCGCATGCCTGTAGCCCTCTCCACCACCAGGCGCCTCGATCACGCCGTCGAGGGAAACGAACTCGGTTACGACGATCTTGCCCATGCTGGTCTCCTTTGCCGGTTGATTGGATCCCTACCCCATATGGCGAGCGGCCACGCGCCGGCTAGAGCTCGATCTGCGAGCCGATCGTCACCGTGCGATCGCCGGGCAGGTGGAAGTAGTCGACCGGGCTGGCGGCGTTGCGGGCCATGGTCACGAAGAGGCGCTTGCGCCAGGCGCGCATCCCCGGGCCGCGGACGGGGACGATCGAGACGTGGGAGAGGAAGTAGACGGCGCTGTCGGGATCGACCTCGACCTCCAGCCCCGCCTCGCAGGCCAGCGCCAGGGTGCGGGGCACGTCGAGGTTGTCCTGAAAGCCGAAGCGGGCGGTGATGTGGGTGATGCCGTCGTCGTCGTAGCCGAGGTTGTCGACCGTGAGCCGCTCGGACTCCGGCACATAGGGCGCTCGGGTCGTCTCCAGCGAGACGATGATCACCGCCTCGTGCACGGCGTGGGTGTGCTCGAGGCCGGCCCGCAGCGCCAGCGGAGCGGTTTCGCGGCGGGCGTTGAGGTACACCGCGGCGCCGGGGACACGGGTCGGCGGCGGCTCCATCGCGCGCATCTCCTCGACGAAGGAACGCAGGCTCCCCTCCTCCTCGATCCGAGTCGCGCGGACCGTCTCGCTGCCCCGCTTCCAGGTGCTGAGCACGGCGAAGACGGCGAGGCCGATCGAGAGCGGGAACCAGCCGCCGTGGGCGACCTTGGTCAGGTTGGCGCCGAGGAAGGCGAAGTCGACGGTGAAGAAGACGATCGCGCCGAGCGCGACCAGCCAGCCCGGTTTGCGCCAGAGCGCCCGCGCCACGACCAGGAAGAGCAGGGTGTCGACCGTGATCGTGCCGGTGACCGCGATCCCGTAGGCGGAAGCAAGGCGCGTCGAGGAGCCGAAGCCGACGACCAGCGCCACCACGGCGGCGAGCAGCGCCCAGTTGATCGCCGGCGCGTAGACCTGGCCGATCTCCTCGGCCGAGGTGTGGCGGATCGTCATCCGCGGCAGGAAGCCGAGCTGCACCGCCTGGCGGGTGACCGAGAAGGCGCCGGAGATCACCGCCTGGGAGGCGATCACCGTCGCCACCGTCGCCAGCACGACCATCGGGACCCGGCCCCAGTGCGGGATCAGCAGGAAGAAGGGATTGTCGATCGCGCTCGGGGTGCCGAGGATCAGCGAGCCCTGGCCCATGTAGTTGAGCGTCAGCGCCGGGAAGACGACGAAGAACCAGGCTCGGCTGATCGGCTTGCGGCCGAAGTGGCCCATGTCGGCGTAGAGCGCCTCGGCGCCGGTCAGGGTGAGGACGATCCCGCCGAGGGCGATGAAGGCGATGCCGAAGTGGGCGCCGAAGAACTCGAGCCCGTAGCTGGGCGAGAGCGCCTTGACAATCGCCGGGTGGGCGACGACCCGGTCCAGGCCGGCGAGGGCGATGACCCCGAACCAGGCCACCATCACGGGCCCGAACAGCCGCCCGATCGCGTGCGTGCCGAAGCGCTGGATCGCGAACAGGACCGCCAGTACGGCGATCGTGATCGGCACGACCAGCGAGCCCAGGCTCGGCACCGCGACCTTCACCCCCTCGACCGCGGAGAGCACCGAGATCGCCGGCGTGATCATCCCGTCGCCATAGAAGAGCGCGACGCCGAACATGCCGAGCGCGATCAGCAGCGGCTTCAGCCGCGCGCCGCGCAGCTTCACCGTCTCGACCAGGGCGATCAGCGCCAGGATGCCGCCCTCGCCGTCGTTGTCGGCACGCATGATCAGCAGCACGAACTCGATCGAGACGATCAGGGTGATCGACCAGAAGACGAGCGAGATCACCCCGTAGACGTCGCCTTCGGTCGGCTTCACCGCCTGGTGGTCGGCCGAGAAGACCGTCTGCAGCGCGTAGAGCGGGCTGGTGCCGATGTCGCCGAAGACGACGCCGAGCGCGCCGAGCGCCAGCAGCGCCATGCCGGCCTGGCGGCGGTTGCTGAGCGAGGAGGCGCGGCGCTGCACGTTGCCACGGTATGCTTTTTTTGCTCGAGTGCCCTGGCGGCGCCGAGCGCTAGCCAGGCGCGGGGGTCTCAAGGCTGTCGCGCAGGGTGCGAATCACATCCGAAGCCAGGGCAAACGGCTCCGCGGCGGAAAGCGGGCGCAAAAGCATTGCGTACCCCTCGCCATCTAGCACCGTTCACAGGAGCCGTCATCTTGGATCGTCCGGACCCCTCAGAAAGCCCTGCCCGCGGGGCGCTCGTATCTCAGCTTTCGCGCGAGATCGTGCAGCTGCATGCGCGCCTCTACGGCCGCGGCCCGACCAAGGCGCGCAGCTACCTGCAGGGCGACTACGCCCTCTGCATCCTCGAGGAGATCTTCACCACCGCGGAGCGGACGCTGATCACGGCAGGTTCGGGCGAACACGTTCGCGACACGCGCCGCAGGTTCCAGGACGCCGTGCAGCAGGAATTCGTCGATGTCGTCGAGCGGATCACCGAGCGCAAGGTCCGCGTCTTCCTCAGCCAGGTCGACGTCGACGCCAACCTGGCGCTTGAGTTCTTCATCTTCGCCGAGCCCGAGCCGGCGCCGAAAGCGGCGCGGGCGGAGGCCGAGGAGGGCCCGGCCAGCCCTAGCCCGTGATCGGCTCGCCGAGCAGGAAGACCTCGACCGCGACGTCGGGCTCGACGTGGACGACGCTGAGGAAGGCGGTGACCGGCCGTCCCATGATCTTTTCCACGCGGGCCTTGTACTCGCCCTCAAGCGCTTCCTGGTGCAGGCCGCGGGTGCGCCGAACGTGCTCGGCCTGGCCGGCCCGGATCAGCGTCCGCTCGACCGCGGTGTAGATGTCGCTGAGCAGGCAGATCACCATGTCGTCGCTGACGAAGCTCTTCGCCGCCCCCGGACCGCGGCCGAAGTACTCGCGGTGCAGGGCGACCATCGCGTTCGAGAGCTCGACCAGCGAGTGGCCACCCTTGGGTGTCTCTTTTCCGACCATCGGTGCTCCAGTCCTGCGCCAGTTCCAACGCCACGACTGGAGGGTCGAAAGCGCGGGCTCGATTCGACAGAGTTGCCAACCTCAATCGCTCCTCGCGCGACTCTGCACGGACGGCGTTGGCTCGAAGTCCCTCGCTGCCCGGTCAGCCGTTGAAAGCCCTGTGCGCTGGCCCGTGTGATCGGTCGGGCTGTCAGCCTACTAAGTCAGCGGCAATAGAGCCGACGGTGGTACCGTCTTGGAACGCCGGAGGGGCTCGCCGCAACTCTCCCCCTTCGACGAATTGGCCAAGAGGGGCGGAGAAGGAGCGGGCTTGGATTCGGGGCACCCCCAGGGGGAGGCGCTGGCAGCCATATCGAACGGCCTCGCGCACATCCACATGCGCTTCTACGGCCGGGGACCGGCGATGGCCAAGACCCACATCTTCGATGACCTCGTCGTCTGCGTCCTTTGGAACGGCTTCACCACGGTCGAGCAAACGCTGCTCGAGCGCGGCGAGGGCCAGGCGGTCGAAGCCTTCCGCCGCACCTTCCAGGAGACGATGGAGGAGCAGTTCACCGCGGTCGTCGAAGAAGCCACGGGACGTAAGGTCCGCGCCTACATGAGCCAGGTCCACGTCAATCCCGACGTGGCTGTCGAGCTCTTCATGCTCGAGCCGTAGGGCAATCGGTGCGCCCGAGCGGCGCTCGGGGTAGTTTGGAGCGGTGAGCTCGGCAGCGGGCAAAGCGGTGATCACGATGGACCATCTCGGCAAAGTGGTCGAGTTCAACGACGGCGCCGAGGAGTTGCTCGGCTTCGAGCGCGGCGAAACGCTTGGCCGCGAGCTGGCGGGGCTCGTCATTCCCGAGCCGATGCGCGAGTCCCACCGGGCCGGCCTGGCGAACTACCTGCGAACCGGCGAGGGCGAGCTGATCGACCGGCGGATCGAGATCCAGGCGCTGCACCGAGACGGCTCGCCGATCCCGGTCGAGCTGAACGTCACCCGTGTGGCCGGCATCGAGCCGCCCCTTTTCGTCGGCTTCATCCACGACCTGCGCGAGCGCGCCGAGTCGGAGTGGGCCCAGCGCCATCTGGCGGAAGTCGTGAGGAGCAGCCAGGGCGCGGTCACCAGCTCCGACATGGACGGGGTCCTCACCGCCTGGAACCCCGGCGCCACCCGCCTCTACGGCTACAGCGAGGAGGAAGCGATTGGGTGCCACGTCTCGCTCATCATCCCCGCCGATCTCAAGAACGAGGAGCGGGGCACCCTCACCCGGATCGCCCGCGGCGAACGCATCGAGAACTTCGAGACGGAGCGGATCCGCAAGGACGGCGCCCGCATCGACGTCTCGCTGACGATCGCGCCGATCGAGCTCCCGGCGTTGGGCATCGTCGGCGCCTCCGTTATCGCCCGCGACATCACCGTCGAGAAGCGCCGGCGGCGCGCCCAGGAGTTCCTCGTCGCCGCGACGCGGGGGCTCGACGCCTCGCTCGACTTCGACCGCACCGCCCGCAACATCGTCGAAGCCGCGGTCCCTGAGCTCGCCGAGCTCTGCGTGATCGACCTCGTCCGCCGCGACGGCTGGATCGGCAACAGCATCGTCGGCGCGGCGAAGCCGGACGCGGCGTCGACGCTGGAGGAGGTCCGGCGCGGCGCCCCGCTGGACCCACGCGGCGAGCACCCGGTCGCCCAGGTGCTGCGCGCCGGCCGGCCGATGGTCTGGCGCGACCTCACCTCCCCCGAGACGATGCGGGCCGTCGTCCAGAGCGAGGATCACCGCCGCCTGATCGAAGAGACCCGCTACCAATCCGCCGCGGTGGCGCCGCTCGTCGCCCGCGGCTCGACCCTCGGCGCCCTCTCGTTGCTGCACGCCAGCACGGATCTGCGCTACGACGACGAGGATCTGCAACTGCTCGGCGAGCTGGCCGACCGGGCGGCGCTCGCCCTCGACAACGCCCGCCTGTACGAGGAGCGCGACCGGATCGCGCAGACCCTGCAGCGTGGCATGCGGCCTCCCGAACCACCGTACGTGCGCGGCCTCGATGTCGCCGTCGTCTTCGAAGCCTTCGGCGAGGGAATGGAGGTCGGCGGCGACCTCTACGACATCCTCCCCACCGAGGACGGCTGCTGGATCATGATCGGCGATGTCGCCGGCAAGGGCAGCGACGCCGCCGGCGTCTCGGTCGCACTGCGTCACTCGATGCGCGGGCTGGCCCGCCAGATCGACGAGCCGGGGGCGCTACTCGCCCAGCTCAACGAGATGCTGCTCGAGGGCCGCAGCCTCAACGACTTCGCCACCGCCCTGCTGCTGCGGCTGCGCCGCGAGGGCGAGCGCTGGAAGCTCAGCCTCGCCGCCGCGGGCCACCCGGCGGCAATTCACGTCAAGCGAAGCGGGGCCGTGCAACTCGGCGGCGGCTCGATCCTCGGAGGCTGGGCCGACTCGCCACAGGGGCATCACGAGGGCGAGCTGCTCCCCACCGAGACCCTCGTCCTCGCCACCGACGGCTGGTTCGAGGCCGGCCCGCCCGGCACGCACGTCGGCGGCGAGGAGCTGGGCGCCCTCGCGCACTCCCTTGCCGATCTCGATCTCGCCGAGATGACCGAGTGCCTGCGCCAGGACGCGATCGCACGCAGCGGCGGGCCGCTGCGCGACGACATGGTCGTCATGACCGTCCGCCCGGTGTCCGCCTGAGGCCCGGGGTCGCAGCACCCCGGGCCCGGCCGGTCGCCTCTAGGGGTGCGAGCTCTGGCCTACCTGGGTCGTCAGCGTCACTTTCGGAGCGCCGGAGCCGATCGTGGTCGCTTTCACCGCGAAGTGGAGCTGGCCCTTGCGCAGGCCCGAGACTTTGACCACGGTGAAGGTAGAGCTCGCGGTCGTCGTGACCTTCAGCTTTCTCGGCTTGGGCTTGTGGGGGCGGGAGGCGACGGCGATCAGGCCTCTGGGGCCGGTGAGCCGCAGGCCGGAGAGCTTGAACTTGTCGAGCGGGCTCGCCCAGGTCAGCGTGATCTGAATCGATTTGGTCGCCGCGCCGATCGAAATGCTGTGCAGCTTGCTCGCGCCTTTGGCCAGCGTGTCGGTGAACTGGCGCGGCGGCGTCTGACAGGTCAGCGCCGCCTCAATGTTGTTCATCACAGCCTGCAGCCGGCTCGAGTCGGTGAGCGGGAAGTAGCTGCCGCCGGTGTCGGCGGCGATCTTTTTCAGCCGCGCCTGGTCTTCGGGCAGGGTGATCCCGCCGAAGCCAATCACGTAGGTCGGCACGTTGTGGACGAGGTGGGCTTCGTTGTAGGTGCCGATGTCGTGGCCGCCGTCGGTGAGGAAGATCCGCGCGTCGGCGCTGGGATTGTCGGCGTCGGACTGGGCGAAGGCGGCGTTGTAGTCGGTGGCGCCGTTGTCGGCGTGGATCTTGGCTTCCAGCGCGGTTCGCATCGTGGCCGCGTTGGGCCCGACCGGCTGCGGCGGGAAGACGGTGTCGGCGCCGGGGGTTTCGAAAAGCGCCGAGCCGAACTCGACCGCGCCCAGCTGGGTCGAAGGGCTGAGCGTGTCGATCAGCAGGTTCATCGCCTGCACCCGCAGGCGGCCCGCGTCGGTGACCGCCATCGAGCCCGAGTCGTCGATGATCGCCTCGATGTTGGTCGCTTTCGCGCAGGAGGCGTTCGCGAGCGGCATGGCAGCCCCGCTCGGCTCGGCGATCGGCCCCAGCGCGAGGAGCGCTGCGACTGCGGTTCCCAAAAGCACCTTGACGACTCGTCTCATCTCGATCTCTCCCATACCGCTTGAGGATTCCTTTTCAGTCGCTACGCTGACCTTGCACATGTTCGCAGCCCAAGGGGACAAAGTCACGGTGGTCACGCTCGGGCCGGAGGGAACATGCCATGAGCGAGCAGTGCAGCGCTACCTCGCCTTCCAGGGAGTAGACGAATATCGGATCGAGCTGACCACAGACCTCTTCGCCGGCCTGGAGATGGTCCGCGAGCAGCCGAACACCTTCCTCGTCCAGTGCAGCGCCCACCCCAAGGTCCACGAGATCACCGAGAAGTACTGGACCGAGGTCTTCGTCGTCGACACCTTCATCTACCCGACCAAGCACCTGGTCCTGCTCAGCCGCCGCGAGGTCGAGGTGCCGCGCTCGATCGGCATCGTCCCCGCGACCAAGGGCTACGTCGACCTCTCGCAGTGGGAGGAGGTGATCGACGTGGTCTCAAAGCCCGTCGTCGGCGAGGGCCTGCTGCGCGGCGAGTACGACTCCGGCCTGACCCACATGGAGCACGTCGAGGACCACGCCGACGAGCTGCGCCTCGACCTCGACATCGGCGAAATCGACACCACCTGGGTCGTCTACGGCCGCGAGAAGCGCTTCAAAGGCGAGGTGATCGGGATCCCCTCGCCGCAGCTCTTCGCTTACTCCTTGGGCTCACCACCACCGAGCAGCTCTTCGACGGCGGCGATGAAGTCGGCGGCACCCTCGACGTAACGAGCGGCTTCGGCTGCGCTGGGTGGCGCCGCCTCGTAGTCGCCTTTTTCGCGCGCCTCCTTGGCCTGGCGGGCCAGAGCGCTCAGCCCTTGGTCGAACTCGCCGGGCGCGACGAAGGCCGCGCTGAACAGCGTCCAGGTGCCGCTGTGGGTCTTGGCGTGCTCGCCCCGCTCGGAGAGGGCGGCGCGGGCGGCGTTCAGCATCGCGTAATAAGCGGCGCTGACGACAGAGCCCGGGTGGCCCGATTCGACCAGCACCCGCGCGACCGCGAGGCGATCACGGGCCTCTTCCATGAACTCGCTCGAGCGAGGGCTCACGGTGCCTCGCCTCCCTCCAGCGCGCTGCCGGCGAGGACGAGCTTGTCCCGATCGACCTCTGCGATGAAGAAGGACTCGATCTCGCGCCGTCCGCGCAGCCAATCGGGGTCATAGACATGCACCGAATAGGTGAACGGGCTCTCGCCCTCGGCGATCGCGGCCGCCTCGCTCAACTCCAGCGCAAGGCGCTGCCGGCGTTCGCCGTCCCCCTCGGCGATCACCAGGAGGTCGACATCGGAGTCCGCGTGGGGCCTCTCGCCGCGGGCACGAGAGCCGTAGAGCCAAACAGCGATCAGGTCTGGGCCGAGCTCGTCACGAAGCCGGTCGACGAAGCGCACGACGACGCGGCGCTCGCGTGCCGACAGCGCGGCCTTGGCAAGGGGATCGTCGGGCCGCGTGGCCATGCTCAAAAGGATAGGCGGGCGTTCGGAGAATGGCTGAGAAGTACCGGACCGGCTATGCCGCATCAGCTGCCAGCTGCTTGGCCATGCGCCGCATTGCCTTGCCGTTGGGACGGCGGATGAAGGCGCGGGTCAGCGGCGGGCAGAGGCGTTCCGGGCGCGAGGCCTCGAGCCAGGCGAACTCGAAGGAGACTTTGGTCTTCCCCGCGGGGAGGTCATCGAGCATGTAGGTGCCGCGGGTGCGGCGCTTACCGCCGGCGCCGACCGCCTCCTCGACGATCCGGCCCGGCTCCTCTGCCTCGACGATCTCGAACTCGGTCCAGTCCTGGGACATCGGCACATTCGCCTTCGCCTCGGCCTTGGCCCCGACGCCGCTGCGCGGCCCGGAGAACTCCCAGTCGACCAGCATGTGGTCGAGGAACGACTCGTGGTTGGCCAGCACGGAGAGGAACTCGAAGACCTCCTGGCGGGACTTCGCCACGACGACCGAGACAGTGACGGGCTTCACGAACCCGATCCTATGGATCGCTAGCCTGCTGGGCGGCTATGGCGGCTGACCGGCAAGAGGGCATCGAAGTCGACGGGCTCGTGCGTGAGTTCAAGAACGGGCCGCGGGCGGTCGACGGGATCGACCTGCAAGTGCAGGCGGGTGAAATCTACGGCTTCCTCGGCCCCAACGGCGCCGGCAAGTCGACCACGGTGCTGATGCTGACCACGCTGCTGCCGCCGACGGCGGGGACGGCGCGGGTGGCCGGCTTCGACATCGTCAAGCAGGGGCCACTGGTCAGGGCCTCGATCGGCGCCGCCCTGCAGGAGGCTGCGCTTGACCCGTTGCTCACCGGGCGCGAGCACATGCGCCTGCAGACCGCCCTGCACGGACTGGCCAAGGCCGAGCGCGCCGAGCGCGGCCAGGAGCTGCTCGAGCGGGTCGGCCTCTCCCAAGCTGCCGATCGCAAGGTCGGCGGCTACTCGGGCGGGATGAAGCGGCGCCTCGACCTCGCCCTGGCGCTGGTCCACAACCCGTCGATCCTCTTCCTCGACGAGCCGACCACCGGCCTCGACATCCAGAGCCGCACCGCGCTCTGGGACGAGGTGGCGCGGCTCGCCGCCGAGGACGGCGTCACCGTCTTCCTCACCACCCAGTACCTAGAGGAGGCCGACACGCTCGCCGGCAGGGTGGGGATCATCGACCACGGCAGGATCGTCGCCGAGGGCACGCCGGCCGAGCTGAAGGCCGAGATCGGCCGGCCGACGGTCGAAGCGGTGCCCCGCGAGCCGAGCGAACGGGAGCGCCTCGCCGCCGTTTTGGAGCGCTTCGGCGCCCGCGCCGGCGCCTCGCCACGAGGTGCTTCCGCCCGCCTCGAGGGCGGCGAGGCCCAGCTCGCCGACGTCGTCCGCGCACTTGACTCCGAGGGGATCGCGATCGAGCACCTGCAGCTGCACGCCCCCTCGCTCGACGACGTCTTCCTCGCCAAGACCGGCCGTTCGCTGGAGGGCGCCGAGGAGGAGGTCGAGGAGGCTGAGGACGCCGCGGCGGAAGCCGTGAGCCCCGCGTGAGCAGCCGCCTGCGCACTCAGGTCGGGCAGCTCGCCCGCCGCTCGGTCCTGCGCACCCTGCGCCAGCCGGCGCAGATCGTCCCGGCGCTGATCTTTCCCCTCTTCCTGCTCGCGGTCAACTCGGGCGGGCTGAAAAGCGCGACCAGCCTGCCCGGCTTCCCGACCGACTCCTACCTCACCTTCGCCCTCGCCGTGCCCTTCATGCAGGGGGCGCTGTTCTCGGTGATGAACGCCGGCACCGACCTGGCCCGCGACATCGAGACCGGCTTCCTCAATCGCATGGCGCTGACCCCGTTGCGCGGCGCGGCGCTGCTCAGCGGCCTGCTCGCGGGCGCCGTCGTGCTCGGCCTTGTCCAGGCGGCGACCTACCTGGCGGTCGGGCTGATCGCCGGGGCCGAACTGGCCGCCGGGGCCGGCGGCGCGCTGGTGATCGTGGCCCTCTCAGTCCTGATCACCGTCGGCTTCGGCTCGATCGGCCTCTTCGTCGCCCTGCGCACCGGCTCCGGCGAGGCGGTGCAGGGGATGTTCCCGGTCTTCTTCGTCTTCCTCTTCATCTCCTCGATGGCGCTGCCACTCAACCTGCTGCAGACCTCGTGGTTTCACGACGTTGCCTCGGCCAACCCGGTCTCCTACCTGCTGCAGGCGTTCCGCTCGCTGCTGATCGAAGGTTGGAATTTGGGTGATCTGGCGCTCGGCTTCGGCATCGCCGCGGCGGTCCTGGGCATCGGGATGGCGGCGGCGAGCGCCGCTCTGAAGACCCGCCTGGTGCGAACGTGAGCGCGGCGGGCGAGAGCCGCCGGACGGCGAGCTTCCGCACGATCGCGCTGGCGGTCGCCTGGCGCAGCGTCCACAACTTCCTCACCAACCCGGCCTTCCTCTTCCCGGCGCTGGTCTTCCCGCTCTTCTTCTTCCTCGCCTTCGCCGGCGGGCTCTCGGCGATCGGCAAGACCCCCGGCTTCGATTTCCCCAACGGCTACACCGCCTTCCAGTACGTCTTTGTCCTGCTCCAGTCGGCGGCCTTCGGCGGCGTCTTCACCGGCTTCGGCATCGCCCGCGACTTCGAGACCGGCTTCGCCCGCCGCTACCTGCTCGCGGCGAGCAACCGCAACGGGATCGTCGCCGGCTACGCGCTGGCGGCGTTGACCCGCGCTCTGATCACCTGGGCCGTGCTGACCGCGATCGCGCTGGTCGCGGGCATGGAAGTCACCGGGGCCAGGATCGAACTGTTCGGCCTCTTCGGCCTGGCGATCCTCACCAACCTGACCGCGACGATGTGGGCGACGGGGGTGGCGATGCGGGTCCGCTCGATCCAGGGCGGGCCGTTCATGCAGTTCCCGGTCTTCCTGATCCTCTTCCTCGCCCCGGTCTACGTGCCGCTCAGCCTGCTCAGCGGCTGGATCCACGCGGTCGCCTCGGTCAACCCGGTGACCGCCCTGCTCGAGGCCGGCCGCGGCTTCATCTCCGGCGAACCGGTCGTAGTCGCCCTCGCCTTCGCGATCGCCGCCACCCTGCCGGTCCTTTTCGCCCTCTGGGCCCGCGGCGGCCTCAGGCGAGCCGAAGCCGCCGGCTGAGATTCTCATCCCCTCTTTAGGCCGGCACGAATAGGCTGCCGCGGACATGGATCCCATCTCCTACTTCCAGGCGATCGTGCTCGGCCTCCTGCAGGGCATCGCCGAGCCGTTCCCGATCTCCAGCCTCGGCCACGCCGTGATCGCGCCGCAGCTGTTCGGCTGGAACATCCACCAGAACGACAAGTTCTTCCTCACCTTCCTCGTCGGCACCCACTGCGCCACCGCGATCGTCCTCTTCGTCATCTTCCGCGAGGACTGGATGCGGATCTTCCGCGGGATCGGCCGCTCGCTGCGCGACCGCCAGATCGGCGAGGGCGACAGCGACGCCAAGCTCGGCTGGCTGCTCGTCGTCGGCACCGTCCCGGCCGGCCTGATCGGCCTGCTGCTCGAGCACCCGCTGCGCACCCTCTTCGCCTCGGCCCAGACCGCGGCTGCCTTCCTGATCCTCAACGGGATCCTCCTGCTCGCCTTCGAGAGCATGCGCAAGCGCCCGCCGCGCCGCGGCGACTTCGAAGGCGACGCCGACCCCCGCATCGCCAAGCTGAGCTGGAAACAGGCGGTCGCCGTCGGCACCGCGCAGGCCGCGGCGCTGATTCCCGGCATCTCGCGCTCGGGGGTGACGATGGGCGGCGGCCTCGTCGTCGGCCTCTCCAACGAGGACGCGGCCCGCTACTCCTTCCTGCTGGCGACGCCGATCATCGCCGCCGCCGGCTTCCTCAAGCTGCCGGAACTGCTCGGTTCCGCCGGCGACGGCGTGCGTGGGCAGGCACTGGTCGGCGCCCTCGCCGCCGCGCTCACCACCTGGCTCGCAGTCAAGTTCCTGCTCAAATTCTTCGAGACCAACCGCCTGACCCCGTTCGGCGTCTACTGCATCGTCATGGGCGTCTTCTGCAGCCTGGTCTTCGCGCTGTAAAGGGTGCGGATAAACCACAATTGACAGGCCGCGCAGCGGCTATAGCGTGACCGTGTGGTTTCGCCCCTCTTTGCAGCAGTATTCGACCTGAGCGATCCCGCTCACTACGTCCACTGGCATTTCTTCCAGATGTCGGTGCCGAACGTGATCGTGATCCTGTTGATGATCGCCGTCTTCGTCGCCGCGATCCTGATCCCGTTCCCGAAGCGGGAACGCAGCCCGTGAGCAACGAGGAGCGCAAGATGTGGACGACCTGGGTGCGCGAGCGCGCGGTCAGCTCGCTGCCGCCGGAGAAGCTCCTGCCCGACCGCCAGCCCTCCTACGTCTCCTCCTGGATCTACGTCTTCGGCGTCGCCACGATCGCGGCGCTGATCGTCGTCGTCGTCTCGGGGATGGTCCTCGGCCTCGGCGGGCCCGGCTGGTGGCACACCGACAGCCTCGGGCGCTTCTTCAACAGCATCCACCTCTGGGGGGTGGAGCTTTTCTTCTTCGCGATGGTCGTCCACCTCTGGGGCAAGTTCTTCATGGCGGCCTGGCGCGGCGGCCGCGCGCGCACCTGGGTGACCGGCGCGATCACCTTCCTGGTCGCGATCGGCGCGGCCTTCACCGGTTACCTCTCACAGCAGAACTTCGACTCGCAGTGGATCGCCAGCGAGGGCAAGGACGGGCTCAACTCGGTCGGGGTCGGCGCCTTCTTCAACGTCGCCGACTTCGGCCAGATGTACACATTCCACGTGATCCTGCTGCCGCTGGCGGTGGTCGCGCTGGTCGTCTGGCACGTCCTGCTGGTACGCCGCCACGGTGTCGTCCCGCCCTACCCGGCGAAGTCCGCAGCACCCGCGCCGCCGCCCGCCGAGCGGTCGAGGGAGCGGCGCGATGAGTGCGACGCCCCCCGCCGCGGCGGACGAGCGCGCCCCCTGGCCCGGGCCGTTCGTCCGCTACGACCTGGTCAAGGAGCTGGCCGTCGCGCTGGGGGTCGTCACCGTGCTGGCGGTCGTCCTCACCGTCCTCTTCTCCTCCCCCGACGACTCGCCGACGACGATCCAGAGCTGGGCGCAGGCCGACCCGAGCGACTTCGTCGCCACCTCGCTCACCGAGCTGGACGGGACCAGCGAGCTGGCCGAATACGGACCTCCCTACAACCACACACCCGAAGCCACGCAGAAGATCGGCCCGCTCGACCTGCAGAGCGCCCCGGGCGTGCGCATCCCGATCGACACGGCGAAGGACTTCGTGATCGAACCGCTGCAGGAGATCCCGGCCAACCCGCGCCTCAAAGTCGCGCTCGCGGCCTACCAGGCGTCGCCGCCGGCGCTGCAGGAAGCCTGGACCGAGCAACTACGAAGAAGGCCTCGCCAAGGCCCGCTTCGCCCGCGGCGTGCCTGGTCCTGCCCGCCGGCCGCTACGGCCCGGTGGCGCCGATGATGACGGCACTGCTCGGCGCTCGCCCAGAGCGGCGGCCTCGACGGCGCCCTGCTCACCAGCGACCACCGCTTCTACCAGACCAACTACACCAAGCCGCTGCTCTTCCTCTCCGGCGGCGAATACTTCGAGGAGCGAGCCGAAGGCCAGCACCTACTCGGCACCCAGTGGGGAATGATGAACGAGACCGGGCAGCTATCCCGGCCAGGTCTGGCTCTGGCTCTACACCTTCTGGTACCAGATCGAACCGTTCAACGAATCGCCCAACGCCGACGCCCTGATCTTCGTCCTGATGGGCGCTGCTCAGCCTCGCCTTCATCTGCATCCCGTTCATCCCCGGCCTGCGGACCCTCCCCCGCCACCTGCGGCGTCCACCGGGTGATCTGGCGCGACCACTACCGCGAAGTCGAGGACGGCTGACTCAGCGCACGACGGGCCGGATCAGCGAACGGCTGTAGCGGTGCCAGCGCAGGGTCTGACGCCGGCCGAACCTGCCGGCTCTGCGCCCGTGACGAGGGTGGGGCTTCGCCGCGGCGCCGCTCGCGGGCAGTTCAGCGCGTGGTTCGATCGGGGCGTCGACCCCGATCCCGCTCAGTGTCACCTCGTTGGGGCCTTCCCCTTCGCCGAAGAGGCCGAGGCGGGCGGTCTTCACGCCGCTGCTGAGCGGCTGGAAGTTGACCAGCAGGGTGCAACCCGCGCCCGGGGTGATGCGGATCCCGGTGCAGTTCTCGTCGAGCAGGTGGAAGCTGCCGATCGCGCCGCCGGCGATCACGGCGATGAAGGCGCCGCCGGGGTAGTTGCCGCTGTTGACGACATCGATCGTCTTGGTGACGCCGGCCGAGCCGACCACCGCGGCGCCGAAGTTGGTCGGGTCGACGGCGGGGCCGATCACCGCGCGGCCGCCTTCGCCGCTGAGGCTCGCGGTGAAGCTGGTGCCCCCTTCGGAGCCGGCGCGTAGCTGAGCGTCGAACCGGACGGCGTCGTAGGGGTTGAAGTCGACCCGGATCGAGCAGCTTTGGCCCGGCTGCAGGTTGGCGCCGTAACAGTTGGTCCCACCGCCGTCGATCGAGTAGACACTTGAGCCGGGTCCGACGATTTCAAGCGAGTAGACGGGGGCGGCCGCTTCGCCTTCGTTGCGTAGCTGCAGGGTCGCCTGGTTGGACGAGTTGACCTGCTGCAGGCCGAAGTCGTAGCTGCCCGGTTCGAAGCCGAGCTGCGGCAGCGGCGGTTCGACAGGCGGCGCCGCCAAGCCGACGGCGGGCAGCAGGAGCATCGCCGCGCAGAGCGCTAGGAGGGTGAGTGCGGAGGAGAGACCCGCTCGGGCGGCTGACTTGCTTCGGGATGAGAACATGGACGCTTCATCGGCCGTTGCGCTCGTCCATTTGACGATGCGAAGAAACTTTCACAGACGGCCCGCAACGGTGCCCTCGCCGAGGTGAGACTTCTCTCAATCTCCGCTTAGGCGCGATTTACGCCCCTGCTCCATTCTCACGAGGTGGACGAGCGCCGGCCCATCCGAGCCCGGCCAAGGCGGGGGCGGGCCGCGATGGCTCGTCAACGGCGCAGGCGGCGGCTACTGCCGCTGCTCGCCGTGGCCGGGCTGTTCGTCATCGCGATCGTCATCCTCGGCTCCCGCGGCGGCGGCTCGGGCAGCGGGGCGGATTCGGGAACCGTCGGTCAGGCGGCAACGCGGACGGTTCTCATCACCCGCACCGCGAAGCCGTTGCCGGCTCCGATCTCGGGGACGACGGTCGTCGGGCTGGCGGGCGGCCCGCTGATCGTGGGCGGGCTCGACTCGGCCGAAGCCTCGGTAAGCGGCGTCTTCCAGCTCGACTCCGGCAAGCGGACGGCTGCGCCAGGCCGGCTCCCTCACCGGACCGCTGCACGACGCCGCGGCGACGCTGCTCGGCGACCGGGTGCTCGTCTTCGGCGGCGGCACCGAAGCGAGCACCGACGAAGTGCAGGCCTTGCCCGCGTCCGGAGGGACCGTCGGCTCGGCGGCAGCCGCGACGCCCACCGGCCAACTCCCCACCGTCCGCTCCGACCTCAGCGCGGTGACGATCGGCGGCCGTGCCTACGTGCTCGGCGGATACGACGGCCAAGCGCCGCTCGACTCCGTCCTCGCCAGCGGCGACGGCAGCGAACTTCACCGAAGTGGCGACCCTGCCCGCCCCCGCCCGCTACATGGCGGTTGCGACGATGGGCGGGCGGATCTACGCCTTCGGCGGGGAGACCGGGAGCGGCAGCGCGAGCGACGCGATCCAGGAAATCGACCCGCGCGCGGGCACCGCCCACGTCATCGGCCGGCTTCGCCTGCCGGTCTCCCACGCCGCCGCGGTCACCCTCGGCGGCGCGATCTACGTCCTCGGCGGCGAAGCGGGCGGCAACCCGAGCGACAGCATCTGGCGCTTCGACCCGGCGAGCAAGCGGCTGGCTCCGGCGGGCCGGCTGCCCTTCCGCGTCTCCGGCGCCGGCGCGACCACGGTCGGCTCGACCGCCTACCTGATCGGCGGCACCGCACCGGGCGGGACCGCGCTGCGCAGCGTCATCGAGCTGCGCCTGCACCGCGTCGCGGCGCCGGCGACCGAAGGGCAGGCCGAACACCCCGCGGCGAAGACAGCGAGCGCGGCGGCAGACTCGCCCGCCCCGTTCGCCGGCCGGCTGCTGATCGCCGACCGAGGCAACAACCGGCTGCTCGTCGTCAACGCCCGCAAGAAGATCCTCTGGCGCTTCCCCTCGCACGCCCATCCGGCCCCGCCGGGCGGCTTCTACTTCCCCGACGACGCCTTCTTCACCCACGGCGGCACCCAGATCATCTCCAACGAGGAGCAGAACGAGCGCATCGTCCAGCTCGGCTTCCCCTCCGGCAAGCTGCTCTGGTCCTACGGACACCCCGGCGTCACCGGCTCCGAACCCGGCTACCTGCACGAGCCCGACGACGCCTACCTCTGGCGCGACGGGTCGGTCTCGGTCGCCGACGCGCAGAACTGCCGCGTGCTGATCGTCTCCCGGGCGAAGAAGGTGCTGCGGGAAATCGGCGAACCCTCGCGCTGCGAACACGAACCCCCGCACGCGCTCGGCTCGCCCAACGGCGACACGCCGCTGCGCCAACGGAGACCTGCTGATCTCCGAGGTCAACGGCTCCTACATCGACGAGGTCACCCGCTCGGGCAAGCTCGTCTGGAGCGTGCAGCTGCCGATCGAATACCCCTCCGACCCACAGCAGCTCGGTCCCGACCGCTACCTGGTCGCCGACTACACCAGCCCCGGCGGGATCTACGAGTTCAACCGCAAGGGCAAGATCCTCTGGTCCTACCACCCCTCCTCGGGACCGGGAATGCTCGACCACCCGAGCCTCGCCGAGCGCCTGCCGGGCGGCGACATCGCCGTCAACGACGACTACCGCCACCGGGTCGCGATCATCGATCCCCGCGGCCGCAAGATCGTCTGGCAGTACGGCCACACCGACTCGCCGGGGCGCGGGCCCAACCACCTCAACACCCCCGACGGCTTCGACCTCCTCTCCCCGGAAGGCAAAACGCCCACTCATCCATACACTGGCTGACCGCAGTCATACACACCCCGGGGAAAGGTGAAGGATGGCGACGATCACGCAGGGCGAGGCGGAGCAGATCGAGAAGGCGAACGCGACCGGGCGGACGCCGGTGGTGTTCATCCACGGCCTCTGGCTGCTGCCGAGTAGCTGGGACCGCTGGGCCGAGGTCTTCGAGGCGGCCGGCTACGCGCCGCTGACGCCCGGCTGGCCCGACGACCCCGAGACGGTCGAGGCGGCGCGAGCCAACCCGGAGGCCTTCGCCGGCAAGGGCGTCGCCCAGGTCGCCGACCACTTCGCCGAGGCGATCGGCGCCCTGACGAAGAAGCCGGCGGTGATCGGCCACTCCTTCGGCGGGCTGATCGCCCAGATCCTCGCCGGTCGCGGCCACGCCGCCGCCTCGGTCGCGGTCGACCCGGCGCCCTTCCGCGGCGTGCTGCCGTTGCCGATCGCGGCGATCCGCACAACCCTGCCGGTGCTGCGCAACCCGGCCAACCGCGGCCGCGCCGTCACCCTCAGCCTCGAGCAGTTCCGCTACGGCTGGGCCAACGCGCTCGCCGAGGAGGAGGCGAAGCGGATCTACGAGGAGTTCCACGTCGCCGCGCCGGGCAAGCCGATCTTCCAGGCGGCGATGGCCAACCTCAACCCCGGCACCGAGACCAAGGTCGACACCGAGAACCCCGAGCGCGGGCCGCTGTTGATCACCACCGGCGAGAACGACCACGCGGTGCCGCCGGCGATGAGCAGGGCCGCTTTCAAGAAGCAGAGCCGTAACGAGGGCATCACCGAGCACGTCGTGATGCCGGGCCGCGATCACTCGCTGACGATCGACGACCGCTGGCGCGGGGTCGCCGACACTGCCCTTACCTTCGTCAAGCGCTTCGCCTGAGGGGGCGGCGACATGCCCCTCACCGAGCGCGCCCGGGTCTGGCGCCAGCGCGGCGACAGCGAGGAGTTCCGCGGCTACGCGATCCACAGCTTCCGCCAGCCGGGCCCGGGGCCGCTGCTACTGCTCTTGCACGGCTTCCCCTCCAGCTCCTATGACTGGCGGCTGCTGATCAAGCAGGAACCAGAGCGCAACCTGCTCGCCTTCGACTTCCTCGGCTTCGGCCTCTCCGAGAAGCCGCCCGAGCACGACTACAGCCTCTTTTGGCAGGCCGACCTGACCGAAGAGCTGGTGCGCCGTCACGGCGGCGGCCGGCCCGTCTTCGTCATGGCCCACGACATGGGCACCTCGGTGGCAACCGAGCTGATGGCCCGCGACCTCGAAAGGAAGCTGTCGATGCGACTCGACGGCATCCTGCTCTTCAACGGCAGCATGGTGCTGGAACGGGCCAGCCCGACGCCGGCGCAGCAGCTGCTGCGCAGCCGAATTGGCCCGCTCGTCGCCAAGCTCTCCAGCGAGCGCATCTTCCGCCACCAGTTCGGCTCCGTCTTCTCGGCGGCACACCCGCTGACCGACCGCGAGGGAGCTGACCAGTGGTCGCTGGTCAGCTACAACGGCGGCCGCACCCTCGGCCACCGCCTGGTCTCCTACATGGACCAGCGCGAAGAGCACGCCGAGCGCTGGCACGGCGCGATCCGCGACTGGCCGGGCGAGCTCAGCCTCGCCTGGGGGCTGCAGGACCCGGTGGCGACGACGGACGTTCTAGCGGCGCTGCGCGAGCTGCGCCCGTCGGTTCCGGTCACCGAGCTTCCGGCGCTGGCTCACTACCCCCAGCTCGAAGACCCGCGCCAGATGGCTCATGTGCTGCGTGGTGCTTTTCCGCGGTAGAAGCCGGCTTCAGCACCGTGACGGCGATCGCGGTGGCGATCGCGACCAGGACGGCGCCGACGACGTAGGCAAGGTGGTAGCCGGAGTTGAGCGCCGACAGCTGGCCGACGCCGTCGGCGAGCTTGTTTTCGGTGCGCTGCGCCGAGAGCGTCGCCAGCACGGCGAGGCCGATCGCGCCGCCGACCTGCATGCTGGTGTTGACCAAGCCGGAGGCGAGGCCGGCGTCTTCCGGAGTCGCCCCCGACATCGCCAGCGTCATCAGCGCCGGGAAGGCGGAGCCGACGCCGAGGCCGACCAGCAGCATCGGCGGCAGCAGGTCGGTGAGGTAGGTGCCTTCGACCGGTGTGCGGGCGAAGAGCAGCAGGCCGATGCCGACCGCGATCACGCCCGGGATCAGCGTCGTCTTCGGGCCGAAGCGCATGATCAGCCTTTCCGAGAAGCCGAGCGAGAGGGTGCCCATCACCACCGTCGCCGGCAGGAAGGCGAGGCCAACCTGGAGCGCGTCATAGCCGAGGATCCGCTGCAGGTAGAGGGCGCCGAGGAAGAACATCCCGAACATGCCGGCGACCAGCAGCGCCTGGATCGTGTTGGCGCCGGCGACGTTGCGCGAGCGGAAGAGCCGCAGCGGCATCAGCGGGTTCTCGATCCGTGCCTGGCGGGCGATGAAGGCGGCACCGAGGGCGAACGAGATCGCGCCGAGGATCAGGGTCTGGGCCGAGCCCCAGCCGTGCTGGTTGATGCCGAGGATCGTGTAGACGCCGAGCATCAGCGAGCTGGTGATCAGGGCGGCGCCGGGGATGTCGGCGCCGGCCTTGAAGCCGATCCCGGGCCTGCCGTCGACCAGGCGCAGGGCGCCGTAGGCCGTGACGATGCCGATCGGCAGGTTGATGATGAAGATCCAGTGCCAGCTGATCGCCTGGGTCAGGATGCCGCCGAGGAGCAGGCCGATCGAGCCGCCGGCGGAGGCGACGAAGCCGTAGACGCCGATCGCTTTCGCCTGCTCGCGCGGCTCCGGGAACATGGTCACGATCATCCCCAGGATCACGGCCGAGGCCATCGCCCCGCCGACCCCGGCGAAGAAGCGGCCTGAGATCAGCATCGCCTGGTTCTCGGAGGCGGCACAGAGCAGCGAGGCGAAGGTGAAGACGCCGAGGCCGATCAGGAACATGCGCCGCTGGCCGAGCAGGTCGCCGAGCCGGCCGGCGAGCAACAGCAGGCCGCCGAAGGGGATCAGGTAGGCGTTGACGACCCAGGCAAGGCTGCTCTGCGAGAAGCCGAGGCTGTCTTGAATCGTCGGCAGGGCGACGTTGACGATGGTCACGTCGAGGACGATCATCAGCATCCCCGCGCAGAGCACGTAGAGCGCCAGCCAGCGCGAGCGGTCGTTCTCGGTCCCTGCGGTTGTCGGTGCTGCCTCGGCGGTCATCTCACGCCTCCTTCGTCGTCGCTTGCCTCGGTTCAGGCACCCTAGCGAGACCGGTTCGTCGGCCGAGGGCGTTAGCGGCGGCGGGACCGGCGCAAACGACGGCTTTTCAAATAGATGAACGATCCGCATCCGGTTGCTACACTCTGTGACGGCAGATTGAAGTTTTGACGGCAAGGAGTGAATTGTGAGCGACGCGACCAAGTTCACCCTCAGGTTCCACAGTCAGCGCACCCACGACCTGCTCGGCGTGGTCGCCGATCAGCTCGGCGTCTCGAAGAACCGGCTCGCCGAGGACATGCTCGAGCGTGAGCTCGAAGGCGGCCGCCCTCCTGGTCGAGCACGATCTCGACGACACGCTCCGCAAGCTGCGCGAATACCCGCGCGAGCAGCGGCTCAAGGACGACATCCAGGCCTTTGCCGAGGCCGAGGCCTCCGGCGACGATCCTCTTCGCGCTCGCATGGCCGAGCCGATCGAGATCGCCGACGCCTATGGCGTGCTGGAGGCATTCAACGCCTGATGCCGGTCGCTTGGAACGACGACCCTCCAGGCGCCGAACGGCAGATCCTCAAAAACGCCGCAGCCGTGCTGCGGGAGATTGCCGCGAACGCCGGCGCTCGCAAAGAGCCGAGCGTCGCAATGGCCCAAGGGTGGCACCGGCGTCTCTACCAGGAGGTGGACCTGCCGGTCCCGTACTACGCCGGCGAGCCCCGCGATTCCGACCCGAGCTTCCCCGAGCTGGTCGGGTACGAGGTCAAAATCGGACGACAACGGGGAACGCCCGCGGCCGATGTGCCCGCAGCGCTCGTCGGCTTCGAGGCGGGCGCCCAAAGAGCAGTGGTATCGCTCGATGAAGCGATTCCAACCGGGGCCGCGCCCGTCGACGGAGCCCAGCTTCGCGGCGTCCTCTCGCTCTGCGCGGCTCTGCACGGAGAATGGGTCCGCATCCATCCCTTCGCCAACGGAAACGGGCGCACGGCCCGCCTCTGGGCGAACTGGGGAGCCCTCCGCTACGGCCTGCCGCCGTTCGTAACGGTGAAGCCACGTCCGGGGAATCCCCACGGCATCGCGGCGATGGCCTCGATGCGAGGCAACCACGACGCCACCGTGGCCGCCTTTCACGAAATGCTGCGGCTCCACCTGTCTGCGCCCTGACGCTCTGCTCAGTGGGCTTTGCGCTTCTTGCCCTTGCAACCCGTCGCCACCAGCGCCGGGTTGAAGTCATGCTCCTTGCCATTGTGCCCGGTGAAGGCGGCGATTGCATTGTGGGTGCCTTTGCAGAGGTTGGTCGAGTTTTCGAACAGGCCCTTCTTGCCGCCGAGCAGGTTGATCGCCACCGAGGAGACCGGAGCGTCGGGAACGGCTTCGAAGGTGTCCTTTGACCGAGTCGACATGGCCGTCGACGACGATGTTTATCTCGCCGTTGTGAAGCGAGGCGACGACGTCTGGCAATTGGTGTTCTGAGGATCTGAGGTAGACCGGTCCTTCCAGCGGCGCTTCGAGGATCGGGGTGATCGCTTTGGCGTAGCCGTAGATCGAGCCGGATGGGCACTTTTCCCCGGGCACGTTGCCCTCCTTGCCGGTGCCTGAACCCGAGTTGGAGGCGGCGTAAGCGCCGCCGAACATTGCGAAGACCAGGGCGATCACCGAGATGACCCCCGGGATGCCGAAGCGTCGAGAACATCTAGATCTCTCTCCTTGTCCCGTGAGCCCCTCTACCGGCCGCTTCCCATAGCGGCCCCCGTGGGCTCGGTTTGTCCCTGTGACTTTTTGGTCGGTCTCCGGAAGGCGAAGCGCCTTTCCCATTGCCGCTTCCGGGTACCTGGATCGAGGCTGTAAACGATTGCTCTTCTTTATGCAAGTTTTTGTTTTCGAAACGAAAGAACTTGTATCCGCAGCTTGTCACCTATGACGTAATAATCACATATTCGCTATAGTCAACGAGTGACCCCCGGCGAGCTGATACGAGCGACCCGCACTCGACGCGGGCTCAGCCAGGAGCGCCTTGCCAGGCGCGTGGGCACCCGCCAATCGGCGATCAGCCGTCTTGAGGCGGACGAGGTCTCGCCCGGGATCGAGACGCTGGATCTGCTGCTTCGCGCGATGGGAGAGCGTCTCGAGATCGCCGCCGAGGCGCCCGAACGGGCCTACGATCCGGTCCACCGCAAGGCAACCGCTGAGCGATCCCCGCGGGAGCGCCTGGCGCTCGGCATCTCCTGGAACCGCATGGCCGGCCGCCTCGCCGCGGCGGGACGGGCGGCAAATGGCCGCCGCTGAGACCCCGCTCGACGCCGAGCGCATCCTGCGCGCGCTCGCCGAGCACGGCGTCGACTACGTGCTGATCGGTGGGCTCGCGGTGCAAACGCACGGGCACGTGCGCACGACCAACGACGCCGACATCATCCCGGCACCGGGGCCCGCCAACCTTGAGCGGCTTGCCGCCGCCCTGCGCTCGCTGGAAGCGCGAGTCGCCAACCCGGGCGCGGAGGGGACCGAGATCGACGCCAAAATGCTGCCGCGGGCGACGATCTGGCAGTTCGTCAGCCGCGACGGCGGGATCGACGTGATGAACGAGGTTCCCGGCGGCCGCTCATACGACGAGCTGAGCAAACGCGTGCTCCACGTGCGCCTCGACGACATCGACGTGCCGGTCGTAGGCCTCGACGACCTGATCCAGATGAAGCTCGCCCGCGGCCGCCCCGTGGACCTCGCCGACGTCGCATCGCTGACCGATCCCGACGTGGGATAGGCGTGCGGCACAGGGCCGCGGAGGACGATCGGCTCGCCCCTAGAGCAGACCGGCAGGCGAGGCCAGTTCGGCCGGGTCGAGCGGCGCGCCTTCGGCGACTCGGCATCCGAGGAGGGAGACCATCGCCGCGACGCTCGCCCAGGCCCGGTCGGGCGGGCGGGCGGGCTGCGCGTCGGCCGGGTCTCGAAGCAGCGCCGCCAGGCGCTCGATCGCCTCGTGCTGGGCTCGCACCCCCTCAGGGCCGACGGCGAGGATCTCGACGCTGAGCAGCCGTGCCGTGGGCGGGTCGGCGGCAAGCAGCTCCGCGGCGGTGAAGGCGCCGGCCCGTGCCTTCTCAGACGCGCCCGCCTCTCCCCCGCAGGCGCTCTCGACCTGCTCGAACAGGCGCTCGAAGAGCTCCTCGAAACTGGCCAGCATGCACTCCTGCCGGTCGCCGAACTGACGATAGAAGCTGGCCGTCGAGACGCCGGCGCGCTTCGCCACCTCGGCGACCGAGGACCCCGCGTAGCCCCGCTCGGCGCAGACCTCCGCCATCGCCGCGATCAGCCGTTCGCGCTGATTGCGCTCGACCAGCTCCGTAGGGATCCCGTGCGGCCCGGGCGGCAACCGCCTCATCCGCACGTGCTCGGCCTCGCTCACGGACCAAGGATAGACCCCGTTCCCGAAAGGCCCGCTACGTACCGAAGATTTAGGGCCTCTTCAGTAGTGCTTACCCCCTTGCGCTTGTGTTTGCGGGCCGGTTTGCCCTTGCAACCCGTCGCCACCAGCGCCGGGTTGAAGTCATGCTCCTTGCCATTGTGCCCGGTGAAGGCGGCGATTGCATTGTGGGTGCCTTTGCAGAGGTTGGTCGAGTTTTCGAACAGGCCCTTCTTGCCGCCGAGCAGGTTGATCGCCACCGAGGAGACCGGAGCGTCGGGAACGGCTTCGAAGGTGTCCTTTGACCGAGTCGACATGGCCGTCGACGACGATGTTTATCTCGCCGTTGTGAAGCGAGGCGACGACGTCTGGCAATTGGTGTTCTGAGGATCTGAGGTAGACCGGTCCTTCCAGCGGCGCTTCGAGGATCGGGGTGATCGCTTTGGCGTAGCCGTAGATCGAGCCGGATGGGCACTTTTCCCCGGGCACGTTGCCCTCCTTGCCGGTGCCTGAACCCGAGTTGGAGGCGGCGTAAGCGCCGCCGAACATACGCCGACCTTCGGTCAGGGAGCCAGACGGCGCAGGCCGGAGACCTGGTCGAAGCCGGAGTCCGAGCTCGCGATCAGGTTGCAACCGGCCTCGAGCGCATGGGCTGCATGGAACGCATCTCGGGGGGCAAGTCCTGGCTGTGCCATCAGGGACTTCGCCCGTTCGACCACCGCGTGTTCGGTTGGCTGCAGCTCGAGGGCGAGAGAGTCGACCGCCCGCCAGGCCGCCGTCAGGCGTCGTCGCGCCGCTTGCATCGCCCTGCCGCTGTCCGCCCGGTAGATCGAGAGTGGATCGTCGTCTCCGTCGTCGCGCAGCCAGGCGAGGACGAGCCGGTAGGCGAGCTCGTCGAGAACGAGGCCGCTGATAACGCCGCCGCCATCCTCCATCTCGCTCAGGACCCGCGCCCGCCAAGCCTCGACCGGCCCCAGGGTCGCACCCCGCTTTGCTCGCAGGTGCGCATAGATGAAGTTCGTATCGAGGTAGCAGCGGCTCAAGGCGACCGAAGGGCTCGCTCGAAGGCGGGATCGGTCCGCTCCGACCAGCGCCCGGCAAGGACGTCGTCCAGCTCGCCGGGTCGCGCCTCACCCGCGGAGCCTGCCGTCCTCTCCCAGGCTCTCGCAGAATCGACGCCGAGGTCCCAAAGCGATCCCGGTCCCACACCGAGCGCCCGCGACAGCAGCGCGATCGTGTTGAGGTCGACCCGCGTCGCACGGCCGGCGAGGATATTGCGCACCGTCTTCTGGTCGAGTCCGGCCTCCTCCGCGAGTTGCCGCGCGCCCCAGCCGCGCTGCGCAGCCAGCTCCTCGACCCTCCAGGCAATCCTCGACATAGGGAATATCGTACTAATTCGGGAGGATATTCCGTTTTGAAGCGCTGGGTCGGCCGTGCTCCGACTTGCCCGAAGTCACGCCCGGGCGAGGCCGGCGGCTTCTTTCGCCCCGAGGTAGGGCGCGAGGATGAACTCGGCGAAGTCTGGGAGTAGCTCCTCGAGCTGCTCGGCTTCGCCGGCGGCGACCTTGCGGGAGGCGAGCATGACGAGGGCGCCGATCGTCGACTCCTCGGTGGTCGGCGGCAGCTCGCGGCCGCGCTCGCGCTCGTCGCGACCCTGATCGAGGAAGGGGACGGCCTGGTGGACCGCCTCGTGGAAGCGGGCGGCGACAGCCGGGCCGGCGGCCTGCGACTCGACCAGGCAGAGGCGGGCGAGGTCGGGCTCGGAGGCGAGGAAGCCGAGCACGGCGCGGGCGGCGGCGATCGCGCGGCTGGGCCAATCGGGGATCGGCGCGACCGCCTCGCCGGCGAGCTCGCGGACGTGGCCGGCGACGACCTCGAAGGCGGCGAGGAAGCACTCGTCCTTGCCGGCGAAGTTGGCGTAGAAGACGCGGCGGGAGACCTTCGCCTCTTTGGTGATGTGGGCAATCGTCACCGCTCGGTAGCCGTGCTCGGCGACGGCCGTGGCGAGGCCGGCGATCAACCGCTCGCGCTGGTTGTGGGCGACCTGCTCGCGGCTGAATCCGTGGCGGCCCGCCGGCAGCGGGCCGAGCTCCTCCTCCGCCATCGCTCAGGCGGACGCCGACTGGCGGCCGCCGGCCTCGCGCGCCGCCTCGTCCTCGCCGACGTAGGGCCGCAGCAGGAACTCGAGGGTCTCGGGAAGGAGGGCGCGCAGCTGGTCGGCCTCCCCGGCGATCAGGCGCTGGCCGATCACCCAGAGGACGCCGCCGACCAGGGTCTCCTCGAGGCTCGCCGGCAGCTGGTCCTTGCGCGGGTTGAGCTCGCGGCCGGGGCGCAGCAGCGGCGCGAAGCGCTTCAGCGCCGCCTCGTGGCGGGCGGCCGCCTCGGGCCCGGCGGTAGGCGCCTCGACCAGGCAGGCGCGGGCGACGTTTGGGTGGGCGGCGACCTGCGCCAGCAGCGCCCCGAGGCCGGCGCCGACCTTGTCGGGCCAGGGGCCGGCTTCGCCGTCGTAGGCTTCTTCGACCACGTAGACGGTGCGCTCGATCGCCGCGTCGAGCAGGGCGAGGAAGGCCTCCTCCTTGTCGGCGTAGTGCTTGTAGAAGGTCGCGTAGCCGACTTTGGCCCGGCGCACGATCTGCTCGATCGTCGCCTCGGGGTAGCCGCGCTCGGCGACGAGGTCCGCGGTTGCCTCGAGGATGCGCCGGCGCTGGTCGTTGGAGACCGCGGCGCGGCTGACCGGCTCGGGGCCGGGCGGCTGCCGGGAGGCCTTTCCAGGCAATGCGCGCACCGGGTCAGGATAGCGCGCGTTCCCATTGGTACGAAGGCAGTATATGAAGTGACATAAGTTCCCAAAAATGGGCTAAGGTACCCCGAGTGAAAGCACCGACCACGCTACGCGCAGTGAGGTCATGGGACGAAGCGATTCCCAGGCGTGCGTCGGACGAGGGAGTGCTGGAAGCGATGCTGCTCAGCGTCGGCGCGCGGGGCTACGAGAAGGCGAGCGTGCAGGAGGTGCTGGAGCGCAGCGGCATCTCCCGCGCCCGCTTCCAGAGCGGCTTCGGCGACAAGGAGGCCTGCTTCGCCCTGGCCTACGAGATGGCCGCCGACCGGCTCTGCGCGGAAGTGCTCGAGGCGGCGAAGGGGGCCGAGAGCTGGCGGGCGGGCTTCCGCGCCGCTTTGGCGGCGCTGCTGCGCACCGTCGCCGAGCAACCGCTGCTGGCGAAGGCCCTGCTGATCGAGGTGCGCGCCGCGCGCGGCGGCGCCTGGGCCAAGCACCAGCAGTCGATCGAACGGCTGGCCGAGGCGGTCGATTCCGCCCGCGACGAACCCGGCGCCCGGGCAGGCGCGACGGCCCTCACCGCCCAGTTCGTCGTCGGCGCGATCGAGGAAGCGATCTGCACCGAGATCGGCGCCGGCCGCACCGCCACGGTCGAGCGCCTCCTCCCCGACCTCGCCCACCTCGCCGTCCTGCAGTACTTCGGCGAGGACGAGGCCTGGCTGGAACTCGGCTCCCCGGACCTCGCCCCGGTCGACGCGGCCGACTGACCCCGCCGATTGAACGTCAGCTCGGCTCGTGGGCGAGCTTGGCGGCCTCGGCGCTGCCGAGGTACGGGGTCAGGGTGAACTCGACCAGGTCGGGTAAAAGATCGTTCAGCTCCTCGGCTTTGCCGGCGATGATGCGGCGGGAGATCAGCGAGACCATGCCGCCGACCAGGGCCTCCTCGGTGGTCGGCGAGAGGCGGGCGAGGACCTCCGGCGGGCGACCGTCGCGGCCGCTCTGGAAGTAGGGGACGAAGCTCTGGATCGCGGCGTCGTAGCGCTCGACCACGACCGGGCCGGCGACCAGCGCCTCGACCATGCAGAGGCGGGCGAGGTGGGGCTCGGCGGCAAGGAACTCGAGCATCGCGCCGATCCCGGCTTTGACCGCGTGCGGCCAGTCGTCGGCGGCCTCGAAGGCGGCGGAGACACGGCCGCGCAGCTCCTCCATCACCGTGTCGTAAGCGGCGACGAAGCACTCGTCCTTGCTGGAGAAGTGCTCGTAGAAGGTGCGGCGGGAGACGGCGGCGTGGCGGGTGATGTGGGCGATCGTCGTGCCGGAGTAGCCGTTTTCGGCGATCGCCTCGGCGAGCCCGGCGATCAGCCGCTCGCGCTGGTTGTGGACGACGAACTCGCGCGGCAGGCCGTGCCGGCCCGGGGGCAGGCGCGCCAGCTCGGGCGGGTACTCGTCCGCGGGCACACCGGAATCGCCCGCTTTACGGGAAGAAGACTTCTTGGCCACGTCCCGACGATATCGTGCCGGCGGGTCGAAGCCACGTGCCAGCTCGGCCAGGCCCGCCTCGACCCCCAGATAGGGCATCACCGCGGCAGACATCAATTGGGGTACGAGGGAGGGCAATTCGTCCGCCTCGCCGCGTACCACCTTGGCGTAGACCTGGCCGTAGGCGGAGCCGGCGAGGGCCTCGGCGGTGGTGTGAGGGACCGATTCGGGATCGTCCATCTCGTTGCGCCCTGCGTCGATCAGCGAGGCGATCACCCGCATCGTCATGTCGCGGCGGGCGCGGGCGGCGTCGCCGGCGGAGAGCACCTCGACCGCGAAGGAGGCGCGGCCGGGGTCGTTGCGCAGCCCCTCGACGATCTCGCAGGCGACCGCGCGCAGGCCGTCGGGCCAGCTCTCCTGGCTGTTGAAGGCGTCCAGCATCTCCCGCATGCAGCCCTCGTTGATCTCCCGCCAGGCGGAGAGAAAGCAGTCGTACTTGCTGCGGAAATAGCGCGCGAAGGCGGGCCGGTCGACGCCGGCGCGCTCGAGGATCAACTCGACCGTGGTCTCGGCGTAGCCGCGCTCGGCGGCGATCTCGATCAGGGCCTCGACGATGCGCTCGCGCTCGGGACTGGCGGCGCGCTCGCGGGTCTCCAGGTCAAGCACTAGGTCATGGGACCCCCAATCCCTGCCCCTGGCTCAACCCGCAGTCGGTGTCGGCGGTTGCTCGGCGGCGATCCGCTTGGCGGACTCGGCGCCGAGGTACGGCGTCAGCGAGAACTCGACCAGCTCCGGCAGGAGCTCCTCGATCTGCTCGGCCTGCCCCATGATGATGCGCTGGTAAAGGATCCAGAAGATCCCGCCGACGATCGTCTCCTCGAGCGTCACCGGCAGCTCGTCTCCCTTGGAGGAGACCTTTCGCCCCATCCGGAAGAGCGGCACGAAGGCCTGGATCGAGCGCTCGTAGCGCTCTACCGCGGCCGGCCCGGCCGAGAGCGCCTCGACGATGCAGGTGCGGGCGAGGGCCGGCTCGGTGGAGACGTAGTGCAGGAAGGCGGCGAGGCCGGCGTTGACGCGGGCCGGCCAGGTGTCGACCTTGCTGGCGGCGTCGACGACGCGGCGCAGCGCCTCTTTGACCGCGAACTCCGAGGCGGCGAGAAAGCAATCCTCCTTGGAGGAGAAGTTCTCGTAGAAGGTGTTGCGGGCGATGCCGGCGCGGCGGACTATGTCGGCGACGGTGACGGCCCGGTAGCCCTTCTCGACGGTCTCCTCGGCGAGGGCGGCGATGATGCGGGCGCGCTGGTGCTGGGCGATGAACTCCCGCGGCAGCGGATGCCTTCCCGGCGGCATTCTGGTCGCTTGCGGAGCTCGGTCTGTCACGAACGCCAGGGTACCCCTATGGGTATCCGTTTCCAAGCTGGACGTATTGGCCAGATACCGTTACAGTACCGGAGTCCAGACAACCGGTTCCCTTGATCGAGTAGAGGAAGGTCAGAATGGGAAGGCAGGCCGCAACCAAGGTCCAGGCAGGGGCTGAGGGGACCGGCGCTACGGGGAAGGAATTCCCCGAGGCTCCCGCACTCAGACTCGTGAGCTCAGCGAAGCGTCAGATGATCCTCGAGGGGATGCTCGAGGTGGTTGGGCAAAACGGATACGAGGCCGCCTCCGTGCGTATGGTGCTCGGCCGCACCGGCCTCTACCGGCAGGCTTTCTACGACGAGTTTGCTGACGTGGACGCCTGCTACCTGGAGGCTTTCGACTTCGGCGTCGCGCAGCTGGAAGCCGCGGTGCGCGCCGCGGGCGGTGCCGAAGAGAGCTGGCAAGGCCGCCTTCGCGCCGGCCTCGACGCCCTGCTGGCGGCGCTCGAAGCCGACCCGGATCTGGGCCGCGCGCTGTTCGTCGAGGTGCACGCGGCGGGCTCCGAGGCGCTGGAAAGACGCTCCGAGGCGATGAAACGGGTGACCGATTTCATCGATTCGGCGCGCCACGCCTCGACCGGCCTCGAGGCACCGCCGCCGATCGCCGCCGAGGGCATCGTCGCCGGCATGCATGCCGTCCTGCACGCGAAGCTGGCCAGCCACGAAGACGACGGCTTCGCCAAGCTGCTGCCCGACTTCATGTACTTCGCGGTGCTGCCCTACTTCGGCCCCGAGGCCGCCGACGCAGAGATGAAGGCAGCTAGAGCCTGACCAGGTTCTTCGCTTCGATGCCGCGGGTCACGCCGCGGAAATCGACGACCAGCGGGGCGGCGGAGACGACCTCCGCGTAGTCGAGCTCGGGGTGAGCGGTGACAATCGCCGCCAGGTCGGTGCTCTTCAGCGCCTCGGCGAGGTCGACCGAGTCGAGGTCGAGCTCGGGCAGGATGGGGACGTGGGGGTCGTGGTAGGAGACGTCGCCGCCGAGCTCGCGCAGTCGCCTTGCGATCTTCAGCGCGGGGGATTCGCGGGTGTCGCCGACGCCGGCCTTGTAGCTCGCCCCGAGGATCAGGATCCGTGAGCCGTTGACCGGCTTGCCGGCGTCGTTGAGGGCGCGCTCGATCCGCTCGACGCAGAAGCCCGGCTGGGTCTGGTTGACCTTGCCGGCGAGCTCGATGAACTCGGGGTAGAAGTCGTGTTCGCGCGCCTTGAAGGCGAGGTAGAAAGGATCGACGGGCAGGCAGTGGCCGCCCATGCCCGGGCCCGGCTCGAAGCGCATGAAGCCGAAGGGCTTGGTCGCGGCGGCGTCGATCACCTCCCAGATGTCGATGCCCAGCCGGTCGCAGAGCTGGGCCATCTCGTTGACGAGGGCGATGTTGACCGAGCGGAAGATGTTCTCCAGCAGCTTCGCCAGCTCGGCCGCCTCGGGGCTGGAGAGGACGACGACCTCGTCGCAGATCAACTCGTAGAGCTCGCGGGCGCGCTCGGCGCTCGCCGGGGTGAGGCCGCCGACGAGCTTCGGGGTGCTGCGCACGGTGTAGTCGGTGCGGCCGGGGTCGATCCGCTCCGGCGAGAAGGCGAGGTGGAAGTCGCGGCCGGCGGAAAGGCCGGACTCCTCGAGGATCGGCAGCAGCCGCTCACGGGTCGTGCCGGGGTAGGTGGTCGACTCGAGCACGACCAGCTGCTCGGGCTGCAGCACCTGCGAGAGGGCCGTCGCCGAGTCGAGCAGGTAGGTGAGGTCGGGCTCGCGCGAGCCGGTCAGCGGCGTCGGCACGCAGACCACGATCGCTTCGCAGGAGGCGAGGTCGGCCTGGTTGGAGGTCGCGCGCAGGCGCTCGCCGAGCGGGGCCAGGGAGGCGTCGGGAACATCCTCGATGTGGCTGGCACCGGCGTTCAGGCCATCGACCTTGCGCGGGTCGGTGTCGAGGCCGACGACCTCGTTGCCGGCCTCGGCGAAAGCGACGGCAAGCGGCAAACCGACGTATCCCAGCCCCACTATGCCGATCTTCATTGCCGCAGTGTAGGCGCCGCGCAGCGGCCTTTGGACATCGTGGCCTGCGCTGGTCGATCGGCTGCGAAAGCGGTTGGACAGCTTGGGAACACTGCCCTACGCTGAGTGAATGGATTCGCCACCCACCTCGGATCCAGAGCAAGCCCCCGATACCCGTCAGGAGCTCCCCCGCGCCTACCTGGTGCGCTCGCAGCGCGAGCGCCTGCTGGAGGCGATGCTGCGGGTGGCGGCTGCGAAGGGCTACGAGGCGACCACGGTCACCGACGTGATCGAGGTCGCCGGCGTCTCTCAGGCCAGTTTCGACGAGATGTTCGCCGACAAGTCGGCCTGCTTCCTGGAGGCCTACGACGCCGTCTTCGACGTCCTCGTCGCCCACGTCGCCGCCGCCTTCGAGTCAGCCGCCGGACAGCCCTGGCCGGAGCGGATCGCGGCCGGCCTGAAAGCCCTGGTCGGGCTGCTCTCGATCGAGGCCGACATCGCCCGCCTCTCGATGGTCGAGGTGACCGCCACCGGCGACGACGCGCGGGCGCGCTACCGCGCCGCGCTCGCCCGCTTCACGCCGTTTCTCGAGGAAGGCCGCGAGTACTCCAGCCAGGGCGAGGAGCTGCCGGCCGACACGGCCCGCTTCGCGATCGGCGGCGCCACCTCGATGATCTTCGACGAGATCCGCGCCGGCCGCGGGCCGGAGCTGAAACGGATCCTGCCCGACCTCGTCTTCGCGGTGCTGATGCCCTACCTCGGCCCGGAACAGGCCGAGGACGAGATGCGCCGCGTGACCCGCGAGAGCTGACCGTCAGACGCCCTCGCCGTGGCGACCGGCGCCCGAGGCGAAACGAGAGGCTCCCTCGACGGCGACGTGAAGAGTCTCCCGGCCCAGCTTGTGCTCAAGGGCGATGCCCTCCTCTAGGGGGAGGCCAAAGCCCTGTATTGCTGCTTGGCGATCGGCGAGCATCGTCTCCTGGGGGAAGCCGGCGATCTTCTCGGCCAGCTCGAGGGCGCGGTCGAGGTGGCGGCCCGGCTCGACGACCTCGTTGACGAGACCGATCCGCAGCGCCTCCTCGGCCTCGACCGGGCGGCCGGTGAGGATCAGCTCGAGGGCGCGGCCCATGCCGACGAGGCGCGGCAGGCGCTGGGTGCCGCCGTCGACCAGGGGCACGCCCCAGCGGCGCTCGAAGAGGCCGAAGGTCGAGCCGGGGGTGGCGATCCGCAGGTCGCACCAGAGCGCCAGCTCCACCCCGCCCGCCAGACACCAGCCGTCGACGGCTGCGATCGCCGGCTTGGCCGGGGTGAGCCGGGTCGGGCCCATCGGCCCGTGCGGGTGGTCGACGTCGAGGTCCATCGCCTTGAGGTCGGCGCCGGCGCAGAAGGCCTGGCCGCCGGCGCCGGTGAGGACGAGCACGCGGGCGTCGGGGTCGGCCTCGAAGTCGCTCAGGCCCTGTCGAAAGCGCTCCGCCGCGGCAGCGTCAATCGCGTTGCGGCGCTCGGGCCGGTCGATCGTCAGCACGGCGGTGGCGCCGATCCGCTCGTAGCGAAGCTCCCCGCTCATCGGGGGCATCCTCCCACAGCTCCGCCAGACTTCGCGAAGATTTGCAGGCACAAGCGTTGACTAAACCTCTTCATCCGTTTAGTTTCGCCCGGCGTGATTGACGATGTGCCCACGTACGGGCTACGACGCGGGGACGTTCTCTGCCTTTCCGGCGGCGGCTACCGGGCGGCGCTCTTCCACCTCGGCGCGCTCACCCGGCTCAACGAGCTGGGGCTGCTGGCGCGCACCGAGACGGTCGGGGCGGTCTCGGGCGGCAGCATCCTCGCCGCCCTGCTGGCGGCGAGGATCCCCTGGCCGCTGCACGGCGCCTTCCGCGAGTGGCCCGAGGCGGTGGCCGAGCCGATGCGGGCGATCGCCCAGCGCAACCTGCGGGCCCGCGCCCTGCTGCGCAGCCCGATCTCGGAGCCGGGCAGCGGGGCCGTGCTGGAGGAGCGCTACGCCCGTGAGCTGATCGGCGGCGCCGAGGCGCGCGGTGAGGAGCAGCCGCGCCTCGTTTTCGGCGGAGCGGGTTTGACCCTGGGCGAAGTCGGCGGCGAGGGCGAGGGACTGCACGGCCTGCGCTGGGAGATCGGCGATTCGGCGCCGGGCGGCTATGACCCGCGCCTGGTCGGCGAGGTGATCGCCACGGTGCGGACCGATCTCGACGCTTTCGGCGAGGCGGAGCAGGCGGTGCTGGAGAACCACGGCTACCTGCTCGCCGACGGCGCCGTCCGCGGCGGGCGGGCGGGGCGAGTCGTCCCGATCGAGCCGCTGCCACCGGAGCCGCCGCACCCGAACTGGATGAGCGAAGCGAGGGTCCGCGAGGCACTGGCGGCGAGCGCCCGGCGCACCCGACTCGGCCGGCTGCGACCGCGGCGGGCGACGGCGAGGCCCGGCATGGTCCGGCCGGCGGCGGCAGGCGCGACGGCCCTGCTCGAGCGCTACCGGCCGATCGTCCAGTACGACTCGCTGGAGAGCTACCGCGCCGACTCCGCCGAGACAATGGTCGGGCTGGCGATGGGGCACCGCTGCAACACGCTGCACCGCCGCGACGGCAGCCTGATCGCATCCGTGCTTCCCGACGGAGACGGCCGGGCCGGCAGGCTCGACCTCGACTTCCTCGGCGCCACCACCTACGCGAACGGGATGCAGGCCCGCGCCGACGACTACATCGACGAGTCCGGCGGCTCCTACGCGGCCGATGCGCTGGCGATGCGGCGGCGGCAGGGGTGCGCCGACGTCGTCTACGGGCGCGCCTGCGCCGATGACGCCGGGCGCACCTGGCTGCAGTACTGGCTCTTCTACTACTTCAACGACAAGGGCTTCCTCAACATCGGCCTGCACGAGGGAGATTGGGAGATGATCCAGCTACGGCTTGGCGAGGACGGGGCTCCCGACGGCGCGACCTACGCCCAGCACTCGGGCGGCGTGCGGGCGGGCTGGGGCGAGGTGGAGAAGCGAGCGGCAGACGGCAGCGAGGCGCCGGTGATCTACTGCGCCCGCGGCTCCCATGCCTCGCTCCTGCGCGCCGGCACGCAGGCCGCGCCGATCGTCCCCGACCACAACGACGGGCAGGGCGCGGCGGTGCGCCCGCGGCTGGTTGCGATCGGCGAGGGAGGCCCGGGCTGGGTCTCCTGGCCGGGGCGCTGGGGCTCGACCCGCCGCCGCGAGGCCTTCGAGGGTGTCAGCCCGCAAGGGCCCGGGCGGCGGCGGCAGTGGTGGGACCCGGCGGGGTTCCACCACGAGGCGAGGCCGACCGCCGAGATCGACGCCTGGGCGGCGCCGCCGCCGCCGACACCCGCGCTCAGCGCCCGTCGCGAAGGCGACCGCGCCCTGGTCTCCTACCGCTTCCGGGTCCGGGTGGCCGCGGAGGAGCGGGCGGATCGGATCGTCGCCGCCCCCTACCGCTCGGGCGCCGGCGAGCCGATCCCGACGCAGACCTTCAAGGTCGAGGAGGAGGAAGGGTCCTTCGCCCTGCAGCTGCCGCCGCACACCGCTTACGACAGCGTGCGGCTGAGCGTCGTTTCGAACCTGGGCACGCCCGGAACGACGCTGACGGTCCCCTTCGAGTGAGGCGGGAGCGGGCGGGCTAGTCGCGGCGGCCATCCGGGTCTCGCGGCGACGCCCAGCTCCCGGGGATGCGCCCCGGCACGCGCGGCAATCGAGGGCAGGTGCTCGAGAGCCTGACGCGGAAGCTAGGCACCGCACCGGACGCTGACTTCGCCTTTAGGCGTACATGTGGACTAGAAAAGGCGAAGTCACCGTTTCGGGCAAAGAAAATGCGACCGGTGATGACGCTCGGTTGCCTGCCGCATGCGTAGCCTTCGCACACTGAAGCTCGTCGCGCCACCTTCGAGGCGTGCTCCGCTTGGCTTCCGCGGACCCCGTCTCTCCCAGTCGCAGAACGAACCTAGCGCGCCCCTCCGCACATCGCTAGGGGGGCGACGTAAACGTTCCCGCAAAATCCGGAGAAATGGTGTCCAGGTTCCCTTCGTCCGGAGGCGGCTACGCTCTCTCCGTGCGTATCGACGACATCATCGCGACCCAGGGCCCGACCTTCTCGGTCGAGCTCTTCCCGCCAAAGACCGCGGAGGCGACCGAGGCGCTGTTCGCGACGGCGCGATCGCTGCGCGAGTTGGAGCCCGACTTCGTCTCGGTGACCTACGGCGCCGGCGGCTCGACCCGCGAGGGGACGGTCGAGATCACCCGGGCGCTGAAGGACGAGCTCGGCTACGAGACGATGGCGCACCTGAGCTGCGTCGGCGAGAGCGCCGAGGGGATCGGGGCGACGCTGGACCGGATCGCCGCTGCCGAGATCGAGAACGTCTTCGCCCTGCGCGGCGACCCGCCGCGCGGGCAGGAGGACTTCGTCCAGCCCGAGGGCGGTCTCGGCAGCGCCGCCGAGCTGACCGCCTTCATCGGCTCGCGCTGGGACTTCACCGTCGGCGGCGCCTGCTTCCCGGAGGTCCACCCGGAGGCACCGGACCTGGCGACCGACCTTGCCTACCTGAAGACCAAGGTGGAGGCGGGGGCGTCCTTCCTGATCACCCAGCTCTTCTTCGACAACCAGGTCTACTTCGACTTCGTCGCGGCGGCGCGGGCGGCGGGGATCGACGTGCCGATCCTCGCCGGGGTGATCCCGGTGGCGAGCTTCGCCCAGACGAAGCGGATCTGCCAGCTCTGCGACGCCTCGATCCCGCCCCGCCTGGAAGCCGCGTTCGCGGCGGCCGGGGGCGACGAGCGGGCCGAGTTCGAGCTCGGCATCGCCTACGCCGCGCAGCAGTGCTCGGAGCTACTCCTGGCCGGCGTCCCCGGCATCCACTTCTACGCGCTCAACCGGGCGCCGGCGACGCGCGCCGTGCTCGGGGCGCTGCAGGCCGCGCGGCCGTGGGAGCGGCGGCGCGGGGACACCGGCAGCGACCTGGCCAGGTCGCTCTGAGTAAACTGATCGGCGGCTGATGGCTAATCGCAGGGAGGAAGAGAGGGAGCGTCTCCGCCAGGCCCGGCAGGAACGCGAGAAACAGCAGGCGGGGTCCGAGCGACGGCGCCTGATGATCGGCTACGGCGTAGCCGGGCTGATCGGGCTCGCCGTCATCGCCGGGATCGTCGCGATCGTCCTCTCGTCCGCCAACAAGAACAACGGCGGCGAAGCGCACATCGTCCAGGCGACCGGCTCGACCAACGGCGTCCAGCCCGACGAACGCTCGGGGACCACGCCGCCGCCGCCGAAGGTGACCGACTTGCAGAAGGCAGCCAAGGAGGCCAACTGCGACCTGCGCCTGCACCTCCCCGAAGAGGGCCACACCCACATCCCGCCGACGGCGAAAACGCCGGAATACAAAACCAACCCCCCGACCTCCGGCAACCACGTCGAACCGCCCTACCAGCAGGCCGACGGCGCCTACAAGGAAATGCCGCAGGAAATCGACTTCGTCCACTCGATGGAGCACGGCCGGCTGGAGATCCAGTACAGCCCGCACCTGGCCGGAAGCGCCCAGTTGGAACTGATCGGGCTCTACGACACGATGTACGGGGCGACGCTGCTCTTCCCGAACGAAAACATGACCTACGAAGTCGCCGCGACCACCTGGCGCAACCTGCTCGGCTGCAACGAATACAAGGGCGCGATCACCCTCGACGCGATCCGCGACTTCGGCGCGAAGACCTGGGGACACGGCCGCGAGCCGGTGACCGCGTTCCCCTTCACCGGGCCGACGCCGAAGGAACCGACGATCAACTAGCGCGGTAGGCGGGGAAGAACCCGCCGGCCTGCCGGCCTGCCGAGAGGCGCGCGTAGGCAGTCGCATCGCAGATCAGCTCCGAGCTGCGCCAGAGTAGCTCGCGGTTGGCGAAGCCGCGCTTGAACTCCTCGAGGCGGTCGCCGCGGGCGATGCCGCCGCCGAGGTTGAGTGGCAGGCCGAGGTCGCCGGAGAGCTCGACCAGGGCCGCGACGACGTTCTTCATCGGCGAGTCGCGCAGGTGGGAGTCGGCGCTGCCGCTGAGGTAGTAGTGGAGGAAGCCGTCGCTGCGGGCGGCAATCGAGGCGGCCGCGACGCCGCCCTCCGGATCGGTGGCGAGGGCGAGCCAGGTGCGGGGCGATTCGAGGATGCGGTCGAAGTAGGGGGCGCCGAAGAAGTAGCGCTCGGCGGCGCCGGTGCGGCGCATCGTCTGCTCGTAGGCGGCGAGGAAGCCGGCGCGCTCGGCCGGCGTCGTCTCAGGGCCGGGAACGATCCGCACCGCGTAGCCGCGGCGCAGGTTCTTGTTGATCTGGTTGCGATCGCTGCCGCGGCTCTTCGGCGGTAGCGCGGGGTCGGCGATCTGGACGACGTTGCGCTCGCTGGTCCCCAGCAGCGGCGGCTCAGCAAGCGTGTGGCGGATGAAGGCCGAGACCAACCCGGTCGAAGCGAAGTCGACTCCCCCCGGCCAAATCGCTGACTGTGACTTTGACCCCCCTATGGTGCGGTCAATCCCACAGTCAGCAGATGGCGGGTGCACCGTGAGGCCGGGGTAGCCGTAGGGGGAGATCGCGTCGCGCTCTTTGGTGCCCTCGATCTCGCGGACGAGGAGCGGCGCCAGCAATTCCCACTCGCCGGTCTCGATGCGCAACGTGTGGGTGGCGCTTTCGGCGTCGAGAAAGGGACGTGAGCGGAAGAACTCCTCGCTTGCCGCAGCCTCGCCGCGGTCCTCGATCAGCTCCGCACTTGCGACCGGCTCGCTCACTTGAGCAGGTCGGCCGCGGCGGCGCGGAACTCGTCGGGCAGGACGCCCCAGACCTCGCAGTCGTCGGCCGGCGCGCCCTCGCGACGCAGATGGGCGCGCATCGTCCCCTCGTGCTTCCAACCGAGGCCGGCGACGGTCTTCTTGGCGACCTCGTTGCGGGCGGGGATGCGCCCGTAGACGCGGTGGGCGCCGAACTCGTCGAAGGCCTTGGCCAGGGTCAGCGCCTCGGCGCGCCGGCCGACGCCGGCGCTGCGCACTTCATCGCCGATCAGCGCGCCCAACTCGGGTGCGGTCTGGCGGAAGAGGCCGTAGAGAGCGGTGAAGCCGACGGGCTCCTCGTGCCCCTCGACAACGATCGCGTACTTGCGATCCTCGCCGGAGTCGTCCATCGCCCGCCCAACCCAGGCCTCGGCTTCGGCAAGCGAGAACCCGTCGCGCTGCTCCATCAGCGAGGCGGTGGCCGCCGGGTTGTTGAACCAGCGGTGCACGGCAGCGGCATCGCCTGGTTCGAACCGACGCAGCGAGACTGCGGGGCGGTCGCTCATCCCGAAACCCTACGTCGTCCGCCCTCTGACGGGTGCAACGCTTTATCCCCTTGGCAGGGGGACAACGCGTTGCACCCGTTCAGTCCGGCGCGAGGCCGTGGCCGGTGATGAGGAACCAAAGGGTTTTGAGCAGGATGCGGGCGTCGAGGCTGGGGGTGCGGTTGTCCACGTAGTAGACGTCCAGCTCGATTCGCTCCTCCCAGGGGATGCCGGCGCGGCCCTGGACCTGGGCCCAGCCGGTGATCCCCGGCAGCACCTCGTGGCGGCGCTTTTGGCGCGGCGTGTAGTCGACGACCTGGGCGGGGATGGTCGGGCGGGGGCCGACGATCGCCATCTCGCCCCGCAGGACGTTGAGCAGGTTGGGGATCTCGTCGAGCGAGGTGCGACGCAGGACCCGCCCGGCGGCAGTGACGCGCGGGTCGTCGCGGCTGACGACTGTGCCGACGCCGACCGGATCGGAACCGGCGACCATCGTGCGCAGCTTCAACATCTCGAACTCCTCGCCGCCCAGGCCGACGCGCCGCTGGCGGTAGATCACGGGGCCGGGACTGCCTAGCTTGATCGTGATCGCCGCCACCGCCAAGAGGGGCGAAAGGACAATGAGCGCAATTGCGGCGATGAGGATGTCGAAAATTCGGGGCATGAGCTCACTGCCGATGACGCATGTGACCAAGCAGATCAAGGACGCAGGGAGCGTGGCGTGCTCTGCACGCGAGCGACCGAGGACGCCGATATGCGCCGGTCACATGCGTCATCGGGTTCCCGGAGCCTTCTCCCATGCCGCCGGGGGGCCATGCCGGAAGCGATCCCAGAGGCCGGCGGCGATCGAGAGCGTGGTCATCGTGTAGTAGCGGGCGATGCGCAGCGGCCCGACCGGGAAGCTGCCGCCCAGCAGCGCGGCGGTGATGGCGAGGACCTGGACGCCGTAGGTGACGACGTAGATGCCGCCGCTGCCGAGCAGGGCGAGGTTGGCGAAGAAGGCGACGAAATGGAGGAGTGGCGTCAGGTAGCGCAGCAGCCGGTGCGAGAACAGCTCGAAGGCGTAGGCCGGCCGGTAGCCGCGCGGCGAGACCATCCGCTCGCCGACGACGATGTCCCAGAGGCCGACCATCATCCGCCGTTTGCGGGCGAACTCGCCCGCCATCGTCGGCACCATCTTCTCCTCGGCGCGCGCCTGCGGCACGTAGAGGGAGCGCTTGCCTCGCTTGGCGAGCAGGAAGGGGAAGGAGAGGTCGTGGCTGCCCGACGGGCTGAGCGGGAGGTAGGCGTCGGCGCGGACCGCGTAGATCGCGCCGTTGCCGGCCGTAATCCCTGCCAGCGAAGACTCCATCTGCCGCACCGCCATCTCGTAGCGCCAGTAGGCGCCCTCGAGGTTGTCGCCGTCGGCGTCGATGAAGCGGACCTGGCCGCAGACGTAGCCGACCCTCGGGTCGGCAAAGGGCTCGACCAGGCGGTGCAGCGCGTCGGCTTGCCAGGCGCTGTTGGCGTCGGAGAAGGCGAGGATCTCGCCCGTGGCGCGCTCGACGGCGGCGTTCTGGGCGGCGAGCTTGCCGCCCCGCGGCAGCTCGAGGACGATGTCGGCCCCGGCGGCGCGAGCGCGCTCGGCGGTGGCGTCGGCGGAGCCGTCGGAGGCGACGATCAACTCGAGCCGCTCGCGGGGGTACTCGAGCGCCAGCGCGTTGGCGAGCTTCGCCGCGATCATCTCCTCCTCGTCGTAGGCAGCGACGATCAGGGAGACGCGCGGCAGCCCGTCGCCGCCATCCGAGCGCGTCGACGGCCGGCGGCGCAGCGCGAGCAGCAGGCGAAGCACCAGCGGGTAGCCGAGGTGCGTGTAGACGATCAGGCCGGCGGAGACCCAGAAGATCGCGGCGAGCATCGGGCGATTATCTGCTTCCGGAGAGGTCGCGGTAGAGATCGAGGGTCTTGGCGGCGATAGCGTCCCACGAGTAGGGGCCGCTCGCGGCCGCGCGAGCGGCGGTGGCGAGCCGTTCGCGGGCCGCCGGATCGGCGGCGAGCTCGCCCAGCGCCGCGGCGAGCGCCGCGGGCTCCTCCGCCGCGACGAGCCGCGCGGCGCCCGTGGCCGCCACCTCCGGAAAGCCGCCGACCGCGCTGAGCACGAGCGGCTTGCCGAAGGCGAGGCCGGTGTAGAGGACGCCGGAGTGCTCGGCGTCGCGGTAGGGGAGGACGACGATGTCGGCACGGCGGAAGACCGCCGGGATCTCGGCGTCCTCGACGAAGCGAGTCAGGAAGCGGACGCGGCCGGGCGCCTCGGCAGCGAGGCGGCGCAGCGGCTCGACGTCCATGCGCGGGTTGCCGACGATCCACAGCTCCGCGCCGGCCAGCTCGCGGAAGGCGCGCAGCAGAACGTCGAGGCCCTTGTAGGGGCGCAGCAACCCGAAGAAGAGGAGCACCGGTCCCTCGGCTCCCTCCAGCTCGGCCGGCAGGGGCTTCTCCTCCGGCAGGTCGGTGAGGTAGTCGAAGGCGCCGTGGGGGATGACCCGCACGCGGGCGGAGTCGATCCCGACCTCGTCGCGCAGGCGGGCGGCGCCGTGCTCGGAGTGGGCGACCACGGCGTCCATGCTGCCGTAGAGCCGCCGCGCGCTCGCCAGCTGCCGGCGACTGGGCCGCGGCGGCAGAACGTAGTGGGCGGTGATCAGCCGCGGGCGCCGCGAGGGAAGCAGGGGCACGTCGAGGCCGGGCATGGTCAGCCACTGGTAGTGGACGACGTCGGCATCGAGCTCGCGGCGCAGGCGCAGCATGTCGGGCAGGTGCTCGGCGGCCTTGAAGGCGCGGCGGCCAGGTGCGTCCAGACCGCGCGCCGCGGAGCGCCGGTAGAAGCACTCGCGCACCCGGTAGCCCTGCGGCTCGGGCGCCGCGCCGTAGAGGAAGCGGCTGGTCAGCAGCTCGACCTCGGCGCCGCCGCGAGCCAGCGCCGCCGCGAGGGCGCGGTCGTACGGCGGCGTGAAGGCCGAGGGGTCGACAAGCTGCACCTTCATCGGCGCGATTATCGTGACCCAGGTGGCGCCCACGCTCTCCTACTGCGTCGTGAACACGAACGGCCGCGAGTACCTGCTCGCCTGCCTCGAGGCGATCGAGCGCACCCACCCGGCCGGGATCGAGTGCGAGATCCTCGTCCTCGACAACGCCTCGGGCGACGGCTCGGCTGAGGCGGTGCGGGCGCGAGGCGGCGACATTCGCCTGATCGCACTGGAGCAGAGGACCGGCAAGGCGGAGAACGACTCGACCCTAATGCGCGAGGCCAGGGGTCGCTACTGCCTGCTCCTCAACGAGGATTCGGAACTGCGCCCGGGCGCAGCGGAGGCCCTGGCAGCGGCCCTCGACGCCGACCCGAAGGCCGCCGCGGCGGGCGCGCAGCTGCTGGATTCCGGCGGCGCCCAGGTGCCCTGCGCGTGGCGATTTCCCGGCGTGGGCACGGCGCTTGCAGGAGCACTTTTCCTACACCGCTGGCTGACCGTGCAGAGCAAGGGCAAGGAAACACGACGAGTCGACTGGGCGCAATCGAGCGCCCTGCTGGTGCGGCGCGATGCCGCGGCAGAGGTTGACTACATGGACCCGGAGTTCTTCGTCTACTACGACGAGTGCGACTTCGCCAAGCGGCTCGCCGAGGCCGGCTGGCACAGCCTCTACGTCCCGGCGGCCGAGGCGATTCACCACGACCAACTCTCGACCGACCTAACCAAGGGCCTGCCCCGCATCGTCGAATTCCACCGCAACCGGGACAGGTACATGCGCAAGCACCACGGGAGTGCCGCGACACTTGCGGTGCGGGTGCTCACAGCCTGGCCCTACGCCCTGCGCGCCCTGGCGGCGACGGTCCTCTCCGGCCACCCTGCAAAGGTCTACTGGGCCCACGCCCGCCAGGCGCTCTTACCGGGGCGGGGTGAAAGTGTTCGGGACCGGGCCGTGGGGCAGGCCGGTCAGAGGCGGGTGTCCTCGTCCATTTGCTCGGCCTCGTAGGCCTCCGGAACACCGCCATCGACCCCGGCCGAAGCCGGGCGCATGGAGCGCAATTGGGTAGCCAACACTCCTGGTTGTCGCAAGCGGGAGATCCAGCTGCGCTCTGCAGATGAGAAGAAGCCGACGGCAAGAAGAGCGAAGGGATAGGTAAGCCAGAGGACCGTACGGGCGAGCAGGCCGAGGAAGCCCCCGGTGGGCAGCAGCAGCTCGCCGGTGATGACGAGGCCGGATGAGACGAGCACGATTCGGGCGAGGCGGGCCCATTCGTAGGGGACCGGGAAGAGGCGCTGGGTGAAGCCGTACATCAGCGCCAGCACTACGAGGTAGGAGGCGACGAGGGCGATGCCGGCGCCGACGATGCCGAGCGGTGGGACGAGGGCCAGGTTGAGGGCGATGTTGGCGGCCAGGGCGGCGATCGTCGCGGGGAAGTTGAACTCGGTGCGGCCGGTGCGGCCGAGGATGACTACGAGGACCATGTAGAGGGCGTAGAGGGTGACGCCGGTGGCAACCAGGCCGATCGCCTTGTAGGAGCCGAAGAACTCCGGCGCCGCCAGGGCGCGGACGATCCAGCGCGAGAGCAGCCACATGCCGGCGACGACGAAGGCGCAACCGGCGGTGAACCAGGTGACCACTGCGGCGTAGGTGCGGCGCGCTTCGCCGTCGTCGCGGATCGAGTAGGCGAGCGGCGGCCAGGCGAGCTGGAAGCCGCGGACGAGGACGTTGACCCCCTGGGCGAACTTGACCGCCAGCGAATAGAGCCCCGCCGCCGGGAGGCCGGCGGAGCGGACGATGATGATCCGGTCGACGAAGTTGAGCATGTAGAGGGAGAGCTCGGCCGGCATCGTCGGCAGGCCGAAGCGCGTCAGCCGCCGCAGCAGCGGGCGGTCGACCCGGAGCGAGAGGCTGCGCCGGTGGACGAAGATCAGGCCGACGACGAAGGCGGCGCCGCTGGCGAAGCTGCCGATCAAGAGCCCGCGGGCGCGCTCTTCCTGGCCGACGACGAGGAAGACGGTCAGCCCGATCGTCGCCAGCACGTTGAGGATCGTGGTGACGAAGAAAGCGCGGGCGCGCTCCTCGAGGCGGAAGAGGGTGAGCAGGTACTCGAACAGGGTCAGCACCCAGAGGCCGCCGATCGAGATCCGGCCTAGGTCTGGTGCGGAGTGGACGAGCAGAGCTTCGGAGATGGCGCCGGCGAAGGGCAGGGCGATCAGCGCCGCGAGCGTCGCCAGCCAGAAGACCGCCGCGAAGGAGGTCGAGACGACCCGGGCGGGATCCTCGCCGTCCTTGTAATAGAAGCGCAGCAGCGCCTCGATCATGCCGAGGCGGACGACGATGCTGGCCGAGACCACGGCGGCGAACATCACCTCGGCGGCGCCGTAGTCGGCCGGGGTCAGGTAGCGCGTGTAGAGCGGCAGCAGCGCGACCGCGATGATCTTCGAGACGATGCTCGCCGCCGTGTAGGCGGCGCCGGTCGTCGCTAGGCGGCGGAGGTATCCCGACACGCGGCGAGACTAGCCGCCCCCGGACGCGGAAGGGCGGGCGCGAGATAGCCGGGGGTCATGAACGTGCCCGGCCGGGAGCAGAGGAGGCGGCGCCCGGCCGTTCGGCGGCCGCAAGCGACGCGGCGGCTGCCAGTAGCACCCAAGTGATCGGGTCCTCGAAAAATCCCGCGTAGGCCATCGTGTGGACGATTAGGGCCGTGAAGGTTGCGAGAACTGCTGCTCGGGCTATTAGCTGTAGGCGCGCGGGTCCTGTCGCTGTAGGGGACCCACCACCCCCTGCGGTCGCTAAAGCGTCCTCGGGGGTGGTCCCCCCTACAGCGCCACCCGCGCGAGAGGCGGATAGCTTGGACAGAGGTCGACGAAGGTTGGCGGCCATCGTCCACAGGGCCGTTACGACGAGCGCTATGTAGGCGGCTACGCCGAGTAGGCCCTGCTCGGCAGCGATTGTTATTGGCTCTGTGTGCGAGACCGAGACGGGGGCTTTGTGGGTCTCTACGTGCTCGCGGTACGCCTTGGGGAAGCTTCCAGATCCGTAGCCGTAGATCGGGCGCTGGGCGAAGAGGTGGATGCCGCCGGAGACGAGATTCGCTCTGCCGCTGGTGTCGATGTTGATGCGATTGAGGCTGGCGCGGCCGCCGGTTAGCAGGACCACGAGTACGCCCAGGACGACGAAGCCCCCCACAGCCACCAGCGTCCAGCGCAAGCTCCACTTCAAAGCGGCAAGTACCGCGAGGCCGGCGAGCAGGGCCGCGAAGCTCGATTGCGAGAAGGTCGGGAACAGCCCCAGCCAGAGCACGAAGACGAGCGCTGTCAGCAATGCCAGGGCCCGGCGTTCGCGGGTCCACAGCAACGCGCTCATCGCCACAACCGTCACCAGCGCCAGGTACCTCCCGTAGATGTTGGGATCCCAGAACACCGAGTTCACCCGGAAGTAGGTGTGGAATTCATTTGACCGGATCACCTGGTCATTCCAGAACAAGCTCCGGCTCACGTACTCCACTGAGCCGACGACGACAAAGCAAACCGCCTCGATCCCAATCACCCAGAGGACCAGGGTAAGAAGCTTTCGATCCCAGCTGACATCCCTGAGCAACCCATACACAAGGCTGAACGGCACAAGGAAGAAGCAGACATTCTGAAGCCCCTTGGAGAAGTCAGCCGAGTAGAGCACCTGCAGCGCATAGAGAAGGACAAACCCGGCAAGGACGTATGGCAGGAGGGTGGGGGGGTCGATCCGGGGGCGGCGTCCTGTTTTTCGCACAGCCGACCCAGCGAGAGACGACCGCCGCCAGGCGAAAAACCCAGCCCCCGGATCGACCCCCCCACCCTCCTGCCACTCGCCAAACGCCAAAGCGAGAACCCCCCCAGCGATCACGAGATACAGCGGTACCAGCAGGTTCGCCGTGTCACCCCCCGCATGAAGCGGCACCCGAAACGGCAGCACAGCGGCGATCGCCAACGGCATCGCCACCGGCCAACGCCTGAAGACGTACGCCAGCACCACAGCCGCAACCAGACTCAGCAGCCCAAGCGCAGCGAGCCGCGAAGGATGGTCGCGCAGATCGACGATCTGGTGTGAGTGCCACTGGTCCCCGAGGATCAGTGCCGGAAAGAGGACCAGGGCGGCCAACATCGCCAGCGCCCGGAGGCGGCCTGCAGGGAGCAGGATCGCGCCCGCAGCTGCCACTGCCGCAAGGAGCACCCCGGCACCGGCAAGAAGATCGCTCAACCCTTGCTCCCAGCAGTCGCCGCCAGACAGTGTCCGACCGGATTGCGCCTCGCCCGATGCAGATGGATCGTTCCCGGCGGGACCAGTGTGCGTTCCTGTCCGAGCAGCTTGACGCGCAACTTGTAGCGGCCGGGGGGAGCGATGCCGTCGTTGCGACTGCGGCCGTCCCAGTAGAAGGTGTGGAAGTGGTAGCGCTTGAGGTAGGTGTCGCGGGCGAGGGTGATAATCAGCTTGCCCCCGGGCTTCACCACCTGAACGGTGCCCTGGTCGGATTGGGTGGTGCGGAAGCGGACCCGCTCACGGTCGAAGCGGCAATCATGGTTGGGAGTGAACGAGCGGCTGAGCGGCGTCCCGAAGGTGACCCGGTCAAGGACCAGGGGGTCGCGCTTCAGGCGTTGGGACCAGGCGAAGGCGGCGAGCGTGGCGAGGACCAGGAGGGCGAAGACCAGTCCGGCCCAGCTAGCCCGAGGTCGAGGCATCTTCCTCGCCGACGATCACCGCGACAGACGCGCCGCCGGAGATCGAGGCGATATCGGCGCTCATCAGCTTCACCTGCGAGACCCCCAGCGCCTTGGCGACCCGGCGCGCTTCCGGCGCATGGCCGCGCTTGAACATGACGACGCTGTCGGTGAAGCTGGTGGCGCTGTTGGTGACCGCGCCGCGCTTGAAGCCCTTGCGTTCGAGCTTGTCGCCGAAGGTGGCGGCGAGGCCGGGGACCGCGGTCCCATTCAGCACCGCGACTTCGATTTCGCTCGGCTTCAGCGCGGCGGACTTGCCCTGCCCGCCCTTGCCGTCGGCGTTGTTCGAGCTCTGCGTGACGACGTAGACGGCGCCACCGGCGAGGACGAGAACGAGGACGAAGACGGCGGCCAGGTAGCGGGGTTCGGCAAGGCGGGCGCCGAAGCTGGAGAGGCCGTCGCGCAGGCGCTCGCCGCGGGTCAGTTCCGGCAGCCCGGCCTCGCGTCGTTTGCGGCGCTCCTCGCGCAGGCCGGCGGCGTCGCGTTCGGCCGTCTTGGACTGCTCGAGCTCGCGCAGCTCTTCGGCGCGTCGGGCTGCCACCGCCGAGGTCGAGTCCTTACGCTCGGCGTCGCGCTCCGGGGCCGAGCCGGCCCACTCGCGCAGGCGGCGGATGTCGCGCGCCTGGGAGAAGGCGAGCATGGCAAGCAGGGCGAGGCCGATGAATGCCGCCAGGCCTGCGAAGGCGCCGATTTGTTCGAGCAGCTGCACGGAGGGGCTGCGAGAGGCTACTCGTCGTGGAGGACCGCCGCCGCGTCGCCACCCGGAGCGGTGATCATCTCGACCACGCGCTGGGCCAGGTTGGCCTCGTCGCCGGCCATGACCAGGTGCTCGAGCGAGTTCAGCGTCGCCTCGATCCAGTCGGGATCCAGCGGCGTCTCGCGCACGGCGCGCTGGATCCGCCGCGCCGCCGTTGGCTGGGCGGTCTCGGCGAGGCCGAAGAGCTCCTCGTGCAGCTTCTCGCCCGCTCGCGGCTTGGTGAACTCGATCGCGATGTCTGTCTCCGGCTCGTAGCCGGCGAGGCGGATCATGTTGTGGGCGAGGTCGACGATCCGCACCGGCTCGCCCATGTCGAGGACGAAGACCTCGCCCTTGCCGGCGCCGATGTCGCCGGCGCGGATCACCATCTGCACCGCCTCGGGGATGGTCATGAAGTAGCGGGTCATCTCCGGGTGGGTGACGGTGACCGGCCCGCCGCGCTCGATCTGGCCGCGGAAGATCGGCACGACGCTGCCCGAGGAGGCGAGCACGTTGCCGAAGCGGACGCTGGCGAAGCGCGTGCCCGGGTGTTTGTTGCCGGCCGACTCGACGATCCACTCGGCCATCGCCTTCGAGGCGCCCATCACCGTTTTCGGGTTGACCGCCTTGTCGGTGGAGATCAAGACGAAGCGCTCGACGTCGGAGGCGGCGGCGGCCTCGGCCGTGATCCGGGTCGCGATCGCGTTGTTGCGCACGGCCTCGAGCGGATTGGCCTCCATCAGCGGCACGTGCTTGTAGGCGGCGGCGTGGAAGACGACGCTGGGCTTGAAGCGCTGCATCACCTCCAGCATCCGGCTCGGCTCCTTGCAGTCGGCGAGCACCGACTCGACGTTGGTGAAGTGGCGCTCCTCGACCATCTCGCGATCGATCTGGAAGAGGTTGTCCTCGGCGTGGTCGAGCATCACCAGCAGCCGCGGCTTGACCTGGGCGATCTGGCGGCAGAGCTCGGAGCCGATCGAGCCGCCGGCGCCGGTGACGAGGACGATGCGGTCGCGCAGGTAGGCGCCGACGCGGTCGAGCTCACGCACGATCGGGTCGCGGCCGAGCACGTCCTCGACCCGAACCTCGCGCAGCTGCCGGTTGAGCTGGACGCCGCCGCGCAGCAGCTCGAAGACGGTCGGCAGGGTGCGGACCGGGATCTCGCGATCGCGGCAGGCGACGACGACCTTGGCGCGCAGCGTCCCGGGCGCCGAGGGGATCGCGATCACCACCTCGTCGGGACGGGTCTCGTCGAGGATCGTCTCGATCTTCTTGGTCGAGCCGAGCACCTTGAGGCCGAGCATCCGCATCCCCCGCTTGCGCGGGTCGTCGTCGACGAAGCCGATCGCGGTGGCGCCGAGGTCGGGGTTGAGCTGCAGCTCGCGGACGACCATCTGGCCGCCCGAGCCGGCGCCGATCACCAGCACCTCGTGCTTGGGCAGGCGGCCGGCGCGCGAGGGGCGCTCGACGATCAGCCTCACCGCGAGGCGGGCGCCGGCGAGCAGCATCAGGGTGAGGATGAAGTCCATCACCGCGACCGAGCGCGGCAGGTTGTGGGCGAAGGGCCGCAGCACGGTGAAGGCGACGACGAGGATCGCGCTGGAGACGGCGACGGCGCGGACGATGAGCAGGAAGTCGCGGCCGCTGACGTAGCGCCACCACTTCTGGTAGAGCCCGAAGGCGGAGAAGACGATCAGCTTGCCGACGACGACGAAGCCAACCGATTGCGCGAAGAGGATCCAGTAGCGGTGCGGCAGGCCGCTCTGGTCGAGGAAGCGCAGCCGGAACGCCAGGTAGAAGGAGAGCGCGACGAGCAGGCCGTCGGCCGACATCTGGAGTACCCGGTTGCGGTATACGGGGTGGTTCAACCGCTGCATAGGAGGCGCAGCGAGTTTAGACCCTGACGCTCTAGGATCACGGGTCTGTTCATGCTGCATCCATTCATCTACGCCGATCTGACCGGCCCGATCGTCGACTTCTGCGTCAACACGATCGAAAGCACCGGCCTTGCCGGGATCTTCCTGTTGATGGCGGCGGGCAGCGCCTGCATCCCGATCCCGAGCGAGGCGGTGATGCTGTTCGCCGGCTTCAGCGTCTACAACGGCGACCAGACCATGCTCGGCGTGACCCTGGCGGGGCTGGCCGGGAACATGGTGGGCTCCTGGCTGACCTACGCGGTCGGCTACTACGGCCGGATCGACCTGCTCGAGCGCAATAAGCTGATCCACGTCAGCCCGGCCCGGCTGGCCTGGGTCGACGGCTGGTTCAAGCGCCACGGCGACGCGACTGTCTTCTTCGCCCGCATGCTGCCGCTCGTCCGCGCCTTCATCTCCCTCCCCGCCGGCGTCGCCGAGATGCCGTTCTGGCGCTTCACCTGGCTGACCGCGCTCGGCTCGCTCCCCTGGGTGGTCGGCTTCGCGCTGATCGGCAAGGGGGTCGGCAGCAAGTGGGAACAGTGGCGCCATCACCTGCAGGTGCTCGACTACCTCGTGGTCGCGGCGATCGTCGGGCTGGTCGTCTACGCGATCGTCAAGCGACGCCGCGGAGGCGGCCCCGACGACGAGGGTGCCACCGCGGCCGAGGCAGCAGGCTCCGGTCGCACTTGACACCCAAATCGACGCCGACTGTGACTTTGACCACACCGGGGTGTGGTCAAAGTCACAGTCACCCGGCGGTTCCGGGGGGGTGGGCGGCGGTGCTTGGGCTTGTGCAGGGCCCGGCGGAGCTACTGCCCGTCTCGAGTTCCGCCCACATCGTTCTGATCCCCTGGCTGGCCGGCTGGGACTGGGAGGCGATCGACCCGGAGGTGCGCAAGAGCTTCGAGGTGGCGCTACACGCCGGCGCCGCGGCGGCGCTGCTGGTCGGCCAGCGGCGGCTGATCGCCGAAGAGCTGCGCGCCTTCGACCTGCGCGGCGCCGCGGTCCTTGCTCTCTCATTCCTGCCGGCCGCGATCATCGGCTACAAGTTCGAGCGGCCGATCGAGCGGCGCCTCGGCGGCCCGCGGGCGACGGCCTACGGCCTGATCGCCGGCGCAGCGGCGATGCTCGCCGCAGACACCCGGCCGCAGCTGCGCGGCCGCGGTGAGGCCGGAGCCGCCGACGGGCTGGCGCTCGGCGTGGCCCAGGCAGCCGCCCTCGCCCCCGGCGTCTCCCGCAACGGCATCACCCTGGCCGCGGCCCGCTGGCGCCGTTTCTCCCGCGACCAGGCGAACCTGCTCTCCCGCACGATCGCCCTGCCGATCATCGTCGGCGCCACGGCACTGAAGGGAGCCCGCCTGGCCCGCCGCGGATCCTCGCCCGAGCTGCGCCGGACGATGGCGATCGGCATCGGCGCCTCCTTCGCCTCGACCCTCGCCTCGCAGCGCCTGATCGGCCTGGTCGAGCGCGACCGGGCGCTGTGGCCCTATGCGGCGTACCGAGCCGGCCTTGCGGCCGCGGTGCTTGCGAGACTGCGCAGACGATGAGCGGCGACGCGTACGCGAAGGCGGGGGTCGACCAGGGGGCCGCGGATTCGGCGGTCGCCGGGCTGGTCAAGGCGCTCGGCGCGATCCAGCTGGGACGACCGTCGCGGCAGGTGCCGCTACCCGGGCACTACGCGAGCGTGATCGAGCTCGACGAGCGGACCGGGATCGCGCTCTCGACCGACGGCGTCGGGACGAAGCTGCTGGTCGCCGAGCAGCTCGGCCGCTACGACACCGTCGGCATCGACTGCGTGGCGATGAACGTCAACGACGTGATCTGCGTCGGCGCCGAGCCGCTGGCGATGCTCGACTACATCGCTATCGACAGGGCTGACCCGGCGGTCTGCGCGGAAGTCGGCGTGGGCCTGGCGCGCGGGGCGGAGCTGGCCGGGATCGAGATCCCCGGCGGCGAGCTGGCCCAGCTGGGCGAGATGGTCCACGGCGTCGACGTCTCCGGCGCCTGCTTCGGAACCGTCGCCTTGGACGCAATCGTCGATGGCTCGGCGGTCCGGCCGGGCGACCCGATCATCGGGCTGCCCTCCTCCGGCCTGCACTCCAACGGCTACACGCTGGCCCGCTCGGCTCTTGACGGGCTCTCGCTGGACGAGGACCCGGAGGGCCGCCTCGGCCGCCCGCTTGGCGAGGTGCTGCTCGAGCCGACCGAGATCTACGTCAAGCCGGTGCTCGAGCTGCTGCGCTCCGAGGTCGAGGTCCGCGGGCTCGCCCACATCACCTCCGGCGGCCTCGGCAACCTGACCCGGCTCGGCGCGGATGTGGGCTACGAGATCGACGCGCCCCTTCCCGTGCCGCCGATCTTCGCGCTGATCCAGCAGCACTCCGACGCTTCCGACGACGAGATGCACGAGGTTTTCAACATGGGCTGCGGCTTCTGCTGCGTGGTATCGCCCAAGGACGAGGCTGCCGCGCTGAAGTTCCTGCTCGGGCATTACCCTGGGACGAAGCGGATCGGTCGCGCGGTTGAAGGTCCGCGCGAGATCCGCCGCCCCTAGATGGAAGCCCGCCCCTCGAGCGCAATGATCGGAACCGTGCTCTCCGGCCGTTACCGGTTGGAGGCGAAGCTGGGCAGCGGCGGCATGTCGACCGTCTACCTGGCTCGGGACCAGACGCTGGACCGGCAGGTGGCGGTCAAGGTGATGCACCGCGAGATGTCTGAGCAGGCCGACCAGCTCGAGCGCTTCCGCCAGGAGGCGCGCTCGGTGGCCAAGCTCTCCCACCCCAACGTGGTCGCGGTGATCGACGCCGGCGAGGACGGCGGCCACCCCTACATCGTCTTCGAATACGTCGAAGGCGAAACGCTCAAGCAGAAGATCAACCGTGACGGGGCGCTCGAGCCGCAGGAGGCGATCGCCTACGCGATCGAGATCGCCCGCGGGCTCTCGATCGCCCATGCCCGCAACATGGTTCACCGCGACATCAAGCCGCAGAACATCCTGATCGACGCCGAGGGCCGGGCGAAGCTGACCGACTTCGGCATCTCGCGCCAGCTCGAGCAGGACGGGATGACCGCGACCGGGCGCGTCCTCGGCACCACCGACTACGTCGCCCCCGAGCAGGCGATGGGCCGCAAAGTCGACCCGCGCACCGACATCTACTCGCTCGGCGTCGTCCTCTACGAGATGCTGGTCGGGCAGGTGCCCTTCGCCGCCGACAGCCAGGTCGGGGTGGCGATGAAGCATGTCAACGAGGAGCTGCCCGACGTGCAGCGGCGGCGGCCGGAGGTCTCCGCCGCGGTGGCGCTGGTGGTCGAGCGGGCGACCGCCAAGGACCCGGCGCAGCGCTACCAGCAGGTCGGCGAGATGATCGACGACCTCTCGACCGCGCTCGAGGTCGAGGCCGCGCGCGCCGGCTCGACCACGGGCGAGGCAACCAGCGTGCTCGACGCGGTGCCGCCGCCGAAGCGCAAGCTCTCCGGCCGGGCCCGCTGGAGCTGGGCGGCGATCCTCGCCGTGGTTCTCGTCGGCGGCGGGACCCTGCTCGCGGTGCAGCTGATCTCAAGCGGCAAGCTCGGCGGCGGTGGGGCCGAGAAGGGCAGCGGCAAGCCCGTGCACATCGAATCGGCTACCGACTACGACCCCGAGGGCGACGGCGAAGAGGTCGGCAGCAAGGTCGAACTCGCGGTCGACGGCGACCCGACCGGGACGGCCTGGGAAACCGAGCACTACGAATCCGACACCTTCGCCGGCACCAAGACAGGCCCCGACCCGGGCGTCGGCATCTACGTGAAGACGACCTCCCCGGCAAAGGCGACCAAGATGATCGTGCGCACGCCGACGCCGGGCTGGGACGCGCAGGTCTTCGCCGCCCCCACCGGCCCGCCCGAAGAACTGACCGGCTGGGGAGAACCGATCGGCACGGTGGTCGACGCCTCCTCGACCACCGAGATCGACCTCAACCCCCGCGAACCAACGACCTACTTCCTGCTCTGGTTCAACAAGGCCTCCGAAGCCCGCGACCAGTTCGGCGGCTACCAGGTCGAGATCAGCGACATCAAACTGCTGGGGTAGCCTTGAACAGCTTCTCAAGCGCACGCGGCCCAACCAGCCGCCCCAAAGGCCCGCCTCGGCGGGCCTTTTTTTGGGACGTGAGCCACAGTTTTTGAACCAGTGACCCCCTGCTTGTAAGGCGCTCTGGTGGATTCTAGAAGAGCGGCTGGAATTGGTAAGCGTTCAGTAACCCCGCCTCAGGCCAGCGCCGGGGCGGGCTGCCCGCGGATCGAGGCCTGGGCGACCTCGACGAGATAGGCGAAGAGGGAGCGGTCCTGCAGGCGGCAGCTGATCGCCGCCGATAACAGCCGCTCGGTTGCAACCGCCCCACGCTCGCTGCGGCTGCCCTGGGAGAGCTTGCGGTAGATGACCGCGTGGCGCAGGCCGCGCTCGGCTCGGTTGTTGGTCGGCTCGACGCCTTCCTCCTCGACGAAGGTCCATAGCGCAGGCCAGACCTTGATCAGGTTGCGGGCGAGGCCGCGGTGAAAGCGGGACTTGACCGACTTGCGCCTCGCCTCCTCACAGAACGCCCGCAACTGGCGTTCAAGCGGGGCGATCTGCCGGCGTAGGCGTCCACGGTCGCCGTCTGCCTGAAAGTCGTGCCAGGTCTCGAACACCCCCTCGGCGATCAGCAGGCAGGCTTCGCCGAACTCGCTCTGGTGGGCAAGCGGGCTCTCGGCGTGGAAGCGGAAGTCGCGCAGGAGGTGTGACCAGCAGACCTGGCGGCGAGAAGAGTCGAGGTGGTCATATGCCCACCAGCGATCCGAGCAGACGATCGCCTCGCTTTCACCGAGCAGCGCTTCGGCCTCATCGCGATGGCGCGAGGGGGGCAACACGAAGGACGGCCACTTCATCGGTGAAGGCGCCCCAGAGGAACCGCTTCTCTCCTGCCTGCTTCCAGCCGGTCTCGTCCATGCACAGGGAGGAGGCGCTTCGAACCGCATCGCAAAGCCGTTCTTGGGGCCTATGCAGGGCATCGCCTTGGCGGGCGAGGATGGCGTCGACGGCGCCGGTCGAGATCTGGGCGCCAAAGAGCTCGCCACACAGATCAGCGACCTGGCGGCGGGAGAGCCGGAAGCCGGCGGTGAGGGCGCCGATGGCTGCCTGAAGGCGGGGGCCGAAGCGCTCGCGCCCGACCTCAAGAGGAAGCTCGGCCTGGGTGATCGCGCCGCAGCCGAGACAGCGGCGGCGGTGCAGGCGGTGCTCGGTGACCCGGACCGCCGTCTCGGGCAGCTCGGTGACCTGGTGGCGGCGCACGGGTCCCCGGGCCGCTGCTTCGGCGAGCGAGTGTCCGCACTCGCCACAGCTCTCGGGCAGGTACTCGATCGCCTCGTCGATCTGCTCGATCGGCAAGAGGCGGCGGCCCGAGCCGGGATGGCCGGGCTGGGCGCCGGGCTTTCGTTTGGATTGCCTGCCCTTGCCTTTGCCCTTGCGCCGGTACTTGCCCGTGCGGGGATCGGCGGAGGGTGGAAGCGAGGAGTTACCGGAGTCGCGGCGCAGCTCGCGAACCTCCCCTTCCAACCGCTCGACCCGCCCCTCGAGGCGCTCGACCTGGTTGGCGAGCGCCAGCAGGACCTTGACGCAAGCATCGCGGCCGGAATCGTAGATCGCCTCGGCCTCGGCGCGGTCCATGTCGCCCGGGTTCGCCACGGCAAGCGTGATGCCTGCTTATGTAAACCGCTCTCCCTGGGCGGGGTTACTGAACGCTTACTGGAATTGGCCTGGGTGCAGGGGATTCGTGGGGTGGGCCAGAAGCTGCGGCCCGCTGAATACGCGGGGATATGCGCCGATTTGCCCCGTTTCGGGCAGCAACGCTCAGCGGCAGCTCACCTGCGGCACGTTGGCTTACGGCAGCGAGCCGGGTCCTCGGAGACCCAGGTGTCGGGTGGCGGCTCGCCGAAGGCGTCATGGTAGAGACCGAGGGTCCCGACGTAGGCATCGTTCAGTTCCTCCGCTTCGACCTCGCTGCGCATGCCGAAGTAGGGGTAGTGGTCAACGAAGCGACCGAAGATCGCCTCGCAGTCGCGGCGGTAAGCGGCCGTGTCAAGGATGTGGCGGTGCCAGATCTCGTCGACGATCTTGCAGGGGACGATCGTCGCCTGGGGATGGGCGAGCTGGAGGGCGAGAAACTTGCGGTACTCGCCCTCCATCAGATCGATCTGCGCCTCGTCAAGGCCGGGGCCCTCGTCGATGTCGGCTAGCTTCATCCGCACGTCGCTCAGGTCGAGCAAGATGTCGAGAGAGGTGAACGCCTCGTCTGCTGCTGGGGCACTGATTGCCGTAAGGGTCATGTTGGGCCTCCTTGAAGGTTTCGATCGTGTTATCGCTTGTGCCGTTTCCCGGCATCGCTGCGCTTCTTGCGCCAGTTGCCTTTTTTCGTCCGGCTGCGCGGCTGCTTGCCGCCGCCCTCGTCGGGCACGTAGGGGCCCTTACCTGACCGTCGATCTGCCATTCACGCCTCCTCGGTTGCGCATTCTTCCCGCAGCACGGGCAAAGTATCCGCGACTTGTCGGACAGAAAAGCTGGCGCTTTGATCGACGCCGAGATGCCGTCTTATCGGCGGACTAACGTCGAGCCCATGGATTTCAACCCGCATGACGACGATGGAGGGGCGGATGGGACGAGTCGAGGTTTCCAACGATGAGCTGCGGACGATTCGCGATGCGACGCGGGAGCTGGGGAAGCTGATCGAGAGCTTGGAAAGCGGCGCCGCAGAGAAGTTCGTGCTCACCAAGCACGGGCAAATGCGGGCCGTAGTCGTTTCGCTTGAGGAGTTCTCCACGATGCGCGCCTGCCAGCAGGCAAGCCGACTGCCTGAGGCTGCCTGACCCCAGGCTCATCTACCAGCTAGCTGGTACCATACGTACATGCACAAGACCACGGTCTACATCGACGATTCCCAGGCCGAGCGCCTCGGCCGGTTGGCGACGGCGAGCGGTCGCAGCCAGGCCGAGTTGATCCGGGAGGGCGTGGATCGGGTGCTCTCCGAGGCGCCGCCGCGCACCTTCCGCAGCATGGGGAGGGGGCACAGCGGCGGCGGGGACCGGCACTGGGATGCCGACGAGCTCTACCGCAAGGCTCGGGGCCGGCACCCTCGATGACTCTGATCGTCGATGCCGGGACGCTCTTCGCACAGGCCGATGCCGACGACTCCGAGCACGAGGCGGTCGTCGCGCTGTTCGAAAGCGAGCGAGGGCCGCTCGTCACCTCGCAGGTGGCGGTCGCCGAGGCCGACTATTTGATCCTCACCCGGCTCGGCGTCGATGTCGAGCTCGCCTTCCTCGACGACCTCGCGACGGGCACCTTCGTCGTCGACTGCCTCGATCGCAAGGAGCTGGGGCTGGCGCGCGACCTGGCGCGTCGCTACCGGGACCTCGAGCTGGGCCTTGCCGACGCCTCACTTGCCGTGCTCGCTGACCGGCACAGGACCGATCGGATCGCCAGCTTCGACGAGCGCGCCTTCCGGGTAATGACGCCGTTGCGGGGCGGCGCCTTCACGATCCTCCCCGCCGATTCGTAGCGACTGGCTGTCCGGCAGTAGCATCGCGACGCGATGGCCATTCGCCTGTTTGCGACCTACGAGTTCATCGACAAGGACGGGAATCCGGCGGGAATGGTCCGGCTACCAGTCGTTGACTATGCGCAGCCCGACTCCAACGGGCGGCGGCGCCCGCGTGTACTGCTGCTGAGCGGCGACGACCCGTACCTCGTCGACTTCCATCCCGACAGCACGATCGAGACGCAATACGGCCGGCTCGAGGCGCTGCTGATCGACGCCGTCGCCGATCCGATCCCCGCTCAGCCCGGCTGGGTCGCTGAGATCTCGATTGAACCGCTCGATGCGGCGCCGGAACGGCTGGGCGTATATCCCGTGCTTGCCTGGGAACCCGAACCGAACACGAGCTTCGACGACGGCCCCCAGGGACATGCCGTCCTGCTCCTATCGCAACGCGACGACCGGCTCGGCAGCCATTCCGGACCGGTCAGCACCCGCGACCTGCCAGGCGTGGTGCGCTACCGACGCGAGGACGAGGCCGCCTGAGACGCCCTGTGTCAACCCCCCGACGTCTGAAGGCGTCGCAAATTCCCATGTCTTGTGGGGTCGTAAGGAACCTGGTCGACCCAACAGCGCCAGAGAACTCTTGTCCAGGCGCGCCCGAGGATTCGGATCGCGTGGGGATGGTCGGCACCTCGCTCACGGGCACGGCGATAGACGTCCTCGGCCCAGGGATGCCAGTGGCGAGTGGAATCGGCGAGGACACCGAGGTGATTGCGCAGCCGCTTGTCGCAGGCCCAGCGGAAGCTGGCATGGCGACGCTTGCCCGACTCCTTTGCGACAGGGGCCTGTCCGCCGTCAGCGGCAAGCGCATCGGAATCTCGGTAACGAGCGCGGTTGTCGCCGATCTCGGCCAAAAGGCCAGCGGCGGTGAGGACGCTCTTGGGGTCGCGAAAGAAGGAGAGGAAGATCTGCCCGTCGGGATGACGGCGAACGGCGCCGGCGATCTCGCTCTGAAGCCTGCTGAGCTCGGCGACGATCGGCCCCAATGCGCAGACCAGGCCGCTGACCGCAGCACGGCGAGCCTCTGCCTCCGCCTCGCCAACCGCCGCCACTGGAGCGCCGCGCAGTCGCTCGAGCAGCTCCTTGGGGCTGCGACGCCCGCAGTAGGAGTGGCGGGAGAGGAAGCCGGCAAGGCGCTTGGGACCCAGGGCGCGAGCGTCGGCGGGAGAGGGGTAGCGAGCCAAGAAGGCAAGCCCGATCTGGGAGTCGACATCGGCGAAGATCCGCGCCCCCCCGGGCCAGAAGGCCTCCAACTGGGCACGCAGCTGGTTGGCAAGCGCCACCTTCGCGCCGACCAGGTCCTCTCGCGTCCTGACCAGAGCGCGCAGCGCGACTGTCTCATCCCCACAGGGCGCCAGCACACGGAAACGGTGGCGGTCGGTCCGGGCAAGCTCGCAGAGTGCCATCGCGTCGAAGCGGTCGGACTTGCCCCCGGCGGCACGGAAGCGATCACGAGCGGCGGCGAGCTGGTTGGGGTGGACGGCCATCACCGCCAGCCCCGCGGCAAGCAGACGCCCCACCAAGAGTCCGTCTGGTCGCTCGATCGCGACCAGCTCCACTCGCTGGGCGATGAGCAACTGCACGAGGGCACTCACCCCGGCCTCGTCGTGAGCGAAGCGACGCTGGGCGAGCACCTCCCCTTCGGTATTTGCGATGTGGACGTCGTGATGCTCGGATGCCCAGTCGATCCCGCTGATTGCGGCCATAGGTCCTCCTCCTCCGTTGAGGTCGCTTTCAAAGGAGCCGACCTGGAGGTACCGTGGCGGGTGCTCATAGGCAGGCGCTCTTCGGCGCAACGCCCTGTTGCCGCTCTGGGTGCCTCACACCGTCGGGAGGCGCTTGTCTCACGCGGGCCGTCTACGCGGCAAGCGAACCTGGCGCTCTCCCGACGGTGGTCAGCTCTATGCGCTGAGGAGTCTGGTCAGGGGCCTGGCCTGCGGCCAGGCGTCCATCTCACAGACTTCCCAACTTGGGAGAGAACTCTCTCCCCGAGGGCAGAGGTTGCCCTATGAGCCCCGGCCGCCTTGGCCTGCGGCGCCTTGGTCGTCTCGACCTCGGGAAGAGACATCGGGACGCCAAAGATCTCCTCCTCGACGCGGTCGACCTCAGAGAGCGGCAGCCGCCGCTGTCCGCTCGGCAAGCGGTAGGAGCCCAGGATCTGGCGGTCGATCCAGTTGCGGATCGTGTTCTCGTGGACCCCCAGCCTCTTGGCTGCGTCCTTGATCGTGATCGTCGAGGGGCGAGGCGGTGCTGCTACAGCCATCGGTGCTCCTATCCGGTTCCGTAATCGCTTTCCTAATCGTAGCAATTAGCGGTTATGTAATTGCTATTTAACTTGGAGCTTTTATCGGGAGCGTAGTCGGAATCGTTAGCGGTTTGGCTCAAGCAATGCCCTGATGGCTGCACTCGAATGCCCGAGCACCCAACCGCGATGACGACGGCTCACTGGGCCGTGTCACGATGAGTTCGTGGCCATCCAGAAGGTTCCGCGCGATCCCGAGCATCTTGAGATGCTGCGGTTGTACGCCGCAGTTGATCCGGTTGAAGCCGTAGGCGCCGGGCTGCGAGATACCGAGCGTTTGGACGAGTTCCTTGCACGGGCCCGCGCGTCGCTCGAACGTTCCATCGCGACGCCGAGTCGCATGCACGGCCTTCGCGCCCAAGCCCTGTTCCGAGCCACGCTGGTCGCCCTCGGGCAGTTCCGACTGCTCATCGACGAGGACGCCGGGGACCCCTACTACGACGACGACATCGGACGCCTGGCACCCCCAGACTTCCGGGTCGTTGACAACGCTGGAGAAACGCTGTTGATCGAGGTGAAGAGCGTGAAGCTGAATAGCCCGCTGAAGCCCTTCGGCGTGCGCAAGAGCGACGTGGAGGCCTGGCGCCGCTGGGGCGAGCTGACCGGTACTCCGGTGTCGCTCGCCCTTTGGTGGGCAATTCCGGGGCGGTGGACGCTGGTCAGCCTCGACCACCTGCAGCCACGAAGGTCGAAGCTCGAGATCGATCTACCTCGGGCGATCGCGGCCGACGAAATGTCGCGCTTCGGGGACTGCCTGCTTGGAACCAAACCGCCCTTGATCTTCCGGGTGCACTGCGAACAGGAAGGACCGATCGACGCAAAGACCGGTGAGGCCTCAGTCCGCATAACAGATACCGAGATGCTGGTCGACGGTCGGAAGCTCATAGACGAACTTGAGCGGCGCATCGCGTGGGTCTTCTTTCGCTTCGGTGGTTGGGAGATCGAGCAGGAGCTTCAGCACGGACCGGGTGGCGATGTCACCGCCATTGATCTCGTCGCCCGCCCCCTCGACTCAGGTGACGAGAGGCAGACGCAGCAAGACTTCGCCTCCGTCGGCATGCTCTCGTCCTTGTATGCCGCCCTCTTCGACGAGGCGACGCTCTCTCCAGAGGGGGAGGTCGACCAGCTTGAGCATCGACCCGAGCCGGGGGAGCTAGCGGACCTCATTCCCGACGACTTCTGGGATCGCCCGGATCGCGTTCTCCCGCTTTGGCGATTCAACATTCAGCCCCGGAACCCCGAGGAGGCAGCCTCAAGCGAACCACAGCCGAACGGCTCTCCGGAGGATTAGAGCAAGACCAGGAGAGCTTGCGCTGGGCGGTGACGGGCTCGAACCGGCGACCTCCTGCTTTGTGTAAGCCTCAATCCACCGATCTCGTCCGACCCTGAACGAAGAATGACCTCCTGAAAGGGCTTGAGAGCGGCTGTTGAGGCCAGCCGCGGCCCGAGTTCAGGAGGTCACCCAGATGGTGAACGATGACGGGCCGGTCGGACTGGACGGGCTGAGGGTCGAGTTCGACGATGAGCGAGCGGTCTCGGGCGCCGGCGTGGCGCTGGTCGCGACGCTGGCGCGGCGACTCGGGCTCGAGGCTCTGGCCGGGCAGGCGGTGCGGTTGCGCCAAGACCGGCCGGGCGCCGCCAACGCCGGCCGCAAGGTGATGGCGCTGCTCTACGCGATGGTGCTCGGCGCCGACTCAATCGATGATGCCGACATGCTGCGCGCTGGGCGCACCGACCGGCTACTCGGGGGCTGGATCCCGGCGCCCTCGACGCTGGGGACTTTCCTGCGCGCCTTCACCTTCGGGCACGTGCGCCAGCTCGACAAGCTGCTGGGACAGGCACTGGAGCGCGCCTGGCAGGCCGGTGCGGGTCCGGGCGAGGAGCGGCTCGTGATCGACATCGACAGCTTCGTCGGCGAGGTCTGCGGCCGCCTCAAGCAGGGCGCCGCCTACGGCTACACCAAGCTGCTCGGCTACCACCCGCTGCTGGCCACACGCGCCGATACGCGCGAGGTCCTGCACATCCGCCTGCGCAAAGGCTCGGCCAACACGCAAAAGGGCGCCCTGCGCTTCGTCGAGGAGCTGATTGCCCGCGTGGGTCGCGCCGGCGCAAGCGGCACGAAGCTTTTGCGGGCCGACTCGGGGTTCTGGAACAAGACGGTCTTCGAGCGCCTGGAGAAGGCCGGCTGGCGCTACTCGATCGGGGTGCGGATGCAAAAGGGAGTCCGCGAGGCGATCGAAGCGATCGGCGAGAACGCCTGGCGGGCGATCGAGGACTACCCCGAACATGGCGAGGCGCAGGTCGCCGAGACCACCTACGGCGGTCGGCGGCTGATCGTCAGGCGCACGCGCCTGCTCGGCCCCCAAGCCGAGCTTTGGCCCGACTGGCGGCACTTCGCCTTCATCACCAACCGCGACGAGGACATCACTCTGGTTGAGGCCGAGCACCGCGAGCACGCCGTCGTCGAGCAGGTGATCGCCGACCTCAAGGATCAAGCGCTCGCCCACTTTCCCTCGGGGCAGTTCAACGCCAACGGGGCCTGGGCGGTGCTCGCCTGCCTCGCCCACAACCTGCTGCGCTGGACGCAGCTACTCGGGCTACCTGACACCACCGTGCGGGCCGCACGCACGCTGCGTCGCCGGCTGATCGGGCTTCCCGGCCGCCTCACCTCTCACGCGCGGGGCTTCACGCTGCACCTGCCGGCCCGCTGGCCCTGGCGAACGTCGTTCACCGAGGCGCTGGAGCGGATCAGGGCACTGCCCGCGGCAGCCTGAGCTCCACATACCGCTTCACCAGCGTGCCGGGTCACTACTCGGCTGCTGCGAGTTGCCCGGAACCGGCGGTGGGACCGTTTCCCGGGGTCGCCAGATGGCCGCAGACCGCACGAAGCGGTCTGCGGCGCGTGGGCTTTCGCTCGCCAACTGTCTCCCGGCGGCGATGCGCTATCCGTCAGGGTGGATCGGTGGATTCGGGGTAAGTAATGCAGGCCACAACTTAGAACTGGTAGGAGCGGGCGCGCTGGTGGCGGTCTATCGCGAGGGTTACGAGGCGGTCGCAGAGGGTGGGGTAGGCGAGGCCGTCGGCCTGCCAGAGCTTGGCGTAGACGCTGGTCTCGGTGAAGCCGGGCATGGTGTTGATCTCGTTGACCAGGACGGTTCCGTCGGGCTCGACGAAGAAGTCGCAGCGGGCCAGACCGGCACAGCCGCCCAGCTCGAAGGCGCGAGCCGCCAGCTCGCGGACCCGGTCGAGCTGCTCGGCGGGGATGGGGGCGGGGACGACCAGATCCATGCCGCCGTCGCGGTACTTGGTCTCGTAGTCGTACCAATCGCCGTTGGCGACGACCTCGCCGGGCTGGGAGGCCTCGACCTGCTCGTTGCCTAGCAGCGAGCACTCGATCTCGCGGCCCGCGGCGGAGGCCTCGACGATCACGCGCGGGTCGTGGTTGCGAGCCAGGGCGACCGCCGCATCCAGGTCGGCGTGCGCCTCGACTTTGCTGATCCCGACGCTGGAGCCCAGGCGCGACGGCTTTACCCAGAGCGGCAGGCCCATCGCCTCGCAATGCTCGCGCCAGCCCGGCTCGCCGGCGGCGACGAAGTCGACTTGGGGAAGGCCGGCCTGGGCGAAGAGCCGCTTCAGGGTCAGCTTGTCCATGCAGGCGGCGGAGGAGAGCACGTCGGAGCCGACGTAGGGGAGGTCGAGCCACTCGAGCAGGCCCTGGACGCTGCCGTCCTCGCCGAAGGGGCCGTGCAGGGCGGGGAAGGCAGCGTCGGCATCGAGCAGGCCGTCGCCCGGGACGAGCTCGACCGGCGCCCCATCGCAGCTCCAAGCGCCCTGGCGCGAGATCCTCACCCGCCGCGCCTCGTGCCCTGCCTCTTCGAGCCCAGCGGCCACGGCCTCGCCGGAGCGCAGAGATACGTCGTGCTCGGAGGAGCGGCCACCGCTGAGGACCGCGACCCTCATTCCCCTTCTTCGCCCGTTTCCGATTCGACCGGGCCGCTGGAGCGCTTGGCGACGACAACCGTCACTTCCGAGCCCGGCTTGACTTCCGAGCCCGGCGGCGGGAACTGGTCGGTGACGCGCCCGATCTGAGATTCGACTTCCGTCTGTTGTTCGTTGACGGTCGGCTTAAGGCCTTCGGCGCGCAGCATTTCGACCGCTTCGGCGCGCAGCTTGCCGATCACGTTGGGCACCTTGGCCTTGGTTTCGCCTTTCGAGACGACGATCGAGACACCCGAGCCGGCGGGAAGCCGCGAGCCGGCGCTCGGCGCCTGGCGGATCACCTCGCCGGTCGGCTTCGCGCTCGCTTCTTCTTCGACGCTGGGCGTGAAACCGCGGCCGCGGATCTGCTGCACCGCGACCGAGCGCTGGGTGCCAACGAGGACTGGCACCGTCGCCAGCTTCGGCCCGCTGGAGACGGTGAGGAGCACTTCGGTGCCACGGGTCGCGGTCTCGCCACCAGAAGGTTCGGAATGGATCACCTGCCCTTCTTCGACGCTTTCGGAGTGGGCGGTTTCGACCTTGGCTTTGAAGCCGGCTTCTTCGAGCGATTCTTCGGCTTCGGCGATCGTCATTCCGGCCGTCGAGGGCACCTTGGCGCTGCCCGGCCCGGCACTGACCGTCAGCGTCACCTTCGGCTTCGAGCAGAAGAAGCTGAGAAAGGAGCAGTCGAGCGAGGCTTCGTCGGCCGGCGGCGAGGCCGAGGGGTCCTGCTCGAGCACCGTGTTCGCCGCCGCTTCGCGCTCGACCCGCTTCACTTCGCCGACACCGAAGCCGTCCTGCTGAAGCCGGGCGAAGGCGAGGTTGAGCGATTCGCCGGTGACGTCGGGGACCTCGGTGGTCGTATCGCGGGTCAGGGCGAAGCCAACGAGGAGGCCGATCAACACCGCCGCGCCGACCAGCAGCCAGATGCGGCGGCGCCGGCGGCGTGCCTGCTCCTCCTCGGGGTCGACCTCGCCCGCGGCCGCCTCCTCGGGGGTGGCGACGACCGGCGGCAGCGGTGCGAAGGCGGCGGTGTTGCCCGCCCCGCCGCCAGGTTCCTTGAGCGCCGCGTCGAGGGCAGCGATGAAGGCGTCGGCGCTCTGGAAGCGCTGGCCCGGCTCCTTCTCCAGCGCCCGCATCACCACCGCGTCGAGGGCGGGTGAGACCTGGGGGTTGATCGAGCTGGGCCGCTGCGGGGCCTGCGAGACCTGTTTCATCGCCACGGCGACGGCTGAGTCGCCTTCGAAGGGGACGCGCCCGGTCAGCGCCTCGTAGAGCATCACGCCGATCGAGTAGAGGTCGGAGACGGCGGTCACCTCGAAGCCCTGCGCCTGCTCCGGCGATAGGTAGTGCGGCGTTCCCATCACCGAGCCGGCCTGGGTGATCTCCGAGACGCCGGCGCGGGCGATGCCGAAGTCGGTCACCGTCGCCTTGCCGTCGGCGTCGACGATCACGTTCTGGGGCTTCAGATCGCGATGGACTACGCCGTGGCGATGAGCGAAGCGCGCGCCCTCGAGCACCTGACGGATCAGGCCGACCGCCTGCTCGGAGGTGAGGCCGGCGTCGATTATCTGCTTCAGCGTGCGCCCCTCCAGGTACTGCATCGCGATGTAGTAGGTGCCGTCGACCTCACCCCTGTCGAAGACCGCGACCACGTTGGGGTGCTGGAGGCCGGCGGCGGCCTCGGCCTCGCGGCGGAAGCGCTCGACGAACTCGCCGTCCTGGACGAAGCGCGAATGCAGGATCTTGAGCGCGACCCGACGCTGCAGGTGCGAATCGTCGGCGAGCCAGACATCGGCCATCCCCCCCGACCCGATCCGCTGCAGAACGGTGTAGCGCCCATCGACCACAGACCCCTGCGTAACCTCAGCCACGCGCCACCCCGCCGCCGACGGGACTCAAAGCAGAGATATAGATCGCTTTCGGGCCCATCGGCGGCTGTTCTATCTCATTCACCGTTGAGGATCGTTTCCGCCACGTCGCGAAAGATCGGCGCGGCTACGTCGTTGCCGAACAGGGTCGTGCACTCGACCGTGGCCGCAATCGCGATCTTCGGGTCTTCGGCGGGGGCGAAGCCCATGAACCAGGCCTGGTTCTCTTCGGTGCCACCGCCGCAGGATTCGTTGTAAGGAGTTTCGGCGGTGCCGGTCTTGCCGGCGACCGTGACGCCGGGGATCGCCGCGTTGGTGCCGGTGCCTTCGCTGACCACGCCCTCCATCGCCGTGGTCAGCTCTTCCGCCGTCCGCTTGCTGATCGGCTGGCTGTACTGGGAGGGTTCGAGCCGCTTCGTCACTCGTCCGTCGGGGTCGACGACGCGACTCCAGATCTGCGGCTTCATCAGCTTGCCACCGTTGGCGACCGCCGACGCCACCTCGGCGATCTGCAGCGGAGTGGCGAGCAGTCGCTCCTGGCCGATCGCCACCCGGGCGATGTCGACCGGGTCGTTGGGCCCGAGCAGATGCCCGTTTTCGAAGACGCCGCTGGCGTAAACCTGATCTTCGGGAAGGTCGATCGCCGGGGACGCGTTGAAGCCGAAGCGGTCCATGTATTCGAACAGCGTGCTCTGGCCGACCTTTTCGCCCAGCTGAGCGAACCAGGTGTTGACCGAGTTGGTCAGCGCGGTGTCGAGGGTAATCGGGGGATAGCTCGTGTTGAAGTCGTTTTGCAGCGGTGTGCCTTCGATTTCGAGCGGGCTCGGCGCCGCGAATGCGGTTTCCGGAGTGATCGTGCCGCTGTCCAGCGCGGCCGCCGCGGTCACCACCTTGAAGGTCGAGCCGGGAGGGCGCTGGCCCTGTGTGGCTCGGTTGACGAGTGGAGCTTCGAGTTCGTTTTCGTTCAGCTTGGTCAGTTCGTAGGGAACCCGGTTCGGGTCGTAAGACGGATTCGACGCCATCGCCCGCACCCGGCCCGTCTGCGGTTCGATCGCGACGACGGCGCCGAAGCCAACCTGCTCGAGGTCTTCCAGGGCCACCCTTTGCGCTGCCGGATCCAGGTTGGTGACGATGTCGTCGCCCTGCTGCTTGGCGCCGCGCAGCTGGTCGAGGATCGAGCTGAATTCCGATTCGTTGCCGACCAGTTCGTCGTTGTGGAACTGCTCGAACTCGCTGTCGCCCTGGCGGACGAAGCTGTAGCCGATCGGGTGGCCGAAGAGCGCTCCTTCGGGGTAGCGGCGGACGTAGCGCAACGAGGACCCGTGGCCCTTGGGGACCGAGCGGGCGAGGACGGTGCCGTCGTCGGCGAGGATGCGCCCGCGCTTGATCTGCTGCTGCTCGAGCAGCGGGCGCTTGTTGGCGTCCTTCTGCTTCAACGCCGAAGCGTCGAACACCGACCAGTACGAGGTGAAGCCGATCAGCACCGCGAAGAGGACGACGACGAGGCCGAAGAGCTTGACGATCTGGCGGTTCACCGGCCGCCCTCCAGGGCGAAGTCGCCAATCCGTTCTCCGGCGCCGGCCTCACGACGAGCCCGGTCGGAGACGAGCAGCAGGAGGGCGAGGAGGACGAAGTTGGCGACGATCGAGCTGCCGCCGTAGCTGATGAAGGGCAGGGTGACGCCGGTCAGTGGAATCACCCTGGTGACGCCGCCGATGATCACGAAGGCCTGGATCGAGAAGACGGCGGTCAGCCCGGTCGCCAGCAGCTTCGAGAAGCCGTCGTCGGCGAGCAGGGCGATCTTGAAACCGCGCGCCGCGATCAGGAGGTAGATCAGGATCACGCCGCAGGCGCCGAAGAGGCCGAGCTCGTTGACGATCAGCGAGTAGATCGTGTCGGTCTGGGCCGCCGGCAAGAGCGCCGCATGGGTCCCTGGGACGGTGATCAGCGCCTGGCCGAAGCCTTTGCCAAAGAGCCCGCCATCGGCCTGGGCGAAGATCGACTGCAGGATCTGGTAACCGCTTGTCTGCGCGTGGGGGTAGGGGTTGAGCCATACCTCAACCCGGTCGTGGACGTGCGGCACGGTCGAGGCGAAGAACCAGGCGCCGACGAGGAACATCGCCATCCCGATCGCGACGAAGGAGAAGCGCCCGGTCGCCACGTAGAGCAGCGCCAGGAAGGCGGCGAAGAACATCAGCGAGCTGCCGAGGTCGCGGATGAAGACGAGCATGAACATCGAGGCACCCCAGACAACCAGCATCGGGCCGAAGTGCTTGAGCGGGGGCAGAGTCACTCCCAGCACCCGCCGGGCGCCGACGATCAGCACCTCGCGATGCTCGCGCAGGTAGCTGGCGAGGAAGACGACCAGGCAGATCTTCGAGAACTCGGCCGGCTGGAAGGAGAGCGGGCCGAGCTTGACGCCGAGATAGGCGCCGTTGACCTGTTCGCCGATCCCAGGCAGGCGCGGCGCCAGCAGCAGCAACAGACCGACGACTGCGATCGTGTACCGGTAGCGCTCGAGCACGTCGTAGTCGCGCAGGAGCTGGATCGTCAGGGCGAAGAGCACGAGGCCGAGGACGAACCAGTTGGCCTGGTCGCGGGCCAGGCTGGCGTCGATCCGGTAGACCATCACCAGACCGAAGGCCATCAGCAGCGCGGCCAGCGGGAAGAGGTAGGGATCGGCGTTGGGCAAGCGGATGCGCAGGTAGACATGGGTGGCGAGGCAGACGGCGAAGAAGTAGGCGCCGTAGACGAGGCTGAGGTTTTCGAGCCGCGAGCCCTCCTGGGCGAAGACCGCGGCGAAGCCGGCGGTGAGCAGCATCGCGACCGGGACGAGAGCGATCAGCTCCCGGTTCCTGGCGCTCACCGCACCCCTTGCGATTCTTCGACTTCTTCGACCAGCGAGACGGCGTCGTCGCGCGAGCGCAGGTCGTGGCCGGTGACCGCTTCGCGGCGGCGCGAGGGCAGCGAGGCGGTCTGGATCGGGCTGGCGTAGCGCTCCTTGTAGAGCTCGACGCCGAAGGGAAGTTCGTAGGGAAGGCCGCGATAGAGGGCGACGCGACCGCTTTCGTCGGTGCCGAGGAACCAGACCTGGCGGTTGCCGTACCAGGCGCCGAAGGCGACGGCGCCGAGCACGACGAGAACCGCGAGAACCTTGGCGGCGCGGCGCAGGCGGCGGCGCGGCTGCTTGGCGGCGAGCTGCTCGCGGCGCTCGCGGGCGGCGCTCGCGGCGGCGCGGCGGCGGACCTCGGTGGCGGTCAGGCCGGCCTCCGCCGCGGCCGGCCCGATCAGCGTCGCGTCGTCGTGGCTCTGCTGCGGCGCCGCCGCGTCCCCGAGGCGGAAGGCGAGAGCGGTGATGTTGTCGCGGCCGCCGGCGCGGTTGGCTTCGTCGATCAGGGCGCGGACGGCCACCTCCATCGAGGTGCCGCCGCCGAGCAGCTTGGCGACCTTCTCGTCCCCGAGCATCGTCGTCAGCCCGTCGGAGCAGATCAGGAAGACGTCGCCGGGGGCGGCGGGGACCGTCTGCACGTCGGGCTCGACCTCCGGCTCGGGGCCGAGCGCCCGGGTGATGATCGAGCGCTGCGGATGGTCCACGGCTTGGGCGTCGGTGAGCTGGCCCTTGCGCCGCATCTCCTCGACCAGCGAGTGGTCGCGGGTCAGCTGCTCGAGCCGGCCGTCGCGCAGGCGGTAGGCGCGGCTGTCGCCGACGTGGCCGATCGCGACCTCTTCGCGCTCGGCGCTGACGATCGCCGCGGTCAGCGTCGTCCCCATCCCCGCCCGCGAGGGGTCGGCGCGGGCCAGGTCGTGGATGGTGCGATTGGCGGTGGCGATCGTCTCGCGCAGGACGCGCTCGGGCGAGCCCTGCGGAAGGTCGATGTCGAAGGCGTCTGCCGCCGCCTTGGAGGCGACCTCACCGGCCTGGGCGCCGCCCATCCCGTCGGCGACAACGAAGATCGGCGCCCGCACGAAGAAGGAGTCCTCGTTGGCGTTGCGCTGGCGCCCCGTGTCGGAGCGGAATGCCTGGTCGTCGATCCGCAGCATCTAGGCCACACCACCTGTTCGGCGCATGCTCCGCGCCGGAAGAGTCAGATATGCACCGACGCTACGCATGCACCTCACCGGCCTCGTAGCGAAACTCGGTGTCGCCGATCCGGACCATGTCGCCGTCGATCAGCTCCGCCTCGCCTTTCAGGGTGGCGTCGTTGAGCAGGGTGCCGTTGGTGGAGTTCATGTCCTCGACGTAGGTGCGTCCATCGCGACTGAAGATCCTGGCGTGCACGCCGGAGGCATAGCGATCGTCGATCCGCACATCGGCTTCGGCCGAGCGGCCGATCGAGAGGCCGCCGATCAGGTCGAAGCGCTCGCCCGCCTCGAGCCCGCCGCCGCGCTCCACCACCAGCCAGGCGTCGGTCGCGCTGGCCTGCGCGGCGAAGCCAGGCGCCTGGTGGAAGCCGGTCGCGTCGGGCGCGGGAGAGACCGTGCGGCGCAGGTCCTTGAGCGCGCTGCGGGCGATCCAGAGCAGGAACAGATAGAGGACGGCGAGGAAGCCGAACTTGAGGGCGACGGAGATCGGGGCGTAGTCCACGCGGCCGGCCTACTGCTCGATGTCGAACAGGAAGGTCGTGGTGCCGATCGTGACCTCGTCGCCGGGGCTGAGCCGGGTCGAGGAGACACGCCGGCCGTTCACCTTGACGCCGTTGGTCGAGCCGAGGTCGGCGATCGTCCAATCGCCGGTCGGGGCGCGGCGCAGCTCGGCGTGGCGGCGCGAGACGTTCGGGTCGCTGAGCACGCACTCGGCCTGCTTGGAGCGGCCGAGCGTCGCCCGTGGGCCCTCCAGCACGTAGCGACGATCGTCGAGCGAGACGACCGCGCGGGTCGCGACCAGCGCCTCGGCGCGCTGCTCGGGGCTTCGCTCCGGCGCCTTCTCCTTAACCGCCGAGTAGACCATCGTGTGCCCCTCCTCCCCCTGGACCGGCGCCTCGCCCTCGTGGACCGGCGGCTTGACCAGCCGCGTCTGGATCCCGAACTCGCCCAGCCGCAGCCGCTCGTCGGTCTTGAACTCGACCGCGGGCCGGGTCAGCAGGTCGTAGTTGCGGCGCCGCGCATGCTCGAGCAGGTAGCCGGAGAGCTCCTGCTCCAGCGAGCGCTCGTAGCCCTCGAGCTTGACCCGGTCCTTGCTCGAGAGGAAGACCGTGTACTCGTTGGGGACGTAGACCCGTGCCACCCCGGCGGTCTTGTGGGCGTCCATCTCCTTGGCCAGCTTGCGGGCGAGCTCGACCGGCTGCACCTCGGAGCTGAAGGCGCGGCTGAAGACCCCCTCGACGAGGCCTTCGATCCGACTCTCGAGGTTGCGTAGGACGCTGATCGTTGGCTCCTTTTCGCGAGCTGCGCGGGCGCTCGGGGTGGCGGGAAGGCCGGCTCGAATCCTACGGGAGCAGGACGCCGTGACCGGCGGCGAGCCAGAGTCCCAGTGCCGCCGCTGCCGCCACCGCCCCGAGGCGGAGGCGCAACGAGCGATCGTGGTGGGGCGGGAGCTCGGTGAGATGGTCGAGCGAGCTCTCGATCGCGCCGCCCAGCTCCTCCAGTGGCGGGCGCCGATCCGGGCGGGTCTGCAGGCAGGCGTCGACGGCGTCGGTGAGGTCGCGCGGCAGGTCGGGGCGGAGCCGGCGCAGCGGACGCTGACGGCCGCCGATGGCGCGCGCGGTAGCCGCCGGGGTCGCGCGTCGGGTCGGGTGCTCGCCGCTCCAGGACTCGTAAAGCATCAGCGCCAGCGAGTAGACGTCGGCCTCGGGACCGGCGGCGCGGCCCTCGGCCTGCTCGGGAGACATGTAGGCGAGGGTGCCGACGACGTCGCCGGGCGCGGTCAGCGCCGCGGCGTCGGTGAGGCGGGCGACACCGAAGTCCATCAGCTTCGCGCGCGGCTCACCCTCCTCGGTGACGAGCACGTTCTGCGGCTTGATGTCACGGTGCACGACCGAGCGGCAGTGGGCGTGGTCGAGCGCCTCGCAGAGATCGGCGCCGATCTCGCCGATCTCGCGATCGCTGAGCGCGCACTCGCGGTTGAGCTTGGCCAGGGTGTCGCCGTCGACCAGCTCGGTGACGAGCAGGGCGTTGCCGTCCTCCTCGCCCATCTCGTAGAGGGTGACGATGCCGGGGTGGTTGAGGCGCGCGGCGGCCTGTGCCTCGCGCAGCACCCGGCCCGAGCCGTGGTCCGGCGCCGATTCGATCGCCTTGACCGCGACCGGGCGCTCGAGCCGCCCGTCCCAGGCCTCGTAGACCGTGCCGAAACCGCCGCTGCCGATGCGGCGCTCGATCAAGAAGCGGTTGAGGACCAGTGAGCCGACCAATTCACTTCGGGACTTCGCCGCGAATCCGCTTGCTCCTGCGACATACTCCCTGCTTCTTGGAGGATTCGCCCGCCAACCGCCCGGGTCGCAGGCCACGACCGCGCCGTCGCCCGGAGCGTCAACAGATCCTGCTGCGCCGCGGCCTTGCCCTCGGCGCCGGCCTGCTGCTGCTGATCGTCGTCGTGCTCGGGGTCAAGGGCTGCCTCGACGCGCGCAAGAACCGGGCGCTGAGCGATTACGCGCGCAACGTCAGTCAGATCGTCCACGAGACCGATCAGACCAGCAAGGACTTCTTCGGCAAGCTCGCCGAACCGGGCAGCCTCTCGGTCACCGAGTTCGTCGCCGAGGTCAACGCCGACCGCAGCGCGATGGACAACTACAACACCCGCGTCGACAGCCTCAGCGCCCCCGGCGACATGAGCCACGCCCAGAACGCGCTCGAGTTGGTCTACGAGCTGCGCACCAGCGCGATGGACGAAATCGCCGATCGGATGAGCACCGCACTGGGCGATGTCGGCGCCGCCAAGGCGACGACGACGATCGCGCGGCAGATGCGCAAGCTGCTGGCCAGCGACGAACTGTACGCGGCGGTCGTCAAGCCGGAGATCGACGGGGTCCTCGCCGCCAACGGGATCGAAGGCGACGACGTGCCAAAGAGCGTCTTCCTGCCCGAAGAAACCAAGTGGCTCGACGAAGGCACGGTCAGCGCCGCGCTCGGCTCGGTCAGCGGCTCCAGCCCGACGACCTCAGGCATTCACGGGCTCGGCCTGAAGGGGACCAGCGTCAACGGCACCGAACTCACTGCCGAATCGACCACTTCGGTCAGCGGCGAAGGCACGCCCGAAGTGGAAGTGGCAGTTGAAAACCAGGGCGAATCGACGGAGAACGGGATCAGCGTCTCGGTCACCGTCAGCGGCGGCGGCACCCTGAAGGGCAGCATCGAAAGCATCGGGGTAGGCGAAACCGCAACCGCCTCGATTCCGCTGACGCCGGCGCCGGCGGGAGAAGTGACGCTCGAAGTCGACGTCGCCACGGTGCCCGGCGAGCACATCTCGGAAAACAACAAGGCCAGCTACACGGTCGCCTTCGAATAGGGCGGGCGCCGTGCGGATCGCCTACCTGGGACCGGCTGGGACCTTCACCGAAGACGCCCTGTACGAAACGGAGATGGCCGGTGGCGCCGACCTTCAGCGCAAGGCCACGATCCACGATGCGATCCTCGCAATCGAGCGCGGCGAGGCCGACCGCGCCTTCGTCCCCTTCGAGAACTCGATCGAGGGCTCGGTGCGAAGCACCCTCGACTCCCTCGCCTTCGACACCGAGGGAGTGACTATCGTCGGCGAGCACGACTTCGCCGTGCGAGCGATGCTGCTCGCACGCGAGCCGGTCGGCCTCGACGAGATCACGGCGGTGCTCTCCCATCCCCAACCGCTGGCCCAGTGCGCACGCTTCCTGCGCGAGAGCCTGCCCGAGGCGGAGCTGCGCAGCGTCAACAGCACAGCAGAGGCGGCGCGGCTGGTGAGCGAGTCAGATCAGACCTGGGCAGCGATCGGCGCTCTGGCCGCCGCCCAGGTCTACGGCTGCACGATCCTGCGCAAGGGAATCGAGGACGAGGCCAACAACGTCACCCGCTTCGTCTGGATCGCCCCAGCAGGCACCGAGCCCGAGGGCGGCGAGCATTGGAAGACATCCCTCGTCTTCTCCGAGCTGGGCGAAGACCACCCCGGCGCTCTGGTCGATGCCCTCAGCGAGTTCTCCAACCGCAGCGTCAACCTGACCCGCATCGAGTCCCGCCCCCTACGACAGGAATTGGGCCGCTACATGTTCTTCTGCGACCTGGAGGGAAGCACCAACGACCAGCCGGTCGCCGAGGCAATAGAAGCTCTCCAAGAAAAGGCTGCCTCGGTCCGCATTCTGGGCTCTTACCCGGTCCGTTGAAGCCCAGAGGGATGGCTCCCGACCTGGCGGATACTCAAGCCAGCCCGAAGGGCTGGCTGTCAGGGCGGGAGCCATCCCTCTGGGCTTCACCCCCCGTCATGCGTAGAATTCCCGAGCAACATGGCACGTGTGCTCGTACTCAACGCAACGTATGAGCCAATCAACGTCTGCACGTTGAGACGCGCCGCTGTGCTCCTGCTCAAGGAGAAGGCCGAGCTGCTGGAGCGGCGCGAGGGCGCGATCCACTCAGAGCACATGACGATGGAGCGCCCCGACGTGATCCGCCTGGTCAGCTACGTGCGGATCCCCCGCGAAGCGCACAGAAGGAAGATCACCCGCCGCGCGGTGCTGGCGCGGGACTCGTGGACCTGCCAATACTGCGGCTCGCGCAAATCGGGCCTCACGGTCGACCACGTGATCCCCCGCAGCCGCGGCGGCAAATCGGTCTGGGAGAACATCGTCGCCGCCTGCGCAAGCTGCAACCGCCGCAAGGGCAACCGCCTCCCCCGCGAGATCCACATGCACCCCCAGAGCACCCCAAAGGCCCCCGGCCCAACCGTCTTCATCCAAGTAGCCAGCCCAAGCATCCCTCCCGCCTGGCAGCAGTATCTGCCTGCAGCTGCGTAGCGTAGCCAAGCTCCTATTCCCCAAGCTCTTCCTGCCCAGTCGGTTCTTCAGCTTCCGAGTCTTCGTCGATGACTAGAGCAACAGCGCTGACCCTGTCGTCGTCCTTCATGTTCATCACTTTGACGCCTTGAGTTGGGCGGCCCATTTGGGAGATGCCGCCGGCGCGGGTGCGCTGGACCATGCCGTTCTGGGAGATGAAGAGGAGGTCCTGGTGCTCGCGGACGATCAGGGCACCTGCCAGGCCGCCCTTTTTTGCCGTCAGCTTTGCCGTCAGCACTCCCTTGGTCCCGCGGCCCTTGGTCGGGTACTCGGAGACCTGGGTTCGCTTGCCGTAGCCGTTCTCGGTGACGACGAAGAGCTCGGAGTCGTCGCGGGCGATGTCCATCGCCAGGACGCGGTTGGGCTCGCCGTTGACCTTGGCCGAGACGTTCATCCCTTTGACGCCGCTGGTGTCGCGTCCCATCGGGCGCACTTTCTCCTCGGAGAAGCGCGACGCGTGCCCGGACTTGGAGACGAGCAGGATGTCGTCTTCGCCGGAGGTGAGGCGCACCTGGACCAGCTCGTCTGAGTCACGGATCTTGATCGCGATGATCCCGTCGGCGCGGATCGGCGTGTTGTAGGCCTTGAACTCGGTCTTCTTGACCAGGCCCTCCGCGGTGGCGAAGACCAGGTACTTGTTCTCGCCGAAGTCGCGGGTCGGGATCACCGCCGTCACCTTCTCGCCGTCGCGCAGCGGTAGGACGTTGACCAGAGCGCGGCCTTTCGAGGTGCGCGAGCCCTCGGGGAGCTCGTAGACCTTGAGCCGATAGACCTTGCCGCGGTTGGTGAAGAAGAGCAGGAAGTCGTGGGTCGAGCAGATGTGCAGGTGCTCGATGTAGTCGTCCTCCTTCATGTCCATCCCCATCACGCCGCGGCCGCCACGGTGCTGCTGGCGGTAGGTCGCCAACGGCAGTCGCTTGGCGTAGCCGGAGTGGGTGATCGAGATCACCATCTGCTGGTCGGCGATCATGTCCTCGATGTTCATGTCGCCCTCGAAGTGGGTGATCTCGGTGCGCCGCTCGTCGCCGTAGCGCTTGTCGACCTCATCGAGCTCCTCGACCACGACGGCGTCGATCCGGGCCGGGTCGCCGAGGATCGCGCGCAGCTCCGCGATCCGCTTGGCAAGTTCTTCGTGCTCCTCGCGCAGCTTGTCGGACTCCAGCGCGGTGAGGCGAGCGAGGCGCATGTCGAGGATCGCCTGCGCCTGCTCTTCGGAGAGCTCGAAGCGCTCGATCAGCCCCGCCTTGGCCGCATCCGTATCGGCCGAGCCGCGAATCAGCGCGATCACGGCGTCGAGGTTCTCGAGCGCGATCAGCAGCCCCTCGAGGATGTGAGCGCGGGCCTCGGCGCGGCGCAGCTCGTACTGAGTGCGACGGATCACGACCTCGCGCTGGTGGTTGACGTAGTGCTCGATCAGCTCCTTGAGGCCGAGCGTCTTCGGCACGCCGTCGACGAGGGCGACCATGTTGACGCCGAAGGTGCTCTGCATCGCGGTGCGCTTGTAGAGCTGGTTGAGCACGACCTCGGGCGGATCGCCACCGCGCTTGGTCTCGATCACCAGGCGCATGCCGGAGCGGTCGGACTCGTCGCGCAGGTCGGAGATGCCGGTGATCTTCTTGTCGCGGACAAGGTCGGCGATCTTCGTGATCAGCCCGCCGTCACCGCCCTTCTTGACCATGAACGGAAGCTCAGTGACGATGATCGCGTCGCGACCTCCCTTCAGCGGCTCGACGTGAGCGCGGGCACGGATCCGCACCGAGGCGCGGCCGGTGGCGTAAGCATCGCTGATCCCTTCGGCGCTCATGATGCCGCCACCGGGGAAGTCGGGACCCTTGACGTGCTCCATCAGGCCGGCCAGGTCGATGCCGGGGTTGGCGATGTAGGCCTTGACCGCGCCAATCGACTCGCTCAGGTTATGCGGCGGGATGTTGGTGGCCATCCCGACCGCGATTCCGGCTGAGCCGTTGACCAACAGGTTGGGGAAGCGGGCCGGCAGCACCAGCGGCTCGGACTGCGATTCGTCGTAGTTGGGCCCCCACTCCACCGTGTCGGCTTCGATGTCGCGCAGCAGCTCGGTGGAGAGCCGCGCCAAGCGCGCCTCCGTGTTGTGACTGACAAACCCGTTGGTCAGGAACGAGTGGTCTTCGGTATCGACTCGAACCGAGTAGACCGGCTGCACGCCGGCGTCGACGACAGACTCGACCTCGGCATAGAAATAGTCGCCAGTCACCAAGGGTGTAACGACGTCGCGAACCTCCTGTGACTCAATCCGCTCGAGAATCGCTGTGCTGACGGCGACATCAGCGAGCCCAGCACTTGTGGTCACATCCTCGCCTTCAGACCGGAGATAGCCCCCAATCAGCGATTCAGCGTCTTGGGCTGGCAAAGGTGCCACTTGAGACCGAGAAACGAGCACTCGATCGCCGGGCCGGATCTCCTCCAGGAGCTTCCAGAGGAAGAGTGGAACGCCGGCCATGTCAACCAGGCAGAGCAGTGGATGATTGTGCGTGCCGGTGACCTCGTGGCCCTGGGAGGTACGAAGGCGGAGGGTCGGGTGATCCCCTGAGTGGAAGAACCTCGACGCCTTCACGGGACGGCCGAGACGATCGAAGACTTCGAAGTCGACCTCGGTCTCCGAGTTGGGCTCGGCTGCTGGGACGAACGAGTCAATCCGCACGGTGCCGCTTGGCGTCGCCACGCGCGTCTCGCCGCTGACGCAGTACCTCATCGCGGCTGGCGGGTCGTCGTCGATCGAGCCGAAGTTGCCCTGGCCGTCGACCAGCATGTAGCGCAGCGAGAAGGGCTGCGCCATCCGCGCCAGCGTGTCGTAGATCGCCGAATCGCCGTGCGGGTGGTACTTGCCCATCACCTCGCCGACGATGAAGGCCGACTTTCGATAGGGACGGTTCGGCTGCAGGCCGAGGTCGTGCATGGCGTAGAGCACCCGCCGGTGGACCGGCTTCAGCCCGTCGCGCACATCTGGCAACGCGCGCCCGACGATCACGCTCATCGCGTAGTCGAGGTACGACGAGCGCATCTCGGTGGTCAGCTCGCGCTCCTCGATCCGCCCGCCGCCGAGGATGTCTCCGGCCTCCATCAGATCACCCCACCCGGACTAGACATCGAGGAACCTGACCTCCTTGGCGTGGCGTTCGATGAACGCCTTGCGCGGCTCCACCTTGTCGCCCATCAGGTCGGTGAAGATCTTCTCCGCCATCGCCGCGTCCTCGATCTGCACCCGCTCCAGCGTACGGCTGGCCGGGTCCATCGTCGTCTCGCGCAGCTGTTCGGCGTTCATCTCGCCCAGGCCCTTGAAGCGCTGCATCGTGACCCCGTGGCGGGCCAGATCCATCACCATCCGTCGCAGCTCGGCGAATGACTCCGCCGTCTTCTCTTTCTGGTCGAGCGAGACCTTGAACGGCGGCCGGCCGACCTGGCTGAGCAGCTCGCGGTGGGACTCGACCAGGCGGCGGTAGTCATGCGATTCGAAGAGGCCGGCCGAGAGCTCGAAGGCCTTGGCCAACCCATCGCGACGGTGAACCGCGCGGACGAGGATCTCATCGCCGGATTCGGAGACGATCTCGGTGTCGAACGGCTCGACTTCGCCGGCATCGCCATTCAGCACGTCCCTCACCGCGGCCAGCGAGGTGACGCCGCGGTCGAGGATTTCCGACTCGCCGAGAAAGCGGATCAACTCATGGCCGAAATCGGCTTGTAGCGAATCGGCCCAACCCTCGTGCTCCTTGAGTCGCCGGTTGAAGCGCTGCCAGCGGGTCGCCGTCAGTTTGTGCGCGCCGCCGGCGGCGTCGGTCACCTCCATCTGCTCGAGCTTGTCGCGCAACAGCAGCTCCTCCAGCTCGGACTCCTTCTCGACGTAGGTCTCCTGCTTGCCGTTCTTCAGCTTGTAGAGCGGCGGCTTGGCGATGTAGACGTAGCCGGCCTCGATCAGGTCGCGCATCTCGCGATAGAGGAAGGTCAGCACGAGGGTGCGGATGTGGGCGCCGTCGACGTCGGCGTCGGTCATCAACACGACCTTGTGGTAGCGCGCCTCTTTGACGTCGAACTCCTCGCGGATACCGGTGCCGACGGCGGTGATCAGCGCCTGGATCTCGTTGTTGGAGAGGACCTTGTCGATCCGCGCCTTCTCGACGTTGATGATCTTGCCCCGCAGCGGCAGGACAGCCTGCGTATTGCGGTCGCGGCCCTGCTTCGCCGAGCCGCCGGCGGAATCGCCCTCGACGATGAACAGCTCGGCGAGAGCCGGGTCGCGGACGGTGCAGTCGGCGAGCTTGCCCGGCAGGGTCGAGTTCTCCAGCGCCGACTTGCGGCGGGTGAGGTCGCGGGCCTTGCGCGCCGCCTGGCGGGCACGGGCGGCGTCGACCGCCTTGCCGACGATTCGTTTCGCCTCGCCCGGGTTCTCCTCGAAGAACTCGCCGAGCTTGCGGTTGACCGACTCCTTGACCAGCCCCTCGATCGGTGGGTTGCCGAGCTTGGTCTTGGTCTGGCCCTCGAACTGCGGGTCCTGCAGCTTGACCGAGATAACCGCGGTCAGCCCCTCGCGCACGTCGTCACCGGTGAGGTTCTCGTCTTTCTCTTTGAGCAGGCCTTTGCCGCGCGCGTAGGCGTTGAGCGTGCGGGTCAGAGCCGAGCGGAAGCCGGAGAGGTGCGAGCCGCCCTCGTGGGTGTTGATGTTGTTGGCGAAGCTGAAGATCGATTCCTGATAGGAGGAGTTCCACTGCATCGCCACCTCGACCTGGCCGTCCTCGGTCTCGTTCTCGAAGAAGACTGTCTTGCGGTGCAGCGGGTCCTTGTTCTCGTTGAGGTGGGCGACGAAATCGACGATGCCGCCCTCGTAGTGGAAGGTGTCGCTCTGCCCGGCGGCGCGCTCGTCGACCAGCTCGATCTTGAGGCCGCGGGTGAGGAAGGCGGTCTCGCGCAGGCGCTCGGCCAGGGTCGCGTAATCGAACTCGAGCTCGTCGAAGATCTCGTCGTCGGGCAGGAAGGTGATCGTGGTGCCGTGCGCGTCGCTCGCCTCGCCGCGGTGAAGGTCGGCCTGCGGCTTGCCGCGCTCGTAATCCTGCGTCCAGACCGCGCCGTCGCGGCTGATCTCGAGGTGGAGCTGTTCGGAGAGCGCGTTGACGACAGAGATGCCGACGCCGTGCAGGCCGCCGGAGACCTTGTAGCCCTCGCCGCCGAACTTGCCGCCGGCGTGCAGCGTGGTCAGCACCACCTCGGCCGCCGGCCGCTTCTCTTTTTTCAGTTCGTCGACCGGGATGCCGCGGCCGTTGTCGATGACGGTGCAGCTGTTGTCGGGGTGCAGGACGACGCGGACGCTGTCGCAGTAGCCGGCGATCGCCTCGTCGACGGAGTTGTCGAGCACCTCGTAGACCAGATGGTGCAGGCCGCGCGGGCCGGTCGAGCCGATGTACATGCCCGGCCGCTTGCGGACCGCTTCCAGACCCTCGAGGACGGTGATGTCCTTGGCGCCGTAGGACTCCGAGCCGCCTTTTTTCTGCGCGGCCGCATTCGTCTTCTCAGGCAATTAGTCCCTTCCCGTTCTCATAGAAAACCCCGACCGTCTGGACGCTTGCTGCACACGGCCGGGGCATAAATGCAAGTTGACATAAGGATACCAGTTCGGGGGCTTTGCCGACCCGCTTGGAGGAAATAAAAGTCCTGCAAATCAGCCATAAATTAAATTACTTTCAGTCGTCTTGCACACGGAAGCGCAAACTCTGCGGCGCCTGCTCTCCCAGGCGCCCCTGGAGGCGTTCCAAGAGCTGCTCCTGCATTAGATCCAACTCCTGTGCCCAGACGGAATCGGCGCAGCTCACCGTCACCTCCCCGGCGCGCTCGGAGACGGGCTTGGCGACGGCGTCGATCTGCTCCCCGACCACTTCGGCCCATGCGGCTTGTAGCGAGGCGAGTGGCGTCTTCGGCGCCGCTTGGTCGAGTGCTGCGCGCAGCGCGGCGGCTGCCGGCCGAGGCGCTCTACGGTGAGTCACGCGGCGGCTGCCTCGTCGAGCGCGGCCGGCATTCGCACGACGCTGTCCAGAGCAACCGCCGGCAGCGAGTCCTCCGCTGCCGCGGTGATCATCGCCTGACCCCCGGTCGCAAGCCGCTCGACCAGGCGCTCGCGCCGCTCCGGATCCAGCTCGCTCATCACGTCGTCGAGCAGTAGCAGCGGCGTCACCTGGCGGGCAGCAAGCAGGACGTCGCGCTCGGCGAAGAGGAGGGCGAGGAGCGCCGAGCGCTGCTGGCCCTGCGAGCCGTAGCGCCGCAGCGAACGTCCGGCCACGGCGAACTTCAGCTCGTCGAGGTGCGGCCCCCACGAGGTCCGACCGAGGCGCAGGTCGGCCTCGCGTCGTTCGCCAAGGCCGATGCGAATCTCCTCCGCGGAGCCCTCCGCCCGCGGCGCGTAGGCGATCTCAGCACCGTCCTCGAGGCCTAGATCGGCGGCCGCGGAAGCAAAGGGAGCCGCGAGCTCCGCGACGGACTCCGCACGGGCGGCGACCAAGGCCGCCGCCGCCTCGGCCAGGCTCACATCCCAAACGTCGAGTTGCCCGGGCGCGCCGTGACCGGCGGCGATCCTGGCGACAAGGGCGTTGCGCTGCGCCAGCGCCTGACCGAAGCGCCGGCGCAGGTCTGCGCGGATCGGCCAGCGGGCGGCGACGAAGCGGTCGAGATGGGCGCGCCGTTCCGCCGGCGGGCCCTTGATCAGCGCCAGTCGATCCGGCGCGAAGACCGCGACCGGCGGGCGGTTGCGGGCCAGCGTCGCCGGATCGGCGGCGCCACCGTCGAGCAGGTGGCGCCGACCCTCGCTGCGACTCACCGAGGCGAGCAGCCGTCGCTCCACCCCGTCGTCGTCTCGCACCGTGGCTTCCGCTCGGGCGAAGGAGCCGCCGAAGGGGATCAGGTCACGCCGATCCGCGGTGCGAAAAGAGCGGCCGGTGAGGGCGAAGTAGAGCGCCTCGAGGAGGTTCGTCTTGCCGACGCCGTTGGGCCCGACCAGGCTGACGATCCCTGGCCCGAGCTCGATCCGCAGCCGGCCCAGGCTCCGCAGCGGCCTCGCTTCGGCGGCGATGACCTGCACCCCGGGCTCACCTCAGACGTTGAGGCGGATCGGCATCACGAGATAGCGGAAGTCTTCGTTGTCGACCGGCTGCAGCAGACCCGGGCGCAGCGGCGAGATCAGCCGCAGCACCACCTCGTCGCCCTCGACGCTTTCGATCCCCTCGCGCAGGAAGTCGGGGTTGAAGCCGATCTCCAGCGGCTCGCCCTCGAAGGCGGCCGGCATCGTCTCCTCGGCGTCGCCGACGTCGGGGGTGGAGGCCGCCACCGTCAACTCCCCCGGCGCGAAGGAGAGGCGCAGCGGCGCGTTGCGCTGGGCGAGCTGGCTGACCCGCCTGACCACGTCGAGGAACTCGGGGCGCGGCAGGCGCACGTCGTGCTCGTAGGACTCCGGCAGGAGCTGTCGAAAGTTGGGGAACTGGCCGTCAATCAGCCTCGTGTTGAGGACGATCTCCCCTGCCTTGAAGATGGCCTGGTTGCGCAGCAGCACCACCGAGACGGACTCGACCCCGTCGGCCGAGACGATCCGGCCCAGCTCGCGCAGCGCCTTGGCCGGGATGTTCGCCTCGAGCTCGCCCCCGATCGCGCTCTCCAAATCGGTTCGCTTGACCGCGAGGCGATAGGAATCGGTGGCGACCATCGTCATCTCCGAACCGCTTGCACTGACCAGCACCCCGGTCAGGACGGGGCGCATGTCGTCGCGCGAGGCGGCGCCGGCGACGAGGTCCACGGTCGCGGCGAGCGCCGCCGCCGGGATCGTCAGCGGCTCGCCCTCCTCCTCGGGGAAGGTCGGGAAGTCCTCGCTGGGCAGGACGCGAAGGTGAAAGCTCGAGCCGCCGCTGCGGATCTCGACGTCGCGCTCCGCTTCGCGCAGCTCGATCTCGACATCCGCGTCGCCCAGCGAGCGCGAGAGCTCGGCGAGAAGGCGACCCGGTAGAAGCACCGAACCGGGGCCGTCGCTCTCGGCCGCAAGCTTCGTCTTCAGGCCCAGCTCGAGATCGGTGGCGCAGAGGGTGACGCCGTTCTCGTCCGCCGTGAGGAGGATCCCCGAGAGGGATTGGGTCGCGGCGCGGGTGGATACCGCTCGGGAGACGACCGAGAGCTTGGTGACCAGCTCGTCGCGTTTGGTTGTCAGCTTCAAGTGGTGATTGCCTTCTTGAGTTGGATTAGAGCTTGTGGAAAAGCATGGAATCGCCAGCCGCTTCGCTTTGGACGGCGCTTGTCGGGCTGTGGACCGGTCTGTGGGAAAGCATGGATTCTTACAGTGCCGTCGGCCGTCAGGCCTGGCCTGTGGGAGCGGTGTGGATTGCGGCACGCAGCTCGTTGACCCGAGCGGCAAAGGCATCGTCCTCGGCGAGGCGGGCTTCGATGCGCCTGATCGAGTTGAGCACCGTGGAATGGTCGCGGCCGCCGAAGAGACGACCGATTTGGGGCAGTGAGAGGTCGGTCAGCTCGCGGGTGAGGTAGATCGCGACCTGACGAGCACGCAGCGGCGTAGCGGCACGGCTCGATCCGAGCAGCTCGGCGGGGGATACGTCGAAGCTGGCAGAGACGCGCTGCTGGATCTGCTCAACCGGCGTTGTCCGTGAGGAGCGCGAAACCCTGGGAATGACCGCCTCGACCAGCTCGGGGCTGAGCGGTTTGGCGGTGAGCGAGGCGTGAGCGAGGACCCGGGTCAGCCCGCCGTGGAGCTGTCGCATGTTGACGTCGATGCGGCGGGCGAGGACGGCGAGCACGTCGCCTTCGGTGTCGACCCCGGCCTCGCGCACGAGTCGGCGCAGCACGGTGAGACGGGTCGCCATGTTCGGCGGCTCGACGGGAACGGTCAGTCCCCACTCGAAGCGGTCGCGCAGGCGCGACTCGAGCGTCGAGAGCTCGCTGGGGATCCGATCGGCGGAGAGGACCAGTTGACTCCCCCCTTCGTAGAGCGCGTTGAAGGTGTGGAAGAACTCGTCCTCGGTGTGGCGCTTGCCCTCGAGGAACTGCACGTCGTCGACGAGCAGGACGTCAAGATCGCGGTAGCGGCGCTTGAAGCCCTCGACGCCGGTCGTGCGCAGCGCGGCGACGAACTCGTTGGTGAAGCCCTCGGCGGTGGTGTAGCGGACGTTGAGGCCAGGGGCGTTGACGGCCAGGTAGTTGGCGATCGCGACGAGCAAGTGGGTCTTGCCCAGTCCCGGCGGGCCGTGCAGGAAGAGCGGGTTGTAGGCCTCCGAAGGCGCCTCGGCGACGGCCAGGGCTGCTGCGTGGGCGCCGCGGTTGCCCTCGCCGATGACGAAGCGGTCGAAGGTGTAGTTGACGTTGAGGCCTACCTCTGGATCGCAGTCGAGCTGCGGCTTCGAGGCATCACCGACGGCGGCGATGCTGACATCGGTCAATCCCGACCCGGCCGCGAGAAGGGCCTCGCGGATCAGCCCGGCGTAGCGGCGCTCGGCCCAGGCGTGAATGCCGGCGGGCGCCGAGAGGTGGAGGGTGCCGGCCTGGGCGCCGACGACATTCAGCGGCTCGAGCCAGAGCTGGAACGTGGAGGCGGGCAGCGCCGCCCGCAGCCTGTCTTGGACATCCTGCCAGAGGGAGTCGAGATCGAGTTTCGCAGGGTCATCGGGCACCGGCGAGCGACCATAGCGACGGTCGGGCGCGGCTGAACCAAGCCCACCGCAAATGCCGCAAGAAAGATTCCGAGCGCCTCGGCGCCGAGTCGAGGGCGCGTCCGTATACTGCGACGGCCGATGAAGCGGACTTATCAGCCTAAGAAGCGCAAGCGGGCGAAGACGCACGGGTTTCGGGCGCGGATGAGCACGCGTGGAGGCCGGGCGATCCTCTCTCGCCGACGCCGTAAAGGCCGGAAGCGCCTCACTCCCTAGATGGCGGCGCAACGACGTCGCCGCCTTTCGCGCAGCGGCGAGTTCGACCGCGTCTACCGTGACGGATCCTCACATGCGACCCGCTACCTCGTCCTCTATAGCTTTCCCCGCAAGACCGAGGAGGCAGACGAGGTGAGGCTTGGTGTGTCGGTGAGTCGCAAGATCGGTGGGGCGGTCGATCGCAACCGCGTCAAGCGCTCGCTGCGCGAGGCGTTCTGGGCGCTCTCCGGACCGGCTTCCCGCCTCCCACGATTTCGTCCTGGTCGCCCGGACGGAGATCGGCGAGCTGATCGAGCGCGAGGGGAGCGCGGGCGTTCGCGCCAGCCTCGAAGAGGCGCTGAGCGCCGCCGGCAAGGGGCGTTCCACGTGAAACGGAGCCTCCTCGCCCTGGTCGGCGCCTACCAGCGCTGGATCTCGCCCTTGATGCCGCGCCGCTGCCGCTACGAGCCGACCTGTTCCGCCTACGCCGCCGAGTCGGTCCGCCGGTTCGGCGCTGTGCGCGGAACCCTGCTCGCCACCTGGCGATTGCTTCGCTGCAACCCGTTCAGCCACGGCGGCTTCGACCCCGTTCCCGAGCGCTTCACGCTCAAGGTCGGCCCCGTCGACCCTGCCGTTCACCACCGCGAGGCCCACTCGTGATCGTCGACGCCAACATCCTGCAGCCGCTGATCGACATCGTCAACTCGGTCCTCAAGTTCTTCCACGACAGCGCCGGGCTGAGCTGGGGGATGTCGATCATCGCCCTGACGATTCTTACCCGCGCGATCCTGATCCCGCTCACCTATCGCCAGCTCAAGGGGATGCGCGCGATGCAGGCGCTGCAGCCGCAGATCAAGGAGATCCAGGCCAAGTTCAAAAACGACAAACAGCGCATGCAGCAGGAGATGATGCGCTTCTACCAGGAGAACAAAGTCAACCCCTTTGCCTCCTGCATCCCGCTGCTCGCGCAGCTGCCGGTCTTCTTCACGCTCTTCTCGGTTCTCCGCCACGACCTGCCCGAAGACATCGGCTGCGAAGCCGGGCATTGCGGCTCCGAAGCTTCCTTCCTCTTCATCCACGACCTGACCGCGAAGGCCCATGGCGCCGAACTGATCGCCCTGCTGATCCTCTACATCGGCACGCAGCTCGTCTCCGGCCTGGTGATGTCGGTCACGGCCGATAAAAGCCAGCGCACGATGATGATGCTGCTGCCCTTCATCTTCGTCCCCTTCGTGATCAACTTCCCGGCCGGCCTGATCCTCTACTGGATCACGACAAACTTCTGGACGATCGGACAGCAGTACGCGATCCAGCGCATCATCCCGGCGCCGCAGGTGGCCACACCGGCCGAGGCAATGGCGCTGAAGGCGCCGCCTCCGCCTCCCAAAAAGAAGAAGAAGCGGCGCTAGGTGGAAGGGCCGGGCACCCCTTCCGGCTCAACTTTTTGGATGTGGGGTGGAGTTGCTGGCGCCGCAAGGTTGGCGCCCAAAAAGTACAAGCCGCCGGAAGGGGTGCCCGGCCCTTCCCCATGATCCGTAGCTGGAATAGGGTGCAGGTGTGAGCGGAGATACCGATTGGCCGGAGCAGCCTGCAGAGCGGGTTCGGGAGATCGTTGAGGGGGTCCTCGACGAGCTCGATCTGGAGGGCGAGGTCGAGATCGCCGAGGACGACGACCGGATCACCGCCTCGATCGACGGCGACGAGGACTACGGGCTGCTGATCGGCAAGCGGGGGCAGACGATCGACGCCCTGCAGCTGCTCGCCTACCAGGCCGCTTTCCGAGGGGTGCGCGAGCGCAAGCGGGTCGTGGTCGACGCCGCCGGCTATCGCGAGCGCCGTCGGGAGACGCTTGACGGCGCGGGCCGACCGGGCCGCGGAGCAGGCGCTGGACGACAGCGGCGCGGTCGAGATGGACTCGATGAGCGCCCAGGAGCGGCGGGTCGTGCACGAGCACCTCAAGGAGCGGGCCGGGGTCGAGACTTACAGCGAAGGGGACGAGCCGCATCGGTGCGTGGTCGTTGCTCCTTTGGTTTCGGAGTGAGGGAGCGCCCCGGTGGGGGTTCCGCTTAACTTTTTCGAGTCGCGCCCCGGCTGCTGACCATGGCCGGCGGCGAAAAAGTACAAGACGCTCCACCCCCACCGGGGCGCTCCCTCAGTGAGGCGCAGAGGGCGACGATCTCGGTGGTCTTGGAGCTTTTGGCGACCGAGCGGGCGTCGGTTAGCTCTGTTACCGATCCGGCGCGGGCTTGGCGGGTGCACGTTGCGGACAGTCTCACCGGGCTCGAGTTCGACAAGCTGCGCACCGCGCGCCGAATCGCGGATATTGGCTCTGGGGCTGGCTTTCCCGGACTTGTCCTCGCGGTTGCCCTGCCCGAGTCAAAGGTAGACTTGATCGAGTCGGTTGGCCGCAAGTGCGAGTTCATCGAGCGTGCGATCGAGGCGGCGGGCATCGCCAACGCGAACGTCATCAACGCTCGCTCCGAGGAGCTAGCCGAAGGAGACGGCCGCGAGGCCTACGCAGCCGTCACCGCCCGCGCGGTGGGCCGCCTCTCAACCCTCGCCGAGCTGGCCTCGCCCCTACTCGAAGAAAACGGCGTCCTCGTCGCCTGGAAGGGCAAGCGCGACCCCGACGAGGAGGCCCAGCTGGTCAACGCCGCGGAGAAGCTTGCGATGCGGCCGGAACAGCTCCTCCACGTCGGTCCTTACGCCGGCAGCGAGCACCGTCACCTTCACCTGCTCCGCAAGATAGGCCCCACCCCCACGAAGCTGCCGCGCCGTCCGGGCATGGCCAAGAAGCGCCCTTACGGGTGAGGTGCGGGGGCCGGTCCGGTGGAGCCTCGCGAAGCGGCCCCCGGCAAGGTGATCATGAGCCGCGAAGCGGCTCCAATTTGGTGAGCGAAGCGAACATAGGCTCCACCGGACCGGCCCCCGCACCCCCACAGAAATAGTCTGCCCAGCCATGGGCGTCGTCTACGCGATCTCAAACCAGAAGGGCGGCGTCGGCAAGACGACGACCGCGGTCAACGTTGCCGCCTGTCTGGCCGCCTCGGGCGCCCAGACCCTGCTCGTCGACCTCGACCCCCAGTGCAACGCCACCGTCGCCCTCGGCGGCGAGCGCGACATGCACCCCTCTTCCTACGACTGCCTGACCGGTGACGTCTCGGTCGCCGAGGCGGCCCGGCCGGCCGGGCCCGACAACCTCTGGCTGGTCCCGGCCAACCGCGATCTGGCCGGCGCCGCGGTCGAGCTGCCGCGGATCGAGGGCTCCGAGACCCGCTTGCGCGAGCGCCTCGGCCCGGTGCGCGAGCGCTTCGCCTACACCCTGCTCGACTGCCCGCCCTCGCTGGGCCCGGTCAGCGTTAACGCCCTGACCGCCGCCGACCGCGTGATCGTCCCGGTGCAGGCCGAGTACCTGGCGCTGGAGGGCCTGGTCCAGTTCCTCGACACGCTGGCGACGATTCGCCGTGAGCTCAACCCGGCGCTGAAGGTGTCGGGCCTGCTGGTCACCATGCACGACGAGCGCACCCGCTTGGCGCAGGACGTCGAGCGGGAACTACGCCAGCATTTCCCCGAAATGGTCTTCGAGACGGTCATACCGCGCAGCGTCAGGGTCGCCGAGGCGCCGAGCTATGGCCTGCCCGTGACCGAGCACTCTCCTACCTCGCGCGGCTCGGTCGCCTACCGCAGCCTCGCCAAGGAGCTGGCGGAACGTGGCTAGCGCGACCAAGCGTGGGCTCGGCAGCGGCCTGGCGGCGATCCTGCCGGAGGCCGTCGGCGAGGATGCGGGCGAGCTGCGCGAGTTGCCGATCGAGCTGATCAAGCCGAATCCGAACCAGCCGCGGACCAAGATCGACCCGGAGGCGCTGGCCGGGCTCGCCTCCTCGATCGAGACCAACGGCGTCGTCCAGCCGCTGCTCGTCCGCCCCCTGCCCGACGGCAGCTACGAGCTGATCGCCGGCGAACGTCGCTGGCGCGCCGCTCAGACGGCCGGACTGGAGAAGGTCCCGGCGGTCGTCCGCGATCAGGAGCTGGCCGAGCGCCTGCAGGTGGCGCTGATCGAGAACATGGTCCGCGAGGACCTCAACCCGTCGACGAGGCGCGCGCCTGCGCCGCCCTGGTCGACGAGCTCGGACTGTCCAAGGAGGAGCTGGCTCGCCGCGTCGGCCGCAGCCGTCCCGCCGTCTCCAACCTGATCCGCCTGCTCGACCTCCCCGACGAGACGCTCGAGCTGCTCGAGTCCGGCAAGCTCAGCGAGGGCCACGGCAAGGCCCTCCTCGGCGCCGAAGGAAACGACGTGCGCCGCCGCCTCGCCCGCGACGCTGCGCGGGCGGGCTGGTCGGTCCGCGAGACCGAGAACAGGGTTAAGCTGGCCGGCCAGCCAAAAAAGGGGGTGGCCCGGCGACAACCGGCGCCGGAGGAGGCCGCGGCAATGCGCGAGGTGGCCGACGAGCTCGAGGCCGCCCTCGGCCACGAGGTGACGGTGCGGCCGAGAGGAGGGGAGATCGCCGTCGAGATCCGCTTCGACGACCTCGACCAAGCGCTCGACCTCGCCCGCGCTGTCAAGCGCGCCGGCCGCTGAGCGCCGCCGCCTTTCGGCCCGGATCGCCCCGCTATCCTTCGCCTGGCTGCGGGCGATTAGCTCAGTTGGTTAGAGCGCGTCTCTGATAAGGACGAGGTCCCTGGTTCGAATCCAGGATCGCCCACTCGTGCAACAGATGCAGATCTACGGCGTCAGCTTCGACATGGTCGGCAAGCAGCCGATCGTCTTGCTGAAGACGGTCGACAGCAACAAGTTCCTGCCGATCTGGATCGGCCATCCCGAGGCGGCGGCGATCCTGATGAAGCTGCAGGGCGCTTCGACGCCGCGGCCGATGACCCACGACCTGCTCTCCGACCTGCTCGAGCAGCTCGACGCCAAATGCGAGCGGGTCTCTGTCACCGAGCTGCGCGACAACACCTTCTACGCCTCGATCACGGTCTCGATCAACGGCACCGAGCTGGAGATCGACTCGCGCCCGTCCGACGCCCTCGCGCTTGCAGTTCGCGTCTCGGCGCCGATCTTCGCGGACGAGGAGGTGATCGAGGAGTCGGCGATCGAGTTCGAGCACGATGTCGAGGACACCGAGGAGGTCGTCGACAAATTCAAAGAGTTCCTCGACGAGGTCACCCCCGACGACTTCGCCAAGGGCGAAGACTCCTAGTAGACGGCGCCCAGCCTGCGTATCTCGGGGTCTTCAGTCGGCTTCCTCGGGTCACGCACCAGTGTGCGCTCCCCTCGTCAGCCTCCCTGCATCCCCCGACCTACTTGACTGGTCGCCGTCTATGGCCAGTTCGAGGATCTTCTCGACCAGACCCTCGAACGACATGCCGGCCGCCTCAGCGGCCTGGGGGAGGAGGCTGGTGTCGGTGAGGCCCGGGATCGCGTTGACCTCGAGCACCTGCGGCCCGTCGGCGGCGAGGATCAGGTCGACGCGGGAGAAGCCCGCGCAGCCGAGCGTCTCGTAGGCGGCCAGCGCGGTCGTCGGTGACAGCGCCGGCCTCCGCCTCGCCGAGCTTGGCCGGGCAGACGAACTCGGTGCGGCCGATCTCGTAGCGGGCTTCGAAGTCGTAGCTGTCGCCGGCTCGCGGGATCGCCTCGACGATCGGCAGCGGCTCGCCGCCGAGCACGCTGACCGCCAGCTCGCGGCCGTCGACGAAGCGCTCGAGCAGCACCCGGTCGTCGTAGCTGAAGGCGGAGACCAGCGCCTCGGGCACGTCGAACCAGGTCTCGGCGAACTTGATCCCCAGCGCCGACCCACCGCGGCTCGGCTTGACCACGAGCGGGAAGCCGAGGCGCTCCTCGAGCCCGGCCGAGCGCGTCGGCGGCGCCGAGCTCGCGGAAGGCGGTCTCGTTGAAGGCGAACCAGTCGGGTGTCGGGATGCCGGCCGAGCGCAGCTCGTGCTTGGCGAGGACCTTGTCGATGCAGCGCGCGCAGGCAGCGACGCCCGGGCCCGGTGAAGGGGATGCCGAGGATTTCGAGCAGCTCCTGAGCGGTTCCGTCCTCGCCGCCCGGGCCGTGCATGGCGACGAAGGCGATGTCGGGCCTCTCGGTGCCCAGGCGCTTGACCAGATCGCCGTCGGCTTCCAGCGGCAGCACCTCGTGGCCGAGCCGCCCGAGGGCGTCTTCGACCCGGGCGCCGGAGCGCAGCGAGACCCCGCGCTCGAGCGAGCGACCGCCTTTGAGCACGGCGACCTTCACGCGCCCTCGGCCTTCCGGAACGGCAACACGTCTCCGCCGGCCTTCTTCGACCCGCCACCTCCGGACGCGGAACCCAGGCGAATCCATATCTGACTCCTTCGCCTGGGTGGAGCAGCGGAGGTGGCGGGTTTCGAGGTCAGCGCGCCGTAGAGTTCGACCTGCTCGCCGATCGCCTTGCCGATGCGGCGGATGCCCTCGCGGATCTCGTCCTCGCTGCCGGCTGAGAAGTTGAGCCGCATCGAGTTGCTGCCCGCGCCCGTCGACATAGGCGGCCTGGCCGGGGACGAAGGCGACGTTCTCGCGCAGCGCCTTCGCCAGCAGGTCGCTGGTGTCGATGTAGGGGGGCAGCGTCGCCCAGATGAAGAGGCCGCCGTCGGGCTCGGTCCAGGTCGCCTGGGCCGGGAAGTAGCGATCGCAGCGCCTCGATCATCGCGTCGCGCCGGCCGCGGTAGATCCCGATCAGGCTCTCGACGTACTCGCGCCAGCGGCCTTCGGCGAAGTACTCGCGGACGAAGTACTGGGTCAGGGTCGAAGTGCAGAGGTCGGCCGCCTGCTTGCCGAGCACGACCTTGTCCATCACCGGCGGCGGCGCCACCGCCCAGCCGAGGCGGATGCCGGGCGAGAGGATCTTCGAGAAGGTGCCGATGTAGATGACGAAGTCGCCGCCGTCGAGCTGGTAGAGCGGCGGCAGTGGATCGCCCTCGAAGCGGAGCAGCCCGTAGGGGTTGTCCTCGACGACGAGCAGCTCGCGCGAGCGGGCCAGCTCGACCAGGCGCCGGCGCCGTTCGAGCGACATCGTCACCCCGGCCGGGTTCTGGAAGGTCGGCACCGAGTAGACGAACTTGGGCCGCCGCCCTTCGCCGTCGAGCCGCTCGCAGGGACGCCTCGAGCTCGTCGATCCGCATCCCCTCCGAGTCGCACTCGATCTGGATCGTCTCGGCCTGGTAGCTGCAGAAGACCGGGATCGCGCCGGGATAGGTCGGCGCCTCGCAGATCACCGCGTCGCCGGGGTCGACCAGCGTCTTGCAGAGCAGGTCGATCGCCTGCTGGCCGCCGGTGGTGACGATCACGTCCTCGGGGTCGGGCAGCATCCCCTCGGCCCCCATCACCTCGACGATGCAGTCGACGGTCTCGCCGAAGCCCTCGGTCGGGCCGTACTGGAGCGCCTCGGCCGCCGACTCCTGGGCGATCCGCGTCATCTGCGCGGCGAAGGCCTTTGGCGGGAAGGTCGAGGTGTCGGGCAGCCCGCCGGCGAGGGAGATCACGTCCGGCCGCGCCGTGACCGCCATCAGGTCGCGCATCGCCGAGGAGCGCATCACCCGGGTCCGCTCGGCGAAGAGGCCGGCGTAGCGCTCGAGGTCGCTGCTGCGGGCGTGGGCGCGGCGGCGATGAGGGGGATCGGGCATCCGAATAGTGTGGCGGATCGGCACAGAGTCGCCGGGGGAGCTAGGTTTTCGGCGTGGGATCTTTCTCCGGAATCTGCCTCGAGCTCGGCGTCGGCATCGCGATCGGGATGCTCGCCGGCACCACCGGCACGCACGGCTCCGCCCGCGGGCGGATGACGATCCTGGCCGGAGTGATCGCCCTCGTGATCGGCTTTCTGCTTTCCGGCAGCGCCGAAGTGAGCAGCCTGGCGGGCGCCTTCTTCTGCCTCGTCGGCGCGGTGTTCGCCTGCCTGGTCGTCAGCGACGTGGTCAGCGGCGCCGGCCGGCGCGAGGGCGGCGGCAGCGGCGCCCTGGGCTTCCTCGTCTCGGTAGCGGCTCTAATCGTCCTAGCGATCGCAATTCTGATCTCACCAGCCATCCTGCTGATCATCGCCGCCTTGGTCTGGCTCGGTATCTCACGCCGGCGACGCGCCCAGCGTAAACACGCTGGACTGCGCGTACTGCGCTAAGGCCTTCCCCGGTAGGGGTGGAACGTCTTGTACTTTTCCGGCAGCCGCTCGCGGCGTCAGCAGACGCGTCCACACCGGAAAAGTTAAGTGGAACCCCTACCGGGGAAGGCCTTCGGCCACCACCGCGGTTGAGGATGATGCGCTGGTGCCCGCCAAGAAGCTGATCCTCACCTACGTCGACTCGTTGCGCACCGACATGCTCGTGCGCGCCGTCGACGAGGGGCGGGCGCCCACGTTCGGCGCCCTGATCGAGCGCGGCTCGCTGATCCCGGACTGCGTCTCCAGCTTCCCCTCCGTGACCCCGGTTGCCTGCGCCGAGATGGTCAGCGGCAGCGGTGCGGACGGGCACTGGATCAGCGGCATGAACTGGTACCACCGGCTCGAGCGACGCTACGTCGAGTACGGCTCCTCGCTGGAGGCGAGCCGCACCGTCGGCGTCTTTCGCACCCTCTACGACCTCGTCTACAACATGAACCTGGCCCACCTCAACCCCTCGATCGAGACCCTCTTCGAGCAGCTCGACGACGCCGGCCTGCGCACCGCCTGCACGCCCTTCCTGATCTACCGCGGCCGCCACCGCCACCAGGTATCGCTCGACGGGCTGCTGCGCCGCGCGGTCGACGCCACCCGGCTCAAGTTCCGCCACCACACCTGGGGGCCCGGCGAGCTCTTCTACGGCGACCTCTACGCCAGCCGCGAGGTTCCCTGCAAGTCGACCTCGATCCCGGGCAGCCGCGACGGCTACTCGGCCTGCTGCTCGGCGGAGCTGATCAAGGACGACGGCTTCGACTTCCTGCTCTTCTCGCTTCCCGACAACGACAACTACTCGCACCGCTTCGGGCCGCAGGCCAGCGTCGAGTCGATCGCCAAGGCCGACCACTGCTTCGGCAAAGTCGTCGATGCGGCGGGCGATCTCGACACCTTCCTCGACCGCTACGCGGTGATCCTGCTCGCCGACCACGCCCAGACGCCGGTGCACCGCGGCCTGCCGCTGGCCGAGCTGCTCGGCCGTGAGTGGTCGGTGCTGCGCCCCTCGGAGTCCGAGCCGCAGAAAGCGCAGCTGGCGGTCAGCCCGACCGGCCGCGCCGCCCACGTCTACCTGCTGGCGGGGGAGGGGGAGCGGGCCGACCCTGAGGCGGTGGGGCGAGCGCTGGGCGAGATCGAAGGCGTCGACCTGGTCTGCTGGATGGAGACGGTCGACGGCGCGCCGCTGAGGCGAGAAGAGCCGGGCACGCCGGGAAGCGACGCGGTCGCGGTGATCGAACGAGACGGCCGGCGACTCAGCTTCGGTCCCGGTACTGCCGCGGCCGATCTCCGCGGTGGGCACTGGCAGCTCGACGGGGACCTCGCCGTCTTGGAGGCAACGATCGAGGGCGGTCGGCTGCGCAGCGAGGCCTATCCTGACCCGCTCGCCCGAGTCTGGTCGGCGCTGAGCGGCCCGCACGCCGGCGACTTCATCGTCTCCCTGGCGGAGGGCTACGAGGCAGTCGACTGGGGAGGCGTCTCCCACGCCGGCGGCGGCAGCCACGGCGCCCTCCAAGCCGGCGACTCGCTCGGCCCGCTCCTCTTCGTCGGCTGCGGCCCAGACGACCCAGGCCGGCGAGAGCAATGGGCTCTGCGCGATGTGACCCCCGTGGTGCTTGACCACTTCGGATTGACCTGATGCGGAAGAGCGCCCTGTGCCTCCTGCTCTTTGTGGCGCTCCTCTTGCCCGCAACCGCATCGGCCGAGGTCGGCGCATCGCAAGCGACCCGCATCGCCGCGCATGACCCGAATGCAATCAAGGAGCGCGAAGAGAACACGGTGCTCACCCACAGCGCCAGCAAGGTCGAAGGCAGCTGGGATGTCGCCTACTTCGCCGACGAAAAAGAGGTCGCGCTGGTCATCGTCGACCCGAAGACCGGCCGCGTGCGCGAGTCGTGGACCGGCTATCAGGTCGCCTGGAAAATGGCCCGCGGCTACTCCGGCGCCTTCGGCCACAAGCTCAACGCCCCCTACGTCTTCCTGCCGCTCTGCGCGATCTTCCTGCTCGGGCTGGTCGACTGGCGGCGGTTGAGGCGCATCGCCAACCTCGACCTCGTCTTCCTGCTCGGCTTCGGCGTCTCCAACTTCTTCTTCAACCGGGCCGAAATCGGCGTCTCGGTCCCGCTCCAGTACATCCCGCTCGTCTACCTCTTCGGCCGGGCGCTGTGGATCGGCCTGCGTGGCCGGGGGGAGGGGATCAAGCCCGCCTGGCCGGCAGCCTGGCTGCTCGTCGCCGCGCTCTTCCTGATCGGCTTCAGGGTCGGGCTCAACATGGCCGACTCGGGCGCGATCGACGTCGGCTACGCCGGCGTGGTCGGCGCCGATCGGATCTCCCACGGCGAACCGATCTACGGCAACTTCCCCAAAGACGTCTCCCAGGGAGACACCTACGGCCCGGTCAACTACTTCGCCTACGTCCCCTTCGAGCGGATCTGGCCCTGGTCGGGAACCTGGAACGACCTCCCCGCAGCCCACGGCGCGGCGGTCTTCTTCGACCTAGCCACCTTCGCCCTCCTGATCCTCCTGGGCCGCCGAATCCGCCCCGGCCCCGAGGGCAACAAACTCGCAGCGACCCTGGCCTTCGGCTGGGCGGCATACCCCTACACGGCCTACGCCCTCCTATCGAACTCCAACGACACCCTGGTGGCGATGCTGCTGGTGGCAACACTGTTGGCACTGGCGCGCCCTGCTGCTCGAGGTGTCATGGCGGCACTTGCGACGCTGGCAAAGTTCGCACCGGCGGTGTTGGTCCCGATGCTCGCGACGTATCGGCCCGCGGGTCCTGTCGCCGCAGGGGACCCACCACCCCTTCCGGTCGCTAAAGCGTCCTCAGGGGAGGTCCCCCCTGCGACGCCACCCGCGGGAGTGAAGTTTGCGATTGCTTTCGCACTCACAGCGCTTGCCCTGCTGCTGTGGCCCGCGATAGATCCCGGCCTGCACACGTTCTACGACCGGACGATTGCCTATCAAGCCGGCCGAAATTCACCATTCAGCATCTGGGGGCAGGTAGCTTGGCTGGAACCCGCACGCATCGCGATCCTCGCAGCAGTCGCCGCCCTCGCCCTGCTCTTTGCTTTCCGCCCCAAGGAGAAGAAGCTCACGCAAGTAGCAGCGCTGGGTGCGTCTCTCCTAATCGGCCTGCAGCTAACGATGCACCACTGGTTCTACCTCTACATAGTCTGGTTCTACCCACTACTCCTCATAGCCCTGGTGTCCCTGGAAAGGAAGTCGGATACCCCTCCGAACGGCTTGTACTTTTTCGGCGATACAAACTCGGCCAGCCGATCACTCTCCACCGAAAAAGTTGAGTGAGGAGGGGTATCCGACTTCCCACCCGGTACCGGGTCTAAGAGGTAGGAGCGGGCACCATCACAGGTGTAATCGAGTCAGCAAGCCCTCGGTCGTTAACGTCAACCGCCGCCCCCATAACCCAGACATCCTCCTCGGCAGTCTCGAACTTAACCGGCATCTGAGTGATCATCGACTCAAGGATCAGCTCCGGTTTCACCCCCAGCACACTCGTCCGCGACCCGGTCATGCCCACGTCGGAGATGAACGCGGTCCCCTGCGGCAGCACCCGCGCGTCCGCAGTCGGCACGTGTGTGTGCGTCCCCAGCACGGCCGCGGCCCGCCCGTCGAGGTGCCAGCCCATCGCCACCTTCTCGCTGGTCACCTCGGCGTGGAAGTCGACGATCGAGAAGTCGCACTCGATCTTCTCGAGGATGCTATCGACCTCGTGGAAGGGCGAGCGGGCGACCTTGAGCCCGATCGCGCCGCTGAGGTTGATCACGCCGACGCGGCGCCCGCCCGCTTCGACCACCGTGTAGCCGCGGCCGGGGTTGGCGTAGGGGTAGTTCGCCGGTCGCACCACCCGGTCGCTGCGGTTGAGGAAGCCGTAGACCTCGCGGTGGCGGTAGACGTGGTTGCCGGTCGTGATCACGTCGGTGCCGGCGTCGAAAAGGGCTTTCGCCGTCTTCTCGGTGATCCCCATCCCGCCGGCCGAGTTCTCGCCGTTGACCACGACCAGGTCCGGCGCGAAGCGCTCGCGCAGCGCCGGCATCGCGTCTCTCAGCCCGCGCCGGCCCGGTCCGCCCACCACATCGCCGATGAATAGCACCACCATGGTCACCTGACCCTATCTGCGATATTGCGCCGAGGTGGAGATTTGAGAGAGCGCAGCGATGTCCTGGAGCGCGCGATGGGCTACCCGTACCCGGCGCCGTCGCGTCCCTTCGTGCAGCAGGGCCACGCCACGATCGATCCCGCCGAGGTCGAGGTCGATTGGAGCGGCCGGGTGCCGGTTCTGGCCTACGGCTCCAATGCCGCCCCCCGGGCGCTGGCCCACAAGCTCGCGCTCAGCGACGACCCCGTCCTCGTCGTCCCGGCCTGGCTGCACGATTTCGACGTCGTCTACTCGGCCCACATCTCTCCCTACGGCGCGGTGCCGGCGACGCTGCAGCGCAGCCCCGGAACGGCCGCCCGCGTGCACCTCGCCCAGATGACCGAGGAGCAGGTCGTGCTCGTCTCGGCGACCGAGCCGAACTACGAGGCGGTGACGCTCGAGGACGTCGAGTGCCGGCCCGAGGGCGGCGAGGTCGTGACCCGGCTCTCCGCCTACTTCAGCCGCCACGGCTGTCTGCTCGTCGACGGCTCCGAGGTCGCCCTCTCGGCGGTGCAGGCAAGCGGCAGGACCTTCGCCTCGATGAGCGAGCCCGAGGTTCTGGAGTACGTCAGAGGGGCCTGCTGCCCGGACGACGACATCGAGGAGTTCGTCCTCGCCAACGTCACCGATCCCGCCCTGGCGGACTCGCGAACCGCGACGCTGGCGCGGCGGCCGGGGCCGATCTCCTCCTAGACCGCGGCGAAGCGGCGCAGGGCGAAACGGGCGAGAAGGCCGTAGGCGACGATCAGGATCGCCAGGTGCGCGAGCGCCGCCGCGATGCTCGGCCCGGCCGGGTCCAGGGCGCCGGTCATCGCCTGCAGCGCAGGCTTGAAGGGGAAGAGGGCGGTGATCAGATCGATCGCCCCGTTGAGCGCCGGCCCGACAGTGCCGGAGGGGATCAGCGAGAGGAAGGCGATCGGCAGCGTCACCATGAAGGCCAGCAAGGAGACGGCGCGGACCTCGCGCGCGGCCGCGCCAAGCGCGGCGCCGGCCGTCCCCAGGGCGGCGCCCCCGGCGACGATCGCCGCCAGCCAGAGGCCGATGCGGCCCCAGTGCAGGGGCACGAAGAAGGAAAGGCCTGCCAGCATCAGCAGCGTCACGACCAGGCCGACCGCGACCCCTAGCGCGACCTTCTCGGTGAGCAGGGCCGAGCGCGAGACGAGCCCGCGGGTGAGCCGGGGAAAGGCGTTCTCCTCTCGCTCCAGGGCAAGCGAGCCGGCGACGAGCAGGACGGTGACGAAGGCGAGGGTGAAGGTCGCGGCGACGGCGATCGCGAAGACTTCGAGCGGTGGGGTGGAGGCGTTGAGCACCTGCTTCTTGACCGCGATCGGTTGGGTGAGGCGGGTGAGCAGCGGCGCCGCAGTGCCGAGGTTGGCCCGGGTGAGGGTGGTGAACCTGAGCACCTGGTCGAGCGAATCGCGCAGCGGTCCGGGCGGCAGTGCCGGCCGCAGAGCCGAGAGGATGCGAGCGGTGTTGTGCAGGCCGAGGATCTGGATCGTCTGGCCGAGCACGCTGAAGTTGCCGCCGTTGAGGATCAGCCCCATGAACTTGCCGCCTTCGGCGGCGATCCGGCGGGCGATCACCAGGTTGGCCTGGGTCAGCAGCGAGTCGATCCGGTCGTTGACCAGGCGCGCCTTGACCGGGTCCTCCTCGTTGACGATCACTTCGACCTGGGGAGTGCTGGGGCTGGGGGTGGAGAGCGAGTTGATCCGTTCGACCAGGTCGCCGGGCAGGATCAGCGCCGCCAGCACGTCACCCGAGCTGACCTCTTCGACCGCTTCGGCGCGACTCTTCACGTGCACGCACTCGACCCGTTCGCAGATGCGATTGCTGACCCCGATTTTCGGCAGCTGGGTGGTGCCGACGCTGACCCTGGAATCGCTCGGCACGTCGTTGAGGAAGGCGACCCGTGGCTTCTCGGGCGAGCGCGAGATCGCGAAGCCGACGAGGACCGCGATCAGCACCGGGTAGGCGACCAGCAGGAACGCCTGCAGGGGGGAGCGGCGGAGGATCTGCAGGTCCTTGAGCAGCAGCCAGCGCATCAGTGGCCGCGGTGGTGGAGGTAGGCGACGAAGGCTGTCTCGAAGTCCTGGTCGGCAGCCTCGGGCGCCTCGCGGCGCACGGCCTCGCGGAGGCCCTCGGCGGAGCCGTCGAAGAGCGCCTCGCCGTCGGCGAGCACCAGCAGTCGGCCCCCGTAGCGCTCCGCCTCCTGGATGTCATGGGTGGAGAAGATCACCGTCGTCCCCCGCCCGGAGGCAAGCGCCGAGACGAAATCCCAAAGCCGAGCCCGCTGCCGCGGGTCCAACCCCACGCTGGGCTCGTCGAGCAGCAGCACCGAAGGCCGCGCCAGCAGCCCGATCGCAATATTGATCCGCTGCTGGTTGCCACCGGAGAGCCGAGCCACGATCTCTCCCCGCCGCTCGCCAAGGCCGGTCAACTCCAACATCTCCTCCACGGAAACGCGCGGATCGGAGTGCTTCTCAAGTCGGGCAAAGAGCAACAGGTTCTCCTCGACGGTCAATCGCCGGTAAAGCGCAGCCTGCTGAGGAACCCAGCCAACCTCACCCTGAGGGACATGAACCTCACCTTCGTCGGGCTTGGAGATGCCAGCGAGAATCGAGAGCAACGTGGTCTTGCCCGCTCCATTGGGCCCGATCACGGCGACAAGCTCTCCGGCCGAAGCCTCGAAGTCCACCCCTCGAAGCGCCGGCCGCGCTCCGTACTTCTTCACAAGCTTCCGTGCCTCGAGCACGGCCACGCTAGTCCCGCTCCCCGCATCCATGCGCCGAACGCTATCCGCCAAGGGACACCGGCATTGTTAGCTGTGGCTTGAGCGAAGGGGACGCGGGTGCCCCTACCCCGGACGCACGGCTTCGCCGTGCTTGAGTGTCCGGGGTAGGGGCACCCGCGTCCCTCCCCTAAACTCGGCCCAAGTGCCGTTCCCCGCAACACGCATGCGTCGTCTCCGCCGCACGGAGGCCCTCCGCGGCCTCGTTCGAGAGACGAACCTGTCGCCGGCCGACCTGATCCAGCCACTCTTCGTGGTTGCAGGAGAAGATGTCCGCGAGGAGATCGACTCGATGCCCGGCATCGAGCGGTTCTCGATCTCGGAGCTGGTTGCGGAGGCGACCGAGATCGCCACTGCGGGTGTTGGGGCTGTCCTCCTTTTCGGCGTCCCTGCGGCCAAGGACGAGTCCGGATCGGGCGCCTACGACGATGAGGGCGTCGTGCAGATGGCGGTGCGGGCGCTGAAGGAGGCCCACCCGGACCTGACCGTGATCACAGACGTTTGCTTGTGCGAGTACACGTCGCATGGGCACTGCGGCTTCGTGCGCGATGGCGAGGTCGACAACGACATCACGGTTGAGCTGCTGGCGAAAACTGCGGTCTCCCACGCTGAGGCTGGCGCCGACGCGGTCGCACCGAGCGACATGATGGACGGGCGGGTTGGGGCGATTCGGCATCAGCTCGACGAGGAGGGGCACTCCGGGGTGCCGATCGTCGCTTACAGCGCCAAGTACGCCTCTGCTTTCTATGGGCCGTTTCGAGACGCCGCCGATTCGACGCCTGAGTTCGGCGATCGACGGGGCTACCAAATGGACCCCGCCAACGCCGCCGAGGCGGTGCGCGAGGCCGAGCTCGACCTCGAAGAGGGGGCGGACATGCTGATGGTCAAGCCGGCCACCGCCTACCTCGACGTGGTCCGCCGGGTCAAGGAGGCGACCAACGCCCCGCTGGTCGCCTACCACGTCTCCGGCGAGTACTCGATGCTGAAGGCCGCCGCCGAGCACGGCTGGATCGACGAGCAGGCCGCCGTGCTGGAGACGCTGACCTCGATCCGCCGCGCCGGCGCCGACGCGATCGTCACCTACTACGCGAAGGAGGCCGCGCCGTGGATTCGGTGAAGGTCCCGCAGTCGAAGGCCCGCTCCCGCAAGGACGGCGCCGCGATCCCGCTCGACGAGGCCGACAAGCGGCTGATGAACCTGCTGCAGTCGAGCTTCCCGCTCGACCCGGAGCCCTTCGCGCTCGCCGCCGCGGAGGCCGAACTCGAGCTGGACGACGTCCTCGCCCGCACCAAGCGCCTACTCGACGAGCGGATCATCCGCGAGATCACGCCGATCTTCGATACCCGCGCGCTCGGCTACGAGTCGATGCTGGTCGCTGCCAAGGTCGACTCCGAGCATCCCCAGCGCGCCGCCCAGGCGGTCAACGCCCATCCCGGCGTCTCGCACAACTACCTGCGCACCCACGACTTCAACCTCTGGTTCACGATCGCCACCCCGCCCGACTCCAAGCTCGGCCTGGCCGGCACGCTGGAGGTGTTGATGCGCGAGACCGGCGCCGAGTCGATGCGCGAGCTGCCGACCCTGACCCTGTTCAAGATCAACATGAACCTGGAGATGGAGAAGGGCACCGATGCGCTCGCCGCCGCCGCGGACGCATCGCCGCCGCGCGAGCTCGAGGCGCAGCCCTACGACGCGCGCGACATCGCCGTGATCCGCGCCCTGCAGGGTCCGATGCAGCCGGTCGAGCGCCCTTACGACGAGGCCGCCGCCGAGCTGGGGATGAGCACGCCGGAGCTGCTCGAGCATCTCGGCGGCATGGTCGAGCGCAAGCTGCTGCGCCGCGTCGCCGCGATCCTCTTCCACCGCCGTGCCGGCTTCTCGGCCAACGGCATGGGAGTCTGGAAGGTGCCGGAGGGGGAGATCATGGAGATGGGCGGGCGTATGGCCTCCTTCCGCGGCATCTCGCACTGCTACCAGCGCCCCACCTACGAGGACTGGCCCTACAGCGTCTTCACGATGGCTCACGGGCGCTCCAAGGAGGAGTGCGATGCGATCCTCGACTCGATCGCCGAGGACTGCGACATGGGCCCCGACGACCGCGCCACCCTCTACTCCTCGACCGAGTACAAGAAGATCCGCCTTCACTACTTCACCGACGACTACCGGCGCTGGGAGGAGGAGCATTCCTAGCGACGAGCGCTCGGCGGAGCTGTACCGGCGGGCGCTGAAGGTCCTTCCCGGTGGGGTTAACAGCCCTGTGCGGGCGATGGGGCAGATTGGGCGGGAGCCGATCTTCGTCGAGCGTGGCGAGGGCTGCGAGTTGGTCGATGTCGACGGCAATCGCTACGTCGATTGGGTCGGGTCCTGGGGGCCGCTGATCCTTGGCCATGCGCACCCGGCTGTGGTCGCGGCGGTCACTGAGGCCGCGGCGCGGGGGACTAGCTTTGGCGCCGCGACCGAGGCCGAGGTCGAGCTCGCGGAAGAGGTCGTCGCTCGGGTTCCCTCGGCGGAGATGGTGCGGATGACCAGCTCCGGCACCGAGGCGGCGATGAGTGCCGTGCGGCTGGCCCGGGCGGCCAGCGGCCGCGAGGTGGTGGTCAAGTTCGCCGGCGCCTACCACGGCCATTCCGACGGGCTGCTGGCCGAGGCCGGCTCGGGCCTGGCGACGCTGGCGATCCCGGCCAGCCCCGGGGTCACCCGCGCCCAGGCGGCCGGCACCGTGGTCGTGCCGTGGAACGATCGCGAGGCGGTCGAGCGGGCCCTCGCCGAGCACCCCGTCGCCGCCCTGATCGCCGAGCCGATCGCCGCCAACATGGGCGTCGTGCCGCCCGCCACCGGCTTCCTCGAGTTCCTCCGCTCTGCCACCGCAGAGGCGGGCGCGCTGCTCGTCTTCGACGAGGTGATCAGCGGCTTCCGGGTCGCCCGCGGCGGCGCCCAGCAGCTCTACGCGGTGGAGCCCGACCTGACCGTGCTCGGCAAGGTGATCGGCGGCGGCCTGCCCGCGGCGGCTTACGCGGGCTCGCGGCAGCTGATGGAGCGGATCGCCCCGGCCGGCGACGTCTACCAGGCAGGCACGCTGTCCGGCAACCCGCTTGCCACCGCGGCGGGCCTCGCCACCCTGCGCGAGCTCGACGCCGCGGCCTACCGGCGCCTCGCCGAGCTGACCGATCGTCTCTCCGCGGGCTTCCGCGCTCTCGCCGGCGACCGGCCTCTCCAGGTCGCCACCGCCCCCGGCCTGCTCACCCTCTTCTTCAGCGAGAAGCCGGTCACCGACTTCGCCGCCACCGGCTGCGACCTCGAAGCCCACGCCCGCTTCTGCCGCGCCCTGCTCGACCGCGGCGTCTACCCACCCCCCTCCCAGTTCGAGGCCTGGTTCGTCTCCCTCGCCCACGACGAGGCGGCGATCGACCGCACCCTCGAAGCCGCCGCGGAGTCGCTAGGCGAGGCACTCCGGTGACGGGCGCAACGTTTTCTCCTCCCCACAGGGGGACAGCGCGTTGCACCGGGGGCTCCAGATGAGCTCCGACCCGGAGCGGGCACTCACGGCTCTTGCCGCCCAATTGCGGTCCGAGGACACGCCAATCTCCGAGCACGTGATCGAGCCGGACGAGCGGCCGGCGTTCGGCCTGCTCGCTGCCCGCGGCGAACGCGCTTCGGCGGCGCCGGGGGAGTACGCGTTCGTGGTCGAGGCGGTGCGCGAGGGATACCTGCTGCATTACGGCGAGTCGAGGCTGCTGCACGGCCACGACGGGAACCTTGCCCTGCTCGCCGGCGACTACCTCTACGCGCTCGGCATAGAGCGGCTCGCCGCGCTCGGCGACGAGAAGGCGGTCGCCGTTCTGGCGCAGTTGATCGGCCGCTGCGCCCAGCTGCATGCCGAGGCCCGCGAGGCCGAGGTCCCCGCCCTGTGGCGCTCTGCCGCTCTCTCTGTCGGCGGCGCCGACCACGGCGACCCCGGCGCGGCGCGAGTCAAATAGACTTCCCGCTTCTTGAGGGTGAGCTGTTGAGCGACGAAACGGACAAGCAAAACGGGGCCGAGGCGGCTGGTCGGCCAGAGCGCCCGCAGCCCGAGCCACCGGGCTACTTCGAGGGCGAGTCGATGACGCGCCGTCGCGCCTTCACGGTCGCCGTGCAGGGCCTGGGTGGGCTCGCCGGCGCGGCGATCGTCCTCCCCGCCGTCGGCTTCGCCGTCGCGCCGATCTTCCACCAGGGCAAGGAACGCTGGGAGGCGGTCGGCCCGCTGAGCGATTTCGTCGAAGACACCTACCGCCAGGTCGTCTTCACCGAAACCGAGTCGATCGGCGATGCCGGCAAGACCACAGCCTACGTGCGCCGCAGCTCCAAGCAGCTCGGCGAAAAGCCGGGGCTGTTCGTCGCGGTCTCCAACCGCTGCGCCCACCTCGGCTGTCCGGTTCGCTTCGTCGAGGCGGCGGGCAACTTCATCTGCCCCTGCCACGGCGGCGTCTACGACTTCCAGGGCAAACGGATCGGCGGCCCGCCGGTGCGCCCCCTCGACCACTTCCAGACCCGCGTCCGCAACGGCCAGGTCGAGCTCGGCCCCCGCTACAGCGTCACCTCGCAGCTCGAACCGGTCCGCGCCCGCGATCCCGGCGAGTTCACCGGTGGTGTCTGGGAATACCTGTACCCGCCGCGCCCGTCCACCTTCCCGCCGCCGAGCAGCTGAGGTCTGGCTGACGATGAAGCTCGATTCCCTGATCCCCGCACCGCTCCGCAAACCGGCCAAGCCGGGGGAGGGCAATGGCGCCGCCGGCGCGGCGCCAGCCGACCTCAAGGCCTCGCCTCCCGAGCGCCCCTCGGACGCGCAGCGGATCAAAGAGCGCGCGGTCGAAGCGCCGGTCGACGTGCTCGCCTGGGTCGACCAGCGCACCGCCGCGTCGGGCTTCCTCACCGGCATGCTCTACCGCAAGGTCCCGAAGGGCACCAACTGGTTCTACACGCTTGGCTCGGCGACCCTGATCGCCTTCATCTCGCAGGCGATCACCGGAGTCTTCCTGGCGATGTTCTACACGCCGTCGACCACCCAGGCCTACGCCTCGATCGCCCACATCAACAACGACGTCTTCCTCGGCCAGCTCGTCCACGGGATGCACAAGTGGGGCTCGAGCGTGATGGTGATCCTGATCTTCCTCCATATGGGCCGCACCTTCTTCTTCGGCGCTTACAAGTACCCGCGCGAGCTCAACTGGGTGATCGGGGTCGTGCTGCTGATCCTGACGATGACGATGGCCTTCACCGGCTATCTGCTGCCCTTCGACCAGCGCTCCTTCTGGGCTTCGGTCGTCGGCATCAACATCAACGGCACCGGGCCTGTCGTCGGCCCCTACCTGAGCGACTTCCTGCGGGCCGGGCCCGAGCTGGGCGCGACCACGCTGTCGCGCTTCTACGCGATCCACATGCTCCTCCTCCCCGGCGCGATCATCGCCCTGATCGGCGCTCACATGTATCTCGTCGTCAAGCTCGGCACGACCGCACCGCCGTGGATGAAAGCCGACAAGCCCAAGATCGCCTCCCCGACCGCGCAGCTCGACGCCGGCGTCGAGGGCAACGGAGCGGGGCCGACCTCATGAAGCCAAGCGAGAAGCAGGCATACCTCGAGGAATACGAGCTGCTGAAGAAGAAGGGCAAGCCCTTCTTCCCCTACGCGGTGTTGAAGGACTCGGCGATGATGCTGATCGTCGTCGGAGTGATCATCCTGATGTCGGTCCTGCTCGGCGCCGAGCAGGGGCCGAAGGCGGACCCGACCACGACCACCTACGTGCCCCGGCCGGAGTGGTACTTCTTCTTCCTCTTCGAGCTCCTGCGCGTGATCAAGCCGCCGGAACTGGTCCCGATCGCCACGATCGGGATCCCCACGGCTTGCATGGTCCTGCTGCTCCTGCTGCCGTTCTACGACCGCGGCCCGGAGCGCAACCCGATTCGCCGGCCGATCGCGACCACCGCGGGCTGCATAACAATCGCGGCGATGGCCTACCTCACCTTCCTCGGCGCGACCGGGGGCTCGCCGACCGAAATCGACATGAAGGTCGCGAAGCGCTACGAACCGGGCAAGGAGGTAGTCGCCGGCTCGGGCTGCCTGGCCTGCCACAAGCTCGGCGAGAACGGCAACAACGGCCCCGGTCCTGAACTGACCCACATCGCCCAGCGGATCCCGCGCGCGGCGATCATCCGCTCGGTGGAAATCGGCCCCGGTATCATGCCTTCCTTCCGCGACCTACCGCCGAAGAAGCTCAACGAGCTCGCTGATTTCCTCTCCTCGCTCGACTAAGCCCTCCCGGGATTCCGCCCAGTTCGCCGGGCAGGTAAACCGTATGTTCGACCGGGTCGCCGGCCGCTACGACGCGCTCAACTCGGTGATGACGGCGGGGCTGCACCACCGCTGGCGCCAGCGCGCCGCCGATCGCGCCGAGCTGCGGCCGGGGGACTCGGCGCTCGACGTCTGCTGCGGCACCGGCGACCTGGCGCTCGAGCTGGCCGGCCACGTGGCGCCCGGCGGCCACGTGGTCGGCTGCGACTTCTCCGAGCCGATGCTCGACCTGGCCCGCGAGAAGGCCGGCGCTCGCGAGGCGACGGCGGTCCGCTTCGAGTGGGCCGACGCCCTCTCGCTGCCCTACGACGCCGGCCGCTTCGACGCCGTCACGGTCGGCTTCGGCGTGCGCAACCTCGCCGACCTCGACCGCGGCCTGCGCGAGATGGCTCGCGTCCTCCGTCCCGGCGGGCGCCTGGTTGTGCTCGAGATCACCCAGCCCACCCGGCCGCCGCTCTCGACCTTCTACTCGCTCTGGTTCGACCGGATCGTGCCCCTGCTCGGCAGCTTCTCCGGCGACGCCGAGGCCTACTCCTACCTGCCCGAGTCGGTGCGCAGCTTTCCCGGCCCGGCCCGGCTGGCGGAGCTGATGGACTCGGCCGGGCTGGAGCAGATCCGCTGGACGGTTCTCGCCGGGGGGATCATCGCGATCCACAGCGGCGTCCTCGGGTGACCCGCCGCTCCGTCGTCCCGCCGCCGGTAACCGCGGTCCTCGACGCGTCGAGCCGCTGGCTGCCCGCCCGGTTGGCCGAGGTCGAGCAGCAGCTGCGCGAGCAGAGCCAGAGCAACGGCGAGCTGCTGGGCGGCGATGCCGCCGCCACGCTTGCCGCCGGCGGCAAGCGCCTGCGGCCCCTGCTGGTCCTGCTCTGCGCCGGGGCGGACGGAGGAGAGCGAGCCGTGCGGGCGGCGACGGCGATCGAGCTGATCCACATGGCGACCCTCGTCCACGACGACGTCCTCGATGCCGCGCCGCTGCGCCGCGGCCAGCCGACCGTCGCCGCCTCCTCGGGCCGGGATCGGGCGACGGCCGTCGGCGACCTGCTCTTCTCGCGGGCGTTCGCGCTCCTCGCCGAGCACGGTGACGATCGCGCCGTCGCGCTCCTCGCCGAGGCCTCGGTCGCGCTGGCGCGAGGAGAGCTGTTCCAGCGCCACGATGCCTTCGAGATCGGCATCGCCGAGGCGCGCTACCTCGAGCGCTGCCGGCTCAAGACCGCGAAGCTGTTCGAGTGCGCCTGCCTGATCGGCTCCGGCGTCGAGGCTCTCGGCGCCTTCGGAGCCGAGATAGGCCTGGCCTTCCAACTCCTCGACGACGTGCTCGACATCGCCGGCCCGGTCGAGCGGACCGGCAAGGCGCGCGGCACCGACTTTCTCGACGGTACCGTCACCCTGCCGCTGATCGTCGCGGTCGCGGCCGAGCCGTCGATCGCGGCAGTCGACTTGCGCGCTCTCGATCCGGCCGGCGCCGAGCGGCTCTGCGATCGCGTCGCCGCAACCGGAGCGCTGGACGCGGTCCGTTCCCGCGCGCTGGCGATGGTCGCGAAAGCAAAGGCCGTGCTTGACGCGGCTGCCTTCGACCCCGAGCAGCGGCAGCTGCTCGACATCGTCGCCGACGGCGTGGTGCAGCGCTACAGCTGATAGCCGGGCGCCGTCTCCTCCGTTCCCGCCTGGCCGCGCTAATGACACCCGGCTATCACGCGCCCATGCTCCCGCGCGTCCGGGGACGGCTAGCGGAAGTCGTCGGCGCCGATCAGGTCCGCGTCCAGCGCGGCGACGAAGGTGTCGAGGACGAACTGCATGTTCTCGTGCTCGAGCGCTTTCAAGACGTCGCTGAGCGCCCTGGTGCCGAAGTCGAGCTCCTCGTCGAAGGCGTCGATCGCGGCTTCGCCGTGAACCTCGTCGCAGTGCCAGTCGCACTCCGGACAGCGCCGCCAGAGGCGCCAGTGGCCGCGGTCGCCGGCCTGCTCCCAGCAGGTCGGCTGGACCAGCAGCGAGGTGCAGCGCGGGCAGACGTGGAGCCCGGCCGCGGTCTTCGTCTGACTGGCGCTTGCGTCTCTCATACTTGCCCTATCGAACCCGCGAAACACCAACTCAATCCGCACTTTTCCGCGGCAGGGCGACAAAACCCAATTATCGAGTAGGCCGTCGCCCGAATTCGCTGCGATCCGACCGAGCTGGGCGAGCGTTACCATTGGTCGATGCCAAACGTCGGACCTTTCGAGCTTGCGATCGTCGTGATCATCGCCCTGATCGTCTTCGGGCCGAAACGGCTGCCGGAGCTGGGCCGTTCGCTCGGCAAAGGAATCCGCGAGTTCCGCGGCTCGGTCAGCGGCGAGAGCCATGAGCCGGAGCGCCCCGAGGCGATCGAGCCGCCGGCGGCGCCCGCCGTCCCGCCCACGCCCCCCGCCGAGCCGGGTGCCGAGGGCGAGCCGGTCGCCCACGATCGCCGCTGAGGACAAGCCGCGATGGCTCGCATGAGGTCGGTCTCCCACGAGGATCGCCTCACCCTGGTCGAGCATCTCGACGAGCTCCGCACCCGCCTGGTCGTCTGCCTCGTCGTCGTCGGCGTCGCCCTGGCGCTCTGCTTCTGGCAAAACCACCTGCTGCTGGAAATCGCCAACGGCCCGCTGCCCAGCGAGCACAAGAAGCTGCTCACCTTCGGCGTCACCGAGGCCTTCACGACGACGCTGACGGTCGCCACCTACGGCGCTCTGATCCTCTCGATGCCGATCCTGCTCTACCAGGCCTACGCCTACGTGCTGCCCGCCTTCAGCGACCGCGAGCGGCGTGTGATCGTGCCGATCCTGCTGATGGTCCCGATCCTCTTTATCGCCGGGGTCGCTTTCGCCTACTTCGCCGTGATGCCGGCCGCGGTCAAGTTCCTGCTCGGCTTCAACGACACCCAGTTCAACGTCCAGGTTCGCGCTCGCGACTACTACAGCTTCTTCTCGACCACCATGCTCGCCTGCGGACTCGTCTTCCAGCTCCCCTTGGCGATCCTCGCCGTCACCCGCCTGGGCATCGTCAAGGTCGAGCAGCTCACCCGCAACCGCCGCTACGCCTACCTGATCATCGCGATCATCGCCGCCGCGCTGCCCGGCGTCGACCCGATCTCGATGCTGATCGAGATGGTGCCGCTGCTTGTCCTCTTCGAGTTGAGTATCTTGATCGCTCGGGCTTTCGGTACGCCGAAGGCTGCGGGAGGAATGGCAAGGCCCTCAACCCAGGAGCGCTGAATCGAGTTGGCGGAAGGCGAGCGACGGCTGGTTTTCGACACCCGTGGACGGCGTAAACACGTCGTTCGGGTCGTCTACGCGATCCTCGCCCTGCTGATGGGCGCCAGCCTCTTCCTGGTTGTCGGGCCGTTCAACATCGGCGCTCTGCTCGGCACCAACGAAGCCACGAGCGGCACCAAGATCCTCAACGAACAGGCGGAACGGACCGAAGCCAAACTGCGCCGCGACCCGACCAACGAGGCGCTGCTGCTCTCGTTGACCCGCACCCGGATCACAGCAGCCAACGGCGCCACCGAAGTCAACCCGGAAACCGGCGGCACCGTCTACACGGTCGAAGGCCACGAAGAGCTCAACCGTGCGGCCGAAGCTTGGAGCGAATACCTGAAGCAGACCAAGGAACCGAGTCCCTCAACCGCGCTGCTGATGTCGCGCACCTACTTCAGCCTCGCCGAAACCTCGCGCAGCCTCGAAGAAGCCGTTGTCAACATCAACAAGGCGGCAGCGACGCAGCGCATCTCGGCGGAAGCGCAGCCGAGCATCAACTCGCTGACCAACCTGGCGATCTACGAGTTCTACGCCGGCGACTTCGCGGCGGGCAACAAGGCCACGAAGGAAGCGGAAGCCAAGGCGACGACCAAGGCCGAAGCCAAAGAAGTCGGCAAACAGATGGCCGAATACCGCACCCGCGGCAAACAGTTCCAGACCCAGAAGAAGGAAATCGCCAAACAGGAAGGCAGCCAGCGCAAGGAAGCCCTGGAAAACCCCCTCGGCGGCCTGGGCGGAGGCGGCATCGGCGAATAGAAATGGGCCGCGAAGGACTCGAACCTTCAACCTTGAGCTTAAGAGGCTCCTGCTCTAACCAGTTGAGCTAGCGGCCCTCGGCGGGCAAGTATAGGAAGGCGCGGCGCTCAGCGGACGCTGCAGGCCTTTTCGACATCCCCGTAGATGATCAGGCCTTCGGTGAAGGCGAAGCGGCCGTGTGTGCGGAAGATGCCGCTGCCGCAGCGAGCTGCCACGTAGCTGCGTTCGGTTCCCTGGGAGCGGTAGCGCCTGCCGACTTTGACGTCGAGGTGGGTGATGGAGCCGAGGCCGCCCGCGATCGGCGGTATGTCGACGGTCGCACGGTAGCGGTAGAGGCCGCCCCGTTCTTCGATCGGGATCGTGATCACGAAGGTTTGGACCGCCGGCACCGTCGTGCGGGCGTGGAGGATGACCGTCGGGTGGCCTTCCTGGGGCGGCCCGTTGAAGAGCGTCATCAACGAGCTGGCCGCGATCGGCGCGCCCGTTCCCAGCGCGATCAGGGCGCCGACGTGCCCGGTGCCGACGATCGCCCCGCGGCAGCGGCTGCGGGCTTCCGCCGGCGTCGCTTCTTGCAGCTGCGAGGGCCGGCAGATCGGCAGGCCGGCGGTGCTCAGCCTGCCGTTGCGATCGAACTCGAGTTCCAGCTGCTGCAGCGCCGGGGGAACGCCGCCGCCGACCGCTTTGAGGTCGGCGTGTCCCTCGAAGTCGATCGGGGCGAAGGCCCTGCGCGGCAGGTCTCGCGGCGTGAAGCCGCCGTCGGCCGTCAGCACCAGGCTGCCGGTCTTGACCAGCGCAGCGTTGGCCCCGCCCGCGAGCAGGACGCAGGCGATCAGCACTCCGCTTGCCAGAAGCCGCTTCAAATCTCCTCCCCCAAGCAGGCTAGCGCTCCAATCAAGCCGGCTCGCACAAAACCACCCTTAACAGAGTCTTCTGTTTCATTTCCCCCGCTCCGGCGGTCGGACCGCCAAACTACGCATGTGCCTGTGAGGAGGAGCAGGGGGCGGAGCGATGACGCGCGCGCTGAGCGCGAGGGAAAGCGCCGCCCGCCGCTGATGCTGCGCTACCCACGCCGGACGCTCGGGATCGGGCTGGCCCTCGTCCTCGTCCTCGTCGCCTTTGGTTTCAGCCTCGAAGAAAAGCTGACGCCGAGCTCGCTCGACATCCAAGGCACCACGGTGCACCGTGCAAACGCGATGCTGAGCAAGTACTTCGGCAACACCGCGCCCTTCGTGATCCTCCTGCGCGGCAAGCCCGCGGCGATCGACCGCCAGGGCCCGGAATTGATCCGGGCGCTGCGCCGCAACCCGAAAGTGACCACGCTCTCGCCGTGGGACCGCGGGACCGTCGGGCGCCTGCGACCCTCTCCACGCCGCGCGCTGATCATCACCGACTTCCACGTCGGGCTCGACGCGGCCGTCAACGAAAAGGTGCCGGCGGTCGACGAACTGATCGAAGAGAACATCCGCCCGCCGGTGCGCGCCACCCAAACCGGCTTCGCCACCCTGCTGCGCTCGGTCCAGGACGAGTCGATCAGCGGTGGCGAGCACGCCGAGCTGATCGCGCTGCCGATCCTCCTGCTCGTCCTCCTGCTCGTCTTCCGCTCTCCTGTGGCCGCCGGGGTGCCGCTCGGCTTCGGCGCGATCGCGGTCTTCGCCTCTCGCGGCATGCTCGCGATCGCGACCAGCTGGTTTGACGTCAGCGCCCTGGCACTCACCGTCTGCTCGATGATGGGATTGGCACTGGGGGTCGACTACGCCCTCTTGATGGTCTCGCGCTTCCGCGAGGAGCTCGCCAACGGCGCCGACCCGATCGACGCCGCCTGGGCGACCCGGCGCACCGCCGGGCGCACCACGGTCTTCGCCGGCAGCACACTGGTGCTCTCGATGCTCGTCGCCCTCTTCGTCGTGCCGGGGGTCCTGCTTGCCTCGCTGGCCGGGACCCTGGCGATGGTCGTCGTGCTCACCGTGGTCGTCGCCACCCTCCTTGGCCCGCCGGTGCTCGTCCTGCTCGGCCCCAACATCGATCGCTGGCGGATCGGCCGGGCGCCGAACGGCGAGCGCTCGGTGCTGATGACGGTTGTCTCCGCCGCTCTGCGCCGCCCGGCCCCGGTCGCAGCGGCGATCGGCGGAGTCGTGCTGGTTCTTGCGGCCCCTGCGATCGCGCTCAAAACCGGTCCATTCAGCATCGGCCAGCTCCCTCACGACGATCCTGCCCGCAAGGACGCCGAACTGATCTCGAGCACGATCGGCGCCGGTTACGAAGCGCCGTTCACGATCATCGCCGCGGCCAAAGAAGGGACGATCACCGAACCGCAGCGCCTCGCGGTCCTGAGCCGCTGGCAGCGGCGTATCGCGGCGACCCCCGGCGTGCAGAGCGTTGTCGGCCCCGAACAGGTAGCGCGCGCGGTCGAACCGCTGCGCAAGGGGTTCTCGGGCGTGCTCGCCTCTAACAAGAAAGTCGGGCCGCTGGCGAACGTCGCCCGGCTAAGCCGGAATTTGGGCCGCGTCGCCAAAGGTGTCGCGGTATTCCGATCCGGGTTCTCGCAGGCGGCGGCGGGAGCCGGGTTGCTCGCCGAGGGTTCCGGCAAGGCCGAAGAAGGAGCGGTGGCGATCGCCGCGGGGCTGGGCAAGGCTGCGGCCGGCTCCGCGGAAGCGGTCGCCGGCCTCGAAAAGTTCGCCAAAGGGACGCGTGAACTGGCCAACGCCGAGTCCAGGGCCGCCACCGGTGGGCTGGCGCTGAGGATCAACCTGCCCGACATCAGCCTCAACCTCCGCAACAACGCGCTGCGGATATCGGAAAAGCTCCACGAATCGCTGCTCGGCGACGCCAACGTGAAGACGCCTCAACTCCAGGCCGCGGCGCAGGTGGCCGACGAACAGCTGGCCGCGGCGTTGAAACAGCTCGAAGGGATGACATCGGGCAAGTCGGACCCCAACTACACCGCGGCGGTGGAAGCCGTCCGCAGGGCCACCGCGGCGGTCAGCGGCACCGACCCGGCCACCGGACAGCCTTACGAGCCCGAATACGCCGGCCTGCCGGCCGAACTCACTGCCCTGCAGGGCCGCCTGCTCGAATACGCCGGCCAGGCCAAGGAAGTCTCGCGATACCTCACCTCCGAAACCGACCACATCGACCGGCTGGCCTCGGTTGCCAAGAAACTCTCAGAAGGCCTCTACGAAATCTCCAAGGCCGGCCACAAGGTCGCCAAGACGGCTGCCAAGATCGACCGCGAAAACAAGCAGGCGGCGAGCGAACTCGAAGAAGCGGTCCCCCAGGTGAGCGAACTCGCCAACGGGCTCACCCAGCTCACCGGCGGCACGACCGAACTCCAGCGCGGCCTCGGCGAAGCCTTCAGCCGCTCTTACCCTCTGCAGGCCGGTACCCGCCGGATCGCAGTCCGAGTGCAGTCGCAGAGCGACAACCTCAACCGGCGCGCCGCCAACCTGCGCCGAACCTCGCCCGGCATCTTCAACTCTGGTTACTTCGTCCTTTCCGCCCTCGACGGGACCCGCGGCCAGCTAAACGAACGCGCCGGTGAAACCATCGACCTCAACGGCGGCGGCCAGGCGACGGCGATCACCGTCTTCTCCCGCTACGGCTTCAACTCCCCCGGCTCGATCGCGCTCAACAAGAAGCTCGAAGGCGACGCCGCGGCGCTCGGCGAAGAAGCGGGCGTCGAAACCGGAGTCGCCGGCGGGCCGCCCACGCTCAACACCTACAGCCGCGTGACCAAAGACCGCATCCCCTACGTAGTCGCGGCGATCACCCTTGCCACCTTCCTCGTGCTGATCCTCGTCCTGCGGGCGCTGCCGCTGGCGGCGATCGCGGTCGGCCTCAACCTGGTCACCGTCGGCGTCGCCTTCGGCATCCTCACCCTGCTGACCAACGTGCCCGACGGCTGGCCGCTGGGTGGCCGCACCTACGTCGACGCGGTCGGGGCGACGATGATCTTCGGCATCGTCTTCGGGCTCTCGATCGACTATGCGGTCTTCCTGCTCGTGCGGATGCGCGAGCACTACGACCGCGAGGGCGACAACGCCGCCGCGATCGCCTTCGGCCTGGAGAAGACGGCGCGGGTGATCACCGGCGCCGCGGTGATCATGCTGGCCGTCTTCATCGCCTTCTCGGCGACGCCGATCGCGACGGTCAGCCAGCTCGGAGTCGGCCTGACCGTCGCGGTGATCCTCGACGCCACCGTGGTGCGCATCGTCCTGCTGCCGGCGCTGATGCTGCTGATCGGCGACAGGGTCTGGTGGCTGCCGCGGCCGCTGGAGCGGGTGCTGCCACGGCTCAACGTCTGACCGTCGCTCCCGTCGTTTCTCGTCTCAGGGCTTCTGGGCGCACTTCCCGGTCAGCGTCGGGGTCAGCGATTCGCCGTCCTTGAAGACGAACTGTCCGCGCGACTTCATCTTCTTCGAGAGACAGGTGGAGCTGACGTAGCTGCGCTTCTTGCCCTTGTAGCTGAAGGTCTTGAAGATCTTCGTCTGAAAGCTGGTGATCGCGCCCTGACCGCCGGCGATCAACGGGATGACAACGTCGAGGCGCGGCCCGTAGCCTTCCTTGTTGAGGTTGGTCACCGTGCCGACCAGGACCAGCGTGGTCTGGATCGGCGACTGGCTGTAGGTGTGCAGGAGGATCACCGGCTTGCCTCCCACCGGGACGCCGTTGAAGGCCGTGATCGTCGTCGTCACCGGGAAGATTTTTTCGCCGACCACCAGGTCGGCCGTGCCGATGCCGCTTCCGATCTTGGCTTTTTTGCAGGCTTCGAGGGCCGCTTCGGTCGAGGTGTTCTGCAGCAGGCCGGCGTCGCAGGTGGGGTAGCCCTTGCTGAAGATCGTCACGCCTTTGGGGAAGTCGATGATCGCCTCGGTGGCCGGGATCGGGGCGCCGTTGTTGGCTTTGGGATTGGTCGTCGACGTAGCGGTGGCCACGTTGAGCGTGACCGCTTCGGCGGTTTTCTTCGAGAGCTTTTGCGGCGTGATGCTGACGGCGATGCTCTGGGTGTTGCCGTCGGGGCCGTTCAGCACCGGCGAGGTCGTGGCGGCGGCTACTGCCACGACCGAGACGGTCACGGCGATGGCCATCGTGGCGGTGAGGGTCAGACGTTTGCGCATTGGCGTTCCACTCCTGTTCGATTTGGCCAAGCGCCTCCAGGTCCCTTAACCACGCCGCATGCCCAGAGTAGCGCGTTGAATTCCAGTTAAGTCCCTGCTCGGTCCGGGCGTGGCAGCGGGTCGCTCGGATACGATTCGCCCGCCGTTCCGCCGGATTCGGAGGCCGGTGGAACCGCAAGCGACGATCCGTGGCTGCCAATCCCTCAGGCGAGGAAAAAGGCTCGGCACAAAGCCGGGGGGTGACCCCTGTGCGGATCGTCGTCATCGCGGTCTTGGCGGTGGCGGTGATCGGCCTCGCCTACGTCATCCTCAGCGGCGGCAGCGAACACAAGTACAACCTCCTCTTCCAGAACGCCAGCCAGCTCGTCCCCGACAACCAGGTCCTGATCGGCGGCCAGCCGGTCGGCTCGGTCGAAAACATCGAACTGACCAGCGACAACCTGGCCAAGGTCGTGGTCAGCGTCGAACAGGAACTGCACGAGGGCACCACGGCAACCATCCGCGCGACGTCGCTCTCCGGCGTCGCCAACCACTACGTCTCGATCAGCCCCGGCCCGAACAGCAACCCGCCGCTCGGGGAAGGCGCCACCCTCGGCCTCGCCTCGACCACGACGCCGGTCGACATCGACCAGTTCTTCAACACCTTCCCGGCGCCGGTCCGCCGCGGCCTCGCCCAGTTCATCAAGGGCAACGCGCAGTGGTACGCCGGCGCCGGCAAGGCCGCGAACAGCACCTTCAAATACCTCGGCGTCGGCTTCAACCGGGCGGGCGCCTTCGTCCACGAGCTCAACGCCGACGAACATCTCTTCGCCCGCTTCCTGGTCAGCTCGAGCCGGCTCGGCACCGCGGTCTCCGAACGCAGCACCGAGCTCTCCAGCGCCATCGCCAACGCCAACGCGGCCTTCGGCGCGATCGCCAGCCAGAACACCGCGCTCGACCAGAGCCTGAAGCTGCTGCCACCGACCTTCCGCCAAGCCAACACGACCTTCGTCAACCTGCGCGCCGCCCTCGACGACGTCGAACCGCTGATCGAAACGACGAAGACGGCGACAAAGGAACTCGCTCCCTTCCTCAGCGAATTCCGCCCGGTGCTCTCGAAAGCCGTCCCGGTCTTCAAGAACCTGCGCCTGACCGTGCGGCGCAAGGGCTTCGCCAACGACACTGCGGAACTGCTCGGCACGCTGCCGGCGGTTGAACAGCGGGCGGGCCGCGCCTTCCCGCACGCCGAAAGCGCGATCTCCGCCTTCCAGCCCAACCTCAACTTCATCCGTGCTTACACGCCGGATCTCTTCAACGGCTTCGCCAAGCTGGGCCAGGCGAGCGCTCCCTACGACGGCAACGGCCACTACGTCCGCGCCAGCCTCACCGACCTCAACCTCTTCAAGTACAACAGCGGCTCCCGCGCCCTGGAACCGATCGCACCCAGCGAACAGTACGACCCCTTCGGCAGCTCGGCCGGCGTCAAGCGCCGCTGCCCGGGCGGCGGCGCTCCCTCCGCCGGCGACGGCTCCAACCCCTTCGTCGAACCGCCCCACAGCGGCGCCGGCGTGACCACGTCCGAATGCAACCCGGCGGACTCGCCACCCGGCCGATGAGGAGAACACTGGTCATAGGCGGGCTGGTCGCGGCGGCAATCGTCGCGGTCGTGCTGATCGCCTCGGGCGGCGGTGGAGGCGGCGGCTACCTCGTGCGGGCGATCTTCGACAACGGCGGCTTCATGGTTAAAGGCGAGCAGGTGCGGGTGGCCGGCGCCAACGTCGGCGAAATCGAATCGGTCGGCGTCACCTTGCCCGGCGAGGTCGACAGCTACGAAGGCGGCAAGGAACAGGCGATTACCGGCAAGGCGGTGATCGTGATGAACATCACCGACCCCGGCTTCCAGGACTTCCGCAGCGACGCCAGCTGCCTGATCCGCCCGCAGTCGCTGATCGGCGAGAAGTTCGTCGATTGCCGCCCGACCGTGCCGCGGGCCCCCGGCTCGCCCCCTGCCCCGCCGCTGAAGCAGGTCCCCTCCGGCAAGCCCGGCGCCGGTCAGTACCTGCTGCCACTGGAGAACAACAGCACCAGCGTCGACCCGGACCTGATCAACGACATCCAGAAACTGCCCTACTCGCAGCGCTTCCGCCTCATCTTCAACGAACTCGGCGCCGGCCTCGCCGGCCGCGGCGCCGACATCGAAGCCGCGGTCAAGCGCGCCAACCCGGCCCTGCGCGACATCGACCGCCTGCTTGGCATCCTCAACGGCCAGCGCGATCAGCTGACCCAGCTCGCCGCCGACTCCGAGCAGATCCTCGGGCCGCTCTCGCGCGAACGCGCCCACGTCGCCGGCTTCCTCGCCAACTCCGGCGCGGCAGCCCAGGCCAGCTCCGAACGCGGCGCCGACCTGGAAGCCTCGCTGCGCAAGTTCCCCGCCTTCCTGCGCGAGTTCCGCACCACCATGCACAGTCTGCAGGGCTTTTCCGACGCGGCTACGCCGGTCTTCGCCGAGCTCGGCAAGGCCGCGCCCTCCTTCACCGAAGCGACCCGCCTGCTGACGCCCTTCTCGGCCGCCTCGACCGTCTCGCTGAAGTCGCTCGGGGTCAACGCCGAAAAGTCCGGCCCGACCTTCCGTAGGGTCGACCCGGTCGTGATCAAGGCCCGCGAACTGGCCCACTCCGGCGCCGAACCGACGACCAAGCTGGCCGAATTCTTCGAAAGCACGAGGGAAACCAAGGGCTTCGACGGCCTCGTCGAACTGATCTACAACGTCACCGCTGCCAACAACGGCTTCGACAAATACGGCCATTTCACCCGCCTCTTGACGACCCTGACCAACTGCCTCGAATACGAGCAGGAAGCCAGCGGCTGCTCGGCCAAGTTCACTGGTCCCAATGCCACCACCTCGTCGCTCAGCGGCGTCGACCTGCGCGCCTTCCTCGAAGAAGAAGAAGCGAAGCGAGCCGGCGGCACCACCGCCCGTCCGGGCGCCCCGACGACGACCGTCGCGCCATCCAAGCCGACAGCGCCCGCCGCCCCCAAGCTGGGCGAAGGCCGCCGGCTCGGGGCAAGCTCGGCGCTGCCCGCCCCGCGGCAGCGCGCCCTCCTCGACTACCTGCTCGGGCCATGAGGAACCGCGGCGGCATACAGGGAGTGGCGAGCAGCCCGGTGATCGTCGGCGCGGTCACCGTGCTGGTCGTGATCGTCGCCGTCTTCCTCGCCTACAACGCCAACAACGGGCTGCCCTTCGTCTCCACCTACAACCTCAAGGCGCGCGTGCCCAACGCCAACGCCCTGGTCAAGGGCAACGAGGTGCGGATCGGCGGCGCCCGGGTCGGCGTCGTCAAGTCGGTGGTGCCGGTGCAGGAAGCGGGAGGCCGCGTCTCCGCCGAACTCAGCCTCAGCCTCGACAAGAACGTCGAGCCGCTGCCGGTCGACTCGACGATGATCATCCGGCCCAAATCTCCGCTCGGACTCAAGTACCTGCAGATCTCCCCCGGAAACTCGCCGAAGGGCTTTGCCGCCGGTGAAACGATCCCCCTCTCCGCCGCGCACCCCGAACCGGTCGACATCGACCAGTTCTTCGACATGTTCGACGAAAAGACCCGGACCGCGATCCAGCGCAACCTGGCCGGCTTCGGCAACGCGCTCGCGGGCCGCGGGCCGCAGATCAACAACGCCTTCGTCTCGCTGCGCCTGCTGCTCGAAAGCAGCCAGCCCGCACTCGGCGACCTGGTCGCGCCGAGCACCGGCTTCGGTGAATTCTGGCGCGCCCTGGAGAGCCTCTCCGCCACCGTCGCGCCGGTCGCCGAGGAGCAGGCGAGCATGTTCGCCGCCCTCGACCGCACTTTCGCCGCCTTCGCGCGGGTCTCGCGGCCCTTCATCCAGGAAACGATCTCCAAGGGCCCGCAAACGCTCGACGCGGCGATCGTCGACCTGCCGGCGCTGCGGCCGTTCCTGCACGATTCCGCACGCTTCTTCACCGCGCTGGCGCCGGGCGCGAAGGCGATCGCCGACACCTCGCCGACGATCGCCGCCGCGCTGCGCGCGGGCATTCCGGCGCTCAACGCCTCGCCGGCGCTCAACGCCCAGCTGCCGCCGACCGCCGACGCCCTGCTCGCCTTCCAGCAGGCGCCCGGTGTCTTCAACGGGCTCGACCTGCTGACCGAGACCAACAACCTGCTCAAACCGGCGATCCGCTTCATTGCCCCGGCGCAGACCACCTGCAACTACCTCAGCATCACCCTCAACAACCTGGCCAGCGCATCGAGCGAAGACAACGGCCTCGGCGGCTGGTTCAACGCGATCACCTTCGAGCCGCCGGAAGGCCCCAACTCCGAGGGCGGCCCGGCCTCAGCGCCGGCCAACGGCGGTAGCGCCGATCGGCTAAACCACCTGCACTCCAACCCCTATCCCAACACGGCCGCGCCCGGGCAGCCGAAAGAGTGCGAAGCGGGCAACGAGCATTACGAAACCGGTGTGACGAGGATCGGCAACACCCCGGGCAACGACGGCATAACGACATCCGGCCAGTCGAAAAAGCAGCTGGGGGAAGAAAAGTAATGGGACGCTTGCCGGAGCGCGATACGAGGGCCGGAGCGACCAAGAGCAGCCGCTTCAAATGGCGGCCCAGCAACGCGATGATCGCGGTGATCTTCCTGCTCGTCTTCACGGTCGGGCCCTACCTCGCCTTCACCGGCCACGTGCCGTTCACCAGCTACGGCTACGAGCTGAAGGCGACCTTCAGCAACGGCGTCAACATCTCGACCAACTCGCCGGTGCGGATCGCCGGGGTCAACGTCGGCACGGTGATCGCAACCGAACGCGACGGCGACGCGACGACGGTCACCTTCACGGTCGAAGGCCAGGGACGGCCGATCCACGACGACGCCTTCGCCGCAATCCGGCCGCGGATCTTCCTCGAGGGCAACTTCTTCGTCGACCTCTCGCCCGGCAGCCCGAGCGCCCCGGAACTCTCCAGCGGCGACACGATCCCGGTCAGCCATACCTCCACCTGGGTCCAGATCGATCAGGTCCTCACCGCCCTGCAGTCGCCGGTCCGGGCCGACCTCAGCCGGCTGCTCGAGAGCTACGGCACCGCGCTCACCCACAAGCCGACCGCCGCCGAAGACAGGACCCAGCTGCCGGAGGTGCGGGGCAAGTCGGCGGCCGAAGCGCTCAACCGCGCCTTCCACACCGGTGGCGACGCGGGCCGCTACAGCGCCCAGGTCACCAACGCCCTGCTCGGCACGCAGCCGCACGACCTCTCGCGGCTCGTCGCCAGCGCCGGGCGCACCTTCGGCGCCCTCTCCCGCCACGAGGAGGACCTCAAGGGCCTGATCGTCAACTTCGACGTCTTCACCGGCGCCCTCGCCTCGCAGTCGGCAAACCTCTCGGCGACGATCCACCGCCTGGCGCCGACCCTGAAGACCTTCCACAGCTCGCTGGTCAGCCTCAACAGCACGCTGCCGCCGCTGCGCGCCTGGGCGATCGAGCTGAGGCCCTCGGTGGCAGAACTGCCGGCCTGGATCAAGGCCGGGCGCCCCTGGATCGAACAGGCCCGCCCGCTGCTCTCCGGCAAGGAGGCGGGCGGCACGGCGAAGCTGCTGCGCGAAGGCACTCCGGGCCTCGCCGGCGCCGCGCAGGCCGGCAAGGCGATGGCGCTGCCGCAGCTCAACCGGATCAGCCTCTGCACGACGAAGGTGCTCGTCCCGACCGGCAACCAGACGATCGACGACCAGTTCAGCACCGGTGGCCCTAACTACCGCGAGTTCCTCTACGCGCTGGCTGACTTCTCCGGCTGGGGAGCAGAGCTTCGACGGAAACGGCACCTTCCTGCGCACGCAGCCGGGCGGCGGCGGCGTGCTGGTCGAACAGAAGAACCCGCTCGGCAACCTGAGCACGGATAAGCAGGACTTCGCCCACACGATCGCGCCGCCGCTGGGCACCCAGCCGCAGCTCGGTGGAGCGCCGCCGAAGAAGCCGAACGTGCGCTGCGACAGCAACCCGGTCCCTGACGTGAACGGCCCGCTCGGTCAGGTCGGAGCGCCCAGCCCCGCGGCGGTGAGCCCATGACCGAGACCACTCCGAGAGCAAGCCGTTGGCGGCACTTCCGCAACTCGCTCACCCGGCAGAGCAGGGGGCGCAGCAAGGACACGATCGCGATCGCGGTCCTGGTTGCGCTCGGCGTCGTGATGACGCTCTGGATCTTCACCCAGCAGAAGGCCTCGCTGCCCTCCTGGGTTCCCTTCGTCGGCGAAGAATTCGTCCACGTCAGCGGCGACTTCACCACCGCCCAGGCCGTCACCCCGGGCCAGGGCCAGGCCGTCGACATCGCCGGCATCCAGATCGGCAAGGTCACCTCGGTCAACCTCGAAGACGGCCACGCCGTCGTCGGCATGGACATCGAGCCCAAGTACCTCGAACTGATCCATCCAAACGCGACCCTGCTGCTGCGCCCGAAGACGAACCTCAACGACATGATCGTCGAGGTCGATCCGGGCAGCGGCAAGGGCCACATCGAAGACGGGCTACAACTTCCCGCTCTCGCGCACCGAACCGAACGTCAACCTCGACGCCTTCCTGGGGCACACTCGACGCCGACACGCGCCAGTACATCCAGCTGCTGGTCGCCGGCGGCGCCCAGGGCATCGGCGGCCGCGGCCATCAGCTCTCCGGCGCGCTGCGCCGCCTGCAGCCCTTCTCCCACTACGTCGCCGACCTCAACCGCGCCGTGGCCAGGCGTCGCGTCGCCCTCGCTCGCGTGATCCACGACTTCGGCCTGCTCACGACCGAACTCGGCAACCACGACTCGGAGATCGAACGCTTCGTCACCTCCTCCAAGGCGGCGCTCGGCAACTTCGCCAACCAGCAGCAGCTCGATCCAGCGGACGCTGATCGAGTTCCCCTCCAGCCTCAGCGCCGCCGAATCGGCCTTCGCCAGCGTCAACCGCTTCTCGACCACCGCCCGCCCGGCCCTGCTCGGGCTGATCCCGCAGGCGCAGGCGCTGGGGCCGGCGCTGCATGCAAACGCGAAGTTCTTCGAACAGACGACGGCGCCGATTCGCGACCAGATCCGACCCTTCACCCGCGAAACCCGCTCTGTCCTCACCCACGCCACGGAAGCCTCCGCGCCTTTCAACAAGTCGGTGCGCAGCTTCGGCGACGCGCTCGGCGCCTTCAACGGCTTCCTCAACGAGCTCGCCTACAAGCCGAAGGGCGCTCAGCAGAGCTACCTCTTCTACCTGCCCTGGCTCAACCACGACACCAACGCCACCTTCAACCTCGAAGACCCGGCGGGACTGATGGGCCGCGGCCTGATGCATGATCTCCTGCAACGGCAGCGAACTCGCCAACGGCATTGCCGCTGGCAAAGCGTACATTCAGACCGTTCTGCGCGGCTCGAACATTCCGCGCAAGGGCGAATTGCCGCCGATACCTCCGCTCCAAAGAAACACCGACCGCGACCGGCTGCGGCCCGGGAACAGAATGAGCAAGCGCGCCCCCAGCACGACCCAGCTCCTCGTCATCGCCGGCTTCGCGCTCTCCTGCTTCGGCATCCTGCTCTTCCTCTGGATCACCTTCGGCGGGCCGACGCCGTTCAAGGCGAAGCCCTACGAGATCGAGATCCCCTTCAACGAGGCGACCCAGCTCGCCCAGCAGTCCGACGTGCGCATCTCCGGCGTCTCGGTCGGCAAGGTGGCAGGACATCGTCGTCGCCCCCAACGGCAAGCAGGCGCTGGCCAAGGTCGACATCGAAGACAAGTACGGCCCGATCCCGCAGCGACACGCGGGCGATCCTGCGCACCAAGACGCTGCTCGGCGAGACCTACGTCGAACTGACCCCGGGGAACCGCAACGGGCCGGCACTGCCCGACGGCGGCACCCTGCCCGAGGCGCAGGTCGCCGAATCGGTCCAGCTCGACGAGATCTTCCGCACCTTCGACCCCAGCACCCGCGCCGCCTTCCAGACCTGGCAGCAGGAAGCGGCGGTCGCGATCGAGGGCCGTGGCGCCGACCTCTCCTACGCTTTCGGCGAGCTCGAACCGGCCTTCACCCAGTTCGACCACCTCTTCCGCGTCCTCGACAGCCAGCGGCTCGCGGTCAAGCAGCTCTTCCGCAACGGCGCCACCTCGCTGCGGGCGCTGCGCGGCCGCCAGGGCGAGTTGGCCGGCCTGATCCGCAACTCGAACGCGGTCTTCAGCACGACCGCCGCCCGCGACCGCCAGATCGAAGCGCTCTTCCGCGCCTTCCCCACCTTCGAGGACGAGTCGCGGTTGACCCTGGACCGGCTGAAGACCTTCTCCGTCAACTCCGACCCGGTGATGCAGCAGCTGGTCCCGGTCGCCGAACAGCTCTCGCCGACCCTGATTGCCCTCTCCAAGCTGGCGCCGCAGGCGAAGGGCCTCTTCGAAGGCCTCGAACCGGTGATCGCCCGCGCCCCGACCGGCTTCCCGGCCCTGCGCAAGCTCTTCCGCGACAAGTTCCCGCCGCTGCTGCGGGCGGTCGACCCGTTCCTGCGCAACGTCAACCCGATCGTCACCGGGCTCGGCCTTTACAAGCACGAGCTGACCGCGACGATGGCCAACGTCGCCTCGATCTCCAATGCCAAGCTGCCGACCAACGCCGCCGGCGAAAACGTCCACTACCTGCGAGCGATGGGTCCCTTCAACCCGGAATCGCTGGCGACCTACCCGAGCCTGACCAAGACGAGCCGGACCAACGCCTATGCACAGCCGCTCGCCGCAAAGTCCCTGGCCACGGGCCTGCCAAGCTTCGACACCGCCGGCTGTGGCACCGGCGTGACCGCCACGTTGAACTCGGAAACGCCGAAAAACTCGGTCTTCAAAGCGCGCACCGAACAGAGCAAAAAGACCGCCGAAGAAAACGAAAAACTGTCGCAGACCTTCTTCGAAAGGCCTAAGAAGTTCGCCTTCGGCGAACAGAGCGATTCCGCCGCGATCGGCGCCCCCGGTTGCATCCAGCAGGCGCCGTTCAACCCGGTCGGCCGCAGCGGCGCGGCGACGGCCTACCAGCACTACTACGAAGAGAGCAAATAGCGCCCCGGATTCTTTCGGCCGACTTTGCAGGGAGGCCGGCTGTGGGAGCGCTCGGCCTCTGATTTGCTGGAGCCTCGGAGCGGTTCCGCCGCCTCCGGCCCTTAACTAAGTCGATGGCTTCCGCTCCCACAGCCCACGTCCCGCCGCAGAACATCGAGGCGGAGGAATCGGTGCTTGGGGCGATGCTGGTCGCCGAGCCGACGCTGACCCGGGTGATCGACGAGGTGAAGCTGAACGCGGGCGACTTCTACCTCGACAAGCACGCGGCGATCTTCACCGCGATCCACGACCTCTACGCGGCCTCCAAGCCGGTCGACGAGCTCAGCGTCAGCGAGTCGCTGACCCAGCGCAACCAGATCGAGGAGGCGGGGGGCAAGCACTACGTCTCCGAGCTGGCGGCGAAGGTGCCGGCCGCCGGCAACGCCAAGCACTACGCCGAGATCGTCCAGCAGAACTCCCTCCTGCGCCGCCTGCTCGGCGCCGGCCAGGAGATCCAGGGCTGGGTCCACGAGCGCGACGGCGAACCGCGCGAGCTCTCCGAGCGGGCCGAGAAGCTGCTCTTCGACGTCGCCCACAAAGAGCAGGCCAGTGACTTCCGTCTGCTCTCGGAGATCCTCCACGACGAGGTCGATCGCCTCGAGAAGCTCTCCACCGGCGAGCTCGAGCTGACCGGCACCCCGTCGGGCTTCCGCGACATCGACGCGATCACCGGGGGGTTTCAGCCGGGGAATCTGATTATCGTCGCTGCAAGGCCTGCAATGGGCAAGTCAGCGATCGTCGCCAACATCGCCGAAAACGTGGCGGTGAAGCGGAACATGCCGGTCGCTTTCTTCTCGCTCGAGATGTCCGAGGTGGAGCTGGCGCAGCGCTTCATCGCCTGCCGGGCGCGGATCTCGGGCGACAAGCTGCGCAAGGGGCAGGTTGCCTCTAAAGACTGGCCGAAGGTGGTGCGAGCCTGCAACGAGCTGGAGGAGGCGCCGCTCTGGTTCGACGACTCCTCCGACCTCGGCGTGCTCGATTTGCGGGCGAAGGCGCGGCGGCTGCACGCGCAGGAGCAGGACCGCGGCGGGCTGGGCCTGATCATCGTCGACTACCTACAGCTGATGCGCTCCGACGATCCTCGCGCGAACAGGGTCGAGCAGGTCGGGCAGATGAGCCGCGGCCTGAAGATCCTCGCCCGCGAGCTGGAGGTGCCCGTGCTGGCGATCTCCCAGCTCTCGCGCGCACCCGAGCAGCGCCATCCGCCGAAGCCGATGCTCTCCGACCTTCGCGAATCGGGAAATCTTGAGCAGGATGCGGATCTTGTCGCATTCCTCTTCCGCGAGGACTACTATCGCGACCCCGACGACGAGCCGGACGGGCTTGCCGACCTGATCATCGCCAAGCACAGGAACGGGCCGATCGGCACGCCGAAGCTGGTCTTCCTCGACCGCTTCCCCAAGTTCGCCGACTTCGCCGGCCAGGAGCAGCCGATCGAGCAGCCCGCCGGCGAAGGGCCGCCGCTCGAGGACCCCGCTTCGGTGGGGCCTGAGTTCTGATGCCGGCGATGCCCCGCAGCGAACCGTTTCGCGAGCAGGTCTGCCCGCTCGGCGTCTGCGACGGCTCCGGCTGGATCCTCGGCCCCGAGGACATCGCCCGCGAATGCGAGTGCCGGGCGCAGCGGCTCAAGCACGGCCGGGTGCGCGGCGTCGCCTCGGTGATCCCGCCGCGCTACCGCGGCGTCTCCTTCGAGCGCCCGCCGGTCTCCGACATGGCGCGGGACCTGGAGACCAGGGTCGCGGTCGCCGGGGTCCGGCGCTACGTCGACGAGCTGGACGCGCGCCTCGACGCCGGCCGCGGCCTCTGGCTCTTCGGCGACACCGGCACCGGCAAGACGACGCTGGCGATGCTGGTCTCCAAGGCGGCGCTGGAGGCGGGCCGCTCGGTCGCGATCTACTCGCTGCCGAAGCTGCTGGCGCGGATCCGCCGCACCTACGACTCCGAGCCCGGCGGCGACTCCTACCTCGCCTTCTTCGAGCGCCTCACCTCGGTCGACCTGCTCCACATCGACGACCTCGGCGCCGAGAAGCGCAGCGACTGGGTGCTCGAGCAGCTCTACGCGCTGATCAACGAGCGTTACGAGGCCGAGCGCTCGGTCCTGGTCACGACCAACCTTCCGCACGAGGAGCTGGAGGACCAGATCGGCAGCCGCACGGTCTCGCGCCTGAGCCAGATCTGCGACGAGGTGCCGCTGTTCGGCTCCGATCGCCGCTACGGCAAGGTCGCATAGCCGACCGACCCGGCACAATGCTCCGGTCATGCCGGGACTCGTAATCGTCGGCGCCCAGTGGGGCGACGAGGGCAAGGGCAAGGTCACCGACCTGCTTGCCGAGCGCGCCGACGCCATCGTCCGCTTCCAGGGCGGCAACAACGCCGGCCACACGATCGTCCGCGACGGCGAGGAGTTCAAGTTCCACCTGATCCCCTCCGGGATCCTCTACGCCGACAAGGCCTGCGTGATCGGCAACGGGGTCGTGCTCGATCCGCGCATCCTGCTCGGCGAGATCGACGGGTTGCGCCGCCGCGGCGTCGACATGAGCAACCTGAAGATCTCGGCCAACGCCCACCTGATCATGCCCTACCACGTGCTGCTCGACACCGCGGGGGAGCTGAAGCTGGGCAAGCTCTCGCTCGGGACCACCCGCCGCGGCATCGGCCCCTGTTACGCCGACAAGGCCCTGCGCCTCGGCATCCGCGTCCAGGACCTGCTCGACGAGAAGATCCTGCGGACCAAGATCCGCACCGCGCTGGAGCCCAAGCAGCAGGCTCTGCGCGAACTCTCGGTGCAGCGGCGCAAGCTGCGCAAGGAGGCCGGCGAGGCCGGCGAGGGCGACCGCGAGAGCGTCGAACAGGCGATCGAGGAGGCGCCGGACCCGCGCATCGACCTGCACACGATGACCGAGGAGCACGTCAACTACGGTCACCGGCTCGAGCCCCACATCGCCGATACGGCGAAGCTCTGCTGGGACACCCTCGACGCCGGCAAGACGGTGATCTTCGAGGGTGCCCAGGCGACCCTGCTCGACCTCGACCACGGCACCTATCCCTTCGTCACCTCCTCCAACCCGATCGCCGGCGCGGCCTGCGTCGGCGCCGGCATCGGCCCGACCGACATCGAGGAGGTCTGGGGCGTCGCCAAGGCCTACGCGACCCGGGTCGGCGCCGGTCCCTTCCCGACCGAGCTCGCCGACGAGGTCGGCCGCCACATGGTCGAGAAGGGCCACGAGTTCGGGACGACGACCGGGCGCGAGCGCCGCTGCGGCTGGATGGACCTGGTCGCCCTGCGCTACGCGGTGCGGCTCAACGCGATGAGCTCGCTGGCGATCACCAAGCTCGACGTGCTCAGCGGCCTCGAGACGCTGCGGGTCGCGGTCCGCTACCGCTCGCGCGAGGGCGCCCTGCTCGACAGCTTCCCCTACCACCAGTCGATCCTGCACTCGGCGACGCCGGAGTACGAGGATCTGCCCGGCTTCGACGAGGACATCACCGGCTGCCGCAGCGAGGCCGACCTGCCGCCGGCCGCCCGTGCCTACCTCGACTACATCGCCGAGTTCGTCGGCGTGCCGATCCGCCTCGCCGGCGTCGGCCCGGACCGCGAGCAGATCGTCTGGCTCAGCTGAGAGCGTCGCCGGAGAGGGCGCCGACCTTCCAGGCGCCGGCTTCATGCTTCAGCGGCATCGCGTAGACGGTTTTTCCCGGGGCGCCGTAGTAGATCAGGAAGGCTTGTTCGCCTTCGTCGCGCAGGCTGCCGGCGTCGACTGTCGTCACCTGCCGCCATTCGGAGGCCGAGAGGGGGCTGGTGAAGGCTTCGAGGAAGGAGGGACAGCGCTTGTCGCTGAGTTCGGTCGAAGACGCCGCGAGCTGTTCGAGCTGTTCGAGCATCGCCTTCGACAGATACGAGCAGGCGCCCTTCCAGTCTCCTTCGGCGCGCCGCACGTAGAAGCTGTGGACGGCTTCCGCCGCTTCCTGAAGTTCCGATTCGCCGGACTCTTCGCCGAATTCCTGGATGCTGTTGTCGCCCCCCTTGCTGCGGAACTGCGCCGAGCCGCCGCCCGAGACCTTCAGCGGCACCGAGACTTCCTTCGTCGTGTAGGTCTTGGAGCTGTGGGTGGCCGTGCTCTTGCGTTCCCGCGCCGCCCTTTCTTCGCCGCCGTTCTGCTGCGCCTGCGATTCGCTCTGTGAGCCGTTGCCCTGCGAGCTCGCTTCGCTTGCCGTCGAGCCGGCGGTCGAGCTCGAGCCCGAGCTGCCGCAGGCGCCGAGCAACAGCGCCGCGAGCAAGGCGGCGGCGAGCACGACGATCGAGCGTGTCCCTCCCTGAGCCACGCAGGGATTGTATTGATACGAGTTGTTCCCTGAGAGGCCGGGCGCGGAGACGCCGGGGTACAGAAAGTCGCGCGGGCCAGGCTTCTCCACTACAGTCTCGGGGTGGCTTCAGGTAGACGCACGGCTAGGCTGAGCGAGCGGCTGCCAAGGGGCCGGCACGGGTTGCCGCGGGAGGCCGTGACGGAATCCCAGCGCAACCGCATCCTCCAGGCGATGATCGAGGTCGTCTCCGAGCGCGGCTACCCCGAGACCCGCGTGGTCGACGTGATCGGCGTCGCCGGGGTCTCGCGCAAGACGTTCTACGAACTCTTCTCCTCCAAGGAGGACTGCTTCCTCGCCGCCTACGACGTCCTGCTCGGCAACCTGCTGGGCGATACGGCGAAAGGCTTCGAGAGCAAGCCCGGCTCGCCCTGGGCCGAGCGCGTCTCCGCCGGCCTCGGCGAGCTGCTCAAACACCTCTCCGAGCATCCCGACGAGGCGCGCTTCGCGATCGTCGAGGTCCTCGCCGCCGGCCCCAAAGCGCTGGCCCGGCGCGACGCGGCGCTGCGCCAGTTCACCGGCTTCCTCGACGCCGGCCGCGCCGAGACCTCGGTCGAGCTGCCCGGGATCACCTCGCTCTCGCTCGCCGGAGGGGTCAACGAGCTGCTCTACAGCGAGATCCTGCACGGCGCGGCGGCCCGCCTGCCGAGCCGCCTGCCCGACCTGATGTTCTGGATCACGCTGCCCTTCCTGGGCCCGGAGGGGGCGGCACAGGAGCGCGAGCGGACCCGCCTTTCGATGCTCGAACGCTAGCTCCCGCCTTGTTAAGCCGCTCTTTTCTGTGAATGCCGGGGTTTATCTAGATTGCGAGACTGGTAATTTGGGCATTGGAGGGATAGACCAAGGCTTTCGATGGCCGGGGCTGTGACGCCAGGCCGCAAAGGAGAGAGATAGAGCAAATGCGCAAGCGCTTGATTACGACACTGGCCCTGGGGGCGATGCTCGCCATCGTCGTGGCGGGGATCGCTTCGGCGGAAAAGCCCACGATCGTCCAGGTGGGGAACCTCAAACTGACCCTCAACGGCAGCTTCTCGCCGAAGGCGCTGCCGAAGTCGGGCAAGCCGGCGCCGATCACGTTGAACGTCAGCGGCAAAATCGAAACGATCGATCACACGCACGCGCCGGCGCTGAAGGAAGTGGTCGTCGAAACCGACAAGAACGGCTCGATCGACGTCAAGGGCCTGCCCACCTGCACCTCGGGCAAACTGCAGGCGCAGGACACGGCGGCAGCGGAAAAGATCTGTAAGACGGCGATCATCGGCAGCGGCATCACCAATGTCGAAGTCGAATTCCCCGAACAGAAACCGTTCATTGCCAAAAGTAAATTGATCGCCTTCAACGGCGGCACAAGCGGTGGCAAGACGACGATCTTCATCCACGCTTACCTCAGCTCGCCGGTATCGGCGGCTGTCGTGACGACGGTGAAAATCTCGAAAATCCACAACGGCCGCTACGGCACCAAATCAGTCGCGACGATCCCGAAGATCGCCGGCGGCTACGGCTCGGTCAAGGAATTCTCGCTGACCTTCGCCCGTGGCTACAAGAACACGCCGTTCCTGCTTCGCCAACTGCCCTGACGGTCACCTCAACGCGAAAGCCACCTCGGTCTTCGCCGACGGCACCCGTCTGGTCGGCAGCTTCGTCCGCTCCTGCACCCCGAAGGGCTGACGAACAGCTTCATCTCAGGACGAAAAGGGGAAGAAAGGGCGGCCATCGGCCGCCCTTTCTTTGTCCCTAACGCCGCGGGTCGTGCGGGTCGGCGGGCGGGATCAGGCCCTCGGCCTCCTGGCGGCGCTCGCCGCGGCGCAGCATCCGCTGGGTGAGGATCGCGATGCTGAGGATCGCCGTGGCGCCGAGGCTGAGCTGGACGCTTAGCAGTCCCTGGCGGGTCCAGTAGACATCGCGCAGATCGAGCAGCAGCGCCGCCTCGTCGAAGGTGAGGCCCATCCCCACCCCGGTCGTCACCGCGAGGCGCTCTTCCAGCGCCTCGTCGTCGGTCAGCAGCGCGGTCGTCCCGGAGGCGAAGGCGATCAGGATGCCGGGGACGAAGTGGTGGATGTGGCGGCCGCCGACCTTGACGTTGCGAAATGGCCACCACTCGTCGCGGATCCCCCAGGTCGAGATCCTCACCATCGCGAAGGAGCCGAGGAAGCCGGCGAGCAGGTTGAAGAGGACCGTTTCTGTCCGCGGCGCCTCGCTGTAGCCGCTGACCGCGACGCCGACCGTGTCCAGGGCGGCGGCCGGCGCCGCCTCGACCAACCCCTCGCCGTCGGCCTCGTGGCGCGAGCGCCGCTGCAGCATGCGGCCGAACTGGCCGGCGAGCACGACCCCCGCGCCGCCCAGCGCCACGGTCGCCAGCCCCACCGTGGCGCGCTCCGAGCGCGCCCAGCCCAGCCTCGTGCGCGCCTTGGCACGGCGGGTCAGGCGGGTCGGCAATCGGCGCGAGCCCATCGCCCGCAGCCTAACGCGGGGTCGCTCAGCGTTCCTCGGTGACGATCGTCTTCACCGAGGCGACGGCGCCGTCGGCGAGCTCGATCTCGACCATGTGGGTGCCGACCTCGCGGATCGGCTGTTCGAGGCGGACCTTGCGCCGGTCGATGCGCAGGTCGCGGGCGTCGCGGATCGCCTCGACGATCTCCTTGGCGCCGACCGAGCCGAACAGCTTGCCGTCCTCGCCGGCCCGCTGGTAGATCGTCAGCACGGTCTTGGAAAGCAGCGACGCTGCCTGCTCTTCGCGTTCGGCGCGAGCCTTTTCCGCCTTTTCCGCCGCCGCCCGGCGCTGTTGCGCCTGCTCCAGCGCGCCAGGGGTCGCTTTCGCGGCCAGCTTGCGCGGGATCAGGTAGTTGCGCAGGTAGCCGGGCGAGACATCGATGGGCTCGCCGCGCCGGCCGAGCTCCTCGACGTCCTCGAGCAGGATCGCCTGGGTCATCAGCGCTCTCCGACGTAGGGCAGCAGAGCGATCTCCCGCGCGCGCTTCACCGCCACCGAGAGCTGGCGCTGGTGCTTGCGGGAGAGGCCGGTGACGCGCCTGCCACGCGTCTTCCCCTTGTCGGAGAGGAAGCGTCGCAGCAGGTTGAGGTCCTTGTAGTCGACCGCCTCGGAGTTGATCCGCGTGTATTTACGCGGACGGGCGCGGTCGTCGCGACGACCGCGCGCGGGGTGCTGCTCGTGAATTCCTGAGTCGTTCGATCTCTGGCCATACGGGCTGGCCATCCTACAGACCTAGAAGGGAATGTCGTCGTCCCCGCCGCCGCCAGCCGCCGCGCCGGCGAAGTCCGAGGATCGGCGGGCACGTCGCTGCTGGGGCTGAAGCCGCCGCCCTGGCCGCCCTCGCCACCGCCGCCCGAGCCGTCGCGCGAGCCGAGGAACTGGACCGAGTTGGCGATGATCTCGACGTTCTGGCGTTTGACGCGCCGTCTTTTGCTCCCACTCGCGCCAGTCGAGCCGGCCCTCGACCGCGACCGGGCGGCCCTTGGAGAGGTAGTTGGCGCAGTTCTCGCCCTGTGCACCCCAGACGATGACGTCGAAGTAGTTGGGCTTGTCGACCCATTCGCCCGTCTGACCGTTCTTGCGGCGGCTGTTGACCGCCACGCGCAGCTTGCAGACCGAGGTTCCGCCCGGCGTGCTGCGCAGCTCGGGATCGCGGGTCAGGTTTCCGGTCACGACCACCACGTTCACGTTCGACGCTGCCACAGCTCTCAACTCCTCCGAATCGTTGTCTGGATTCCAGTCTAAGAGTGCAGCCGGCGAAACTCTCCCCCCCGGCCCCGCAATCTCCGCACAAATACGGGCCGATTGGCCGATTCCCGACGATACGGGCCGGTTATCGGCCCGTCGGCGGCTACTCGGCCGGAGCGGCGGGCGGCGCCTCGACGACGCTCTCCGCGGGTGCCTCGGCCGCCGCGGGAGCGGCATCCTCGTCCTCGGCGGCTACCGCGACCGGGGGTGGGCCCTGGGGCCCGCGATCGCGCGAGGCGCCGTGCGCGGGGGCGGCAACGGCGGGCGGCACCATCACCGGCGCCTCGGAGTCGACTTTGAAGATGCGGAAGCGCAGCACGCCGTCGGCGATCTTGAGGTTGTGGTTGAGCTCGTCGAGCAGCTCCGACCGGCGCCTCGAAACGAAACCAGCGGTAGTCGGCCTCGTTGCGCGAGCTCGATCTCGTAGGCCATCTTGCGCAGGCCCCATTTGTTCTCGTGCTTCAGCGTCCCGTTGGCCTCGATCCGGCCGCGCACGTCCTGTGCGAGCACGTCGCGCACCGGCCTCGTCGGGGCCGGGGTCCAGCATCAGGACCAACTCGTATTCGCGTGGGGCTGCCAAAGACGGCGAGGGACTATAGCGGCAGGGGGCGGCGGTCGGGTACCCCTTCCCGCTCAACTTTTTGGATGGGTGCGTATGGCGACGCCTCAAGGTGGACGCCCAAAAAGTACAAGCCGCGGGAAGGGGTACCCGACAGCTCGCTCTCAGTGGGGCGCGAACACCGCTGATCCGTCTTCGGGAGCGGCCGGCGCGGAGACGACCGGTGGGGGAGCTTCTTACGTTGGGGGTGGTGCCGGCGTAGGCGTGGATGCGGCTGGTTCTGGAGCTTTGGGAGGGGGCGGAGGGGTTGGGACGTAGTGCTCGTGCTTGTGGCGGCTGGTGCTCGTGATGAATCGGCTTCGGTTGCGGACGAGGTCGCTTGGGTTTGGGTGCGATGACCTTGACGGGCGCTGCATTCACTTTCGGCAGGCCGACGTCGGCGGGTATTGGTGGCGGCGCGGGGGGCTTGAAGCAGGCTTGGTGCTACGCGCAGGGCAAGGAGCACGGCGGCTATGGCGAGGAGGGCTAGGCCGGCTTGGCGACCAGCGACATCCGCAGAAGTTTCCCACACCGTCGTCACGGCTCTGCGGCGGCTGCAGAGTTCTCCCCCGCTTTGTTGACGAAATGGGCTGGCATGGGCTCGGGGTAGTCTGGGCGCGTGGCTGACAGCGGCGACCCACTGATCATCGTCTCCAACCGGGGGCCGGCCCAGTTCGAGCGTGACGAGCAGGGGGAGCGCACAGTGCGGCGTGGCGGCGGCGGGCTGGTCACGGCGCTCTCCGGACTGGTCTCCCACCGCGACGCGCTCTGGATCGCCTCGGCGATGACCGACGAGGACGTCGCCGTCTCCGAGGAGCGCGGTGGGCCGGTCGAGCTTTCGATCGACGGCATCGACTACCGCGTGCTGCTGGTCGGCAGCGACGCCGAGGCCTACGACCGCTTCTACAACGTGATCGCCAACCCGATCCTCTGGTTCATCCAGCACTACCTCTGGGACCTCTCCAACGCTCCCGACATTCGCCAGGAGGAGCTCGACGCCTGGGATTTCGGCTACCAGGCCGTCAACCGCGACATCGCCGCTGCGGTGCTGGGCCAGATCGAGGGCCGCGAGCGACCGCTGGTAATGCTGCACGACTACCACCTCTACACGGCGCCGGCGATGATCCGCGCCGAGCGGCCGGACGCCTTCCTGCACCACTTCGTCCACATCCCCTGGTCCCAGCCCGACAGCTGGCGCATCCTTCCCGGGCGAATCCGCGAGGCGCTCTTCCGCGGCATGCTCGCCAACGACATCATCGGCTTCCACACCGGCCACTACTGCATCAACTTCCTGCGCTGCTGCGACGAACTGCTCGAGGCCGACGTCGACTACGAGCTCGGGCTCGTCCGCCACGCGGGCGGCGAGACCCGCACCCGCGCCTACCCGCTCTCGATCGACGCCGAACGGCTGCGCCGCGCGGCGGAGTCGCCCGAGGTGGCGGCGGCCGAGCGCGAGGTGCTGGAGCGCCGCCGCAAGCACCTGATCATCCGCGTCGACCGCGCCGACCTCTCCAAGAACGTGCTGCGCGGCTTCACTGCCTTCGACGTCTTCCTCACCCAGCACCCCGAGTTCCGCGAACAGGTCACCTTCATCGCCCACCTGCAGCCCTCGCGCCAGGACGTCCCCGAGTACGTCGAGTACCTGGAGCGGATCGAAGCCCTGGTCGCGGTCGTCAACCACCGCCACGGCAGCACCGACTGGATGCCGATCGACCTGAAGATCTACGAGAACTTCCCCGAGGCGGTCGCCCGCTACAAGCACTTCGACCTGCTGATGGTCAACTCGCTCTTCGACGGGATGAACCTGGTCGCCAAGGAGGCGCCGGCGGTCAACACCCGCGACGGCGTGCTGATGCTCTCCGAGAACACCGGCTCCCACGAGGAGCTCGCCGACTCCGCTCTCTCGGTCAACCCCTTCGACATCCAGGAGCAGGCCGAGGCGATCTACCGGGCGCTGACGATGGACCCCGAGGAGCGCCGGCTGCGCGCCCAGCACCTCAAGGAGCTGGTCTTCTCGCGCAACCCCGGCGACTGGGTCGACGACCAGCTCAAAGACATCGCCGAGCTGCGTGAGGCGGTCCGCTAGCGCCGCTCTAGGTATCGAGCTTGGCGAGCAGCTCGACCCAGTCGCGCAGCAGGCGCGGCGAGAGGAACTCCTTGCGGGCGTGTTCCTTGCCGGCCCGCCCGAGGCGCTTGCCCAGCTCCGGGTCGGCGAGGATCTCCAGACAGCGCTGGGCGCACTGCTCGGGCGAGTCGACCAGGTAGCCGCTCTCGCCGTCGTCGATCTGCAGCGGGATGCCGCCGACGTTGCCGCCGATCGTCGGTCGCCCCTTCCAGAGCGCCTCGGTGACGGTCAGGCCGAAGCCCTCGCGGATCGACTTCTGAATGCAGACGTCGGATTGGGACTGGAAGGCGTTGACCTCGATCGCGCCGACGTTGTTGAGGTTGTTGAGGATCTTGATGTCGTCGTCGCCTTCGGCGTACTCGAAGGTGTGCTGGAAGAACTCCCAGCCCTCCGGGTCGTCGGTGGCCATCGAGCCGACCAGGGCGAGCTGCACCTCGGGCACCTGCTCGTGGACGATCCGGTAGGCGTCGATCACGCCCATCGGGTCCTTCCAGGGGTCAAAGCGCGAGACCTGGGTCAGCAGCGGCCGGTCGACGTCGATGCCGAACTGGCGGGCGACGAAGGCGGCGTCGTCGGGCGAGAAGGCCATGTTCTTCGGCGAGAGCGGGTCGATCGCCGGCGGGATGATGTTGACCCCGTCCTTGCCGTGGTCGACCCCCTCGGGGACGTAGGCCGGCATGTGCCAGACCGTCGCGTCGTATTCCTCGATCATCGGCAGCAGGCGGGCGATCGGCGCCGGGTTGGGCTCGGAGAGGTCGATGTGGCAGCGCCAGATCCAGTTGCGGCCCTTGTCGAGGGCGCCGCGGCGCAGGCCGATCGGCTGCGGGTCGTGGACGATCACCGTGTCCCACTCGCCCTGCAGGCCCTCGGCGTTGATCGCGTTGATCTCGTCGAAGAGCGCCCATTCGGAGTCGCTCAGCGTCTCCTCGGCCCCCTGCAGCGAGTTGTGGAGCAGCTTGGTCGCGTTGTAGAACTCCTCTTTGCCGAAGATCACGTGCCAGTGGGCGTCGAGCCCGATGTCGCGCATCAGCGGCACGATCGTGTAGAGGATCTCCGAGACGCCGCCGCCGAACGCGGTGGCGCTGACGTGCAGGACGCGGTGCCCTTTCATCGGCTCGGCCAGCTCGCGAATCCGTTCGATCGTCTCCTTGCCGGCGATGTGGGTGTAGTCGGCGAGGGACTTCTGGCCTAGGGAGACTTCCTGAAGCATCCGGGAGTTCTACAGGCCCGGCCGGTCAGGCGACGGGCGGGGCGCCGGTCAGCCGCCGGGGCGCTTGCCCAGGGTGACTTCGACTTCCTTGCGCTTGCCGTCGCGGAGGATTTCCAGCGTCACCACGTCGCCCGGCTGATAGGCGGAGATGTAGCGGGCCAGGTCGTCGGGGCCGACGACCTTGTGGCCTTCGACCGCGAGGATTACGTCGCCGCCGGTGCTGTAGCGGGCGGCCTGGAAGCGCAGGTTGCCGTCGCCGCCCTTGAGGCCCGCCTTGTCCCCTGGGCCGCCGGGGACGACTTCGGCCAGCAGGCCGCCGTAGTCGGTGTCGAGCCCGAGCTTCTGCGCCAGCTGCGGGTAGAGCGGTTGCGTGCTGACGCCGATGTAGGCGTATTCGGCTTCGCCGCCGTGTTCGAGCATCGCCAGCGAGCGCTTGATCGCCGAGACCGGGACCGCGAAGCCGACGCCGGAGTTGGAGCCGGAGCTGGTCTCGATCTGCTCGTTGATGCCGAGCACCCTCGCGTCGGCGTCGAGCAATGGACCGCCCGAGTTGCCGGGGTTGATCGAGGCGTCGGTCTGGATCGCCCCCTCGATCTGGAATTTGGTCAGCGATTCGACCGAGCGGTCGATCGCCGAGATGACGCCGACCGAGAGCGAGTGGACCTCGCCGAAGGGGCTGCCGATCGCGGCGACGGGTTGGCCGACGACGATGCTGTGGTCGTCGCCGAGCGCCAGCGGGTGCAGCGCGAAGCCGTCGGGCTTGACCTCGAGCAGGGCGACGTCGGCGAAGGGGTCGAAGCCGACGATTTCGGCGGAGACGACGTTGCGGTCGGGGAATTCGACGAAGACTTCCTTGGCGGGCTTGCGGCTGTCGCCCGATTCGTCGGTGACGACGTGGGCGTTGGTGACGATGTGGCCCTTGGTGTCGAGCACGAAGCCCGAGCCCTCCGCCGCCCCGCCGCCGCTGCCGAAGACCGAGCGGATCGTCACCACTCCCGGCGAGGCTTCGCGGTAGACCTTGGCCGCGTCGAAGCCGTGTTCTGCCGTCTCGACGATCACCTTCGGCGCCGGCGCGGCAGCGCCGCTCGTCGTCGCGGCGGGCGCCGAGGCCGAGTTGTCGTTGCCGCCCGAGCCGCCGCAGCCGGCCAGGGCCAGTGCCACGGTCGCGGTCGCCCAGAGGGCCCGGCGTTTCATGCGGCTGCCCTGGGCGGCAGCGCCGCGGCCGGCTTTGCCGCCTCCGCCCGCGCACGCGGCAGGTCGAGGGTGAAGGCGGTGAAGCGCTTGCTCGAGGCGATCGCGACCCGGCCGTCCATGCGCTGCGCCAGCTCGCGCGCGATCGCCAGCCCCAGCCCCGAGCCCCCCGCCGAGTCGCCGGTGTAGAAGCGCTCGAAGATGCGGCTCTGGGCGCGGCGCGGGACGCCGGGGCCGTCGTCGGAGACGGTCAGCTCGGCGCGGCGGTTGACGGAGTAGGTGGTCACGGTTACCTTCGTGCCTTCGGGCGTGTGGGTGAGGGCGTTGTCGAGCAGGATACGGATCACCTGGCGCACGCGGTCGGCGTCGGCGTCGGCGATCACCGGCTGATCGGGGGTGCGCAGCTCCAGCCGCGAGCCGTGATGGTCGGCGCGCGGCCCGAACTCGCGGGTCACTTCACGGGCGAGGGAGCCGAGGTCGACGCTGCTGTTCTTCATCGCGACGGCGCCGGCGTCGAGCTGGGAGAGGTCGAGCAGGTCGGCGGTGAGCTTGGTCAGGCGCTCGATCTGTTCGCGCATCGTGTGCACGAACTCGGCCCGCTCCTCGGGGCTTGGGTCCTCTTCCTCGAGCAGCTCGACGAAGCCGCCGAGGCTGAAGATCGGCGTGCGCAGCTCGTGTGAGGCGTTGGCGATGAACTGCTTGCGGGCGCTGTCGAGCTCGGCCAGGCGCCGCTGCATTTCGTTGAAGGTCCGCGCCAGCGGGCGTAGCTGGCCGGCGGAGGTGACCGGGATCGGGGTTTCGAAGTTGCCGTCGGCGACCTTGCGCGCGGCGTCCTGCAGGTGGCGGACGTTTCGCACCGCCAGCCGGGCGTAGTAGAGGCCGGCGACGCCGGTGGCGAAGACGGCGATCGCGCCGCCGATCAGGATCTGCTCTTTGACCGCCCCGAGGCCGCTGGCGGCGCCGCCGATCGCGACCGTGTAGACGTAGATCAAGAGCGCCGTGCCAGTGGCGATCCCTACCGAGATCACGACGATCCGGTTTCCCAGCGGGGTGAGCCCCTTGCGCAGCATCTACTCCCTGAAGCGGTAGCCGACGCCGCGCACGGTGAAGAGGAACTCGGGCTCCTTCGGGTCGGTCTCGAGCTTCTCGCGCAGGTGGCGGATGTGGACGTCGACCGTGCGCGGGTCGCGGTACTCGGAGTCCCCCCAGACGTGCTCGAGCAGGGTCTCGCGGCTGAGCACCCGGCCCGGCGAGCGGGCCAGTGCGCCGAGGATCTCGAACTCGACGTAGGTGACGGGGATCTCCTCGCCGTGCAGGGTGACCATGCGGCGGCCGGGGTCGATCTGCAGCTCGCCGTGGTCGATCGCCTCTTCGTCGGGCGGCTCGCCGGCCATCCGCGAGCGGCGCAGCGCGGCCTTGACCCGGCTGCGGAACTCGCGCATCGAGAAGGGCTTGGTGATGTAGTCGTCGGCGCCGACCTCGAGGCCGGCGACCTTGTCGGTCTCGCTGCCCTTCGCGGTCAGCATGATGATCGGCACCTGGCTGCGGGCGCGCATCTCGCGGCAGACCTGGACGCCGTCGAGCTTGGGCAGCATCAGGTCGAGGATGACCAGGTCGAAGCGCGCCTCCTCGAAGCGCTGCAGCGCTTCGCGGCCGTCCTGGGCCGAGGTGACGTGGTAGCCGTCCTTGCGCAGCGGGTAGCTGAGCAGGGTCTGGATCGAGTGCTCGTCGTCGACGAGGAGAATGCGGGTCGCTCCGTTGGGCATGAAAAGAAAGGGTATCTCCGCCGCTCTTGGACAGATGTGCGAGTACCAAGTACTAAGGTTCTAGAGTACGGAGACCGATATGAGGCGCAGGATGCAACCACGACAGTTGAAGAGCCTGGTGGACACCGGCCACTACAAGCCCGAGCCCTCGCTCGTCGCCGCCGCGATGCTGCAGCGCCGCAGCGTGCGGGAGCTGCTCGCCGGCGAGAGCCTCATGCGAGCTGGTCGTACCCCCCCGGCTCCAGAAGCCGGCCGCCGGGCAGCCTGATCTCGACCCCGCTGCCGGCGACGGCCTCGCCGATTCGGGTCAGCGCTATCCCTTCCGCGTCCTGCACGGCCCGCTCCGCCTCCGCGAGGCGCTCCGCCGGGATGCTCGCCAGCAGCTCGTAGTCCTCGCCACCGCCAAGCAGCTGCCAGGGGTCCTCTCCCAGGGCGGTGAACAGCTCTCTGCTTCCCGGCGCCAGGGGGATCTTCTTGGCCTCGATCCGCAGGCCGAGGCCGCTGTCGGCGGCGATGTGCCGGGCGTCACCGCCAAGCCCGTCGCTGAGGTCGATCATCGCCGTCGCGCCCGTTCGCGCCAGCGCCCGCCCGGCGCCGAGCCGCGGCGCCGGTTCAAGCTGGCGCCCGCGCAACGCCGCCAGCCAATCCTCTGCTGATTGTGACTTTGACCACGCTATGGGGGGGTCAATCCCACAGTCAGCGTCCAGCAACAGGCGCAGGCCGGCGACGGCGGCGCCGATCTCGCCGGTCAGGACGAGCGCGTCGCCGGGTTGGGCGCCGGCCCGACTGACGAAATCCTCCGGGTTGGCAGCGTGGCCGACGACCGTGATCGCGAGGAAGAGCTCGGCGGCTCGGCTGACGTCGCCGCCGGCGAGGGTCGTCCCGGTCGATGCGGCGAGGTCGAGCAGGCCGTCGAGCAGCTCGAGGCAGCCGCCCTCGTCGAGGTCGGGAGGGACGCCGAGGACGACGTAGGCCTCGCCCGGTTCGGCGCCCATCGCCGCCAGGTCCGAGAGCGCCGCCGCGAGCGCCTTGTGGCCGATCTGCGCCGGCGTGGCCAGGTCGCGGCGGAAGTGCACGCCGTCGACCAGGGCGTCGACCGAGGTCGCGGTCGCGCCCCCGGGCAGGGTGACGGCCGCGTCGTCGCCGCTGCCAAGCCGCACCCGCGCCCCGGCCGCCGGCAGCCGCTCCCGCACCCGCGCCAGTAGCTCGAACTCGCCCATCGGCCCATTGTCCCCGCTGACTTCGTCTTTATGCGTCCTATTGGCCTCCTAACGACGAAGTCAGCGGCCAGTCTCGTCACTATGGTGCCCCCACGTGGAGCGCAGCGAGCCACTTCTACACCGCATCGGCGAGGCCGGGGCGAAATTCGGCACCAAGCCGCCGCGCAGCAAACGCGTCCGGCTGGCGATCCAGCTCGGCATCGCGATCCTCGTCTTCGGCTTCCTCGTCCTCACCGTCGTCAACCAGTGGGCCGAGATCAAGGACAAGGGCGTCCACTTCCACGTCCTCTGGCTGATCCCGGCCTTCGTCGTCCTGCCGATCTTCTACGCGCTCAACGCGGTCGGCTGGGACCTGATCCTGCGCTTCCTCGGCTACCGGCTCGGGGCAGGGCGGGCGCAGGTCGCCTGGGGCCAGCCGCTGCTGGCCCGCTACGTGCCCGGCAGCGTTCTCTACGTCCTCGGTCGGGTCCTGCTCTCCGAGCGGGTGGGGGTGCCGCGGCGCTTGACGATTGCCAGCATCGTCTACGAACAGGCGCTGCAGGCGACCTCGGCGGTCATCGTCGCCGCCTACTTCCTGATCGACCACCCCGACCTGCAGGGCCAGTCGTGGCGCTGGGGGGTGCTGGTGCTGATCCCGCTGGCGATCGCGCTGCTGCACCCGCGCGTCTTTGGCCCGCTCGCAAACCGGGTGCTGCGGGCGTTCGGCAGGGAGCCGCTGCCGGAGGTGATCTCGCTGCGCGGGGTCTTCGCCGTGCTCGCTTTCTACACGCTCAACTGGGGCGTCGCCGCGGTCGGCATCTGGTGCGTGGCGCGCTCGGTCAGCTCGATCGCGCCGAGCGACATGCTCGCCGCCGGCGCCGCCCAGGCCTTCGGCTACGTGGCGGCGCTGGTCACCCTCGTCGCCCCCGCCGGCCTCGGTGTCCGCGACGCGGCGTTTGCCTGGGCCTTCAAGTCGGTGGCGCCGGGCAACAGCTTCGCGGTCGCCTCGCTGGTGGCGATCGTCGTGCGGGGGGTGCTTACGCTGGTCGAACTGATCTATGTCGCGATCGTTACGGCTATGGGGCGGCGGGAGGGGTGGTCCATTCATACGGGGGTAATTCACCCGTCGCCCGAGGAGGAACGGGCCGAGGAGGGGGAGTCCCCCGCCCGAACTCGCGGGCTTCGCCCGCTCTGAGTATCCGCCCGTTCGGGGGACTCCCCCTCCTCGGCCCGCGTCAAAGCGGGACGCGCGCTCCTAGTTGGTAGGCGGTGAGCACCAAGAGGAGAAGCTTTAGGGCTCGGTCTCTTGAGAGAGCTGCGGCGGGCAATGGCCATAGGAGATACCAGGGGAGGAGCCAGGCGGTGGCTAGCAGAAGACCAAAGGTGGCCCAGGCGGTGGCGCGTAGCCAGTCGTTGCCTCGGTAGGTCCAGGTGAGGAGGTAGATGATGAGGGCTGCGTATAGGGCCAGGGCGGCGGCTCTTGTTGCGGCGCTGTCCAGGCCGGTGATGCGGGCGATGGTTGTCGGGATGCTTAGGTGGCTCGTGTGGCCCTGGTTCTCGCCTGCCTGCCCGAGCGCGTCGAGCCAGTGCCAGCCGAAACCGAGATACGCAGCGCCCCCGATCGCAGCGAGCGCCCCGGCAGCCCCAACCAACAGTCGGCCGATGGGCCGAAATGTCGACCTGGAGTTGACATTTCGGCCCATCGGCGGCCGGTTCACGACGCCGAGGAGGGCGAAGGGGGCTGCCACCGCGGCCGAGGCCTTGATGGCGACTGCGGCTACGAGGGACGCGCCGGCTGAAGCCTCTCGCGCCGTCAGCACGCCCGCTATGCCGAGCGTGGTCAGCAGGACGGCGATGGCGTCATTGTGGGGACCGCCGACTACGTGTACGAGGACCAGGGGGTTGAGGGCGACGAAGGCGGCGGCCCGCAGCGGGTCGATGCCGCGGGCGGGGGCGAGGCGGGCTACCAGGGCCGCGATCGTGAGGACGGCCAGGGCCGAGGCGGCCTTGAGGACGTAGACCGCGACGCCGACCGGCAGCCAGGCGAGCGGGTAGGTCGCCAGGGTGAAGAGGGGGCCGTAGGCGCTGGTCGTGTGGGGCCAGGTGACGTGAGCGAAGGCGGGGTCGCCCGGGGCCGCGGCCGGTCCCCGCAAGTAGGGGTCGATGCCGTGCAGGGCGCCGAGGCGGGCGTAGTCGACGTAGCTGTAGATGTCGTGGGAGAGCAGCGGCGGCAGGCAGGCGAAGGCGAGGAGGAGCACGACGATCGTGCCCCAGACGACGCGGCGGCCGAGCCGCGGCGCCCAGGCGAGGACGCCCAGGTAAGCGAGGAAGCCGGCCCAGATGAGGGCGTAGGCCGCCCCTGGCGCGAGGCTCAGCTATTCGCTCCCGGCTTCGCCGGCGCTGGCGCCTCCGCCGACGCCCGTGGACGGCAGCGGCGCCACCGGCGTCGGTTCTTGCCCGGCGCCCGGCGCGTAAGCGTCGGGGTTGTAGCCGCCGGTCGCTTCTTCGCCGAGTTCCCGCGCCCGTTCGGATTCTTCATTCGCCGCGCCGTAGACGCCGCCGTGCGCGCGCGGCGGCGCGGCGGTGAAGCTGCCGAAAAAGGGCGCCCATTCGATCGGCGTCTTCGGCACGCTGAATTCCTCGCAGGGGACTTCGGCGCCCGAGTAGAGCGAGTGCCAGATTTCCGCCGGGAAGGTGCCGCCGAAGACGGTGATCCCGTGCACGCTGGTCATTTCGATCGCGTTGGACTGCGGGTAGCCGACCCAGACCACGCTGGTCAGGTTGGGCTGGTAGCCGGCGAACCAGGCGTCGGTCTCGCGGTCGGTCGTGCCGGTCTTGCCGGCCTGGCCGGGGCAACCGGTGTAGGCGGCGGTGCCGGTCCCTTCGACGATGTTGTCGTGCAGAAGCCGCGTCACCTGGTAGGCGACCTGCTTGGAGATCACCCGCCGCGGCGCGGTGCGGTTGGGCCGCTCGACCCGGCCGCCGGGGAAGGCGACGCGGCGGATCGCGATCGGGTCGTGGCGGATCCCGCCGGAGGCGAGGGTCGCGTAGGCGTCGGCCATCTCCAGCGGCGAGACGCCCACCCGCAGGCCGCCGATCCCCTCCGCCGGAATCCCGTCCAGCGGGCTGACGATCCCCATCGAGTGAGCCGTTTCCGCCACCCGCTGCGGGCCGACGTCGAGGTCGAGCTGGGCGAAGACGGTGTTGTCGGAGGCGACCGTCGCCTGCTGCAGGTTGACCCGGCCGAGGTAGCCCTCGTCGGCGGTGTGGACTTCCCAGTGCCCCCACTTGGGCAGGTTGAGGTCGAGCGGTTTCGAGGTGTAGTAGGTCGTGTAGGGGTCGATCCCCTGCTTGATCGCCGTCGTCAGCACGAAGGCCTTGAAGGTCGAGCCGGGCTGGCGGTGGCCCTGGGCGGCGAGGTTGAACTGGTTGCGGTCGTAGCTCGTGCTCGAGGCCATCGTCTCGATATCGCCGTTGTGCGGGTTGATCGAGACCAGCGCCGAGGAGGGGTCGGTCGGGTAGGGCAGGGTCGAGTGCATCGCGTTCAGGCCGATTTCCTGCAGGCGCGGCTGGATCGTCGTGTAGACCCGCAGCCCGCCCTTGCGCACCGCGTCGACGCCGTAGCGTTCGATCAGCTCGTTTTCGACGTAGTCGAAGAAGAAGGGTTCGCGGTGGGCGAAGTAGGAGCCGGAGGCGTCGAGGCCGAGGCCGCGCCGCTCGGCCGCCGCCGCCCGCGCCGCCGAGACGTAGCCGAGGTGGGCCATCTTCGCCAGCACCTCGTTGCGCCGTTGCCGCGCCTGGCCGGGATGCAGCAGCGGGTTGTATTCCGAGGGCGCCTGCGGCAGCCCGGCCAGCAGCGCCGCCTGGTCGAGGCGCAGCTTCCAGACCGGCTTGGAGAAGTAGATCTTCGCCGCGGCCTGGACGCCGATCGCGGTGGCGCCTTCGACCGTCCCGTAGGAGGCGGTGTTGAGGTACTGGTCGAGGATTTCTTTCTTCGAGTGTTTTTCGGCGTACTCGATCGCCAGCTTCGCCTCGATGATCTTGCGTTCGAGTGTCCGCTTCGGGTTGCGGATGCAGAGGTTGCGGACGAGCTGCTGGGTGATCGTCGAGCCGCCCTCGACCGTCTTGCCCGCTTCGAGGTTCTTCAGCTCGGCGCGGGCGATCCCCTCGAGGTCGATGCCGCCGTGTTCGTAGAAGCGCTGGTCCTCGATCGCGACCGTCGCCCGCTGCAGCTGCTTGGGGATGCGGCCGATCGCGACCGGCTCGCGCGCTTCGTCGGACTCGATCAGCCCCAGCTTGCTGCCGTCGCCGGCGTAGATCGCCGAGTTGCCGGCCCGGCTGACCGTCTTGCAGGCCGCCAGCGAGGGCGCCTCGGCGGCGACGTTCAGCACCCAGGAGGCGATCGCGATCCCGGCCAGGACGAGCGCGACGAGCAGGCCCGCGCCGACGAAGAGCAGCTTGCTCGGTGCCCCCCCGCGGCGTCGCTGACGTCGCCGATTGCGCTGCGCCATCGCCAGAGGGTACTTCGGCCCGGCGCCCGCTCAGGCCTGGGTGTCCTCGGTCGAGAGGTTGTGGACGACTCCCTCGACCAGGAGCTGGTTGGGGATCACGACCGAGGTGCCGTCGCCGGGGTTGACGTAGGTGTAGGAGAGGGTGATGTCGGTGACGCGGCCCTCGGTCTCCTCGAAGCGGATGCGGTCGCCGATCTTGATCGGCTGCGAGACGGCGAGCTGAACGCCGGCGACCATGTTGGCGATCGTGTGCTGCGCGGCGAAGCCGACGATCGCCGCCAGCACGGCGGTCGAGGCGAGGATTCCGGTCGCCAGCCGCTTCAGCTCGGTGAACTGGCTGAGCGCGATCGCGACGACGACGAGGAAGACGACCAGGAAGATCAGGCGGCGTAGGAAGCGGAGGCGGGTCTTGGTGGACCGCGAGACCTGTGAGACTGCCGGCGTCATGGATGCCACGGTATCCCGAAAGCCCTCCTTCCCCTATTCCAATTGGGGCCCAGTCGTCGGCCTGCTTGGGGTGCTGCTCGCCCTTGTTACCGGGGTTGTGCTTGCGATTCCGGCGGTCATTGCCGGTCATCGGCCGCATGGGCATTTGACCGATGCAGCGAATGCGGTCGTTCAGTTCATGGCCGAGCTGAGCTTTCTGCTGGTGCCGATCGCGATCGCCTGCTGGAAAGGGGCGTCGTTTCGGGAGGCGTTGCGGCGGTTGGGGCTGCGGCGCTTCCGGCCATCTGCGATCAAGTGGATGTTCGCGGCGATCGGCACCTACCTGCTCTTCTCGATCGTCTACATCGCGATCTTCGGTGTGCCCCACCAGAAGGACATCGCAGAAGACTTCGGCGCCGTGCCGGTGCAGGTGCTGCTGATCGCGGTCGCCGCGCCGATCTGCGAGGAGACCTGCTTTCGCGGCATGCTCTTCGGCGGCCTGCGCGAGCGGCTGCCGCGCCTCGCGGCCGCCTTCATCAGCGCCCTGGTCTTCGGCGGCCTGCACGCCACAACCGGCATCAGCGCCGTCCCCGTCCTCGTCGCCTTCGGCTTCATCCTCGCCCTGCTCTACGAGAAGACCGGCTCGATCGTCCCCGGGATCCTGCTGCACATGCTGAACAACTCGGTCGCCCTTCTCGGGCATTAGCCCGAGAAACCCGGATGGCCGATCAGTAGGGCAGAATGCGCGCGATGAGACGAACGATCCCGGCCATTGCTCTCGCCGTGGCGCTTCTATTGCCTGTGGACGCAGTCGCTGCTCCAGCTCCCGATGCGCACCTCAAGATCGAGGTTGGACATCTGCACGGCGGCAAGGCGCCGGTCTACGGGACGGTGCCGGTGACCGGGTCGATTTCGCCGTTTGTCTCGGGGCAGCGGGTTGAGGTCGACTTCTTCCTCGACGGCAAGCGGATCCTGAGGCGCAAGGTCGCCGTGCAGCAGGGCAAGGGCGGCGCGGGCACGTTCAAGGCTTCGATCGTCGTTCGCGCCGACGGCAAGTACGCCGCCGCCGCCAAGCACGTCGCCACCCCGGTCCTCGGCGCCGCCTCCACCAAGCGGACGAGCTGGCGGGTCAGCTTCCCCGCCCTGCATGCCGGCCAGTGCGATCGCGTGGTCAAGGGCTTCAAGCAGGCGATGGCGAAGCTGGGCTACGCCTCCGGCGGCGGGCGCTGCTTCGACGGGCGCACCGGACGCGAGGTGCTCGCCTACCGCAAGGTCAACGGCATGTCGCGCACCGAGCGCGCCGGCGCGGGCCTGGTCAAGGACGTCTTCGGCGGGCGGGGCGGCTACCGCGTCCGCTACCCGGACGCGGGCGAGCACGCCGAGGTGCCCCTCGACAAGCAGGTCCTCGTCCTCAGCAAGGGCGACAAGCCGTTCGCGATCTACCCCGTCTCGACCGGCAAGCCCTCGACCCCGACCGTCACCGGCCACTACACCTTCTACCGCCAGGAACCGGGCTACAACTCCGAGGGCATGTACTACTCGTTCTACTGGCACAACGGCTACGCGGTGCACGGCTTCGCCGAAGTCCCCAACTACGCCGCCAGCCACGGTTGCGTGCGCACCTTCATCGCCGACCAGCCGCGGATCTACAACCAGCTGCACTTCGGCGAGAGCATCTTCGTCTTCTGAGCGCGATGAGGGTCTTCGTCGCCGGAGCGAGCGGGGCGATCGGCAGGCCGCTGCTGCCCAGGCTCGTCGCAGCCGGCCACGAGGTGACCGGGATGACCCGGTGCGAGGAGCGGCTGGAGGGGATCCGCGCCGCCGGCGCCAACGCCGTCAGGTGCAACGTTTTCTCCCCCCAGGAGGTGGACAACGCGTTGCACCAGGCCGAGCCGGAGGTGGTCGTCCACCTGCTTACCTCGCTGCCGTCGCGGCTCGACTACAGGGGCAAGGGCGATCCGCTTGGCCCGACCAACCGCCTGCGCAGCGAGGGCACCCGCAACCTGCTTGCCGCGGCGCGGGCCGTCGGCGCCCGCCGCGTCGTCGCCGAGAGCGTCGCCTTCCTTTACGCGCAGGAGGGCGACTGGGTCAAGGACGAGGGGGCGCCGCTGTTCACCGGCGCCCCGGCTCCCTTCGGCGACGCCGTCGATGCTCTCGTCGAGCTCGAGCGCCAGGTGGGCGAGGCGGAGGGAATCGAGGGCCTTGTTCTTCGCTACGGCTGGCTCTACGGCCCCGGCACCTACTTCGACCGCGACGGCTCCCAGACCGAGGAAACCCTCAAGCGCCGCGCCCCGATCGTCGGCCGGGGCGACGGCATCTTCTCCTTCGTCCAGGTCGAGGACGCCGCCGCCGCGACCGTGGCGGCGGTCGAGCGCGGCGCCCCCGGCGCCTACAACGTCGTCGATGACGAGCCGGCGCCGATCCGCGAGTGGCTGCCGGCCTTCGCCGAGGCGATCGGGGCCAAGCGCCCCCGCCGCGTTCCGGTCTGGCTTGCCCGCCTCATCGCCGGCCCCGCCGCCGCGGCGATGGCGACGCAGCTGCGCGGCGCCTCCAACGCCAAGGCCAAGCGCGAGCTCGACTGGCAGCCGAGCTACCCCAGCTGGCGCCAGGGCTTCCGCGACCCCCAAGCGCGCGCGTAGCGGCTACTCGGGCAGGCGAACGCTCTCGAAATCGAGCACCGTCGCGAGCAGATCGAAGTGCCGGTCTGCGTGCAGAACGCCGAGGCCTCACTCGGCCGCGGCCGCGGCGATCAGGTAGTCGGCCGGCGTCAGGCGGCTACTGCGTCGTACTTGAACGGGGAGCGCTCACGCTCTTCGATGATTTCTTCGAGAGCGTCAAAGTCGTAGGGGATCTCCCCATCTGCGAACTTCAGCAGGATCTCGATCGCTTTCTGGCGATTTCGCCGCTCCTCGGCTGCGACCTCGGCGCCACGCAGCGCCAGGTCGCGGATCTGGCGCGAGCGGCTCTTCGGGTTTGCGTCAACGGCCGCCATTGCCTCGGCAAGATCGTCGTCGAGGGTCACCTGCACGCGCGGGAGCTTCGTAGCCAATTGAGTGTACCGCGATGGTGGTACACAGAGATCCGGTAGTGGAGACGATGGTCATGGCCCCTGTTCAAGGCCCTGGCTTCGAAAACTCTCCCCCTGGCGCCATAAGATGCCCGCGCCGATGGCCGACCTCGACGCCGCCAAGCAGACCCTGCTCGCCGAGCTGCGCGAGCACTCGTTGGTGATCGGCGAGGTGACGCTCTCCAGCGGGGCGGTGGCGCAGTACTACGTCGACGCCCGGCGGGCGTTGCTGCGGCCGGCGGGGTTCCTCGCCGCCGGCGAGCTGATCGCCGCCGCCGCGGTCGAGGCCGGGGCGAGCGCCGTCGGCGGCCCGGCGACCGCCGCGATCCCGCCCGCCTGCGCCGCCCTCGCAGTGCCGGCCGGGCGCGGCCTCGTCGGCTTCTTCGTCCGCGGCGAGCGCAAGCAGCACGGCCTGCAGCGCTGGGTCGAGGGCCCGGTCGAGCCCGGCGCCCGCTGCCTCGTAGTCGAGGACACGGTCACCACCGGCGGCTCGACCGCGCGGGCGATCGAGCGCGTCGCCGAGCAGGGACTCGAGGTCGTCGGCGTCATCGCCGTCGTCGACCGCCTCGCCGGCGGCGGCGAAAAGATCGAAGCCGCCGCGGCCGCCCCCTACAGCGCCCTGCTCACGATCGACGAGATCTACCCCGACCGCCCCGACCGCAACTGAGCCTCTTCAAGCAAAGAAACGGCCCGCCGAAACGGGCCGTTTCAAGGTGAAGGGATCAAGTCCCAACCGGCTGACACCCGAATTGAAGAGTACCACGCGAGATTCCAGCGGAGGGGGAGGGACTCGGACCCTATCCGGGCTACGAACCCGGACTACCGGGTGTCAGCCGGCAAACCACACCTTGCGGTATCCCCCTCCGCTGGTCAGCGAGCGTAGTCGCGGATTTCCCTGTATCAAGGCATGTTTCACTCATTTCATCGTCTCGTTTCACTATTGGCACATTCCGACTCTCACCCCGTAGGATTCGCAGTCGATGGAGCCCGACGCTGTTGAGATCCGCGTTCTCGGTTGCTTGATCGAGAAGCAGCGGACCACGCCCGATGCCTATCCGCTCTCGCTCAACTCGCTGCGTCTTGCCTGCAACCAGGCGACCAACCGCGAGCCGGTCGTCGATTACGACGAGCAGGCGGTGGTCGAGGCGCTGCGGCGGCTCGCCTTACGCGGCTGGACCCGGCTCGCCAGCGGGGCCGGCAGCCGCGCCCGCAAGTACCGCCACCTGCTCGACCAGGCCTTCGGCCTCGACGCCGCCGAGGTCTCCCTGCTCGCGGTGTTGATGCTGCGCGGCCCGCAGACCCCCGGCGAGCTCAAGCAGCGCGGTCAGCGCCTCCACGACTTCGCCGACCTCGCCGCCGTCCAGGACGCGCTCGGACGCCTGGTCGAGCGTGGCCAGGTGGCTCGTCACGAGCGCCGGCCGGGGCAGAAGGAGGACCGCTACGAGCAGCTGCTCGGCGGCGACGGCGTTCAGACCGCACCGGCTGCGACCTCACCCGAGATTGAGCAGGCGCCCCCCGGCGAAAGCGAGCCGGCCGAGGAGCTGACGCCGGCCGAGGATCGCCTCACCCGCCTCGAGCGCGAAGTCTCCGAGCTGCGCGCCGAGCTGGCCGAGCTTCGCTCGGCTCTTGGCGATTAAAGATCCCTATAGGGAATTGGGCCTGAAGCAAAGAAACGGCCCGCCAAGGCGGGCCGCAGGGTGAAGGGGAAGATTCCCCAATCGAATGACAACCGATGCCGCAACGCTAGCAGGCTTTCTCTGATCGGATGGTTCGCTGCGGCGCGAAAGGCAGTGCCGTCAAGTGGGCGCCAAATCCACAGGCCGCATGACATTGCACCTCGGCCCGCCCCGCGCTCGCAGCAATTCTGATGGCGGAGGGTGAGGGACTCGAACCCACTCCGGACCATCGGTTGTCAATCGACTGCCGACACCCGTCGGCTTCACCCTCCGCTGCTGCGGACAGTAGTCGGCGAACCCCCCATTTCAAGCCGTGTTCACTCACTTCACACTTCCGTTTTGCATTTGACACATTTGGCAATTCGCAGCCCACGGGATCGTGCGAGCAAAGAAAACGGCCCGCCGAGGCGGGCCGCTGGGTGACGGGGATTGCTCCCCAAACGAGTGACAACCGTGAACTCTTAACCTACCAGGGTAGTGGGGGTTGCCAAAACCGCGACTGGCCGAACTTCGCTCGGCGCTTTGGCGAATAAAGATCCTCATGAGGATCTTTAAAGCCTGTTATGATCCCTGTGAGGATCACTATGCCTACCGCTAAACAACGTCACGCTCCTCTGCCCGTAGGTCGCGCCATGCGCGACCTCGGCGACCACCTGCAGGTGTGGCGCAAGCTGCGCGGCCTCACCCAGGGTCAACTGGCGGAACGCGCCGGCGTCAATCGCCGCACGATTGTGCGGGCGGAGCGTGGCGAGGCAGAGGTGAGCATGGAAATCCTCCTGCGCATCGCGCACGCTCTCGGCATCCTCGACCGGCTGCCGCAGGCGCTCGATCCCTACGAGACCGATGTCGGCCGCCTGCGGGCTGACGATCAGCTGCCCAAGCGAGTTCGCCCGCGGCGCTTGGATTGATCCGATGGCCGATCACGAGGTCGAAGTTCTGGTTCAGATTGGCGGCGAGGACGTGCCGGCGGGCCGGCTTTGGGGGCGTCGCCGGCGCGGCGTCGAGTCGCAGACCTTCATCTATTCGCGCGAGTATCTCGCCCGCGCAGGGGCCTACGAGCTCGACCCGGCTCTTCCTCTGGTCGAGGGGCCCCAGCAGACGCCCGAGAGCCGGGCGATCTTCAACGCCTTCTCCGACAGCAGCCCCGACCGCTGGGGGCGCAGGCTGATCAAGCGGGCCGAGCGCCGCCGCGCCGAGCGGGAGAAGAAGGTCGAGCGCAGCTTCGGGGAGACCGAGCTGCTGCTCGGCGTGCGAGACGACCTGCGCCAGGGCGCACTGCGCTTCCGTGAGCCCGGCAGCGGTGAGTTCCTCGCCGGCGAGGAGGCGGGCGTCCCGGCGATGCTCGAGCTGCCGAGGCTGCTGCGCGCCGCCGAACGCGCCGAGCTCGACGACGATGACGACGAAGACCTCGCCACGCTGCTGCGCGGCGGCAGCTCGCTCGGCGGCGCCCGGCCAAAGGCGCACGTGATCGACCCCAAAGGGCGGGTATCTATCGCCAAGTTCCCCAGCCCGTCGAACGACGAATGGGACGTGATGAGCTGGGAGGCGGTGGCGCTGCAGCTGGCCCGCAACGCCGGCATCGACGCTGCGGCGAGCTCCCTGCACACGATCGACGGCAGGGCGGTGCACATCGTCGAGCGATTCGATCGCGCCGGCGGGCGCCGCATCGGCTACGTGAGCGCCTTGACGATGCTCGAGCGCGCCGATCGGGAGGGAGGCAGCTACCTGGAGATCGCCGAGGCGATCCAGCGTCAATCGCCAAACGCGGCCGCCGATCTGCGTGAGCTCTGGCGCCGGATCGCCTTCTCGATTCTGATCTCCAACTTCGACGACCACCTGCGCAACCACGGCTTCCTGCGCCTCAGCAGCGCCGGTTGGGCGCTCTCGCCGGCCTTCGACGTCAACCCCGATCCCCGCCCCGGCGAGCGCCACCTCAATACGGCGATCGATTTCGACGACACGGCCGCTCACCTCGACCTCCTGCTCGAGGTGGCACCCGAGTTCCGGCTCCCCCGGAGCGCCGCCCTCGATGTGCTACGCGAAGTAAGCGATGCCACGTCGCGCTGGCGAGAGGTCGCGGCCACATTCCGGCTTCCGGACGCCGAGTTGGCGCGGATGGCGCCTGCCTTCGAACATGACGAGGCAGAGGCAGCCCGAGCGTTGCTCGCCTGACGACGCGAGTGAGCTGGATTGATGTCCCTGAGGTGAACCGGGGCCCTTACCGCCAAGCTGAACATGAACGGGATCGGCGAAGCGGGGATCGCCAGGACTCAGGTCACGCTGCCAAGAAGCTAGTTCATCGCCAACGCCCACTTCAACACGATCTGCACCCGCACCGTCTTCAAGCAAGGAGCAGTCCCCGGAGAGAAGTGCCCGGCGGGATCGATCTACGGCTACGCGAAAGCGACCACGCCGATCCTCTCCTCGCCCTTGGAAGGCCCGGTCTACCTCAGGTCATCCGAACACCAGCTGCCCGATGTCGTCGCAGTGCTTCACAACGGCGAGATCGACGTCGTCGTCGACGGCCACGTCGACTCGGTCAAAGGACGCTTGCGAAACACCTTCGAAGCCGTCCCCGACGCGCCGGTGTCCAACGTCGTGATCAGCCTCAGAGGCGGCAAGAAGGGCCTCTTCGAAAACTCCACGAACCTCTGTGCGGGAACCCACAAAGCAATCGCCGCCTTCACCGGGCACAACGGCAAGGAGCACGACTTCAACCCGGCGCTGGTGGCGACGGGTTGCAAGGGCAAAGCGAAGAAGCACAAGCGCAGAGCGAACTAAGGCTCTGCGCTAGATGTCGCCGCTAATCTCATCCGTAAGGGATGGGACGAGGGAGAGAGATAGAGCATCTGCTGCTCGTGCCGGCCCTCTCTCTCGAGCACGCTGACGCGCAGCTGCAAAGTCATCTCCTAGGTGTAGACAATCGCGTTTATAATGCGCCGCTGCGCACCGACGAGACCCCAGACGACTTCGAGCCCGCGTTCACCGCTTTGCAGGTGCGCATCGAGGCATCCTGCCTCGCCCAGCCCGATTGGGCCAGCGGGGTGGCCGCGGGGATCCGCGCGGCGCTCGCCTTCGCCGCGGCCGATCCCGATGCGGCCCGCGCGCTGACGATCGAGGCCCTCGCGGCCGGCAGGCCCGGCTTTGCGCGCTACCAGCGCCTGATCTCCTACCTCTGCGACCTGCTCGTCCCCGGTCGCGACGTCTTCCCAGACGCCGAGCTCCTGCCCAAGGAAACCGAGCGTGCCCTGGCTGGCGGCATCGCGGTCCTGGTTGCCCAGCGCCTCGACACAGACAGGCACACCGAGCTCCCCTCCCTTGCCGCCGACGCAACCCAGTTCGTCCTCACCCCCTACCTCGGCGTCGACGAGGCAAGGCGGATCGCCCAGACCTGAAAAAAATGTCCCGAGCTGGATTTGAACCAGCGGCCTACTCCTTAGGAGGGACAATTTGTCAGCCGGCTCAAATAGCAACGCGGGCGGCGCTCTTTCGCCTCGCCTAGCGGGCGCCTCCTGAGCCACCTCCCCTTGGCCCGCCGAGAAGCGATTGGCACTTTTCGTTTGCCGCTTCGAACTTCGAGTCTTCGCGGTTAACTTCAGATTCGTTGAACACCGGCCCTTCGCCGGAGAGGTTCGGTTCCGGCAATTCCACGCCGTTTTCGTCCATGCAGGCGACGTATTCCTCGATCGACTTGCGGAAGGCGCCGGAGTTCATCGGCGGGCCTTCCGGTTTGCCCTGGGGCAGCTCCACGCCGCATTCTTCGAATGCCTTTTTCATCTTCGCTCCGCCTTTGCCGAAGCCCTGGGGCGGTCCCCCTTCGGGCGGCAGTCCTTCCGGCGGCCCACCGGCAGGGGGGCCTCCCTGGCCCGGTTCGGGCAGTTCGACTCCCTTTTCCTTCAGGCAGGAACGGGTTTCTTCGCTGATTTCGGCGATGCCGCCGGGGCCGCCGGCCGGTTCAGAGCTCGCGGCGCTGCTTTCTTCGGTGGTCGAGTCGCTACTGCCGGAGCCACCGCAGCCGCTGAGGAGCACTGCGACGAGAACCACCAGGGCACTCATCCACCCAATCACATGCACTCGTCCTGGCTTGCCACATCGGTGTTTCGTCTTCATTTCTTCCTCCTCTTTCTGAGCTGTTGGAGTGAGCGTCGGCGTCTCATTCGCCGAAGAGTTCGACCGAGCCGCCGCTTTCACCGCCGCCCGAGGCGGGCAAACCACCAAGGGCGCTCGTTTCGACTCCGGATTCGGTGGCGCTGATTGAGCCGGCCTTCACCGTCGAGCCGTGTTTGGCGCCCTGCACGACGACGCTGTCGCCGGGGTGGATCTTCTTCACGCCGACGTTGGAGTCGCGGCTGATCTTCGATCCGTCTTCGACCCGCACGGCCACGGTGGAGCCTTCGGAGTTCTTGACGTAGATCGTGCGGCCGTCGACGCTTGAGACCGTCCCCGACACAGCCGCGCCGGAGCCGCTGCCCGGGAAGCCTGCCGGGAGGCTGCCGGACCCTTCGGAGCCCGATCCTCCTCCGCCTTCTTTACTGAAGAAGGAGGGGAGGCCACCGGGCAGGCCGGCGGCAGAGCCCCCTTCGCTGCCCTTCTGCACGAGCACTCCGCCGAGGAAGCCGCAGGCGGCGATCAGGAGGGCGATCAACGCGAGCGGCAAGGGAGCGAGCAGGCGGTTGCGCGGCCGGGGTGGAAGTTCCTCCTCGGCCAGCTCCTCCCACTCTCCCTCGGGCGAGCCATCATCAAGGCGCTCGTCGTCATGCTCGTCGATCTGCAGCTCGGTGGTCCGCGTCATCTCGTCCTCCAGGTCGGTGTTGTCGGCGCGCTCACTCAAAGCGCAGCGCCTCGATTGGCCGCAGGCATGCCGCCCGCGCCGCCGGATAGGTGCCGAAGAAGAGGCCGGAGCCGAGCGAGGCGGCGGCGGCCAGGGCGATCGAGTAGGGCGCCACCGCCGGCTGCACGCCTGCGATCTTGAACTGGCTGCCGACGACGCCGACGACTATCCCCAGCACGCCGCCCATCGCCGAGACCAGCAGCGCCTCGGTGAGAAACTGGGCGAGGATGTCGCTGCGGCGGGCGCCGATCGCCTTGCGGATGCCGATCTCCCGGGTGCGCTCGGTGACGCTGACGAGCATGATGTTCATCACGCCGATCCCGCCGACCAGCAGCGAGATCGCCGCCACCCAGGCGAGCAGCGTCGTGAAGACCCCTTCGCTGGAGCTGGAGGCTTCGATGATCGAGCCCTGGTTGATCACCGTGATCCCTTCGCTGACGCCGTGGCGGTCGTCGAGGATGGAGGTCACCTGCGCTTCGGCTTCGCCGATCGCCCCCTTGCTCACCGCCTGCACCGTGATCGAGCTCAGTTCGCCGTAGCCGGAGAGGGTGTCTTCGACGGCGCTGATCGGGGCCATCACCACGTCGTCCTGGCTCTGGGTTCCGCTGGAGCCCTTGGCCTTCGTCACTCCGATCACTTCGAAGCTCTTGCCGTTGGCCTGGATCGTCTTGCCGACGGCGCTCTGGCCGGGGAAGAGTTCGGAGGCGACTTCCGGCCCGATCACCACCACCCGCGCCCTTTCCTTCACCTGGGCGGCGGTGAAGAAGGAGCCCGATTCGACCTGGTAGTTGTGGGCTTCGGCATAGGCGGGCGTGGTGCCGATGAATTCACCCGGTTCGTAGCTGGAGGATTCGTAGACCAGTTCGGCGCCGCTGGCGCTGAGCACGGGCGAGACGCTCTTGATCGCGGGCGCCTTCGCGGGGTCTTCGAGCGCTTCGGCGTCTTCCCGGTTCAGCGTCACCGAGATCGTCGCCGAGCCGGCAGTGGCGGCGCCGGGCGTGGCAAGCACGGTCAGGGTGTTGGAACCGAGCGCGTCGATGCTTTCCTGCACGGCGTTGGAGGAGCCCTTGCCGCCCGCGATCAGGACGATCACCGAGGCGATGCCGATCGTGATCCCGAGCACGGTCAGCGCCGTGCGCATCCGGTGCGACATCAGCCCAACCCAGGCGGTGCGCAGCGTCTCGGCGGCCATCAGGCGCTGCCTCGCTCGCGCAGGCGTGTGTCGGGCGGCTTCGTCCTCGGCCATCGGCAGGTCGGAGACGACACGCCCGTCGGCGAGCCGGATCAAGCGCTCGGCGTGGGCAGCGACTTCGTCCTCGTGGGTGATCATCACCACCGTGCGACCGCTGCGATTGAGGTCCTCGAAGATCGCCAAGCACCTCCGCAGTCGAGTGCGAGTCGAGGTTGCCGGTCGGCTCGTCGGCGAGGATCAGCGCCGGGTTGGTGACGATCGCCCGCGCGATCGCGACCCGCTGCTGCTGGCCGCCGGAAAGCTCGGCGGAGCTGTGGTCGACCCGGTCGCCCATGCCGACGGCCTCGAGCGCGGCCTCGGCGCCGCCGCTGCCGCTCGCGGCGCGGCAGCCCGACGTAGGCGAGCGGCAGTTCGACGTTTGCCAGCGCCGTGATCTTGGTGACGAGGTTGAAGCCCTGGAAGACGAAGCCGATCTTGCGGTTGCGCAGGTCTGAGAGCTCGTCCTCGCTGTGGGCGCTGACGTCGGCGCCGTCGAGCAGGTAGCGGCCCTCGCTGGGGGCGTCGAGACAGCCGAGCATGTTCATCAGGGTCGACTTACCGCTGCCCGACGGCCCCATGATCGCCACGTACTCGCCGCGCTCGATCCGCAGCGAGACGCCGCGCAACGCGTGGACGCGCATCTGGCCGATCGCGTAGGTGCGGGTCATCCCCTCGACGCGGATGACCGGATGGCGGACGGGTGTCCATCAGCGGCGCCCCCGGGAAGCCAGCGGGCGGCCCGCCGCTACCGAAGCTCGGAAGCGAGCCGCCACCGGGGAAGCCGCCGCCCCCTTCGCCGAAGCCACTCGGTGCCCCTTCGCCCCCGGCGGCGGCGGTGATTTCGGGCAGCACCACCGTCTCGCCCGCCTTGAGGCCGCTGAGGACCTGCGTCGTTTCGTCGCCTTTGAGCCCGGTGGTGACGTTGCGCTGGGCTTCCTTGCCGTCCTCGAGCACGGTCACGTTGCCGCCGCCCGGGCCGGAAGTAATCGCTTCGCTGGTGACGGCGAGCGCGTTACCCACCTGTTCGACGACAACTTCGGCGCTCGCCGACATCCCGGCCCGCACGCCCTTGGCGCTCTGCGTGAGGGTGATCGTCGCCGGGTATTCGACTACGCCGCTGCTGGAGCCTTCGCTCGGCAGGACGTCGACCTTGGTCACCCGGCCGGCGAGTTCGGTGCCTTCCATCGAGCTGACCGAGACGGTCGCCGGCTGGCCGACCTTGACCTTGCCGATGTCGGACTCGCTGAACGAGACTTCCATCTTCAAGCCGGCCCAACTGGCTGAGGACGATGAAGGCCGAGGAGGAGCCCGAACTGCCGGAGCTGCTCGAGGATTCGGCGCCGCCGATGCCTCCGAGGCCGCCACCTCCCCCGCTTCCGGATTCGGCGCCCGAGCCGCCCCCGCCCGCGGAGCCTTCTCCGCTGACGGTTTCTCCCACCGAGCCCGAAACGGAGGCGATCGTGCCGGAGATCGGTGCCCGCAGCGCGGTTTCGCGAACTTCCTGGCGGGCGCTCTTGACGCTGAGGCGCGCTTGGCGCAGCTTCGCTTCCGCAGTGGCGACGCTGACGGTCGCGCCCGCCGGTGAGCTGGATTCCGCTTCGCTCGGCGCCGCTTCGCCGCTGGGCGGTTCGCTCGACGCCGCGCTCGGCGCTTTTCCTTCGCGACGTCGCGCCGGCTTTCGTCGGTCGGTGCCGGGTCACTTCGTAGCTGGCGAGGACCGTGCCGCGTCGTCGGGTGAGACTTCTTCGTCTTCGTTCGCCGCTTCGAGGGTTTCTTCGGCTTCGGAGAGCTGAGCTTCGGCGGAGGCGAGCGAGGCTCGCGCGGAGCTGGAGTCGATCCGCGCCAGGATCTCGCCCTTGCTCACCTTCTGACCGGCTTCGACGTTGATCTCGGTGACTTCGCCCGAGCTGCCGAAGTTGAGTTCGACCTGCTGGGCGGCTTCGAGGCTGCCGTTACCCGAGACAGTCGACTGCACGACGCCCCGCTCAGCGGTCGCGGTCCGCTGCTCAGCCGTTGAGCTGGCGGAGGAGGAGCCGATCGAGGTGATCGCCAGGGCGATCACGAGGAGGCAGAGAAATCCCAGTGCCCAGTTATGCCAGCCGCGTCGTCGCATCGGCGGCATCTAAGAGAGGCTTCCTTAGTGCCACCGCAGAAGCGGTGAAGAAGTACGTAAGAAATCAGTCGCCAGGCGTGGGCGGCGCTGGCTCGGCCGGGAAGCGGAGCCTCAGCACCGCCCCTCCGCCCGGCGCATTCGCGGCCTCGACCTCGGCGCCGTGAGCCTCCGCCGTCTGGCGCACGATCGCCAGCCCCAGCCCCGAGCCGGGGCGGCTGCGAGCGTCAACTGCGCGGTAGAAGCGATCGAAGACGAACGGCAGGTCCTCCTCGCGGAAGCCGGGGCCGTGGTCGCGGACGCTGAGGGCGCCGTCGGCGAGGCGCACCTCGACGGCGCCGCCCTCCGGGCTCCACTTCGCCGCGTTGTCGAGCAGGTTGTGAACGGCGCGGGCGATCCTCTCGGGCACCCCTTGCACCGTGCAGGGTGAAAGGCTCGCCTCGAAGCTGAGCCCGGGCGAGTGGCGGCGCGCTCGCTCGATCTCGGCGGCGACGATCGCTTCCAGGTCTACGTCGTCCAACAGCTGCTCGGGCTCGCCGCGGCGGGCCAGCTCGACCACGTCGTCGACGAGCCGGGTGACGTCGTCGATCTGCTCGATCAGGTCCCGCTCCAGCTCGGCTCGGTCGCGATCGGAGAGCCGGTTCTTGTCCCGCAACAGCAGCTCCAGGTTGGCCTTGAGGCTGGCCAGCGGCGTGCGCAGCTCGTGCGAGGCGTCGGAGACCATCTGGCGCTGCGCGTCGGAGGAGCGCTGCAGGGCGTCGAGAGTGGCGTTGTAGGAGCGGCCGAGGCGGCCGAGCTCGTCGTCCTTGCCGTCTTCTGGCAGGCGCCGGGAGAGGTCGGCGCCGCTTGCGATCGACTCCGTCTCGTCAGTGAAGCGCCGCACCGGCGCCAGCGAGGCGCGCGAGACGAGCGCGCCGAGCAGCGCCGCGAGGGCGATGCCGCCGGCCGCGACGATGGCGAGGATCAGCAGCAGCTCGCGCAGGACGCTGTCGACTTCGTCAAGCGGCCGGGCGACCTGCACGGCGCCGCCACCGCCAAGGGGCTCGGTGAGCACCCGCAGGTGGTCGCCGGCAACCGTCTGGTCTTGCAAGAGCGGCCCTCTTTCGCCCCGCGCGACTTCTCTCGCCTCCGCGGTCAGCGGCACCCTGATCGTGTCCTGGCCGGGCAGCTCTCTTACCACGCCCTTGGGGCCGATGATCTGAACGAGTCCGGTCGCCCCGCCGAAGCGCGCCTGGGGAGGTTTCGGCAGGCGCAGGTCTTTGGGCGGGGTCGGCAGCGGACTCTCGCCGGACCGAGAGAAAAGTTGGATGCCGTCCGCCCGTTCGCGCAGGGCCGAGTCCACCTCACCCCGCAGCTGCGAGCGCACGGCGAGGTAGGCTGCGAGCGACGCGGCGAGGACGGCGATCGCGACGGCGACGGCCGCGGCGACGGCGAGACGGCGACGGATGGTCATGAGCGCGGGCGGCGCAGGACGTAGCCGACGCCGCGAACGGTCTGGATCAACCGTGGCTCGCCGCCGGCCTCCAGCTTGCGCCGCAGGTAGCCGACATAGACACCGAGGGAGTTGGAGTCGGGGCCGAAGTCATAGCCCCAGACCTGCTCGTTGATCGTCGTCCGCGAGAGCACCTTGCCCTGGTGGCGCATCAGCAGGTGGAGCAGCGAGAACTCGGTGCGGGTCAGCTCCAGCTCGCGCTCGCCGACACGGATCTCATAGCGCACCGGGTCGAGGACGAGCCCTTCGTATCGCAGCTTCTCCTCTTCTTCGTCGGTGGGAGTGCTGCGCCGCAAGAGCGCCCGCAGCCGCGCCAGCAGCTCCTCCAAGGCGAAGGGCTTGACGAGGTAGTCGTCGGCGCCGGCCTCAAGGCCCCGCACCCGGTCGGCGACCGTCTCGCGCGCGGTCAGCATCAGGATCGGTATCCGCTCGCCCGCTGTCCGCAGTCGTTCGCAGACCTCCAGTCCGCTCAGACCCGGCATCAGGACGTCGAGGATCATCGCGTCCCAGGTGCGGTCGCGCAGCAGCTCGATCGCCTCCTCGCCGCTGGCCGCCTCGGTGACGCCGTAGCCCTCCAGCGCCAGCGCTCGTCGCAGCGCCGCCCGCAGCGGGTACTCGTCGTCGACCACGATCACGTCCATCGCACACTGAGGATGGCGGGCGAAATGAAGAACAACATAAGAAGTGGCTCGGGGGTGCGCTGCCCCGCGGAGACTCTTCTTCGCATATCGACGTCCCCGTGGAGAGCAACCGTCTCGAGGTCAGTGGAATAACGGGCAGGAACAACGCTTGGGCCGGCCCGACAGGCGTCTTTTTGGCTCTGCAAGCGGCTTTGAGAAGTGCCCCGAGCTGGATTCGAACCAGCGGCCTACTCCTTAGGAGGGAGTCGCTCTATCCAGCTGAGCTATCGGGGCGGGATCATCGAATCGTAGAGCTAACCGCCTGCGGCATCGAGGTCCTCCAGGTCCGCGAGATCGCGGGTTCTCCCAGCTGTGCGCTTCATGGCCTTGAGGTCCTCGATAGAGCAGACGGCGACTTCGACACCAAGGATCTCTGCCTTCGTGGAGCGTGCGTGCAGCTCCTCGTACGTGGGAATTCCGTCAAGTCCCTGGACTATGTCCAGGCGACCAAGCTCGGTCTCAATCGCAACCTGTTTGCCACTCGCGAGCTGGCCCGTGATCGAAGGTTGGCTGCTGAGGAAGGATTCGCCGGTTTGCACGTGGCCATTGATCGCCGCCGCGACCGTCGCAACGCGTTTGAGGTTCTCGATATCCGGGGCAACGACGATGTCGACATCCTTCGTTCCGCGGACCACCCCCCAGGCGTTGACGGCCAGCCCACCGATCAGCACGAACTCGACCTTTGCCTCTGAGAGTCGGCGAAGAAGCTGATCGAAGGCCGCTTCGGTCAATGTGGGCGAACGGTGCCCACGAATTGCATCAACTTGTGACTCAGTGCAATTCCCTCGGCCAAGTTGATGCTCATCGGTCGCCGAGCGTCATCGCGTAGTCGCTGGAGGCGAATCGCCTCAGCCACCGCCGCGGGATCCTTCGGTGCTTCGCCCGACCGTTGGATCGATGCCATGAAGACACCGTAGCGGAGGGTGGGAGCTATGCGTAGAGGCTCTCGGAGGCGAGCTCTTGGGCGCGGCGGTTCCAGAGCTTTACCTGGACGAAGATCTCGTCGCCGTAGGCCTCGAGGGCGTCGAGGGCGAGGAGCGTGAAGCGCCCGTTGGAGACCACTTCCTGGTCGACGGTCTCCTGGTCGAGCTCCGCCGTGGCGGCGACGGCGCCCTGCAGTAGCGGGCGGCCCCAGATCAGCGTTACGGCGCCGGCGCGGCCGTTCTCGCCACGCCAGCGGCCGATCACCTCGTCGTTGAGGTCGATCTTCCAGTCCGTGTTGTCCTCGGCGAGGATGTCGGTGAAGTCGGTCACGGCGCGAAGGTCGATCGGCTCGCCGCCGTCGGGAAGGACGTAGGAAACGTGGCCGAATAGCTCGAGCTCCCCCTCGGGGCCGGTGGCGCGAGCCGTGCAGGGGACCCAGACTCGGCCGCCCCAGGCGCGCTCGGGGTACCACTCGAGCTCCTCCGGCGCCTCGATGCCCTCGGGCAGGCCCTCGATCGCCGTGCAAGCGTCGCGGAAGGCCGTGCCGAGCTGGTCGGCGAAGCGACCGTGCGGGATCCCCTCCTGCGTGCTGTCGGCGATGAAGCGGGGAATCGGACGCGGGTTGGGAGGCATCGCCGCTGAGGCTATCGGGATCACCGTTAACGGTTGTCGAACTGGGAAATCAGACCAAAACCGGGTTGCTACGGCGCAGAAACATGGTGGTTCGCATGCAAGTGGCGGGGGCCGGTTTGCTGATCGCAACGCTGGCGTTCTTCGCACCCACGGCTCGGGCAAGCCTCGGATACGAGCCCGACGAAACCACGCCCACGATCGAGGTCCAGGGAGAAGAACCGCAGCAGGTCGCGGTCGATCAGAGCAGCCAGGACATATACGTGGCTGTGGTCACCAACAGCCTCTTCAACCACGAATTCGGCCAGGTCGAGCAGTACGACAGCAGCGGCGTGGCCACGCAACCGCCGGGGCCACGCCGAAGATCGCAGTCGATTCGAGCGGGAGGCTGTTCCTGCCGAGCCCGACGACCAATTCGGTCGAGATACTCGATTCGACCGGTGCGCTGAAAGCGACGATCGCCTGCGGTGGATGCCCGGGCGGAAGCGTCGAAGACCCGACTGGGGTGGCGCTCGACTCGAACGACAACCTCTACGTCGTCGACCTCGGCAACGAACGCGTGCTCAAGTTCACCCACTCCGGCGGCACGTACACCTTCGCCTCGGTGATTCAGAGCGGTAAGCCCGCCGCAGCGGTGGCCGGCCAGATCGCCGTCAACGCAACTACCCACGAGCTGTACGTCAGCGATCCGGACGCCGACCTGATCCGCCTCTTCTCGCTGGTCACGATCAGCCCGCCGACGGCGACGACCAAACCCGCCACGCCGGTGGGGCAGGTCGCGGCGACGCTGACGCGACCGTGAATGCCAACTTCCACGCCACATCCGACTGCCACTTCGAATACGTCGATGACGCGGACTTCCTCGTCAACGGCTACACCAACGCAACCGACGCGTCCTGCCCGTCGCTGCCGAACGGCTCAAGCGCCACGCCGGTAAGCGCCACGGTCGGCGGGCTCTCGCCCTCGACCCTCTACCACTTCCGGATTGTCGCCACCAACAATGCCGGCACGGAAACAGGAAGCAGCCGGACCTTCACGACACTCGCCACCGCTCCCTCGACCGTGACGGCCGGCGCCGCTTCGGGGATCGTGCAGACGGCCGCGACCCTGACGGGGAAAGTCAACCCGCACGGCGGCTCGGTCTCCGACTGCCACTTCGAATATGGCGAAGGCTCCTCGTTCGCCAAAAGCGCGCCATGCGCACCGCGATCGGGCTGGTTACGACCGATGTCGCGGAGTCGGCAAACGTGACTGCCCTGGCGGCAAAGACGAGCTACCGCTATCGCCTCTCCGTGACCACCAACGCAGGCACCGTCGTCGGCGATGTCGAAGAATTCACCACGCTGCCACAGGCGCCGGCGGTGGTCACAGAAGGGGCGTCTGGTGTCACCCAGACGAGCGCGACGATCGCCGGAACGGTAAATCCGCACGGGGGCGCCGCCGGCTGCAAATTGAATACGGCACCGGCACCTCGTATGGGAGCGTCGCCGAATGCCCGAGCACCCCGGGAGCCGGGGAAGCGCCGGTAGCCGAGCACCTCGCGCTCACCGGCCTTGCCGCGGCGACGACCTACCACTACCGGCTGGTCGCGACGAACGCCGGCGGCACGACGCAGGGTGCGGATCTGACCTTCGCCACTCAGTCGCCGCCCCCGCCGTCGCCCGAACAACAGCCGACCGGCCCCGTGGTCGTGGCGCCGAAGCAACTGAAGTGCAAGAAGGGCTTCCAGAAGAAAAAGGTCCGCGGCAAGCTCAAGTGCGTGAAGAAGAAGCGCCGGCACCGCTGAGGCACTCGCGCAGGTCGGCCGCGGCGCGCTCCGGCGGGTAGGTGTTGATGTCCACCCCGGTGGCGAACTCGAAGGCCGCCTTGATCGTCAGGCGCGGGGCGATGTCGACGTGCCAGTGGAATTGCTCGGCGCCGCGGGGCGCGGTGCGGACCCAGAGGTTGAGCTCCGGCGGGCGCTCGAAGCGCTCGGCGAGCAGGCGCAGGGCGGTGTGGATCATCGCCGCGCCCGCCGTGTCGTCAGCGAAGCTGGAGGCTGCTTGGCGTGGGATCACCCGCAGCTCGAAGGGCGAGCGCGAGGCCCAGGGGCAGATCAGCGCCGCCTCGTCGTCGATCGCGACGAGGCGCTCCCTGCGCCGCACCTCCTCGACCAGGACGTCGCTGAGCAATCCGCCGCCCGCCGTGCGTTCGGCGTAGGCGCCGGCCCGCTCGCGCTCGCGGGCGACCGCCGCCGGGACGAACTCGAGCGCGTAGAGCTGGGCGTGGGTGTGCTCGAGCGAGGCCCCGGCCTCGCGGCCCTCGTTGACGATCAGCTGCACGTAGGACGACGCGGCGTGGGCTCGCATCCGCTCGCGCCAGGTTTCCACTGCGGCGGCGAACTGCTCATCGCTCAGCTCGTGCATCGCGGTCACGTGCCGCGGCGAGTTGACCAGAACCTCGTGGGCGCCGGTCGCAGGGCGGGAGGCGAAGAGGTCCGGCTCGCCCGAGCGCCGCGACTCCAGCAGCGGGTCGCCGGGGCTGGCGAAGGCGCCGGCCTCGCCCTTCGTCGCCCCCACCGCGTCCGCGACCGGCTCCTCGGCGAGGGCCGGGTAGAGATTCGGCACGACCCGAGTGCTCCAGCCCGGCGTGTCGGCGCCCCCACCGCCCGCCCGCGTTCCGTACACCTCGGGCGGCGTGCGGCCCTCGCGTCCCTCGCAGAAGGGGCACGACTCCGCTCCGCCGTTCCCTTTCCCCGCGTCGTCCGGAGAAGGCACAGCGGAGCCGAGGTCTGTCGGGCGTGCGGCCCGCCCGGGCGCCAGGATCGCCGGCAAGCCCGAGAGCTGGTCGATGCGCAGCTCGGGGGAGCTCAGGAGCGGGAGGGGGGAAGGTCGTCTGCGACGGGCTTCGGCGGCTCGGGTGGAGGCGGCGGCCGTTTCGGTCGTTTGCGGCCCTGCTCCCCACCCAGGAACGGTTCGATCATGTCCATCGGCAGCGGGAAGACCACGGTGGTGTTCTGGTTGCTGCCGATTTCGAGCAGGGTCTGCAGGTAGCGCAGCTGCAGCGAAGCGGGGTTGGTGCTGATGATGTCGGCGGCGTCGGTGAGCTTCTGCGCTGCCTGGTACTCGCCCTCGGAGTTGATGATCTTGGCGCGCCGCTCGCGCTCGGCCTCGGCCTGGCGGGCAATCGCGCGCTGCATCTGTTCGGGGATTTCGACGTCCTTGATCTCGACCGCGGTCACCTTCACGCCCCAGGGCTCGGTCGACTCGTCGATGATCTTCTGCAGCTCTTCGTTGAGCCGCTCGCGCTCGGAGAGCAGCTGGTCGAATTCGGCCTTGCCGAGCACCGAGCGCAGCGCCGTCTGCGAGATCTGCGAGGTGGCGATGAGGAAGTTTTCGACCTCGGTGATCGCCCGGTTGGAGTCGACCACGCGGAAGTAGGCGACGGCGTTGACGCTGGCCGGGACGTTGTCGCGGGTGATCACCTCCTGCGGCGGGATGTTGAGCGTCACCGTACGCAGGTCGACGCGGACCATGCGGTCGATCATCGGGATCAACAGGATCAGCCCCGGGCCCTTGGTCGCGATCAGGCGGCCGAGGCGGAAGATCACGCCTCGCTCGTACTCGCGCAGCACCCGCACCGAGGTGCCGATCGCGATCACGGCGAAGAAGGCGACGATGACCAGGACTCCGAGCACGACTGCCATCAGCTTGCTCCTTCCTCGGCTTGACCGGTGGGGGAAGCCTCGGGGTGGACCACCAGCGTCAACCCCTCGACCGCATCGACCCTGACTCTATCCCCAACGCCGATCGGGCCGGCGCCGTCCGCCGTCCGCGCCCGCCAGAGCGCCCCCTCGATCCAGACCTGGCCGGTGGGGTCGAGCGTGCTGCGCACCTCGGCCAGGGCACCGGTCAGCTCCTCGGCGCCGGTCCGCGCCGGCTCCTCGTGGGCTTCGACGACCTTGCGGGTGATGAAGTAGAAGGCGACGAGCGAGAGCACCCCGAGCGCGATCAGCGCCGGCCCGACGTAATCAGCGGCGCCGCTGTCGGATTCCAGCGCGAGGATGCCTGCGGCGATGAGCCCCAACGCCCCGAGCGCTGCCAGCACGCCGCCGGTGGAGAGCAGCAGCTCGCCGGCGAGCAGGGCGATCGCGATCAGAGCGACGACTACGACTGTGTCCATATCCCGATTATCCGCCTTCGGCTTCGCTGCCTTCGCCGAGCGCGTAGTGCTGGACGTCGGCGCGCAGTTCGGCGCGGCTCGTGTAGGGGCCCTGCTTGAGGTAGACGAGCTTGCCCTCGCGGTCGTAGTAGGCGGTGTCGGGCAGGCCGAGGCCGGCGCCGATGTGTTCGGCGAGCCTCTGGTCGGAGTCGGTGTAGCTCGGGTAGGGGACCGGGGCCTCCTTGAGGAAGGTTTCAGCGCCGGCGTCGGAGTCCTGGCTGTTGACCCCTATGAAGGCGACGCGTTTGCCATAGGTGGCCGAGAGCTTCTGCAGGGTGGGGAACTCGAAACGGCAGGGCCCGCACCACGAGGCCCAGACGTTGACCACGATCGGGTAGCCGCGGAGGGCGGCGATCCGCTTGTCGAAGGCTTCGGTGCCGCCCGGCAGCAGCTGGTCGGATTGCTTGTGCAGGGCCGCGAGCGGGGCCGGGGAGCCGGCCAGGGCGGTGGCGTAGTCGGGGTGCCGGCCGCCGTAGTCGCCGCTGGTGCTGGAGCCGCAACCGGTGCCGATCAGGGCCGCGATTGCCGCCAACGCCAGACTAATTGCGACCTGTCGTCCCGCCTTCGTCAATTCCTTGATTACAATACGGACGTTCGGTTCGCAGATGCGAAACCGATGCAAACCGCTGAGAGCGCCGGGGGGACGTAGTACCAGCCGCCCGGCATCCTCGTCCTAGTGCCCCCGCCCACGTCTTCGTGCGGTGGGGACGGAACCCGAAAGCCTTTATGGCCAAGACCAGCGAAGTTGCCGCGTCGGCGGCAGTTCCATCCAGTGCCGATATAGAGCGGGCCGCGAAATTCGTCCGCGAGCCCTTCCTGCTCGATGGCGAGGGGCCGGAGGCGCTCGCGCCCGGGACGGCGCGTCGGCGCGCCCTCGATGCCGCCCTGCGCGAGCTCGACGACGGAGCGGAGGACCCGTCGATCCAGTGGCGACGGGACTTCTCGCTGCTGCTCGGCCTCGAGCGGCTGCTCGCCGACGAACCGCCGAAGCTGCGCGACGGCGCCGAACTCAACCCGCACCAGGTCGACGCCCTCTCGGGCACGCTGACGGAGCTGATGGCCGAGCAGCAGATCGCGATCGACGGCGAGGCCAACGGCAACGGCGCTGCGGCGACCGCGGTCGAGAAGGCGGCCTCAGCGAAGGTCGCCGCGAAGCCGGACGGGGACGGCGCCGAGGCCAACGGCGACGACGACGATCTCGAGGACGAGGAGCTCGCCCCCGACGAGGAGCCGATGGACTGGGAGGAGCAACCCGCCGACGACGACGAGGAAACGATCGAGGAGGCCCCCGACGATCCCGGCGCCGAGCGGCGCTTCTGGTTCGAGCACGCGACCGGCGCCGGCAAGACCGTCGCCGCGGTCGGCTTCATCGACGCCTCGCGCACCGGCGGCGTGCTGATCCTCACCCACCGCCGCAACCTCGTCGACCAGTTCATCGGCGAGATCTCCGACCGTGGCTACAAGGAGCGCCTGCGGCCGCCGCTGATGGGCGATCGCGACGATCCCGACGGCCCGGTCACGGTCGAGACCTACCAGTGGTTCGTTCGCAACCACAAGAAAATCTCCGACGCCTACTCGATCGTGATCTGCGACGAGGCGCACACCGCGCTGGGCGAGAAGACCAGCGCCTGCATTCGTGCCTGGGTCGGTCCCGTCTTCATCGGCATGACTGCGACCGGGGCGCTGATCGCCCGCCATGTTGCCGATCTCTTTCCGACCCAGACCTCGCGCTTCGACCTGATCCAGGCGGCGCGCCGCGGCGTGATCTCGCCTCTGCGCTGCATGCGCATCCCGCCCGGCCCGGGCGTCCGCACGATCGCCAAGGTGCCGCTGCGCAAAGGCGAGGTCGACCAGGACTTCGACCAGGAGGAGCTGGCCGCGCTGCTCGACCAGGAGCCCTTCAACGTGGCGATCGCCGACCTCTACAAGACCCGCTTCGACGGCATGCCGGGCGTCCTCTACACCGCCGGCGTGCAGCACGCGAAGAACGTCGCGAAGGCGCTGCAGAAAGCCGGCGTCGCCGCCCGCGCCGTCTCCGGCGAGACGCCGAAGCGCGAACTGGCCGAGATCCTCGCCGGCTTCGAGCGCGGCGAGGTCGACGTGCTCTGCAACGCGATGCTGCTCGCCGAGGGCTGGAACTCGCCGCGGGCGACGCTCTGCATGCACCTGGCGCCGACCGCCTCGCGGCGGATCTACCAGCAGCGGGTCGGCCGCGTGACCCGGCGCGCGCCGGGCAAGGAGGCCGGCCTGGTGATCGACTTCGTCCACCCGGCGACGACCCACGACGAGTCGATCGTCACCCTGCACAGCCTGCTCGACCGCGATGTCTATCGCGGCGGCGCGATCGTGATCGGGCCGGTGCGGCGGGCGCGGGGACGGCGGATCCGGGTCGAGCGGCGGATCGTCCCCGTCTCCGACAACGAGGAGCGCCGCATGCAGGTGCTCGAACGGGAGATCTGGCGGATCGCGGTCGAGAACCTCGACTACCCCGAGCAGCACGCCTGGGCGGCGCTGGCCGGGGCGCGGGTCAACCCGCAGGGCTGGCGCCGGGCGCGGGCGATCTTGCAGGGCTCCGGCTCGAAGGAGCTGAAGCGCCGCTTCCTGCTCACCTGCGTGCAGCGCAACCGCAACTCGCAGCTGAAACTGAAAGCGCTGAGCGAGATCGCCGACCTCGGCGACGCCGAGGCCTTCGACGACGCGATCGACATCGTCGGCACCTGGAGCCGCGACGACAAGCGGGCGGGGACGAAAACGCTGCTGCAGGCGCTGATCGACAAGCGCATCGGCCGCCGCGACCAGGCGCAGGCGTGGGTCTGGCGGCTCGCCTCCTATACCCGCGACCTGCACGAAGAGTACGCGGCGCAGCGCTGGCCGGAGACGAAGCGGCTGCTCGGCCTGCTGGTCAACTCCTCGGGCCGCGCCCACGGGCGCAACGCGCGGCGGTTGGTCCACGCCGCGCGCAAACAGGACCGCCGCCTCGCCGTGGCGCTGCTCGCCGGCGCCGTCTCGCACACACCGGAGGGCGAAGAGGTGCTGCGCGGCGCCCGCATGCGGATGGCTCGCAAGCCCTCGGCGATCGCCCGCGAGCTGCTGCGCAACTTCCCCAAGGGCGGCAAACGGCGCAAACGCAACAAGAAGCGCCCGCCGAAGAAGCGGAAAGGCTCAGAGGCGAAGCCGGACCTCGCCGGCGCCGAGGCTGACGCGGTCCCCACCGGGAGTGGCGACGACGAGGTTGCCACGGTCGTCGATGCCGTCGGCGACGCCTGAGCCGTCCTCCCAGGAGATCTCGCGCCCGCGCAAGCCGTCGCGGCGGCGCCACTCGGCCAGCACGTCTTCGTCGCTCGCCATGACCCAGTGGTCTAGGTGGCGACCCATGACTTCGGCAGCGGTGCGAAGGGTCGGGGGGAGTCCCGCCGGAGCGGCTGCGGTGGAGGGGATCGAGGGAGGGGGTCCGACGGACAACAGCGGGGAGCGTCCGTCGGACCCCCTCCCTCGATCCCCCGCGTGGGAGCTAAAAAGCGAGACCGCCGGTTGACGGAGGTCGGCGGGGAACTCGTCCGGAGCTATGGTGAGGTTCAGGCCGATTCCTATTACGGCCCAGGCGTCTTGGGGGCGGGCCTCGATCAGGATTCCCGCGAGCTTGCGCTCTTCGAGCCAGATGTCGTTGGGCCACTTGACGGTGCACTCGATGTCGGGACGGAGGGTTTCGGCGGCGGCACAGACGGCGAGGGGGACGGATAGGGGGAGCAGTAGGTGGCGCTCGTCGAGCGGGCGCAGGATCGCCGAGTAGAGCAGCGCCTTGCCGTCGGGGGCGGTCCAGACGCGGCCGACTCGTCCGCGACCGGCGGTCTGTTCGCGGGCGGTGACGATGGTGCCGCCCGGGGCGCCGTTCGCGGCCAGCTCGCGGGCGCGCGTGTTGGTCGAGTCGGTGACGCGGTAGTGGCGGTGCGGGCTCCCAAACACCCCTTCTCCCGGCTGACTTCGTCTTTTTGTGTCCATATGGACGCCTAAAGGCGAAGTCAGCGTTCGGTGTCGGCTAGGAGTGCGGCTACTAGGCCGTCTACGTCGTGGCGGGCGGCTTCGACGTGGACCTCGAGGCCGGCGTTGTGGGCGGCTTCGCTGGTCACGGGGCCGATCGAGATGATCCGGGCGTTGCTGGGGAAGCGGTCGCCGAGGGCTTCGGTCAGGTTGCGGACCGTCGAGGACGAGGTGAAGGTGACGTAGTCGGCGGTTTGGGCTGCCTCGATCGCCTCGGGAGCCGGCTCCTCGCGGACCGTTTCGTAGAGGGCGATGACGTCGACCTCGGCACCGCGGCTGGTCAGGTACTCGGGGATTACGTCGCGGGCCTCGGCGGCGCGGGCGATTAGGACGCGCTTGCCGGTGACCTCGACCTCGCCCAAGGACTCGACCAGCGACTCGGCGACGAAGCGCTTGGGGACGATGTCGGCGGCGATTCCGTGCTTGGCGAGCGCCCGCGCCGTACCGGGCCCGATCGCTGCGACGGTTTGACCGGCAACGCCCATCTCCCCCTGCCCTACCTGCTGCTGATTCGGCCCGGCGATCGCCCGGGCATCGAGTCCGGCCGCGTCGAGAGCCTCGAATAGCAGGCGCGCGCCGTTCGGGCTTGTTACGCAGATCAATGCGTACTCGCCGATCCTTGCGACGGCGTCCCGCACCTCGTCGCTCTCGAGCAGCGGCTCGATTCGGATCGCGGGTAGCTCGACCACCTCGGCACCGAGGTCGCGCAGCGTCTTCGCCAGGCCGCTGGCCTGGGCGCGGGCGCGGGTTACGACTACGCGCTTTCCGTGCAGGGGGCGGCGCTCGAGCCAGGCCAAGTCATGGCGCCGCTCCACGACCTTGCCGACGACGATCAAAGCCGGCGCTTTCACTCCCTCGCGCTCAACCGCTTCGGCCAGAGTGCCGAGGGTGGCGACGACAGTGCGCTGGCCGTCCATCGTGCCGCGTTCGATCGCTGCCGCGGGCTCGTCTGCGTCGCGCCCCGCCGCAATCAGCGCCGCAGAGTTGTCCCCCAGGCGCTTGACGCCCATGTAGAAGACGAGGGTGCCGGGGAAGCGGGCCAGCGCCTCCCAATCGAGCGCGCTCTCCTCCTTACCAGGATCCTCGTGGCCGGTGACGAAGGCGACCGCCGAGGCGTCGTCTCGGTGGGTGACCGGGATGCCGGCGTAGGCGGTGGCGGCGACCCCGGCCGTGATCCCCGGCACGACCTCGAACTCGACCCCGGCGGCGCGCAGCGCCTCACCCTCCTCGCCGCCGCGGCCGAAGACGAACGGGTCGCCGCCCTTCAGCCGCACGACGCTCTTGCCGGCCCGCGCCGCCTCGATCAGCCGCTCGCCGATCTCCTCCTGCGGGACGGAGGGCTTGCCGGGCGCCTTGCCGACGTAGACAAGCTCGGCGTCCTCACGCGCCCCGTCGAGCGCCCCCGGTGGGATCAGCCGGTCGTAGTAGATCGCGTCGGCCGATCCGATCAACTCCAGCGACCGCGCCGTCATCAGCCCCGGATCGCCGGGCCCAGCGCCGACGAGATATACGACCCCGGCCCGAGCACTCATCGCCCGCTCCACTTCTCCGCTCGGTCGAGGATCTCGCGGGCGCCGGTGGCGAGCAGTCGCTTGGCCAATTCGGCGCCGAGCAGGGTCGGCTCGGCCGAGTCGCCCTCGATCTCGTCGCGCAGCCACTCGCTTCCATCGGGCAGGCCGACGAAGGCGTGCATCTGCATTCGGTCGGAGCGAGGGTCGGCCTCTGCGTGGACTCCCAGTGGGCTGTTGCAGGTCGCCTCGAGCAGGGAGACGACGGCACGCTCGGCGGTCAGCTCGCGCAGCGAAGTCTCGTCGACGAGCGGGTCGACGGCCCGCAGGGCCTCCTCGTCGCCCTCGCGGATCTGCAGCACGAGCGAGCCCTGGCCGGCGGCGGGGGTCATCGACTCGGTCGGGATCGCGAATGAGATCTCATCGGCGCGACCGAGCCGCCGCAGGCCGGCCACAGCGAGGACGATCGCATCGAGCTCTCCCTCGCCGAGCTTGCGCAGCCGCGTGTCGACATTCCCATGCAGCTCGCTCACCTCCAGATCGGGCCGCACGGCGAGCAGCTGAGCCCGCCGCCGCAAGCTAGCGGTCCCCACCTTGGCTCCCTCGGGCACCTCATCGAGAGAAGACCCGACCCCGATCCAAGCATCGCGCGCATCCTCCCGCCCCGGCACCGCAGCCAACATCAACCCCTCAGTCAGCTCCGCCGGCAAATCCTTGGCCGAGTGAACGCCGATCTCAGCCGCCCCATCAAGCAACGCCCGCTCCACGCCTCTTACAAAGCGCGCCTTGTCGCCAGCCTCCCCGTCAGAAGTGACCTCGACAAGCCCAGCCCCCCCGAGCATCTCTGCCACCTGTCCCGCCTGGGCCAGCGCAAGCTTGCTACCGCGTGTGGCAATTCGAAGCATCAGAGCGTGTGAGGGTCGATCCCGGTAGGGGTGGAACGTCTTGTACTTTTTGGGCGTCCACCATGCGGCGTCAGCAGGTTCGTCTCCATCCAAAAAGTTAAGTGGAACCCCTACCGGGATCGACCCTCCGCAACTCAGTCACGCTAGAACCGCCCTCCTCCGGCTCCGTCTCGACATCGAGCCCAAACAGGTCCCGCAACGCGCTCACGTAGAGGTAGGCCTCGTCGCTTCCGGCACTTCGCTTCATCCGCAACGTAGGCTCATGCAGCAGCCGCGAAGCGATTGCCTTCGCCATCACCGCAAGCCGCTCGCGGTCAGCCTCGCTGAGGCCCTCCCAGCGACCGTCGTTCTCGGCCAGCACCCGCCGCACGATCTCGTCGGCGCTCTCGCGCAGGGCGGTGATCGTCGGCACCACCTCGAGCGAGGCGAGCCAGCGCTCGAAGCGGTCCTGCTCGGCGTCGAGGATGCGCTCGGCCCGCCGCGCCTCGGCCTCGCGGCCGCTGGCGTTGCGCTCGGCGATCTGCTGGACGTCGTCGATGTCGTGCAGGCTCACCCCGGCAAGCTCGCGGCAGGCCGGCTCGATGTCGCGCGGCACGGCGATGTCGACCAGCAGCAGCGGCCGTCCCTCGCGCGTCGCCATCACCTCGGCGAGGTCGTCGCGCTCGACGATGTGGTGGGGAGAGTTGGTCGCCGAGACGACGATGTCGGCGGCCTCGAGCTGCTCGGGCAGCTCCTCGAAGCGCACCGCGTTGCCCTCGAAGCGCTGGGCCAGGCCGATCGCGCGGTCGTAGTGGCGGTTGGCGACGAAGACGGTGGCGACGCCGCGGCTGACCAGGGCGCGGGCGACGAGCTCGGCCGTCTCGCCGGCGCCGATCACGAGCACGCGGCGGTCGGTCAGGTCGCCGAGGGTGCGGCGCGCAAGCCCGACCGCGACCGAGGGGATCGAGACGTTCTTCTCGCTGATCCCGGTCTCGTCGCGGGCGCGACCTCCTGCCGCGAGGGCGCCGCGGAAGAGGCGGTTGAGGATCGGTCCGGTGGCGCCCTCGACCAGGGCCAGCTCGTAGGCGCGCTTGACCTGACCCTGGATCTCGGCCTCGCCGACGATCATCGAGTCGAGCCCGGCGGTGACCCGGAAGAGGTGGCGGACCGCCTCGCCGGAGCGCAGCGAGTAGAGGTGGCCGAGCAGCTCGGTGGGGCGGATCTCGGCCTGGCGGGTGAGGACGCCGAGCGCGGTCGACTCGGCCTCGACCGGGTCGGAGACGACCAGGTAGAGCTCGGTGCGGTTACAGGTCGAGATCGCCGCCGCCTCGTGGATGCCGGCGACCTCGGTCAGCTCGCGCAGCGCGCCCGCGGCGCGCCCCTCGGTCAGCGAGAGCCGCTCGCGCAGGTCGAGCGGCGCGGTCTTGTGGGAGACGCCGAGCGCCAACAGCTCAGACATCGGCGCTCACCTTCTCGCGATCGCTTGTGGCGGCCTCGCCGTTGGCGCGGTTCTCGGCGAAGCCGGCCAGCTCGCGCAGCTCCCGCTCCATCCGCTGCAGTTTCGCCGCCATGATCGCGACGTAGACGACGAGCAGCGCGAGGAAGACGATGTAGGCGCCGGCGACGTACTTGCCGGCTTCGTCGAGCGGTAGGGCCGGGGCGCCGGCCAGCGGCAGCAGGGCCAGCACCTAGCTCACCTCCGGGGCGATCCGCGAGGCGCCGCCGGGGGCCGGCGCGTCGAGTGCGCGGCGCAGCCGCTTGATCTGGCCCGAGGCGCTCTTCGCGGTCAGCTCGAACTTGACCAGGGTCACCCAGAGCAGCGCGATCGCGCTCAGGCAGACGAGGAAGGTGAGCATCATCGAGCCGGGCAGGCCGCCGTTGGCGGTGGCGAAGACACGCGGGTGGACGAGGCTCTGGGACATCCGCACGGCGATGAAGTTGAGCGGCACGAAGGCGCCGGCTGTGACCGCGAAGACCGAGGCGTAGCGGGCCTGGCGCTCGGGGTCCTCGATCGCGTAGCGGAAGGGGTAGTAGGTCGCGTACATCAGGAAGACGATCAGGAAGCTGACCAGGGTCGGCTCGTTCCAGACCCACCAGTGCCCCCAGGAGGCCTTGGCCCAGATCGAGCCGGTGATCAGCACCGCGACGCCGAAGATCACCGACATGTGGATCGAGACGTAGGAGTAGGCGTCCCACTTGCGGTTGCCGCTGCGCAGGTGCATGACGGCGAAGACGCCGCCGACGACGAAGCCGACCAGCGCCGTGATCGCCAGCGGCACGTGCAGGTAGAAGATCTTCTGGATGAAGCCCTGGTCGCCGTCGAGCGGCGCGTAGAAGAAGACCAGCGAGAAGGCAGCGAGCGATCGCTACGACGGTCGCGATCGAGAGGGGTCTGAGTCCTTTGCCGTACATGCGTTGCTCGCGGTGGGGAGCGGCGTGGGCGCTAGTCCTCCAGGAGGAAGTCGAAGACCGCGTACCCGACCAGGAGGAAGATCAGATCGTATAGGGAGAGCACCGCCAGCCAGGTGCCGAAGCGGTGGTAACCGGGCCCGCTCAGCGCCAGCAGGGGCTCGCTGGCGCCGGTGGCGGCGATCATCAGCGGCACGACCAGCGGCAGCAGGACGAGCGGGCCGAGCAAGTCGCGGGCGCGCGAGTGGACCGCCATCGAGGAGATCAGCGTGCCGGTCGCGGCGAGGCCGAGGTCGGCGAGGACGAGGACGGCGAGCAGCGGCGGCAGGGCGGCGGCGGAGCCGAGGAAGAAGAGCGCGAAGATCGGCACGACGACCAGCTCCAGGACCAAGAGGTAGGCGAACAGCGCCGCCGCCTTGGCGGCGAAGAGGGCGCTGCGGTCGATCGGGGCGAGGCGGATCGCGTCGAAGCCGCCCTCCTCGCGCTCGGCGACGAAGAGGCGGTTGACGCCGAGCAGGGCGGCGAAGAGCAGCGTCGCCCAGAGCACCCCGGCGGCAAGGCTGCCGGAGAGCGCGGTGCGGTCGAGGCCGAAGCGGAAGATGACGAAGGTGGTGGTGGCGAAGAGCGCCATCGCCGGCAGCGACTGCAGCGTGCGCAGCTCCGCCCGCAGGTCCTTGGCGAGGATCGTGGCGAAGGCTGTGCGGGACGGCGTCATGCCACGCCCGCCCGCCCGCCCGCCTCGAGCCGCAGCACCTGGTCGGCCTCGGCCTCGAAGCGCTCGGGGTCATGGCTGACGACGACGCGGGTGCGCCCCTCGCCGGCGCCGATCAGCGCTCGCGTCAGCTCGCGACCCTCGGCGTCGAGGTTGGAGTCGGGCTCGTCGAGCAGCAGCAGCTCGGGCTCGTGCAGGACGCAGCGGCAGATCGCCAGGCGCTGGCGCATCCCGGCCGAGAGCTCGGCGACCCGCCCATCGGCGCGGCGCTCTATCGCGACCGCTGCGAGCAGCTCGTCGATCCGCGCCTCGGCGGCCGCGCCGCGCATCCCGTGCAGGCGGGCGTGGAAGCGCAGGTTCTCGCGACCGCTGAGGTCGCGGTAGAGCAGTGGCTCGTGGCCGAGGAAGCCGATCCGGCCGCGCAGCTTCCAGGTCTCGGCGGGAATCCGGCAGCCGAGCGCCCGCACCTCGCCGCCGCTGGGGCGCAGCAGGGTCGCGAGGATGCGCAGCAGCGTCGTCTTGCCCGCCCCGTTGGGGCCCAGCACGAGCAGCGTCTCGCCGTGCGCCAGCTCGAAGCTGACGCCGTCGAGCGCCGTCCGTCCGCCGTAGTCGCGGCGCAGCCCGGCGAGGCTGAGCGCCGGTTCGTCTGTCGCCTGGCCGGCCTGCACTGCGGGGATTGTGAAGGTCGAAGCCGCCACACACGCCGCCCCCACCTCGAAGACGATTGAAATCTCCGCCAGCCGAGCCGCTGACTTCGTCTTTTTGTGTCCAATAGGCCCACAAAGTACGAAGTCACCGGGTTTGGATGCCCGCGGTACGCTTTGAAAACCGTGAGCGATATACCCCCCCTGCTGAACGAGGTCGACACCTACGGCCCCGCCTACATGCGAGTCGCCGAGCGGCTCGGCCGCTACGACGCAAGCGAGGAAGAGGCCCCGCTGGCGATCGAGCTGCTCGGTCTCGCGCCCGGAGACCGGGTGCTCGACGCGGGCTGCGGGCTGGGCCGTTTCGTCGCCGCCCTCGCCGAGCATGGGATCGATGCGGTCGGGGTCGACATCTCGCGGATAGCTATCGCCGAAGCCCAGCGCGAGTACCCCGGCCCGACCTATGTGGTCGCCGACCTGATGCAGCCGCTGCCGGCGGAGCTGCGCGGCTTCGACGGCCTGGTCAGCCTCTCCTCGAGCTTCGGCTTCGGTGCGACCGTGGCAGAGGACGAAGCGATGCTGCGCGCCTACCACGACGCGCTGCGCCCCGGCGGCAAGATGGCGATGGAGCTCTCCGACCTGGAGCGATCGCGCCACCGGCTGAAGACCGACGAGGGCGTGGTCGAGCGCGAGACCAACGGCGTCGCCGAAACGCTCGACGTCAATTTCTCCACCGGGATGCTGCATGTGCACTACGTATACGGGGACGACGTGGTCGACTCGCGCATCCGCATGTACGAGGCCGACGATCTCGAACGGATGGCGGTCGAAGCGGGCTTCCGCGAGGTCGAGCGCTACGGCAACTTCGCCGGTGGCCCGAAGCGCCCCGAGGACCGCCTCGTCCTGGTCGCCACGGCATGAGGTGTAACGTTTTCATCCCCTGCCAGGGGGACAAAGCGTTACACCGGGGAGAGCGGGGATGAGTGTAACGTTTTCATCCCCTGCCAGGGGGACAAAGCGTTACACCGGTGCTGCGGTTGTCGTTGATGCCTACTCGACGGGGGCGCGGCTGGCGCCTCGCTTTGCGGCCGCCGGGCTGCCTGTGGTCCACGTGCAGAGCAGCCCGCGGCTTCCCGAGTTCTACTCGCGCGCCTTTCGCGCCGGAGACTTCGTCGAGAACGTCGTCCACGACGGGGATCTGGAGGCGACGGCCGCGCGGCTCGCGGCGCACGATCCGGCCTTCGTCGTCGTCGGTGCCGAGCCGGGAGTACCGCTGGCCGACGCGCTCAGCGAGCGGCTCGGGCTGCCATCCAACGGCAGCGCGCTGAGTGCGGCGCGGCGCGACAAGAACGCGATGTCGGAAGCGCTGCGCGGCGCCGGCCTGCGCGCGGCCGAGGCGCTGAAGACGGCCGATGCCGCCGAGGCGATCGCCTGGGCGGCGGCGCGTGGCGGCGCCCCGGTCGTGGTCAAACCGCTCGACAGCGCCGGCACCGACGGGGTCAGCATCTGCGCCGACGCGGCCGCGATCGAGGCCGCCTTCGCCGCCAACCTCGGCCGTCCCAACGCCCTGCATGGCGCCAACGAGGAGCTGCTCGTCCAGGAGCTGCTGGAGGGGACGCAGCTCTTCGTCAACTCGGTCAGCTGGGATGGCGTCCACCACGTCTCCGAGGTCTGGCGCGACAACAAGCTGCGCGCCGGCGCCAACTTCATCTACGACTACGAGGAGCTGCTGCCGCGCCACGGCGAGCAGCAGGACCAGGTCGTCCCCTACGTCGAATCCGTCCTCGACGCGCTCGGCATCCGATTCGGCCCGGCCCACACCGAGGTGATGCTGACCAGGACCGGCCCGGTCCTGGTCGAGTCCGGTGCCCGTATGCACGGCTCGGTCCCCGACGAGATCGTCGATCGCTGCACGCCGAGCCACCAGACGCTGACCGCCGAGGCCTACCTCGAACCCCGCTCCGTCGCCCGCCGGGCGGCGCGACCGTACGAGCTGATGGCGGGCGCCTACTGCGTGATGCTGATCTCCCGGCACGAAGGCCGGATCGTCGCCGACGCCGGCATGCGCGAGATCGAGGCGCTGCCCTCCTTCGCCGGCACGATCTCGATGCTGGGCCCAGGCGACCAGCTCAAAAAGACAATCGACCTCTTCTCCTGCCCCGGGATCATCTACCTGGTCGACCCGGACAGGGAGCAGCTGAAAACCGACTACGACCGCATCCGAGAGCTGGACGCCTCAGGCGCGGTGTTCGAAGTCGAGCAGCTGGTTACTTCTTCTTGAGGGTGCGGCGGCCGACCTTGATCAGCGGGCCGATCCCCTCGCGCACGGCTTTCGTGCGGACTGCGCCCTTGCCGTAGAGCAGCTTCGCCGAGGCCTGGACCGCTTCGCCCAGGGTGCGGTCGTAGGGGTGCCACCAGAAGTCGCGAGTCATCCCGGGCTCCCAGGCGTTCATCTTGACGTTGACGCACTCGTAGAAGCCGAACTTGGAGTGCGAGCGGCCGACGCCGGAGTCCTTGACGCCGCCCCAGGCGCACTGGCAGGCGCCGTGGCTGAAGGAGTGGTCGTTGATCCAGACCATCCCCGACTCGATCCGCCGCGCGATCCGCTCGCCCTTCTGGCGGTCCTTGGTCCAGACCGAGGCGCCGAGGCCGAACTCGGAGTCGTTGGCGAGGTCGATCGCCTCCTGCTCGGAGTCGACGACGACGATCGGCAGCACCGGGCCGAAGATCTCCTCCTTCATGATCCGCATCTCGTGCGTGACCCCGGTGAGGACGGTGGGGGCGACGAACTTGCCGGAGAGGCCGGCGACGTCGGTCGGACCGCCGCAGAGCTTGGTCGCTCCGGCGGCCTCGGCGTCGGCGATCAGGTCGACGACGATCTCGTACTGGCCGTCGGAGGTCATCGGGCCGATCTCGGTCTCCCACTGCATCGGGTCGCCGAGCCGCAGCTTCTCGGCCTCGCGGGCGACGCCGGCCGTGAACTCCTCGGCGACCTCGCGCATCACGTAGACGCGCTCGATCCCCGAACAGGTCTGACCGGCGTTGGCGAAGCCGCCCCAGACGGCGCCGGAGATCGCGTTGGGCAGATCAGCGTCGGCGCAGACGATCATCGGGTCCTTGCCGCCGAGCTCCAGGACCGAGCCCTTGAGGCTCTCGGCACAGACCGCGCCGACCTTGCGGCCGACCTCGACCGAGCCGGTGAAGAAGACCTTGCCGACGCTGGAGCGGGCCAGCGCGTCGCCGACCGCGCCGCCGCCGTGGACGACGCGGATCAGGCCCTCGGGCAGGCCGCCCTTCTCGAAGACGCGACGGATCGCCTCGCCCAGCAGCGGGGTCAGGCTGGCCGGCTTGAGGACGACGCCGTTGCCCGCCATCAGCGCGATCGCGACCTCGCCGAAGGGGATCGACCAGGGGTAGTTCCAGGGCGCGATCACGCCGACGACGCCGATCGGCTCGTAGGAGAAGTGCGCTTTCTTGCTCAGCGTGAAGGCCTGTCGCATCGGCACCTTCTCGTCGGCGAGGATCTTCGGGCCGGCCTTGGCGCACCAGTGCAGGGCGTCGATCGTCGGCAGCAGCTCCATCGTGTAGGCCTCGGCGCGGGGCTTGCCCTGCTCCTGGACGAGTAGCTCGGCGATCTGGTCGATGTCGTCGAGCAGGGCGTCGGCGGCGCGCTTCATGTAGCGGGCACGGTCCTGCAGCGACAGCTCCGCCCAGGCGGGCTGGATGCGGGCTACGTCGTCGACCACGGCCTGGACCTGGTCGGGCGTAATGGTTGCGACCGAGCCGACCAGCTCGCCGGTGGCGGGGTTGAACGACTCGAGGGTTGATGTGGACTGGGCTGGGGGGGACTGGGTTGCGCTCTCCATGGAGTGAGTGTAGAGGGGATCGGGGGAGGTCTCGCCGAATGCCTATGTTCGCTTCGCTCACCAATCAGGAGCCGCTTCGCGGCTGAGAATCACCTTGCCGGGGGCCGCTTCGCGAGGCATCGTCGAGACCTCCCCCGATCCCCTCATACTGAGCCGTGGTGGCCGACCAGCTCTTTGACACCGAAGGTTCATCCCGGTCTGAGGTGCCAGCTTCAGACGCGCCGCTGGCGGTGCGGATGCGGCCGCGGAGCTTGGATGAGCTCGTTGGGCAGGAGCATGTGCTCGCTGAGGGGTCGGCGCTTCGGACCGCGATCGAGAGTGGGCATCCTCATAGCGCGATTCTCTACGGGCCTCCTGGGGCGGGGAAGACGACTTTGGCTCGGATTGCTGCTGCGGGGGCGGAGGGGGCTTTCGAGGAGGAGTCGGCTGTCAATGCCGGGCGGGCTGAGATTCGGGCGGTGATTGAGCGGGCACGGGAGCGGCGGCGGGGGAGCGGGCGGCCGACTGTGCTCTTTTTGGATGAGATCCATCGCTTCAACAAGGCGCAGCAGGATGCGCTGCTGCCGGCGGTGGAGGAGGGGCTGCTGACCTTGATCGGGGCTACTACCGAGAACCCTTATTTCGAGGTCAATTCGGCGCTGCTCTCACGCTGTCAGATATATGAGCTGCGGCCGCTGGAGCCCGGGCAGGTGGAGGAGCTGTTGCGGCGGGCGCTGGCGGATTCGGAACGGGGGTTGGTTGATCCGCCGCCGGTCGAGGATGCCGCCCTGAAGATGCTCGCGCAGCGTTCCGGCGGCGACGCTCGCGTCGCCCTCTCGGCGCTGGAGCGCGCGGTCGAGCGCGCATCCGACTTTGACCCTGCTGGAGGTGGGTCAAAGTCGGATGCGATCGACGTCGCCGCGATCGAGGATGCGCTGCAGCGCAAGGCGCTCGACTACGACCGCCAGGGCGACCGCCACTACGACTTCGTCTCGGCCTGGATCAAGGCGACGCGCGGCTCCGATGTCGACGCCTCTCTCTACTACCTGGCGGTGATGTTGGAGGGCGGCGAGGACCCGCGCTTCATCGCCCGCCGAATGGTCATCCTCGCCTCGGAGGACATCGGCAACGCCGACCCGCAGGCGCTGCTCGTCGCCGACGCCGCGGCCCGCGCCGTTGACCGGGTCGGCCTTCCTGAGTGCGCGCTCAACCTCGCCCAGGCCACGGTCCACCTGGCCCTCGCGCCGAAGTCCAACGCCTCCTACAAGGCGCTCGCCGCAGCCCGGGCCGAGGTCCGCGAGCACGGCGCCAAGATGCCGCCGGACTACCTGCGCGACGCCCACTACCCCGGCGCCAAGTCGCTCGGTCGCGGCGAAGGCTACCGCTACGCGCACGACGAGCCTGGTGGGGTCAGCGACCAGCAGTTGCTCCCTGAAGGGCTCGAGGATCGACGCTTCTACTCGCCGACCGACCGCGGCTTCGAGGCCGAGCTTGGGCGCCGCCTCGAAGCTCTTCGGGAGAGGATCCGAAGCGCTTGATGCAACCGCAACTTCTTTAGAAAGCGGTGTTTTAAAGGGCGGCTTTCCAAGCTAGAGCCAGGGAGAGCCGACACACCCGCCGGAGGCCTGGACTGGGGGCCTCCGGCGGGGACCTAAATGGGAATCAGGGGGGAAACGGTGACGGCGCCTGCGATGGCGCCATCACCGCGTGTTGACTCCTCTATCGTCCGGCTATGGCTTCGGAGAAGTTGCGACTCGGTGGGATGGCGCTGCGCAACGGGTTGTTGATCCACGGGCCTACGCATTGGGCTGCGGCCGTGCGGCGTTCTGACGGTTCTGTGGAAGTTGCCTCCGAGCCGAAACCGCAGCTTGCGCCTGGGCTGGCGGCTCGGCTGCCCGGCCTGCGCGGGCCGCTGCGGCTGGCCGATGCCCTTGCGGTGCTGCCGATGGTGCGGCGGCGGATGCCGGCGGCGCGGCTGCCCTTCGAGGACTGGCGGGTCATCGCTGCGATCGGCGGTTCCCTCGTTGCCACGGCGGCGCTGCGCAAGCGCTTCGGCAGCTCCGCGCTGCGCGAGGGCGCCGTGCAGGCGATCGGCGCGGCGCCGGCGATCGTCGCCCTGCTCGACCGCGACCTCGCCGCCTACCACGGGGTCGAGCACAAGGCGATCGCCGCCTATGAGCAGGGCGTCGACGATCCGGCCGGGGTGCCCAAGGAGCACGATCGCTGCGGGTCCAACCTGCTGGCGCCGATGATGCTGCTCTCCGCCGGCGGCACGGTGGCGCTCGAGCGCCTCGTCGAGCGGCCCAGCCCGGCCGCCCGTGCTGTCGTCGGTCTCGCCGGCGCTTCGATCGCCGTCGAGATGTTCGCCTGGAGCGACCGCCACCACGGCGACCCGCTCGCCGAGGCTTTCCACACGCCGGGGCGCGAGATCCAGCGCCTGATAGCGACCAAGGAGCCGACGCCGCAGCAGCTCGAGGTCGGCGTTGCCGCGCTGGCCGAGATCCTCCGCGCCGAGAACGCCGCGTAGACTGCCGCCTCGTGTTCGGACGGATCGACCACATAGGCATCGCCGTGGAGGAGATCGACGCGGGCATCGAGCTCTACGAAAAGAGCTTCGGGATGGAGTTGGGCCTGCGCGAATCCGTCGAGGAGCAGGGGGTCGAGGCGGCGCTGCTGAACGTCGGCGAGGGCCACGTCGAGCTGATGGCGCCGCTCGGTCCCGACACGCCGGTCGGCAAGTTCCTCGCCAAGCGCGGCGCCGGCCTGCACCATGTCGCCTACGCGGTCGAGGACATCGACACGACCCTGGAGCGGATCGCGGCGACCGGGATCGAGCTGATCGACTCCGAGGCGCGGGTCGGCATCGGCGGCAGCCGCGTCGCCTTTCTGGAGCCGCGCTCGACCGGGCGCGTGCTGATCGAGATCGTCGAACCCGTAGGAGGGCACTGATGGCTGAAGCGCAGCGAGTGGAGATCGGCTTCGAGGGCGGCCAGGTCGTCTCGGTGAGGCTCACCGACGACGAGCTGAAGGACCTGCGCAAGCAGCTCGAGAAGGGTGGCTGGCACGATGTCAAGACGGAGGACGGAACGATGGCCGTTTACCTGGGCAAGGTCTCGTTCCTCCGCATCGACTCCGGCGAGCACCGGGTCGGCTTCTCCCAGAAGTCCTAGCGCGAGCCATGCGGATCAGGACGGCACTCGGTTTGACCGGCGCCGCGGTCATGGGCGCGGCGCTCTGGTGGCGCAAGAACCCCTCGGCCTGCCCCTATGGCCAGCGCTTCTGGGTCGAAGCGCCGCACCCGATCATCACCCGCGAGCGCCTCCGCTCGGTCCTCCGCCCCGAGCTGGGCGAGCGCATCCTCGAGATCGGCCCCGGCGTCGGCTACTACACCCTCGACATGGCCAACTGGGTAGGCCCCGACGGCAAGGTCGAGATCTTCGACCTCCAGCAGGAGTTCCTCGACCACACCGCCACCCGCGCCGCCGAACGGGGCCTCACCAACGTGATCCCAACCCAAGGCGACGCCACGGCCCTCCCCTACGAGGACAACTCGATGGATGCCGTAGTCCTGACCGCCGTCCTTGGTGAGATCCCCGACCCGGTAGCCGTCCTACGCCAGATCGCCCGAGTCCTGAAGCCCACCGGCCGCCTCGTGGTAGGCGAGCTATTCGGCGACCCCCACTTCACCACGCAAGGCGCGCTAAAGCGCCAGGGATCCGAAGCGGGCCTCACATGGCAAGAGCATTCCGGCAACTGGTTCGCCTACTTCGCCCGGCTGTCGTAGTACAATGTCTTACAAATGGCAGCACGACCAAGGACCTTCTCTGCGCGTTGGGACTCCGATGTGGTGGATCGACTTGACCGCCGCAGCAAGGTAGCTGGGACGAACAAATCCCGGCTCGCGGAACGCTATGTGGATGAGGGAACGCGGATGGACGAGCATCCTGGTGTCGTCTTCCGCGGCGGGCCAACCGGGAGACGAGCGGCGCTTGCCGGCGGGCCCGATGTTTGGGAGTTGATGGCGACTCTCAAGCAGGGCAAGGCGGGGGGCGATAAGGCGGTCGCTGTCGTCGCGAAGTTGCTTGGCTTGACTGAGGCCCAGGTGCGGACTGGGGTGCGCTATTACAGTGACTATCCCGAGGAGATCGATGAGCGCATAAGGCGCAACGTCGAGGAGGCCGATGTAGCTGAAGCGGCCTGGCGCCGCGAACAGGCCGCGTTGGCTTGAAACTCCTTCTCGACGAGCAGATCAGCGGCAAGGTTGCAGAGCGCCTGCGTGGTCTGGGCCATGATGTCATTGCCGTGACCGCCGAGCAGTCTTTGCGTGGACTCAGCGATCCGGATGTCTTCGAGGTTGCCCACGCGCAGGGCCGTGCTGTTGCCACCTACAACCGCGACGACTTCGAAGCGATCATCCGTGAATACGCGGAAACTGGACGCGAGCACCATGGCTTGGTCATCGTGCACCCGGTTCGTTTCCCGGGCCAGGACTTCTCTCGGCTGGTCAAAGCGCTGGCCAGTCTGCTCGATGCCGCTCCGTCGGGGAAGAGCTTCGTCGTCTGGCTTCAGGAACCGTCCTAGCCGGGCGTCAGGCGAGCGCGGTCCAGAGGTGGCGCTCGGCCTCGGCGACCTTCTTGGCGACGCCGTCGATGTCGCGCCAGAGGGCCGGGTCCGGGTTGTCGCGCTCGCTGGCGGCGTGGAACGCTGTCGCCAGGTTGGTCCAGCGCGCCGCGGCCTCGGCTGCGAGCCCGGCCTCTGGCCGTTCCGCCTCCTCCAGGAAGCGGGAGTACATGAGGCGGAAGGCGCCGCCGCCGGTGCCGCGGCGCTCGATCACCTGGTAGCCGAAGCGGGCGCACCATTGCCAGTCCTCGGTCGTCTCGGGCCAGTTGCCGACCTCCTCAGCGAGGCGGTTGACGGCGCCGAGGCCGGAGAATTCGCCGAACTCGGGTTCGGTCATCGCCTTGGCGGCGCGCTCGATCGCGGCCGGGATCGCTTCGCGCAGTTGCTCTTGGCTGACCGCGCCCGAGGCGGTGAACATGTGGCCCGAGAGGGGGTAGGCGGGGTGGCTGCTGTGGCGCGCTTGGTCGAGGTCCTCCAGCCGCGTCGTCGTCTGCAGCTGCTCGAAGCCGGTGTCGGAGAGGTGGGCGAACTCGTCGTCGTAGCCGGCGAGGACCACGGCGTGGCCGGGGAAGTGGGCCGAGTTGCCGTAGTGATCGAGGTAGTAGAGGTCGGTCAGCAGCAGCACAGGCTGGCCGTCGTCGACCTCCGCCCGCGCCGCCTCCCAAGCGTCGTCGTCGCCCTGCTCGAAGGTGCGCAGCTGCAGCGCCGCGGCGGTCAGCTCGTCGAAGTTCTCCTCCAAGCGGGCGGTGCGGCCGTTGAACCAGCGGGTCGGCGAGGCGTCTTCGAGGGCGACGTAGTAGAAGCAGGCGCCGGCACCGAGGCCGAACGCCATCTCCTCGCTGATCTCGACGCCGTGGTGGGCGAGCAGGTTGCGGAGGGCCGTGCTGCCGCAATGGTGGCCGGGCGTGTGGGTGTAGCCGGGAACCGATGGCATCGAAGCCGGATTATCCTGCCCCGGCGATGGAGAGCGCCGATCTCAAGCTGCTTCGAGTCATGCGAACCCAAGGGCACTCGCCCGGGATGGAGAGAGCAGCGAAAGCTCTGGGCAAGGCCGGCAACAACGGGGGGATCTGGGTCGTGCTCTGCCTTGTCGTGCTGGCCGCGACGGATTCCAATGGCGAAGCCTGGTTCATCTGCGCGCTGTTGGCGCCGATCGCGATCGCGCTGAACTACGTGATCAAGTTGATCGTGAAGCGGCCGCGGCCGGTCTTGGAGGGGCTGCCGCCGCTGGGTGGGGCGCCGAGCTCGCTCAGCTTCCCTTCGGCCCACGCCACATCCTCGTTTGCGGTGGCGACCGCGATGACCCGGGTCGACGCTTGGGGGGCGCTCGCCCTCGCCCTCGCCTTCGCCCTCTCGCTCGGCCGCCCCTACCTCGGCATGCACTATCCGTCCGATGTCCTCGCCGGCGCCGTTCTCGGCATCGCGCTGGGCCTGATCGTGCCGCTCTCGCTATGAAGGTCGGGATCGTCGGGCTGCCCAACGCGGGCAAGTCGACCCTCTTCAACGCGCTGACCAGCGGCGGGGCGCAGACCGGCGACTACCCGTTCACGACGATCGAGCCCAACGTGGCGATCGCCCAGGTGCCGGACGAGCGGCTCGAGCGGGTCGCCGAGACGGTGCGCAGCTCGAAGCTCGAACCGGCGACGATCGCCTTCCACGACATCGCCGGCCTGGTCAAGGGCGCCTCGGAGGGGGAGGGGCTCGGTAACCAGTTCCTCGCCTCGATCCGCGAGACCGACGCGATCTGCCACGTCGTCCGCTGCCACGCCGACTCCGGGGTACCGCATCCCGACGGCCGCGTCGACCCGCTCGCCGACATCGAGACGATCGAGACCGAGCTGATCCTCTCCGACTACGAGCAGGCCGAGCGGCGCCTGCGACCGGGTCGGCAAGGGGGCGAAGACGGGCGACGCCGAGGCGATCGCCGAGCGCGACTGGCTCGAGAAGGTCGTCGCGGCGCTGGCCGAAGGCAAGCCGGCCCGTTCGATCCCGGTTCCCGACGCGGCCGCCGACGGCCCGCGCAACCTGCAGGCGCTGACCTCGAAGCCGATCCTCTACGTCGCCAACGTCGATGAGGGCGACGCCGAGGCGCCCGAGGCGGTCGCCGCCCACGCGGCCGCCGTCGGCGCCGGGGTGGTCGCGGTCAGCGCCCGGATCGAGGGCGAGCTGGCCGAGCTCGACCCGGCCGAAGCCGAGGAGATGCGCGAGTCCTACGGGGTCGAGGGCTCCGGCCTGGACCGCCTCGTCCGCGCCGCCTACGACCTGCTCGACCTGATCACCTTCTTCACCGCCGGCGAGGACAAGGAGGCGGTCGCCCGCCCGCTCGCCCGCGGCTCGACCGCCTGGGAGGCGGCGGGCACGATCCACACCGAGATCCAGGACGCCTTCGTCAAGGCCGAGGCGATCGGCTGGCAGGAGCTGGTCGAGTGCGGCGGCTACGCTCCGGCCCGCGACAAGGGCCTGCTGCGCATCGAGGGCCGCGACTACGTCGTCCGCGACGGCGACGTGATCACGATTAAGGTCTGAGCATGGACCAGGGGGCGCGGTTTCCGAAGGTCGCCGCGAAGGCGGGCCACTACGAGAGCTTCTACATCAAGGCCTGCCGGCCCGGTGGCGGGCAGGGGATCTGGATTCGCCACACGGTGCACAAGCGCCCCGGCGCCGAGCCTAACGCCTCGATCTGGTTCGTCCTCTTCGACCGCGAGGCCGAGGGGCCGCGAGCGACCAAGGCGACCGTCCCTGCCGCGGAGCTGTCGGCCCCGGTCGGCTTATGGATCAGGGTCGGCAAAGCCGAGATCGGGCCGGGGCGGGCGAGTGGCTCGATCGAGACCGAGGCGCTGAGGGCTAGCTGGGACTTCACCTTCGCGGCGACGCCGAGCCCTGCAAGTACCTGCCGGCGGACTGGCTCTACGAGGCGCCGGTGCCGAAAACCAAGTTCGTCGCCCCCTATCCCGACGCGCGCTTCAGCGGCCGGCTGGAGATCGACGGCGAGGAGATCGCCCTTGACGGCTGGCCGGGGATGATCGGTCACAACTGGGGCAGCGAGCACGCCGAGCGCTGGGTCTGGCTGGAGGGGACGGGCTTCGGCGAGGCCGCCGACACCTACTTCGACGCCGGCGCCGCGCGGATCAAGATCGGCCGTCGCACGACCCCGTGGCTGCCCTCCGGCATGCTCGTCCTCGACGGCGAGGCCCACCGCCTCGGCGGCTTCGGCAAGATCCGCTCGGCCTCGATCGAGCCGGCGCCGACCGCCTGCGAGTTCGTCCTGCCCGGCAAGGACATCGTCGTCCGCGGCCGCGTCTCGGCTCCGAAGAAGGACTTCGTCGGCTGGATCTACGCCGACCCCAAGGGCTCCGAGCACAACACGCTCAACTGCTCGGTCGCCGACCTCGAGCTGACGGTCGAACGCCCGGCCCAGCCGGCCCGCAAGCTGACCCTCAACGCGGGCGCCGCCTACGAGTTCGGCATGCGCGAGACCGACCACGGCATCCCGATCCAGCCCTACCCGGACGGTTAGCCGACTCGACCTTTTCGAAGCGTCATCCAGGTGCCGTAGGCGCCGAGGGCGACCTCCAGCTGTTCGCCGCGGACGTGGTCACGCCAGCCGGTGCCGTAGAGCTTGGCCGCGACGATCCGCGGCGAGACGCCGCGCTTGGTGATCGACGACCTTCTTCAGCTTGCCGTCGAGGTAGCCGCCGAGCTTGGCGCTGATTTCGGGCCCTGAGAATTTCAGCGTCCAGTCGTGCAGCGGGCAGTAGTAGTCGTAGGGGTCGGGGACGCCGACGAGGTAGGGGACCGGCGGGCCGAAGAAGACGTTCTGGACGCTCTCGGTGTGGCCGCCCGAGCAGGCGGAGAAGTAGGTCTCGGCGATCTTGCCGCCGTACATCACCACCTGGCCTCTGGTCGCGTCGGCCGCTTCGTTGGTCGCCGCGGTCTCGCTGCCGAGCCCTTCGTAGACCTGGCTGCGGGTGTCGTCGTAGAGGTCGAAGCCGTTGCCGCCGACATCGGCGGTGAGGGCGAAGGAGCGCGCCGCGATCGCCTGGGCGCGCAACTCCGCCTGCGGCCAGGAGGGCGGCGACTCGTTGGGGATCACTCCCTTCACGTACTGGTCGACCGCCAGCGCGTTGACGACGTTGAGCGAGCCGGCGTCGCTTTCGGTCGGCACGACCTCGAGCGCGCCGCGGTAGGCGCCGACGCCCGCGATCGAGATCCGCCCGTTGCCGGCGGCGCGCAGAGTGCCGCCGCAGTCGGCCAGCGGTTGGCCGGCGGAGCTGCGCAGCTTGCACGCGCGGAGCCGTCGCGGTGGGCCTCGTAGCTGCGGCTCGGGTCGAGCGCTTGGCCGCAGGCGCTGGTGGCGCCGCTGAAGCCGACGTCGTCGGCGGAGATTTCGAGCAGGACGCGGACGATCCGTGCTCCGGTCACCTGCCCGATCGTCGTCCCCGAGTAGTAGTGGGCGAGGATGAAGCGGTAGCCCTTGCCGTGACGGGCGTAGCCGTAGGCGCCGTACTGGCTCATCCCGACTCCGTGGCCGAAGCCGTGCCCCTTGACCACCCAGGAGACGCTCGCCGTTCGCGCTGGAGGCGAGCAGGAAGAAGAGGGCCAGGGCGTGTGAGGCGAATGCGCATCTTCGCTGCAACAGGTTCGCGATGGAGGAGTCTCGGCCTGCTCTACCCGTTGCGATGGTCAAGTGCAAGCTGTGGCAGCGACCACAAGCTCCTCGCCGCGGGCGAGTGGCTGGAGACCGGCAGGTGGGGCGAGGTGCGCAGCCCCTACGACGGGACCGTCGTCGGCCGGGTCGCCGAAGGCGACGCCGCCCTCGTCGATCGCGCCGCGATCGCCGCGCAGGCCGCCTTCGAGTCGGCCGACTTCCCCCAGCACGAGCGCGCCGCCGTGCTCGACCGCGCCGCCGCGCTGGTCGGCGAACGGGTCGAGGACCTCGCCCTGACGATCGCCGCCGAGGCCGGCAAGCCGCTGAAGACCGCCCGCGTCGAGGCCGCCCGCTGCGTCGACACCCTGACCTTCTCGGCCACCGAGGCGCGCAAGCTGACCGGCGGCACGGTGCCGATGGAGGCCTCGCCGGCCGGCGCCGGCAAGCTCGGCGTGATGCTGCGCGTGCCCTACGGGGTGGTCGGCGCGATCAGCCCCTTCAACTTCCCGCTCAACCTCGTCGCCCACAAGCTCGGCCCGGCGATCGCCGCCGGCAACGCGGTCGTCCTCAAGCCGGCCGGCCAGACGCCGATCTCGGCGCTGAAGCTGGCCGCGATCCTGCTCGAGGCCGGGCTGCCGGAGGGCTGGCTCAGCGTCATCCCCGGTCCCGGCTCCGAGGTCGGCAACGCGATCGTCGAGCACGAGCTGACCCGCGCCCTCTCCTTCACCGGCTCGGCCGGGGTCGGCTGGGGGATCCGCAGTCGCGTCCCTCACAAGAAGGTCAACCTCGAGCTCGGCTCCAACGCGCCGCTGATCGTCCACTCCGACGGCGACTGGGAGACGGCCGCCGACAAGGCGCAGATCCACGCCTTCTCGCACGCCGGCCAGAGCTGCATCTCGATCCAGCGGATCCTCGTCCAGGAGGACGTCGCCGACGCCTTCACCGAGCGCCTCGTCGCCAACATCGGCAAGCTCAGGTCGGCGATCCGCTCGATCCCGCGACCGACGTCGGACCGCTGATCACCACCGGCGACCGCGACCGGGTCAAGGACTGGATCGAGGAGGCGGTCGGCGCCGGGGCGGAGCTGCTGGTCGGCGGCGAGCTGGTCGACGAGGGCCGCTGCCTCGCCCCGACCCTGCTCGGCTCGCCACCGCGGGAGTCCAAGGTCTGGTGCGAGGAGATCTTCGGCCCGGTGGCGACGATCGACCGCTACACGGACTTCGGCGAGGCGCTGCGGATGGCCAACGACTCGAAGTTCGGCCTCCAGGCGGGGGTCTTCACCCGCGACGTCGGCCGCGCCCTGCGAGGCCGCCCGAACGCTCGAGTTCGGCGGCGTCCTGATCAACGAGGTCCCGACCTTCCGCGCCGACCAGATGCCCTACGGCGGCGTCAAGGACTCGGGCAACACCCGCGAGGGCCCCGCCTTCGCCGTCCAGGAGCTGACCGAGGAGCGCTTCGTAACGCTGCAGGGCTAGTCGTGCGGCCTGGCCATGCGGCGGTGGTCGAGCGCCTCCTCGAGGACCGCCGGCTCGACGCCCTGCTCTAGCGCTACCTCGCGAAGGCGAGCGGCCCGACTCGGCCGCTGCCTTGACGATGTCGGCGGCGCGGTCGTAGCCGATGTGCGGGTTGAGCGCGGTGGCCGTGGCCAGGGTCGCCTCGGCGTGGCGCTCGGTCATCTCCTCGTTGGCCTCGATGCCGGCGACGCACTTCTCGTTGAGCAGGCGCGAGGCGGAGGCGAGCAGCTTGATCGAGTCGAGCAGGTTGCGGGCGATCAGCGGCACCCGCACGTTGAGCTCGAACTGTCCCTGGCTGCCGGCGACGGTGATCGCGGCGTCGTTCCCGATCACCTGGGCGGCGACCTGGATCACGACCTCGGGGATCACCGGGTTGACCTTGCCGGGCATGATCGAGGAGCCCTTCTGCAGCTCCGGCAGGCGCAGCTCGGCGAGGCCGGCGCGCGGGCCCGAGCCCATCAGCGCCAGGTCGTTGGCGATCTTGTTGAGCGAGACGGCGTAGACCTTGAGCGCGCCGGAGAGCTCGACCAGGGCGTCGCGGTTGCCCTGCGCCTCGAAGGGGTCGAGCGGGCGCGGAGATCGTCGAGGCCGGTCTCGGCGGCGAGCCTCTCGCGCACCTTGGCGGCGAACTCGGGGTGGGTGTTGAGGCCGGTGCCGGTCGCGGTGCCGCCGAGCGGGATCTGGCCGACCCGCCGCAGCGTCGCCTCGACCCGCTGCACGCCGAGCCGCACCTGCGCGGCGTAGCCGCCGAACTCCTGGCCGAGGGTGACCGGGACCGCGTCCATCAGGTGGGTGCGGCCGGCCTTGACGACGTCGGCGAACTGCTCGGCCTTGGCCTCCAGCGCGGCCTCCAGCGCGCCCATCGCCGGCAGCAGGTCGTGGGTGACCTCGCCCAGCGCCGCCAGGTGGACGGCCGAGGGGAAGACGTCGTTGGAGGACTGGCCCATGTTGACGTGGTCGTTGGCGATGGGCCCCGTCGCCGGCGAGGTTGGCGAGCACCTCGTTGGCGTTCATGTTCGAGGAGGTGCCGGAGCCGGTCTGGAAGACGTCGACCGGGAACTGGTCGTCGTGTTCGCCGGCGGCGACGGCGTCGCCGGCGGCGGCGATCCGCTCGGCCAGGTCGGGGTCGAGCTGGCCCGAGCTCGCCGTTGACCAGCGCCGCCGCGGCCTTCAGCCGACCCAGCCAGCGGACGACGGGCACGGGCACGCGCTCGCCCGAGACCGGGAAGTTGTCAACGGCCTTGGTGGTCTCGCCACCCCAGAGCTGCTCGGTCAAAGTCTGTGCCTCCATCGAAGTCGTGGTAACCCCAGGGTATTCAGCCGCGGGCTTCGCCGGCGTCGAAGCCTTCGCGGTAGGCGCGCAGGAAGGCCGGCGGAAGCGGCCGGTTGTCGGGGCTGTAGCGGGCGGCAGCGACGAGCCGGCGGATCAGGTCGGCGTGGATTCCGTCGGTGCGCTTCGCGCCGCGTTGCGGCGGCGCCGAGCAGGTAGCCGAGCTGCAGGTTGGCGCTGCCGCCAGGGTCGGCTCGCGCTTCGGCGTTGAGCCTGGTCGCCGCCGCCACCATCGCGGTGCCGACGGTGGCGAGGTCGCCCGCCTGTCTGGTTCTCGACCAGGCATTCGCTGATCGGCGTCTCGTCCCGCAGCCTGCACCGGCGCCGGGGGCCTCGCTCAGCGCCGTCAGGTAGGCGCCGGTCCCTTCCAGGCAAGCGACCGGCGTCGTGTCGCTCGGTCCCCCGCAGCCGGCGAGAACCGCAAGCGCCGAAAGCGCGATGGCCATGGCAATCCGGCGTACCCATCGGCGCCAGATCCTACGAAGCGCATGGGCCTCTCGGGGGTCCCTCCCCAGGAACTCCCGCGAAGCGGCCTGGGGAGGGACCCCCGAGAGGCCCAAGGTCTATGGAGAATCAGTCGCCGCGCGTGGAGAGGCCGCCGGAATGGACCGTCGAGATGCCGCCCGCGGGGCCCGGCGGGGCCTGCGGCTTCGTTTCGGCGCGCATGATCGCGCGGCTGTCTCGCGGCGGGCCCGCCGGTCGCGAAGACTTCGACCCATTCGGCGAGCTGGTAGCGCGCCGCCGGGGCGTGGTTCCAGGAGAGGTGAAGGTGGTTGCCGCAGCCGTGGCCGGCGTCGCCTTCGTAGCCGACCCAGCGGAAGGGCGGCACGCGGCTGGTTCTGGACCGGCTCGGCCCAGTGGGCGAGCCGGGTGATCGCCGCCCAGCTCGGCGTCGCATTTGCCGCTGGTGCCGTGCAGCGGCACGATGTCGACGGCGAGCCCGTTGTAGTGGTCGGAGCCCCTGACGTGGCAGTTGTCGCAGCCGACGTGTTCGCCGTTGGGCAGCGGGCCCGAGTAGCCGTCGGTGACGTAGATCGGGAAGCGGGCGGCGATCCAGCGCAGGTCGGGGACGATGCGGCTGTCGACCATGTCGCCTTCTTCGTGCGGGACCGAGGCCGGGATCGGGACGATTTCCCCGGCGGCGTGGACGATACGGGTCGCCGGCGGCCCGGCGCTCGGCCGAGCTCGCCGCCAGCAGGCAGATCGCCAGCACCGCCGCCAGCGCCAGCAGGGCGAGATTCACCCGTCCCGCAAGGTCGTCGGAGCGGTCGTGCTTCTTTCGCTATCCGGCGGGAAATGCGACACCGTGTCGGCCTCTCGTGGCATTGATTCACCTATCGGTCTCGCAGGGCGTTCCCTTGAGAACAGAATCTCATCGGTAGGGTTGCGCCCGGGATGCCGACGGTCCGCGAGGCCAGCTTCGACCTCTTCCGCGCCCACGGGATGACGACGATGTTCGGCAACCCCGGCTCGACCGAGCTGCCGATGCTGGCCGACTTCCCCGCCGACTTCCGCTACGTGCTCGGCCTGCAGGAGGCGGTCGTGGTCGGGATGGCCGACGGCTACGCCCAGGCCTCGGGCAGCACCACGGTGGCCAACCTCCACACCGCGCCCGGGGTCGGCAACGCGATGGGGGCGATCTTCAACGCCCAGGCCAACCACTCGCCGCTGCTGATCACGGCCGGCCAGCAGGCGCGGGCGCAGATCACCCTGCAGGCCAACCTGACCAACCGCGACGCGATCCGGATGCCGCACCCGCTGGTCAAGTGGGCCTACGAGCCGCCGCGCGCCGAGGACGTGCCGCTCGCCCTCGCCCACGGCGCCCATCTCGCCGGCGCTGCCGCCGAAGGGCCCCGTCTTCGTCTCGCTGCCGATGGACGACTGGTACGCCGAGGTCGACGAGGCCGACGCCCGCGAGGCGATCGCCCGTCGGGTCGACGGTCGCGCCGTCGCCGACCCCGGCCGCGGTCCGCATCCTCGCCGATCGCCTCGACGCGGCTGCCAACCCGGTGCTCGTCGCCGGCCCCGACATCGACGCCTCCGGCGCCTGGGACGACGCCGTCGCCCTCGCCGAGCGCCAGCGCCTGCCGGTCTGGGCGACGCCGGCGACCGGCGGCGGCCGGCTCGGCTTCCCGGAGAACCACCCGAACTTCCGCGGCGTGCTGCCGCCGGCGATCGGCCCGGTCGGCCAGACCCTCGAGGGCCACGACCTGATCCTCGTCGTCGGCAGCTCGGTCTTCCCCTACTACCCCTACATCCCCGGCCCGCTGCTGCCCGAGGGAGCGAAGCTGGTCGCGATCACCAGCGACCCCGACGAGGCGGCGCGGGCGCCGATGGGCGACGCGATCGTCGCCGACGTGAAGCTGACCCTGGCGGCGCTGCTCGCCGACCGTGCCCGAGTCCGAGCCGCCCGGCGCCGGAGCCGAACCCGGGCCCGCAGGAGATCCCGCCGAGCGACCCGCTCAACCCTCCGACCGTTCACTCGCGCCCTCGCCGAGGTCTTCCCCGAGGACGGGATCGTCGTGCTCGAGTCGCCCTCCAGCACCCTGGCGCTGCGCAACCAGCTGCGCCTCTCGCGGCCGGGCAGCTACTACTTCGGCGCCGGCGGCGGCCTCGGCTTCGGCCTCGCCGCCTCGGTCGGCGTGCAGCTCGCCCAGCCCGACCGCCCGGTCGTCTGCGTGATCGGCGAGGGCTCGGTCCAGTACGCGGTCACCGCCTTCTGGAGCGCCGTCGCCTACGACGTCCCGGTCACCTTCCTCGTCCTGCGCAACGAGGAGTACGCGATCCTCAAGTGGTTCGCCGACGTCGAGGACGTGCAGGGCGCTCCCGGCCTCGACCTGCCCAAGCTCGACGTCGCCGCCGTCGCCGAGGGCTACGGCGTCGACGGCCCACCGGGTCGAGGACCGCGACGAGGTCAGCGACGCGCCCTGACCGAGGCGATCGCCTCCTCGCAGCCCGAGCTGGTCGAGGTCCCGGTCGCCCCGGGCATGTCGCTCTTCTAGGCACGGCAATGGCGCTGCTGGAGCGGAAGCTCGCTCCGCCGCCGTCCGAGCCGGCTCCCGACCGCGCCCCCGACTCGGCTCGCCGCGGGCGTCGCCCAGCCGCTGCGCGGCGAGCTCGAGCAGCTGCTCGGCGCCGACCGCGTCCTCGCCCGCGCCAGCGACCTCGTCCGCTACGCCTCCGACGCCAGCCCCTACCGGCTGCTTCCCGCAGGCGGTCGTGATGGCCCGCGACGCCGACGACGTCGCCAAGGTGCTCGCCTACGGGCGCCGCACCGGCATCCCGGTCACCTTCCGCGCCGGCGGCACCAGCCTCAACGGCCAGGGCCAGAGCGACGGCATCCTCGTCGACGTGCGCCGCCACTTCGGCGGCGTCGCGGTCGAGGACGGCGGCGCGCTGCGCCCGGGTCAAGCCGGGCACCGTGCTCGGCCACGCCAACCGCGTCCTCGCCCCGCACGGCCGCAAGCTCGGCCCCGATCCCGGCCAGCACCGACATCGCCATGCGTCGGCGGCGTGATCGCCAACAACTCGGGCGGGATGCGCTGCGGCGTCGACCAGGACTCCTACTCGACCGTGCAGCTCGCTGACCTTCGTGCTGCCCTCGGGGACGATGATCGACACCGCCGCCCCCGGCGCCGCCGAGCGCTTCGCCGCCGAGCGAGCCCGAGCTGGCCGCCGGCCTCGCCGCGATCCGCGACGAGATCCGCGCCGACGCCGAGCTGCAGCGAGCGCATCCGCCGCAAGTTCGCGATCAAGAACACGACCGGCTACCGGCTCTGCGCCTTCCTCGACGCCGACGAGCCGCTGGAGATCTTCCGCCGCCTGCTGGTCGGCTCGGAGGGCACGCTCGCCTTCGTCGCCGAGGCGGTCTTCGAGACCGTGCCGCTGCCGGCGAAGACGACCACCGCCTGGGTCCACTTCCCCGGCATCGACGAGGCGATCGCCCCGGTCCGCGACCTCGTCGACGGCGGCGCCACCGCGGTCGAGCTGATGGTCGCCCCGGCGCTGATCATCGCCGCCTGGAACATGGTCGGCGCGCCGCGAGGAGTGGAAGGAGCTGCCGCCGGAGTCGGCGGCGCTGCTGGTCGAGTTCGGCGCCGACGACGAGGCGGGCCTCGACGCCTACGTCGCCAAGGCGGGCGAGATCCTCGCCGCCCACGAGACGATCCGCGCCGATCGAGTTCACCCGCGAGGCCGGAGGAGATCGAGCTGGCCTGGCGGGTCCGCGAGGGCCTGCACGGCCTGATCGGCCGGCTGCGCCTGCCGGGCACGGCGCTGATCGTCGAGGACGTCTGCGTGCCGCCGGAGCGGATCGCCGAGGGCGCCCGCGACCTGCAGGCGCTGCTCGGCGAGCACGGCTTCCTGCCCGGCGTCGCCGGCCACGCCTCGGCCGGCAACCTGCACTTCATGCTGACCCCGGACTTCGCCAAGCCGGAGGACCTGGAGCGCTACGAGGCCTTCATGGCGAAGCTGGTCGAGCTGATCGTCGACAAGTACGACGGCTCGCTCAAGGCCGAGCACGGCACCGGGATCAACATGGCCCCCTATCGTGGAGCGCGAGTGGGGGGAGAAGGCGACCGAGCTGATGTGGCGGGTCAAGCGGCTCGCCGACCCCGACGGCGTGCTCGACCCCGGCGTCGTCCTCAACCGCGACCCCGGCGTCCACCTGCGCAACCTGAAGACGACCCCGGCGATCGAGGAGTCGGCGACGACCTGCGTCGAGTGCGGCTTCTGCGAGCCGGTCTGCCCGAGCCGCAACCTGACCACGACGCCGCGCCAGCGGATCGTCCTGCGCCGCGAGATGGCCCGCCAGCCGGCGGGCTCGCCGCTGCAGCGGGCGCTGCTCGAGGAGTTCGAGTACGACGGCGCTCGAGACCTGCGCCGCCGACGGCTCCTGCCAGCTCGCCTGCCCGGTCGGGATCGACACGGGCGCGCTGGTCAAGGAGCTGCGCAGGCAGCGGCACACCGAGCGCGCCGAACGGGCGGCACTGGCGGCGGCGAAGCGCTGGGGTGCGGTCGAGGCGGTCTCGCGCGCTGGCGCTGCGCTTCGGCGGCCCGCTGGCGCGCCGGACCAAGCGCGGCCGCGGCGCTGCCGGGAGCCGCGCGGTGCGGGCGGAGGGGGTGACCCTCGCCGACAAAAGCGGGGAGTGTCGCGGGAGGGTCACCCCCTCCGCCCCGAATCGGGGCCGCCGCCATCTACGTCCCCACCTGCACCAATCGCATCTTCGGCCCAGGCGCCGACGGGCCGAAAGTCGACCAGGAGGCGACATTCGTCCCGTCGGCCCCGGTTTCGGTGGTCGAGGCGCTTGTCGGGGTTTCGGAGCGGGCCGGGTTGCCGGTCTGGGTCCCGGACGACGTGTCCGGGTCCTGCTGCGGGCTGCCGTTTGGAGCTCGAAGGGCTTTGCGCGACGCTCACGCGCCATAAGGCGAACGAGATGGTCGAGCGGCTCTGGGAGTGGAGCGGAGAGGGGAAGCTGCCGGTCGTGATCGACGCCGCCTCCTGCACCCAGGGCGTGACCGATCCCGGCGAGGGCGTGCTGAGCGAGGAGAACGCCGAGCGGCTCGCCAAGCTGGAGATCCTCGACTCGGTCGCCTGGGCGCACGACCGGCTGCTGCCGAAGCTGGAGATCGACTCGCAAGGTCGGCTCAGTCACGGTCCACCCGACCTGCGCCACCCGCCAGATGGGCCTGGCGCCGCGGCTGCGCTCGCTCGCCGGCGCCCTCGCCGACGAGGTCTACGTCGCCCCCTCGGCGACCTGCTGCGGCTTCGCCGGCGACCGCGGCATCTCCCACCCCGAGCTGACCGCCGCCGCGACCCGCCCCCAGGCCGAAGAGCTGTCCGGCCGCAGACTTCGACGCCCACCTCTCCAGCAACCGCACCTGCGAGATCGGCCTCAGCCGCGCCACCGGCGAGCACTACGAGTCGGTCATTCTCCTGCTCGAGCGTCTGACGCGCAGTTCCTCGTAGCCGGCGCGCTCAGTCAGCCTGATCTTGCAGGCTGGAAAGCGGCCACCGGCGGCGCATGAAGTCGGCGTAGTTGGGAACCGTGAAATCGACGGCGCCATGTCCGGCTCGGTAGATCAGGCCGCGGTCGATCAGCAGCGCTCGAACCGGCGAGGTTTGCTGCGGTGTCCGTTCCAGGCTTGCGGCGATGTCGGCGGTGCGTTGGGGACCGTCACCGAGCGCGGCAATCGCTGCCATGTAGAGACGCTCCGCTGACGTGGCTCGCTCGAGACGCACGCCGAAGAACTCTTCGTCGAGCTCATCCTGGACCCGTGGTGCGGCGCGTTCGACATCGGCAAGCGTGATCGGGGTCTCGTCAGCGGCATTCCAAACAGCCCGTCCCCACTCCTGCAGGAAGTAGGGGTAGCCCTCGGATCTTCCGACTACAGCGTCGATCGCGCTCTCCTCGTACTCAATACCCTCGCGCTCGGCGGGAAGGCTGAGCGCGTCTCGCGAGGCGGCATCTGAAAGGGCGTCCAAGCGGGGGAAGGCGTAGAGGCGCTCGGCGTACGTCTTCGCTTCGATCAGGCGGGTCGGAAGATGGGGAAGGCCGGCGCAGATCAGTGCGACGGGCAGCTCCATTTGGATGGTCCGATGCAGGGCAGCAGTGAGTGCCTCGAGCCCGACCTCGTCGAGCTCATGCAGCTCATCGAGCGCGAGTAGAAGCCCGCGCCCTTCCTCTCGCGCCACGGTTCCCACCTCGACGAGCAGGTCAACCGTGTCGCCCTCGAGTTCCCCGCTATCCGCGATGCCGCGTGCGGGCTCGACATCGACGCTGAGGCGGATGGTGCCACCAGAATCGACCGAAGCGGTGAACGATGCCAGCACGGCCCGCAGCCGGGCGATCAGCTTGTGGACCTTTGTCTCCGACTCCAGTTCGCGCAGCGCCGTGTCGAGGGCCCGCGCCAAAAGGGGCCGCAGGCGCGCCGCGCTGCGAAGCTCGCGGTGGATGACGACCCAGTTCCTTTGGCGCGCCTCGTCGGCGAGTCTCCTGATCAGCACTGTCTTGCCGACGCCCCGGAGCCCGTGGAGGACAAGCGGACGATCGGGCATTCCGCGCTCCAGACGACCCAACATGACACGGCACGCCTCGATCTGCTCCTCTCTTCCGGCCAGCTCCAGCGGCCTCGACCCCGCTCCGGGGGTGTACGGATTGCGATAGGGGTCCATATCTAAAGGATTCTATCTCAATCTACTGAAGAAGCTAGATTTGCATAGAGAACCCTATAGTTCTCGAAAGCTGAAGCGAGGCTTGGGCTAGCGCGAAGTCGCAGAAGCCACAGCCACCGCCGCCGCGCCCTGCTCGTCGGCTTCCGCCTCGATTTCGCGGATCGTCGCCGTCATCGCCGCGTCGTTTTCGAAGCGGCGGTCGAGCAGGGGGTTGAGGATGCCGCGCAGGGCGGAGACGTAGCGCCACCACTTCGGCGCGAAGATGCGCGGCGCGCGTTCCTCGATGCCGCGCACTACCGCGGCGCCGGCCTCCGAGGGCGGGATCCGTTTGCTGAGGAATTCGGGCAGGTTTTCCTGCATGCGGTCGCCGTTGTTCTCGAAGGCGTCGTGGACCATCTTGGTGTCGACCCAGCCGAAGTAGGCGACGCTGGCGCTGGCTCCGAGCGGCATCAACTCGGCCCGCAGCGAACGGCCCAGCGACTCGACCCCGGACTTGGCGACCGCGTAGGGGCTGTTGAGGACGCCGTTGACGAAGGCATAGACGGAGGAGGTGACGACGATGTGGCCCTTGCGCTCGACGATCTGCGGCAGCGCGGCGCGCACCGTGCGCCAGACACCGAGCATGTCGACCTCGAAGACCCGCTCCCACTCCTCCGTGCCGATCCCGCGCACCGTCGCCATCTTCTTCTGGGCGATGCCGGCGTTGGCGACGACCACGTCGAGGCCGCCGAAGCGCTCGACCGTCTCGGCGACAGCTCGCATCACCGCGCTGTGATCGGTGACGTCGGCGGCGATCCCGATCGCCCGCTCGCCGATTCGCTCGGCCGCCTCGCGCGCCTCGCCGGCGTCGATGTCGACGACCGCGACCGAGGCGCCGCGCATATGCAGCTGGCGCGCCGTCTCGTAGCCGATCCCGCGCGCGGCGCCGGTCACCAGCGCCACCTTTCCGTTCAGGTCGTAGAGCGGCATGCGGCGGAGCAGCCTACCCACTCCTAGAATCACCGCGTCCATGCCCGGCTTCCGCCCCGTCGACACCAAGCAGTCCTTCCCCGAGCTCGAGGAGCGGGTCCTCGCGCGCTGGCGCGAGCGCGACGTCTTCCAGCGCTCGCTGGCCCAGCGCGAGGGCGCCGAGCTGTGGAGCTTCTACGAGGGCCCGCCGACCGCCAACGGCCGGCCCGGCTCCCACCACGTCCTCGCCCGCGTCTTCAAGGACGTCTACCCGCGCTACCGCTCGATGTGCGGCTACCGGGTGCCGCGCAAGGCCGGCTGGGACTGCCACGGCCTGCCGGTCGAGATCGAGGTCGAGAAGCAGCTCGGCATCTCCTCCAAGCAGGAGATCGAGGAGTACGGGATCGCCAAGTTCAACCAGCGCTGCCGCGAGTCGGTCTTCGAGTACGTCGAGGAGTGGAACCGGCTGACCGAGCGGATCGGCTTCTGGATCGACCTCGACGACCCCTACGTCACCCTCGACGACGACTACATCGAGTCGGTCTGGTGGTCGCTGAAGCAGCTCTGGGACAAGGATCGCCTCTACGAGGGCCACAAGGTCGTCCCCTACTGCCCGCGCTGCGGCACCGCGCTCTCCTCGCACGAGGTCGCGCTCGGCTACAAGGACATCGAGGACCCCTCCGTATACGTGCGCTTTCCCCTGCTCGGCGAGGACGGCGGTCGAGGCGGGCGAGTCGCTGCTGGTCTGGACGACGACGCCCGTGGACGCTGCCGGGGAACGTCGCGGTCGCCGTCGCACCCGGAGGTCGACCTACGTGAAGGCGCAGGGTGGGGGAGGAGACGCTGATCGTGGCCGAGCCGCTGCTGGAGAAGGTGCTGGGCGAGGGCGCGGAGGTCGATTGAGCGCCTGCCCGGCTCCGAGCTGGTCGATCGGCGCTACGAGGGGCCCGTCTTCGAACTTGCGGATCGACCCGGGCCCGCGAGACCTTCCCGGTGATCGCCGGCGACTTCGTCACCACCGAGGACGGCACCGGCCTGGTCCACATCGCGCCGGCCTTCGGCGAGGACGATTACGCGGTCGCGGCCGAGAACGGCATCTTCGACCCGACCAGCCAGGGCACCCTCTACAACCCGGTCATGCCCGACGGCACGTTCGACCAGCGGGTGGCCGGCTTCGAGGGCAAGTTCGTCAAGGACCCCGAGGTCACCCGGGCGCTGATCGCCGACCTCGAGCGGCGCGGCCTGCTCTTCCGCGAGCAGGTCTACGAGCACTCCTACCCGCACTGCTGGCGCTGCGACACGCCGCTGCTCTACTACGCCAAGTCGAGCTGGTACGTCGCCACCTCGCAGGCTCGCGACCGCATGCTCGCCAACAACGAGACGATCGGCTGGCACCCCGAGCACATCAAGGACGGCCGCTTCGGCAAGTGGCTGGAGAACAACGTCGACTGGGCGCTCTCGCGCGACCGCTACTGGGGGACGCCGCTGCCGATCTGGGAGTGCACGGGCGAGGCTTGCGACGGCCGCTTCTGCGCCGGCTCGGTCGCCGAGCTGCGCGAGCGGTCCGGCGGCTGAGGTGCCCGACGACCTGCACCGGCCCTACATCGACGAGGTCGTGCTCGACTGCGAGAGCTGCGGCGGCGAGATGCGCCGGGTCGAGTCGGTGATCGACACCTGGTACGACAGCGGCGCGATGCCCTTCGCGCAGTTGCACTACCCGTTCGAGAACGAGGAGCAGTTCGCGGAGCGCTTCCCGGCCGACTTCATCTGCGAGGCGATCGACCAGACGCGCGGCTGGTTCTACACGCTGCTCGCCGAGTCGACGCTGCTCTTCGACGCCTCCAGCTACCGCAACTGCGTCTGCCTCGGCCTGATCCTCGACCCCGAGGGCCAGAAGATGTCGAAGAGCAAGGGCAACGTGGTCGAGCCCTGGGACGTGATCGCCGCCCACGGCGCCGACGCCTTCCGCTGGTACTACCTGACCGCCCAGCAGCCCTGGTCCGGCTACCGCTTCTCGGTCGACACGGTCGGCGAATCGGTGCGCCAGTTCCTGCTGACGCTGTGGAACACCTACTCCTTCTGGGTGCTGTACGCCAACGCCGAGAACCTGGAACCCGGAGACTTTCCCGACCCGGCCGCTCCCGGACGCGGGAGCGATGCCGAGTCCATATCTGATCTCCTCGGCATCGCGGGAGCAGAGGAGGCGGCCGGAAATGATCTGGACCGGTGGGCGCTCTCGCGGCTGCAGGCCACGGTCGGCGACGGTCCGCGAGCGCATGGACGAGTTCGACTGCACCGCCGCCGGCCGGGCGATCGCGGAGTACGTCGAGGAGCTCTCCAACTGGTACGTGCGGCTCTCGCGTCGTCGCTTCTGGGAGGGCGATCGCGACGCCTTCGCGACGCTGCGCCACTGCCTGCTCGAGACGGCGGCGCTGCTTGCTCCGTTCACGCCCTTCCTCGCCGACGAGATCCACCTCAACCTCGCCGGCGGAGAGGCCGAGGAGCTGGGCGAGCAGCCGGACTCGGTTCACCTGCGCGACTTCCCCGAGCCCGACGAGGCGCTCCTCGACGCCGGCCTGGAGGCGGCGATGGAGGCGGTGCGGCTCACCGTCGAGCTCGGTCGCGACCGCCCGCGCCCAGGCCAAGGTGAAGGTGCGCCAGCCGCTGCGCCGGGCGGTGATCGTCGCCAACGACGCCGAGCGCGAGGCGATCGTGGCCCGCGCCGGCCTGGTCACCGCCGAGCTCAACGTCAAGGAGCTCGACTTCGTCTCCGAGGAGGCCGACCTGGTCAGCTACGCGGTCAAGCCCAACTACCGCTCGCTCGGGCCGCGCTTCGGCAAGCGGATGCCGCAGGTGGCGGCCGCGGTCGAGGCGCTCGACCCCGTCCACGTCGCCGGGGTGATGGCCGACGGCGGCGAGGTCGGGATCAGCGTCGACGGCGACGAGCACACGATCGGTCCCGACGAGGTGACGCTCGCCCTGCAGCCGCTGGAGGGCTACGAGGTCGAGGCGGAGGCAGGCCATGCGGTCGCGCTGCAGCTCGAGCTCGACGACGAGCTGCGCCGCGAGGGCCTCGCCCGCGAGATCGTCCACGCCGTTCAGGAACGCCCGCAAGGACGCCGGCCTCGAGATCGCCGACCGGATCGAGCTCGCCCTCGGCGGCGACGAGGAGCTGCTCGCCGCCGCCCGCGAGCACGAGCCCTACATCGCCGGCGAGGTTCTCGCCACCTCGGTCGTCTATGACGCCGCCGAGGGAGTCACGGCCAAGATCGACGGTGCCGAGCTCCGCATCGCGGTCAAGCGCGCCTGAAGAAGAAAGTTGCCAGGAGGGGGGAGAACTTTGCCCTCCCAACTCTTATACAGGCAAATGAATACAGGCCAAATCGCTGTCACACCACAGGTGCTACACTTCTCGACTATGCCCACCAAGCACCGGCGCATAGCCCTGACGACCGACCCCGAGCTGACGGCGGCGATCGCCGCCGCACGCCGCGAGCTTGGCGATCTCCCCGAGTCGCGCCTGGTGCGCGAGCTCGCCGTTCGCGGGGCACGCGATCTTCGTCCCGACGACACTGCCCGGGTCATCGCGGAATTCGAACGGGAAGGCATCGAGTGGCCCAAGGAGTCGCTCGCCGAAGCTCTCGATCGGCGCGGGCCCCTCGGTCCTGTCGATCCCGACGATCCCTATCGCGCCACGCGGATCCTGCAGGAACTCCGCGAAGATCGGGTCTAAAGAACCGCCATGAGCAAGCCTTTCGCCTACGTCGACACGTCGGCCTTCGTCAAGCTCTTCGCGGCCGAGCCCGAGAGCGAGGCGCTGGCCGCGGCTATCCACTCGGAATGGGACGGAGTCCTGGCCAGCGAGATCTTTGCCATCGAGGTCATCCGGGCTGCGCGGCGAATCGGCGGCCCCGCCGTCGCGCAGGCCACCGAGCTGCTGCGCTCGGTCGTGCTGCTCCCGCTCACGGCGGAGATCCGCCGTGACGCGGGACGGATCGGCCCGCCCGAGCTGCGCTCCCTCGATGCCATCCACCTCGCCACGGCGCAGGCCGCAAGCGAGCGGATCGGCGCCGTCCTCACCTACGACGGGCGGCTGGCGTCGGCCTGCGTCGCCGTCGGCTTGCGTGTGGTCGCGCCCGCTTGAGCGGCAGGCGGGCCGGCCGCTCAAGCCTCGGCGGACTCGCCGATGATGAAGTCGGTCCTCTTCGAGTCGGAGAACTTCACCCAGCAGTGCTCCGGGGCGGCGCCGGCCACCTCGACCAGCGCCGCTTCGATCCGCTTGGCGATCTCCGCCTTCTGCTCGTCGGAGCGTCCCTCGAACCAGTGGACGTGGACGAAGGGCATGGTGAGCGCGCGGCCGCTTAGGCGAGTGCCGGCTCGAGCTCGGCCTCGAGGCGGCGCTTGGGCATCGCCCCGATCACCTTCTTGGCGATCGCCCCGTCCTTGAAGAGGATCAGGGTGGGGATCGAGAGGACTTCGTACTGAGCGGCCGTCTGCTGGTTCTCGTCGACGTTGATGCTGACGATTTTCAGGTCCTCGCGCTCGGTCTCCATCTCCTCGAGCACCGGGTGGACGACCCGGCAGGGACCGCACCAGGGGGCCCAGAAGTCGACCAGCACGGGGCCGTCGGCGTCTAGCACGTCGGACTTGAAGGTGGCATCGGTCACGTCTTGGAGTTTGCCTGTCACTGGGAATCGCTCTCCTGGGATCGAGGTTCGGCGCTCAATACTTCAAAAAGTATAGCGGGGTGCGCTCATCTTCCAAAGCGTAGAAGAGGGACCCGCCAGATCGCCTCGAGGACGATCGAGCGGCTCATCTTCGAGGAGCCGGCCTGGCGGTCGCGGAAGACGATCGGCACCTCGACGACGTCGAAGCCGAGCTCGATCGCGCGGTAGGTCATCTCGACCTGGAAGGCATAGCCGCGCGAGCGGATCGAGTCGAGGTCGATCGCCTCGAGGACCTCGCGGCGAAAGCACTTGAAGCCGCCGGTCAGGTCGTGTACGTCGAGGCCGAGGACGCGTTGGGCGTAGGCGCTGCCGCCGCGGCTGATCGCTCGCCTCAGCGGCCCCCAGTCGCTGACGCCGCCGCCCGGCACGTAGCGCGAGCCGATCGCGAGATCGGCGCGCTCGGCGGCCTCGAGCAGGCGCGGCAGGTAGGCAGGCTGGTGGGAGAAGTCGGAGTCCATCTCGACGATCAGCCCGGCTCCGCCGTCGAGGGCGCGGCGAAAGCCGGCGATGTAGGCGGGCCCCAGGCCTTCCTTCGCCGGCCGGTGCAGGACGCTTACGCGTTCGTCGGCGGCGGCCAGGCGGTCGGCGATCTCGCCGGTCCCGTCGGCGGAGTTGTCGTCGACGATCAGCACCCGGGCGCTGGCGGGCAGCTTCGCGCGCGCCTGCTCGACCAGCCGCTCGATGTTCGTCGCCTCTTCATAGGTGGGGAGGACGAGCCAGACGGGCCCTCGCTCGGGCGTGTTCGGGGCCATTTGCGCTGGCGATGCTAGCCGCGAACCTGAGCGAGGGCTAAAGAGCCGCATTCTCCCCGCTAGCTTGCAGGGGATGAGCAACGCCGAAATCGCCGCCGCCCTCGACGAGCTGGGCGTGCTCTACGAGCTTGACGGCGCGGTCAAATACAGGGTGCTCGCCTACGGAACCGCGGCGAAGGCGATCCGCGAAAGCCCGATCTCCGTCGCCGACCTCGCCGCGGCCGGCCGGGCGACCGAGGTCCCCGGCGTCGGCAAGACGCTGGCGGAAAAGATCGACGCCCTGCTGGAGACCGGCGAGATCCCCGCGGCGGCGAAGCTGAAGGCGAAGTTCCCGCCGACCCTGGTCGAGGTGACGCGGGTGCCGGGGGTCGGGGCGAAGACGGCGCGGCGGCTCTTCGAGGAGCTTGGCGTCTCGACTCTTGATGACCTCAGGGAGGCGGCGGAGGGACAGCGCATCCGCGAGCTGAAAGGACTCGGCCCGAAGGTCGAGGAGAACGTGCTGGCCGGGCTCGAGCGCCTCGGTGATCGGGGGGACGGCTCCGGCCGGGTGCTGCTCTCGATGGCCCGCCCGATCGCCGAGGAGCTGACGCGGACTCTGCGCGAGCATCCATCTGCCCACCGGGTCGAGGTGGCGGGCTCGGTGCGGCGCCAGGCAGAGACCTGCAAGGACATCGATCTGATCGCCACCGCGGAGGAGCCGACCGCGCTGGCCGAGCACTTCGTCGCCAGCCCGCTGATCGCCGCCGCCGGCAAGCCCGGGCCCAACGGGGTGCGGGCGCAGACCCAGAACGGCATCTCGGTCGACCTGCGCATCGTCGCCCCGGAGGCGTTCGGCAACCTGCTCCAGCACTTCACCGGCTCCGCCGCCCACAACGTGCAGCTGCGCGAGGAGGCGGTTGGCCGCGGCCTCTCGGTCTCCGAGCACGGCATCACCGAGGTCGAGAGCGGCGAGGTCGAGCTCTGCGCCACTGAGCAGGCGGTCTACGAGCGCCTCGGCTACGCCTACATCGAGCCGGAGCTGCGCGAGGGTCGCGGCGAGCTGAAGGCCGCCCGCGAAGGCAACCTTCCCGAGCTGATCGAGCTCGGCGACATCCGCGGCGACCTGCATTCGCACACCACCCTTTCCGACGGGCGCAACACGCTCGAGGAGATGGCCGCCGCGGGCCGCGAGCGCGGCTACGCCTACATGGCGATCACCGACCACTCGGCCAGCCACGGCTTCGGCGACCACGTCACCGGCGAGCGACTCTGGGAGCGGATCGCCGAGATCGAAGAGTGGAACAAGGGCGTGCGCGGCTTCCGGCTGCTCTCCGGCTCGGAGGTCAACATCGGCCTCGACGGCGCCCTCGACTATCCCGACGACGTGGTCGAAGCGCTTGACTGGGTCATCGCCAGCGTCCACACCTCCTTCGCGATCTCCGAGCGGGAGATGACGGCGCGCGTGCTGGCGGCGATCGAGAACCCGCTCGTCGACTGCATCGGCCATCTCACCGGCCGCCTGATCGGCCGCCGCGAGCCCTACGCGGTCGACATCGAGGCCGTGGTCGAGGCGGCGGCGCGGACCGGGACGATGCTGGAGATCAACGGCAATCCGAACCGGCGCGACCTATCCGAGCAGCACGCGCGGCTTGCCGCCGAAGCCGGGGTGACGATCGTGCTCAACACCGACGCGCACGGGATCGAGACGCTGAACAACATGGGCTACGCGGTGGCGACCGCGCGCCGGGCCTGGCTGACGGCGGATCAGGTTGCGAATACGAAGGGCTGGGCCGAGTTCAAGAAGCTGCGCAAGCGGTAGCCGGTTGGGAGGCGGTTTGGAGAGCTCCTCCGCAGCGGCGCCTACCCCTGCATCGAAGCGAGGATCATCGGCCCCCGCACGCGGAGAAGCTCACGCTGGCCAGCCTAGGCTCACCCGCTCTACGTGTCTTCGCACAATGCAACGACATTGTGAATCTTCTGCGCCTCAAGTCAGCAGTTGCTCCCGATCACGCCGAACGTCGCCCTAGGATCAGCTGCTCAATGCCCATCGCCTCATCTGACCGGCTGTTTTCGCCGAGACCTGCGCCCTTGCGCCCCGAGTCCACGAAGAGTGGTGCCTTCACACCAAATATGGCGCTCCCGGTGCATCGTTGGTTCCGTTACTCAGCCGGATTCTCGGCTGCATGGGCCGAGTCGGTGATCCAGAGCGCTCAGAAAAAGCGACCTCTCAAGATTCTGGATCCATTCGCTGGATCGGGTACGACGCTGCTCGCTGCCCAGGCGCAGGGAGCAAATGCGATCGGCCTCGAGACGCATCCATTGGTTGCACGCATCGCGAAAGCGAAGCTGGCTTGGGGTGAAGATCCCGATCATTTTGTACAAAGATCGACCATGATCTTGAAGCAAACGACGCCACGTATCTGGGCCAACCCACCTTCCTTGCTGGCGAAAATCTATCCCCGCGCAACGCTTGCCACCCTGCTAGGGCTCCGCGACAGCATCGAAGACGCTCGAGAGAGCGATGGAGTGGACGAGTTGCTCTGGCTTGCACTACTCGCGATATTGCGTTCCTGCTCGCCCGTTGGCACTGCCCAATGGCAATACGTTCTACCGAATAAGACCAAGGCAAAGGTCGCCGAGCCAACAAGCGCATTCCAAGCACAGGTATCTCTCATGGCCGAGGACATGCGCGAAATGTCCATCCACGGGACAACTGCGGAGATCCTCCAAGAGGATGCTCGCGCAGCTAACGGGATTGCCGATCAGTCCGTGGATCTCGTGGTCACGTCGCCGCCGTATCCAAACAACTTCGACTACGCGGACGCAACGCGAATAGAGATGACCTTCCTCGGAGAGATCGAGAGATGGAGCGATCTCCAATCGGCGGTCCGTTCGTTTCTCATACGGTCATGCTCTCAGCACATGGTTCGGTATGACGCCTCTGCGGCTCTAGATGCGAGCGAGGTGGAGCCCATTAGACGAGAGCTACTCACTGTATATAACCGCCTTTCCGCGGAGCGGGAGAATCATGGAGGACGTAAGGCATACCATTTGATGGTTGCCGCGTACTTCCATGATCTGGCACAAACCTGGCTTGCATTGAGGCGTGTTTGCCGATCTGGCTCTACTGCCCACGTGGTCATCGGCGACTCTGCGCCATATGCCGTCCATGTTCCAGTTGAGCGTTGGCTTGGAGAGTTGGCCCTGAGTGCAGGTTTTCGAAGTTGGAGTTTCGAAAAGCTACGCGATCGCAACACGAAGTGGAAGAACCGTAAGCACAGAGTGCCGCTCCACGAGGGAATTCTTAAGGTGGAAGGCTAAATGGCTCAAGCACCGGGCCATCGCCTCGGACAGATTATCGGCGACACCTTGGAGGCGGCGATCACGTCTCCGCTCAGGACTTTTGCCGATGAGCATGCCCTCTATCTGGATACCCAAGGGGAACGCGCTGCACGGTCTGGAAGGAAAGTTACTTGGACGGACGACCTCGGGAATACACACGATCTCGACCATGTTCTGGAGCGTGGTGGCACCGACGAGCAACTCGGAATTCCAGTTGCATTTATCGAGACGGCCTGGCGGCGCTACACCAAGCACAGCCGTAACAAGGCGCAGGAGATCCAGGGGGCGGTCTTGCCTCTCCTGGCAACCTGGGCCCACGCAAGACCGTTCGCTGGCGTTGTACTGGCTGGTGAATGGACACCGGGCTCTCTAAATCAACTTAGGTCGAACGGATTTTCGGTCCTTCACATCCCTTACGACGCAATTGTCTGGGCGTTTCGCAAGTGGAATATCGATGTCGGCTATGACGAGACCTCGACGGATGACTTTCTTAAGACACAAATTGAACTGTGGAATGAACTGAGTGAAAAGCAGCGGGACCAAATCGGCGAAACGCTTCGAGTTAAGACGTCAGACCAGATACAGAAGTTTATCCAAGATCTCGCCGACTCAATTCTTCGCCGTGTCGAAAGTATCTCCGTCCTTCCCTTGCATGGAATGGCCACTGAGTTCACCTCGATTGAGGCCGCCATAGAGCTCATCCAACATCACAAAGTCAGTATTGGTATGGAACCTCTTGTTCGCTTCGAGGTCGTCATCCGATACGACAACGGCGACCGTGTAATGGCAGATTTCGGTTCTTCAGCCGATGCCGTGGCTTTCCTTAAATCATTTCAGTAGCGCTTGTCAGCGCCTACTATTCCAAGGCGAATACGACGCGGACCGTGGCGGTGACTGTGGAGCTGCCGGGTTTGACCGGCGGGCTTGGGGACGCTTTTGGCCCGCCCTTGACCTCGCCACTGACAGGCGTCGTTTCGTTGATTTCCGCGCCTTCTTCGATGCTGAGGACTTGGCCCAGGGTCGCTCCGGCAGCGCCGGCTAGGGCTGTGGCCTTGGCTTTTGCCTGGGCGAAGGCGGCCAACAGGGCGGTGTTGAAGGCTTGTTCCGGGTTGCCGGGGAAGAAGTTTGGGCCGCGGGTTCCCGTTGCTCCGGCTGCAACGGCGGCGGCGACGAGTTCTCCGGCTCGGTCTGGCTCGTGCAGGATCACGCCGATTCCCTCTGCCGCGCGGTAGAGCGTCCGCTTGCCCTTGGTCGTTTTCCGCACCGAGATTTCGCCGGTGCTCACGTCGCCGGGGCCGATGCCGGGCGTGCCCTGAACGGTTGCGATCACCTTTCGCAGATGTACCGCGACGGCCTGCAGGGCCGTCTTCCTGGTCTTGCGTTCCTTGCTCACCGAGAAGCCGAGGGAGGCGGTGTCGTTCGGGACCTTCAGCGTCGCTGTGCCGTGGACGCTGACCGTCCGTTCCGCAGCCGTGGCGGTCGCCGGGAGCAGGAGCGCCAGCGCCAGGACGGCGAGCACGATCGGGGTTCGGCGGTTCATCGACTTCACGCTACCCCTTCGACGCGAAAGTCACTCAGGCGGCGGCACGGCGGCCGGTTCGCAGGCCCGGGGTGCGGACGAGCTGTATGGGGCGTAGGGCGGAGTTGGGGACGACGTAGAACTTGACGCCGTCGCGCTGCTCTATCGCCAGGACCGCAGCCTCGCGCGAGTGCCAGGCCAGCGAGACGAGCAGGGCGTAGCCGGCGCCTATCGCCGCTACGCCGGGGAAGAAGACGCCGAGGACTCCGGCCGCGATGGCGGTTGCGGCAACCGGCCAGAGGCGGCCGAAGGAGATCCGGGCCGGGGTCTCCGGCGGCAGGGAGGTGGCGGTGCGGGCGCCGGAGAGCGTTCCGCGCAGGGAGTCGGCGGCGCGGGACGGGCGGCCGAGGTAGAAGCCGACCGCGAGGGAGATCAGCCACCAGGTCGCGGCGACGATCAGCGTCCTGCTGTCGTTGTCGCGGTTGACCGCGATCGCGGTGATCGTCGCCAGCGCCGTCGCCTCGGCACCGGTGAGCAGGACGGTCACGCGCAGCAGATCGGTGTAGGGCATCGCCTATTCCGCCAGCGCCTCGAGGACCGCGAGCCAGCCGTCCGGGCCGTCGACGAAGAGGTCGGCCTCTTCGGCCAGCTCCGGTGGCGCCTCCGGCGAGATCACGCCGACGCAGATCGCCGTCGTCAGCTCGCCGCCGGCGCGCAGCTCGCGCAGACGGCGGAAGGCGTCGAGGTCGGTGCGATCGTCGCCGGCGTAGATCGCGGCGCCGACCCCGTCCTCGGCGAGCAGCGCCGCGACCGCGGCGTCCTTGCCGCCGCCGCCGACCGGGCGGATCTCCAGCACCTTGCGCCCCCAGTGCGGTTCGAGCTTGGCCCGTCCCGCCTCGGCGGCGATCTCGTGGGCGCGGGCCTCGGCGGCGCGCTCGTCCTCGGCGCCGCGCCAGTGCAGCGACTGGATCGGCCCCTTGTCCTCGGAGCGCAGCCCGAGCGATGCCAGTTCGGCGCGGTCGAGCGCGGCGACGAACTCGGCGGCACGCCCCTCCTGCCCGGCTAGAGCGGGGTCGAGCTGGGGGGTCTCCGCGCCGGGCAGCAGCAGTTCGAGGCCGTGATTGCCGGCATAGGAGATGCCGTCGACCCCGACCAGCCGCCGCGCCTCCAGCGCCTGGCGTCCCGAGACGCAACCGACCAGCCCGAAGCGCCCGCTCAGCGCCTCCAGCAGCTCGGTCGCCCGCGCCGGCACGGCCGCTTTCTCCGGCTGTTCGACGATCGGCGCCAGCGTGCCGTCGACGTCGGTGAGGATCGCGGTACGCGGGGGATCGAGGCGCAACGACTCCAGCGCCGCCGCCAGCCCGCCGCCCCCTGTCTCTGCTCTGGGAGACACGGCTCTAGTATCGCGGCACGATGACCCCGGACCCGGCGCTGCCCTCTCATCCAGTCCTCAAGCTCGCCACGATCGGCACCCTGGCGGGAATCTTCAGCGGCCTCTTCGGCGTCGGCGGCGGCACCGTGATCGTTCCCCTGCTGATCTTCTGGTTCGGCTACGGCGAGCGGCTCGCCACCGGCACCAGCCTGGCGGCGATCGTCCTGATCGGCCTGCTCGGCGCGATCGCCCAGGGCGGGATCTACGGCAACGTCCACGTCCTCACCGGCCTGCTGCTGGCGATCCCCGCGGTGATCGGGGTCGTGATCGGCACCGCGGTCCAGCAGCGGATCTCCCAGCGTGCCGTCTCGCTGCTCTTCGCCGCCCTGCTGATCGCGATCGCGATCGAGCTGATCCTCTCGTGAACGAGCTGCTCGCGGCGCTGATCTGCATGGCCGGCGGCTTCACCGGCGGCATCGTCGGCGTCGGCGGCGGCGTTCTATTCGTCCCGGCGCTGACCGTCTTCATCGGCCTCAGCCAGGTCGAGGGCGAGTCGACCTCGCTGCTGATGATCGTCATCGTCGCCCTGATCGGGGCGATCCGCCAGAGCTCCTACGGCAATGTCAACGTCCGCAACGCGGTTATCGTCGGCGCCCTCTCGCCGCTCGGCGTGCTGATCGGCGTGGGTGTCGCCAACCACGTCTCCGAGCGGGTCCTGCAGCTCTCCTTCGCCGCCCTGGCGCTGTTCATCGCCTATCGCCTCATCCGCCGCGCCCTGGCCGCCCCCGCATAGCCCTGGATCGCAGTCCCGCAGCGGACCATCGGTAGTCTCAGAGTGTGGATTCACTCAGCTGGGAAGGCGACATCCCGCAGCTCCGCGACCCGATCCTGGTCTGCTCTTTTCGCGGCTGGAACGACGCCGCGGCCGCCGCGTCGACGGCGCTCGGTGCGGTCGGCGATGCCTTCGACGCCGAGCTGATCGCCCGGGTCGACGCCGAGGATTACTTCGACTTCCAGGCGACCCGGCCGACGATCGTGCTCACCGAGGGCGAGGCCCGCCGGATCGACTGGCCGGAGAACAACCTGATCGCCGTGCGGGTGCCCGGCGCCGAGCGCGATCTGGTCCTGCTCGACGGCACCGAGCCGAACCTGCGCTGGCGCACCTTCTCGGAGACGATCGCCACCGCCGCCGACGCGCTCGGCGTGGACATGGTGATCACCCTGGGAGCGCTGATCGCCGAGGTCTCCCACAGCCTGCCGGTGCCGATCACCGGGATCGCCTCCGACGAGAAGCTGGTCGAGGAGCTCGACCTGCAGCGCTCCAGCTACGAGGGGCCGACCGGGATCGTCGGCGTCGTCCACGACTGCTGCCGCCAGGTCGGGATGACCTCGGCGTCGCTCTGGGCGGCGGTCCCCCACTACGTCGCCGCGGTCCCCAACCCGAAGGCCGCCCTCGCCCTGCTGCGCCGCCTCGAGGGCCTGACCGGCATCGCCGTGGATGCCAGCGAGCTGGAGGAAGAAGCGGCCAACTACGAAGACCAGATCAGCCGCGCGATCGCCGCCAACCCGGAGATAGAGGAGCTGGTCGACCGCATCGAGGCCGAACAGTCAGAGCAGCTGGAAGGCCCCGAGGACATCCCGTCGGCGGACTCGATCGCCCGCGACTTCCAGCAGTTCCTCCGCCAGCAGGGCGGCCAGTAGCTAACTCTCGGCGGCCGGGCAGATCAGCCGGTAGTCGCACCAGCTGCACGTCGTCGGCGCAGGCCGCGGCTCGAAGTCCTGGCCGAGGACACCCTCGCCCACTTCGAGCACCGTCCGCTCGACCCGCTCGGCGTCGTCGGGCCTGACCGGCGCGGCGACCTTGTCGGCGTCGAGTACGTAGTAGTAGCTGGCGCTCCCGGCCTCGATGCCCCAGGCCTCGCGGGCGGCGAGGCGGTAGAGGGCGAGCTGCAGGTCGCTCTCCAGGTCGGCCTCGCTCTTGCGCAGGCCGGTCTTGTAGTCGATCAGCTCGTAGCTGCCATCGGCGAGGCGGTCGACCCGGTCGACCCGGCCGCGTACGTGGTGCGGACCGATCTTGATGTCGAACTTGCGCTCGAGCCAAACCGGCTCCCCTTCGGACTCCTGCTCGCGCTCCCAGTAGAGGCGCATCGCCTCGCGGGCGCGGTCGCGGAACTGCAGCTCGTCGTCGCTGGCGCCGAAGCCGGAGCGCCGCCAGCCGGACTCGAAGAGGTCCATCAGACGCTCCAGCCCGTCGTCGCCCTCGGCGCCGGAGTCCTTGTGGAAGCGTTCGAGGACGTTGTGGATGAGGATGCCGAAGCGCTGGTTGATCGTCGGCTCCTGGGGGATGCCGAAGACGCGGCCGAACTTGTACTTCAGCGGGCAGGTCAGGTAGAGGTCGAGGTCGGAGGCCGAGAGGCTGAGCGCGCCGTCTCCGCGGCGGGGCAGGAAGGCTTCCAGCGAGGGCTCGTGGCGGGCCGCGATCAGGGCGCGGCGGCCGTCGCGCTCGTGCTCGGAGTCGAGCAGGTAGGCGTCGAGCGGCGAGGCGTCGAGCTCAGCCTGCTGCTCGGGGCTCGCCACCTGGCGCAGCAGGCCGTTGACCGCCTCGATCGCCTCCGCCGTCGCCTCCTCGCCCGGCCGCTGGGCCAGCGCCGCCAGCTTCAGCAGCTCGAGGTGGCGGGCGATCGCCCGGTTGACGTCGACGACCGTGTCCAGGCGCGGCTCGGAAAGCTCCCGGCCCGCCCTCCAGGACGCCTCCAACACCTCCTCGCGCAGCTTCCGATAGGTCGCGTGCAGGCCCTCGGCGGGCCCGAACAGCTCCTCTTCGTGCAGCTCCTCCTCGATTCCCTCCGGCGCCTCGCCCTCGCCCTCGATTCGGGAGAGCACCAGGGTCGAGCACGCCTGCACGGCATCCCGATCGGAGCCGAGCACGAAGACGTGGTCGAACTCCATGCCCTTGGCGGCCACGCGTCCCAACCCCTGCACGGCGCCCGGCGACGGCGGCTCCTCGCCACCGGCGGCCTCGACTCCGGCCTCGGCCACGGCGCTGAGATAGCGGACGAAGTCCCGCGTCGAGCCATGCGGTTCGCGGCGCGTCCAGGTGGCGGCAAGCTCGGCCAGACGGGAGAGCCCGAGCAGCCGCTCGGCCACCTCGGGCTCGGCCGCGAAGAGTCGCTGCCTGCGCAGGCCGACGCGCTCGATCAGCCGCCGTACGAAGACGTCGGCGCGACGTTCCTCCATCGCTGCCGAGGCTTCCCCGTAGAGCTTCAGGAAAGACTGGATCCGCTCTCGTCCCTCGGGCGGGATCTGCGGGCTTTCCAGCGCCGCCTCGCAGCCGGAGACCATGTCCACCTTGCGGCGCCGAGCGATCGTCGTCAGACGGGCGAGGTCGGCCGAGCGCAGCTCGATCGGCGGTCTCGTCAGCGCCCGCGCGGCCGCCGGCGAATCGCCGGGGTCGGCCAGCACCCGCAGCCAGGCGATCGCGTCGCGAACCTCGGGGCGCTGGAAAAGCGCCGCGGGACCTGTCAGGTGAAACGGCACGCCGCGCTCCTCCATCGCCGCCGCGACCGCTCCTCCGTCTGTCGCGAGGTTGTCCAGGAGGACGCAGATCGTCTCGGGCGAGGTGCCTTCCACGAGCAGGTGCTCGACGTCGCGGGCGACGGCTTGCGCTTGCGCCCTCTCGTTGCAGCAGCGCCAGAATCGAACCGTCGGCTCGCGAAACACCTCCTCCAGGACGAGGACGTTCGGCTGCGAGCCCATGCCACCCGCAGAAGAGGCGTTTTGCGCGTAGAGGTGATTCGGGTTATCTGCGGACAGCTTCGCGAGGATTGCCCGCTGGGCGTCCGTCGTGTCCTCGTACTCGTCGACCATCAGGTAGGTGAAGCGGGTGGCGATTTCCGCGGCGACATCGGCTCGCTCGTGCAGCAGCTTGTTGAACGTCAGAAAGACATCGCCACGGTCCAGGTTTCCCGACTCGGCGAGGATTCGGTCGTGGGCGGCGCAGAACTCCGCCAGCTCCGGCTCCGGGGGCTCGGAGCCGGACTTCAGCTCGTCGATTTCTGTCAATAGCTTGGCCAGCAGGCCGGCCGGGTTGCCGCGGATCTCCCGATTGCGCAGGGGAAGGTCGTCGAAGCGGTTGAGCAGCATCGCCAGGCGTTCGGCGGGCCCGAGCACGTCGAAGTAGGGGTCGAGGCCTGCCGCAACCGCGTGCTCGCGCAACAACCGCTCACCCAGCTCGTCCCAGGTGCCGATCCAAAGCTCTTCGTAGGAATCGCGGAGCAGCGTCTCGACCCGTTGTTGCAGGCGGCGCGCGGTCGGTCGGTTGGAGGCCAGGACCAGCACGCGCTCCGGCCCGGCGTCCTCTTCGGCGAGGCGGGCAAAGCGGCGGGCCAGGGTCTCCGTCTTGCCGGTCCCGGTCGCGCCAATCAGGAGCAGTGGGCCCTCGCCGTGGAGGACGGCGCGTTGCTGGGCCTCGGCGAGAGCGAGCATGGTTCAACGCTAGCGACTGGGCGGCCTCCATAGGATGGCCTCGGTGGACGTTTTTTCCGCAGACTGGCTGGGAATCTGCCGCCGCGCGGTGGCGGCGCAGCGTTCCATCTTCGAGGAGGTGCGCGGAGTCGAGGCGCGCACCGTCTACGAGGGCGTTGGAAAGGGGGGCGATCGCACCCTGGCGATCGACCGCCGCTGCGAGGACGCGGTCTTCGCCGAGCTCGAGGCGCTGGCCGCGCAGGGCGCTTCCTTCGTCGCCGTCTCTGAGGAGCGCGGCGAGGTCGAGCTCGGGTCGGGGGGGCCGGCCCGGGTCGTGATCGACCCGATCGACGGCTCGCTCAACGCCCGCCGCACACTGCCCTCGCACAGCCTCAGCATCGCCGTCGCCTCCGGCGACTCGATGGCCGAGGTCGAGTTCGGCTACGTCTTCGATTTCGGCGCCGGCGAGGAGTTCGCCGCCCGCCGCGGCGAGGGCGCGACGCTTGACGGCGAGCGAATCGGCGTCGCCACCGACGCCGGCAAGCTGGAGCTGCTCGGGGTCGAGTCGGCGGAGCCGGAGCGGGCGCTGGTCGCGCTCGGGGCGCTCGCCGGCAAGGTCTACCGCCTCAGGGTGGTCGGCTCGATCGCGATCACCGCCGCCTACGTCGGCGCCGGACGCCTCGACGCGATGCTCAGCCTTCGTCCCTGTCGCTCGGTCGACGCGGCCGCCGCTCAGCTGATCGTGCGCGAGGCCGGGGGAGAGGTCGGCTTTGGCGGCCTCTCCCTGGAGCAGGCATCGCTCGGCCTCGACGCCCGTTACCCGATCGCCGCGGCGGCCGGGGAGCGCGGACTGGCAATCGCCCGGGCCGCCCAGTAACCGATCCGCGCTTCGGGTTTAAGAACACTTGTTCGCTGGAACGTATGTTCGCTACACTCGCGAACTTCCCCCAGGCAGGCAACCCATTTACCCGAAGGGATTCAACTTCATGGCAACGCAGACCAAAGCCAGCAAAAGCAACGGTACCGCGGCGAAGGCCAAAGCCCCTGCGGCCGATAAGAACCAGGCGCGCACGGTCGCCGAGACCGCGGTCGACATTCCCGTCGGCGTCGTCCTCACCGTCACCGACCGCGTCACCGAGCTGGTCGAGCCGTTCACCGCTCGCTCGGCCGCCGAAAAACAGCTCAAGTCCTACCGCACCGAGCTTCGCCGTCGGGTCAAGCGCACCGAGCGCCGCGGCGCGACCGCGCGTCGGAAAGCGACGACCGAGGCACGCAAGACCCGCAGCCGAGTCGAGCAGCGTGTGCGCAAGGCGGCCGAGCTGCTGCCTGTCTAAGCACCGCGCACCGTGACCGGCGCCGAGCCGGCCGGCTGGTAGGGCCAGCCGGCTTGTGCCGGGGCGAATGCCCTGAACTGGAAGCGCACGCCGCGGCTGTCGTCGTCGGCGAAGCGGTAGGCGTAGCGAAAGCGCCCCCGCGAATCGGTGTGGACCGTGCGGAACTCGCTCCAGGGCAGGCCCGGGAGGCGGAACTGGAGCTGCACGGCCTTGCCGTCGGTGGGGATCGGTGCGCCGTCTGCGGCGACCCTGCCGCTGAAGACGATCGGTCGCCCCCCGATCCTCGCCACCGGCGAGGAGACCCGCAGGCGCGGGCCGCTGCGCACCCCCAGTCGCACCGGTTTGCTGCTCGTTCCGCGCAGGGACGCGGTTGGCTGCGCCACGGCGAGCACTTCGCGGCTCGGCCCCGGGGCGAGGTGGAGGCCGAACGAGCCGCCGGGGCCGGTCCGCACCGTGGTGACCCTTTCGCTTGGCTCGGCGCCGGCGTCGAAGCGCTCGATTATCTCGACCGGCATCCCGGCCAGCGGTGTTCTGCGTCCCGCGAACAGGCGGCCGCGGAAGGGCGCTCCCCGCCCGTAGGCGATGCTGCGCGAACGAAACTCGACGGCGAGGCTGGTCGCGATCTTGAGCGGGCTGGGAAGCCTCATCGTCGATCCATCGCTGCGGTTCGTCGCGACCGTGACGTTGCCGGCCCGGTCATAGGCGGTGGCGCGAAACTCGTACTCGCCCGGCGGGTAGGACTCGGAGTCCCAGCGGGCTTGCAGCAGCGTGCCGCTTCGCTCGGTTGGCAGCGCGGTGAAGCGCTCGCCCGAGCCGGCCGGGCGAACGACGATCGAGCCGCGATCGGGGTCCAGGCCCGAGAGCGAGTCGGAGGCGCGCGCCTCGATCCGCTCCGGGTCGAGCGGGTCCTGGGCGTCGGCAAAGGCCACCTGCGGGGGATCGCGGTCGATCTTGACCAAGGTCGTGGCCGGCTCGTGGTCTGGCCTGCCGCCGGAGATGCCGCCGTCGTCGACGTTGCCGGCGGCGTCGCGGGCGTAGTAGGCGACGGTGTGGATGCCGGACGCGATCAGCGTCGTCGCCACCGAGTCTCCCGCCGCGATCGCCGGCGTGTCGCCGTCGACACGGATCGCCGTGAACGGCGTTGTGCCGCCGCTGACGGCGTCCATCCCGGAGCCCTCGTCGGTGGCGTTCGCGGTCAGTTTCAGCGGTTGGTTCGACCAACCGCTCCCGGCCCGAAAGCCGGGTCACCGGGTCGGTCTCGTCGACATGCAAGGCGCAGTGGCCGGCAGCCTCGACTGAGTTCCCGAGCCTGAGACGGCGACCGCGTGCAGATAGCTCGTTCCCTCGGGCAGCCCGGGGATCGTCAGCGAGTCTTCGGCGAGGCCGCCGCGCAGGTCGATCTCGCCCTCGCTGCAGATCGTCGCCGTTTCGCAGGGGCCCGCTTCGGGCGACCCGTCGATCGAGACGGCGTAGCCGCGGATGCCCGAGAGCGGCAGCGGCCCGGTCGGGTGGCCGAGGTGGAGTGTGTAGGGAAAGGCGTTGCGGCCGATCCAGGCCGGGACCGGCCCGGCTTCGACCTGTCCGGGCGCCACATCGTCGAAGCGCAGCTTGGCGGTGACCGGAGGGCCTTCGGTTCCGCTCGCGTCTTCCAGCCACACTTCGGCCGTGTAGGCCCCGGGAGCCGCGGGGACGGCGAGGGTGTTGGATCGAGGTCGCCGCCCAGGCGAGCGTCGTCTCCGGCCTCACGAGATGCCCCGCTGGATCGAGCACGCGGTAGTGAACCGCGGTCGTTCCCGGCGGATCCGTCCAGGTCAGCGAGAAGCTCGGGTTCGCGTGCCAGCTCTCCTCGCCACCGTCGACCCGCAGGTCGATCGGCTGCAGTAGCCGTCGCGCTCGCCGCCGGTGCGCCACCGTGAGGGCGGCGAGGATCGCGACCGCCAGCGCCCTCACGGCCCGAACTCCCCGGCCGCCGAGCCGCTCGAAGGCGCTGCTTTCGCCGCCGCTCACGACCGGCGCGACCGGTTCGGCGCCACCACCGCCGGTTCGTATTCGATCGCTCCCGTCGCTTCGGGCTCGCGACTTCGGCTTCTTCCTTCGCTGGCGCTTTCGGCTTCGGCTTCGGCTTTGGCGCCGGGACCGGCGCGGGTTCGTACTCCACCGCTTCGTCTGCCGGCGCCTGGACCGGTTCCGCTACGGACCTCTCGATCGCCGGGGCTGCGAGTGCCCGGGCGCCAGGTCAGGCGCCGGCAGCACGCCGGTCGCCACGCAGGCGGCGGTTCCCGCCGCCCCGGCGCAGACCGCCAGAGCTTGGCGAGCGCCACCATGCCGGCGCCGCGCGATGCCGCCGGCCACGGCAATCTGGGTCGCGGCCGAGTCGCCGCTGCCGCTGACGCCGGGCAGCCTCGAGGCGAGCCCGGCGAGGACATCGTGCGCTCGTTCCAGCAGCGAGCGCGAGGGCGGGCAGCACCGGCGCCAGCGCCGCCGCGATCCGCGGAGCCGCCCGGTAGGCGCGCATCGTCGCGCGGCAGTGCGCGCAGGCCCGCAGGTGCTCGCGCACGGTCGCCGACGTCGCGCGGGCTCGCTTCGCCGTCGCAGAAGGCCGAGAGCAGCGGCCGCAGCTCGCGGCAGCGGCTGCCGTCCTCGCTGCTGGAGAGGAGGCCGCGGAAGCGGTCTCGGCCCTCGGCCAGGACCCGGTTGATCTTGGTCTGGCTGAAGCCGGTCAGCTCGCCGATCTCGGCGTAGGAGTGGCCCGCGGCGAGCAGGCTCAGCGCCCGCAGCTCGGCCGGCTTCAGCGCCTCGCAGCGCCTCGCGGCTGCGGGCGACCTCCTCGCTGCGCTCCGCCTGCTCGTTGGGGTCGTTGCCGGTCGCCGCAAGACCGGCGACAGGGTCGGCGGCCGTGTCGTCGCCGCAGCTGTAGGCCGAGCAGCCTCTCGCGCTCCGTGCCTGACGGCAAGCGCCTCGTGCTTGGTGACCGTCTGGGTCCAGCGGATCAGTTCGCGCGGGTCGGTGGTCGGCGCTTTGGTGAGGACGATCTCCAGCGCCCGCTGGTAGGCGTCGTCGACGTCTTCGGCATCGAGCGAGTAGCGCCGCGCGGTGCGTTTCAGCGCGGCCTCGTGGCGGGCGATCATCTCGATCGCCGCCCGCTTACGCGCGGCCTCGCTCGACTCGTCCCTGGCTCACCTGGCCGCTCGTCTCCCCGCACCGGTTCAGTCCCCCCGTCCAAACATGACCAGCCAAGCAGCCGCTCCTGGAATCTCTCCCCCTGCCTGGACGAGTGTACGCATCGGCGCAATTTGCGCCCTTCCGGCACGGCAGATCGACCCTCCCCCAAACATCAAGCGAGACTCCTGCCGAGCGTTGGCGGAGGGTCGAAGTCTGCCTGTGGAGCGGCGAGGTAGCATGCTGCCGCGATGAGCACCTGCGTGGTCACCGGCGGCGCCGGCTTTCTCGGCTCCCACCTCTGCGAGCACCTGCTCGGCCAGGGCCACCGGGTGATCTGCGTCGACAACCTCGAGACCGGCTCGCTGCAGAACATCGAGCACATCCGCGACGCGGACTTCGACTTCCGCAACGTCGACATCACCGAGTACGTCGACATCCCCGAGGACGTCGACTTCGTCTACCACCTCGCCTCGCCGGCCAGCCCGATCGATTACCTGCGGCTGCCGCTGCACACGCTCAAGGTCGGCTCGCACGGCACCCACCACATGCTCGGCGTCGCCAAGTTCAAGCGCGCCCGCTTCCTGATCGCCTCGACCAGCGAGGTCTACGGCGACCCCAAGGTCCACCCCCAGACCGAGGACTACTGGGGCCACGTCAACCCGATCGGCCCGCGCGGCGTCTACGACGAGGCGAAGCGCTACGCCGAGGCGATGACGATGGCCTACCACCGCCAGCAGGGCGTCGACACCTCGATCGTCCGCATCTTCAACACCTACGGCCCGCGCATGCGCGCCCACGACGGCCGCGCGATCCCGACCTTCTTCCGCCAGGCGCTCGAGGACCGGCCGCTGACCGTCTTCGGCGAGGGCGATCAGACCCGCAGCTTCTGTTACGTCGACGACCTGATCCGCGGCATCGTCGCCCTGGCCGAGTCCGACGTCCACTCGCCGGTCAACATCGGCAACCCGAACGAGTTCACCCTGCTCGAACTGGCGAAGACCGTGATCGAGGTGACCGGGTCGCGCTCGGAGATCGTCTTCGAGCCGCTGCCGGTCGACGACCCGCAGCAGCGCCGCCCCGACATCACGCGTGCCCGCGACCTGCTCGGCTGGGAGCCGAAGGTCGAGCTGCGCGACGGCCTGCAGATGACGATCGACAAGTCGGGCGTCGAGCGCCTTCTGGGCGCCTCGGCTTAAGCGGGAACCGGGACGCTCTGCGACGCCGCGACGTCGCTGGTGCGGTAGAAGGCGATCGAGGTGGGGACGTTGGCGAGCTGGTCGCGCATCGCCCTCAACGTTTCACCCGCCGGAGTGCCCGGTATCTCCCCGGCCGCGAGGTCTGCCGGCCAGGCGTGACGGTCGACGAACAGAATCGCATCCCGCTCCTCTTTCGTACCCACGATCGATTGCGTGAGCGCCCGCGCCAGAGCCACCATTCCACCGTAGAGATCGTCCTCGTTCCAGTGGATCTGCCCGCTTCCGTCGATCTCGACGAATCCCCCGCTCGAGAGGAAGCTGAGTTCGAGGTAGGCGGAGCCCGGGTCGCTGTGGTGCTGTGGCCCGCGACGCATGTAGTGCAGCAACTCGGCGATGTGGGTTGTGCACATCTCGAGACGGGTTGCGCCGGAGATGCCGCGCCATGCCTCCGAGACGGCCATGAGGAAGCCATAGGCATTGGCGAACGCCTCTCCCAGCATGTGGAAGGGCTCTTTGCCCAGCGTCTCGCAGAGCCGGCCGTGAGCGGCCTCGGTTCCCTTTATTGCCAGGTTGTGGCCGTTGTCGTGTCCGCGGATCCAGGGGGCCAGCGTGGCTTCGATCGGAACTTCTGCGGCTTGCATCGGCCCGCTCAGGAGACCTTCGGCCAGGGGAGCCGTGATCTTCTCGAAACGGGCCAGGTGGACGTTGTGGAGGTAGAGCGTTCTCTGTTGCTCCGGCGGAAGGTCGTCGAACCCTTCGTCCTGCGGCATGAAATAGGCGAAATGCTTGGGATGGGCTGCCGCCTCGCCAGCGGAGACGATCATGTCGGTGGCGTGCATCGCCATCGTGCACTTGCTGTATAGCTCCGGGGCTTCGAGTACATCGCGGAGCTCGGCCATGGCGTCGTCCATGGCTCGATCAAAGCCGTCGAGCCGGCCCTGCACCTGCTCGTTGTGGCTTGCTGCGATAAACGAGTGCAGAGGGCTGCGGGTCTTTGCCCGCCAGGTGCAGAGCGGGCCGCAGACGACCTCGAGCGGCGGCGCGGACCCTTCTTCGGCGATCTGTCGGATGATCGCCTCTGCATCGGACCGGCCCGCCAGGGCTTCGGCGCGCTTGCATATGAGGGCGGCGCTGTCGTCATCGACAAGCTCCGCCAGCTCTGACAGCAGATCCGCGGTCTTGGCGCTCAGCACCTCTGTCCCCTTTTCGAAAATTGACGCGCCGTCGGAGTCCTGCAGGCTGCGTAGCGCATCGCTCAGGACGGCGATATCGATCAGTAGCGGCATCACCCGCTCGGCGTTGGCCGGGGGCAGCCCATCGAGCAGCACGTGAGCGACCCCGTGCTGGTCCTCGATCGGCCAGAACGGCTGTAGCAACTGCGGTGGCTTGCGGCTGGCCAGCTCCGACATCTCCCTACTCCCTTTCCCCTCCAGCATGGCTCGGCGCCATGCGCCCTTGAGTCCGCCTTTCCCGGAACCTTTCAAATGCCTATCCGGTACGGCCGAAGGTATCGAAGGGAACACGCAGATGCAAGCTAAACGCTTGAAAATTCTAGATCAAAAGGCCAAAGAGAGGACGGCCGGAAGGCCGCCCTCTCTCCGAGCCAGATACGTCGGGCTTGGCTACTGCGTCTGCGCGGTGAAGGAGAAGACCCCGAGCGGGTCGCCCCCGGCGAAGGCGCCTTTGCCTTTGCCTTCAATCGGTTCGACGAAGACCGAGTTCAGCACTTCCGCCGTCACTGCTTGCAGAGTTGCCGAGGCGTTTTGCACGCTGACCGTGCGGGTGGTCGGATCCGACGTGATCGTCGCTCCGGTCAGGTTGATGTCGGCGATCGAAGCGCGACCGAGGCTGCCTTTGTTGAGTTCCGCGGTCTTTTCGTTTGTGATCGTGACTTCGACCGAGGCCGTCTTCGCCCCGAGGTCGACCCAGATGTTGCCCATTGTCAGGACAGTCACGCCCTTGGTGCCGGGAGGCGGGGCGGCTTCGAGGCTCTGGGTAAGCGTCAGACCTCCGGCCGTCTGTAGGACTCCCGTCGTCGCGGTCGGGCCCATTGTGCCGCCGCTGATCGGGAATGCGGCCGTAACCGGCGACAGCGAGACGATTTTGGTCGGAGGGACCGGCGCTAGTTTCACTGCGAACGGGCCAGGTTCATTGGGTGGGTGCGGGCCGACGCTGTTGAGCTTCGCCAGCGCTTCCTGGCTCAACACCAGCTGTGCGTTCCCGGTCGCGACCACCGCAACCGTCTTCGGCTGCGTTTCGCTGAAGGCGCCGCCGAGCACCTGGTTGCCCTTGAAGGGCGGCTGCACGGCCTTGTCTTGGCTCTTGCTCTTGTCCTTGCTGACGGATGCCCGTTTTTTGCTCGTGCCTTTGCCGCTGCTCTTCTTCTGGCCGCTGAAGCCGAGCTTCTTGTTGAGCTGCTTGGCGGCCTTGCCGGTCAGCTTCAGCTTCGCCACGTTGACGCTGACGCCGAAGCCGTTGCGGGTGTAGGTGAGGCCGCTGACGCCGGCGAACTTCATGCTCTTGCCGGCGACCTTGCCGGTCAGCGAGCTCTGCGCGGTGTCGAGGACGAGGGTGTTGACCGGAGCGGTCTTCTTGCCGGCCTTGAACTTGATCCCGCCGCTCAGTTCGAGGCTGCCGAGGCCGTTGGTCGGGTCGATCGAGCCGCCGCTCACCGGCAGCGTCACCTTGTGGCTTTTGAGCGTGCCGGGGCTCACCTTGAGCACCTTGACGCCGGCGTTCTTCAGCTTCTTGACGAAGCCCTTGTTGAGGTTGACGGTCGTCGTGCCGCTGGCGACCGGGTCGCTGGTGGCGGACGCAAACGGGGCAAAGGCGAGCATCGCGACCAGCGCAGCGACCATCGCTACAGCTGACAGCATCAAGCCCCGGCCCCGTGCTGGCTGGGTCACATTGTTCATTCGTTCCTCCGTTTGCTGCCGCCCCCTGCTGCCCCTCATGGCGACTTACGGCAAGTCGATTACGGCCAAGGTTATTCCCGGCACTGCCTCCACAAACCGTAATTGGCCGCAATGTTCCGCTCCCCCATATTCTGTCGCCATGGCCACCGAAGAGACCCACCGCACGATTGCCCCTGTCGTCGGGCCCGACGACGAGCGCGTCTTCACCGATTCCGGGATCGAGATCGAGCGCGTCTACGACCAGAGCGACGTCGCCCCCGGCCTCGAGCAGCGCCTCGGCGAGCCCGGGGCGCCGCCCTTCACGCGCGGCATCCACGAGGGCATGTACCGCGACCGGCTCTGGACGATGCGCCAGTACGCCGGCTTCGCCACCCCCGAGGACACCAACGAGCGCTACCGCTACCTGATCGAGCACGGCTCGACCGGCCTCTCGATGGCCTTCGACCTGCCGACCCAGCTGGGGCGCGACTCCGACGACCCGCTCTGCCGTGGCGAGGTCGGCCGTACCGGGGTGCCGATCGACACGATCGAGGACATGCGGATCTGCTTCGAGGAGATCCCGCTCGACAGCGTCTCGACCTCGATGACGATCAACGCGCCCGCGGCGATCCTGCTGCTGCTCTACGAGCTGGTCGGCGCGGAACAGGGCGTGCCCTCCGAGAAGCTGCGCGGCACCGTCCAGAACGACGTGCTCAAGGAGTACATGGCGCGCGGCAACTACATCTACCCGCCGGTGCCGACGATGCGGCTGACCACGGACATCTTCGAGTACTGCCACGCCAAGGTGCCGAAGTGGAACACGATCTCGATCTCCGGCTACCACATCCGCGAGAAGGGCTGTTCGGCCGTGCAGGAGGTGGCCTTCACGCTCTCCAACGCGATCGCCTACGTCGAGGCGGCGCTGCGAGCGGGGCCTGAAGATCGACGAGTTCGCGCCCCGCCTCGCCTTCTTCTTCAACGGCCACAACAACGTCTTCCAGGAGATCGCCAAGTTCCGCGCGGTGCGGCGGATGTGGGCGAAGATCGTCGCGGAGCGCTTCGGGGCGAAGGACCCCAACTCGATGAAGATCCGCTTCCACACCCAGACCGGGGGCGTGACGCTGCAGGCCCAGCAGCCCGAGGTCAACATCATCCGCGTCGCCCTGCAGGGCTTCGCCGCGGTCTGCGGCGGCACCCAGAGCCTGCACACCAACGGCTTCGACGAGGCGCTGGCGCTGCCGACCGAGCGCTCGGCGCGGATCGCCCTGCGCACCCAGCAGGTGCTCGCCCACGAGTCGGGCGCGGCGGACACCGTCGACCCCTTCGCCGGCTCCTACTTCGTCGAGTCGCTGACCGACGAGGTCGAAGCGCGCTCCTGGGAGCTGATGGAGAAGGTCGAAGAGCTCGGCGGCTCGGTCGAGGCGCTGGAGTTCATGCAGCGCGAGATCGAGGAGTCGGCGCACTCCTACCACGAGCGCTACCAATCCGGTCAGGACATCATCGTCGGCGTCAACAAGTACGTCACCGACCAGGTCGACGATGTCGACATCCTCCGCGTCGACCCCGCGGCCGAGGAGAGCCAGCTGACCCGCCTCAAGGCCTTCAAGGAGCGCCGCGACCAGGCCGCGGTCGAGGCCAAGCTCGACTCCCTGCGCGACGTGGCTCGCGGCGAGGGCAACCTCCTGCACCCGATCCGCGCCGCCCTGGCAGCCGACGCCTCGATAGGCGAGGTCTGCGGCGCGATGCGCGATGTCTTCGGCGAGTACAAGGGCGGCGCCTTCTTTTAGCTCCAGGCAGTCTAGACGAGCCCATCCGATATTGACCCACTTCAGGTGTGGTCAATATCGGATGGGCTCGTCAAGCGCTTCGCGATTCGGGAGAGTTCGGTCGCGACCTTCGAATGCTCGTACTTGATCTCGTAGTGGGTGAAGCGGAGCGGAGTCATCCCGGCGAGCGTGTGGGCACGGTCACGCTGTACGTCTCGCGTCTGGGTCGAGGGCGTTCGGTGGTAGCGCAAGCCGTCGGTCTCGATCACCAGTCCAAGCTCGGGCCAGTAGAAGTCGACTTCGAAGCCGTTGACCATCTGTTTGGAGAGCGGTAGAGGAAGTCCGGCCTCCATCGCGATTGGCCGAAAGAGAATCTCGAGGTCTGAGTCGGAGAGGCGAAAGGTGCGCTTGTCCAGCAGGCGGCAGAGCAGCGGCGCTCCTGGTTCTCCGGCGCGGCTATCGAGTTCTACCCGCAGTGTCTCTGGGTCGACGAGATCCCGCTTGTCCGCCTCGTTGACGGTCCGCTCGACCTCGCGCTCGGGCAGTTCGGTCGCGAGATCGAGGAGGGTCTGAGTCGGACTGGTGACCGGGATGCCATCCCGGGTCACAGTGTCCGTGGTGGAGAGGGAGGGGCGCCCGCGAACGCGCAGGCCCTGCCGCTTCAATTCGGCGCGCCGCGTAACGCTGATGTCGATCACTCCTTGCTTCTCCACACCGATCTCCCATAGGGCGGCGGCGCTGCGATGGCTCAGCACAGCCCCGTGGCCACAGGCAAGCACCGCCGCCATCCAGTGCCGCTTCGGCGTGAGCTTCGGCCACCCAACGGCGTAGACGCCGCGCATCACCAGATGCAAGCGGCCTCGCGCCACACGGTGCTCGATTTCCCGCGAGTTGAACCCCAGCGCCAGCAGCTGCCGCCGCGCCACAATCCCACGCTGCCGCCCGGCCAGTTCCCAGGCCCGCCTGCTCCGTTTGTAGTTGCGCCCTTCCGACATTGACCACACCTGAAATGGGTCAATGTCGGAAGGGCGCAAACTCTCCCCCCTGAAGGGTCTCTTTCAGTCCAATTTGGGGGGAGGAACCGGGCGGTGAGGGTTGAAGCGCACCCCATGATCGAGGCCGCACGGACGCTGATGAAGTCCGAGCCAGAGTTGGCGGAGCTTGTCGCCACCGTCGAGGGGGTCGAGGTGACGATGGCCGAGAAGGGCTTTGGCACCCGCGTCGAGCTGCGCGCGGGGGAGGGCTCCGGCCTCGGCGAGGGAGATCTGGAACGGCTTCTGGATCGCCTGGCCGAACCGCAGAAGAAGCCGTTCAGCTAACCGGTCAGCTCTCCTGCGAACGCCGTTGCCGAATTGCCTCCCGTGTCGCGTACAAGGCCGGCAAGGCGGCAGCGTCCTTGGGTCTTCCCAGCTTCTCCTTGGATGCGATCACCTCGTCGAGCGTGATCACCCGCACTGAGAGGTCGCCAAGCGCAAGCTCGATCGTCGCGACTTCCTCGTAGCAGCCGATTGCCGCTGCGTTCGGGACGACATCGAGTGGGCCGGCGTCGGTATCGAATCGTTGCGTCTGCCAGCCGAGGAAGTCGGCGCCCTCGAGTTCAACCGAAGCTTCGCTGCCCAGAGGGCGGACGCCGAGCGAGTTGAGCGCCGCGGCGAGCCGTTCGGCGTTGTCGAGGTCGCGCCGCGGCATCACATCGACATCAAGCGTTACGGCGGGGCTGCCCTGCAGCCAGGCGGCAACCGCGCCGATCACGCAGAACTCGACCTCGTGCTCGACCAGTGTGCGCAGCAGCCGCTCCGGGTCCAGCTCGGTCATCGCTGCTCCGGCGAGAGCTCGCGCAAGCGGGTGTAGCGCCCGAGGGCGCGAAGGCGCTGCAGGGGCGTGAGCTCCAGCAGTCGTGCGGCCAGTTCGATGTCGTGGGGGTCAGCGGCTGCTTCGGTGCTGAGCCGAAGCCGTTTTCCACACGCGGCCATCAGCCGTTGCAGTGTCTCCCAGGATGGAGTCGCAACACCGCGCTCGTAGCGCGCGACCGCGGGCTGGGAGGTTGCGGCCCGCTTTGCCAGGGCACGCTGCGAAAGCCCAGCCGCGAGCCGCGCTTCGCGCACCAATGTGTCAAGCGATTCCATGACCTCATGATACCGGATCAGGTATCGCAATTGGGGGGTGCGGACCGCAGCTTCTTGGGGCGCGGATAAATAGACTCCCGCGCCCGATGCGCGAACGGAATCCGGTCACCCACGAGGAGAAGCTCGCCTACCTGCGCGAGCTGCGCTCCGAAGCGATTCACTCCGCCTCCGAGGAGGCGGTCGAGAAGCAGCACGCGAAGGGCAAGATGACCGCCCGCGAGCGGGTCGAGAAGCTGCTCGATCCCGGCTCCTTCGAGGAGCTCGACGTCTTCGTCCGCCACCGCACCTACGACTTCGAGATGCAGAAGAAACGGCCCTGGGGCGACGCTGTCGTCACCGGCCACGGCACGATCGACGGCCGCACCGTCTTCGTCTTCTCACAGGACTTCACCGTCTTCGGCGGCAGCCTCGGCGAGGTGATGGCGGAGAAGATGTGCAAGGTGATGGACCTCGCCGCCCAGGTCGGGGCGCCGGTGGTCGGCATCAACGACTCCGGCGGGGCGCGGATCCAGGAGGGCGTCGTCTCGCTCGGCGCCTACGGCGACGTCTTCGTCCGCAACGTGCAGTGCTCCGGCGTGATCCCGCAGATCAGCCTGATCATGGGCCCATGCGCCGGCGGCGCCGTCTACTCGCCGGCGATGACCGACTTCATCTTCATGGTCAAGGAGACCTCGCACATGTTCATCACCGGCCCGGAAGTGATCAAGACGGTGACCGGCGAGGAGGTCGAGTTCGAGGAGCTGGGCGGGGCGATGAGCCACAACTCGAAGTCGGGCGTCGCCCACTTCGCCTCTGAGGACGAGGAGAGCTGCCTCGAGGACGCTCGCTACCTGCTCGGCTTCCTGCCCTCGAACAACCTCGAGGCGCCGCCGCGCTTCGAGCCCGCCGACGACCCCGAGCGCGAAGACGCCGAGCTCGACACCCTGGTCCCCGACGATCCCTCGAAGCCCTACGACATGCGCGAGGTGATCGCCCACATCGTCGACGACGGCGAGTTCTTCGAGGTCCACGAGCACTTCGCCAAGAACATCGTCTGCGGCTTCTCGCGGCTCGACGGCTTCCCGGTCGGCATCGTCGGCAACCAGCCCGCCTTCCTCGCCGGCGTGCTCGACATCGAGGCTTCGGAGAAGGCGGCCCGCTTCGTTCGCACCTGCGACGCCTACAACGTCCCGATCGTCACCTTCACCGACGTCCCCGGCTTCCTGCCCGGCACCGACCAGGAGTGGAACGGGATCATCCGCCACGGCGCCAAGCTGCTCTACGCCTTCACCGAGGCGACCGTGCCGAAGCTCACCGTCGTCACCCGCAAGGCCTACGGCGGCGCCTACGACGTCATGAACTCGAAGCACATGCTGGCCGACTTCAACTTCGCCTGGCCGACCGCCGAGGTCGCCGTGATGGGCCCCGAGGGCGCGGTCAACATCATCTACCGCAAGGACATCGCCTCCTCGCCGACCCCGGACGAGCGCCGCCAGAAGCTGATCGACGACTACAAGGCCCACTTCGCCAACCCCTACTCGGCGGCCGAGCGCGGCTACATCGACGACGTGATCGAGCCCCGCGAGACCCGGCCGAAGCTGATCAGGGCCCTGCGGATGCTGCAGACCAAGCGGGTCGAGCAGCCGAAGCGCAAGCACGGCAACATCCCGCTGTAGCGCCTGACCGCTCGTCGATCAGGGAAGCTGGGACGCGGCGTCGCGGCGCGAGTGCCAGGTCGCCACCGAGGCCGCGGTCATCTCTTCCCAGGCCGCCGTCTCGCCGTAGTACTGCATGACGACGAAGTAGAGGAGGCCGGGGAGCATCTCGGGGGCGCTGGCGGCGTCGCCGTCCATCAACTTCGCGCACACAAGGGTGTCGATAGCGCCTACCATGAAGGTCGACGTCACTGGAGGTGGAGCTTGGCGAGTTGGAATCTCGCGGCGCGCGCTGTCAAGCGCGCGGGAGAGGCGCTCCATCAAATCGCGCCGCTGGGCGAGCGACCGCTCGCCCGCCGCATGGACCTCGACGAAGATCGCTTTCGCGATCGCCGGTTGGTTGGCGCAGAACTCGAGCAGCTCGGCCATCGCCGCGCGCAGTCCCTCGCGCCAGCTCTGCTGGCGCTTGGCGGCGCCGATCAACCGTCGGTAGAGCCATTCGCTGGCGTCGTGGTGGGCCTGCGCGAAGCAGTCCTCGCGGTCCTCGAAGTGCTTGTAGAAGGTCGCCCGGCTCGCCCGCGCCCGCTCGATCACGTGCTTGACCGCGACCTGCTCGTAGCCGAGCTCGCCGCTGACCAGCAGGATTGCCTCCAGCAGGCGCTCGCGTGGCGCCCGCGCGCGCAGACCCGGGAAGGGCACTACGGGGGCGATCTCCTCTTCTCTGTCGAGCGCGCTTGGCGTTTCCGACATCGGTCCTACCAGTTTTGCAAACGTTGACCTTTTGTCTAGGTATAGCAGCTTTCAAAAACGGTAAATGCACTAGAGCGAGTAGAACGCAATGTTTTCTGTAAAGGAAGAAAGTAGACATCAGATGTATGTTTTGGTACCTTGCCGGAATGGCGGACTCGCGATCGCTCTCCGAAAGGCTCGCCACGATGCCCCCCGGAAGGCACCTCGTGCCCCGCGACTTCGTCACCCAGAATCAGCGCGAGCGCATGCTGCTCGCCACCGCGGAGCTGGTCGCCGAGCGTGGCTACCAGAAGACCACGATCGAGCTGATCGCCAAGACCGCCCGCGTCGCCCTCTCGACCTTCTACGAGCAGTTCTCCAGCAAGGAGGAGTGCTTTCTCGCCGCCTTCGACGAGACGATGGAGGCGGCGGCGGAGGTCTTCGCGGAGCTGCTCGATCCCGAGCAGCCCTGGGAGGAGCAGATCTCCCGCGGCCTCGAGATCGCGCTCGAGATGATCGCCAAGGAGCCGGCGCGCGCCCGGCTTTGCATCGTCGAGTCGCAGGCGGCCGGGGGAGAGGCGCTGAAGCGCTACCAGGCAATGCTGGAGCGGGTGGCGCCGAAGCTGCGCGAGGGACGGGTCCACAACCCGCGCGCGGGCAGGCTGCCGGACGGCCTCGAGGTGGCGATCGTGGGCGGTCTCGCCTGGCTGATCCACCAGCGGCTCCTGGCCGACGAGGTGGACGACATCAAGGGCCTGCTGCCGGAGATGCTGCAGGTGACGCTGACGCCCTACGTCGGCGAGGTCGAGGCGGGCCGGGCAGCCGACGCGGCGCAGGCCGCGCCGCCGCGGCTTGACCAAGAGCGAGCGCAGGGGGAGGGGCCGGGCGATGTGAGCACCGGCAACGGACGCTGCCCCGGGCACCGGCCGATCCCGCCCGCGCCCGGATCGCCGCCGCGATGATCGACCTGGTCGGTATTGCGGCTTCACGGAGACCAGCGTCGAGATGGTCTGCGAGGAGGCCAAAACGCGGCGCTCGCATTTCGATCGCTGCTTCGCCGGTAAGGAAGACTGCTTCCTCACCGTCCACGACGAGGTGGCGGAAGAGTTCTGCGACCGGGTCCTCGCCGCCCACGCCGGGGCGTCCTCCTGGCACGACCGGGTCTGGGCGGCCGGTTGGGCGGCGATGCGCTTCTTCACGAAGACGCCATCCGCGCCCGCTTCCTCGTGGTCGAGGTGAACGGATCCGGCGGCGGGGCTCAGTTCCGGCGCGACATCGTCTTGCAGCGCCTCGCCGACATCCTCGACGGCGGCCGCGAGCAGCTCGGAGAAGCCCGACTCGGTCTCGCGCTGCACGGCGGAAATCGTCGCCGGCGCGATCTACGGCACCGTCCTCGCCAGGATCGAAAGCGGCAGCATCGAGCGCGGCGAGGACTTCCTGCCCGAGCTCGTCTACATGGCGGTGATGCCCTACCTCGGCTCGCGCGCCGCCGAGGAGGAGCTGCTGGTCCAGCCGCTGCGCTAGGGCTTTTACGGCAACCGTCTCGGGTATGGTCGATTCCGTGGCAAAGGGGACGGCAAAGCGCGCCGCAAGGCAGGGGAAGGCGAAAGACGGCTCCGCGCCGCCGGTGGGCGCCTCGCCGCGGCTTCCCGCGGGGCGGCACGGGTTGCCGCGCGAGTTCATCCAGCAGAACCAGCGCGAGCGGATCATCACGGCGATGGTCGACACGGTCGCCGAGCGCGGCTACAACGCGACCACGGTCGCCAACATCACCAAAGCGGCCTCGGTCTCGCGCCGCACCTTCTACGAGCACTTCGCCGACAAGGAGGCCTGCTTCCTCGCCGCCTACGACATGGTCGCCGATCACATCCGCGCCTCGATGCGCGCCGCCGCCGAGTCCTTCGGCGACTGGCCGCAGCAGGTGCGCGCGGCGCTGGGGACGATGCTGCGCTTCCTCGCCTCCGAGCCGGAGCTGGCCCGCCTCTGCATGGTCGAGCCCGTTGCCGCCGGGGGCGAGATCGCCGCCCGCCACCGCGCCTCGATGCAGGGCTTCGTCGAGATCCTCAAGGCCGGTCGCCCCGAGCACGGCGGCGATCGGCCGCTGCCGGAAGCGACCGAGGAAACCCTGGTCGGCGGCATCGTCTCGCTGATCGTGCGCGAGATCAGTGCAGGACGCACGGCGGACTTGGAGAAGCTCCTTCCCGACCTGGTCGAGCTGATCCTCGCTCCGTACCTCGGCGTCGAGGAAGCCGAGCGCCTCGCCCGCGAATGAAAGACAAAGCAAAACAGCGCCTCTTGTTCCGGGTGGGGTGATCGGGCTGGCGGTCCTCGTCGCCCTGATCGCCTGGCTCTCGACCCGCGGCGGCGACGGCAACGGTGAAGGAAGCGCCGCGCCGGAAAGCTCCAGCGGCCGGATCGTCTCCGCGGCCGAGCTCGGCGAAACCGCGGCGACGCTCGGGCAGCCCGTCTACTGGGCAGGGACCCAGGCGGGCAACGAACTCGAACTGACCGAACTGAGCGAAGGCGGCACCCAGGTCCGTTACGTGCCCGAAGGCACCGAAGTGGCAGAAGGCTCGGCCGCCCTGCTCACCGTCGGCAGCTACCCGCTGGCCAACCCCGAAAAGGCCCTCGAAGGCTTCGCCAAGCGCCCCGGCTCGATCGTCCGCCACGCCAAGGACGGCACCGAGGTCGTCTCCAGCGAAGAAAGCCCGACCAGCGTCTACTTCATCAGCCCCGACAACAGCGTCCAGGTCGAGGTCTACGACCCCTCACCACAGCGAGCGATGAGCCTCGCCCTCTCGGGAAGGGTTCAGCCCGCCCATTAGGCCTGCCGCCGGAGGTACACGATGAGCATGTTCGTCGCCTGGGTCGTCTTTCCGGTCGTGCTGGCTTTGCTGTGCACCGGCCTGGGGCTCCTCGTCGACCTGCTCAGCGCTCGCCGCCTGCCCGGAGCACTGGTCCTGCCGACGGGGCTGGCGGCGATCATCGTCGTCGGCGAGTTCACCACCGCCACGAACGCGACCGCGAAGCTGACCGTGCCCGTTCTCCTGCTTCTCGCCGTGCTCGGTATCGGGCTCTCCTATCCCTGGCGCTTCAGCCGCCCGGACCTCTGGTTGGTTGCGGCGGCGCTCGGCGTCTTCTGTGTCTTCGCCGCGCCGGTGGTCCTTTCCGGCTCACCCACCTTCGCCGGCTACATCAAGCTCGATGACACCGCCACCTGGTTCGCGATGACCGACCGCTTCATGGAACACGGCCACGGCATCGGCGGACTCGAACCCTCGGCTACCGGGCGACGCTGGAATTCAACCTCGCGGGCGGCTACCCGGTCGGCACCTTCGTCCCCTTCGGCGCTGCGCAGAAGCTGGTCGGCGGCGACCTCGCCTGGGTCTTCCAGCCCTACGTCGCCTTCCTGGCGACGATGCTGGCGCTGCCGCTCTGGGAGATGCTCGGCGGGCTGCTCGCCTCGCGGCGCCTGCGCGCCCTTGCAGTCTTCGTCGCCGCCCAGCCGGCGCTGCTCTACGGCTACTCGCTCTGGGGTGGCGTCAAGGAGGTCGGCGCGGCGGCTGGGGTGGCGATCGTCGCCGCCCTGGCGCCGGCGGCGGTGCGGCCCGGAGCCGGCCCTCGCGACGTCGTGCCCCTGGCGATTGCCTGTGGCGCCCTCGCCGCTCAGCTCAGCGTCGGCGGTCTCGCCTGGATCGGCCCGGCGCTGCTTGTCATTGCCGCGGTCGCGGTCAGTCGCTTCGGCTGGCGCGGCGCTCTGCGGCTCGCCCTGCCCTTCGTTCTCTTGCTCGGCCTGTTCGCGATTCCTGCCGTCGCCCACGGGTTGCTTCCGCCTTCGGCGGAGCCACTCACCGACCCTCACTCGTTCGGCAACCTCGTCGCTCCCCTCAAGCTGGTCCAGGTGCTGGGCATCTGGCCCTCCGGCGACTTCCGCTTCGACCCCGAACCCGGCGTGATCACCGCGGTCCTGATCGCCGTCGGCCTGGCTGCTGCCGCCTTCGGTTTCTGGTCGGCTTGGCGCCGCCGCAGCGTTGCCCTCCTTCTCTACACCACCAGCCTTCTCGCCGCCGCCGGGCTTCTCCTCATCGGCTCGCCCTGGAACGGCGGCAAGGCGCTGGCAACCGCCTCGCCCGTGGTGCTTTCGCTGGCGATCGTCGGCGCTGTTTCGCTGCTGCGCATCGACCGCGTCACTGGCGTCGTCTTGATCGTCGCGATAGCCGGCGGCGTGATCTGGTCCAACGTCCTCGCCTACGGAGGCGTCAGCCTCGCCCCATACGGCCAACTCGCCGAGCTGCAGCAGATCGGCGAACGCTACGCCGGCGACGGGCCGGCGCTGATGACCGAATACAACCCCTACGGCGCCCGCCACTTCCTCCGCAACCTGGATGGCGAAGGAGCGTCGGAGCTGCGCGTCCGCGAGGTCCCGCTGGCCGCCGGCGGAAGCCTCGAAAAGGGCGAAGCGGTCGACACCGACGAACTCGCCATGTCCGGCCTCTTCGAATATCGCACGCTCGTCCTGCGGCGTTCCCCGGTCCGCAGCCGACCGCCCTTCCCCTACCGGCTCGTCTGGTCCGGCAAGTACTACGAGGTTTGGCAGCGGCCCGCGGACTTCGAAGAGCCCCTGCCCGAACACCTGGGACTGGGCACGCAGTTCGAACCCTCCGCCGTGCCCAAATGCTCGGAAGTCGGCGGCCTCGGTGAGCTGGCGCTCCTGCATCACATTCCGGGCGCTCACCTCGTGGCCGCCCGTCACGCACCGGTCTACGACGCCACCGATGGCACCCTGGAACTGCCACGCGCCGGCCGCTACGCGGCTTGGCTGCTTGGCTCGGTGCGCGGCAACGTCGAACTTTGGATCGACGGGCGCAAGACCGGGGAAGCGCGCCAGCAACTCGAGAACGAAGGTAGCTTCGTCGAGCTCGGCGAATCCCAACTCAGCGCCGGCACCCACGAAGTGGAACTGCGCTTCGGTGGAGCCGACCTCCATCCCGGCAGCGGCGGCTTCCCCCGCCCGGCAACTGGCCCCCTGCTCTTCTCCCCGGCAGGGGAGGCCCGCGGCGCCCTGGTCTCGGTGTCGATCGAAGATTCGAAACGGCTCTGCGGCAAGCCCTGGGACTGGATAGAGGCGGTCGGCTCGGGTTGATGATCACGGCACCGCGGTCGCCTCGGTCTCGACTACGACTTCGCGGAGATCCCCGCTTCGTCGAGCAGCTCGAAAACGGCGCCGACATGGTGATCGGCAACCGGATGAACAACATCCTGCCGGGCGCGAGGCATGGAGTTCCCGGGCATGGCGATGCTCGTGATCGGGCTGCTCGGCATGGCGCTCTCTCTTGCCGGCGTCTCGATGTTCGGCCACGAATGGCAGATCCACGCGACGATCGCCTCGGCACTACTGACCCTGATCGGGGCGCAGGTGGTGACGCTGGCGGTGAGCGCCCGCGCCTTTGCAGTCGACGCTCTCGGCGAGCGGCCCGACCGCCTGCTCGCTTGGGGCGAACGGCGTCTGACGATGGAGCGCGGCCTCGTCATCGGGGCGCTCGTCTTCCTCTGCGGGCTGATCATCGGCGGAATCATCGTCGGGATCTGGATCCACCGCGGCTTCGGCGAGCTATCGGAGGAGCGCCTGCTCGTGCTCGCGGCGGTGCTGATCATCCTCGGGCTGCAGGCGATCTTCTCCTCCTTCTTCCTTAGCATCATCGGCATGGCAAGCAGCCCAGACCCGCCCAACTGGCCGGCCGGCGACGATTAGGGCTCCGCTCAGGCGGACCAGGATCTGGTTTCAGACCTGGTGACGCGTATGGCGCCGCAGGTGCAGCGGGATGTTCCCGAGCGGATTCTCGTACAGGGTTACGACCGCTACGACGGTTCCCGCTACGCACAAGACCGCGAAAGCTATCCCGTCGCTCCAGTCCATCAGCCCTCCCACGAGGCCGAAAATGCCGCCCAAAAGACATGAAACGCCGATGCAGGTGAGGAAGCGTCGCATTGAGATCACGTTCATGCCATTCCTTGGCTTCATGGCGATTAGGTTAGCGCGTCGATCGCGGTGAACAGAAGTCCAAAAAAGAAGAAGGCGAGAGCGCAGACCGCGACGTGAATTGGCCAGTGGTCGATCTCGCCCGTCTGGTTGTGGCGGATCAACGCAGACGCCATGCCCACTGCGGAGCCGACCGCAAAGAGCTGAATCGGCAGATCCAAGGCGTCAACCGATGAAACCATGCCTCTCTAAGGATCCAGCGGCTGAAACTCTCCCCCTTACGTTTAAGGCACCGCGGTCGCCTCGGTCTCGACGCCGCCGCCCTCGAACTTGCCGCCGCGGCCGCCGCGGGTGCTGGGGCGCCTTCGTCGCGGGTCAGCCGGTGGGCGAGGTAGACGGGGATGATCGAGATCAGGATCACGAGGACGGCGACGACGTTGACGATCGGCAGTTGGTTGGGCGCGGAAGAGGTTGGCGAAGATCCAGATCGGCAGCGTCTCGTTCGCCCGCCCCGATGGTGAACGTGGTGACGATGATCTCGTCGAAGGAGAGCGCGAAGGCGAGCAGGCCGCCGGCGATCAGAGCGCCGTCCGCATGCTCGGCAGGGTGACGAAGCGAAAGGTCTGCCAGGTGTGGGCGCCGAGGTCGGCGGAGGCCTCCTCGAACGAGCCGGAGAGTGCGGCGCAGCCGGGCGATCGACGTTGTTGTAGACGACGACGATGCAGAAGGTGGCGTGGCCGACGATCACGGTGAAGAGGCTGAGTGGCACTCCGAGGACCTGGGTGAAGGTGTTGCTGAGCGCGACGCCGGTGACGATCCCCGGCAGCGCGATCGGCAGGATCACGAGGAACGAGATCGTCTCGCGGCCGAAGAAGCGATGGCGTGCGACCGCCAGCGAGGCGAGGGTGCCGAGGACCAGCGCGATCGCGGTCGCGGCCAGCCCCACCTTGATCGAGGTGACGAAGCGCGTCGCGCGCCCGGCTTCGTTCGAACGCCTGCCGAACCAGTGGGTGGTCCAGCTCGGTGGCGGCCAGTCGAGGATCTTGCTCGAGTTGAAGGCGTAGATCACGATCACGATCAGCGGGATGTAGATGAAGGCGAGCGCCAGCCCGACGGCCGAGCCGAAGCAGGAGTCGTGAGCGTCTCGAGAGCCTCATGGCTAGACGTGCTCGAAGGCGCCGAGCTCGCCGGGCGATCAGCAGGTAGACGACCATGACCACGATCGGCACCAGTCGCGAAGGCCGCGGCGAGGGGCAGGTTGTTGGCGATGTTGTCGAAGACGACGTTGCCGATGAACTGCGTGTTCGAGACCAGCTGCGGCGTGATGTAGTCGCCGAGGGTCAGCGAGAAGGTGAAGATCGAGCCGGCGACGACGGCCGGGAAGCGAGCGGCAGGATCACCCGCGCGGAAGGTCGTGCCAAGGGCGTCGCGCCGAGGTCCTCGGAGGCGCTGATCAGCGAGTTCGGGATCCGCTCGAGCCCGGCGTAGATCGGCAGGATCATGTACGGGCAGCCAGAGGTAGCTGAAGCACCAGCCAGACGGCGGCGGTCCCGTAGCCGGGCCCGTCGAGCCCGAGCGGGCTCAGCGCCCAGTTGAGGACGCCCGCCGGCCGAGAGCATCGTGCGCCAGGCGTAGACCTTGACCAGGTAGCAGGACCAGAGCGGCATCAGGACCGCGACCACGAGCAGCGCCTCGCCGCGTCGGCTCGCGAGCTTGCGCCATGTAGAAGGCGATCGGGAAGGCGAGGATCGCGTCGGTGAGGGTGACCAGCGCCGCGATGCAGGATCGTCCGCCAGGCGATCGTCCGGTAGACCGGCTCGTCGATCAGCGTCTCGAAGTTGTCGAGGGTGAAGCTCTTCTGACCGTCGCCGCTGAGCGCGTCGACCGACCAGAAGGCGGCGACCAGGAGCACGCGAGCGAGCCGAGGTAGCCGATCACCAGCCAGCCGACCGGGCCGGCCAGGAGCGCCCCCGACCTGCAGGCGGCGGCGGCCGTGGAAGAGGTCGGCGAGCCTGCGGCCCACCGACCTCTTCAGCTGACAACCGCTTCAGCTGCCACGGCTCAGCACCGGCCGGGCTACCCCTTGATCGTCGGTCCAGGCCTGGACCCAGTCGTTGTAGTCCTTGCAGACTTGCCGCGCCGTCGCCGCAGTCGGCCACCGGGGTCTTCCAGTAGTAGACCCGCTTCCAGAACGCCGGGTCTTCCGCGTGGTATTCGCTGCAGAAGTTCGGGTTCGCGGTGTGTTCGCACGCCTTAGTTCCTGGGCCGGCGCCTCGCCGAAGCACTCGGCCACCTGCGGCGTTGCACCTTCGGTGTCGATGATCCAGTTCATCCACATGTACATGCAGTTCGGATGCTGCGGCTTCGGAGCTGATCATCCAGGTGTCCGACCATCCGGTCGCGCCCTCCTTGGGCAGGAACGCCCTGGCTGGCCGGGCTTGCCTGCGACCGGCACGCCTTCTTCCTTCAGCGCGAAGTACTGGTACTGCCAGGTGGTGCCGACCGTGACGTCGCCGTTGGCGAAGGCGGAGATCTGCTTGGCGGCGTCCGACCAGTACTCGCCGACATACGGGCGCTGTTCCTTGAGCAGGTTCGACCGCCGCGTTGAACTGTTCTTCGTTCAGCTCGTAGGGATTTGTCGATCCCCAGGTCCGGCTGGTGCGTCTTCAGGTAGAGCGGCCGCGTCGGCGATGTAGATCGGGTCGTCGTAGGCGCTGATCTTGCCCTTGTACTTGGCTGCGATCTTCGGGTCGAACATCACGTTCCAGGAGTTCGGCGCCGGCTTGACGTCGTTCGCTGTTCCACATCAGCAGGTTCGCGCCGCGGCCGTGCGGGATGCCGTAGTTGACGCCGTCGACGGTGTTGTACGGCTGGTTCTTGAGGTCGCTGAAGACCGTCTTGTAGTTCGGGACGAGGTCGACGTTGACCGGGGCGACGTCGCCGCCGGCGACCAGGCGGGCGGTGGCGTTGCCCGACGCCGAGACGCCGTCGTACTGGCCGGTCCGCATCAGCTCGACCATCTCGTCGGAGGTGCCGGCGATCCTTGTCGTTGACCTTGCAGCCGGTCTTCTGCTCGAAATCGGCTTCGTCCATTCCGGCTCGACGTAGCCGGCCCAGGCGATCAGGTTGAGCGGCGCCCTCGCCCTTGCCGACCTTCTGCAGTTCCTTGCCGGTCGAACTGCTGTTGTCGTGCTCGATCCGCAGCCGGCGAGCAGAAGCACGAAGGCGACGCAGGCCTGCGCCGATCAGCCAGCCGTGCCGTGCGGGGTGTGCGTCGTGCGTTCTCACGGTGATTCCTCCTCTGTGTCGAACTCCCTCGGACGGCGACCGTGTGCTCCGGGCGCCAGCCCACAATGACCTCCCTGCCCTGCTCGGAGGCGCGTCCGCCGACGTGCCCTCCAGGTTCTGGCGGACGACCTGAAGCTCCCCGCCGGCGTCGAGGGCGACCGTGTAGCGGGTCACCATCCCGGCGTAGGCGACGTCTCGGCGATGCGGCCGCGCTCGGTGCGCAGGCCGTTGGCGCGCAGCCGCCGGGTCGACCAGCTGGATCTTCTCCGGGCGGATCGTGAAGCGGGCGCCGTCGCGCTCGAGCAGGTTCGAGACGCCGACGAAGCCGGCGACGAACTCGGTCGCGGGCTGCTCGTAGAGCTCGACCGGCGGGCCGACCTGCTCGATCCGGCCCTCGTTGAAGACGGCGATCCGGTCGCTCATCGTCAGCGCCTCGTCCTGGTCGTGGGTGACGTAGACGAAGGTGATCCCGACCTCGCCCTGGATCTGCTTGAGCTCGACCTGCATCTGCTCGCGCAGCTTCAGGTCGAGGGCGCCGAGCGGCTCGTCGAGCAGCAGCACCCGCGGCCGGTTGACGATCGCCCGCGCCAGGGCGACGCGCTGGCGCTGGCCGCCGGAGAGCTCGCCCGGCTTGCGGTCGTCGTAGCCGGGCAGGCGGACCATCTCCAGCGCCTCGTCGCGGCGGCGCGGCGCGCTCGTCCTTGCCGACCCTGGCGACCCGCAGCCCGTACGCGACGTTCTCGCCGACGGTCATGTGCGGGAAGAGCGCGTAGTCCTGGAAGACGGTGTTGACGTCGCGGTCGTAGGGCGGCACCCCGTCGACGTCCTTGCCGGCGAGCTCGATCGTGCCCGCGTCGGGTCCTCGAAGCCGGCGATCATCCGCAGCGTCGTCGTCTTGCCCGAGCCCGACGGGCCGAGCATGGTGAAGAACTCGCCGGCCTCGATCTCGAGGTCGATTCCGGCAACCGCGACCACCTCGCCGTAGTGCTTGGAGAGGTCGGCCAAACGGATGTCGGGCGTAGCAGCTACACCATGACGTTATCCGAGTGGTTCAGGATGAAAAGGACAAACTCGCCCCGACCAGTTGGCCGGGGCGGAGTACGTCACAGCCCTCGGCTCAGAAGCCGTCGGGGTGCCGGGCGACGTAGCCGGCGTTGCTGAGCAGTTCTTCGTGCCAGCTCGGGCCGGTGCCGTCGGCGTCGCCGGCGGTGTCCCAGCGGACCCCGGCGATCACCGCGTAGGCGTGGCCGGCGTTGGCGTAGACCGTGATCCAGCGACCTTCGCCGGGCAGGCCCCAGCTCTCCATCGGGCCGGACGGCAGCGGGCTTTCGAGGAATTCGCCGCCGTGCAGCGCGTAGCTGACCGAGCCGGAGCAGTCGTAGCCCCGGTCCCACCAGCGGGCGTGGCCGCCGCCGAAGATGTAGGGCTTGGTGCGGATCTTGTTGGCCGCTTCGATCACCGCCTTGACCTTAAGCGGGGCGGACTTGGGCGGGATCAGCATCCCGTTGGGGAGCAGACGGGCTTTGGCGGTGGGCGTGCAGATGTCGGTTTCGGCGGCTGAGATGCCGCCACCATCGCAGGTGGCCGACGCGGCCCCCGGCATCAGGGCGAGAGCCGCAAGCACCCCGATGCGGCAATGCCCACCTTGAGTTTCTGCTGCTCTTGCGCAAACCGATCTCCTTCGTCGGCCTACGGGGTTAGCTGTCGGGCTGGCGCTATAGGAGCCTGCGCCCCCGCCTGAACTAGGCGAGTTAGCCCCGAAAACGTGGTTCCCCCGCTCCCGTGGCGCCTCCAGCGCACGGGACTCGGCGTTTCGGTTATTCGGAACGGCGGCAGCGTACACGATTGACCGGCCGCATGCTCATGGAACACAAACATTTAGGGAATCTTTCGACGCGAGGCTGCTAGCTTGCGCCCTGGGATGGAACTTGCCGGCAAGACGGCGCTGCTGACCGGGGCCACAGGCGGCCTTGGACGGGCGATCGCCAGGGCGCTCGCGGGGCGCGGGGCGACGCTGGTGCTGAGCGGCCGCAAGGCCGAGGCGCTGGAGGCCTCGCCGCGGAGCTGCCGGGCGAGGGTCACCGTACGTCCCCTCCGACCTGGCCGAGCCCGGCGCGGCGGAGAAGCTCGCCGCCGAGGCCGGCGACGTCGACGTGCTCGTCGCCAACGCCGGCCTGCCCGGCACCGGGCGCCTGCCGGAACTCACGGCCGAGCAGCTGAACGGGACCCTGCGGGTCAACCTCGAGGCACCGATGCAGCTCGCCCGCGCTGTGGAGCCGGCGATGCTGGAGCAAGGCACCGGCCACATGGTCTTCATCTCTTCGCTCTCGGGCAAGTCGGCGACGCCGCTCTCCTCGGTCTACTGCGCGACCAAGTTCGGGCTGCGCGGCTTCGCGCTGGGCCTGCGGGCAGACCTCGACCCCGTGGGCATCGGCGTCTCGCTGGTCTCGCCGGGCTTGATCCGCGAGGCGGGGATGTACGCCGACTCAGGCGCGGCCCCATCCGCGGGCTCGGCACCGCGAGCCCGGAGCAGGTCGCCGACGCGGTCGTAAAGGCGATCGAGCGCAACAAGGTCGAGATCACCGTCGCGCCGGTCCAGCAGCGCCTGCTGGCCCACTTCTCTCTCGCCGCCCCGCCATCACGGTCAAGATCGCCAGCGGGAGGCCGGCCAGAAGGCCGCCGCCAGCGTCGCCGCCGGTCAGCCCGACAAGCACTGAACGAGGGGCGGGTGGGATGCCTCTCGACCGGGCGGATACTCAAATCGCCGGTCTCATTAGACCGGCGATTGGACGGTCGAGAGGCATCCCACCTGCCCTACGAAGCGGCCGCTTTGAGCAGCGCATCCGACTTTGACCACGCTGGGGTGGGGTCAAAGTCGGATGCGCCTAGGATGGAGTTATGAGCAGCCCGGACTCCTTTAGCGCCCGCTCAAATCTTGAGGTTGGCGGCCGCGCTTACGAGGTCTTTCGTCTGGACGCGCTGGCGGGTCGCTTCGACGTCGGGCGGCTGCCGTACTCGCTCAAGGTGCTCTTGGAGAATGTGCTGCGGCTGGAGGACGGGCGCAGCGTGACGGCGGCTGATATCGAAGCAATCGCGAGCTGGGACCCCGCCGCCGAGCCTGGCACGGAGATCCCCTTCCAGCCGGCGCGGGTGCTGATGCAGGACTTCACCGGCGTGCCGGCGGTGGTCGACCTGGCGGCGATGCGCGACGCGATGGCCGAGATCGGCGGCGACCCGGAGGCGATCAACCCGCTCGTCGCCGTCGACCTGGTGATCGACCACTCGGTCCAGGTCGACGCCTTCGGCAACGCCCGCGCCTTCGCCGTCAACGCCGAGCGCGAGTTCGAGCGCAACGAGGAGCGCTACGCGTTCCTGCGCTGGGGCCAGGAGGCGTTCGACAACTTCCGCGTCGTGCCGCCCGGCCACCGGGATCTGCCACCAGGTCAACCTCGAGCACCTCGCCCAGGTCGTCTACAGCCGCGAACAGGACGGCGTCCTGCGGGCCTACCCCGACACGCTGGTCGGCACCGACTCCCACACGACGATGATCAACGGCCTCGGCGTGCTCGGCTGGGGCGTCGGCGGGATCGAGGCCGAGGCGGCGATGCTCGGCCAGCCGATCTCGATGCTGCTGCCGCAGGTGGTCGGCTTCCGGCTCGACGGCGAGCTGCCCGAGGGCGCGACCGCGACCGATCTCGTCCTGACCGTCACCGAGATGCTGCGCGAGCGCGGCGTGGTCGGCAAGTTCGTCGAGTTCTTCGGGCCCGGGCTGCCGTCGCTCGGCCTGGCCGACCGGGCGACGATCGGCAACATGTCGCCGGAGTTCGGCTCGACCTGCGCGATCTTCCCGGTCGATGCCGAGACGCTGCGCTACCTGGAGCTGACCGGGCGGCCGACCGCGACGATCGAGCTGGTCGACGCCTACGCGCGCGAGCAGGGGATGTTCCACGAGGAGGGCGCGCCCGACCCGTCTTCTCCGACCTGCTCGAGCTCGACCTCGGCGACGTCGTGCCCAGCATCGCCGGGCCGAAGCGCCCGCAGGACCGGGTGCCGCTGGCCGACGCCAAGGAGGCGTTCCTCGAGGCGATGGAGGAGTTCGACGCCGAGGCGGCCGGGCAGCTCGGCAACGGCATCGACGAGGCGGCGACGAGTCGTTCCCGGCATCCGACCCACCGGCCGAGGACCACGACGACGAGCGCGGCAGGCCGCGGCCGGCGGTTCGCGAGGGCGCGTCGCGCTCGCTCCCGGACCAGCGAGGACGCGATCGCGGTCACGCTCGAGGACGGCACCGAGGTCGACCTCGACCACGGCCGCGTCGTGATCGCCGCGATCACCAGCTGCACCAACACCTCCAACCCGAGCGTGATGGTCGGCGCCGGCCTGCTGGCACGAAGGCGGTGCGACGCGGCCTGACCCGCAAGCCGTGGGTGAAGACCTCGCTGGCGCCGGGCTCGACCGTCGTCACCGACTACCTCGAGAAGGCCGGGCTGACCGAGTACCTCGACGAGCTGCGGCTTCAACCTGGTCGGCTACGGCTGCACGACCTGCATCGGCAACTCGGGCCCGCTGCCTCGCCGAGATCGCGGCGGCGTCGAGGAGAAGCGACCTGGTGGTCTGCGCGGTGCTCTCCGGCAACCGCAACTTCGAGGGCCGGATCAACCAGGACGTGAAGGCGAACTACCTGGCCTCCCCGCCGCTGGTGGTCGCCTACGCGCTGGCCGGGCGGATCGACCTCGACCTGACCAGCGAGCCGCTCGGCGAGGGCAGCGACGGCGAGCCGGTCTACCTGCGCGACATCTGGCCGGACGCCGCGGAGATCGAGGACCTGGTCGGCCGCTCGATCGCGCGGAGATGTTCACCCGCAACTACGGCGACGTGTTCGAGGGCGATGAGACCTGGAAGGCGGTCGAGGTGCCCGAGGGCGACCGCTACGCCTGGACCCGACTCCACCTACGTGCGCCGGCCCGCCTTCTTCGAGGGCATGCCTGCCGAGGCCCCCGGCGTCGAGCCGATCGCGCGGCGCGCGGGTGCTCGCCCTGCTCGGCGACTCGATCACCACCGATCACATCTCCCCGGCCGGGGCGATCAAGGCGGACGAGCCCGGCCGGAGACGTGGCTGATCGAGCACGGCGTCGAGCCGCGGACTTCAACTCCTACGGCTCGCGCCGCGGCAACCACGAGGTGATGATCCGCGGCACCTTCGCCAACATCCGCCTGCGCAACCTGCTGGTCGAGCGGCGCCGAGCGGCCATCACCCGCCACTTCCCCGAGGCGGCGAGACGACGATCTACGACGGCGGCGAGGCCTACGCCGAGCGAAGGCGTGCCGCTGGTGGTGCTGGCCGGCAAGGAGTACGGCTCCGGCTCCTCGCGCGACTGGGCGGCGAAGGGGACGAAGCTGCTCGGCGTGCGCGCGGTGATCGCCGAGAGCTTCGAGCGCATCCACCGCTCCAACCTGATCGGCATGGGCGTGCTGCCGCTGCAGTTCCCGGCCGGCGAGAGCGTCGAGTCGCTCGGCCTCACCGGCGAAGAGGTCTTCGACGTCGGCGATCTCGAAGACGGCGAGGCGAAGACCGTGAAGGTACAGCACGCGCGAGGCGACGGTCGAGTTCGAGGCGACCGTCCGCCTCGACACCCCCAACGAGGTCGCCTACTTCCGAAACGGCGGCATCCTGCAGACCGTTCTGCGCAACCTCAGGGGCTAGCGACCGCTCAAGGCGGCGCAGGGGGGCCGCGGGAGGCAGGGGGGTCCGCGCGACCCTCACTGCACCTGCGCGTCGGTAGCCAGGGAGGGATGCCGACGCGGCCGTTCCCCTAAACGGGACTGCTCAGAGGAACAGTCAGCTATTACCTATACCGCGCCATCCCCCCCGGTCAAGCCGGTACTGAGCGGATCTACGGCGATTCCGTAACTCTTTGCGGGAATCCGCAACGCCCCATCCCCTGCGTTCGATCAGCTCGATCCCGATCACGCTGCCGACCGGACCGACCGGCGTCAGCGTCGCGGCGAGCAGGGTGTAGGGCGCCTCTCGCTTGCCGCAGGCAACCCAGATAACGAGGCACAGGACGACGAAACCCAGGCCGTGCGCCCAACCGAAGAGCATCGTCTCGGTTTCGAATCCCGGCAGCAGCCAGAACGACGATCAGGACGCTGAAGATGCCCAGCTCGATCCAGGAGAGCCACTTGACCCAGGTGAAAAGCGGACCCGGCACCGGCTTGCGCATTAGGAATTAAAAGTGAGCGCAGTAAGCACGATCCGCTCCTGCTCGCGGGCGTGGGCCACCGAGTAGCCCTCGCCCGGGCTGGCCCGGATCGGCCGGCCGATGTAGCCGAGCTCGACGCCCTCGGGGAGCAGGTCGGGGAGGCGGCGCGACATCACCTTCCAGCAGCCCATGTTGCGCGGCTCCTCCTGGACCCAGACGATCTCCTTCAGGTTCGGGTAGGAGGCGATCAGCTCGGTCAGCTGCTCGCTCGGCGAACGGGTAGAGCAGCTCGACCCGGGCGATCGCGACGTTCTCGGCCGCCTCGCGGCGCTCGCTGGCGTCCAGGTCGAAGTAGACCTTGCCGGTGCAGAGGACGAGGCGCTCGACCTTCTCGCGCCGCTCCGCCGCGGCTCGGGTCGTCGAGGATGAAGTGGAAGTGGCCCTCGGTCAGCTGCTCGGGCGTGGCCGCGGCGCGGTCGAGGCGCAGCAGGCCCTTCGGGCGTGAAGACGACCAGCGGCCGCGGCTTGCGGATCAGCGCCTGGCGGCGCAGCAGGTGGAAGTACTGGGCGGCCGTGGTCGGGTTGGCGATGCGGATGTTGCCCTCGGCGCCGAGCGCGAGGAAGCGCTCGATCCGGGCGCTGGAGTGCTCGGGGCCGGAGCCCTCGTAGCCGTGCGGCAGCAGCAGGGTGAGGCGGCTGGTCTGGCCCCACTTGGCCTCGCCGGAGACGATGAAGCTGTCGATGATCACCTGGCCGGCGTTGGCGAAGTCGCCGTACTGGGCCTCCCAGAGGACCAGCGCGTTTGGCGTCGCCGCCGAGTAGCCGTACTCGAAGCCGAGGCAGGCGGCCTCCGAGAGCGGGCTGTTGTAGAGCTCGAAGGGCGCGGTGGCGTCGTCGAGGTTCTGCATCGGGCAGTACTCGAGGCCGGTGTTCTCGTCGTGCAGGACGAGGTGGCGGTGGGAGAAGGTGCCGCGCTCGGTGTCCTGGCCGGTGAGGCGGATGTGGACGCCCTCGGTCAGCAGCGAGGCGAAGGCGAGCGCCTCGGCGTGGCCGAATTCGATCCCGCCGTTCTCCAGGGTGTCGAGCCGCTTGGCGAGCGGCTTGCGCAGCTTGCGGTGGATCGTGAAGCTCTCCGGCGACCTCGATCAGCGCCTCGTTCAGCTCGCGCAGCTTCTCCGACCGGCACCGCGGTCTGCGACCGGCGGGCTGGCGCTGCGGTCGAGCTCGCCGGTGCTCGATGGTGGTCACGGTCGGGTCCTCGTAGTCGCCCAGCTCCATCTTGTGGCGCAGGTCCTTCGAGCGCCGCCGACATCTCGTCGTGGCGCTCCTTGGCGGCGGCCTCGACCTCGTCGCTCGGCGATCACGCCCTCCTCGACCAGCTTCTCGGCGTAGATCTCGGAGACCGGCGGGTGGGCCTTGATCTTGGCGGCGATCTGCGGCTGCGTGTAGGCGGGCTCGTCGGTCTCGTTGTGGCCGTAGCGGCGGTAGCCGATCACGTCGATGACGATGTCGCGGCCCCAGCGCTCGCGGTAGGCCATCGCCAGCCGCACCGCCGCCGAGCAGGCCTCGACGTCGTCGGCGTTGACGTGGACGATCGGCACGTTGAAGCCCTTCGCCATGTCGGCCGCGTAGGGGGTCGAGCGGGCGTCCTCGGGGTCGGTGGTGAAGCCCACCTGGTTGTTCTGGATGATGTGGATCGTGCCGCCGGTGGTGTAGCCCGCCAGGGCGCCGCAGGTTGAGCGTCTCGGCGACCACGCCCTGGCCGGGGAAGGCGGCGTCGCCGTGCAGCAGCACCGGCACCGCGCGCTTCGGCTCGTGCTCGATCTTCGCGCCCTCGAAGTCGGACTGGATGAAGCGGGTGCCACCCTCGACCACCGGGTTGACGAACTCGAGGTGGCTCGGGTTGGGGTAGAGGCGGACGGCGATCTTCTCGCCCTCGCTGGTCTCGTAGACCCCCTGGTGGCCGTAGTGGTACTTGACGTCGCCGGTGCCGCCGTGGGGGATCGCCGCGACCGCCTTGACCGCGTCGATCTGCTTCGAGCCCCCTCGAACTCGGCCAGGATCGACTCGACCGAGCGGCCGAGGTTGTGGGCGAGGACGGCGAGCCGGCCGCGGTGGGCCATGCCGAAGACGACCTCCTCGGCGCCGCCGCGGTGGGCGAGGGTGACCAGCTCGTCGAGCATCGGCACGACCACGTCGAGGCCCTCGATCGTGAAGATCTTCTGGCCGAGGTAGGCCTTCTCGATGAAGCGCTCGAACTCGAAGACGTCGATCAGGCGCTCCAGCAGCCGCCGCTTCTCCTCGTCGGCGAGCGGGCTGGCGGTGGGCGCCGGTCTCGACCATCTCGCGCAGCCAGGTGCGCTGCTGGTGGGAGGAGAGGTGCTCGAACTGGTAGGCGATCGTGCCGCAGTAGGCCTCGCGCATCCGCGGCAGCGCCTCGAGCAGGGTCTCGCCGGGGACGCCGATGCGCAGGATCGAGGCGGGGATGCGCGACATCAGCTCCGGCGTCAGGTTGAGGTTCTCCGGCTGGATCGCCGGGTCGCCCTTGGGCTCGCGGCCGAGCGGGTCGAGGCGGGCGGCGAGGTGGCCGTGGGTGCGGTAGCCCTTGAGCAGCGAGGTGGCGGCCTGCACGGCCTGCAGCAGCTCCTCGTCGGGCTGGGTGGCGGTGACGGCGGTCTCGGCGGTGCCGGCGGAGGCGCGCCGAGCGGCGGCGGCCGAGGCTGAGGCCGGGTGGGCGGAGGAGATCGGCGCCGAGTCGATGCCGAGCTCGGTGGCGACGGTCTCGTAGAAGCCGTCCTCGCCCTGCAGGAGCTGCTCGATGCCGCGCAGGAAGGCGCCCGACTCCGCCCCCTGGATGACGCGGTGGTCGTAGGTCGAGGTCAGCGACGATCCGTTCGTCCGTTCGCCGGAAGCGAAGCCGGTTTGCCGGACCGCCCATCCCGCCCAGGCGATGCACAGGCCGTGAAATCCACTGCGAAGGAAGTTCGCGATGCTCCGAGAGTCAGGCTCGTCCAAAAAGCCGCGATAGGCGAGGCCGACAATGAATCCGACGATCAACGGAGGCGACCAGGAGTCCGCGGCGGCGCGTGGCGTAGCGCAGGAATGTCGAACGTTCAGTTCCGTATTCGTGGGCGTTCACGGGCGCGGGTCCAATATGCTACTCCGCCGCTTGCTGTCCCATGATAGCATCCGCGGCTCTCACTGCGGCGCATCGGCCAACATCCGTCCCGCCGCATCGCCGCCATGGATTTTTCCCGTTTTTCCCCCGCCCCCGACATAATCGCGGCATCCGCCGGTCGCATTCTGCCCGCCGGCTTGGCAGTGGCGCGGGAGGCATCTCATGGAGCGAAAAAAGGCGTCGGACTTTCCTCAGGAGCTTTTGAACCTGTTCGATGTCTACGTGCACGGCGGCATGAGCCGCCGCGCGTTTCTCGATGGCGCCCAGAGGTTCGCGACCGTTGGCGTCAGCGCGGCGGCGATGTTCGAGATGCTGAGGCCCAACTATGCGTGGGCGATCCAGGTCTAGCCCGACGACAGCCGCATCGCCGCCAGGTTCGTGACCATCCCCTCCCCGGACGGCAACGGCGCCATCAAGGGCTATCTGGTGCGCCGGCCTGCCAACGCCGACAAATTGCCGGCGGTGCTGGTGGTGCATGAGAATCGCGGCTTGAACCCGTATATCGAAGACGTGGCCCGCCGCCTGGCTCTCGCCAATTTCATCGCCTTCGCCCCCGACGGCCTGACTTCGCTCGGCGGCTATCCCGGCGACGACGAGAAAGGCGCAGAGCTTTTCCGCCGGGTCGACCCGGTCAAGATGCAGGAGGATTTCGCCGCCGCGGCGCGGTGGCTGAAGTCCCTGCCCGACTCGACCGGCAAGCTCGGCGCGGTCGGCTTCTGTTTCGGCGGCGGCGTCGTCAACCAGCTCGCGGTGCGCCTCGGTTCCGATCTCGACGCCGCGGTTCCATTCTACGGCCTCCAGCCGGACGCGGCCGACGCGAAGAAGATCAAGGCGCCGATCCTCGCCCAATATGGCGAGCTCGACCAGCGCATCACCAGCGGCTGGCCGGCCTTCGACGCCGCTCTCGCCGAGGCGGGCGTTCCGCACGAAGGCCATATCTACAAGGCCGCCAACCACGGCTTCCACAACGACACGACGCCGCGCTACGACCAGGCGGCGGCGGAGGAAGCCTGGAAGCGGACGATCGACTGGCTCAACAAGTATCTGCGGGCCTGAGGGCGCGGACGCTCGCTCACCTTCGAAGTTCAGCGGCCAGCTTTTCCAGAAGCTCGCGGCAGCCTGCCTCACGGCCGACGGCGGAGTTGGGTCCGTCGAAATACGCGCCCTGCTCGGTGTAGGTTAGATGCGTCCCACCGCCCGAAGGGACCAGCTCCACGGTCGCAAGAGACGCCGAGAATGGTCCCTCAGCGGTCGCCATCCGGTAGCAGTACACAATGCGCCGATTGGGAAGAATGTCCTGAAACTGCGCGTCAAGCCTGATTTCCGGACCGCCCGCGAAGCTGAACCGGGACACTTCGGCTCCCCCGACGCGGAAATCGAAGGTAAACTCGTGAACGCGGCAATTCTCGTCTTCGACCCGCCAGCGGCGCACGATCTCCTTCTCCGCGAAGGCGCGAAACACGCGGGCGGAGGCTGCGGATAGCCCCGTTCGATGCGGAACGTGCTGTGGATCGCCGCAATCTGGCCGGCGAGCTTGTCAGCAATTCGTCATTTGGTTTCTCCTTTGTCGACGAGAGGTTGATCGATCGATTTGTCGTTCTCGGCCAGGATTTCGCCGAGGCGGTCGAGGCGGCGCTCCATCAGGGCGCGACGTTCGGCGACCCAATCGGAAAGCGGCTTCAGTCCATCGGCCTCGATCCGGCAGGTGCGAACCCGCCCGATCTTCTCGCTGCGGACGAGACCGCTTTCCTCCAGGACCTGGATGTGCTGCACGACCGCAGCCAGCGTGATGTCGAACGGCCTGGCCAGATCGCTGACCCGCGCCGGGCCCCGGCTCAATCGCTCGACGATCGCCCGGCGGGTGGGTTCGGCCAGGGCGCGGAAGCTGCGATCGATCGTCGGATAGTCAAGCATAGACTTGAGTATCGCGCTCGCGCGACGATTGTCAAGTCGTGACTAAACTATCGCAGGGGAAAAACCGCGAGATTGTCGCGCCCCGTTGTCGAAAAGCGGCCGCATCAATCGTCTTTGCATTGAGCGCGACGACGGAGCCGCGCCGTTCCAAGGAGCAAGACCATGCAATATCTCTTGTTGATCTACACCGACGAAAAGGGGATGCAGGCGTTGCCGCCCGAGCAGAACGGGGCGGTCCTCGCGGCGATGGCGCCTACATGGGCGCGATGGCGGACGCAGGCGTGAGCAAGGGCGGGCAACGTTTGCACCCGACTTCGACCGCGGCCACTGTCCGGGTCAGAACGGCAAGACCCAGGTGCTCAACGGCCCCTATGCCGAGATCAAGGAGCAGCTCGGCGGCTATTTCCTCATCGACGCCCCCGATCTCGACTCCGCGATTTCCTGGGCGGCGCGCTGTCCCGGCGCGCAATACGGCGCGATCGAGGTGAGGCCGATCTGGGAAATGGAAGCCGTTCATGGCCACGAGGCGGTTCATCAGGGCGAAAAAGCCCTGCTATGCGCGGCGCCGACTTCCGGCGCCGCCCCGTCTTTTCCCGTCCCACTGTCGAAACGCGCCGCGGCCGATCGTCTTTGACCTGAGCGCGGCGATGCGGCCGCGCGGTCTCTCAAGGAGCAGAAGCAATGCAGTACCTTTTGTTGATTCACGAGGATGAGAAGCAGATGCAGGGGGTGACGCCGGAGCAGAACGGCGCCCGGCTCGCCGCTTACGGCGCCTACATGAAGGCGGTGGCGGACGCCGGCGTGGGCAAGGGCGGCCAGCGGCTGCATCCGAGCTCGACCGCGACCACGGTCCGGGTCAAGAACGGCAAGACTTCGGTGGTGAACGGCCCCTACGCCGAGATCAAGGAGCAGCTCGGCGGGTACTATCCTCATCGACGCCCCCGATCTCGACTCCGCGATCTCCTGGGCGGCGCGCTGTCCGGGGGCTGAGTATGGAGCAATGGAGGTGCGGCCGATCTGGGCGATGTAGGGCGGCGGAAGGTCATGGCCGGGCCAGACTGCGATGACCGGGATCGAGAAGCAGGCGGCGTTCTACCGCGCATATCTGATCGACGATCGCAGCCTGGCCCCGCTGGCGACCGCGTGGGCGACGATTGTCGGTCTGTGGCTTCTCGTATACTTGGTCAGCGCCATCGGCGGCGCCGAGGCGAACCAAGCAGATGGTCGCGGGTCGCGGCGCATCCGTCCTCCCTTGCGCCGCGGCCTTCCTTGCAGTGAGGCGCTCGCAGGCGTGGCCGAGACTGCCGCATGAAGTCTTTTATGTCAGTCAATTATGATTGTATCATAATGTTTGACGATGAAGATCGCCGCGTAAAGCGCCGCTTGTCGGGACTCCCTCGCGGGTAGGCCCGCGGCCGTCCCATGCACGCGTTGCAGAAAAAGGCGCCCAAGTCATTGAAATGACGGAGTCGGGGACAAAGACGACGACCCAGCCCGAAAGGGACGACTAGCGACCGGCCTCGCGCCGATCCGCGAAGCCGAGGCCCGCGCCGCCGCGGCCCGGGTCGCGCGCGAGAGCTACGGCAAGCTCGTCGCCTATCTCGCCGCGCCGGCTCGCGCGACGTGCCCGGCGCCGAGGACGCGCTCGCCGACGCCTTCGGCGCCGCGCTCGCCGTCTGGCCCGTGCAAGGGCGTGCCCTCCAATCCCGGAGGGCTGGCTGGCGACGACGGCGCGGCGGCGCCTGATCGACGCCGCCCGCCGGCGCCGCAGCGCCGACGCGGCCTCCGATGCGCTGGCGCTGATCGACGCCGACCTGAAGGAGGCGGCGGAGGACGCGGCCGTCGATCCCCGACCGCCGTCTCGCGCTGATGTTCGCCTGCGCTCATCCGGCGATCGAGGAGTCGATCCGCGCGCCGCTGATGCTGCAGACGATTCTCGGCCTCGACGCGGCGGCGATCGCTTCCGCTTTCCTGGTCTCGCCCGCGGCGATGGGCCAGCGGCTCACCCGCGCCAAGGCGAAGATCCGCCTCGCCGGCGTGCCGTTCAAGATCCCGGAGCGCGAGGATTTGCCCGAGCGGCTCGGGGTCGCGCTCGAGGCGATTTACGCCGCTTTTTCGCACGGCTGGGCGGAAGCGTTCTCGGACGATCCGCGCGGGCGCAATCTCGCCGAGGAGGCGATCTGGCTCGGCCGCGTCGTCGTCTCTCTCGCCCCGGACGAGCCGGAGGCGATGGGACTCATGGCGCTGATGCTCTACGCCCATGCGCGGCGCGAGGCTCGCCGCGACGCCAACGGGCGCTACGTGCCGTTGAGCGAGCAGGACACCGGGTCCTGGGATGAGGCGGCGATCGACGGAGGCGGAGGGCTGCTGCGGTGCCGCGAGCGCCTCGGGCGCGCCGGGCCGCTTCCAGCTCGAGGCGGCCGTCCAGTCGGTCCACGCCGCCCGCCGGCTGACCGGAACGACCGACTGGGAGGCGATCGTCGTCCTCTACGACGCGCTCTTCGCCCTGACCGGCTTCGCCGGTCGTCGCCGTCAATCGCGCGGCGGCGGTCTCGCCATGCGCAGGGGCCGCGGCGGGGCTCAAGTTGCTGGACGAGGTCGGAGCGCAGGGCGGGCTCGACGGGTTCGAACCCTATTGGGTCGCGCACGCCGACCTTTGCGCCAGATCGGCGACGTCGAGGAAGCGCGCCGCGCCTATGGCCTCGCGATCGGCCTGCAGACCGACCCGGCCGCGCGCGCGTTTCTGATCGAGCGGCTGGCGGCGCTGGTGTGAAGCGAGATCGGCTTCGTCCCGTCTATCCGGCCGCCGGGTTTTCACGATCGCGTCGCGGCCACCCGTGTCCGGCAAGAACGAGCCCCGCGAACCCGAGCAACATCATCGCCCAGGTCGAGGCCTCGGGAATAACGCCGCTGATCGAAACGCCAACATTCTCGACGACCACCTGGCTGTAGGCATCGCCGGTCAGCGGATCGGTGCTCCCCTCGACGAAGACCAGCCCGCCATTGTCGGGCGCGGCAAAGGCCGCGACGCCAAGGCTGTCGGGATTCGTTATGAACAGAAGGTAGCTGCCGGGAGCCAGCGCGACGGCGCCGACGTCGGCGGTGACCACGTCGGTGCTGTTGGGCGTGGGCACGTCGGAGACGAAACTGGAGAACGTGTTTTGATAGACCACGTTCCCGACCGAGCCGCCGAGGTCCTGATAGATGCCGATAGTCACCGACGTCGGCCAAACGTAGCCGGAGTAGACCACGAATGTGACCGTGTTCGCTGTGGCTGTCGTCGCCAGGGAGAACTGCTGTGCGATGCTTTGACCGCTGCCGCCGCACTGCGAGCAGGGATTGCCCACCTGAGCTATCGTCAAATCCGGGATCGACTGGTAGATGATCTCGGCGCGTGCAGGCGCCATCGTCAGAAGGCCAAGCGACGCCATCAGAATCGAAACCAGGAATCCTACGCGCATCCGAACGATCATGACCCACCCCCATGTGGCGCGCCGCATTGACGCGAAGCGTCAGAATGGAAATCGGGCTGCCGTAGCGTCAACTCGGCATATTGGTTGTGCGGCGAGCGCGTGGCCGCACTGACGATCTCACTCGATAAGGCGCCAAAGGCCTGGGTAGGTGCGGACGAACCCGTTCGGCGCGATTTCCAGGAGCGCCCGATACGGAACCGTCGGCGCCTCGTACCAGTAGGCCGCGTCCCCGCGCCGTTCGTAGGTCTGCGGCAGTTCGGTCAGCGCGACGCTGTCCAGATCGAACCACGCGACCGGAAGATCGGCCCTTTCCCCCGGCGCGAGCGCCATTCGCATCAGTTGCAGGACGTTGGTCGCTGGGGTGAAGCCGAAGTCGAGATCGAGCAGATGCTTCAGGCCTTGGACCGGGACGCCGTCCAGGCGCCAGCCGAGATTGTCGCGTTGGATCTCGTGCCGAACAGTGGCGTCGCCCACGAAGCCGCTTAGCGCGCCGCGCGTGGTTTCGAGTCGCGAGTTGACTTGCACCTGGTAGGCGACGCTCGCCGGTCCCCATTCGTGATCGAACGCGGCCGCGCCCTGAAGCAACCAGCCGTCGCCCTCGCGCCGCAACAGCGCGGTGTCGCAGCCAGCGCGATCGAGCCGCCTCCAGGCGGCAAATTCGCTCACCTGCGGCTTCCCGCCACCGGATAAGGCGCGCCTTCGAACCGCTCGGCATGGTAGCCTTTGGCGCCGATCAGTTTCGCCAGCGGGCCACGGATGTCGCCGCTCTCGCTCAGGCGCTCGACAATGGCGGCGAAATCCCACTTCGGCCGCCAGCCGAGGTCCCGGCGCGCCAGCGCGTTGTCGTAGACGCGGTCGATGCTTGGGAACATGCGCCAGCCGCGCCGCGCATATTCGTCCTCCCAGCCGGGAACGCGCAGGCTGACGACCGCCGGCGCGTCAGCGCGCAGGAGGGGGCAATCCTCGCGCCGGAACGGCGTCGTTGCGCTGATGATGTATCTCCCGAAGCCGATCGCGGGCGCGCGTTCGGCCGCAGCGAGATGCGCTTCGGCGACGTCCTCGATCGCCACTCGGCGGAAGAGATATTCGTTCGCCTTGGCGTTATCGTCGGCGTAAGCCGCCCGCGCCTCCGGATCGTCGTCCTCCTCGGGAAAGAAGCGCGAGGTCCTGAGCACGATTGCGGCCAGGCCCTCGTTGCGATGGAAAAGCTGGCAGAGGTCCTCGGCCGCGGTCTTGGTGACGCCATAGATATTCTTCGGCGCCGGCGCGACGCTCTCGTCGATCCAGGCCGCGGGCGCGCCCGGCGGGGGCTTCAGCGCGTCGCCGAAGGCGCTGGTGGTCGAGGTCATGACGAAAGCGCGGACCCGCGCGCGCGCCGCCGCCTCGAGCAGAACGAGCGTACCCTTTACGTTCGTCTCGACGAAGGCTCCCCGCGAGTGGGTCGCGACATGCGGCTTATGCAGCGTCGCCGCGTGGAGGACCGTATCCGCGCCATCCATGCAGCGCGCGACGCAGGCCGGGTCGGCGATCGACCCGACCTCGTCGGTGAACGGCCCGGGAACGATGTCGAGCCCAAGCGCGGCGCGGCCCGACGCGCGCAGCACGCGCATCAGCGCTTCGCCGAGATGCCCCGATGAGCCGGTGACGAGAAC
>CAWFKT010000003.1:0-1097857 GCA_963816505.1 uncultured Solirubrobacterales bacterium
TGCGTGCTTGTGCTGCTTTTTGTGCTTCCTGGCCTTGTGGCGTTTTATCGGCGGGTCGCCAGGGCCCTGGAAGCCGGCGCTGGCGGCGGATTCTTGGTCTTGGCCGACCAGGCGGGCGCGGTTGAAGAGGAATGCAGTCCACCGGCGGTGAAGGACAGCCCCCCGACCCGTTGGTGTCGGCCAAGACCAAGTAAGTGAAAGCCCCCGGGTCGGTTCCGCTGCACCGGCCCGAGGGCTTATCTGACTTACCTATTTCGATGGTCCAGAGTGCTAAATAATCCGGCTCAGCCGGTTATAGCAAACGTTCCTGTTGCAAACCCAACTCCTGTCATTGTGAATTTAATCAGTGCCCCGACTCGACTTAGGCTTGGGGTCAAGGTAATTCCAATATTATATATTTCTGGAGATGTTGCATGCAAGGATTCTGATTCGTACACGCACAGCACCTTCGAAGGTGCAGTAGGTATTTCAGAATTGATTGACGTGCATTTTTCGTCTTCTTCCCCAAACGGGACATAGCGAACTTCTATTTCCGATGGTTTGCTGGCCAATTTGATGGGGAAGGAGATTGCAGCGATGACCCCTTCGGTATCAGCCGTAGTACCCGTAACCGACCAGGTTCCCGTCTCGGTCACGTTTGGAGGAAGGGTGCAGTTGGACGTGCTGCAGACGCCTTCGGGGCCTGTCGGCCCAGCTGGCCCGGTCGGCCCGGCTGCACCGTCTTTGCCGCTGCACACTTCCACTTTGGAGGCGGGTTCGGATTCTTTTTCGACTATCGCCCCTCCGCGTTCTTCACACTGGAACGATGTCGCGGCCGTCACTTTCACGGATTTTCCAGCTGGGCCGGTCGGGCCGGTAGCACCTGTGGCGCCGGTTGAACCCGTTGACCCCTGGGCGCCCGTGTCGCCCTTTGCTCCGTTGGCACCGGCAGGGCCTTGCGGTCCAACTGGACCGGTCGGGCCGGTTGCGCCCGTATCGCCCTTTGGCCCCTTGGGCCCGCGCTTGCTCTTAGCCTTGGCCGAAGCTGTCGCCTTTCCGCCCGGCTGGCTTGCCGCGTAAGCGCCTCCAGCCAGCGCTGCCACCAGGGCGACGATGGCTACTGCAAGGCCCGCGGTTCCTAGTTGTTCTCGAAAACGACTCAACATGGTTTCTGCTTCCCCTCCTCATGGCCGGCAGGTCTGCGCGGCCGGGTTCGTTTTGACGGCTACCGGGCACGGCACGGCCCGGCAATCTCCGGCACCCGGCCGGATCAGCCTCCCTGTGATACGAGCGATCGCAATGCGACCTCTCCCCTCTCGAGGCGACCATTTCGCCTGGCGCCCGAGTGGTCAAGTTTTGGGGCTCGATGTTTTTCAACTATCGCGCCCTGCTCGGCCTCGATGGCCAGCACGGCGGTACGCGGGTCTACCGCGGGAACGAGGAGCAAGAAAGACAGCGTTGCCGTCATGCGCGGCAGAGACTGGGCCTGCCCACTGGCGACGTAACGGTGGACGACTCCCCAGAAGGCCCCCATCGAGGCTTCGTTCTCGACGCTCTCGACCGGACACCCTGCGGGGGGTCGACCTTCGCGAGCGATACCGGCAAGCGCCTCCGTGAAGCGCTCACAGCACCTCCTGCCTTCTGCCCCCGCCGCGGAGATACCGGCGAAGCAGAGCCTCGCGAACAACCGGTCCTGGGCGACCTGGGCGCAGAGGCTGCCGACCATTCGGTAGATGCCCCCCTCCCATGAGCCTCCCGCGGCGCAGGCGAGGCCGGCCTGCGCGAGGGCTTGGTCGGCTCGCAGCTCGGCCGCGGCGGCAAAGCAATCCTCGATTCCGCCGAACTGGCGATCGAACCGGCTTCGCGAGAGGCCCGTCGCGGTGCGGATCCGCTTCAGCGTAAGTCCACCGTGCACTTCCGCTCCAACGAGCTTGTCGACCGCAGAGAGGATGAGTGCACGGTCGCCCACCGGCGACCGTGCCTCATCCATCTGCTTGCTCGATGGGACTGGTGCGAGCGCGGTGGCCATGTCGCCGGCGGCAGAGCGGCGGTCGAGGTCGGCCAGGGCGGCAACGGCCTCGCTGCGATAGGCCAGAGCCCACTCGAACAGCTCCTCGCCCAGGCCCTCCATCCCCGCGCCATCGCCGCCGGCCAGTCGCGCACGAGCCGAGTGAGCGATACCGGCGACAATCCCCTCGATGTGGAGCGGCGAGAGCATCGGCCCCTCGGGCGCCCGCGACAGGCTGTCACCGATCATCTCCGCGAACGTGCTCTCGGCCCGCCTGGTCTGCTCTGTGGCGGCCGGCCCGGCCTGGTATGCGTCAACGAGGGCGAGGCGCGCGGCTCGGGGCTCGTGTTCCAGTTCGGCGGCAAAGGCGCCGAACCCGAGCCACAGGCGTTCCTTCCAGTCGCGCCCAACCGCTTGCGAGCCAACGATGCGCCTCACGGCTCGCCTGACGACGAGCCCGTGTGTGCGCAAGAAGCAATCTTCCATGCCTCTGAAGTGCTCGTAGAAGGTGCGGCTCGACACCCCGGCCGTGGCGGCCAGGTCGCGGACTGTGACCGCGCCGTAGCCATGCTCAGCCACCAGCTCGATCATTGCGCTGTGGATCCGCGCCCGCTGGTGTGCGGCCACCTCGGATGCGGACCTTCCCGGGCCCGGCCGCAGCTTCCCGTAGAGAGTGACCGGCGCACCCTCGACCACCACCCTTGACTTCAGCGCCTCAGGCGTCGTGGTCGCCGCGCGCTCAACTCCTGCCTGGTCCGGCAAGTCCCGTCTCCCTTTCCCTAAGACTTCTATCGTATCTAGAAGTTCCTTAAGTCGTACCAGACCAAGGAACAACCGTCAACCGCAGGAGTTGCGGGATACGTGGGATCGGGCCGGGAGGTCGACGGCCCCTCCCTCCATCGGTGGCGAAGAGCGAGCCGGAGGGCTGGGGGCGAGCGTTAGCGGGGAGGGGCGCTCAGCGCCGCCCCTCCCCTGTACCCCTGCCTAGACTTAGAAGTGGACGATCGGGATGATCAGGATCGCGACGATGTTGGCGACCTTGATCATCGGGTTGATCGCCGGGCCCGCCGTGTCCTTGTAGGGGTCGCCTACGGTGTCGCCGGTTACCGAGGCGGCGTGGGCCTCTGAGCCCTTGCCGCCGTGGGCGCCGTCCTCGATCAGCTTCTTGGCGTTGTCCCAGGCGCCGCCGCCCGCGGTCATCGAGATCGCGGCGAAGAGGCCGACGACGATGACGCCGATCAGCAGGCCGCCGAGCGCGTTGACGCTGAGCAGGCCGACGATGACCGGGACGACGATCGGGATCATCGCCGGCAAGATCATCTCCTTCTGCGCCGCCAGGGTGACGATGCTGACCGTCTTGCCGTACTCGGGTTTTTCAGTTCCCTCCATGATTCCCGGGTGCTCGCGGAACTGCTCGCGGACCTGTTCGACCACCTGACCGCCGGCGCGGCCGACCGCCTCGATCGCGAAGGCGACGAAGAGGTAGACCATCATGCCGCCGATGATCAGCCCGATCAGCACGTCGGGGCTGCTCAGGTTGAAGAGGCTGTTGAGGTCGAACCCGGCCGGCGCCTGCCCGGCGAGTTCGCTCTTGAAGGCGGCGAACAGCACCAGCGCTGCCAGCGCCGCCGAACCGATCGCGTAGCCCTTGGTGACCGCCTTGGTCGTATTGCCGACTGCGTCGAGCGGGTCGGTGACCGCCCGCACATCCTCGGGGAGGTCCGCCATCTCCGCTATGCCACCCGCGTTGTCCGTTATCGGCCCGAAGGCGTCCAGCGCGACGATCAGCCCGCAGAGCGAGAGCTGCGCCATCACGGCGATGCCGATGCCGTAGATCCCCGCCAGCTCGTTGGCGCCGAGGATGGCCAGCGCCAGCACCAGCGCCGGAGCGGCAGTCGATTGGAAGCCCTGCGCCAGCCCCTGGATGATGTTGGTCGCGTGGCCGGTCTCCGATGCCTTGGCGATCGACTTGACCGGGTAGAAGCGGGTCGAGGTATAAAATTCGGTGATCGCGAAGAGGAACGCGGTGACGGCGACGCCGATCACGGCGCAGAGCCAGAGGTCCGTGGTAGTGACCGTCTTCGCCGCGGTGCTGAGGCCGAGCCGGACCGGATCCGCCATCAACCACTTGGTGATCGGGAAGAAGGCCGCGATCGAGATGATCCCGGAGATGATCAGGCCCTGGTACAGCGCCCCCTCGACCCGGTCGGATTTGGTCCGCACCGAGAGCGCCCCGATGATCGAGGCGAGGATCGCGACGCCGCCGATGACCAGCGGGTAGATCGCCACCTGGCGGGAGAATTCCCCGCCCGAGCCGGTGAAGGTGAGCACCCCGAGCAGCATCACGGCAACCGAGGTGACCGCGTAGGTCTCGAAGAGGTCCGCCGCCATGCCGGCGCAGTCGCCGACGTTGTCGCCGACGTTGTCGGCGATCACGGCCGGGTTGCGCGGGTCGTCCTCGGGGATCCCCGCCTCGACCTTGCCGACCAGGTCGGCGCCGACGTCGGCGGCCTTGGTGAAGATGCCGCCGCCGAGCCGGGCGAAGACCGAGATCAGCGAGCCGCCGAAGCCGAGGCCGACGAGCGCGTCGACGGCCTCCTTGTCGGAGCTGCCGGTGAGGACCAGGATGCCAAAGTAGCCGGCGACCCCGACCAGGGCGAGGCCGACGACGAGCAAGCCGGTGACCGAGCCGCCCTTGAAGGCGACGTCGAGCGCCGGCGGGACCCCGCCGCGGGCGGCCTCGGCGACGCGAGCGTTAGAGCGTACCGAGACGTTCATGCCGATGAAGCCGGCCGAGCCGGAGAGGAATCCGCCGAAGACGAATCCGATCGCGGTCTTGTAGTCCTGTAGGAGCCAGAGCACGATCGCGATCGGCACGGCGACCGCGGCAATGATCGTGTACTGGCGGTTGAGATAGGCCTTGGCACCCTCCTGCACGGCCCCAGAGATTTCCTGCATGAGCTCGTTGCCTGGCGACTTCGCCAGCAGGCGCTGGGTGATGATGATTCCGTACAGGACTGCCGCCGCAGCGCAGACGAGCGCGACGACGACTCCGTATTCGGTCAAGAAGCTGGTCAAGGTGAGTTCCTCCGGCTGGGTTCTAAGCGGCGCGGGAGTCTATCTACGCGCGCCGACATCGGCGGTGTAGGTGCGCTTGGTCTCCGCCACGGCGTCGCGGTAGACGTCCTCGATCGAGATCCCGGCGTCGAGCGCCTCGCGCGAGCGCTGGGCGCCGTTGCGAGCCGGCAGGTCGACTTCGATGCCGAGCCGGGTCCGCGCGGGCGCGCTCCAGGCGAGCACGGCCTCCAGCGCCGCCGCCGCCTCGACCTCCTCGCCGCGGCGGAAGTCGATCATCCGCCCGCTCATCCCGTAGCGGATCGCTCGCCAGAGGTTCTCCTCGATCTCGCGGTCGCGCAGCGGCGCCCCGGCGGTTCCGTCGTAGCCGCGCTCGTCGTAGTCCAGCGCCGTCTGCGCGATGCAGGCGGCGATCAGGCCGGCCAGGGCGAAGGACTCCTCGCCGCGGGTCTGCGCGTCGCAGATCCGCACCTCGACCGTGCCGAAGCTGTGGTGCGGGCGCACGCTCCACCACAGCTGCGTCGACTCGACCACCGAGCCGGCTCGCTCCAGCATGCCGACGAACTCGGCGTAGCCGGCCCAGTCGACGAAGGGGCTGGGCACGCCGCAGCGGGGAAAGGTGCGGGTGAAGATCTCGGTGCGGACCGTGTGCAGGCCGCTGTCGCGGCGGTCGAGGAAGGGCGAGTTGGCCGAGACCGCGAGCAGCAGCGGCAGCAGCTCGCGCATCCGGTCACATACTGCTATCGCGCGGTCGGCGCCGCGCACACCCATGTGCACGTGCATGCTCCAGGTGTTGTTGCGCTGGGCGACGTAGCCCAGTTCGTGGCGCAGCCGGGTGTAGTGGGGCGTGTCGATGATCCGCTGGTCGAGGTAGTCGGCCCACGGGTGCGTGCCCATCGCCCCCAGCGCCAGGCCCATGCCGTCGACGAGCTCGAAGAGGCGGCCGCGGCGCTCGCGCTGCAGGGCCACCGCCTCGGCGAAGCTCTCCGCCCGGCCCGAGCGGATCTCGATCTCCGAGGCGATCAGCTCGCCCGCGGCCGACTCGGCCAGCACCTCATCGCGCTCGCAGGCCGCGTGGACCTCCTCGAAGCGGTGCTCGAGCTCCAGCGTCGCCGGGTCGAGCAGCGCGAACTCCTCCTCGAGGCCGATCGTGAAGTCGGTCGAGGACTCGAACGTCTCCCGAGCGCGGTCGAGGTCCAGGGACAAGGTCAGCTCTCAGGTCAAATAGAAGTAGAGCGCGTAGAGCAGGTCGACCGCCGGGCTCGAAGTGTGGACGGTCACCTCGGGTGGCACCTGCAGCAGCTGCTCGGAGTAGTTGAAGATGATCTTCACCCCGGCCTTGACCAAGCGGTCGGCGACCGCCTGGGCGGCGGCGGCGGGCACGGCGAGGACGCCGACGACGATCTCCTGCTCGGCGACGACAGCCTCAAGCTCGCCAAAGTCGCGCACCCGCAGGCCGCCGACCTCGGTGCCGACGACGCTGCTGTCGACCTCGAACATGGCGACGATCTGGAAGCCGTGGTCGGCGAAGATGTCGGAGCTGGCGATCGCCTGGCCGAGGTTGCCGGCGCCGAAGAGGGCGATGTTGTGCTGGCCCGAGGTACGCAGGATCTTGCGGATCTCGGCGACCAGCGAGTCGACGTTGTAGCCGACCCCGCGCTTGCCGAACTTGCCGAAGCCGGAGAGGTCGCGGCGGATCTGGGTCGGGTTGATGTGCGTGTACTCGGAAAGTTCCTGCGAGGAGATCGTCTCGCGGCCCATCTTGCGCGCCTGAGTCAGCACCTGCAGGTAGCGCGAGAGCCGCGCCGCGACGCCGAGCGAGAGCCGCTCTCCATCGACGACCAGGCCGTTGGCCGCGTCCTGCTCTTCGATCACGGTGCCCACGCCCCCACAGTATCGAGCCTCGCCCGCACAGCCGCCTCGTCGAGGGTCAGCTCGGAGACGACGACGCCGTCGATCTCAACCACTGGAATTTTCTCCAGCATTCGCTTGAAGAGTAGATCGGAGCTCTCGATGTCGACCTCGAGCAGCTCAAAGCGATAGCCCGCATCGTGGAGAGCGACGAGCGCCGAGAGCGCCTCCGAGCAGAGGTGGCATTCGGGCCGCGAGTAAACGGTGACGCGAGTCAAACCGTGGGCCGACGGGCCGAAATGTCAACTGTGGCTCCACTTTTCGGCCCGTCGGCGGGCTTTTGGCCCGTTGCGAACGCGTCGTAGGCGAGGTAGGCCGGGTACTCGATCGGATCGGCGAAGCGGGCGGCGGAGCCGATCATCGCTGCGTTGTCGGTGCAGAGCTCCCGGGCGACCAGCTTGAGCGCGACGCCACGGCGCTCGCAGAGGGCCTGGACAGCCTCGCGCAGGGGGCCGTTTGCGGCAACGCCGCCACCCAGCGCGACTGCGCCCCACTCCCCTGGCTTCAGTGCCCGCTCGAGCTTGGCGACGAGTTGACCGACCGCGGCGGCCTGGAAGCTGGCGGCGAGGTCGGCGCGGCGCTCCTCGACGCCATCCGCGCCGAGATCGCGGCAGAGGTAGACGACTGCCGTCTTCAGGCCGCTGAAGCTGAAGTCGAGGCCGGGGTCGCGGCTCATCGCCACCGGCATCTCAAACGCCTCGGGATCCCCCTCGCGCGCCAGCTTCTCCAGCGCCGGCCCGCCCGGGTAGCCGAGCCCGAGCAGGCGGGCGACCTTGTCGAAGGCCTCGCCGGCGGCGTCGTCGAGGGTCTGGCCGAGCATCTCGTAGCCCGTGTGCTCGCGGACCCCGGCCAGCAGCGTGTGGCCGCCGCTGGCGACCAGGCAGATGAACGGCGGTTCGAGCGGCTCGGGCTCGAGGAAGTTGGCGGCAACATGGCCCTGCAGGTGGTCGACCGGGGTCAGCGGCAGCCGCCGCGGCGCGGCGATCGCCTTCGCCGTGCTGACACCGACCAGCAGCGCACCGATCAGACCGGGGCCGGCGGTGACCGCGACCGCCTCGATCTTCTCGAGCGTCACCCGCGCCTCAGCCAGAGCCGCCTCGACCACCGGTGCGGTCAGCTCGAGGTGATGCCGCGATGCGACCTCCGGCACGACGCCACCGAACTGGGCATGCGCCGCCGCCTGCGAGGAGATCACGTTGGCGAGCACGCGCGGCCCGTCCAACACCGCCGCGCAGGTGTCGTCGCACGAGGTCTCGATCGCGAGGATCAACCCAGGTGCAACGTCTTTTGCCCCTGCCAGGGGCACAACGCGTTGCACCTGGTCAGTCGAGCCACATGATCAGGGCGTCCTCGCCGTTGTCCTGGTAGTAGCGAGGCCGCACCCCTGCCGTGTGGAAGCCGAGCCGTTCGTACATCGCGATCGCCGGCCGGTTGGAGACGCGCACCTCGAGTGTGAAGGGCAGCCTCCCCCCCGCCTCCTCGACCAGCTTCGCGATCAGCCCCCGGGCGATGCCGGCGCGGCGGCGCTCGGGGGCGACGGCGACGTTCATCAGGTGCCAGACCTGGTCATAGCGCGAGCAGACGAGATAGCCGAGCAGCTCGTCGCCGTCGCTCGCCGCAAGGCAGATACCGGAGGGCTTGGACAGCTCCAGGACGAACATCGCCAGCGACCAGGGCGTCGGGAACGAGCGCCGCTCGATCGAGATCACCGCAGGCAGGTCGCTGTAGGCGAGGCGCCTGATCGTGGCGGCCCCGCCCACCTCACTCGGCTCTCTGGGAAGTGTCTCGCTCACGCCATCGCTGCGCATCGGGAGGTCTCAGGTAGATCGGCTCGAGACTGGCGCCGTCCCCGCCCAGCGCGCCCTCCGCGAGGGCACAGACGTGCCGCGCGGCGACTCGGTGGGCGGGATCGGCGTCGCCGGGGATCTCGGCGCCCCGGCTTGCCAACTCTTGACGGAATCGTACCGCCCCCGATCCGGCCGCCAGCGGCGGATTGGGCAGGGCGCCGATGCGCTCGGCCAACTCCTCGGGCGCGGCGACCAGCGGCTCCCAGAGGCGCTCGCCGCCCGGCCCGTAGAGCGCCGCGAAGACCTCGCCACGGCGCGCATCGAGGACGGCGAGCCGGGCCCGCTCTGAATCGGCGGCCTCCGCCAGCCCGAGGCCGAGCGCGTCGAGCGTGCAGACGCCGCTAACCGGCAGGCCGGTGCTGGCCGCAAGCCCCCGCGCCGTCGCGATGCCGATCCGGATGCCGACGAAGGAGCCCGGGCCGAGTCCCACGGCCAGCCCCTCGACCTCCCCCCAGCCGCCGACGGCCACCACCGCCCGCTCGATCTCCGCCAGCAGCGCGGTCGAGTGACGCGGGCTGCCGTCGGCTGCGCGGCCGAGAAGCTCCTCGTGCAGCACCTCGCCTTCGCGCCAGGCGCAGACCGCCGTGTCGGCGGTCGCCGTGTCGAAGCCGACAACCGCCATCCGCGCCTGCCCGGTCAGCCGAGGACGGTGAAGACGGAGATGCCGATCCGTTTGCCTTCGACGAACCAGGTCACCCGGTGCTTGCCGGGGATGTTGGAGGTGATCGTGTTGACGTAGAGCGTGCCCTGTTTGGCCGGCTGTGCTTTGGCGCAGATGTTTTTGCCGGTCGGGAACTTGACGCAGACGCTGTAGTTGACGTCGCCCTTGAGGCTCTTGAAGAAGGCGCCCTTCTTGCTCTTCTTCGAGCATTTGTGGGCCGGTTTCGCGTTTTCGGAGACACCGCAGGCGACGTAGTGCTTATAGGCAGCCGCGGCCGCCGAGGCCGGCGCCACGCTCGCCAGCAGCGCGGTCCCGAGCAGCACCGCCGCCAGCGTCTTCAGTCCCTTCATCGCGCGTCCCTCCGTTCGCAGAACAAGTCGGTCCGATGCTACAGGCACCGTCCCCCTCTCGAACACGCCTATTTGCGGCTGGATGCGGCGGGAAGCTCGATCTCGCGGCGCTCGCCGCCGGCGTGGGCGAGCCGCACGGCCAGGACCCTGCGGCCGGCAAGCTGCGGCTCGGCGACGGCCGGCCACTCGATGAAGGCGACCGCGTCGGGGAGCAGATAGTCGTCGAGCAGCGCCGGGTCCTCGTCCTCGAGGCCCTCCGAGCCGGTAGAGGTCGAGGTGGGCGACGGGCAGGCGACCGCCCTCGTAGCGGTGGCCGATCGTGAAGGTGGGAGAGGTGATCGGGCCGGCGATGCCGAGCGCTCGGCAGGCGCCGCGGATCAGCGTCGTCTTGCCGGCGCCGACCTCGCCACTGACGACGACCACGTCGCCGGGCTCGAGCCGCTCGGCGAGCTGCGCCGAGCGCTTCGGTCTCGGCGGACGGAGTCGTCCTCGCCGAAGAAGTCGAGCTGGTCGGCGGGGCTCGGGAGCCGTGTCGCCTCCTCGCATCCTCGCAGGCTCGGCGACGGCAGAGCCCGAGCAGCGGAGGTGGCGAAGTCCTCGCGCAGCGTCTGCTTCACCGCCGGCGTGCGCAGCGCGGCCGCAGGGTGGAAGAGCGGCAGCAGGAAGACGCTACGGCCGCCGAGCTCGTGCGTCTGCGGCGTCCCCCGCACCCGCGTGATCCCGGTCGGGTTGCCGCTGAGCAGCTTGGTGGCGAAGTTGCCCAGGGTGCAGATGACCTTCGGCTCGATCAGGCGGATCTGCTCGAAGAGGTAGGGACGGCAGGCCTCGATCTCCAGTCGGCTGGGGGTCGCGATTGCCGGGCGGCCGGCTCTTCAGTACGTTGGCGATGAAGACATCCTCGCGCGAGAGCCCGATCCCCTCCAGCATCTGGTTGAGCAGCTGCCCGGCGCGGCCGACGAAGGGCAGCCCCTGGCGGTCCTCTTCGGCCCCCGGCGCCTCGCCGACGAACATCAGGTCGGCGTCGGCGTTGCCCGCGCCGAAGACCGCCTTGGTGCGGGTCTCGTGCAGGGGACAACGCGTACATGCCTGGACTTCCCTGAAGAGGGAGACCAGCTCCTCGCGCCGCTCCGCCGCCGTCCCGTTCATGTCTTGCCGCGAGCCGGAGGCGCGTCCCCGGCCGCCCGCTTGCGCTTCGCCTCGGCGAGCCGCTCGCCCCGAGCCGCTTCCCGCTCCCCCCGCCGCGATTCGTCGCTGCGCACCCCGGCCCCGCGCGGCTGCCGCCCCGCCGGAGACACCGGCGACATCAGCCGCCTCGTGCGAGCCGATCCGCACTCCGGACAGGGCAGGCTGGCCGTATCGCTGGGCGCCAGCTCCTCGAAGCGGGCGCAGCACTCCTCGCACTCGAACTCGTAGACAGGCATCGGCTGCCCATCGTAATTCAGGGCAGCGGCTCCCAGTCCCAGGCCTTGGCCGACGTCAGGCTCTCCTGGTCGAGGTAGCGCCGGAACTCGGCTAGCTCGGCAGGCTCGATGCCGTAGACGTGGTCGGGTTCGGGGAAGTGGCGCGCTGCGGACCTCGTCGACGTACTGGCTTCACACCGGCGACCATCTCGTCGTGGATGTCGGCGTAGCGCTTGACGAATTTGGCCATGCGACCGGTGGTGATGCCGAGCAGGTCGTGGAAGACGAGCACCTGTCCGGCGGTCGCCGGGCCGGCGCCGATGCCGATCATCGGGATCTCCAGCTTCTCGACGATCGCCTCGGTGATCGCCGCCGGGACCGCCTCGAAGACGATCGCGAAGCAGCCGACCGCCTGCAGGGCGAGGGCGTCCTCGCAGAGCTGGATCGCGCTCTGCGCGGTCTTGCCCTGGGCCTTGTAGCCGCCGAGCGCGGTGGCGGTCTGCGGGGTGAGGCCGACGTGGCCCATCACCGGGATGCCGGAGCGGACGATCGCCCGGGCACGCTCGACCGAGATTCCCCCGGCCTCCAGCTTGACGGTCTGGCAGCCGGTCTCCTTGACCAGCCGCTGGGCGTTTTGGATCGCCAGCTCGTTGCTCGACTCGTAGCTGCCCATCGGCATGTCGCCGACCATCAGCGGCGTCTTCAGGCCCGCGGCGCACCGCCTTGCCGAGGACGATCATCTCCTCCAGCGTCACCGCCTCGGTGCCGCTGTGGCCGAGCACGACGTTGGCGGCCGAGTCGCCGACCAGGACGATGTCGACACCGGCCTCCTCGGCGACCTTGGCCGAGGGGAAGTCGTAGGCGGTGACCATCGCGATCGGTTCGCCCGTCTCCTTCATCTCGGCGAGGCGCGGCAGGCTGACCGGAGGGCGGTCCTCCGAGGGCGGCGCAGTGTGCGAGCGGGCGCCGGAGCTCATCAGGCCATCTCCGCGTCGGACGCATGCGTGGGCTCGGAGAGCAGCACCTCGGGGTGGCTGTCGACGGCGGTGATCGAGTTGTCCTCGCCGACGTGGACGACGACCGGCGAGTAGGCCTCGAGGTCGCTCTCGTCGTAGGCGCCGAAGGAGGCGACGATGATCTTATGGCCGGGCCGGGTCAGGTGGGCGGCGGCGCCGTTGACCTGCATCGTGCCCGAGCCGGGCTCGCCGTCGATCACGTAGGTGACGAAGCGGGCGCCGTTGTCGATGTCCCAGACGTGGACCTGCTCGTTGGTGATCAGGTCGGCGCCGGCCATCAGCTCGGTGTCGACCGTGATGCTGCCGATGTAGTCGACATCGCAGTCGGTCACCGTCGCCCGGTGGATCTTGGACTTGAGCATCTGCCTTTGCATCGGTTTCTCTGCCTCCGTGTCAGCTCTCGGGTTTCAAGGTTTCAAGGTCGGATCAGGACGTTGTCGATCAGCCGCGCGCCGCCGACCCGGGCGGCGAGGGCGATCAGCACCGGGCGGTCGCCCAGCTCGACGACGGGGGTCAAGCTCGCGGCGTCGCGCGCCTCCAGGTACTCGGGCTCGATCCCGGCGGCCGCCAGCTCGCCCCGCGCGGCCTCGAGCCCGGCGCTCGAGCGAGCCGGCGCGAACCGCCGCCTCGGCGGCGCTCAGCGCCCGCGAGAGCGCCGCCGCCTGCCCGCGGGCGCGCGGGTCGAGGTAGGCGTTGCGCGAGCTCATCGCCAGGCCGTCGGGCTCGCGCACCGTCGGCAGCACCTCGATCCGCACCGGGAAGTCGAGGTCGCGGACCATGCGGCGGATCACCGCCACCTGCTGCGCGTCCTTCTGGCCGAAGTAGGCGACATCGGGCCGAACCGAGTTGAAGAGCTTGGCGACAACCGTGGTAACGCCGCGGAAGTGGCCGGGGCCGCGCCGCGAAGGGTCGCCGTCGAGAACGTCGGTTAGACCGCCGCCGACCTCGACTGCGGTCGCGAACCCCTCCGGGTAGACGGCCTCGACCGGCGGCGCGTAGACGATGTCGACGCCAGTCTCGGCGGCGAGGCCCAGGTCGCGCTCCTCGTCGCGCGGGTAGCGGTCAAGGTCCTCGCCGGGCCCGAACTGGGTCGGGTTGACGAAGAGGCTCATCACGACGAGATCGCACTCGGCGCGGGCGGCGCGCAGCAGCGAGAGGTGGCCGCCGTGGAGGAAGCCCATCGTCGGAACCAGGCCGATCGAGGCACCCTCGCGGCGCGCCGGGGCAAGCGCGGCTCGAAGCTCGTCCTTGCCGCGGAGGAGCTTCACGTCTTCGGTGGCGTGTGAGGAATCGACGAGTTCGACGAGGTCCATTGGGTCCATGCCCTTCGGGTCACGGCCGTACTGCGGATTATAGGCACTCCTTAGTCGCGATTCGCGCGCTTTACGTCACAGAGCCAAGATCGACTTCGCCGATCGGCTTTGCCGGCGCGCCGGCGGCGATTGTCCCCGCCGGCAAGTCCCTCGTCACCACGGAGTTGGCGCCGATCACGCAGCGCTCGCCGATCGTCACCCCGGTCGTGACCACGCAGTTGACCCCGAACCAGCAGTTGGCGCCGATCCTTACCGGACCCTTGGATGTGAAGCCCTGCTGGGTGATCGGGGTCTCGGGGTCGTCGAAGCGATGGGCCGAGTCGCCGACGAAGCAGCCGTTGGCGAACATCGTGTGGTCGCCGATCTCGATCAGCTCCAGCGCGGCCAGCATCGTGTTGCGGTTGAGGAAACAGCCGGCGCCGATCTCGATCCGCCCCTCGGGCGCCAGGGTCAACCAGCAGCCCGGCTCCAGCAGGGTGCCTTCACCGATCCTCAGCCGCCCCTCGTCGAGCGCCTCCAGCAGCTCCCCCTCGACCGGTTGGCGGATGAAGAAACCGCCGCGCGAGGCATGGCGCGCCAGCCGCCAGCGCCGCGCCAGCCGGCGGTTGCGCTCGTGCCAGCGCCGCTTCGCCCACCAAACCCGCCAACCCGTCTGCTCGCCGGCCACGCCCCTAGCTTTCCAGACCCGGCGACATAGACTGCCGGCATGGCTGACACGCGCGGCGGCATCGACCTCGGCGGGACGAAGATCCAGACGGTGATCGTCGATTCCGCAGGACAGGTCCACGGCGAAGCGCGGCACCCCACGCCCACGTCGGGCGGCCCGGCTGACGTCGCCCGCGCGATGGAGGACGCGCTGCGCGAGGCCGCATCGGCGGCGGGGGCGAAGCCGGAGGCGCTGCAGGGCGTCGGGGTCGGCTCACCCGGCGACGCCGACGGCAAGACCGGCGTCGTCTCGGGCGCCCGCAACCTGCCCGGCTGGGAGGGCAGCTTCCCGCTCGGCGAGACCCTGGCCAAGGCGCTCGGGACCGAGGTGCGGATCGGCAACGACGTCCAGGTCGCGGTCGAAGGCGAGTACGCGCTCGGCGCCGGCCGACCATACGACTCGCTGCTCGGCGTCTGGTGGGGGACTGGCGTCGGCGGCGGGATCGTCCTCGGCGGCAAGCCCTGGCTCGGCCGCGGCGCGGCCGGTGAGATCGGCCACACCGTCGTCAAGCGCGGCGGCGCCCGCTGCCCCTGCGGGCGCCGCGGCTGCCTGGAGGCCTACGCCGGGCGCGCGGCGATGGAAGCCAAGGCGCGCCGCGAACATGCCGCCGGAGTGCGAGACCGACCTCTTCGAGATCATGGAGAAGCGCGGCCGCGACCGCCTGACCAGCTCGGTCTGGGAGCACGCATTGCGCGAGCAGGACCCGCTGACCGAGAGCCTGATCCGGCGCGCCGTGCGCTACCTCGGCACCGGCATCGCCTCGGCCTGCAACCTGCTCGACGTCGAGGCGGTGGTGATCGGCGGCGGCCTCGGGGTGCGCTTCGGCGAGCGCTTCTCGGCCGAGATCGAGCGCGAGATGGGCAAGCACATCTTCGTCGCCGACAACCCGCCGAAAATGCAGGTCGCCGAGCTCGGCGACCTCGGCGGCGCGATCGGCGCCTCGCTGCTCTTTGCCTCCTAGGCAGCGACCGGCTCGCGCCGCTTACGCGCCGCGCGCTTCGGCTTCGCCGGCTCGACCAGCTCGGCCAGGAAGCGGCCGGTGTAGGAGCCCTCGACGGCGGCGACCTCCTCGGGGGTGCCGGTGGCGACCACCTCTCCCCCCTCTTCGCCCCCCTCGGGGCCGAGGTCGATCAGGTGGTCGGCGGTCTTGATCACGTCGAGGTTGTGCTCGATCACGACCACGGTGTTGCCGGCGTCGACCAGGCGGTCGAGCACGTCGAGCAGGCGCTGGACGTCGGCGAAGTGCAGGCCGGTGGTCGGCTCGTCGAGGATGTAGAGCGTGTTGCCGGTGGCGACCTTGGAGAGCTCGGTCGCCAGCTTGACCCGCTGCGCCTCGCCGCCGGAGAGCGTCGTCGCCGCCTGGCCGAGGCGGATGTAGTCGAGGCCGACGTCGTGCAGGGTGCGCAGCCGGCGGGCGATCTTCGGCACGTTCTCGAAGAAGACGACCGCCTCCTCGACCGACATCTCCAGCACGTCGGCGATGTTCTTGCCCTTGAAGCGGACCTCGAGCGTCTCGCGGTTGTAGCGCTTGCCGTGGCACTGCTCGCAGGGCACGTAGACGTCGGGCAGGAAGTGCATCTCGATCTTGATCTGGCCGTCGCCGCGGCAGACCTCGCAGCGCCCGCCCTTGACGTTGAAGCTGAAGCGGCCGGGCTTGTAGCCGCGCGCCCGCGACTCCTGGGTCTGGGTGAAGAGCTGGCGGATGTGGTCGAAGACGCCGGTGTAGGTGGCCGGGTTGGAGCGCGGCGTGCGCCCGATCGGCGACTGGTCGATGTTGATGATCTTGTCGATCTGGCTGAGCCCGTCGACGCCGTCGTGGGCGCCCGGGCGCAGCTTCGCCTGGTGCAGGCGGTTGGCGACCGAGTGGTGCAGGGTCTCGTTGACCAGCGTCGACTTGCCCGAGCCCGAGACGCCGGTGACGCAGCAGAAGACGCCGAGCGGCACGGCGACGTCGATGTCCTTGAGGTTGTGTTCGCGGGCGCCGCGGACGAGCAGCGCGCCGCGCGGCTTGCGCCGCTCGCTCGGGCAGCTCGATCCGGCGCTTGCCGGAGAGGTACTGGCCGGTCAGCGAGGCGGGGTTCTTGGCGACCTCGGCGGGCGTGCCGGCGGCGATCACGTGGCCGCCGTGTTCGCCGGCGCCCGGGCCGAGGTCGACCAGGTGGTCGGCGGCGCAGCATCGTGCCCTCGTCGTGCTCGACCACGATCACCGTGTTGCCGAGGTCGCGCAGGCGGTCGAGGGTGCCGATCAGCTTCTCGTTGTCGCGCTGGTGCAGGCCGATCGAGGGCTCGTCGAGCACGTACATGACGCCGACCAGGCTGGAGCCGATCTGCGTCGCCAGGCGGATCCGCTGCGCCTCGCCGCCGGAGAGCGAGCGGGCCGAGCGCCCCAGCGAGAGGTAGCCGATGCCGACGTTCTCGAGGAAGGCGAGCCGTTCGGAGATCTCGCGCACGATCAGCCGGGCGATCGCCCGCTCGGTCTCGGTCAGCTCGAGCGTGTCGATCCATTCGGCGGCGGCGCGGGCCGACATCGCGCTGTACTCGGCGATGCTGATCCCGCCGACCTTGACCGCGAGGCTCTCCGGGCGCAGGCGCGCGCCCTTGCAGTCCGGGCAGGGCTGCTCGGCCATGTAGCCCTCGATCCGCTCGCGGTTGACCTCGGAGTCGGTCTCCTCGTAGCGGCGCTGGAGCTGGTTGAGGATCCCCTCGAAGCGGACCTTGTAGGAGCGGCGGCGGCCGAAGCGGTTGGTGTAGGTGACCTGGTGGCGCTCGTCGCCGGTGCCGTTGAGGAAGATCTCTTTCTCGGCTTTCTTCAGCTTCGCCCAGGGACTGTCGATGTCGATCCCGTACTCCTCGGCGACCGCCGCGATCAGCCGCCGCCAGTAGGCGCTGACGCCGCGGTTCCAGGGCTGCAGGGCGCCCTCGGCCAGCGAGAGCGTCGGGTCGGGGACGACCAGCTCCGGATCGATCACGCGCTGGAAGCCGAGCCCGTGGCAGCGCTCGCAGGCGCCGTGCGGCGAGTTGAAGGAGAAGATCCGCGGCTCCAGCTCGGGGATCGAGGTGCCGCAGTTCAGGCAGGCGAACTGCTCGGAGAAGAGCAGCGGCTCGGCCTTCGGGTCGTCGAGGAGCTCGACTTCGACCAGGCCGGCGGCGAGGCCCGAGGCTGCCTCGACCGACTCGGAGAGCCGCCGCCGCAGGTCGGGCTTCATCACCAGTCGGTCGACGACCACGGAGACGTCGTGTTTGAACTTCTTGTCGAGGACGATCTCCTCGTCGAGGCGGCGCAGCTCGCCGTCGACCTTGACCCGCGAGTAGCCCTCGAGGCGGAACTGCTCGAAGCAGCTTGCCGTACTCGCCTTTGCGCCCCCGCACGACCGGCGCCATGACCATGAACTTCGATCCCCTCCTCGAGGGTCATCAGCCGATCGACGATCTGCTCCTGGGTCTGGCCGGTGATCTCGGCCCCGCACTCGGGGCAGTGCGGCACGCCGATCCGCGCCCAGAGCAGGCGCAGGTAGTCGTGGATCTCGGTCACCGTGCCGACAGTCGAGCGCGGGTTGCGCGAGGTCGTCTTCTGGTCGATCGAGATCGCCGGCGAGAGCCCCTCGATCGAGTCGACGTCGGGCTTCTCCATCAGGCCGAGGAACTGGCGCGCGTAGGCCGAGAGCGACTCGACGTAGCGACGCTGCCCCTCGGCGTAGATGGTGTCGAAAGCGAGGCTCGACTTGCCGGAGCCCGAGAGCCCGGTGATCACGATCAGCGCGTCGCGCGGCAGCTCGACGTCGATGTCCTTGAGGTTGTGCTCCCGCGCTCCCGAGATGACGATTCGCTCAGAAGCGGCCAAGGGAGCCGATTCTACGCATACGAACAGATGTTCCCGGGGGGAGAATTCCGCTGACTTCGCCCTTAGTAGTCCAAATGGACGCAAAAAGACGAAGTCACCATCGGTTGGCCTCGGTCGCGCGGGCGCAACACGGCGTTGTCTCCGTCTGGCAGCTGAAGGAGCTCGGCTACTCGAAGGAATCGCTTCGCCATGCGGTGAGGACCGGGAGGCTGCACCCCGTTCACCGGGGCGCCTATGCGGTTGGGCACGACGCGTTGTTTCGCCATGCCCGCTGCCATGCCGCTGTCCTCAGTTGTGGAGAAGGTGCGTTGTTGAGCCACCGTTCGGCTGCGTGGCTCTGGGGGCTGACCGCCAGGTTTGCCTCGCCGGTCGAAGTCACGGCCAATAGCCCCCGCCAGACTCGGGCGGCGATCAGAATCCACAGCGCCGAGGCGCTCACTCCCGACGACGAAGCCTCGGCCGAAGGCGTACCGGTAACCGCCGTGCCGCGCACGCTCTTGGACTTCGCTGCGGTGGACCCGTGGTACCTCGGCCAGGCCCTCGACAACGCTGGGCGCCTGGGCCTGCTCGATCTCATCGCAGTCGACGCGCTGATTGCTCGCAGCCGGGGCTTCCGTGGGGTTGGCAGGCTGCGCGAGGCGCTTAAACCCCACCGAACCTCGGCCTATACACGCTCGGGCCTGGAGCGCCGGTTCCTGCGGTTGGTTCGAATGGCCGGGCTACAGCCTCCGTCCATGAACCTGTTCGTCGGAGAATATGAGCTGGACGCCTACTGGCCGGCCGAGCGCTTTGCGGTCGAACTCGACACCTACGACTACCACGGGAGCCCGTCGGCGTTCGAGGAAGACCGCATCCGTCAGGAGAACCTGAAGTTGGCCGGCATCGAGATGACTCGAGTAACCGGTGTCCGCATGGATCGTGAACCCAGAACGGTTGCCAACCGCCTCCGCCGGCTCCTGGCCCAGCGCCGTCGCGATCTCTCATGACCCACGCCCCACTCACTTGACTTCGCCTTTAGGCGTACCCATGGACTCCTAAAGGCGAAGTCAGCCGGCATCCGGGCGGAATTGGTTAAGCCTCCTTGCGCATCGCGGCGGGCGGGAGTAGCGTCAGCGACGAGGCAGGGCCAGCTCAAACAAGGAGGAGACATGTCGAATGTCGACACCGCCCGGTCCGCCTACGAGGCCTTCGGTCGCGGCGACCTCGAAGCGCTGAAGGAGATGATGGCCGAGGACAGCACCTGGCTCACCTCGGACGAGCTTCCGCTCGGCGGCGAAACCCGGGGTCGCGACGCGATCGTCGGGAACTTCGCCCAGATCCCCAATTACTGGACGTCGTTCAGTGTCGAGCCGGAGGAGTTCATCGATGCCGGCGAGTGGGTCGTGATCCGTGGAACCCAGCGGGCCGGCACCGACGGCGACAGCTTCGAGGCGCCGTTCGCGCACCTGATGAAGTTCGCCGACGGCAAGCTGTCCCGCGGCGAGTTCTACGCCGACAGCGCCAAGGCAGCCAAGGTCCTGGCCTAGGGGGAGGACGCCGAGCGCCGGGTGGCGTCGCGGCCCGCCGCCGCGGCGCCCGCTCCGGCGACCGCGAGGCGCTCCTCGACCACGGCACGCTGCTCGGCGAGCGGGCGCCCGCAGGAGCCGGGCTCGCCGCCCTCCACGAGATGGCTGGAGCCGTCGCGCGTGCGGATGCGCAGGCGGCTTGGGAAGGTCACCCGCAGCGCCGTCGTATCGAGGCCGTCGATCGTGCCGCCGGGCCGCGTCGAGGCGCCGCCGCGTCCCGCGCTTCCCGGCAGCCGGCCGCGCAGCGAACCCGCCACGGCGCGGCGCAGATCGCTATCGGCGCGTAGGGCGCCCAGCACCGCCGACGCAGGGTTCGCTCCATCCATCCCGGTGTCGCCGAGGCGACGGCGGATGCGCAGCAGATCGCCGAGGCCGAGTGCCGGGGAAGCACCCGCCTCGATTGATCCTCGCAGCGTCTTCGCGGTCAGGAAGGGATCGTGGACGACCCGGATACGGGTGGCGAGCCCGCGGATCTCGGGCTCGTGCTCGGCGAGCCAGGCCGGTGCCAGCTCCGCCGGCGTGAAGCGGCCGGCAAGCAGGGCGATCGCCGTGGTGAGACTCGCCGAGAAGTTGACCCGGATCGGCGAGAGGTCGGGACCGGCGCCGAGCTCCTCCATCTCGCAGGTGAGCCAACCGGCTTCGATCTCCACAGCGGCGATCTCGCCCGCCTCGACGCCCGCGCTCAGCGCCGCCTCGGCGACCGACTGCAGGTAGGCGCATCCCGGCAGCCGCTTGTAGGCGAGCGTATCGGTCAGCCAGACCTGACCGAGTGCGCCCAGCATCGCCGGCTGCGGCGCGAAGGAGAGGGCGGCGAGGACGCCGCGTGGGTGCTCAATCACGTCAAGCGCCCCGGTCACCCCTTCGCCCGCCAGCAGCGCCGCCCGCGCGCCCAGGGCGGCCGGCTCGGCCGCTGTCAGCAGCTTCGTCTGCGGCCCCATGAAGCCAGGCCACATCCCGTACGGCGGCTGGTAGAGGGCGATCGCCAACGCGTGTGCGGTGCGCTCAGCGTCGAGGCCAAGCCCAGCAGAAGCCGCGACCGCCGCCGAAGCGCAGTGGATCGAGGCCCAGAACTGGCCGTTGTGGGGGCCGAAGAAGAGCGCCGCGCCGAGCCGGCCCGCTACCTCGTTGGCGGCGACCTGGGCCAGCAGCGCCCGCTCCGGGTCGGGGGCGAAGGCGGCGGCCGCCGGCACGGCTGAATGCCCGGTGTGGCCCATGAAGAGGTAGTCGTCCCAGTCGTGGGCGATCGAGGCGACGGCCGAGCGGTAGACCTCCCCCACCGGGCCGTCCGGCGCTGCGACCGCAAAGGGCGCCGCCGCCGCCTCGCCGGCCGCTCGTCCCGCGGCGATGCTCATCGCTTGCAACTCAGCCCGCTCCCGCACGCTCGCAGGCAGGCCCTCAAGCGACAGCCCACTCGCCCACTCGCCAATCTCCTCACAGATCGTCACGCCCCTACGCCCCGGCCCGCATCCCATCCAAGTCGCGCCGCAGCTCCCGCAGTTCGTCGCGCAAGCGCGCCGCCTCCTCGAAACGCAGGTCGTCGGCGGCAGCAAGCATCTCCTCCTCGAGGGTGACGATCGCCCGCTCGAGCTCGGACGGATCGGCGAAGTCGGCGGCGCGCTTGCCGCGGCGCTTGCGCGGCGCCCGGTCCTCCATCGCCAGGAACTCGCTCATCTCCGAGATCCCCTTGCGCACCGTCTCCGGCGTGATCCCGTGCTCGGCGTTGTAGGCGAGCTGGATCGCCCGGCGGCGGTCGGTCTCGCGCATCGCCGCCCGCATCGCGTCGGTCTCCTTGTCGGCGTACATCAGCACCCGCCCGTTGACGTTTCGGGCGGCCCGGCCGATCGTCTGCACGAGGCTGGTCTCGCCGCGCAGGAAGCCCTCCTTGTCGGCGTCGAGGATCGCCACCAGCGAGACCTCGGGCAGGTCGAGTCCCTCGCGCAGCAGGTTGACCCCGACCAGCACGTCGTACTCGCCGAGGCGCAGGTCGCGGATGATCTGGATCCGCTCCAGGGTGTCGATCTCCGAGTGCAGGTAGCGCACCTTGACCCCGTACTCGAGCAGGTAGTTGGTCAGGTCCTCGGCCATCTTCTTGGTCAGGGTGGTGACGAGGACGCGCTCGCCGGCCTCGGCGATCCCCTTGATCTCGTTCATCAGGTCGTCGATCTGGTTGCGGGTCTCGCGCACCTCGATCTCGGGGTCGACGATCCCGGTCGGGCGGACGATCTGCTCGACGATCCGGGTCGACTCGGCCCGCTCGAAGGGCCCCGGCGTCGCCGAGACCATGACCAGCTGCGGCACCCGTTCGAGGAACTCGTCGAACTTGAGCGGCCGGTTGTCGATCGCCGAGGGCAGCCGAAAGCCGTAGTCGATCAGGGTCTGCTTGCGCGAGCGATCCCCCTCGTACATGCCGCCGATCTGCGGGATTGTCTGGTGGGACTCATCGACGAAGACGACGAAGTCGTCGGGGAAGTAGTCGATCAGGGTGTGCGGCGGGCTGCCCGGCGGGCGTCCGTCGAGGATCCGCGAGTAGTTCTCGATCCCCGAGGTGAAGCCGATCTCCTTCAGCATCTCGATGTCATAGGCGGTGCGCTGGCGCAGCCTATGGGCCTCGAGCTGCTTGCCCTCGGTCTCGAGCTCGGCGGTGCGGGAGGCCAGTTCGGCGCGGATTTCTTCGACCGCCCGCTCCAGCGTCTCGTCGCGGGTCACGTAATGGGAGGCCGGCCAGACCGAGACGTGCTCGATCGTGTCGAGGATCTCGCCGCTGAGCGGGTCGAAGTGCTGGATCCCCTCGATCTCGTCGCCGAAGAGGGCGATCCGGTAGGCCGACTCCGCGTAGGAAGGCATGATCTCCAGCACCTCGCCGCGCACCCGGAAGCTGCCGCGGCCGAGCACCGCGTCGTTTCGCTGGTACTGCATCTTGACCAGCTTGCGCAACACCTCGTCGCGGTCGATCTCCTCGCCGACCTTGAACAGCTGCATTTTTTCGTTGTAGACCTGCGGCGAGCCGATCCCGTAGATGCAGGAGACCGAGGCGACGATGATCACGTCGCGGCGGGCGAAGAGCGCCGCCGTGGCGGCGTGGCGCAGGCGGTCGATCTCGTCGTTGATCGAGGAGTCCTTCTCGATGTAGAGGTCCTGAGCGGGAACGTAGGCCTCGGGCTGGTAGTAGTCGTAGTAGGAGACGAAGTACTCGACCTGGTTGGTGGGGAAGAACTCGCGGAACTCGTTGCAGAGCTGCGCTGCCAGCGTCTTGTTGTGGGCGATCACCAGCGAGGGCCGCTGCACCGCGGCGATCGTCGCCGCCATCGTGAAGGTCTTGCCGGTGCCGGTCGCGCCGAGCAGGGTCTGGAAGCGGTCGCCCTGCCCCAATCCCTCGGCCAGACCGGCGATCGCCTTCGGCTGGTCGGCGGTCGGCGTGTAGGCAGGGTTGAGTTCGAACTCGGGCACCAGGTGACCATAGCGAGCGCTCTTGCCGGCTCCGCTGTGCCTTTGCCCCACTATTTGGCGATAAGGAACAGCGGAGCGGATTTTTGGGAGACTGCCCGCCCGATGACACGATCGCAAAAGGCACTCGCCGGATTCTTCGCCTTCGCCGGGGCGATGCATTTCGTCACCCCACGCAGCTACGAAGCGATCGTGCCGCCGTCGCTGCCTCGCCACCGCGAGGCGGTTATCGTCAGCGGCCTGGCCGAGATCGCCGGGGGCGCCGCGGTCGCCGCACCGGCGACCCGGAGGCTTGCCCGCTGGTGGCTGCTCACCCTGCTGCTTGCCGTCTTCCCCGCCAACGTGCACATGGCGCTCAACCCTGAGCAAGTCAAAGGCTGGGACCCGAAACGAATCCCGCGCTGGGCGCTGTGGGCGCGGCTTCCGCTGCAGCCCCTGGCGATGTTCTGGGTCTGGCGCGCAACTCGCGACTGAATCGTGTGATAAACGTTCGGTTTTGTCTGTAAATGTTTTGGCTGTAGAACATCTGTCTTAGCAGACAGAGAATCGCCCGATGAAACCACGCGAACGTTTCGCCACCAACCTGCGCAAAGCGCGCAAGAAGAAGGAAATCTCGCAGGAGGAGCTTGGCTTCCGCTGCGATCTGCACCGCACCGAGATCTCGCTGCTCGAGCGCGGCGGCCGCGAGCCGCGACTGGGAACGATCGTCAAGCTCGCCGGCTCGCTCGACACGACGCCGGAACAGCTCTGCGAGGGAATCGCCTGGCTGCCGGCCAAGAGCCGCTTCCAGTTCAAGAAGTAACCCCGGCTAGGGAATTAGCTGTTCGAGCAGGCCCTGGGCCGGGCCGAGGAAGCTCTGCGCGTCGTTGAGCAGGGTTTCGGCGTTGTCGATCAGTTCGATCGCCCGGTCGAGGGGGATGCTCTTCAGCGTGTCGCGCAGGGGAGCGGCGAGTAGCGGGTTGAGGGCGCCGGCGGCTTCGGCGTCGTCAACCGCCCGCAGCAGGCCGGCGCGGACCGCCTTGGCGAGCTCCGCGTCGGTTATCCCGTAGCGCCGGGTGAAGCGTTCGCGCCCCGCCTGCGTCGCCAGGGCCTGCGCCAGGGTCTCCCTGCTGACCCCGAGCTGACAGGCGGCGCCATCGAGGGCCGAGAGCGAGAACCGCTCGGCGATCTGTTCCAGCCCTTCCGGGTTGCCCCAAGGCCGGTGCTTGCAGGGGTCCTGGGTCTTCGCCGGCGCGTAGGACGAGCCGCCGGCGGCCAGGTAGATGCCGCACAGCGCCACGGCCGCGACGATCGCCGCTCCGACCAGGGTCTGCGCCCGTCGCGGCGCGTTCACAGCTCCACCCGCCGCGCCAGGCCGATCGGGATCAGGGCGAGCAAGCCGAGCAGCGCGGCGAGGCCGAAGGAGGGGCTGAAGGCATGGGTGGCGCCGCGATTGAGCTGATCCTGGAGTTCTTCGCGGAGCTGGACGACCTCGGCCCGTTCGCCGGGATCGCTCGGCAGCGGTTCGAAGGCCGGACCGATCGTCGGCACCTTGCCCTTCTCTTCTTCGAGCCGCGAGGCGATCCGCTGCGCCAGGCCGAGCTTGGCCAGCGGCGCGACCGGCGAGTCGAGGATCACCGCGGTGCCGGCGTCGATCGCGTCGCTGCGCTGCTGGGCGATGTCGTGGGTAAAGATCGGGGTCAGGGCGAGCAGGCCGATGACGACGCCGGCGTGGCGAGCCGAGATCGTCCAGCCGCCGTGGATCGCCTGCGGAGCCCGCCCGGCCAGCGCGGTTTCGGTCAGGGCCGAGAGGACCAGGGCGAGCCCGATGCCGACCATCACCTGCGGCGGCACGGTCAGAGCGACCGCCGCCTTCGGCAGCAGCGCCAGCCCGCCGAGCCCGCCGGAGACGAGGATCGCCCCGGCCGCTGCGCGCGCTCGGGCGCTCGGCACGAGGCGGCCGAGGCGGCTGCCGGCTAGCGCCGAGAGCGGCATCACGCTGACCACGATCGCGGCGCCGATCGGGCTCAGGCGCCAGCCTTCGATCAGCAGCAGCACGAGCAGGAAGAGCGCCGCCGCGATCGCCGCCGAGACCATCGCCAGGGCGATGTTGGCGAGCAGGTGCGGGCGCCCGGTTCGGCGCAGCTCGGTCGAGAGAACCCCGGTCGCCGCCTCGTGCTTGGCGACGGCGAGGATCGGCACCGCCGCGGCGAGCGCCAGCGGCACCTGGATCAGGAAGATCGACTGCCAGGAGACCAGCTGGGTGAGCAGGCCGCCAAGTGCCGGGCCGAGCGCGGCGCCGGTTGCCCCAGCGGTCGCCCATAGGGCGGTGGCGCGCCGCTCCGAGCCGACCGTCGCCGGCAGCAACTCCAGAACTGCTGTCACCGCCAGGGCGCCACCGACGGCCTGCACCGAGCGCGCCGCGATCAGGGTGGAGAGCGTCTCCGAGGCGGCGCAGGCGAGCCCGGCGCCGGCGAAGATCGCCAGCCCGACCGCGGCCGCACGACCGGGCCCGACCCGGCGCGCGAGGAGGGCAGCCGGCACCGCCGCAAGCGCCATCACCAGGTTGAAGGAGACGAGGACCCAGGTGACGCCGGCGACGCTGGTGTCGAGCTCGCGGTAGATCTGCGGCAGGGCGAGGACGACGATCGAGGAATCGGCCAGCACCAGGCCGACGGCAAGCGCCAGTGCGGCAACGCGGGGCCTCGGCGCCTCGCTCACCTGTAGCCCAGCTCCGTCGGGTACTTGTCGCGGTAGGCGCGCTGCTTGTCGAGCACCTCTTCGACGTAGGCGCGGGTTTCGGGGAAGGAGATGTCGGCCACGGTCAGACCGTTCCCACCCCACTTGTCGACGTTGCCGGGCCCGGCGTTGTAGGCGGCCAGCGCGGCGACCACGTTGCCTTCGTAGCGATCGAGCAGTTCGCGCAGCAAGAAGGTGCCGTAGCGGATGTTGATTTCCGGATCGGAGAGGTCGCTGAACTTGAATGTCGTGCCGCCGCTGTGGCGCTCGATGTCGCGGGCGGCTTCGCGGGTGATCTGCATCAGGCCGCGCGCCCCGGCGCTCGAGGTACGGTCGCTGAACTTCGACTCGGCGTAGATCACCGCAGCGATCAGAGCCGCGTCGACGTGCTTTTCCCGGGACTGCTGGCGGATCACGTCCTCGTGTTTCAGGGGCAGGGTCAACTCCTGAATCGCCTTGTCGATCGTCCCCGCCAGCAACACAACGGCGACGATAGCCGCACCCGCCACGACGGCGCCAATCGCAAGGCGCCGTCTTCTCCGTTTCCTAACCACGCCGTTTCGCGCCGCGCTCACTCCTCCAGCTTCGCGATGAGAGCGGACAGGCGCGCCTCGAGATCCTCGAGCGTGCCGTCGTTCTCGACCACGTGCTCGGCGCGGGAGGCCTTCTCCTCCTGGGCGAGCTGCCGCGCCTCGCGCTCGCCGACCAGCGCGTGCCCCCGAGCCTCAGCCCGCTCCCGGCGCACCTCGTCGGCCGTAACGACGGCAAGCGTGGTGTCGAAGACAGGCGCCATCTCCCCCTCGAACAACAGCGGCACCTCAACCACGGCAATCTTCGTCTCCGCGGGCAGCGAGCCCATCCACTCCCCGATCCGCTCCCCAACCAGCGGGTGGATCTGCGACTCCAGCCAACCAAGCTCATCTGGATCGGCAAACACGATCTCACCGATCTTGTTCCGGTCCACTCGCCCCCCGGGCGCAACCCCCTCCCCCCACCGCTCCGTCAAACGCCCCAGCAACGGCTCGGAGTCCAACAGCTCATGCACAACGGCATCGCTGGAAATAGTCGCAGCCCCCAACCGCTCAAACGCGGCAAGCGCTGTGGACTTCCCAGCCGCAATGCCACCGGTAAGCCCGATAGTGAGCGGCAAAACGAGCTAAGACTCGGAGGGTTCCTCAGCAGGAGCCTCAGCCTCAGGGGCAGCATCCTCCACCAAAGCCTCCTCGGCGGGCGCCTCTTCGGCAGCGGGCTCCTCAACGGCCTCGGCCTCAGGCGCCTCGTCTGCGGGTGGCGTGGCGGTGGGCTCCTCGCCCGCAGCTTGCGAGAACGAGGAGTCCTCTGCCGCGACAGGACCCGCAGCCGATTCCTCTGATGCCTCAGCCGAACCCTCGGAAGCCTCTTGAATCTGCGCACCGAGGTCGCCCATAGGCATCTTCTGCTCCTCGACCTGCTTGATGCTGAGCGAAAGCCGCCGCCGCTCCTCGTCGATCTCGAGGATCTTGACGTCGAGCGTCGTACCCGGCTCGACCACCTCGCTGGGGCTCTCGACATGATGGTCGGCAAGCTCGGAGATGTGGACCAGGCCCTCGACCCCGGGCAGGATCTCGACGAAGGCGCCGAAGGCGACCACCTTGGTCACCTGGCCGCCGAGCACGTCGCCGGGCCGGTGGGCGCTGATCACCCGCTGCCACGGGTCCTCCTGGGTCTGCTTGAGGCCAAGCGAGATGCGCTGGCGGTCGCGGTCGATGTCGAGCACCTTGATCCGCACCGTGTCGCCGATCGCCACCACCTCGGAGGGATGGTTGACGTGGCTCCAGGAAAGCTCGGAGATGTGGATCAGGCCGTCGATCCCGTCGAGGTCGACGAAAGCGCCGAAGTCGACGATGTTGGAGATCTTGCCTTCGACCACCTGGCCGGGCTCGAGCCGACCGAGGATCTGCTCGCGAACCTCCTTGCGCTCTTCCTCGAGCACCGCGCGGCGGGAGAGCACGACGTTGTTGCGGCTGCGGTTGAGCTCGATCACTTTGCACTCGAGCGTCTGGCCGGTGAACTCCTCGAGGTTGTGGACGCGGCGGATGTCGACCAGCGAGGCGGGTAGGAAGCCGCGCACCCCGAGGTCGAGGATCAGGCCGCCCTTGACCACCTCGATCACGTTGCCCTCGACCGGTTCGCCCGACTCGGCGGCGGCCTCGATGCGGCGCCAGGCCTTCTCGAAGCGAGCGCGCTTCTTGGAGAGGACCAAACGGCCGTCGGAGTCTTCCTTGGTGAGGACGAGGGCATCGACCTCTTCGCCGGGCTCGACCTCGTCGGCCGGGTTGACCGACTTGCGGATCGAGAGCTCGTGCGAGGGGATGACGCCCTCGGACTTGTAGCCGATGTCGACCAGGACCTCGTCCTTGTCGATCCGCACGACTTTGCCCTTGACGACGTCACCCTCCTCGAAGGAGACCATCGTCGCCGCATAATTCGGCACGACCTTGCCGTCGATTTCCAGCAGCAGCCCGTTCGAGCCCTCGACGGGTATGCCGGCGGGGGCGGTAGGAGCAGGAGGGGTCAAGGTCGTATCGGTCACGGACACAGCGGCGCATGATTGCAGGTGGATACGCTCTGCGTCGTGCCGATCAGGGCGACCAAACGCGGTGACGAGCGCACTCCCCTCGACGGAGCCCGTGACGTGCTGATCTGCGGCGCCAGCTTCGCCGGGCTGGCCGTGGCGCGGGAGCTGGCCGGCTCTGGCGCCGACGTATTGGTGATCGACCGCTACGAGATCGGCGAGCGCCAGACCTCGGCTTGCGGCATCCCGACCGAGTGGCTGCGGGCGATGGGGCTGATGGCGGCCGAGCGCCAGCGCTTCGACTCGCTGCTGATGCACACCCCCCACGGCGACTCGCGCTTCCGCCTGCCGTGGACCTTCTCCACCTTCGACTACCGCGAGCTCTGCGAGCTGCTCTGGCGCGACTGCGACGCGAGCTTCGAGACCGCCAAGGTGAACGGACGGGCGCGGCCCGCCAACGGCGCCGGCTCGATCGCGATCGAGACCGACCGCGGCACGATCTCCGCCCCGCTCGTCGTCGACGCGCTCGGCTGGCGTCGTGTGCTGGCCCGCGGCGACGGCTTCCAGCCGCCCGACGCGCCGCTCTCGCGCGGCCTCGAGGTCCACCCCGAGGGCCAGGGCGAGGACCTGGAGATCTGGATCGACCGCCGCTACGTGCCGGCCGGCTACGGCTGGTCCTTCCCGGCCAAGGACGAGCTGCGGATCGGCGTCGGCTCCTTCGACCCGCGCTTCCACGTCCGCGCCACCACCGAGCTGCTCGCCGAAGACCTCGACGCCGAGCGCGTCCGCTACCAGGGCAATTGGATCCCCCACAAGCTGCGCCGCGGCACCGAGGGCGGCGTCTTCTTCGCCGGCGACTCGGCCGGGCACTGCCTGCCGCTCAGCGCCGAGGGCATCCGCACCGCGCTCTACTTCGGCATCGCCCTGGGCCGCGAGCTGCGCGGCGTCGTCGAGGGCCGACAGGACCGCGGGACCGCCGCCTCCCGCTACGCCGAGTTCAACGACTCGCACGAGTGGAAGTTCCGCTGGATGCTGCGGATGCAGCGACTGGTGCCGAAGATCCCGCCGCGCCTGCTGGGGCCGCTTGTACGCCTGCTCGGCGCCAGGCGCTTCATCGCCTGGTCGTTCGACCACTACCTGCAGATCGCGCCGCCCGAGTTCGCCGGCGCCTCAGCGGATGATCAGAACGGTGCCGGCCAGGAGCAGAACGACGCCGAGCACCCGCTCCGGGCTGAGCGGAACCTGGTCTAGGCCGAAGAGCCCGAGCCGGTCGATCGCGACCGAGAAGGTGAGCTGGCCGGTGATCGTCGCCGCGGCCACCCCTCCGGCGCCGATCGCCGACACCGCGATCAGAGCGTTGGTGACGTAGATCGCGCCGAGCAGCCCGCCGAGCAGGTAGTACCAGCTGACGTCGAAGCTCGAGCTGAGGCCGCCCGCGTTGCCACTGAGCACGACGATCGCCGCCAGGGCGATCGTGCCGATCAGGAAGGAGACCAACGCCGCTGGCAGGCTGCCCGTGGCGCGGCCCAGGCCGGCGTTGATCGGCGCCTGCAGGGCGATCAGGCCTCCCGCGGCGGCGGTCAGCAGAACAGCCAACCCCCTATCCATGGCCCCATTCCAATCCGAGCGTGATTTCCGCCTCGATCATGTGTTGAGTAAACGACCCAGATCCTGCTGACTTCGCCTTTAACCGTCCATATGTACGCCTAAAGGCGAAGTCAGCGGTTGAACTGGCTTGCTGTCTTATCAGTAACCCCGAAGGAACATCGAGACCCGGATGCCACCCCCAGCCGAAGGAATCGCCGCCCGCCTGGTCGTCGGGCCGGCGCTGCGCGCGCAACCGGACCGTCGCCTGGTGGCGCTGGTGCGCGACGGCTACGAGCTTGCCTTCGAGGAGATCGTGCGCCGCTACGGCAAGCCGCTTGCACGCTACGCAGGGGCGATCGTCGGCAACCGCGCCGACGACGTCACCCAGGACGCCTTCTCCAAGGCGCTGCTGGCGCTGCGCCGCGACGGCGACGAGATCGAGCTGCGCCCCTGGCTCTTCCGGATCGTCCGCAACACGGCGCTGAACGAGCTGCGCGACCGGCCCCCGTCGGCCGAGGCATTGGCCGGGGAGATCGCCGGCGGCCGCAACCCCGCCGAGGAACTCGAGCGCCGCGAGGAGCTGGCCGACCTGATGCGGCGCCTGCAATCGCTGCCCGAGCCACAGCGGGCGGCGATCGTGATGCGCGAGCTGGAAGGTCTCGGCCACGAGGAGATCGCCGCGGCGCTGGGGCTGAGTGGCGGCGGCGCGCGGCAGGCGATCTACCGGGCGCGACAGGCACTCCGCGAGGGGCTGGGGATGCTGCTGCCCCTGCCGCTGTTGAAGGCGTTCCTGGGTGGGACGGCGACGACACCGATGGAAGCGGCCGCGGGGACCGCTGGGCTTGGCGGCGCGGCAGGAGCCGGAGTGGCCTTGAAGGCCGGCGCCGCGACCGTGCTCGTCGCCGGCGCCCTCGGAGCCGGCGTGGCGATCGACCACGGCCATCGCGGCGACGGACCAGCGACGGCGAAAGCGCAGGGAGTCGTCGCCGAGGGCTCGGCGACAAAAGCCAGCGCCGGCCAAGGCGCACCTGGCGCACAAGAAGCGAGCGGAGAGGCCGGCGGTCGCCACATTCGAAAGGGCGCCAGCGGCGATAGGCCCGGCTCCGGCCGCAGCGGCCAGGACGGGGGACGCAACGGAAGCGAAATGCCTGCCGGCTCACGAAGCCACGGCGGCAGCGGCGGACCGCGCGGAGGCGATCCCGGCAAGCACGACCATGCCGGCCCGGGTGACAGCCACGGCGGGCAGAGCGGCCCGTCCGGTCAAACCGGTGGAGACGACGAGCACCATTCAGGCCGCTCGATAGACGGATCGTCGGGCTCCGGCGACGGGCAGTCCAGCGACGGCGGGAGCGACGACTCGGGCTCCGGGGACGGCCCGGCAGCGCCCGAAAGCAGCGAAGAAGCCGCCACGAGCGAGCACTCGGGCTCGGACAGTGGTCCAGGCTCAGGCGACGGCGGTGGCGAAGAGATGCCGGATTCCGAAGACTCGCGTGATTCTCACGACACCGAAGGGTTCTCCGTGCAGATGGAACCCCAACCTGAGGAGACACGATGAGACTCGGCACTCGACTGACGATCTTTGCCCTGGCGGCATTGGGCGCGCTGGCGATGCTCGCCCTGCCCGCGATCGCGGCCGCCAAGGACCGCAACCACGACCGCATCCCCGACCGCTGGGAGATCCACCATCACCTCTCGCTGACCGTGAACCAGGCGGGCCGCGACCAGGACGGCGACCATCTGCGCAACCGCGCCGAGTTCCTCGCCGGAGACAACCCCCGCAAAGCCGACAGCGACGGCGACGGAATCCCCGACGGCGAAGAGAACGCGGGGACGATCCAGTCCTTCGACGCCGAAACGGGCCGGCTGACGATCGCCGTCTTCGGTGGCGAACCGCTCAGCGGCCTCGTCAACGAAGAAACCGAGATCGAGTGCTCACATGAAGGGGCGACCGCCTCTGCCTCCGATTCGCATGAAGGAGAAGAAGAGAGCGGCGACGAGCACGAAGGAGAACCGGGCGAGCACCACGGCGAAGAACCCGGTGACGACGATGGCGAAGGCGAAGAAGAGCCGGGAGACGACGACAGCAGCGAGCACTCCGGGCCGGGCGAAGGCTCTCCCTGCACGACGGCCGACCTGGTTCCAGGCGCCACCGTTGACGAGGCCGAGCTGAAGCTGAGCGGCAGCGGCGCCGTCTTCGAGAAGGTCGAGCTGGGCGGCTGAGCTACTTGGCGTCGAGCCAGTCCGGGCCGACGCCGATATCCACCTCCAGCGCCGGGTCGAGCTGGTAGGCGGCGCACATCTCGCGCCGCACCAGCTCGACCGCGCCGTCCATCTCCTCCGGCGGGCCCTCGAAGAGCAGCTCGTCGTGGATCTGCAGGACGAGGCGAGTCTTTCCGCCGGCCTCGCCCAACGCCTCCCGGCAGCGCACCATCGCCACCTTGATGATGTCGGCGGCGGTGCCCTGGATCACGGTGTTGACGGCGAGCCGCTCGCCGAGCCGCCGCGTGTTCGGGTTGCCTGAGCGCAGCTCTGGGATCGCGCGGCGCCGTCCCATCAGGGTGGTGACGTAGCCCTCCTCCTGCGCCCGCTCGACGACCCGCTCGCGAAAGGCGCGCACGGCCGGGAAGCGCTCGAGGTAGCGGGAGACGAATTCCTCGCCCTCTTTGCGCGGGATGTTGAGCCGGTCGGCTAGGCCAAACCCGGTCAGCCCGTAGACGATGCCGAAGTTGACCATCTTCGCCTTCGAGCGCTGGCCGACGTCGACGTCGTCGCGGGAGATGTCGAAGACCTCGGCGGCGGTCGCCGCGTGGACGTCTTCGCCGGCGCGGAAGATCTCCTTCAGCACCTCCTCCTCGGCGACGTGGGCGAGCACGCGCAGCTCGACCTGGCTGTAGTCGGCCGAGAGCAGGCGGTTGCCGTTCTCGGCGACGAAGCAGGCCCGCACCGGGCGGCCGATCTCGGTGCGGATCGGGATGTTCTGCAGGTTCGGGTTGGTGCTGGAGAGGCGCCCGGTGGTGGTCGCCGCCTGGTTGAACGTGGTGTGGACGCGGCCGGTCCCGGGATCGATCAGGTCGGGCAGCGAGTCGAGGTAGGTGTTCTTCAGCTTGGTCAGCTCGCGCCAGGACTCGATCTTGGCGACGATCGGGTGCTCGTCGCTGATCTGGGCGAGGACGCGGGCGTCGGTCGAGTAGCCGGTCTTGCCACGCCGCTTGCGGGTCAGGTTGAGCTTCTCGAAGAGGATGCGGCCGACCTGCTGCGGCGAGCCGATCGTGAATTCCTCCTCGGCCAGGGCGTAGATCTCCTTCTCGAGGGTGGCGATCCGCTCGCCGAAGCCGGCACCGACCTCGGCCAGGCGCTCGGCGTCGAGCTTCAGGCCCTCGCGCTCCATCGCGGCGAGCACGTGGACCAGCGGCAGCTCGACCTCGCGCAGCAGGCCGTCGAGCCCGAGCTCCTCGATGCGCGGACGTTGGGCCTCGGCCAGCGCGGCGACGAGGCCGGCTTCCTCGGCCGGATCGAGGCCGGCCTCGCCGTCACCGTCGAGCGAAAGCTGGCCATCGTCGGCATCGCCTGCCGCGACCGCTCCCTCGGCGATGCCGATCCCGGCGTCGGCCGCCAGCTCGGTCAGCTCGTAGGTGCGGCGCTGCGGCTCGAGCAGGTAGGCGGCGAGCATCGTGTCGTGGTCGAGTTGCAGCTCGACGCCCTCGCGGGCGGCCGCAGCGAGCAGGCCGTGGCGGCCGCCGCCGAGCGACTTGGCGTCGTGGGCGACCAGCGGCCGGGCGCCCAGTCCCACGGCCAGCTCGTCCTGGCTGGAGGCGCCGGTGAAGACGCGCTCGCCATCGGCGGCAGCCCAGCGATCGCCGTCGATCGCCAGCGCCAGCGGCCCCTCCCCCGTTCCAAGATCGGCCGCCGTCGACTCCACCGCCTCGACCTCGAGCTCGGTCTCGACACTGCGACCGGGCACCGCGTCGCCCTCGGGCAGCGCCTCTTCGAGCCGCTCCAGCACCGCCCGCAGCTCGAACTCGCGCATGAAGTCGCGCAGGGCGCCGCGGTCCGGCTCGGACTCCATCACCGCGGCGAGGTCGACCCCAGTCTCGATGTCGTAGTGCAGCGTCGCCAGCTGCTTCGACATTCTCGCGTCCTCCGCGTGCTCGACCAGGTTCTGCTTGCGCTTTGCGCCGGAGATCTCATCGACGCTTTCCAACACCTTCTCCAGCGAACCGAACTGCTGCAGCAGTTGCGTCGCCGTCTTCTCGCCGATCCCCGGCACGCCGGGGATGTTGTCGGAGGTATCGCCGCGCAATCCCATCAGGTCGGTGATCAGCTCCGGCGGAACGCCGTAGCGCTCGAGCACCGCCTCGGAGTCGTAGATCTTGGTCTCGGTGATGCCGCGCGAGGTGCTCATCACCCGGATCCCCTCGCCGACCATCTGGTAGGCGTCGCGGTCGCCGGTGACGACCATCACCGCGATCCCCTCCTCGCGCGCTTGGCGAGCCAGCGAGGCAATCACGTCGTCGGCCTCATACCCCTCGACCTTGACGTTGGTGTAGCCGAAGGCCTCGACCAGCGGCATCAGGTGCGGCCACTGCTCGCGCAGCAGGTCGGGCCGCGGTTTGCGCTGGGCCTTGTAGAGGTCGTAGGTGACCTCGCGCCCGGACATCCCCGCGTCCCAAGCGACAATTACCCCGGCAGGCCGATGCTCGTCGATCACCTTGACCAGCATCGAAGCCAACCCGTAGATCGCATTCGTAGGCCGCCCATCGCTGGTCCCGATCGACTCGGGCAACGCAAAGAACGCCCGGTAGGCAAGCGAGTTGCCGTCGATGAGGAACAGCTCGCGCTCCGGCGTTACTGTCGATTCAGCTGGCATCGCGGGCAACTCTACGGCGCGAGGTGGCGACAGCCGCTCGCAGTATCCCGGCCACCAGCCCTGGCTCCTCGGCAACCTGCTTTTCGCTAAGGCGAACCACTGCGAAGCCTCGCGCCCGCAAGTCCAGATCGCGGGCTCGATCGTCCTCGAATGCCTGACGCCCACGGTGATATCGATAGCCGTCGGTTTCCACGATCAGACTCCGGTCGCGCCAGAGAAAATCGACGAGATGAGGTCCAGCGCGAACGTTGACCTCGGGGGCTGGCAACCGATGACGCCGACAAAGTTGAAGGAAGGCACGCTCGAGATCGCTGCGAGTGCGGTCACGGTCCGTGCCGGGCCCAATTGACAAGCCGAAAACCTCCGCCTGGCGTATCGCCCGACGCAGTTCCCTCGCCGAGACAACGCGACGAAGATCCGAGATGGTTCGGACGGGACTCGTAACCGGTATGCCTCGGCGCCGGGTCATATCCGTAGCCAGAAGGGATGGACATCGATGCAGGCGAATGCCTTGGCGCTTGGCTCGACCGGTTTGACCGGGAACCGAAATGTCCACCGACCCATCAATCGCTGCAAGAAGACCCCACAGAGCAGCGGCACTGCGATGGCTTACGACTCCGCATCGGCAAGCGAGCGCAGCGGCCATCCACCGATGCTCGCAGGTCGTTCCGCGGTACCCAACGGCATATACGCCCCGATGAACGCGGTGGAGACGACCTTGACGAACCCGCCCCAGGACGGCGTCATCGGTGAGCCCAGCCGCCCGGAGCTGGCCAATCGTGACAACGCCATGCTGACGCGAGGCGATCTCCGAGAGCTTCTGATCTGGACAGGCGACTTTCTCGGCCATTTCCCGATTAAGTCGCCTGCTCGGCGAGTTCTCCCCCCTAACGACAAAAATTGTTGACTCGACTCCGCAGTTCCAATACAGGGCGGTCACAGATGTTCAAATGAGTAGTCTGGCGAGGTGGCCGAGATCACCACTCGACGTCAGGGCGAAATCATCCAAACCCTCTTCGGAATCCTTGGCGGAGAACCCGAAGGCATTCGAGCCAAGGACGCGATCTTGAGGCTGGAAGACGCCATGGTCCTAAGCGAGTTCGAGATGTCGCACTTCCCAAATAGCCCGGGTTCGGCTCGGTTTCCCAAGATCGTTCGCTTCTCGACCATCAACTCGGTCAAGGCGGGCTGGCTTCGGAAGAGGGGCGGAATCTGGACCCTGACCGAGGAGGGCACGGAAGCCCTCAAGGAGTTTCCAGACCCAGAGGAGCTGTTCAGGGAGTCGCGCCGCCTGTATCGGAAGTGGAAGGCCAGTCAGCCAAGCGACGACGAAAGCGTCGAGCCAGATGGGGACAAGGGAATCCTTGCGGCAACGACCCTCGAGGAGGCCGAGGAGAACGCCCGCAAACAAATCTTTGACTATCTCGCAACCATCAATCCATATGACTTCCAAGAACTCGTCGCACGGCTGCTCGAGGGCATGGGTTACCACATCGTCTGGATCGCGCCCAAGGGCAAAGACGGCGGCCTGGATCTTCTTGCCCAGCGCGACGCCCTCGGAATCGAGGGCCCCCGGATCAAGGGGCAGGTAAAGCGTCGGCCGGAAAGCAAAACGAGTGAGGAGGAGTTGCGGTCGTTCCTGTCTTTGGTGGAGCCTTCGGATGCTGGTGTCTACATCTCACTGGGCGGCTTTACCTCAAACTCAGAAGCCCTTGCTCGCCGGACCTCGCGTCGCGTCACGCTGATCGACGGCGAAGCGCTCCTGCGCCTATGGGTAGAGCACTTTAAAAAGATCAACGAAGAGGGTCGCCAACTCCTGCCGATTAAGGCAGTTCACTATTTGGACCCCGACGCCCTGACCGCCTGAATGCGGCGCTGAGACCGCGATGGAAAGCATGCCCACCCAGGCAGGGCCGGTCCCGGATCGGATGACGATCTGGCCGATGGACGACGGCAGCTATGGCCTCGATGCGACGTTCCAGGGCGCCAGCGGCTATGAGCGGGCTGAGCGGCACACCGCCGCTCTCAAGGCAAATGGAGTCCGCCATTCTTTCCGTCAGGAGCTCGGCGGTGCGTGGACGCTCCGGTTTGGGCCACTCAGCGCCGCCGAGATAAGCATCGCCCTCGACGCTTTTGTCCAATAGCGCTAGATAGAGCCCTTGGGGGCTATCCACTCGCAGGGCTGGCCGGTGACGTCGGCGATCAGGTCGAAGTCCTTGTCATAGTGCAGGACAGTGAGGCCGGCGCGCTGGGCGGCGACGGCGACGATCGCATCGGGAAGGGACGGGGCGCGATGGAGCGAGCCGCCTTTCTTGGCGAGCTTCTGGCCGATGTCGAGGACGCGCTGCCAATCGGCCTCGCCGAACGGGGCCTGGTCCAGGGCAACGAGGCTCTTCCTCAGATCCCCGTACTCCCCGGCATTGTTTGTGCTGTGCAGCAGCTCCCACTGGACCGGCCCGCAGATAGCCACCCTGCCGGCGGACACCAGTTGACCGAACGATTTGCGCAGATCCCCGGGGGCGTCGCGGCGCCTGGCGAGAAGCCAGGCACTCGTGTCAGCAAGGTGGGTGGCCATCGCTTACTCGAAGTCGAACTTCCTCGGCTTGCGCATCTCCCAGAGCCGATCGAGGGCATCGTCAGGGAACTCCCACTGCGCCAGGCTGTCGAGCGCCGCCTGCCGAACGACCCGCTCGAGCGCCTCGCGAACCGTTGCGGTCGCTCCCTTCGTCTCCAGGACACGCGCCGCTTGCTCGAGGAGCTGCGGCTCGACAATCAGCGAAGTACGCTTTCCCATGAGACGATTATACGGCCTTGGCGGCGGAAAAGTGCGTATGAGAATAGGTGGTGCATTCGTATTAATGACCGGAGTCGTGTTTTTCATACGTCTATAAGGGCTCAGCCGACGAAACTCTCCCCCCTCCCCGACACGACCGTGCGTGGGCAGGCGGCCCGAATCTGATTCGATAGCTGGCCTATGGCAGTCAGCGCCCAGTACAGCGTCACGATCCGCGTCGAGCTCGACGCGCGACAGGAGCCGCTCGGCAAGCTGACCGCGGCGATCGCCGAGGCCGGTGGGCAGCTGCAGGGAGTCGACCTCGTGCCTGGCGCCGGCGGCGAGGGCAAGCGGGTGCGCGAGTTCACGATCGACGCCCAGGATCGCGAGCACTGGGAGCGGATCCTGCGCGGGATCGGCTCGACCCGCGGCGCCAAGGTGCTCGACTACGTCGACCGCACGATGCAGATGCACCGCGGCGGCAAGATCTCGGTCGAGAACAAGTACCCGCTGAAGACGCGCGACGACCTCTCGATGGCCTACACGCCGGGCGTCGCCCGCGTCTGCCAGGACATCCACGACGATCGCTCCAAGGCCTTCGAGTTCACGATCAAGAAGAACACCGTCGCGGTCGTCTCCGACGGCAGCGCCGTGCTCGGCCTCGGCAACATCGGCCCCGAGGCGGCGATGCCGGTGATGGAGGGCAAGGCGATGCTGTTCAAGGAGTTCGCCCAGGTCGACGCCTTCCCGATCTGCCTCGACACCCAGGACGCCGAGGAGATCATCAAGGCGGTCGAGCTGATCGCGCCGACCTTCGGCGGCATCAACCTCGAGGACATCTCCGCCCCGCGCTGCTTCGAGATCGAGGACCGGCTCAAGGAATCGCTCGACATTCCCGTCTTCCACGACGACCAGCACGGCACCGCGGTGGTGGTGATGGCGGCGCTCTTCAACGCGCTGAAGATCACCGGCAAGCCGATCGAGCAGCTGCGCGTGCTGGTGGTCGGCCTCGGCGCCGCCGGGGTGGCGGTGACGAAGATGATGCTCGCCTCCGGCGTCACCCACGTGGTCGGCTGCGACCGCCAGGGCGCCCTCTCGACCGAGCGCGCGGACTACGCCTCCGGCGAGATGAGCGGGATCAAGCGCTGGTACGCGGAGATCTCCAACCCGGAAAAGCTCAGCGGGTCCCCGAACGACGTGATCGAGGGCATGGACCTCTTCATCGGCCTCTCCGGCCCCGGCACGATCGACGCCGAGTCGCTGGCGAAGATGAACGACGACGCGATCGTCTTCGCGATGGCCAACCCGAACCCCGAGGTGATGCCCGAGGACGCCGCTCCCTACGTGCGGATCATGGCCACCGGGCGCTCGGACTACCCGAACCAGATCAACAACGTGCTCTGCTTCCCCGGCATCTTCCGCGGCGCCCTCGACGCCGGCGCCCCCCGGATCACCGAGGAGATGAAGCTGGCGGCCGCCAAGGGCATCGCCGAAACGGTCGGCGACGACGACCTCTCCGAGGACTACATCGTCCCCAGCGTCTTCAACCGCGATGTCGCGCCAAAGGTCGCGGCCGCCGTGGTCGAGGAGGCCAAGCGCGAGGGGATCGCCCGCTTCAGCGAGGAGACGGGCACCTTCTCGACGCTGGAGGCCGGCTGAGCTCGTGAAGGTCCTCGTCAGCGGAGCCAGCGGCTTCATCGGGTCGGCCCTCTGCGACTCGCTGCTGGTCCGGGGCGACACGATGGTCGGCCTCACCCGCGACCCCAAGGCGGCGCGGCGAACCAACCCGAGCGTCAACTGGCATGCCTGGGAGCCGACCCTGGAACGACCGCCGGCCGCGGCCTTCGAGGGCGTCGACGGCGTCGTCAACCTGCTCGGCGAGAAGATCAACCAGCGCTGGACCGACGAGGCCAAGCAGCGGATCATGGAGAGCCGTCGCACCGGCACCCACAACCTGATCGGCACGATCGCCGGCCTGGATCAAAAGCCGCGCGTGCTGGTCAACCAGTCGGCGATCGGCTACTACGGCGACCGCGGCGAGGCGCTGGTCGACGAGTCGAGCGAGCCCGGCGAGGGCTTCGACGCCGAGGTCGTGCGCGAGTGGGAGAAGGCCGCCCACGAGGCCGACCCGACCGGCCTGCGCCTCGTCATCGTCCGCACCGGCCACGTGCTCGACCCGCGCGGCGGCTTCCTCAAGCAACTCCTGACGCCGTTCAAGCTGGGCGTGGGCGGGCCGCTGGCCGGAGGCAGCCAGTACGTCTCCTGGATCCACGTGGACGACGAGATCGGCCTCCTGCTCTGGGCGCTCGACGACGACAAGGTCAGCGGGGTCGTGAACGCGACTGCGCCCAACCCGGTGACCAACAGGGCCTTCTCGAAGGCGCTCGGCAAGACGATCGGTCGACCGGCGGTGCTGCCGATCCCCGGGTTCACGCTGGACCTGATGTACGGCGGGGAGTTCGGCAAAGTGCTGAGGGGCGGGCAGCGGGTCATGCCCAGGCGGGCGCTGGACCTGGGGTACGAGTTCAAGCATCCTGATTTGGACGAGGCGCTGAAAGATCTGCTCTGAGCGGGGGGAGGTCCGGGGCACCCCTCCCAAAACGAGCGGCATGCGCCCTCGATCAAGACGGGGAGGGTCAGGCAACCCCTCCCAAAACGAGCAGCCGGAGGCTGCTCTTGAGTGTTTTGGGAGGGGTCACCTGACCCTCTCAGGTCTCATCCAAGGCTTCGCGCAGAGATTCCCTGAGCGAACCCGAATCCGCCCCTTCGATAAGCCGAAGCAGGCGCGCCATCAAAGCTTTGCCCGAGCTTCCAGAGATCCAGGGGACCTCGGCGGTTTCCAGGATCGGTCGGGTAAAGCGAGCCGCCGTAGGGTCGGAAGCTTCCAGGTAAGCCACCGTGGTCGAGTCCTCGGTGGCGCGGCGAGCATTGGCGCCCAGCGTTGCCAGATCGAGCTTGCCGTGGCTCCGAGCCTTTGCGAGGCAAATAGCTTGCACCCGAAGCGCCCCAGCCCGCCCGCCCTGACTGAGCAACTCTCGCCGAGCGGCAACGCACAACGGTGCTTCCACGTAAGCGGTAACGACAGCATCCTTAGCCACGCCTTCACCCCCGCCACAGCCAGCCACGGCCGTCAGGAGCAGCACGCACGCCGCCGCTGGGAAGATCTTGCGCGAGACCTGGGAGGGACGGGTGACCCCTCCCAAAACACTCAAGAGCGGCTCCTGCCGCTCGTTTTGGGAGGGGTCACCCGTCCCTCCCCTGCCTAGCCAAAAAAGACCTCGGCCTCCGAGTACAGAGACGCCGGAACGGTCTTCAGTTGCGCCGTCGCCTCGCTGAGCTCGACGAGTCGGATGTCGGTCCCGCGCAAAGCGGTCATCTTGCCCCAGTCCCCAGCATCGACGGCATCGATCGCATGCAGCCCGAACCGAGTAGCCAGCACCCGGTCGAACGCCGTCGGCGTCCCGCCCCGCTGCACGTGGCCCAGCACGGTGGCCCGCGTCTCCTTGCCCGTCTTCCGCTCGATCTCGCCCTCCAGCCAGTGGGCGATCCCGCCGAGGGCGACGTGGCCGAATTGATCGAGCTTCTCGTTTTTGGTCTCCGGCATCCCCCCGACCGGCTGCGCCCCCTCGGCGACGACGAGGATCGGGGCGTAGTGGTGCTCGAAACGGCGGCCGACGAACTCGCAGACCTTGTCGAGGTCGAAGGGAAGCTCGGGGATCAGGATCACGTTGGCGCCGCCGGCCAGGCCGGCGTGGAAGGCGATCCAGCCGGCGTGGCGACCCATCACCTCGACGATCAGGACGCGGTGGTGGCTGTCGGCCGTCGTGTGCAGGCGGTCGATCGCCTCCATCGCGATGTTGACCGCGGTGTCGAAGCCGAAGGTGTAGTCGGTAGCGCCGAGGTCGTTGTCGATCGTCTTCGGCACGCCGACGACGGGCACGCCGTGCTCGTCGTGCAGGCGCGCTGCGGCGCCAAGGGTGTCCTCGCCGCCGATCGCGATCAGCCCGTCGACCCCGTCGTCCTGCAGCCTCCGGGCGATCCGCTGCGCGCCGTCGTCCTCCTTGAAGGGATTGGTGCGCGAGGCGCCGAGGATCGTGCCGCCGCGAGGCAGGATGCCGCGTACCTCGGGCACGCCGAGCGGCCGGCTGTCGCCCTCCAGCGGGCCGCGCCAGCCATCGCGGTAGCCGACGAACTCATGGCCGCAGTGTTCGACCCCCTTGCGCACGACGGCGCGAATCACCGCGTTGAGCCCCGGGCAATCGCCTCCGCCGGTGAGTACGCCAATCCGCATCTCGTGAGCTTAGAAGGTGACGCAGCCCCACCGAGGCGGTAGTTTCGCTGCAGTCCTGAAAGCAAGTGGAGGAGCGAGATGAACGAGACGCCAAACCTTGCGACCGTCACCCAGGTTCAGCAGCAGACCTGGTCGAAGGGCGACTTCTCTGTGGTCGCCAACATCGTCAACTACGTCAGCGAAGGGCTGGCGGAGGCGCTCGAGCTGGTCCCTGGCGAGCGGGTGGTCGACGTTGCCTGCGGCAGCGGCAACGGCGCGATCGCGGCAGCCCGGCGGACGATGGGGGGCGTGGTGGGTGGTGACTACGTCCCGGCCCTGCTCGAGCGCGGCCGCGAACGTGCGGCCGCGGAGCGCCTCGACGTCGAGTTCGTCGAGGCGGATGCCCAGGACCTTCCGTTCGGAGATGGCGAGTTCGAGGTGGCGATGTCGATCTTCGGCGCAATGTTCGCGCCGAACCAGCAGAGAACCGCGGCCGAGCTGCTGCGGGTGGTCAAGCCCGGTGGGCGGATCGGGATGGCCAACTGGACCCCCGACGGAGCCGTCGGGGCGATGTTCAAGACGATCGCCAGGCATGCTCCGCCACCTCCCGGCGTCGACTCGCCGCTGCTCTGGGGCACAGAGGAGCACGTGCGCGAGCTGTTCGGAGACGGGGTCTCGGGCCTGCAAACCGAGCGTCGCATCTCGCGCCAGCCGTTCCGCTCTACCGACCACTACATCGAATACTTCCGCCAGTACTTCGGCCCCACACAGGCCGCCTACGAACGGGTCGGCGCCGAGGGCGAGCAGGCCCTCACCGACGACCTTCGTGCCTTCCTGGAAGACGCCAACACCGCCGGCGAGCGGGCGATGGTGCTCGAGGCCGAGTACCTGCAGGTAGTTGCCTTTCGGGCGCGCTAGCCAAGCAGATCGGTGGACGCAGGGAGCGTGGCGTGCTCCGCACGCGAGCGACCGAGGACGCCGATATGCGCCGGCTAGCGCGGCTGAAAGACGCGGATCGTGGCGCCGATGATGAGGATGCCGAAGAAGATCACCCCGGCGACACCGCCGCCCTGGCCGAGGACGGCGTAGGCGACGATCGTCGTCGCGAGAGCCAGAAAGAGCGTGATCACCATTCCCATGCGGCGGCAATCCTAACCGTCGAGCGCGACACGCGTCTCGCCCAGGAAGGAGCCGACTGCATCCGCGGCGTCCGCCGGGCTGCCGGCCTCCCCAGCGGCCCGGACCAGGCGACTACCGATGATCACCCCGTCGGCGACCTCACCGACCTGAGCAGCCTGCGCCGGGGTGCCGATGCCGAAGCCAACGGCCACCGGCACGTCCGCCTCGGCCTTGGTCGCTTCAACAAGCTCGGCTAGCTGCGGCGGTATCTCATCCCGCTCCCCGGTCGTCCCCACGGTGGAGACGACGTAGACGAACCCGCGGGCAGCAGCGCAGATCCTGGCGCGGCGCTCCGACGGCGTGGTCGGAGCTACCAGCGGAACAAGCGCCAGGCCGTTGTCGTCAAACGCCTCGCGCACCGCCTCAGCTTCCTCCAGCGGAAGGTCGGGGACTATCGCCCCGGCCGCCCCGACCGCTCGAGCGCGCAGCGCAAACTCAGCGGCGCCCCCATGCGCAAGAACCATGTTGGCGTAGACCATGAAGACGACCGGGACGCGTCCTGAAATCGCCTCGCAAAGCTCCAGAGCCGTGCCGAGCGTTGCCCCCGCCTCAAGCGCCACCGTAGCCGCCGCATGGATAGTCGGCCCGTCGGCCAACGGATCCGAAAAGGGAACCCCAAGCTCAACCAAGTCGGCACCGTCATCCGCATACGACTCGGCCACCGCAAGCGAGGTCTCCAGATCGGGATACCCGGCCATCATGTACGGCATCAAAGCGGCCCGGCCCTGCTCCCTGGCCTCACGAAAGGCCACCGCGATCCGCTCGACCCCGGAGGACGCTGCCGAACCGGGAGCCCGGGGATGGTTCTCCGGAGCCTCCCCGCTGTTGCTCCGGAGAACCATCCCCGGGCTCCCCTCCTCGCCACTGCCGCTCGCACGAGTCATCCCCCGGCTCCCCCACCCTGCGCCAGAACCTCAGCCAGATCCTTGTCCCCCCGCCCGGAGAGACACAGCACGTCATAGCCCTCGCCACCACCATCGTTCTCAAGTAGCCAGGCAATCGCGTGCGAAGACTCGAGCGCGGGAATGATCCCCTCCAACCGGCACAGCTCGGCAAACGCCGCCAACGCCTGCGCATCAGTAACCGAGAAGTAGCCGGCACGCCCGCTGTCCCGCAGATAAGCGTGCTCCGGGCCCACGCCGGGGTAATCGAGCCCCGCCGAAATCGAGTGGGCCTCGAGGATCTGCCCCTCCTCGTCGGCGATCACCGAGGAGAGCGACCCGTGCAGGACGCCGGTGCTGCCCGCCCCCAGCGAGGCGCCGTGCCGTCCCGTGTCGATCCCCTCCCCCGCTGCCTCGACCCCGATCAGCGCCACCCCGGCATCGTCGATGAACGGAGTGAAGATGCCGATCGAGTTGGAGCCGCCGCCGACGCATGCGATCACCCGCGACGGCAGGACGCCCTCGGCGGCAAGCGCCTGCTCGCGCGCCTCGTCGCCGATCACCCGCTGCAGGTCGCGGACCAGGGCCGGGAACGGCGCCGGGCCGACGGCGGAGCCGATCACGTAGTGGGTGTTCTCGACGTTGGCGACCCAGTCGCGAATCGCGGCGCTGACCGCCTCCTTCAGCGTCCGCGCGCCGGCCTCGACCGGGACCACCTCGGCACCGAGCAGGCCCATCCGCTCGACGTTTGGCTTCTGGCGACGGATGTCCTCGGAGCCCATGTAGACGACGCACTCGAGGCCGAGCAGGGCGCAGGCGGTGGCGGTGGCGACGCCGTGCTGGCCGGCACCGGTCTCCGCGATCACCCGCGGCTTGCCCATCCGCTCGGCGAGCAGCGCCTGGCCGATCGCGTTGTTGATCTTGTGAGCGCCCGTGTGGGCGAGGTCCTCGCGCTTCAGGTAGACGCGCCGGCCGGCCTTGGCGGAGAGGCGATCGGCGAGGTAGAGCGGCGTCGGGCGGCCGATGAAGTCGCGGTGGAGCAGGCGCAGCCGCTCGTCGAAGGCATTGTCGTCGCGCGCCTCAGCCCAGGCTTCGGTCAGCTCATCGAGCGCCGCGATCAAGGTCTCGGGCACGTAGCGCCCTCCGTAGGGACCGAATCTCTCCTCGACGGCACTCATGCAGAGGCGACGCTAGCGCCCTTGGCGGCCTCGAAGAAGGCCGCCATCGCGGCGTGGTCCTTACGGCCGGGCTCGGCCTCCACCCCGCTCGCCACGTCGACGGCGAAGGGATGGGTGACGGCGATCGCTTCGGCGACGTTGTCGGGTCGCAGGCCGCCGGCGACGATCGCCGGGATCTCGGAGCGGTGCTCGCGCAACAGGCCCCAATCGAAGCTTTCCCCGGTCCCGCCCCAGAGTCCCTTGCCACGCCGATCGAAGAGATGGAAATCGGTACGAAAGGCCTCCGCCCCGTGCACCTCGGCGCCGCTGGCGACATGGATCGCCTTGATCACCTTGACCCCCGTCCGCCGCGCCACCTCGGCGCAGAACTGAGGCCCCTCGGCCCCGTTCAACTGCACCATCGTCAACCCGGCCCCCTCGACAGCCTTGGCAACATCCTCCAAATCCGGATTCACAAACACCCCAACGACCTCGCACTTCCTGCGAAACGCGGCGCAGATAGCCGCCGCTTCATCAGGCGGACAGGCCCTAGGACTCTTCTCATAGTGGATCAGCCCGATAGCCCACGCCCCAAGCAGCACAGCCTCGGCAGCATCATCGACGTTGGTTATCCCGCAGATCTTCACGCGCATAGACCCAGGGTACGGGAGCACGACCACGAGGCCGGAGCCGGACCCCCTCCGAACGGCTTGTACTTCTCCGGCAATTCGCCCGTGGCGTCAGCCGACCACTCTCCACCGGAGCAAGTTGAGAGAGGAGGGGGTCCGGCTCCGGCCTTATTTGACCGAGTTAGGCCGGTTTCCGAGCGTGACCGTGATCTTCTTCGTTTCGCCGTGCCGCAGAACCGTCAGTTCCATCTTTTCGCCCGGCTTAGCCGCGTTTACCGCTTCGATCACTTCTTCCATCGAGCCGATCGGCTTGCCGTTCACTTCGGTGATGATGTCGCCGCCGAGCTTGAAGCTGGCGCCTTCGATCGTCGCTTCGGTGGAGCCGCCCTGCAGGCCCGCCTTGTCGGCCGGGCCGCCCTTGACGACTTCGGCGACGAGCACGCCTTTTTCGACCGGCAGGTTGAGCGCCTTCGCCACCGCCGGGACAATCGTGCCGCCGTTGATGCCGAGGTAGGCGTGTTCCACCTTGCCGTTCTTCTCGATTTCGGTGACGACTTCGCGGGCCGTGTCGATCGGGATCGCGAAGCCGATGCCGACGTTGCCGTTGCCGCCTCCGCCGGTCTCGATCTGCGAGTTGATCCCGATCACTTCGCCGCTGGAATCGATCAGCGGACCGCCGGAGTTGCCGGGGTTGATCGCCGCGTCGGTCTGGATCACGTGCGTGATCGAGAAGCCGTTGGGGGCCTGGATCTGTCGCTGCAGGGCGGAGACGATGCCGCTGGTGACGGTGCGGTCGAGGCCGAAGGGATTGCCGATCGCGACCACCGGGTCGCCGACGCGCACCTTCGACGAATCGCCGAGGGCCAGCGGGTGAAGCTGGTCGGCCGGCGCTTCGACCTTGAGCAGGGCGATGTCGCTGGCGGGGTCGGTGCCGACGACTTCTGCGGTGTGCTCGGCGTCGGAGGCGCCGAGCTTGACCTCGATCTTGGTCGCCCCTTCGACGACGTGGTTGTTGGTGAGGACGTGGCCTTCGCCGTCGAGCACGATGCCCGAGCCGGTGGCGATCCCGCCGCCCCGCGATTCTTCTTCGCCGAACGGGCTGAGGGGCGAGGGGGCTTCTTCGGGGGCCTCGGTCGATTCGATGAAGGCGACGCCGCCACCGTCGCGGCGGTAGATCTGGTTGACCGCGTTGGTGTCGCCGCTTTCCTTGCTGACGATCGGCGTCGCGAGCGGGGCGGCGACGGTCGCGGTCGAGCTGCCCTTGGCATCGATCCAACCGGCCGCGATTGCGATGGCGAAGAAGGCGGCGACCACCCCGCCGCCCATGAGTGCCGAGCCGAATGAAGTTCTGAAGAAGCGTCGTATCTTGCTCATCGGGCGCAACCCTAGGGCGGGTTCCTCAGCAATTCCTAAACGGCCTGCAAGCGAAATCTAAATTTGGCCGTCTCAGGGCAGGTGGTGCTCGCGGGTGCCTTCGTCGGCGCCGGTCAGCTCGCGCGTCTTCGCCTCGGGATCGGCGGCGCTCATCAGCGCCCCGCCGATCAGGACCGCGTCGACTCCGACCCGCTCCAGCTCCTCCAGCTCGGCGCGCGAGGAGATGCCGCTCTCTGCGACCGCGGTCTTGCCTGCGGGCACGTCCGGCATCAGCTCGTAGGTCGTGGCGATGTCGACCCTGCCGGTGTCGAGGTCGCGGTTGTTGATTCCGATCACGTCGGCGTCCAGCTCGAGCGCCCGCTGCAACTCGTCGCCGTCATGGACCTCGATCAGGCAGTCGAGGTCGAGCCCACGCGCCTCCTCATACATCGCCCGCAGCTCCCGGTCCTCGAGGGCGCGGACGATCAGCAGCACGGCGTCGGCGCCGTAGACCGTAGCCTCGTAGAGCTGGTAGGGGTCGACGATGAAGTCCTTGCGCAGGATCGGCAGGTCGCATGCCGCCCGCGCGGCGCGCAGGTCCTCGAGCGAGCCGCCGAAATGGCGCTCGTCGGTGAGCACCGAGAGCGCCGCCGCGCCGCCGCGCTCGTAGGCCTGCACCTGCTCGGCAACCGCGGCCGAGGCGGAGATCTCGCCAGCGCTGGGCGAGCGGCGCTTGAACTCGGCGATCAGCGAGAGGCCGGGGCGGACCAGGGCCTCGCTGAAGGGCCGGTCCTCGCCGCGGGCGGAAAGGCGCGACTCGAGGTCCGCCTGCGGAACCTGGCCGCGGCGCTCCTCCACCCCTTCCCGTGCCACCGAGATCAGCTGCTCGATCATTGCCACTTGACCCTCGAAGCCTAGACGGCGAAGGCCGCGGTCGCTGCGATCAGGCGCCCAAGCAGTTCCCGGGCCGCGCCTGAGTCGATCGCCTCGGTCGCCTTCTCGACCCCCTCGGCGAGGTCGGCGGCGACGCCGCCGACGTAGATCGCCGCGCCCGCGTTGAGCAGGACGAGGTGGCGGCGCGGGCCCGCCTCGCCGTCGAGCACGGCGCGGCAGGCGGCGGCGTTTTCCTCCGGGGTCCCACCGGCGACGTACTCCAGCTCGGCTTCGGCGAAGCCGAGGTCGCCGGGCTCGACGAAGCGCTCCGCGGTGCGCCCGTCGGCGACCTCGATCACGCGGGTGCGCGCGGAGATCGAGATCTCATCGACCCCGTCGTCGGCGGCGACCACCATCGCCCGCACGCTGCCGAGGCCGATCAGCGCCTCGGCGATCGTCTCCTGGTAATGGCGGTCGGAGACCCCGAGCAGCTGGCGCTCGGCCCCTGCCGGGTTGGTCAGCGGGCCGAGGAAGTTGAAGATCGTCCGCACGCCGAGCGTCTTGCGGACCGGCACGACGTGCGCCATCGCCTTGTGGTGGCGCGGCGCGAACATGAAGCCGAAGCCGACCTCGTCGATGCAGCGGCCGACCTGCTCGGGCTCGAGCTCGATATTGACGCCGAGCGCCTCGAGCAGCTCGGCGGAGCCGCACTTGCTGGTGCTGGAGCGATTGCCATGCTTGGCGACGGCGCAGCCGGCCGCTGCGGCGACCAGGGCTGCGGTGGTCGAGACGTTGAAGGTCGAGGGGCCGCCGCCGGTTCCGGCCGTATCGACGAGGTCGGCGCGCGAGCTGGCCACCGGCGTCGCCAGCGAGCGCATCGTGCGGGCGAGGCCGACCAGCTCGGGCACCGTCTCCCCCTTTGCCCGCAGGGCGATCAGGAAGGCTCCCGTCTGCACCTCGCCGCTGCGCCCCGCCATGATCTCGGCGAGCACCGCCGCGGCGTGGTCGGCGGTGAGGTGGTCGCCGGCACAGACCGCGTCGATCGCCCGGGTGACGATTTCGTTCGGCTCGTCAGGCATCGGGCTCACCGAGGAAGTTGGCGAGCAGGTGCTTGCCGTGCGGGGTCAGCACCGACTCGGGATGGAACTGCACGCCCTCGGCGGGCAGCTCGCGGTGGCGGGCGCCCATCACCACGTCGCCGAGGCTGGCGCTTAATTCGAGCGCGTCGGGGAGGTCGGGGTCGGCCACCAGCGAGTGGTAGCGGCCGGCGACGAGCGGGCTCGGCAGGCCGGCGTAGACATGGCGGCCGTCGTGCTCGATCTCGGCCTCCTTGCCATGCACCGGCTCGCCCTGCACGGTGCGACCGCCGAAGGCCTCGACCAGCGACTGGTGGCCGAGGCAGACACCGAGCACCGGCGTTCCGGCTTCGGCGAAGCGGCGAATCGCCTCGACCGAGATCCCCGCCTCGGCCGGCGTGCAGGGACCGGGCGAGACGACGAGGCGATCGGCGCCGCGCCCGAGCAGCTCGTCGACGCTCGCCTTGTCGTTGCGGACCACATCCAGCTCCGCGCCGAGCTCGCCCAGGTACTGGACCAGGTTGTAGGTGAAGGAGTCGTAGTTGTCGACGATCAGGACTTTCATCGTTCGCTCAGGGCCAATCCGGCTGTTCGCAGGCCAGCTCGACGGCGCGGAAGACCGCCCGAGCCTTGTTGACGGACTCGTTGTACTCGTAGGCGGGCTTGGCGTCGGCGACCGTGCCGCCCCCGGCCTGAACGTGGATCTGACCGTCCTTGACGACGACGGTGCGGATGTGGATCGCGGTGTCGAGGTCGCCGTTCCAGGAGAGGTAGCCGATCGCGCCGCCGTAGGAGCAGCGCTTGATCGGCTCCAGCTCGTCGATGATCTGCATCGCCCGCACCTTGGGGGCGCCGGAGAGCGTGCCCGCCGGCAGCGTCGCCCGCAAGACGTCCATCGCCCCGACGCCCTCGCGCAGGGTGCCGGAGACCTGGCTGACGATGTGCAGGACGTGCGAGTAGGTCTCGACCACCATCAGCTCGTCGACCGAGACCGAGCCGTACTCGCAGACCCGACCGAGGTCGTTGCGGCCGAGGTCGACAAGCATCACGTGCTCGGCCCGCTCCTTGGGGTCGTTGACGAGGCGTTCGGCAAGGCGCCGGTCCTCCTCCTCGTCGCTGCCGCGCGGATAGGTGCCGGCGATCGGCCGCGTCTCGACCGTGCGGCCGGTCACTTTGACCAGCGGCTCGGGCGAGGCGCCGGCGATCTGGAAGTCGCCGAACTCGAGGAAGTACATGTAGGGCGAAGGGTTGACGGCGCGCAGGCCGCGATAGACCGAGAAGGCCTCGACCGGGGCCGGCGCCGAGAAGCGCTGCGAGGGGACGACCTGGAAGGCGTCGCCGGCGTGGACGTAGGAGACGATCCGCGCCACAGCCGCTTCGAACTCCTCGCGCTCCATGTTGGAGGCGAACTGCGGCGGCTCGGCAACGGCCGAGCGCTCCGGCGCCGGCACGGCGCCGCGCAGGCGCCGGCGGGCGTCGGCGATCGCGGCGGCGGCGCGCTCGTAGGCGGCGTCGATGCCGCCCTCGTCATCGGCAAAGGCGCAGGCCATGATCGTCAGCTCGTGGCGCAGGTGGTCGAAGACGAGCAGCAGATCGGTGATCATCAGCGCCAGGTCGGGCAACCCGAGCGGGTCGGGGTTTGGCTCGCCCAGCGGCTCGACCGTGCGGACCAGGTCATAGCCGAAGAAGCCGACGGCGCCGCCGGCGAACGGCGGTAGGCCCTCGACCGGGGCCGGCCTGAAGCCGGCAAGGTGCTCGGCGATCGCCGCGTAGGGGTCCGGAGCATCGCGGGATCCGCCCGCGGAATCCGCAAGCACGCCGTCGCTCCAGCGCAGCACCGAGCGGGGTCGGAAGCCGACGAAGGAGTAGCGGCCGACCTGGCCCTGCTCGGCGGACTCGAGCAGGAAGCAGGGCGCGCCCTCGGGCTCGCCGGCGCGCAGCTTGAGGAAGGCCGAGACGGGCGTCTCGCAATCGTCGAGCAGGCGGGTGCAGACCGGCACGACGTTGCCCTGGGAGGCAAGCGCACGAGCCTGCTCGAGGCTCGGCTCCAGGCGCAGCTCCGACTCAGCGGCGACGGCCATCGAGCACTTCCATCGCGGCGGACTGCGGGACCTCGCGCGAGGCGAGCAGGACGGCGAGGTGGTAGAGCAGGTCGGCCGCCTCTTCGGCGACCCGCTCGTCGCTCTCTTCGCGCGCAGCGCGAACCACCTCCTCGGCCTCCTCCTCGACCTTCTCGCCGATCAATTTCGGATTGTCGAGCAGCTCGACCGTGTAACTGCCCTCGGGCCGCTCAGCAGCCCGGCTGCGCAGCGTCCGCTCCAGCGTCGCCAGCGTCTCGTAGAGGGCCGGCGCCGGCTCGCCGTCACCGTCGAGATCGCGATAGAAGCAACTGCGCTCGCCGGTGTGGCAGGCTGGCCCCGTCGGCTCGACCAGCGCGACGATCGCATCGCCATCGCAGTCGTAGCGCAGCTGACGCAACTTGAGCACGTTGCCCGACGTTTCCCCCTTTCGCCAGATCTCTTCCCGCGAACGGCTATAGAAGTGCAGCTCCCCGGTCTCGACGGTCAGCCGCAGCGACTCCTCATTCGCATACGCCAGCGTCAGCACCTCGCCGCTGACGAAATCCTGCGCCACAACGGGGATCAGCCCCCGCTCATCGAATCTAAGCTGTTCGAACATCGGCTTCCAATCGTATGCGAGGCAGTGGGGACACCCTCGAACGGGCGGATACTCAAAGCGTCGAGCTAATTAGCTCGACGCTTGGACGGGCGAGGGTGTCCCCACTGCCTCACTCGATTCCCAACCGGTCAAGAAGATCCTCGTCGCGGCGCCAGTGGCTGCGCACGCGGATCTTGAGATCGAGGTGGACCTTGGCGTCGAGCTCCGCTTCGAGCGAGCGGCGGGCGCCGGTGCCGATCTCGCCCACCTTGGCCCCGCCCTTGCCGATCAGGATGCGCTTTTGCGACTCGGTCTCGGCCCAAATCTCGGCGCCTACCGTGACCAGGCCGTCCTCGCGCTCGCCGATCTCCTTGACCTTGACCTCGACCGAGTGCGGGATCTCGTCGCGGGTGCGGTTGAGCACCTGCTCCCGGATCAGCTCGGCGAGCAGCAGCTCGCTCGACTGGTCGCTGTGGTCCTCGGGTGGATAGAGATAGGGACCCTCGGGCATCAGCTCGCTGAGCCTCTCGACCAGAGCCTCGAGGCCCTCACCGCTGCGGGCGCTGATCGGGAAGACCTCGTCGACGCCGTCCAGCTCCGCCGCCTGGGCGAGGACCGGGACAATCTCGTTCGGCCCCAGCCGATCGGCCTTGTTGACGGCGCAGATTGTCGGCAGCTTGGCGCCGCTGCCGAGCAGGGCACGGGCGATGAAGCGGTCTCCGGGTCCCACGCCCTCCTCGCCGTTGATCACGATCAGGGCCAGGTCGGAATCGGCAAGCTCGCGCTCGACCCGCTTCTGCATCCGCTCGGTGAGCACGTCGCGGGGGCGCTGGACGCCGGGGAGGTCGACGAGGACGAGCTGGCGGCCGGCCTCGACGTCGGTGTGGATGCCGCGGATCGCCCGCCGCGTCGTCTGCGGGCGCATCGAGACGATCGCCACGCGGCTGCCGACGATCGCGTTGACCAGGGTCGACTTGCCGACGTTCGGCCGGCCGGCGAGCCCGATGAAGCCCGAGCGCGTCACCCCACGCCCTCGATCACGCGCGCCTGCAGCGCCAGCATCTCGCCCGCGTCGACCTCGTGGTCGTAGCCGCAGAGGTGGAGAACGCCGTGGACCGCGGCCTCGGTGATATCGGAGCAGTGCTCGGGGCAGATCGCCACGTCGCCGAGCTCGCGCGGGCCGGCGGCCGGGCCGGCGCCGTCGATCGGAAAGGCCAGCACGTCGGTCGGCGCGTCCCTGCCTCGGTGCTCCCGGTTGAGCTCGCGGATGCGCGAAGCGTCGACGATCTCGACCGCGAGGTGGCCGTCCTCGACACCCGCCGCGGCAAGCGCGGCGGCCACCGGCTCGCGCAGCTCCGCCGGCACGTCGGAGAGGTCGGGGCTCAAGAGCCCGGCGTCGGCCCGTGTTCGGCCCGCGCCGCCCGCTCGCGGTTGCCGTGCTCGTCGTAAGCGGCGACGATGCGCTGGACCAGCTTGTGGCGGACGACATCCTCGCCGCCGAAGCTGATGAAGTCGATGTCCTGGACCTGCTCGAGGATGTCGCGAACGACGACCAGGCCGGAGCGCTGGTCCTTCGGCAGGTCGATCTGGGTGACGTCGCCGGTGACGACCATCCGCGAGTTGAAGCCGAGCCGGGTGAGGAACATCTTCATCTGCTCAGGGCTTGTGTTCTGTGCCTCGTCGAGGATTACAAAAGAATCATTAAGCGTTCGGCCACGCATAAACGCCAGCGGGGCGACCTCGATCACGCCGCGCTCGAAGTAGCCGTTGACGCGGTCGGGGTCGAGCATGTCGAAGAGGGCATCGAAGAGCGGCCGCAGGTAGGGATCGACCTTGGCCTGGATGTCGCCGGGCAGGAAGCCGAGCCGCTCGCCGGCCTCGACCGCGGGTCGGGTGAGGATGATCCGCTGCACCTGCCGGTCGGCGAGCGCAGCCGCCGCCATCGCGACGGCGAGGAAGGTCTTGCCGGTGCCTGCCGGCCCGACGCCGAAGGTGATCGTGTGGTCGCGAATCGAGTCGACGTAGCGCTTCTGGTTGAGCGTCTTCGGCGAGACCTTGGTGTTGCGATGGCGCCAGACGACATCCTCGAGGATCTCCGCCGGGCTCTCGTCGGCGTCGAGCGCACCGGTGACCGCTTCGATCGTCCCCGGCGCCACTTCGTGGCCCTGCTCGATCAGCTCGACCAGCTCGTCGACGACGGTGGCCGCGCTCTGCACGTCATCCGGTTCGCCGTCGAGGGTGAGGACGTTGCCGCGCAGGTGGAAGTCGCAGTCGAGGTGCCCGCGCAGCGCCCGCAGCACCGAATCCTCGGAGCCCGCCAGCTCGGCGGCGACGTTGTTCTCCAGCGTGAGCTGCCTACGCGCCAAGCCGCTCACGCACCGCCGCGCTGACCCGCTTGCCATCTGCTCGCCCGCCCAGTTTCGGCATCAGCGCCGACATCACTTGGCCCATCTGCTTCTGCTCGGTCGCGCCGGTCTCGGCGACCGCGGCCTCGACTAGCTCGCTCAACTCGTCAGCGGAGAGCTGCTTGGGCAGGTAGGCCTCGATCAGCTCCGCCTCGAATTGCTCGGCGCCGGCCTGCTCGGCACGGCCCGCCTCGCCGTAGGCCTCGGCGGCTTCCAGCCGCTTCTTGCGCTCGCGCTGCAGCACCGCGACCTCGTCGCCGTCGCCCAGCTTGGCGTCCTTCTGCAGCGAGTCGACGATCATCCGCAGGGCGCCGGCGCGCCCGCGGTCGCCCGCCTTCATCGCGGTCCGCACATCGGCCTGAACTTGCTCCAGAACGCTCATCTGCACTAAGGGTAGTCGGCGGCGTCCGGAGCCACGGCGAGGCCCTTCGAGACCAGATCGGCGATGTCGGTGCTGACCAAGGTCCAGTCGTGGCGACGCGCTACAGCGACGTAGGCCGCGTCGTAGGCGGTGAGGCCATGCTCGGCGACGATCTCGACGGTCCGGCGGATCAGCTCGGCGTCGATGGCGATCGGGCCACCGGCGCAGCGTGCGCAGATCAGCCGACACAGATCAATCGCGTCGTCGCCCCGCCCCTTCCTCGCCCCGACGACATTGGCAACCTCGTAGAGGGTCAGGTCGAGCGCAGCGACCGGTTGGTCGAAGTCGACGGCGAGCAGGCGCGCTGCCTCGAAATAACGGTCTCGACCGTCCTTCGCGGCAATCCAAACACCGGCGTCGAGCAGTAGCGCGGTCAATGGGATTCGCGGTCTTCGCGGATCAGCGTCGCGGCGTCCCCGCCCATGTCGACGGGCGGACCGAGGAGATCTTCGAATTCCTTGCGGCGGTTGGCGCTCTCCACGGAAACCTCCCGCTCAACCAGGCGCCTAAGCAAACCGCTGCGCGTCTCGCGATTGGCACGGGCCTGAGCATCGAGGCGCTCGAGCAGGTTGTCGGGGATTGAGATCATCACCTTTGCCACGGGATGAGTATATACGGTATTGCTGAGGGCTGTTATCGTCATGGGTGGAGCCTCGCAGGCCGCGACGTACGCATGGGTGACATATGTGCCGGAAGTGAGAAATCGGACGCGCCGAACTAGCGATCGCCGGCAATGTCGACCCGCTCCACCTCGCCCAGCGGCATCTGCAGGAAACGGGTGCCGAGATCGCAGAAGGAATCGACATCGCCGGTGCAGAGGAAGCGGTACTCGCCTTCGCCGCCGGGCTCGCGGGCGAGGCCGCGGCGCTCGAGCGTGCGCTGAACCGCTGCGGCGACGGCGTGGCCGCCGCTGACCAGGCGGACATCGCGGCCGAGTATCCGCTGCAGCATCGGCGCCACCAGCGGGTAATGGGTGCAGCCGAGGATCAGGGTGTCGACCTCGGACCGCTTCAGCGGCGCGCAGTAGGCGCGGGCCATCTCCAACACGCCTTGATCGAAGGGCGAGCCATCCTGGATGAACGGGGCGAGGTCGGGCGCCTCGACTTCGGTCACCTCGAGCGACCGGCCCTGACCTTCGAGCGCGCGCCGGTAGGCCCCGCTCTCGACCGTGTTCGGCGTGGCCAGCACGCCGACCCGGCCGTTGTCGGTGATTGCGGCGGCGATCTCGGCCTGCGGCTCGACCACCGGCACCACCTCCACCCCGTGCTCGGCGCCAACCTCCCGCGCCACGCCCTCGCCGATCGAGGTCGCGGTGTTGCAGGCGATCACGAGCAGCTTGGCCCGGCCGCCGAGCAGCAGCTCGGCGATCGTCCGGATCCGCGCCCGCAAATCATCCGGGTCCTTGACCCCGTACGGGAACCAGGCGGTGTCGCCGAGGTAGACGAAGTCCTCCTCGGGCAGCGAGACCAGACACTCGTGCAGCACCGTGAGCCCGCCGACCCCGGAGTCGAACATCGCGATAGGGGCCGAGGCGTCGAGCTGATGGCCGGCGGCGGACAGAGCCGTCAGGGCTGGACGACCATGAAGAAGATCGTGATCGCGACGATCGCCCCGGCGACCTTGCCACCGGTCTCGAGCTTCTTCGAGACCGCCTCGTACTCAGGGCTGAGCGTGTCGCCCGAACCCAGATCCCGCTCGGCCAGCTCCAAAGCTTTCTTGCTATTGGGACGGAAGAACCCGTGGGCCATCCCGAAGAGGGCGACGATCGCGACGAAACCGACGGAGACCCACGACTCGCTCGCGCTGACATGGCCGTCGATCAGCAAGTAGATCCCCGCGAGCAGGATCACGATCAAGCCGGGACTGACCAGAAAGCGATCGATCTTGAGGATCCCGCGTAGAACCGTCGGCACGCTGCGCGGATCGTTTTCCTCAGCCGTGCCGATGAAGAAAGCAAATCCATACGTCGGCCCAAAGGTCAGCACCACGGCCAGCACGTGGATGAACAGACCGATACTGAACCCTGTGATCGTCGCAAGCATCGGCGGAACCATATTCAACCCGACGGAAGAAGCACGAGTCCGCCGTTACCCCCGTCTCAACACGGGTAAATGCGGACTCAGCTGCGGCGCAGGAGCAGTGCCGCCCAGTCGCCTTCGTGTCGGCGGTCGGCCTCGACGAGACCGACTTGAGCAAAGGTTGCGCCGATATCGTCCAGCTCGCTCGGCAGTAGTCCCGAACAGACCATCGTCGAGGGAGTCAGGGGAGGGTTCCCCAGAGCCTCCCCGCTTTTGCTCTGGGGAACCCTCCCCTGACTCCCTCCGCCGTCGAGCTGCTCAGCAACGACCCTGAGAACCGGAGCGGTCATGTTGGCCACGGTTGTCGGCGCGAGCTCCGGGAGGTCTTCGCGCAGGTTGCGCTTCTCCACCGCAACCTCGACGCCGTTGGCCTCGGCGTTTGCGGCCGTAGCTTCTATAGAAGTCCCCTCGTGGTCATAGCCGCGCACCGGCCCCCAGCCGAGCTTTGCCGCGGCGATCGCGAGAACGCCCGAGCCGGTGCCGAGGTCTGTGAGCGGGCCCTTCGCCTCTCCTGTCTCTACAAGGTCCAAAAGCAACTCGAGGCAGAGCCGCGTGGTTGGATGGGCTCCCGTGCCGAAAGCTCTGCCTGGGTCGACTACGAGGTCGATGGTGCCTTCGCGGGGGGCCTCCCAGGAGGGACGCAGCCAGAGGCGGTCGCCGACCAAGAGGGGTTTGTGGAAGTCCTGCCAGCGGTCGGTCCAGTCGTCGGGGACCTCGGTCGCGACCACCTCGACCAGGCCGTCCCCCGCCGCAACCTCGATCTCGCCCAGCTCAGGCAGCTCGCCCTCGCCGCCATAGATCGCGTACTCGACGTAACCGGGGCCGCGCTCCTCCTCGACCCCGTTGGGGGCGAGCACGGTCAGCTCGGCGAGGACGATCTCAGCCAGCTCGGGGGTGCAGCGGACGGCGAGGCGGATCAACCGAAGGCCCGGCGCATCCGCGAGAAGAGGCCCTCGTCATCCTGTCCCCTGAGATTGCGGGGCTCGAGCTTCTCCTCGAGCTTCTCGGCCAGCTCGCGCTGCTCCTCGGAGAGGCCGGTGGGGATGATCGTGTGGATGACGATGCGCAGATCGCCGGGCGGCCCGCCGTTGGCGCCAGGGAGCCCATGCCCGCGCAGGGCGAACTGGGTGCCGTGCTGGACGCCGGGCGGCAGCTCGACCTCCCGCTCGCCCTCGTGACTGGGAATCTTCACCGAGGCGCCGAGCATGGCCTGGACCGCCGAGATCTCGACCGCGTGGACCAGGTCCTGGCCGCGCATCGGGCCGCGCCGCACCTCGAAGCCGAAGGCGCCACCGAAGACCGCCGAGAAGATGTCCTCGACCGAGGAGAAGCCGGCGCCGCCGGGCGGGAAGCCGCCGGAGCGCAGACCCTCGTGGCCGAAGCGATCGTAGGTCTGGCGCTGCTCGGGGTCGGAGAGCACCTCATAGGCCTCCGCCGCCGCCTTGAACTTCTCCTCGGCCTGGGGGTCGTGGGCGTTGACGTCGGGGTGCAGCTCGCGGGCGAGCTTGCGGAAGGCCCGCTTCACCTCCGCCTCGGAGGCGCCGCGCTCGACGCCGAGGAGCTCGTAGTAGTCGCTTGGCATGTGGATGACGCCCGTCTCGCTCAGCCGTCGTAAACCGTCTCGCAGTAGCGCGAGAGCTCGCGGGCCGCGCCGCGCACCGAGGCGATCGCCGTGGCGTAGTCCATGCGCAGCGGCCCGACCACACCGACCGCGCCGAGGTTGCGGTGGGCGAGGCCGTAGTTGGCGCCGACGACGCTGACCGAGCGCAGCTCCGGCTGCGGGTTCTCGCCACCGATCCAGAGGAAGACCGAGCTCTCGTCCAAAGCGGACCGCAATACCCCAAGCACGGCGGCCCGGCTCTCCAGCGCGCCCATCAGCTCGTCGACGTGGGGAAGATCGGCGAGGTGCTCGGCCGAGAGCAGCCGCGAGACGCCGTGCATGTAGAGCGTTTCGCCCAGCGGCGGCGCCGTGACCAGAGCCATCAGGTCGGTGATCTGCGCCAGCGCCGTGGTCGTCTCCCGCATCGCATCGTCGATCTCCCTGCGCAGCCGCGAAAGCTCCAACTCCACCGCAGCATCGACGCTCGGACTCCCCGTGGCCATGATCAGATCGACGTGGTGCCGGTAGCCCCGTTCGGTCGGCACCCGGCCCGCAGAGGTATGCGGATGGGTCAGGTAGCCGGCCGCCTCCAGAGCCGCCAACTCGGCTCGCACGGTCGAGGGTCCGCACTCAACCTCGGGCCTTTGGGCGATCTCCTTCGAAGGCACGGGCCGGCCCGAAGCCAGATAGGCGTCCACGACCAGCTTGAGGATGAGCTCCTGACGAGGCGAAAGCACCCCTGGAGTTTAAGAGGAGCGCCGGGTGGCCCTCCCAAAAACACTCCAGCGAGGCTCCGTCCGAGCGTTTTTGGGAGGGCCACCCGGCGCTCCCCCACGCCTACAGCTGGATTTCGGCCTCGGCGTTGCGAATGGTTTGGTTGTCACCCTGGGCGGCCACCGTGTCGATCGTCACCGTGTCGCCCTCAACGGACTTGACCGTGCCCGTGACGACGATCTCCGTCTCGGGCGCGCCCATGCCGCGGAACTGGACCGAGAGGCGCTTCAGGGCCCGCGGATCGCCGCCCGCGAGGGCGGTCGCGTTGGCGCGGGCGACGAGGCCCATCATGTAGAGGCCGTGCAGGATCGTGTTCGGCAGGCCGACCGCCTTGGCGAACTCGGGATCGATGTGGATCGGGTTGAAGTCCCCCGAGGCGCCCGCGTAGCGGTGCGGCAGGTACTTGTCCGGTGTTACCCGTAGCTCGGAGATCTCGTCGCCCGGCTTCCAGTCTGCCATCTCAGACTCCCCTCACGATGTTGGTCCAGGTGCCCTTGACCACCTCGGCCCCGTCCTGGTTGACCGAGTTCGTCTCGAAGACATAGAAGCCCTTGCCGTCCTTCTCGAAGATCTCGAGGCATTTGGCGTTGGTGATGATCTCGTCGCCCGTGCAGGCAGGCTCGCCCCACTCGAACTCCTGCGATCCATGCACCATCGCGGCGAAGTTCATCCCCACCTCGGAGTCGAACATCGCCGGCCCAAGCGCCGGGGCGCTGTAGACCACGCAGAACATCGGCGGCGCGACGACATCGCGGAAACCGGCCGCCTTCGCCGCCTCGCGGTCGAAATGAACCGGGTTCTCGATCCCCAGCACCCGCGCGTACTCCCCGATCTTCTCCTTGCCCACCTCATACGTGGTGGCGGGCCATTCCTTGCCTATTGCCTCTGTCTTGATGCTCATAGCGGCGGCAGTCTAGAGGGACCGGGGAAAAGGGGGTCGGGCACCCCTCCCAAAACACTCAAGCGAGGCTCCTGCCGAGCGTTTTGGGAGGGGTGCCCGACCCCTACTCGTCGATCTCCAAGACCGCCAAAAATGCCTCTTGAGGAACTTCCACCCGCCCCACCGACTTCATCCGCTTCTTGCCCGCCTTCTGCTTCTTGAGCAGCTTCTGCTTGCGGGTGACGTCGCCGCCGTAGAGCTTCGCGGTGACGTCCTTGCGCAGCGCCTTGACCGTCTCGCGGGCGAGGATGTTGGAGCCGATCGCGGCCTGGACCGGCACGTCGAAGAGCTGGCGCGGGATCGTCTTGCGCAGCCGCTCGACCAGGCGCTTACCCTGCTCGTAGGCGAAGTCGCGGTGGACGATGATCGAGAGCGCGTCGACCTTGTCGCCGGCGAGCAGGATGTCGACCTTGACCAGGTCGGAGGCCTGGTTGCCGATCGGCTCGTAGTCTAGCGAGGCGTATCCGCGGGTCGAGGACTTCAAGAGGTCGAAGAAGTCGAGGACGATCTCGGCCAGCGGCATGTCGTAGCGGATCTGCACCCGCTGCGGGCTCAGGTAGTGCATGTCGACGTGGGTGCCGCGGCGCCCCTGGCAGAGCTCCATCACGGCGCCGACCTGCTCGGAGGGGCAGATGATCGTCGCCCGGATGTAGGGCTCTTCGATCGTCTCGATCGTGCCCGGGTCGGGCAGGTCGGTCGGGCTGTGGACCTCCTTGCGCTCGCCATTGGTGAGGTGGACCTCGTAGCGCACGTTGGGGGTGGTCGCCAGCAGGTCGAGGCCGTACTCGCGTTCCAGCCGCTCGCGCACGATCTCCATGTGCAGCAGACCGAGGAAGCCGCAGCGGAAGCCGAAGCCGAGCGCCTCGGAGGTCTCCGGCTCCCAAGACAGGGCGGCGTCGTTGAGGGCGAGCTTCTCGAGCGCGTCGCGGAGGTCTTCGTAGCGATCGGTGTCGATCGGGAAGAGGCCGCAGAAGACCATCGGGCGCACCTCGCGGTAGCCCTCCAACGGCTCGCTTGCGGGGCGCTCCAGCGCGGTCAGGGTGTCGCCGACGCGCAGCTTGGCGACATCCTTGATCCCGGTGATCAGGTAGCCGACATCGCCCGCCTCCATCCCCTGCACGCCGGTCATCGCCGGCCGGAAGAAGCCGATGTCGTCGATGTCGGCCTCGGTGCCGTTCTGCATCGCCAGGATCCGCCCGTGCTTGCGGAAGGCGCCGTCGACCATCCGCACGTAGGCGATCACGCCGCGGTACTGGTCGAACTCGGAGTCGAAGATCAGGGCGCGCGGCGGCGCGGCGAGGTCGCCCTCGGGCGGCGGCACGCGGGCGACAATCGCCTCCAGCACGTCGACCACCCCCTCCCCCGTCTTGGCCGAGATCGGCATCGCGTCGCCGGGGTCGGTGCCGAGCAGGTCGGCGATTTCGGTCGCGACGCGCTCCGGCTCGGCGCCGGGCAGGTCGACCTTGTTCATCACCGGGATCAGCTCCAGGCCGTTCTCGATCGCCAGGTAGGTGTTGGCGACGGTCTGCGCCTCGACTCCCTGGGCGGCGTCGACGACGAGCAGGGCGCCCTCGCAGGCGGCGAGGCTGCGCGAGACCTCGTAGGAGAAGTCGACGTGGCCGGGCGTGTCGATCAGGTGCAGGTGGTAGGTCTCGCCGTCTGCCGCCGTGTACTCGACCCGCACCGCCTGGGCCTTGATCGTGATCCCGCGCTCGCGCTCGAGGTCCATCGAGTCGAGCATCTGGGCCTTCATTTTCTTCGGGTCGACGGCGCCGGTGATCTCGAGGATGCGGTCGGCCAGGGTCGACTTGCCGTGGTCGATGTGGGCGATGATCGAGAAGTTGCGGATGTGGTCCATGGGCGGAGGCGGAGTATGGCGATTGGCCGGCGGGTCCCGCGAGTCGCGAAGGGCCGCGGGTCCTGTCACCGCAGGGGACCCACCACCCCCTGCGGTCGCTAAAGCGTCCTCGGGGGCGGTCCGCCCCTACGGTGCCACCCGCGGCAGACGCGGGTTCGGTGAACCCTCCAGTGAAGCGCTCGGCATTACCGACACGCCAATGGATCCAGCGGGGTCCTCAGCTTGTAGATGACCGTCGGCGGCTTGCGCAGGACCACCTTGACTCCTGGAGCTTCTGTCCAGCGGGCCGTGGGTGGGTACGGGGGCTTGTTGGGTTCTATGCGGTCTCGGGTGGCTATTACGTAGTCGTAGTTGCCGGCGTTGAGGAGGCGGCGCCATTCTTGGCAGTTGGTTGGGGCGGTGAAGCCGCCGTGGGGCTGCTCTTCGCCTATGTAGTCGACGTGGTTGCTGAGGTCCTTGCCGTAGAGGGGGTATTGACGGGTGCTGGTGGTGGCGATGCGCGCATTCGAGATCCCCTGCGCCCATCCGAACGCGGCATTGAGACCGAGGGCGGCGAAGGTGGGGTCGGAGTAGCGATTGCGCAGGTAGTACCGCTGCGCCGGGTATCCCGCCGCCACCAAGAGAACCGCCACCGCGAGGGCCAGCCCCCACCCCACCCGCTGACTTCGCCTTTTTACGTCCATCTGGACGCATAAAGGCGAAGTCAGCCGAGAAGTGAGGGAGGCGGTTGGAAGTAGGGCCAGGCCCAGGGTTAGGGCTGGAGCCAGGTAGCGGAGGCCGGATTCGAAGCCGTGGGGCATGCCGTCTGGTCCCGAGGCTGAGGTTGGGGCAATCAGCCAGGCGAGCGCGGCGGCCAGGCCGACGAGGCCGGCCACCCGCTGCGGCGGATCGGCGCGGCGGCCGAGGTTGAGTAGCAAGCCCGCGAGGGCCAGGGCTGCGAGTAGCGGCCAGAAGACGCTCAGACCATGGTGGAGGCCCGGTAGGAACCAGTCCGACCAGATCGAGCTGTCGGTCAGGTAGCTGAAGACGCTATGACCTTCGCGGCCGCCCAGCGCCTGTTCTGGCGCGGGCAGGGTGATCGGGCCGAGGTGCTTGACCCAGGGCAGCGGATTGCCGGTGTGGATCAGGTTGCGCAGGTACCAGTAGCCACCGCCGGCAAGGGCCGCTCCGCCGGAAGCCGCAAGCGCTCGCAACCTGCGCTCCCGAGGAGCGATCGCGACGAGCCCCACCACGAGCACCCCCGCGGGAAGCAGGAAGTTGAGCTTGGTCCCGGCCGCCAAGCCCGCAGCCAGGCCAACGACCACCAAGGCGCCCGTCGAAAGCCCCCTCTCCCCCTCGCGGCGCGCGGCCCATGCGTTCACCGCAACGGCCACAGCAGCAAGCAGGAAGAAAATCCCGACGATGTCGTTGCGCGCCTCTCCCGCCTGATCGCTCAGAGCGGGCAGGCTCAACGCCACCGCCGTGAGCGCAAGAGAAAGCGGCGCAACCTTGTACGGCCTCCCGACGCACCAGCCAGCAACCAAGCACCCGACAAACCAACCAAGGTTCAGGAGCGGCGACAGGATGTCGCGGCCGAAGGCAACCATCCCCACGGCATGCAGAACTTCCGAATTGGCCGGATAGAACCAGGCCAGAAACTGCGGCGCGATGAAATGCAACCCCCACGTATCGCCGCTCTGAAAGAACCCGGCAGCAAACGGCCCGTGGTACCAAGTCGAATCGAACCCGGTCATCCCCGTCCCGAGCTTCGTCTTCACCTCCAGCCCGAACTTGACGACCGCCACCGCAGCTATCGCAAGTGCAATCAGTGTGGCCGGAGAGGGACGGTGGGGGGGTCCCTCCGGCGCAGCGGCGTCCCCTTTTTCGCACAGACCACTCAGCGAGTACCGCCCACTCAAAGGCGAAAAACCCAGCAAGCCGGAGGGACCCCCCCACCGTCCCCCCACCAACCCCCTGAGCCCCAGCCCAACAACGACCACAGCAGCCAAATACGGCCCAGCCTTGAACCACCCAACGGTCCCAAGCACCTCGGCAATCCACAGCAACCCCGCGATCGCGAGCACCGCCGTGGCCAACCATCCCGCCAACCCGCCCAGCTCCGGCACCAGCCTTCTCCGCACGCTCGCCGCCCCAAGCGAAGCAAACCCGACGAGCAATCCCAGCTCAGCGACCCCCAGCAGGTAGCGCCCGGCGCCGAGCATCTAGCGCCGCCGCAGAAGCCGCGTGATCTGCTCCAGCTCGGCGATTCTGAGCAGCTTCGCCATTCCCAGATAGGTCAGCCCGCCCAGACCCAGGCCTAGGCCCAGGGAGACGATCTGGCCGAGCAAACCCCGCCCGAGGGCATTGTCGAGCAGATCCCAGATGCCGAACGACACAGCGGCGAGCGCCGCGGCGGCGATCGTGATCTTGGTCGCGGTGCCGAACAGCCGCCTCAGCTCAAGGCCGTCGAACTCGCGCCGCAGGACAACGGCCTGGGCGACGACGGCGGCGCTGGTGCCGATGCCGGTTCCGGCGACGATCCCTCCGGTGCCGAAGGGCTTGTAGAGGACCAGAGTCATCAGGGCCGAGACGACCAGGTCGAAGCCGGCGAGGCCGGTCGCCATCCAGGGGCGCTGGAGGCTGAAGAAGGTGCGGGTCTGGAGCAGGTAGAGGCCGTTGGTGGGCAGCGAGAAGGCGAACCAGAAGAGCGCCGTGGCGACCAGGGTCGTCTGCTCGGGGGTGAATTCGCCGCGCTGGTAGACGAGGCGGATCATCGGCGTGGCGAGGACGAGGACGGCGGCCGCGGCAGGGATCAGGACGAAGAGGATCTGGCGCATCCCGTTGGCCATCGTCGCCCGCAGGTTGTCGATCTCGCCGCGGCTTGCGAAACGGGCGAGGGTCGGGAACAGCACCGTCGCGATCGCCACCGAGAAGACGCCCTGGGGCAGCTGGTAGAGCCGGAAGGCCTTGTCGATCGCCGCCGGCGACTGGTCGCTGACCAGGCTGCCGAAGAGGCTGTTGATCAGCATGTTGAAGTTGATCAGGCCGAGGCTGATCGTCACCGGCAGCATCAGCAGCAGCACGCGGCGCACGTCTGGGTTGCGCCATTCGAAGCTCCACTCGAACTTGAAGGGCGTGTGGCGCAGGTCCCAGACCGGGATCATCAGCTGGACCAGGGTGCCGGCGAGGATGCCGATCGCGTAGGCGTAGATCCGGTTCTGGCCGTGGAAGGCGGGCGCCAGGAAGACGACCACCGCGATGATCGTCAGGTTCCAGAACAGCGGCGAGATCGCGAAGGCGCCGAAGCGGTCGTAGCTGTTGAGGATGCCGACGACGACGCCGCTGACCCCGAGCAGGATCAGGATCGGGAAGAGGACCTGCGAGAGGGTGATCGTCAGGTGGAGGATCTCGCCTTCGAAGCCGGGGGCGAAGAGGGGCATGATCACCGGCGCGAGAAGGACGAAGAGGGCGGTGATCGCGCCGAGGACGAGGGTGACGAGGAGCAGCAGGGTCGAGGCCATGCGGAACGCCTCGCGGTAGTTCTTGCGCTCCAGCTGCTCGGTGAAGATCGGCACGAAGGCCGGCTGCAGGGCGGCGTCGGCGAAGAGGGCCCGGACCAGGTTTGGGACCTGAAAGGCGATCGTGAAGGCCGACATCGGTCCGTTGATGCCGTAGTAGCTGGCGGCGACGACCTCGCGGACCAGGCCGGCGATCCGCGAGGCGGCGGTGGCGACCGAGAAGAAGGCGGTGGAGCGGGCGATGCGGCCCGCCTGACGACCCGGCACGGGGTCGCCCCCCCCTTCCTCGTTCGGATCGAAGGCCTCGGCTGCGCGCACGGCAGCGTCATCGGCAAGCGCCTCCGCGTCGCGATCGGGACTGTCGGGTGCCTTGGGAGTCTCCAAGCTTGATCTCAGTCGCTATAGTCGGCGGCCGCCCGGAGGGGGCTCGGCACCCGCTCAGGCACATGACTTATGGCCAACATTGCCTCACAGAAGAAGCGGATCCTACGCAGCGAGCGCGAGCGCACGGAGAACCGCCTGCTCACGAGCACGGTGAAGACCTACTTCCGCCGGCTCGAAAGCGCGGTCGAGGCCGGCGACGCAAGCAAGATCGCCGCAGAGCACAAGGCCCTCGTCTCGAAGGTCGACAAGGCCATTCAGAAGGGCGCCATGCACAAGAACACGGGCGCTCGCAAGAAGTCGAGAGCGGCTCGAATCTCCGCGGCTGCGGCCGCAAAGTAGCTACGCCGGAGCTCCCGCGGCGCGTCTCAGCGCCAGCGTAAGCGCCAGGGCATCGCCGTAATCGGCGCCGCCGCGACACCAGACCTCGAGGTCGGCGAGGGCGATCGTCGCCTCTTGCAGCTGGTCGGCGCTGGTGCGGCCAAGGCGCGCGACAAGCTGCCGCGCGGCGTAGGGATGCATGCCCAGGCTCGACTCGACCTGCTTCGGCGGTATGCCGTCCTCGATCTGGGCGGCGGCAGCGCAGGCCTTGCGCAGCCGTGAGGCGAGGCCGTAGATCAGGCCGGTGACGTTCTCACCTTGGGAGATCAGCCGCTCGGCGAGCGAGGCGGCCTTGGCCGGGTCGCGCTCCAGCAGGGCATCGGAAAGCGCCCACACGGCAGCCTCCGATGTGTCGGAGATCATCTCCTCGAGGTCACCGGCGCTCACCCGACCACCTTGCCCCGCCCAGAGCGCCAGGCGCTCGAGCTCGTTGCGCAGGCGGACCGAGCTCGAGCCCATGCGATCGACGAGGACGCGCGCCGCGGCCGGCTCCAGGGCGAAGCCGAGCCGCTTGGCGTCGTTGACGAGCAGCCGCGGCATGTCCCTCGGCTTGGGCGCCTCGAACTCGTGGATCTCTCCCTTGGCGGACTTGACCGCCTTGACCAACTTCGGCGGCGCCTTGGCTCGGGAGATCAGCACCACGGTGAGGTCGGGAGGCAGTGCGGCCAGCGCCCCGACGACGGCGTCCAGCTGGCGATCGCGCCAGCGCTCGACTCCGTCCGCGAGCAGGTAGCGGCGCGTCTCGGTTAGCGACATCGCCGGGATCGCGGTCAGCAGCGCCTCGTGATCGGGGCCGCCCCTCCCCTCGCTCGCCTCGAAGACTTCCAGCGCCCCGGCTCCGCCGGCGCCTTCGGCCCGGGCGCGCAGCCGCGCCCTGGTCGCGTCGATCTTCGCCTGGTCGGTGCCGGCGATCAGGTAGAGGGATGCCAGGTCGGCCATTCGAGGCCGAGTCTAGTGGCGGTACTTGCCCGAACTTTCGCCGTCCCCGGATTCCTTCCCCGCGTAGCCCGGGCCTTCGGAAGATTCCTTCGCCGGCGGAGGCGGGGGCGGCGAAGTCGGCGCCGCCGCCTTCGGAGGAGGTTCGCTCGTCCCCCCGGCGTACTTGCCGGCCGGGTATCCGCTCGACTTCGAGGACGAGGGAGAATGACCGGCGGTCTTGCTCGTCTGGTGGCTGCCGCCCTTGGTGGCCGCGGAGGTTTCGGGCTTTCCCGACCCCTCGTGCTTTCCTTTTAGCGGGGCGGCGCCACTGGACTTCGATTCCGACGGCCCGCCGTCGCCAGACGCGGGAGTCGGTGTCGGTGTCGATTGGGAGGAGCCATTCGAGGACGGCGCCGGCTGGGAGGTGGGTTCCGAGGTCGGAGCCGGGGCCGGCTGCGGAGCGGCCGGGCTCGCGGCCTGTCCGGGCGAAGCGGCGAGCTGGCGCGAGCCCCCCAGGCCGGCGTCCGCCGCGGCCGGAGACCGGCCGTTGTGCTTGACGCGGAAGGCGGTGCCGCGGCGAGGAGCACCCGCCGGGGAGAACGCGCGATGCGCCCGCCCGACGCCGGCCGGCCGGGTCAGGGCGATCGCGTCGTGAACCGCGCCCACCTCGGGCTGGCTGCTGGGGATCGGGCTGCTGAGCACGCCCGAAAAGCCGATCTGGGCGATGAAGACGATCAGGGACAGGCCGACGGCCGTGACGACCCCGAGCAGCGCGATCGAGCTGCTGCGCAGCCTGACCAGCATGCCTTCGCCGGCCAAGCTCGTGCCGAGCGAACGCGACAGCTGTCGAATCCTCGAGAACACCCCCTCCCACCATCGACCATCTCTGCCGCGCCTGCTGCCAAATGCGGGAGAAATCCCACTAATGCCTCGACGATTCGTTGAGATCCCCATTCAGCCACCGGTGGAGACCGCGACCGCGTGCCTACTGACGTCGAGGACGATCGTCCCGTCGAGATCGGTGCGCAGCGTCGGCACGCGGTGCGCCGCGAGCGTGGCCAGGGTCGCCGGCGTCGGGTGGCCGTAGGGGTTGTCCGCCCCGACCGAGATCACCGCGAGCCGCGGTGAGGTGCGGTCGAGCAGAGCGTCGAGGCCGGCGTCTTCGCTGCCGTGATGGGCGACCTTGAGCACGTCGACCGGGCCGGGATCGAGCGGCACCGCCTCAGCCTCGGCATCGGCGGTGAGCAGCATCGAGAAGTCGCGCCAGCGGGCGAGCATGACCAGCGCCTGCGTGTTCGGGTCAGCGCCGGCAAGCGGGGCCGCGAGCAGCGAGGGCGGCGGCCAGAGCACTTCGATCCGCAGCCGCCCCGAGCGCAGCGCGCCGCCCGTGGCGATCCGCGTCGGATCGGCGCCCGCCGCTTCGGCCTCGCCGCGAAGGCGGCGGCTCAGCCGCGCGTAGACCAGCCGGCCGATCGGGAAGCGCCCGAGCAGGTCCTCGATCCCACCGGCGTGGTCGGACTGTTCGTGGGTGACGACCGCGACGCCGAGGCGCCGGACGCCGGCAGAGCGAAGCTTCGCTTCGAGGCCATCCCCGGGCGGCCCGCCGTCGACGAGGACAGCCGGCGCGCCGGCCGGCTGGAGCAGGATCGAATCGCCCTGGCCGACGTCGAGCACCGAGACCCGCAGGCCCGGCATCGGACCGGCCGCGTCGGCGCCACCGCCGCTCCCCACCCAGGCAAGCAGCAGCGCAACAACCCCAACCCCCGCCGCAACCCGTAGAACTGCCCGCCGACGGGACTGAAAGCGATCTATATCTCCACTTTCAGTCCCGTCGGCGGGAGGAGCTCGGTGGCGCTTCAGGGTTGCGATGCGGTGGCGGCGGAGGAGTGCCGGGACGCCGATGGCGGTCGCGGCGAGAGCCAGGTAGGAGGCGATCAGGCCCTCCATGCCGAGCCGCACGTGCAGGTAGGCCCAGCTCGGCCGTCCGCACCAGATAGCCACCTGGGCGATGTAGGCGAGCAGGCGGGCGTCGATTGCGTTGAGGATCGCGACCGGGAAGCCGGGCACCTGGCCGGCGGCCGCGGCGAGCATGCCCAGCCACATCGCCGGCGCCACCGCCGGCAGGGCGAGAAGGTTGGCGACGAGGGTGGCGGTCGAGACGGCTTCGAAGTGAAACGCGATCAACGGTGCGGTTGCCAGCGTCGCCGCGATCGTCATCGCCGCGCCCTCGGCGAGCGTGCCACGCCAGCCGCGGGCGCCGATCCGCGAAGCGATCGCGGCGCGCAGCGGCGAGGCGAGCAGGAGGATGCCGAGCACCGCCGCGAAGCTGAGCTGCCAGCCGACGTCGGAGGCGATCCGCGGATCGATCGCGAGGGTGACGACGGCCGCCAGCGCCAGCGCGAAGAGACGCGACGACGGCCGCCCCACCAGCGTCGCCAGCACGCTCACCGCCCCCATCACGCCGGCCCGCACGATCGACGGGCCGGCGCCGGCCAGCGGCACGTAGATCGCGATCGCGCCGAGGATCCAGATCAGCCTGATTCGCAGCGGGATCCCGAACGTCGCCAGCAACGGCATCGCCAGCAGTGCGAGCAGAGCGACGTTCTGTCCCGAGACGACGAGCAGGTGGCTGAGACCGGAGCGGCGGAAGTCTTCGACCGTGGTTTCGTCGATGCCTTCGTCCTCACCGAGGACGAAACCGCGTGCCAGCTGCGCCTCGCGGGCCGGCATGCCCCGCCCAAGGGCTGCCTCGGCGCGGGTGCGGATCTCGTCGCGATGGGCGAGCGCCAGCGCAACCACGGCGGCGATGCCGAGAACTACGAGCCACGACGGTCGGCCGCTCCGCATCGCCGGGCTAAGGCTGCAGGCGGGCGCGCAGCGACTGCATCGTCGCCGGGCCGATCCCGCTCACCTGGTCGAGCTGGTCGACCGAGGCGAGCCCACCCTGTTGTTCGCGGTATTCGACGATCTTCTGCGCCGTCACCGGCCCGATCCCGTCGATCGTGTCGAGCTGTTCGGCCGTCGCGGTGCCGAGGCTGATCGGGCCCGCTTCGCTGGCCGCGCCGGCCGCGGCAAGCGGCGCCCCGGCCGGTCCCACCTTCGGCACCACCACCTGTTGGCCGTCGGCGAGCCGGGCGGCGAGGTTGATCGCTTCCAGCAATGCCCCGCCGCTGGCGCCACCGGCCCGTTCGACCGCGTCGGTGACCCGCGACCCGGCGGGCAGCCGGTATACGCCGGGGTTGGCGACGGCGCCGGTTACGTCGACGACGAGATCACCCGCGGCGCCACTGGGCTGGAAGCTGACGCTGCCGCTTTCGGAGCTCGAGCTGGAGCTCGAGCCATAGCTCGCCGGGGCGCTGCTTCCCTCGGCCCGGATCGCCCTTGCGCCGAGCAGCAGCAACGCCACCGCGACGGCGCCGTAGACGGCGATCTGCGACCTGCTCAGCTCGGGCATGGCCCGAACCGTTGCGGACGCCGACGCGCGCGTGGCGCGCACACTCGCGCGTCTTAGCTACAAATCTTCGTCGTCGTAGCCGGCGACCTCGGCCAGCTGGTCGCTGTAGAGCTCAGACGCGGCCACCGGCGGGGACTGCACGGAGATGCAGGCGAGGTCGGCGTCGCCGTCGTTGGCAACCGAGTGATCGGTGGCGGGCGGAACCAGGATCAGATCGCCCTCTACGACCTGCTGCGTGTCGCCGGCCACCGACATCGTGCCGGCACCGCGAACCACGACGTAGACCTGCTCGGCCTCCTCGTGTGAGCGCAGCGTCTGCTCGGCGCCCGAGGGGAGCTCGAGCCACGTAACCGAGAGGTTGCGCGAGCCGAGTTCGCCCGCGTCCATGAGCACGCGGGTGCGCAGGCGGTGCCACTCCTCCACCGGCGCTTCGGTGAGTCTCCTGACTAGCACGCGGGCTTTCTACCAGAAAGTCGACGTTAGACCGTGAAAACCAAGCAGATCGGTGGACGCAGGGAGCGTGGCGTGCTCTGCACGCGAGCGACCGAGGACGCCGATATGCGCCGGTTTGCAGCGGTCTAGCGAACTACGAGGTTGACCAGCTTGCCCGGCACGACGATCTCCTTGACGACCTCCTTGCCGTCGAGGAAGCCCGCCACCTTCTCACTCGCCCGGGCGATCTCGAGCAGCTCCGCCTCGGAGGCCTCCGCCGGCGCCTCGATCCGGTCGCGCAGCTTGCCGTTGACCTGGACGACGAGCGTCACGGTGTCGCTGGCAAGCAGTGCCGGGTCGGCCTCGGGCCAGGGCTTCTCCCAGACCCGGCCGCCGCCCAGGCGCGCCCAGATCTCGGCGCCGAGGTGGGGCGCGAAGGGAAAGATCAACGAGGCCGCGGTCGCGGTGGCGAAGCGCACGGCCGCGGTCCCCTCGGGATCGGCGTAGAGGCCGTCCTTGAGCCGGTAGGCGTCGTTCACCAGCTCCATCACCGCGGCGATCACGGTGTTGAACTGGAAGCCTCGCTGGAAATCGCGGGTCGCCTTCTCGATCGCCCAGTGAGCCTTGACCAGCAGGGTGCGAGCATCGCCCTGCGCGGCCGCGGCATCGAGGTCGGCAGCCTGCTTTGACTCGACCTCCTCGCAGAGGCGCCAGAGGCGGGAGAGGAAGCGGTTGACCCCCTCCACCCCCTCGTCGGCCCAATCGGCGTCGCGCTCGGGCGGGCCCATGAAGCAGATGTAGGTGCGGGCGGTATCGGCTCCGTAGCGCTCGACGTACTCGGCCGGGCTGACGGTGTTGCCGCGCGACTTCGACATCTTCGCCCCGTCGCGGGTAATCATGCCCTGGGCGAAGAGGTTGGCGAAGGGCTCCTGCACGTTGATCCAGCCGAGGTCGGCGAGCGCCTTGGCGAAGAAGCGCGCGTACATCAGGTGCAGGATCGCGTGCTCGACCCCGCCGATGTACTGGTCGACCGGCAGCCAGTGCTCGGCGGCGGCGCGGTCCCAGGCGGCCGCCTCGTTTCCCGGGTCGAGGTAGCGGATGAAGTACCAGGACGAGTCGACGAAGGTGTCCATCGTGTCGGTCTCGCGGCGGGCCGGCCGGGCGCAGCGCGGGCACTCGGTCGCGACCCACTCCTCGGCCGCCGCCAGCGGGCTCTTTCCCTGCGGCGCGTAGTCGTCGATCTCCGGCAGCTCGACCGGGAGCTGCTCGTCGGGCACGGGGACCATCCCGCACTCCTCGCAGTAGACGACCGGGATCGGCGCGCCCCAGTAGCGCTGGCGGGAGACCAGCCAGTCGCGCAGGCGGTAGTTGACGGAGGTTTCACCGCGTCCCTCCTCGGCGAGCCAGGCGACGATCTCGGCGTAGGCCTCGCGGTTGCCCTTGCCGTCGAAGCGCCCGGAGCCGGTCATCGGCCCGTCGCCCGGGTACGGCAGGCCGGCGTCGTCGCGCGCCTTCTCGGGGTCGGCGCCCTCGATCACGCGCCTGATCGGCAGGTCGAAGGCCGCGGCGAACTCGTAGTCGCGCTCGTCGTGGGCGGGCACGGCCATGATCGCGCCGGTGCCGTACTCCATCAGCACGTAGTCGGCGACGAACATCGGGATCTGCTCGCCGTTGACCGGGTTGACGACGCTGCGCCCCAGCGGCACCCCGGTCTTCTGCCGCTCTTCGGAGCCGCGGTCCTCGGCCGACTCGCGGGCGGCGTTGTCGACGTACTCGCGCACGGCAGCCTCCGCCGACGTGCCGGCGACCAGCCGCTCCAGATCGGGATGCTCGGGGGCGAGGACGAAGAAGGTGGCGCCGAAGAGGGTGTCGGGGCGGGTGGTGAAGACGGGGAAGTCGAGGCCGACCTCCTCGCAGCGAAAGACGACCTCGGCGCCCTCGGAGCGGCCGATCCAGTTGCGCTGCATCGTGATCACGTGCTCGGGCCAGGACTCGAGCCGCTCGAAGTCGGCGAGCAGACGCTCGGCGTAGTCGGTGATCTTGAAGAACCACTGCTCGAGCTTGCGCTGCACCACCTCGGTGCCGCAGCGCTCGCAGCGGCCGTCGACGACCTGCTCGTTGGCGAGCACGGTGGCGTCCTTGGGGCACCATTGCACGGGGGCCTCGGCGCGGTAGGCGAGGCCGCGCTCGAAGAGCCGCAGGAAGATCCACTGGGTCCAGCGGTAGTACTCGGGGGTGTGGGTCGCCAGCTCGCGCGACCAATCGATCGAGATGCCCCACTCGCGGAACTGGCGCTGGAAGGAGGAGATCGAGCGCTCGGTCGCCTCGCGCGGCGGCTCGCCGGTCTTGATCGCGTTGTTCTCGGCCGGCAGGCCGAAGGAGTCATAGCCCATCGGGTGGATCACCTCGAAGCCGTGGCGGCGGCGGAAATGGGCGATCGCGTCGCCGACCGCGTAGGTCTTCAGGTGGCCGACGTGCGGTTCGCCGGAGGGGTAGGGGAGCATCTCCAGCACGTAGGACTTCGGCTTGGAGTCGTCAAAGCCGGGTTGACCGGGATTGGCGACCTCCCAGGTCTTCTCCTCGGCCCAGACCTGCTGCCACTTGCGCTCGATCGCCTTCGGGTCATAGCCGCTCATCGAGCGGCGATCTTGTCAAACGGCCGGGGAGAGGGCTTGGAGGATGTGAGGCCAGACGTAGACCTCGATCGTGGCCGCGACGACCAGGGTCGGAATTGCCAGCGCCACGGTGATGAAGGTCGCGGCGAGGAGCTGGTTCCACTCGCCTCGGCGGCTGGCGATCAGCCAGGCGGCCAGGGGTAGGAAGAGGGCGGTCAGCTCGGGGATCGCGTGCGGGAGGACGCTGAGCAGCAGGACGCCGATCGAGATGTGCAGCTGGAAGGCGATCGTCGAGCCCTGGAAGCCCAGGTAGAGAGCCTGGGTCGAGAGCGAGAAAAGGGTGACCGCGCAGACGAAGAGGATCGCCAGCTCGCCAGCCTTGACGTGGATCCAGCGCGAGAAGCCGCTGCGCTGGGCGGCGGCGATCGGCATCGAGGCGCCGGCGATGAAGCCGGCGATGCAGGCGGTCGCGTGCAGGGCCAGCACCAGCGAGTTGCGCCAAAGGATCGGCAGCAGGTCGCCCGGTTCGGATGGTTCGGTCAGGCCCGGCAGGTGGATCGGGGTGATGTCCGGCGTGAGCATCCCGGCGACGACCCAGACCGCCCCCAGCAGGGCCAGGGCGATCGCGACGCTCAGCGCCAGCCAACCCCTCAGGACCGCCCACGGCCGCCCGTTCCAAGCCTCCAGCGCCAACCGAGTGTCCCGCATCCCGTGCGAGAAGACGTGCGAGCTCGCAGTGTTCATCGCTCAGTCATCGGCAGGCCGGGCGCGCCGATTGAGCCTGACCGGACCGATCCGCGCCCTATCCTTCCCATGTAATGGAGGAGGAGCGCTCAGCCCCGGATTCCCCCGCTGTGGAAGTCGAGGGCACTCGTCGCGGTCCGCGTCGTCTCGTCCTCGTTTGCCTGGCCGCGATCGCGATCCTGGCGATCGCCTTCACCGCGGCGGCTTTCGGGCTTTCCGGCACGAGCCTCAGCACCGACTCGGCCGCGCTCGCCCGGGTCGACGTGCAGGCATTCGGCGGCACGGTCGAGCAGGTGCACGCCTCGACCGCGAGCGGTAAGCCGATCCCGATCGCGGTTCACGACGGCCGGCTGGTGCCGAAGGGGCAGCTCTCGCCCGGTCAGCCGATCTCGGTGGAAGTGGTCGTGCGCCGCCCCGGCTGGGTTGGCTGGTTGGCCGGCAGCGAAGACCACGAGCGGCTGGTGATGCGGGCTCCCACCGCACGCGTCGAGGCCCGCTGGCTGACCGTCGCAAAGAACGCGACGCCAAAGGTCTCCTTCGATCGCGGCGTGCGTGAGATCGCCTACGGCGTTCCCGGCGAACTGACCCGCCGCAGCTTCGCCCGCCCGCACCGCTCGATCGCGCTCGGCCTCGACCGGCCGGCCGGCTCGGTCGTGGTCGCCGCCGCTGCCCGCCCCTGGGAGCGCCTCGGCTCCTTCCAGAGCGTCACCTGGTTCCCGGCGAGCAGCTCGCCGAGCGTCGCCGCGAGCCCGCCGCCGGGCGCGGAAGTCTCGCCCTCGACCCCGCTGCACCTGATCTTCTCCAAGCCCGTCTCAGAGGTGCTCGGCTCGGCGCGGCCGACGCTCACCCCCTCGGTGCCGGGCAGCTGGCACCAAACCGACCGACACACGCTGCTCTTCCGGCCGGCGGGCTACGGCGCCGGGTTCGACTCGAAGCTGAAGGCGGAGCTGCCGAAGACGGTCGACGTGATCCAGCCGGATGGCTCGACCGAACGAGCGAGCGAGGTCTCGTGGAGCGTCCCGCCGGGCTCGACCTTGCGGCTGCAGCAGCTGCTCGCCCAGGCCGGCTACCTGCCGGTCGATTGGAAGCCCAAGGGGACAGCGGTCGCGCGCACGCCCGAAGCCGAGGTGCATGCCGCCGTCGACCCGCCGCGAGGCAAGTTCTCCTGGCGCTACCCGAACACGCCTGACGGGCTGCGCGAAGCCTGGTCGGCGGGACAGCCGAACGTCGTCACCGAAGGGGCGCTGATGGCCTTCGAGGACGATCACGAAATGGAAACCGACGGCGTCGCCGGGCCGGCGGCCTGGGAAGCGCTGATGAAGGACGCGATCGCCGGCAAGCGCAAGCCCGAACCGGGCTACAGCTACGTCTCCGTCAGCGAGACCCTGCCCGAGACCGTGACCCTCTGGCACAACGGCCACCAGGTGCTCAGCGGGCCGGCCAACACCGGCATCCCGGGGGCCGAAACCGAACTCGGCACCTTCCCCGTCTTCGAGCACCTCGAAGAAACGACGATGAGCGGCGAAAACCCCGACGGCTCCCACTACGAAGACCCGGGGATCATGTGGGTCAGCTACTTCAACGGCGGCGATGCCCTGCACGCCTTCGACCGCGCCTCGTTCGGCACCCCGCAGAGCCTCGGCTGCGTCGAGATGCCGCTCGAAGAGGCCGGCGAAGTCTTCCCCTACACGCCGATCGGCACCCTGGTCACGGTCGAATCGTAAGCCGCCTGGAAATACGTGATGGAGCTGGGGGGACTCGAACCCCCGACCTACGCGCTGCCAGCGCGTCGCTCTTCCAGCTGAGCTACAGCCCCGAGTCGATGCTCGGCCGCAGATTGTAGTGGCGGCGCACTCACACGGCCACGCTCACGGGCACGGCCATTCGCACGGCCTGGTCGACGAGAGCATCAAACGCTCGCACGAGGGCCTCAAGGCCGTCGGCATCTCGCTCGCCGTCCTGGCGCTGGCGGCGAGCGCCCAGACGGTGATCTTCACGCTCAGCGGCAGCATCGCCCTGCTCGCCGACCTGATCCACAACTTCGGCGATGCGAGCACCGCGATCCCACTCGGCGCCGCCTTCCTGCTGCGCTCCGCGAGGGCCGAGCGCTGGGCCGGCCTCTTCGTCGTCGCCGCCATCTTCGCCTCCGCCTGCGTCGCCGGCGTCGAGGCGGTCTCCAGGTTGATCCACCCCCAGACCCCCACCCACCTGCCGGCGCTCGCCGGCGCCGGGCTGATCGGCTTCGCCGGCAACTGGATGGCCGCCGGGATCCGCAGCCGGGCGGGCAACCGCCTCGATAGCCCGGCCCTGATCGCCGACGGCAACCACGCTCGCGCCGACTCCTACGTCAGCCTGGCGGTCGTCGCCAGCGCCGCCGTCGTCGCCCTCGGCTTCCCGCTCGCCGACCCGCTGATCGGCCTCGCGATCACCGCGGTGATCCTCAAGATCACCTGGGATTCGTGGCAAACGGTCCACGGGCACAGCCACAGCCACCCAGAGGACTGATCCGGCGTGCCACCTCAGACGTGAGGAAGGCGCACCGCTTGCCCTCCAACCGCGAGCCCGGAGGCTCAGGCGCGCAGCTCGGCCAGGGCGGCGGCGCGGCCTTCGTGCGTCGAGATCGACGATTCGATGCCGGTGAGCTTCAACAGCCGCCGCACCTGGTGGTTGCCGCAGCAGAGCACCAGTCTGCCATCGCTGCCGTCTTTCTCCAGCTTCTGCCAGGCGTTCACGATCAAGGCGATTCCGGTCGAGTCGATGAACTCGCAATCGGTGAGATCGAGGACGACCGAGCCTGCCGGCTCGGCGACGACCCGCTCGAACACCGCCTCCAACTCGGGGGTGGTGTTCATGTCCAGCTCGCCGCGAACCACGATGGCCCGGATGCCCTCTTCGAACTCCTCGCGCTGAATCTCGAAGCGAGTCGGCTCCACAGCACGATCCTACCGCAGGGAGGGCTCTCCCCCACGGCTTCACCAGCCGGCTGCGGCGGGTTTGCGCCTGGCGCCTCGGGGTAGACGGGCCTACGAATCTCACTATGCTCAGGCTCCGCAGCAAGCGGCTTCCGGCGGTAAGGATGAGGAGCATCACAGACACTCCGGCAAGCGCCGAAAGGCCCAAGAAGCTTCAGCTGATACTGCCGGCGCGAGCGGAGAACGTCGTGGTGATCCGGCACGCGCTCGCCGGCTTGGCCGAGGAGATCGGCATGGACGAGCCAGGGCTGGCCGACCTCAAAACCGTCGTCACCGAGGCCAGCATGAACGTCGTCCTCCACGCCTACCGGGGCCAGGCCGGTCCGCTGAGCGTCGAAGCCGAGGCCGACGAGACCGGGCTCACCGTCGTCGTTCGAGACGAGGGCGTGGGAATCCGCCCTGAGGCGGACCCCGGCCGCGAGAGCCTGCGGCTCGGGCTCTCGCTGATCGCGGCGCTCTCCAGCAGCTTCACGATCTCCGGGGGCGTCGACCGGGGAACCGAGGTCACCATGCGGGTGCCTCTGCGCGGCGGTGGCGGCAAGGACGATCCGGTCGAGGTGAAGCCTGTCGCCGAGGCCGGCACCTCGCTGGTCGTCGATCGCCCCGAGCTGCTCGGACCGGTGCTGGCGCGAATCGTCGGCGCCCTGGCCGCTCGCCGCGACCTCTCCGTCGAGCGCATCTCCGACGCCGTCCTGGTCACCGACGCGATCGCCGCCGCGGCATCCCAGGGCTTCTCCGACGGCCGCGTGCGCCTCGGGCTGGAGGAGGGCGACACCTCGATCGGCCTCCGCCTGGGGCCGATGGAGGAAGGGGCCGGGGAGCAGATCCGCCGGGCGCTGGAGGTGCCCGACATCGGCGGCTCGATCGAGAAGCTCGCCGACTCGCTCGCCGTCGAGGAGAGCGCCGACGGCGAGTACCTGATCATTCGCTTCGCGTCTGTTCGCTGATCCGATCGCGGACCCGGGAGAGGGCGCGGCGGAGAATGCGCGAGACGTGCATCTGCGAGTGACCGATGTGCTCGGCGATCTGTGACTGGGTCATGTCCTCGACGAAGCGCAGGTGCAGCACCAACCGCTCGCGCTCGTCGAGATAGGGCAGCGCCGCGTCGAGGGCGACGCGTCCCTCGGCAAGCTCGAATCCCTGGTCCTCCGAGCCGACCCATTCGGTCGGCGGCGACTCCTCCGAGTCCTCGCCGCCGGCCGGGTGATCGAGCGAGAGGGGACGACGATTGTGATTGGCCTCCATCACCTCGAGGACATCGACCTGCTCGACCCCGAGGCGCTCGGCGATCTCGCCGACCGACGGCGAGCGTTGCAGCTCCTTCGTCAGCTCGGTGTTCGCCTTGTCCACTTCGGCCAGGCGGTCGTGCAGGCCGCGCGGCACCCGCACCGTCCAGACGCGGTCGCGAAAATGGCGCTTCAGCTCGCCGAGGATGGTCGGCGACGCGAAGGCCGTAAAGGGAATCCCGCGGCCCGGGTCGAAGCGGTCCACCGCGTTCAGCAAGCCCAGGTTGGCGACCTGGACGAGGTCATCGAAGGGCTCGCTGGCGCCGCGATAGCGCAGGGCCAGTCGCTTGGCGAAGTCGACGTGGCGGCGCACCAGCTCCTCGCGCACCGCAGGGTCGCGACCGCGAGCAAAGCGCTCCCACAGCTCCTCCTCGCGAAGCAGAGCCAAACTGCCGCCAGCGGATTCTATGTCGGATGCGTCGTTCGTTATCGGGCCCAATGATCGACGTTTTGCCCGGTCGGCGGTACCAGCCCTCGGACCTCCCTCGATCGCCTCCACGCATCGCTACCCGCCCAAGCCGCCGATACACATATCTCGTCGATCAACGACAATTCATCGCACGAAGACGAGGAGCACTTCAATGTCGGCTGAGCAGGGCGACCCGCACCGGCTGGCTGCGCTCGCGGCGCTTGCGGGCGCGGCCGTCCTCGCGGTCCTCAGCATCGACATCGTCCTTTCTCAGTTTCCCCGGGGGCTGATCGTCCTCGCCTGCCTCGTTCTCGCGGTCGCGGCGGCCTGGTACGGCCTGACCCGGACCGGAGGCGCGCGGCTTCTGGGGTCTGGAATCGCGATCCTGGCAGTGGCGGTGGCCGTTGCCGTATTGATCGCCGACGGCGATCACATCGCGCAGGCTCTCGTGATCATGGTGGGCCTGGGGCTGACGCTCCTTGCGACCCGATCGGCCTTCAAGGTCCACGTCCCCCTCCACCGGGCGCCGGACCCCCGCCACCCCGTGCTCTTCTACAACCCCAAGTCGGGCGGGGGAAAGGCCGAGAAGCTCCACCTGGCCGACGAGGCCCGGGCCCGTGGCATCGAGCCGATCGAGTTGACGCTCGGTACCGACCTCGAGCAGCTCGTGCGCGGCGCGGTGGCCGATGGAGCAGACGCGCTGGCGATGGCAGGCGGCGATGGCTCCCAGGCCGTTGTTGCCATGGTTGCCGCCGAGCAGGACCTGCCCTATGCCTGTATTCCGGCCGGGACCCGCAATCACTTCGCGCTTGACCTCGGGGTCGACCGCGACGATGTCGTCGGCGCGCTCGACGCCTTCCTCGGCGGTCGCGAAAGGCGGGTCGATCTTGCCGAGGTCAACGGCCGGGTATTCGTCAACAACGTCTCGATCGGCCTCTACGCCGAGGCCGTCCAGCGCGAGGGCTACCGGGAGGCGAAGCTGCGGACCATCCTCGACACGCTGCCGGAGGTGCTGGGGCCCGAGGGCAAGGGGCTGGACCTGCGCTGGAGCGGGCCCGGAGGGCATGAGCACTCCTCCGGAGCGGCGATCCTCGTCTCCAACAACCGCTACCGGCTCGGGCGTGCGGTCGGCTCGGGCACCCGGCCGAGGATCGACGACGGGCTGCTGGGGATCACCGTTGCCTCCCTGCCGACCGGAGGCCTGCGGTTGATCCAGCGTCCCTGGCGAGAGTGGTCCACGCCCACCTTCGAGGTCGACGCAGACGGCCCGATCGCCGCGGGCATCGACGGCGAGGCCGTCACTCTGGACACGCCGCTGCGCTTCAGGATCTTGCCGACGGCGCTGCAGGTGCGGATCGCCGCCGCGCACCCTGGAGCCTCTCCGTCCGCGGCGATGCCCGAGGGCGCCTGGGAGACCGTCCTCGCGCTGGCGCGGATCGCCATGGGAGGGGCAACGAAACCAGATGCCTGATTGGCTCAGCGAAGCGAAGGCAGTCGATACGGCCGTCTATGGAGCGATCGCTGCCAGCGATACCCCCCCGTTGGACGCTGCCATGCGCGGTCTCTCCCGTGCCGCCGATCACAGCAAGCTCTGGTTCGCCACCGCGGCCGCGTTGGCCCTCCTCGGCGGGCCCAGCGGCCGGCTGGCGGCTCGGAAGGGCCTCGTCTCTCTCGGCATCGCCTCCGGCTTCGCCAACCTCGTCGCCAAGCCGCTGAGCGCCCGACGGCGCCCAGCGAGGAAGGAGGCCGAGGAGCTCGCGAGACGCCACGTCCAAATGCCGCGCTCGAGCTCCTTCCCCTCCGGCCACGCCGCCTCCGCCTTTGCCTTCGCCACCGGCGCCGCCGACACGCAGCCGATGCTCTCGGCGCCGCTGCTAGCCCTGGCGACGCTGGTCGGATACTCCCGAGTCCATACCGGTGTCCACTACCCTGCAGACGTGCTCGCGGGGGCGTTCATCGGGATCAGCGCAGCGGAGCTGATCGGCCACCTGCTCGACCGCTGAGACCCTGGAGTCACAGGCCGCTCAGCCGGCCGTGGCGCTCCCCGTCAGCAGTAGCGACTTCGGGTAGGGGCCTTCCCGCGTCAGCCGGCCCTCGTCCCCAGGCGCGCGCGAGAGCCCGGGGACGCTCAGCAGGGCGCTCGCGATCGCCGGAATCTGCATCTCGTTGGCAAAGCGACCAAAGCACTCGTGCAGGCCGGCGCCGAAGTGCAGGTAGTCCTTCGCCGGCCGGGACAGGCGAAACTCCTCGGGGTCCTCGACGGCGCTGTCGTCGAGCATCGCCGACTCGGTGGCGGCAAGGACCGTCGTGCCGGCCGGCACCTGCTTGGCGCGATCGGTCCCGGCGGCGATCGTCGCCTCGACGCGGGCCTTGCGCAGCAGCCCGGGCGCCTGGGGGGCCAGTCGCATCGCCTCCCACATGTGCGCCCGCACTCCCTCTTCGTCGTCGTCGCGCGCGGCGGCCTGCGCGCCCACCAGCGCCTCGGGCCGGTCGAGCAGGGCGTCGATCGCCAGCGACGTCGCCGTCGCCACGGTCGGTATGAAGCCGACGATGAGCCCGATCAGGTTGGTGGCGATCTCAGCGTCGCTGAACGCCTCGCTCTCGCTCGACTGCTGCGCGATCAGGCGGCCGAGGACGTCTTCGCCGTCCGCCGGCGCCGAGCCGCGCTTGCGCTCGGCCACGCAGCCTTCGACGTAGGGGACCATCTCGCCGGCGCACTGCTTGGCGCGCGCGTGCACATCGGGGTCGTTTTTGAGGTTGACGAAGATATCCTCGAACATCGCCATCGTCCAGACGATCATCTCGTCCTCGCTCGGCCCCGGCGTACCGAACCAACGGGCCATCAGCTGCGCCGGCAGCCGCTTCGAGACCTCCACGACATCGATCCGCCCGGCCGCGACGCCCTCGGCGACGAGCGCCTCGGCGGTCTCCCGCGCGAAGCCGGCCAGCGCCGGGGTGTCGGAGCGCGGCGCCGCCTGCCGCAGCAGCGTCACGTCGTGCTCGTAGCGCGGGGAGTCGTTGAGGCCGAGGATGAACTCGCCGGTGAGGGCGCGCATCTTGACGCCATAGGGCTCGACCCCGAAGGAGCGGTCGTCCTCGAGCACGGCGACCACGTCGTCGTAGCGGGTGACGATCGCGACGCCGTGGATCACCAGCACCGGCTGCAGGCGCCGGAGCAGGGCGAACAGCGGCTGCGGGTGCTCTTCGACGTGGCGCTCGAGCTTCTCCACGCCCTCCTTGACGAAGCCCTCGACATCGGCGGCCAGCCGCCCGGCGAGGTGCTCGAGGTCCGCGACCAGGCTCATACCGCGCCCCCGCCGGCAGCCCCGGCCAGGTAGTGCAGGCCGTTGGTCCCAGGGACGAAGAAGTACTCGCCGCCGCGCACGGTCACCATCCGCGCCAACGGCCCGAGCAGGAAGGGCGGCTGGCCGGGGATCGTCATCTTGCTCGGCTCCTCGCCGTCCTGGGGCCCGAGCATGACGTCCTGGTCCTCGCCGACGCCGAGCGTGTTGCCCTCCGCCAGCCACTGCGACTGGACGAACTCGAACTGGCGCGCGATGCTCGCCTGCAGGCACATGAAGATGATGCCGCGGTCGGCGCCATCGTCCTCGGCGCCGGGCGGGAGCGGATCGCCGTAGGGGATGCCGCGGCGGATCAGGCGGTGGCGGTTGACCAGCTTGCCGTCGAAGGCCAGGCTGGCGCGCGGGTTCGCGCGGCGGATGTGGCTGCCCAGCGGACAGCGTTCGCCGGCCGCGTCGTCGCCGTAGGAGAAGTCGTTGTTGCGCGATTCGTCGGCGACCAGCGCCGGGTCCGGGGCGCCGGGCGAGAGATCGAGCGGGGTGCCGTCGCGCCAACGGCCGACGAGCTTGGCGGCGAGCAGCTCCTCGCCGCCGGCGTAGGCCTCCGCCGCGCCGGCGAGCATCGCCCGGAAGGCGGCGACGTTCTGGTGCAGCTTGCGGAAGATCAGGAAGGAGCCGTTGCAGCTCAGCTCATCGGGCGGCGGCGCGATCGGCAGCACGCCCTCCTCGTCGTCGTAGCCGAGGATGAACTCGCCCGCCGGGATCGGCCTCCAGCCGCCGCCGGCTTGCAGCGCTCCGCCGCCCGGCGGGTTGCCGGCCGGGCTGCCCTCGATCGCCGGCTGAGCGAATCCGTCGGCGTAGCCGAAGTGCTCGACGCCCCCGGGCAGGGCCGCGCCGACGTCCTCCCCGACGACCGCCAGGCCGCCGTTGCGCTCAAGATCGGCGCGCAGGCGGCGGTCGTGGCCGGCCAGCGCCTCGCGGCTCTGGGCGCTGATCATCACGAGCACATGGACGTCGGGCGTTCCCAGCGGCGCCTCCCAGCGCTCGGGCGCGCTTTCCCCGTGGTCGCCCAGCAGCGAGGCGCGGGCCGCCATGCCCTGGCGGAACTCCTCCGGGAAGCCAGCGAGGGTCGCGTCGGGAAGGCTCATCGCGGCGAGGCCCGCGTAGGTGAATGCAATGTTGACGCCCGATTCGGGCTTCTCCGACCACTCGGCGGCGACCAGGACGTCGGCGGCGATCTCGGCGAACCAGCTGCCCGCCCGCTGCGGGTCGAGGATGCGCAGGAAGAGGTAGCCGGCGAAGGGGAGCCTGTAGCCGCGCACCACGAATCCCTGGATGCGGTCGAGGTCGAGCACGGTCATGGGCCGAACTCCCGGCGGAAGGCGGCCTGCAGCTCAGCCGGGGCCAGCCGCTGCGCGCCGAGGGCGAACTCGGCCAGGCGCCGCCGCTTCGCGAGACTGCCCCTGACCTCCTCCACAGTGTGCTCCCCGTAGGCGGCGAAGAAGAGGGAGCTGTCGACCTGGTGGGAGCGCATGTAGGAGGCGAATGCCGGCCCGTCGCCACTGCCGGGATAGCCTTCGCAGTGACCCCAGATCGTGTCCGCCAGCGCGCCGAGGCCGGTTCGCAGGCCCTCCAGGTAGGCGGCCAGGCCGCCGTCGAAGTTGCTGGTGAAGAGGAGGCGGCCGCGGTCGAGGTGGTCGCGGCGCTGCGGGGGACCCTCGTAGACGACATCGTCGATCACGACCCAGCGGGCGAAGTGGGTGCCGGGGACCTGAGCGAGCGGGCTCCGCTCGCCGGGCTCCAGCCCGTCCAGGGCCAGCACCAGATCGCTTTCCCGTCCCTGTGCGATCGGGGTCAGGACGGTCAGCCCGTAGGCCTGGCCATTGGTGTTCCTCGCGTCGCTCAAAGGTCGCCCTGGACGCTTGCGAGGAACGCCGCGTAGGCCTCGGCGAACTCCTCTGCCCCGAGCTGGGCCGAGCTCTCGGCGAACTCGCCGAGGGCGTCCCGCACGCGGATGGCGGAGACGACCTCGGTGGTGGTGGCACCGGGGTAAGCGGACCAGTAGTGGTTCGCGACCAGCTCGTTGCGCCTGATGTAGGCCTTGAACGGGTCCACCGGGAGCGGTCCCGGGAAGCCGAAGGAGCTGCCCCAGATCGCCCTCATCTTGAACGGCACGACCTCCGAGAAGGCGTCGATGTACTGGTCCCAGGTGCCGTTGAAGTTGCTTTCGAAGAGCAGGTAGGGATGGCGCAGGCGCTGCCCCCCGTTCTCCCCGGGGAAGCGCTTGATCAGGGCCCAGCGCGCGTAGTGGATGAAGGAGAGGCGCTCGAGCTGGTCCAGCGTCGAGGGGATGAGGCGACCGACCAGGAACGCGAGCCAGAGCCACGGCGGTCCCCACCACTTGACGGGGTTGATGACTGTGATCGCGGTTGCCTTGCCCTCGACGTTGGCCATCGTGGCGCGCACGGTATCAATGAATGTGTCTAATCGGCTACATCTAACTGATGGCGCGGCGTCATCTGCCTGAATCGAGTTCAAGCAGGAAATTGCGCAGCAGCGGGTCGGTGACGCGCCAGCTTCGCGGCGCGTCCTGCTCGACGATGCCGGCATCGCGCAGGGCTCGCAGCGTGTCATTGGCGATCTTCGAGTTGAGCCCCGAATGCAGGGGGCTATCGCTGGCAACGCGTATCGCAAGGCGCTGGGCATGACGGCCCAGGGCACGGATGCGATCGAGCGTCTGCTCGTGCTTTGGCAGGTCGGCGAGCTGCGCCGCTCGGATGCCGGCGCCCACGTGCGCCTCGACCAGAGTGCGGGTGCCCTCGACGACGGCAGCCTCGTGCGTCCAGCGTGCGATCAGCATCGTCGTCCGGGGATGTCCCTCGCCAGCGGTGACAAGTCGCTCCAGCGCCTCCGGCTCGATCGTGCACCCGTCTTCGGCGAGCCGCTCCTCGATCCCCTCCCGCCAAGCCTCAGCTGGAATCGATGGCAGCGGGTAGAAGGAGCCAAATTGGCTGAGCGCCCGCTCCTCGGCTGCGAAGAGGTCGCGCATCAGATGCTCGATCGAGCCGGCGAAGAGAAAGCTCACCGCGGGTGAGCGCTGAAAGATCGCCCGCATCCGTTTGGTCAGCCTCTCTGGGTCGCCAAACGGTCGGCGAAGCGCCGCCACCTCCTGAAACTCGTCGAAGAAGAGGACAAAGCGCCGTCCATCCGCGTTCGCGATCCGCTGCGGCAGCTCCAACGCGTAGTCCAGGTATCGATCGGGGTCGCGCTCGGCGAGCCCGGGTCGGAAGGCGATCTCCAACTCCTCGCCCAGCTCGGCGCTGGCGCGCGCGGTCGCCGTGAGGGCCGCCGCTTCGCCCAGCGCCCGTCCAGCGCGCCGCGCTTTCAGCGCCAGCCGCTGCAGCGCACTACGATTTGCGATCGTTGCCAGCACGAGGCGCTCGGCAAGCTCTGCGGCATCGGCGACGCGGAATAGGTCGACCGCGGCGACATAGCAGCCGTCCTCGGCCGCCCGCTGCAGCGCCGCATCGCAGACGCTCGTCTTGCCGGTGCGTCGAGGGCCGGCGATGACGAGGTTGCCGCCACCGGCCAGAGAGCGCGCGACCGCCGCCACCTCCTCCTCGCGACCGATCATCCTCTCGGCCGGAATCGGCATGTCGGTGGGAAAGAGTTCCCCGCTGCCAAGTCGCTTATTACCCATCTAGTAAGAAGAGATTACCAAATAGGTAAGAAGCTAATAGGCTGCAGCAGCTACGGCGTCACGAAAGGCTGCTGCTGCGGGGTGAGTCGATCCCAATCGCGCCAGAACGACGCGAGGACATCACGCGTCGGCATCGAGCGGCTTCGTGCGCTCGTCCAGTGCCGCTAGAAACTCCTCATCGCTCTCGTATCGTGTGATCCGGCCGGCGGCAAGGTCGTCGTCGGCCTCTCGCTCTTTGTCCTGCCAGTCGCGAGTCCAGAATCCGGTCTGCTCAGGGTCGATGCGACCGTCGCTGATCTCCTCGAGCAGGACGGCCGCACCATCGACCGCCTGGTCCGGTAGACGGTCGACTAGCCGATGGAGATCAGCCTTTGTCATATAAAGCGGCTGATGGGATTCGAACCCACGACCTTCTGCATGGCAATTAGGCCGGACTCCAGACGCCGCGCTCCCGCGAATGTGTAAGCGTTCAGTAACCCCGCCTCAGGCCAGCGCCGGGGCGGGCTGCCCGCGGATCGAGGCCTGGGCGACCTCGACGAGATAGGCGAAGAGGGAGCGGTCCTGCAGGCGGCAGCTGATCGCCGCCGATAACAGCCGCTCGGTTGCAACCGCCCCACGCTCGCTGCGGCTGCCCTGGGAGAGCTTGCGGTAGATGACCGCGTGGCGCAGGCCGCGCTCGGCTCGGTTGTTGGTCGGCTCGACGCCTTCCTCCTCGACGAAGGTCCATAGCGCAGGCCAGACCTTGATCAGGTTGCGGGCGAGGCCGCGGTGAAAGCGGGACTTGACCGACTTGCGCCTCGCCTCCTCACAGAACGCCCGCAACTGGCGTTCAAGCGGGGCGATCTGCCGGCGTAGGCGTCCACGGTCGCCGTCTGCCTGAAAGTCGTGCCAGGTCTCGAACACCCCCTCGGCGATCAGCAGGCAGGCTTCGCCGAACTCGCTCTGGTGGGCAAGCGGGCTCTCGGCGTGGAAGCGGAAGTCGCGCAGGAGGTGTGACCAGCAGACCTGGCGGCGAGAAGAGTCGAGGTGGTCATATGCCCACCAGCGATCCGAGCAGACGATCGCCTCGCTTTCACCGAGCAGCGCTTCGGCCTCATCGCGATGGCGCGAGGGGGCAACACGAAGGACGGCCACTTCATCGGTGAAGGCGCCCCAGAGGAACCGCTTCTCTCCTGCCTGCTTCCAGCCGGTCTCGTCCATGCACAGGGAGGAGGCGCTTCGAACCGCATCGCAAAGCCGTTCTTGGGGCCTATGCAGGGCATCGCCTTGGCGGGCGAGGATGGCGTCGACGGCGCCGGTCGAGATCTGGGCGCCAAAGAGCTCGCCACACAGATCAGCGACCTGGCGGCGGGAGAGCCGGAAGCCGGCGGTGAGGGCGCCGATGGCTGCCTGAAGGCGGGGGCCGAAGCGCTCGCGCCCGACCTCAAGAGGAAGCTCGGCCTGGGTGATCGCGCCGCAGCCGAGACAGCGGCGGCGGTGCAGGCGGTGCTCGGTGACCCGGACCGCCGTCTCGGGCAGCTCGGTGACCTGGTGGCGGCGCACGGGTCCCCGGGCCGCTGCTTCGGCGAGCGAGTGTCCGCACTCGCCACAGCTCTCGGGCAGGTACTCGATCGCCTCGTCGATCTGCTCGATCGGCAAGAGGCGGCGGCCCGAGCCGGGATGGCCGGGCTGGGCGCCGGGCTTTCGTTTGGATTGCCTGCCCTTGCCTTTGCCCTTGCGCCGGTACTTGCCCGTGCGGGGATCGGCGGAGGGTGGAAGCGAGGAGTTACCGGAGTCGCGGCGCAGCTCGCGAACCTCCCCTTCCAACCGCTCGACCCGCCCCTCGAGGCGCTCGACCTGGTTGGCGAGCGCCAGCAGGACCTTGACGCAAGCATCGCGGCCGGAATCGTAGATCGCCTCGGCCTCGGCGCGGTCCATGTCGCCCGGGTTCGCCACGGCAAGCGTGATGCCTGCTTATGTAAACCGCTCTCCCTGGGCGGGGTTACTGAACGCTTACGCGAATGTAGCGGCTTGCAGGGGTTTCGTAGTGGCGCGACGGACGACCGCGATCAGGAATACGTGTTGATATGCGCCGATATGCAGCGATTTGGGAACTCCGGCGCAGGAGTGCCCGAAACTCGAGGTGGCGGTTTGATTTTCCCTGTGCCTGACGGCGTGCGCTACCGGCAGCGGCGGCCTATGGCCACTGCTTCTTGACTGCTCGTGCGATAGCCCGTGCGTCCAGACGCATCAGCCGCAACTGTCCGCTGAGATTTGACCTGTAGCCGTTGAAGAACAGTCCCCTTGCAGAGGGGTGCTCGCTACCGCCGCCGACGAGCGGCTTGCCATCCTCGTCGAGCACCCCGAGGTGACCGATCAACGGCCGCAACCCACGTCCATAGCCCGTTGCCGCTATGACCGCTTGCGGTTGAATCCGTGTGCCGTCGGCGAGCAGCACGTCCTCGCCATCGAAGCCCTCGACAGCGGCGACGATCTCGATCCGGCCTGACTTGAGAAGACCGACGAACCCGCTGTCGTAGGCCGGCGCTTGTTGCCGGCGGCTTTGCGTCGCGATTCCGATCGGCGAGCGCGGAAGCCCGTAGCGGTCGAGCTTGCCGAAGAGCCTGCGCTCCGACAGCCAGCCAACCTGATCAGCGGCGCGCAGCGGCAGGCGCTCGAGCACCAGGCCGTGGATGTTGACCGAGGCGCCCATGATCTTGCGAACCGTCAGGTTCGGCGGGGTCCGGCAGGCCACGCGCACCCTCCCGGCGCCGCCCCGCGCGAGCAGCGTCGCGACCTCCGAGCCGGTGGTCCCCGGCCCGACGACGAGAACGTCGCGGCCGCGGTAGGGCTCGGGGTTTCGGTAGGCACTGGAATGGATGAGCCCGCCGTTGAAGCTGTCGCGACCCGGCCAGTCGGGCAGCTCGGGGTCATGGTCAAAGCCCGTCGCGATAACTACGAAGCGCGCCCGCAGACCCTCGCCGTCGGTCTCTAGCCGCCACTCCTCCTCGGCGGGCTCCAGTCGCCGCACCTGCGTGCCGAAACGAACGTCGATGCGATGATGGGCCGCGTAGTCCTCGAGGTAGCGGATCCACGCGTCCCTGGTCGGGTACTCGCCGTAGCGGCGGCGGCTGGCGCGATAGCCGGGCTGCGTCGACATCCAGCCCGGCGTGTTGAGCCGTAGGTCGTCGTAGCGTGTCCGCCAGCTGGCGCCAACCCGGTCGGTCCGCTCCAGCACAACCACCTTGACGCCTGCTGCTCTAAGCGCGGCAGCCGACGCGAGCCCAGCCGTTCCGGCACCGCACACGATTGCCTCCGTCATAGCGCGAGAGAGGTTTTGGCCCTCACACCCCGCCTCACGACGGCGGGATGTTCTGGTTCAGGTGGAACAGGTTGGTCGGGTCGTAGCGATCCTTCAGCGCCCGCAGCCGGTCGAACTTCTCCGCCCCGTAGGCGGCTCGCACACGATCCTCCCCCTCGGCGGAGAGGAAGTTGATGTAGGCGCCGCCGGTCAGCGAGGGCTCGATGTCGGCGTACAGCCGGTGCGCCCAGTCGATGTGGGTGTCCAGCCCGCCCGGCTCGTGCGACATGGCGATGATGTTGAGCACGTAGGGCGCCTGGCGCTCCCCGTAGGCGGTCTCCTCGGCATCGGCGCGGGCCACCGCGCCCCCGAAGTGGTGGACGTGGATCTCCGATGCCGGCGAGGTCGCGTCCTGGTGGTAGCGGACCAGGGTCTCGATCGCCTTGTCGTCCAGATCCCGCATGTAGCCGGCCTTCATGTAGGCCTTGGTCCCGCGCGGGTAGATGTCGTCGAGCAGACTCTGCATCTGGACGTAGGGCATCGGGCCGACCAGGTCGGCGACCGGGTCGCCCAGATCGCGGAACGGCTGCAGCGCCTTCATTCCCTCGTCGGGGTCGCCGGCGTAGCAGCCGACCAGGGCGACCAGCTTCTTGCCGTGCCACTCCTCGGGCAGGAACGGTGCGGGCGGCGCGGTCAGCAGGCCAGCGAACGTCGTCAGCTCGTCGGGGACGGTCTTCACGAACTCGCGGTAGAAGCGAAGGATCTCCTCCGCCCGATCACCCGGGTAGAAGACCGGGCCGGCGGCCACGGTCGGGCCGACCTTGTGCAGGTCGAACTCGAAGGAGGTGACGACGCCGAAGTTGCCCCCTCCCCCGCGCAGGCCCCAGAGGAGGTCGGCGTTCTCGGTCGCGCTCGCGGTGAGGATCTGGCCGTCGGCGGTGACCACCTCGGCCGAGCGCAGGTTGTCGCAGGCGAGGCCGTACTTGCGCATCAGCCAGCCGATCCCTCCGCCCAGGGTGAAGCCGGCGACGCCGGTGGTCGAGACCAGTCCGCCGGTGGTGGCCAGGCCGTGCTCCTGGGTGGCGGCGTCGAGCTCCCCCCAGATGACACCCCCCTCGGCGCGGACGGTGGCGGCGTCCACATCGATCTCGATGCCCTTCATCGGGGAGAGGTCGATGACGATGCCGTCGTCGCAGGTCGAGAAACCGGGGATGCTGTGGCTGCCGCCGCGCACGGCGACGTCGAGCCCCTCGCTGCGGGCGAAGCCGACCGCATGGCGCACGTCGGCGGCGTCGGCGCAGCGGGCGATCACCGCCGGGCGGGCGTCGTGGACGCCGTTCCAGATCGCCCGCGCTTCGTCGTAGGCGCCATCGCCAGGCTTGACCATCTCGCCGTGCAGCCCGTCCTCGAACTCCTTCAGCGTTGCCGCACCAAGCACTTTTTGCGCTGCCATGACCGCTCCTTCTCAGTTGGGATTTCTGCGTCTCTACCGACGACCGCACAGCGAGGCTAAGGGCCGCCTCTTAGCACCCACTTTGCAGCGCCTTAGCCTCCAGATTCCGGCAGTATGCGATGCCGGCGTCGCACTCGAGCAGCTCGAAGTGCCGGCTCGCCCGGTCCAGCCAGCGGCGCCCCATCGCCGCCTCGCCGTCCTCCGCGCAGATCGCCGCCAGCACTGCCAGCGCCCACCCCCCCTGGTGGGTCGTCCCGATCCCTCCGAAGACCGAGACGGCGGCCTCAAGGTGAGCCCGGGCATCGGCGCGATCGCCGGCGCAGAGCGCCACGTTCGCCAGGCTCAGCTCGGCGGCGCCGAGGCCGATCAGGTCGTCGTTTTCGGCGAACCAGGTCCGGCTCTGCCCGGCTGAGATGCGGGCGCCGTCCGCGTCGCCGGAGCGGGCCAGGAGCATCGCCAGGCAGCTGAGGGTGATTCCGGCGCCGCGGCGGTCGCCGATTTCCTGCCGCAGGGCGAGGCTGCGCTCGAGCAGCGACCGGCCTCGTTCAAAGTCGCCGCCGGAGCGGGCCAGGTTGCCAAAGGCGTTGAGCGCAAAGGCCTCGCCCTGCTGGTCGCCGAGCTGCTCGAAGCGGGCGAGGCTCTCCTCGATCAGCTCCTCCGCGTGGGCGAAGTCGGCCTCGGCGCGATCCACCGCGGCGAGGTTGACGAGGATGTGGGCGGCGGCCGCGGCGCCGCCCACGCGGCGGGCGACGATCGTGGTGTCCTCGTGTAGGAAGAGCGGGTAGCCGGTCTCGGGCTCGACCGAGACGAACCCGTAGCTGAGCGGCCAGAGCGCCGGGCGCGGCTCGGCGGCCAGAGCGCCGGCGTGCCCCAGCGCGGCTTCCAGCTGCTCCCGTGCGGGGCCGTATTCGCGCCGGAACCAGGCGGCGATGCCGCGCGTGTGGGCCGCCCACATCGGCGGCCTCTCGGCCGGCAGGTCGTCGGCGACCAGCGCCTCGTGTTCGCGCACGAGGCGCTCGACGTCCTGCGCGGGACTGACGATCGTCCGGTAAGCCGCCGAGACCTCGACCGCGTCGAACATCCCGGCCCGGTCCTCGAGCTCGCGGAAGATCGCAACGCTCTCGCTCGCGAACTCGTGGATCCGCCCGTGGACGCCGCGGCGCAGCCCGATTACGCAGGCGGCGAGCAGGGCGCGGGCGCGCACCGCCGTGGGCTCGGGCGCCGCGGCCAGGGCAGCGGTGAGCCAGCGATACCCCTCGGCGAGGTAGCCGCGCATCAGCCAGAAACGCCAGAGGGCGACAGCAAGACGCAGCGCCGCTTGAGGATCGGCGGCCAGCGCCGAGGCCAGGGCGGCGCGCAGGTTGTCCCGCTCCCGATCGAGGCCCCGCAGCGTGATCCGGGCCGGCAGCTCGCCGGCCGGCGTCGGGTCGCTCTCGGCCAGCTCGACGTACCAGTCGCAATGGCACCGCTCTAGGGCGGACCGTTCCCCAGCCTCCTCGAGACGCTCGACCGCGTACTGGCGCACGGTCTCCAGCAGCCGGTAGCGACGGTCGCCGGATCCCCCTTCGACCTGGACCAGCGACTTGTCGATCAGCCTGCCCAGCAGGGCGGCGACCTCGCTGCGCCGCAACGGGTCCTCGGCACAGACGTCCTCCGCCGCCTCCAGCCCAAAGGCGCCGGCGAACACTGCGAGCCGGCGCAGCAGCACCTGCTCGGAGGCGTCGAGCAGGTCAAAGCTCCAGGCGAGCGTCGCCCGCAGCGTCTGCTGTCGGGTCAGCGCCGTGCGGGCCCCGGCTGAGAGCAGGTCGAGCGAGTCGTCGAGGCGCTCGACGATCTGAGCCGGAGTGAGAACGGCCGCTTGGGCCGCCGCCAGCTCGATCGCCAGCGGCATCCCGTCGAGACGGTGGCAAAGGGAGGCGACGGCGTCCGCGTTGTCAGCGCCGAGCTCAAATCCGGGGGCGGCCTGCGCGGCCCGGGTGGCGAACAGCCGCACCGACTCAGCCGCCAGGGACTCCTCCGCGGGCGCTCCGGGGATCAGCCTGGGGAGGGAGAGCGAGGGGACGCGCCAGGTGGCCTCGCCAGGGATGCGGAGCGGCTCGCGGCTGGTCGCAAGCACGGTCAGGTTCGGGCAGCGGCTGAGTAGGGCCTCGGCGAGGTGGGCGATCGGCTCGACCAGGTGCTCGCAGTTGTCGAGCAGGAGTAGCTGCCGGCGATCCCCGATGTGAGTGGCGAGGGCGACCTCCGGCGCCCGATCGGAGGCGAGCCGGGTGTCCAGGGCCTGGGCGACCGCGGGACCGACCAACTCGGGCTCGCCGAGCGCCGCCAGCTCGACCAGCCAGACTCCGTCGGAGAAATCCTCCCCCTGCTGCCCGGCAAGCTGCAGCGCCAGCCTGGTCTTGCCGCAGCCGCCGGCCCCGGTCAAGGTGAGGAGCCTCGCATCGCGCAGCAGCGCGGCGGCCTCTGCCAGCTCGCGCTCGCGGCCGATGAAGCTGGTCAGCTGTGACGGCAGCTTGGGCCCGCGGCCAGCCGCCGCTTCAGGCTCGTCGCGCTCCTCCAACTCCGCCAGCTCGGCCTCCAGGGCGAGGCGGAGCTCTTCGAGCGAGTCGCGCCGCTCCCGGCTCCAGTCCTCGTAGCGGTCAGCCGGCAGCAGCTCGGCGTCGAAGTCCTCGAGCGCCGAGCGGTAGGTGCCAGGCTCGCCCTGTTCGCGCGCCGCCGCGGCGAGCTCTTCGAAGGCGACCGCGTCGATCCGGACCGGATCCTCGGGGCTGAGCAGAATCAGTTCTTCGCGCAGCTCCAGGTAGCGGCTGCCGTCTAGCCCGATCGAGTCGAGCGCGCGGCGGGCCGCGAATATCGCCTGATGGAGGTTGTTGCGGGCGGAGTCCGGGTCTCGCCCCGCCCACAGCAGCTCGGCGGCCTCCTCGACGTGAAGGCGGTGCTCGGGAGCGAGGGCGAGCAGCTTGATCAGCGTCTTCGCCTTGCGCAGCCGCCAGGCCTCGTCGGCGATGACGTTGTCGCCGACGCTGATGGAGAACGCCCCGAGGAGACCGATGCACAACACCTCATCGCCCATCGATGTGCCTTTGCCGAGGGCCGGGGTCTGCTTCATGTCGAACCCCGAAGCCGCTTCCGTACTCCCCGCAAGCTCTCTCCAAGCCAGCCTCGAAGCCCGAACTGGGTCCGGAACCCCCTTCAGCTCGTACTCGCTCGCGGCTTCGAGCGCGAGTCCATCGCGCGAGGCGACCAGTGACTCCACGACTCCTTGGACCAACACCTCGCCGCTGCCTGCCGCGGAGCAGAGCCGGCTCGCGATCACCACCGTCATCCCGTGTAGGTCGTCCCCGTCGGCAATCGGCTCACCGGCTGCGACCCCCACGCGAGCGGCGATTCCGATCTTGCCCTGTATGCCGTCGAGCCGCTCGACCGCTGCTTGGATTCCGGCCGCGGCCCTCAACGCTCCGAGGGCGCTTTCGAAGGTCGCCATCGTGCCGTCGCCGAGGGTCTTCACCACGCGCCCACCGCCACCCTTGACCTCGCGGGCGACATCTTCGACGTGAGCGCGGCGCACCCGCTCCATGCGATCGTCTCCCAACCTCGCAAGCAGGGCGGTCGAGTCCACCAAGTCGCTGAAAACGACGATCGCCACCCCGTCCATGCCCGCCATCTTCTCGCATTCCCTAAAGAGCCCCGAAACCCGAGGCTACGATCAAGCTCGCGCAGGATCTCGCTCAGAAGAAATGTGACCCGAGGCCTAGATTCCGGCTGCGGTCCCTGCGAGGAGCCCCACAACTTCCCAGACGAGATACATCGCGCAGCCCTGCCAAACATTCGCGATCCAGAGGTGATTTGAGGGGACCCGCCCTGCGCCTGCTCCGAACCTGTTGCGAATCGCGATGCGCCGTCCGTCAGGGCTGATCCATTCGTCTTCCTCTAGGCGTAGGCCGCTGACGCGGGCGATACCGGCAGTGGCGCGATGGGTCGACGGCGGAAAGGGAGGGACGAAGCTCGAACTTGAGCGTACGTGGCGCCGAATCGAGAAGCTCGATGCTCAACGCTTTGGGAAGCGGATTCCCGACGCGTCTCAATGCTCTCGGTATGCGCTGCTCAGGTCAAAATGAAACCCGGTTCTTAAGCGGACTCTCTCGCAGCGGCCACGTCGACACCCGTCTGCTGCTGGTAGGTGACCCAATCCACATATGAGTCCTTGCGTGCCACGAGGCCATCGCTGACCGTGAATACGTCGGTTCCGTCGCAGGCGAAGGATTTGCCGTCGCGGGTGCCGGTCATCACGTACTCGGCGACGAAGTGATCGTCTCCCAGATATATGCGTACCGGCTCGAAGCCGAGGTCTGGCGAGTCGGCGAAGAGATCAGCGGCTGCGGCCCGGATCGCCTCGCGGCCGACCCACGGCTCCATCACGTCGTGCAGATGAAACACGGCATCCTCGGTATGCAGGGCAACGATCGCGTCTGGATCGTGGCTCGCCCATGCCTGGTTATAGGTCACGGCGAGCTCGGAAATGCGGTCACTCATTGGCCACACCTTTCAAGTTGAACCTTCGGGATCAACGCGATGCTAATCCGGCGACGGCTGAGGGTCAACGCCATCGCGTCTCGCACTCGCCGGTGTGCAAGCCGGCGCGAACGCGGATCCCCGACGCCTCGGAGGATCACCGCCGCCGTCGCTCCCTGCGCGGGCCTTCGACGTTGAGGCGGCGGCAACACGATGGTCAGCGCTTCGTGGCCAGAAAGAGGTAGCGGTTGAGGCTGAAGAAGTAATCGCCGCTGCGGGAGAGGCGGTCCAGGTCCTCCCTCCACGCAATGGCGTCGGCTTCGGTGAGCCCTTGCCGGCCGGGGACGTAGTCGGCGATCAGCTCGGCCATCCCCTCACTGTAGGTGTTGTGGTTGCTGCGCAGGTTGAGGATGGGTACGACCCGGCAGAGCTCGAGCGTCAAGCCTGCCTCCTCCAGCAGGCCGATCAGCCTGCGTGGCAGGTGCGGATCGATCAGATGCTCGCCCCAGGCGTCCAGCACGCGCCGCATGCGCAAGGGATCGCCGCAGTGCCAGACGATCGAATCCCAGTCGGTGTCGAGCACCAGCGCGCGGCCCCCCGGATGCAACACACGGGCAAGCTCCGAAAGCGCCGTCGCGATGTCCTCCACGTACTCATAGACCTGGGTGGAGACGACGGCGTCAAGGCTCTCGTCTGCGCAGGGCAGCGCACACGCGTCGGCGTGTTCAAAGCGCAGCTCGCCATCACCTGTCGAGCCAAGACGAGCCGCGGCGATCGCCAGCATGGCCTCGCTGATGTCGGTGCCCAAGACAGCGCCATTCGGTGCGGCGCTGGCGGCCAGCTCGGCTGCGAGGAAGCCCGGGCCCGCCCCGATGTCGAGCACCCGCTCGCCCGGCTTGACCTCGAGCGCATCGCGCACCGCCTGGCGCTGGGCGACGACATCGGGCGTGCTGTAGATCGCCTCGATCCGTCGTGATTCCTCCTCGTCGAATTGAAGCGTGGAACTCATTGCAGAAAAACTGTACCGGCGTGACCTTTGGGAAACCTTTGAGGCCCGCCAGGGGTGAAAGCCCCGCGATGAACTCCTCGAGCGCTTGGAGAACCGGCTCGACCTTGCCGAGTCACGGAAGCCTCACCGCTGCGGCGTGGGGCGCCACCGAGATCTCTAGTCGGTCGGCATCGCGGCAGCCCTTGAAGCGAGCCCTACCTTACTGCCTTACATAGAGCGGCCTAATAAGCCTACCCGCTGAATAGAGACCGGGGAATTCGAACCCTTTGGCCCGACCCCATGAAATCGGTCCGCCCTGTTTGAGAGTCCTTCCCGCCCGCGACAATGGGCAAAGGAGGACCGAAGCAGGTGAAGAGGCAAAGACACAGCCCCGAACAGGTGATCCGCAAGCTGCGAACGGCAGAGCAGATGCTCTCGGAGGGCAAGACGGCAGGGGAAGCGGCGAAGGCCCTGGAGGTCTCCGAGCAGACCCTGCACCGCTGGCGAAACCAATACGGCGGCATGAAGGCAGACGATGCCAAGCGGCTGAAGGAGCTCGAGAAGGAGAACCGCGAGCTCAAGCAGATCGTGGCCGACCAGACGCTCGACATCCGCGCCTACAAGGAGATCGCCAAGGGAAACTTCTGAGCCCGTCCCGGAGACGCAAGGCGGTCTGCATGCTGCAGGACCGCCTCGGCCTCTCCGAGCGCCGGGCGTGCCGGATCACCGGCCAGAACCGATCGACACAACGTCACTGCCCGCAGGCGACAGCCGAGGACCAGGCTCTGCGGGCTCGCCTACGCAAGATCTCCGAAGATCGGCCCCGCTGGGGCTACCGCCGTGCCCACGGCCACCTGTTGACCGAAGGCTTCTCCCTGAACCGCAAGCGGGTGCAGCGGATCTGGCGCGAGGAGGGCCTTCGCGTGCCCGCCAAGGCCAAGAAGCGCAGGCGCCTCGGCAACTCCACCGTGCCCGCAGATCGGCTCAAAGCCGAGTACCCCAACCACGTCTGGGCACTCGATTACCAGCACGACGCCACCGAGGACGGCCGCGAGCTGAAGTTCCTCAATGTCGTCGACGAGTTCACCCGCGAGGCGCTGGCGATCGAGGTCGATCGCTCGATCAACGCCGAGGAGACCGTCAAGGTGCTCGAGCGCCTCGCCGTCGAGCGCGGCGCTCCGGCCAACCTCCGTGCCGACAACGGCCCCGAGTTGACCGCTGCCGTCCTGCGGGAATGGTGCCGGCGCGGCTCCATCGACACCGCCTACATCGAGCCGGGCTCGCCCTGGCAAAACGCCTACGTGGAGTCGTTCAACTCACGCCTGCGCGACGAACTGCTGAACGCCGAGATCTTCACCTGCCTGGCTGAGGCGAAGGTGCTGGCCGCCGACTGGCGCCAGGACTACAACGCCAACCACCCACACTCGGCGCTTGGCATGATGTCTCCTACCCGATTCGCTGCCAGCTGGCAGCGAATCGGCAACACAAACGTCCCAGTCAACCCCGGACTCTCACACGGGGCGGACCGATGAACGGGGTCCGGTCACCTTGACCTACTGCGTGGGACGCAAACGCTCCATCGACATAGACTGCCGAGCCTGTCAATCGCCCGTTTTTGGGCACCAGTGCCAAAAAACGGCGAAAAACGCGCATGTGGTTCGGCCCTTAAGTGCCCAGGACGCGGTCGAAAACTCTCCATCCGAGAGATTTATCTCGTGATGGAAGGCGCTGATTTGCAGGGAAAAAGCGGCTGAAGGGATTCGAACCCTCGACCTTCTGCATGGCAATTACGCCGGTCTCCGGATGCCGCGTGGCTCGAATGTAGCAGCTTGCAGGGGTTTCGTAATGGCGCCGCCGAAGGCCCCGATCAGGAATACGCGCGGATATGCGCCGATATGCAGCGATTTGGGAACTTCGGCGCAGAAGTGCCCGAAACCGGAGGGGGCGGTTTGATCTCGCCGAGACTGCCGCAACAGGCGGCCGGTCTCAGCGGCGGGCCGGGCGATCGGTCACTCAGCGGTCTACGGCGCGCTGTCACCGACGCGGCCATATCGGTCCTCCAGACGAACGACGTCATCGAGCTGTGGCGTCGAGACCTCGATGATCTCCGAGTCCTCCACGGCTTCAAGCGTGTGAACGACACGGGGCGAGTTCCGCCATGAATCGCCAGGCCCAAGCTCTCGCGTGGTCAGCGCGTCAGGCGACTCGCCCTGAAAGACGATCACCCGGCCGAACAGGACGAATGAGGTCTCGTCCTTCTCCTCGTGAAACTGGACGGAGAGGCGACAGCCAGCGCGGACCCGGAGGATCTTCCCGGCGTATTGGTCGGTATGCGCGAACCACAGCTCGCTCCCCCACGGCTTGGATACCTCGCGCGGCAGATCCCCCTCCATACCGTTAGATCCTTTCAGCTTGTCGTTCAGCTCAGTCACGGAGGTGCCCTGTTCCCCCCGATGCGTTTCGCTCCCCGAGGACCGCTAGGACGAAAGCGCTCTTAGCACCGGTGTATGCCTCTCGATCGTCGCGATATCGCTCGGCGAGTTCGCGCTTCAAGGAGGCGTAGCGACCGGCGACCTGGGGATCACCACGGAGCCGATCGCGGAAGTCCAGCTCGTCGCGATATCGCTGCGATCCCAAAGGGACGAGGTGGAGGTGATGGGTGCGTCGAGCCGGATCTGGCTTGCAGAACCAGTGCATCTCCTCGGGCAGGTATGGCGCATAGAGGTAGTCGAGGTCGGCCAGCGGCCCAAAGCAAGCACGGGCGGTCGTGAGGTCGCTAACGCCGACGAGGATGTCGATGATTGGCTTTGCTTCGAGATTGGGGACCGAGGTGCTGCCGATGTGGTGAATGCCGCCGCAGGCCCACTCGCCGATTGCGTCCTCGAGCGCCGCCCGCTCCAACTCGAACTGGGCGGGCCAGCCTGGGTTAGGAGGTACAAGCTGGATGGGTTCGTTTTCGGTCACAGGGAAGAAGTGGCGAGCAGCCGCTCGACAACCAAGACATCGCGCCAGGTGCCATCAAGCTGTCCGTGACGCAGATGCACACCCACCGTCTTGAAGCCGCAGCGCTCGACCAGCCGGACGCTGGCGAGGTTGTCGGTGAAGAGCTTGCCGATCATCTTGTGGAAGCCCCTCTGAGCGGCTTCGACGGCGAGTGCTTCGGTGAGCGCCGTGCCAATTCCACGGCCGCGTGCCTGGGCGGAAACGTAGACGCTGCACTCGCCGATGCCCGCATAACAAGGACGGGCGCTATAGGAGGCGAGAGCTGCCCAGCCGATGGCGCCGCCGTCGCTGTCGGTGACCAGGACGGGGAAACGACCGTCCTCGATCCTCGTCTTGAAGTCCGCTGCGGATCGGGGCTTGGTCTCAAAGGTTGAGGTCCGTTCGGAGAGCGCCGCGTTGTAGATCGCGCACATCGACTCGGCATCCTGGGCGACAGCGCAACGCACAACTTGCTCGTTCATGGTCGCGATTCTCGACGAAAGGCAATGATCGAGCAATGTCCCTTCGGCCAAAGCGCGTTCTCCTGACGCTGGGCCTCGACGGTGCCTTCGGCGAGCTTTCGCGGAGGAACGGTCAGGAATAACGTGCCTTGGATGAGCTTCTCCGATTCATATCTGGGGCAGCTGCGAAAGCGAATCGGCAGCGAGCTGGTCCTGATGCCGGGGGCGATGGTCGCCTTGCGGCGTCCGGCCGACGGCCGGGTGCTTTTCACGCGCCGAGCAGACAATGGAACGTGGTGCCTCCCCGCCGGGGCGGCTGAGCCCGGAGGCAGCTTTGCCGCGACCGCGATCGGCGAGCTTAAGGAGGAGGCCGGCGTCGCCGTTGCGGAGGACGACCTCGTCCCGTTCGCGACGCTTTCTGAGGCTGGGCTGCACACGATCATCTATCCGAACGGAGACGAGACCCACTGCTTCGCCGTCTGCTTCGTTGCCGAACGCTGGCACGGGGAGCCACAGCCGGACGGCGAGGAGACGACGGAGATCGAGTTCGCCGACCCGGCAAGCCCGCCTTCGCCAACACACGGCCCGACCGCCCATGCCCTTGAGTTGCTGAATGCCTATCTTCGTTCGGGTCGGTTCCAGCTTCGTTAGCCAACGGCCGCGCGGATGTGCGTCGATATGCGTTGTTGACCGGTTCCAAATCGACGCGTTCGCGCTCAGCGACCGAATGCTACGCGTGCTTTGCCGGCGAATCCCGCCGCCCCGGCGCGCTCGACCGCGGCAAGCAACTCGTCGACCGATCGCCCTCCAGCCCAGTCGGCCGCCTGCCTCTCGAGCAGATCGAGGAACCCCTCGGAGACCTCACCGAAAGCCGCCGTGAGGAACGAGTCTGGGGCGGTGACCTCGACGCCGTGCCCTTGAAGAGCCGAACGTAGATAGCCGCGGTCGTGTGTAAAGAGGTAGGCGGCGCCCGAAGCAATCGCCAGCCGGCAGACATGATGGTCGTCCGAGTCGTCGGTGAGCGCGTTGAGGTCGATGCTCGCTGCCGCACCGGTGAGGTCAGTCTCCCCATCGGGAAAGTTTTGTGGCAGGTAGCCCACCCAGCGCGCCGCAGCATCCCCGGAGAGCCCCTTCTTCTCGACAAGCGATCTCCTGGCCTCCGTCAACAGCTCCTCGCTCCAGACAAGATCGAGCAGTCCGAGGCGTTTGGCGACACGCCCCATCAGCTCGTGCAGAACGCGCGAGAAGACGATGTCGCTATCGAGGACAGCGCGCGGCGGGCCTGTGCGGCTCACTCAGCCGGAGCGCCCATCGCGTCGAGATCGCGGGACCACTCAGCCGTAAGGCGGTCGTTCTCGGCGCGGCGCTCTTCGAGGGCAAGCACCGACGACAGCGGAATCTTCCAGTAGCTCGACCCTGGAAGCTTGCGTGCTTCAAGCTTGCCGTAGTCGATCAGGCGCCTCACGTGCTGACGAGAGAAGCCAAGCCGCCGTGCCGCCTGTTGAGGGGAAAGCAACTCCTGCTCCTCGGCCACGGTCACCGCCACCTGCTTGCCTTCGCGCAGCAGCTTGTCGACCTCCTCGGCAACCGAGGCGGCCCGATCGCCAGCTGTCGGGTCGAGATGCAGCGTCTTCATCGAGCTTCACGATAGCAGACAGCCTGCCCTACCTGCACCTCAATCCCGACCTGGATGTCCCTTGTGTCAGCACCGGGACCGCACGACTTGTCCCGCGGGTTGAGGGAGAAACCGCCCCAGCCGAAGATAAACGCTCCGGTTCCCGCGCGCCGGGACCGACCCAATGCAGATCGACCAAGCCCGCACTCGGTACATCCGCTGGTTACTCGCGACCCGAGACCTTTCGCCACACACAATCCGCGCCTACGACAGCGATCTCGCCAGCTTCGAGCGCTACATAGGCACCAACTTCGACATCAAGGAGATCGATCGAGACAGGGTGATCTCCTTCGTCGAGAAGCAGAAGGCTGGCGGCCTCTCCCCCGCTTCCCTAAGAAGGCGAGCGGCAGCGCTGCGTGGCTTTTGTCGTTGGCTGCTCTCTCAGGGTCTTCTCGTCGCGGATCCCTGGAGCGGCGCGAGCCTTGCCCTGGGCCGATCCCGCAGGCTTCCCCGAACCCTCGCGGCCCATGAACTCGACCGCCTAATTGAGTTCCTTGCCCGGGCAGCTCAAGTCAATGCAGGTAGACCTCCCAACGGCCGGTCCATCGAAGCGAAGCCCCATGAGTCGACAACCCTTCTCGCTGTCGCGCTGATGGTCGCCACCGGCGTGCGGGTCAACGAGAGTGTGAGCATCAGGTGTCAGGACATCAACCTGCCCGATAGGACGTTACGGCTGTTGGGAAAGGGGCGCCGCGAACGACAGGTCTTCCTTCCGAATGACTGGATAGCCGGCCTCACGAGCGCCTACATCGAAGCGCGCTCGGCGCTCGGCGTCGAGCATTCCCGTCTCCTCTTCAACCTTCGCTACGAACCTCTCACCCCACCTGCAATGAGATCCCGGCTCGCCAAGGCGGCCCAGGCCGCAGGCCTCAGAACTCACGTCACGCCGCACATGTTGCGCCACACCGCTGCAACCCAGCTGATCGAGGCCGGCGTCGACATCCGCTACATCCAACGCCTCCTCGGCCACGCCAGCCTCAGCACCACGGAGATCTACACCCACGTCTCCGACCGTGCCCTCCACCGCGTCGTCTCGGACGCCGATGTCCTCGGGAGGTTCGTCAACACGCGATAACTGAGGATTATCAACATGCCAAAAGCGAGGATTCAAGTCTCTCGATGGGTGTATCTCGTGGCTGGCCCGATCCTTAGCCTTATCGCTTTCGTAGTCGCCTACTACATCAATCCCCTCAACTTTGGCGACAATGCGCCCCTTGCGGCAGTGCCGGCCTGCCTACTGTCGATCGTGGTGTTGCTTATCGGTCAAAACCTGGCAGCCTTCCGCGAGCTCGAACAGGTATCGCAGACTTCCGCTCTAACACACGAAGCGGTCAAGAATTACTTGCATGTGATCAAGATCGGATCACCGGACACCGCCATCCAGTACATGCTGGGCCGTCTGCCGATCGTAGCTGAAGTCAGGGGCACTCGGTTGAACATGCCCGACGAGATTGAACGAACAGACGACCGCCTCTATAGCAGCAAAAGTTACACCGATCTGGATCCACATGTCCTGCACTGGACCCGCCAGCACCTGCGCTGGAAGGACATTGGAGATGCGAGGGTCGTTGACCGGCTGCGCGCAGTCGCAGCGCGTGCAGCAGAGTCAGAAACCAGCGCTCGTCAGTATCAGTACAAGCTGATCGAGCATAGCGAGCCCCAGATTACCTTTTCGCACCTAACCTATCTCGACGGTACTGCCGAGGTGCTTTTCAATTGGGACTTTCGGAACTTTGGTCAAGACCCAGTCGTGCTGCTATCGCGAGATCGAGACATCGTCGACATGTTTGCAATTCAATTCGAGCACCTCTGGCGCTGCGCCATGTTCGACTGCGAAAGCACTGCTACCAGGTCGACCTCAAAAAAGTAGCGTCCCGCAGATGCTTTCTCGGCATCGAGCCATAACCTAAATGTATTTCCGACCCCGTTGGACAGGCGGCTGAGCGTCCAAGACATAAAGCCGTTGTAGTAAGCCAGAAAGTCGTCCGGATACGGCGCAGCCCGCGCGAAGAGCTCAAATGACATTTCCTTTTTGGAGAACTGGGAAGCCGCAAGCAACGGCATGAGACGATCTAGGTCGTAGTGCCTGGGCTCCTCGCCGTCAGCAAACGAGGCGTGTAGGGACCTCTCAAGCGAACTCCGAAGATCGAGGTTCATTGGACCAAACCGAATGGCCGCACCGTCGTATTGCCGAACTGCGAGTGAACTGCCCTTCGTAGCGATGCTCTCAATCAACCCGGCGGGATCATCTACAAAGGAGAAGACGTTGAATGCAAGGGTTATGTCGGCAGAAGGCACGGCATTGAGTTCTCTGTTGAGATCGACGCGCTTGAAGGTTACGGATCGATCCCAGTCGCAAGCTCGTGCGGCAGCTTGGTCCAAGACATGGTCGTCTACATCGATACCAATGAATTCGCAATCGCTGGGAAGTAGATCGTCCAACAACTCCAGCCAAAGTCCAACTCCGCAGCCCAGGTCCACCAAGCGCTTGGGCTGCTGGGCTGCCAGACGTTCGGCGAAGGCCCTACGCTCGGGCAGCTTCGCTCTGTGGTGCGCTTCAAGCCATTCAGAGGAAGAGCAGAACATCCCGCTTTCGTTGCAGGAATCCGCCACCGATAATCCTCAGTTATCCCCATAGCTGCTCATCAGAGGTCGAGATACTAGCGTGTCGCTACTTCGGTACGCGTTGTTCTACTCCGCTAGCTTGAGAAGGGCTGTGGGGCCAGCCCCCGGTTAGGCTCCCTTGGAAGTTTTTTTCTCAGGCCTTAGACAAGGAGTCCCCAAGCAGGTGCACTGGCAGAGGACGCGTCCCAAGCAGGTCATCCGCAACCCGCGCGGAGCAGATGTACTTTTGCCCGCCCGCGAGCCTGAGGCGACCGTGGCCATGATCGAGCCAGATCGAAACCCTTGAGCTTAGACGGTCTTGACCTTGAGACTGTGCTCGATTCTTTCGGGCTGCACCCGCTTGACGAAGGGCATGAACTCAAAGGCGGAAAGGACAACGTCAACATCGCGATCACCACCGAGGCCGGTGTGGTGGTCGTACGTCGGTACGAGTTGACCCCGCCCGAGTTTGTGGCGTCCGAGCTAGACCTGGTGGAATGTCTTGCCGAGCGCGGCTACCCCACACCCCCGCCGCTACCCACGGCTGACGGGAAGCGATTCGTTAACGCTGGGAAACCGGTGGCACTCTTCCGTTTCATGCCGGGAAAAACCCCGGAAGTGACCGACGCTGCACTGGCAGCCACGTTCGGGCACCTGCTCGGCTGGCTGCACATTCTCGCACGCGATTGGAACAAAAGTCGGCTCAGGGAGATCGACCGACTTGGCCTGCTCCACCAGAGCACCCAGCGTCCGCTTCCGCTCACGGGAGAGGCTGGGTTTCGCGAGGAGGTACATGACTTCCTTCGGCGTCACTGCCGATACCTTGAATCGATCCTGCCACACTTGCCGACGGGTGCAATCCACCACGATCTACATCGACTGAACGTGATCGTTCGGAGCGAACACGTGCCTGCGGTGCTGGACTTTGACGAGCTGAACCGCGGACCACTCGCGGTCGACCCGTTGCGGACGTTCCACTACATTGCCCAAGAAGATCCCGAGTGGCGACTGCCGGAGCCACTCGCTGCCGCCACTCTAAGCGCATACGCGCGTATGCGCCCTTTTTCCCGCTCGAGCGGGAGGCGCTGCCGGTGCTGTTCGACATGCTCAACCTGCTTGATGCGGTCGACTTCCTACAGGATCCACCTGATGGCGTGACTAACGTGGCGGAGGCCCCCAGCCTCCAGGTCTACTGGGCCAACAGGAACCGTGCGTTCGCCGTCTAGCGCGATCTTTTAATGTCATCGCTCCCGCCTCTGATAACCCTGCGTTATCGCCGTCTTGGTGGCTTCCGATAACGATCTTGCATAGCCGACGATATGACTCACCGAAACCGCGATCCAAACCGAACCTCAATGTAGACGTTGAGAAGTAACCGCGTGCGCCGGGGAATCAAGCTGGCTCGTTTAGTTCCGTCCTCACCACCTTCCGCACGAGCTTCGCGGCCCCCACAAAGGTCTGATACAGCTCATTCACTTCAGCCAGAGCATTAGATGCGGTCGGATGGACAGTGCCCTTCCGTGGATACAAGACCGCCGCTTCCGCTTTGTTTAGGTTGGAAAAGAGTTCGCGCTGAACGCCCTGGAAGTCTTCAAACGCATCAAGCACGCCGTCGCTGGAAACAGCGGCTGCCAGCGCGAGTCTCGCCCCGTCTTTGTTGGTCGGCCCTTCTTCGATGATCTTGCGCTCCTCCGTGGTCGGGCCTGCCTCTTTGACTGCCGCTTTCTCCTCGACCGAGTCGGGACGGGGAGTTAAACCCGCTTGCGCCCGAATGTCGCTGAGAGCGGTGACCAATCTGGTCACCGCTCGTCTTCTCACGTCAAAGCAGAACGACAGCCAGTCGATATGGTCCAGAAGCGATACATAGGCTTGCAGGCGTCGATCTTGATCTCGCCCCTCGCGGGCCGCTCGGCGTTCCTCTCTTAGCTGCTCGGAGAGACGGGCGCGCTCCGCGTCGATTTGCTCGCCGGATACCTTGACGGCTATGAAACCAGTAAGGGCGCTGCCCGCCAACGCTGCACCTACCGCGATTCCCGCGCTCGCCGCATCCATTCCCTCACCGTAACGGATCGACCTTGACCCTGTCGGAAGTTTCCGACATATTTCCAACGCCCGATAACGCCCGCTTATGGAGACCGGGTCAGGTGGCGCTGGGTAATTCGAACGCCGATGCCGGCGAGAGCCGGGCCGAACACAACCCCACCCCAACTACCTACACCCGCGCAACCTCGAGCAGGCCCACCTCCGCCGCCGCATCGAAGTCCGCGTCCTGGGTGCAAACTGCAGCGCCGTGGACCATCGCGGTGGCGGCGATCCAGGCGTCCATCACCTTCATCGCCCTGCCGATCGCCTTGAGCGCAACTCGCAGGCGGGCCAGCTCGTCTCCGACCGCCTCGTCGATGACCAGCGGCTTCGCGATCTGCCGCGCCGCCTCCAGCGTGCTGAGGCGCCGCGCCATCTGCTCGTGGCCGGCGGCGGCGAGGACTCCGTGGCGCAACTCGGACAGGGTCACGACACTGACCGCGACCTGGTCGGGTAGGGCGCCGAGCGGGCGCTCCTGCTCGCGCGCGATGAAGACCGAGGTGTCGAGGATCGCCTGCACGTCGCCGGGGCCGACCGCCTAGAGCTGATCGGTCGTGTCCGGAAAGGCCTGATCCAGCTCGTCGGCCAGGCCCGCGTCGGCCTGGGCAGCCGCGATCAGCTCCCGCGCGCGGGAGCCGGCCGTCCACGAAGGCGCTTCCTCGACCGGGACGAGGTCGGCCGCATCGCGCCCCGCCACCGTGACGCGAAGCTGCTCGCCTGCCATCACTCGCCGCAGGACGGCGGAGATGTCGTTGCGCAACTCCCGCTGGGGTATTCGTTGCATCCAGTGCATCGTAGCAGAACTGCTACAACAGCAACTGCCCATCCGCTCATCCCTTCGCAGCGATCACGACGCCGCCGATGCCGGCGAAGTGGTTGGGACGAGCGATACGCTGGCCGCTCGTGGCCCCGTCACACCCCAGTGACTCAAGCGCGCAGATCGCTGCGGAGGCCACGATCCTTGGTCTGCTCGGAGAGTCGATCGGCGTCCCCCTCTCACAGGACGCCAAGGTCGCCGTCGGAGGCTCCGAGGTCCAGCCCGATGGCATGGCCGCGGACGGCTCGGTGGTCGTCGAGGTCTTCGTGCATATCGGCAAGCTGCGTGGCGGCCAGCGGCACAAGGTGTCCACGGATGCCTTGAAGTTGTTGGCGATCCGCGACGCCCGCCCCAACGCCCGCCTGATCCTCGCGTTCGCCGACGAGGAGGCCGCGGCTTCCGTTTCCGGCTGGAAGGCTGAAACGCTGAAGGCCAACGGGATCGAGATTCACATCGTCGACCTCGACCCTGCAGAGCGCACCGTGATCGAAACAGCCCAGGCGCGGCAGAAGATGGTCAATGCCTCGCAGCCCTCATCCTGAGGTTTCGGCGACCATCTGCGCGGCAACTTCCCGAAGACGTGTCGACATCGCTTTTCCAGCGTGCGTCATCTTCGAGGTCAGGAACCTCACCCGGAGGGCGGCAAGCGGCAGCTCACGCTCCCGCACGGCCTCGGCCGCATAGCGGATCGCCCCGTGACCGAAGTCCCCACTCCACCTCCTCGGCAACTGTCTCGACGCCGGTGTCGGCGAGCAGCTCGCGGGCGATGCGCTCGGCATCGGTCGCAAGACGCGGGGCCGACCGCAGCAGCAGCTCCAGCACGCCAGCCTGCTCCTCGACCCGCAACGTGTCAAGCGCCGCGGCGCCGACGGCGAAGATGGCGAGGTCGACGAAGATCATGCAGCTACCGTCAACTCGATCTCGGCGGCCTTGACCCCGGCACTCGCCTGAGGCGTCTCGCCTCGCACCCGGTCGCGGCGCGCCTTGGCCCAGCCCCGTTCGGTCAGCTGCCAATCGCATCGCCTGACGCTCGCCTCAAGCCAGCCCCGCTCGACCAGGCGCGCACGTGCCTTGCCCAGGCGCGGCTGCCAGCGAGGCCCACCGCTTGGCAATTGCTCCAGGTCTGCCGCGCCGTGGCGATCGGCCATCGCCTCGCCGACGGCGGCGAGTATCTCCCGCCGCGGGGCGCGACCGCCGCGCTCGGACAGCGCGGCGAGGATCGGCGCCTCGTACTCGGCGATATCGACCGGCTTGGGTGGGGGCGCCGTGCGCGCGATCACCCGCTCGCCGCGCACCAGCGCCTTCAGCCGCCCCCGCTCGGCCTTGTCGCGACTCATCATGTGGGTGTAGACGCGCAGGGTGAACTGCGGGTCGGTGTGGCCGATCTGGCGCATCACCGAGACCGGGTCCTCCCCGAGCGCGATCAGGATCGAAGCGAAGGCGTGGCGCAGCTTGTGGGTGGTGAGGCCCTTGGGCAGCGGCACCAGGCCGCGCTGCGCCAGCAGCTCGTCGGCGTGCTCGAAGACCGCGGCGAGGACGCGGGTCCGCAGGCTGTCGGCGTCGCGCTGGCCGCCGGTCAGGGTCGGGAAGACAAGAGCGTCGGGGTCGCCGCGATAGGCGATCGCCTTGTAGGCGGCGAGGATGTCTCGCAGGATCGGCAGGATCTCGATCTCGCGCAGCCCGGCCGCCGTCTTGGAGCGACCGATGAAGATGCGCGAGCCGGCCAGGTCGATATCGCGCCAGAGCATGTGACCCAGCTCGATGGCACGGGGGCCACCGAGGACGAAGGTGCCCACGATCGCCTCGCGCTCGGCGAGTTCGTAGCGGGGATCGCGGTCGAGCTCGGACGCGGCCTCCAGCAGCGCCTCGATCTGGGAGGCGCTGTCGATGTAGGCGGGGGCAGGGCGACTCTCGCGCAGGCGCCGCCGCTTGCCTTCGGCGGCGTTCTCGGCGATGCCGAAGCGCTTGTATTCGATCGCGATCGAGAGCACCCACTGCAGGTGGTCGATCGTCCTGTTGATCGACCCCGCTGAGAGCGGTCGCAGGATCTGTCCGTGGACGTTTCGCTTCGGCTTGCCGCGCTCGATCGCCCGCGCACGGGCTTCTGACTCCTTCACCTTGAACGCGCGGTACGCGTCGACCCCCTCGACGTCGATCCCCTCGAGCGTCCAATCACCGAAGAAGGGGACGAGGTGCGCGAGCGCCCATTTTTCGTGCTTGGTCGTTGCCTCGGAGACCTGCCCCTCGCGCGACTCGGTGAGATCCACCGCGAAGGTGCTGAAGGGCTGCACGTCGCCACGCTCGGCCCGCTCGCGGGCGCCTCGTCGCTTCTTCTTCGGCGGCACCCAGAGCCCGCGGCGAACGTCGGCGAGCACGTTCTGCAGCTCCACCTCGGCTTTCTCGAGGTCCCAGCCTTCGTGCTCGAAGCCGAGCGTCAGGTACTGGCGCTCGCCGTAGGCGCGGAAGCGAAGTGCATAGACGCGGCCGAGCTTCCGCTTGCGCACGAGCACCCCACCTTCCTTGCGGGCGCTCATGGCTAGCCTGCCCGTGTCGCGCTGCGCAGGCGGTCAATGACGCGAGGAGATCGCATTCCCGAGCCTCCTTTCGCTTGGTATTCGACGATAGCTCCGGCGCGCTCGAAAGGCGAACCGAGCTCAGCGGCTCCGCCTCGGCGACCCCAGAAATTCGAACCCATGACCTACTGCGTGGGACGAAAGCGCTCCACCCAAGTCAACGCCGATCCTCTCAACCGCCTCTTTTCGGGCACCAGTGCCCAAAAACAAGGAAAAATGCGACCTAGGTTCGAGCGTCGCGTGCCCAGAGCGTGATCGAGAAATGCCCCATCCAAAAATTCATAGTCGTGATGGAAAGCCTCGATTTGCAGGTAAAAAAGCGGCTGATGGGATTCGAACCCACGACCTTCTGCATGGCAAGCAGACGCTCTAGCCAGCTGAGCTACAGCCGCACGGGGGCGGATTCTAGCCTTTTGCGGGCCTGCCTCCCTGTTGCCGAGTCGCTCGGCTTGAGGATACCTAGTATTTGGTAAGGTTTGGGCACCCTGGAGGACGGTCGCCTGTGCTCGTGGGCAGCTCGTCTCGGCGGTCCCTCCCTCCGTCGCCACGGCGTGGGCGCACATCCGCCGGGCGGCCGTCCTTCCTGGTGTCCCTGTCGCCGGCGCGCAAGCGCCGGCTACCCTTTTTAGGCGTCGGGCTCGGCGAGCAGGCTCCGCAGGTCGAGTGGGCGCGTGTACATCTCGACCTTCTGCCCTGGCTGCGGCTCGGGCCACTCGTCCTTGGGCCGGTCCCAGTAGAGCTCGATGCCGTTGCCGTCGGGGTCGCTGAGGTAGAGGGTCTCGCTGACGCCGTGGTCGGAGGCGCCCTCGATGCCGGTTCCGGCCTTGACCAAGCGGCGCAGCGCGTCGGCGAGGGCGGCGCGGGTCGGGTAGCGGATCGCGAAGTGGAAGAGGCCGGTGGTACCCGGCGGGGGCGGCGAGCCGCCCTTCGAGTGCCAGGTGTTGAGCCCGATGTGGTGGTGGTAGCCGCCGGCCGAGACGAAGGCCGCCTCCTCGCCGTAGCGCTGCTGCAGCTCGAAGCCGAGCACGCCGCAGTAGAAGTCGAGGGCGCGCTCGAGGTCGGCGACCTTGAGGTGGACGTGGCCGATGTCGACGCCGGGGTCGATCGGCTCAGGCGCCATCGAGGGCCTCGTTGACGAGGGCGTCGGCCTCGCTGTTGTGCTCGCGGCGGACGTGGCGGATCGACCAGCTGTCGAACTCGCGCAGGGCGCGCTTTGCCTCGGCATGCAGCTTGCGCATCGTCGCGTCTTTGACCTTGTACTCGCCTTTGACCTGCTTGACGATCAGCTCCGAGTCGCCGACAAGCTCGAGCTCGCGGGCGCCCAGAGCCGCCGCCCGCTCGATGCCGAGCAGCAGCGCCCTGTACTCGGCAACGTTGTTGGTCGCGTGGCCGATCCGCTCGCCGCGCTCCTCGAGCACGCCGCCGTCGGCGTCCTGCACGACCGCCGCAATCGCCGCCGGGCCCGGGTTGCCGCGAGCGCCGCCATCGACGTTGACGACCAGCTTCACCGCCGCTTCAGCCTCAGCCAGCTCGCCTGGCCGTTCCACTGGCGGGCCGAGCGGTCGAGCTCGTCGACCTCGGCCCCCCTGGCGATCTCGAACACGGGCCGTCGCGGGTCGCCGAGGTCCACCCCCCACTGGTACCAGCAGAGCTCCCAGGCCACGGTGATCCGCACCTCGTTCGGCGAGCCCGCCGCGGCGCCGATCGAGACCCGCGGCTGGCCGAGGCTGCGGGTCAGGCCTGCGGCCATGTGGCCCGCATCGCTGGCGTTGAAGCGGGCGATCGCCTGACCGCGTGGAGATTCGTGTGCGACCCGACGCCGGCCCACGTTCGCGCCCGGAGCGGCTGGATCGCGTTGATAGATGCTCACGCAGCCAAGCTAGTCGATCCGATTCCGAGGGAACGCGAAACTCAGGCCGCTGCAACGACTTTGGCTGCCAGATGCGACGGCACCTCTTCATAGTGATCGAACTCCACCTCGAACTCGGCGCGGCCGCCGCTGATCGAGCGCAGGTCGGGCGCGTAGTCGAGCACCTCGGCCATCGGCACCTCGGCCCTTACCTCGGTCGTCGAGCCCTTCGGCTCCATCCCGAGCGGATGGCCGCGGCGCGAGTTGAGGTCGCCGATCACGTCGCCGACGACGTCGCCGGGGCAGTTGACCACGAGCCGCACGATCGGCTCCAGCAAGACCGGGTCGGCCGCTTCCATAGCCTCCCTGAAGGCCATCGCGCCGGCGATCTTGAAGGCCATCTCCGAGGAATCGACGTCGTGGTGCTTGCCGTCGACGAGGAGCACCCGCACGTCCTTGACCGGATAGCCGGCGACGGTGCCGTGGGCCATCGCCTCCTCGACGCCCTTCTCGACCGCCGGGATGAAGCCGCCGGGGATCGCGGCGCCCTTGATCCTGTTGACGAAGTCGAGGCCGGCGCCGGCCGCGGCCGGCTCGATCTCGATCTGGCAGTCGGCGAACTGGCCCCGCCCGCCCGACTGCTTCTTGTAGCGCGCGTGCGCGCTCGCCGCCTGGCGGATCGACTCCTGGTAGGGGACGCGCGGCGGGTGCAGCTCGATCTCGACCCCGAAGCGGCGCTTCATCCGCGCCACGATCACCTCGACGTGGACCTGGGTCAGGCCGGCGATGATCTGCTCGCCGGTCTGTGGGTCGCGGTGGATGTCGAGGGTCGGGTCCTCCTCGGTGAGCCGGTGGACCGCCGCCGCGGCCTTGTCCTCATCGCCCTTGGACCTCGGCTCGTAGGCGAAGGCCATCACCGGGGCGGGCAGGTCGAGCGGTGCGAAGGCGATCTCCTCCTGGGCGCCGCAGAGCACGTCGCCGGCGTGGGTCTGCTTGAGCTTGCCGACCGCGCCGATGTCCCCCGCCCCCAGCTCGGCCACCGGCCTCGGATCCCCGCCGAGCGGCTGGGCGAGCTGGCCGATCCGCTCCTTGTGGTGCCGGCTGACGTTGACCGCGTGGGAGTCGGAGCTCAGCGTTCCGCGCAGGATGCGGAAGAGGTTGACCCGGCCTGCATAGGGATCGGCGAGGGTCTTGAAGACGTAGGCGACGAGCGGCCCGTCCTCGTCGGGACCGATCTCGATCGGCTCGCCGTCGCTGCCGGTAGCCGGCACCGCGCCGCGCATCGCCGGCGAGGGCAGGTCCTCGACCAGCGCCTCGAGCAGGCGGCCGGTGCCGAGGTTGCGGGTCGCGACTCCGCAGGTGACCGGGAATATCCGCCCCGCGGTCACGCCCTGCTTGAGCACCCGGACGATCTCGTCGTGGTCGATCTCCTCGCCCTCGAGATAGCGCTCCATCAACTCGTCTGAGTTCTCCGCCACCTCGTCCATCAACTTCTCGCGGTACTCCTCGGCCTGCGAGCGCAACTCCTCGGGGATCGCCACCTCCTCGGCGGCGCCCGGCCCGCTGCCCTCGTAGACGAACGCCTTCTGATCGATCAAGTCGACGACGCCGCGCACGTCGGCCTCGGCGCCGACCGGGATCTCGGTGGCGACGACGTGGGGGCCGAAGGCGGCCTTCAGCGAATCCAGGGCGCGGAAGAAGTCGGCCCGCTCGCGGTCGAGCATGTTGACGAAGACGAGCCGGGCCAGGCCCTCGCCGTCGGCCCGCCACCAGAGCCGCTCGGTGTGGACCTCGACCCCAGCCACGGCGTTGACGACCACCACGGCCGCGTCGGCAACCCGCAGCGAGGCGATCGCGTCGGCGACGAAGCTCGGCTCCCCCGGCGTGTCGATCAGGTTGATCTCGCGGCCGCCGTGCTCGAAACAGGCGACCGCGGCGTTGATCGACATCGCCCGCTCCTGCTCGTCGGGCTCGTGGTCGGAGACCGTGGTCCCGTCGGCAACCTTTCCCAACCGCGCGACGGCGCCAGCCTCGAACAGCATCGCCTCGTGCAGGCTCGTCTTGCCGCAGCCCCGGTGCCCTATCAGGGCGACATTGCGAATCCGGTCTGCGGCCTTATGAGGCACGCAAATGAAGGTACACCCCGGGTGGCGCGGCGCAATGGGGTGAAATACGGGTCAGGCGGCCTGCAGGCCGGACTTCAACCGCATCACTGCCTTGGTGTGCAGCTGCGAGACGCGCGACTCGGTCACGCCAAGCACCTCGCCGATCTCGCGCAGGGTGAGGTTCTCGTAGTAGTAGAGGGCGACGACGAGCTGCTCGCGCTCGGGCAGCGAGGCAATCGCGTCGGTGAGGCGGTCCTTGATCTCGCTGCTGGCCAGGGACTCCTGCGGGTCCTCGGCGCGCGGGTCGGAGATCGTGTCGAGCAGCGAGACCTGGTCGCCGGAGGAGTCCGAGACGGTCCAGAGCTCGTCCAGCGCGTAGACGGAGGAGTTGGCGATCTCCAGCAGCGAGGTCTGCAGTTCGTCCTCGGAGATGTCGAGCCGCTTGGCCAGCTCGACCTCGCTCGGCGCCCGCTGCAGCTCGTGCTCGAGCTTGGCCTGGGCGGCCTCGATCTCGCGGGCGCGGGAGCGGACCGAGCGCGGCACCCAGTCGAGCGAGCGCAGCTCGTCGATGATCGCGCCGCGGATGCGGGTCATCGCGAAGGTCTCGAACTTGATCCCGCGCTCGAGGTCGAAGCGCTCGATCGCCCCGATCAGGCCCATCAGGCCGTAGGAGATCAGGTCGGCGTCGTCGACGTGCGAAGGAAGGCCGGCGCCGAGGCGGCCGGCGACGAACTTGACCATCGGCGAATAGGCGACGACGAGGCGCTCGCGCGCGCCGGCATCGCCGTCCTCCTTGTAGCGGCGCCAAAGATCGCGCAGCTCCACCTCTTTTACACCGGTTTCCATGCCCTTTGGCCCGATTCTATGGTCGCTGACAGGTTATTGGGGCTCACGCGCGCGGGTGGGTGGCAGCGTACGCATCGCGCAGGCGAGCCGCATCGACCCGAGTGTAGACCTGTGTGGTCGAGATCGATGCGTGGCCGAGCAGCTCCTGGATCGTGCGCAGGTCCGCTCCCCCCTCGAGCAGGTGGGTGGCGAAGCTGTGGCGCAACGAGTGCGGGGAGACGCCGGCGGCGAGCGCGGCGGCGCGCGCCCAGAGGTTGAGCCGGCGGGTGACATCGGAGTTGGAGAGGCGGCGGCCGCTCTTGGAGAGGAAGAGCGCCGGCTCGCGCGGATCGTCGGCGAGGGCGTGGCGGCCGCGCTCGCAGTAGCGCTCGAGCGCCCGCTGGGCCGGCTCGCCGACCGGCAAGATGCGCTCCTTGGAGCCCTTGCCGAGCACGCGCAGCTGCTCGCTCTCGAAGTCGAGCGCGCCGAGGTCGAGGTTGACGATCTCCTCGCAGCGCAGCCCGCAGGAGTAGGCGAGCTCCAGCATCGCCCGGTCGCGCAGCTCAAGCGGGGTGCGGGCCGGGATCCCCTCCAGCAGCGAGCGCATCTGCTCGACCGAGAGCACCTGCGGCAGCTTCTCTTCGTGCTTGGGGCTGGAGACGAGGTCGGCGGGGTTCTGGCCGACCCGCTCGGTGCGGACGAGGAAGTCGAAGAGGCCGCGGATCGCCGCCAGCTTGCGGGCGACCGTGGCGGGGGCAGCGCCGGCGGAGGAGAGCCCGGCGGCATAGCGCCGCACGTCGCGGTGGCGCAGATCTCCCGCCTGCCGCTCCCCCGCCCACTCGACGAACTGACCGAGATCGACGGCGTAGGCTCGACGCGTGCGCTCAGCCGCACCTCGTCCCCTCAGATCACGATCGTAAGCAGTCAGAGACTCGGCCCAGGACATGGGAACGGATTCGTCCTCATCCGCTCGCGTCCTGCGAGCGTGTCGCGCGCGGCGGATATCTTTCCCAGCAATGCGCTCCAAGGACGATGTCCGCAAGGAGGTCTGGAAGGCGATGGACCGCGCGGGCGTGTCCCGCTTCCCGGGCGCCGAGGGGCGGATCCCGAACTTCGCCGGCGCCAAGCTGGCGGCGGAAAAGCTCGCCGGGCAGCGACTCTGGAAGCGCGCCCGGGTGATCAAGGCCAATCCCGACTCCCCCCAGACCTACGCCAGGCGCATCGCCCTCGAGGAGGGCAAGGTGGTGATCATGGCGGTGCCGCGCCTGCGCGACGCGCACCCCTTCCGCGTCCTCGACCCGAAGAAGCTCTCCAAACGCGCGGTGAAAGAGGCGGCGACGATCAAGGGGGCGCTCAAACACGGCCGGGTGATCGCCCTCGACGAGTTGCCCGAGATCGACTTCGTGCTCTGCGGCTCGGTCGCGGTCAACCTCAGCGGCGCGCGAGTCGGCAAGGGCGGTGGTTACTCGGACCTCGAGTACGGGATTCTGATCGACGCCGGCAAGATCGACAGCCACACCACGGTCGCCACCACGGTGCACCCGACCCAGGTCCTGCGCCGCCACCTGATGATGACCTCGCACGACCTGCCGGTCGACGTGATCGCCACCCCGCGCGCCGTGATCGAGGTCGAGCGCCAATACGAGCGCCCGCGCGGCATCCTCTGGGACCACCTACAGCCGCCGCAGATACGCGAGATACCCATACTCGAACGTATGGGCTATGCGTGACGACTACGGCAACCCGGACCCCGACTGGCTGAAGGTCGATTGGCGACCGCACCTGCACCGGGTGCAGCTGCCGGGCGCCACGGTCAACTACGCCGAGATCGGCGAGGGCGAGCCGATCGTCTTCGTCCACGGGATCACCAGCTCCTGGCAGGCCTGGCTCGAGAACCTCCCCCACTTTGGCCGCACCCACCGCGCGATCGCGCTCGACCTGCCCGGCTTCGGCGCCAGCCCGATGCCCTCCTGGCCGATCGACATGCACGCCTACGCTCGCCTGCTGCTCGACTTCTGCGAGAAGATCGGGGTCGAGCGCGCCACCGTCGTCGGCAACTCGATGGGTGGCCTGGTCGCGGCGGAGGCGGTGCTCTCGGCGCCGGAGCGCTTCGACCGCCTCGTCCTCGTCTCCGCCGCGGGATTCATCAACACCTGGATGCCGCACCGGCGGGCAAGCGCCACCTCACATGCCTGGAACACCTTCGGCCGCCCCTTCGGCGCCGCGGCGCGCTTCTTCGTCACTCACCCCCGCGCCCGCTACCTGATGTTTCGCTTCGCGATCCGCTATCCGGATCGCCTCCGCAAGGAGCTGCTCTGGGAGCAGATGGCCTCGGGAGTGCCCTGCCCTGGCTTCGGACCGGCGCTCGAGGCCGTGATCGAATACGACGCCCGCGACCGCCTCGAGGAGATCGAGATCCCGACGATGGTCGTCTGGGGCACCGACGACTGGGTGATCCCCTCGGCGGCGGCCCTCAGCTACAACCGGCGGATTCCCCACTCGCGGCTCGAGATCTTCGAGCACACTGGGCATGTGCCGCAGCTGGAGCGGCCGGGGCGGTTCAACCGGGTCCTTGATGAGTTTCTGGTGTGACAGGCGGGGCCAGGGGTTCCGCTTAACTTTTTCGGTGTAACCGCGCCTGCTGACGCCTCAAGGTGGGCGCCGAAAAAGTACAAGACGCTCCACCCCTGGCCCGGCCTGTCAGTCCGTAACCGCACCGAGGGACGCGGAGGAGACGGTTGCGGCGTACTTGGCCATTACGCCGCGGCCGAAGGGGGACGGCGGAGCTTGGTACTCCTTGATGCGCTTGGCGATCTCGTCGTCGGAGAGGTCTACGTCTAGGCGGCGGTTGTCGATGTCTACGGTGATCTGGTCGCCCTCCTGGATCGCGGCTATTGGGCCTCCCTTTGCGGCCTCGGGGGCTACGTGGCCGATCATCAGGCCTCGGGTGGCGCCTGAGAAGCGGCCGTCGGTGACCATTGCGACGCTCTGCCCCAAGCCCTCGCCGACGATGGCCGCGGTGACTTGGAGCATCTCGCGCATCCCCGGGCCGCCGACGGGACCCTCGTTGCGGATCACGACGACGTCGCCGGACTCGATCTGCTGCGCCTTGACGGCGCGGAAGCAGTCCTCTTCGGACTCGAAGACGCGGGCGGGCCCGGTCTGCTGGGTCCGCTCGGTGCCCGCGAGCTTCACGACAGCCCCTTCCGGTGCGAGGTTGCCGCCGAGGATCGCCAGGCCGCCTTCGCTCTTCAGCGGATCGCCCAGCGGGCGCACGACTTCCTGGCCCGGCGCCTCGCTTGCCTCCGCGGCAACCTCGCCGATCGTCTTGCCGGTGACCGTGATCGCGTCGGCGTGCAGGCTGCCCGACTCGGCGAGGCGCTTGAGGATCACCGGCACGCCGCCGGCCGCGTAGAGGTCGGTGGCGACGAAGCGCCCGCCCGGCTTGAGGTCGGCGAAGAGCGGCGTCGCGCGGGAGATGCGCTCGAAGTCGGCCATCGTCAGGTCGATCTCGAGCTCGCGGGCGAGCGCGATCAGGTGCAGGACGGCGTTGGTCGATCCGCCGGAGGCGCAGACGCAGGCGATCGCGTTCTCCAGCGAGTCGCGGGTGATCACCTTGCTCGGCCTGATGTCGTCGACCAGGACCTTGAGCACCAGCTCGCCGATCCGCTCCGCGACGCTGCCCTTCTCGCCGTCTTCTGCCGGGACCATCGCCGAGCCGCCGGCGCTGACCCCCAGCGCCTCGAAGGCGCACGCCATCGTGTTGGCGGTGAACTGGCCGCCACAGGCTCCGGCGCCGGGGCTGGCAACCCCCTCGAGCTCGTGCAGTTCCTCGTCGCTCATGTCGCCGGCGTTGTGGGCGCCGATCGCCTCGAAGATGTCGAGGATGGTGACGTCGCGGCCGTGCCAGTGGCCCGGGGCGATCGAGCCGCCGTAGAGGACGACAGAGGGGACGTCGAGGCGAGCCAGCGCCATCGCGCAGCCCGGGATCGTCTTGTCGCAGGCACAGAGGGCGACGATCGCGTCGAACTGGTAGCCGCGCGCCATCAGCTCGATCGAGTCGGCGATCACCTCGCGGCTGACCAGCGAGGCCTTCATCCCCTGGGTGCCCATCGTGACGCCGTCGGACACGGCGACGGTGTTGAACTCCATCGGCGTGCCGCCGGCGGCGCGCACCCCCTCCTTGACGTGCCCGGCGAGGCCGCGCAGGTGGAAGTTGCAGGGCATCGCCTCGGTCCAGGTGTTGGCGATCCCGATCGTCGGGCGGCTGAGCGCCTCGTCGTCGAAGCCGATGCCCTTCATGTAGGCGCGCGCGTGGGCGCGGTCGGGACCGTCGAAGACGACGCTGGAGCGGGGACGGGGAAGGCCGGTCTTGGTCGCGCCGTTTGAGCTCATCGCCAAAATCTACTGAGACGACCCGGAGGCCAGGTTGAAGACATCGACAGGGCCCGGGCCCTCGCCCAAATCACGCAGCCCCGCGGCGACCGCGGCCGAGGCGACCAGGCGAGCCTTGCGCGCTGCTTCCAGAGGTGTCTCTCCCAGGGCGAGAAAGGCCGCCAGAGCCGAGGAATGGGTGCAGCCGGAGCCGTGGGCGGCGCCATCGGGGTGGCGCTCGCCGGCGATCTCGGCCGATTCGCGCCCGTCGAAGAAGAGGTCGACGACCCGCTCGCTGTGCCCACCGGTGACGACCACGGCGTGCGGCCCCAGCGCCAGGACCTCGCGGGCGAGGTCCTCCTGCGAGTCGCGCTCCACCTCTCCGGTCAGCGCCCGCGCCTCCGGGATGTTGGGGGTGACGACGGTGGCGAGCGGCAGCAGACGCTCGACCAGCGCGGCCCGCGCCTCCTCGTCGAGCAGCACCGCGCCGCTCTCGGCGACCATCACCGGATCGACCACAACCGGCGCCTCGCCGACGAAGCCGAGCGCCTCGACCACAGCATCGACCGTCTCAACCGTGCCCAGCATGCCGATCTTGACTGCGTCGACGCCGATGTCTTCGGCGACGGCCCCGACCTGGGCCAGGATCATCTCCCGCGAGACCCCTTCGACCGCCTCGACGGCGACCGTGCTCTGCGCCGTGATCGCCGTGATCGCGGTCATCCCGTGCACCCCGCAGCGGGCGAACGCCTTCAGGTCCGCCTGGATGCCGGCGCCGCCGCCGGAGTCCGACCCGGCGATCGAGAGCACGGCTGGGATCCGCTCCGAGTCCACGCCGCGCAGCCTAGACATCGGACACAGCCAGCAGCGTTCGCGAGTAGACCCCGACCATCGAGCAGGAGACGTAGCCGAGCGCCTCGAGGGTCGCGAGGGCGGAGGCCGCCTCTGCTCCCGAGAGGTCGAGCTGGGCGGCGAGCGCGTCGCAGGTCTCCGCACCTCCCTCGACCGCTTCCAGCGCTCCGAGCAGCTCGGCCTCGAGCTGCGGCCCGGCGCGCTCGGCCCTGCGCACTCCGGGGCCCAGCATCGCGTCGAGCACGTCCTGGGCGTTGCGGACCAGACAGGCGCCGCCGGCGAGCAGCTCGTTCGTGCCGGCCGAGCCGCGCGAGTTGACCGGTCCCGGTACCGCCCCCAGGTCGCGGCCCAGGTCGGCAGCGAGGTCGGCGGTGATCAGCGAGCCGGAGCGCTGCGCTGCCTCGACTACTACGGTCATGCCGGCCAGCGCGGCCATGATCCGGTTGCGCGCCGGAAAGGTCCAGCGCCAGGCGGTCGCCCCCGGTGGCAGCTCGGAGAGGACCAGCCCGCGTTCGCAAATCTGCCGCCAGAGCGAGCGGTGCGAGGCCGGGTAGGCGATGTCGGCGCCACAGCCAAGCACGGCGACGGTGGTGCCGGCGTCAAGGGCGCCCCGATGCGCGCAGGCGTCGATGCCGAAGGCGAGCCCGCTGACGACGAGGATCCCGGCCGCGGTCAGCTCGCGGCTCAGCTCGCGGGCCACCTCGCGACCGTACGTGCTCGCTCGCCTGGCGCCGACGACGGTGACCGTCCCCTCCGGCTCGAGCCGCTCCAGCAACGCCGGATCGCCGCGCCCGATCAGCGCCCAGGGAGCGTCGGAGGCATCGCGGAGGCCGATCGGATAGCGCTGGTCGTGCCGGCAGCAGGACCAGCACTGGGCCGCCAGCAGGTCGGCTGCGAGGCGGGCCTCGGGAACCGCCGCGATCTGGGCCAGGACCTGTGCGGCGATCTTCGGCGCGACAGCCGCGGCGAGGTCCTCGTTGGAAAGGCGCAGCAGTTCCGGAGACCGAGATCCCACCGCGCCGGTCGCGACCTTCTCGATGTACGGGGCGAGGTGGGCGAGCAGGCGCGAACGGCGCAGGCAATCCGGGCAGGCGTGCGGCTCGTTCATTCCTGGTCCCTGCGGCGCAGCTGCAGCGCCTGCGCCATCTGCTCGCGGTCGATCGTCTCGCTGCCGGCCAGGTCGGCAACCGTCCGGGAAAGTCGCAGCACCCGATCGTGGGCGCGTCCGCTGAGCCGCCGCCGCGAGTAGGAGTCGGCCAGGAGCGCGGCTGCGGCCTCGTCGAGCGCGCACTCGCGCACCTCGCCTGGCGTCATCTCGGCGTTGCTGCGACCGGGGCCGAGGCGCTGTTCCTGGCGCTCGCGGGCGAGGCTGACCCGCTCGCGTACCGCGGCCGACGGCTCGCCGGGCGGGCCACCGATCTCCTCCACGCTGGGCTGGCGGATCGCGGCGAGAACGTCGATGCGATCGGCGAGGGCGCCGCTGAGACGAGCCTGGTAGCGGCGGACCGCAAGCGGCGCGCAGCTGCACTCGGGATCGGCCTCGCCCCGCCCGCAGGGGCAGGGGTTGGCGGCGGCGACGAGCATGAAGCGACAGGGAAGCTGCCGCCAGGAGCCGGCCCGGGCGATCGCCACCCAGCCGGTCTCCAGCGGTGCCCGCAGGGCCTCCAGCGTGTCGCGGCGAAACTCGCAGAGCTCGTCGAGAAATAGAACCCCCCTGTGGGCAATCGTCGCCTCGCCGGGAATGGGTGGGTTGCCGCCGCCGACCAGGCCGGCAGGGCTGACCGTGTGGTGCGGCGCCCGGAACGGCCTGCCCCCGCCGCCGGCCTCGCCGAGCCGACCGCAGGCGCTGGCGATTCGCGCCACCTCTAGCGCCTCGGCCTCAGCCAGCGGCGGCAGGATCGAGGGCAGCCGGCCGGCAGCAAGCGACTTGCCGGCACCGGGCGGGCCGACCATCAGCAGGCTGTGGCCGCCGGCGGCGGCCACCTCGAGCGCGTAGCGAAGGTGGCGCTGGCCGCGCAGGTCGGCGAGGTCGGGACCGCCTTCTCCGGCGCTGAGCCGCAACGGCATCGGTTGCGGCCGCTGCGGCGCCCACTCGCCGGTGGCGAGCGCGACGAGCTGCCCGAGGCTCTCGACGCAGACGATGTCGATCTCGCCGACCAGCGCCGCCTCGGGGCCGTTCTCGGCGGGAACGACGATTGCCTCGAGGTCGCGCTCGCGCGCCGCTTCGGCGATCGCCAGCACGCCGGGCACCGGTCGAACCGAGCCGTCGAGGGCCAGCTCGCCGACGAAGGCGATCGAGGGCAGGCGGCTGAGATCGAGCTGGGCCGAAGCGGTGAGCAGGGCGGCGGCGATCGCCAGGTCCATCCCCGGCCCGGCCTTGCGCAGGCTGGCCGGGGCGAGGTTGGCGACGATGCGCCGCAGCGGGAACTCGAAACCGCAGTTGACCAGCGCCGCCCGCACCCGCTCGCGGGCCTCCCGCACGGCCGGGTCGGGAAGGCCGACGACGGAGAAGGCGGGCAGACCGCGGTGGACGTCGACCTCGACCCGGACCGGGCGGGCGGCGATGCCGTCGAGGGTGAATGTCTGCGCGGTGGCGAGCATGGGGACCACGCTAAGGAGGCGAATCCGACGCGTGGTGCGCAGGTCCGCGCGCGTCCGTAAGGCCTCTCGCGCGAAAGGCGCGCAGCACCGACGGAGGGCTGCGATGAGGCCCTAAGGTCGCTTGCGATGACCGTGCAAAGACAGCGGATCGGCCGCGCCGCCGAGGACCTCGTCGCAGCCCGATTGGCCGACTCGGGCTGGGAGATCGTCGAGCGCAACGCCCGCACCCGCTTCGGCGAGCTCGACATCGTCGCCCGCGACGGCCGCACGCTCGTCTTCGTCGAGGTCAAGGCCGGCCGCGAGAACTCCGCCTTCGGCCCGGAGCGCCCGGTCCTCGGCGTCAACCACCGCAAGCAACAGCGCGTCCGCCGCCTCGCCACCGCCTGGATGTCCGAACGCCGCGACGCCCCTTACTACGTCGAAATTCGCTTTGACGCAATCGGCGTCACCTTCGACCGCGAAGGCCAGGTCATCGACGTAGAGCACCTGCGAGGTGCGTTTTAGGGTTCGTCCCGGCAGGGGTGGAGCGTCTTGTACTTTTTTGCGTTGTTCAGACGCGGCCCGCAGGGCTGCGTCCTCGCAAAAAAGTTAAGCGGAACCCCTGCCGGGACGAACCCTCAACCCGCCAGCTCCAGCTGCGAGTAAGCCACAGACTGGAAGGATCGTCGATGCAGGGGCGAGATGCCGATCCGCTCGATCGCCTCCCGATGCTCGGGGGTCGAGTAGCCGACGTGCTCCTCGAAGCCCCAGCCGGGATGGTCGCGACCGGCGCCGTGCATGTAGCGGTCGCGGGTGACCTTGGCGATCACCGAGGCGGCGGCGATCGCGGCGCTGGTCGCGTCGCCTTCGACCACCGCCCGGTGCGGGACGGCGCAACCGCGCACCGAGAAGCCGTCGGTCAGGCAGGTCGCGCCCGCCTCGGGCCGCAACCGCTCCAGGGCGTTACCGAGGGCTTCGAGGTTGGTCACGTGCAGACCGCGGTCGTCGATCCCGCGGGCGCAGCGGACGACCACGCTCACCCGCTCGGCGGCGCGCAGCACGCAGGGAAACATCTCCGCCCGCTTCTCGGCGCTCATCTGCTTGGAATCGTGCAGGCCGGCGAGCGCACGGCGGTCGGCGTGGGAGAGCGTCTCGTAGTCGAAGAGGACCGCGGCAGCAACCAGCGGGCCGGCGAGACAGCCGCGCCCCGCCTCGTCGGCGCCGGCGACCAGGCGAGTGCCGAGGCCGCGGTCGAAGGCGAAGAGTCGCCGCGTCCGCGCCAGCCGGCGCTGGTGGGCCTTGCCCTTGGCGGGCGGGCTAGAGGGTGCCGATGCGGTCGGGCGGCCAGTAGGTGGCAAAGGCCTCGCCGATGATCCAGGCGCGGGGGACGGGTCCCCAGAAACGGCTGTCGTCGCTTTCGCCACGGTTGTCGCCCATCATGAAGTAGGAGCCGGGTGGAACCTTGATCGCTTTCGGCAAATTGCAGGCAGGGGCGACCCCGCAGGGCCTCGTGTAGGGCTCATCGGTCTTCTCGACCCCGTTGACGACCGGATGGCCGTTACGGACGCTGAGCGTGTCGCCCGGGCCGGCGACGATGCGCTTGATGAAGTTCTGGCTCGACTCCCCGGCAGTCGGCTTCGGGCACGGCATCCCGGTTTCGACCGGCTCCTGACCTTTGACCGTGACCCCGCATTCGGTGCCGTTGTCGGCCCCGGCCGGCGGGTGGAAGACGACGATGTCACCCGGGCTGGGATCGGTGAAGTGGTAGAGGAAGCGGTTGACGAGGACGCGCTGGCCGACGTCGAGGGTCGGTTCCATCGACTGCGAGGGGATCTGGTAGGGCTTGATCAGCCACGCTTGGATCGCCAGCGCCAGCCCCAGGGCCAGCGCGACGATCACGACAAGCTCGATGAACCCGCCGCCTCGAGTCTTCGGCTTCGGGATCGAGAGTTTCAGGCCGGGTCCCCGCCGGAGTCGTCGGACTTCTCGTCCGGCGCCTCGTCCTCGGCATCCTCAGCCGCGGCGTTGTCCTCGGTCTCCCCCGCCTCAGACGCCTCCGCGTCCACCTCTGCCGCCGTCTCACTTGAAGCTTCCGCAACCGGCTCCTGCGCAGCCTCGTCGGGCTCCACCTCAGCCCCCTCAGGCGCAGCCTCGTCGGACGCAGGCGCCTCTGCCGCCCCGGCGTCTTCGGCCTGGGCGTCTTCCTCCACCTGAGTGATTCCCTCGGCATCCGCCGCTGCCGTCGGCGCCGAGATCAGCGTCTCGTCGATCCCCCAGCGCCGCTCGGCCACGCGCGCCGCCTTGCCGATGCGCCCGCGCAGGTAGTAGAGCTTCGCCCGCCGCACTGCGCCGCGAGCGGCGATCTCCAGCTTCTCGATCTTCGGCGAGTGCAGCGGAAAGGTCCGCTCGACGCCGACGCCGAAGGACTGCTTGCGCACGGTGAACGTCTCACGGGCGCCGGAGCCCTGCCGCCGCAGGACGATCCCCTCGAAAACCTGGGTGCGGCGGCGGCTGCCCTCGACGACCTGGAAGTGGACGCGCACGCGATCGCCAGGGTCGAAGGAAGGGAGGCCCTTCCTCAGCTGGCTGCGCTCGATGTCTTGTATGACGCTGCTCATTGGCGAAAAAAGACCGCCGGGCCCGACAGGGGCTCCGCGCGGTGCGGCAATCGTACCTACTCGGGGCCTTTTTCGAACTGCTCGGCTCGAAGCCGGCTCTGCTCGAGGCGCCAGAGCCGCACCCGCTCATGATCGCCGGACACCAGCACGTCCGGAACGTCCCAGCCTCGGTAGCTGGCGGGGCGGGTGTAGTGCGGGTACTCGGGCATCCCCTCGAGCACCTGGCTGAACGACTCCTCGACCGCGCTGCGCTCGTGCCCCAGGGCCCCCGGCAACTTCCGCATCACCACGTCGGCAACGACCATCGCCGGCATCTCGCCACCGGCCAGCACGTAGCGCCCAATCGAGACCTCGTCGTCGGCAAAGCGCTCATGCACCCGCTCGTCGAACCCCTCATAGCGCCCGCAGAGCAACGCGACGTTCGGCTCCCGGACCAGCTCATCCGCCAACTCGTCGTCGAGCAGGCGACCGGTCGGCGTGAGCAACACGATCCGGGGCTTCTCCCCCCGCGGGTAGGCGGCCTGCAACGCAGCGTCGACAACGTCGACCCGAAGAACCATCCCGGCCCCCCCGCCATACGGCGCATCGTCGACCTGCCCAGCCCCCAGCGGGGTCGTATCGCGGTAGTTGAACAATCGAAGCTCGTTACCTTCGGCCAACGCGTTTTGAACCGACCGCTGCGACTGAAACCAGTCGAACGCCTCGGGAAAGAGAGTGAAGATGTCGAGCTTCAATCGAGGATGTCGACGATCACTCGCCGATCCAGCCGCACTGCCGCAGCCTTCGCAATCGTCCGGATCGCGTTGGCCACGCGACCGCCCTTGCCGATCACCCGCCCGAGGTCATCCTCGGCCACGGTGATCTCGTAGATCAAGTCGCCGTCCTCTTCCATCTCCTCGACGACAACCGCCGAGGGGTCCTCGACCAGCGAGCGGACCAGGAACTCCAGCAACTCGGTCACGCGAGGATCAGCTGCCCGAGGCGGGAATGCCTTTGGTGCGCAGCAGGGTGGCGACAGTCTCGGAGGGCTGGGCGCCATGCCCGAGCCAGTGCCTGGCGCGAGCCTCGTCGAGCTCGATCGTCGAGGGCTCGGTCTGCGGGTTGTAGCGGCCGATCGTCTCGATCGTGCGCCCGTCGCGCGGCGAGCGCTTGTCGGCGACGACGATCCGCCAGATCGGGTTCTTCTTGGACCCGACGCGTCTGAGTCTGATTCGCACTGCCATAGACCGCGAAAGGTTAGCGCCTGCGTATCTTCGGGCGCGGTGCGGCTCCGCTCATCTGCGCCAGCTGTTGCTGGTCGGGCATCTTGCCGGAGGCCATGTGGCGCATCATCTTGCGCATCTGGTCGAACTGCTTGACCAGCTGGTTGACGTGCTGGACTTTGGTCCCCGAACCGTTGGCGATCCGTTTGCGCCGTGAGCCCTTGATCAGCCCGGGGTTGGCCCGCTCTTCCGGAGTCATCGAGAGGATGATCGCCTCGACCCGGTCGAGCTCGCGCTCGTCGACGTCGGCATTCTTCAGCTGTTTCATCGCCCCCATCCCGGGCAGCATCCCGAGCAGGCCGCTGATCGGGCCCATTTTCCGAACCTGCTTGAGCTGCTGCAGGAAGTCCTCGAGGGTGAACTGGTTGCTCTTCAGTTTCTGCTCGAGATCGAGCGCCTGCTTCTCGTCGATCTGCTGCTCGGCTTTCTCGATCAGGCTGAGCACGTCGCCCATGCCGAGGATGCGCGAGGCCATCCGGTCGGGGTGGAAGCGGTCGAAGGCCTCGAGCTTCTCGCCGGTCGAGGCGAAGAGGATCGGCTTGCCGGTCACCGCCTTGACCGAGAGCGCGGCGCCGCCGCGGGCGTCGCCGTCGAGCTTGGTCATCACCACACCGTCGAACTCGGCCGCCTCGGCGAAGGACTCGGCGACCCCGACCGCGTCCTGGCCGGTCATCGCGTCGACGACGAGCAGCACGTCGTGGGGCTTGACCCGCTTGCGGATCCGGCTCAGCTCGTCCATCAGGTCCTTGTCGATGTGGAGGCGCCCGGCGGTGTCGACGATCAGCACGTCGCGACGCTCCTCGCGGGCACGGTCGAGCGCCCAGCCGGCGATCTCGACCGGGTCGGCTTCGGTGCCTTTCTCGTAGACGTGGGCGCCGACCCGGCCGCCGACCGTGACCAGCTGGTCGACCGCGGCGGGGCGGTAGACGTCGCAGGCGGCCAGAGCGACGTCCTTTTTGCCGTTCTCGCGCAGGAAGCGAGCGAGCTTGGCGCAGGCGGTCGTCTTGCCCGAGCCCTGCAGGCCGGCCATCAGGATCACGGTCGGCCCGCCGGAGGCGAAGGCCAGCTCGCGCCCGGTCCCCCCCATCAGCCCGATCAGCTCCTCGTTGACGATCTTGACCACGTGCTGGCCGGGGTCGAGGCTTTCCAGGACCTCGGCGCCGAGGCAGCGCTCCTTCAGCGTCGCCGTGAACGATTTGACGACCTTGAAGTTGACGTCGGCCTCGAGCAGGGCGAGGCGGATCTCCCGCATCGCCGCATCGACGTCGGACTCGCTCAACTTCCCCCGCGAGCGAACGTCGGAGAGCGTCGCCTGCAACCGGTCTGAGAGCTGGTCGAACACTGCGCGGAGCTTAGCCCTCGCTCAGCAGGGCGTTGGCGAAGTCGGTCGGGTCGAAGGGGCGCAGGTCCTCGAGCTGCTCGCCGATGCCGATCAGCTTCACCGGGATGTTCAGCTCGTCGGCTATTGCGAGGACTATGCCGCCCTTGGCTGTGCCGTCGAGCTTGGTCAGGACGACGCCGTCGACCTCGGCCGCCTCGGCGAAAACCTTGGCCTGGCGCAGGCCGTTCTGCCCGGTGGTGGCGTCGATCGAGAGCAGGGTCTCGTGCGGGGCGCCGGGCAGCTGCTTGCCGATCACCCGCCGCACCTTGGCCAGCTCGTCCATCAGGTTGCTCTGCGTGTGCAGGCGCCCGGCGGTGTCGACGATGACGACGTCGGCGCCGCGAGCGCGGGCGGCGGCGATCGCGTCGAAGGCGACGGCGCCGGGATCGCCGCCCTCGGCCGAGCGGACCAGTTCGGCCCCCGCCCGCTCGGCCCACTCGGCGAGCTGCTCGGCGGCAGCGGCGCGGTAGGTGTCGGCGGCGCCGAGGACGACGGAGAGGCCGAACTCCTTCGAGAGGTGCCAGGCGATCTTGCCGATCGTCGTCGTCTTGCCGGTGCCGTTGACGCCGACCATCAAGAGCACCGCCGGCTCGCCGCTGAGGTCGATCGGGGCGCGCGCCGTGGCGGCGACCTCGGCGAGGATCTCGATCAGGCGCGCCCGCACCGCCTCGCCGTCGGCGGCGACCTTGCCGCCCTCGACCTCCTGCTCGAGCCGCTCGACCACCTTGGCCGTCGTCGGCGCCCCGGCGTCGGCGAGGATCAGCGCCTCCTCCAACCGCTCCCAGGTCTCCTCGTCGATGCGGTCGAAGAGGCTGGCGGTGATCTCCTCGCTGAGGGCCTGGCGGCTCTTGGAGAGGCTCTCGCGCAGGCGGCGGAAGACGCCGCGGCGCTCCTCGGCTCCCTCTTGTGGCCGCCCCGTGGCCTGCGAGCGCTCACCCAGATCGAAGAGGTCTCCCCAGCCCGTTGCCATGAGTGGAACCGTACCCGGACAGCAAGCCGATGCTGTGGGCCACCCAAATGCCACAGATCAAATTCGTCTTTCCCAGGCGTATTAATTTAGTTTTTCTTATTTTTAGGTATTGTTTGTTCAATAACAGCCTGTTAGGTCTCTTGGCCTGACCGTCTCGCAGCTAGACCATCGCCAGAGGTTTGGACCGCCTGCCAGCCGGCTGGTACCGGGGGTGCGTTAGCCATACCCGCCGTGGTCACACCCATCCTTGCGGTCGTTCTTGGCAGTCTCCTCACAGCATGGATCAGCTATCTGGTCCGCCGTTCCCGCCCGGTGGTAATCATCGACGAGATCACGCTCTCGGCCAGTCCAACGCCAAGCAGCACCGTTGCGGTCCCGAACCTCGGCCTCGCCGCCCAGTGCAAAGACAGCGAGTTCGTCACCGTGGAGCTCGGACCCAGGGTCGCCATCGGCGAGACCGAATACATCGACCGCCTGCGCAAAGCGCTCGCCGAGGTGAAGAGCGCCGGCGACGACCTGCCCGCGCTGCACGCCGTCGCCGAAGAGCTCAACGGCTGCTTGCAACGCGACGACTATGACGAATACGCCGAAGTATTCAGCCGCGAGTCACCACGCATCTGGCCCTCCCTGATCAGCGCACGCGCGCGCGGTGACTTTGCCTACGAGGGATCGGGGCCACCGCCGCTCAACTGGAAGACGGTGTCGAACAGGGCAACAGAAAACCCCGAGAAGACGATCGACCCCTATGACCTGACCGAACACAGCATGGTCGCCGTCGAAATAAACCCACGGAAAGATCGCGTTCTTCGCCACCCAGAATGGGCCAACGACATCCTGATAGACGCAAGTGGCGAGTTCATCATGCCGATCGACGGGCCTCGCGACCTCGGCCTTCCTTGGACCAACGTCCAGTCCAGCCAGCGGGCCAAGGCCTACGTCTTCGCTTTGCGGACTGCGGTAGCGGTCGCCGCCAGGTGTGAAAACGACCTTCAGCAGGTCACCTCATTCCTCCTCAAGGTCGATCGAAATCACATCTCCACGCTGAAGGACCTGCGCGCAGGCCTCGAAGAGGAGCTCGATCGCTACGACCGCCTGGTGGTCAAGGGGATCATCGCCAACATGGGCGGCTCGCCCGTGTCGGCCACCAACAAAGCCAAACTCTTCATCAACCTCTCCGGCCAGTCATTCACTCAGAAGGTCGACGGCGACAAGTCAAAGAGTCGCGAGCACCGCAAGGATGAGGCCGTGAAGATGTGCCTCGGTTCCGAGGGCCCGGGCAGGACATACGACTTCGAGTCCTCGGTGACGGTGGAAGGAAAGTCGGTTTGCCGCTTCATCGCCAGCTCAACCGAGCCGGTCACCCAGCTGAGCTACGCGTCGGCTCTGCTGGGCGCGATGACCGGCGGCGACCGCAAGTGCTACCTCGGGGCGATGGTCGTCTCCCCCCGGGGCCTGCTTTCCAAAATGCTTCGCGGCGACACCAACTTCACGCCCTGCTACAGCGCCCCCATCGACTTCAGGGACTCCGAGTCGGACCTACGCGTCCCGGATCGCGATTCCCGCCGCCTGCGCAGCCGGGCACGGGCATTCCTTGATCGGCGCAAACGACCGGGGCGACGGCGCAAGCGCTGAGCTAGCCGGCGCGCAGGTCAGCGGCGATGTCTTCAGGCCCGGCGGTACCGATCCCGGCGGCGGCGCGGAGCTCCTCCACGGCCCCCTCGACGTAGGAGCCGAGGCGGTCGAGGTCACCGAGCGATTCGCGGTCGGCGAGCAGTCCGAAGCCAATCGAGCCGTTGTAACTGAAGATCGCGATCGCCAGTGCGTGGCGCTTGGCTAGGAAGCCGACCGGATAGACCTCGACCAGTTCCCGACCACGCACGTAGAAGGGGACCTGCGGCCCAGGGAAGTTGGTGACCAGCAGGTTGAAGAGGCGAGTGGAGAAGTTGATCGCCGCGGTCGGGCCGAGCAGCAATGGCGGGGCGAAGTCGCGAAACCAGTCGTTGAGGCCCCAGATCGCTTCCGCGCCGAGCGGCTGCTTGGAGGACTTGAGCGCGTCCATCGCCTCGCTGATCCGGTGCAGGCGCCCGACCGGGTCGGCGATCCCGACCGGCAATGGCCCGCGCATCGCGGTCAGCATGTTGCCCAACTCACCGTGCTGGTTCTCGGCCCGGACCGAGACCGGGACCAGGGCCTGCAGCTCGATCCCGTCGGTCTCGAGGCCGCGATCGAGCATCCAGTTGCGCAGGGCGCCGGCAGCGACGGCGAGCGAGACGTCGTTGACGGTGCCGGCGAGGACGTTCTTGATCTGTTTGAACTCGTCGAGGTCGGCGCGAAAGCCGTAGAAGCGGCGGTGCGGTGAGAGGTCTGTGTTAAGCGGCACCTTCGGCGCCGGCTTGGTCAGCGCCCAGGTCACCTCCCAGAGGCCGGCGGCCCCGTCGGAGGCGCGCCGGGCGGCCCGGCGCGGGTGGCGCATGGCGGCGAACAGCCAGCGCATTCCACGAATCGCGGTCTCCCCAACGCCGGTGAAGGCGCGGCCGACGAGGCTCAATCGCGATGGCGGCGAGTGTGGCTTCCACGGCGCCGGCTCGGGGACAGGCTCGTCGACCGGCTCGATGTCGAAGAGCAGGACGCCGATGTCCACCACCGAGATCCCGTCGGCGAGCGCGTGGTGGGTCTTGTAGACGATCGCGAAGCGATCCCGCTCCATGCCCTCGACCAGGTTCAATTCCCAGAGCGGGCGCGAGCGGTCAAGCGGCGGCGCGAAGGTCTCGGCCACGGCCTCGCGAAACTGCTCTTCGCTACCCGGCCCGGCCAGCTTCGTGCGCCGCACGTGGTCATGGATATCGAACTCGGGGTAGTCGACCCAGAAGGGACGACCGAGCTGCAGCGGCGGGACTGCCAGTCGCTGGCGCAGGCGCGGCAGCAGGTGCAGGCGGCTGCGGATGCTGGCGAGAAACTCCTCGTGGCCGGGCGGCTCGCCCTCGCAGACCAGCACGGCCCCGATCGCCATGTGCCCGTTGGACCGCTCGTTGGTCAGGAACGAGGTGTCGAAAGACGTCAGCCTGTCCATGTGACGCTGCGCCACAGCCCCTCCTTTCTTTACCCAAAAAAGAGCGTAGCGCAGGGGTGGGGCTGAAATTAGGCGGTTTCTTTAAGCGGAGGAGAAGCCGGCAGCGCCGCCGGCGCCTGCTCGCCGATCAGGCCGGGAGCGGGCGGCTCGTCGGGCTCGGATTCCTCCTCGGCCACACCCGCGAACGGCGGCGGCACGGGAGCCTCCCCAACCTCATCCGCCTGGTCCTCCTCCTCGGCGACTTCGCGCGGCAGGCGCCTGGAGACGACCTTGGTGACGCCGTCGCCGCCCATGCTGACGCCGTAGAGCACGTCGGCGGCGTCCATCGTCCGTTTCTGGTGGGTGACGATGACGAACTGGGCGCGGTCGGAGAAGCGGCGGATCAGCTGCAGGAAGCGGTCGATGTTGGCGTCGTCGAGGGCGGCCTCGACCTCGTCGAGGATGTAGAAGGGACACGGCCTCGCCAGGAAGACGGCGAAGACGAAGGCGATCGCGACCAGCGACTTCTCGCCGCCGGAGAGCAGCGAGAGCTTGCGGGTCGACTTGCCTGCCGGGGTGACCTCGATCTCGACGCCGAGCTCCTCGCGCTCTTCCTCGCCCTCCTCCTCTTCGCCCGCACCCTCCTCGGTGGCGGCCATCTCGGCCTCGGCGTCGGGGACCGGGCGAAGCGCGACCCGGCGCAGGGCGCCGCGGCCGCCCGGGAAGAGGTGCTCGACCATCTCCTCGAAGTTCTTCGCCGTCGCCTCGAAGGTCTGCTCGAAGGCGCGCTCGATCTCGCGGTCGATGTCGCGGATCAGCGCCTCCAGCTCGCGCATCCCGCGCTCGGTGTCCTCGCGCTGGGCCTGCAGCGACTCGACGTGCTCGCGGGCCTCCTCGTACTCGCGCTCGGCCAGCGGGTTGACCGGGCCGATCTGGGCGCGGCGGCGCTCGAGGCGCTCGAGGCGGCGATCGATGTCGGCCCGCTCCTCCTCCGACAGCGGCTGCTCCGCGGGCGCCGGCTCTTCGTCGAGGCGCTCGGCGATCGAAGCCAGCTCCTTGGCTGCCTCCGCCCGACGGTCGCCGAGGTGCGCGGCCTCGACCTCGACCTCGGTCAGCTTGTCGGACGCGGCCCTCATCTCGGCCTGCAGCTCGTACTCGCGCTGCGAGCAGGACAGCATCTCCTCGGCGATCTCGTCGCCGTCGCCCTCGCCGCCGACGACCAGTTGCTCGATCCGCTCGACCCGGGCTCGGATCGCCGCCTCCGCCTTGGCTGCGGCGGCCGCGGCGGCGCGAACGTCGTCGAGCAGCTCCTCACCGGCGCTGAGCCGCTTGCGCAGAACCTCGCGGTGGCGCTCGCCGAGCAGGCCTTCGGCCCGGCGGGCATGGCGGATCGCCCGCTCGCCACCGCTGCGCACGGCCGCAAGGGCAGCCTCCCGCGCTGCCTCGCTGGTGTCGGCCGCGCGCGCCCGCGCCAGCCCCTCGACCGCACCGCTGAGCCCGGCGTCGATCTCGCCCAGCTCCTCCGCCAATTTGCGCGCCCGTTCGCCCGGCGCGGCGGCGGTGCCGACATCGAGCGTCAGCGGTCCCAGCTCGGTTCGCAGCGCATCGAGCCGGGCGGAGATCTCGCCCTCGCGGTCGCCGAGCCCGGAGGCCCGGATCGCGACCCGCTGCTGATCGCCGCGCAGCTTGGTCAGCACGCCCCAGGCCTGGGTGCGCTCGCGGTCGCGGGCGGCGAAACGCTCCTCGGCGGCGCGACGCTTCTCGCTCACCTCGGCGAGCCTCTTCTCGATCGCGGTCCGCTGGGCGCGCGCCTCGGCCGCCGCCTTCTCGGCCGTCTCGGCGCGGTCGGCGCCGAAGCGCAGTTCCTCGGCGACGAGCTGTCCGCGCAGGCCCAGCTCCTCGCGCTCGATCCGCGCTCCCAGCTCCGCCGCCTGGGCCTGGCGCTTCAGCGGGCGCAGGCGGGCGCGGGCCTCGCGCTCGAGGTCGAGGGCGCGGTCGAGGTTGTCGCGCGCCGCGCGCAGCTTCAGCTCGGAGCGGCGGCGGCGCTTGCGGTGCTTGCCGAGGCCGGCGGCCTCCTCGACCAGCAGGCGCCGCTCGCGGGGTTTCGAGTGAACGATCGACTCGACCCGGCCCTGGCTGATCACCGAGTGCATCTCGCGTCCGAGGTTGGTGTCGGAGAGGACCTCGGTGACATCGACGAGGCGGCAGCGGGCGCCGTTGAGCCGGTAGGAGCCGTCGCCGGAGCGGTCGAGCGTGCGCTTGACCGCGACCTCGGAAAGCTCGGTCGCGGCGCGGCCCTCGGAGTTGTCGATCACGACCTCGACTTCGGCGGCGCGGCGCTGGCCGATGCCCTTGCCGCCGGCCGAGATCACGTCCTGCATCGAGGCGCCGCGGATCGCGCCGGGGCTCTGCTCGCCCAGCGCCCAGAGGACGGCGTCGGTGATGTTCGACTTGCCCGAGCCGTTGGGGCCGACGATCACGCTGACGCCGGGCGAGAACTCCAGCCTCGCCCGCTCGGGGAACGACTTGAACCCCTTCATCTCGATCGATCTCAGATACATGCGCTGTTCCTCAGTCTCGGCTCCCTCGACCCTCCGACCGGCAAGGCTCGCGATCGAGTCGGACGCAATCGCATTCTCAGCCGCCGAGGCGCTTCAGCGCCTGCTCGGCGGCGACCTGCTCGGCCGCCTTCTTGCTCCGGCCCACCCCTTCGCCGACCCGCTCGGAGTCGACGATCGCCACCACATCGAACCTGCGCCGGTGCGCCGGGCCCGATTCGGCGGTGACCTCGTAGCTTACGTTGGCGCGCCGCCGTGCCAGCAGCTCCTGCAGGGCCGACTTGAAGTCGATCCGGGTCTCACTGGCGTGCTCGATGCGCGGTTCGAAGGCGGCGGCCACGGCCGCCGCGGCGCGGTCGAAGCCGAACGCTAAGAAGCAGGCGCCGATCAGCGCCTCGGTCGCCTCGGGCAGCGGCCGCTCGCCGCTGAGCAGGACGTCCGCCGGGATCCCCACCGCCATCTCCTCGGGCTCGTTGGCGCGCAGCATCGCCGGCACGTCGAGCTCCCGCCCCACCTCGGCGCAGGCGACGCCGCTGACCGCCTGGTTGTGGACCTTGGTCAGGCCGCCCGCGTCGACCTCCGGGAAGCGGTCGACCAGGTCGCGGGCGACCGCGAGGGCGAGCACGCTGTCGCCGAGGTAGGCGAGGCGCTCGTAGGACTCGGCCCGGTCCTCGGTCCAGGAGGAGTGGGTGAGGGCCTGGCGGCGCAGGTCGTCAGGGAGCTCCCCGATCAGCTCGGTGAGCGCCTCCACACTCACGCCGGCGCGTGCTGGAGCACGAACTCGACCGCGTCGCCGACGGTCGCGATCTTCGCCGCCTGCTCCTCGGAGACGGAGATCCCGTAGGTGTCCTCCAGCTCCATCACCAGCTCGTAGAGGTCGAGCGAGTCGGCGTCGAGGTCCTCCTTGAAGCGGGTTCCCTCGCCTATCTTGCCGGCGTCGACCTCGAGCTCCTCGGCGAGGTGATCGCGGACCAAGGTGAGGACTTCCTCGTGGGTCATCGCCGGTTTCCTATCACGAGCCCTCCGCTACAGCGCTATTTGCGGCCAGGTCGCCCCTGCTCGCGCCGCCCTCGCGCAGCAACGCCGCGGTACGACCGACCGCGTCGACCTCGGCGCAGCGGGCCGCCAGGCGCACGGCGTTGGCGATTCCCTCGGCCCCGGAGCTACCGTGGCCGACCACGGCGATGCCGCGCAGCCCGAGCAGGATCGCGCCGCCGGTCGTGTCCGGGTGCAGCTCGCGGCGCAGCCCGCCGAGCGCCGGGCGCATCAGCAGGCCCCCCAGCGCGGCGATCGGGTTGGAGCGCGCCGCCTCGCGAATCGCCCCGGTCACGGTCTTCGCCGTCCCCTCCATCAGCTTCAGCGCGACGTTGCCGGTAAAGCCATCGGTGACGACCACGTCGGCGACCCCGGCCGGCAGGTCGCGCCCCTCGACGTTGCCGGCGAACTCGATCCCGGCGGCGGCGGAGAGGATCTCGTGCGCGGCGACGACTTCCTCGCGCCCCTTCCCCGCCTCCTCGCCGACCGAGAGCAGCCCGACCCGGGGCCGCTCGACGCCGAGCACCGCCTCGCTGAAGGCCGCACCGAGAAAGGCGAACTGGACCAGGTGCTGGGCGCGCACCTCGACGTTGGCGCCGACATCGAGAAAGAGAACGGCCTTGCCGGGCACAGGAAGCTGCACAGCCAGGGCGGGACGCTGCACCCCCTTCAGCCGCCGCAGGCCAAAGGTGGCAGCCGCCATCGTCGCCCCGGTCGATCCAGGGCTGACCATCGCCTCGGCCCGCCCCTCGGCGACATCCGCGGCGGCACGAACGACCGAGGCCTCCTTCTTCGCCCGCACGGCAGCCACCGGGTCCTCCTCGTTACCGATCCACTCGGAAGTTGGGACGACCTCGATCCCGTCAACACCGTCAAGCCCAAGCTCCTCGGGCGGGCCGAAAACGCGAATCGTGATCCCATCCCCCGCAGCAATCCGCGCACCCTCCGCGAGAGTCGCAAATCCCTGCTCAGCACCGTAGCCATCCAGGGCAACGGTGGTGCCCTCAGGCATAGCTACTCAGAATCGGTGGGAGCCGCAGTCGGCTCGGCAACGGTGTGTTTGATGACCTCACGCCCCGCGTAGGTACCGCACGTAGGGCAGACGCGGTGAGGTAGCCGCGGGCTGTGGCATTTCGGGCAGCGGTTCAACCGCGCCTTGCCGGCCTTGTGATTCGCGCGACGCTTGTCGCGGCGTGCGCTTGAAGTTCTCTTCTTCGGGACAGCCATGGTCGCGGCATGGTAGCGGGTGAGAGAGGGAGTCGGGCACCCCTCCTCTCTCAACTTTTTCGGTGGAGAGTGTTCGGCTGGCCGAGATTGCCGCGCCGAAAAAGTACAAGCCGTTCGGAGGGGTGCCCGACTCCCTCAGTACACCGCTCGAATGACGGCCAGATCGTCAGCCTGCCAGGTGGCCTCGCCGTCGGACCAGGAGAGCAGGTTCTGAAGCTTCTCTGCCTCGAAGACGTCGCCGATCACAAGGGCACCGGACTGCTCCTTGACCCGGCGACAGAGAGCTTGGGTCTGATCGTCGTCGAGCTGGTTGATCGAGAGGACGGAGATGACCAGGTCCCAGGGGCCATCGGGCAGGGGGTCCTCCATGCGGGCCAGCTGGACGTCATCGTAGGACTGCCGGGCTCGGAAGACCATGTCGGGGCTGGCGTCGAGGCCGACCACCCAGGCGTCGGGGTAGGCCTCGATCAGGCGGCGGGTTGTCTCGCCGGTGCCCATTCCCAGCTCGAGCACGCGCTCGGGCGCGAACGGGATCGCCGCGATCGCCTGCTCCTGCAGCTCGTCGTAGCGCGGGATCTGCGAGCGAATCCGCTCCAGGTAAACCTCTGGTGTCCAGTCGAATTGACCCATTCCGTAATCTCGTCAGAGGCTGTCATCGTAAGCCCGGCGGAAGCGGAGGAGCCCATGGCCCATGCGTCAACCATCATCGACCTTGCGCGACTGTCGCTCTCCCACGGCGAGGGACGCCGGCTCGAGCTTCCGGTTTATCTGGAGCCGCTGGAGCTGGCGGGCCAGGCTTATGCCGTCTCGCCGGAGTCGGTTGCGGTCCGACTCGATGTTTCTCGCCCCAGCAGCGGCTATGCCTTCCGCCTTCGCTTCCCCCTCCGCATCGAGGGGCCCTGCATGCGCTGCCTCGAGGACGCCGCACTCGAAACCGAGGTCGACGCCCGCGAGGTGGCCCAGGAAAACACCGACGACGAGGATCTGCGCAGCCCATACGTGGACCACGACGAGCTCGACCTCGGCCGCTGGGCCCACGACGCAGCGGTCCTGACGATCCCGACCCGGTTCCTCTGTAGAGAAGACTGCGCCGGTCTCTGCCCAACCTGCGGCGAGTCCCTAAACGACGCCGACCCAGCCGACCACGAACACGACACCGGCCCCGACCCAAGGTGGGTCAAGCTCAAGGAGCTAAAGCTGGAGGAACAGTAACGCTTGCAGGAGGGCCAGGCACCCCTCCGAACGGCTTGTACTTTTTCGGCACGCGAAACTCGGCCAGCCGACAACTCTCCACCGAAAAAGTTGAGAGAGGAGGGGTGCCTGGCCCTCCCACCCGAAACGCTACTGCTGCTCGTCGAGCTCGGCTACCGGCTCTTCGTCACGACCGGCAAGACGATCGCGACCCCGCTGGACCGCAGCGAGGAACTTCTGCAGGTTGACCTCAAGCGTGTTGAGGATCTCGTCCGCGTAGTCCTCGGCGCCGAGGCGAATCTCCCGCTCGCGCGAGCGGGCGTCCTCGACGATCTCGTCGGCGGCGCGCTCGGCCTGCTTGGTGACCTCCTCGTCGGAGATCAGGCGGGCCTGCTGCTCGCGCGCCTCGCGCACGACCCGCTCGGCCTCGCGCTTGGCCTCGGCCAGCATCTCCTGGCGCTCCTTGACGATCCAGCGCGCCTGCTTGATCTCCTCGGGGATCGTCGCCCGCATCTGATCGAGGAGGTCGTAGATCTCCTCGCGATCGACGCGAACCTGATCCGTCAGGGGGACGGGGCGGGCGTTGTGGACAACGTCGTCCAGCTTGTCTATTAGAACGAGAACGTCCATCAGCGAGTCGTAAGCCTACGTGTCAAAGGCATCTTCGGTGAAGAAGCTGTTATTTCCTCGGCTTTTTGCAAGCTCTCGCCCACTCCGCGCCGCACGGAAAAGCCTACCTGTCGCCCAGGCGTTCTGCCATCGCGGCGGCGACGGGGCCGGGAACGAGGTCGGAGACGTCGCCCTTGAAGGTCGCCATTTCCTTGACGCCGGTCGAGGAGAGGAAGCTGTAATGCGGCGAGGCGATCACGTACATGCTCTCGATCCCGGGGTCGAGCTTGCGGTTGAGCTGGGCCATCTCGAACTCGTACTCGAAGTCGGAGATCGCCCGCAGCCCCTTGACGATCGCTTTCGCTTCCAGTTCGCGGGCGAACTCGACCAGCAGGTTGGAGAAGGTCCTCACCTCGACGTTGGCCAGGTGCGAGGTCGCCTCGGCGATGAAGGCCTGGCGCTCCTCGGCGGTGAAGAGCGTCTTCTCCTTGCGGATCGGGTTGTTGACGACGCCGACCACGACCCGCTCGAAGACCGCCGCGGTGCGGGTGATGATGTCGAGGTGGCCGTTGGTCACCGGGTCGTAGCTACCAGGGCAGACGACGGTTCCGTCGCGCTCGGCCATCAGGCCCCCGCTCCGTAGAAGCTCACGTCGGCGGCCCCGTAGTGGCGCCGGCGCAGCTGTGGCAGCGAATCGATGCGCAGCGGCCGGCGCGCGCCGCTCTCGACGATCGCCCGCCCGCCCTCGCTGAGAAGGCCGGGAAGATGGGTATTCAGTTCCTGCCCCACGCGGTCGGCGAGTCTATAGGGGGCGTCGACGAAGACGAGGTCGAAGCGGGGCGCGTCGTCCCCCGAACGCCCGACCAGCCAACGCGAGACGTCGGCGCGGACCAGCTCGGCCCGCTCGCCGAGCCCAAGCCGCTCGACGTTGCCGAGCGCAGCGCGGGTGTCGCGGTCGACGAGCGTGGCGCCGGCGGCGCCGCGTGAGAGCGCCTCGATCGCCAGCGCGCCGGTACCGCAGTAGAGGTCGAGGACGGCGGCGCCGGCGATGTCCCCAAGCGCCGAGAAGATCGCCTCGCGGACGCGATCCGAAGTCGGCCGCACCTTCCAGCCGCGCGGCGCGACCAACCGCTGTCCTCCCAGCTCCCCGGCGATCACGCGCACACCGCAAACCTAAAGGGCTAGAAGCAAGCGCCTGCGGGAGGGGTCGGCGCCCTCCCTGAAAACACTCCAGCGCGAAGCGCGTTTTCAGGGAGGGCGCCGACCCCTCAAAGCGGTATCGGGTCGGCGGCGCCGGTGCCGAAGCGGCGCCGAGCCGCCTCCAGCAGCGGGCCCAGCTCGGAGACATCGAGCGAGCCGTGCTGGCGCAGCAGGGCGAGCACCTCGTCGCGAGCCGCGACCAGGGTTGGCGTGTCGTCGGGAAGCTCGGCGACGGCGAAGCGCGGCAGGCCGTGCTGGCGGGTGCCGAGCACCTCGCCCTCGCCGCGCAGGCCGAGGTCGACCTCGGCCAGCTTGAAGCCGTCGCTCTCGCGGGCGACGGCCTTGAGGCGCCGCCGCGCCATCGCGCCGGCGTCTTCGGGGAAGAGCAGGCAGATCGACTCGTGCTCACCACGCCCGACCCGTCCGCGGAGCTGGTGCAGCTGCGAGATGCCGTAGCGCTCGGCGCCCTCGATCACCATCACGGTGGCGTTGGCCACGTCGATCCCGACCTCGATCACCGTGGTCGCCACCAGCACGTCGGTCTCGCCGGCGGCGAACGCCTCCATCGCCTCGGCCTTCGCCGCCGAGCGCATCTGCCCGTGGATGACGCCAAGCTCGAAGTCGCGCAGCTCCCCGGCCGCCAACCGCTCCGCCTCGACCTCGGCCGCCCGCCCCTGCATCTTCTCGGACTCCTCGACCAGCGGGCAGACGACGAACGCCTGGCGCCCCGCTCGCAGCTGCCCGCGGATGAACTCGTAGGCACCGGCGCGCTCGTCCTCCTCGACGATCCGTGTCTGCACCGGCTTGCGCCCCGACGGCAGCTCGTGCAGGGCCGTCGTGTCGAGATCGCCGTAGGCGGTCAGCGAGAGCGTGCGGGGAATCGGGGTCGCGGTCATGTGCAGCACGTGCGGCGCCATCCCGTCGACTCCCTTCGAGTCCAGCGCCTTGCGCTGCTCGACCCCGAAGCGGTGCTGCTCGTCGACGACGCAGAGGCCGAGCCGGGCGAACTTCACGGTCGGCTCGATCAGCGCGTGGGTGCCGACGATCAGGCCGAGCTCGCCGGTGGCGAGGCGGTCGAGATGTTCCTTGCGCCGCGCTGCCGGAGTCGCGCCGGTCAGCAGCGCAAACGGTGTCGCCTCTTCGGCCAGAAGCCTCCCAAGCGTCACAGCGTGCTGCTCGGCCAGCGTCTCGGTCGGCGCCATCAACACCGCCTGGAACCCAGCTTCCAAGGCCCGCAGCATCGAGTAGAGAGCCACGACCGTCTTCCCCGACCCGACCTCGCCCATAAGCAGCCGCTGCATCGGCTCCCCGGAGTCAAGATCGCCATCGATCTCGTCGAACGCTTTGAGCTGATCCCGCGTCGGCTCGAACGGCAGCGATTCAACCCAGCGGCCAACCTGCTCCCCGGGCTTTCCCAGCCGCGGGGCCGGTCGCGCCGTCCTGTGCGCGCGCTTCCGGCTAGCCAGAATTGCCTGATAGAGGAACAGCTCTTCGAACCGCAGCCGCTCCCGCGCAACCTCGACTTCCTCGATCGACTCCGGAAAGTGAACAGCCTTGATCGCGTCGGCGGCGCCAGCGAGCCCGTGCCGTGCTCGCACCGCGGCGGGCAGTCCCTCGATCGCGTTTGAAGCCAACCCCACCGCCTGCTCCAACCACCCCCGCACCTGCTTCGCTCTGAGCCCTTCGGTCAGGGGATGCACAGGTACGAGCTCCGCCTCTCCCGCGGGTGGCGGAGGGTGAGGGGGGTCGAGGACAGCCCGTGGACTGCCCGCAGTGCCCCCCTCACCCTCCGACAGGACCCGCGGGCCACCCGCCAAGAACTCGTACTCGGACACCACAAACCCCCGTTTGCCCAGCGCCCCGGTCAGCAGCATCCGCGTACCCGGCGTCAGCTTGGCCGCCAACCAAGGCTGGTTGAACCAGGTCGCCCGCACCGCGTCCGAGTCGTCGCCGACTTTGACCCCGACGATGCTCAAGCCGCGGCGCCGGAAGGGCCGCGGCGCACTGCCGAGCACCTCGACCTGAATCGTCGCCTGCTGTTTGGGCTCCAGGCTCGCGACCGGAACCACGGTGCGGTCCCTGTGCCGGTGCGGGAAGCGCAGCAGCAGATCGCCAATCGTCGCCATCCCGGCCGCCGCGGCCGCTTCCGCGGTCTTCGGCCCGACACCATCCAGCGCCTGCAGCGAAACATCGAGGACGCTCGGCCTGGGCCAGTGGACCGGGGCCTCGCGCAGCTGCGCTCGGGTGAGCTCGGAAGTGCCTGCGAAACCGCGCACTACTGGGCCGCGAGCAGCCACCACCAGCTTGGCTGGCCGCCCTCGTGGGTCTCGATCTCGACGCCGTCCGGGACGTGGGTGTCCAGCTCGTCGAAATCGATCGGCGCCTCGCTTCCGGCGATCACGGTGACGATCTCGGCATCGCCGGCGAGCCTCTCGATCGTCGCGGCCAGGGTCGAGCCGGCGCCCCCCCAGGCGACGATCTCCTCAGCCGCGAAGCCGACCGCATCGCCCTTGCGGAACCGGCCCTGGGCGTCGTCGCGAGCGGCGGGAGCGACGCCGCCCACCGCCACGGTCTCCAGCGCGGACTCGAGGCGCTCGACGTTCTCCGCCGCCGCCGCCGCGGGGTCGAGCTCGACCAGGGCCAGCAGGCTGGCCTGCTGCGAGGTCGCCGCGACGACCCTCGCCGGCTTCTCGGAGAGCTCGCAGGCACGCTCCGCCGCCATGATCACGTTTGAGGAGCCGGGAAAGACCAGCACTTCTTCGGCCGGCACCTCGTGGATACCGGCCAGCAGCTCGTAGGTGGAGGGGTTGAGCGTCTCGCCGCCGGAGACCACGTGCGCGCCGAGCTCGCTGAAGAGACGCTCCAGCCCGCCCCCGGCCGCGACCGCGAGGGCGCCTGTCCGGCCGCCCGCGAGTCGGGCGCGGCGCTCGGCGATCTGCTCGCGCATGTCGGCGACGTCGAGGTTGGTCACCTTGCCGGCGTCCTCGAAGAGGGCGACCGCGGCCTCGGGGTCATCGGTGTGGACGTGGACCTTGAGCGTCACCTCGTCGCCGACGACGAGCACCGAGTCGCCCATGCCCTCGAGGCGCGGCAGGAACTCGCGCCGGCTCAGCTCGGTCCCGGAGACGATGAAGTTGGTGCAGTAGCGGAAGCGGCTGTCCTCGTGGTGGGGCCGGCTCAGCCGCGGCGCCTCGTGGTGGGAGACCTCGGGCACCTCCGCGTCGTCGCCGCGCAGGCCGGCGACGACGCCGGCGAGGATCAGGACCAGGCCATACCCGCCGGCGTCGACGACGCCCGAATCGCGCAGCACGTCGAGCTGCTCGGGCGTGCGCTCGACCGCCCGCTGCCCGTCGGCGATCGCCCGCTCCAGCACCTCGGCGAGGATCGCGTCCTGCTGCTCGTCGGGGACGCCGCGGTCGAGCCGCTGCTTGCCGGCGTCGAGGTGGGCGAGCTGGCGGGCGATCGAGTGCGCCATCTCGCGGAAGACGGTGAGCATCGTCCCCTCCGCCGGCTCGCGAACGGAGTCGTAGGCGGCATCGGCGGCGCTGGCGAAGGCCGAGGCGACCAGCACCGGGTCGATCGGCTCGCCGGGCCGGCTGGCCAGCTCCTCGGCGGCCCCGCGGACGATCTGGCTGAGGATCACGCCGGAGTTGCCGCGCGCCCCCATCAGCGCCGCCCGGGCCAGCGCCTGGACGAGCTTGACCCGACCGTCCTCATCGATCCTCAGGTCGTCGAGCCGGTCGAGCTCCTCCATCACGGCGCGCATCGTCATCGCCATGTTGTCGCCCGTGTCGCCATCGGCAACGGGGAAGACGTTGAGGTCGTTTACCTCCTGGCGGCGCGCCTCCAGGTTGGCGTATGCAGAGCTGACGACGCGCCGGAAGCGCACGATCGAGGGATCGGGCATCAGCCCGAAATCTAGCTGCCGGGAGCGGATGGCCATCGCCGCGAGCCCGACGGCCGAGTTCGCTACGGTGCGACGCTCGATGAGACGCTTCGCCACCTGGACCACCGGGCACCGCAGGACCGTGATCCTCAGCTGGATCGTCGCCCTGATCGGGATCGGGATGCTCGCCGGCTCGGCGGGCTCCGAATTCAGCGAAGAATTCAACCTGCCCTCCTCCGACTCGGTGGAAGCGCTCCACCTGCTCGAAGACCGCTTCCCCCAGCAGGCCGGCGAGAGCGCGACGATCGTCTTCAAGGCGCCGGCAGGGGTCTCCTCGGAACCGGTTCAGCGCAAGATGGAAGGCGTCTTCGCCAAGGTCGCGAAGTTCCCGCACGTCAGCGAAGTGAAGAGCCCCTACGCCGAAGGCTCGGGAGCGGTCAGCAAGGACGGCAAGATCGCTTACGCGACGGTGCAGTTCGACGTCACCAACGACAAGCTCGACAAAGCCAAGACGAGGGAGATCATCTCGACCGCCCAGGCGGCCGCCGGCGGTGGCCTGCAGGTCGAGCTCGGCGGCCAGCTGATCTCCGAAGCGACCCAGGAAGAAGGCGGAGGCTCCTCGTTTGCGATCGGGCTGGCCGCGGCGGTGGTCGTCCTGCTGCTCACCTTCGGCTCGGTCGTGGCGATGGGCCTGCCGATCCTCACTGCCCTGTTTGCGCTGGGCGTCGGCATCGGCCTCGTCACGCTGGGCACCCACGTCTTCAACATGGCGAACTTCGCCCCGGTGCTGGCGGCGATGATCGGCCTCGGCGTCGGCATCGACTACGCGCTCTTCATCCTCACCCGCTTTCGCAACGGGCTCGACGAAGGGCTGGAGCCGCGACCGGCGGCGATCGCCGCCGTCGACACGGCGGGCCGAGCCGTCCTCTTCGCCGGCATCACGGTGATCATCTCGCTGATGGGGATGCTGCTGCTCGGCATCAGCTTCCTGGTCGGAGTCGCGGTGGCGGCCGCCCTCGCCGTCCTCTTCACGATGATCGCCGCACTGACCCTGCTGCCGGCGCTGCTGACGATCGTCGGCCGCCGCGTCGACCGGCTGCGCATCCCCGGCCTCGGCAGCCGCTCCAACAGCGTCGCCGAAGACAGCCGCTGGTTTCGCTGGAGCCGCGAGATCCAGCGTCGTCCGGTGCTCTCGGCGCTGCTCTCCGGCGGGCTGCTGCTGCTGCTCTGCGTGCCGACGCTGTCGCTGCGACTCGGCTCCAACGACGCCGGGACCGACTCCGCGGGCACGACGACGAGGGAAGCGTATGACCTGCTCGCCGAAGGCTTCGGGCCGGGGTTCAACGGGCCCTTCCAGATCGTCGCGGCGCTGCCCCGCAAGGGCGACGACGCCGCCCTGACCCAGCTCAGCAAGGCGCTGGAAGGAGAAGAAGGCGTTGCCGAAACGACCCCGGTGGCGCTCAACCCGGCCAAGAACACGGGGGTCTTCCAGGTCTACCCGACGACCTCGCCGCAGAGCGTCGACACGACCACCCTGCTCAACCACATCCGCGACGACCTGATCCCGCCGATCGAGCAACAGACCGGAGCGCAGGTCCACGTCGGCGGCATCACCGCGATCTTCGAGGACTTCGGCGACGCGATCTCCGAAAAGCTGCCGCTCTTCATCGGCGTCGTCGTGCTGCTCTCGGCACTGCTGCTGATGATCGTCTTCCGCTCTGTGCTGGTGCCGCTGAAGGCGATGGTGATGAACCTGCTCAGCATCGGCGCCGCCTTCGGGCTGATCGTCGCCGTCTTCCAGTGGGGCTGGGGGGCGAGCATCATCGGCGTCGACGGCACCGGCCCGATCATCTCCTTCTTCCCCGTCTTCCTCTTCGCGATCGTCTTCGGCCTCTCGATGGACTACGAGGTCTTCCTGATGTCGCGCATCCACGAGGAGTGGGAGGACAAGAAGGACGCGACACTCGCCGTCACCCGCGGCCTAGCCCTGACCGGCCGCGTGATCACTGCCGCGGCAGCGATCATGGTCACGGTCTTCGCCTCCTTCATGCTGGGCGAAGAACGAATCATCAAGCTCTTCGGCCTCGGCCTCGCCTCAGCGGTCCTGATCGACGCGGTGATCATCCGCTCGGTCCTGGTCCCGGCGATCATGCAGCTCTTCGGCAAGCGAGCCTGGTGGCTCCCCGGCTGGCTGGACCGCATTCTGCCTCGGCTGCACGTAGAGCCCGCGGAAGGCGATCCGGCGCCGACCGGCGAGCACCCCGTGGTCGCGCCGGCAGACTAAGCGGCCTTAATTACCTTGTTGGCCTTCAAACAGCGCGTGCAGACGTAGGCGCGCAGCTTGCGGCCGTTCTCGGTGATCCGCACCTTCTGCAGGTTCGGGTCGAAGCGGCGCTTGGTGGCGACCATCGAGTGGCTTCGGGACTGGCCGAACGCCGGCCCCTTGCCGCAGCTGTGACAGACCTTTGCCATCGGGTCGGGCATGCTACCGTGATCCCTTATTAGCTAAGTAGACTAGCTGGAGATATCGCACGACTTCCGTCCGGAGGGGGGAGAGAAATGGCCGCTGAAGACTTGGACACGGTGAACATGCACGAGGCGAAGACACATCTGTCGAAGCTGGTCGCCCGGGTCGAGGGCGGAGAGCAGATCGTGATCACCCGCGCCGGGAAACCAGCGGCGAAGCTAGTGCCAATGCAGACGGTGAAGCTCGGGCCTCGGAAGCTCGGTGGCTGGGAGGGCAAGATGCGAATGCCCACCGATGCGGAGTGGGAGGAGATGGACAGGGAAATCGAGGAGCTCTTCGAGCAAAGCGAGATCTTTCCCACTGGCGACAACCTCTGGACCGGCGATTGAGGCTCCTTCTTGACACGCAAGTGCTGATCTGGTCCCTGCTGAAACCCGACCGTCTCCTTGACACGACCCGGGAGGCCATCCAAGACGAAGCCAACGACGTCTTCGTCAGCATTGCAAGCCCGTGGGAGATCGCGATCAAGAAATCACGCGGCAACCTCGATCCGCCGGCTGATCTTGAGGTCCAGCTCGCCGAGAAGCGCTTCTCCCTACTGCCGATCTCCCTCGTGCACACACGTGCAATCGAGTCTCTCCCCCACCATCACGGCGACCCTTTCGACCGCATGCTCGTGGCGCAGGCGCAGACGGACGGAATGACGATCGTGACATCCGACCACAAGATCGCCCGGTATCGAGTGGCAGTGATGCGAGCTAACCGTCGCGGACCGGCCAGCGGTACGGGTTTACCTCGCGTTTGAGCAGGGCCATGCGGGCCACGGTTAGGGCGGCGTTGCGGCCCTGGTCTCGCTTGCCGCCGCCGGCGCGGGCGAGGGCCTGCTCCATCGTGTCGCAGGTGATCACGCCGAAGGCGCAGGGCACGCCCGTGGCCAGCTGCACGTCCTGAATCCCGCGGGCGGCCTCGGCGCAGACGAAGTCGTAGTGGTCGGTCTCGCCGCGGATGACGACGCCTAGGCAGGCGACGCCGGAGAAGCGTTCGCTGGTGGCGTGGAGCTTGGCGGCGAAGGGCAGCTCGTAGGCGCCGGGGACGGAGACCTCGCTGACCGAGCTGGCCGGCACGCCGGCCAGCTCGAAGCCTTCGCGGGCGCCGTTCAGCAGCCGTTCGGCGAGGTCCTCGTAGAAGCGGCCGACGCAGACCGCGAACTCGAGGCCCGCCAGCGAACCCTTCTCCTCGTCGCTGAAGCTCTCCAGGAAGGCGGTCGACTCAGCCACCCGCGGGCCCGCTTCCCCCGGCGTCGCGCTCGTCCTCGTCGCGGATCATCTCCTCGTCGAGGGCAAGGCCCTGGTGGTGCAGCGAGTGGCCCATCTTGTCGCGCTTGGCGCGCAGGTAGGCCTCGTTGTGGGCGTTGGGCGAGGACTCGATCGGCACCTGCTCGCTGACGGAGAGCCCGTAGCCCTCGAGGCCGACGATCTTCTTCGGGTTGTTGGTGAGGATGCGGATGCTGGTCAGGCCGAGATCGCCGAGGATCTGAGCGCCGATTCCGTAGTCGCGCAGGTCGGCGGGCAGGCCGAGCTTGAGGTTGGCCTCGACCGTGTCGGCGCCCTCCTCCTGCAGCTTGTAGGCACGCAGCTTGTTGAGCAGCCCGATCCCGCGACCCTCCTGGGAGAGGTAGAGGAGGACGCCGCGGCCCTCCTGCTCGATCTGGGTCAGCGCCGCGACCAGCTGCTCGCCGCAGTCGCAGCGCATGCTGTGGAAGACGTCGCCGGTGAGGCACTCGCTGTGGACGCGGACGAGCACGTCCTCGGCGCCGTCGACATCGCCCTTGACCATCGCCACGTGGTGCTTGTCGTCGACCAGCGAGCGATAGCCGACCGCGGTGAAGTCACCGAACTCGGTCGGCAGGGCGGTGGCGACGACGCGTTCGACCAGCTTCTCGGTGCGGCGCCGATAGGCGATCAGGTCGGCGATCGTGATCATCTTCAGGCCGTGACGCCTGCAGTAGGGGACGAGATCGGGGATGCGGGCCATCGTGCCGTCGTCGTTCATCACCTCGCAGATCACCCCGGCCGGCGTCAGGCCGGCGAGGCGGGCGAGGTCGACGCTGGCCTCGGTGTGGCCGGTGCGCTCGAGCACGCCGCCGTCCTTGGCTCGCAGCGGGAACATGTGGCCGGGGACGACGATCTCGCGCGGGCCGGAGCTGGGGTCGATCGCGACCTGGATCGTGTGAGCGCGGTCGTGGGCCGAGATGCCGGTGCTGACCCCGCCGGCGGCCTCGATCGTCACCGTGAAGGCGGTCTGCAGCGGCGCCTCGTTCTTCGCCGCCATCAGGTTGAGCCCGAGCCGCTCGCAGTGCTCACCGGTCAGCGCCAGGCAGATCAGCCCGCGCGCTTCCTTGGCCATGAAGTTGACCGCCTCCGGCGTCGCGAACTGCGCCGCCATCACCAGGTCGCCCTCGTTCTCGCGGTCCTCGCTGTCACAGACGACGACCATGCGACCGCGGCGGATCTCCTCGATCCCTTCCTCGATCGTCGAGAACGGGCTTTCCCCCGCCTCGCCGGCCACCTCGTCTGTCTTCTGGGTCTCGGTCATCTGGCTCACGTGCGCTCCTTTCCGGCGAATGGCGCCGCCAATCGCTCAACATACTTCGCCACCACATCGCACTCGACGTTCAAGCGGTCGCTCACGGCGACCGCACCAAGATTCGTCCGCTCGAGTGTCTCGGGAATCAGGGAAACAACAGCCCAAGAGTCGCCCAAATCCGCGACCGTGAGGCTGACCCCGCTGAGCGCGATCGAGCCCTTCTCGACCACGTAGCGGATCAGGTCCGGGCCGAGATCGACCTTGATCCGCCGAGCGAAGCCGTCGTCCTCCACCGAGAGGACCTCGGCCACGCCGTCGGCATGCCCCTGGACGATGTGGCCGCCGAGCCGGTCCGAGGCCTTCATCGCCAGCTCGAGGTTGACCCTGGCGCCGCCCTCGAGGCGTGCCAGCGCGGTCACATCGAGCGTCTGGTTCATCGCCTCGGTCTCGAAGGCACCGTCCTCGACGACCGTCGCCGTAAGGCAGACACCGTTGACGGCGACCGAGTCGCCGATCGCGATCCCAGCCGCAAGGCGGGTCGCGATCCGCAGCCGCGCCCCGTCGGCGCCGGACTCGGCCGACTCGACCCTGCCCACGTCCTCGATCAACCCGGTGAACATCACCACTCCCTGAATCTGGTTTCGATCAACGTGTCCTCGACGCTGGGGTCGACCGGCTCTAGCCGTTTGTCGCCGCCGAGCAGGATCGGCGCGACGAAGACCCGCGCCTCGTCGATCTGGCCGGCGTTGGCGAAGGCCGAGGCGAGGGTCGGCCCGCCCTCGAGGAAGAGGCTGGTGACGCCGCGGCCTCCCAGCTCGACCAGAGCTGCCCTTATGCCGTCGGCGACGAATACCTCGGCGCCCGCTTCGCGCAGCGCTTTGGCGCGGGCCGGATCGGCGTCGGGCGAGACGATGGCAAGAACCGGAGACTGATCGAGCGTCCGCAGCAGCTGCGATTCGAGCGGCAGCAGAGCCTGGCGGTCGATCACGACCCTGAGCGGTTGGCGGGCGCCGGGGTGGCGCGCGGTCAGCAGCGGGTCGTCGGCCATCACGGTGCCGATGCCGGCCACGATCGCGTCGGATTCCGCACGCCAGCTGTGGACGAGTCGACGGCTCCGCTCGCTGGAGATCCAGGCCGAGTCACCGGGCGGCGTCGCGGTGCGCCCGTCCAGCGACATCGCCAGCTTCAGCGTCACCAGCGGCAGGCCCGTCCGCGCATGCTTGCGAAACGGCTGATTGAGCAGCCGCGCCGCAGTCGCCTCCTCGCCGGCGGCGAACTCGACCTCGATCCCGCCATCGCGCAGGCTCCCAGGCCCCCGCCCGGAGGCCTTCTCGCTCGGATCGTCGGAGGCGATCACGACCCGTGAAATCCCAGCCTCCAGAATCGCCTCCACACAAGGCGGCTGCCGCCCCGCATGAGCACAGGGCTCCAGCGTCACGTACATAGTCGCCCCCGCGGGGTCATTGCCCTTGTCCAGGCAGTCAGCAAGAGCCGCCCGCTCAGCGTGCAAATCCCCCAGCTCAGCGTGCCACCCCTCACCGATCACCTCGCCACCACGCACGACGACAGCTCCGACAAGAGGATTGGGGCTGACTCGCCCCCGCCCGCGCTCCGCAAGCTCAAGCGCCCTCGCGAGGTGCGATCGATCCGTGCCTGTGAGCTGGGAATTCATATGACCGATTGACGAGTCAGTCAACAATGGTAGCTCGCAGGACTCGCGCGCCGACTCCGCAGATACCCTGACCCGGCCCGATGAAGCTCATAGTCCAAATCCCCTGCCTCAACGAGGAGGCAACCCTCCCGGCAACGATCGCCGACATCCCCCGCCAGATCGAGGGCATCGACACGGTCGAGCTGCTGGTCGTCGACGACGGCTCGACCGACCGCACCGTCGACGTAGCCCGCGCCAACGGGGTCGAGCACATCGTCCGCCTGACCAACAACAAGGGCCTCGCCGCCGGCTTCCAGGCCGGGCTCGACGCCTGCCTCAAGCTCGGCGCCGACATCGTCGTCAACACCGACGCCGACAACCAGTACCGCGGCGCCGACATCGTCAAGCTGGTCGCGCCGATCCTGGCGGGCGAGGCCGACATGGTCGTCGGCGACCGCCGCGTCTCCCAGATCGAGCACTTCTCGGGCTCGAAGAAGTCGCTGCAAAAGCTGGGCAGCTGGGTGGTCAGCCGGCTGGCGGGGACCGAAATCGCCGACACCACCTCCGGCTTCCGCGCCTACAACCGCGAGGCGGCGCTGGGACTGGTCGTGGTCGACAACTTCACCTACACGCTGGAGAGCCTGATCCAGGCCGGCAAGATGCTGGTCGCGGTCGACCAGGTCGAGGTCGCCACCAACCCGCAGACGCGCGAGTCCCGCCTCTTCGACTCGACCGGCGGCTACGTGCGCCGCAACGCCCTTGCGATCCTGCGCATCTACGCCCGTTACGAGCCGCTGCGCGTCTTCGCCACGGCGGGGCTGATCGTCGCGATCCTCGCCCTCGCCGCCTGGATGCCCTTCCTGCTCGACTGGATCCTCAACGGCGACAGCACCGGCCACATCCAGTCGCTGATCCTCGGCGCGGTGCTCTTCATCGCCGCGATCCAGCTGCTCGCCCTGGGCGTGATCGGCGACCTGCTCGCCGGGCAGCGGGTGATGACGCAGCGGGTCTTCGAGCGCGTGCGCAGGGTCGAGCTGGCGCTCGACGTGCCGCCGTCGCACTACGAGCGCGGCCAGTGAGTGTCCCGATCGTCACGGTGATCGCCGGTCGTTCGAGTCCGTGGCGATCGGGACGCGAACAGAGGAATCTGCGATGAGCACCGCTTCGCCGAACGGAACCCCGCCCAGCGCGGGCCGGGGCACCGAGAGCACCGCCGACTACGGCAAGACCGCGAGCTTCCTGGCGATCGGCGTCGGCCTCACCGGGCTGATCACCTACGTCTACTTCTTCATCGCCTCGCACGTGCTCTCCAAGCCCGACTACGGGCAGATCACCGTGCTTTGGTCGGCCGTCTTCATCACGATCTCGACCCTCTACCGGCCGATCGAACAGCTGCTCTCGCGCAACATCGCCGAACACACCGTCAAGGGCGAGCCGCTCGGCGACACGATGCGGGTCGCCTCGACGATTCAGCTCGGCCTCTCGCTCACTTTCGCCGTCGTCGCGCTCGCCCTGCGCGGCCCGATCCAAAACGGCCTGCTGGAGGGCAACGAAACCCTCTACTGGATCTTCTTCTCGGCGGTCCTCTTCTACGCCGCCAGCTACTTCGCCCGCGGCTTCCTCGCCGGCAACAAGCGCTTCGGGCTCTTCGTCGCGCTGATCCTCTCCGAATCGTGCTTCCGCACGATCTTCGCCGTGCTGGTCGCGGTCAGCGTCCTCAGCGGCCAGTCGGCGGTGGCGATCGGGATCGTCGCCGCCCCGGCCCTCTCCTTGATGGTCGTCCCCTTCGCCTTCGCCCGCCGCGCCAAACGGGAGCAAGGCGCAGCGCAGCCACAGGCGGCAGGGAACGAGGACTCGACCGTCTCGATGGCCAAGGGCGGCGGGTTCGCGGCGGCGGTGCTGGTGATCATGTTCAGCGAACAGGCCTTCCTCAACGCCGGGCCGCTGGTGATCCGCGGCCTGCAGGGCGCCGCGGCCGCCGGCTTCATCTTCAACGTGCTGATGATCGCCCGGGCGCCGCTGCAGCTCTTCCAGGCGGTCTCGACCAGCATCCTCCCCCACCTGACCAGCCTCCACGCCAGCGAGGAGCCGGGCAGCGAAGACGAGTTCCGCCGCTCGGTGCGCATGGTGCTGCTCGGGCTCGCCGCCTTCACCGCCCTCGCCGTCGCCTTCATGGCGGCCGTCGGCCCGACCGCGATGCAGATCGCCTTCAGCAAGAAGTTCACCTACGACCGCGAGGGCCTGCTGCTGGTGACGCTCGGCATGGGGCTCTACCTCGCTTCGGTCACGGTCAACCAGGCCTGCATCGCCCAGGGCCAGGTGCGCCGCGCCGCCGCCCGCTGGATCGCCTGCGCCGCTCTCTTCATCGGCTGGAACTTCGTGCCGCTCGTCAGCAACGAGTTCCGCCGGGTCGAGATCGGCTTCCTGCTCGCCGCCGGGGTTCTCTTCTCGCTTCTCTACTACGCCTCAATCCACCGATCTCGTCCGACCCTGAACGAAGAATGACCTCCTGAAAGGGCTTGAGAGCGGCTGTTGAGGCCAGCCGCGGCCCGAGTTCAGGAGGTCACCCAGATGGTGAACGATGACGGGCCGGTCGGACTGGACGGGCTGAGGGTCGAGTTCGACGATGAGCGAGCGGTCTCGGGCGCCGGCGTGGCGCTGGTCGCGACGCTGGCGCGGCGACTCGGGCTCGAGGCTCTGGCCGGGCAGGCGGTGCGGTTGCGCCAAGACCGGCCGGGCGCCGCCAACGCCGGCCGCAAGGTGATGGCGCTGCTCTACGCGATGGTGCTCGGCGCCGACTCAATCGATGATGCCGACATGCTGCGCGCTGGGCGCACCGACCGGCTACTCGGGGGCTGGATCCCGGCGCCCTCGACGCTGGGGACTTTCCTGCGCGCCTTCACCTTCGGGCACGTGCGCCAGCTCGACAAGCTGCTGGGACAGGCACTGGAGCGCGCCTGGCAGGCCGGTGCGGGTCCGGGCGAGGAGCGGCTCGTGATCGACATCGACAGCTTCGTCGGCGAGGTCTGCGGCCGCCTCAAGCAGGGCGCCGCCTACGGCTACACCAAGCTGCTCGGCTACCACCCGCTGCTGGCCACACGCGCCGATACGCGCGAGGTCCTGCACATCCGCCTGCGCAAAGGCTCGGCCAACACGCAAAAGGGCGCCCTGCGCTTCGTCGAGGAGCTGATTGCCCGCGTGGGTCGCGCCGGCGCAAGCGGCACGAAGCTTTTGCGGGCCGACTCGGGGTTCTGGAACAAGACGGTCTTCGAGCGCCTGGAGAAGGCCGGCTGGCGCTACTCGATCGGGGTGCGGATGCAAAAGGGAGTCCGCGAGGCGATCGAAGCGATCGGCGAGAACGCCTGGCGGGCGATCGAGGACTACCCCGAACATGGCGAGGCGCAGGTCGCCGAGACCACCTACGGCGGTCGGCGGCTGATCGTCAGGCGCACGCGCCTGCTCGGCCCCCAAGCCGAGCTTTGGCCCGACTGGCGGCACTTCGCCTTCATCACCAACCGCGACGAGGACATCACTCTGGTTGAGGCCGAGCACCGCGAGCACGCCGTCGTCGAGCAGGTGATCGCCGACCTCAAGGATCAAGCGCTCGCCCACTTTCCCTCGGGGCAGTTCAACGCCAACGGGGCCTGGGCGGTGCTCGCCTGCCTCGCCCACAACCTGCTGCGCTGGACGCAGCTACTCGGGCTACCTGACACCACCGTGCGGGCCGCACGCACGCTGCGTCGCCGGCTGATCGGGCTTCCCGGCCGCCTCACCTCTCACGCGCGGGGCTTCACGCTGCACCTGCCGGCCCGCTGGCCCTGGCGAACGTCGTTCACCGAGGCGCTGGAGCGGATCAGGGCACTGCCCGCGGCAGCCTGAGCTCCACATACCGCTTCACCAGCGTGCCGGGTCACTACTCGGCTGCTGCGAGTTGCCCGGAACCGGCGGTGGGACCGTTTCCCGGGGTCGCCAGATGGCCGCAGACCGCACGAAGCGGTCTGCGGCGCGTGGGCTTTCGCTCGCCAACTGTCTCCCGGCGGCGATGCGCTATCCGTCAGGGTGGATCGGTGGATTCGGGCTACGTCTACCGCCGACCCCGCGAGCGGGCCGAGGACGTGCCGGAACCGGGCTCGCCGGAGGAGCTCGAGGCTCGCCTGGCGATGATCGACGAGAACGTCTGAGGCCGTTCACTAGGGTCCGTCGATGGGTGGACACGACGCCGAGCTGATCCTGATCGCCGGCGCCCTGCTCGCCGCCGGCATCGTCGGTGGCCTGCTCGCCGACCGGATGCGGATCCCGGGGCTGCTGCTCTTCCTCGGCCTGGGGATGCTGGCCGGCTCTGAAGGCGTCGGCGGGATCGACTTCAACAACGCCGAGCTGGCCAGGACGCTCGGCACCGTGGCGCTCGTGCTGATCGTCTTCGAGGGCGGCCTGGCCGCGGGCTGGACGGAGATCCGCCCGGTGCTCTGGACGGCGGCCTCGCTCGCCACCCTGGGGACGATCCTGACCGCGCTGATCGCCGGCTTCGCGGCGAAGCTGATCTTCGGCCTCAGCACCCTCGAGGGGATGCTCGTAGGCGCCGCCGTCGCCGCCACCGACTCGGCCGCGATCTTCGCCGTGCTGCGCCGCTCACGACTGGAGAAGCGGCTCGCCCGCTCGCTCGAGGGGGAGTCGGGGATGAACGACCCGGTGGCGCTGCTGCTCGTCGTCGGCTTCGTCGAATGGATCCAGCAGCCCGGCTACGGCGCCGCCGACATGGCCGGCCTGCTGGTCCTCAAGCTGGCCCTCGGCGCGGCGATCGGGCTCGCCCTCGGACGGCTCGCCGTGCTCGCCCTCAACGCGGTTCGCCTGCCCACCGACGGGATCTACCCGGTGGCGACGATCGCGATCGCCGGGATCGCCTTCGGGGTGGCCGAAGCGGCGCATGGCTCAGGCCTGCTCTCGGTCTACCTGACGGCGCTGGCGCTCGGCTCCGCCAACGTGCCGGCCCGGCGCACGATCGCCGCTTTCCACGAGGGCCTCGGCGAGGTGGCCCAGATCGGCCTCTTCATCCTGCTCGGGCTGCTCGTCTTCCCGAGCACGCTCGGCGACATCGCGCTCGAAGGCCTCGCCCTCTCGGCGGTGCTGATCCTGATCGCGCGGCCGCTGGCCGCCTTCGTCGCCACCGCGTTCTCCTCGTTCGCGGTGCGCGAGCGGGCGATGCTCGGCTGGGCCGGGCTGCGCGGGGCGACGCCGATCTGGCTGGCGACGTTCCCGGTCGTCGCCGGCGTCGCCGGCGGCGACGAGCTGTTCGCGATCGTCTTCTTCGTCGTCGTCACCTCGACCCTGATCCAGGGGGCGACCTTCGAGCCGCTGGCCCGTTGGCTCGGCCTCACCACCGACGAGCCGGCCCTGCCGCGGCGGCTGCTCGAGTCGGGGCGGATCCGCCGCATGGGCGGCGACGTGGTCTCCTACCGGCTGCGGCCCGGCGCTGCCGCGGCCGGCCACCTGGTGCGCGAACTCGGCCTGCCACGGGAGGCGCTGGTCAACGTGATCGTCCGCGACGGCCGCGCGATTCCGCCGCGCGGCTCGACCGAGGTGCGCGAGGGCGACGAGCTTCACATCCTCGTCCGCGGCGAGCTGCGATTCGAGGTCGAGGAGCTGACCCGGCGCTGGCACGAGGGGCCGATCGGCGCTCCTCCTCCACCGCGCCTGCCGCGGCGCGGCTCGCCGCAGATCTTCTCGGTCGGACCGGGCGGAGAGATCGAGGACCCGTCGGCGCCGAGCGAGGTCAAGGGCATCGCGGTGGTCTCGGTGCTGCGCAGCCGCCGCGATCGCCCGAGCGCCCTGGTCGCCCTCGCCGACGGCCGCTACGCGCTCGCCTCCGAGGCGGCCGTTGCGGTCGGCGATCGCCGCGCGGTGGCGAGCTGGTGCGAGCGCAGGGCTCAACGAGTCGGTCCGGACGACCCCGCCGAGCAAGCCTGGTGGCAGGAGGTGATCGGCGCTCTGATCGCGCGCTAAATCGCGCCGGCGGCCGAAGCGATCTCGGCGTAGGCGGTGGCGGGATCGTCAGCGCCGAAGACCGCTGAGCCGGCGACGAAGAGGGAGGCGCCGGCCTCGGCGCACGAGGCGACTGTGGACGTCTTGATACCGCCGTCGACCTCGACCTTGGCACCGCCGACCAGCGGGGCGAGGCGGGAGATCTTGTCCTGTGAGCCCTCGAGCAGCTCCTGGCCGCCCCAGCCCGGGTTGATCGTCATGCAGAGGACAACGTCAGCGAAGCCACGCAGCTCGGCGACGTCCTCGACCGGCGTGGCGGGGTTGATCGCGACACCGGCCAGGCAGCCCAGATCGCGGATCGCGGTGAGGATGCGGTTGGCGTGCGGCGTCGCCTCGCGGTGGAAGGTGATCGAGTCGGCTCCCGCCTCGGCGAAGGCCTGAATCTGCCGTTCTGGCTGCTCAATCATCAGGTGGACGTCGAGGACCGCGCCGGCAGCGTGGACCTGATCGGCGATCGCGGAGGCAACCAGCGAGCCAATCGTTATCGGCGGCACGAAGTGCCCGTCCATCACGTCGAAGTGGATCACCCGCGCGCCGGCCGCGAGCACCTCATCCAGCTGCGAGCCGAGCTTGGCGAAATCGGCGGAAAGGATCGACGGCGCCACCCGCGGCGCCTCGATGATCTCCCGCATGCGCTCGGTCATACGGGACGGAGCATCGAGTCTCCGCAGGTCTGGCAGGTCATGTCCTCGGTTGTGCTCATCCGCGCGATCGTCTGGTGCTCGCCGCAGTTGGGGCACTGCGATACGAGCTCGAAGCGGCGCAGACAGTACACGCAGCGCAGGCGGCCGGGGAGCTGCGTCGGCCGCAGCCAGGGCTCGCCGCAGCCCGGACATGCCGCCCGGCGTATGACGCTTTCCCCCTTGCCCGCCTCACTCATCGCCACCATCATCGCGCCTCAGGCGGCAGATGAAGAAACCGGTCGTGCAATCGCGGTCGGGGCGGATCTGGATCTGGGTCTCGCCGCTGATCTGAGCCTCGTTCTCCCTGCTGCTGATCGTGCAGGTGGAGTAGACCAGCGTGCCGCCGGGACGGAGGGCGGCCTTGGCCCTCTGGATCAGCTCCGCCTGGACCTCGACCAGGCGGTCGATCGTGGCCGGCGACTTGCGCCAGCGGGCGTCGGGACGCGAGGCCAGGGCGCCGAGGTCCGAGCAGGGCGCATCGAGCAGCACCCGGTCGAAGCCGGGGGCCATGCCGGGCATCGCGGCGTCGGCCTCGATCACGGTGACGCTGCGCAGGCCGAGGCGGCGCGCCTGATCTGCCACTTCGGCGGCGCGCTCGGAATCGCTCTCGACCGAGATCACCTCGCCTCTGTCGCCCATCCGAGCGGCGATCTGGCCGGTCTTGATCCCGGGGCCGGCGCAGAGATCGAGGACGTGCTCGCCCGGCTGCGGATCGAGAACCTCGACCACGGCGGCCGACCCGCGGCTCTGCGGGGTCAGCTCGCCGGCCGCGACCAGCTCCGCGACGATCTCGCCGGTCCGCCCCGCGACGACGATCGTCTCCGGCACGACCAGCGGCCACTCGCCGCTCGCAGGCCCGGCCTCCACCCCGGCCTCGCGCAGCCTCGCGAGCACGGCCTCGCGGTCGGTGCGCAGCGTGTTGACGCGGAATGCAGCCTCCGCCGGCTCGTTGCAGGCCGCGAGCAGGGATCGCGCCGCGTCGGGCCCCAGCTCGTGCCACCACATCTGCGCCAGCCAGAGCGGCGCCGAGTGCGCCACCGCGGCCGCCTCCGGGGTCGAGTCGTCGCCGAGCAGGGAATCGCCCAGCGCCTCCCGCTCGCGAGCCGCCCGACGCAGGACCGCGTTGACCAGGCCCGCGGCGTGGGCGGCGCCGGCCCGCTTGGTCAGCTCGACCGCCTGGTCGACGGCGGCGTGATCGGGCGTCCCGTCGGCGAAGAGCAGCTCGTACATGCCCAGCCGCAGGGCCGCGATCAGCGGCGGGTCGAGCTCGCGCAGCGGCCGGTCGACGAGGCGCTCGAGGGCGGCGTCGGTGGTGCCGCGGCGCTGCACCGCGCCGAAGGCGAGCCGCTGCGCCTGCGCCCGCTCCCGGCCCTCGAGGCGCCGCTCGTCGGCGGCCTCGCGAAAGGCGCGCTCGGTGTGGGCATCGCGCTCGAAGGTGGCCCGAATCGTCTCGAAGGCGAGCAGGCGGGCTGGAGCAATCATGACAATGGTTCGCGTCCCAATCGCCACGGATTCGAACACCCGGCGGCCACCGTGTCGATTGGGACACTCACAGCTTCGGCAGTGAGTGTCCACGCAGGTAGGCGTCGGCCGCCATCGGCTTGCCGCCGGGGGGCTGCACGACCTCGAGCCGCAGCGCACCGCGCCCGCAGCCGAGCAGCAAGGCGCCCCACTCCGCCCGCACCTCGCCGGCCCTGACACCGACATCGACCGGGCGGGCCCGACGCACCCCAAGGCGCTCGCCGTCGCTGGTCTCCAGGTAGGCGCCGACGTGCGGGGTCAGCGCCCGCACCGTCCGCGCCAGCTCTGCCGCCGGGCGCGACGGATCGAGGCGCCGCTCCTCTGGAGCGATCTTCTCGGCGTAGGTCGCCGCCCCCTCGTCTTGGTCGGCGAACTCGAGCCGCGACTCCGCCAGCAGGTCGAAGGCCCGCACCAGCAGCTCGCCGCCGAGCGCCGCGAGCTTCCCCGAGAGCGCTTCGAAGTCCTCCTCGGGGCCGACTCCGACCTTCTCGCAGAGGGCGACGGGACCGGAATCGAGTCCCGCCGTCACCCGCATCACACAGACTCCGGTGCGCTCGTCGCCCGCCATCAGCGCCCGCTCGATCGGCGCCGCGCCCCGCCAGAGCGGCAGCAGCGAGGGATGAACGTTGAGCAGCGGCCACTCCGAGAGCAGCGGCTCGCGGATCAGCTGGCCGAAGGCGCAGACGGCGAGGGCCTGCGGCTGCGCGGCGCGAATCCGCTCCACGGCAGCCTCGTCGTTGACGTCGGCGGCCTGCAGCAGGTCGATCTCCAGCTCGTTCGCCACCTCGGCGGCCGGCGGCGCCTGGGTGCGGCGGCCGCGCCCCTTGGGGCGGTCGGGCGGGGTGACGACGAGAACCGGCCGATGGGCCGACTCGGCCAGCCGGCGCAACACCGCCGCGGCGAACTCAGATGTGCCGAGGTAGACCGTCCTCACGGGTCACTGCGCGGCTCGCGATGCTCGCCGGCATCGTCCTCGCCCTCTCCCTCGGCAAGCGGTGGGCTGTAGCTGCCGCCCTCGCGCAGGGCGCGCAGGGCGCCCTTGCGCTGCGCCCGCGGCGCCCGGTCGAGGATCAGCATCCCGTCGAGATGGTCGATCTCGTGCTGGAGCACCCGCGCCTCCAGGCCGGACGCCTCGAGGCCGACCGGCTGGCCCTCGATGTCGAAACCGCCGAAGCGGGCATGCAGCGGCCGCTCGACATCCATCGAGACCCGCGGCAGGCTGAGGCAGCCCTCCTCGGCGACGACCGCTTCGGCGGAGAGCCACTCGGCCTCCGGATTGACCAGCGCCGTCGGTTCGCTGTCGGGGCCGGCCTGGAAGACGAGTAGCCGGCGCAGCACGCCGACCTGCGTCGCCGCCAGCCCCACCCCGGCGGCGCCGCGCATGATCGCGATCATTCGCTCGACTTCCGCGCGCAGCTCGGGGCCGAACTCGCGGACCGGCGAGGCCCTGCTCTTCAGCACCGGATCGCCGAACTTGACCACCTGCGCGAGGGCGGCTTCGCGGCGCTCGCGCAGCTCGGCTTCGAGCTCGCTTTCGTCGCGCTCGTCGGTCTCCGTCTCGGCGTGCTCGCTCACAAAATCAATTCTATGGACCGACACCTCGCTGCTGACTTCGCCTTTAGTAGTCCAATGGGCCGCAAAAAGGCGAAGTCACCGATCTCGGGGGTTACTGCGGGTCAACGTCGACGCTGATCGCGACCTCGCGCAGGGCGCGGTCGGCGGCGAGGCGCTCGACCGCCTCGCGGACCGCGGCGACGGTCGCCTCGCGCTCGCTCGCCTTGAGCAGGAGGCGGCGGCGGTGGCGGTTGCGGACCCGGAACATCGGCGCCGGGCCGAGCAGGTCGGTGCCGTCGGGGAGCGCCGGCGCGAGGGCCCCGGCGAGCTCGGCGGCGGCCCGTTCGAGGCGCCCCTCGGACTCGCCTTTGAGGACGATCCTGGTCAGGTGCGAGAAGGGCGGGTAGCGCAGCGCCCGCCGACGCTCGACCTCGGCGGCGAGGAAGGCGCCGGCGTCGTGGGCGGCGGCGTTGACGATGCTGGGCGCGCTCGGCGCCAGGGTCTGGACGATCACCTCGCCGCCGGCCTCGCCGCGGCCGCTGCGGCCGGCTAGCTGGGCGACCATCGCGAAGGTCCGCTCGGCGGCGCGGAAGTCGGGGAAGCGCAGGGTCGCGTCGGCATCGAGGATCGCGCTCAGGGTGACCTCGGGGAAGTCGTGGCCCTTGGCGACCATCTGGGTGCCGACGAGGACGCCGCTCTCGGCCTCGCCGAAGGCGGCGAGGATGCGGGCATGGGCGCCGCGGGCGCCGGCGGTGTCGGCGTCGAGGCGGAAAATCGGCATCGGCGCCAGGCGCTCGGCGAGCAGCGCCTCGACCTGCTCGGTGCCGACCCCGGCCTGCGAGAGCGTTGTCGAGCCGCAGTCGCCGCAGGCGCGCGGCAGCGGTTCGGAGTGGGCGCAGTGGTGGCAGACCAGCCGGCCGCTGTGGCGGTGGACGATCAGCGAGACGTCGCAGTTGGGACAGCTCCAATGCCGCCCGCAGGAGCGACAGGTGAGCCAGGGGGCGAAGCCGCGCCGGTTGACCATCACGATCGCCTTGGCGCCGTCCGCACGCACGGCCTCCAGCGCCGCCCAGGTCTCAGCGTGCAGAGGACCGGAGCGCGGATCAACCTCGCGCATGTCGAGCACCTTCACCGGCGGCATCGGACGGCCGTCGACGCGGCGCGGCAGCTCCAGCCGCGGCAGCTCCAGCCAGGTCTCCGGTCGCGGCGTCGCCGTGCCGGCGAGCAGCACGGCGCCGCTCTCGGCGGCGCGGCGCCGGGCGACGGCGCGGGCGTCGTAGCAGGGGTCGCCCTCCTGCTTGTAGGAGGGATCGTGCTCCTCGTCGATCACGACAAGGCCGAGGTCCGCGAGCGGCGCGAAGACGGCCGAGCGGGGACCGACGCAGACGCTCGCCTCGCCGCTACGCAGGCGCCGCCACTCGTCGTAGCGCTCGCCGTCGGGCAGCGCCGAGTGCAGGACCGCGAAGCGATCGCCGAGCCGCGCCCGGAAGCGGGCCACCGCCTGCGGCGCCAGGCCGATCTCGGGGACGAGGACGATCGCGCCCTTGCCGCGGGCCAGAGCCGCCTCGACCGCGGCCAGGTAGACCTCGGTCTTGCCCGAGCCGGTGACGCCGTAGAGGAGCTGCTCGCGGGGCGCGGCGGCTTCGCCGTCGAGCGCAGCGACGACGCTGCGCACCGCAGCCTCCTGCTCGGGCAGCAGCTCGGGACGCCCACCGCGGGCGCCGACCTCGGGGTGGGCGGAGCGGCGCCGCACCCGCGAGCTGCGGGTGGCGATCAGGCCGCGCTCCTCCAACCGGCGCAGCACGCCGCGGTCGGAGCCGACCGCGGCGGCGAGCTCAGGGGCCGACATCTCCCCCGCCCGCAGCGCCTCCAGCACCGCGCGCTGCTTGACCCCTAGCCGCTCGCCGCCACTCAGCGCCGCCTCGCCGGCGGCGGCGATCTCGGCCCGCAGCTCCAGGCGCGAGCGGACCCGCTGGCCGGCGGCGCCGGTCCCGGGCGGCAGGACGAGCTGCAGGCCGCGCGAGGGGGTCGAGCAGTACTCGCGAGCGACCCAGAGGCCGAGCCGGACCAGCTCCGCCGGCGTGCCCGCCTCGAGCGCTTCGAGCGGCTCCGCCAGCCGCTCCGGGGCGAGCTCGGAGGTCTCGGCAAGCTCGACCACGACGCCGAGCAGGCGCTGGCGCCCAAAGGGGACGCGGACGACGCTGCCGACCTCGAGGTCTGCCATCGCGGCGGGCAGGCGGTAGTCGAAGGGGCCGCGCAGGGCACGGGCGGTGGTGAGCGGCTCGACCTTCGCTATCGACACCGTCCCAAGTTATGGAGGAACGCGGACGGCGCGGGTATGCTGCGCAGCGATGGGGCTCAACCTCAGCCAGGGAGAGCAGGTGATCTTCGAGGGCCACCCCTCGTGGCGGGCGATCCTCGGCTTCTACCTGAAGGGGATCCTGATCGCCGCGATCATCGGCGTCCTGATCAAGCTCTTCGGCTCCGGCAGCGCAACCGTCTTCCTCGTCGTCCTCGTGATCGTCGCGGTGACCGTCCTGGTCGGCTTCTTCAAGCGGATCTCGACCACCTACACGATCACCGACCGCCGCCTCAACATCAAACGAGGCATCGTCTCCCGCGAGATCCAGGAGACCCGCCTCGAGCGCGTCCAGAACGTCAACTACAAACAGTCCATCTACCAGCGCCTGATGCAGATCGGCGACGTCGACTTCGACACGGCGGCCGGCGACGACTACAACTTCGTCTTCTTCGGCGTGGCCGATCCCGGCGACGTGGTCCACCGGGTCGATCAGGCCACGGGCGCGAATGCCGCCGGGAGCCACGGGCTCGGCGAAGCCCAGCCGCCAAGCTAGACCTCGGCTGTCGACCCGGGCGGGATGGCGGGTGCGCCTCTCCGGGAATTGATGTCGCACGCGCGCTGCGCGCGCTTAGCGACCAATGAGGAGCGCGGCTGCGCCGCGCAATAACCGGAATGCTTTTCCGCCGCTTCGCGACATTCCCGGAGAGGCGCACCCGCCATCCCTCTCGAGGCTTCCCCCTCGCTCAAACCAAAAGCTCATCCCTGATGGAACTGCATCCACGCGCCTGAAGGTACTGATGTACGCTTATACATCATGAATCGAACTCAGATCTATCTCGACGACGATCAGACGACTCGTCTTGATCGGCGCGCCGCCGCTGAAGGGACATCGCGCTCGATGGTGATCCGCCATGCGGTCGACGTGTACCTCTCGAACGAGGAGAGGGATGCTGAGGCGTGGCAAGCGCAGTGGAAGAAGGCGATTGAGGGGACTTCGGGGATCGCTCCCTATCTGGCTGAGGGCGCCGAGTACGTCGAGGATCTTCGGCGCGATGACGCTGAGCGTCTTTCGCGTCTCGAGCGTTGACGATCGTTCTCGACACCGGCGTCCTGATCGACCACCTCCGCGCCTCGACTCCGGCGACGAAATATCTCGCGAGCCTGGATGACCGACCGTCGTGCTCGGAGATCAGCCGGATCGAGGTGGTCCAGGGCCTTCGCTCCTCCGAGCGGCGAGCGGCCGACAAGCTCTTCGCCCTCGTTGCCTGGGTACCCGTGAGCGAAGCGGTTGCACGCCGCGCCGGAGAGCTCGGGCGCCGCTGGCGGCGCAGCCACCCCGGCATCGGCGTGGCCGACCTCGCAATAGCCGCCACCGCCGAAGAGATCGATGCCCAACTCGCGACCCGCAATCTGAAGCACTTCCCGATGTTCAAGGGCCTTCGCGCCCCGTACTGAGGCTTCTCCTCGCTCGCGACCAAGCTTGTCCCGCCGAAAGCTGTCGAGAGAGAGGCCCGGTCGGCCTCCAGACGAATGTCGCGAAGCGGCCGCTGCACTCGTGGTTCAAGGCGCGGCGCAGCCGCGCTCTTCGTTGGTCGCTAAGCGCGCGATGCGCGCGTGCGGCATCAATTCGTCTGGAGGCCGACCGGGCCTCTCCCCCGCTTGCCTTAAGCAGGCGCCGCTTCGAGGCCGGCCGCAGCTTTGAGCTTCTCGGCGCGGTCTATCCGCTCCCAGGTGAAGGCCTCGTCGTCGCGGCCGAAGTGGCCGTAGGCCGCCGTCTTGCGGAAGATCGGGCGGTGCAGGTCGAGGTAGCGACGAAAGGCGCCCGGGCGGAGGTCGAACTCCGCTTCGACCAGGCGGGAGATCTCCGCGTCGGGGAGCCGGCCGGTGCCGAAGGTCTCGACCATCAGCGAGATCGGGCGGGCTACGCCGATCGCGTAGGCGACCTGGACCTCGCAGCGCTGGGCGAGGCCGGCGGCGACGACGTTCTTGGCGACGTGGCGGGCGGCGTAGGCGGCCGAGCGATCGACCTTTGAGGGGTCCTTGCCGGAGAAGGCGCCGCCGCCGTGGCGGGCCATACCACCGTAGGTGTCGACGATGATCTTGCGGCCGGTGAGGCCGGCGTCGCCGACCGGGCCGCCGATCACGAACTTGCCGGTCGGGTTGACGAGGAAGTGGTGGCGCAGCTCCTCGGCCTCGAAGAGGCCGTCGGCCTCGGCGCCGAGCACCGGCAGGACGACGCTCTCCCAGAGGTCGGGCTTGATCTGCGACTCCGACTCGACGCCCTCGGCGTGCTGGGTCGAGATCAGCAGCTTCTCGACCTTGACCGGGCGGCCGTCGGCGTAGCGGACGGTGACCTGGGTCTTGCCGTCGGGACCGAGGTAGTCGAGACTGCGGTCCTTGCGCACCGCCGCCAGCCGCTCGGCGAGCCGGTGGGCGAGGTGGATCGGCATCGGCATCAGCGCCTCGGTCTCGTCGCTTGCGTAACCGAACATCATGCCCTGATCGCCGGCGCCGGCGATCAGCAGCTCGTCCTCTACCGATTCCGTCCGCGTCTCATAAGCCTTGTCGACGCCCTGGGCGATGTCGGGCGACTGCTTGTCGAGCGAGACGAGGACCGAGATGTGATCGCAGTTGTAGCCGTAGTCGCCGTGGTCGTAGCCGATCTCGCGAATCGTCTCGCGAACCAGCTCCGGCACGTCGAGGTGGACGCTGGTCGTGATCTCGCCCGAGACCACAGCCATGCCGGTGTTGACGAGCGTCTCGCAGGCGACCCGCCCCTCGGGATCGTCGGCCATCACCGCATCGAGCACGGCGTCTGAGATCGCGTCGCAGACCTTGTCGGGGTGGCCCTCGGTGACGGACTCGGAAGTGAAGAGGTACTCGCCCTCGGCGAGCGGCTGGGTATCGGTCATGAGGGAAAGCCTAGCGTTGCAATGCTCTAAACGTGCTGAGCATCAGCGGCCTTCTCTGGTTCCGGAGTGGACGCGGAAGTCGATGATCAGCGGAACGCCCTCCATCCCGTAGGTCTCGCGCATCCGGTTCTCCAGGTGGTAGGCCCAATCGCGGCCGATCAGCTTGCGGTCGTTGACCTGGATCGAGATCCGCGGCGGCCGCTCGCCGATCTGGGCGGAGTAGTAGAGGCGCAGGCGGCGGCCGCGTTTGGAAGGCGGCGGCGTCTTGGCGACGACATCGGCGACGAAGCGGTTTAGCTCCGGCGTCGGGATCCGCTCGCCCGCCTTGTCGGCCAGCTCCAGCGCCTTGGGCAGCAGGTTGGCGACGTTGCGCCCGCGCGTCGCCGAGCAGGTGACGACGGCCGGGCGCAGGCGCAGCTTGCGCTCGACCCGGGCGCGGGCGTCGTCGATGTCGGTAGTGGTGACGTCCCACTTGTTGAGCGCCAGCAGGGTCGCGCAGCCGGCCTTCATCGCGATCTCGGCCACGCGCAGGTCCTCGGCGGTGACTCCCTCGGAGGCGTCGCAGACGACCAGGGCGACGTCGGCGCGCTCGACCGCGTGTTCGGAGCGCAGCTGGGCGTAGTAGTCGACCGTGCCCGCCACCTTGGAGCGCCGGCGCAGGCCGGCGGTGTCGACGAGGACGACGTGGCGGCCGTCGACCTCGACCTCGGTGTCGATCGCGTCGCGGGTGGTGCCGGCGCGCGGCGAGACGATCACCCGGTCGGAGCCGAGAAAGGCGTTGACCAGCGAGGACTTGCCGGCGTTGGGACGGCCGATCACGGCGACCCGGGTGGCGTCGTCGGGCTCGTCGGCCTGCGCGCGCTCGCCGAGCAGCTCGACCACGCGATCGAGCAGGTCGCCGCTGCCGAGGCCGTGACTGGCCGAGACCGGCAGCGGCTCCCCCAGCCCGAGCTTGTTCAGCTCGGCGCTCATGTGCTCGTCCTCGGGGCGGTCGAGTTTGTTGGCGACGACGACGACAGGCACCTCGGCGCCGCGCAGCGTCTTGGCCAGCTCGGCGTCGCCGGCGCGCACGCCCGCGCGAGCGTCGACGACCAGCATTACCACATCGGCCTCGGCGATGCCGAGGCGCGCCTGCTGTTGGATGTCGCGGGCCAGCTCGGACTCGTCCTCGATGTCGATGCCGCCGGTGTCGAGCAGCTCGAAGGCGACCCCGTTCCACTCGCAGCGCACCACCTTGCGGTCGCGGGTGACACCCGGCTCGGCATGGGTGACCGCCTCGCGCCCGCCGGCCAGCCGGTTGACCAGCGTGCTCTTGCCGACGTTGGGAAAGCCGACGACGGCGACGATCGGCAGGCGGCTCAAGCGAGCCCCTTCTCGCCGGCGAGGGCGGCGATCCGGTCGACCACCTCGTCGAGGGCGAGGCCGGTGCTGTCGAGCCCGACCGCGTCGGCCGCTGGGCGCAGGGCGCTGTGCTCGCGGGTCTCGTCGCGGCTGTCGCGCTCTCGCTGCGCGGCCAGGACCGCGGCGAAGTCCTCTCCCGTCTGGGCGGCGCGGCGGCGGGCCCGCTCCTCGGCGGAAGCGGTGAGGAAGACCTTCAGCGGCGCCTCGGGACTGACCACGGTGCCGATGTCGCGGCCCTCGGCGACGTAGCGCCCGGCGGCGATCAGGTCACGCTGGCGCGCCACCATCGCCTCTCGCACGGCCGGGTGGACGGAGACGCATGAGGAGGCGTCGGTCACGGCGGGCTCGCGGATCGCCGCGCTCACGTCACGCCCGTCGAGGACGATCCGCTCGCCGTCCAGCGCGATCTGCAGCGAGACGGAGAGCTCCCCGACCTCGCCCTCGTCGTCGAGATCGGCGCCGCGCTCGAGCGCCGCCAGGGCGACGCAGCGGTACATCGCTCCCGAGTCGAGGTAGGTGAAGCCGAGCCGCTCCGCGAGGGCACGGGCAACCGTTGACTTGCCGGCCCCGGCGGGCCCGTCGATAGCGATGACCATGGCTGGCAGCGTATGGGCGGCGCGCCTCAGGCGCCGCCCGCCAGCAACGAGGCGAGATCCTTCTCGAAGCGCGGGTAGCTGATCGCGGCGGCGTCCATGCCCACGACCGCGACGCCCTCGCGGGAGGCGAGGCCGGCGATCGCTCCCAGCATCGCGATCCGGTGATCGCCCTGCGAGGAGATCGCGCCGCCGCGCAGGCCACCCCCGCCCTCGATCCGCATCCCGTCCTTGCGCGGTTCGACCTTCGCGCCGAGAGCGCCCAGCGCCGCGCATGTCGTCGCGACCCGGTCGGACTCCTTGCGGCGCAGCTCTGCGGCGTCGCGAATGGTCGTCTCCCCCTCGGCAAAGCAGGCGGCGAGGGCGACGAGCGGCAGCTCGTCGATTGCCGCCGGGATCTCGGCCCCACCGACCTCGGTGCCGCGCAGGGTGGAGGAGCGGACGCGGATCGTCCCGATCGGCTCGCCGCCACGCTCCCCTACGGGCTCGACCTCGATCTCCGCCCCCATCCGCTCGAGCACGTCAAGCAGGCCGGTCCGGGTCGGATTCGTGCCAACTTGCTCGAGGAAGATCTCACTGCCAGGCACGAGCAGCGCGGCGACGATGAAAAAGGCGGCCGAGGAGAAGTCGGCGGGGATCGCGACCTCGCCCGGCTCGAGCCGCTTCGCCGGCAGCACCGCGATCCCACCGCGCAGCCAGGCGATGTTGGCGCCAGCGGCCGAGAGCATTCGCTCGGTGTGGTCGCGGCTGCGCGCCGGCTCCTTGATCCAGGTTTCGCCATCGGCGAGCAGCGCCGCAAAGAGCAGGCACGACTTGACCTGGGCGCTCGCCACCGGCAGCTCGTACTCGATCGCACTCAGCGCCGCGCCCTCGATCTCGATCGGCGGCAGGCGGCCCTCGCGGCAGCGCAGCTCTCCGCCCATCCTGCGCAGCGGTTCGGCGATGCGATCGACCGGCCGGCGGCGGATCGACTCGTCGCCGTCGAGGGTCCAGCGTCCCCCGTCCTGTCCTGCCAGCCAGCCGGGCAGCAGCCGAAGCAACGTACCGGCGTTGCCGACGTCGATCTTCGCCGAGACGGGGTTGCGCAGGCCGACGCCGCGGATCCCGATCACTGGCTCGACCCGGTCGTCGTGCACCCCGAGGACCTCGGCGCCCAGGGCTTCCACGGCCGCCAGGGTCGAGCGGGTGTCGGCCGAGTCGAGGTAGCCCTCGATCGCGGCGTCGCCGTCCCCCATCGCGGCGATCAGGGCGGCGCGGTGGGAGATCGACTTGTCGGCCGGCGGTCGCAGGCTGCCTTGCAGCGGGCCGGTCGGATCGAAGCGGGTCGCCATCGTCACTCCCCGTCGGCGACGGCGCTGACGCTGTGGCCGAGCTCGCGCACCAGGTCGACCGTGCGCGCCGCCTGATCGTCGCCGGAGACCCAGAGCGAGACCGCGCCCGAGGTCATGTCGGGAGTCGGGTAGAGAGCCATGTCCTCGATGTTGACGCCGGCCTCGCCGAGGGCGAGGGCGAGCTCGGCGATCGTCCCGGGCCGATTGGCGACGACGACCCGCAGCTCGCGCAGCGGCCCCCCGGCCAGCTCGGCCTCGAGCAGCCGGCGCCGGTCGGCGGCGGCGCTCGCGTGCCACTCGGCGACAGCGTCGCGCCCGCCCTCGCGGATCAGCGCCGCGGCGTCGCGCAGGCGGCCGGCGACGGCCTCGACCGCCTCCGCGACCGCCTCGCGGTTGCTGGCGAAGATGTCGCCCCAGATCGCCGGGTTGGCGCCGGCGACGCGGGTCGTGTCGCGGAAGCTCGGGCCGACCTCCGGCATCCGCTCGGAATCGCGACTCAGCTCCGCCGCGGCCTGGCCGACGAGGACGTTGGCGACGACGTGGGGCAGGTGGCTGACCGTCGCCATCAGGCGATCGTGCGCCTCGGCGTCGATCGCCTGCACTCGCGCCCCGAGCCCGGCGATCGTCCGCTGCAGGCGGTCGTAGAGGAGGCCGCTGGAGCGCTCGCTTTTCGGCGTCAGGTACCAGCGGGCGCCCTCGAAGAGGTCCTCGCGGGCGTTCTCGACGCCGGAGGTCTCGGCTCCGGCGAGCGGGTGGCCGCCGATGAAGCGCTCGTCGGCGCCGAGGGCGGCGACGATGTCGCGCTTGGTCGAGCCGACGTCGGTGACCACGGCGTCAGGGGCACAGGCCTCCAGCGCGGTGGCGGCCAGCTCGGTCAGGCCGGCGACCGGCGCGGCACAGAAGACGACCTCGGCTCCCTCGCACGCCCCGGCGGGCGTGGCGGCGCCGCGATCGATCGCGCCGGCTTCGACCGCTCTGGCGAGCGTGCCGGGATCCGGGTCGAACCCGACCACCTCGGCCTGCAGGCGGCGCCTGGCGGCGAGCCCGATCGAGCCGCCGATCAGGCCGACGCCGAGGACCGCGATCTTCATCAGCCGCGCCGCGCCCTGACCGCTGAGGCGAGCTGGTCCAATGCTTCGACCGACCTCTCCCAGCTCATGCAGGGGTCGGTGATCGACTGCCCGTAGACGAGGTCGCTGCCATCGCCGAGATCCTGGCGCCCCTCTACCAGGAACGACTCGAGCATGACGCCGACGATCGTCGCGTTGCCGTCGGCGATCTGGTCGGCGATCTGGCCGGCGGCGAGCTGCTGGCGGACCGGGTCCTTGCCGCTGTTGTCGTGGGAGGCGTCGATCACGAGGCGCTCGGGCAGGCCCGCGTCCCGCAGCCGCTCCAGCGCCAGGGCGACGCCCTCCTCGTCGTGGTTGGGGCTGCCCTTTCCGCCGCGCAGGATCACGTGCCCGTCGGGATTGCCCGTCGTATAGAGGACGGCGGGCGCGCCGTTGTCGTCGATCCCGGCGAAAGCGTGGGGCGCCGCCGCGGCGCGGACCGCGTCGACCGCGACCTGGACGTCGCCGTCGGTGCGGTTCTTGAAGCCGATCGGCATCGAGAGGCCGGAGCCGAGCTGGCGGTGGGTCTGGCTCTCGGTCGTGCGGGCGCCGATCGCCCCCCAGGCAACGGCGTCGGCGATGTACTGAGGCGTGATCGGGTCGAGGAACTCGGTGCCGACCGAGATGCCGAGGTCGAGCACCTCGAGCAGCAGCTGGCGCGCCATCCGCAGGCCGGTGTTGACGTCGCCGGAGTCGTCGAGGTGGGGGTCGTTGATCAGGCCCTTCCAGCCGGTCGTCGTCCGCGGCTTCTCGAAGTAGACCCGCATCGCGATCAGCAGGTCGCGGCTGACGCCGCGCGACATTTCGGCCAGCCGCCCGGCGTAGTCCAGCGCCGCCGCCGGGTCGTGGACGCTGCACGGCCCGACCACGACCAGAATCCGGTCGTCGCTGCCGTCCAGCACGTTTCCAACTTCGCCGCGGCCGCGCACCACGGCCTTGGCCCGCCCCTCACCAAGGGGCAGTTCCTCCAGCAGCCTCGCCGGGGAGACCAGCTCCTCGATTCGCTCGATTCGCTGGTCCCGCACCCGGTCCCGCGTCTCGCCCTGCATCCCGATCATCATTTTGCCTTCACCGTCCTCCACGTCACAAGCCTACTTCCGGTTTCCTCGTCGCAGCACGCGCAGCGAAACGAGGCGAGTCAGTCCGACGCCCGGCCAGTGCTTATGCGATGCGGCAGGAGCCGCGAGGCCGGACGCCTAGCTAAATCGCCAGAAATAGGAGAAGCGGACAGGGACGAGCGTGGCGCCCGCGGCGCGAGAGACTCTCGTCGTGTCAGTGGAACGCTTCACCTTCCCTGACTTTTTAGCAGGTGAGACGGGACTAGTCGAGGCCCTGGGACTTCTCGACCGGCTTCTCAGCCGCCAGTAACGCTTTCTGCAGGTAGGTCTCGAACCCCTCCACCGGCTGAAAGGCTGACGATACGACGATCCCGGCGAGCACCGGGTCCCTCACAATCCGATGCGCCAGTCCCGGCCAGGTCGGACGACCGGTGCCGTCGATGACGAGCTGGAGAGATCTGCCTGCCAGCTCATCCTCGTCGATCTGGGCGTAGAGGCGGGCAAGGCCATAGTTCGCATCGGGGGTATCAGCGGTCTCCTCGTCGATCTCTTGGACGGTCGCGGTCGTCACCTCGACATCGGTCTCAGCTTTCAGCGACTGCCTCGCAGCCTCCACCTCGACGAGGAGGACCCGCGTGGTGGGAACGATGTCGTCGGCAATGAAATTCTTCAGCTTTCTGTTCGCGGCAGCCGTTTTCCCCAACCCCCAGAGCGGACGCGCCAGCTTGATCTCAGCCTGACTCAGAAGCTCCACTGCGCATTCTTTGGCCTGGTCGAGCAAGGAGGCCGCTCTCGCGCCCTCCTTGACTTTGGCCCAGCTCACATACTCACGAGCCAGCGCATGCTTGGCGCGGTACCAATCCGGGTTGGAGTCGTATTTCACGCGTCGGCCTCGATGATCTTGAGCGCGTCCTCGATCAGTTTCACGGCCTTCCGATGTTTGCCGTCGCCGGAGCGGAGCAGGCCGAGGTTCAACCGGGCGGCGTAGTTACTTTCATCGCTCCCAGCGGCGGCTTCGTAGAGCTTCTTTGCCATCTCCCGCTCGCCCGCCAGTTGCCACTCGAAGCCGGCTCTGAAGCGAGCCCAACTCATCGCCTGTCCTGCAACCAACGGCTTGCCTCCGGTCGTCTCGGTGACCGTGTGACTGACCCAGGCCGCCGCCGGTGTGGCGAGGCGCCGGACGGCGTCAACCTCGTCTTCCGCCGCACCGGCCGGCAGGAGGAAATCCTTGGCCCAGAGCGTGACGCTGCCTTCCGAGATGAATTTGCGATCCAGTTCGACGCTGATTCCAGGACCGCTAACCCCACCCTTCGGCTGGATCTCGCCACTCAACTTGATCCGGCGCCGTGGCAGCAGCGTCGCCAGGAAGGCCACAATGGCGGCGCCGATCTTTGCTGGTTCCCCGATTTCGCCGACCCGTTCGATCCAAGATTCCTCGGGGCTGTCGGTACCCGAGACCGTCAGTCCGTCTGGCCCGGTCCCGGGTTCGATCTTTTCCCTCAGCAGAGCGGTCGTGGCAGCGCCCAGCTTTTTGTCACCGAGCCCGCTGTCGCCAAGCGGTTGAATCGTCAGCGCCGGCCGGCGAATCATGGCCGCGGGCCAGATGCGTCTCAGGCCCGGAATTCGAGCCTGAAGGTTGAGCAGGAGCAGGCCCAGCACGATCAGGCCGGCGATCGCGAGCGCCGCGAAGCCGATCGCGGTCGTCGCGTCTTCGGTGGTCGTCTTCAGCTTTTCCCAGATATCGGGATCGGAGCTCGAAGCGGCGCCGTCACGGGCGCACTGCTTGCGCGGCTTGCCCTCGAGCAATTCGACGTAGGCCTTGTTTGATTCCGTCTTTTCACCGCTTTTCGCCAGCGACCTGGCGGCCACACAGGGATACGTATGGCCGATTTTGGCCAGGCCTTCGCGCCCGCACTTGACCGTCGCGTCGGTTTCGATGTCTTTCTCGTAGGCGGTTTCGGCCGCACCGAAGCGCCCCAGGGCGAAGAGGGCGTTGCCGCCCCGGCAAAGCGCTGATTTGCCGGACGTCGACTTGCCCGCCGCCTGCTTCTCGGCCCCCGCCGGCGTGACAACGCAGACCAAGCCCACTGCGAAGAGGGCGCCCAGCGCGGCGGCGAGCCAGCTCCGTCGGTGCTGGGAATAGCCGCGCATCGCGTCACTCTCGCCGACTTCGCGAAATAACGCAAGGATGAAATTGACTAGTTGGCGGACTGACATGTACTCAGAGCCAAACAGGCGATGGTCAGTCAGCCGCGCAGCGCACTGAGTGCGCTGAGGAAGCGGCCGTTCTCCTCGGCGCTGCCGTAGGAGACGCGGATGTGGCCGGGGTCGCCGAGCGGGGTGCCTGGGCGGACGGCGATCTGGCGCTCGGCGAGGCCCGCGACAACCTCGGCCTCTTCGGCCTCGCCGAGATCGACCCAGGAGAAGTTGGCGTGGGTCTCGGAGGTCGCCAGACCGAGCGCACCCAGGCCCTCCTCGACGCGGATGCGCTCGGCGACCGTGCTCTTGACCCGCTGGGTGACGTCGTCCTGGTGCAGGATCGCCTCCGCCCCCGCGGCCTGGGCAAGGGCGTTGACGCTGAAGGGCTGGCGTACCGCGTCGATCGCGGCGCGGAACTTCGGCGAGCCCAGCGCGTAGCCGACCCGCAGCCCGGCCAGCCCGTAGACCTTGCTGAAGGTGCGCAGGACGACCAGGTTGGGCAGCTCGGCGAGCAGGTCGACCGAGGCGTCGACGTCATCGTGGGTCTGGAACTCGACGTAAGCCTCGTCGAGGATCACCGTGACGTGCGCGGGCAGCCCGGCGCAGAAGGCGGCGACCTCGGCGGCCGGCACATGGGTAGCGGTCGGGTTGTTGGGGTTGCAGACGAGGACCAGCTGGGTCGCGGCGGTGACCTCGGCCGCCATCGCGTCGAGGTCGTGCACGTCACCCTCGGCCAGGGGCACGCGCACCTCGCGCGCCCCGGTCAGCGCCGGCAGGTAGGGGTACATCGAGAAGGCGGGCCAGGAGTAGAGGATCTCGGCGCCCGGCTCGCAGAGCGCCTCGGCGGCGGCGAGCAGGATCTCGCAGGAGCCGTTGCCGACCGCGACCCGGGCGGGGTCGGTCTCGTAGCGCTCGGCGATGCGGCGGCGCAGCAGGGTCGCGTCGGGATCGGGGTAGCGGTTCATCGCCCCGGCCGCGGCGGCGATCGCCTCGATCACCTTCGGGTGCGGCGGCGAGGGCGACTCGTTGGAGGCGAGCTGGGCGATGCCGCCGGCCGCGATCGCCTCCGGAGCCTGCCCGGTGGGCACGCCCGCCTGGTAGCCCGGCATGCGGGCAAGCTTCTCGGCAAAGGTGACGCTCATCGACACATTGTGCCGATGAGGCTCGCTACTGCGCGGCGTGGAGGTCCGCCCGGAGCTCCTGCGTCGCGCCTAAGTAGACGTGGGCGGGCTTGTGCCCAAGCGGCGCGTAGTAGTGGACCATCGCCCGGATCACCTGCGGCATCGCGCCGGGGACGTCGATCTCGCGGGCGCAGATCAGCGGCACCGAGTCGAGCCCAAGGCGCCGCGCGGCGACGGCGGGGAACTCTGCGTCGAGGTCGCCGGTGGTGGTGAAAAGGCAGCTGACCATCGCCTCGGCGCCGAGCGCGTTGCGGTCGAGCAGCTCCCGCATCAGCATCTCGGTCGCGCCGACGATCGCCTCGGCCTCGTTGGCCTCGGCCTGCACGGCGCCCCGGACCGCGAACAGTCGCTCCTCGCTCATCGTTGCGAATCTTCCCAGAGCCGCGCAATCTCATCCTCGCCGAGCCGCCGCGCCTCTCCCTGCGCAAGCGAGCCCAGCTCGACCGAGCCAAAACGAACCCGCCGCAACGCCACCACCCGGTTGCCAACAGCCTCGGCCATCCGCCGTACCTGCCGGTTACGGCCCTCGCGCAACGTCAGTTCAACCTCCCGCTCCCCCAGCCGCCGCAGCTCGGCTGGCGCCGTCATCCCATCTTCCAGCTCTACCCCACTGGCGAGCCGCCTCAGGTCCGCATCGGAGGGCGGCCTACGCAGCTCAGCTCGATAGGCCTTGGCCACCCCGTAGCGGGGATGGGTCAGCCGGTTAGCAAGAGCGCCATCGTTGGTCAGCAGCAGCAGCCCGGTCGAATCCACATCGAGGCGCCCAACCGGATAAAGCCGCGCCCCCGAATCCACCAGCCCGACCACGGCAGGCCGGCTTCCGGGCTCCCTCGCTGTGGAGACCACTCCAGCAGGCTTATTAATCGCCCAAACCTCCAGAGCCTCAGGCCCAATCAAGCTCCCATCGACCCGCACCTCGTCAGCATCGCCCACATCCCGCGCCGGATCGGTAACGACCTTGCCACCAACCGTGACCCTGCCCTTGCCGATGATCACCTCCGCTTTACGCCGCGAAGCGACGCCCCCATGCGCAAGGAACTTGGCGAGCCTCATGGCGCAGACGGGTCCGGGGGAGGGTTCGACGGAGGCTCCCCGCTGTTGCTCCGGCGAACCCTCCCCCGGACCCGCCCCCACCTCAAGGCTGAACCCGCTGTTCCCCCGCCTTGAGCAGTCTCTCGCGAAGCTCCCGCTCGTCCTCAGGAGTCGGATCGAACTTCGACGGATCCGGTAGCTGCTCCAGCCCGGCGAGCCCGAACAATCGCTCGAACAGCTCCGTCGTCTTGAAGATGGCCGCCCCGAACTGCGAACGCCCGGACTCCTCGATCAGCCCCCGCTCGGCCAAAGTCTGAACGGCCGACTCCGAGGTAACACCGCGGATTCGGGCCACCTCGGGTCGGGTGACCGGTTGCAGGTAGGCGACGATGGCGAGGGTCTCGGCCTGGGCTTGGGTCAGCGGCGGCGTACGCGGCTTGGCCAGGAGGCGCCGTGCCGCCGCCTCGCTGCCAGGATCGCTGGCCAGAGCGAAGCCGCCGGCAACCTCGCGCAGGACGACGCCGCGCTTGCCCTCGGCGAGGTCCTCGCGCAGCAACTCAATCGCCTCCTCGACCTGCCCCTCTGTGGCCTCGGTCGCCTCGGCGAGGTCGCGGGGGCTTACCGGCTGCGGCGAGAGGAAGAGCAGCGCTTCGATCGTGCGGGAGAGGTCGCTCATGTTGAAAGCTCCCGCTTGCGGATCTCGATCGGGCCGAAGGGTTTGGACTGCTCCCAGGTGGCCTCGCCTTTGCGGTAGAGGTCGAGCAGGGCGAAGAGGGTCACCGCCTGAGTGAGCCGGTCCTCGCCGCCGAACTGCTCGTCGAAGTCGATGCTGGAACGGCCGCGCAGGGCCTCGCGCAGGGCGCGCAGGCGCTTCTCCAGCGAGACGGTCGGGCGGATGTGGTCGAGGTTGAGCTCGGGCGGGGTCGCCAACAGGTCGCCGAGGGCCGCGCCGAGGCGGTCTGGGTCGTAGACGGCGGTCGCCGCGTCGATCGCGACCTGGCGCAGCTCCACCGGCAGCGGCGCCGAGCGGTAGAGGTAGCCGCGCGCAGCCTCGAAGCGCTGCTCCAGGGTGGCGGCGGCATCGCGATAGCGGCGGTACTCGAGCAGGCGCGCCAGCAGCTCCTCGACCGCCTCCTCGGGCGTGACGTCCTCCAGCCCCTCCTCTTCTCCCGGCAGCAGCAGCCGCGACTTCAGCTCCAGCAGCGAGGCGATCAGGACGAGGAACTCGGTGGCGACATCGAGCTCGAGCTCGTCCTCGCGCTCGAGGTGCTCGACGTAGGCGACGACGATCTCGCCCAGCTCGACCTCGAGCAGGCTGACCTCCTCGCGCAGGACGACCGCCATCAGCAGGTCGAAGGGCCCGGCGAAGACGTCGAGGTCGAGGTCCAGCTCGGCGACGGTCACAGGAGGGACCGTAACGCCCGGGCGGGATGGCGACTAGGCCGGGGCAAAGCCCATGCGCTCGCGAACCTCGGCCACCGTCGGCGCGGCGATCGCGCGGGCCTTCTCGGCGCCGGCGGCAAGGGTCGCTTCGAGCGCCGCCTCGTCCGGGCGCAGCTCCGCGTAGCGCTCCCGGACCGGAGCGAGGTAGTCGACCACCGCCTCCGCCACGGCCTTCTTGAAGTCGCCGTAGCCGGCGCCCTCGAACTCCGCCTCGACCGCCTCGGGCCCAATGTCGCGGGCGACCGCGTAGACATCGATCAGATTGGTGATGCCGGCCTTCTCAGGCGCCCGCCGCACCTCGCGATCGGAATCGGTGACGGCGCTGCCGAACTTCTTGCGGATCGCCTGCGGCTCGTCGAGAACGAGCACTGTGCCGTTCTCGGTGCCGCCGGTGGTCGACATCTTCCGCTCGGGCTCCTGCAAGTCCATGATCCGCGCCCCGACCTCGGGGATGCGCATCTCCGGCACGACCAGGGTCTCGCCGAAGCGCTCGTTGAAGCGGCGGGCGATCTCGCGCATCAGCTCGACGTGCTGGCGCTGGTCGTCGCCGACCGGCACCTCGGTCGCCCGGTAGGCGAGCACGTCGGCGGCCATCAGCACCGGGTAGAAGAAGAGCGCCGCCGAGGCCAGCTCGCGCTGCTTGCCAGACTTTTCCTTGAACTGGTGCATGCGGTTGAGGTCGCCGTGGGAGGTGACGGCGGAGAGCAGCCAGGTCAGCTCGCTGTGCTCGCGCACGTCGGACTGCCGGAAGAAGATGCAGCGCTGTGGGTCGAGTCCGGCGGCGAGCAGGATCGCGGCGGTGTCGTGGACCCGCTCGCGCAATTCAGCCGGGTCGAAGACGACCGAGATCGCGTGCAGGTCGACGATGCAGAAGATCGCCGGCTCACCGCGGTCCTGCCCCTCCACGTACTGCCGAATCGCGCCGATGAAGTTGCCGAGGTGCTTGCGGCCGGTGGGCTGGATCCCTGAAAAGACGATCGGCTTGGCCATCGGTGCGGCAGCCTAGAGGAGTGCACCCAGAAACAGGTGCAACGCTTTGTCCCCCTAACAGGAGAAGAAAACGTTGCACCTGACAAAAGGATGGAAGGTGCAACGCGCTGACCCCTTGGTGGGTGGAGAAAACGTTGCACCTGGGTGGTGCCTAGGCCGGCTCGGCAGCCGGTTCGGGCTGCTCGTTGCAATCGCAATCGGCGCTGTGACCGCACTCGCCGGCCTGGGCGGAGCCCCTGTTGGGGACAGCTTCTACTTTGCGGCGCGGGTTCTCGATGCCGAAGCCAGAGACGGCGCCGCCGACGATCATTAGGACGCCAGCAATGCCTATGCCCATGTGGAAGGCGGAGGTGGAGGCTTCGGCTGAAGCGGCGCTTACGCGCACTGCCTGCGCCGCGGGCAGCTTGTTGGTCTTTGGCACCGCCAGGGGTTGCGCCTTGGCGTCGGAGATGATTCGTTCGGCGCGGGGGCCGAGGGGGCGGTTGCCTAGGTTGTTGTCGAGGGTCGAGCCGAAATAGGCGGAGATCACGGCGCCAAGCACGGCGATCGCGAGCAGGCCGGCGACGCGGGAGATGCCGTTGTTGACGCCGGAGGCGATGCCGACGTGGCGTTCCTCCACCGAGTCGAGCACGGTTGCGGTCAGTGGCGCGACGGTGGCGGAGAGGCCGAGGCCGAAGACGAGGATCGCCGGCAGCACGTCGGTGGCGTAGTCGGCGTTGGAGCCGATCCGCAGCATCAGCAGCAGCCCGAGGCCGCCGACGATCGGGCCGATCGTCATCGGCAGGCGCGGCCCCGTCCCGGAGGCCATCCTGCCCCAGCGCGGCGAGAGGAAGAAGAGGATCAGCGAGACCGGGGTCGTCGCCAGGCCGGCCTCGAGCGGCAGAGTAGCCGGCCACCTGTTGGAGAAAGAGGCCGACGAAGAAGAGGCCGCCGATCAGCCCGGCATAGGTCGAGAGCGTGGTCAGGTTGGCGACGGCGAAATTGCGGATCTTGAACAGGCCGAGGTCGAGCATCGGGTGGCGGGCACGCATCTCGTGCCCGACGAAGAGGACGAAACAGGCGATGCCGCCGATGAAGGGGATCCAGACCATCGGGTCGCCCCAGCCGCGGGTCGGCTGCTCGATCAGGGCGAAGACCGGGCCGCCGAGGCCGGTGGCCGAGAGCCCGATCCCGGTCCAGTCGATGCCACGAAAGGCGTCGGGGTCGCGGCTCTCTTTCACCGAGTGCATCGTCAGCGCCACGGTCGCGGCGATCAGCGGCAGGTTGACCCAGAAGATCGAGCGCCAGGAGGTGAGGCCGACCAGCGCCCCTCCCCCGGCCGGGCCGATCACGGTCGCGATCCCGGTCCAGGCAGTCCAGGTGCCGACCGCCTTGCCGCGCGCCGCGCCCTCGAAGGTGGCGGCGACGATCGCCAGCGATCCCGGCACCAGCAGCGCCCCGGCGATCCCCTGCAGGGCGCGGGCGCCGACCAGGAACTCGACCGTCGGCGCGACAGCGCAGAGCGCCGAGGTGGCGCCGAAGGCGATCAGGCCGAAGACGAACATCCGCCGCCGACCGAACTGGTCGCCGAGTGAGCCGCCGACCAGCAGCAGAGAGACCAGGGTGAGCATGTAGGCCTCGACCACCCACTGCTGTCCGGCCAAGCCCGGCGTCGAGCCCATCGGCGATCGACGGCAGCGCCACATTGACCACGGTCGAGTCGAGGAAGACCACCGTCGAGCCAAGGATCGTCGCGACCAGGGTCAAACGCTGCTGGCGGGACACCCGAGTGAGTCTAGGACTCAGGGTTCGCGGAGCTGCTGGGCCGGGGTGAAGAAATTGCGGTAAGCGAGAGTCGTCGCGACCAGGGCGGCGATCGCGACGCTGCCCAGCAGGGCGTAGAGCAGGATCAGCTGCAGGCGCACGGCGTCAGTCGGGTTGGCGCCGGCGAGCAGCATGCCGACCATCGTGCCCGGGAAGAAGATCAGGCCGGTGGTCTTGGTCGAGTCGACCAGGGTGATCATCCCCGAGCGCAGGGCGCGACGGACGAAGGGGGCCGCCGCCTCCTGGGCGGTCGCGCCGAGCGCCAGGGTCGCCTCGATCTTGGCGCGCGAGTCCGCCATCTCGTCGCCGAGGCGGTTGAGCGCCACCGCAGAGGCGGTCATCGCGTTGCCGATCACCATGCCGCCGACCGGGACGAGGTAGCGAGCCGTCGGTTCGAAGACGCCGAGGGCGACGACGAGGCCGAGGGTCGTCGCCCCGGCGATTGCCAGCGCGATCAACAACGGCCAGAAGGCGCCGGGCACCTTCTTCGCCCGCGAGCGCGCGGTGAGCGCGCCGAAGACGACCATCACGGCGAGCAGGGCGAAGACGAGCCAGAGCGTGTCGGCTTCGAAGATCAGCTTGATCGCGTAGCCGATCGCGGTCAGCTGGACGAAGGAGCGCACCGTGGCGATGCCGATGTCGCGCTCGAGGTCGGCCTTCTGCCAGAAGGAGATCGCGGCGGCGAGCACGACCAGCGCCAGCGAGGCCGCGACCTGGCCGGGACTGAGATGGATCGAGGCGCTCAGGTCATCACCTCCTCGACCGGGCCGGCCTCGATCGCCCTGCCCTCCTCGAGCCGACCACCCAGTCGCTCGAGCCGCCGCGCCTGCTCGGGGTCGTGGCTGACCAGGACGACGGAGATCGCGAGCTTGCGGCGCAGCTCGGCGATCGTCGCCTCGATCGCGTCGCGGGCGGCGTGGTCGAGGGCCGAGGTCGGCTCGTCTAGCAGCAGCACGGCCGGCTCCTGGGCGATGGAGCGCGCCAGCATGGCCCGCTGTTGCTCGCCGACCGAGAGCTTGGCGACGTCACGGCCGGCGAACTCGGGATCGAGCCCGGCGAGGACGAGGCAGCGCTCGGCGTCCAGCTCCTTGCCGGCGAGGCCGGCAGCGAAGGCCAGGTTCGACTCGACCGTCCCCTCCAGCAGCGCCGGCAGCTGCGGCACCAACGAGACCTCACGCCGCAAGGCCAGCGGCTCGTACCCGTCCAGCGGTCGCCCCCGGTAGGCGATCGTCCCTGTGTCGGGATCGACAAGCCTGTTCAACAGGCGCAGCAGCGTCGACTTGCCCGCGCCCGAGGGCCCGACGATTGCCGTGGCTCCGGCCGGCATCGTGGCGCCGACCGAGTCGAGGACGCGGCGATCGCCGCGGGTCAGGCCAACTTCGCTCAGCTCGAAAAGCACCGGCGGATGATCCCACCGCGCCAAGCGCAAGATGCCTCTCGCACGAGGAGCGGGCTTGCGATCGGCGCCGGTCGGCTGGAAGAATCGGGTAGGTGAACGTCGATGGCTAGAGCGATCTGGAGCGGCTCGATCAGCTTCGGGCTCCTCAACGTGCCCGTCAAGCTCTACAGCGCCGTGGCCCGGCGCGGCATCTCGCTGCGCGAGATCCGCGAGTCCGACGGCGTCCGCATCCGCCACCGCCGCGTCGCCGAAGGGACCGACGAAGAGGTTCCCTACGAGAGCATCACCAAGGCCTTCGAGCTAGCCAAGGACCGCTACGTGCCGCTGAGCAAGGACGAGCTCGCCTCGCTCGACCCGCAGAAGACCCGCGCGATCGAGGTCCAGGACTTCGTCGAGATCAGCGAGATCGACCCGATCTACTTCGACAGCCCCTATTACCTCGGCCCGGCCGAGGGCGCCGAGCGCGCCTACTCGCTGCTGGCACGAGCGATGCAGGGGTCCGGCAAGGTGGCGATCGCCCGCTTCGTCTTCCGCAACAAGGAGCACCTGGCGGCGATCCGCCCCGGCGACGGCGTGCTCACGCTGACCACGATGCGCTTCGCCGACGAGGTGGTGCCGCCCTCGGAGCTCGACGACGTGCTGCCGTCCGAGCAACCGAAGGTCGCCAAGCGCGAGATCGAGATGGCCGAGCAGCTGATCGACTCGCTGACCCGCGACTTCGACCCGGCCGCCTACCGCGACGAGTACCGCGAGCAGCTGCTGGCGATGATCGAACGCAAGGCCGCCGGCGAGGAGATCGTCGCCGCGCCGGAGGGCGAGGAGCGCGAGGCAACCAAGGCGCCCGACCTGATGGCGGCGCTGGAGGAGAGCATCGCCGCCGTGCAGGGCAAGCGCGAGGGGAAGGCGAAGGCGCGCAAGGCCAAGGCGCCGAAAAAGGCCCCGGCGAAGAAACGCGCCAAGGCCAAATCCTCCAAGTAGTCCGTGGCCACGAGCCAGCAGGTCGAGGTCGACGGGCGTGAGCTGAAGCTCACCAACCTCGACAAGGTGCTCTACCCGAGGGCCGGCTTCACCAAGGGCGAGGTGGTCGACTACTACGCCAAGGTGGCGCCGGCGATGGTGCCGCACCTGGAAAAGCGGGCGCTGACCCTGCGCCGCTTCCCAGAAGGCGTCGACGACACCGACGCCGCCTTCTTCGAGAAGCGCTGCCCCAAGCACCGGCCGGACTGGGTGAAGACCGCGGCGGTGGAAGCCGGCCCGCACGCGGGCGTGATCGACTTCTGCGTTTGCGAAGACCGGCCGACGCTGATCTGGATGGCGCAGCTGGCCTCGATCGAGCTACACCCCTCGCTCTCGTTGGCGGCGGAGCCGGACCGGCCCACAGTCCTCGCCTTCGACCTCGACCCCGGCCCGCCGGCCGAAATCCTCTCCTGCTGCCGCGTTGCCCTGCGCCTGCGCGAGCTCTTCGCCCACTTCGGCCTCGAGTGCTTCCCGAAGACCTCGGGCTCGAAGGGCCTGCAGGTCTACGCGCCGCTCAACAACGAGGAGGTCACCTACGAGGGCGACGAGGGCGGCGGCGGCACCAAACCGCTCGCCCGCGCGATCGCCCAGCTGCTCGAGAAGCAGACCCCCGACCTGGTCGTCTCGAAAATGAAGAAGGTCGAACGAAAAGGCAAGGTCTTCGTCGACTGGTCCCAGAACCACCGCCGCAAGACGACGATCGCCGTCTACTCCCTGCGCGCCCGCGAACGCCCTACCGTCTCGACGCCCGTGACCTGGGATGAGGTCGAACGGGCGGTCGAGAAGGAGGACGCCGGCTCACTCGTCTTCGAAGCCGGCGACGTGCTGAAACGGATCGAGCAACACGGCGACCTCTTCGCTCCGGTGCTCGAGCTACACCAGCAGCTGCCCGAGCTCTAGGTCAGGCTTTGAAGCAATGGGGTTTGCCGTAGTTCCTCAATTCGATGACCCCGCCATGGCCGACACCCCAGTGCAGAAGAATGTTGCACTCGGTTTCTTCCCCCGGTTTGGGCTGTTCGGCGTAGAAGAGCCCCACTTCGCAGTCAAAGCGGCTCTCGGACTTGCGGAGGCACTGCCCGACGCCATATCCGGTGCACTTGTGGTCTTCGTGACAGGCCACTTCGGCGAATTCCCTACTCGAGTGCTTCGCCTGTCCGTAGCTCATGCGCCAATGAAAGGCCTGTGCGCTGGCGACGAGCAAGAGAAATGCGGCCAATACCCCTACAACAAGCTTGATTCTCATCGATCCTCCCCACAATCGTTTTCGGCAACCTATAGGAACGTCCGGAGTACTGGCGCGGCTCTTGCGCAATCGCTTCCGCTTGGGTGACGACCGCGACTAAGCAAGCGGCTGACGCACGACCGGCTTGCGGGTCGCCTTGACCTCATCGAGGCGTCGGACCGGGGTCGTGTACGGGGCGGACCTGGCGACTTCCGGGTCCTGTTCGGCCTCGGTGAGGATCGCCTCGATCGCCTCGGCGAAGGAGTCGAGGCTCTCCTTGGTCTCGGTCTCGGTCGGCTCGATCATCAGCGCCTCCTCGACCAGGAGGGGAAAGTAGACGGTCGGCGGGTGGAAACCGAAGTCGAGCAGGCGCTTGGCGAGGTCGAGTGTCGCCAGGCCGAGCTCCCTCTTCATCGGCTTGCCGGAGAGGACGAACTCGTGCATGCAGTGGCGGTCGAAAGCGACCGGCAGACGCCGGCCGGCGCGGCCCTCGGCGAGGCGGGCCACCAGGTAGTTGGCGTTCAGCACCGCCGTCTCCGAGGCCTCTGCGAGGCCGTCGGCCCCCAAGCTGAGGATGTAGGCGTAGGAGCGGACGAAGACGCCGAAGTTGCCCTGGAAGCCGCGCAGCCGGCCGATCGACTTGGGCCGGTCTAGGTCGAGGTCGAAGCTGGGCCCGTCGCCGTTCTCGCCCTCGCGCCGCACCACCTGCGGTCGCGGCAGGTAGGGCTCGATCCGCTCCGATACCGCGATCGGCCCGGCGCCCGGGCCGCCGCCGCCGTGCGGCTGGCTGAAGGACTTGTGCAGGTTGACGTGGACGATGTCGAAGCCCATGTCGCCGGGGCGCGAGTGGCCCATCACCGCGTTGAGGTTGGCGCCGTCGTAGTAGAGCGTCCCCCCCGCCGCGTGGATCAGCTCCGCGATCTCGGCGATGTTCTCGTCGAAGAGGCCGAGCGTGTTGGGGTTGGTCAGCATCAGGCAGGCGACCTGGCCGGGGTCCGCGTCGATCTTCGCCCGCAGGTCGTCCATCTCGACCCCGCCGCGCTCGTTGGTGGCGACCTTGACCGCCTCGTAGCCGGCCATCGTCACCGACGCCGGGTTGGTCCCGTGCGAGGTGTCGGGGGCGAGCACCCTCCTCCGCACTTCGCCGCGATCGGCATGGAAGGCGCGAGTCAGCAGCAAGCCGGCGAGCTCGCCGTGCGAGCCGGCGGAGGGCTGCAGGCTGACGTGGGGCAGGCCGCAGATCTCGGCGAGGCTCTCCTGCAGCAGCCACATCAGCTCCAGCGCTCCCTGGGCGCGTTTGGGGTCCTGCGCCGGGTGCAGGCGGGCGTGTCCGGGCAGCGCTGCAACGCGCTCGTTGAGCCGCGGGTTGTGCTTCATCGTGCAGGAGCCGAGCGGGTAGAAGCCGCTGTCGAGGTCGAAGTTGCGGCGCGAGAGCTTGTTGTAGTGGCGGACGATCTCCGGCTCGGCGATCTCGGGCAGGCGGGCCGGCTCGTCGCGCAGGAGGTCGGGCGGGATCAACTCCGCCAACGGGCGCTCGGGGACTTCGGCGGCCGGAAGCACCGCCGCGCGCCGACCGCTCTTCGACTTCTCGTAGATGGTCTCGGCGCGTTCGCGCTGCATCGGCGTCTCGGTCATCGCCATCAGCGGATCTCCTCGGCCAGAGGCGACTTATTCGGCCTATCGCCGAGAAAGTCGCCTGCCTCGGCTGCGACAGCGGCGCCCAGCGCATCGGCCAACTCGTCGATCTGGGCTTTGGTGCGACGCTCGGTGATCGCGACCAGGAGGCCGTCCTCGTGCTCGGGGTAATCGCGCCCCAGCGGGTAGCCGGCGGCGATGCCGCGCTCCGCGCAGCGGTCCAGCACGCGGTCGACCGGCGCGTCGAGGCGGAGCGCGAGCTCGCGCACGACCGGCGCCTCGTGCAACAACTCAACCCCCTCGACCGCGGCGAGGCGCTCGCGCGCGTAGGCGGTGCGCTGGACGAGCAGCTCGCCCAGCTCGCGGTATCCCTCGCGACCGAGCCAGGCGAGGTGGACCATCGCCGCCAGCGCGTTGAGAGCCTGCGCGGTGCAGATGTTGTGGGTCGCCTTCTCGCGGCGGATGTGCTGCTCGCGGGTCTGCAGGGCCAAGACGAAGCCGCGGCGCCCGTCGACGTCGTCGGTTTCGCCGGCGATCCGGCCCGGCATGCGGCGGATCTGCTCCTGCGTCGCGCAGAAGAAGCCGAAGGACGGGCCGCCGAAGTCAAGCCGGTTGCCGAGCGGCTGGCCCTCGCCGAGGGTGATGTCGGCGCCGCACTCGCCGGGCGGCTTGAGCACGCCCAGCGTCATCGGGTCGACCGCGACGACCAGCAGCGCACCGTGCTGCTTCGCCGCGGCGCCGAGCGCCTCGACCCGCTCGACTGCGCCGAGGAAGTTCGGGTTCTGCAGGAAGACAGCGGCCGTCTCGTCGTCGACTGCGGCGGCGAGCGCCTCGGGGTCGGTCTCGCCATGGCTCAGGCCGACCTCGACGACCTCGGCCCCGTAGCCGACCGCGTAGGTCTCCAGCGTCTCGCGGCTGTGCGGGTGCATGCCGCGGGAGACGACGAAGCGCTTGCGCCCGGTCGCCGCCATCGCCAGGTAGCCGGCCGAGGCGACCGAGGAGGGCCCCTCGTAGAGGCCGGCGTTGGAGACGGGCAGGCCGGTCAGCTCCGACATCGCGGTCTGAAACTCGAACATCACCTGCAGCCCGCCCTGGGAAATCTCGGGCTGGTAGGGCGTATAGGGGGTGAGGAACTCGGAGCGCTGGGTGATCGCGTCGACGATCGCCGGCACGTAGTGGTCGTACATACCGGCGCCGACGAAGCAGACCTGGCTTTCGGCGTCCTCGTTGCGCGCCGCCAGGACCACCAGGCGCTCGTAGACCTCGGCCTCGCTCATCCCCTCGGGCAGCGCCAGCGGACGGCCGAGCCGAAGCGGCTCGGGGATCTGCTCGAAGAGCTCGTCGACCGAGCCGGCGCCGATCGCGGCAAGCATCTCCGCCCGATCGGCGTCGGTGGCTGAGGTGTAGCGGGTCACCCGGCTAAGGCTACGGAAACGACGGGCCGGGTCGCTCTAGGAATTTTCCAGCAACTTGCGGTATTCGTCGGCGCCCAGCAGGGCGCCCCGCTCCTCCGGCTGGGTCAGCTTAACCTTGATCAACCAGCCCACGCCGTAGGGATCCTCGTTGATCTTCTCCGGGGTGTCTTCGAGCGCGTCGTTGACCTCGACGATCTCACCCGACATCGGCGCGATCACGTCGGAGACCGCCTTGACCGACTCGACCTCGGCATAAGCGGCGTCTTTGGAGATCGTCGCCCCGACCTCCGGCGCGTCGTAGAAGACGACCTCGCCGAGGCTGTCCTGGGCGTACCAGGTGATCCCGAAGACGGCGTGCTCGTCGCCGTCGAGCCGCGCCCAGTCGTGCTGGTCGTGATAGAGCAGATCGTCGGGGTAGCTGGCGTCGGACAACGTCACTTCTCCTTGCGGTAGAGGGGCTTGGAAGCTATCCGGGCGGGGCGATGCTTGCCGCGCACGTCGATCTCGACCTCGGTCCCGGGCTCGGCGAGGTCGGCGCGGACGTAGGCCATGCCGATGCCGCGCTCCAGCGAGGGCGAGAAGGTTCCCGAGGTGACGACTCCGGCCGGCCCGCCGCCGGCGAGCACCGGGTTGCCCTGGCGCGGGATCCCGGCGCCCTCGATCTCGAACGGCGCCAGCTTCTCGGCGGTGCCCTCGCGGCGGGCGCGGGCGATCGCCTCGGCGCCTATAAACCCCGTCTCCTCCCTGCAGCACCAGCCGAGCCCAGCCTCGATCGGGTTGCGCTCGGGGCTCAGGTCGTTGCCGTGCAGGTGGAAGCAGACCTCGAGCCGCAGCGTGTCGCGGGCGCCGAGCCCGCAGGGGACGACGCCGGCGTCAAGCAGCTCGGCCCAGATCGGCGGCGCCACCTCGGGATCGATCAGCAGCTCGACCCCGTCCTCGCCGGTGTAGCCGGTGCCGCAGACCAGCGCCGGCCGCCCGCCGATCCGCGCGGTCGCAACCCGCATCCGCGGCGACAGCTCAACGCCAAGCGCGCGAGTCACGGTGGCGCGGGCGTGCGGCCCCTGCACGGCGAGCATCGCGTAGCGATCGGCGACATCCCGCACGGTCACCTCAAAGCCCCGACTCCACCGCCCCAACCAGGCCAGGTCGGCCTCGTGATTGGCCGAGTTGGTGACGATCAAGTACCGGTCGCCACCGAGCCGGTACGTGAAGAGGTCGTCGAGAACGCCCCCCTCCTCATTGCAAAGGCACGAGTACTGCGCCCCCCCGATCTCGATCTTCGCCACGTCATTCGAGAGCACCCGCTGCAAGAACGCAAGCGCCCCCGGCCCCTCAACCTCGACCTCGCCCATATGCGAGACGTCGAACATCCCCGCATGCGTACGCACAGCCGAGTGCTCCTCCCGAATCCCCTCGTACTGCACGGGCATCTCCCACCCGGCGAAGGGCACCATCTTGGCGCCGAGCTCGACGTGCTTCTCGTAAAGCGGCGTCCTCATCGACGCGCAAGGCTATTCACTGCGACTGTGGTCGAGTCGTGCAGGCGGGTCCGGCGCCCCTCTCCCGGAGGCTCAGCGACCACAACTCAAATCGGCGAGCCGACCTGCTGCGCAACGGCCTCCGGGCGAGGGGCGCCGGACCCGCCCCACCACCCCGAACTCATTCTTTGAGGAACCCCGGCACGTCGATGTCGTCGTCGCTCACCCGCAATTTCCGAATGTCGGTGTCCTCAGCCGAAATCCGCGGTTTGCTCTCATACCGCCGCCGCACCCGCTGCGGCGAACGAGCCAAAAGCTCGAACCCCTCGAAACCGGTCGCGATCACCGTCACCCGCACCTCGTCGCGCATCGACTGGTCGACGACCGAGCCGAAGATGATGTTGGCGTTGTCATCGGCCTCGGCCTGGACCAACTGGGCGGCCTCGTTGACCTCGAAGAGGCCGAGGTCCTCGGGGCCGGTGATGTTGAGCAGCATCCCGGTGGCGCCCTTGATCGACTCCTCGATCAGCGGCGAGGTGATCGCCGCCTTGGCGGCGTCGAGGGCGCGGGCCTCGCCGGAGGCGGAGCCGACGCCCATCAGGGCCGAGCCGGCGTCGCGCATGATCGTCCGCACGTCGGCGAAGTCGAGGTTGATCAGGCCGGGGATCGTGATCAGGTCGGTGATGCCCTGCACGCCCTGGCGCAGGATGTCGTCGGCCTGGCGGAAGGCCTCGAGCACGCTGGTGCGCCGCTCGACCGCCTGAAGCAGCTTCTCGTTGGGGACGATGATCAGGGTGTCGACGTTGTTGCGCAGCTTCTCGATCCCCTCGAGCGCCTGCTGCATCCGCCGTTTGCCCTCGAACTCGAAGGGCTTGGTCACCGCGCCGACGGTCAGCGCGCCGATCTCTTCCTTGGCGATCTCGGCGATCACCGGCGCCGAGCCGGTGCCCGTGCCACCGCCCTCGCCGGCGGTGACGAAGACCATGTCGGCGCCCTTCAGCGCCTCCTTGATCTCGTCGCGACTCTCCGCCGCCGCGCCGGCACCCACCTCGGGGTTGCCGCCAGCGCCGAGGCCGCGGGTCAGCTCCTGGCCGATCGAGAGCTTGATGTCGGCGTCACACGCCTGCAGCGCCTGGGCGTCCGTGTTGACGGCGACGAACTCGACGCCACGAATGCCGGCGTCGACCATGCGACTGACAGCGTTGGTACCGCCGCCGCCGGCGCCGACCACCTTGATCACCGCTAGGTATGTGGATTCCATCTCCCGATTTCTCCAAGCCCAGTCCCGGTTGGGGCTGGATATGTCCCGGTCCGCCAGGACTGGGTGTTGAGTTGAGCCTTTGCTCCGTCCGAAGCTACAGCAATGCTTAAGGGTTCAAGGGTACGCAGCAACTACGGAAATTGCGCTCAACGTAGGGTATTGGGCGGGGTCTGTCAAACGACCGGGCAAGGCCTTTCCCTAAAGGGTTACTTGAGGGTTTGGCTGATCTAACCCTGCGGTCGAGGGTTTAGGGAATCGACGGAAGCGTATGCCCAGAGCCGCCTATCGAGACGTGGCTCGGTGCCTGCAGGTCTACATAATCGAGCGCCGTCACTTTGGGATCGGCAAGCACCGCGGCCGCCGCCCGCCACTTCCGCGCGGCCTGGGTGGAGTCCCCGAAACGCAGTTCGACCCCCGAAGTCAGTTTGACGTCCACCCCGCTTTCGCCGGAGTAGCTGCCTTCGACGTAGGGCCGGAGCGCCGGCGGAGTGGCCCCGAGCACGCGGGCCTGTTCGAGCATCGGCCCCTGCAGGCGCGGTCCCTTGGGCGGCGTTTCGAGCGGCAGCTTCGGCAGGCTGCCTTCTTCGGGCGCCGGCAGGAAGGCGAGGATCGTCCCATCGGCCGCGACCGCGACCGCGCTCGAGCCGCTGCCGATCACGGCGACCGGATCGGAGGAGACCAGATGCGGGGTCACCGTCTTGCCGCCAAAGACCTTCTGGTAGACGAAACCGGCAAGGATCACCGCGAGGATCACGATCGCCCCGAGGAAGAGCCGCCTCACAGGTCCCAGTCCTCGGGCCAGCGCACCTCGCCAAGCGTCTGGACCTCCGGCTCGAGCACGACGCCGAAGCGCTCGTGCACACGGCGGCGTCCCGCGGCCATCAGCTCGAGGATGTCGGCGGTCGTCGCCGCGCCCTCGTTCTCGACGAAGTTGGCGTGCACCTCCGAGAAGCGGGCGCCACCCGAGCGCAAGCCGCGACAGCCGGCGGCCTCGAGCAGCTGACCGGCGCTGCGCCCGTCGACCCGCTCGTCCTCGGGGTTCTTGAAGGTCGAGCCGAAGGTCTTGATCCCAGATGGCTGCGCCTCGCGGCGCTTGCCCCGCATCGCCTCAAGCCGCGCCCGAATCGCAGCGGGGTCGTCGGGGCTCAACCCGAAAGACGCGCGCGCGACGACCTCTCCGGGGCCGAGGTTGGAGCTGCGATAGGAGAAGCCGAGCGACTCGGGCGGGCGGCGGTCGCGGCCCGCAGCCGTGCAGACGTCAACCCACTCGAGGACCTCGGCGAGCCGGCCGCCGTAGGCGTTGGCATTCATCCGCACGGCACCGCCGGCGGTGCCGGGGATGTTGACGCCGAACTCGAGGCCGGCAAGGCCCCAGCCCGCTGCCTTTGCCGAGGCCGAAGGCAACCGTGCGCCGCCGCCGCAGAGCAGACGCTCACCGTCACGCTCGATCGCCGCCAGCCCGCCGTCGAGCTTGAGCGCCAGGCCGCGGAAGCCGGAGTCGGCGACCAGCAGGTTCGAGCCCGAGCCGACGACACCGAGCGCCAGCCCCGCCTCGGCGGCCCAGGAGAGCAGCCCCAGCAGCTCGGCCTCCGTGCGCGGCCGCGCAAACCAATCGGCGCTGCCCGCCGGTGCGGACGGTCGTCAGCCGGGCGAGCGGGAAATCGCCTTTGACTCCGGCCGGCGGCGAAATCACCGCTTCCCCTGTTCCTTTTCGGTCAATATCGATGCAAAGGCACAGCGCGGGCTCATTTGCCGCCTTCCTCGACCAAGGCCTCGCCAAGCGGAAGACGTCGCCGGCGCCGATCGTGACCAGGACCTGATTCTCGATGCCGACGGCACGGTTCCGGTCCAGGAGGCGCGTGAGCGCGGGGTGGGCTTTCCCGCTGTCGGGCAGCCAGAGAACACGCCTCCCGCCCATCCGCTCCGCAGCGGCTTGGGCGACCTGCAGGCCGCTGACGCCGGCCAGCTCGCCAACCGGCTCCTCGCGCGCCGGGTAGACGTCGAGCACGACGGCTTCGTCGGCCAGCGCCAGGGCGGCGCCGAAGCCGCTCGGCAAAAGCCTTGGTGCGCGAGTAGAGGTGGGGCTGGAAGACGGCGATCAGCCGTCCGGGACCCAGCTCGCGCAGGGCCGAGAGGGCGGCGCGGACCTCGGTCGGGTGATGGGCGTAGTCGTCATATATGCGGGTGCCCCTGCGCGAGCCCTTCAGCTCGAGGCGCCGCCGCACGCCGGGGAAGTCGCGCGAGCGCCGCCGCTGCGCGCCTCGAGTTCGAAGCCGGCAAGCTCGAGCGCCGCGAGCGCCGCGCGGGCGTTGAGCAGGTTGTGACGTCCCGGCACCGCAAGCGGCATCTCCGCGGGTCCGGGGGCGCCGGGATCGAAGACCGCAACCCGCCTGCCCTCGCCCAGGTCGGCGAGGCTGCTCTCAGAAGGGATCGCGACGCCGTCGGCGGGACCGACGAAGCGGCGAAATGCCGCCCGCAGCTCGGCCACCGATCCCCAGCGGCTGTGGTGGTCCATCTCGACGTTGGTGACGACCGCGATCTCCGGCCTCAGCTCGAGGAAGCTGGCGTCGCTCTCGTCGGCCTCGGCGACGACCCACTCGCCCCCGCCCCAGCCCGCGTTTACGGCGCCTCCGGCGCCCGAGCCCCGGAACCTCGCCGCCGACGAAGAAGGCGGGATCGGCGCCGAGCGCGCGCAGCGCCCAGACCAGCATCGCCGTCGTCGTCGTCTTGCCGTGGGTGCCGGCGACCGCGATCAGGCGCTTCTCGGCGCAGAGCTGGGCGAGCAGGGCGCCGCGGTGGACCGGCTCGACGCCGCGCTCGCGAGCCAGGGCCAGCTCGGGGTTGTCGGCGCCGATCGCGGTCGAGACGACGACCTCGGCGCCCTCGGGCAGGTTGGCGGCGTCGTGACCGACCACCGGATCGAGCCCCGCCGCCCGCAGCCGCTCCATATAAGAGGAGTCGGCTCGGTCGCTGCCGCTGACCACCGCGCCAAGCTCGGCGCAGACCAGGGCGAGGCCGCTCATCCCGGCGCCGCCGATCCCGATGAAGTGCAGGCGCCGTCCGCTCCAATCCGCGCTCACGAATAACCCTTCCGCTGTGCGTTTGCGGCATATAGCGACGAAAAGGAACAGCGGAAGCTCATCGCGCCGCCGCCAGTACCTCGTCGGCGATCCGACGCGCCGCGTCCGGGCGGGCGAGGGCCGCCGAGGCCGCCGACATCGCCGCCAGCCGCGCCTGGTCGCCGAGGAGCGCATCGGCTTGCTCGGCCAGCAGCTCGGCGCCGAGCTCCGCGTCCTCGATCACCTCGGCAGCGCCGGCGTCCGACCATCCAGGCCGCGTTGTCGCTCTGGTGATCGGCGGTGGCGTGCGGGTAGGGGACGAGGATCGCCGGCCGGCCCAGTTGCCGTGATCTCGAAGATCGAGCCGCCGGAACGGGCCAGGACCAGGTCGCAGGCGGCGAGCACGTCGCCGAGGTCGGGCTCGTAGGCGAAGCAGCGTGTAGCGCTCGCGGTGCGGTGCCGCGGCGAGGCGCAGCTTCAGCTCTTCGTAGTCGCGCCGGCCGCTCAGGTGGATGACGTGGAAGTCGCGACGCTCGCTGCCGTCGCGCTCGGCGAAGGCCTCGATCGCGGCCAGGTTGATCGAGCGGGCACCCTGGCTGCCGCCCATCACCAGCAGGCAGCGCGTATCGCCGAGGATGTCGAAGCGCCGCCGTGCCTGCGATCGGTCGGCGCTCAGCACCGCCGCCGGCACCGGGCGCCCGGTGACCAGGTAGCGCTCGCCGCTCGCGACCGGCGATCGGGAAGGCGAGGCAGACGCGGGCCGCCCGCCCGCCAGCAGGCGGTTGGCCAGCCCGAGGTGGCTGTCGGCCTCGGTCAGGACCAGCGGCGTGCGCCGCATCGTCGCCGCCAGCCCGGCCGGGCCGGCGACGAAGCCGCCGCCGCCGAGGACGACGTCGGCGCCCGGCGGCTGTGGATCGCCCGCGAGGCCGATCCGACCGCGCCGACGGCCTCGGCCGCGGCCCCCGCCGCGCGCAGCGGGTTGCGCCGGTCGATCCCCCGCACCTTGAGGAAGTCGATCTCGTAGCCGGCGGCGGGCACCAGCTCGGCCTCGATCCGCTCGCTGGTGCCGAGGAAGGAGACCTCGGCGCCGCTAGCCCGAAGCTCGGCGGCGACGGCCAGCGCCGGCACGACGTGCCCGGCGGTTCCCCCCGCCGCCACTACGACTCTGGGCGCTTTTTCCACGGCTCGGTTTGCTCCTTTTTCGGGTCGGCGATCGCCCGCCCTCGACGACGCGCAGTTTGCCAGCGGCGGCGGTCCCCCCGCGGGCGACGTTGAGGATCAGGCCGACGGCGAAGAGGGTTGCGAGCAGGCTGCTGTTGCCGTAGGAGACGAATGGCAGCGGCACGCCGGTCAGCGGCGCCAGTCCCATCACGGCGAAGAGGTTGATCGTCGCCTGGACCAGGATCAGCGAGGTGAGGCCCGGCGACGAGCAGCTTCGCGTAGCGGTCCTTGGCCTGCTGGGCTACGCGCAGGCCGGCGTAGCCGACAAGCGAGAAGAGACCGACGACGCCGACGATCCCGATCATGCCGAGCTCCTCGCCGATCACGGCCGAGATCATGTCGGTGTGCGCCTCGGGCAGGTAGAAGGCCTTCTGCACGCCGTTGCCGATGCCGACGCCGAAGATGCCGCCCGAGCCGAGCGCGATCTTCGCCTGGGCGGCCTGGAAGCCGGCACCGGCGGCGTCGGAGCCGGGGTGCAGGAAGCCGGTGAGGCGGGCCATCCGGTAGGGCTCGACCACCGTCATCAAGCAGGGCGAGGACGCCGATGCAGAGGGCGATCTTGCCGAGGTCGCGCGAGGCGGGCGCCGGCGGCGATCAGCGTTGCCGCCGACCGAGAAGGCGATCACCATCGCCGTCCCCATGTCGGGCTCAGCGACGATCAGCAGGCAGGCTGTGGCGACGACGAGCAGGAAGGGCATCAGGCCCTGGATCGTCCGCACCCGTTTCGGTTCGCGCGCCAGCAGGTCGGCGCCGTAGAGGATCAGCGCCACCTTGGCCAGCTCGGAGGGCTGGAACTGCAGCGAGCCGGGGCCGATCCAGCGGCTGGCGCCGTTGGCGCTCGAGCCGGCGACGAGGACGACGAAGAGCAGGAAGAGCGAGCCGACGAGCAACGCCGGGGTGAGGCGGCGGACCGCGACCAGGCCGTGGCGCGCCGTCAGGTGCATGACGAGCAGGCCGAAGGCGCCGAAGATCAGCGTCCGCTTCAGGTAGAAGGCGCTGTCGGAGAGGTTGCCGTTGCTGAGGATCTGGGTGGTCGAGCTGGCCGAGAAGACCATCACCGCGCCGAGCGCGAGCAGGCAGAGGGTCGCGGTGAGCAGCAGGTTGTACTCGGTCGAGGGGGCGGCGGCGCGGGAGCGCTTCTTCTTTGCCCTGCCGGTCTTCTTCGCCTTGGCGGCCCTGCCGGGCCGGCCGAGGGCGAGCGTGCTCACGCCAGCCCCTCGACGATCTCGCGGAAGCGCTCGCCGCGGCGTTCGAAGTTCTCGAAGGCGTCGAAGCTGGCGCAGGCGGGCGAGAGCAGGACCGTCTCTCCCGGCCGGGCTGCGGCGGCAGCGCGGCGTACCGCCTCTTCGAGGTCCTCGCAGCGGTGCAGCTCGACGCCCGCGGCGATCGCCGGGGCCAATGCCTCGGCGATGCGCCCGGCCGAGGCCCCGGTCAGGTAGCAGGCGGCGCAGCGCTCGCGGACCGGGTCGAGCAACGGCGCGTAGGGCTCGCCCTTCTCGCTGCCGCCGAGGATCGCGTGGACGCCGCCCGCGAAGGCGCGCAGACCGACGGTCGCCGAGGCGACGTTGGTCGCCTTGGAGTCGTTGACGAAGCGAACGCCGCCGATCTCGGCCACCTGCTCGAGCCGATGGGGAACGCCGGCGAAGCTCCGCAGCCCCTCGCGGACCGCGTCGCGGTCGAGCCCCATCGAGAGCGTCGCTGCGGCGGCGGCCATCGCGTTGGCGACGTTGTGCTCGCCGAGCAGGCCGAGATCGCCGACCGAGAGCAGCGGCTCGCCGTCGTAGAAGATCGTTCCCTCGGCAAGCGCGACCTCGCAATCGGGGCCGGCGCCGTGGCAGAAGGCGACCCGGCGGGCGCAGCCGCCGAGGTCGACGTCGACCAGCGCCGGGTCATCGCCGTTGTAGACGGCGACGTCGTCGTTGCCCTGGTTGGCGAAGATCCGCAGCTTCGCCGCCAGGTAGGCATCGAGGTCCGCGTGCCGGTCGAGGTGGTCGGGCGCAAGGTTGAGGAAGACAGCGCACTCAGGAGCGAAGGCGACGCTGTCCTCGAGCTGAAAGCTGGAGGCCTCGCAGATCGACGGTCGCGTCGGCCTCGATCTCGCCGGCAAGCGAGGAGAGCGGCGTACCGACGTTCCCGGCCACAGCGACCGGCTCGCCGGCGGTCCGGTAGACGTGCCCGAGCCACTCGACCACGGTCGTCTTCCCGTTCGTCCCGGTAACCGCAACGAACCGGTTCGGAATCGACCGCCAGGCAAGCTCCAGCTCCCCGACCACGTCGATCCCCCGCTCCAGAGCGGCCGCGATCACCGGCGCCTCCCGAGGAACCCCAGGACTCTTCACCACCGTCCGCACCCCTTCGAGGAGCGCCAAGCCATCTGCATCCAGAAAGACTTCGACACCAACCTCCCGAAGCCCTGCAACCCCATCAGGGGCGCCAGAATCGACCCCTTTGACCACCTCGCCCAGATCGGCAAGGAGCTTTGCCACCGAGCAACCGGAGCGGGCAAGGCCAACGACTAGAAATGGACCCTCGGGAAGCTCCGGGCGAACCTTCCTGGGCGGCGGCGCACTCATAAGGAACAGGTTCGCGCCCTAGCTCGTCGACCCTTGGCGATTGGGTTGGAAAGGGGGTCGGGTGCCCCTACCCAAAACACTCCAAGAGCGGCCTCCGGCCGCTCGTTTTGGGTAGGGGCACCCGACCCCACCACCACCTACCGCCCAATCGACTGTTGGTAAAGCGTGAACCCAATCCCCGAGCAAACAGCGGCGATGATCCAGAAGCGAAGCATGATCTTGGTCTCCGACCACGCCATCATCTCGAAGTGGTGGTGCAGCGGCGCCATCAGGAACACTCGCCGCCGAAACGTCTTGAAGGAGAAGACCTGGATCGCGACCGAGAGCGCCTCGATCACGAAGATGCCGCCGATGATGATCAGCAGCACCTCGGTCTGGGTCATCACCGCGAGCGCGCCGATCGCGCCGCCGAGGCCGAGCGAGCCGGTATCGCCCATGAAGATCGAGGCGGGGAAGGCGTTGAACCAGAGGAAGCCGACACAGGCGCCGACCAGGCAGGCGGAGAGCAGGGCGAGGTTCTGCTGCTCGTTGGTGACGAAGGCGATCGCGGTGTAAGCGAGCAGGACGATCGCGCAGGAGCCGGCCGCAAGGCCGTCGAGGCCGTCGGTGAGGTTGACCCCGTTCGAGGTGCCGGCGATGACCAGGAAGACGAGGATGAAGTAGAGGACCGGGCCGAGGTCGATGCTGGCGTCGCCGATGCGGAAGTAGAGGATCGGTTCGAGGCCAACCTCATGGCGCGCCACCCACCAGAGGCCGAAGGCGAGGATGACCTGGAAGAGCAGCTTCCAGCGCGCCGAGAGGCCGAGCGAGCGCCGCTTGACGATCTTGATGTAGTCGTCGGCGAAGCCGATCGCGGCGCAGCCCATCGCGACGCCGAAGACGGCGAGGCTCTGCGCGTCGCGTCCGGAGAGGACCAGGTAGGGCACGCAGATCGAGGCGAAGACGATCAGGCCGCCCATCGTCGGCGTGCCCGCCTTGGCGTGGTGCTCCTGCGGCCCCTCCTCGCGGATGTGTTGACCGAACTCCTTGACCCGCAGGAACTCGATGAACTTGGGGCCGAGGAAGATGCAGATCAGCATCGCCGCCATCCCCGCGATCAGGACTTCACCCATCGAGCAACTCCTCGAGGGCGACGGCGACGGCCTCGAGGCCGGCCGAGCGCGAGCCCTTGACCAGGACCGTGTCGCCCGGCTCGAGCTGTGCGGCGAGCAGCTCGGCCGCCTCCTCGGGGTCGCCGACGAGCTCGTCGGGGCCGTAGTCGCGGGCGGGCTCGCCGACGCCAACCAACAGGTCGACCCCCTCGGCGCGGGCGCCGGCGCCGATCTCGCGGTGGTAGCCGGCGGCATCGGGGCCGAGCTCGGCCATCTCCCCCAGCACGGCGACCCGCCGCCCTTTCCCCAGCGAGGCGAGGTGGCTCAGCGCGGCGCGCATCGAGACTGGGTTGGCGTTGTAGCAGTCATTCACCAGGACGATCCCGTCGCCCAGCTCGAGGCGCTCGCCCCGGAAGCGTGAGAAGCCTATGTTCGCAGCGCGATCGGCCATCTCGGCGAGCGGCGCGCTCAGCGCTACGCCGACCGCGACCGCAGCCAGCGCGTTCTCCAGGTTGTGCGCCTCGGCGAAGGGGAAGTGGAAGAGCCGGCGGCCCTGCGGCGTCTCGACCAGCGCCTCTGTGACGCCATCGGTGACCGCGCTCTCGACGGCATAGACATCGCCGCCGGCGCCGAAGCGCAGCAGGTTCGGCGCCGCCGCCAGGTGCGGCTCCAGCTCCCCGGCAGCGGCCGGGACGATCGCCACCCCGTCGACCGGCAACGCCGCCAGCACCTCGGCCTTGGCCGCGGCGATCGCCTCGACCGAGCCGAGCAGCTCGACGTGAACGGGACCGACGTTGGTGATCACGGCGATCTCGGGCTCGGCGATCGCGCCCAGCTCGGCGATCTGACCGGCGCCCCGCATCGCCATCTCCAGCACCAGGATGTCGGCATCGTCGGGCGCTTCGAGGACGGTCAGCGGCAGGCCGATCTCGGTGTTGAGGTTCTCGCGGTTGGCGTGGACGCGGCCGGGCAGCAGCGCCCGCGCGATGTCCTTGACCGAGGTCTTGCCGACCGAGCCGGTGACCCCGACGACGCGGGCGCCAAGCGCCCGGCGCCATGCGCGAGCGAGCGCCTGCATCGCCGCCAGAGGATCGGCGACAACGAAAACCCACGCCCCATCCTCCTTGCGGTCGCACTTTCCGCCGGATAGCGGAAGCAACTGCGACATCCTGGGGGTTACGACCACGCCCCATGCGCCCGCCTCGATTGCCGCGGCAGCGTATTCGCCGCCGTCGGCGTGTTTGCCGCGCAGGCCGAAGAAGAGGTCGCCGGGGCCGCTGGCGCCGGAGTCGATCGTCGCCCGTCCAGGAGAGCCGGCCTCGCCCTCGGCGACGACCTCGGCCCCCATCGCCGCAGCGATCTCGGCCGGCGTCAGCCTCATGCCGGGCTGCCCAGCTTGCGCAGCTCCTCGCGGGCGACATCGCGATCGTCGAAGGGAACCTTGCGACCGTTCTCGAACTCCTGACCCTGCTCGTGGCCCTTGCCGGCGATCACGACGGTGTCTCCGCGGCGTGCGCTGCCAAGCGCAAGGGCGATCGCCGCGCGCCGGTCCGGCTCGATCTCGACCGAGGCCCGCTCTTCGACCCCCGCGACGACCTCGGTGACGATCGCGCCGGGATCCTCGGAGCGCGGGTTGTCGGAGGTGACGATCGCCAGGTCCGAGAGCGCCGCCCCGGCCCGTCCCATCTTCGGCCGCTTGTCGCGATCGCGATCGCCGCCGGCGCCGAAGACCGCGATCACCCGCCCCGCGGTGAGCCGCCGCGCCGCCCGCAGCACGTTCTCCAGCGAATCGGGCGTGTGCGCGTAGTCGACCAGCACCGCAAAGTCCTGCCCCTCGTCGACAGGCTCGAACCGCCCGGGAACCCGCTCCGCCCGGCCGAGTCCCTCCGCAGCGACCTGCGGCGAGACCCCAAGCGCGACCGCTGCAGCAAACGCCCCAAGAGCATTGGCCACGTTGAAGTCCCCCGGCAACCCGGTCCGCACCTCAACTTCCCCGCCGATGGGCCTAAATGTGGAATCAGGGTCGACATTTCGGCCCGTCGACAGGTAGTTCGCTGTGAATTGGGCGCCCGTTGTGTCGAAGATGGCGTCGTGGGCGATTAGGTCGGCGTCCGCGCCCGCGGCAGAGAACGTCACGCAGTCGAATTCCCCCGCCAGCCGCCGTCCGTAGGGGTCGTCGACGTTGACGATCGAGGTCCTCGGCCCCATCTCGAAGAGCAGCCGCTTCGAACGGAAGTAGTCCTCCATGTCGGCATGGAAATCGAGATGGTCCTGGGTCAGGTTCGTGAACAGCGCCGCCTCGAAGTGGATCGCATCGGCCCGGTGCAACGCCAGCGCGTGCGAGGAGACCTCCATGACGCAGGCCTCATCACCCGCCTCGAGCATCCGCCGGAAAGTCGCCTGCAGATCGATCGCCTCCGGAGTGGTCCGCTCGACCTCCTCCTCAACCCCCCCGACGACCTGCCGCACGGTCCCCAGCAACCCACACCGAACCCCAGCCGCCTCGAGCACCTCCCGAATCAAGAAAGCCGTAGTCGTCTTCCCGTTCGTCCCGGTAACCCCAACGACCCGCAGCTCCGAGGACGGATCCCCCCAAACCCGAGCCGAGAAGGGAGCCATAGCCGCCCGCGCGTCCTCGACCACGACCTGAGCAACGGAAAGCTCCAGCTCCCGCTCAACCACCAACGCCACAGCCCCAGCCTCGACAGCCGCCCCGGCAAAGTCATGCCCATCGCTCTTCTCACCGGGCACGCAAAAGAAAAGCGTCCCGGCCCGAACTTTCCGGCTGTCATAAGCAAGAGACCCAACCTCAACGGCGGAGTCCCCCACAATCCGGGCCCCGGAAGCTCCCGCGGCAAGCGCGTCCAATCTCACGCCCGGATTCTAGGAATGGCGTCGGGTGCCCCTCCCCAAAACACTCCAGAGCGGCCTCCGGCCGCTCGTTTTGGGGAGGGGCACCCGACGCCCCCTACCCCTGAGGGACCCCGAGATAAGGAAGCGCAAAAGCCGCGATCTTGCCGAACGCCGGCGCCGCCACCGACCCCCCGTAGATTTCCCCCTGCGGCTGATCGACGATCACCGAAACCAGCAGCTGCGGATCCTGCGCCGGCGCCATGCCGATGAAAGAGGCCACGTACTTCGTTTTCGAGTAGGTCCCGTTTTCGGCCACCTGCGCCGTCCCCGTCTTGCCGGCCAGGGTGTAGCCGGGAACGCTGACCTCCGAAGCGGTTCCCCCGGCCGCCAGCACCCCCTCGAGCATTTCGCGCACCTGCGCCGCCACGCCGGCGGAGATCACCCGGTGGCCCTTCGGCTCGCCGACCTTTTCTTCGCCGACCTTCTCGATCAACTGCGGACGCTTGAGGATGCCGCCGTCGGCGATCGCCTGGTAGCCGGCCATCATCTGCATCGGCGTCACCGAGAGGCCCTGGCCCATCGGCAGGTTGCCCATCGTCGAGCCCGAGTATTCGTCGAGCTTCGGCACGAGCCCCTCTTCCTCGGCGGGGAACTGGACCCCGGTCGGCCGGCCGAAGCCGAAGCGGTCGATCCAGCGGCTGAAGCGCGTGCTGCCCAGCTCGAGGCCGATCGTCACCGCGCCGACGTTGGAGGACTGGGCGAGGATCTGGGCGACGCTGAGGGTCACGGTCGGCCGCGGCTCGGCGTCTTCGATCACCCGATCGGCGACGTGGAGCTGGGGCGGCAGGGTGAAGGTCGTTTCCGGCGTCACCAGCCCTTCTTCCAGCGCCGCCGAGACCGTGAACGCCTTGAAGGTCGAGCCCGGCTCGTAGTTGAAGCCGGTCGCCCGGTTCATCAGGTCTTCGGAGCTGGCGCCGGAAAGGTCGGCCGGGTCGACCGGCGGCCAGTTGGCCATCGCCAGGATCTGCGAGCTGCGCGGGTCCATCACGATCGCCGTCGCGCCCTTCGGCGCGTACGTTTCGCCGACTTCGGCCAACACTTCCTCGGTCTTCGCCTCGATCGCCGGGTCGAGCGTCAACTCGATGTTTTCGCCGTTTTCGGCTTCCTGGGCGGTTTCCAGCCGGATCGGTTCGCCCTTGGCGTCGGTGACGATGCGCCGTTCGCCGTCGGTCCCGGCCAGCACCGATTCCTCGCCTTCCTCGAGTCCGTTCAAGCCCTGGTCTTCGGAACCGACGACGCCGAGCACCTGGGCGGCCAGCGTGCCCTGCGGGTAGGTCCTCCTGCTGTCGGGGTCCTGGCCGATCCCCTGCAACCCGAGGCGTTCGATCCGCTTCGCGGTGGGTAGGTCGACCTGGTGGGCGAGGACCGAGTAGGTCGTTTCGGCCGTGACCTCGCTGAGCACCTTGCTCGGCGCCAGCTTCAGGATCGGCGCGAGCTTTTCGGCGGTCTGCGCCGGCTTGACCACTTCCGGCGGCACGGCGAAGATCGTCGCCGAGTCTTCGGAGGAGGCCAGCGCGTTGCCTTGGCGATCGAGGATGCTGCCGCGCAGGCTCGGCAGCGGGATCGACTCGGTCTGCTGGCTGATCGCCTCGGAGGCGAGCTTGGCGCCCTGCACGCCCTGCAACCAGAAGGCACGCGCGCCGATCACGCAGAAGCAGAGGAGGAAGCCGGCGAAGAGGAGGCCGATCCTTCGCTCGATAACCCGCATCCGCCCGGCCTCTAGTAGCCCGTGCCGGCGGCGGCCAGGCGCTGGGCGGCGATCGCGATGTCGCGCGGGCCTGCCTGCACGGAGTCGATCTGGGCGGTCGTGGCAGGCGCCAGGCCGAGTTCGGCGGCTTCATGGCGCACCCGGGCCGCTCCGGAGCGCTCGGCGTCACGGCTGCGCAGCAGCGAGTTCTCCTGTTCGAGGGCCATGATGTTCTGGTCGACGTGACCGGCTGAGGCGGCGATGCTGAGCGTGACCACGTTGACGGCGACGATGCCGACGAGGAGCACGCCGAGCACGGCGATCCAGGCGCGGCCGCGGGTCATCCGCACCATCAGGCTGGAATCGGGCAGGTGGCGCACGGCTGTCGCCGTGCCGACCGCGATCGGGATCAGCTGGCCGCCGGGACGGCGGGCGGGGGCCTTGCGGCGGGCCGGGGCAGCCTTGCGCGCCGGAGCGGGCGCGAGCTGGACCTTGATCGGCTTTTTGCGCGGCGGCGCTTTGCGGCTCGGCGCCCGAGCCGGAGCGGCGGCGCGGCGCGCGGTAGCGGCGGCGGCCATCAGGCCTCCACCGCGACGTTCTCGGAGACCTTGACCGCGGCGCGCAGGTGGGCCGAGCGGGAGCGCGGGTTGGTCGCGGCCTCCTCGGGTCCGGGCGCGACGGCGCGGCGGGTAAGAAGATCGGCTTCGGGCTCGCGGCCGCAGACGCAGACCGGCAGCTCCGGCGGGCAGACGCAACCCTTGGCGCGCTCGGCCAGGAAGCGCTTGACCCGACGGTCCTCGAGCGAGTGGAAGGAGATCGCGGCGAGGCGGCCGCCGATCGGCAGCATCCCCCAGGCGGTGGGCAGCGCGTCGTCGACCGAGTCGAGCTCGCCGTTGACGGCGATCCGAATCGCCTGGAAGCTTCGCTTCGCCGGGTGGCCGCCGCCGAAGCGGGCCGAAGCGGGCATCCCGGCCTTGATCGCGTCGACCAGCTCGGAGGTCGTGGCAAGCGGACGGCGGCGGCTGATCTCGCGGGCGATCCCCCCCGCGTAGCGCTCCTCGCCGAAGCGGCGCAGGACCTGGGCGAGCCGCGACTCGGGCCACTCGTTGACCACATCGGCGGCGCTCAGCTGCTGGCGCGTGTCCATGCGCATGTCGAGGGGCGCGTCGTACGAATAGGAGAAGCCCCGCTCCCAGGCATCGACCTGCATCGAGGACATTCCGAGGTCCATGTAGATCATCTCTGGGCGGATGCCTTCGCCGGCCAGGGTGCGAAGCCCTGCCGCGAACTCGGTGCCGAGGAAGCGGGTCGCGCAGGGAGCCTCGCGGGCAAAGGCCTCGTAACGGGCCTCGACGGCGGGGTCGCGGTCGAGGCAGATCAGCGTCCCGCCCGGGCCGAGCTCCGCCGCGATTCGCCGCGCGTGGCCACCACCGCCGAAGGTGCAATCGACGGCGGTCTGCCCCGGCTGGGGGGCGAGCAGAGCGGTCAGCTCGGGGGCGAGGACGGGTTTGTGCTCGGTCGGCATATAGACAAGGGTTGCGCGGTTCACCCGCGGGTCGCGAAAGGCCGGGGCTCGCTGCGCCTGGGCCGCCATCTCACTCAGGCGCTCCACTGGCGGCAAGGCCCTCGGCGATCTCCGGCGCCGAGGCGTCGAGCTCGGACTCCTGCTTGGCCCAGTCCTCGGCGTTCCAGATCTCCAGGTACTCGCCGGCCCCGATCACGACGCAGGGCCCGTTCAGGCCGGCGTGCTCGATCAGCGGCCTGGGCACGCGGATGCGGCCCGCGGAGTCGAGCTTCTCGTCGAAGGAGCCGCCGTGGAAGCGGCGGCGCAGCTGGCGCGCATCGCGCCCGAAGGGGCTGTGCGGCGAGAGGAAGCGATCGGAAAGCTGCTCGAACTCCTCGGTCGTGTGCACCCAGACGCAGGGGTCGAAGCCCTTGGACAGAACAACGCCATCGGAAAGGGCGGCCCGGAACCTGGAGGGAACGGTGAGGCGATCCTTGGAATCGAGACTGTGCTCGTAGAGGCCCCGAAATGCCACCGGTCGGGTTCCTTTCAGTGCGGGCGACCTGGAAAGAGTTAGGACCGGAGTGATGAGGTGGGAGGAACCTCACCACCCCGGTCCTGGGCTTCAACTCGCGGCCACAGTACCCCACTTTCCCCCACTTTGCAACACGACCCCATCGTGCAAGCCCATTTGCAACCCCTGCGTTAGGTTGCCCGGATGAGCACAGAGCAGACGAACGCGCAACCGAGCCCGCCGCAAGAGGCGACGCCCGACGACGCCAACGACCTGCGCGGCTTCCACTTCCGGCGGCTCCTGGGCAAGCCGCTGACCTGGGTGCTGACCCTGATCGCGGTGCTCGCCGCCGGCGTCGCCGGCGCGGCCCTCGTCGGTCCCGCGATCGGCGCCGCGGCGGCCGGCGCGACCCTGCTGCTGGCGCTGCTGGTCGTCTTTGCTATCGCCGACTCGAAGGCCGAGGACGCCTTCTTCGACACCTACGCTGCCGAGCGCGGCCTGACCCTCTCCGGCAAGGGGCCATTGCCGCCGGCGACACCGCTGCTGCGCAAGGGCGATGCCCGCTATGCCGAGCGCGCCCTCTTCGGGCCCCCTCGCCGAAGGCATCGACGGCGTCCTCGCCCTCTACACCTACGAGGACGAGACGACCGACAGCGAGGGCAACCGCGAGACCAACTACTACCGGTACACGATCGGGCTGGTCGAGGTGCCCGAGTGCGCCGCCCACGTCCCCGAGCTCTTCTGCCAGCGCAAGTTCGGCCTGCGCGCTCTCGAGGGCTTCGAGGACGCCTTCCGCCGCTCAAAGCAGCGGGTCAAGCTGGAGAGCGAGGAGCTCGACGAGCACTACGAGATCTTCAGCGGTAAGGAGCAGGATCAGGTCTGGCTGCGCCGCCTCTTCTCCCCCACCTTCATCGTCTGGCTGGGCGAAGAAGCGCCGAAGAAGTTCGCCTTCGAGCTGGTCGACGGGACGCTCTGCTGTTACGTCAGCGGCCACAAGAAGAGTGCCGCGGAGCTCGACGCCGTCCGCGAGGCCGCGGCCGCGGTCGCCCGCCGCCTTCGCGACGAGACGCGGGAAACGTCTGCCTAGAGGCCTTTGACCAGTGCGCCGACGTTGCGGCTCGAGAAGTACGGCCCGAAGGTGTGGGTGAAGTTCTTGATGTGGCCGTAGGTGGTGATCCCGCCGACTTCGGTGCCGCCTTCGATCAGCCAGGGACCGCCGCTCGCCCCCTCGCCCATGAAGCAGGCGACGCCGAGGGACGGCGGTCCGCCGAGCGGGTAGGTGAGCCGATCGTCGCCCGAGAAGCGCGCGTCGCACTCCTGCATGCTCTTGCGCTCCGGCCCGCCCGGATAGCCGAGCACCTGGTATTCCTGGTCGCGAGCCCGATCGGTGGCGATCGGCAGCCCGCCGCCGACCGCGTCGGCGACGTTCAGCCCGGCGGCGTTGGGTTCGGTGATCACGGCCGCCATGTCGAAGTTCTCGTTGATGCTGCGCAGCCAAGGCGGGGGCAGGTACACCTTGCGGCCGACGAACTCGCCGAAGGGCGCTTCGCCGTTGGTGTAGTCGGGCACGAACTCGAACTTGCGGGCAAAGGTGGGTACGCGGTGGCCCGGCAGGATGCTGTAGAGGCAGTGCCCGGCGGTGAGGACGAGGCGGCGGCCTTCGCTGTTGATCGCGGTGCCCGAGCAGAATCCGAGGAAGCGGCCGACCTTGACGAAGACCCGCCCGACGGCGGTGAAGGGCGGCTGGCTGGTGTCGGGGACGCTGGCAAAGCTGGCGCTGGCGAGCTCGCTTCCGGGGCCGGCCGGACCGCGGCCGATCTCGTCGAGCGGCCGCGCCCGGCGCATTCGCGTCGGCGTCCAGAAGCGGGCGACCGCCGCGGCGCCGGCCTCCTGGGAGCCGCCGACGCGCGCCGCCGGGGCAATCGGGAGGCCCACCCGCCCCGCCGCCGCGGCGGACCCCGGGAAGAGCAGCAGCATCGCCAGAGCCGCCAGGGCCAAGCCATAACGAGCTCCGGCCCAGGTGAAGCTCTGCGTCTCGCTCCGCCCCATCGCGGCACTGAGGGTAGCCGACGCGACAGATCCGGCCTAAAAGCCACTGAGCAAAACGTCGGCGTTGGCGATCAGGGCGGCGGCGATCATCAGCAGCACCGAGGGGACCAGGACGAGCGCGACGACGAGCTGGATCTTCGGCGCGGCGCGGGCGGCGCGCTCCTCGACGGCGCGGCGCTGATCGCGGCGCAGGGCGCTGGACTGGCGGCGGAGCTGGTCGGCGAGGGGCGAGCCGTAGCGGCGGGAGCGCTCGATCGCAGCGCACAGGGAGGCGACCTCGCTGCCCGGGACGCGGGCGCGCAGGGCCCGCAGCGCCTCGGAAAGGGGCTGGCCGCAGGAGAGCTCGGCGACGGTCATCCGCAGCTCCTCGGCCAGCGGCCCGTCCCCGGTGCGAGCCAGCTCGGCGAAGCCGGCGGCCGGACTGCGGCCCGAGGCGGCACCGACGGCGAGCAGATCGAGCGCGTCGGGGAGAGCGGCGACGAGGCGACGCAGGCGCAGGCGCGCCCGTCTTTGCGCCAGCGCGTCGGGGGCGAAGAGCCCGGCGGTGGGCATGCCCACCGCGACGAGGACCGCCAGGTGGCCCGGCGCGGCGGGCGCGGCCAGGAGGGCCGCCAGGCCCCCGGTTGCCGCGCCGGCGAGCTTGGCGGCCAGCCTTGGCGGCTTCACTCGACCACCCGCGAGAGGCGCCGGATCGCAACGAAGCCGGCGACCTGCAGCGCCGCCGCCGCAACCAGCAGGATCGCCGAGGCGGGGCCGCCCAGCACCTTGGCGAGAAAGCCCGGCTGGATCAGCTCGGCGAAGAGGGCGCCGCCGCTCGGCATCGCGACCACCAGCAGCCCGGTGAAGCGAGCCTGAGAGGTCGCCGCCTTGGCGTCTTCGGCAACCCGGTCGCGCTCGGCCGCACCCTCAGCGAAGCGCCGCAGCAGACCGGCGAGATCCCCTCCGGCGAGGCGCTGGCTGAGCAATGCCGCGGCGAAGGAGTCGACCCGCTGCGAGCGCATCCGGCGCCGCCAGGCCCCCACCGCCTCGGCCGTCGGCGCGCCAAGGTCGAGCTCGGCGCCGAGCCGGGCCAGCTCGACCGCCGCCGGCCCGTCGAGCGAGGTCGCCGCAGCCGGCAGCGAGGCGCGCAGTGAGCGCCCGGCGCTGAGCGAGTCGGCGACGGCCAGGCCGACGTCGGGCAGCGCCCGCTCGACCGCGCGGCGGTAGCGGCGCCGGCGGACCTTGATCGTCCAGGTCGCCAGCGACGGCCCTGCCACCGCCAGCGGCAGCGCCACGGTCGCCCCGGCGAGAAACCAGCCGCTGAGCACGGCGGCGCCGGTCCCCAGCGCGGCGAGCCGCCGGCGCTCCGGGACCGTCGGCGAGTAGCCCTCGCGCCCCGCACGGCCCAGCGGCTCGAGCGCGATCCGCACCCAGCCGGCGATCGCCGGCGTCGCCAGCACCGCCTCGCGCGCCGCCAGCGCGACCAGGGCGCCCGCCGCCGCGCCGGCGAGGCTGAGCAGGAGCCCGGGGCCGCCGCCGATCACGCGACCGAGCCGGCGAGCGCCCGCACCCCGGTCGCACCCGCCACCCGCACGACCTCGGCGATCTCGACGACCCGGCGGGCGCCGTCGGCTCGGCGCTCGAGGTGGACGACGAGATCGATGCCCCGCTGCACCTGCTCGGCGATCGCCTCGTGCGGCAGCCCCAGGCCGGCCATCAGCGCCAGGGTCTCGAGCCGGCTGAGGGCGTCGGCGGGGGAGTTGGCGTGAACGGTCGAGAGAGCGCCGTCGTGGCCGGTGTTGAGCGCGGTGAGCAGATCGAGCGCCTCGGCGCCGCGCACCTCGCCGATCACGATCCGGTCGGGTCGCATCCGCAGCGCGTTGCGCAGCAGGTCGCGCACCGTCACCTCGCCGATCCCCTCGACGCTCGGCGGCCGGCTCTCGAGGCGAACCACGTGCGACTGCTGCAGGCGCAGCTCGGCCGCGTCCTCGATCGTCACCACCCGCTCGCCGGGGTCGATGAAGCTGGAGAGGGCGTTGAGCAGCGTCGTCTTGCCCGAGCCGGTGCCGCCGCTGACCAGGACGCTGCGCCGCCCGGCCACCGCGGCCTCGAGCAGCTCGCACTGGGCGGTGGAGAGGGTGCCGAGCTCGACCAGGCGGCGCGGCCCCGGGCGCTCGGCGCCGAAGCGGCGGATCGAGAGCGCCGGGCCGTCGATCGCCAGCGGTGGGATCACGACGTTGACGCGCGAGCCGTCGGCGAGGCGCGCGTCGACCATCGGGCTCAGCTCGTCGATCCGCCGCCCCAGCGGCGCCAGGATGCGCTCGATCGCGTTGCGCAGCTCGTCCTCGTCGCCGAAGTCGACATCGGTCGCTTCGACCCGGCCGGCGCGCTCGACGTAGACGCTGCCGGGCCCGTTGACCATCACCTCCTCGACCGTCGGGTCGGCGAGCAGGTCCTCGAGCGGGCCGAGGCCGATCGTGTCGCGGACGATCCGCGCCTCGACCGCGGCGCGGTCCTCGACGCCGAGGATCGCGGCGTCCTCGCCGACCAGGTCGCGAACCTCCTCGGCCAGCTCGGCGGCCGGCGAGTGGCCGGCCGCCGCCGCGACCCGCCGCCGCTCGATCAACCGCGCCCGCAGCGACCCGGCGAGCTCTTCGACGTGCCGCTCCCGCGCCCCCACGGCTCAGCCCTCCGGCAGCAGGGTCAGCTTGCGGGCGAAGCTTTCGGCGTCGATCAAGCGCAGCGCCTCGCCCTCGGTCAGCCCAAGCGTCGCGGACGACGTGCCGCCAGGGCCGGGACCGTCGGCTCCGGGGCCGAGGGCGAGAAGCGGCACGCCGGACGCAGCCACGTAGGTCCGGCCCCGGCCCGGCCCGCTCGGTTCGGTGGTCACCACGACCTCGACCTTTGCCCCGCGTGGCGCCGCGCCGGCGGCGAGCAGCGCTTCGGCGCCGCTGACCGAGATCTCGACCGGGCGGCGCCTCGGCCCCAGCGCGGGCTTCGCCGGACTGCGTCGTCGCGGCGGGCGCAGCTGCGAGGCGAGCAGGTAGGAGCCGGCTGAGACGGCGGCGACGGGGACCAGGCCGAGCGCGTCGCGCGGCGCTTCGAGCGCGCCCGGCGGGGCGAAGCGAGCGGGGACCCGCCGCTGCTCCAAGGCGTCGGAGACCTCCGCCGGCAGCAGCGGCTTGCCCGCCTTCAGACCCGTGCGCCGCGATCACGACGGGGCGCAGCGGGCCGTAGCCCCGGGCGACGCTCGAGCCGTAGCCGTCGGCGATCCCGGCTGCCAGCACAGCCGCAAGCAGAGCGAGGACGAGGAAGGCGATTGCCCGCGCGCGACGGCTCATGCCGCAAGCCCGGCGTCCGATTCGGCCAGCGGCAGCTCGATCACAGCCAGCGATCCGCCCTCGGCTTGGCGCAGGGCGAAGCGGCCGTCGTGGGCGACGACGATCCGGCGCACGACGCCGAGCCCGTGTCCGCGGCGGCTGCGCCCGGAGATCCGCGCCGCCGCCTCGCCCGGTCCCCTACGCCGCCGGTGCGGCCACGCGGCGCGGCCGGAGTCGACCACGGCGATCCGCAGCCGGCCCTCGCGCAGCCGCGCGGCGACGACGATCGTCGGCCCGCCGTGTTCGATCGCGTTGACGATCAGGTTGTCGAGCGCCTGGGCGAGCGCCAGGCGCTCGCCGCTGATGACCGCCCGACCGGCGTTCCAGCGCAGCTCCAGCGATCCGTCGCAGAGCCTCGCCCGCGCCTGCCAGCGCCGCACCGCCGCATCGACCAGCGAGTAGCCGTCGACGGCGCCCCACGCGGGCGCCGAGGCGCCGCCGTTGATCTCGCGGTCGAGCCGTTCCAGCGCCGCCGCGGCCAGCTCCATCGGGTCCTCGCCGCCGCCCGAGGCCGCGAGCCGCGGCCCGGAGGCGAGGGCGACGGCCTGCAGCGGCCGGCGCAGCTCGTGCAGCGCCTCGTTGAGAGCGCTGCGCCGCCGGCCGGCGCGCAGTCCCTGGGCGGCAACCGTAGCGGCCATCGAGAGGGCAAGCGGCCAGCCGGCGACGATCTGGGCCGGCTCGATCATCCGTCGACCAACCTGTAGCCGTAGCCCCAGCAGTTGACCACGCAGCGCCCGTTCTCGGGGTCGAGTTTGCGCCGCAGGCGGCTCGCGTGGGAATCGAGCGTCCTCGTTCGCGCCGGGCTGCGGTAACCCCAGACCGCCTCGAGCAGTTCCCGCTTGGCGAAGACCCGCGAGGGCTCGCTGGCCAGCACCCGCAGCAAGCCGAACTCCTTGTTGGAAAGGGGGACCTCGCGCTCGCCGACCCAGACCTTGCGCCGCGCCGGGTCGACGACGATCTCGCCCACCCGGCAGGGGCCCTGCTGGGCGGTCAGCCCGCGGCGCAGCACCGCGCCGATGCGAGCCCGCAGCTCCGGATGGAAGAACGGCTTCACCAGGTAGTCGTCTGCCCCGAAGTCGAGACCGCGGACGCGGTCGGCGTCGGCGCCGCGGCCGGTGAGGACGATCACGGGCAGGCCGGGATCGAAGCGCGAGGTGACCCCATCGGCCTCGCGGATCTCGCGCAGCACGTCGAGCCCCGAGGCATCGGGCAGGGTCAGGTCGAGCAGCAGCAGGTCCGGGTGGTTGTAGCGGCAGAGCCGCAACGCGTCGGAAGCGCTCGGCGCCGGCAGCACCCCGAAGCCGTCGGCGACAAGGTGGTCGCAGAGCAGCTCCAGGGTCGGCGTGTCGTCCTCGCAGACCACCAAGCTCGCGATCTCTCGTCGCTGGGGAAGCATGTGCCCCCCTCTAAGGGCACAGCGACGAAAACTCTCCCCCCTCGCCGGCAAAAATCTCCAAAACCGCGCTTGCTCCCCTGCAAAATGCGACCCGGCGCGGCACGATTCTGCGGCGAACGGCGAGAACGGCGCCGCGCTCGTCGAGGAAGAAGAGGTCGAGGTCGAAGCGCATGCCGAAGGTGTGGACGCTGGAGCAGCGGGGGATGAGGAGGCCTGCACCGACTTCGTCGCTGTCGAGGTGGGCAAGGCCGAGCAGGCGAACCCGAAAGCCGGCGGCGACTCGAACCTCGCGGCCGAGCGTCGTCGCCACCGGTTGCCGGCGCAGACGCGGAGCCAGAGACGTGCCAGTCATACGAGCTCAAGTGTCGGCGTGACGGATTTCTCCCCCCGGTTAGCCTCTTTCGATGCCCATCGGCGGAAAAGTCGCGGTCTTCGGGCCGCACCCGATGCTCTCGATCACGATCGAGGCGCTGACCAGCGAGGGCGGCGACGAGATCCACCTGCACGCCGCCGGGCAGGGCGTCTGGGTGGCGCGGATGGCGGCCGAGCTGGGCGCGAGCCCGACCCTCTGCGGCTTCATCGGCGGCGAGACCGGGACGGTGCTGCGCCCGCTGCTCGAGCAGATGGAGGTCGAGCTGCGGCTGATCGAAACGGCGGAGTCGAGCGGCTCCTACCTGCACGACCGCCGCAACGGCGAGCGGGTGCCGATCGCCCAGAGCGCCTCGCTGCCGCCCACACGCCACGAGATCGACGAGCTCTTCTCGAGCACCGTAGCCGCCGCGCTCGACTCCGACGTGCTGGCGCTCTGCGGCCCCTTTCCCGGCGAGGCGTTGCCGCTCGAGATTTACGGCAACCTGGTCGCCGACGTGAAGGCGAACGGGACGCCGGTCGTCGTCGACCTCTCGCCGCCACGGCTGGACAGCGCCCTGGAGGGCGGCCCCGACCTGGTCAAGATCAACGACTGGGAGTTGGCCCGCTACGTCGAGGGCCCGGTCGACGGGGAGCAGCGAATGCGCGCCGCCGCGCAGCGGTTGCTCGATGCCGGCGCCGGCGCCGCGATCATCACCCGCGCCGAGGAGCCGGCGATGGTGCTGCGCGGCGAGCGGGCCTGGGAGCTGGTCCCGCCCCGCTTCGAGCGCGGCTCGCGCGAGGGCTGCGGCGACTCGATGATGGGCGCGCTCGCCGCCTGCATCGCCGCCGGCGCGGAGTGGGAGGAGACGCTGCGGATCGGCGCTGCGGCCGGCGCCGCCAACTTCCTCCGCCACGGCCTCGGCAGTGGCTCGCGCGCGGTGATCGAGGACCTTGCCGGCAGGGTCGAACTGCGGCCGCTGTAAGGGTCGATCCCGGTAGGGGTTCCGCTTAACTTTTTCGGTGTAACGGAACTTGCTGACGCCGCAAGCGCGCGCCGAAAAAGTACAAGACGCTCCACCCCTACCGGGATCGCCCCTCGAACGGGGCCGAGAGCTTTTTGCCTTCGACGATTGCGAGTGGGGCCACGTCGCGCATCCACTCGAGGTGGGGAGCTACCGACTCGATCCCGGCGAGCAGCTCGAACGCCTCGCGCATGTGGACGGGGCGGCCGCCGTGGGAGGAGTGGGCGTCGCTGCTCAGGATGTGGATCAGGCCTGCTTCGGCTAGCGAGCGCATCCCGGCTGCGGTGCGCTCGCGCAGGAAGAAGTCGGCGGTCGCCTGGACCAGCGCGCCGGCGGCGATCAACGCCGCGATCCGCTCGTACATGTCGGCCGAGAGGTGGCGCTCGGGATGGGCGATCAGGGCACGATGGCCGCGCTCGGCAAGGTGCTCGACCCGCCGCTCGAGGCTGTCGCTCAGCGGCCCCGGCGCCGGCTCGAGCAGGATCCAGCGACCGGCGCCGAGCGCAACGCGGCTGAGCTCCTCCTCGCTGAGACCCTCGACCGCCGTCTCCGCCACCTCGCCGCCCTGCAGGACGCTGACCGGCAGCCCCTCCTCGCGCAGCCGCTCGTTGATCGATCCAACCCGCGCCGCGATCTCCTCGATGCGGACGTCATGGTCGTGGCGGATGTGCGGCGTCGCGCAGATCCGCTCGATCCCGTCGTTGACCGCCTGGCGCCCCATCGCCGACGCTGTCGCGCATGTCGAGTGCTCCATCGTCGACCCCGGGAAGTATGTGGCAGTGCAGATCGATCATTGCTGACTGTGCAGTTGACCACACCAGGGGGTGGTCAAAGTCACAGTCGCCAACCGCGGTTGGGTGCAAACGCTGTTTCAGGCCCTGCCTCCCAGCGGCATGGGACTACGATGACCGGCATGATCCGGCACCTGTTCCCGCTGGGCTGGCGCGAGCAGATGCGCTTCAACTCATGGATAAGAAAACGACCCGAAGAGGGAACTACGAGTCTGGCTCCGATTACGTGCTCGAGTACGGCGAGCTGCGCTTCGCCTTCAACGAGCAGGACTTCGGCCAGCGCGTCGAGCAGGCCGCGGTCAAACTCGGCTTCGTCGACCAGGGCCTCAGCCAGGAGGAGCTCGACGACCTGCTCGACCTCTGCGTCAGCGGTGAGATCGCCGAGCCCAGCTCCCGCCTCGGCGAGCACATCAACGAGAACTGGGACGACCTCGTCGGTCCCGCCAACCGCAGCCTCGTCCACTGGTTGCGCCGCCTGGTCTTCCGCGGCGCCTGGCTCGACCAGCGGGTCAAGGAGGGCGAGCTGGACATCGTCTTCGACGAGCGGACGCAGACCTTCGGCTACGTCCAGCCGGACCGCAGCTCGGAGTTGATCGAGCTGTCCAAGGAGCCGAGCTGGCGGCGTATCGCCTACCGGCGTTAAGCCGAATGCTCTAGAGCGGCCACCACGGTGAGGGTGCCTTTGGCTTGAACCTTTAGGCCGCCGTCGAAGATCGCCTTTGCTATGTCAGCGTCATCCAGGCGGCTGAGGGAGTCGACCAGGAGGATTAGTCTGGTCGCCTTTCTCGGCTCGGCGGGTGGCTTGCTCCAGGGCGTCGGTGGCGTGGCGGGCCTGGCCTGCCGCTACCAGCTCGGCCTGCGGGGCCTCGCGCTTCCAATCGGCCAGCTCCTCGGGGCTGGGGTCGATCAGCAGGGCGATCGGGTCGGGGCCCTCGGAGGCTCCGGCGAGGTCGCGGCGACCTCGCGCAGCAGCGCCGTGCAGGCGGCGCGGCTCTCGCCGTAGACGAGCGCCTGGCGGCCGGGCGGCGGGGTGAGCAGGTCGTGGACGCGCAGGCCCTTGCTCTTGCGGCCGAAGCGGCGTCGGCGTCGGCGACGCGGGCGCTCCCCCTCCGCCGCGGCGGGCGCGACGGGCTCCGCGGTCGGCTCGGGGGCAGAGGGCTCGGCTGCCGACTCGTCCTTGGCGGGACGCTCGCGCGGCGGGCGATCCCTGGGCGGACGATCGCCGCTGGGGCGCTCGCGCCGACGGCGCGGCGGACGGTCGCGTTTCGGCCGGGCCTCGCCACGCGGCTGCGCGCTCTGCCGGAGCCGACTTGCCATTGCTCAGCTTCTCGATCAGCTCCTCGCGGGGCAGCATGCGGTAGCGCGGCACGCCGGCGTCGGCGGCCAGCGAGTGCAGCTCGGCGAGGTGCTTGGATTCCAACTCGGTCTTGGTCATGGAGCGGCAGGTTATTGAAGCGACTGGGTCGACGAGTGGGCCGGGTCGATGCCGGCCTCGGCCGCCGCGGCGGGCCAGGCCTCGGCCTCGCCGCTTGACCCGACGGCGCGACCAGCCCAGCTCGGCGCCGATCGCCGCCGCCACCGCCCGCGCCGGGCCTGCGTCGCGCAGCTGCGGGGCGGCGAGCAGGCCGAGGCGGGTGCGGCGCAGGAGCACGTCGGCGACGCAGCGCGCCTGCTCGTGGCGGGCCGCGACGACGGCCTCGGCGAGCAGGTCGGGACGGCCGGGGACGATCGGCGCCGCCAGCTTCGGGTCCTCGCGGGCGAGGGCGAGGACGTTGCGCGCCGCGTGCCCGTAGCGGAAGGCGAGCTGGGCCAGCGCCTCCTCGCCGACGCCCTCAGGCGCCACCAGGTCCTCGGGCCGCGCCTCCATGCCGAGCGGGATCTCCGCCGTGTGGCAGGGGGCCTCGCGCCCCTCGCGCTCGACCAGCCGGTCGACGGTCTGCTTCGCCATCCGCCGCCAGGTGGTCAGCTTGCCGCCGGTGATCGTCAGCATCCCCGAGGAGGTCTCATACAGCTCCGCCTTGCGGGAGATGTCGACCGACTTCTTCGGGTCGCCGGTGGCGATCAGCGGCCGCACCCCGGCGTAGGCGCCGACCAGGTCGGCCGCGCCGAGCGAGACGCCGAAGAACTCGTTGACCGCGTCGAGCAGGTAGGCGATGTCGTCGCCGCCGGGCTGCGGCTGCTCGATGTCGCCGTCGAAGTCGTTGTCGGTGGTGCCGATCAGGGTGCGCCCGTACCAGGGCAGGGCGAAGATCTGCGCGGCTCTCGCCGGCCGGGACGATGCAGGCGGCGGCGCCGGTGGAGAGGTCGGCGCGGTCGACCAGCACGTGGGTGCCGCGGCTGGGCGAGATCCGCGGCACGTCCTCCTCCTCGACCACCTCCTCGGGGCGGATGCGGTCGGCGAAGACGCCGGTGGCGTTGATCACGTTGTCGGCCTCGACCTCCAGCGGCTCGCCTGACTCCGCCTCGACGAAGGCGACGCCGCCGGCGCGGCCGCCCCGGTTCAGCACCTCGGTCACCTCGGCGCCGTTCAGCATCACCGCGCCGAAGCGCTCGGCCTCGCCGAGGATCGTCAGGATGAGGCGCACGTCGTCGGTCTGGCAGTCGTAGAAGAGGTAGGCGTTCTTGGGGTCGCGCGCCGCCAGCGCGGGCATCAGCTCCAGCAGCTCGTCGCCGTCGATCGTGCGATGGCGGTCGGGCGACCAGTAGTAGTCCTCGTCGGCGTCCTTGGAGGAGCGCATCTCGCGGCGGCTGCGGCCGACCCGCGTCGTCGCCATCACGTCGTACATGTTGAGCCCGATGCCGAGGCCGCGGGGGCGGCGCTCCTCGCCCAGGGCCGGGACCAGGAAGGGCGTCGGGTAGACGAGGTGCGGGGCCAGCTGGACCATCAGCTGGCGCTCCAGCAGCGCCTCGCGGACGAGGCCGAGGTCGAGGTTCTGCAGGTAGCGCAGGCCGCCGTGGACCATCTTCGAGGAGCGGCTGGAGGTGCCGATCGCGTAGTCGCCGCGCTCCAGCAGCGCCACCGAGTAGCCACGCGAGGCGGCGTCGAGCGCCACCCCGGCGCCGGTGATGCCGCCGCCGATCACGACGACCTCGAAGCGCCGGCCGGCGATCTCCTCGATGGCTGCGGCGCGCGAAAGCATCAGTCGAGGAAGTCCGTCGTCTGCTCGACCGGCGGGCGCGGCGGCGGCTCCTTCTCCTGGCGCGGATTGCCGAGGTGCAACAGACCGACGAAGCGCTCGTCGCCGGGCAGGCCGACGGCCTGGCGGCCGGCGGCAGTGCGAAGCACCTCGGGCGTGCGCCAGTAACCCGCGAGCCCGCGGGCGTGGGCGCTGAGCAGGACGATGTAGGAGGCGACCGCGGTCGCGTGCAGGTCCTCCTCGTCTTGGACCGGGTCGGCGCCGAGCGCGCAGGAGACGACGACCAGGGTCGGCGCGCGGTCGAGCTTCGCCGCCCCCTCGGGCCCGGCCGCGTCCTTCAACCGCCGCAGCGCCTCCGGGCCGACGACCCGAAAGCGCCAGGGCGCGGTCAGGTGGTGGTTCGGCGCCCAGCGAGCGAGCTCGAGCAGCTCCAACAGCTCCTCCCGCCCCAGCGGCTCGGGCCCGAACGCCTTGTGCGTGCGGCGCGTCCGTATCGCGGTCTCGACATCCACACACTCAACATAGCCGCGCCGGACCGGTGAAACGCTTTGTCCCCCCACCGGGGGGAGAACGCGTTACACCCCGGCTACCAGGCGTAGCGGCGGCCGAGCCACCAGGGGACGGCGATCGCGAGCGCCGCGCAGGCTAGGCCGATGGCGATCGGGATCCCAGGCGAAGGTGGGCTGCCGGTGGCGGTGACCCGCTGCGGCGCGGGGGCGCCGGCTTCGGTGGGGATGGCTCCGGTGGCGCCTCCCGGCGATTCGCCGCCGCCCTTGGCGCCCGGAACCGGCGCCACACCCCCGGTCGCCGGGGGCAGGGTCGGTGTTGCGCCGGAAGAGGCGCCGGTGCCTCCAGTACCAGCGCCGGTGCCGGTGCCGGTGCCGCCCTGCGATTCGACGCCCGATTCGGTGCCGGCCGGCGAGGCCTTGCCGACGCCCGGCGCCGGCGGCGCGGCGCCCGACGGCGAGACCGCCGTCACCTGCTTTTCGCGCGGCGGCGGCGCGATCGGCAGCGCCTTGCCCGCCGCGGCGACCAGGGCCTCGCCGGTCACCCAGACCGGCGTCTGGTCGCTGGAGGACGAGTAGCGGTAGTGGCCGTCGCCGGCCTGCTGCGCGGCGAGGTAGTCGAGGGCGCTGTTGCCCCCCGAGGCGATCGTGGCCGGGTCGGCGCCGACGGCGATCATCGCCTGGGCCCCCCAACCGGTCGACTGCGAGTTGACCCCGCCCGAGCCCGCGCTGAAGCCGCCGTTGGGGTGCTGGTGCTTGCGCAGATAGGCGAGCCCGGCCTTCGCGGCCTTCGTGCCCGGGATCGATTGGACCACCGCGGCGGTCACGTCAGCGTTGCTCGGCTGGCCCGGCACGTCGCCCCAGCCACCGTCGCCATCTTGAACGCCGACGAGCCAGTTGACCGTCTGGTCGAGGCCACCGACCCCGGCGCTGCGCAACGCGATCAGGCCGTAGGAGGTCGTCCCCGGCCAACCCGCGAAGGAGCCGTTGTCGGCGCGGTGCTTGAGCAGTTCTTCGACCAGGTCGTGGCCGGCGAAGGAGCGCGGATCGACGCCCGCCCCCTGCAGGGCGACGATCGTCCGCGCCAGGTCGCCGCTGGTGCCCAGTTCGGCGATGCTCGAGCGCAGGAAGTCCACCGGCGTCACGCCGGCGCGGGCGACGTCGAGCGGGTTGCGACCGGCGGCCTCGAGCCCCAGCATCACCCAGCCGGTGACGGCGGCGCCCGAGGGGTCGCCGCGGGAGGCGCCGAAGCCGCCGTCGGAGTTCTGCACCGATTCGAGCCAGCTCGCGGCGCGGTCGGCGCCGGCGGCGGCCCGCGCCGGGCTGGGAACGAGCGCGGGAAGGACCAGCAGCGCGACGAGCACCGCCGTGGCCACCGCCGGTGTGCGCCACTCGAAGCGCTCGCGGAAGCGGACCAGCATCCGCACCATCGCCGGCCCGGCGAGCAGCGCGAAGGCGACGTTGCCGATCGCGTGGGCGGCGTCGAAGGGAATCGCACGGGCCTCCAGCACCAGGAAGCGCTGCATCGAGAGATCTCCACCGTAGGTTGCCATCAGCGAGAAGTTCAAGAGCAAACCGTAGGCGATCCCGGCGAAGCCGCAAACCGCGGCGAGGGTGAGGCGGCTCGCGTTGCGGGTGCCGAGCGCCAGCGCCGCCCCCAGGATGCCGCAGAGCCCCCATCCAGCCATCTGCCACGGCGTCCACGGCCCCTGGCCGAACCAGAAGTTGGAGACGAGCCCGGCGAAGGCGCCGACAGCGAAGCCCGGCGCCGGCCCGAGCGCGTAGCCGGCGAAGACGACGATGTCGGTGGTCGGCTTGACATTGGGGAAGGCGGCAAAGGCGATCCGCCCGGCGATCGCCAGCGCAGCAAGCGCGGCGACGAGGGCCACGACCTGCGAGGGCGGCCGCGAGCGCTCGTACCAGGCGAAGCCGCCAAGCAGGACGACGCCGAGGATCAGAAACGAGGCCAACTGCCAGGACATCAGCCGCGACCCTTCGATGGTGAGTTCGTGTTTAGTAGTCCACCAGCACACCTAAAGACGAACTCACCGGATGTTGTCAGGGCGTCGGCGCCTTGCTCGGGGGTGACGACGCCAGGAAGGTCCAGAACTCTTGCCACCTCGGTGGCGAAGTACCAGCCGCCGGAGAGGACCTCGGACGCGGGGCCGTCGGCTATCACGACTCCGTCGCCGAGCAGGACGACGCGCTCGGCGAAGCCGGCGGCGAACTCGACGTCGTGGGTGGCGACGAGGAGGCCGGCGCCGCGGCTGGCGAGGTCCTCGATCAGCTCGCAGAGGTCGTGCTTTCGTGCCCTGTCCATGCCGCGGGTTGGCTCGTCGAGTGCGATTACCCCGGGAAGCTCGTCGCCCTCCATCCGGCCCGCCAGTGCTATCGCAAGTGCCAGTCGCTGACGCTCGCCGCCGGATAGGTCGCGCGGATCGGCATCTACCGCGTGCTCCATGCCGACGACCCTCAGTACCGCAAGCCCAGCATCCCCCGGCAACTCATCGCCGACCCGCTCGCGGACTAGATAGTCGCTTGGGTTCTGGGTTAGGAGGGCGATGCCGCCGGATGCCTCGATCTTGCCTCGGACCGGATCGATGAGGCCGGCTGCCGTCTTCAGCAGGGTGCTCTTACCGGCCCCATTGCGGCCCATCAGGGCTACCCGTTCTCCACGCTCAACCCCCAGGTCCACCCCTCGGAGAACGTCGTGCATGGCATCGCTGCTGTTCAGCTCCACCCAAAGATCCCGCACATCGACTGCTGCGGTCGGAGGGGAGCCGGACCCCCTCCGAACGGCTTGTACTTTTTCGGCGATCCGCCCACGGCCAGCAGCCGACTCTCCACCGAAAAAGTTGAGAGAGGAGGGGGTCCGGCTCCCCTCCCTCGGGTGCTTCGTCGAATCGAGAGTTCGACGCGCATCCCTAACACCCACCGGTAGAGGCTCGATGTTGGACAAGGAGAATAGGCGGGCTGACGGGGTCTCCAGGGCCGTGTCGGCATCTTGCGCCCAGGTGAGGAAGTCGCGAGGGGCGCCATCGAAGGCGATTGAGCCTGAGGTCATGGCTATGACGCGATCGGCTGCGGCAAGGCAGCGCTCTAGGCGGTGCTCTGCGAGCAGGACGGTTACGCCCCACTCCTCGTTGAGGCGGCGCAGGAGCCATATGAGCTCGTCGCCGGCTACAGGGTCGAGCTGGGAGGTCGGCTCGTCGAGAAGCACCAGGCGCGGGCGGGTGACCAATGCGGCTGCAAGAGCTACGCGTTGCAGCTCGCCGCCCGAAAGGGTGTCCACGGCTCTGTCGAGCAGGTGAGGAATCGCCAGAGCGAGGGCCACCTCCTCTACTGCTCTTGCGCGGGAGGTCGGCGGGTCGTCCCCGCAGCTCCAGGGGAAGCTCTATCTCGGCAGCAACCGTGGTCGAGACCACTTGAGTCTCGGGATCCTGCGCTACGTAGCCGACCGCGACGGCAAGCTCACCTGGGCCCGAAACGATTGCGTTTATGCCCGCCACCTCGATGCGGCCGTCGATCTCGCCGCCGTGGAAGTGCGGGACGAGGCCGCAGGCGGCTCTCAGCAGGGTCGACTTGCCGCAGGCGGAACGGCCGGCCAGTAGGGCGAATTCTCCGGGGGCCAGGTCGAGGGAGATGTCGCGGAGGGCGGGCTGGGGCGCGTGGGGGTAGCTGTAGGTGAGGTCGTCGATCGCGAGAGCCGGGACGGCGCGAGTCCGGGTCGCCGTGTCAGACACGGGAGGCCTCCGGGGTGGAGAGCGGACCGCGGTGGGACGGGTCCGCGCTGCGACGGGCGACAGCCCGGCGAGGATTGCGACGCAGCGGCGCCAGGCCGCTAAGAACGAGAAGCGCGGAGAAGGCGAGGGTCGCGGTGCCGGTGGCGATCCCGATCGTCGGGTACGCGTGGAAAGCGCCTACGCCGAGCAGCTCTCCGACGATCGCGGCGATCAGGACCGCCGCGCCGGTTGCGTAGAAGCGGCGGTCGTGGCGGGAGCGGCTGCGCCGGTACTTCGTGCGCGGGGCGTCCAGCGAGTAGCCGCGCAGCTCGAGCGTTGCGGCCACGTCGACGGCACGGTCCAGCGAGCCGGCGAGGAGGCGGCGCGCCAGCGGCGCCTTGCCGACCGGCGCCGCTGCCGGACCGCGCAGCTTGGCGGCGTCGCGGAGGCGGGCTGCGTCGGCCGCGGCCACCGGGACGAGGCGGGAGACCAGCGTCGCCGTCAGCGCCGAGCGTCCCGCCAGGGGGCGCAGGGCGCGCAGGACTCGGTCGGGGTCGACGCAGGCGGAGTAGACGGCGAAGGCGACCATCACCACGGCGGCGCGCAGGCCGAGCACGGCGCCTTCGGCGATCGCCTCGGCGGTGACGTCGACCTGACCGAAGATCGGCCACTCGCCCAGCCTGGCCAACACGGTCTCACCGCGGTGGGCGACGAGAGCATTGACGGCGGCGATGAAGATGGCCAGGGTAGCCCCCATCCAGAGGGCGGCACGGACCGCCGCGCGGGCACCCGTGAGGAGGCCGGCGAGGACCAGGCCGGCGCCGGTCGCCGCAAGCACGATCGGGCTCGAGTAGAGGAAGGCGACGACGACCAGCGAGCCGAGGTAGGTCATGGCAGCGGCCGGCGAAGCCGCCTGAAGCGGCCCCGGCCTCGGGGTGTAGGCAAACGGAGATCTCATCGCAACGGCAGCGGCGTCTCCCCTCCCCCTTCGACCGCGACCGCGTAATGGTCGCGCAGGTCGGCCGTATCGAGCAGGCCTGCCGCGGCATCGACCCCGGCGGCGCCGGCGCCGGTGACGACCCAGACGGGTGGGTCTTCGTAGCGGCGCGTGGCGGCGACGAGGCCGGCGTCGGCGCCGAAGCTCCGAGCCGGCTTGCCGCCTTCGCCCAGCCCCTGCAACTCGTAGCCGCTGGCGGCGGCCGGGTGCAACGTCTTCCCCCCCTGGCAGGTGGACAACGCGTTGCACCCGACGGCCTTGAAGTCGGCGAAGACGCCGCTTGCCTGCGGGCCGTCTTCGATCTGAGCCGCCGCCGGGTCCTGCCGCACCCGCGCCCAGGGGCCGACCAGCACCCGTATCGCCCCGTCTGGCGCGCCGGAGGCGACCGACACGCCGGCGTCCCGCAGCCTCGTCCGCGCCGTGTCGCATGCTTTCCTGCCGCCGAGGCAGTCGACTACGACCGGCCTGCGCTTGCCTTCGTAGCCGTCGAGGAAGGGCTGCGGCCAGGAGCCGACCACGGCCGGCACCCGCATCGCGGCGCCCCAGTCGCGGTAGTCCCACCAAACCGACTCGCCGCCGTCGAGCGGGTAGTCGGCCGCGCCGACGGTGGCCTCGACCCCGTCGACGTAGAAGAACCAGTCGAGCGAGCGATCGACGCTCTCTTCGGCTTCCAGGCCTTCGATCGACTGCACGAAGCCGCCGCCGTAGCGGGTCGAGATCTTGGCGTTGCGTTCGAGCACCCGCATCACGGTGTCGGATTCGCTGACGTCGCCGACCTGGCGGTGAAGCAGGGGCACGGTCCCGTAGTCCCGCGTCACCGTCAGCTCGACGCCACCGACCCCTTTGCCGGGGCCGAGGCCGCAGCCGGCGGTCGCGAGCGCCGCGCAGAGCAGCGCGATCGCAACCGCCGTGCCGCGGCGCCCGGTCATCTAGCCGCTTCGGGGCACTTTCCCCCCACGCAGACCGGCGCGCCGGCCGAGGGGGTGTCGCCGCCGCCGGAGGCAACCAGCGTCGCCGCAGCGGCGAGGGTCACCGTGGCGTGGCCGGCGCCGTCGGTCGGCCCCGAGGCGCCGCTGACGCTCACCCCGGCGGCCGGCGCCTTCTTGCCCTTTTCGTCGTAGGCGAAGACGCTGACCGAAAAGGGTACGTTGGCCTGCGCTTCGGCCGGCGCCACCAGCACCAGCTCGTCCGGGTACGGGTAGGAGCCGAACCCCCAGAGCACTTCGTCGCCGCCGTGCAGCTTCGCCAGTTCGCCGCCGACCGAGGAGCTCTTGTGGTTGACCTTGAAGTACCAGCCGCTCTTCTTGCTGGCGACGGCGCCTCCCACCCCGCAGATGCCGAGGCCGAATTCGTCGACGAAGTGGTCGGTGATCAGCACCGGCTTCAGCGCCGCGGTGAACTGTGCGGCCCGGATCAAGGCACCGAGAGCCGTCGCCCCCTTGACACTCACCTTCTTGCCGCTGCCGCCGCTGCCGGCGCCGAAGCAGCTCGCCTTCGGGCTGGCCTTGATCGCGACCTTGCCACCGAGGCCAATCGAGTCTTCGTCGAGAACCTTGCCGCCGGCGCCGACGACGCGGAGATTCGCGACCGGGCCCTTGGCAGCCGCAACCGCGACGAACGAGAACATCAGCATGAAAGCCAGCACGCACACGGCGGCCGGCCGGAACGGAACGAGTCTTGGCATTTAAGCCACCCTTTCCTCGAGGGTTGTCATGGCTGGCCGGGGACAGGTCTCCTGGCTTCCGGGGTGGTCGGCCGCACCTTCCCGGGGAATCTGTGTCCTCCCCAGTGGCCGGCGCCGAAGCGCCTGCGACTTCCTTGACCCGGTCACAGTGGCGGGACCGCGCCGGCTTCGCACCGGACTTCCCTTGACCACCGACCGTATGTACGCGAGCGAGTCTATCCGCTGACCGCTGAACTTTCGTCCAGCGGTCTTTTCCCCGCACCCGACCGCGGTTAGGCTCGCCGCCGCAAGCTGGCCGAGTCAAAAAGGGGGAGATCGATGAGACAGGGAACGCGCTGGCCTTCGCCGGCCTTGGCGGTTTCGGCGTTGGCGCTGTTCGTCGCGCTTGGCGGCACCGTCTACGCGGCGAAAGTGGCCAAGATCGACGGCCGGGCAGTGAAGGTGAAGTCGCTGCCAGGCAACCGCCTGAAGCCACACACGATCTCGGCCGACCGGCTGAAGCCGGGAGTGCTGGTAAACGGCGCCGACGGCAAAGCGGCTCAGATCACCGGCGCCGAAATCAACGAGCTGAGCCTGGGCCAGGTCCCCGAGGCCGCCCACGCCCTGACGGCAGACACAGCCCAAAGCGCCGTAGACGCCCAGACAGCCCTAAACGCCGTAAACGCGATCACAGCCCAAAAAGTCAACGGCCACGAAGCAGGCTGCCTACCAGGCACCGAGCAATTCGCCGGCGCCTGCTGGCAGACCTCACACACCGAAACAGCAGTAAGCGCCCCAGCAGCAGCCGACTCCTGCGCCACCCAAGGCGGAGAACTGCCCGAGGCTCTACAGCTTGCAGCTTTCTCCCAGCAGCCCGGCATAGCGCTTGCGCCGGGCGATGAGTGGTCGGGTGATATCTCCGTGGTTTCCTCGCCGGGGCTCTATGGAGTAGTCACGGTTTCAGCCTCGGCTGAAGTAGCCATGAGCGCCTCAAGCAACGCCCGCAAGTACCGCTGCGTGATCCCCCTGCTCCGCTAGGGCCTGTCCCGGTAGGGGTGAAGCGTCTTGTACTTTTTTGCGTTATTCGGGCGCGGCCCGTCAGGGCCGCGACCTCGCGAAAAAGTTAAGCGAAACCCCTACCGGGACAGGCCCCGACTCATAGGGGATCAGGTTTCGACCAGCCCCCGCTCAAGCGCATACCGAACCAACTCAGCCCGACTAGAAAGCCGCAGCTTCTGCTGAATATGCGCCCGGTGACTCTCCACCGTGCGGATGCTGATGAAGAGCTGCTCAGCCACCTCAGCGTTGGTGTGACCAAGAGCGATCAAGCGAAGCACGTCGCGCTCCCGCTCGCTCAGCTCGTCGGCCTTGCGCTGGTCCGCCCCGGCTGCCAGCCGCGCGCCGAGCGCCGGCTGCAGGTAGGTGTCGCCGGCGGCGGCGCTGCGCACCGCCTGGACCAGCTCGGCGTCGGCGGCCTCCTTGAGCACGTAGCCGCGCACCCCCGCCTGCAGGGCGCGGCGGGCGAAGGCGGGCTCGTTTTGCATCGTCAGCACGACGATCTCGGTCCCCGGCGAGGCCTCGCGAATGTCGGGCACCGCGTCGAGGCTGGAGCGCCCCGGCATGTTGAGGTCGAGGATCAGCACCGTCGGCTTGTGGCCGCGCACGTAGCGCAGCGCGGCGTCGGCGTCGCCCGCCTCGGCGACGACCTCGAAGCCCGGCTCGGCGTCGAGCAGCATGCGCAGGGCGTTGCGCATCACGGTGTGGTCGTCGGCGAGGACGATCGTCGTCGTCGCGTTTTCCTGCCCGCGGTCGGGAACTCCGTCGGCCACGACAACGAGGTTAGCTGCGCCGGCGGTCCCGCGGGTCGAAGTCATCGCTTCATCTAACCCGCGGCAAGCGGCGGCGGCATCGGTGTTTTCCCGCGGATCGCCAATGTTTTCCGGGTTTACCCGATCAGTGCGCTTTGAGCATAAGGTGAGCGGGCGGGTAAGATCAGAAGCGCCGGAAAAAGCTCGGAGGTGGGCTAAGGAATGCCACAGGGTTATGACAGCGGCGCTCTCGACGAGCCTCGCCTGAGAGAGTTGATCGACGTTGGCCGCAGCCTGGTGGCCGAGCTCGATCCCGAGATCGTCTTCCGCCAGCTGCTCGAGGTCGCCTGCGAGCTGACCGGGGCGCGCTACGCGGCGCTCGGCGTGCTCGACGAGGACCGCCACGAGTTGGAGCGCTTCATCACCCACGGCATCGACGAGGCGGGACGGCGCGCGATCGGCAACCTGCCCCGCGGCCGCGGCGTCCTCGGACTGCTGATCGAGCAGCCGCGGCCGCTGCGCCTCGGCGACGTCGGCGACCACCCCCGCTCCTACGGCTTCCCCCCCGGCCACCCGCCGATGTCGAACTTCCTCGGCGTCCCGGTGATGATCCGCGGCCACGCCTGGGGCAACCTCTACCTGACCGAGAAGGACGGCGGCGAATTCGACGAGGCCGACGAGCAGTCGGCAGTGATCCTCGCCGAGTGGGCGGCGATCGCGGTCGAGAACGCCCGCCTCTACAGCAGCGTCGAGCGCCGCAACGAGGAGATGGGACGGGCGGTGCACCGGCTCGAAGCGACGACCGAGATCGCCCGAGCGGTCGGCGGTGAGACCGATCTCGGGCGGATCCTCGAGATCGTCGTCAAGCGCGGCCGCGCCCTGGTCGAAGCCCGCACGCTGCTGATCCTGCTGCGCGAGCGGCGAGGAGCTCGCGCCCGCCTCGATCGCCGGCGAGCGCGAGGACGACATGGCGAAGAGGCGGATCCCGATGCGCGGGCTCGATCCCCGGCCAGGTGCTGGAGGCGAGGGAGCCGCGCCGGGTCCACGACCTCGACCCGAGCCTGCTGGCACGGCCGGGGCGCTCGGAGGAGGGCGTGATGGCCCTGCTCGTGCCGCTCGTCTTCCGCGGTCAGGCGCTCGGCGTCCTCGTCGCCCTCGACCCGCTGGGCAGGGACCTCGGTTTCAGCAACGAGGACCAGCAGGTCCTCGTCTCCTTCGCCGCCAGCGCCGCGATCGCGGTGGCGACCGCGCAGTCGGTGGCAGAGGAACGCACCCGCGAGAGCATCGCCGCGACCGAGCGCGAGCGCGGCCGCTGGGCGCGCGAGCTGCACGACGAGTCGCTGCAGAGCCTCGCCGGCCTGCGCGTCCTGCTCTCCGACCGCGAGGCGCAGCGACGCCGAGGAGACCGACCGCCTGCTCAGCCAGGGAATCGAACAGGTCGACGGCGCGATCGCGGAGATGCGCCGACTGATCGCCGATCTGCGACCGACCGACGCTGGACGAGCTCGGGCTCGGCGCGGCGCTGGAAGCGCTGGGCGAACGGCTGACTGCCAGCGGCGCGATCGAGGTCGACCTCGACCTCGAGCTCGAATTCCACTCCGGGCGCACCAAGGTGCGACTGGTCCCCGAGATCGAGGACGCCGCCTACCGGCTCGTCCAGGAGGCGCTCAACAACGCCGCCCGGCACGGCGGCGCCGAGAAGGCCAAAGTCGAGGCGATCGAGAGCGGCGACAAGCTGCGCCTGCGGGTCTCCGATCAGGGACGCGGCTTCGACCCGCACGAGCGCTCGGACGGCTTCGGCCTGGTCGGAATGCGCGAACGCGTCACCCTCGCCGGCGGCACGTTGGAGCTACGCAGCTCGCCCGGCGAAGGCACGACGATCGTCGCCGTGCTTCCAGCCCGCCGCCGCGAGGCACAGCAAGAAAAAGCAGAAGCCCGTCTGAGGGCCTGAGGGCCTCAGGCCCCCAACATCGCGCGGTAGAAGCTGTAATCGCGGCGGTCGGGGCGCAGGTTGGAGGCGAGCGCGAGGTGGTGGCGGGCGCGCTCGGTCTCCCCGGTCTTGGCCAGCGCCCGGCCGAGGCAGAAGTGGGCGTAGTCGTTGACCTGATGGCGCTCGACCACAGCCTTGAACTCGACCGCGGCGGCGGCGAAGCGGCCGGAGCGAAAGTAGGCGCGGCCCAGCGCCTCGCGCACCGATGCCTTCTCCGGAGCTCGCCGCGCGGCCTCCTCCAGCGGCGGCGCCGCCTCCTCGAAGTCCTCCTCCTCGAGCAACTCGATTCCGCGCCGGTAAAGGGTGAAGGTGGAGTCTGCCTCGGCGGGCATCGCTCAAGTGTAGGAGGCGGGCCTAGCCGGGCTCGGCGACCGCGCCGGTGGGATCTATCCGGCCGCGCCGGTCGAACAGGCCCGTCTTCAGCCCGGCCGGCCACATCGCCAGGGTCGAGATCAGGCCGACGCCGATCAGCGCCGGGGCCACGTAGGCGCCGAACTGGAGCGTGTATTCGCTGCTAAGCCCGGTCAGGTGGTTGAGCAGGAGCGCCAGGCCGATGACCCAGAGCAGGGCCGCCGCCGCCACCCGCGCCCGGTAGCGCTCCGCATAGGCGACGTGGGGTGTGCGGTGGCGGACCAGCGGCAGCAGGATCAGGATCAGCGCCGGGCCGAAGAGGTAGCCGAGCTCGGCCTTGGCGATGCCGTGCGGGCTGTTGGCGAAGTCGAACACGGCGGAGTGGTGGTTCCAGGTGAAGATCGCCCCCACCACCCCGACGAAGAGGCAGGCGGCGCAGACCTGGCCGACGATGCTCGCCACGTAGACCCGCGTGCTGGCCAGGTAGACCTCGCGGGACTTCATCTCAGGTCTGGGCGGCGAGGTCGTCGGCGGCCGCGACCGCCTTGCCGTGGCGGATCAGGTCGGCGGCGCGCTCGGCGACCGCGATCGTCGGCGCGTTCGTGTTGCCGCGCGGCACCGTCGGCATCACCGAGGCGTCGACCACGCGCAGGGACTCGAGGCCCTCGACCCGCAGCTCCGAGTCGACCACGGAGCCGATCGCGCAGGTGCCGACCGGGTGGTAGACCTCGTAGGTGGTCGCGGCGATGTGGGCGCGCAGCGCCGCCTCGGAGTCGTCGGCCGGCGCCGTGAACGGCTCGGCCGCGTAGGGCCGGAAGGACGGCTGGGCGCAGATCTCTTCGCCGAGGCGCACGGCGTCGATCATCCGTGCCATGTCGGCCTCGGCTGCGTAGAAGGAGTTGCGGACGATCGGCTTCGCGGTCGGGTCGTTGGATGCGAGCCGCACCGAGCCGCGGCTCTCGGCCGTGAGCAGGCAGGGCGAGACCCAGACGCCGTGCGCCTGCGGGTCGCCCATCCCCTCTTCGACGATGTGGATCGGGGCGACGTGGAACTGCACGTCGGGCGCCTCGGCGCCGGCGCCGACCCGGGCGAAGCCGCCCGACTCGGCCAGGTTGGAGGCGAAGGGCCCCGTCTGGGAGGCCTCGAACTCGGCCATCGCCGCCGGCTCCAGCGCCGCCAGCAGGCTCTCCGGCTCGGGTGTGGTGAAGACGGTGTAGGTGGAGGGGTGATCGCCGAGGTTCTCGCCGACCGCCGGCTGGTCGAGCAGCAGCTCGACTTCGCGCATCGCCAAGTGCTCGGCCGGTCCGACGCCGGAGAGCATCAGCAGCTGCGGCGAGTTGTAGGCGCCGCCGCAGAGCAGGACCTCGCGCTCGGCGCGCAGCTCCTGCGCCTGGCCGAGATGGCTCGCCTCGACGCCGACCGCCCGGGTGCCCTCGAAGAGCACCCTGTTGACGTGCATGTAGGGCATCACGGTCAGGTTCGGCCGCTCGCTCGCCGGGTGCAGGTAGGAGACGGCGGCGCTGGCGCGCATCCCGCCGCGCTGAGTCACCTGGTACATGCCGACGCCGTCCTGCGCCTCGCCGTTGAAGTCCTCGTTGCGGGCCAGCCCGGCCTCGACCCCGGCCTCGACGAAGGCGGGCGAGATCCTGTTGCCGGAGCGCTGGTCGGAGACCGCCAGCGGCCCGCCGACCGCGTGCCAGTCCGAGGCGCCGCGCTCGTTGTCCTCGGCCTTGAGGAAGTACGGGAAGAGGTCGTCCCAGGCCCAGCCGGGAACCCCCCACTCGTCGTAGTCGCGGCGGTTGCCGCGGATGTAGACCATCGCGTTGACCGAGGAGGAACCGCCCAGCACCTTGCCGCGGGGCAGCGAGATCTGGCGGCCGTTGCAGTTGGGCTCGGGCGCGGAGTGGTAGTCCCAGTCGACCTCGGTGCGGGCCAGCGAGAGGTAGCCGAGCGGCACGTGGATGTTCTGGTTGGTGTCCGGCGGGCCGGCCTCGAGCAGCAGGACGCTGGTCTGGGGGTCCTCCGAGAGCCGCGCCGCGAGGACGCAACCGGCCGAGCCGGCTCCCACGATCACGTAGTCGTACATGCCGCTCCTTCCTTTGGTCGAACTGCAACGCTTTGCCCCCCTGGCGGGGGATCAACGCGTTTCACCGGGCACCCGGTCCGGCTGAGTCGAGTGTACGCCCAAATCACGCCTGCGCCAGGGGGTTTTTCCACCGACTGCTACGGTCTGTAGGTCGGGTTTGGCGCTTCCGCCACCCGAGAGGTTCCGTTCCCTCCTTGCGTTGATTTGCATTTAGGGGTCGCTGGATCTCCCCTGAATCGCTCAAAAGGAGTCACTAAATCGTGTCATTTGCCGATCTCGGCATCTCAGAAGCTGTCGTGCGCGCGCTTGCAAAGCGCGACATCACGCAGCCGTTCCCCGTCCAACAGATGGTCATCCGCGACGCGCTCGCCGGCCACGACCTGCTCGTCCAGTCGCCGACCGGCTCGGGCAAGACGCTCGCCTTCGGCATTCCGCTGGTCGACCGGATCGAGCCCGGCGCCAAGGGCCTCTCCGCCCTGGTGCTGGCGCCGACCCGCGAGCTGGCCAGCCAGATTGTCGACGAGCTCGACTCGATCGCCCGCTCCCGCGACCTCCACGTCGCCGCCGTCTACGGAGGCGTCGGCTTCGGCCCCCAGGTCAAGGCCGCCCAGCGCGCCGACATCGTCGTCGCCACCCCGGGCCGGCTCGAGGACCTGATCGCGCGCGGCGCGATCACGCTCAAGAACGTCCGCCTGCTCGTCCTCGACGAGGCCGACCGGATGCTCGACATGGGCTTCAAACCGGCGGTCAGCCGCATCGTCGGCCAGATCCCCTCCAACCGCCAGACGCTCTTCTTCTCGGCGACGCTGGAGGGCGCGACCGGCAAGCTCGCCGCCGCCTACACCCGCGACCCGCGCCACCACACCCAGGCGGCGCCGGAGCGCAGCGAGGCGGAGATCGAACACCGCTTCGTCCACGTCGACTCCCAGGGCGCCAAGCTCGACCACCTCGCCGGCCACCTCAACGGCCCTGACGGCGGTCGCACGCTGGTCTTCGTTCGCACCAAGCGCGGCGCCGACCGACTGGTCAAGCGGCTGCGCAGCCGCGAGCTCGAGGCCGTCGCGATGCACGGCGACAAGAGCCAGGGGCAGCGCGAACGGGCACTCGCCCGCTTCGAGCGCGGCGACGTCGAAGTGCTGGTCGCGACCGACGTGGCCGCCCGCGGCATCGACATCGACGACATCGCCCACGTGGTCAACTTCGACGCCCCCGGCGACCGCGATTCCTACGTGCACCGGGTCGGCCGCACCGGCCGGGCCGGGCGCCGCGGCGCCGGCACCAGCTTCGTCCTCACCGACCAGGCCGCCGAGATGCGCCGCATCGCCCGCGACCTCGGCCTCGCCCGCGAGTTCGACCAGAACCTCGGCCACGTCGCCCGGGAAGCGGCGCCGGCGAAGCAGAAGCAGGCTTCGCGGAGCGCCGGTTCGGGGTCGGGACCACGACGGCGCCGTCGCCGGCGCAAGGTGCCGGCATGAGCGCGGTCAAGAGCGTCGCCAGGAAGTGGACCTGCGAGGGCTGCGGGGTCAGCGCCGGCAGCATCGACAACACGCCGGTGCCGCTCCCCGATGCCTGGGACGAGACGACGGAGGGACTCTTCTGCCTGGTCTGCCGGCGCCAGCGCGCGGCCGAGGCGGCGCTCGACAAGGCGCCCAGCGGCAGCCCGGTCGGCGCCCGCGCCAAGCTGCGCCGCGCCGCCCTGATCGAATTCGAGGTCAGCCGCACCCCCGATCACGCCGACGGCGTGATCGCCCGCGCCTGCCGCACCTCGGTCTCCGCGGTCACCCGCGCCCGCCGCAACCTCGATTTGCCCGACCCGCCGCCGCACTCGGTTGCCTCGCGGCGGGCCAAGGAGACGACGAGCCGGTAGGAAACGAAACCGGCGCGACGGGCCGCTTGGTCCGCCGCGCCGTGCCGAGGCGTCTCAACCCCGCCCGTTTAGCAGCCGCTCACCTTCAGCGGCAAGTTGTTGTTCTTGACCTTCTTGCCGTTCTGCCCCTTCAGGTTCATCACCGAGGAGAGCGGGCCTTTGCAGAGGTTCCTGGAGTTGACCAGGAGCCCCTTCTTGGCGCCGCCTTCCATGCGGAGGATGAACTTGCTGACGGGGGTGTCCGGCAGTTCGTTGAACACGGTCTTCAGGCCGCCGTGCACGGAGCTGATCACGCCGTGCACCTGGATGTTGATCTGACCGCGCAGGTCGGCGACGAGATCCGGCAATTCGTGGTTGGAGGAGACCAGGTAGACCGGCCCTCTGAGCGGATTGCCGAGCAGCGGGCTCTTCGCCTGTGCGTGCCCATAGATCGCTGCCTTCGGGCAGGTGCCCGAGGCCAACTGGGGCCTCGTGCAGACGGTCCCGATGTTGCCCTGGTCGAGGAACAGCGCGTGCGGCAGGGCCAGCGCGCTGCGCAGGACGTTGGCGTCGGCTTCACGACTTTCGAGGATCGCCCGCAGCTTCGGGTGCTTGCCCCGAGTCGTCGTGCCCTTGCCGCCGAACAGGCGCGTGTGCAGCGTCGGCTTGAAGCCGAGCCTGTTGCATTCGGTCGCCTGGAACGGCGAGTTGACCGGGTAGGAGCTCCACGCCGCCGGGTTGGCGGGGTTGCCGCCGCCTCCGTTGAGGAAACCGGTGGTGGCCTGGGCGGCGCAGTTGGTCGGGTTGTGCATGAATTTGCTCCGGTCGACGTTGACGTCGATCGTGCGGATGTCCAGCTTCACCCCTCCGAATACATCGGGGATCGTGTCCGAGACGGCGTGGACCTGAGCCGTAACCGGATCGACGAACAGGGCGACCCGAACGACGATCGTGCCGAGGTCGAACGGTCCGGCCAGGGCCGGTGTGACCGTGACCAGCGAGAGCGGCGCCCCGTTGTATGGACCGGCGAGGTAGGCCTTACCGCCGGTATTCAGCGGGTTGGTGCCGGTGCCGCTGACGGTCGAGGTGGTGCCGATCTGGCTGGCGCTCGGACAGCTCGGGCCGGCCAGCTCGGCCGCCGCGCTGCTCGCCGCCGCCGCCGCGATCGCCGACTCCGGACAGTAGGGGATGCCGGTGAGATTGCCGGCGTGCCCTTTCGGCAGCGTCACGTCGACCTTCTTCAGCTCCTGCTGGCCATCGGTTCGACCGATGTTGACCCGGAAGGGGCTGTAGGCGTTGGCTTTGGTGCTGTCCGTTTTCGCGGTGTAGCTGGGCACGAACGGCCGCCCGGCTAGCGTCGTCGGGCAGGTTCCGCCGCCCGGGGCGCGGGTCATCGCGAAGCTGCTCGTCGGTTCTTCGGTCGAGGCCGGCGTCGACCACGGTTCGAAGGTGCTCGTCGCGGTCGCCGGCGCGCAGGTCGGCGGGCTGGTCAGCACGTTCTTGGCGCCATCGAAGTGCAGCTTCACCGATTCGAAGGGGACCTGTGGGTCTTCTTCGAAGAACGTCGTCAGCTGCCCGGTTTTCGGATCGGCTTCGGTGAACCCGGTCAGCCGTGCGTCGATTCCATACCGTTTCGATTTGGCTTCGACGAAGAAGCGGAACTCTTCACCGGAGGTCGGATCGCGGCTGAGCTGTTGCCCGAGGTACACCGGGCCTTCCAGCGAGCCGGGCGGAAGCGGTGGTGTTTCGACTTCGGCCGTGCCGATTATCGACGCCGGTGGGCAGCCGCTAGCTTCATTGCGCGTGCCTTCACCGAACTGATCGTCAGAGCAGGACTGCAGGCCGTTGGCCCCGGAGGGATTGAAGCCCATGCCCTGCGGTAGGGAGACTTCGGCGTTGCGCAGCTGCGACTCGGCCTGGCCTTCCGGTTCTTCCAGGAAGGGCAGTTCGGTGTTCACCGTCGGCCCGGCCGGAGAGTCGACCTGGGTCGCTCCGGGCGAGACTTCGAGTTCCGGTTCGAAGGGAACTTTGGCGCAGCCGGTGTGCACTCTGCCCGAGGGCAGGGTGGTGGTCGCCCCAACTTCCGTCAGGCCATCGGGGAAGTCGGGTAGTTCTTCGCCCCGTTCCTCGGCCCGGAAGAAGGTCGTGTATTCCTGTTCGTGGGGCGGCAGCTCTGTGCTGAAGCAGGTTGTCGAGAGGGTGAGGTAGGTACCGTTGCCGGACTGGCCGAAGCTGACCAGGCGGCTCGTCAACGTCTTGAAGATCGGCGACGCTTTCGGGGTCTTGATCGTGAAGCTCTCGTGGTAGTTGCCCTCCCATTCGACTTCCGTTTCCAGGAAGACTTCTTCTTTCGCTTCACCGACCTTGAAGCCGAGCAGTGCCGGTTCGCCTTCTTTGGGGACGATGCTGTAGAGCGGCACCAGCGTCTCGAGCGCCGGGTTTGGCGCGATCACGAAGTTTTTCGGCAGGGTCGGAGGCGGCGCGAACGGATTGGGGATTTCGAGGTTCAGCGCGACCGTGACTTCCTCCTGGCCGACTTTCGATTCCGGCGGACATTTGGTCTCGTCTTCTTCGAAGGTTTTCAGCGGGCACAGTTCCGTCGCCTGCGGGTTGACGCTAAATCCCGGCTCGATGTCGACGCGCAGCTTTTCGATTTCCGCCAGTGGTTCTTCGAGCACGTCGGGGACGATTACTTTGTGAACGAGGGTGTATTGCGTGAAGCCAAATTTCGGATGCCCCCCGGCCAGCCCATAGAACCGTTCGGGTGTTGCGGGCGAGCACTTAGTTGCCCCTTCTTCAGTGCAGTTCCCCGCCTGCCAGCCGTCTTTTGCCGTCGGCGGTTCGTTCTGCGGCGCAAGCAATTCTCCGGTATCGGCCACGGCGACCGGCACCGCGAATACAAGCCACAGGGACATCACCACGAAAGCGATCGCGCGCCTTGACATAAATCTCTCCTCATTCGCAATGGACGTAACCCGGTCCCTGCGCATGGCGCTGATTCCCTCCGCATCACTACGGTACCCCCCCGCCCGCGGCGGTCAAGGGGGAAAACCCGCAAAAGTCCCTGCTTCAGGCGAGTAGGCTTCGGCCCCAATGAACGACGACTGGCGCCTCCAGGTCGACTTCCACGATCCCGAGCACGCGGAGCCGCTGGTCGGGAAGCTCGCGGCCCGCGAGCTCGAGCACGACCTCAGCGATGCCTTCCACGATCGGGTGATCGTCAGCCGCGACGGGGCGCATGTCTTTCTATACGCCGGGACGAGAGAGCAGGCGGAGCGCTCTCGCGAGCTGATCCTCAGCCTCGCCAAGCAGCACGACTGGAAGACGGATGTCGACCTCACGCACTGGCATCCGGCGGCGGAGGATTGGGAGGACCCCGACAAGCCGCTTCCCGCCGGCGACGCCGCCAAGCTGGCGGAGCACGAAGCGTTGATGGCGGCCGAGCGCAAGCAGACCGAAGAGCGCGGCTATCCCGAATTCGAGGTTCGCGTCGACCTGCCCTCGCGCCACGACGCCCTGCGCTTCGCCGAGCGGCTCCGTGGCGAGGGGCTGCCGACCGTCCACCGCTGGCGGTTCCTGCTCGTCGGCGCCGCCGACGAGGACGGCGCCAAGGCCCTTGCCGAGCGGATCCGAAGCGAGGCGCCAGGCGACAGTCGGGTCCGGGTCGAGGGCACCTGGAAGGCCGCCCTCGCCGAGCGTCCGCGAAACCCCTACGCGGTGTTCGGCGGGCTCGGCGGGTAGGCCCAAGGCGCTCCGACGGCCGCTCAGGAAAAATTTGTTAGATTGGCGGAAATTTCCCCCGAGAAAGGATCGCCACCATGAACCAAGGACACGTCGATCTAAAGGGAAGCAGCCGCCCGCGCAAGCATGAGGCCGAGCGCCTCGGCGACGTCGACCCGCAGTCCCGCGTCGAGGTCACGGTGACGCTGCGCGGGCCGGAGCTGCCGGCGCCCGACCCGGAGCAGACGATCTCCAGGAGCGAGTACGGGGAGCGCTACGGCGCCAGCTCCGCTGACATCGAGAAGGTAAAAGGGACCCTGCAGCAGTTCGGCCTGACGGTCGAGGAGGTCTCCAGCGCCGCGCGCAGCATGCGCGTCAGCGGTACGGCCGCGGAGATGGAAAAGGCGTTCCATCCCGGGCTCGGCATGTACCGCGCCCCGGATCACGGCGAGTTCCGCGGGCGCGAGCAGAGCCTGCAGATTCCCGCCGACCTCGACGGGCTCATCACCGGTGTCTTCGGCTTCGACCAGCGGCGGGTCGCGCGCCGGGCGGGCAAAACCGGCTTCGCCCCGGTCGCCACCGAGGCCGCCGCCGGCGCCGCCGGCACTCCCCTCACCCCCACCGACCTCGAAGAGCGCTACAAGTTCCCCGCCGGTGACGGCAGCGGCCAGCAGATCGGAATCGCCGAGTTCGGCGGCACCTACTTCCCCGGCGACCTGAAGGCGTTCTGCCAACGGCATGGCATCGCGGAGGCGAAGGTGCACGTCGTCGACGTCGGCATGGGGGCGCCGTCGATCGCCGAAATCGAAACGATGTCCGAAGAAGAACGCGAAGCGGTTCTCGGCGCCGCGGGCGAGGTGATGATGGACATCGAGATCATCGCCGGGCTCTGTCCGGGCGCCGAGATCTTCGTCTACTTCGCGCCGTTCGACGAGAAAGGCTGGATCGACCTGCTGAACAGGGTGATCCAGGGCGACCCGGCTGCCCCGGTCACGCTCTCGGTCAGCTGGGGCCTCGCCGAGGACACGCCCGAATGGTCACAGGCGGCGACGAGGGAGATCGATCTGCGCCTCCAGGCGGCGGCGCAGGTCGGGGTCACGGTCTGCGTGTCCTCCGGCGACGACGGCACCGGCGACCAGCTCGAAGACGGCAAATCGCACTGCAACTTCCCATCCTTCGAGCCCGAACGTGCTCAGCGTCGGCGGCACGATGATCGACGGCGGGGACGAGGTCGTCTGGTGGCAGTCGCCCGGGCGGCGAACGGGCCAGGGCGGCGGCTCGACCGGCGGCGGCGTCAGCACGATCTTCAAACGCCCCTCCTGGCAGGACGTGAACGTCTCCTCGTTGAACCCAGGCGGCATCGACGGCCGCGTCCTCCCCGACATAACCGCGCTGGCCGGACCGCCGTACTACGACCTGATCTTCGAGGGACAGGTTGCGCCCAACGGGGGGACCAGCGCCTCCGCCCCGCTCTGGGCGGCGCTGCTCGCCCGGATCGCCGCCGCGGGCAAAAAAGCCGCGTTCCTGGCGCCGCTGCTCTACCAGAAAGGCGCGAGCGGCAAACCGCGTGGAGCCGATGCCTGCGTCGACATCGTCAAAGGCGAAAACGCCTCCCACCCGCAGCCGGGCATCGGCTACAAAGCCGAGCCGGGCTTCGACGCCGTCAGCGGCTGGGGAGCGCCGAACGGCGAGAAGCTGCTCGAATCGCTGCCGTAGGGGGATCGGCGGGGCCGGGCGCCCTCATAGGTGTTGCGGGCGCCGACGCGATCCTCGCCTTCCGCTTCGACACCTCGGAGCTGGGCACCACCTGGACCGAGATCTGCGCCTACGGCACCGCAGTCAGAGTACGCAAGCTCTAACGCCGAGCGCACGCGTCTGCTGCTCTTGCCGACGCCACGGCCGGCATAGGCCGGGCAAGGCCATACCCCCAGCGGAACACAAGGCGAACCGTGCCGCGCTGATCCGCACCGACCCGATTTCGCTGCGCGCTGGGAAGTGTCCAAAGGAATCAGATTTATCTGATACCGTCAGAACATGATCAGCCTGACCGCAACGGAGGTCGCCAGAAGGTTCTCGCAAGTGATCAGCAGGGTCGGCGCCGGCGAAGAGGTTGAGGTCGTCCGCAACGGCGTTCCCGTTGCCCAGTTGGGGCCGGCCCGACGCCCCCAGGTCGTCTCCGCAGCCCGCTGGCGCGAGCTGATGAACGGCGCCCCGGCCGTCGACGAGGACTTCGAGCGCGACGTCGAAGCGAGTCGTGAGACCATCGGCCCGCCGGATTCGGCTTGGCCGTCCTGATCGACACCTCTGTCCTGGTAAACGCAGAGCGACGCGGCCTATCGCTCGAGCGTGCCCTTGGTGAGGAAGACCGGGCAATCAGCGTGATCACGGCCAGCGAGCTGCTGCACGGCGTCCACCGTGCCAGGGACGACGGCGTTCGAACCCGACGACAGGCCTTCGTGGAGCACTTGATCTCCTCGATCGAGCCATTGCCGGTCACGACCTCTGTCGCCAGGACTCACGCCGAGATCTGGGCTGGACTGGAGCGACGCGGAGAAGTGATCGGCGCGCACGACATGTGGATCGCAGCGACCGCCCTGAGTCATGGCATGGCCGTCGCGACCACGAACGCAACCGAGTTCGAACGAGTCCCCGGCCTCACGGTCGTTGCGCTCTGACAGACGATAACCTCCGTTCAGCAGACAATACATTTCAAGAGGCGTAGGATCAGTGTACGAGTGAGCAGCGTCGAGCCCCCACGTTTCCAGGTCGGCCAAGAGGTCCTGGTTGACGAGGGCCTTCCCGGAAAGATCACGGCCGTCAAGCGGGGAACGGTTCCCGGGGTCTTGGGCCTGCCTCCGCTGGACACGTGGCTCTATACGGTCGAGCCCGAAGCCCGCGGCGAGCCGCAAACCGATGTCCCGGAGTACAACGTCGTCACCCGCGCGAGCTTGGGCCGGTCTCTCCCCTGATTGACCGCACGCGCAACAGTCCCCACTTCGACCACCGCAACAGGCATACGCCTAATCGGTGCACTTTCAAAACCGGAGACCGTAGCCCAGCTCATCCACAGGCCACAGGACCTGGCCAGGCGGCCACCGCCCCCGGACAAAGGAGCCTTCATGCGCGAACCGACCAACGCTGAGGAAGACGCCCGCACCGAACGCCGTGTCCTCCATGCCGTCCTCAACGCCTACCCGGAGCTGTTCACGGAGGGCGAACGCCCTGGAGCAGGACGAGCCGCCGTTCTGAATCCGGCTACGGCTCATTCGTTTGGAGCAACGCCAGCGGCTCGACCTCGATTTTCGCCGCGATCCTCTCCAGGCTCTTGAGCGTCAGATTGCGCTCGCCCCGCTCGATGCCTCCCATGTAGGTGCGATGCACGCCGAGCACGTCGGCGAATGCCTCCTGGCTGAGGCCCCGTTCTTTGCGGTAAGCCCGAAGGTTCCGGCCCACCACGTGTTGCAAGTCGCCCTCCACAGGGACGAACGCTCGCGAATTGCTACTTGACAGTCTACATACTGATAAGTAGCGTTTTGGGTACCCGCCCGGTCTTGGTAGCGGTCGTTAGCAACCCTCCCAGGACCGGGCGGGCCCAAAGACAAGCGGCAGGCAAGGCAGGAAGCGAATGGACGCCGACCGGCGCAAAGCAGCTCGATTCAGCATCGCCCCCGAGAGCGTGGCCCAGGCCCGCGCCGAGCTGCGGGAGATCGTCAAAGGCATCCCCATCGCCGAAGCCGCCGTCGAGGGCTTCAATGACTGGCAGGCCATCGAGGCGATGGAACGCCTGCAAGCGGCCGAGCCGATGTCCCGGGCAGATAGCGACAGCCCGAGCCCACGGCCAGGAGACTGGCTCGACGCGTTGTTTCAGGTCTAGGTCCTGGCATCGACACTCCCTACATTCCGCGAAACTGCCCGCTATCCAATTGCTCGACCTCAAACTGCGAGCGAACTATCACCATCCGATTGCCACTCGTCAACGCCCTGACTGATGATGTGCAGACCGCCTACGTCCAAGCCGGGCCGCAGGAACGGCGCCTGCTCTACCAGGGCTCTTTGAGCGGCTGGAGATTGACAGCGAGGAAGTCGTCGGTGACCAGGACGCCGAGCCATTCGCCCAGCTCCAAAGTCTCGCCAAAGGCTGGAACCAGACCGCCTTCGATCCCGGCTACAAAGCCAAAACCCCCGACCCTCTGTCGAGGGTCGGGGGTTTGAACGTCGAAACCTTGGTACCGCTACGGGGATTCGAACCCCGGTTTCCGGACTGAGAAAAGCCTGAACGCGTTGCGGCCGTTTGTGGCTGTTTCGCCATTTCCCAGTCTGATCGAGGATAGCGGCAAAACGAGGGCAGCAGGGCAACAATCTTTTGCGGCTATTTGCGGCTGGCAGAGGACATCCTGTTGCTTTTTTGTTGCCGAGCAGCGGCATGCTGTTACCCCAGGGTGGCGCCGGACCCAGCTCGTCCGTGTAGGGGTCAAAGGACCAACGCCAGGGCAATGCCCTGCGCGAAAGGAGACACGATGACCCAGCTAGCGAGGACCTCCTCCCCCGGCATCTACCGCGCCCACGGAAAGAGGTGCAACGGCACCGGCCGCTGCGACTGCCCCTACGTAATCATGTGGCGCCACCGCGGCCGCCAGCACAAGGAAACCTGCCGCACCTTCAACGAAGCGCGCGAGAAAAAGTCACTCCGCGACTCGGTCGACAGCAAACCGGTCGAGCGCGCTCACTTCGGCGACTACTTCTCAGAGTGGATCGAGAGCTACGCCGGGCGCACCCAGCGCGGCTTCTCGGAGACCACGCGCCCGGAGTACCGGCGAACGATCGAGAACTTCGCGATACCCCGGTGGAAGACCCTGAAGCTCAGCGAGATCGAGCCCAAGGATGTCCGCGAGCTCCTGATGGCGATGCGCAATGAAGGCAAGAGCACGTCGATGATCAGGAAAACGAGGGCGTCGCTCTCAACGCTCTTCGCCACCGCACTCGAGGACGGGCTGATCTCCTCGAACCCCATCCGCGGCGTCCGCATCCCCACGCCGCTGGTCGAGGAGGTGCGCGACGAGGATCGGGCCAAGGCCCTGACCAAGGCCGAGCTGGCAACCCTGCTTTCAGCGATCCCCGAGGACTGGCATCTCTTCTTCGAGTTCCTCGTCCACACGGGGCTGCGAATTTCCGAGGCGATCGGGTTGACCTGGGAGCACCTGGAGCTGGAGGGCAAACCGCACGTGAAGGTTCGCGAGCAGTACTACCGCTGCCAGCGCCAGCGGCTGAAGAGCGGCGCGGGGCGCCGCGACATCCCGCTGGCGCCGAAGATGGCGGCGAGGCTCACCGCACACCGCGCGGCCCACTACTCCGGTCCCAAGGAGCCGGTCTTCACCTCCGAGGTCGGCACGGAGATGATCCGCGGAAAAGTCGCCGAACGCGTCCTCAACCCGGCACGCGACCTCGTCGGAATGCCCTGGGTGAGCTTCCACAACTTCCGCCATACCTGCGCCTCTCTGCTCTTCGCCGACGGCAAGAACATCAAGCAGATCCAGACCTGGCTCGGCCACGCCGACCCGGCCTTCACCCTGCGCACCTACATCCACCTGCTGGAAGACGGGGTCGGCTCGGCCGACTTCCTCGACGACGCGATCGAAATCGGTCGTGGGCCTTGGACTCGGGATCCCGACAGCTGAGACATCGTGGGAGGAGCTACCCTGCCTCAAGTGCACCGGGTAGCTCTCCCCGGCTACAGTCCTCCTCGAACACGGCTCCGCCGACGAGCGACTCGACGGCATCCGCATAGCCGAGGGCACCGCAGCTCTCGCACTTGAACACCGCCTCCTCGCTGTCACGTAGTGCCACGCGTGCCTCGTGCCCCCGGGATCTGGCTTCACCGAGCACCCTGTCTGCGAGAACGAAGAAGCGCTCGCCCTCTGAGAGCTGCCCGCTCGACAGCGGGCCATGGACCACCGCCCAGACCTTGCCACCCGTCCTTCCGGTGCGGAGCTTGATGCGGTCGGCTCTTGCCTTCTTTCTCATCTCCGCCCGCCACTCGTCGAGATCCTCGATATCCTTCTCGGAGCGAATCACCTGCCCGGAGAACAGCAGCTCGCCGTAGTCGTCGCGCCGACGCACCCGCTTGACGAGGCGCTCGATTCGCCGGTTGATCTCGACCGGATCCTCCATGCCCTCGATCCTACGCCAGGACATTTTGCCCCCCCACGCTGTGCCGGAGGCGAGGGACAATTCGGCATCACGGCGCAGCATCTCCTTGAGCCGGACCGGGTTTGACGGAAAACCTGTCGCCCGAAGCGGGGGAAAGAGTCACCCGTCCCAACTGGTCTCGACCAGTTGCTGGGCTACCGGATCCCACGCGCCAGCCTCGAGGAACAGCTCGGCCTGACTTGCGCAGACCGACGGCGGCTCGTAGAGCAGTGCCTGGACGTAACTTAGATACCGGTGGTTCTCGTTGAACGTGTGCATCGCGTGCGACCAGCGGTCGTCTAGTGCAGATCGTGTATCGGAATCCAAGCACTGCAGATGGTCTTGTTCGAGGAGTGCCTCGATGTGCCTGTCGATCGCTTCGGGTGGGCGTGGCATCAGCCGCTTCACCACGCAATCCAGGACCTGCAGCCCGTTGCTCGTGAACAGCGCCAGCCAACGACTCGCATCCCACGACCGCGGCCGGAAGCCGAGTACGTGGTGCAGCGCTGATGTCACCTCATCCGGGGGCGGTGACACGTAGCAGAGATTGGTGACCGAAACGAACCCGAACGGGCGCAGTACGCGCTGGAACTCGTTGACTGCCGCCGCCTGCTCGGCGATGAAGCTCGTGGCGCCCCCGCAGACGACGAGGTCGAAACTGCTGTCGTCAAAGGGCAGATCGAGCGCATCGCCCTCTACGAAGGCGATGCGCTTTGCATACTCGGGCGGCAGTGTGGCCGCTCGCCGCCGCGCCTCGTCGACGGAAGCGACATTCGTGTCGATGCCATCGACCCTGCACCCGGTCAACGTTGCGAGCGTCATCGAGGTGAACCCAGTCGTACATCCGATCTCCAGCACCCGGCTGCCGGCGTGCACACCCGCGGCCCGGGCAAGCGCCCACACAGAGCGCGCGCCGCCTGGCGGGCGGTTCTCCTCGCGAAGCAGCGCGACCAAATCGGCATAGCTCAAGTTGTCGATCACCAAATCCATGGGGTCTCGGCCTCACAATGCAGGCGGGCCGAGAGCGGACACGGTGGCGTCGAGCGCGAGCTCCGTGCGCTCGTCCCCGAGCCGGACCTCGTAGGTGCTGTTCGAGGTGTAGCCGCGCCCCACGACGACGATGTTTCCGACTCCGCTCAATTCGGCGTCCGTGAGCTTCATGCCGAGGCGCCCGTCGCGATCGTCCAGAACCGCGCTGAGACCGGCGGCCTGCGTGCTCGCATAGAGACCCTCCGCCCCCTTCGTCAGCGCGTCGTCGGTCCCGGCAGGAACGATCCAGACATCCCACGGCCACATCTGCCGAGGCAAGCGCAGGCACTTCTCATCGCTGAGCTGCTCAGCTGCCGCAGCGATGAGACGTGACACCCCGATCCCATAGCAGCCCATGATCGGGGCGAACACGCTGCCTCCCTCGTCGGGCAGCGTGACCCCCATTGCATCCGAGTAGCGCGTTCCCAGCTTGAAGATGTGCCCAACCTCGATACCGCGTCTCCGCTGCAGCCCGGGCTCATCGCAGTTGGCGCAGGTATCGCCGAACTCGAGGTCCATCTCGGCGTTCCAGCCCGAACCGCACGCCGGGCACACCACCAACTCGTCCTCGCCGACATCAGCCAGCACATGGAACTCGTGGCTCTCTTTGCCCCCCATCGTCCCGGTATCAGCCGCCACGACGACGTAGTCCAGCTTCAGGTCGTCGAGCAACTCACGGTAGGCACGATCCATGCTCTCGTAGCTCAATGCGAGCCCCGCCGTATCCCGATCGAAGGAGTAGGCATCCATCATGAGGAACTCGCGAGCCCGCAGCAGCCCGAAGCGCGGACGAATCTCGTCGCGGAACTTGAGATTGATGTGATACAGGCAGATTGGGAGGCGGCGGTAGGACCGAACGGTGCGCCGGAAGATGTCGGTCACGAGCTCCTCTTGCGTAGGGCTTAGCGTGTACAGATGCTCGTGGCGGTCGGCAAAACGTCCCATCTCGGGCCCCATCGTCTCCAGCCGCCCACTCTCCTGCCACAACTCGCCAGGCTGGATGAACGGCATAAGGATCTCCCGCGCACCGGTCGTGTCAATCGCACGGCGCACCAGCTGCTCGCTCTTGCGCAGCACGATGAGCCCGGTTTCGGTGAACGAGAAGAGGCCGGGTCCATGCTTGAGGACATAGCCACCCTTCGTGAACAATCGATCCGAGAGGGCGGCATGATCCGTAGCAGACACCTCCTTGCGTGTGGCAATGAACATCTCACTGGCGCGGGGCATGGGCTTCCTTTGGATGTCGCGTAAGCACTACCGATTGGCCTGATTCCGGGGCGTCAGCGTGTGGAGGTCATCTGTGACGGGAACGTTCATGTGCAACGCAACGGCATCGTCCATACCGGCATCATATGCACGAGGGTTATCATGCGCTCGCGTGAGGAGCATTGAGAGCAGAATCAGCGGTTTCTACGATGTTCTCGATGGCGAGTTGCGAGCGCGAAACCTCCTCCACCGCGCGTTCGTCGACGTGGGCGCGCGCTACGGCTTTCGGGAGATCCGCACGACCTCGGTCGATTTGCGCGAGCGCTATCTGAGGGCGACGGACGTCGCGTCGTCGAAGATCTTCGAGGTTCGCCGGCCCAAGGAGGGGAGCGTGTACGCACTGCAGTCCGATCTCGGCATGAGCATGTCGCGGTTCGTCGCTGACCTCGGTGGAGAGGCGCCGCTCAAGTTCGTGCAAGTCGCTGGTATGTTCAGGGACAGACCGGCCAGATCTCGCCACTTTCGCCGCGAGTTCGAGCAAGCGCTCGTGGGCGTGTGGGGCGTTCCAGACGCGAGTGCCGACGCCGACGTCATCGCTGCCACCGTGACAGCGTTGGCCTCGATCCCGGCGGTGCGCATCGCTCATGTGCTCGTCTCCAACCATGGGTTCTTCGAGTGCCTCGCACCTGGACTAGCGTCCGCCGTGCGTTTCGACGATCGTGGCATCGATGTCCTCGCCGATTGTGACCTCAAGCCAGCCGATCGCCTCGTGCTGAGCGAGCTTTTTGAGCGCGACGATGTCAGCGTCTCGACGTTTCGCGAGTATGCCGCCAGGTTCTCCGACGGGCGCCTATGCCGTGAATCCGAGATCGTCGAGCAGCTGATATCGGCGTTGCAGTTGTGGTCGGTGACCATCCCGGCGCGCTTCTCGCTGTCGAACCTCTCGGGAACGGGTCACTACTCCGGGCTGACGTTCAGCGTCTACGTCCGCGTCGGAGCCGACGACACCCTGCTGGGTGCTTCCGACGGCGGTCGGATTGACACGCTGTGCACCCGGCTGACCGGCGCGAGCATTCCCGCCACCTGCCTCGGAACCGGCGTCACCGTGCTGGCACAACTTCTCGATGTCGGCGCAGAGCGCCGGCCGGCTGTGGTCCTGTTCGAGGACGTCCACGGCGGCGGGGTACCGGTCACGATGGCACACTGCCTGCGCGGCGCAGATGTGGATGTCTCGCTTCTCGGGCTCCCCCGCTCCCGCTGGCGCATGGTGTTGCGGAGTCCGTTTTATCGTGACAGCACGTTTGTCCTTCACGATGCGCGCGGGACCGAAGTGCGTGGCGATCACGTCGCCAACAAGAGCTACGTCGCGCATCTACTGACAACCGCCGGATATGCGGTGCGCGGCGGATGAACGCTGACGAGCGCGGCTGCGCAGCCTTCGGTGATCGCGCTGCTCGCATCTACGACACGCACTTGGTCGATCCGCGGACCGGGATCGAGGCGGCTGATCGCCTGGGCCAGATCGCGCCGGGACTTAACGTCCTTGAGATCGGGGTCGGCACTGGCCGGATCGGGCTCCCGCTCGCGAGGGCAGGGTTCATGGTGACTGGCGTCGATCCTTCGCCAGCGATGCTCACGCGCTTGGTCGAGAAAGGACCGCCAGAGGATCTCACGGTGATCCAGTCGGATTTTCTAGACGCAGATCTCGCCGGACCGTTTGACCTCATCTTCGCTGCGCACAACACCATCTACTTCTTCTCGGACCGCCCGAGCCAGCTGCGCTGCTTTGAGCGCATGGGCGCTCTGCTGGCTCCGGATGGGATTATCGTGATCGAGGCGTTCATCCCCGACCCCGGCCGCTTTGATCGCGGACAGCGCGTCGAGACGTGCCGAGTTGAGCCCAGCTACGTGCTGCTGCAGGCGACGCGTCACGACGATGCATCGCAGTGCCTTCACTGCGCGCAGCTTCTCCTTACTGAGGAACGAACGGACATCGTCCCCATGGAGCTCCGCTATGCGTGGCCCTCCGAGCTCGACCTCATGGCACGCATGGCCGACTTGGAGCTACGCGATCGATGGTGCAACTGGCGCATGGATCCGCTGACCGACGGCGCGACTCGTCACGTGTCGACGTACTGCAGGCGCGCGACTGCGCTCTGATCGCAATTCACAGGTCTCCAAGGGGCTGCGTCATGCGGCGAAGTCATCAAGCCTCATACGCGTAGCGGCGGTGCGTCGCCGGTCTTCGGTGGGTCTGTCCGGATTGGGTTGGATCCGCGCCCAGTCGTCGATGCAACCTGACCGATCAAACCCGTCGTCATCCAGTCGCTGGACGCATGCCTGCAGCTGCTCGAAGCTTTCAGCAGTGAGAACCCCGTCGCATAGCAGCGTCCCCCGCTGAACCGTCGCTCCAGGCGCGTGGTGCACCCGCCAGTCGGCGGTGCCTATGCCGCTCGGCAGATGCGGGCGTCGTGTGGTGACGACAGATCCGGACGCCGACGCGAAGAGCATGACGTAGGCTGACGCGGACCAACGCACCTTCGACGCGATCCTTGGCCTCGCGCCCGCCCAGCGCAGCGCGGTGAGAGTTGGGAGGTCGACGTCCCACGACTCCTGGATGCAGCGCTGAATCCTTGCTCCCCCGGGCCGCGCCGCGCACTCGCAGAAGATCCATTCGCCATCGTTCGCGCGAAACAGCTCAAGGTGCGCGGACACCGAACGCAACGGGAGGGCGTGAAGCGCCTCGAGCGCAGCCCAACGGGCGCTGCGGGCGACAGTGCTCGAGGGCGGCATGAGCACGGAGGCGACGAAGCGCAGTGGCTCCCACATGCGTGCGACCTGTCCCGAGTACTGGCCGATGCTGAAAAAGCCAAGTTCACCGTCGGACATGAGGGCATCGCAGTGAAAGAAGTCACCCCGGATCAGCTCCTCGACATCCGCGGTGCGGTACCCGATCTGCCGGTATCGCGACAGTGCATCGGCGAGCTCGTGCATGTCTGACGCCATCGCCACGTCACGGCCGCCGTGCTGCGCGACAGGCTTGACGATCAGGGGAAACCCGAGATCGTCGTCGAGCGCCGGGTGTTCGTCGGTCGCGAGTTCGGCGTACCGCGGCACCCGGAGGCGAGAGCGGGACACGAGTCCCTTCATCTCGATCTTGTCCCGGTAGGCACGCATCGTCGCTTGGCTCGGACCGTCGAGACCGAGCTCGTCGCGCAGGGCCGCGAGCGTCATCTGCGGCTCCTCGAGCAACCCGAGCAATCGGTCGATCGGATCGCGAGCATGCACGTCGCGAACGGCTGAGCTCAGCGCGTCGAGGCGGTGCACGATCGAATCGAGAGCGACGAAGCAGCACCCATCTGGCAACCTCAACTCCTCAGCGGTCTTCGGATCTGAGATGACAGTGAGCCTGCATCCTGCGTTCGCGAGTGCGGCGTAGTCGAGCGGCATGTGTCGACCGCCCGTGGCGTCGTGAACGACGCACAGATGCATCAGGCTCGATCGTCGACGGCGTTTCGGGTCCGGGCGACCGAGGCTCTTCCGGAGAGATCCCGGTATACGCTCACGTGCGCCGTCGCGCCGCGCGCGAACTCATGCCGCTCCCAGTCCGCCCAGCGGTCTGTCAGCGTGAGACCGTTCAGGGCGGCCATGCTGTCAAGCTCTTGTGGTGTGATGAACCGGATGCTCCCCGGGCACAGCCGAATTCCGTCTGGCGTGATCACGACGTAGTCCGTGTTGACGTTGTTAGTGCTCTCATCGATGACCGCTGCATCCAGCACGACCTCCGAAGCGGCCACGCGGCTGGCCTGAAGACGCTGCCCGCGGTCGTAACGAGCTGGGTCTGCAAGGTGGGTCTCGGCGACGAAGGCCCCACCGCTCGCGAGCACCCCGCGGACAGCGGCAAGGCAAGCCAGTTGCGCAGCGCGTGTCGGCGCCGTCCACATCGTGTTGAAGGCGGCGAAGACGAGTGAGAATCTGCCGACCGGGAGCTCTTGGAGCGTGCCCAAGTGGCATGTGACGCGCTCGCCTCCACGCTTTGTGCGCAGCGCGGCGAGCATCGCCGGCGAGGAGTCCACCCCATGGACGTCGAAGCCGCGATCGGCCAGCGGGATAGCAAGGCGGCCGGTGCCGACTCCGAGCTCCAAGATCGCGCCATCGCCCGCGATCGCGGCCAGACAGCTGACTGCGGTCTCGGTCTCAACCTGCATCGGATACCACCGGTCGTACACGCCTGCGAGCGTGTCGCCGTACCGGTCAGGGGGGAAGGGAATGACATGCATATGTGTACGAGATCCGGGGTCGCTGCAGATGATCAAGTGCTCATAACGAAGCTTGGCATCCACCACTCAACTAGTAATAGTATGCCGCTGAAGATGCGCATCCAAATACTAGGAGTTGGATTGCTTGCACTGAACGGGGGTGCGTCGGCTGTCATGCCGCATCCGCACAACGATCCCGTTGCCTTCGAGGTTGGTCTGCTCGCGGAGGTTGAGGACGAGCTCGCCACCGGCCACGGCCACAACCACCGCATGCCTGTCCTCGCCGTGACGCTGGCGCGCGAGCGCTTCCTGCACATCGACGAGCGGATCGCCTGTGAAGGTGCCGCCGCCGCAGGATCGACTAGATGATCCGCCCACCTGCGCTGCAGGCGGGCGACACGATCGCGATCGTGTCGCCATCGTCGTCGATTGCCGCGGCCTTTCCGCGACGCGCACGGCGAGGAATCGCCGAGCTCCATCGGCTCGGCTTCCACGTGCAGGTACAGGAGCACGCACTGCGCACGGGCGAGCACACGACCGCGGTCATCGAGCGGCGGGCGCAGGATCTAAATGCGGCCTTCTCCGATCCCGGAGTGGCCGGCATCCTCTGCTCGATCGGCGGGTGTGCCGCCAGCGCGCTGCTCGACCGCCTGGACTACGAGGCGATGGCGGCCAATCCGACCGTCCTCATCGGATACAGCGACGCCACGGCACTGCTCGTCGCGATCTGGGCCCGTGCCGGGCTGTCGGTCGTGTACGGACCGGCCCTGCTTCCGCAGTTCGGCGAACACGGCGGCCTGCACCGCTACACCTCTAATGCCTTCCGGCGCACCATGATGGACGCGCAGGCCGGACCGCTTGCGCCTTCGCCCACGTGGATCACGGAGCGGCTGCAGTGGGACGTCGAGGATGAGCACTCGCGACGCGACGCGCACGGTCCGCAGGCACGCACCGTGCGCTCCGGTGGGGCCGAGGGGCCGCTGCTCGCCGCCCACCTCGGCACGCTGCTCGCGCTCGCTGGCACGCCGTACTGGCCGGACCTGGGCGGTGTCGTGCTAGCGCTCGAGCTGGACGAGCACGCGACGCCAGGCTCGTTCGACCGCGCCGTGGTGCAGCTGCGACTGGCCGGTGCGCTTGAGCGGGTTGCCGCGCTCGTCCTCGGCCGCGTGCCGCCCGCGTGCGGCGTCACGACCGCCGTGCTCGACGAGGTGCTGCTGCGCGAGACCGCGCGCGCGCCCGTGCCGATCGTTGCCGACCTGCCCTTCGGCCACACCGATCCCGTCGTCTGTCTGCCATTCGGCGTGCGAGTTCGAGTCGAGGCGACCGCCGCTCCGACGTTGGAGCTGCTCGAGCCGGCCGTCCTCCAAACAACGTACGCATGTCCGTGAAGAGCGATCCGATGTCCCGACAAGCCGCCTCGACGCGAAGGCGCGTCGTACCGCCACGGTCGTGGCGCCACCCCGCGACCCACCCCCTCGTCGCACTCGAAAGTCCCTGGTACCAGCTGCTCGTGGAGATCCAGCACGAGATCTTCGAGGCCACCGCGCAGTTCTGGGCGGTGCGCGGCGTCAAGTCCTCGCTGCTCCCGATCACCACGGGCTCGATCTCGAGCCCGATGGGGCTCGGAAGCGACTCGCTACCGGTCAAGGTTACGCTCGAGGGCACGCCTACCTACCTCGCCGACTCGATGCAGTTCATGCTCGAGTACGCCTGCCGGCTACTGCCGGAAGGCAGCTGGTACGTCATGCCCTCGTTCCGCGGGGAGGCCGCCGACGCGACGCACCTCTGCCAGTTCTTCCACAGCGAGGCGGAGATCCCCGGCGACCTCGATGTCCTGATCGGCACCGTCGAGGACTACCTCGGCGCGCTTGCCCGACGGCTAGTCGAGACCAGCGCGGACGGCGTGCGGGCCGCCGCAGGCACGGTCGACCACGTCGAGGCCCTCGCGGACGGGGGTCAGGCGTTCACGCGACTGACGTTCGACGCGGCCGCCGACCTGGTGGCCGACGATGCCGATGCTGTGCGGGTCCTGCCTGTCGGCGCGCGCACGCTCACCCGCTATGGCGAGCGCCTCTTGATGGAGCGCCTCGGATCGTTCGCGTGGATCACCCACTGGGACCACCTATCGGTACCCTTCTACCAGGCCTTCGACGGTGACCGCACCAGCGTCGCGCGCAACGCCGACCTACTGTTCGGACCCGGCGAGATCGTCGGCGCCGGCGAGCGGCACGTCCACCCGCAGGATCTCGACCGCGCGCTCGCCATGCACGGCGTAGACGGTGCCGAGTATGCGTGGTACCGCGCTCTGAAGGAGCGTCAGCCCATGCTCACCTCGGGATTCGGTATGGGGATCGAGCGCTTCCTGATGTGGCTGCTCGCACACGACGACATCCGCGACTGCCAGCTGCTGCCGCGCTTCAACGGCGAGCCGGCGATGCCGTAATGACCCTCGCGAACGTACACCGCGCAAGTCCTGTGCTATGGGCCATACTTCACGCGATTTGATGCTCACAGCCGCTGGCGTTCTGCAGGGGTACCCGCTGAACTCCACCTCGCTGACGCACAAGGGCTCGGTGGACCATCCCGAGTTCCACGGAGACCGTCAAACCTGATCCGGCTTAGCCGTAACGCATAGGGAGCAAGTGTGGCGACAGCAAACAAAGATGCGAAAAGAATCGACTTCCTCGGCGCACGGCCAATGGCGTCGATCGACGGAGTGCGCCAGCTACGCGAAGCAGAAAACGTGCTTTCAAGCTATTCGCGGGCAACCGACCTGCTGGCCGAGGCCCTGCAAAATGCGGCTGACGCTATCGACACGCGTTCGGAGCAAGACAGCGATGGCCCACGCGAGATCGCGATTGATTTCGACACCACGGGCAGACGCTTTACGGTCGTCGACTCGGGAACAGGTATTTCAGCCAAGAACCTGGAGATCGTGCTGACTCCCAACGTCACATTGAAGTCGGGGCGCCTAGCTGCAAGCCGCGCAGGCAGATCTCGGGGAGAGAAGGGTGTGGGGCTTTCGTTTCTGGCCCTGGCCTCGGATTTTCTCCACATCCGTACCTGCGACGGCGAGAACCGCCACGACCTAGTAGTGAGGAACGCGAGCACCTGGGTTAAGAGCGAAGGCGCCACCGAGAAGCCGGTGGGCGAGCTAATTGAGCAAGCCCCCGATGAACTCTTGAAATCGAAGCGCTACACCTCGGTGACGGTCGGTGGCGTAGACCCTGACGCCTTTGATCGCGATCTCTTTTCACTCACTAAGGAAGAGCTCATATGGACCCTGCGGACAACGACTGCGGTCGGCAACACCGCGCCCTTGTTCGCGGGCCTAGGTCGCGAACAACCTGAGACGATCGAGGTGAAGCTGCGGCACCAGGGCGGAAGGGCAAAGAAAAGCAAATGGGAAAAGCTCCCCTATCGGTACGCTACGCCGGAGGAGCTTGTCCCAGAGCTGGCTGTCGTTCCGGCCGAGAAGCTTGAGGGCCTCTCTCAAAAGGAGATCGCAGAGCGAACCCGGGGCAAGGGGGTGCGCTACGTCGAGCGATTCGAAACGAGAAGCGACTATGAGGTCGACCTCTACGTCTTCATCGTGCACGGCGGCGACATGGCCCGACTTCTGGAGGCGAGAGCGGAAAATGGCAAGTTCTCACCGGATGAGTGGCAATCAATGGAGGTTGCTACCCGCGACATGCCGACAGGAATCAAGCTCAGCGGCGGCGTGATCCAGCCCCGGGCGTTCGAGCGCCGGGTCTTCGCTCTCTTTCAATACGACGAGCTGAAGCTTGACCTCGGTCGCAAGACGCTCGCCGGACAGACCGCCAGGATGCTCAGAGATGTCCTACACACTGCATGGGATCAAGACCTGAGGAAGATCATCCCAAGGGTTGGCCCGGCTGAGCGAAAGGTCACCAACGTCGGTGTCGCGGCCCTCAAAGGAGCGATCCGAAAAGGACTAGCACGCAAGGATCTCAAGGTCGAGCTTCCCTACTTGAAGGAGCCAGGCGAGCCGGCTGGCGTGATGGCGCTGTTCCATGAGCTGCTCGGCCACGGTGCGAACGACCTGCCGGTCTTGCGCACCTTGCACACCAGCGTCTTTGGGGCAACTGATTCATTGATCTATGTCGGAGAGCCAAACGGTACCCCTCCGCGCCACGTCCTATTTGCCGGAGACACCAGGGAGCTGGTTGAGACTCTCGAGGACGACGAACAGCGAACCGAGACAGTAACCCTAGCGGTGGTCTGGTCATTGAATGCCGACTATTTGGACCGGCAGGGAATTGACTATTCGGCGGTCGAAGACCACGAGTCAGGCGCGAGTTACAAACTCGTGCTGGCTGGCGTTGGTGACATGGGCGAGCTCAAGATCATCGTTCTCTCCGAAATCCTAAGCGGCATGCACCAATGAGCCCTGGGAAGCAGGCCATGCCTCTGGGTATCAGCTACGTCTTGGAACGCTGGAGAGAGCTGACCGATCCCAATGCGCGCTGGTGGACGCAGGGCTCGGGGCTCGGGATTCGACTGCGCATCGAAGAGCTCCTGAGGCTCTCGGAGGCGCACCAAGGCGGCCTCATCTACGCCGGCTCGGTCAACCAACTCCGAGGGCAGGCCAAGGAGCACCTCGGTAAAGCCCGCAGCTTTATTGGGCAGCGTTATGAGCCGCTACAGGAATTGCTCAACGAGGCGCTACAGGCAAAAACCTCAGAGCGCTCGGGACTGGCGACGCTCTGGCCAGGATCCGGTTCCCATGCCTCGCTCAAGGCAGGGCTCAGATTCCTTGAAGGGATCGACTATCTGCAAGCCCTCACCGATGAGTTGAACAAGCGTGCGGGTGCCTCCAACGACATCTCAGGACTGGAAGAACTCGACGAGATCGTGGAGCTACTCGACGCGGAGTTGGTCGGCGACGGCCACTCGCGCCGCTGGCGCAGAGAGTTCTACGAGCGAGTCTCTAAGGAGGTGGAAAACGGAACATCGCTGGATGAGGCAGTTGTGGACGAGCTTGGCGAAAAGCGTGAGGTGCGCGAGTTCGAAGTCGTTGCTGGAGTCGAGCGCTACAGCGAACCCACGAACCCCGAAGCACAGCCGCCCTACGCCGAAGAAGAGGTTCTGCTGCAATTGATCTCCGCCTGGGATGCCGAACCCGAGGCCGACGATCTCGACCTTCCATTAGGGGCATTTGTTCGCCCTGTAAAAGCCGCCGACCGCTATGCAGCCGTTGAGACCGCAGCGGAGACCTTCGGTAACTGGAAAGCCGTCTGGTCGCTGCAGGGCGGGGAAATTGAGTTGCGCGACCGCTTCATCGTCTATGACGCAGCGACAAAGTCGGCGGCGACACTCGACATCAGCGAGTCGCTCAACCTGCGCCCCGAGAACCTCGACGGCTTTGCAATGAGAGACGAAGAGGGCCAGAATGGAACCCCCCAGGAACTGACCGACGGCCTGTTGCAACTCGCCCAGGCGCGACGCTCGCCGCGCGGGGCTGTATTGGCCGACCTCTGGGGAGTCGCGGAGGTCTGTTTTTCAGGCGTCGCCGTCGGTTCCCGTGACCAGGCAGGCGGTGTGATAGCTGGCATCACTCAGTTTCTCTATCTGACCGATCGCCTCGAGGAGCTCGGCGAGCGCCTCGAGGCGATCGGGGTCGAGCCTAAGCGAGGGGTCGAGCAGACCCATGCCGACTGGGTGCTCGGACTGCTCGATGCCGACGACGGACACACGGTGGTCGAGCGGCTGAAGTCCTCAGACCCGCTTGTCTGGGCACGCGCGAAGCAGGTCGCCCGCTGGAAAGACGACAAGCATCTACAACGTGAGTTGCTCGATGTTAAGACGAGGGTCGCAGCGGTATGCGCACGCGCTTATCTGATTCGCAATTTTCATATCCACGCGGGAAGTGCTGAGCGCAGCGCAGCGCTCGCAGTCACCCTGCCGGTCTTCGCAGAGTTGTTGAGATTGAGCCTAGGGTTTGGCTTGCAATCAAGCGAACCCGTGGTTTCCGCGCGACTAGCAATGCTGCGCGCCCGTCAACTGGCCTTCGAGTTCAAGGAGGCGGAGACCGGCGACCTAAAGGCCGTGGCGAAAGCAACCGATGTGGACTGGGGCACGTAGGACTAAAGACGACCAGCGTGCAGGGCGGGCACCTCAAGGACATCAAGCTCTTCAGAGGCCCAGATCAGGCGAATCGTGCGGATCTCATCGGCTCCGATCAAGTCGAGACCTGTGCTCTCGTCGAGCGCCATTACGCGATCGAGCAGATCGCGGCGAACCTCGTGTCGGAGTGGCCCGATCCCCTCCTGGCCGTTCTTTCTCTTCTCCATCCTGTACTCGTGTTTGCTATCTCGCAACGTGATCAGCCAGTCGCGGAGGTCGGAGAGCTCCTGATACTCATCGCGCCCGGAGTAGATCAGGCCCTCTAGGGAACGGTCGCGATCAACCACCGTGCAAGTCCAGCAACCGAAGCGGCTGTTTCCACACGGATCTGTGTCCTCGCTGGTGACCAGGAAACACTCGCCTGCGTGGGCATCCTTGTAGAGGTCGCGTAGCACAGTGTGACTTCCACCCCAGGGCGGCTCGGTGAAGACCAAATAGCGCCATACCTCCTCGGTGTCGAGCTCGCGGATCGGCGCCCAGACGAGTGCGTTGGGCAGACCGCGATGACCATGGAACTCCTCTCCGATCCTCCATTTCTCAAGCGAGGCAGCACGGGTCTGGCTCTCCTCGGCCCGGGCGCCCATCAAAAGCAGAACGCGACCCTCGCTATCAACGTGCTCCTTGACAAACGAGTTGTTTGGCTTGATCTTCATCCGATCGGTACACCATCGAAATAGACGCGAAGGCGGCGGGTATCCGTGGCCGATGATCCGTACCCAGAAGGTGTCGGTCAACGGCGGCGTGACTACGTGGCACGTAATTGGCAAACCCATAGCCCTAGCCGCGTTCGACATGGCACCTATCGAGCTATGAATATGCTCAGCGATCTCGGGGGTCTCGACCCGGGTATCCGAGCAAACAGCATAAACCCGGCGGGTCCGCTGAGAAGGACGAATGCCAGCGAGAGCCTCGAAGACGAGGTGCACGAGGAGAGTCGAATCCTTGCCCCCTGAATACGCGACTACCCAGGGCCGAGAATCACCGTCGCGATACTGGTCAGTTATACGGGTGCGGATCTCAGCCACGCGATCGCAAGCAGTGAGGGTCTCGGGTTCGATGGTCGGATTAGTTCTCATGTCCCTGCAATAGCTCCAGTCCCGCCACGGTGATCTTGCGCCCCCTGGCTTCGCGCTCGATCAGGCGGAGTTGAATCAGAAACGGCTCGATACCCTCCTCGACCTCGCCTTCCTCAAGATGTAGCTGCGAGGCTATTGCCTGCAAGCCCCGCGGCGAGCCGTCCTCGGCCAGAGTCGCAAGGTATCGGTAATCACGAGGAACAAGCCCAAGCTCATCCATTTCGCGGGAATGCATGAAGCTGAGTGCGAGCTGTTCACCTGGGCGCTCCTCAGCGTGCTCTTGGCGCATGTAGCGATCGAAATCCTCAGCAACGATCAGCGCTTGCCGAGGAATGAGGCGCCCGGCGACAGCGAGTTGCTGGCAGACCGTTGAAGGCCAGCTGGAATGCACCCGACGGATAATCTCGGCTACCTCTGCACGCGAATAGGGTTCGAGGACGATCTCGCGGGTGCGGGTTCGAAGCGGCTCAAGCAACTTAGTTGAGTCCGTGGTCGCAAGAAGGATCGTTACTTGGGATATATCGCCGATCTCGCGCTCAGTCTTAGCCTCGCGCTGGCTGGGCTCCATCGCAGTGAGAAGTTCGGTCTGCGTAGACCGCGTCATCGCATGACACTCGTCGATGAAGACCACTGCCGGGGGGTAGAGGTTCACGGGAATACCCCCACGCTTGCCGATGACCTCCTTCTTCAATCCAACCTCAGCGCAGGCGGTCTCAATTCGAGCCAGGAGACTGGCGACGTTGCCAACCACCGAGCCATTGGTGTCGACCAAGGGAAGACCAAGGACCTCGGCGATCGCCTTGGAGAACATCGTCTTTCCGGTTGAAGCGGGCCCGGTGAAAAGCAGGTTGGCCTCGAGGCGCAGCGGATCAGAGGTGAAGGCATCTTGAAGAATTGGGATTACAACTCGCTTCGCGGCCCCCTGGCCCACTATTCGCTGGTCGAGAATGGCTGCTCGCGAGGCTTCGGAGCGCCTCTCGTCACTGGACTTAAGCGCCGCCTCTCGTGCCAAGCCGACGAGAACGCTGTCGGCATCGTCCCCATTCATCTGCGCCTGCTCGACCAGGTCGTTGAGGATTTGCAGGCCTCGCTCCCAATGGGCCTCAATTTGACGAGCGATCTCGTCAGGTCCCAAGGGCCCTTTGGCATGGGTAACGACCAACGAAGCAAAGGCAGGACCAGTGCCATCACGCTTAAAGAGGGTTATGCCGCGGATCTCAGAACCGTCGCGGTCAGCTGGCTCGGGCGGCTGACCAGAAGCCGCCAGGGAGGTGGCGATTGCTAGGCGCGCGACCTGCCACTTCTCGGCGAGTTGGAAATCGCGCCGCAAGCGATTTAGCTTGACATCGCCGTCGCGGCTGCCGCAGAAGTGGTGATCGGAGAAAAGTGCAGCCAACTCCGTCATTGGGTGATTGCCTCAGCCTGGCGGATCTGGGTGGTTCGTGAATCGGAATCGAAGACCAGCTCCATGTCACCAGCGATCCGCGGCTCGAGTAGACGCCGGCGCTCAGCAGTGATCTCTTCATCGGTGGCGAGAACGATTACCTGCTCGGCGGCATGGGGAAGAAAGGATTCAACGATGTTGGTGCGATGGCGGCGGTCAAGGCGACCGAGGGGCGTATCGATCACAATCGGAAGAGCACGCCGAGAGATCTTGCCGAGCGCCCAGAGCATTGAGAGAGCAAGGATCTCGCGCTCTCCGGCGGAGAGGCGGCGCACCTGATGTCCCTCAACATCGAAAATCGAAAGCTGAAAATTATTGGGGTCGATCAACACCGCGTGAAACTGATCGGAGCCCTTATGCGCAAGCGCCGCCATCATCTTCTGGATATCGATCTGAAGATCCTCGACGCGGCGCCGCTTGAGCTGATCGCGGAATTGGGCGACGACGTCGATGATGTTGTGGGCGACCGCGAGACGCTCGCGAGTCTCCTCTGAATCGGTCGACTGAGCAACCTTGGTGCTGTGCTCACGGCGCTTCTCGCTAAGACCGCCACCTAGTTCTTGCAGCTGAGCTTCAAGTTCTTGGATAGCCCGCTTTTCTTGACCTAGACGGTCGGAGGCCTGCTTGATTTTCTCAACGACGACTCGCGTGTCCCGATCGGTGGCGTAGTTCTCAAGCCTATCCGCAAGAGCACGCAACTGATCGCCAATCGCGGCGTCCTCTCGAATCGCTGCATCGAGATCGCCGGCCCCATCGTCAGTCGCAGACTGAAGACGTATTTGGGCGGCCTCGAGCTCCTCGCCAGAGAACCCCGTAAGCCACTGGTCCTTCGGGATCCCCTTTGGGGGCGGCTGCAAAATGTTCTTCCACTCCTCGATCAGGCGGTCACGGTAGAAAGAGAGCTGGACCTTGGTCAACGGCGGGTCCGAATGGGGCGCATCCTTTCCGTACATGCGGTTACTGAGCTTGGCGCGCTCGGGCACCATCAACTCTCGCTGACGTTCCCAGTCACGACAGGCCTGCTCCCCCTGGAGTCGCTTCACGGCCTTAGCGAGCAGCGCCTTGGGATAGAGAATTGCCAGATCGTTCGCAACGATGTCGCCAATCCGCCTACGCACGTTTTCGCGGTCGGCTTCGCGGGCTTGAATTCTGGTGGCGATATCAGTGCGATGTTCATCTTTGCCGTCAAGAGTTCGGGCACCGGACGGCAACCGCTGTTGAAGCTCCTCAAGTTCTGCCTCGATCTCAGCCGCAGCAACCCTCTGCTCACTGATCTTGTCAGTGAGCTCGACCTGACTGGCCTCGAGCTCGCTGATCTCGGATTCGAGCAACTGGATCTCCGCAGCCGCTCGCTTGCCGGCAACCTCTTCCTTAGCCAATCGGCTTCGAGCATTCTCAACATCAGCCCGCAACTCCTCGAGCAGTGTCAGGCCGAGGAGTGCGTCGAGTCCGGCGGTGACCTCATCGGTCGGATCGCTCTCGGCAATCGTCTTGATCTCCTCACCGTCGAAGAAGAAAAACTGCATCACGTTCTCAGGGATGCGGGCACGGACCAGTGCCTGCTTCTCCTCGTAGCGGTCGCGGTAGTCGCTGGCGGCGGGGTCATAAGGCGTGCCATTGAGCACCACGATGAGCTCTTCATCATCGGCGTCGCGTCCCTCAAACCACCAACTTCGCTCAAGGCGAATCGTGTCCTTGCCGTCTTCGAGCTCGATTGCGAGGCGCATTTGCGGCTCAGCCTCATCCTCCGCACCAATTGTCAGCGCATCGTGGAGAAAAGCATCGAGATGGGCTTTGGTGCTGGTGCCACCCGCCCGAGCCCCCGGCTCGACAATCTGCATCCCATCGCGGCCCTGTATAGCGATGACCATTGCCCGCAGGAGATGAGTCTTTCCATGGCCGTTCTCGCCCCGGATCAGCTGAATCACTCGCTTGCCTTTTGGCTTCTCGAAGATGATCTCATGGTCCCCAGCGTATGGGCCCCAGTTGCGCATCTCCAGGCGACGAATAATCATCTGGGTCTATTTTGTTTGAAGACGTCGTTCAGCGATCTCAGCGATATGGCGCTGAATCCAGACGTGGATGCGGGGACGGCGTCCCATTCCTTGCATAGAGCGCTCATGTTCGATCAGACGGTCTAGCTCATCAAACGTTAGGTCGTATTCGCCGGCAAGGGTGGTGAGCAACTCGCGCTCGTCCTTGGAGAGCAGACTCTGGGCGCGAACAGGCGGAAGTTGTGGATCCTCGTTCACGGCCATTTTGAGGACGCTACCAACGAGCGGGCGGTTCCGAGGCGTGAGTGGCAAAAGAGCAGGGCCGTAGTCGACCCTAGTCCGCAAGCAAGCAGAGAAGAGTCGGCAGAAGGGCATGGTTCGCAGAGCTCGGGATTTCCTAGATATGCCGGGTGATCTACCTCCTTGACCGTTGACGAGGTTGACGCTATATTCGATAGCCCATGGCAGCGAAACCGGCTCTCCTAGATCGCACTGTTGAAGAGTTCCGACGCACTCTGACCGAGATCGGCGGCCAGCCGAACTCGGCTGACGATGCCGAGGTTCTCGGTCGCCGCGCAGCGATGGTCGTGCTTGCCGGCGGGGCCTGGGAACGGGCGCTTGGGGAGCTGCTGACCAGCGCGGAAGCTCGCATCCTGCTCGGTGGAATCAGTCGCGAGGCGCTGCGCAAGCGGGTTCTCAGTGGCTCGGTGCTCGCCCTGCGCGATGACGCCGACCTGATCCGATACCCGCGTTGGCAGTTCGATGCCGATAGCAGCGCTCCCTTCAAGGCGATCAAGGAGCTCAACGAGATCTTCGGTGATGCGAACCTCGACCCGTGGACGCTTGCCTCGTTTGCCACCGCCCCCCAGCCGGAGCTTGGCGATCGGGCGCCGGTTGACGCCTTCGCCGACGCGGACATCGAGCCCCTGCTTCTCTCGGCTCATCGCACCGTGGCCGACCTGAAGCGTTGAGTCCGCGCGGCCTGCCCGCTCCTCCAGACAACCTGCCCGAGCTTCCCAGCATGAAGCTCGGGACGGAACCTCTGTGGCGAATCCATGCCGCCGATGTCAAACCCTGGTTCTTCGATATCGGCCTCGATGGCAGGTTCAACCTCGCTGAGTCAGGGACTTGCTACCTCGCCGAGGAGCCGATTGGCGCGTTCGTCGAGAAGTTCGGACGCCTACTTCGGTCAGGTGGGGTGATCCCGGAGCCGCTGGTCGACGCGCAGCGGCTATCCAGGTTGCGTCCACCAAGCGCAAAGATCGTTGACCTGACCGACCCGACCGTTCTTGGACTCATCGGCCTCACCGCTGAGATCCACTCAACCTCCGACTACAACCTGACGCAGGGCTGGGCACTCGCTCTCCAAGAGGCCGGCTATGACGGCATCCGTTACAGGGCCCGACACGACCCACGCGGACAGCTGGTCTCCATCGCTCTCTTCGGCTCGGACAAGCCACCTCGGAGCGCCGCAAAGACGACGGCCATCCCGGTCGACCTGATCCACGAAGCCTCCGCCACCTTCGCGATCACGGTCCTCCCCCGCCGCCACTCGCGGCGCCGGTGAGGCAACACAACAGCCGCCCTCAGCCGTTACCTCGAAACCGTCGTCGCTGTTACCGCGCGGCAAAAGCGAAACCGCTTCAGCATGGGAAACGCTCGCCCTATGTACGCGTCCAGACACAGCCTCCGCAACACCCTGTTGCCGAACCGTTGCCCCAAAGAACTAGAAAAACCCCGGCAAAACCGGGGTTTTTGGCTTTCTAGAGCCATTTCTACGAGGTACCGCTACGGGGATTCGAACCCCGGTTTCCGGACTGAGAATCCGGCGTCCTAGTCCCCTAGACGATAGCGGCGTGGGGGCGCCATTCTAGCGATCCGTCGGATCGCCTTCTGTGCCGAGTATCCGAGCGCGGCTCTATAGTTACGAACATATGTTCGAGAGACTGCATCTGGCATCTTGTCGGCGAGCAACCGGTAAATTGCAGGCTCCCCGCGGCTGTGGTGGAACTGGCAGACACGATACGTTCAGGTCGTATTGCTCGAAAGGGCGTGGAGGTTCGAATCCTCTCAGCCGCATGAAGGGTCTTCCCAATGCATAGGGGCGAGACCGTGGCCAGAGCTCTCCAGCTCAAGGCGGAGGGGCTGAACCACTGCGAGATCTCACGCCGTACGGGCGTCTCCCGCCCGACCGTCCGCGAATGGTGCTGTGGCAATCTCCCCCATTCATTCGAGCGGAAGCCGTTTCTGTACGGACGCCCCACCGGACCTGGGTCTTGCTGTGGGTCCTGCGGCTCCGATCCGCATCGGTTCGACCGGCTCTCGACCGCCTACGTCTACCTCCTTGGCCTGTATCTTGGCGACGGCTGCATCTCGCGGGGCGCCAGGGATGTCTTCAGGCTGCGGATCGCGCTCGACAAGAAATATCCCGGCATCGTCGCCGAGTGCGCCGCCGCCATGCAGGCGGTCGTGCCCTGGAACAAGGTGCACGAGCAGCTCACGCCAAAGAACTACGTCGAGGTGCATGCCTATTCCAAGGCATGGCCATGCCTGCTTCCCCAGCATGGACCGGGAAGGAAGCACGAGCGAAAGATCGCTCTAGCCCCTTGGCAACAGGAACTGGTCGACTTGACCCCTCAGCTGATGCTCCGTGGGCTGATCCACTCTGATGGCTGCCGTTTCGTCAATACCGGCCGCAGGGGCTGGCGCGCCCCTCGCTACTCGTTCAGCAATCTCTCGGTCGACATCAAGCAAATCTTTTGCGATACCTGCGACCAGCTTGAACTCCACTGGACCACCGCTCCGCCGAAGTCCGTCTACGTCTCCCGCAAGGCCGATGTCGCCAGGCTGGACGAGTTCGTCGGGCCGAAGCGCTGAGGGTCAGGCGGGCTGCGCGGCCGGTGCTCTCCGCTCCGCTCGCGATGCCGTGTCGGCGATCTCGTCGACGAAGATCGGCCAGAGGGGTCGGGGGAGGTCGTGGCCCATGCCCTCGACTATGCGCAGGCGGGCGCCGGGAATTGCTCGGGCGGTGGCGCGGCCGCCGCTGGGGCGGACGAGGGGGTCGCGGGTGCCGTGGATCACGGTGGCCGGCAGGCGCAGCTTGCGCAACGCCGCCGTGCGGTCGCCCGAGGCGAGATCGCGTGCATCTGGCGCAGCACGCCCTTGGGATTGTGCGAGCGGTCGTAGAGCCGCCCCGCCAGCTCCCTGAACCGCTCCTCGTCCATCGGGTAGGTGGGCGAGCCGATGACCTTGAAGGTCTTGACGATGCGCTCGATGTAGGCATCGCGGCCGCGGGGCGGCCTTGGCCAGCAGGACGCCGAAAGCCTTCAGCGTCGGCGTCCCGACCCGGCGGCTGCCGGTCGTCGACATGATCGAGACCAGCGAGCGGACCCGCGTCGGGTGCTCGATCGCCAGCGTCTGGCCGATCATCCCGCCCATCGAGGCGCCGACGACGTGGGCCGACTCGATCCCGAGGTGATCCATCAGCCCGATCGTGTCGCTGCCATGTCGGAGAGCAGGTAGGCGGCGCTGCCCCTGCGGCCGAGGAAGAGGTCGAGCCGATCCGGCACACCGGCGGATTCGAGCATCGTCGAGTGGCCGATGTCGCGGTTGTCGAAGCGGACCACGCGGAAGCCGCGGCTCGGCGAGCAGCGCACAGAGCTCCTCGTCCCAGCCGAGCATCTGCGTCCCCAGCCCCATCGCCAGCACCAGCGGCTCGCCGCCGGGGTCGCCGACCTCCTGGTAGGCGATCTCGATGCCGTTGACGGGCGCCAGGCGCTCCTCGCTGAGCTCGGCCATCCGGAAAGTCTAGCCGGAGGACTGGCTGGGCAGCCAGTCCGGGGTGCCACGCGCTCTCCCCCTGGCGGGGGGTCAGCGCGTTACACCGCTAGTTTGGGCCGGGATGCGCACCGCGATCGTCTCCGACCTGCACCTCGGCAGCGCCACCGGCGAGGACCTGGGACGCGACGCGGCGATCCGCCGCATCCTGCTCGACGAGATCGCGCGGCGCCGACCGCCTCGTCCTGCTCGGCGACGTGCTCGAGCTGCGCGAGCTGCCGCTGGCCCAGGTGCTCGAGATCGTCCGCGCCCTTCTTCGAGGAGCTCGGCGAGGCGATGGCGGGTCGCCGGGTCGTGCTCGTCCCCGGCAACCACGACCACCGCCTCGCTGAGCCGCTGCTCGAAGAGGTCGCGCTGGGCGGTGGCGCGCTCGGCCTCGAGCACCGCGCCCTGCCTGCCGGCGAGCCGGCCACGCGGATCGACCGCCTGGCTCGGCGACGCCGAGCTCGGCATCGCCTACCCCGGCGTCTGGCTGCGCGATGACATCTACGCCACCCACGGCCACTACATGGACTGCCATATGAGCCTGCCGCGGATGGAGTGCGTCGCCGCGGCGGCGATGATGCGCACCGCCGGACGCCCACCCGATCCCGCCACACCGGCCGACTACGAGCGCATCCTGCGCCCGCTCTACGGCTTCTTCTTCGGCCTCGCCGAGGCCGGCATCGCCTTCGCCGCGACCCGTCCCTCCGAGCACGCCTGGCGCTCGATCTCCGGCCGCCACCGCAGCGGCGGACGCGCCCGCCAAGCCGCCATCGAGGCCGCCGTCAACGCCGGCGTCCCGTCCAGCGTCTGGCTGCTCAACCGCCTCTTCCGCGCCGACTTCGACGCCGACCTCTCCCCCGCCTCGATCGCCCGCAGCGGAATCGCCGCCGCCGCGAGATGGCGCGCCGCCTGCGAGATCGACGCCGCCCACACGATCACCGGCCACACCCACCGCGCCGGCCCCTACGAGGGCGAGGCCGACTGGCGGCTGGCCGGCGGCGGCCGCCTCCACAACACCGGCAGCTGGGTCTTCGCCGACGCCTTCCACCACCCCGGCTCGCCGCCGGGCCCCTACTGGCCGGGCACGGTCACCTGGGTCGAGGACGAGGGCCCGCCGCGCCGCGTCCGCCTGCTCGCCGACCACACGCGCGAGCAGCTGCAGCGACGCGGTCAGCCGAGCCACTCGGCGATGATCCGGCCGATCTCCGGCCCGGCGTCCTCCTGCAGGAAGTGGGAGGCGTTCTCGATCTCCCGCGGCGGCGGGAAGTTGAGCTGCTCGGAGACCCGCTCGCCGACGGAGAAGGGCAGGATCAAGTCGGAGTCGGCCCAGAGGACCAGCGTCGGCCGCTCGTCGGTCGCGCAGCGCGTCGGCGACCGCCTTGCCCTCGGCGGCGCCGGGCGCGTCGGGCTCGGTCGGCAGGATCAGCGGGAAGGCTCGCGGCGCCGGCCTTCGACTCGGGGCGTCTGGGTAGGGCGCTTCGTAGGCGGCGATCACCTCGTCGCCCGGGTCGTTCTTGCAGCCGCCGCGGACCAGCATCCCCACCGGCACGTCGGCGTTGTCGCGGACGAAGTCGCGGAACTTGAGCCAGGCGTCGCTCATCCGCTGGTGGCCGGTGAAGGGACCGGTCTCCATGATCACCATGCGCGAGAAGCGGTCCGGGTGCTCGACCGCCAGGCGCAGCCCAATCGGCCCGCCCCAGTCGTGGACGACCGCGGTCGCGTCGCGCACGTCGAGCTCCTCGAGCAGCATGCGACATCAGCTCGACGTGGCGGTCGTAGGTGTACCACTCGAGGTCGGTGGGCTTGTCGGAGCGGCCGAAGCCGGCGTAGTCGGGGGCGATGCAGCGGTAGCCGGCGTCGCGGACCGGTGGGATCACCTTGCGCCAGAGGTACGACCAGGTCGGCTCGCCGTGGAAGAAGACGACCGGCTTGCCCTCCCCCTCGTCGAGGTAGGCCAGCCGCACCCCGTCGACCTCGCGGTAGCTCGACTCGAACGGAAAGTCGGGCAGCCCCTGCAGGCTCTCCTCCGGCGTGCGAACCACGTCCATGCCCGTGGAGACTACGGAGCACCGCGGCAAATCGCTGAGGCGATCGGATCAGCGCTGGGCGAAGCCGTTGGCCGAAGCGGCAAATCTCGCTCTAGAGCAGGAAATTGGTCGGATTTCTGGAATAGGCTCGCCGCAACAGTGTCTCCGCCTATTTGCCAACGAAAGGGTTACGCATGAACGAGGAGAGCACACTCAGCGGTTGGTGGGTGTTCGCCGGCGTGCTGCTGCTGGTCGCCGGAGTCCTGAACATCATCTACGGCATCGCCGCGATCGGCGATTCGAAGTTCTTCACGAAAACGTCACCTACATGCTCAGCGGCCTGCACACCTGGGGCTGGATCATCCTGATCCTCGGCGTGCTCGAGCTCGTCGCCGCGTTCTCACTCTTCTCGGGAGGGGAGTTCGGACGCTGGTTCGGCATCTTCATCGGCTCGCTGAACGCGATCGCCGCGCTGCTTTCGATCCCGGCCTACCCGTTCTGGTCGCTGGCGATCTTCGCCCTCTCGATCATCATCATCTACAAGCTGGCCGAGGGGCCGGAAGGCGTCTCGTAGCTAGGCGAGGAGCCGACCACGCGCTGTGACCGAAGGCCCCGGGATTCCGGGGCCTTCGTCGTTCCCGCGGCCGGAGTCGCCAGGGCCGGCTCGGGATCCAGCCGCGACCAGGGCGCGGCGCCGCGCTCGTTGCCCTCGTAGAGGACGTCGGTGCGGCTCATCCGGTCGTCCCAGGCGCGGCGGCGCTCGTCGAAGAAGATGCCGAGGAAGCCGAGGCCGAACGGGATCGCCGCCAGCATCATCCCGATCAGACGCCTGACCGCAAGGCCGAAGCGCAGCCCGCGGCCCTCGACGTCGAGCCGGATGCCGAGGAAGCGCATTCCCGGCGTCTGTCCGGCGAGGCGACCAGAAGCCGACCAAGTAGAGGCCCCCGAGCGTGAACCAGAGGAACGTGCCCGCGGCAAGCGCCACGGTCGGAGACGCCGTGGCCGTTGCCGGTGAAGGCCGAGGCGATCAGCGCCACGACCGCGGCCAGGCCGGAGAAGCCGAGGTTGACGATCAGGAGCGTCGAGCGCCGAAGGCGAGCCCGCGCGTGACGGCGCCGGCGCGCTCGGTCGGCTCGACCCGGCGCCGCCGGAAGAAGATCCGCCGCACGACCCGCTCGAGGACCCCGTCCAGCCGCCGGGTGCCGTTGCCGATCGTGTGTCCGATGTCCTCGACCATGCCCACGCTCTGGGCGCTGATCGCGGCGCGGATCTCCGGCGCCTCGGCGATCCGCTCGACCAGCCGTTGCGCCTCGTCGCTGGCCAGAAGCCGCCGCCAGACTTCGTCGACCAGCTCGCTGTCGAGGGCGTCGATTAGGGCGTGCTTGACCGCGTCGCTCTCCAGGGCGCTGTTCATCGCCTCCTCGACGGCGGGCCCCTGCAGCACCCGCGCGATCGCCCGTTCGACCGCCTCGCTCTCGACCGCGGCGACCATCGCCTCCTCGGCGGCGGCCTCAACCGCGCGGTCGATCCCGGCGGCCTTGCTGACCGTGCGGGCGCTGCGCACGCCGGCGCCGAGCAGGCGGACGGAGAGCGGCAGGGGTTTGCCCGACGGGCCGTCGCCGGGCGGCGAAGCCTGAGAAGAGGTGTCGTGCGGCTCGGTCATCCAGCCTCCAACCTATCGAGGAAGACCGCTTGCGCGGGAATTATCTTCCGCCTCGCATCGTCGGGCCCGAGCCACTCGGCCCGGTCGACCTCGGGGAACTCCTGCTCGCGGCCGGAGCGCGGCGGCCACTGCATCGTGAAGGTGTTGCTGCGCAGCGCCGCCGGATCGAAGTTGCGTTCCGCCGCCCAGCAGTGGACGACCTTGCCGCTCTTCTGGCGCACCGATCCCAAGTCGACCAGCTCCGCGGGCGAGATAGAGAACTTCGCCCCCAACTCCTCCTCCAGCTCGCGCAAAGCGCAGGCCCGCGGCTCCTCGCCGTCCTCCACCTCGCCCTTGGGGATCGACCAGGCGCCCAGGTCCTTGTTCCACCAGTACGGCCCGCCCGGGTGGACCAGCAGGACCTCAACCGACTCCGCGGGGCGGCGGTAAAGCAGGATCCCGGCGCTGGTCGCAGCCATGCCTTGACGGTAATCGAACTAGGAGAGCCTCACGGATTGGTGGGCTGGTACTCGAAGCTCGGGCCGGCGGTTTTGCCGGACCCTGCGTCCATCGCCATCATCGCCTTCGCCTGCTCGTCCATCGACTCCATCAGGCCGACCGCCGTACGCAGGTTTTTCGGGTTGCCGTTGAACGTCTCATGGAGGGCTTTGAGCAGGCTCGTGTAGGTGTAGTTGAAAGTTTCGCAGGCGTAACGCGCCGGCGAGCCCGCGGGGTAATTCTTGGCTTTGGGGTTCGCGATCGTCGGGTACACCATGCCGGCGTCGAAGGGGATCGCTTTGCCGCCGTACCGCCACGGTGGTTCCTCGCCCTTGGCCGGAATCAGTTCTTTGCCCTTGACGATCTCCTCGAAGCGGTAGTAGTGGGCGATCTCTTCGTCCTCGAAGTGATCGGCGGGAGAGAATTCGGTTCCCTCGCCTTGCTCGATGATTGCGTCGATCGCTTCGGAGGCCGTCGCAACATCGTGGACGGCTTTCACCTCCGGCACGGCGATGCCGCCTTGAACCTGATGTTCGGGGTTGCCGGCTTTGAAGATCGACTCTCCCGCCTGCTGAATCTGCGCCCTGATCGCTCGGTAGAAGTCTCCGATCGTCAGCGGTTTTTCTTCTGCGATCAGGTCGGCAGACGGGATTTTCAGAGGTTTGTCGGGTTTCTCGATCGTCATGAAGACTTTTTCGACGAGTGACTTCGAAAAGGCTTCCAGGGGAACGGTCAGTCCGCCCTCGACCGTGCCGGGAAGCGGGCCCGGGTAGGTGGGGATGAATTTCGGTTCGTCGATCCCGGGCGAGCCGCCGATCGCATTGAGCACGTTGCAGGCCATCGCCATGTGCGCCATCTCCTCGCCCACCACTGAGGAGATGAGATCAGAGATCTCAGTGTTGCCGCCGGGCTTCAACGAGTAAAGCGCGTACAGGTAGGGTGGGATCGTCGAGTGCTCGAGCTTGATCGCTTCTTCGAGCGCGGCCTCGAGGCCGCCCGGCGCATCGAGGTTGGCGATCAGCTCCGGCCTGATCCGAAGCATCAGCCCGCCTCCCCGATGACACTCGGCCGCCGTGCGGCCGCCGCGGTCTTCCCGCCCTGGAGGCTGATCAAAGGGTCCGGCATCGCTTCCGCGTCCTCGGCGGAGGTCGAAAGCACCGGAGGCGAGCCCTCCCCCCGAAGCGGCCTGCCTTTCTCATCGACGTTCTGCAGCCAGGCGAGGATTGCTTTCCGCTTCTTGGCGGAGAGATCGCGGGTCACCGGCATCGAGTTGGGATCGACCACATCAAGGTCGAAGGCGAGCAGGAGGAGATCGCGATTCGCACATACGTCGTCGTAGTCGGCGAGATCGAGAAAGTCCTGCATGATCGGGTAGAGGTTCGCGTACTGCTGGAAGATCGGTTGGATGTCATCCACCCATGTCGGCGGGTTTCCGGGCTTGAAGTCGCTCCAGACGAGCAGGCTGACGAAGTTCCACGGATTGGCCGACGAGGCAGGATCGCCGGCAAGCACCGGGCGAATGCCGTAGACCTGGCCGTCGATGAACCCGCGCGGTTTCCCGGGGTCACTGGTCGTGACCGTGACGGTCGCCACGCCGTCCGCGCCGGTTTTCACCGACCGGGGATAACCGATGGCGCCCTCGGGCCCGATCTTTTTTGGAATCGGCTGCAGATGTCGGGAGTCGTCATGCAGCTCCACCTCAACCCCCGGCGCGGGCTTGCCCAAATGGCTCGCGTAGAACCTGACCGTCGCGCTCTCGCCCGGATCGCAACGGAAGACGAATGCGTCGGCGCGCACGTAGTTCGGCGTCTCGACGGCGGCCGCGGCGGCCTTTCCCTCCACCCACAGCGAAAGCGGCGACCGGGAGACCCGCTGCAGCTCGGCGGCGCTGAGCAGCCGGCCCTCCGGTAGGGCGACGATACCCGCGGTGCGCGCGTACCAACCGTCCGCCGAGTACGGAACGGGACAGATGGCCTCGTTGCCGGCGTGGAGGGAAAGTTGGCCCATATCGACTATCTCCCCTCCCGGCGTCTCCGTGGGCAGCGCATTGCCGAGATCGAGGTACACCTTTGCGCCGGCGTCGTCGACGACCGCGGTGCAATAGTTGATTCCGGGCACAGGCGTCAGGGAATTGGGTCCCTTGCCCATCTTGGCCGCGAGGTGGCGACCGATGGTCATGTGCTCCGGCTCCGCTGGGCTGCTCGGCCCGATCGTGCCGACGATACGCCCCCGGGTGAACTCAGGATCGGTCGGATTCATATTGAAGCCGTCGACGCTGAAATTGACGGAGAGCAGACCGTCCGGCGTGGCATCGCGCAGAGCCGTGAGAAACGGCGAGCCACTGACGTCACCCCATCTGACCCCCTTGAGGACTGACTGGTACATCGCGCAGGCGTCGATGTCGCTGGGTTCACGTTCTTCTCTCAGGCCGCGGTGCCAGATGTCGAAGAACGCGGCTGGCTGATAGGCGCCGCGCAGCAGGGTGCTCCCCTGAGGATCGGCGATCCGCATTTCAAGGCCCCAGATCGTCGAGACGAGCTGTTGACATGGATCGAGGTCGACCAGCTTGGCGGGCGCCCGCCGGTCGGAGTCGGCGACCGTCGTCGCCAACACTGGATCGTCCGCTGCAACCTCGGTGCCGTCGGCAAGAAAGGCCGAGGTCACGCCGCAACCGATCAGGCGCCAATCAGCGTCGCCGCGCGGATTCCACCAGCCGGCGGGACGTTCCTGGTCGGACGGCGCGAATTTCGTGTTGTCGTAGTGCTTCCATTCGTTGTTGACCGTCGACACGGCCGCCTGAAAGCGCCCGACGAAATGCAGTCGCAGAGGCCCCAAGTAGCTCATCGTGCACCCGAGCCTGATGTGCCACTCTGAATGACATAGATATTCCTGAACAATTGAAGTTCAGGACTGTAATACATCTTCGCTAGTCGTGAGGTGGAAATCCGGGCCGGGTCGGCGCGGCGCGGCCCTGGGCCTGGCCGAGGCTCTCGCGGATCTCCTCGCGCATGCGGGCGACGAGATCGACCGTGGCGTCGCGCAGGCCGTCGATGTCCTCGGCGAGAGTGCGGCGCCCGACCAGGCTGACGCAGAGCGTGCCCTCGACGTACTCGAACGCCAGCCCTTTGGGAGCGCCTTCGAGCAGGAAGACTACGAAGCTCGGCGAGAAGAGCTCGTGCAGCCAGACGTCGTCGCTCTGCGGCGAGGCGAAGATGCGGTAGCGCTGGTCGAGCTCGGCACTCTCGAGGTCGAGCCGGTCGTTGCCGTGGATCAGCGCATCGGCCGCCTCGCCGAGCAGGTGCTCGTCCTCGACCCGGTGGCAGAGCAGCCAGGGGACGAAGCTCTTGGCCTTCGGCACGTGCGTGACCGCCACGGTGAAGCGCGCCTCCCCCCTGGTCTCCTTTCCCTCGGCGTCGGTGGTCGTCTCGTCGCGGCTGACCAGGGCGATCTGCGCTTCGACGTAGGTGGCCAGCCAGCCGCTCATCACCGCGTCGACGCTGCGCAGCTCACCCTCGGCGAGCAGCGGGGTCGTGCGGGGCAGGCGCGCGCCCGGCTCGAGAGCGAGGCCGCGCGAGGTTGCGTAGGAGGCGAAGTCCTCGAGCCCGCCAGCGTCGGAAGCCATGCACCCGTATACACCATCGGAGCGGGAATTCCGGTCCGCGGCGGCTCATAATGCCTCGCGATGAGCGGGCGCCGCCACGTCAACCACGCGCGTCGCGAGATGATCGCGGTGGCGCAGGGCTCGAGCAAGACCCACGCCCACCTGCGGCGCCGCCTCTCGATCATCTTCCTCGCGACCGCCTTCTTCGCGGCGATCTGCACGGTGATCGTCTACCTCACCGAGCGCCACGCCCACGGCACCGAAATCCACAACGTCTTCGACGCCTTCCTCTTCTCGACCTCCCAGCTGCTCACCGCGTCCTCAGTGGCCAACCCGAAGACGAACGCCGGCAAGGTCCTCGAGCTCTTCTTCGACATCTACGCGATCACCGTCGTCGCCACCCTCGCCGGCTCCTTCGGCGCCTTCTTCCACCAGCGCAGCACGGAGATGGACCGGGTCGAGCACGAGCTCGCCAAAGAGGCCGAGACGCTGAAGGCGAAGCTGTGACGCGCCTACTCGGCGGTGCCTGACGCGCGACCCATCTCGAGGGCCCGGTGGTCATCGCGTGTCTGTCTTTGTGGCGCTCAGGCTGCGGCCGCCTCCGGCTCGGGGTCCGGTCGGATGACGACCGTGTCGACGACCTCGAGGATCTCGTCGGCGGGCATCCCGACCCGCTCGGCGTGGTTGCGGACCGCCTCGTCTCCACTCGCCTGGTAGATGCAGACGGTGCCGAGGGTGCCGCCGGGCTCGCCGATCACGTAGCTGCGAATCCAGCGGATGTCGTCGGGGAACTCGCTTTCGGCGACCTCTTTCGAACGCCCGGCGGCGGCCTCCAGCTCCTCCGGGCTCTGCCAGGCCTTCTCGCGTCGAATCACGTAGGTCTTCATTGCGTTCCTTCCGGTCAAACCGATTACAGGCTGATCGTCAATTTACTTGAGGGCCGGCATCCAGACCGGGTCTTAACCTCCGCGCGGCCACGCGGAGGTAGGCTCGATCTCCAAGCTCGAACGAAGGAGGCTGAGATGTTTGCACGCGTGGTGCGCTGGGAAGGCGCAGACCCCGAGACGCTGGCGAAGAGCGCCGCTGAAATCCGCGACCAGGCCGATGAAGGGCCACCGCCCGGGGTGCCGGCGAAACGGCTCCTCCTCATGCACGACGCGGCAGCCGGCAAGGCCCTGGCCATCACCCTGTTCGAGACCGAGGACGACTACCGCCAAGGCGACGAGACGCTGAACTCGATGAGCCCTCCCGGCGGAGGGATGGGAGAGCGCGTCTCGGTCGAGAAGTTCGAGCTGGCGGCTCACCTGGAGGCGTAGGGACGAGGTCGCGAGGGACGCAAGACCCCGGAGATGATCCGGTCGGCGCCGCGCGATCAAGCCCGATGGCGCTGGGCGCGCTGGCGCGCTTCGGCCTTCTGCTCGAGTGTCATCGCGCCTGGATGGCCGTCGCCGGGCCACGGGGTGAGGATCAGTAGAAGGCGGGCATCGGACCGCGCAGCGATCGTGTGGCGCTCGCCGGGGTCGAACTCGAAGAAGTGGCCGACAGCTGCCGCGACTGCCTCCTCGCCGGGTGCGGTGACGTCCACTTCGCCGTCGATGACGACAACCCGTGCACGCTCGTGCACCTCGTGCTCCTGCAGTTCCTCCCCCGCCGGGAGATACAACACGATCGTCCGCGCATCCTCAGCCGAGGCGAGGATCTGCGGTTGATGCGGCTCCGCTTCGACTGCCTTTAGGTCCCAGCTCTGCATCCTTTGCCTCCGTTGGCCTCGAAGCCATTCCGTTTCACGCCGAATCGCTCTCCCGCTCGGCCTCTTCCTCCATCTTCTTCAGGCGGACGTAGTAGTCCGGAAACTCGTTGAGATGGGCCAGCGCGATCTTGCCGGTCACAACCGCGTCGTCGTCGGTGACATTGGTGGAGAGGTCATGAGCCCCATGCTCGAGCTCCACATCCATTCCAGCCCGGAATTCGTCCACGTCGAATGGAGCGGACGACCAATCGATGCCGATCTGCTCGCCAATCCGGCGTGCCTCCTCGGCAGTGAAGCTCTTGCGACTCATCGCTTCAGCCTAAAGGCCGATGGGACCGGGCGCCAGGTCTCAGTCAACTCGGCCATCCGAATGGAATGGCAAATAGGCCGGATGTTTTTGTCTGCGCAAAATCGGGGAGACAGGATTTGAACCTGCGACCGCTCGGCCCCCAGCCGAGTGCGCTACCAGACTGCGCCACTCCCCGTGGCTGGGGTAATTCTGACGCATCCGGCATTCGTTGGGAGCCGGGGGCGCCGGCCGTCGAGCGCAGTAGGCTGGAGACGAGATGCTGGGTTCGATCGGCAAGCGATCCGCGGTGGCCGTAGTGGTCGCGATCTCGGCTCTGGTCGCGGCCTCGCCCGCGACCGGCGGGCCGGAAGAAGAACCCGTGAGCTGCGCCTACGTCGAAGCCGGTGAACCCGGACCGGCGGGCAACGTGCTGCGCATCGAAGACGAAAGCAGGGACGTCACCGCCATCTTCCGGGAAGGCGATGCGATCGTGGTCTACAACAACGCGCACCGGGATCCGATCGCGTGCACGGGCGAAACGCCCACGGTCTTCAACCTCGACCGAATCGAATACACGACGACGAGCGGCGTGCCATTCATCGATTACCTCGGCCGGCAAGCGCTTGCTCCCGGCGCGACGCCAGAGACCGCGGGCTCGGAGATCGAGGTGACGATCCACGAGGACTACAGCCCGAAGGTGCTGAACGTCTCTGGCACCGCGGCGAATGACACGATCGACGCAGGCCTGCTCGGCCGACGCCAGGTGGGCATCAACCTCAACGCTCAAGAAGACGGCGCCGCCCCCGACGCCGACGTGATTCTCGACGCCCCCGACCCCCGGCAGAGCCTGGTAAGGGTGGCCGGCAGGGACGGCGACGACAGGATCAGCGCCCTGGGCGGGCTATCCGGCCCGCTCACCTCCGAACGCATCGCGTTCTCAGGCGGCCCGGGCAACGACACCCTCATCGGCGGCCCGCAGAAGGATCGCCTCAGCGGCGATACCGGGAACGACATCCTGCTGGGTGGGCAGGGGCGCGACTACCTGACGATAGGCCCCGGACGCGATCTCGCGCGCGGAGGGGCCGGGCCCGACCAGATCTTCAACGTGAGCGACGTCGGCGGGATTCCCCCCGACCTCGCCCCCGACCGCGTCTTCGCCGGTGCCGGCAATGACCGTATAGACGTCTCCCAGCCCCTACCGGGGGACCGGGTCGATTGCGGGCCCGGCCGCGGCGACTTCGTCTTCACCGATCCCGGCGACCGGACCAGGGCTTGCGAGCAGGTCGACACGGTGCGCCGCAGAGCCGCGCGATGAGGCAGCGACTTGCAGGACGGTTCGTGCAAACTGTCGTGGTCGCTCACGCGGCGGTAGCTCAACGGTAGAGCCTCAGCCTTCCAAGCTGATGACGCGGGTTCGATTCCCGTCCGCCGCTCTCCTGGCTGGAAGCCGCGGCTGCCGCGATTGCTCAAGTTCCAGACGCCCGGGCCGATGCTGATGCCGTCGATGAACAGTCATTCACGGACACGCCTGGCCTTCCTGCTTGCCATTGCAGCGGGCGCCCTCGCGCTCGGCGGCTGCGGCGGATCGTCCGGTGACACCACCGGCCAGGCATCGCCCGGCAAGGCTGCGGGCGCCCTCGTCGACTGGCCGCTCTTCGGCCGGGTCCCCGAGCGCACGCACTACCTGCCCGCACACAGGCGCGCCCTCGACCCGCCGCTGCGCGAAGCGTGGTCGATCAGCACCCATGCGCTGATCGAGTTCCCGCCCGCGGTCGCCAACGGGATCGCCTACGTCGTCAACAAGTTCGGCAACGCCAAGGCCGTACGGCTGAGCGACCGCAAGATCCTCTGGGAACGCGACACCGACCCGAAGAACTCCGGCACACCGACCGACGTGACGGCGCCCGTCTACCACGAAGGCAAGGTCTTCTTCGCTTACGTCGACGGCCACCTGGTCGCCGTCGACGCCAAGACCGGCAAGGAAGTCTGGACCCGCAAGCTGGTCGGCCACCTCGAATCCTCGCCGATGGCGGTCGGCGGCACGCTCTACCTCGGCACCGACAAGACCAACGTGGTTGCCGTGCGGGCTTCCGACGGCAAGGTCCTCTGGCAGTTCAACTCGCCCGGCGCGATCAAAGCCAGCCCCAGCTTCCACCACGGCCGGGTCTTCGTCGCCGATTACGAGAGCGGCATGTTCTGCCTCGACGCCAAGGACGGCAGGCTGCTCTGGCGGACCAACACGTCGAAGGTGTCGCCCTTCGGGCAGGGCGGCTTCTACTCCTCCCCCGCGATCGCCTTCGGCCGCGTCTACGCCGGCCGCGACGACGGCACGATCTACGCCTTCGACGAAAAGACCGGCAAGGTCGACTGGTCCTTCCCGACCGGCAACTTCGTCTATGGCTCGCCCGCCGTCGCCAAGGTCCCCGGCACCCCGCCGACGGTCTACATCGGCTCCTACGACGAGCACTTCTACGCGCTCAACGCCCTGACCGGCAAGCAGGAGTGGCGCTACGACCTCGGCGGCCCGGTTCCCGGCACGGCAACCGTGGTCGGCCACACCGTCTACACCTCGAGCTTCAAGACCCGCGAGGCGATCGGCATCGACGTCCGCACCCACCGCAAGACCTTCGAGATGAAGCAGGCCGGCTACACGCCGATGGTCTCCGACGGCCGCCGCCTCTACCTGATCAGCTACTACAGCCTGATCGGCCTGCAGCCGACTCGACGCTGAGCGAGACGGGGGAGCCGGGATTCGAACCCGGATTCACGGTTTTGGAGACCGTGCGCATAGCCGTTAACTCACTCCCCCGGGGAACCGGGAAGTCTATGCGGGCGGAGGGACTTGAACCCCCAAGCTCTTTCGAGCACTGGCACCTAAAGCCAGCATGTTTACCAATTTCATCACGCCCGCTTGGCTACCCAATCTAGGGCTTAACGCGCGACCAATGCCGCATCGTCGCTCTTAGATTCTATGATCGTCGGCGTGGCGGTTGGAGAGGTCAGGCCTGGCTACGAGTTGTGGCGGCCAAATCGGGAGAAAGCCGAGTCGATCACGGTCAAGTTCGTGCTCGTCTTTCTGCTCGCCGCGACCTCGGCGATCGCCTTCCTGGTGACGATCACCGGCTTCTCGCTGATGACCGGGGGCGGCGGCATGGGGATCGTCTGCTTCATCTACGCGGCGCTCTACGCCTTCTTCGCCTTCCTCGTCTTCCGCTGGAGCCGCGGCATCCTGCCCGTCGCCGCCGCCCTCTCGATGATCCTGGCGATCTTCTGCGCGGTCGGCGCCGACAGCTGGTTCGCCCGCGACAAGGCCGGCTTCGACGAAGGGCTGATCTCCTCGCCGCTGATCGGCACGCTGGTGATCATCCTCGCGATCCTGCAGCTGATCCTGATCGCCGTCGCCCTCTACGGCTTCAACCAGAACTGGCACGTCGAGGAGGAGCGCCCGATCGGCTCCGGCGAGGACTACGGCGCCGGCGCCTCGCCGGACGACGCCCCGCCGCTGCCGGCCTGATCCATCTGCCTCGCGTCGGCGCTGCGATACCGGAGGCGGGAGTCGAACCCGCACGCCCTTGCGAGCAATTGATTTTGAATCAATCGTGTCTACCGTTCCACCACTCCGGCGCTGTGGGAACGATAGACGGAATGCGGACGAAGTTCCTGACCGTCGCTCGACCCGCCGAGCCCGCATAGACTGCGCCTCGCGCCATGCGCATCCATCACCTCAACTGCGGGACCCTGTGTCCCCACAGTGCGCGCCTGATCAACGGGGCCGGCGGCCTGCTCGAGCCGGCCAGGGTCGTCTGCCACTGCCTGTTGCTCGAGACCGACGACGGGCTGGTCCTGCTCGATACCGGCTTCGGCGCCGAGGACGTCCACAATCCGCGCCAGCTTGGCCCCTTCTTCGCGATGATGCGGCCGCGGGCCGAGCTGGGCGAGACCGCGCTCAAGCAGGTCGAGGGGCTCGGCTTCGCCGCAGCCGACGTGCGCCAGATCGTCACCACCCACCTCGACCCGGACCATTCCGGCGGGCTGCCGGATTTCCCCGCGGCCGAGGTCCACGTCTTCGGGCGCGAGCTCGACGCGGCGCTTCACCCGGTCCTCCGCGACCGTCCGCGCTACCTCGGCGCCCACTGGAAGCACGACCCGCGCTGGGTCCGCCACGAGGTCGAAGGCGACCAGTGGTTCGGCTTCGAGGGCGTGCGGATCCTCCCCGACCTCGGCACCGAGGTGCTGCTGATCCCGCTTGCCGGGCACTCGCGCGGCCACAGCGGCGTCGCGATCAAGGTCGACGACGGCTGGCTGCTGCACTGCGGCGACGCCTACTTCCACCACGACGAGGTCGCCACGCCGCCGAACTGCCCGCCCGGCCTGCGCTTCTTCCAGCTGCTCAACGCGGCCGACGGCAAACAGCGCCGGGCCAACCAGGAGCGGCTTCGCGAGTTGGCGGCGGGCCACGGCGACGAGGTCCGCATGATCTGCTCGCACGACCCGCACGAGCTGGACCTGGCGCAGGCAGCGAGCGCGGCGCCGGCCGCGTGACTCACGCGGTGCCCGAGAAGCTCTGGGAGCCCTCCGCCGGGCTGGTCGAGCGCTCGCGCCTGCGCGAGTACATGCGCTGGCTCGAGGCCGAGCGCGGCCTGCGCTTCGACGCCTACGACGAGCTCTGGCGCTGGTCGGTCGAGGACCTCGAGGGCTTCTGGTCCTCGATCTGGGACTTCTTCGGCGTCCAGGCCGACGGCGCGGCCGAGCGCGCGCTCGGCAGCCGCGCGATGCCAGGCGCCGAGTGGTTCGCCGGCGCCAGCCTCAACTACGCCGAGCACGTCTTCGCCGGAAAGGACGACGCCGAGGCGGCGATCCTGCACGCCTCCGAGCTGCGCGAGCTCGGCGAGCTGAGCTGGGGCGAGCTGCGCGGCCAGGTCGCCGCGGTCGCGGCCGGGCTGCGGGCGCTCGGGGTCGAGCGCGGCGACCGCGTCGTCGCCTACATGCCCAACATCCCCGAGGCGATCGTCGCCTTCCTCGCCACCGCGAGCATCGGCGCGATCTGGTCGAGCTGCTCGCCCGACTTCGGGCCGGCCAGCGTGATCGACCGCTTCGCCCAGATCGAGCCCAAGGTGCTCTTCGCCGTCGACGGCTACCGCTACGGCGGCAAGGACTTCGACCGGCGCGAGACGCTCGCCCAGCTCCAGGCGGCGATGCCGAGCCTCGAGCGCACCGTCGTCCTGCCCTACCTCGACCCCGAGCCCGACCTCTCCCCCCTGCGCGACGCGATGCGCTGGGACGAGCTGCTCGCCTGCGGCGAGGGCGCCGAGCTCAACTTCGAGCGCGTCCCCTTCGACCATCCGCTCTGGGTCCTCTACTCCTCCGGCACCACCGGCCTGCCGAAGGCGATCGTCCAGGCGCAGGGCGGCATCCTGCTCGAGCACCTGAAGAAGCTCCACCTCCACGTCGACGCCCACCCCGGCGACCGCCTCTTCTGGTTCACCACCACCGGCTGGATGATGTGGAACTTCCTCGTCTCGGGACTGCTGACCCGAGCCGCGATCGTCCTCTACGACGGCAACCCCGGCCATCCCGACATGGGCGTGCTCTGGGACCTCGCCGAGCGCGCCGAGGTGACGATGTTCGGCACCAGCGCCTCCTACATCGCCGCCTGCATGAAGGCGGGCGTCGAGCCGGGCGCGGGGCGCGACCTCAGCCGCCTCAAGGCGGTCGGCTCGACCGGCTCGCCCCTCTCCCCCGAGGGCTTCGACTGGATCTACGAGCACCTCGGCGCCGACACCTGGCTCTTCTCGACCAGCGGCGGCACCGACCTCTGCACCGCCTTCGTCGGCGGCGTCGCGCTGCTGCCGGTCTACCGCGGCGAGCTGCAGGGACGGGCGCTCGGCGCCGCGGTCGAGGCCTGGGACGAAGCCGGCAACAGCGTGATCGACGAGGTCGGCGAGCTGGTCGTCACCGAGCCGATGCCCTCGATGCCGGTCTTCTTCTGGGGCGACGAGGACGGCAGCCGCTACCGGGCCAGCTACTTCGAGCAGTACCCGGGCGTCTGGCGCCACGGCGACTGGATCGAAATCACCGCGCGCGGCACCGCGGTCATCTACGGCCGCTCGGACTCGACGATCAACCGCTCCGGCATCCGCATGGGCACGAGCGAGATCTACCGCGCCGTGCTCGGCCTCGACGAGATCGTCGACGCCCTCGTCGTCGACGTCCCCCGGCCCGGGACCGACGGCTGGATGCCGCTCTTCGTCGTCCTCCGCGAGGGCGCCGACGCTCGACGACGAGTCTGCGCAAGGAGATCGCCCGCCGCGTGCGCGAGCCAGTGCTCCCCGCGCCACGTCCCCGACGAGGTCTTCGCGATCGCCGAGGTCCCCCGCACCCTCAGCGGCAAGGTGCTCGAGGTCCCGGTCAAGCGAATCCTGATGGGCACACCCGCCGGAGCAGGCCGCCAGCCGCGACTCGCTCGCCAACCCGGCCGCGCTCGACTGGTTCACCGAGCTCGCCGAGCGGCTTTAAGGGGTTCGCCGGCGCAACGTCGCGGCGCCGAGCGCGAGCAGCAGCAGGGTCGCGCCGACGATCACGGTCACGTCGAGCGCCCCGCGCGAGCCGAGCGTGCCCTCGGTGGTGACGCTGTTCAGCGCCTCGAAGGCGTAGGTGAGGGGCATCGTGGCGGAGATCGCCTGGAGCACCCCGGCCATCTGATCCCGAGCGACGAAGAGACCGCAGAGCAGGAGCTGCGGGAAGACGATCGCGGGCATGAACTGGACCGCCTGGAACTCGGTGCGAGCGAAGGCGCTGACGAAGAGGCCGAGCGACATCCCGAGCACCGCGTTGCCGACGGCGAGCGCGACCACCGCGGCACTGGAGCCGGCCACGTCGAGGCCGAGCGGGCCGAAGGCGATCGCCCCGGTGACGCCGGCCTGCACGACGGCCACGGCGGCGAAGGCGATCCCGTAGCCGAACAGCAGGTCGAGCTTGGCCAGGGGCAGAGACATCAGCCGCTCCAGGGTCCCGGTGGTCCGCTCGCGCAGCATCGTGATCGAGGTGACGACGAACATCGTGCTGAAGGGGAAGAGGCCGACCAGCGGCCCGCCGACGTGCTGGAAGGAGGCGGGGTCCTGCTCGAACGCGCCCTTGAGCAGGGTGAGCAGGAAGGGCGGCACCGCCAGCAGCAGCGCGATCGTGCGCGGGTCGCGGCGCAGCTGCGTCAGCACGCGCAGCGCCGTCGCCCAGGTGACGCGGGCGCTCACCGGCCCGCCCGCTCCTCGATCAGGGCCAGGAAGGCCTCGTCGAGACGGGCCCTGCCGGTGCGCTCGCGCAGCGCCTCGGGGGATTCGGCGGCCAGCAGGTCTCCGTCGCGCATCAGCAGCAGCTCGTCGCAGTGCTCGGCCTCCTCCATCACGTGGCTGGAGACCAGCAACGTCGTCCCGGCCGCGGCCAGCGAGCGAAAGGTCGCCCAGAGGTCGCGGCGCAGGACCGGGTCGAGGCCGACGGTGGGCTCGTCGAGGACCAGCACGTCGGGCTCGCCGAGCAGCGCGGTCGCCAGCGAGACCCGGGCGCTCTGCCCGCCGGAGAGGCTGGAGACGACCTGGTCCGCCTGCTCGCCGAGGGCGACGGTCGCGATCGCCACCTCGATCCGCTCCCGGCCGACGCCGAGCACACGGGCGAAGTAGCGAAGGTTCTCGCGCACGCTGAGGTCGCCGTAGACCGAGGGGGCCTGGGTCACGTAGCCGACCCGGGCGCGCAGTTCGGGCGAGCCGGCGGGCCGGCCAAGCACCTCGACCCGACCGGCCGCGACGATCTGCACGCCGACGATCGCCCGCATCAGCGTCGTCTTGCCGCAGCCGCTCGGTCCCAGCAACCCGGTCACCCTGCCCGGCGCCACCGCGAAGCCGAGGCTGTGCAGCACCTCGTGCCCGCCCCGCCGGACGACAAGGCCCTCGCCGGCGATGGCAGGTGCAACGTCTTTCGGCTCTGTCAGGTGCTCAACGCGTTGCACCCGCGGCCTCAGGCGGGCGTCACGGGGTTGCGGCGCTCGGCGAAGGCGCGGTCCTTGCTCGCCGCGAGCGCGAAGCGACGGATCAGGTCGGCACGCAGGTCGGCTGGCTCGATCACCGCGTCGACGACCAGCTCGGAGGCGAGGTGGAGGAGGTCGATGTCCTCGGCGTATTCCTCGCGCTTGCGGGCGACGAACGCCTCGCGCTCGGCCTCGTCTTCGATCGCCTGGATCTGGTTGTAGAAGACGGCATTGATCGCCGCCTGCGGCCCCATCACCGCGATCGAGGCGCTGGGCAGGGCGATGCAGCAGTCAGGCTCGAAGGCGGGCCCGGCCATCGCGTAGAGCCCGGCGCCGTAAGCCTTGCGCACGACCACCGAGATCTTCGGCACGGTCGCTTCGGAGACGGCGCTGATCATCTTCGCCCCGTGGCGGATGATCCCCTGGCGCTCGACCGCGGTGCCGATCATGAAGCCGGGCACGTCGGCGAGGAAGAGCAGCGGCAGGTTGAAGGCGTTGCAGGTCTGGATGAAGCGCGCCGCCTTGTCGGCCGAGTCGACGAAGAGGACGCCTCCGGTGTAGCGGGGCTGGTTGGCGACGATGCCGACGACGCGGCCGTCAAGCCGGCCGTAGCCGACGATCAGCTCTTTCGCCCAACGTTTGTGCACCGGCAGGAAGCTCTCGGCGTCGAGCAGCGAGTCGAGCAGTAGCTGCATGTCGAAGGGCCGGTTCTCGTCCTCGGGCACGATCTCGGCGATCGGCGTCTGCGAGGCCGGCTCGGCGGCGGGCGCCGCGGGCGGCTGCTCCCGCCAGTTGCCCGGCATGAAGGAGAGGTAGCGCTTGGCGAGGTCGATCGCCTCCTCGTCGGACTTGACCAGGAAGTGACCGCAGCCGGAGACGCCGGTGTGCATCTTGGCCCCGCCCATCTCCTCCAGGCTGACCGTTTCGCCGATCACCATCTCCGCCATCCGCGGCGAGCCCAGGTACATCGAGGCGTTGCCGTCGCGCATGATCACGACGTCGCAGAAGGCCGGGATGTAGGCGCCGCCGGCGGCGCTCGGCCCGAAGAGCAGGCAGACCTGCGGCACCTGACCGGAGAGCCGCACCTCGTTGTGGAAGATCCGCCCGGCGCCGCGGCGGCCGGGGAACATCTGCACCTGGTCGGTGATCCGCGCCCCGGCCGAGTCGACCAGGTAGACCATCGGCACCTGCAGGCTCAGCGCCCGTTCCTGGACGCGGAGGATCTTCTCGACCGTCTTCGGCCCCCACGAGCCCGCCTTGACGGTCGGGTCGTTGGCCATCAGGGCAACGCGACGCCCGTCGATCGTGGCAAGGCCGGTGACGACACCGTCGGCGCCGAGCCCCTCCACCTCCCAGTTCGCCAGCGGCCGCCTCCTCGGCGAAGGAGCCGGAGTCGACCAGCCGCTCGACCCGCTCGCGAACCGGCAGCTTGCCCTGTTCGGCGGTCTTCTCGTGGTGGCGCTGCGGGCCGCCGGACAGGGCGGCCTCGATAGCTGTGGCGAAGTCGGACACGGTGAGCGGCAGCCTATTCGGACTGGCCGCGGTGCCAGTCCACGGGCCCGGCGACAAGCACGTGCGAGCCGAGCGGTCGGCCGAGCGCCGACTGTGCCCCGCGGGAGGCCTCGACCAGGGCGGACAGATCGATCCCCGTCTCGACCCCCATCTCGTGCAGCATCGAGATCACGTCCTCGCTGGCGACGTTGCCGGTCGCGCCCGGCGGCACCGGGCAGCCGCCAAGCTCGCCGAAGCTCGACTCGAAGGAGTCGACGCCCTGCTCGAGCGCGGCCAGCACGTTGGCGAGTCCCTGGCCGCGCGTGTTGTGGAAGTGGGCGGTGAGCTCGACGCCGGCGAGCCGCTCGCGGGCGGCAGCGAAGAACTCGCCGACCTGGCGCGGGTTCGCCATCCCGGTCGTGTCGCCGAAGCCGATCTCGGCGCAGCCGGCGGCGGCGAGACGCTCGGCGATCGCGAAGACCCGCTCGCGGCGGGACCTCGCCCTCGTAGGGGCAGCCGAAGGAGGTCGAGATCACCCCCTCGCAGCGCAGTCCGGCCTCGCGCGCCCCCGCCAGCGTCCGCTCCAGCCCGCTCAGCGACTCCTCGATCGTCCGGTTGACGTTCTTGCGGTTGTGCGTCTCGGAGGCGGAGACGAAGACGTTGACCTCGTCGAAGCGATCGCGCAGCGCCAGCGCCCGTTCGAGCCCGCGCTCGTTCGGGATCAGGACCGAGAAGGCGACCCCCTCGCGCCGCTGCACCCCGGCCAGCACCTCCTCGGCGTCAGCCAGCTGCGGGATCACCTCGGGCCGCACGAACGAGGTCACCTCGATTCGCGTCAGCCCGGTCGCCGAGAGCATGTCGATCAGCCGGATCTTCTCCGCGGTCGGAATCGTCTCCGGCTCGTTCTGAAACCCGTCGCGAGGCCCGACCTCGCGAATCCGCACACGCCGCGGCAACTCAGCCATAACGAGCAGCTTATGCACCAACGCTGACTGTGGCTTTGACCCCGTCATGGTGTGGTCAAAGTCACAGTCAGCGTCTTTTGAGCCGGCTGGCGACGGCTGCGAGGGTGTCGCGGACGTGGTTGGGCTCGAAGCGCACCTGGGCGTGGGTGAAGCGAAGTGGCGTCAAACCGACAGCCGCGTGGGCCTGGTCCCGGAGGCGGTCCCGCGCCTGCTGGGACGGTGTACGGTGATAGCGCAGGCCATCCGTCTCAACCACCAGCCCAAGGTCGGGCCAATAGAAGTCAACCCGGAAGCCATTGAGGGGCTGTTGGGTGAGCGGCAGAGGCAGACCGGCCGCCCGCGCCAACGGCAAGAACTGCCTCTCCAGCTCTGAGTCGGTCATCCGGAAGGTCCGTCGGTTGAGCAAGGCACGAAGGCGCGCTACACCGGGTTCGCCGCGATAACCGACCAAAGCACTTCGGAGCTCATCGGGATCGACGAGGTCGAGTCGGTCCGCCTCGTTCACCATCCGCTCCAATGGCGCCGCGCTGAGCTTGACGGCGAGATCGAGCAGAGTTCGAATCGGCGTCGTGAGGCGCATAGAACGTATTTCGGTCAAGTCCGGAGGCCGCAAGCCGTAGCGTCGATGGACCCGGATCTCAGGTCGGCGACTGAAGGAACCGGCGGGCAGCGAAACGTCGACCCGCCTTGTCCTCTCCTGCGCAAACCCCCAGCATGCTGCGGCACTTTCGTGGCTCAACACCGCCTCGGGTCCGCCGACGAGCAGGGCAGCCATCCAGCGGCCGTCACGACCAACCTGAGGACGCCCGACGGCATACACCCCTCGCGTCAGCAAGTGAAGCCGCCCACGCGCAAGCCGATGCTCAATAGCCCGCACCCCAACGCCCAGGTCCAACAGCTGCCGCCGCGCCACCACCCCATGCTGTCGCGCCACCAGTTTCCGCTCTTCCTCTGCTGCTGATTGTGACTTTGACCACGTCATCGTGTGGTCAAGTCCACAGTCAGCGAAATTCTCCCCCCCTCTGGCCGGAGGGATGTCGGAGTTTGCGGTTAGACCATGCCTAGGCCGCCGCTTACGCCCAGGGTCTCGCCGGTGACGTAGGTGGCGTCGTCGGAGACCAGGAAGGCTGCTGCGGCCGCAACCTCGTCGGGCTGGCCGAGACGGCCCATCTGCGTCGCCGACTTCATCGTCTCGATCACCTTCTCGCCGATCTCGCCGAACTCCTTGGCGCCCATCAGCAGCGGCGTCTCGATCGGGCCGGGGGCGATCGAGTTGGCGGTGATCCCGTAGCGGGCGTTCTCGCGGGCGATCGCCTTCATGAAGGCGACGATGCCGCCCTTGGCGGCCGAGTAGACCGCCGAGCCCTTGGAGCCGACCCGGCCCGCCTCCGAGGAGATGCTGAGGATGCGGCCGTAGCCGGCCTTCTGCATGGCCGGCAGCGCGGCGTGCGTGCAGTTGAGGACGCCGCCGAGGTTGATCGCCAGTACCCGCTGCCACTGCTCGGGGGTCGTGTAGGTGAAGAAGCCGAACTCATCGGTGCCGGCGTTGTTGACGAGAATGTCGAGCGTGCCTGCCGACTCGATCGCGGCGTTGGCGGACGCGAGCTCGGTCACGTCGAGCTCGATCGCCTGGCCGTTGACCTCGCCGGCGACCCGTTCGGCCCCCTCGACATCGATGTCGCCGACCCAGACCTCGGCGCCCTCGGCGGCCAGCCGGGCGGCGATCGCGGCGCCGATCCCGCTGGCGGCGCCGGTCACCAGAGCCTTTCGTCCCTCCAGTCGCATCGGGCGTGAGCATAGACTGGCGCGCTCGTGGCCGAGACCCCGACCATCCCAATCATCGGCGGCACCGGCGCCCTCGGCGCCGGCCTGGCGCTGCGCTGGGCGAAGGCCGGGGCGGCGATCGCGATCGGCTCTCGCTCTCAGGAGCGCGCCGAGGAGGCAGCGGCGAAGCTGCGCGAGAGGGTCCCCGGCGCCACCGTCGAGGGCCTTCTCAATGAGGACGCCGCGCGGCGCGCCGAGATCGCCTTCCTCACCGTCCCCTTCCGCAACCAGTCGGAGAACCTCAACAACCTGCGCGAGGCGCTGCAGCCGGGCCAGATCCTGGTCGACTGCACGGTGCCGCTCGCCGCCGCGGTCAGTGGCAAGGCGACCCGCTCGCTCGGCGTCTGGCAGGGCTCGGCCGCGCAGCAGGCGCAGGAGATGGTCCCCGAGGGGGTCACCGTCGTCGCCGCCCTGCACACGGTCGGCGCGCCCACGCTCGGCAACGCCGAAACCGAGCTGGGCGAGGACGTGCTCGTCTGCGGCGACCGCAAGGCCGACAAGGCACGGGTGGCGCGGCTGATCGAGCTGATTCCCGGTCTGCGGGCGGTCAACGCCGGGCCACTGGAGATGGCGCGGATCGTCGAGCAGCTGACGCCGATGCTGATCTCGGTCAACAGCCGCTACAAGGCCCACGCCGGGATCCGGCTGACCGGCCTCCCCGACGGCGACCACTGGGAGTAGGCGTGCGGGTCGCGCTGCTCGCCGGCGGCACTGGAGGCGCCAAGCTGGCCGCCGGAATGCAGGAGGAGATCGGCTCCGAGCTGGCCGTGATCGCCAACACTGGCGACGACATCGAGACGCTCGGCGTCCACGTCTCCCCCGACCCGGACCTGGTCACCTACTGGCTCAGCGGCGAGATCGACGAGGAGCGCGGCTGGGGCCTGCGCGACGACAGCTTCACGGTCTTCGAGCGCATGACCAAGCTCGGCGCCCCGAGCTGGTTCGGCCTCTCCGACCGCGACCTCGCCGCCTGCCTCTACCGCCGCCAGTTCCTCGAGGAGGGCGGCAGCCTAAGCGACGCCCAGGCCCAGGTCGCGCGCGCGCTCGGAGTCGAAGCGCGGGTGCTGCCGATGTGCGAGGCGCCGGTACGGACCAAGGTGCAGACAGCTGCCGGGGTGCGCGGCCTGCAGGAGTACCTGATCGTCGACCGCGGGCAGCCCGAGGTCCACGGCGTCGAGCTGGAGGGGATCGAGGCGGCCGAGCCAAGCGCCGCGGTGCTGGAGGCGCTGCGCTGGGCCGAGGCGATCGTGATCGGCCCCTCCAACCCGGTGATCAGCATCGGTCCGATCCTCGCCGTGCCGGGAATGACCGAAGCGATCTCGGCGTCCACCGCCCCAGTGATCGCGGTCAGCCCCTTCGTCGCCGGCGAGGTCGTCAAGGGCCCGACCGAGCGCTTCATGCAGGCGCTCGGCCGCCCCTCGACCGCAGCCGGAGTCGCCTCGCTCTACACCGGCCTGATCGACGCGATGGTCGTCGACGATGGCGACCCCGACCCGCCGCCGGCCGAGATCCCCACGCTCGCCGCACCGGCCCTGATGGAGGGCGCGGCCGGGCGAGCGCGGTTGGCCCGCACCGTGCTCGACTACGCCGCTAGCCTGATCGAAGGTGGCTGAATCTCCTTCACAAGCGGCTTGAACGCGACCGCCATCCTTCCGGTCAAGCGTTTCGCCGCGGCCAAGCAGCGACTTGCCCCGGGCATGGGCGCCACCCACCGCGGCGAGCTGGCGGCGGCGATGCTGGAGGACGTCCTGGAGGCGATCGGCGAGGCGCGCTCGATCGAGCGCACGGTCGTGGTCACGAGCGAGCCGCGAGCCGAGGAGCTGGTGAGCCTCGCCGGGGCGACGCTCGTGCCCGACCCCGACGAGGGCGGCCACTCGGGCGCGGCCCTGGCCGGAATCGTCCGTGCGTGCGAGCTCGGCGCCAAGCGGGTCGTCCTGCTGCCGATCGACTGCCCGCTGCTGGCGCCACGCGAGCTGGAGCGCCTGCTGACCGGCATGCCGGAGCGCTACGTCGCCGTGGTCCCCGACCGACACGGCACGGGCACCAACGCCCTCGCCCTCGCGCCCCCCGGCGTGATCGAACCCTCCTTCGGAGAGGGCAGCTGCGCCCGCCACGTCGCCGCCGCGCGCGAGGCCGGGATCCCCTTCGGCGTCGAGGAGCTGCCCTCGCTGGCGCTCGATCTCGACACGCCCGCCGACATCGTCGCCCTCGCCCGCGAGCTCGAGGCCCACCACGGCCGGGCGAAGCGGACCGCCAAGACGCTCGGCATATGAGCGAGCTGCGCGTCTTCGCGGTCGAGGCCCTGCCCGAGATCGAGCCGGGAGCGAAGCTCGGCGAGCTGATCGCCGCCCGAGCCGAGCTGAGCGACGGCGACGTCGTCGCGATCTCGCAGAAGGTCGTCTCCAAGGCCGAGGGACGGGTACGCCACCTCTCGTCGGTGATTCCCGGGGCCAAAGCGCGCAAGCTCGCCGCCGTACTGGGCAAGGAGCCGGCCCTGATGCAACTGATCCTCGACGAGAGCAAAGAGGTCCTGCGCGCCGAGCGCAACGTGCTGATCACCGAGACCCACCACGGCTTCGTCTGCGCCAATGCAGGTGTCGACACCTCGAACCTGCCCGAGGACAACACCGTCTGCCTGCTGCCCGAGGACCCCGATGCCTCAGCCCGCCGCATTCGGCGGGAAATCGCCGAGTCCCTGGCCGGGAGGGAGGCGGGGGTGGGCCTCTCCGGACAAAAGCGGGGAGTGTCCGGAGAGACCCACCCCCGCCTCCCTCTCAACCTCGCTGTCGTGATCTCCGACAGCTTCGGGCGGGCGTGGCGCCTTGGCCAGAGCGAGGTGGCGATCGGCTGCGCCGGACTACAGCCACTAGACGACTGGCGCGGCCGCAAGGACGCTCACGATCGTGAGTTGGAAGCAACCCAGATCGCGATCGCCGACGAGGTCGCCGCAGCGGCCGACCTAGCTCGAAGCAAGAACAGCCGCGTGCCCGCAGTGATCGTCCGCGGCCTCGACCGCTTCGTCACATCCGACGATGGCCCCGGTGCCGCCACCCTCCGCCGCCCGCCGCAGGAGGACCTCTTCCGCTAGATCGTCAGCACAGCGGCGCCTCGCAGGCTGCCGGTACGGATCGAGTCAATCGCCTCGTTGGCGTCCTCCAGGGAGCAAACCTCGACCTCGGTCCTGACCGGGACCTGTGGCGCCAGTGCCATGAACTCCTCGCCGTCCTGCCTGGTCAGGTTGGCGACCGAGCCCAGCACCCGCTCGCCCCAGAGCTGCTCGTAAGGGAAGCTCGGGATGTCGCTCATGTGGATGCCGGCGCTGATGATCCGGGCGCCCTTGGCGCTCGCCCGAAGCGCCGTCGTCATCAACTCGCCCGCGGGGGCGAAGACGATCGCCCCGTCGATCTCCTCCGGCGGCCGCTCCTCCGAGGAACCTGCCCACTCCGCGCCCAGCTCGCGTGCGAACGCCTGCGTCTCCGCGTCGCCCTCGCGGGTGAAGGCGAACACCCGCCGCCCTTCGTGGACGGCGACCTGGCAGAGGATGTGAGCTGCGGCGCCGAAGCCGTAGAAGCCGATCCGCTCGGCGTCGCCGACCAACCGCAGAGCCCGGTAGCCGATCAGGCCGGCGCAGAGCAGCGGCGCCGCCTGCTCATCCGGATAGCCCTTGGGGATCGGGAAGCAGAAGCGCTCATCCGCGACGGCCAGCTCGGCGTAGCCGCCATCGATGTCGTAGCCGGTGAAGCGCGCCCGGTCGCAGAGGTTCTCGCGACCGCTGAGGCAGTAGCGGCACTCGCCGCAGGTCCAGCCGAGCCACGGCACCCCGACCCGATCGCCGATGGCAAAACGCTCCCCCCCCTCGCCCGTCTCGCGCACCGTGCCGACGATCTGGTGGCCCGGGACGAGCGGCAACTTGGGCCGCTCGAGGTCGCCGTCGACGATATGGAGGTCGGTGCGGCAGACCCCGCAGGCGCTGACCGAGATCAGCACCTGCCCGAGTTCGGGCCGGGGCTCGGCAACCTCGGCCGGCCGCAGCGGCTCCCGCTGCCTCTGAAGCACCATCGCGCGCATCGCCGGATGATGCCAGCCGGCCGCCGCCGCGCCTCCCCGGCTCAGTACGTCTCGACGATCTCGTAGAGGGTCGTGCGCTGAGCCGGCTCGCGGTCGGCGGCGCGGGCCGCTCCGATCAGCTGCTCGGGCTCGAGCCGGACCCCGTGCTGAGAGCCGGCCATCCTCGAGATGTTCTCCTCCATCAAGGTGCCACCGAGGTCGTTGACGCCCCAGCGCAGCGCCTCGGTGGCGGCGTCGAGGCCCATCTTGACCCAGCTCGCCTGCAGGTTAGGGATGGTCCTGCCAAGAGCCAGGCGGAAGGCGGCGGTGTGCTTGAGGTTCTCGGCGGCGGAGATCTCCTCGATCCCATGCGTGCGGCCGAGCATCGTGTTGAAGGGGATGAAGCTGAGCGGGACGAACTCGGTGATGCCGCCGGTGCGCTCCTGCAGGGCACGGACCACGCGCATGTGGCGGGCCAGCTCGCGGGGCTCCTCGATGTGGCCGAACATCACGGTCGAGGTCGAGCGCAGGCCGGCCCGGTGCGAGGCCTCGATGATCTCGACCCAGCGCTGCGCCGGCAGCTTGTTGGGCGAGATCCGCTGCCGCACCCCATCGTCGAGAACCTCGGCAGCAGTCCCCGGCGTCGACCCCAGCCCACACTCGATCAGGTACTCGAAGACCTCGTCGGGCCCCTTCCCAGAGCGCTCGCACATGTAGTGGACCTCCATCGGAGAGTAGGCATGGAGGTGCAGCTGCGGCGCCACGTCCTTGGCCAGCTTCAGCCACTTCCCATACTCCTCGAGCGTCAGATCGGGATGGATCCCCCCCTGCATGCAGAGCTCGGTAGCCCCAAAAGCCACGGCATCCTCAATCCGCGCCGCAAAGTCCTCCTCCGACACCTCATAGGCATCAGGCGACCGCTTCCCTTGCCCGAAGCCACAGAACGCACAACCGACCACGCAGATGTTGGTGAAGTTGATGTTCCGGTTGACGACAAAGGTCACCCGATCCCCCGCAAGCTCCCGACGAAGCTCATCCGCAGCAACCCGCATCTCCTCAACGACCTCAGGCCTCGTCTCGGCAAACAGCGCCGTCAGCTCATCCTCATTGAGCTCTTTGCCCTCCCTGCCCTTCGAGATTGCTTCGGGAGCAAGTCCGCCATCGATCAGCTCTTCGGTCCGCCTTCCTGACCCTCTCCGAGGAATGAAGCTCCAGTACTTCAGCTTGATCACATCGAGAACGCCCTGCTCCATCCACTCCGCATCCATGTATTGGGGGTAGACGCACAACCGCTCCGTCAGCGCATATCCCTTGGGCGCAAGCTCCTTCCGCACCTCGTGCGGGCTCGGAAACGCGTGCTCAGGCGAAATGTGGTCCCCGTTCGCTGAGAGCCCGCCCAGGTCCGTTGCGCCAGCCGCGACCAGCTCGCCCCAAGCATCCGAGAGATTCGGGGGCACCTGAACGCCCACGTCAGGCATGAGCCGCCTGCACTCCCGAATCAACCGCGCGATGTCGTCAACCGAAACAGGCGTAGCCCAGTCCGGAGAGGCCGCCGGGGTCCCCTCCGACGGGAATTCGCGACCCACACCGCGGCCAACCCCTCCACCCAGCTCCCGGAGGGGAGCCCCGCCGGAGGGGACCCCGGCGGCCCCCCACCGCTCCCGCGCCGCGTCATCGGCAATATCGGCCACGTCCTGCCCGTAGTACTTAGGGTGCGCAACGAAGTTCTGCAGGATCACCTCCTGGATGTGCCCGTACCGACCGTGCAGCTCGGCCAGCGCTTCCAGCGAGGCAACCTGCTCCTCCTCGGTCTCCCCAATCCCGACGAGAATCCCGCTCGTAAACGGAATCTTCAGCTCACCGGCAGCCTCGATCGTGGCGAGCCTTTGAGCCGGGTGCTTGGTCGGAGAACCGGCGTGAACCGTCTCCATCAACCCCTCGGAGACAGACTCCAGCATCAGCCCCTGAGAGGCCGTGACCTCGCGAAGCCGAGCAAGGTCAACGCGATCCAGAACCCCGATGTTCGTATGCGGCAGCATTCCCCGCTCGAGGGCACGTTCGCAGGACCAGACGACATACGAAGTGAAGTCGTCGTGCCCCCACTCAGCAAGCTTCGCCGCCACCTCTGGATTGACCTCAGGCCGCTCTCCGGTGAGAACCAACAGCTCCTTGGCGTTCCGCTTCAACGCCTCGTCGAGAAGCCTTTCGACCTCCTCGGGAGACCGAATGTGCGCCTGGTGGGTCGCGAACGCGCAGTACTTGCAGTAGCACTGGCAGGTGCGCGAAAGCGAGAGCGTGTAGTTCCGCGAAAAGGTGACCCGGCGCACCGCGGAGACGCTACCGCACGCGCCGTCCAGGTCCGGCGCGTGCGGTGGAAGCCTGCTGGGTGCCTACGGAGTCGAGGGCGAAGCGGGCTTGACCCGCTCAGGCGACTCGGTCGGGGCTTTGCCGCCCGGCTCGAGCACGAAGCGGAAGACTGCCGCGGCCAGCAGCGAGCCGACGATCGGGCCGACGATGTAGGGCCAGGTGCCGCCCCAATGGCCGCTGACCAGAGCCGGTCCGAACCAGCGCGCCGGGTTGAAGGAGCCGCCGTCGAGCGGCCCGCCGACCATGACGATGAAGCCAAGCGTGGTACCGATCGCCAGCGGCGCCCAGTCCTTGACGCTCTTTTTCGAGTAGACCGCGGCGAGGATCACGAGGACGAGGCAGAAGACCCCGATCGCCTCGATTATCGCTCCCTGGAAGTTGCTGCTCAGGATGCCAGTGACTTCGACCGCCCCGTAGTGGGTGGCGCGGCCCTCGTCGACCATCAGGCCCTTGGTGAGGAAGGCACCCAAAACTCCGCCGATCAGCTGCGCCAGCATGAAGATCAGCGCGTCGATCGAAGAGATCCGTTTGATCGCCCAGGCGGCAAGCGTCACCGCCGGGTTGAAGTGCCCACCGCTGACCACGCCGAACATGACGATTAGGCCGAAGAGCAGAAAGGCGTGGACGAGCCCGATAACGGCGAAGTCCGACCCGAACTGGGCCTGTTCGCCAGTTGAGACGAAAAGCACCACGACGCTGGTGATGAAGAACACCAACAGGAAGGTGCCGATTAGCTCAGCTAGATATGCCGCAAGTCCTCGTTCCTGCACTCTCTCTCCTCCTAGGTCCCTGAATTCGACTGGGCGGCGCCAGTCTACCCATATTGAGCGAATGAAATAGCCTCCCGCGCCGAATGAAGTGGGTAGTCGCGCTGCTGGCGGCCGCCCTGCTGCTCACCGGCGCCGCCGGTTGCGGCGGGAGCGGCGCTGAACCGGGCGCGCCAGTCGGCGCGACGCTGGTGCTCGACTTCACCCCGAACGCGGTCCACTCCGGCATCTACGCGGCGCAGCGCCAGGGCTACTACCGCGACGCCAGGGTCGACCTGACGATCCACCAGCCGGGCGAATCGACCGACGCGCCGAAGCTGCTCGAGGCGGGCCGCACCGACTTCGCGATCCTCGACATCCACGACCTCGGCATCGCCCGCGAACACGGCCTCGACCTGGTCGGCGTGATGCCGCTCGTGCAGCGCCCGCTGGCCGCCGTGATCGCCCGCGCCGACCGCGGCATCGCGGCACCCGGGGATCTCGAAGGCCGCACCGTGGGCGTCACGGGCCTCCCCTCCGACGAAGCCGTGGTCGACTCCGAGGTCAGCGCCGACGGCGGCGACCCGGCCAAGGTGAAGCGGGTGACGATCGGCTTCAACGCGATCAGCTCGCTTGCGGCGGGCAAGGTCGACGCGGCGACCGGTTTCTGGAACGCCGAGGGGGTCGAGCTGCAGCGCCAGGGCGTGCCGATCCGCATCTTCAAAGTCAACGAATACGGGGCGCCGCCCTATCCGGAGCTGATCCTGACGACGACGCAGAAGACGTTCGAACAGAAGCCGGCGCTGGTGCGATCGATAGTCGACGCGACCAGGCGCGGCTACGAATTCGTCGTCGGGCACCCCAAGCGCGGCCTCGACGACCTACTCGCCGAAGTGCCAAGCCTCGAGCGGGCCGACCAGCGGGCGCAGCTGAAGGTGCTGCTGCCGGACCTCCACCCCCTGCCCTTCGACAACGCCGTGCTGCACGCTTGGGCTGCCTGGGATCTGAAGCACGGCTTGCTCCACAAGTCGCTGGACGTTGAATCGGCATTCGCTGAACCCTGAGCGTTCCAGATACGCTTCGGCTCTTGAGCTTGGCTGCCGACTTTCAGGAAGTGCTTGATGCGATGCCGCCCGATTGGACGGACCTCGAGTTGGACCTGCGGATCGACGACGAGAGCAAGTACGTCGACAGCGCGGTTGCGCTCAGCCAGGTCAATGCTCAGCCTTACTCGCAGGCCGATTGGGACTGGCGGCTGATCGTCGCCCACAGCTTCGGGCACGCTGCCGCCCCTGAGACGGTAAAGGGCGTTCTGGCGAAGCTCGATGCCGACGGGGTCGGTGGTGAGATGGCCGTTCGCGAGGTTCGGGAGGGACGGGCCGAGGTCGTGCAGATGTGGGGCCGCCCCGAGAGCGTTCGCGAGGAGTTCCGCGAACGCCGCTCGCTCTAGTGGCCCGCATCGCGGCGATCTCCGCAGACCTCCTGCTCGGCAGCAAGGTCGAGGCGACGCTCACGGCAGCGGGTCATGACGTAAAGCTCTCGCCCTCCCTGACAGATGCTCCTCTCGAGGGCATCGAGCTTTTGGTCGCCGATCTAGACGCCGAGGACCCGACGGCCCTAGCGGCCCTCGGCATCCCAGTCCTCGGCTACTACTCCCACGTAAACGCCGAGACCAAGAAAGCTTCCGAAGCCGCGGGAGTCGACCTCGTAGTCCCCCGTTCCCGCATGGCGCGAGAGCTGGTGACCCTCACAGAAGGTCTTCTCGACGCCTGAGAGGCGAGTGGGGACGCCTCCGACGGGAATTCGCGACCCACACTGCGGCCAACCCTCACCCAGCTCCCGGAGGGGAGCCCCGTCGGAGGCGTCCCCACTCGCCCCCAACGACCTACCCGAAGAAGACCTGCTGCAGCAGGAACAAGTTGAGCCCGATGATCATCCCGGCGAGCACACCGGTGACTCCGGTCAGCCAGCGCGGATTGACAAGCTCTCCCATCACCTCCCTCTTCGCCGCCAGCATCAACAGCGGTACCAGCGCGAAGGGAATTCCGAAGGAGAGGACGACCTGGCTGGAGACCAGAGCGTCGGTGGGGTCGATGCCGATGCCGAGCACGATCAGGGCCGGGGCGAGGGTGATCGCGCGGCGCAAGAAGATCGGGATGCGGCGGCGGATGAAGCCCTGCATCACCACCTGCCCGGCCATCGTCCCGACCGAGGAGGAGGCGAAGCCGGAGGCCAGCAGGGCGACCCCGAAGACGACGGCGGCCCGATCGGAGACGAGCGACTTGAAGCCGTTGAAGGCGCCGTCGATCGAGTCGACACCGGTCAGGCCGCTGCCGTGGAAGAGCGCCGCGGCGACGATCATCATCGCGAGGTTGACTGCGCCGGCGAGGGAGAGCGCGATCACGACGTCGACCCGCTCGAAGCCGAGGATCTTGCGGCGCTCCCCGGCGTCGTGGCCGACGATCCGCCGTTGGGTCAGCGCCGAGTGGAGGTAGATGACGTGCGGCATCACCGTCGCGCCGATGATCCCGGTGGCGAGCAGGATGCTCTCTGTGCCGGCAAAGCCGGGGACGAGCAGGTGGCGGCCAACCTGTCCGGCGTCCGGGTTGGCGTCGAAGAGCTCGAAGGCAAAAGAGGCGACTACGACCCCGACCAGCACGGTGATGCCCGCCTCGAGGCGGCGGAAGCCCTTCTGCTGCAGGGTGAGGATGGCGAAGGCGCCGGCGCCGGCGATCAGGCCGGCCGGGAAGAGCGGGATCCCGAAGAGCAGGTTGAGGCCCAGCGCGGCGCCGACGACCTCGGCGATGTCGCAGGCCATCGCGACCAGCTCGGCCTGTAGCCAAAGGCCGATCGAGGTGCGGCGCGAGAAACGTTCCCGGCATAGCTCGGCGAGGTTCTTGCCGGTCGCGATGCCCAGCTTCGCCGACTGGGTCTGCACGACCATCGCGACGAGGTTCGCGGCGAGGACGACCCAGAGCAGCAGGTAGCCGAACTTGGCGCCGCCGGCGATGTTGGTGGCGAAGTTGCCGGGATCGATGTAGGCGACGGCGGCGACGAAGGCCGGCCCCATGAACGGCCATAGCCGCGAGAGGCCGCGAGCGTGGCCGTCGAGCGAGCGCCGGGCGGCTCGAGCGACCGCGGCCTCGCCAGGAAGCACGTCCTCAACCGCAGCCCCAGAACCAACCACTGCTGACTGTGGAGTTGACCCCCCCATAGCGTGGTCAACTCCACAGTCAGCATCCCCTGCGACGTTGTATTGGCTCATCCGGGGATGCCTTCTTCGGTTGGGGGACGTAGGTCGGGACCGGGGATCGGGGTGCCGTGGGGATCGTGGCTCGGCTCGCCGAGCTTGGCCGCGATCAGCAGCTCCAGATCCTCGGAGATGTAGTGCTCGAGCACCTCGGCCTCCTCGTGGACGCGATCCTCGGGCATCCCCAGGGCCTCGGAGAGGTAGGCCTCGATCAGCCGATGGTGGCGGATCACCTCGAGCGCAAGGCGCTCGCCGGCCGGGGTCAGCGTGACGCCCTTGTAAGGCAGGTAATCGACCAGGCCGAGCCCGCCGAGCTTCTTCAGCATCGAGGTCGCCGTTGCCGGCGTTACGCCCAGCCGAGCGGCGACCTCGCCATTCAGCACGGGGCCCTGGCGCTGCTGCGAAAGTGCGTAGATCGCCTTGGCGTAGTCCTCTATGGCCTCCGAGGTTTTAGACACGTCGAAATAGTTTAGACATATCTAAAAGTGAGGGTGGTGGGCGACGGGGATGACCCCGGCCCAGCAACAGCCTGGGAGGCTGGTCCGGGGTCATCCCCGTCGCCCATATCCGCCGCTTCCTAGAATTGGGCTATGGCCGAGGCGGTGACCGTTGAGCTCGATGCGCAGTACCGGCAGCTGCGGGAGGAGTGCGGGGTGCTGGATCGGTCCGAGCGGGGGGAGCTGCTCTTGAAAGGAGCCGAAGCTGCGGAGTACCTGCAGGGACAGCTGACTAATGACATCGAGGGGCTTGTCCCCGGTGAGGGCTGCTACGCGGCGCTGCTCGATCGCAAGGGGCACATGCAGGCCGATATGCGGGTACTGAGACTTGGCGCCGAGGAAGTTTGGCTCGATACCGAGCCCGGGGCGCTGGCGCCGGCCAGCCGGCACCTGCAGATGTACAAGGTCGGCCGCGAGGTCGAGATCGAGGACGTCGGCGAGCGGCGCGCGATCCTCGCACTGATCGGGCCGCGCAGCGCCGAGCTTGCCGGCGCCCCGCCGCTTCCCGAGCATGCCTGCGAGCGGCTTGATGTCGCCGGCGTCGAGTGCCTCGCGGTCGGGACCGCGCTCGGCATCGACCTGATCGCCGCAAGCGAGGAGGTGGAACGCCTGCGCGCCGCCCTGCTCGAGACCGGCGCGGTCGAGGTGAGCCCCGAGGCCGCCGAGATCCTCCGCATCGAGGCGGGGACGCCGCGCTTCGGGGCCGAGATGGACGGCGACACGATGCCGGCCGAGGCCGGCATCGTCGAGGCCGCGGTCAACTTCGAGAAGGGCTGCTACATCGGCCAGGAGACGGTCGCCCGCCTGCACTACCGAGGCAAGCCCAACCGGCACCTGCGCGGCCTGCGGCTCAGCGCTCCGGCGGCCCCCGGCTCGGCGCTGGCGCTGGCGCTGGGCGAAAAGGAGGTCGGCAGAATCGGCGGCAGCTGCGTCTCCCCCGTCCACGGGCCGATCGCGCTCGCCATCCTGCGCCGCGAGGCCGAGCCGGGCGCCGAGCTCGCCGTAGGTGAAGATGGCGTTACGGCTCAGGTAGTCGACTTGCCCTTCGGCTAGATTCCGCCGCGATGGGTCGTGGGAGAGGCAGAGCGGTCGCGATGGGCTGTGTCGTCGCTGCAATGGCGCTGGCCGCAGCCGGCTGCGGCTCCCAGGAAAGCGCCAACGAACCGCGGCCGCAACCGCCGACCCGGGTCAGCGTCACGATCACGCCGCGGGCGATCACCGTGCAGCCATCGCGGATCGCGATCGGCCCCGAACCGACTCAGCAGCTCCCCCAGAACCAGCACGCCGGCCAGCCGCCGGTCCGCTCCAAGGCCCCGCTCGTCGTCGTCCTCACCGCCGCCAACATGACCCGCTTCGACTCGAAACTGGAACTCCAGGGACCCAACGACGCGAGCTCCGGCCTCCTCGTCGCCAACGGCAACGGCACGATGCAGGCCTCGCTGCCGACCGGCGTCTACAAGGTCAGCGCCGCCGACATCCCCAGCGCCAAGCCGGTCAGCCTCACGGTCGGCCCGTACCGCAGCTCCTCGCAGAACGACGTGCTTTTGCCCTAAGAGCGGCATTTCGGCCGCCGCGCTCCGTCTGCCCGGACCGTCACCATCGGCCGGATGACAATCGTGCTCGCAATCGCCGTTCTCGCGCTCGTCGCGGCCCTCGTCTACACGGTCTCCTCGCGGCCCGAGCCCCAGCAAGAGCTCGACCACGGGCCGGCCATCCAGGAGGCGACCTCGAAGGCGGTCGCCGACCTGCTGCGGGTCAACGAGGAGTCGCGCAAGGTCGACGCGCAGACGGCGGAGGCGGCGCTGCAGAAGCGTGAGGCCGAGTTCCGCAGGCTGACCGAGCCGATCGGCAAGAACCTCGAGCGGATCGAAAAAGAGGTCTCGACCCTGAGCCGCGACCGCAGCAAGGCAGACGGCGCGATGCGGACGCTGCTGGACGAGATGAAGGTCGGCCTCGGCGATCTCGGCACCCAGACCGGCACCCTGGTCAAGGCGCTGCGCCAGCCGCAGACGCGCGGCCAGTGGGGGGAGGTGCAGCTGAAGCGCTGCGTCGAGATCGCCGGCATGACCGAGCACGTCGACTTCGAGCTGCAGGAGACGCTCCACAGCGAAGACGGCCGACTGCGACCGGACGCCGTGGTCCTGCTGCCGGCCGGCCGTCGCGTCGTGATCGACTCCAAGGTGCCGCTCGACGCCTACCTCGAGGTGCTCGAGGCCGAGGACGACCCGACCCGCAAGGGCGAGCTGATCCGCCACGCCCGCCAGGTGCGCGACCACATCACCAAGCTCGCCTCGAAGCGCTACCAGGACCAGTTCGACAGCGGCGAGTCGCCCGACTTCGTCGTCTGCTTCATGCCCTCCGAGGCTGCCCTGCACGCCGCCTTCGAGGCCGAGCCCTCGCTGTATGACTACGCGCTCGAGCAGAAGATCCTGATCGCCACGCCGACCACGCTGGTCGGGCTGCTGCGCACCGTGGAGCTCGGCTGGCGCCAGGAGCAGATCGCCGAGCAGGCGCAGGAGATCGCCTCCGCGTCGCGCGAGCTGCACAGCCGCATGGGGGCGTTCCTCGAACACTTCGCCAAGGCCGGGCGGCAGATCAACTCCGCGACCAAGTCCTTCGACGACGCGGTCGGCTCGCTGGAGAGCCGGATCATGCCGCAGCTTCGCCGCATCGAGGAGATGGGCGCCGCCTCCGGCAAGGAGCTGGAGGAACCGCAGCGGGTCGATCGCGCCGTTCGACCGGTCCTCGCCGACGAGCTGCGCGAGATCGAGGCGGCCGCCGAAGCCGAGACCCCTGTGCTCGATTAGGATTCGCTCCGCCCGTTCCCGAACCCCGCGGAGGATCACAGTTGGCCGTTGACACGAGCACAGTCGCGAAGCTGGACGTCGAGCCCGGCACCCTGCCCGAGACGATGGCCGCCTGGGTGATCCGCCAGGAGCGCGAGGGCGAGCCGAACGACGCCTTCCAGCTCGAGCAGATCGAAGTTCCCGAGCCCGGCCCCTTCGAGGTGATCGTGCGGGTGATGGCCGCCGGGGTCAACTTCAACAACGTCTGGGCGGCGCTGGGCAAGCCGGTCTCGGTCTTTGGCTACGGCGACCACCCGCAGTACGGCCACCACATCGGCGGCTCCGACGCCTCGGGGATCGTCTGGAAGGTCGGCGAGGGCGTCACCCGCTGGAAGCCCGGCGACGAGGTCGTCGTCCACTGCAACCAGGCCTCCTACGAGGACGTCGAGGTCCACGGCCTCGACCCGCTCGCCGCGCCGAGCCAGCAGATCTGGGGCTACGAGACCACCTGGGGCTCCTTCGCCCAGTTCACCAAGGTGCAGGCGCAGCAGCTCCTCGCCCGCCCCCAGAACCTCTCCTGGGCGGAGGCCGCCTCCTACGGCCTCACCTACTTCACCGCCTACCGGATGCTGATCGACCAGTGCAAGCTGCAGCCCGGCCACAACGTGCTGATCTGGGGCGCGGCAGGCGGCCTCGGCGTCTTCGCCGTGCAGCTCTGCAAGGCCGCCGGCGCCAACGCGGTCGGGGTCGTCTCCTCCGACGAGAAGGGCGAGCTGATCAAGCAGCTCGGCGCCGTCGACTACATCAACCGCAGGGAGTTCGGCGAGATGATGCGAACGCCGGAGAACCTCGCCGACAAGGCCGCCGACAAGGAGCGCTTCAAGGCCTCGCGCGGCTTCGCCAAGCGGGTCAAGGAGATTCTCGGCGACGCCCCCGACATCGTCTTCGAGCACGTCGGCCAGGCCACCTTCCCGACCTCGGTCTTCGTCGTCAAGCCCTTCGGCAAAGTCGTCATCTGCGGAGCCACCTCGGGCTTCCAGCTCGACTTCGATGTGCGCTACCTGTGGATGCGCCAGAAGCAGATCATCGGCTCTCACTTCGCCAACGCCTATGAGTGCATGCGGGCCAACCAGCTGATGGCCGAGGGCAAGGTCCGGCCCGTGATCTGGCAGACGATGGGCTTCGACGGGGTCGCCGAGGCGCATCAGCTGCTGCACGAAAACAAGCATCTCGGCAAGATCGCGATCCTGGTCGGAGCCGAGTCCGAGGACGAGGGCAAGAACGAAGACGGCCCGGGCGCGATCCGGGCGGAGGTGGGAGCCTGATGAGCGAGGTATGCGTACTTGACTGGCACATCGCCCCCTTCCGGGCCGACCGCTGGCTCGACCTCTGGGAACCGGCGGCGGCGCGGATGCCGGCCTTCGGCGCCAAGAGCTGGTCGCTGACCCGCTCGACCGACGACCCGCTCGCCTTCCGCCAGTCCTCGGTCTGGGAGAGCCGCTCGGACTTCGAGCGCTACTGGTTCTCGGAGGAGATCGAGGCGGCCCGCACCGCGACGATCGACCTCTACGATCTGCCGATGCTGCCCGCCTGGCACACCCTGCTCGCCACCGAGTAGGCGTCGCCTTAACCGGCGGCGCGCTTGCCAAGCACTTTCCACCTGAAGACAACGGGCCGTGCCCGATCGCCGTCAGGGCCCACTGCCTCGACTCGAAATACGTGCCAGCCCAGCGCGAGGTGGCCGTAAGAACGTGGCGAACTGCATGCCCGGAAGGGGCCATGGTCGAGCTCGCAGCGGAAGAGCGAGGCGGGTGGGCTCGCCGAGAAGCCAAAGCGGGCGCGGGTGCTGCGGGTCTTCGTCGCCGGATGCCGATCCAGCGCCGCTCGTGGCTCGACCGGCGACGTGCCGCCTTCCGTTCCGGCGGCAGGGCGTTCTCCTTCGCTTGGCCGGCTCGCCGACGTATACACGGCGACGTATTCGGCCGGGCTCTCTGCAGCCACCGCGTGCGATCGCGGGCCGCCGTCGGACCAGTGGTCAAAGCTGTAGGTCATCCCTCCGAGGCTGGCCGTCTGCGGTGCGAACAGCGCCACGGTGCCGCCTTCGATCGCGGTCATCGCGAACGGGGCAGGCTCCGTTTGCAGGCCTGCGGTCAGGGTGATCCCCGGCGGATCGGATGCGATCGAGAGGGGAACGGGACGCGGTTCGAGTTTCAGCGTCTTCGTCGCCGAGAGGCCACGTCCGTCGGTCGCGGTCAGGGATAGTTCGATGTAGGAGGGATAGTCGTGGTCGGGAGTAGTAAGGGCTCCGGCTTCGACCGCCGGGAATACCCGTAGCGGATGGGCGTGGCAGGTTTCCGGCCCAAATGGGCAGTGGAGAAGGCGAGACTTCCAATAGAGGTGGGCTGAGGAAATCGAGCCACCGTGGCCTTCTTCGGCCTTTGCCGTGCCGGAGAATTCGATCGCCTGGCCCACCCCCCATGTCGTTGATTCGCTCGGTTCGGCTATTTCGACCCGCGGCGGGCTGTCGCCGGGGTAGACCGTCAGCCCGGCGACATCGCTCTTGCCCGTCCTCGCATCCGTCACCCGCACCGAGACGGTTCGATTTTCCGCCGTTTTGAAGACCACGGTGTGCGTCGCCGCTCCTTCGGTCTCGAAGGTTCCGTCGCCGTTCAGGTCCCAGGCGAATTCGAGCGGTTCGCTGTCGGTACTGGTCGATGCGCTGGCGTTGAAATGGACTTCGAGATTGAGTTTCCCCGAGGTTCGGTCGGCGCTGAGGCGGGCGTGCGGCGCACCCGGGTCGAAGGAGACCCGGTGGATCACGCCGGGCCCGTATTCGTCGCCGAAAAGGCTCGCGTAGTAGAGATCCCCTTCGGGTCCCATCTCGATGTCGACGCCGGGATAGAGGCCGCCTTCGGTCAGAAACGGGGCGGTCGTGAGCGGGTCCGGTTCGCCATCGGCGTCAGCTTTCATCACGTAGATGCAACCGCGCACCGAATCCGAGAAGAAGAATGCACCTTCGTATTCAGTCGGGAAGGCGCTTCCGTCGTTAAACGCCGAGCCCGAGATCGCCGATCCGTTGTAAGACGGACAGCTATCTTCGGGCGTGACCCCCGCTGCGTGGTCGTAGTAGTAGAAGGGAGGTGAGGTCGAGCCAGGTTCGTTGTAGAGGCTTTCGCAGGCGTTCAGACCGGTGAACTCGAAGTCGGGATTGGGGCTTGGGCCTTCGTAGCAGGGCCAGCCGGAGTTGTAGGGCTGGCCCGCCCCGATCGGAAAGCGGTCGACCTCCTCGTAGGTGCCGTTGCCGACGTTGTCGACGTAGACCTCGTTGGTTGCCGGATTGATCGCAAAGCGGAAGGGATTGCGAAAGCCATAGGCGACGATCTTGCGCGCATTGAGATCCGCGCTTCCTTCCATAGGGTTCCCCGGCCAGGCCTCGCCGCTTTCGGGGTCGATTCGGATCAGTGAGCCGTCAAGGGTGGTCGGGTCTTCCCCGAACGGCCCTTCCGGAGTGCGCACGTCCTGCGAGCGCAGCGAGCCCCCTTCCGCTTCGGGCGGTTCCAGTTCTTCGCCGAGCGAGCCGGGCGGATCGCCGCACTGGTTGGTATGCGGCCAGCCGAACTGGCCGTAGTCGGGGAGGATGAAGCTGGCCCCATCGCCGCCGCTGGCATACAGGGCGCCTTCCGAGCCGAACTGCAGATCGCCGATCGAGTGGGAGGAGTCCTGCTGGCACCAGTCTTCGATCAGTACCTTTTCGTCGAGAACGCCTTCTTCTTCGACGGCATGGTCGCCTTCAGCGGTGAGGCGCACGAGCCGCCCGCTGACCGGGCAGTCGTCGACGCCCAGGCCTGTGATTTCGCAATCGTCTCCGACGTAATCAGGCGGTTTGCCCCAGCGCGGGTAGGCACCCGGAGCGTCTTCGCCGAGCACATGGTCAAAGGTGTAGAGCGCATAGACGTAGGGTCGCGCGGGAAATTCCGGGTCCAGCGCGAGCCCAAGTAGACCGCGATCTCCTTTGTCGAAGACCTGCTTGCGCATGTCCGCGAAGACCGTCGGTTCTTCGTCTTCGAGACCGTCGTAGACCAGGATCTCACCCGACTTCTCGGCGACAAAGACCCGGCCGCCCGGAGCAAAACGAAAAGCAGTCGGTTCTTCCAGCCCTTTGATGACTTCGGCGTCCTGAAAGCCGGCGGGAAGTTCGGCGGCCCCTGCCGCCGACGCGAAGGCGAGCAAGCCCAGCCCGGCAACCAGCGATGTCGCCCACGCTCTTGCCCCGGCAGACTTCATGCCCGCTCGAGCGGCGCCATCGTCAAGCCGGCCGCCTCGAGCTGCTCCCAGTAGTGCTCGGCCGGCTCGCGCGGCCCCGACCAGACGATCGCCTGCCCCTTGCTGTCGATGCTCTCGGCAAGCTTGTGGCCCTGGTCCAGGGTGACCCCGGGCAGCACCCGTGCCAGCGTCTCGGCGACGTGATCGAAGGTGTTGTGATTGTCGTTGCAGACGATCACTCGCCATTCTCCCCCCAGGCCCGAGCCCGGCCCTCCCGTGCGTGGCCTCTCAACGGTTGTCGTAGACATGGCTTCGCATTATGCGGAAGTTCTCCCAGCCGGGAAATCGCCGGGACACGAACATTCGTCTGATTGAAAGTTCACTTAACTACTCAAGTTAGTTATTCGCTAGGCTCGGGATACCCCGCAAACACGACTTGGAGGTCGAGACCGATGCGACCGCGCCCAGCTTCAAGCGACCAACGGCTGGCCAAGGCCCTGTCTCACCAGCTGCGGGCACAAGCCCTGACCTTGATCGCCGAGGGCACCGCGTGCAGCCCCAAGGCGATTGCCGATCTTCTTGGCCTCGACATCCGTCACGTCGCCTACCACGTACGGGTACTGCGCAAGCTGGGCTGCGTCGAGCTGGTCGAGACGCAGCAACGCCGCGGCGCGGTCGAACACGTCTACCGGGCCGCAGATCGGAGCTCGGAAGACGGCTAGAAGGGACTTGGGACGCGGACGACCACGTCGTCGACGCTGGCCTGCGCCCCTTTCGCGTTCTTGGCCGAGCCGACCGAGAACCCGGATGCCCTGCCGGTAAGTTCGCCCGCGCCCGGGTCGACGACATCGGAGATCAGCTTGCCGCCGACAAAGGCGAGCAGGTGGCAGCTGCCCTTTTCTTCGCCTTCGGTCACGTTGAAGGCGCGCAGGCGCAGCTCGGTCGGCTTGTCGAGGCCACCGATCCCCGCCACTTCCTTCTCGATGTCGAGGTATTCGATGCTGCCGTCGGCGCGCACCTTGCGCAGCTGGGCCTTGTCCTGCAGCGGGTAGACGGCCAGCTGGTAGCGGGCGCCGGCGCCCGAGCGCAGGTCGACCGAGAGGTAGGTCGAGTGCTGCAGCGGCTTCGGCGTCTTGCTGAGCAGGCGCCCGACCGCGGCGATCTCGAGGTCGCGTCCGAGCACCGGCGTGCGGTAGGCGCACTCCTTCGTTTCCTTGCCGATCACGATCAGGAAGGCGTGGTTGGAGCCGCTGCGCGCGCAGCGGGCGCCGGAGAGCTTGACGATCTGGCCGAGCTGGCCCTTCGACTCCATCGGGTTGCGGTAGATCCCGATCAGCGAGGCGCCCGCGATCGGCACGACGACCAGCGCGACGGCAAGGGAAGCGGCCAAAACGGCTGTGCGCAGCAGTCTCACGATCTCGCAGCCTAAACACAGGTGGGAGGGAAAGATGCGGCACCGACGCCGGTGAACGGTGGATTTCGAGCCGGGCCAAATATCATTGAGACGATGAGCGAGCACCGACTCCCCGAGCGCGACCGCCCCTGGGTGATGCGCACCTACGCCGGGCACTCCGACGCGAAGCGCTCCAACGAGCTCTACCGGGGCAATCTGGCCAAGGGCCAGACGGGCCTCTCGGTCGCCTTCGACCTGCCCACGCAGACCGGCTATGACCCGGACCACATTCTCGCCCGCGGCGAGGTCGGCAAGGTCGGCGTCTCGATCGCCCACAAGGGCGACATGCACCAGCTGCTCGACGGGATCCCGCTCGACGAGATGAACACCTCGATGACGATCAACGCGACCGCGGCCTGGCTGCTCGGCCTCTACGTCACCGTGGCCGAGGAGAACGGGGTCGAGCGCGCCAAGCTCAAAGGGACGACCCAAAACGACATCATCAAGGAGTACCTCTCGCGCGGCACCTACGCCTTCCCACCCGAGCCCTCGATGCGGCTGATCGCCGACATGGTCGCCTTCAGCGTCAACGAGGTGCCGAGCTGGAACCCGACCAACATCTGCAGCTACCACCTGCAGGAGGCCGGGGCGACGCCGGTGCAGGAGATCGCCTACGCGCTCTCGACCGGGATCGCCGTGCTCGACGAGGTGAAGGCGCGCGGCCAGGTCGCCGAGGCGGACTTCCCGACGGTTTTCGGCCGCATCTCCTTCTTCGTCAACGCCGGCATCCGCCTGGTCGAGGAGATCGCCAAGCTGCGGGCGATGGGCCGGCTCTGGAACGAGATCGGCCGCGAGCGCTACGGGGTCACGGACGAGAAGATGCTGCGCTTCCGCTACGGCGTCCAGGTCAACTCGCTCGGCCTGACCGAGGCCCAGCCGGAGAACAACATCCAGCGCATCGTGCTCGAGGCGCTGGCGGTGACCCTGAGCCGCGACGCCCGCGCCCGGGCGATCCAACTGCCGGCCTGGAACGAGGCGATGGGCCTCCCCCGCCCCTGGGATCAGCAGTGGAGCCTGCGCATCCAGCAGGTGCTGGCCAACGAGACCGACCTGCTCGAGTACCCCGACATCTTCGCGGGCTCGGTGGTGATGGACGGCCTGGTCGAGGAGCTGACCGAGGGCGCCCGCGCCGAGATGGCCGTGGTCGAGGAGCACGGCGGCGCCGTCGCCGCGGTCCCCTACATGAAGTCGCGCCTGGTCGAGTCCCACCGCGAGCGGGTCGCGCGGATCGAGAGCGGCGAGCAGAAGGTCGTCGGCCAGAACAGCTTCACCGAGACGGAGGACTCACCGCTCACCGCCGGCGCCGACGGTGGCATCCTCACCCCCGATCCCGAGGTCGAGCGCGAACGGATCGAGGCGCTGGAGGCCTGGAAGTCCGAGCGCGACAACTCGGCTGTGAGCGTGGCGCTCGAGGAGCTCGGCCGCGTCGCCGCCGACGACGGCCAGAACATCATGCCGGCGACGATCGCCGCCGCCAAGGCGGGCGCGACGACGGGAGAGTGGGCCGAGGTGCTGCGCGAGGCTTTCGGCGCCTACCGGGGCCCGACCGGCGTCAGCGGCGCCGCGCCGGCCACCGACCGAGAGCAGTTGGAGGCGATCCGCGCCAAGGTCGACGAGGTCTCCGAGACCCTCGGCCACCGAATCAAGATCCTGGTCGGCAAGCCGGGCCTCGACGGTCACTCCAACGGCTCCGAGCAGATCGCCCTGCGCGCCCGCGACGCCGGCATGGAGGTGATCTACCAGGGCATCAGGCTGACGCCCGAGGAGATCGCCGAGTCGGCCCTGCAGGAGGATGTCGACGTGGTCGGCCTCTCGATCCTCTCCGGCTCCCACCTAGAGCTCGTCCCCGAGGTGGTGCGACTGCTGCGGGCCGAGGAGGTCGACGTCCCGGTCGTCGTCGGCGGGATCATCCCGGCCGCCGACGCCGAGCGCCTGCGCGACCGCCGGCGTGGCCGGCGTCTACACGCCAAAGGACTTCGACATCAACAAGATCATGGGCGAGATCGTCGACCTCGTCGCCCGCCGCGCCGGGGCTCCGGCGGCCGCTTGATCGATTTAATGTACGGATTTTTGCAGTTTTTGGCCTCTTAAGTCCGGATAATTTACAATAGAGGGCATCGTGATGGCCGTTACGCCCACTTTTTTGCTGCCGGATCAACCTGAGGTCTTTCTCAGCGATGCAAGCACGTCGCGCGCGGTCGGCGCTGCAGTCAGAGCTGGACGAGCCCGAAAGGTCGGGCCCCGCCTCTACACCAGGAATACCGAGGCGCCTCTCGAGCAGGTCGTACGACGCAACTGGCAGCGAATCGCCGCGCTCTACTTTCCCGGCGCGGTGGTCGCCGACCGCAGCGCGATCGAAGCCAAGCCGGCCCAGGACGGTTCGCTGTTTCTCGATGTCGGCAAGTCCCGGACAAGGCGCGAACCGCTGCGCCTGCCGGGCCTGACCATCCGCCCGCGCAGCGGGCCCGGGCCGATCGCCGGTGACATGCCCTTCATGGACGGGCTGCACTTCTCGGGACCAGGCACGGAAGTTCCTCGACAACATGCGCCCCTCTCGAGCGAGCCGACTCGGCGTCGCGCGAACCATGTCGCGATCCGAGATCGAGGACGAGCTCGTCAGATTGGCCTCTGTACGGGGCTCAGAGGCGCTGAACGAGCTCCGCGACAAGGCGCGCGCGGTCGCCAAATCTCTCGACGCGGCCGCCGAGATGGGCCGGCTGAGCGAGATGATCGGGGCGATCTTGGGCACCCGCGAGACTCGCCTTGAGACACGCGCGGCACGCGCCCGACGCAGGGGCCTCGGCTTCGACCCGCGCCGGCTGGAGCTCTTTGCAGCTCTACAGGGTCAGCTGATGCAAACGCCCCTCCGGGATCGCGCCGAACAGCCCGATTCATTCCCGGCGATTTCCTTCATCGAGGCCTACCTCTCGAACTGGATAGAGGGCACTGAATTCGAGCTGGCGGAGGCAGAAGAGATCGTCTTCGAGGGAGTGGTGCCCGAGGGGCGCTTCGAAGACGCTCACGACGTGCTCGGCACCTTCGAGCTAGTCGACGATCCCGACCTTCGAGCCCGGGTGCCCAGCGGGCCGGACGACCTGCTCAACCTTCTCCGCTCTCATCACGCCCTGATGCTGGCCCGGCGCCCGACCGTGAACCCTGGTTCGTTCAAGACCAGGCCGAATCGCGCCGGTGCCACGACCTTCGTCCATCCCGAGCTGGTCGTGGGGACCCTGATCGAGGGGTATCGCTACTACGAGCCGCTCCCCGCAGGGCTGGCGAAGGCCGTCTTCATGATGTTCCTGGTCGCCGAGGTGCACCCTTTCACCGACGGCAACGGCCGGGTCGGCCGGGTTCTGATGAACGCAGAGCTGAGCGCCGCAGGCATGCAGCGGACCCTGATCCCAATCGTCTATCGAGACAACTACCTGCAGGGATTGCGTGCCCTGTCCCAAGGCGGCAATCCCCAGCCCCTGATTCGCGTCCTGGATTTTGCGCAGGAATACGCCGCGGAGATCGAGTGGCAGGACCTGGCAACGGCAGAGCGGATGCTCGCGGACAGCAATGCGTTTGTCCTGCCGGAAAACGCGGACGAACCGGACCTGCGACTGCGGCTTCCGGCCCGGCGTTCGAGCGCTGGCGTGAGCAACGCGCGACAATAGGGCCATGAGTGAGTTGAACGGAGACCGCTCGGCCTGGCTACGTTGCTATCGCTGCTGGTCGCAGAACCTCGAGATCCAGATCCACTACGACGCGATCCGCCGGGTCGACCCTGAGAGCGGCGTCCTCGCCGAGGGCATCGACGAGATCCAGGAGTCGCTGGTGCAGTGTGTCGACTGCATGCACGACCAGCCGCACCTGACCTTCCAGGACAATCAGGTCGTCCCGATCGAGGACCGCTGGGAGCGGATGGTCGCCGGCACCCCCTGGGTCGCCTCCTGCACGGTCCGGGTCGACCAGGACCGGGTCGAGACCTGCGCCGGCCCGGAAGCGACCGAGTTCCTCACCTACGGCGCCTTCGGCGACGCCGGCGTGCGCGAGTTCTTCACCCACGTCCGCTTCCACAAGCACGACGAGGACCAGATCGTGATCCACATGCTGGTCGAGCTCTACGCTCGCTCCGCCGAAGAGGCCAGCGAGGTGCTCGAGGAGGCGGCCCACGGCCCGCTCGAGATCACCTCGCTCGCCGAGGAGTCGCGACCCCCGGCCCACGCCTCCGGCGAGGCGCACTGAAGCCTAAATCCTAAATTTCTTGACGGCCGGGGTGGCATCGACGCCAACGGAGTTGGCGGCACGCACCTGGAATGCGTAGCGGCCCGGGCCGAGGTGGTCGTAGGTCTTCGGCGATGTGCAGCGGGAGAAGTTGGGCAGCGAGGACCTCCTCGCCTTTCCCGCCTTCGGCCGGAGCAGTCTGCACTGAAAGCGACCGGCGACGCCAATACTCCTAAAGGCAAAGGTCGCCCGACTTCTCTTGCGATCGATCTTCGCCCTCGTGAGCCTGGTGCCAGGGCTGCTCAGCGCGGGTTCGGTCGCGGTCGGGCCGGAAGGGCTCGCGGTTGGCCCGAAACCCAGCAGGTGGCCATCGAAGGTGCCGACGTAGATGTGGCCGCCACTTGCCCCGGGGCGGGCGAACTTAGCGGCGGTGCCGATCGCGGCGCTCCAAAGCAGGCGCGGGGAGCCGCCCACCGGAGTAGCTCCGTAGGCGTCAAGCGTAGAGCCTTCGCATTTGAACGGATGGGCACATCGGGTCTGCCAGACGACCCCGGAGCCGTTCTTCACTCCGTCGGAGGTGACGATCGGAGAGCCCGAGCCGTAGCCGAGGATTTTGGGAGTTTCCGCATCGAGCGACAGTTCGGGCACGCCGCCTTTGCCAATCCGGTACTTGAACGCCTCCAGCGATCCAGTCGTCCCTTCGAACTCGTCGCCACCGGTCGAGGGCACAAATATGTAGCCGCCGTCGCCGGGCCAGACTGCCATCGAGCCCCACAGCCCGCCGGCTTCGGGGGTGGCATTGGGAAGCTCCTGGACGATGGCGTCTTCTCCCCCCGGCCCCTGGCCCGCACCGAATCCTTGACCCATGCCACCGAGATCGTCACGGTTGAGGAGATAGACTACGCCCTGCTTGCCAATCTGAACCAGAAGGTGGGGAATCGCTGCGGTGCCGAAATAGGGTTCAGGCAGACCCAGTGGCGCCCCGGAGCCGAGATCGAGATCCCCTTCGTCGATGACTTTGTTTTCGGACGGCGAAAAGAAATCGGTCGCTTTGAGGCTGCCGCCACCCTGCACCCCGAGGCGCACGACCGACTCGCCAAGCATGCCTTCCGGCGGCGCGTTGCCCGGGCCTTTCGGCGGCGGCGTCCCGCCAATCCCAAATCCGTTGCTTTCGCTGTTTCCGGAAGCGAAGAGAATCTGGCCATCGCCGTCGGAGACGAGCCCCCCGCCCGCCTGCCAGATCGAGGCGCCGTTTTCCGAGTCGGCCCACATCGACTTGACGAATCCCGAGGTGGAGACGCCGACTATCCACCCCCGAAACGGCGGTTCGTCGCAGAGCCCACCAAAGCCCGCATAGACCACCCCGTTGAGCAACAGCAGGGCGGGGCGCTGCAGCAGCCACTTGGATTCGAAGAAGACACCGGGCAAGTTGTCCGCTTCCACTTCGGGAATTTCAACGGGGAATCCGGGCTGCTCGTCCCCATTTTCCACGCTCACCGCATGCATCTTCCAAATCGACGAGCCTGATTCTCCGGATACGTAGGACTTGGCGAAGAAGTAGGCAATGTTTGTGGTGGGATCGATGACCGGCGTGCCGGTGATGCCCACGCTGGGCCCCGGGTTCGGGCAGCCGATTTCAGCCGACTTCCAGGGAGTGCCAACGTTGCGTTCCCACCTGACCGCGCCACTCTGGGGGTCGATGCCATACACCCGGTTGTCCTCCGTCGCCGAGAGCAGAGTGTCGCCGAAGACGAGTGGCTGCGCGTAGACCTGGCCCTGAACCGGCGTGTCGAAGACTCGGCCGAAATTCCCGTCTTCGAGAAGCCCTGGTGTGATCTCGCCCTCGTCCGGATACCACCCAGTCCGCAGCGAATCGGCACCCGCCGTGATCGGTTCGGCCGACGCGGTCGCGCTCCCAGCGAAGACCAGCACCGCCATTACCACCGCGAGCGCGGCCGGCAGCTTCATCTCGGCTCCAGTCATCACTCACCCAACAGGCCAACGGTGGAGGCGATGCGCTCAGCTGCCTGGATTCTTGCGCGGCACCAACACCAGGCGCTTGAACTCGGCGACCAGGAGGCCGTCCTGGTTGAGCACCCGGGTGTGGACCTTGATCACGCCGCGATCGGGCTTCGATTTCGAGGGCTTGACCTCGAGCACCTCGGTCTCGCAGAAGAGGGTGTCGCCGTGGAAGACCGGATTGGGATGACTGAGGTCTTCGGTCGCGAGGTTGGCGATCGCCTTGCCGGAGACGTCGGAGACCGACATGCCGAGGGCGAGCGAGTAGACGAGCGGGCCGACGACGACGTTGCGCCCCTGCTGGGAGCCCGCCGCGTAGACGTCGTTCAGGTGCAGCGGATGGTGGTTCATCGTGATCAGGCAGAAGAGGTGGTCGTCGGACTCGGTCACCGTCTTCGCCGGCCAGTGCTTGTAGATCGCGCCGACCTCGAACTCCTCGAGGTAGCGGCCGTAGGCGTGGGCGCCGGACGCCTCGCGCTCGGCCTGGTCGGTGGTCAACTCGTAGGACTGCTCGCTCATTTCTCGCTTTCGTCTCCTGTCGGGGGTAGCGGCGCGGCATGCTACAGACTGCAGCTTCCTCGTCCGACCCTGGCTGCCCTACTTGTGAGGCGGCCGCTCGCCTGCCCACCAAAGACCGCTTACCGGAACCGCGACGAGGCGATCTCCGAAAGGCAATGTCCGGGACCCTGTGTAGATGAGCACGCCCGCCTTGAATTGCCCCCCAAGCTTGTCGCGGAGATATCGCAAGCCGTCGAAATCGGCACTGTGCGGGGTGGCCCCCGCCTTCACCTCGACCCCGACGACCTCGCCACTGTGGCGCTCGAGGACGACATCGACCTCCCGCTGGCGCTGATCCCGATAGTGATGGAGAGTCAGCGGCCGCTCCGCGAGCTCGGCCAGACGCACCAACTCCATCGCGACGAAGCTCTCGAGCAACGCGCCCGCCACCCCGCCATCCTCCATGATTCGGCCCTCGTCCGCCCCAACCAGATGGGCCAGCAAGCCACTGTCGACGACGTAGGCCTTGGGGCTCTTCACGAGCCTGCCGCCAAGATTGCGATGCCAGGCACCGAGTCGTCGGACCAGGAACAGGCGCTCGAGGATCTCGACGTGCTTGGCGACGGTAGCGCGATTGATTTCCAGTTCCGCGGCGATCCCGTTGATACTGAGAATGCCGCCTGATCGGGCCGCGAGCAGCCGCAGGACCCGATCGACGTTCCGGGGCTCTCGAACGTCGGCTATGTCGGCGAGGTCGCGGCTCAGCAGCGACGAGACATAGCTCTCGAAGAAGCCGTCCAAGCCACGCGAGGAGTGGCGCTGGGCCTCGGGGTACCCGCCCCTCGCCAGCATCGGCGCAACCGCGCGCCGGCCGATCGGCGCTCCGGAAACCGGCGGGAACTCCCCGTCAAAAAGGGAATCGACGAAGGGCGCACTCGTGCCCTGCAGCTCGGCCTGCGAAAAGGGCCACAACCGCAGGTACTGGACGCGACCCGGAAGCGCGTCGGAGATCGTGGGCAGCGTCAACAGGTCGGCCGAGCCGGTGAGCAGGAACTGCCCCGGGGAATCGTCCATGTCGAGCTTCTGCTTGATCGCCAGCAGGAGCTCCGGCGCCCGCTGGATCTCATCGATGACCACCGGCCCATCGATACTTGCCACAAGCTCAATCGGATCGGAGCGCGCCGCCTGAGCGACACCCGCGTCGTCGAGGGATATGTACTCGGCGCCGTCGCCAGTTCGAGCGACCTCGAGCGCAAGCGTGCTCTTCCCAACCTGGCGGGCGCCGAGCAGCGCCACCGCGCGGCTCTCCGCCAGGGCCTCAAGCAAAAGCGAATGGATCTGCCTGGGGATCAGCTTCCGTTTGATGGACAGATTGTATACTAGAAACCCGGTAGATTGCTGCTAGGTACCGGTGTAAGTTGTCTAGTCCAATGCGGGAACGCCGCTCAGTGGGCCTTTTTCAGCCGGGCGCGTTCTTCGTGGCGTTCGACCACCTGGGCGATCAGCTTCTTCACGTTTGAATCGCCCGTCGCCTTGATGTGGCCCGTCTCATAAGCCTTGCGGTAGCTGCGCACGGTGCCGTTCTCGGCCAGCTCGTTGAACTGGGGCCGGTCGATCTGGACCAACACCCGCTCGTCCTGGGAGAGGTCCTTCTTGATGATCGGCCCAGGAACCTCGACCCGGTAGAGCTGGATGTCGTGCTTGGCCTTCAGTTCCAACCCGAAGACCAGTTTCAGCTTTTGCAGTGCAGGGACCTCGGCCTGGAATCGCTCGACAGCGGTTTTGATCAGGTCCGGGGTCGATGCCATGCGTTTAGAGACTCCTCATCTAGATCTTGTTCCTTTGCAAGAGCTTCTTGCCGATCACCATGCGCTGGATCTCCGAGGTGCCCTCGCCGATCAAGAGCAGCGGCGCGTCGCGGTAGAGGCGCTCGATCTCGTACTCCTTCGAGTAGCCGTAGCCGCCGTGGATGCGGAAGCACTCCTCGACGCACTCCTTGCCGGTCTCCGAGGCGAGCAGCTTGGCCATGCCGGCCTCGAGATCGGAGCGCGCGCCGGCGTCCTTCATCCGCGCCGCCTTGCGGGTGACGAGGCGGGCGGCCTCGATCTTGGTCGCCATGTCGGCGAGCTTGAACTGAATCGCCTGGTGCTGGGCGATCGGCTTGCCGAAGGTCTTGCGCTCCTGGCTGTAGCGCAGGGCGAGCTCGAGGGCGCGCTGTGCGATGCCGACGCCGCGGGCGGCGACGTTGACGCGGCCGACCTCGAGCGCGTCCATCATCTGCACGAAGCCCTCGCCGACGCCCTCTTCGCCGCCGAGCACGCGCTCGGGCGGGCAGCGGTAGCCGTCGTAGACGAGCTCGGTCGACTCGACGCCCTTGTATCCCATCTTCTTGATCTTGGGCGGCACGTTGAGGCCCTTGAAGTCGCCCTCGTTGATTTCCGCCCAGGGCTCCTTCTCGGTGATGAAGCAGGTCATCCCCTTGTAGGCCGGCTCGGCCTTGGGGTCGGTCTTCATCAGCACGAAGACGACACTGGAGCCGAGGCCGTTGGTGACCCACATCTTCTGGCCGTTGAGCTCCCAGTTGCCGTCCTCGCCCTTCTTCGCGGTCGACTTGATCCCCTGCACGTCGGAGCCGACCTCGGGCTCCGAGAGCGAGAAGGCGGCGCGGATCTCGCCGGTCGCCATCTTCGGCAGGAAGTACTCCTTCTGCTCGTCGGTGCCGAACTTCATCAAGAGGTAGGAGCCGATGAAGTGGGTGTTGACGACGCCGGAGATCGAGATCCAGCCGCGCGAGAGCTCTTCGACGATCATCGCGTAGGTCGTCAGGTCGAGCCCCATGCCGCCGTACTCTTCGGGGATCGTCACCCCGAAGAGGCCGAGCTCCTTCATTTCCTCGACGATCGGCTCCGGATAGGAGTCCTCGTGGTCGTAGTGCTCGGCGTTGGGGATGATCTTCTCGTCGGCGAACTGACGGACCATTTCGGTGATTGCCTGCTGCTCGTCGGTCTGCTCGCGGTAAGCGGTGGTGTCTACGGCCATGGCTCCTGCTCGTGTCGGAGGGCGGGCAGCGAAGGATATCGGCGCGGCCGAGCCGGGCGTTCGGCCCGCTCTTGCAAGGTGCGAACCGGCGCCGGCCCTGGCCTCGTACATCTGTCCAGGGTGCGTCGGCGCAGGTGCGCCGCGCCTGCCCGAGCGACGAGAGAGAAGCGATGGCACGCAAGCTCTCCCTCCTGCTCACGATCGCCTCGCTCTTCGGCCTGGCGCTCGCCCCGGGCGCGTCCGCGGTCGGGGTCGGGGTCGGCAACCACCGTGTCGTCTCGAGGCCGAATCATGCGGCCACGAGCGCCACCCAGGGCGGTTCGCTGATCGCCTCCCCCGCCGCCTGCCCGGGACAGGAAGAACTTGCCGCGAGCGCCGAAGCGCAGGAGCAGACGATGCGCTGTATGACCGAGTTCGCCCGCCGGCAGGCCGGCGTCGGCGACCTCGTGGACTCCCAGCAGCTCGATCTCTCCGCGCAGGAGAAGTCGGCCGACGTGCTGGACTGCGACAGCTTCAGCCACGAAGCCTGCGGCCGCGAATTCAGCTACTGGATGCGGCAGAACGGCTACATGTCGACTCCGTGCTGGCACGTCGGCGAGAACCTCGCCTGGGGCACCGGCGAATACGGCACCGTGCGCTCGATCTTCCGCGCCTGGATGAGCTCGCCCGAGCACCGCCACAACATCCTCGGCGACTACAGCGAACTGGGAGTCAACCTGGCGACCGGCGACCTCGAAGGCGAAGCCGGCACTCACGTCTGGACCGAGCACTTCGGTTCGCGCTGCGCCGAAGCGCCGGTCAGCCAGTGAGCGAGACCGACCAGCGAGCGGAGCCCCAGTTGGTCGGATTGCCGTTCGGAGCGACTTTCAGCGAGAGCAGCTCACCGGCGGCGAACGTCACCGTGTGACTGCTGTCGGCGCATGAGCTGCCGGCATTGCTGACGGTGCAGGTCACGGCCGTGCTGGCGCTCGCGCTGCCGGACACGGCCCTGTCGATCGTGAAGGCCCAGCCGCTGCTGCCGCCGGGGGCGTTGCCGAGATCGACAGCGAGGTGAGAGATCGTCCCCCCGACCGGCATCACCAACTGCACGTCGCCCTCCGTCGACGGCGATGCCGCGGTGGTCTGGAAGGGACCGAGGAACGTCGGGTCGACGGTGCTGCCGGCGTCGGTCGAGGTCACCCCGGCCAGCAGCATGTTGCTGGCACCGGTTTCACCGGGTGGGCCCTGATCGCCGGTCGCGCCCTTCGGGCCCGCGGGGCCCCGCGGGCCGGCCGGGCCAACCGGGCCCTGTGGGCCGGGCGGGCCGGTGGATTCTTCCGCGCCAAGCACCCCTTGACCGCTGGAGCTGGTGAAGACCAGAACGCCGCGCTCGCCCGGCTTGCATTTCGCTTGCGCGGAGACGAGGCGGATCGTGCCCTTGCCGGTGCCGCTCTGCTTGACGCAGAGGTTGATCGTGGTCGGAGTCTTCGCCTGAGCAGGCACGGCGACCGCGAGCATCGCGACAAGCGCGAGACATGCCGGGATCGCGAGCACAGGCCAGCGAAGCCGAGGTGATGTATGCGAACGGGTCAGGCGGTTCAAGGTAGCGAAGGAGTGGCCGCATAGTGCAAACCACGGCTCAGACATCTGGCCAATCTCAGGATTTTCGCTAAAGGCCCGGGCCGAAGGGTGGGCTTGCGGGCCTCGGGCTCCTCGTATCGCTCTCCTCCCCCTGCACCGGAAGTTGCGCTGCTGCTGCCGCGGCGGCAGCCTTCAGCAGCATCTCCTCGATCTCGGCCTCCGGATCGGAATCGACGACGACTGCACCGCCGGCGCCAATTGTCGTGGCCTCGCCATCGACAACGATCGTCCTGATCGCGACGCTGAGATCGCAGCCGCCGCCCAGGCCCAGGTATCCGATCGCTCCCGAGTAGGGGCCGCGCGCTTCGCCCTCGAGCTCATCGAGGATCTCCATAGTGCGTAGCTTCGGCGCCCCGATCATCGAGCCCGGCGGGAAGCAATTGCGGACGCACTCGACGGCAGTGACTCCCTCGCGCAGCCTGCCGCGAACGCTGGAGACGAGCTGATGCACGGTCGCGTAGGTCTCGACCCGCATCAGCTCGGGCACTTCCACGCTGCCGATCTCACAAACGCGACCGAGGTCGTTGCGCAGCAAGTCGACGATCGTCACGTTCTCGGCCCGGCACTTCTCGTCGGCCGCCAGCGCCGCCGCCAGGCGGACGTCCTCTCCCTCACTTTCACCCCGGCGGCTGGTGCCCTTAATTGGCCGTGCTTCCGCCCGACGCTCGCGATCGACGGCGAGGAAGCGCTCGGGCGAGGAACTCAGCACCGCGAGATCGCCAAAGCGCAGGTAGGCGGAGAAGGGCGCCGGGTTGACGCGGCGCAACGAGCGGTACAGCGCCAGCGGCTCCGCAACCGCTTGACCCACAAGCTTGTTGGTCAAGCAGATCTCATAGCTGTGCCCGGCGGTTAAGTAGCGCCGGCAGGATTCGATGTCCTCCCGGTAACGCGACAGCGAGCGGCAAAGCTCGACCTCACCCTGCTCGCAGCCAGGCAGCTCAGCCTCCGGGAGCGGCGGCAGGCTTCCCAGGCGGGTGCTGGTCTCCGCCATCCACTCCCCCGCCCCCTCGTCTCCGTCGGCCTCGTGGAGCAAGAGCAGGTAGGTCGTCTGCTCGACATGGTCGAAGGCGATCAGGCGGTCGGCGAAGACGAAGGCGGCATCCGGCGTCGTGGCCCTATGCGTGGCGCTCCCTTCGCAGTCGGCCTTCAGCTCGTAGCCGAAGTAGCCGGCGAAGCCGCAGTCGAAGTCGAAAGGGAGCGTTGCCGATAGCCCGCGCAGCCGAGCCGGCTCGCGATCGAGGAAGTCGAAGATCGATTCGTCGCGAAGCTCCACCTGCCTGCCGCGCTCGACCCGCACCTGGCCCGAAGCGACGTCGTAGGTGACGACAGCGCCGAGCGGCCCCTGGCTGTCGCCGATGAAGGAGAAGCGACCGCGCTCCCCCGCGGCACTGCTGTCGAGCCAGAAGGCGTTCTGGCTCGCCCCATATATATGGACGAATGCCCTTTCGGGGTCAGCCTCGAAATCGAGCCGCCGCACGCTCAACCGCAGCGAGGCCGCCGGCGGGGCTATCGTCTGGCTTGCGGCCGCCACGACCTCAAGATATCCCGCTATGTCAGCCACCCCCCACGCCGATCCCGGTAGGGGCGTCTTCGAGACGATGCTCGTCCTCGAGGGCCGTCCGGTCGAGCTCGACTCCCACCTCAAGCGCCTCGCCGGCAGCCTTGGCGCTCTCTACGGCGCCGAGCTGCCCGGCGGTGCCCGTGGCGCGGTCCTGGCGCGCGGCAGCGAGATACGCCACGGCAAACTGCGTCTCACCGTAACGCCCGGCGACGGCGGCCTACGCACCCGGATCGCCACCACCGAGGTCGAGGCGGCCAAGGTCTTCCCCTCCCCGAAACACGGCGTCGCGCTGCGCAGCTTCGTCGTCGACGGCGGCCTCGGCGATCACAAGTGGGCCGACCGGCGGCTGCTCGAGCGGGCCGCCGCGGCCGCGCCGCGTGGCGAGCTGCCACTTCTCCTCGACGCCGACGGCACCGTGCTGGAGGCTGCCCGCGGCAGCGTCTTCCTCGCCGAAGACGGCCGGCTGGCTACGCCGCCGACCGACGGACGGATCCTGCCCAGCATCGCCCGCCGACAGGCGATCGAGGTCGCCAGGGCCGACGGGATCGAGATGCGCGAGCGACGGCTGACCGTGACCGACCTGCGCCGCGGCGAGGTCTTCCTCGCCGGCTCGGTGCGCGGGGTGGAGCCGGTGCGCTCGCTCGACGGGTTCGAGCTGCCCTACGCCGGTGAGCTCAGTGCGCGAATCGCGGCCGGCCTGCGGCGTCGCTGGCTTCGGGTGCCGCAAGGGGAACCCGTTGCAGTTGTCGCAGGCGATCGACCAGGCGGTCGGCCCGCCGGCTGAAGTCGCTGAGGCTGTCCTCGCCAGACCCCGAGGGCGGCTCGGATGGGACGGCGACGGAGGCGACGACGCGCCGTCGGGCCTCGCTTGCGGCGACGCTGGCCCGCTCGGCCAGCTCGGCCGCGCGCCGGGCCTGCTCGGCGGCGTCGATCGCGGCCGCCCCGATCGTCGCCACAGCGGCCTCGGAAGCCCGCGCGGTGAGCAGAGCCTCGTCGATTCGCCGCACCAGCTCGCCGATCAGCGGCGGCCTCGCCTGCTCGGGGAGCAGCCAGTCCTCGGTGCTGTCGCGGGCTCCGGCGTCCACACTCTGTAAGTACTGCAACGGTCCCGAGACTCCTCCGCTCCGCCACGAACGCGCGTTTGGGTAGATTCCCGCGAGACAAAGAGAACCGAGCAACGCGAGGAGCAGCGTGAGAAACCCCAGAGACTTCTTCCAACCGCAGGCGATCGGCGCGCCCGAGCCGCTGCGCGAGATCCCGGTCAAGCCCTCGCGGATGATCCACTTCCTCGACTTCTCCAACGAGAAGATGGTCGCCAAGGCGGCCGCGATCGCGGAGAAGACCGACATCCTGCTCGGCAACCTCGAGGACGCGATCCCGGTCGACCGCAAGGAGGCCGCCCGCGCCGGCCTGGTCCGCGCCGCGAAGGAGTCGGACTTCGGCCAGACCGCGCTCTGGACCCGGGTCAACTCGCTGGAGAGCCCCTGGGTGCTCGACGACCTGACCACGCTGGTCACCGAGATCGGCGACCAACTCGAGGTCGTGATGGTGCCCAAGGTCGAGGGCGCCTGGGACATCCACTACGTCGACCGCCTGCTCGCCCAGCTCGAGGCGAAGGCCGGGCTCGAGCGCCCGATCCTGATCCACGCGATCCTCGAGACCGCACAGGGAGTGGTGAACCTCGAGGAGATCGCCGCCGCCAGCCCGCGCATGCAGGGAATGAGCTTCGGCCCCGCCGACCTCGCCGCCTCGCGGCGGATGAAGACAACCCGGGTCGGCGGCGGGCACCCCGGCTACCGCGTGATGGAGGACCCGGCCGATCCCGAGAACCCCGAGGCCGACCGGATCAGCGCCCAGCAGGACCTCTGGCACTACTCGATCGCCCGCATGGTCGACGCCTGCGCCGCGACCGGGATCCTGCCCTTCTACGGGCCCTTCGGCGACATCAAGGACACGGCCGGCTGCGAGACTCAGTTCCGCGCCGCCTTCCTGATGGGCTGCGTCGGCGCCTGGTCGCTGCACCCGGTGCAGATCGGCATCGCCAAGAAGGTCTTCAGCCCGCCGCCGGGAGAGGTCAAGTTCGCCAAGAAGGTCCTGGAGGCGATCCCGGACGGCCGCGGGGTGCACATGATCGACGGCAAGATGCAGGACGACGCGACCTGGAAGCAGTGCAAGGTGATGGTCGAGCTGGCCGAAATGCTGGCAGCCAAGGACCCGGAGCTGGCGGCCTCCTACGGGCTCTAGACCGCACCGTCTCAACGGAAGTTGGGTTGCGTCTATGACGCAACTGTGCACACTTAAAACCGGTAACGACTTTTTTTTGGTCACTGCCTTGCAAGTCGCTAACGTCAGCGACGCTTGCGGCCGATAGGGAAAAAGGAGCAGCACGGACGGACAAAAAAACTTGATCGAAAGCCCAAACTGAGAGACCTCCCTTCCCTATGACCCCCTCCACAGAACTCCCCCTCGACCGCCCCTTCTCGGAGCCCGCCCGGCGCCGCGAAACCGTCGTTCAGGATCGGCCGACCCTCGGCACCCTGCCGCGGACGCGCCGCGGCATCGGCTGGTGGCTGATCCCGGTCGTCGACCTCGCCTCCTCGTCGATCGCGCTGACCGCCGTCGTCCTCGCGAGCGGCTCACACCTCTTCCCGGCGCTGCCGGTCGCACCGCTGCTGCTCGTCATCGTCTACGGCGCCCTCGGCGTCTACGGCGCCAGCCCCTCTTCGCGAGGTGGCGACGACGGCATGGCCTGGCCGGTGATCCGCCTCCTCGTCGCGGCGCTCTTCGCCTGGTCGGCGTCGCTGCTCACCGACTTCAACGGCGCCCAGCAGCTGGCGCTTTGGGGCGTCTTCGTCGTGCTCGACTCGGCCGCCCGCCGAGTCGGCGCGCCGGTCTTCCAGCAGCTCGACCGGACCGAGCGCTGGGTGCTGGTCGGCGACGAGTCGACAGCCCAGCGCCTGCGTGCCTACGAGCCGCTGCAGGCCTACGCGAAAGTGGTCGCCACCGTCCCGCCGAGCGGCGAAGACTCGCAGTCGGCGGCCCGCGTCGCCGCGCTTGAAGTCGTCGACCGCTACCGCGCCGATCGCGTCGTGATCGCCAGCCAGCACGCCGACGACGAGGGCCTGCTCGAACTCGTCCGCGCCTTCAAGTCGATCGGCGTGCCGGTCAGCCTCCTCCCCCGCCCGCTCGACCTGCTCGAGGCCCCCGCGGCGACTCCAAGCCAGGTCGGCGGCGTGCCGCTGATCGACGTCGGCGCCCTCGCCGCCCACGATTCCGTCCCCTACGTGGGACCGGACCGCCGGCGCGACCGCCAGACGCTGATCAGCGTCGTCGTCCCGGCGATGAACGAGGAGTACAACATCGGGCTGGTGCTGAAACACCTGCCCGAGGGCCTGCACGAGGTGATCCTCGTCGACGGCAACTCCAAGGACAAGACGATCGAAGCAGCGGAAAAGGCATACCCCGGCATCCGCGTGCTGACCCAGAACGGGCGCGGCAAGGGCGATGCCTTCCGCACCGGCTTCGCCGCCGTCACCGGCAACCTGGTCGTGATGCTCGACGCCGACGGCTCGGCCGACCCGGCCGAGATCCCGCGCTTCGTCGAGGCGCTCGAGGCCGGCGCCGACTTCGCCAAGGGCTCGCGCTTCCTGCCCGGCGGCGGCAGCGCCGACATCACCAGGCTGCGCAGCCTCGGCAACACCTTCCTCAGCGGCAGCGCCAACCTCCTGCACGGCACCCACTTCACCGACCTCTGTTACGGCTACAACGCCTTCTGGTCTCGCTGCCTGCCGTTCATCGCGCTCGACGTGCCCGGCTTCGAGGTCGAGACGCTAATCAACCTGCGCATCGCCGGCGCCGGGATGAAGATCACCGAGGTGCCCAGCTACGAGGCCGACCGCATCTCCGGCCAGAGCAACCTCAATACCTTCCGCGACGGTTTCCGCGTGCTCGGCACGATCCTCACCGAGTCGCGCCGGCGCCGCAGCGTGCACAGCGAGCGGCCGGCGGTCGAGAGCCGCGCGCAGGAAGCCAAAGCCGCCACCTCCACCGCTTGATGCAAGGCAAGTTGGCTGGCACACACCACTGGCCGCGCCGCCAGTGGCACCGGTAGCGTGAGCACCATGCCGGCCGACTTGGCGCGGCGCGCCCGCCCGATCAACGCACCGACGAACCAGCGGACCGCTTGGCTGGGATCGCGGCTTGGCCACCTGCCGCTGATCGTCTTCGCGGCCGCTGCCGGCCTGCTGCTTTGCTCCGTGGCAAACGCCTTGTCACGCGCGACGGTCGGTGAGCCGATGTTGCTCTACTGGGCCGGCATCCTGCTCATCGCCCTGCCGATCTTCTACCGCCTCACTTCTCGGCAGGCAGGCAGCGGCGAACGGTTTGCCCTTGTCTGCCTACTGGGCATCACCCTCTTCGGCGTCAAGGTCATCCGCGACGTTCCGATGTTCACCTTCTCGGACGAGCTGGTCCACGCCTTCAACGCCAACCAAATCGCCATTCACCATCACCTTTTCGAAACAAACTCGATCCTCAAAGTCACCCCGTACTACCCGGGCCTCGAAGGGGCCACCTCGGCGCTGACGACGATAACCGGAGCCTCCAGCTACGCCGCCGGCATCATCGTCATCGGCGCCGCACGGCTGGCGCTGATCAGCGCACTCTTCCTGCTTTTCCGGCGGGTCAGCGGGTCTGCCCGCACAGCGGGTCTCGGGGCGGCGATCTACACCGGCAATTTCAACTTCCTTTTCTGGGGCGCCCAGTACTCCTACGAGTCGCTCGCCCTGCCGCTGCTGCTGGTGATCATGCTGGCCCTCGCCGAACGCGAAACCGCTCCGCGAGCGGCGCTACGCGCCTGGAGCGTGCCGATTGCCCTGGGGACGGTCGCGGTCGTCGTCACCCACCACCTGACCTCGTACGCGCTGGTCGCGATCCTCACCGCACTCTCAGCCGCCTACTGGTTTGTGCGGCGGAGCTGGCAGCCGCCCAATCCATGGAGATTCGCCGTGTTTGCCGCGCTGCTGGCAGCCGCATGGCTCATCGTCGTAGCCGGCTCCACCGTTGGCTACCTGTCACCCGTCCTCACCGGTGCGGCGAAGGCGATCGCCCACACGATCAGCGGCGAATCCCCTCCCCGCGCGCTGTTCCAGAAAGGCGCCACCAGCGTGGAATCCACTCCACTACCCGCCCGCGCGGTGGCGCTGCTGGCGATCGCGGCCCTCACGGCCGCCTTGCCATTCGGCCTGTGGCGCGTTTGGCGCCGCTACCGGACACAGCCGTTCGCCCTCGTCTTCGCGATCGCCGCGCTGGGCTTCTTCGGCACCCTAGCCCTACGGCTCACGCCGCCGGCCTGGGAGACCGGAAACCGGGCGAGCGAGTTCCTCTTCATCGGCCTTGCCTTCGTGGTCGCCTGCGTCGGCCTCGAGACCTGGCGTCCCCGCGCCTGGCCCGGCCTGGGCCGTGTGCTGCTGACGGCCGGGCTCGGAGTCGTGCTCGTAGGCGGGGCAATCTCCGGCTGGCCCTGGGACGTCCAGCTCGCCAAGCCCATGCGGATCAGCGCCAGCAACGGGACGATCGTCTCGCCACCGCTCGGCATGGCGGAATGGGCGGCGCACGACATCGACAAGGGACGCTTCGCCGCCGCCACCGCCGACGCAAATCTGCTGCTCGTGCCCGGCAACAAGTCCGTGCTCACGGGGCCGTTCCCCAACGTCGAAGACATCCTCGCCGAACCGGAGCTTGCCGGCTGGCAGCTACCGCTGCTGCGCCGCCACCACCTGCGCTACGTGGTCAGCGATCTCCGCAACACCAGCACCGACGGCCTGCGGGGCTATTACTTTTCAACGGGCAACGGCAGCGCTCGAGAAGAACTCCTCCCCAAGAGCGTGACCGTTAAGTTCAACCGAGTACCGGGGGCGGCGCGCGTCTACACCAACGGAACGATCACGGTCTTCGACCTGGAAGGACGCCGGTGAAGGGCCACCGCGACCTGAGCGCCGTCGCGGCGGCATCCGTGCTTTGCGCGCTGGCCGCGCTCGTGCTGCCATTTCCGGCGATCTGTCTCGTGCTCGCCGTTCCCCTGGCGCTCATCCTCCCGGGCTACGCGATCACGGCCGCGATATTCGCGCGGCGGCAAACGGTCGAGTGGCCCCAGGCACTGCTGCTGAGTGTGGGTTTGAGCCTGGTCACGCTTGCCCTCGGGGGGCTCTTGCTCAACTACGTGCCAGGAGGCATCCACGCGCTCTCCTGGGCCGTGCTCCTCCTGCTCGTCGTCCTCAACGGATGCAGGACAGCGGCGCTGCGCAGGCCCGAAGCCCCTGCCGGAGCGCCCCAGTGGCCGCGGCTACACGTCACCGTTCCCGGTGCAGGCCTGCTGCTCGGCGCTCTGGCGATGACGATCGCGGCTCTGGTGCTCGCCTTCACGACATTGCCGGCAAGCAACGCCCGGGGCTACACCCAACTCTGGCTCCTCCCCGCTAAGGCGCCGAGGCAGGGCGTGCTGATCGGCGTGGCTAGCGACGAGCAGAACCCGACCACGTACACGCTGCGGGTTCGGGTGGGTGACCGTCCGAACTCCGTCGTGCGCCATTTCTCGCTCGATCCCGGCAGGCGATGGTTCTTCAGATTGCGTTCCGAATCGCCCTTGAAGGCCGGTCAATCGATTCCGGTCTCCGCGGCGCTGTTCGCGGAAAACGACCCGCACGACGTCTACCGCCGGGTTTCGGGATGGATGTCCGGCCCACGAGCGCGATGACGACCGAGGGCGCGCCCGGCCTGGCCGTCGACATCGTGATCAACAACTACAACTACGGGCGGTTCCTCGCCAACGCGATCGAGAGCGCCCGCCGGCAAACGCACGAGAAGGTCGAGGTGGTCGTCGTCGATGACGGCTCGACCGACGACTCCCGCGAGGTGCTGCGCGGGTACGAGGGGCGGGTCAGCGTCGTGCTGAAGGAGAACGGCGGTCAGGCGTCTGCGCTCAATGCCGGGATGGAGCGCTGCGCCGGCGACATCGTCCTGTTCCTGGACGCCGACGACACCCTGCACCCCGAGGCGGCAGCTCGCGTCGCCGCCGCCTTCGCGGCCGATGAGACGATCGCGAAGGTGCAGTTCCGGATGGAGGTGATCGATGCCGAAGGGCGGCCGACGGGGACGCTGAAGCCCCCGCCTCACCTGCCGATGCCGGCCGGGGATCTGCGGGAGCCCGAGCTCGCGTATCCCTTCGACCTGGCCTGGCTGCCGACGAGCGCCAACGCCTTTCGCGAGGAGGCGATCCGCCGGATCCTGCCGATCCCGGAGAGCGCCTATCCGGTCTGCGGCGCCGACTGGTACCTGATCCACCTGGCGACGTTGCTCGGCACTGTCGTCTCGCTCGAGCAGGTCTCCGGCGCCTACCGCGTGCACGGGGCCAACAGCTACGAGCCCGAGACCCCGACGCTGCAGCTCGACCACGTCCGCGAGACGATCGAATACGCTCGCGAGACCTCGATCGCGCTGCTGCGTCTCGCCGAGCGCCTGGAGCTCCCCCGCCCGGATCGCATCCTTTCGCTCGCCGACCTCGCCAACCGGCTCGTCTCGCTGCGCCTCGAGCCAGACCTGCACCCGATCCCCGACGACCGCTGCCGCAGTTTGGTGACGGACGCGGTACGGGCGGCGCGACGCCGCTCCAACGTCTCGGTGGCGATGAGGCTGGCGTTCGTCGCCTGGTTCGTCGCGATGGCGGTCTCACCACGGCCGCTGGCCCATCGGTTCGCCGAGCTCTTCCTCTTTCCGCAGCGGCGAAACTCGCTCAACCGTCTCCTCGGCCGCCTCCAGCGTCCCAGCCGAAACGGCGGCAGCTGAGATGCGCATCCTGCTGATCACCTCGATGGTGCCCGATGCCAACGGCATCGGCGCCATGCCGAAGCTGTTCGATGCCCAGCTTCGCGGCCTGAGCGAGCGCCACGAGGTGACGCTCGTCTCGACCCTCGGCGAAGACCGCGGACAAGCGGAGGCGGCGCAGCGGCTCTCTCGCTCGGGCCTCGACGCGCACATCCTCGACCGGCGGCGCTCGAGCTCCGCCCCCCGGCGCTGGCGGACCCGTGCCGAGCTCGCGGCCGCCTGGATGACGCGGCGCCGGCCCTGGCGGGTCGTCTGCGGAGCGGCAGATTTGCAGCCGTTGGTCGACGGCCTCATCGCCGACCGCAGCTTCGACCTGATCGCGGTCGAGGACAATCCCGGCGCCGTGCTGCGCCTTCCCGCCGGGGTGCCGAATGTGCTGACCGAGCACGAGGCGGTGCGGGCGCCCGCCACCGAATGGCGCCCGACACGATTCTCCGAGAGGCCCGCCCAGGCCCTGCGTGCATTCGACTGGCGACGCTGGGACGACTTCCTTCCCTCGGCCTGGCGCCACTTTGACCTGGTTCAGGTCTACTGCAACGGCGATGCCGAAGCGATCAAGCGAGCCGCCCCCGACCTGAGCGAGCGGGTGCGCGTCAATCCCTACGGCATGGTGCTGCCCGATCCGCTCGACCCTCGGCGCGAACAACCCGACACGATCCTCTTCGCCGGAACCTTCGCCCACCTCCCCAACCGCGACGCGGCCCGCTGGCTCGCCACCGAGATCATGCCCGCCGTTCGCGCCCGCCGTTCGCAGGCGAAGCTGCGACTGGTCGGCAGCGCCCCGCCGCGCGAAGTGCGCGAACTGGCCGGGCCCGGGATCGAGGTGGTCGCCGACCCACCGAGCATGAAACCCCATCTGGAGGCGGCATCGATCGTGATCGCGCCGGTGCGCAGCGGCGGCGGAATGAGGATGAAGGTACTCGAGGCGATGGCGCGCCAAAAGGCGGTGGTGACTACCCACCTGGGCGCCGAAGGCTTCACCGGCTTCGAGCCGAAGCTTCCCTTCGCCGTCGCAGAGGGAGCCGAGGAAATTGCCGCGGCGACGACAAGCTTGCTCGCCGACGACGACCGCCGTCGCGCGCTGGCGCAGCGAGCGCGCGAGCTTGCCTGCCGCCACCACAGCCCTGAGGCTTGGGCGAAGCGTCTGGAGACGGTCTACAAAGAAGCACTACTGGCAACGACGCGTCCAGAGAGCGAGATATCTTGATTCGTCACACGATCGGCGTAACTTCCAATGGATAGAAATCGACCCTTCGACCTGAGCGTCGTCATCGCAAGCTACAACCGCAAGGAGTTGCTGCGGCGTTGTCTCGACTCCCTGGTCGATCAAACCCAAGATCCCGGCTCCTTCGAGGTGGTGGTCGCCGACGACGGCTCAGCCGACGGCACCGCCGACATGGTCGAGAGCCTCGAGATGCCCTTTCGCCTGCAGGCGCTGCGACTGGAGAACGGGGGCTGGGCGACGGCCCAAAACGAGGCCATTCGTGCCTCTAGCGGCCGGATCTGCCTCTGCCTTGACGATGACATCGTCGCCTCTCCGCAGCTGCTCGCCGAGCACGTCGAGGCCCATGCGGACGACGCGCCACTCGCCGGCATCGGCAAGCTGGTCCAGGAGCCGCCACAGGCCCGCGACTGGTATGCGCACGCGTTCGCCCAGGGCTGGAACGAGCATTACGAGGACCTGAACCACAGATCCGCCGCCTGGACCGACTGCTACGGTGCCAACCTCTCGGCGCCGCGATCGACCTTGATCGAACTCGGCGGGTACGCGACGGACCTTCCCGGCGTCGAAGACATCGAGCTTGGCTTCCGGCTGGCCGAGGCGGGGTGTGCCTTGGTCTACCTCCCCGGCGCGGAGGCCACACATGACGATCAAAAGGGCATGGCGCAGATGCTCAGAGATGTGCAGCGTCAGGGAGTCGCACAGGTGAGCGTGGTCGACCGGCATCCCTCGACCCAAAGGCAGGTGCTCGGCTGGGTCGGCCCGGCGGGGCCCCGAGAGCTCGCCCTGCGTCGTGCCCTGATCGCACTGCGCGTCAAGCCATCGATGCTCGCCGCGATGGGCCGCGCGATTCCAGGCAGCGGTCGGAAGATGGTCTGGCTTCACTTCGTACGCAGGTTCACGTTCTGGCGCTCGGTTCGGCGCGGCGTCAGCCGCGATCGCTGGCTGGAACTGACCAGCGACACGACGAGCGGAGAGGACGCGGGCTTCGTCCAGAGCGTCCCGTGAACGAACGGGCCCATAAGTTGGCGGTCTTGATTGCCACTCACAACCGGCGCGAGATGCTGCGGCGTTGTTTGAGTTCACTCGCCCTCCAAACCCAAGATCCAACCAGCTTCGAGGTGATAGTCGTCGATGACGGGTCCGGCGACGGAACCGCCGAGATGGTCGATCAGCTCGAAACGCCGTACCGCCTGCGTGTCATGCGCATCGAGAACTCCGGCAAGTCAGCTGCACTGAACGCGGCGATCCCGACTTCCGTCGCCGATGTCTGCCTCTTCATCGACGACGACATAGTCGCCTCTCCACAGCTCGTGGCCGAGCACCTCAAGGCGCACCGGAAGAACCCGATGGCGCTCGCAATCGGGGCCCTGACACAGGAGCCACCTCCCAGTCCGGATTGGTTCTCCTACGCCTACGCGACAGCCTGGAACAAACGCTACGAGGAGATGGCAGCCAAGCATCCGGACTGGCCCGACTGCTACGGCGCCAACTTCTCAGCCCCACGCGCGGCGCTGCTCGAGAGCGGAGCGTTCTCGGTCGACCTTCCCGCCGTGGAGGATGTCGAGTTGGCCTTCCGCCTCTGCAAGATCGGCTGTGTCCCCACCTACCTGCCCAACGCCCATGCGGTCCACGACGACCACAAGTCGCGGCGGCGCATTCTCGCCGACACGCGGGGCTTCGGCGCCTTCTGCGCCGAATTCACCGGACGTGAGCCCGACACGTACCGAAAGCTGCTCGGCTGGTTCGGAGACACAACCGCGCGCGATCTCGCCGTCCGTCGCCTGCTGCTCGCAGTTCGAGCTTCGCCGACGGCGCTCGCCAAGTTGGGGAGACTCATCCCTGGGGCGGAACGGCGCCAGATCTGGTTTAGCTTCATATCCCGGCACAGCTTCTGGCTCGGCGTACGCAGCCGAATGAGCCGAGGCCGCTGGGCTCAGTCCACCCGCGGCGTTCCGGTACTCATGTACCACGCCTTCACTGAGGGCAGCGGAGGCAATCGATTCGTCTTGCCAAGAAGGGCCTTTGCTCGACAGATGAGGCTGCTGGCCGCGTTGCGGTACCGGGTCATCCCCCTCGAGGAGCTGCTCCGCGCGCTGCGCGAGCAGCGCGCGCTTCCGCCGCGAGCAGCGGTGATCACGATCGACGACGGCTACGTCGACAACCTCCAAGTCGCGCAACCGGTTCTGCGCCGACACGCGTTCCCGGCGACCATCTTCCTGGTCAGTCGGCGACTGGGGAAGCAAAACGATTGGGACACGGACGGAGACGAGCTCGGCGATCGCCCCCTGCTCACAGTGGAGGAAGTCCAGCGGATGCGAGATGGCAACGTTCGCGTCGGTGCGCACAGCCAGACCCACCGCTCTCTTCCAGACACCACCGACGAGATTGCCGCGCAAGAGATCCAGGGCTCCGGCATCGACCTGGAGGCCGCACTCGGGGCGCCGGTTACGAGCTTTGCCTACCCATTCGGCAGGCTCGACGACCGGATCGTAGCGCTGGTTGATCGGTCCGGCTATCTCGGTGCCTGCACCGCCGAGCCCCACCTCGTTCACTGCGGAACCGACCCCCTAAACGTCCCTCGAATCGAGGTCAGAGCTTCCGATAGCATGCTGCGCTTCCTGCGCAAGTTGTGGCTCGGGGGTCAGTAGCAATCTGATGGCGGAAGCCGATTTCGACATAGTCATCATCGGTGCCGGCCCCGCTGGTCTCAGTGCAGCTATCGAGGCCGACCGCCAGGGGCAAAGCGCCGTCCTGCTCGAGGCGGCGGACGAACCTGGGGGCCTCACCAGAAGCTTCGAGAAGGATGGCTACACCTTCGACTGCTCGGGCCACTTGCTGCACCTCTCCGATCCCGACGCGCTCGCCCTGGTCGAGGAGGCGACCCGGCCCGAGGACTGGAACCGCGTCGCCCGCAACTCGGTGATCTCGATCGGGGAGACGATCGTGCCCTACCCGTTTCAGCTCCACCTCGCCTACGCGCCCGAACCGATCCGACGCGAATGCCTCGATCTGCTTCCCAAGAACCCGTCGCCGAAGTCGGCGGCGGAGTTCGCCGACTTCGGCGAGTGGATCGAGGCCAACCTCGGCACCGGCATCGGGCGCCACTTCATGGTGCCCTACAACGAGAAGCTCTCGACTGCATCTGTCGAGGAACTAACCTGCGAGTGGCTGGGCCGATTCGTGCCCCAACCGAGCCTCGACGACATCCGCAAGGGCGGCAAAGAGAAGCGTGCTGTGGAAACCGGCTACAACCGCTCCTTCCTATACCCCTCGAGCGGAGGGATCGCCACGCTCAGTTCCGGCCTGGCGGCGCTGGTGCCGAACCTGATCACCGAGGCAAGGGCCGTTGAGATCGACACAGAGCAGCGTGCGGTCCGCATCGAGGACGGACGCGAGTTTGGCTATGACAGCGCCGTGCTGGCAACAATCCCGCTGCCCCAGCTCGCCTCGATCGTCAGCCCCCACGACCCGGTCTTCGATGTCGCCCCCAAGCTGCGAGCCAACTCCGTCACCTGCGTGAACCTCGGTCTTAAGCGAGCCAATCCAGAGTTCAGCCAGTACCAGTGGATCTACCTGCCAGAGGATAAGTTCGCCGCCTACCGAGTCGGCTTCTACGCACGCTTCGCCGACAGCATGGCGCCGCCAGGACGGGAGAGCGTCTATGTCGAGATCTCCCACGATCCGGGCCGAGATGAGAACGATCTCGTCAAAGAAGCGATCGCCGATCTGGTCACGCTCGGCGCGATCGACGGCGCCGACGATGTCGAAACGGTGTTGCCGGTGCTGATCGAGTGCGCCTACGTGATCCACGACCATGAGGCTTCGGCGGTCAAGGCAACGCTGCACGGGGAGCTGGAAAAGCGCGACATCCGCGTCGCGGGCCGTTACGCCTCGTGGGAGTACTCAGCGATGGAGAACGCGATCGTGGACGGGATGCGGGCGATCCGCCGCGTGGTCGAGCCCTCACCCGCCACCTCCTGACCGCATCCCCGCTCGCCTTTGCGGGTTCGGCAAAGATAGACCGCATGAGAATCAGCCTCAGCTGGCTCGCCATCCCGGCCGTGGCCTTGGCCTTCGCCCTGTTGCCGGCGGCCGCTGCCGCCGGCCCCTGGATCGGGGTGCGTGCCAACCACTTGGTGGATCGGGGCGGCAACCCGGTGCGGCTGGTCGGCGTCAACAGGTCAGGCACGGAGTACCAGTGCGAGCGGGGAAATGGCATCTTCGAGGGCCCCGACGACCAAGCCTCGATCGAGGCGATGCTGCGCTGGCACATCAACGCTGTCCGCGTGCCGCTCAACGAGAGCTGCTGGCTGGGGATCAACTACACCCCGGCGAGTCTCGGCGGCGCCAACTACCGGACTGCGATCCACGCCTACGTCGAACACTTGGAGCGCGCCGGCCTATACGTGATCCTCGATCTTCACTGGGCATCACCACGCACCTACCCCTCGGCCGGGATCATCCCCATGCCCGACGCCGAACACTCGCCGGAATTCTGGCGCAGCGTCGCCACCGAATACCGCGAAGACCACAGCGTGATCTTCGACCTCTACAACGAGCCGCGCCCCGGGGTGCCCTGGTCCTGCTGGGAGGAAGGGTGTGAAATCGAAGACCACTGGGTCGGCCTCTACCCGGCAATCGGGATGCGACAGCTGGTCGAAGTCGTACGCTCGACCGGAGCGCAACAACCGCTGATGCTTGCCGGGGTCGATTGGGCCCGCAACCTCGACGGCTGGCTCGCCCACCTGCCGCCCGACCCCGCCAACGCCGAGGTCGCCTCGAACCACACCTACAACTTCTCCGCCTGCCAAGTCCACTGCCGCGCCACCCTGGCCCGCATCGCACAGAATCACCCCGTGGTCACCGGCGAGCTTGGCGAGGGGGACTGCCGCCACCGCTACATCGACCGCTACATGCGCTGGGCCGACGCCGAGGGTATCTCCTACCTCGGCTGGGCCTGGGATGCCGGCAACGACTGGACCTGCCGCGGCGGGCCAAGCCTGATCGAGAACTACAGCGGCCGCCCGACCAACTTCGGCATCGGCCTGCGCGAACACCTGCGCAGGTTGGCCCGAGCGCCCGTAGCCACTCAGCCGCTCGAACCTTAGGTCGGCGGCAGTCGCCAGCTGTGGGCAAGGACGACATCGCCGTCGGCTCCCATCGGTGGCATCGGTCTGCCGCCGAGCACACCGGGCTCGACATCGAAGTAGGCGGCCGCCTGCAGGTTGTCCTGAATCTCCTGGCGGCCGCGCAGGACAACATCGATCCGGTAACGGCCTGGAATCAACGGCAGCGACTCGATCTCGCACTCGATTCGCGGCCCCAGCTCCGAGTCGCGGACGTCACTCGGGCTTGAGAGCTCGCTGTCGAGCGTGGTGACCGGATAGCCGAGACTGTTGACGACGGTCAGCTGCACCTCCATCATCGGCAGCACCTCGGTGAACTCGATAACGATTTTCGCGTTGCGGCCGCCGACGACGACATCGGACTCGCCAGAGACGATGTCGTAGACGGCGAGTCGCCTGACAAGCGATTCCCTCCAGCCGTGGCGGTCCTGGCGCTTCAGCAGGTCGTCGGAGGCGGAGCGCTCGAGGCCGCGCAGATAATGGCTGACCGCCTCGTCGACCGGAGCGTCGGCGATCACAGCACCGCGTTCGAGCAGGATGCCGCGCCCGCAGAGAGCCTGGATCGTGGCGAGGTTGTGGGAAACGAAGATCACGGTGCTACCGGCTTTCGCCACCTCGCCCATCTTCGCCAGCGACTTGCGTTGGAACGAGGCGTCGCCGACGGCCAGCACCTCGTCGACGAGCAGGATCTCGGGTTCGAGGTGGGCAGCAACGGCAAAGGCGAGGCGCACCGACATGCCGCTTGAGTAGCGCTTCACCGGCGTGTCGAGGAAGCGGTCGACATCGGCGAACTCGGCGATTTCGTCGAAACGGGAGCGAATCTCGGCCCTTCGCATGCCGAGGATGGCGCCGTTGAGGAAAACGTTCTCGCGCCCGGTCAGCTCCGGGTGAAAGCCGGTCCCGACCTCGAGCAGCGAGCCGACCCGACCGGTGACATCAGCCCAGCCGCTGCTCGGCTCGATGATCCGTGAGAGCACTTTCAACAGTGTGCTCTTGCCGGCACCGTTGTGGCCGATCAGGCCGATCGCTTCGCCGCGGTCTACCGTGAAGGAGACTTCGCGCAGCGCGTCGAGGTAGTCGAACTCGACTTTGGGACCGCGGCCGATCAGCTTCTTTGGCACCGCCTTGATGCCGTTGACGAGGCTGTCGCGCAGCGTCCCGTATCCCTGATGGCTGAGCCCGAGCCGAAACCTCTTACCGAGCTCGTGGACCTCGATCGCGACGTCGCTCATCAGATGATGTCGGCGAAGCCGCGCTCCACCCGGTCGAAATAGGCAAGACCGATCAGCAGCAGCACTGCCGCGCCAAGCGTCGAAACCCCCATCAACGCCCAGGGCGGACTGCCCGTGTCGAGCACGGCCCAACGGAAGCCTTCGACCACGCCGGCCATCGGGTTGATCGCCGAGAGCGTCCGCCATGGCTGGCTAATCGAGCTGGCCGAGTAGACCACAGGCGTGATGAAGAGCCACATCTGCACCGCGAACGGGACTACGTAGCGAACATCGCGGTAGCGCACGTTGACGGCGGAGAGCAGGGCGGTGGCGCCGAGCAGCGCGGCGGCGGCGAGCACGACCAGAAACGGAACGAAGAGGATCGCCGCCGAGGGCACGATGCCGTAGACGAGGACTACCGCGAGCAGGATCACGATCGAGATGCCGAGGTCGACGAAACCGGCGCCGATCACCCCCATCGGCATGAAGATGCGGGGAAAGTAGATTTTCGAGACCAGATCTTTGTACATGACGAGGCTTTCAGATCCGAGCAGCAGGGCATTCGAGAAGAAGGCCCAGGGCACCAGCGCGGCGAGGCTGAAGAGGGCGTAGGGGACGTCGCCGGAGGAGACCCCGGCGACACGGCCGAAGAAGACCGAGAAGATGATCATGAAGGCGACCGGCTGCAGGATCGCCCAGGCTGCCCCGAGCGCCGTCTGGCGGTAGCGCAGGGTGATGTCGCGGACGACGATCTGCAGGGCGAGGTCGCGGTAGCGCCAGAGTTCGCGCGGCGAGAGGACGCGGCTGAAGCCGGTGGTCGGTTCCAGGCGCACGGTCGTCGGCGCAGCCGTGGCGGCTGGCTCGTCGGCTGGCGTGGTGGCGGTCGTCGGCTCGATCGTCATCAGGATAGGTTCGGCGCCCTTTGCGCCAACCCTGGTGGCCTATCGACCGTGGCTGTCCCCGCGCTTTAGCCGTGCAGCGATCGCATCCCGATAGGCGTCTTCGAACCTTGGCACGACCGCCTCCGGGCTGAACTGCTTCGCCCGCTCCGCAGCCGCCCTGCCCATCCGCTCGCGCATTGCCGCGTCGCCGATCATCCGCGCCAACCCGTCGCGCAGGTCGGCCCTATCGCCGGCCCTCACCATCAGTCCCGTCTCGCCGTCGGCGATGATGTCGCGCAGCCCGCCGATGTCAGAGGCGACGATCGGCTTGCCGGCTGCGGCCGCCTCGAGAGCGACGATGCCGAACGGCTCAGCCCAGATCGATGGCGCCACGGTGAACATCGAACGCCGCAGTGCCTCGATCGCCAGCGGGTGGGGCAGTGGCCCAGGAGCGATCACACCGGGCTCTGCGGAGAGACCCTCGAGGCTGCGGCGCCCGATCAGAACCAACGGCGGCGGGTCCTGCAGTTCCCGGTAGGCCCCGATCAGGGTGCCGGCGCCCTTGTCCTCGGCGACATCGCCGAAGTAGAGGACGTAGGGCTCGCCGGGCAGGAACGAGAGTCGCCGATCGGCGTCGGCGGGCGCGGCGGGCAGCTCGCCGACGAAGTTGGGCACGATGCGGTGGGCGTCCTGCGGCCGCACCCGGCAGAGCTCTTCGACCGCCGAGCTGACCGAGAGGAAGACATCGGCGCGACGGCGCAGCCAGGGCTCGGAGAGGCGCGTGCCGGTGGCCACCATCACGCCCTTCCCGGCGCCGTAGTACTCGAAGGCATGCCGCATGCACTTGAGCGGCGCCGGTCCGCTGCAGACACCGCCCTTGTAGAAGAGCCTCTTGGTCGGACAGAGAATCCCGTAGTCGTGCAGCGAGAGCACCAGGGGTGGCGAGGCGCGGCGGGCGAGCGGCAGGTAGGAGTTGACCAGCCAGTTGTGGGCGTGGACGACATCGGGCCGCAGCTCGCGAAGCAGCCGGCGCAGGCCCGCCGTCGTCTTCGGGTCGGGCAGCGGCGCCGCGTAGTGGCGCTCCTCCTGGACCTTGATGCCGGGGATGCTGTGGACCGAGCTCTCCAGCAGCTCGACCCTCACGCCGGCCACGTCGGGCGGCGGTCCGAGCGGCTGGCGCAGGGTGGCGACGGCGACATCGTGGCCGCGGCCGGCAAGCTGCAGGCTGAGGTCCTCGACCAAGCGCTCCTCCCCCCCGACAACGGGGGAGTAGGTCTGCGCCAGCATCAGGATCCGCATCGCGGCGGATCGTAGTTGTCCATCGCCACCGAGGAGCGGCTGTAACCTGGCCGCGTGCCGAGCCAGCTCAACCAACAGGAAGCATTCACCGTCCCCTCGATCTCGGTGATCATCACCGCCTTCACCTTCGACCGCCTTGGCTCGATCGAAGAAATCATCGAGTCGATGCGCCGGCAGACTGCCGCCCCGGCCGAGACGCTGCTCGTGATCGACTACGCACCCGAGCTCGAGGAGGAGTGCCGCCGTCGCTGGCCCGATGTCCGCGTCATCGCCAATGCCGCCGAACGCGGCTCCTGCGGCGGGCGCAACACCGGCGTCGCCGAGAGCATCGGTGAGGTCGTCGCCTTCCTCGACGACGACGCGATTCCCAACCACGAGTGGATCGAGCGGCTTGGCGCGGACTTCGCCGACCCGCGCGTGATCGGTGTCGCCGGCGGCGTCAACCCGCGCTGGCTGGCGCAGCGGCCCGCCTGGTTTCCGCCCGAGTTCGACTGGGTCGTCGGCTGCATGCACTCGGGCATGCCGAAGGAGCGCGAGCCGGTCCGCAACGCGATCGCGGCCAACATGGCGATCAGGCGCGAGGAGATGCTCGCGGTCGGGGGGCTGCGCAAAGAGTTCAGCCGGATCGAGAGGAACGCGGCCGGCGGCGAGGAGACCGACCTCTGCATCCGCCTCACCGAGCGCTGGCCGGAGCGAATCATCCTCTTCGACCCGGTGCCCGCAGTCGAACACTGCGTGCCCGCCGAGCGCGGCGAGCTGCGCTACTTCATCACCCGCTGCTTCGCCGAGGGACGCTCCAAGGCGGCCCTGGCGCGGCTGGTGGGAAGCGAATCCGGCCTCTCCTCGGAGCGCTCCTACGTGCGGCGCACACTGCCACTCGGCGTCCTGCGCAACCTCGGCGGCGTCCTGCGTGGCGAATTCGCCGGACTCGGGCGGGCGGCGATGATCGCCGCCGGCCTGGCAACCACGGTGGTCGGTTACGCGACCGCGTCGCACCGAGACGAGGACGAGCAGACCGAGGCGGAGATCGGTCAGCCGCGACCGCTGCGCGTCCTCACGGTGACGCCGCTGAGCCCGCTGGTCCAGGGCGGCGTCGAGCGCCACGTCAGCGAGGTGACCCGCCGCATCGCCGCCACGGGCGCCGAGGTCGAGGTGCTCTGCACCGAGCCGGGGGGAGCGAAGCTGCGAGAAGAGGAGCGCGACGGCGTCCGGATCCGCGTCCTGCGCTCCTGGCCGGCCGGCCGTGACTGGTGCTTCGCGCCGCGGCTCTGGGGCGAGATCCGCCGCGCCAAGCCCGACGTGATCCACGTCCAGAGCTACCACACCGCGGTGGCCCCACTGGCGATGCTGCGGGCGATCGCGCTGCGCGTTCCGTATCTGGTCACCTTCCACGGCGGCGGCCACTCCTCGGGCCTGCGCAACCGGCTGCGCCGGCTGCAGCGATTGCTGATGCGACCGCTGCTGCGCCGTGCCGCACGCCTGGTGGCAGTCGCCCGCTTCGAGATCGAGGAGTACAGCCGCGAGCTTCGGCTGCCGGCCGACAAGTTCGTCCTGATCCCCAACGGGACCGAGCTCGCCTTCTCCGCCGCCGGGCCACCCGAGCGCAACGGCCGGCCGACCTTTGCCACGATCGGCCGGCTCGAGCGCTACAAGGGCCATCACAGGGTGCTCGCGGCCCTGCCCGAGGTCCTGCGCCTGGAACCGAAGGCAAAGCTGCTGATCGTCGGCAGCGGTCCCTACGAGGCGGACCTGCGCCAACAGGCGGCGGAGCTCGACTTGGGCGACGCGGTCGAGTTCACCAGCGTCCCCGCCGACCAACCCGATGCGATGGCCAAGCTCCTGCGCCGAACCTCGCTGGTCGTCCTTCTCAGCGAGTTCGAGACGCATCCGCTCGTGGCTCTGGAGGCGGCGGCGGCGGGATGCAGGCTGCTCGTCGCCGACACCGGCGGACTGTCCGAGCTCGCCGACGACGGCTTCGCCCGCGCAATGCCCTTGGGCCAGAACCCGCGTGACGTCGGCGCCGCGATCGTCGAAGAGCTGGCCTTGCCGCCCCAGGACAGGCGACCGACGCTGAGCAGCTGGGACGACTGCGCTTCCGAGCTGCTGACGCTGTACCGCACGCTCGTCTAACCACCCGGACCGGGACAAACGTCCAAACCAAACCGTGCGGCCTGGAGGCCGGTGCACAGGAGCCGATCACTCCCGTGTGACCACACATTCCGACCTCCGAATACGCACCCTGGCTCTCTGCATGGTCGCCGCGCTCGTCTCGCTTGCCGCACCGGCGACAGGCAACGCCACCACCCACCCCGGCGCCCTTGCCAACGTGCATGCCCGCACCAACGTGAAGGCGTCGTCCTCGCGGTACCGGCTCAGCATCACGACACAGTCGCCGGCGAACGGCGCAACCGTCTCCGGCACCGTCGGCTGGCAGGTTAAGGTCACGGGCACGACTCCTTCGCGGGTCGACTTCGCGGTCGACGGCTCGGTCAAGTCCTCGGACTCCAGCTCGCCCTACACCTACGGCCTCGACACGAAGTCTCTGTCCAACGGATCGCACACCCTCACCGCAACCGCATACTCCCACCGGAACAAGCTGGGCAGCACGAGCGTCACCGTGATGGTCGAAAACTCAACTCCCGCGCCGGCTCCGGCCCCCACTCCACCCCCTGAAGAATCGAATCCGGCGCCTGAAGCGCCTGCTCCTCCCGTAAGCGAAGAACCGGCCCCTGGGCCAACGCCCGAACCCGCACCGGCGCCTTCTCCGGAACCCGCGCCGGAACCGGAACCCAGCCCCGCACCCGCGCCCGCTCCGTCGTCGATCTACTGGGGCGCCTGGATCGGCAGCCAGTTCACCGGTACCGAAGCACCCTGGGACATGAACGCCGTCTCCGCCTTCGAAGGGCTGGCGCACAAGCCGCTCTCACTGGTCCAGTTCGCCTCGCCCTTCGCCGACTGCAACAGCTCGCCGTGCTCCTTCTACAACTTCCCCACCACCCCGATGGAAAACATTCGCAAACACGGCGCGATCCCCTTCTTCAGCTGGAGCTCGCAGTCGACGCCCTCGAGCCTCAACGAGCCGAACTTCCAGCTCTCCGACGTGATCGCCGGGACGTACGACTCCTACCTCCGCAGCTTCGCCACCGCGGCGAAGAACTGGGGCCACCCGTTCTACCTGCGCTTCGACTGGGAGATGAACGGGAACTGGTTCCCCTGGTCGGAGGGTGTCAATGGCAACAAAGCCGGCGAATACGTCACCGCCTGGCGCCACGTCCATGACATCTTCACCTCGGTCGGCGCCACCAACGTCTCCTGGGTCTGGTGCCCGAATATCGACCCCGGCAACGAATTCAAGAACATCGCCTCGCTCTACCCGGGCGACGGCTACGTCGATTGGACCGGCCTCGACGGCTACAACTGGGGCACGAACCCCTACAGGCCGGCCGGCTGGAAGACCTTCGACCAGCTGTACAACTCCACCTACCACCGCATCGCCGACACGATCGCCCCGTCGAAGCCGATGGCGATCGGCGAGGTCGGCTCGACCGAGTACGGCGGCTCCAAGGCCGCCTGGATCAGGGAAATGCTCGGGGAGCTGCCCACCGCGTATCCGAAGATCCACGGCCTGCTCTGGTTCAACCGCCACGCCGAGGGCGAACCGATGGACTGGTCAATCGAGAGCTCCACCAGCGCAACCGAAGCCTTCGCCGCGGGCATTCAGAGCTCGTCCTACGTCGGCAGCAAATACGCCGCGCTCCCCGCCGGCACGATTCAGCCGCCTAGCTGAATCGCCCCCGGTTGACCAGATAACTGGACAAATGTCCAGTTGACAAATGGTCCGCTGAAGTCCCGACCGCACCGGTCGATGGCAGGGCATGGCCACGACTTCCAGCCCCCGCGCCGTCCTCCGTCGGCTTCTGTCCACGGCTCTGGTCCTCGTAACGACAGCGGTGCTCGGCACCGCCGGAGCCACGGCAAGCCCCAACCGGCCAGCGGGCCGAACCGCAAGCGCGAGCGCGGCGCAGATCAGGATCGGGCTGGGCAAGGGCAGGCAGGTCACTGGCCGCTGCCGGATCACCTTCCGCAACGACCGTCGTCGGCCCAGCCAGCGCGTCCGACGCCGCCGGCGTGCGCGTTGTGCGAAGGCGCGGGCCTCGGCCGCCCCGACCCCCTCAAGCCTCTACTGGGGCGCCTGGATCGGCTCCCAGCTCACCGGCGCCGAAGCGCCCTGGGACATGGGCGCCGTCTCGAAGCTCGAAGAATCGGTCGGCAAACAGCTCTCACTGGTCCACTTCGCCGCTCCCTTCGCCGACTGCTCGTCCTCGCCGTGCTCCTTCTACAAGTTCCCGACGACCTCGATGGAAAGCATCCGCGACCACGGCGCGATCCCCTTCTTCAGCTGGAGCTCGCAGTCGACACCCTCCAGCCTCGACGAGCCTGAATTCCAGCTCTCCGACTTGATCGCGGGCAAGTACGACTCCTACATCCGCGAATTCGCCGAAAGCGCTCGTGACTGGGGGCACCCCTTCTTCCTGCGCTTCGACTGGGAGATGAACGGCGAATGGTTCCCCTGGGCAGAAGGCGCGAACGGCAATCAGCCCGGCGAATACGTCACCGCCTGGCGCCATGTCCACGACATCTTCACCTCGGTCGGCGCCAACAACGTCAGCTGGGTCTGGTGCCCGAACGTCGATCCCGGCAAAGAATTCGGCGAAATCGCCGCGATGTACCCGGGCGACGGCTACGTCGACTGGACCAGCCTCGACGGCTACAACTGGGGCACGAACCCGACCAAACCCAGCCGCTGGATGACCTTCGACCAGCTGTTCAGCTCGACCTACCACCGCATCGTCGAAACGATCGCGCCCTCCAAGCCGATGGTCATCGGAGAGGTCGGCTCGAGCGAGTACGGCGGCTCCAAGGCCGCCTGGATCAAAGAAATGCTGAAAGAGATCCCCACTGAATACCCGGCGATCCACGGCCTGCTCTGGTTCGACAAGATCGTCGAAGGGGAAAACATGGACTGGCAGCTGGACAGCAGCGCCGGCGCCATAAGCGCTTTTGCCGCCGGGATCCAGAGCCCGTCTTACGTCGGCAACAGCTACGCCTCTCTGAGCGGCGGCGCGATCCCGCCGCCGAGTTGAGCGAAAGCAAACATTCGCCCTTCCCTAAACTTCGCCAACTCGCGTGACGAAGCTCAGAACATGAGAACGCGCCGCCACGCCGAGAGGGGACTAATCGCCTCGCTCGCCGTGCTCGCAACGCTGCTCCTCCTCGCCGCCCCCGCGGCGGCCAAGCCGCGGGCCCAGCGCGACATCTACTGGGGCGCCTGGATCGGCAACCAGCTCACGGGCACACAGCCACCTTGGGACATGAGCGCGGTCTCCAGGTTTCAGGAATGGACCAACAAGGGCCTCTCGACGATCGAGTTCGCCTCACCGTTCGCCGATTGCTCGACGGCTCCCTGCTCGTTCTACCCATTCCCGAGCACGGCGATGGAAACCGTGCGGAGCTACGGCGCCGTGCCCTTCCTAAGCTGGAGCTCTCAGGCAACCCCCTGGGTGGAAGGGGCGCCCGAGCCGGAATTCCAGCTCTCCGACGTGATCTCCGGCAGCTACGACTCCTACATCCGCGAATTTGCCGAAGCGGCGCGGACCTGGGGACACCCCTTCTTCCTGCGCTTCGACTGGGAGCCAAACGGCGACTGGTTCCCCTGGGATGAGGGCGTCAACGAAAACCAGCCGGGCGAATACGTCTCGGCCTGGCGCCACGTCCACGACATCTTCACCGCGGTCGGCGCGACCAACGCCACCTGGACCTGGTGCCCGTACATCGACATCCACCAGTTCGCCCCGATCGCCAGCTTCTATCCCGGCAACGAATACGTCGACTGGAGCTGCCTCGACGGCTACAACTGGGCCCGTGCTCGCAGCCATCCGACCGCCTGGAAGAGCTTCGACCAGATCTTCGCCGGCAGCTACCACCAATTGGTGACGAAGATCGCGCCGACGAAGCCGGTCATGCTGGGCGAGATCGCCTCCAGCGGAGGGGGGCACAAGAAGGCGGAGTGGATCCACGGGATGTTCAAGTCGCTGCGCACGAAGTTCCGGCGCGTCCGCGGCCTGATCTGGTTCGACCAGGTCCAGCAGGGGGTCTCCTGGCCGCTCGAGGGATCCCCGAAGGCGATGCAAGCCTTCGCCACCGGCCTCAAGCAACCTTCTTTCCGGGGAAACCGCTATGGCTCCCTGACCACAACTCCCATTCCGCCGCCGCGTTGATCCAAACAGACGTGGTGCGCGGAAAGTAGACGTGGTGCGCGGAAAGCGGGCTACACGAAAAGCATGGACGGCAGCCGCCTGCCTGGCGATCGCCCTTGGCCTCTCCCTGCCCGCAAGCGCCAGCGCCACGCAGCATCCAGCGCGCCCGCTCTATTGGGGCGCGCAGATCGGCAGGCAGTTCACCGGAATCCAGGTCCCCTGGGACATGAACGCGCTCGACGATTTCGAGAGCTCCGTCGGCAAGAGCGCCTCGCTGGTCGCCTTCTACTCCCCCTTCGCCGACTGCAACCGCTCGCCCTGCGAATACTTCGGCTTTCCGGCTGTGCCGATGGAAAGCATCCGCAAGCACGGGGCGATCCCCTTCTTCAGCTGGAGCTCTTCGGCGGCGACCAAGGATGACGTGCGCCAGCCCGCCTTCAGCTTGAAGCGGGTCATCGACGGCAGCTACGACTCATTCATCGAAGGCTTCGCCGAAAACGCCCGCGAATGGGGCCACCCGTTCTTCATGCGCTTCGACTGGGAGATGAACGGCTTCTGGTTCCCCTGGGGCGAAAGCGTCAACGGCAACCAAAAAGGTGACTTCGTCAAGGCCTGGCGCCACGTCCACGACATCTTCACCGCGGTCGGTGCCAACAACGCGACCTGGGTTTGGTGCCCAAACATCGCCCTCGCCCGCAGGCTGCAAAACCTGCGCCAGTTCTACCCCGGCAACGCCTATGTCGATTGGACCTGCCTTGACGGCTTCAACTGGGGCACGACGGCACACTCCCCGGGCTGGCTCAGCTTCAACCAGATCTTCCGCTCGACTTACGAACGGGTGCTGAAGATAGCTCCAACCAAGCCGCTGGCAATCGGCGAGGTCGCCTCAGAAGAGCGCGGCGGCTCGAAGGCGCAGTGGATCCGCAACGCCCTGAACGTGGTCCCCGCCCAGTATCCGAAGGCCCGCGCTTTGGTCTGGTTCGACGAAAAAAAACAAGGCAGGCACTGGCCGATCGCCAGCTCCAAATCCGCGCAGGCGGCGTTCAACGCGTCGATCGGCCGGCCGCTTTTCATGCCGGGCGTCTACGGTGGCCAGCCGCCGGGCAAGATCCTGCCGCCGGGCTGGACTCCGCCGCCGCCGGAAGCGAGCCCCGCGCCCGGCGACGCGGCCCCCGCTTTCGCGGAAGCCGCCCAGTAGCCCGAGCCTTAGGAGCCCAGGCGCCGCTCGAGGTCGGCGAGCTGCTCGTGCAGCTCGTCCGGCAGGTGTTTGCCGAAGCGGGCGAAGTGCTGGTGCATCCCCGGCAGCTCGACCCTCCACTCGGCCGGGTCGACCGCGACCAGCTCGGCCAGCGCCTCGGCTGAGATCTCGAGGCCCTCGGTCTGCAGAGCGCCTGGCGCGGGCACGTTGCCGATCGCCGTCTCCTCGGCCTCCGCGGTTCCCTCGCAGCGGCGGAAGACCCACTCCAGCACGCGACTGTTCTCGCCGAAGCCGGGCCAGAGGAAGTTGCCCTCGTCGTCTTTGCGGAACCAGTTGACGTAGAAGACGCGCGGCATCTTCGCGCCCTCACGGGCGCCGACCTTCAGCCAGTGGCTGAAGTAGTCGCCCATGTGGTAGCCGCAGAAGGGCAACATCGCCATCGGGTCGTGGCGCAGCTTGCCGACCTCGCCGGCTGCCGCCGCGGTCGTCTCCGAGGACATGATCGAGCCGAGGAAGACGCCGTGCTCCCAGCCGAAGGCTTCGCGCACCAGCGGCACCACCTTGGAGCGGCGCCCGCCGAAGAGGAAGGCGTCGATCGGCACCCCGGCGGGGTCCTCCCACTCGGGGGCGATCGAGGGGCAGGCGCCGGCCGGCGTGGTGAAGCGCGCGTTCGGATGCGCCGAGGGTTTGTCGGCCTCCGGCGTCCAGTCGTTGCCGTGCCAGTCGATCAGGTGCTCGGGCGCCTCCTTGGTCATCCCCTCCCACCAGATGTCGCCGTCGTCGGTCTTGGCGCAGTTGGTGAAGATCGAGTCGCTGGCGACCGTCTTCATCGCGTTCGGGTTGGTCTTCTCGCTCGTGCCGGGGGCGACGCCGAAGAAGCCGGCCTCGGGGTTGATCGCGTAGAGGCGGCCGTCCTCGCCGAACTTCATCCAGGCGATGTCGTCGCCGATCGTCTCGACCTTCCAGCCGGGCAGGGTCGGGATCAGCATCGCCAGGTTGGTCTTGCCGCAGGCCGACGGGAAGGCGCCGCCGACGTACTTGACCGCGCCCTCCGGCGAGGTGAGTTTGAGGATCAGCATGTGCTCGGCGAGCCAACCCTCGTCGCGGGCCATCGCCGAGGCGATCCGCAGCGCGAAGCACTTCTTGCCGAGCAGGGCGTTGCCGCCGTAGCCGGAGCCGTAGGACCAGATTTCCCGCGTCTCGGGGAAGTGGACGATCCACTTGTTCTCGGCGTCGCAGGGCCAGGGAACGTCCTCCTCGCCTGCCGCCAGCGGAGCGCCGACCGAGTGCAGGCAGGGGACGAACTCGCCGTCGGTGCCGAGCACGTCGAGGGCGCCCTTGCCCATCCGGGTCATGATCCGCATGCTCGCCGCGACGTAGGCGGAGTCGGTCAGCTGCACGCCGATGTGGGCGATCGGCGAGCCGAGCGGGCCCATCGAGAAGGGCACCACGTACATCGTCCGGCCCGCCATGCAGCCCTCGAAGAGGCCGGTGAGCATCGTCCGCATCTCGGCCGGTTCACGCCAGTTGTTGGTCGGGCCGGCGTCGGCCTCGTCCTCGGAGCAGATGAAGGTGCGGTCCTCGACCCGGGCGACGTCGCCGGGGTCCGAGAGGGCCAGGTAGGAGTTGGGGCGCTTGGCGTCGGAGAGGCGCTCGAAGGTGCCCGCGTCGATCAGGGTCTGGGCGAGGGAGTCGTACTCCTCGGCCGAGCCGTCGCACCAGTGGACGGCGTCGGGCTGGGTCAGGTCTGCGATCTCCCCGACCCAGTCGAGGAGCTTTGCGTGCGTGGTCGGCGCTGCGGCCGCGATGGTTTGGCTCATTGGCGAGACTTTATTCATTGGCCCTGCTGGTTTGCCTCGCTGAGGTGGATCACGCTGACGTCGGCGTCCTGATTGCGGATCTTCAGGGTCGCGGTATCCGTCTTGCCGTTCGAGAACTTGACGCTGCATGTGAACGTGGCGCCGGTTTCGACCTTCTGGCCGGACGGGCAATCGACCGACGAGACCTTTTCGTTCAGCGATTTCGTCAGGCTCGCCTGCAGCTCTTCCTCGGTCTTCTTGCTGTCGATCACCGTTCCGCCGCAGCCGGCGGCAATGGCCACGATCAAGATCAAAGCGGCAACCGCGCCGAGTCGCCCCGGGAAGCTCATGCCTCTCCTCTCCAAAGGGTCACCGATGGAAGTATCCCAATATCCCAAGCCGCCCTACAGGCCGGGCCGACCTTCGTCGACCCAGGCTGCCAACAACGGATCGACGAGGCGCCATCCGCTTACCGTGCCTGCGTCCGCGAAGATCTCACCGCGGTCCCGGAGCGCCTCGACCGCGCTGCGAACGGCGCCGCCACGGGAGCCGCCCTGGCGCCTGCCGGCGGCGTAGATGCCCTCGCGGTTCTCGGCGATCGCCGTGAGGACGCGTCGTTGCGAGGTCGGCAGCGAGGACCAGGCAGCCCGCAGCTCGTCCCTGACGTGGTGCATCACCTCGTCATAGGCCGACAGCCAGATTTCCTCGCTGACCCCGACCCCCTCGGAAGCAAACTCCCAGAGGATGTGGGCCAGCAGCATCGTGCGCTGGGGGTGACCGCGCGATACTTCGAGGAGCGGGTCGAGGGCCGGGCCGAGCGGTCGACCGGTGGCCTCGAAGCGCGCGGAGATGTACTCGGCGACATCGACAGGCGGAAGCGGTGGCAGGTCGACCGGGCCGGCCTGACCGTAGAAGGCCCGCCGGCGATCGGCGAAAAGCTCCCGCATCATCCCCAGGTGCGAGCCGGCAAAGACGTAGCTGGCGGCATCGCCGTGGTGCTGGATCTCCGAGCGGATCACTGCGTCGGCCCGCTCCTTGGTGGCGAGGATGTCCTGGAACTCGTCAAAGACGACCAGCGTGCGCGTGCCGTGGCGCTCGTGGAGCTGCGCGGGAAGGGCGAGCCGCTCGAGCAGGGGCGGCTCCGCCTGCGGGTCGACCGACACCTCCACGCCGGCGGGGATCGCGCCGCCGCCGAGTCGCAGGGTTGGGCGGAGCATGCGCCTTACGCCGGCGAACCACGTCGCGGAACGGCCCCGGAGCTGCTCGGAATACGCTCGCTCGATGCGCTTGGCGATGTCGTCCAGGGTGAGCACGCCGAAGAAGTCGACGTAGACCGCTGCCCAACCCGCACGCCGGGCATCCTCGACGACACGGGTGAGGAGCGAGGTCTTGCCGTAGCGGCGGGGTGCGACCAGGCGACTGTTGTTCCCGCCCCTCGCGCGCTCCAGCAGCAGGCGCGCCTCGTCGTCGCGGTCGAGCAGCTCGTCGGCCGGGACGGGCTCGCTGAAGCGGAATGGGTTCCTGCTCTCATTCATAGAGCAAATCTGCTCTCAAATATAGAGCAACTACCGGCGATGCCGTTTGGATAGGGTTCCGCGCCGCTGATGAGGTTCTTCGAGTACGAGGCAAGGCAGATCGTCGAGGCGGCGGGGATTCCCGTCACCAAGTACGGCTTCTGCACGACCGCCGAGGAGGCGCGCAGGGCTGCCGAGGAGATCGGCGGGCCGGTCGTGATCAAGTCCCAGGTGCTCAGCGGCGGGCGGATGAAGGCCGGCGGGGTCAAGTTCGCCGACACGCCCGACGAGGCGGCCGCGCACGCCGAGGACATCCTCAAGCTCGAGATCAACGGCCACATGCCGCGCGGCGTGCTCGTCGACCCCAAAGCCGAGGTCAAGCAGGAGTACTACGCCAGCGTCGTCTGGGACGGCACCGCAAAGCGGCCGCTGATGCTGTTCAGCGACATGGGCGGGATCGACATCGAGGAGGTCGCCGAGACCCACCCGAACCACGTCGGCCGCGGCCACGTCTCCAACCTGCACCCGATCTTCGACTTCGAGGCCAAGCAGGTCGTCGCCGCGACCGGCGTCACCGGCTCGCAGCTCAACCGGGCGACGCCGATCCTGGCCAAGCTCGCCCGGCTCTTCCGCGACAACGACATGACCCTGGCCGAGATCAACCCGCTGGCCGAGCTGAGCGACGGCAGCTTCGTCGCCCTCGACGCCCACATGGAGATGGAGAACGAGGCGGTCGGCCGCCAGAAGGGCCTGCTGCGCAAGCGCCTCGAGATCGCCGAGGACGACACCCGCGAGACCTATGAGCCCTCCGACTTCGAGCGCAACGTCGCCGCGATCGACGCCGCCGACCACCGCGGCGTGATCCAGGGAAAGGACCACGGCTTCGAGGGCAACCTCGGCCTCGTGATCGGCGCCGGCGGCGGCTCGCTGACCCTGACCGACGCGGTTCGCAGCCAGGGCGGCAAGCCGGCCAACTACTCCGAGATCGGCGGCAACCCCTCGGTCGCCAAGGCCTGCGGCCTGGCCAAGGAGGTGCTGGAAAAGGACGGCGTCGAGAAGATCGCGGTGATGATGTCGATCGTCTCCAACACCCGGGTCGACATCGTCGCCCGCGGCGTGATCAAGGCCTGTCTCGAGCTCGGCAAGGATCCCGGCGAGACGATCGCGATCTTCCGCATCCCGGGCGCCTGGGAGGACGAGGGCTTCAAGATCCTCGAGCGCTACGGGGTCGAGTCCTGCGACCGCTCGGTCTCGCTCTGGGAGGCCGCCGGCCGCGCCGTCGCCAAGATCCAGGGAGCCCAGGCGTCATGAGCATCCTCCTCGACAAGGAGACGACCTTCATCGTCCAGGGCATCACCGGCCGCGAGGCGGTCAACCTGACCAAGGAGTGCCTTGACTACGGCTCCAGGGTCGTCGGCGGCGTCACCCCCGGCCGCAAGGGTCGCGAGGTCCACGGCGTGCCGGTCTTCGACACCGTCGCCCAGGCTGTCGAGAACCACGGCGGGCCGATTGACGGCTCGGTGGTCACCGTCCCCCCGGCCTTCACCAAGGACGCGGTGCTGGAGGCGATCGAGAACGGGATCAAGCTGATCGTGATCGTCACCGAGCGCATCCCGCGCCGCGACGTCGCCCAGATGGTCGAGCTCGCCGACCTGCGCGGGGCGCGGATCATCGGCCCCAACTGCCTCGGCCTGATCGTCCCCGAGGTCTGCAAGATGGGCGGCATCGGCGGCCCCGCGAAGGACGCGGCCAAGGCCTACGCACCCGGCCCGGTCGGCGTGATGAGCCGATCCGGCGGGATGACCACGGAGATCTCCTCCTCGCTGACCCAGGCGGGCCTGGGCGTCTCCACCGCCGTCTCGATCGGCGGCGACGCGATCATCGGCTCCACCTACGCCGAGCTGATGCCCTACTTCGAGGCCGACGAGCAGACGCAGGCGATCGTGATCTACACCGAGCCCGGCGGCCGCATGGAGGCGCAGCTCTCCGAGTGGGTCAAGGAGAACGACTCGCGCCTGCCGATCGTCGCCTTCATGGCCGGCAAGTTCATGGACGACGAGGAGATGAAGGGGATGAGCTTCGGCCATGCCGGCACGATCGTCGAGGGCGTCGAGGACACCGCAACCGAGAAGATCGCCCGCCTCGAAGCTGCCGAGATCCGCGTGGTCGAGCGGATCGACGAGATCCCCGACGCGGTCAAGCAGAAGCTGGGAGCGGCCGCCTGATGGCCGAGGCGCTGAACAAGGTCTTCATCGACGTCGAGGTCGACGCCTCCGTCGCGAGCGACGCCGAACTGGCCCGAAAGCTCGAGGAAGTCTGCCCGGTCGACATCTTCAAGGCGACCGATGCAGGCGTCGAGATCGTCGAAAAGAACCTCGACGAGTGCGTCCTCTGCGACCTCTGCGTCGACGCCGCGCCCGAGGGCACGGTGCGCGTGATCAAGCTGTACGAGCGGTAGCGAGCAGCCCGCCGCTCACGGCCGCCAGCGCTTCGGTGCGCAGGTGCTCGGGGATGACGACCAACGAGCGCAGCTCGTCGAGCAGCTCGCGGTCGCCCTCGACCTCGATCGTCCCCTCGCCGGCCTCGCCGGCGACCAGGGCGGCGATCACGTCGATCGGGGTGCCGGCCAGGCTGAGATCGGGCTTTGCCGGAGCGCCGCGCGAGGCCTCAATCCAGCCGCCGGCGATGTTCAGCTGGAAGGACTGGCCGCCGCTGCGCAGGGCCACGGTCGCCCGCAGATCGGCGGGCGGGTGCAGGATCACCCGGATCGCGTTGGGGAGCGAGGAGGGCGCCAAGTCGACCACGTCCTCGAGCTTCTGCAGGCTCATCCCCCAGCGGCTCAGCTCGAGCATCGGCGTTTCCAGCCCGCGGCCCAGCTCGGTCAGCTCGTAGACAGTGGTCGAGGCGGGCGAGTCGAGCTCGCGGCGGGCGACGATCCCGTGCTGCTCGAGGTCGCGCAGGCGCTTGGTGAGGATGTCGGTGGGCGCGCCGCCGACCGAGCGGGCGAGGGCGGAGAAGCGCAACGGGCCGAGCGAGAGCTCGCGGACGATCAGCAGCGTCCAGCGCTCGCCGATCCTGTCGAGCGCGCAGGCGAGGCTGCACGATTGCCCGTATTCGCGCGGGGTCATAGGACAAGAGTAACAGCGTAATTTGAAATTCAAAGCGAGTACTTTGAATTCTGGTACAGTGCTGCGCCAGTGAACCGGATCGCCGACCTGACCTGGACGCGACCGAAGCTTGTCCTGGCGGCCGTCGGGGCCTTCTTCCTCGTCGCCGTCGCCTTCGGCCACGACGTCGAGCACCACCTCAAGGCGGCGGGCTTCACCGACCCGGCCTCGCAGAGCGAGAAGGGCGGCGCCCTGCTCAGCAAGGCGCTCGGCTACGACCCGAACCCGGGGGTCGTGCTCGTCGTGCGCGCCCCCGGCGGCGGCCCGCTCAACGTCAAGAGCCCGGCGGGCAGACGCGAAGTCGACCGGCTCAGCACCGGCGTGGCGAAGGTCAAATACATCGGCCGGGTCGTCAACCCGCTGCAGACACCGAGCGCCGGAGCGCAGCTGATCGCCCGCGACGGCCGCTCGCTGGTCATCCTCGGCGACCTCTCCAACGGCGACGAGGAGAACGACGGCGGGATCGCCGCCGAAGGGGTCCAGCCGCTGATCGAACGGAGCCGGCTCGACGTCTCGATGGGCGGCTTCGCGGCCAGCTTCAACGAAGTCAACGACCAGACCAAGACCGACCTGACCAAGGCCGAGCTGATCGCCTTCCCGCTGCTCGCGCTGCTCCTGCTGATCGTCTTCCGGGGAGTGGTCGCCGCCGGCATCCCGCTGCTGATCGGCGGCATCTCGATCGTCGGCACGCTCTTCGTCCTGCGGATCATGTCCGAGCTGGTCGACACCTCCGTCTTCGCGCTCAACATCGCCACCGGGCTCAGCCTCGGGCTCGCCGTCGACTACGCGCTGCTGATGGTCTCGCGATATCGCGAGGAGATCTCCAAGAGCGGCGCCACGCGTGATGCACACCGCAAAACCGTGCTGACGGCTGGCCGCACCGCGCTCTTCTCCGGCTTCACCGTCGCCGCGGCGATGGCGGCGCTGGTGATCCTGCCGCAGCGCTTCCTCTACTCGATCGCCGTCGCCGGCGCCTCGGTCGGGGTGCTCTCGGCGATCCTCGCGGTCCTCGTCGTCCCCTCCATGCTGGCCCTGCTCGGCACCCGCATCGACGCGCTCTCGATCCGCCGCGGGCCCGCCGTCTCCGACGAGTCCGGTGGCTGGTACCGGCTGGCGCGGGGCGTGATGCGCCACCCGGTCGGGGTTGCCCTGGCCAGCTCCGCCCTGCTGCTCGCCGCGGCCGCGCCGCTGCTCTGGACCACGCTGACCGGGCCCAGCGCCGAAGCCGTCCCCCGCGGCAAGCCCTCCTACGCGGCCAACAGCTACGTCGAAGCCCACTACCCGCGCGAACTGATCGAGGCGGTCACCGTCACCGTCGACGGCGAAGCGAGCAGAGTGGCCCTGGCCCGGTACCGCCGGCAGATCGAAGCCGTCGACGGCGTCGTCCGCGGCGCCCCCTTCGTCCCTGCCTCCCACGGCATCGCCTACGCCAACTTCGGCCTCGCCGAACCGGCGCTCTCGGGCGGCTCGCAGAGCACGGTCAGGGCGATCCGCGGCCTCAACCCGCCGCGGAGCGCCGCCGCGCTCGTCTCCGGCAACACCGCCAGCTTCGTCGACCAGAAGCAGAGCCTGCTCGAACACCTACCGCTGCTGGTCACGATCATCTTCTCGACCACGCTGATCCTGCTCTTCCTGCTCACCGGCTCGGTGATCCTGCCGCTGAAGACATTGCTGATGAACGCGATGACGCTGGGGGCGACGCTCGGCATCCTCGTCCTCGCCTTCCAGGACGGCTTGCTCGACGGGCTCTTCGCCTACCACGGGCCGACCGCGATCGAGGTGACCAGCCTCGTCTTCCTCTTCGCAGTGATCTTCGGCCTCGCCACCGACTACGCGGTGCTGGTGATGGCGCGGATCAAGGAGCAGCACGACCTCGGCAAGAGCAACGAGGAGGCCGTCGCGATCGGCATCGCCCGCACCGGCCGCGTGATCACCGCCGCCGCGATCATGATCGCCGTCGTCTTCCTCGCCTTCGGCGTCAGCTCGGTCTTCTTCATGAAGCAGATCGCCCTCGGCATGGCGGTCGGCGTGATGCTCGACGCGACCGTGGTCCGCGCCCTGCTCGTCCCCTCGCTGATGCGCCTGCTCGGCGAGTGGAACTGGTGGGCTCCGAAACCGCTGCGCCGCGTCTACCTGCGCCTCGGCATCTCCGAGGCTTAACGGCCCCACAACCGGCTGCAACGTTTTCTCCCCCTGTCAGGTGGACAGTGCGTTGCACCTGTGGCAGTGAGGTCGATCACGACTTGGGTGCAACGTCTTGTCCCCCTGCCAAGGGGTCAATGCGTTGCACCTGGCCCTGTGAGGTGAGTCACATTACGCATATATAAATTTATATCCGAGTAACGTTGTCGTCGATGGCTGCATCACCGACACGTTCCCGGCTCTCGAAGGCCGACCGCATGGAGCAGGCGCTGGTCGCCGCCCACGCCCTCTTCGCTGAGCGTGGCTACGCCGACGTGACCATGGACGAGGTCGCCGCCGCCGTCGGCGTCACCAAGCCGCTGCTCTACAACTACTTCGGCAACAAGGAGCGCCTCTACATCGCCTGCATGGAGCGCTCCGGCGAGGCTCTGGTCAAAACCATCCTCGAGACGGTCGGCGACGCCGGCAGCCCGAGTGAGGCGCTGAACGAGGGCCTGCGCGCCTTCTTCGCCTTCCTCGACGCCGACCGCGCCGCCTGGGCGGTGCTCTTCGACGAGACCCTGCCGCAGAGCGGCGAGGTCGCCGAACGGGTCGCCGAGTATCGCGGCCGGCTCAACTCGCTCGTCGCCGAATCGCTGCTCGCGCAGCTGCCGGCAAGGCGGCACGCCGCGGCCCAGATCGAAGTCGAGGCCCTCTCCACCGCCCTGCTCGGCGCCGCCGAGGCGCTGGCGCGCTGGTGGCTGCGCACCGGGGCGACCACAGCCTCCGAGGCGGCCGAGCTGCTGATCGCGACGATCGAGCCGGGCCTGCGCCTGCGCTCCACCCCATCCGCCAAGTCCTCCCGACCCAAACCGAAAGGCGAACGCAGTTGACCGACAAGCCACGCCGGGTCGCCGTCCTCGGCGGCAACCGGATTCCCTTCGCGCGCTCCGACAGCGCCTACGCTCACGCGTCCAACCAGGACATGCTGACCGCCGCGCTCGACGGGCTGATCGACCGCTTCGGCCTCGACGGCGAGCGGCATCGGCGAGGTCGCCGGCGGCGCCGTGCTCAAGCACTCCCGCGACCGCGACCTGACCCGCGAGAGCGTGCTCAGCACCCGACTGGCGCCGGAGACGCCCGCCTACGACGTTCAGCAGGCCTGCGGCACCGGCCTGGAGACGACGATCCTGGTCGCCAACAAGATCGCCCTCGGCCAGATCGACGTCGGGCATCGCCTGCGGCGCCGACACCACCTCCGACGCGCCGATCGCGCTCAACGAGGAGCTGCGCGAGATGCTGCTCGAAGCCAACCGGCGAAGCTCGACGGCCGGAAAGCTGCGGGCGCTGACGCGGCTGCGCCCGGGCCATGTCGTGCCCGCGATCCCGCGCAACGAGGAGCCGCGCACCGGCCTCTCGATGGGCGAGCACTGCGCGATCATGGCGACCGAGTGGGGCATCGGCCGCGCCGAGCAGGACGAGCTGGCCGTCGCCAGCCACCGCAACCTCGCCGCCGCCTACGAGCGCGGCTTCCTCGACGACCTGCTCACCCCCTACCTCGGCCTCGAGCGCGACCAGAACCTGCGGCCGGACTCCGAGCCGGCGAAGCTGGCCAAGCTGAAGCCGGTCTTCGGCGGGCGCGGAGGGGACGATGACCGCGGCCAACTCGACCCCGCTCAGCGACGGCGCCTCGACGGTGCTGCTCGCCTCCGAGGAGTGGGCGAAGGAGCGCGATCTGCCGGTCCTCGCCTACGTCACCGAGGCCCAGACCGCCGCCGTCGACCATGTCCACAAGCGCGAGGGCCTCTTGATGGCGCCGGCCTACGCGATGCCCACGATGCTCGACCGGGCGGGGATCGGCCTGCGGGACTTCGATCTACTACGAGATCCACGAGGCCTTCGCCGCCCAGGTGCTCTGCACGCTGAAGGCCTGGGAGGACGCTGAGTTCTGCCGGGACCGCTGGGGCGCGACGAGCCATTGGGCTCGATCGACCGGGCCAAGCTCAACGTCAACGGCGGCTCGCTCGCCGCCGCCCATCCGTTCGCCGCGACCGGCGGGCGGATCGTCGCCGGCCTCGCCAAGCAGCTGCACGAGCGACGGCACGGGACGCGGCGCGATCAGCATCTGCGCCGCCGGCGGCCAGGGCGTCGTCGCGGTGCTCGAGAGCGCCGGAGGCCCCTCATGAGCGACCGCTACTCGCAGATCGTCAACGCGCCCGTCGTCTCGACGCTCGCCCGCCAGCTCGGCCTGCCGCGGCCGGTCGAGCTCGACCGCTACAAGGCCGGAGCGCCGGTGATCTCGGGGCGCGTGCTCTCCGGAGCGGCCCCGAACGGCCGGCTCGGCAAGGGGCTCTCGACCTTCCTCGACCGGATCAAGGCCGAACGCGCCGGCACCGAGGGCCGCCGCTCAAGGCGCTCGTCTTCGACGCCACCGGGATCGCCGACTCGACCGAGCTGGTCGAGCTGCAGCGCTTCTTCTACCCGGCCGTGGGCCGGCTGCAGCGCAGCGGCCGCGTCGTCGTCCTCGGCACGCCGCCTGCCAAGGCGGGCTCGACCCGCGCCGCCACGGCGCAGCGGGCGCTGGAGGGCTTCACTCGCTCGCTTGCCAAGGAGGTCGGCGGCAAGGGCTCGACGGTGCAGCTCGTCTATGTCGAACCGGGGGCCGAGGACCAGCTCGACTCGACCCTGCGCTTCCTGCTCTCGCCGCGCTCCGCCTACGTCTCCGGCCAGGTGGTCCAGGTCGGCGCCGGCGTCGCCGCCGCTGCAGAGATCGAGTGGGAGCAGCCACTGGCAGGAAAGCGCGCCCTCGTCACCGGCGCCTCGCGGGGAATCGGCGAGGCGATCGCGACGACCCTGCGCCGCGATGGCGCCGACCTGGTCCTGCTCGACGTGCCGGCGCTCGCCACCGATCTGAACGCGGTCGCGGGCCGACTCGAGGCGGAGACGATCGAGCTCGACATCACCGCCGAGGACGCGCCCGCGACGATCGCCGAGCGACTCTCGGGCGGCGTCGACATCGTCGTCCACAACGCCGGCGTCACCCGCGACCGCACGATCGCCAAGATGCCCGAGGAGCGCTGGACCTCGCTGATGGAGATCAACCTCTCCAGCGAGGAGCGGATCGACGACGAGCTGCTCGAGCGCGGGCTGCTGAACGAGAACGGGCGCATCGTCTGCGTCTCCTCGATGAGCGGCATCGCGGGCAACTCCGGCCAGACCAACTACGCGACCTCGAAGGCCGGCGTGATCGGGATGGTCGAGGCGATGGCCCCCGAGCTGGCCAAGCGCAAGGCGACGATCAACGCGGTCGCCCCGGGCTTCATCGAGACGCAGATGACGGCGGCGATGCCGATCGCCCCGCGCGAAGCCGGCCGCCGGATGAGCAGCCTCTCCCAGGGCGGCCTGCCGGTCGACGTCGCCGAGACGATCGCCTGGCTCGCAAGCCCGGCCTCGACCGGAGTCAACGGCAACGTCGTGCGGGTCTGCGGCCAGAGCCTGCTGGGGGCGTGATGACGGCCCGCCGGCTCAAAAGCTCGCCCAGGATCCTGCCCCTCTACGCCCGCGCCGCGGCGCCGCTGATCCCCGGCGCCTCGCTGCTGCCCTTCGTGCCTGGGCGCGGCGAGGAGATCCCCGATCTCGAGCTCGACCTGGCCGCGGTGCGACGCCGAGCCCGAGGACATCGCCGCCTACGCGCAAGGTCTGCGGCTTCGCCCTGCGCGACCACCTCCCCCCCACCTACCCGCACGTGCTCGCCTTCCCGCTGCACATGGCGGTGATGGCGGATGGCAGCTTCCCCTTCGGCGCCGTCGGCCTGGTCCACGTCGAGAACCGGATCGACGCAGCAGCGCCGCATCGGCATCGGCGAAGACGCTGACGATCCACGTCCAGCCGACCAAGCTGCGAGCCGCACCCCAAGGGCCGCACCTTCTCGCTCCTGACCGAGGCGAGCGTCGGCGGCGAGCCCGTCTGGGAGAGCGTCAGCACGATGCTGCGCCGCGGCAGCGGCAACGGGGACTCGAAGCGGCGGGGCCGGCGAGACCTTCGCGACGGTCCCGGCCGAGACCCCCGCGAGCGCCGAGTGGCGCCTCGGCGGCGACCTCGGCCGCCGCTACGCCGCCGTCTCCGGCGACCGCAACCCGATCCACATGCACTCGCTGAGCGCCAAGCCACTCGGCTTCCCGCGGCGCGATCGCCCACGGCATGTGGACCAAGGCGCGCTGCCTGGCCGCGCTGGAGAGCCGCCTGCCGGACGCCTTCGCGGTCGACGTGCGCTTCCGCAAGCCGATCCTGCTCCCGGGCACGGTCGAGTTCGCCGGCGTCACACGAGGGAGACGAGACCGACTTCGCGGTGCGCGACGCAAAGCGCGGCACACCGCACCTCGACGGCCGCATCGCGCCGCTCGAAGCCAAACCCCAAGACGCGAGGAGGAAGTAGAGATGCCCACCGCTACGGAGGAGAAGGGGGTGGCCGAGCGCAGCATGGGGCTGGGCCTGCGCTGGCTCGACAGGCTGGCCGGCTCGGACCTGCTCGACCGCATTCGCATCCGCAAACAGGTCGAGCGAGCGCTCTTCACCGGCACCAAGAACGGCTTCCGCTCGGCGACCGCCGCCGGGCGAACCTTCAAGGCCGCGCAGAAGCTGACCCGCCCGGCGCGGCAGGCGCCGAGCAAACCGCGCGCCCTCTTCGACATCAGCCCCGACGACGAGCAGCAGATGCTGCAGGAAGGGGTGCGCGACTTTGCCGAGGCGAAGGTGCGCCCGGTCGCCAAGCAGGCCGACTTCGACAAGTCGACGCCTGTCGAGGTGCTCGCCCAGGCCAACGAGCTCGGCGTCAACATGCTCGGCGTCCCCGAGGAGCTCGGCGGGGTGATGAACGAGCAGGCCGCTGTGACCAGCGTCCTGATCGGCGAGGCGCTCGCCCACGGCGACATGGGGATCGCCTACGCGGCTCTGGCCCCGGGTGCGGTCGCCACCGCGATCGGCCACTGGGGGACCGCGGAGCAGGAGGCGACCTACCTGCCGGCCTTCACCGGCGAGGAGACGCCCGCGGCGGCGCTGGCGATCCTCGAGCCGCGGCCGCTCTTCGATCCGCTGGCGCTCGAGACCAAGGCCCGTCGCGACGGCGAGGACTGGATCCTCGACGGCGCCAAGTCGCTGCTCGCCCGCCCGGGTGAGTGCGAGCTCTTCGTCGTCGCCGCCGAGGCGGAGGGCCTCGGCCCGGCCCTCTTCGTGATCGAGTCGAGCGCCGACGGGCTCTCGACCGAAGCCGAGCCGGCGATGGGGCTGCGCCCCGCCGCAACCGGGCGACTGCTGCTCGAGGGCGTGCCGCCTGCCGGGCGGCGCCCTGATGGCCGAGGGCAAGCGCGAGGCCTACGTCGAGTGCGTGCAGCGGGCGCGGGTCGCCTGGTGCTCGCTGGCGGTCGGCGCCGCCCAGGCGGTGCTCGACTACGTCATCCCCTACGTCAACGAGCGCACCGCTTTCGGCGAACCGATCTCCAACCGCCAGGCGGTCGCCTTCGGCGTCTCCGACATCGGCGATCGAGGGCGACGGCATGCGCCTCGCCACCTACCGCGCGGCCAGCCGCGCCGACCAGGGCCGGGACTTCGCCCGCGAGGCGTCCCTGGCGCGCCGCCTCTGCACCCAGAAGGGGATGCAGATCGGCTCCGAAGGCGTGCAGCTGCTCGGCGGCCACGGCTTCGTCAAGGAGCACCCGGTCGAGCGCTGGTACCGCGACCTCCGAGCAGCGGGCGTGATGGAGGGCGCCCTGCTCGTCTAGAGCGAAAGGCAAGCCATGATCAATCTCGAGATACCGAAGAAGTTCAAACCGCTGGTCAGCACAGGCCAACCAGGTCGCGCAGGAGGTCTTCCGGCCGATCTCGCGCAAGTACGACGAGGCCGAGCACTCCTACCCCAAGGAGCTCGACATGCTCGCCTCGCTGATCGACGGGATGAACGAGGGCAGCGACATCGGTGGAGCCGGCGCGACCGGCGTGCGCCGCGAGTCCAACGGCAACGGCGACGACGGCAACCGCAACGGCTCCAACCTCTCCACCGTGCTCGGCATCGTCGAGCTTTGCTGGGGCGACGTCGGCCTGCTGCTCTCGATGCCGCGCCAGGGTCTCGGCAACTCCGCGATCGCCTCGGTGGCGACCGAGGAGCAGCTCGAGCGCTACGGCGGCAAGTGGGCGGCGATGGCGATCACCGAGCCCGAGGCGGGCTCGGACTCGGCCTCGATCCGCACCACGGCGGAGCTCGACGGCGACGAGTACGTGCTCAACGGCGAGAAGATCTTCGTCACCTCGGGCGACCGCGCCGACCTGATCGTCGTCTGGGCCACGCTCGACCGCTCGGCGGGCAGGGCGGCGATCAAGTCGTTCATCGTCGAGCGCGACAACCCCGGCCTGAAGCTGGACCGGCTCGAGCACAAGCTCGGCATCCGCGCCTCCGACACCGCCAACTTCACGCTGCAGGACTGCCGCGTGCCGAAGGAGGCGCTGCTCGGCAGCTCCGACGTTGAGGACAAGAAGGGCTTCGGCGGCGCGATGCAGACCTTCGACAACACGCGGCCGCTGGTCGCCGCGATGGCGGTCGGCGTCACCCGCGCGGCGCTTGAGAAGACGCGGAAGAAGCTCGAGGAGGCCGGGGTCGAGATCGACTACGACGCGCCGGCGCTGAGCCAGTCCGCCGCGGCGGCCCGCTACCTCGAGATGGAGTCCGACTACGAGGCGGCACACCTGCTGACCCTGCAGGCGGCCTGGATGGCCGACAACGGCAAGCCCAACTCGCTGCAGGCCTCGATGGCGAAGGCGAAGGCGGGGCGCACCTGCGTCGATGTCGCGCTGGGCTGCGTCGAGCTGTGCGGGAGCGTCGGGTACGGCGAGAACGAGCTGCTGGAGAAGTGGGCGAGCGACGCGAAGATCCTCGACATCTTCGAGGGGACTCAGCAGATCCAGCTGCTGATCGTGGCTCGGCAGTTGCTGGGGAAGACGCTCGAGCGAACTGCGGTAGGTGGTGGAGGGCCGGTGCCCCTCCCCCGGAGACCGTCGCGCAGCTGGGGCCGCGGCTTGGGTTCAGGCGCTTGCGCTGAGCCTCCGGGGGAGGGGCACCGGCCCTCCTTCCCACGCTCAGTTTCGTGTCGTAGCTTCGTAGGGCAGACTGCCGGGCGTGAATTTCATTGAGCTCATGGAGGAGTCGCCGGCTTCGCGGCTTGGGATCGTTGCGGTGGACTCCGAGGGGAATCGGCGGGACTGGTACTTCGGCGAACTGATTGCTTGTTCGGCGGGGCTCTCCGGGGCGTTTGCCGCGCGGGGCGTCAAGCGCGGGGATGTGGTGATGACGCTGGTTGGGAACCGGATCGAGTGGGTGCTCTCGCTGCTTGCCTGCTGGCGGATGGGGGCGGTGGCTCTGCCCTGTAGCACGCAGCTGCGTCGCCATGACTTGGAGCTGCGGGTGGCTGCGGCCGACCCGGTGCTCTGCGTTGGTGAGGACGCGCTGCTTGCCGAGCTGCCGGACGGCGTGGCGACGATGACGATGGACGAGGTCGGCGCTGTCCTTGACGAGGACCGGCCGCAGGAGGCGCCGGCGGCCGTCGAGGCTATGGGTGCTGAGGACCCGGCGTTGATCGTCTTCACCTCGGGGACCACGGGTGAGCCTCGCGGGGTCGTCCATGCCTATCGCTGGCTGTTCGGCCAGCGCGGCCAAGCCGAGCACTGGCTGGGCTCGCGCAAGGGCGAGTTGGTCTGGTGCACCACCGCGACCGGATGGTCGAAGTCGGCTCGCAACGTCTTCCTCGCCCCCTGGCTGACCGGCGCCGCGGCGGTGATCCACGGTGGGCGCTTCGACCCGGCGGAGCGGCTCGACTTCGCCGAGGCGCTCGGGGTCAACGTTCTTTGCCAAGCGCCGACCGAGTACCGGATGCTCGCCAAGCGCACCGCCCTGCGCCCCCTCCCCGCCCTGCGCCGCATGGTCTCGGCCGGCGAGCCGCTGGAGGCAGAGACGATCGCAGCCTTCCGCGAAGCCCTCGGCGTCGAGCCGGCCGACGGCTACGGCCAGACCGAGACCGGCCACGTCAGCGGCAACCACGTCGGCGAGACGATCCGGCCCGGCTCGATGGGCAAGCCGCTGCCGGGAGTCGAGACGCGGATCGTCGAGGGTGAGCTGCAGCTGCGCGCCGCCTCCTCACCCACCTTCTTCTCGCACTACCTCGACGGCGAGCGCTTCGAGGGCGAGTGGTGGCGGACCGGAGACCTGGTCCGCGAAGACGGCGACGGCTACCTCTGGTTCGAAGGCCGCGACGACGACATCATCCTCTCCTCCGGCTACCGGATCGGCCCCACCGAGGTCGAGTCCGCCCTGCTCTCCCATCCCAACGTAGCCGAAGCGGCAGCGGTTGCCGCCCCCGATTCCGAGCGCGGCGCGGTGGTGCGGGCAATCGTCGTCCTGCGCGAAGGCGAGCCCGGCGAGGCGATGGTGCGCGAGCTCCAGGAGCACTGCAAGCGCGAGACCGCCCCCTACAAGTTCCCCCGCATCGTCGAGTTCACCACCGAGCTACCGAAGACGAGCACCGGCAAGATCAAGCGCGCCGAGCTGCGACAGGGATAGGGACGGCGGGCGCCCCTCCCCAAAACACTCAAGCGAGGCTCCTGCCGAGCGTTTTGGGGAGGGGCGCCCGCCGTCCCTTACGCTTCCGACCGTGGAGCAGATCGACCGCAAGCGGATCGCCGCCCTGACCGAGGCCCAGCAGGAGCAGCTCCGCAACAACACCGGCGCCTCGGCGAAGACCTACCAGCGCGCGGTCAAGGTGATGCCCAACGGCGTCCCCTCGTCCTTCCAGGTCAACGACCCCTGGCCGATCTACATCGAGCGCGGCAGGGGCAGCCGGGTCTGGGACGTCGACGGCAACGAGTACACCGACTTCCACAACGGCTTCGGAGTGATGGCGATCGGCCACGCCAACCCGACCGTCGGCGCCGCCGTGAAGGCGCGGATCGACGAAGGCACCCACTTCGCCGCCCCCACCGACGGCTCGATCGCCGTCGCCGAGGAGCTGGCGCGGCGCTTCGGCCTACCCCAGTGGCGCTTCAACAACTCGGGGACCGAGGCGACGATGGACGCCGTCCACCTCGCCCGCGGCGCCACCGGCCGCGACGTCCTGCTCAAGATCGAGGGCTCCTACCACGGCCACCACGACTCGGTGATGGTCTCGGTCTACCCGCCGCTGGAGGCGCTCGGCGCCCGCGACGACCCGGTCAGCGTCCCCTACGGCGGCGGTACGCCGCGCGCCCTGACCGAGCTGACCCGCGCCGTCCCCTTCAACGACGCCGAGGCGCTGGCCAGCGTGCTGGAGAAGATCGGCGACCAGGTCGCCGGCCTGATCATGGAGCCGGCGATGATGAACATCAACATCATCCCGCCGCGCGAGGGCTACCTCGAGCGGGTCCGCGAGCTCACCGCCAAGCACGGCGTCAAGCTGATCTTCGACGAGGTCAAGACCGGCGCGACGATCTCGGCCGGCGGCGCCACCGCCCGCTTCGGCGTCCTCCCCGACATGATCACCCTGGCCAAGGCCAGCTGCGGCGGCTACCCGGGCGGCGCGATCGGGATGAGCGCGGAGCTGGCAGCGATCGTCGCCGACGGCACGGTCAAGCAGTACGGCACCTTCAACGGCAACCCGCTGGTGATGGCGGCGGCGCAGGCCACCCTGACCGAAGTCCTCACCGACGACGTCTACGAGCGCTTCGAGGCGACCAACCGGCGCCTGCTCGACGGCTGCCAGCAGATCGTCGACGGCTACGACCTGCCCGCCTACACCGAGGGCATGGGCGCCAAGGGCTGCGTCGTCTTCTCGCCGACCCGGATGTACGAGTACCGCGACTACCTCTCCGACGTCGACGAAGAGCTCTCGACCCTGGCCTGGCTCTACCACATGAACCACGGCATCTTCATGACCCCGGGGGTCGAGGAGGAGTGGACCCTCTCGATCGCCCACTCCGACGAGGACCTGCAGCGCTACCTGGACGCCTTCGAGTCCTTCGCCCGCGACGTAACCGCTTAGGCGGCCAGCGCCTCGTCCACGTCAACCGGGCGGCCGAGGTGGTAGCCCTGGGCCATGTCGACGCCGTAGTCGCGCAGCATCTGGGCGGTGACGTCGTCCTGTACGAACTCGGCGATCGTCGTCTTGCCGAGGCCGCGGGCGATCTGGACGATCGCCTGCACGGTCAGCTGATCGGCGTCGCTATTGGGCATGTCGCGGATGAAGGAGCCGTCGATCTTGATCAGGTCGAAGGGGATGCTCTTCAGGTAGTGGAAGGGCCCGAAGCCGGCGCCGTAGTCGTCGATCGCGACCTGGCAGCCGAACTCGGTCAGCCGGTCGGCGAAGCCGCCGGCCGCCTCGTAGTCGTGGACGCGCGCGGTCTCGGTCAGCTCGAAGGTGCAGCGGGCCGGATCGGCCTCGCCTTCGTCGAGGCGCCGTTCGATGAATTCGAGCACCGAGAGGTCGGCGACCGAGGCGCCGGAGAGGTTGACGTGCAGCGAGACCGGCTTGCCCTCGCGCTCGCGCGTGGCGAGCAGCTCGAGGGCGCGGACGACGACCCAGCGATCGAGCTCCTGGACCATGCCGGAGCGCTCCGCCGCATCGATGAAGGAAGCCGCCGGCAGCAGCTCGCCGCTATCGCTGGTCATCCGCAGCAGCAGCTCGTAGCGCTCGATCCCGCCCGAGGCGAGGCTGCGGATCGGCTGGGTGTGAAGGCTGAGGCGGTCGTTGGTGAGCGCGTCACGAATACGGGCGCTGGTCGTCTGGCGGCGGCGCAGCTGGCGCTGCGGCTCGCGTGGGTCCTGGAAGAGGGCGATCTGGTTGCGCCCGCCCTCCTTGGCCCGGTACATCGCCTGGTCGGCGGCAAGCAGAACTCCCTCGGCGCCGATCCCGCGCTCGCCGCCGAACATCGTGATGCCGACGCTGATCGTCGTGCCCTCGGCGTCGGGCGCCGGCGCCGCCCCCTCGGCGACCTGGGATCGCAGGTCCTCGCCGAGGTGCAGAGCGCCTTCGGTGTCGGTCTGAGGCATCAGCACGGCGAACTCATCGCCGGAGAGGCGGGCGACGATGTCGGTCGCCCTCACCCGCTCGCGCATGATCGCGGCGACGTGGCGGATCAGGTTGTCGCCGGCGTGGTGGCCCTGCGAGTCGTTGATCGCCTTGAGGCCGTCGATGTCGATGATCATCACTGCGCCCTGGCCGCCGTAGCGGGCGCTGAAGGAGACGTACTGATCGAGCTCGGCGCGAAAGCGACGGCGGTCGAGCAGGCCGGTCAGCGAGTCGTGATCGGCGATGTAGCGCAGCTGGGCCTCGGTCTTGGCGGCTCGTGCGAGCGCCTCGTTGACGACCTTGCGGTCCTCGGGATCGAGCTTGGCGAGTACCGATTCGATCGCTGGATCGCTTTGGGTTGGGCGTTCTTCGTTGCTCACTCAGTGAAGTTAGAACTTTCCGAAGCCAATCGGATCGCGGCCTACGCACGCGTACCGAAATTGGGTCCAAGTATCGGCTACTCCCTGCCGCCAAAACTAAGCGTCCAAACGTCCCTGGGTAGTGTGAGGCGATGCCCAACCGCCTAGCGCAGGAGACCAGCCCCTACCTGCTCCAGCACCGCGAGAACCCCGTCGATTGGTACCCGTGGGGCGAAGAGGCGCTTGACCGGGCGCGCGAGGAGGACCGCCCGATCCTGCTCTCGGTCGGCTACTCGGCCTGCCACTGGTGCCATGTGATGGAGCGCGAGTCCTTCGAGGACGCCGGGACCGCCGCCTACATGAACGAGCACTTCGTCAACGTCAAGGTCGACCGCGAGGAGCGCCCCGACGTCGACGCCCTCTACATGGAGGCGGTGCAGGCGATCAGCGGCCAGGGCGGCTGGCCGATGACGGTCTTCCTCGACCCCGAAGGCGTGCCCTTCTACGGCGGCACCTACTTTCCGCCCGACGAGGGCCGCGGCATGCCGAGCTTCCGGATGGTGATGGAAGCGGTCGTCGACGCCTTCGAGAGCAAGCGCGACGAGATCCACCAGCGGGCGCCGCAGATGCGGGCGCGGCTGGGCGCCGTCGGCCAAGTCGAGCCGGCTGCCGATGCGCCCACGGCGCCGATGCTGGTCGAGGCGACCGAGCGGCTGCGCGGCGCCGCCGACCCGGAGCGGGGCGGCTTCGGCGGCGCGCCGAAGTTCCCGCCCGCCTCGGCGCTGGAGCTGCTGCTCGCCCGCGGCGAGCGCGAGGTGGTCGAGCGGACGCTCGACGCGATGCTCGCCGGCGGCATCTACGACCAGCTCGGCGGCGGCTTCGCCCGCTACTCGGTCGACGCCGCCTGGCTCGTCCCCCACTTCGAGAAGATGCTCTACGACAACGCCCTGCTCGCCCGCGCCTACCTGCACGGCTGGCAGGTCTTCGGCCACCAGCGCTACCGGCGTGTCTGCGAGGAGACACTCGACTGGGCGCTGGGCGAGATGCGCGGCCCGGAGGGCAGCTTCTACTCGGCCCTCGACGCCGACTCCGAGGGCGAGGAGGGCCGCTTCTACGTCTGGACGCCGGAGCAGATCCGCAAGGCCCTGAGCGATCCGAAGCCCGACAGGGCGAACTGCATCAAATTCTCCTCCCAGCGGGTAGAGAATTTGATGCAGTTCTACGGGGTCAGCGACGGCGGGAATTTTGAGGGGCACAGCATCCTCCACCTCGCCGGAGGCGCAACCGCCCCTGAGCCCGAGGGCCTGGCCGAGGCACGCCGTGCCCTCTACGAGGCCCGGGCCAAGCGCGTCTGGCCGGGACTCGACGACAAGCGCCTGACCGCCTGGAACGCGCTGATGGTCAGCGCCCTGGCCGAGGCCGGAGCGGTGCTCGGGCGCGACGACTACCTCGAAGCGGCGCGAACCTGCGCCGAGTTCATCTGGGCGGAGATGCGCGACGGCGACGGCAACCTCCAGCGCACCTACAAGGACGGTCGCGCCCACCTCAACGCCTACCTCGAGGACCACGCCTTCCTGCTCGAAGCCCTGCTCAGCCTCTACGAAGCGAGCTTCGAGCCGCAATGGTTCGAGCGCGCCCAGGCGCTCGCCGACACGACGCTCGCCCGCTTCGGCGACACCGAGCGCGGCGGCTTCTTCAGCACCTCCGAGGACCACGAATCCCTGATCGCCCGCCGCAAGGAGATAGGCGACCACCCGATCCCCTCAGGCAACAGCTCCGCAGCAATGGGCCTCCTACGCCTATCCGCGCTGACAGGCGACCGCGCCTACGAGCAACAAGCCGAATCGGTATTCCGCCTCTTCGCCCAACCGACAGCCGAGCACCCCGAGGCCTTCGCCCACCTACTCAGAGCAATCGACTTCCACCTCGCCGCAACAAAGGAGGTTGCGCTGATAGGCGACGACCTCAAGCAGCTTGCCGAGGTGGTCCGTTCCAAGTTCCGCCCCCACCTGGTCCTAGCCGGAGGCCAAGAGGGCGCCGCCGCCCCTCCCCTCCTCCAAGAGAGGACGACCGTCGAGGGCCACCCCACGGCCTACGTCTGCAAGCACTTCACATGCCAAGCCCCGGTAACGGACTCCAAAGCTTTTTCCGAGCTTCTCTAACGCTCCTCGCGCGGGTGGCGCGGTGGCGGGGGTCCCCCATAGCGCAGGGTGCGGAGCACCCGAGCACATGGGGGAGAGCCGCCGCGACAGGACCCGCGCGCCGGTGCGCTAGAGAATCGGCAGGAACTGCTCGACCTCGAACGGGGTCACCTGCACCCGGTACTCGTCCCACTCCTGCCGCTTGATCTCGACGAAGCGCCGGAAGGTGTGCTCGCCCAGGGTCCGCAGCACCAGCTCCGACTCGGCGGCGACCTCGATCGCCTCGCCCAGCGTCGCCGGCAGCTGCTCGATCCCCTGGTGGGCCAGCTCCTCGGGCGAGAGGTGGTAGAGGTTCTGCTCCATCGGCTCGGGCAGCTCGTAGCCCTTCTCGATCCCTTCCAGCCCCGCTTGCAGCATGCCGGCGAAGCAGAGGTAGGGATTGCAGGCCGGGTCGGGGCAGCGCAGCTCGGCCCGGGTCGCCCCCTCCTTGCCGGGGTGGTAGAGCGGCACGCGGATCAGCGCCGAGCGGTTGCGGCGCGACCAGGCGAGGTAGACGGGCGCCTCGAAGCCGGGGACGAGCCGCTTGTAGGAGTTGACCCACTGGGCGAAGAGCGGCGAGATCTCGCGCGCGTGCTTGAGCTGGCCGGCGATGAACGACTTCGCCGTGCCGGAGAGGAAGTACTGGTCGTCGGGGTCGAAGAAGGCGTTGCGGCCGTCTTTGGTCAGCGACTGGTGGACGTGCATCCCGGAGCCGTTCTCGCCGAAGAGCGGCTTCGGCATGAAGGTCGCGTGCCAGCCGTACTTCATCGCGTACTCCTTGACGACGATGCGGTAGGTCATGCAGTCGTCGGCCATCGCCAGCGCGTCCTTGTAGCGCATGTCGACCTCGTGCTGGGAGGGGCCGACCTCGTGGTGGGTGTACTCGACGTGGATGCCCATCTTCTCGAGGGCGAGGACGGTGTCGCGGCGCACGTCGGAGCCGGCGTCGAGCGTGGTCAGGTCGAAGTAGCCGCCCTCGTCGAGGACTTCCGGCACGCCGCCCTGCGGTTTGGCCGAGCGGAAGTAGAAGAACTCGAGCTCGGGGCCAATGTTGAAGGCGTCGAAGCCCATATCTTCGGCCCGTTTGAGGGCGCGCTTCATGATCCAGCGTGGATCGCCCTCGTAGGCCTCGCCGCCCGGCACCTGGATGTCGCAGAACATCCGCGCGACCGCGTTCTCGCCCTCCGGGCGCCAGGGAATCAGGGCGAAGGTCGAGGGGTCGGGCATCGCGATCATGTCGGACTCCTCGATCGGGTTGAAGCCGGTGATCGAGGAGCCGTCGAAGCCCATGCCGCCCTCGAAGGCGTCCTCCAGCTCGGCGGCGTTGATCGAGAAGCTCTTCAGCTGGCCCAGCACGTCGGTGAACCAGAGACGAACGAAGCGAACGTCGTTTTCCTTGACGATCTGGGTGACGTCAGCGGCACTCTTCGGTTGCTCTGCCATTCCTGCCTCCTGGGCTCGCGCTTGTCCGCTCGGAGGCGCAACGATAGGCGAAGTGAACCGGGCGGGTAGAGGTCGCCGTATACGGGTAGAGGACGGCTGATCCGAGCGAGGGCGCGACTGGGCCCCGGCAAACCGAGGGCGCTGGAAGGGCGGGCTTGCAGACCGACCGAAAAACGGGTATAACTTACCAGACGTAAGTAAATGGCTGAAAGTAAAGTAAAGGCCCAATAAAGGCTCTGTAAAGCGGAATCCCCCCAATCGGAGCCGGAGGCGGATGCAACGTGACAGTTAAAACAGACGTGAGCAGGTTCCAGATCCACGACGAGTTGACGGCACCTGACGAGAGCGCGCCGCTGATCAAGACGATCCAGGCCACCGGTGGCGCGGTGACCAAGTTCGTCGGCGTGCTCGCCGGCGCGCCGGCCGTATTGCGCGCCTACACCCGGATGCGCTCGGAGCTTCGCGGCGGCGTCCTGCCGCGGGCGACCCGCGAGCGGATCGCCTTGGCGGTGGCCGAGTACCGCGAGGACAGCTACAGCATCGCCCAGCACGCCAAGTCGGCGCGGCGCGCCGGCCTCGGCCTCGACGAGGTCTCAAGGGCACGCAGCTTCACTTCGAGCGACCCCAAAGAGGCAGCGCTGCTCGAATACCTCCACGGCGCCCTCGAGGCGAACAGCCATCCCCCGCTCCACCTCCACGAGGAGGCACGCGAGATCGGCTGGAGCGACGAGGAGCTGCTGGAGGCAGTCGCGCATCTGGTCCTCAACGAGTTCCAGAGCCTCATCGCTGGGGCTGCGGAGCTACCCAAAGACCAGAGCGGACCTCGGGTGTTGCCCTCGGCCGCGTAGGGCCGCCGGGCACCCTGCCCAAAACGAGCGGCCTCCGGCCGCTCTTGAGTGTTTTGGGCAGGGTGCCCACCGTCCCTCCCCAGGGACGGCGAACTCCGCGAGCCGAGAGCTCAGCGCTAATCCTCGACGACGGTGACCGTGTAGAGCAGGCGGGCGGTGCTGTAGCGGCAGCCGTAGGTCGCGCGGGTGCCGACCTTCTGTTGCGGTTCTCCTTGGCGGACGTCGGTTGAGTTGACGCACTTGCCGGCTTCTCGGCTGGCTCTCCAGGCGTTGGTGGAGGGCAAGCCTTGGGCGAAGGCTGGGGCCCAGGTGGGGACGGTTAGGCCGACTATGTCGCCCTTTTCCACTGGCAGGGAGGCGCCGAACTTGACTGTCTGGCCCAGGTAGGGGCTGAGCACGTGGATCGAGCCCTGGGCGCGCAGGTTGTAGCGGGGCGGGTTGGTTTCCGGGATGCGGCGGAGGATCGCCAGGCGCGCCTCGGGGGGCGTGCCGAAGAAGCCGTTGAAGAAGGAGCGCTGGCTGCTGGTCGGCTGCGAGAGGGTCAGCGTCCAGGACTTGATCTTGCCGCTCTTGCGGACGCTGAAGGGGAGCGATCCCTGGCCGGTGCTGACCTGGAAGCCGGTGACGCTGCCGATCGCCTGGCAGGGCGACTCAGGGCAGGCCGGATCCGGAACCGTCGCCGTGCTTCCCAGCACCACCGTCGTCTTGGTGGTGGTCGCCGCGCCGGCGGAGTTCGCCACCGCCGCGACAAGGAGCCCGAGGCAGCCCGCGAGCGCGACGACCAGCGCCAGCCGGCCACGCATTCCAGCCGATCCGGCGTTGACAGCTCCGTGCGAAGACCTCGACATGCCCGTGCTCCTCTCGTTGAAATTCCTGCCCGTGCGGGCAGATTAGCCGTCGGAGGCGCCAATCCTGCTTGGCAGCGGGCTTTTAGGGCTGGCGGGCGTACTGCACGGCGACCGCGTAGTGGAGCTTTGCCGCGCCGTTGAAGTCAAGGGCGTGGCGGGCGCCGTTGGTGAGGTCGAAGTCGTTGCCCTTGGTATAGGGGCCGCGATCGATCACCTGCGTTACCAGCTCGTGGCCGTGGTAGGCGAGCTTGACCGTGGTGCCGCAGGGCAGGGTGCGGTGTGCGACGCCGATCGTGCCCGGCTGCAGGGTCTCGCCGCAGGCCGTTTTGTTGCCGTAGAGGCCGGGGCCGTACCAGGTGGCGCCGGCGACGCGCATCGGGCTGAAGACGACTTCCTGGCCGCCGGGGGTGGTCCCTTCCGTGGAGGCGACACCGGCGCCGCCGGTGGCCGCGAGGGCGGGAACGGCGCCCAGGGCGAGTGCGACCAGGGCGAGCATCGTCGCCCGGCGCAGCCGCCGGCCGCGGCGCTCGCGGCTAGCGCGCCCGTGCCCTGATTGATCTTTCCGCCCGTAGCGGTTTCTGCCTGCCGTCATTGCTCTTTACGACGCTTACGGGGTTAGCTGACGGGCTCGCGCTGAAAGAGATCGCGCTACGCCGGCAGCTGCCGGCGATTCGCCCCAACAATTGGGTCCCCCGCTCTTCGCGATATGTAGGCGAAGATTCAGCGGAAGTTGGCGGCAGGTTAGCAAACGCTAAGACAGAAAAGTTGCAGGCATGGGAAAGGCCCCCAATTGGGGGCCTTTCCGTTAGCGGGCCTGTAAGCCGGATCCTGTCTTGAGCGGCCATCTGTCTCCCGGGGCCGGAGCCCCGAGGGGCCGCCGAAGCGGCCCTGCGGCCTACCTGGACCTCGCCGGGCTGGGTCGACGATCCTGCTTGGCCTTGCACCTGGCGGGGTTTGCCTGGCCGCCGCGTCACCGCGGCGCCGGTGCGCTCTTACCGCACCATTTCACCTTTGCCTGTTCGCGGCTCACGTGTGGCCGCGTCATCGGCTGTGTATTTCTGTGGCACTTTCCCGCGGGTTTCCCCGGGTGGGCGTTACCCACCGCCATGCCCTTCGGTGTCCGGACTTTCCTCGAGGGGTTTTCTCTCCCCCCGCGGTCGCTCGGCCCGCCTTGAGATGGTAGCCCGTGGCCCTCAGATCTTGCGAAAGACGCCGACCACTTTGCCGAGCACGGAGGCCTCGGTGGTCCGGATCGGCTCCATCGTCTCGTTCTCGGGCTGCAGGCGGATGTGGTCGTCTTCGCGGAAGAAGCGCTTGACCGTGGCCTCCTCGCCGATCAGGGCGACGACGATCTCGCCGTTGGCGGCGTCGTCAGCAGGGCGCACGACCACGTAGTCGTTCTCGAAGATGCCGGCTTCCACCATCGACTCGCCGCGCACTTTGAGGATGTAGTCGCCGTCCTCGCCGCCGATCACGTCGGGGACTTCGATGTACTCCTCGACGTTCTCTTCGGCGACGATCGGCTCGCCGGCGGCGACGTGGCCAACCAGCGGCAACCCGCCGCCGGGCCGAATCGTCCGCTTCGCCTTGTCGAAGAGCAGCTCGATCGCCCGCGGCTTGGAGGGATCGCGTTTGAGCAGCCCGATCTTCTCCAGGTTGGCCAAATGCGCGTGCACGGTCGAGGACGAGTGCAGCCCAACTGCTTTGCCGATCTCCCGCACCGTGGGCGGGTAGCCGGTCTTCGCCGCATAGCGACGGATGAAGTCGAAGATCTCCTTCTGCCTCTTGGTCAGATCCAGCTCCACGCCAAGCTCCCCTCCGAGAAACGCCGGGTATCGATTCGTTCGAACAAGTGTTCGCAAGCTTACCGCCGTTCCCGGACACCCGCAACCAAAAGCCCCGGAATCCCCAAACATCTAGAATCGTCGCCCCCTCAAGCGGCTGTGGCGGAACTGGTAGACGCGCAAGGTTGAGGGCCTTGTGTCCCTAACGGGACGTGATGGTTCGACTCCATTCAGCCGCACTCGGAAGCCCCCGCAGGTCGGGGGTTTTCGCGTGGTTGGACACTCCGCCGCTTTAAGCGGCGGCGACGTGCCGGCGAGCCAGGGCCATGCGCAGGGCGAGTGCCTCGATCGCGACCTCGGCGTTCTCGGGGGTGTCCTCGATCTCGCCCCCGCGCCAGGCGTCGACGTAGGAATCGGGATCCTTGCCGTTTGCCTTGCGAAAGGTCTCGATCTTCTCCTCCAAAGAGGCAGCCTCGAGATCCGTGGCGGGCTCGCGATCCAGGTAGCGCTCCAGCTCACTGGAGGGGATGCGCAGCGTCTTCTTGCCGATGCGGATGGCCTTGATCTCCCCCCGCTCGATCATCTTGTAGACGGTCGACTCATCGAGGGAGAACTTGCGGGCGTAATCCCGCACGCGTATGTAGTGATCGGAGAGCTCGGTCATCTGTCGCTCCTGTCGTCAGGCATTGTTGCAGCTATATCGGCAGGTTCCAAGTAATCCTCTAAATCCAGAGATTCAGCTTAACGGCCTCAGGCACGAGATATCCGGAGGCCCCTGTAGAACCGGCAGCCCATGCGCGAGCGACCGATCCTGATCGCCTACCGGCGCTTTGAGCAGCTCCAGGAGATGCTCTTCGCCCGTGGCTACCTGGTCGACCCCGGTGGCCGCGACCCGAACGAGTGGCGCGACGATCCCCCTCTGGGGCTGGTCCGACTGAAGGGCGTCGCCATGCGTGGTGACGGCGACGATGCCGAGCCCGATCCCCGGGTTACCTTCAGCATCGCCGAGCTCTGGTCAGCCGATCGGGTCGAGGACGCCTACGAGGAGCACGGCTACTGGCTGGCCGGCTACGCTTACCACGGCCAGGTGGGTGATGTCTTCCTCCGCTACTGCTTCGACCCCGGGCGCCATCCGGAGATGCCCTACCACCGCCATCCCCCGGGCGCCAAGGGCCGGGAGCCATGGCGACGGGTCACCGCCGAGGAAGCGTTGGAAGGGGTCGACTTGCTGGTGGCCGAGGAGCGAAGAGCCGGACGGCTGTAGCGAGCCGCCATCGAGGGCGCGCCGGGAGCCCTACTATCGAGGAATGGCAACAGTCGGTGCCGAGGAGGCGATCCGCGTCCAGAACACCGGGCATCTGTCTAACCGCGACATCGCTCGCGCCATCGGTGCGGCGTCGGGCACGGTGCGGGAATGGCTGACCCGCCGCAGCGCCCCCAGCGGAACAGATGTCAAACGGCTGGCGGAGCTCTCGTCGATCGTCGAGCGCCTCGCTCAAGTCATCCAACCCACCTACATCCCGGAGTGGCTCAACAGGTCGATGGGCCCGCTCGATGACGACAAGCCGATCGAGCGCATCGCCGCCGGCGACTACCGCTCGGTGGCGCAGCTGATCTCCGGTCTCGAGGATCCCGGTGCCGCCTGAGGTTGGCGCAGCCAACCAAATTTCTTCGGACAGTTCGCGGACACTCTTTTCAGTAACCTGAGTCACCTCAGAGCACCTCAGGTCACCTGAGAGCGCTGAATGGAACTGAAAACGCCCTCATTACCGTGGTTGAGGGCCTTGTGTCCCTAACGGGGCGTGATGGTTCGACTCCATTCAGCCGCACTCGGAAGCCCCCGTGGATCGGGGGTTTTCGCGTTGTAGAGCGGTCGAGTCAGGAAGCGACAAGCATGTCTCGTGCGCCAGTCGTTGCGCCAGCCAGACACGAAACTTCCCGCTGAAGGCGGTTAATGATCCATATGGGAACCAGGACTCGCATCATCGTGACCGTGGCCTTCGCCGTCGTCATTGGCACCTGGGCCTACATGGAGCAGAAACAGATCTCGATCTACTCGCAGGGAACCTACGACGTTCTCCACTCGACGGTCGCTGACATTCTGGTCATCGGCTTGCCAATCGCAGTCGGAATCCTCGTACGCCGTCCCTGGGTGCTTCTCGCGCTGATCGGACCCCTTCTCTCGCTCGGCTACCTTCAGGTGATCGGGTACCGGAGTCCGTGGCACGATGGCGAGGCCCCACTGTTTTCTCCCCCTGGGATCTTCTCGTTCATCTACCTGGCCATCCTTCTTTGGCTCGGCGTCCTCCTTGGTCGATTTGCCGAACGGCAAGCCAGGCCGGGGTTGCCCTGATCGGCGGCACCTACGGATATGCACCATGTGGTGTTGTTCCATCGCTCCGTTACGATCGCGCCTTGACGGCCGGGGAGATCAGCGTGCGTCGATGCGAGCCGGGCGATGTGCCGGGGGTCATGGCGCTCTGGGGGCAGACGAGAAGCGAGCACGCCAGCTCGACCGATCGTGTCGAGGACGTTGAACGCGTGGTCGGCGACTCCCCAGCCGTTCTGCTCGTGGCCGAGCGCGGAGACGAGATCGTCGGAACCTTGATCGCCGCCTGGGATGGATGGCGTGGGAACATGTACCGGCTCGCGGTGCGAGACGACCACCGCCGGATCGGCATCGGGTCTGCTCTCGCCGGCGCCGGCGAGGACTACCTGCGCAGCCGTGGGGCCCGTCGGGTGACTGCGCTGGTGGGCTTCGATGACGAGGTTGCGGGTGGGTTCTGGGACTCGGCCGGTTACCCCCGGGACCGCGAGATCGGCCGAAGAGTCCGCAACATCTGAGCGGGCGCGACCGGCGGCGACCTAGGGGAAACAGCGAACTGAAGAACCGATGTAGAGCTGGTGGCCAACTCGGTTAGTCTCGACTTCATGAACAAACCCCTCAGCCCCGACCAGGCAGCCATGCTCTACGGGAATCGATTCCTCACCGAGGACGCTCCCGACGGCCCCTTCCCGCCGAGCGGCATGTCCGCGCTCGACGCGATGCGCCTGGTCGGCGAGGAACTCGCCTTGGAGGGCGATCCGCAGCGCAACCTCGCCACCTTCGTCACCACCTGGATGGAGCCCGAGGCCGAGCGGATCATCGGCGAGAACCTCTACCGCAACTTCATCGACCACGCCGAGTACCCGATCTCGGCCGAGATCGAGCAGCGCTGCATCCGCATGCTCGCCGACCTCTACCACGCCCCCGGCGAGACGACGGGCGCCCGCACCCAGGGCTCCTCGGAGGCGATCATGCTCGGCGCCCTCTCGCTGAAGTGGAAGTGGAAGCAGCGCCGCGAAGCCGAATCGAAGCCGACCGACAAGCCCAACCTGGTCTTCGGCGGCGACGTGCACGTGGTCTGGGACAAGTTCTGCCGCTACTTCGACGTCGAGCCGCGGATCGTGCCGCTGCAGGACGGCAAATACACGATCGGCCCCGAAGAGGTGGAGCCCCACGTCGACGAGAACACGATCGGCGTCGCCGCCGTGCTCGGTACGACCTTCACCGGCCACGCCGACGACATCGTCGGGATCAACAAGCTCCTGGTCGACCTCAAGGGCGGTAAAGGCCTCGACGTGCCGCTGCACATCGACGGCGCCAGCGGCGGCTTCGTCTGGCCCTTCCTCTACCCCGACTCCGAGTGGGACTTCCGGCTCGAGCAGGTGCGCTCGATCAACGTCTCCGGGCACAAGTTCGGACTCGTCTACCCCGGCATCGGCTGGCTCGTCTTCCGGGAAAAGAGCGACCTGGCCGAGGACCTCGTCTTCTACGAGAACTACCTGGGCAAAACGGACGCTACCTTCACCCTCAACTTCTCCACCGGCGCCTCGATGGTCCTCGCCCAGTACTACAACTTCGTCCGCCTCGGGCACGAGGGCTACTCCTACATCATGAAGGCGATGCAGTCGAACGCGCGCGTCCTCGCCGGGAAGCTGAAGGAGAGCGGCGACTTCGAGCTGATTGGCGACGGCGAGGAGCAGTTGCCGCTGGTCGCCTTCAAGCTCGCCGGCGAAAAGAACTACGACGAGTTCGATGTCTCCTGGCAACTCTCCGCAGAGCGCGGCTGGATGCTCCCCGCCTACACGATGCCGCCCAACGCCGAAAACGTGAAAGTGCTGCGGGCGCTGGTCAAGCAGACGCTCAGCCGCGAGCAGATCGACCGCCTCGCCGACGACATCGCCCAGGCCTGCGCGACAATGGAGAAGAAGGGCGGCGCCCACCCGTCAGAGCGCAAGCAGGTCAAGACCGGCACCGGCTACTGATTCGCAACGCTCTCGCCGCCGTTAGGCGAGGGGGGATGATCTGGGCGTGGAACTGGGGCTTGCCATCGCCTTCTCGATCGCCTTCGCGCTGACCAACGGGTTCCACGACGCCGCCAACGCGATCGCGACGCTGGTCGCCACGCGGGGGGCGCGGCCGGGGCAGGCGATCGTCCTCGCCTCCGTCTTCAACATGCTCGGGGCGCTGCTGGTGGGGACCGCGGTTGCCGACACGATCGCCGGGATCGTCGAGGTGCCGGCGACGCAGGCGGTCGAGGTGATCGGTGCCGGGGTCCTCGCGGCGACGCTGTGGAACCTGCTGACCTGGTGGCGCGGGCTGCCCTCGAGCTCCGCGCACGCGCTGGTCGGCGGGCTGGTCGGCTCGGCCCTCGCCGAGGCCGGCGATCCGACGCGGTCCAGTGGGGCGGCCTGGACGGCTGGAAACCGGTCGGGGTCTTCGGGGTGCTGATCGCGCTCGCCGTCTCGCCGCTGCTCGGGCTCGGCTTCGGGCTCGGCTTCTCCCGTCTCGACGCTGCGCCTGCTGCGCCGCGCGACCCACCGCGTCAAGGGGCCGATCCGCGGCGCCGAGTGGGCGATGTCGGCCGCCCTCTCCTTCGGCCACGGCGCCAACGACGCCAGAAGGCGATGGGCGTGATCGCCGCGCTGCTGCTGGCCAGCGGCCACCTCGACACGCTCACGGTGCCGCTCTGGGTCAAGCTCGTCTGCGGCGCCGCGCTGACGCTCGGCACCGCGATGGGCGGCTGGCGGATCATCCGCACGATCGGCCGGCGGATCTTCCGCCTCGCGCCGATCGACGGCTTCGCCAGCCAGAGCGCCTCGACCGCGGTGATCCTGCCCGCCTCCTACCTCGGCGCGCCGGTCTCGACCACCCAGGTCGTCGCCTCCTCGGTGGTCGGCGTCGGCGGCGGGCGACGGCGCTGGCACCATGTGCGCTGGACCGTGGTTCGCTCGATCGCCTTCGCCTGGCTGCTGACGCTGCCGGCCTCGGCAGCGCTGGGGGCGATAATGCTGGTGATCTGGAGGGCAATTTGAGCAGCAAGAGCATGCACTGGTTCCTTCCGCAGACCCCCGACGTGCTCGGGATGCTGCGCCGCCAGACGGCGGTCACGGTCGAGGGCCTCGACGAGCTGGTCGCCTGGGCCAAGGGCGACGCGGCGGCCGCCGAACGACTGCGCACTCTGCGAGCACCGCGCCGACGACGAGCAAGCGCGAGCTGCGCGAAGCGCTGACCGAGGCCTTCTCGACCCCGCTCGCGCTCGAGGACATCTTCGAGCTCTCCCGCGGCATCGACGAAGTCGATCAACGACGCCAAGAACCTCGTCGGCGAGGCCGAGGCGATGCAGACCAGGCCCGACGCCGCGATCGCCGAGATGGCCGAAGAGATCGCCGCCGGGACGAGGCAGATCGCCGAGGCGCTCGAGCTGCTCGAGGCCGGCGACCGCGCCGGGGCGACGGCCGCCGCCGACGCGGCCGTCAAGGACCAGCGCCACGTCCAGCACACCTACCGGGCCGCGATGTCGGCCCTGATCGAAGCTGCCCGACCCGGCGGAGATGACGGCGCGGCGCGAGCTGTACCGCCGCCTCGCCCGCACCGGCGACGAACTCGTCAAGGTCGCCGAGCGGGTCTGGTACTCGGTTCTGAAGGAAAGCTGAGGCGTCCCGCTGCGGCAAAACACCTACGGCATCGGCGGGACACTGCCGATGGTCGGCTGGGTGACCGAGTCTAGGTTGGTCCTGTGACCGCGAAATCGCTGCTCCTGATCGGCGTCGGGATTCCACTTGTGCTGGCCGGACTGGCCGGATGCGGAGCGGAAACGCGCCGTGCCGAGACCGAGACCGAGTCGACGGCGGCATTGGCGCCGGCGCCATCGACGCCGAGCGGATCAGCGAAGAAGGTCCCGGTCGCCAAGGTGACCGACTCCCACCGGCGCACCTACATCGACCGCACCGACCGGATTTGCGCGAGCTTCGACCCCGAGCGCAGCACGGCGCGCAAACGGGCCGGCGAGGCCGCCGACATCCAGGGCGCCGTGAAGGCCTACGAGCAGGACATCGCGCTGGGCTCCACGGAGCTGCGCCGGATCATGGCCGTCCCACCACCGCCCGGCGACGCGGCGCTGCTGCGCGCCAACGTCTTCGACCCGATCCGGCGCCAGCTGGCGCTGCGAGCCAAGATTCGGGCGGCGCTGGCAGCAGTGGACGTGCCCCGTCTCCAGGTCCTGCGCGCCGAACTCGACAACATCAGCCAGGCGCTGACCGCGTTCGCCCGCGGCTACGGCTGGCGCTCCTGCGGGGAGAGCTGATGGAGGGCGCGGCAGACGACAGGCCCAACGAGGGGACCGAAGCGCGGCCAGGCCAACCGGCCAAACCGACCCCGCCGCCGAAACCGCGCCCCCGCCGGCCGCTGCCCAGCCCGCTGGCCGTGATCGTCGCGACCCTTGGGCTCTTCCTCGTCGTCCTCACCCTGCTGGCCATCCAACTGCGCAACGGGCGCGACCCCGCCCTCGGCCCCGGGCCGGTGATCCAGGTCGTCGGCAAACCAGGGGCAAAAGGGACCAAAGCCCAGTCGCAAGCAACCGCGATCGTCAGCCGAACCTCACCGGCGCCGCCACCGTGAGCGCCGCCACGGCGCAGGCCACCCCGCTGGTTCGCAGGGCCGGCAGGCGGACGCGGATCGCCGCGGCCCTTGTTCTGATCGGCCTCGCCGCGCTTGCCTACTACGCGATGTTCTCGGGGCCGACCACGGTGCCCCTACCGGCCGCCCCCCAGGGAGGCGCCCACACGCGAACGGCACCGGCCCAAGGGCAGGAGCCGGCGGAGGGCCGCGGTGACTGAGCCGGACCCCGCCAACTACCCGTGGTGGCTGGCCTCGCGCTCGGCCGGCATCGTCGCCTTCCTGCTGATCGCCGCTTCGGTGACGCTCGGCCTCTTCATGGCCTCGGGCATCTACCGGCGGCCGGGGATGAAGCGCGACCTGGTCAAGGTCCACCAGCAGCTGGCGCTGGCGGGCCTCTCGATGATCGGCCTGCACGGCGTCCTCCTGCTCGGCGACAAATGGCTCAACCCGGGGATCGGCGGGATCGCGGTCCCCTTCACAATCGCCTACCGGCCGCTCTGGGTCGGGCTCGGCATCGTCGCCGGCTACCTCGCCGCGTTGCTCGGCCCGACCTACTTCGTGCGCCGGCGAATCGGCACCAAGCGCTGGCGCCTCTTCCACCGCGCCACGATCGTCGTCTACGCGCTCGCCGTCGCCCACTCGCTCGGCTCGGGCACCGACGGCACCAGCCTCTGGTTCACGCTGGTGGTGATCGCCAGCATGGTCCCGATCGGGGTCCTGCTGGCGCTGCGCTACCGGCCCTCGAGACGGCGCACCTCTATCCGGCCCTCCTCGGCGGCGGCTTCCAAGGCGGCGTAGTCGCGTTCGTTCTGATCGGCGTAGGTCTCGGCGAAGGCGGCGATCGCCTCGTCGAAGACGGCGCTCTTGCCGAGGTAGGCGGCGATCGCGATGCGGTCGCCGCTGCGGGCGTGGGCGTGGGCCAGGGTCGTGCCGCAGATCTGGGCGTAGGCGGTAAGGGCGCGGGGGTCCATGTTCTCGACCTTGGCCGAGCCCTTCTGGTCCCAGAGCTGGCGGACGTAGAAGTCGCGCTGCTTGTCGTCGATCCCTCTCGCTTTCACCCAGCCGAGCAGGATGTCGCTGGCGGCCTGGACCAAGCGCTGCCCCTGGACGACGCGCTCGCCCTGGTTGGCGAAGGCGCTCTGCTCGGCGTAGGGCTCGAGCACCGAGCGCTGGGCTTCCTTGACCTGGAGGAAGAGCGGGTCGCCGCTGTCGCGCCCCAGCATCAGAACGACGAAGGCGCGGGTGCCGACGCTGCCGACGCCGACGACCTTGAGCGCGGCGTCGACGAAGCGGTAGCTGTCGAGGAGGACGCGGCGGTCGTCGGAGAGCGTCTCGCGATAGTCGGCGAGGATCGCCAGGATCCGCGCTTCGACGTCGGCTTCGGTCTCGCCGACCAGCTCGTCGAGCGGCACGATCAAGGGCGGTTCGCTGACGATGCGCAGCTTGCCGTCGACTTCGCGGGTCAGCTTGGAGAGGGCGCGCATCCGGTCCTTGGCCTGGGTCTTGGCCAGGTTGCGCCGGAAGGCCGCCACCTCCTTCTCGCCGGCCGCCGCTCCCCAGCGCTCGGCGACAGTCGGCACGTCCATCTTCGTGTACCAAACCTCGAGGTTGCCGAGTTCGGCGAGGCGGCGCATCGTCTGCCGGTACTCGGCCGACATCGCGGCGACAATCGCCAGCCGCTCGCGCCCTTTGAAGCCGCTCTCGCGCCCGGCGACGGCGAAGCTCGCGGCGAGGCGCATGACGTCCCACTCCCAGGGGCCCGGCAGCGTCTCGTCGAAGTCGTTGACGTCGAAGACGAGCTCTCGTTCGGGCGAGGCGTAGGCGCCGAAGTTGGAGAGGTGGGCGTCGCCGCAGAGCTGCACGTCGAAGCCGCTGCGCGGGGTGGCCGCCAGATCGGCCGCCATCACCGCGGCGGCGCCGCGGTAGAAGGCGAAGGGCGAGGCCAGCATCCGCCCGTAGCGAAGCGGCACCAGCTGGCCAACGCGGGAGACGGCCTGGCCCTCGAGCAGCTCGACCGGGTCCTCGCGATGCGGGGACGGCACCCAGTCGCCGTGACTGGAGCGCGGCGCCTCGGCCCGGGCGGCCTTGCCGGCTTCGGCCCGCTCCTCGGGCGACTTCGAGCTCTGCGGCGGATCGACCATTCCTCAGGCTAGCGCGGGTTCGGGCCGCGGAGGGTCGGGTCCGCCCTGCAATTCATCGAAGCGCTTTTTCGGAAGGCGGCGCGTCGTCCAGAACGAGGCCAGCGTCAGCAGAGCCGCGAAGAGGAAGGCGGTCTTGAGCGCGTTCAGCTGGGCGTCTTCGTAGTGTTCGACCAGGGCATCGGTAGTGGCGGCGTCGACCCCGGCGGCGGTGGCCCCGACCCTCACCTCTTCCGAGGAGACGAAGCTCCCCCCCGCGCTCAGCTTCACTTCGAGCTGGCTCTGGACCTCGTTGGAGATCCGCGCGTCGCCGGCGACGTTGGCGGTAAAGGCGGCGATCAGGCCGGTGATCACGATCGCCCCGAGCAGGGCGGTGCCGAGCGAGGAGCCGAGCTGCTGCGAGGTGCTCTGCAGCCCGCCGGCCTCGCTGCGGTCGTCGTCGCCGACCGCCGACTGGACCACGTTGCCGAGCTGGGAGACGATCAGCCCCATGCCGATCCCGAGCACGCCCATCGCGACCAGGAAGGAGCCGCTGTCGAGTTCGGGCTCGATCGTCCCCAGCAGCAGCAGGATCGCGACGAAGACGATCGCCAGGCCGGCGCGGACCAGCGGCCGCGGGGCGAAGCGCTTGGCCAGCGCCGAGCCGGCGATCGCGGCGAAGAAGAGCCCGGCCGAGGCCGGCAGCATGCGCACGCCGGTTTCCAGCGCGTCGAGGCCCTGGACGACCTGCAGGAAGAGCGGGATTGTGAAGAAGACGCCCATCAGGATCAGGTTCTGGGCGAGGAACATCGAGACCCCGCCGCGCAGCTGGGGGATGCGCAGCAGCGGCAGGTGGACGAGCGGTTCGAGGCCCCGCTCTTCGCGGCGGCGCTCCCAGGCGACGAAGCCTGCGAGCAGCAGCCCGCCGGCGGCGATCACGAACGGGGTGAGCGAGAAGCCGAAGGGTTCGAGCGGCGAGCTGCGCGGCATCAGCCAGCCCCAGTTGCTCGCCTGCAGGACGCCGAAGACGACCAGCGGCCAGGCCGGAGGCGGAGAGCACGCTGCCGACCCAATCGAGCTTGGGGACGGCCCTGTCGCGCGCCGGCTCGCGGATCATCCGCGTCCCGGCCAGGATCCCCAAGGCGACGACGACCTCGCCGACGAAGACGACCCGCCAGCTCAGCTCGGTCGTCGCCCAGCCGCCGAGGATCGGGCCGACGGCGATGCCGGCGCCGGCGACGCCGCCGAGCACCCCGTAGGCGATCGCCCGATCGCCGCCCTTGTAGTTGCCGGCGACCAGGGCGATCAGGGCCGGGATCACGAGCGCGGCGCCGATCCCCTCGAGGATCGACCAGCCGAGCATCAGCGAGGGGACATTCCAGGAGGCGGCGGTCAGGGCCGAGCCGGCCGCCGTAGATGACGAGCCCGATCGTGAAGGCGCGTCGCCGTCCCCAGATGTCGCCGAGCTTGCCGCCGGTCAACATCAGCCCCGCCATGACCAGGGCGTAGAAGGCGATCACGGCCTGGATCGTGGTGACCGTGGTGTCGAAGTCTTCGACCAGCTGGGAGATCGCGACGTTCATCACCGCCTGGTCGAGCACCATCAGGAACTGGGCGGCACCGAGCACGACGAGGACTCCCCACTTGGCCATGAGCAGCGAATACTGTCAGCACGGCTGTTCCTTTGCCACACGATGCACAGCCAAGGCACAGCGCTATGGGCGTATGCACGCTCCTGTGCGCGGCGCTGTGCCTTGTCCGCGCTGTGTGCGGCAAACTCACAGCGGAGCCGAGGGACGGTCTATCGGCTGCTTCGCCATCCCAGCTTGAGTAGGCCAGCGATATCGTGCATGGCCGCCTCGGGACGCTCTTCGAGATCGTGCCAACGCAACCGGTGGACCCGGTAGCCAGCCGTCGTGAGGACGTAGTCGCGGCGGCGATCGCGCCTTTCGGCCTGCGGGTTGTCGTGGAACTTCGCTCCGTCCGCTTCGACAATGACGCGCGTGCGGCGCCAGAGGAAATCGACCTCAAAGGTCTCGTTACCGACTCGCAGCTCGACATTGCACTCCGGGGTGGGCATGTCGCGAAGCGTCAGCATCTGCAGCAGCTTCGCCTCGAGCGGGCTGCGTATGCGAACCCCGGGTGTATGGCCACGCCACCCCTCGAGCACGGACCGCAACAGTGGACTACCTCGGCGTCGAGCGCCGGCGACGATTGAATCGATCTCGGGCACGTCGAGCACGCCGAGAATCGCAGCGCGCTCGACGGTCCGGCGCAGTGTTTTCTCGCTGGCAATTCCCGCGATATCGACGATCGCATGCGACGGGTCGGCGCAGGGGATGCCGTGCTCGAACCGGTGGCCGCTTGGCGGCGGGAGCGGTGTGTGGCGGCGGCGTATGCCCTCGATCTTGCGACCCGCCTGAACTGGGGCGACAACGTCGATGAGGCGTGGGTAGCGCTCCCAGAGCCCAAGCAGAGCCGCTGCCGTCCCGTGAGTCAGGACGCTCCCAGTGCCGCAGGCGAGGATGGCGGCGAGTAGGCGTCCGTGCCGTCCCACACCCGGGTGCCCCACCGAGTAGGCACCGCGAAAGACAGGAAAGAGCCGGCCCGTCGCAATCGCGTGGTCGACAACGGCGTCGCTCATACCAAGCTCGCGTAGCTGGACTCGCGAAATGACCCCGTGCTGATTCCCGGCGACCGCTCCCACGGCTCGCCAGCCGCCGCTTCCCCTGTTCGCTCGCGTTGTTATGTGAGTTCAAGGCACAGCGCGGCGAAACTCTCCCCCCTTGATCGGCCCCGCTGTGCAATTGCCGCGCCTATTGGGGGAAAGGAACAGCGGAGCGAATGAGTGTACGAGACGCTCGTGGGGGTGCGGTCAGCTCACCAGCCCGGCGATGCCCCGGATTACGATCAGCGCGCCGATCACGGTGGCGGCGATTATCGCGGCTCGCCGGCCGTTGGCCGCGAGCCAGGCGCGGAAGCCGTTGACTGCCGCCTGGGTCCGCTCGGGTGCCAGGGCGTAGCCGATCAGCGGCAGCTCGAGCAGCATCTGCTGCATCAGGCAGAAGCCGATCACGAGCAGCGCGGTCGGCGCGGCGGCGGCGTCGAGCCCGTCGATGCGGGTCAGCGCCGCCAGGTAGGAGACGCCCGGGAAGCTGAGCAGGAGGCCGACGACGAAGGTGATCCGCGGCGAGCCGCGGCCGAGCAGGCGCAGCGGCAGCGCTTCCTTCTTCTCCCCCCCGTCCTTCTCCAGCTTCGCCTCCCTGCGCCGCGCTTTGCGTTCGCGCAGCCCCTGGTCGCGGTCGGTCTTGAGGACGAAGGCGACGACAAGGATCAGCAGCCCGACGACAATGTCCTCGAGCGGGCTGATCGTGCGCTTGCTGGTGCTGACCGCGCTCGAGTCGTGCAGGGCGAAGACGATCACCAGGCCGAGGGTCATGCTTGTCAGGTAGGCGCCGAGCAGGTAGCCGAGCATCAGCTTCTTCGGGCTGGGTAGGAGCAGCATCACGGTGACCGCCGCGAGCAGCGTCGGGTTGAACATCGCCAGCAGGCTGAGCAGGAAGATCTCGCCGAGGTCGCTCACGAACAGCGCTCGCAGAGGCCGCGCAGGATCACGTCGTGGTCGGTGACCTCGAAGCTGAGCTCGTCGGAGAGCTTCGAGATCGCGCGCTCGAGCGAGGGGTCCTCGAAAGGGACCATTCGGCCGCAGTGGCGGCAGATCGCGTGGTGGTGGTGCTCGCCGCCCGGCTCTACCCGCTCATAGCCGGCGGTTCCGCGCGTCACCTCGAGCCGCTGCACGAGGCCGAGCTGCTCGAGCTGCTCGAGCGCCCGGTAGACGCTGGCCCGACCCGGCGCCGGCTTGCGGCGGCGCAGCTCGTCGTCGAGGTCCAGGGCTGTGACCGCGCAATCGTGGCCGGCCAAGGCTTCGACCACCGCCGTGCGGGCGCCGCCCCGGCGGTAGCCCGCTTGCTGCAGCGCAGCCAGTGCATGCTCGGCCCAGGCGCTGTCGACCTTGGTCGGCATCTCAGCTGATCGTAACCGCAGGTTGGGCGAGCGTCGAGCGCCGCCGCGCGCGAAAGCGGCCGCCTAGCGCGGCGAGCGCGAATGTGGCGCTGGCGAGCGAGACAACGGCGAAGCTCGGCGGCAGGGACGGGATCGCATAGCTGAGCGCCAACCCGCCCCACATCGAGGCCAGCGCCAGGCCGGCCGAGAGCGCCAGGCCCCGCCACGGGCTATCGGTCAGCAACCGCGCCGCGCCGCCCGGGGCGGCGAGCAGGCCGAGCAGGAGAAGGGCGCCGACGGCCTGCGTGGCCTCTGCCGCGACGACGGCAAGCAGGGCGAAGAAGCCGATCCCCACCGCGCGCAGGGGCAGGCCGAGGCTGCGCGCGACATCGGGATCGAGCGAGCCGAACAGCAGCGGGCGGGCGATCGCCAACAGGGCCAGGGCGGCGAGGATCGCGATCGCGGCGGCGAGACGGGCGTCGGCCGCCGACAGGCCGAGGATCGAGCCGAAGAGCACGCGCACCGCGGCGGTCCCGTTCGTGCCGCTCGAGCCGCTGACGAAGATCGAGAGGAAGAGCGCTCCGAGGCCGAGGACCCAGGCGAAGACCGAGCCGATCGCGACGTCGTCGGGGCGGGCCCGATCGCCGAGCAGGCCCATCGCCATCGCCACCGCGATCGTCGCGACGAAGAGGCCGAGCCTGATATCGATCCCGGCCGCGGCGGCTGCAAGCGCCCCGGTGAAGGCGACGTGGCTGAGCGCGTCGCCGGCGAAGACCTGGCTGCGCAGGACGACGAAGTAGCCGACCAGCCCGCAGGCGAGCGCGACGAAGCTGCCAGCCAGGTAGGCGTTGCGCATGAACTCGTGGGCGAGCATCAGGCCGACGCTCCGAGCGGCCGCGGACCGCGGCGTGCGAGGCCGCCCCGGATCAGCCGGACCGCGACGTAGAGGCCGAAGGAGAAGCTCGTCACCCAGAGCCCGACCGGATAGGGGGAGAAGTAGGCGACGCCGAGGCCGAGCCAGGTGACCGCCAGGGCGAGCGCCACCGAGAGCGTCAGGCCCCGCCCCGGCCGCGCGGTGATCTGCTGGGCCGTCGCCGCCGGGGTCACCAGGAGGGCGAAGACCAGCAGCGCGCCGGTGATCTCGGCGGTCGCCGCGACCGCGAGGCCGAGCAGCAGCAGGAAGGCAAGGGAAAGTGCGCCACTCGGCACGCCGGCGGCACGGGCGATGGAGCCGTCGACCGAGGCGAACAGCAGCGGCCGCCCAATTGCCGCGAGCGCCGCAAGCGCCGCGACGGCAATCCAGAGCAGGGTCTGCACCTGCTCCGCGGTGATCCCGAGGAAGCTGCCAAAGAGCAGGGACTGAAGACCGCTGAGCTGACCGCCGTAGAGGCTGACGAAGAGGAAGCCGAGGCCGAGGCCGAAAGCCTGGACCGTGCCGATCGCCGCGGACTCGCTGCTCAGGCCACGGCGCCCCCCGCGACCCACCAGCGACAGCGAGAGCGCGCCGAGCCCGCAGGCGCCGAAGTACCCGAGCGCGATCGGCCAGCCCGCCAGCGTCGCCCCGGCCGCCCCCGGGAAGGCGATCACCGAGAGGGTGTGGCCGGCGAACGCCTGGCGGCGCAGCACCATGAACCAGCCGATCGCGCCCGCCATCACGGCGACGATCGCCCCTGCCTGCAGCGCCTGCACCATGAAGGGGAATTCGGTCAGCTGCTCGAAGTCGCCGACCGGGTTCAGGGAGAGGGCGGCGACCTCAGTGATCATCGCCGTGGCGGGGGTGGTGGTGGGCCGGCGGCTCGGGGGTGCCGACGACGACCAGGCGCCCGTCGGAGGTCTCCAGCACCTCGATCGGCACCCCGTAGAGGCGGCTCAGGGTGGCGTCGTCGATCACCTCGCGCGGGGCTCCCTCGACCCCGTGCCCGCCGGCGAAGTAGACGACGCGATCGAGGTAGCCGAGGATCGGGTTGACGTCGTGGGCGACCAGCAGCACCGTCACCCCCTGGCTCTCGCAGATTCGCTGGACGAGCCCGGACACCGCGCTCTGGTTGCTGAGGTCGAGGCTGTCGAGCGGCTCGTCGAGCAGCAGCACCTTCGGGCGGCGCACCAGCGCCTGGGCGATCAGCAGCCGCTGCTGCTCTCCCCCCGAGAGCGCCCCGATCGGGCGCGAGGCGTAGGCGCCCGCGCCGACAAGCTCGATCATCTCTTCGACCCGGCGGTTCGACCGGCGGCTCGACCGGCTGAGCGCCGCCGGCAGCGGGAAGCCCCAGCGAGCGCCGTCGAGGCCGAGGCGGACGACGTCGAGGCCGCGGACCCTCGTACCGGCATCGAAGCCACGCCGCTGCGGCAGGTAGCCGATCTGCGCGTTGGCCTCTCCCGGCGGGCCGCCCAGCACCGTCGCGCGACCTTCACGCAGAGGCAGCAGGCCGAGCACGACGTCGAGCAGGGTCGACTTGCCGGCCCCGTTCGGCCCGAGCACGGCGACGAATTCGCCCTGGCGGATGCCGAGATCGACGCCGGACCAGACGGGGCGACCGCCGCGTTCGACCGTCGCGGCTTCGAGCCGGATCGCGTCCTCGGCGTCGGCGACGGACGCCGCGCCAGTCGTCTCGGTCGAATCCACCCTCAACCCCCGGTGGCCTTTGCGAGCGCCGCCTCCAGCCCTGCGAGCTCGCGGGCCATCCAGGCCTGGAAGCTCACGCCTTCCGGCGTCGGCGTCTCCGTCACTGTGGCCACCGGGATCCCCGCGGCCCTGGCGGCCTCGTTCAGCCGCTGCACGTCGGGAGTCGCGTTCTGGCTGTTGTAGACCCAGACCGCGATCTGCCCGTCGGCGATCTGCATGTCGGCGGTGGCCTTGTCGGCCGGCGTCGGTTCGGTTCCCTCGGCTACCGCGTCCATGAAGCCCCGCGGCGTGACCAACTTCAGGCCAAGGGCGGGCGCCAGTGGTTCGAAGATGCTCTCCGAGGCACCCACGGGAGTGCCGGAGTAGCGAGACCTGATCCGGGCGATCAGGCGGTGGTACTCGGCGAGGCCCCTCGTTTCGAAGGCCGCGCGGCGACGGTCGAAGTAGGCGTCGTGGCCGGGGTCGGCCCGCTTGTAGCCGGCGGCGATCGCCCCGATCACCCGCCGAACCGAGGACGGCGAGTACCACTGGTGGGGGTTGTCGCCGTCCTTCAAGCCGAGCACGTCGCCCACCGTGAGCTCGACCCGGCCCGGTTCCGGGTCGGCGGCCAGGAGCTTCGAGGCCCATTCGTCGTAGCCGATCCCGTTGACGATCGCCAGCTGGGCGCCCGCCATCGTGCGCGCGTCTTCGCTGGTCGGTTCGTAGTCGTGCGGGTCGGCGGCAGGGTTGGTGATCAGGCTGGTCACTTCGACCTGATTGCCTCCGAGCTGCGCGGCGATGCTTCCCCAGAAGTCCTCGGCGGCGACCACGTTCAGCTTGCCCGAGGCGCCGGTCGAGCCGGCGCCCGAGCCTCCACCGCAGCCCGCGAGCAATGCGACCGAGAGGAGCGCGAGCACTAGGCTGCGATGCGGCGGTCCCGGCATGGCACGGCAGACTAACATAAGAGTGAGACTCGTTCTCTTTATCTGCGAGGCCCAACCTCGCTTGAGCTCGGGGACAATCGCCCCGTGACCGGCGCGATCCCGAGCCCGGCGTCGAGCGGCTTCCACCTCGGCCCCTTCGATGTCCACGTCTACGGGCTGATGTACGTCGTCGGGCTGATCGTCGCCGTAGCGATAACCGTGCGGCGCTGGGAGGCGCAGGGCGGGTCGCGGGAGCTCGTCTACGACGTGGCGCTCTGGGGCTTCCCGGCCGGGGTGATCGGCGGGCGCCTCTACTTCGACCTGACCAGCTCCGAGCTGGTGCCGCCGCACTGGTGGGGGCCCTTCGCGATCTGGGACGGCGGCATGGGCATCTGGGGCGGGATCGCGCTGGGGAGCCTGGTCGGGCTCTGGCGACTGCGCCGCGCCGGCGTCTCACCCGCTCCGTTCATGGACGCGGCCGCCCCTGCGCTGCTCGTCGGCCAGGCGATCGGGCGGATCGGCAACTACTTCAACCAGGAGCTCTTCGGCGGCCCGAGCAATCTTCCCTGGGCGCTGCAAATCTCTCCGGCCCACCGTCCTGCCGGCTACGAGAGCTTCGCCACCTTCCACCCGACCTTCCTCTACGAGCTGATCTGGAACCTGGCGCTCGCCGCCACCCTCGTCTGGCTCGGTCACCACCGGCGCATCCGCCCGCCGGGCCTGTTCGCCCTCTACGTCGCCGGCTACTCGGCCTTCCGCATCTTCGAGGAGTCGATCCGCATCGACCCTGCCCACCACGTCCTCGGCCTGCGGCTCAACTTCTTCGTCGCGACGCTGCTCTGCCTCGGCGGCTTGCTCTGGTTCGCGCGAACCCAGGGCTGGCGGCCGAGGCGATCCTGGTCGCGGCGAGGCGGGGCGCTGCTGCTCGCGGGAGGAGTCGCGCTGATGTCCGGATGCGGCGGGTCAGGACACGCCGACGCCAGGGGCCTGAGTCAGGGCGCCAGCAGCAAGCGGCGCCAACCCTCAGCGGTCGCCTCGAAGAGCTCGCGACGGTGCAGGCGGTCCTCGGCTTCCTGCCAAAACTCGACCCGGCTGGGAACGATGCGAATCGCGCCCCAGTCCTCCGGACAGGGGACCTCTGCGTCACCCAGCTCGGCGTCAAGCTCTTCGAGCCTCACCCGCAGTTCGTCCAGCTCCTCGATCTCCTCGCCCTGGCGCGAAACGTGCGCTTGCAGCTGGTGGCTGCGGGGGCGACCGGCGAAGAGCCGCTCGGCCAGATCGCGCCCGGCGATCTCGGCGCGACCCTCGATCCGAGCCTGACGACCGAGCGCCGGCCAGTAGAACGTCGCGGCCACGCGGGGGTTGCCGCGCAGCTCCTCGACCTTGCGGGTCCAGAGCCCGGTGGTGAAGATCAGCGCGCCGTCGGCCAGCTCTTTGAGCGTGACCAGGCGAGCGGAGGGCCGACCGTCGGCCGTTGCAGTCGCCAGTGTCATCGCTCGCGGCGCCGGGACGCCGGCCTCAGCCGCCTGCTTGAGCCAGCGACTGAGGGTCTCGAGCGGTTCAGCCATCGCGGTGTCCGGTTCGGCCATACGAAATTGGTATCACAATTCAAGTTATACTCATAATCTGAATGGCCGAGAAGACGCGACGCGAGACCCGGGCCGAAAAGCAGGCGCGCACGCGCGCCGAGCTGATCTCGACCGCGGCCTCGGTCTTCGCCCAGCGCGGTTACGACGGCGCCTCGGTTGAGGAGATCGCCGAGCAGGCCGGCTACTCGCACGGAGCCGTCTACTCCAACTTCGCCGGCAAGGCCGACCTCTTCCTCGCCGTCTTCGAGGACTACATGGCGGGACGAGCGCAGGAGCTGGCCGCGACCCAGGCGGAGCTCGACGAGAATGCGCCGCTGGAGGCACGCGCCCGCGCGCTCGCCGACCAGTGGATGGAGCGCTTCGCCGCCGATCGCGAGTCGTTCCTGCTCCACCTCGAGTTCCTCGGCCAGGCCGGCCGCGAGCCCGAGCTGGCCGAACGCTTCGGCACCCGCTCCGCGTCCCTGCGCGAGGCAATCGCCACCTACATCGCCCACTACGAGAAGGAGGAGGGGATGAAGTCGCCCCTCCCCCCTGCGGACCTGGCGCTGATCCTCCGCGCCCTCGGCATCGGCCTCGCGATCGAAGCCCTGGTCAGCCCGGACGCGGTGCGCGACGACCTCTACGGCGACTTCGTCGAGCTGTTGGTGACGATGCTGCGCGAGCGGGCGACGGCTCGATGAGCAGCCCGGCCTACAACCGGATCGGCCTCAACTACAGCGCCTTCCGACGGCCTGATCCGCGGATCGAGGCCGCCATCTGGGGGGCGCTCGGCGATGCCCGCAGCGTCGTCAACATCGGCGCGGGCACCGGCTCCTACGAGCCAAACGACCGCGAGGTGATCGCGGTCGAGCCCTCGCCGGTGATGATCGCTCAGCGCCCGCCCGGAACGGCGCCCGTGGTCGAAGGTGTGGCCGAGAACCTCCCGCTCGCCGACAAGAGCGTCGACGCGGCGATGGGCGTTCTGACAATCCACCACTGGCAGGACCTCGAGGCCGGGCTGGTGGAGATGCGCCGTGTCGCCCGCCGCCGGATCGTGCTGCTGACCCTCGACGCCGAGGCCGCATCGGACACCTGGCTGATCAAGGACTACTTCCCCGAAGCCGGCTCGATGGACCGCGACGTGATGCCCTCGAGGGCAGAGCTTCAAGCCAACCTCCCCGATGCCGTATTCGAGGCTCTCCCCGTGCCGCGCGGCTGCCTCGACGGCTTCACGAGCGCGCTCTGGGACCGCCCGGAGCTGCTGCTCGACCCCGAGGTTCGCCGCGCCAGCTCGACCTGGCACCGAATTCCACCCGCGGCCGCCGAGCGAGGTCTCAAACGACTGGGCGCGGAGCTCGAGAGCGGCCTCTGGGACGAAAAGTACGGCCACCTTCGTACCCAGGACGAGCTCGACATCGGCCTGCGCCTGGTCTGCGAAGAGCTACGTCCGAAGTAGTGACGATCACGCCTGAAGACCAAGCCGATCCGCCGCGTAGGGTTCCCCTCGATGGCACCCTCCACCCCTAATGCCGCCGCCCCAATCGAGACCCTCGACACCTCGAACTATGGCGAGGTCTTTACCCGACGCTGGGTCGTCGAGCTCATACTCGACCTCTGCGGCTACACCCCAGACAGGGACCTCGCGAGCCTTAGAATCATTGAGCCGGCATGCGGCTCGGGCGCCTTCCTCGGCCCAATCATCGAGCGCCTGACCGAGTCGGCGAAGAGATTTGATCGAGACCTTGCCTCAGCACGGGACGCGATCGTCGCCAGGGACCTCCAAGCCTGCAACGTGAAGCTGTCACGAGCAGCTGCCAGGGAGGCGCTCTCAACGGCGGGACTTGAACCAAACAAGGCAAGCCTGATCGCCAGACGCTGGATTCGTCAAGGGGATTTCCTTCTTGATCCGCTTCCAGACAAGCCAGCCGACCTCGTGGTCGGAAACCCGCCCTACATTCGCCTTGAGGCAGTACCGCCAGAGCTCTCGATTGCATATCGACAGGCATGTCCGACCATGGGCGGACGTTCCGATGTCTACGTTGGCTTCTACGAACGTGGCCTTTCGGCCCTGTGCGACGACGGCGTCCTCGGCTTCATCTGCTCGGATCGCTGGATGCGGAATGCGTACGGCGCAAGACTGCGCGAGCTCATAGCGCGGGAGTGGGCAGTGGATGTCGTTCTCTCGATGACTGGAGTCGATGCGTTTGAGGACGAGGTCAGCGCGTATCCCGCGATTACGGTCCTGCGGCGCGGAAAACAGGAAATCGGCCCACTGGTGGCTGACGCCGCTTCAAACTTCGACAACGCCGATGCCGATCGCTTGGTGAAAGTCGCAAGCAACCGTGCCCGAACCTCGACCAAGGACAACTTTGTGGCCGCTCGTATGCCCCGCTGGTTCAGTGGTCGGGCAGGCTGGCCGCACGGCTCACCCGCAAAGCTCGCCACTCTCGCCGGTATCGAGGAGAGACTTCCCACGCTCGAGGACGAGATCACTGGAACGAAGGTGGGTATCGGCCTAGCCTCGGGAGCCGATCGCGTGTTCGTCACCAACAACCCAAACCTCGTAGAGCCCGAGCGACTCCTACCAATGGCGCTGGTGCGAGACATAACGGATGCTCGTTTGGATTGGTCTGGCCATTACCTTGTCAATCCGTGGGACGACGATGGTCTGGTGGACCTTGAGAAATGGCCCGGCCTGAAGGCATATCTAACGACCCACAAGGCCATCCTAGGCAAGCGCCACACCGCAAGGTCGGGCAAATGGCACAAGACGATAGACCGTGTGATTGAGGGTCTAGAGCAGCGGCGGAAGCTCTATCTCCCTGACTTCAAAGAGACGCTCTTCCCCGTGCTCGACAAAGGCCAGACATACCCTCATCACAACCTCTACTGGATCACCTCGGATCAGTGGGATCTGGAGGTACTAGGAGGAATCCTGCTGAGCGACGTCGCCAACATGTTTATTAGCGCCTACTCAGTTCGTATGCGCAGCGGGTACCTGCGATTCCAGGCTCAATATCTACGTCGAATCTGCATTCCCCATCTCGACCAGATAGACGCGCCAACCCTACGCTTGCTCAAGCTGGCATTCCGATCACGAGATCATGAGTTGGCGACCCAAGCCGTATTGCCGCTGTACGAGTTGGATGCCGTTCCCGCCTGATGGCTCCGTCGCGAAAAGATCTCGATATCGCGATTGCCGCTTACTGGGCAACCAAGGGGAAACAGCAAGCAACTGCCGAAGCTGGCAGCTCCACCGCCGAGGGGAGCTCCAAGGCCGTTCGCGGAGGCGGCCATTTCAACCCTGTCGCGAACCTCCTGGCGCGATTCTTCACCGATGCGGGGTATCCAGCCGAGTCCATTGCCGCCAGCGGCCGGAGGACCATCCTTCCTGGCCACTTGGCCCGTCCTTTCCTACCAGGAGCGGTTTTCCCTCACCGGGCGCCGTTTGGTAGATGAAGGTTTTTACGACTCAGTCTGTTACATCACGGCTTCGAAATCCGAACCATCACCAACCGAGCCCGAGCCGCTCCTGGACTGGCGCCATTTCTCGGCCGCCATAGAGGCGCGTCTCACGTATCTCTCGAAGCTCGGGCTCCCGTAGCTAACCGGTGCCGCCCAACGCGCGGTCGATGAACGGGCCGAGGAGCTCGCCGGCTTGGGCGGCGGTGGTCTCAGGGGACTGGGTTGGGGCGGTGATGTAGCTGATCGCGAGGCGGACCAGGGACTCAGCGAGGAGCTTGACCTTGGCGACCGGCGCCTGCGGCCAGCCCTCCTCGATCGTCGCCTGGAGGCGGGCGGTGGCCCACTGGACGACCGGCATTCCTTGGGTGGTGACGAAGGGGAGCATGCCGCCGGTGCCGTCGTCGCTGAGCAGGATGCGGACGAGGGGGTCCTCGCCGGCCGCGTGCAGGAAGGTGTTGAGGGCGGCATCGACGGCGGCGCGGGGGTCGTCGAGGTGCTCGCGGACCGCGGCGTCGACGCCGTCGAGGAAGCGTTCGCCCTCCTGGATCACGAAGGCCTGGCCGAACTCGTCGCGGCTGCCGAACTCCTTGTAGAGGGTCTGGCGGCTGACCCCGGCGGCGCCGGCGATGTCCGACATCGTGATCTCCGACCAGGCGCGGCTCTGCAGCTCGTCGCGGGCGGCGCCGAAGAGCGTCTCGCGCAGCAACTCGCGCGCGGCCTGCGGATATGGGGTGCGCGCGCCGGCCACGGCCGCAATCGTCTCAGCGGCCGCGGTCACCCGGCAGCCTCGCCCTCGTCGGGCTCGAAATCGACCTTGTCGCGCACGCCGCAGTCGGGGCAGGCCCAGTCGTCGGGAACCTCGCTCCACGGCGTCCCCGGCGGGAAGCCCTCGCGCGGGTGTCCCGGCCCCTCGTCGTAGACGTAGCCGCAGGACGGGCAGCGCCAGCGGCTCACGAAGCGGCTCCGTGGCGGGCGAGAATGCGATCGCGCTTGCGCGGTTGGATGTTGGCGCGGGTCACATCGCCGCCGAAGTGCTCGACCAGCCGCGGGTCCATCACCCGCCGCCACAGCGGCGGGACCCAGGCGAGCACGATCATCCCGGCGTAGCCGGTGGGCAGCTGCGGCGCCTCTTCGACGTGGCGCAGCGCCTGGTAGCGGCGGGTCGGGTTGGCGTGGTGGTCGCTGTGGCGCTGCAGGTGGTAGAGCAGCACGTTGGAGGCGACGTTGTTGCTGTTCCAGCTGTGCTCGGGGAGGCAGCGCTCGTAGCGGCCGTCCTCGCGTCTTCTGGCGCAGCAGACCGTAGTGCTCGAGGTAGTTGACGACCTCGAGCAGCGAGAAGCCGAGCACCGCCTGCAGCAGCAGGTAGGGCAGGACGACCGGGCCGAAGACAATCGCCAGCGCTGCGAAGAGCACCACCGTCATCGCCCAGGCGCCGAGGATGTCGTTGCGCAGGGTCCAGTGCGACTTGCCCATGCGGTCGAGGCGGGCGCACTCGATCCCCCAGGCCGAGCGCAGGCTGCCGGCGACCGTGCGCGGCAGGAAGGCCCAGAAGCTCTCCCCCAGCCGCGAGCTGGCCGGGTCCTCGGGGGTGGCGACGCGCACGTGGTGGCCGCGGTTGTGCTCGATGAAGAAGTGCCCGTAGCCGCTCTGGGCCAGCGCCACACGGCTCAGCCAGCGCTCGGCGTTGTCGCGCTTGTGGCCGAGCTCGTGGGCGGTGTTGATCGCGATCCCGCCGACGACGCCCATGGTCAGCGCCAGGCCGAGGCTCTCCAGCACCGAGAGGCCGCCGTTCGCCCAGAGCCAGCAGGCGAAGACGAGGCCGGCGTACTGGACCGGGATGAAGAGGTACGTGCACCAGCGGTAGTAGCGGTCCTGCTCGAGCCACTTGAGGATGCTGTCGGGCGGGTTGGTCGGGTCGACCCCGATCGCGATGTCGAGGATCGGGAAGGCGACGAAGACGAGTAGCGGCCCGAAGAACCAGAAGGCCTCGAAGCCGGTCAGCTTGACGCTGGCCCAGGCAATGAAGGGCGCGAAAGGAACTACTAGGCCGAGCAGCCAGGCGTAGCGCTTGGCGTCGCGCCAGCCGGCCGGGTTGAGCTCGATCGCCGGTCCGTGGTCGTGGCTATGCGTCGCTGCCTCCATCGCTCCTCCTTGTCAAATTCCCAGTGCGAGTCTTCTTGGTTGACAAGATAGCGATCTTTGTAAACCAGTGCAACAGAGAACGAGAATATGTCCAGGCATCCGAATCTGCTTGCCGCTACCATCCGGCCCGTGTCGACCGTACTCGGCTTCATCCAAGTGATCATCTCCGGGGTGCTGATCTTCCTGATCCTGCTCCACTCCGGCAAAGACACCGGGCTCTCCGGCGCCTTCGGCATCGGCGGCGGTGGCGGCGGCTTCAGCGGCGGCTCGATGGTCGAGCGCAACCTCGACCGCGCCACGGTCTTCTTCGCGGTGCTGTTCTTCGTCAACACCATCGTCCTGCTGAAGATCTAGACCGGCTCGGTCGGCCTCTCCAGCGGCTCGCCGTGGCCGTTGGCGCTGTCGAGGATCTCGACCGCCTCTTTGCGCAACTCGGCGTCGAGCAGGGCAAAGTCCTCGTCAGAGAGCTTGCCGGCGGCGTGGTCGAGCTCCGCGTCGCGAATCTCGCGGTACTTGGCTTCCTTCAGCGCCTCGAGCTCGGTGTCGGCGGCGGGGCCGCGCCACGTTCGGCGCGTCGGCCAGAGGCCGATCAGGGCGCCGGCCAGGGCGATCAGGCCGCCGATCCACATCCAGGTGACGAGCGGGTTGACGATCACGCGAAAGGTCGAGGTGGAGCCTTCGGAGACGTAGCTGCGGGCGATCTGCTTCGCCGTCGCCAGCTGCAGCTGTTCGATCTGGGCCAGCGCCGCCGGTTCCAGGCTCGGGTTGGCCGCGGCGGCGCGCATCATTTCCCCGACCGCCTTGCACTGCGGCGGCGTGCCCGGCCCACCGGTGACGCAGGCTTTGAAGCCTTTGTCCGCCGCCCGCGCGTGGCCCAGCAGGCCGCTGATGTCGGGCTGGTTGGCGGTCCAGAAGTCGCTACCCAGCCCCGCCTTGAGGCCGATGTTGCTGTCCGATTCGCCGGCGAAGTAGTTGGCGATCCCGCCACCTTCCTGGCCCGTCGGTCGGTAGAAGCGTCGGGTCGGATGCAGCAGGAACGAGCTGCCGTCCTTTTCGACTCGAAGAACGGCGCCGGCGGTGAAGGCGAGTTTGGTCACGCTTGCGGTCGGCCGCACGTAGGTCACCTTGCGCCCGTCGACGACGGCACTCTGCCCCGGCTTCAGGTCGACGTCGCGCTTGGTCTGGAAGCTGGACGAAGCGGCGATCCCGATCAAGAGCACCGCGATGCCGATGTGGACGATGTAGCCGCCGTAGCGGCGCCGGTTGCGCGAGACGACCCCGACCAGCGCCGCCGGCAGCGAGCCGCCCTTGAGCGAGCGCCGCGCCGCCGCGCCGCGGTAGAACTCCTGGCCCAGGCCGACGAGGGCAAAGGTCGCGAAGACGAAAAGCGCGAAAGCCCACGGCCTGTGGGTCGCGTCGCTGAACAGCGCCAGCGCGATGCCCGCCGCAGCGGCTGCGAGCGAGGGCACGAGGAAGACCTTCTTCGCCGTCGCCCAGCTGACCCGGCGCCAGGCCAGCAGCGGCCCGATACCGGTGAAGAGGACGAGCCCGATCGCCAGCGGCGTGGTGTAGCGGTCGAACCAGGGTGCTGCCAGGGAGGACTTGGTGCCGGTGAAGAACTCGGAGATCAGCGGGAAGAAGGTGCCCCAGAAGATCGTCGCGCAGAGCGCCACCAGGAGCAGGTTGTTGACGATGAAGACGGCCTCGCGCGAAGCGAGCGAGTCGATCCGCTTCTCCGATCGCAGGTCGTCGAGGCGGGAGACGATCAGCGCCGTCGAGCCGATCAGGACGACCGCGATCAGGCCGAGGATGTAGGGGCCGACGGTGCTGTCGCCGAAGGCGTGGATCGATTGCAGGACGCCGGAGCGGACGAGGAAGGTGCCGAGCAGCGCCAGCGAGAAGGTGGCGACGATCAGGCAGGCGTTCCAGACCTTCAGCATCCCGCGCTTCTCCTGGACCATGATCGAGTGCAGGAAGGCGGTGCCGATCAGCCACGGCATCAGCGCCGCGTTCTCGACCGGGTCCCAGGCCCAGTAGCCGCCCCAGCCGAGCTCGGTGTAGGACCAGCGGGCGCCGAGCAGCAGGCCGAAGCCGAGGAAGGCCCAGGCGATCAGGGTGAAGCGGCGGGTGGCGCGGATCCAGGAGGCGTCGAGGCGGCGGGTGATCAGGGCGCCAATCGCGAAGGCGAAGGGGATCGTGAAGGCGACGTACCCCGAGTAGAGCATCGGCGGGTGGATCATCATGCTCGGGTGCTGCAGCAGCGGGTTGAGGCCGATCCCGTCGGCCGGCACCGGACTCGACTTGGCGAAGGGGTTGACGCCACCGGCGAACAGCATCAGGCCGGTGAAGAAGCTGGCGACCCCGGCCATCACCGCGGTCGCGTAGGGGACGATCTCGCGCAGCTTGTTGCGGGTCGCGAAGAGGGCCAGCGAGGAGGCGATCGAGAGCACCCAGGCCCAGAGCAGCAGCGAGCCTTCCTGACTCGACCACATCGCGGCCAGCTTGTAGAAGGTCGGCGTCTCGATCGAGGAGTGCTGCGCGACGATGTTGTAGGAGAAGTTGTCGGTCGCGAAGGCGATCTCGATCAGGACGACGCAGAGGGTGAGCAGCCCGCAGGCGCCGTAGACCGCACGCCGAGAAGACAGCACCCAGCGCTCGTCACCCTTGCGGCCGAGCAGGGCCGCGACCACGGCAAAGAGCATCGTCAGGAAGGCAAGCGCCAGGACGACGCTGCCGAGGCTAGTTTGCATTCGAGGTGGTGAACTTCGACGGGCACTTGGTGACGAGCGTGTCGCGTTCGCCGACGAAGGTCCCGTGCTCGACTTCGCCGGTGAGGACGATCTCGCGGCCGCCGCGGAAGGGGTCGGGGACGGTGCCGCTGTAGGTGACCGGGAGCGTCGGCCTACCGCCTTCGCGATCGGAGACGCGGAAGCGCAGCCCGTCGCCGTGGTGGCGGATCGAGCCCGGCACGACCGTGCCGGTGAGGTCGTAGCTGACGCCGGGGGCGGCGCCGAGCAGCTGCGAGGGCTCCTTGGCTTCGCTGGCGGCGCTGAAGGAGGTGTAGACGAGCGCGGCCGCGAGCAGAACGGCGGCGCTTAGGGCGGCTACGAGCCGGATCTTCCGCTTGCGCTGGGGATCCATGGGGCCGGGGATTATCGCAAGGTGGGTGGGGGAGCGAGCGGGCGGGGGTCAGCGGACGCGCTTCGCGCTGAGTGTCCGCTGACCCCCGCCCGCTCGCTCTCTGCAAGCCGGAGTTGCGAGAATGGGCGCATGAGCGACGACCCAGTGCTGCTGATTACCGGAGCTTCAAGCGGTATCGGGGCTGCGACCGCTCGGGCTGCGGCGACGAGATACCGGCTGGTGTTGGCCGCGCGGCGGTTGGAGCCGTTGGAGGAGCTGGTCGCGGAGCTTGGTGGTGGGGAGCGGGCCTTGGCGGTTCGCTGCGATGTGACCGAGTGGGAGCAGGTCGAGGCTATGGCCGCGACTGGGATCGAGCGGTTCGGGCGGATCGACGCCGTCTTCGCCAACGCCGGCTTCGGTGCAACGCGCGGGTTCCTCGAGGAGTCGCCCGAGCACTGGCGCTCGATGGTGCTGACCAACGTCTACGGGGTGGCACTGACGATCCGCGCCACCCTCCCCCACCTGCTCGAGCGCGGCGACGGCCACTTCCTCGTCACCAGCTCGGTGGCCGGCCGGCGGGCGCTGCCCGGCTCGCTCTACTCGGCGACCAAGTTCGCGGCGACGGCGATCGGCGAAGCGCTGCGAGCCGAGCTGCGCCAGATCCACGAGAACCACGACATCCGCGTCACCCTGATCGAGCCCGGCATGGTCGACACGCCCTTCTTCGACAACCGCCCCGGCGAGTGGGCCCTGCAGGACGACGACATCGCCAAAGCGGTGATCTACGCGCTCGAACAGCGGGCTGGGGTCGACATCAACGAGATTTTGATCCGGCCCACGAGTCAGCCTGGGTGAGAGCCAGACCCGGTAGGGGTTCCGCTTAACTTTTTCGGTGTAATCGCAGCTGCTGACGCCTCAGGGTGGGCGCCGAAAAAGTACAAGACGCTCCACCCCTACCGGGTCTGGCTCAGTGCCGCCGCTTCTTGCACCGTGCCCGCAGCTTCGGGCGCTGGTTCGCCTTCTTGCCGTTCTGGCCCGTGAATCTGGCGAGCACCTTGTACTTGCGAGCGCAGATGTTGCGGGTGTTGACGAGCAGGCCGTGTTTGCCGCCGCGGACGGTTAGGGCGAACTTGGAGACGGGGACATCGGGGACGACATCGAAGGTAGTGCGCAGGCGGCCTTTGGTGCTGTCGATCCGGCCGTCGAGGTCGATGTCCACCTGGCCGTTGAGAGCGGCGACCATGTCGGGGAGTTCGTTGTCGGACGAGCGCAGGTAGACGGGGCCCTTGAGCGGTCCGTCCAGCAACGGGCTTTCCGCCGTCGCGTAGCCGTAGATCGAGTCCGCCGGGCAGTCGTGGGCGGCGAACTGGACGCGGGTGCAGACGTTGGCGAGGCTCGACTGTTCGAGCGCCAGGGCTTTCGGCAGGGTGACCGCGGCGCGGCCGATGTTGGCATCGCCTTCGCGGGCGACGAGGACTGCCCGCAGTTTCGGGCTCTTCGCCCGGCGCGTGCCGCCGAAGAGCCGCATGTAGAGCTTCGGCTTGAAGTCGAGGCCGTCGCAGCCGTTGACTTTGAAGGGCGCCGAGACCGCAAACGAGCTGAAGGCGGCCGGGTCGAGCGGGTTGGCGCCGCCGCCGCGCAGCGCCCCAGCGGTCGAGAACGCCGAGCAGTTGGTCGGGTTGAGGGCGAACTTCGGCCGGTCGAGCTTGACCGCAATCGAGCGGATGTCGAGCAAGGCGCCGCCGAAGACGTGCGGGATCGGATCGGTGACGGCGTGGACCTGCGCGGTCGATGGATCGACGAACAGCGCCACCCTCACCACGACCGTGCCAAGATCGAACGGCCCGGCCGTGGCGGGGGTGATCACTGCCAGGGAAAGAGGGGCGCCGTGGTAGCGCCCTGCGAGGAAGACCTTGCCGGTGGTGTGAAACGGGTTGGGCCCGCTGCCGGCGGCGACCGCGGCGCTGCCGATCAGGCTCGAGGCCGGGCAGCTCGGGTTGGCCGCCTCGGCCGCGCCGCTGTTGGCCGCCGCGGCGGCGATCGTCGCCTCGGGGCAGTAGCGGACGCCGGCCAGCTTCGCCGTCAACCCGGGCGGCAGGGTGACATCGACCCCCTTCAGCTCCTGGTTGCCGTCGTTGCGGGCTACGTTCATCGCGAACTGGGTGAAGGCGCCGCCTTTGGGGTTGCTGTCGTTGGCGCCGAAACTCGGCGCGAACGGCCGTGCCGCCAGGGTTTTCGCACAGGGGCCGCCGCCGGGAGCGGAGCTGAGCGTGAAGCCTTTGTCCGGGGCGCCGGCGTCGGGTGTGCCCGACCAGGCGCTCATCGCGTGGGCGGTCTTGTTCGGCCCGCAGATCGGCGGGCTAGTCAGCGTTCCCTTGGCCCCGTCGAGGGTGACACGGACCGATTCGAACGGCAGCTGCGGCGCTTCGTGAACCTGGGCGGTCAGCTGGCCGGTCTGAGGGTCGGCGCTGACGTTGCCGAGCAGGCGGATCGAGAGCCCTCGGCTGGCCGACTCCGCGTCGATGAAGATCCGGTACTCGTTGCCCGAGGCGGGATCGCGGCTCTGCTGGGCGCCCAGGTAGACGTTCCCGGTCAGGGTGCCGTCGGGCAGCGGCGGTGTGTCGATCGCGACGGTGCCGATCTTGGAGCCCGGTGGACAGGCGACCGGATTGCGGGTGCCGCGGCCGAACTGCGGGTCGGTGCACGCCTGCAGCCCGCTCGCCGCCGAGGGGTTGAGGCCGAGGCCCTGGGGCAGCGAGACGTCGGCGTTCTTCACGTTGGACTGGTAGATCGGCGCCGCCGGATCGAACGGAGTCCGCACGTCCACCGTCCCTCCCATCGGCGAGTCGGTCTGGCCCGTGCCGGGCGTCTGCGAGGTCGAGGGTTCGAAGGGGATTTCATCGCAGCCGGTCGGCATCACCCGTTCGCCTCCCACTTTCGGCAACGGCGATTCGACCCGCTCGGAGCCGGCGACGAAGGCGGCCGACGGCGGTGCCGGTGCGGCCACGTCGTATTCGTTTTCGGGCGCTTCTTCCTCCTGCGAGTCGGCGTGGAGGATCGTGTTGTAGGTCGTCGCGAAGGCCGGCTGGTTGGGGTTGAAGCAGGTGCTGGGCGTGGTCAGGAAAGCGCCGCCTTCTTCGCTCGGCAAGCCGTGGTTTCCGATCGTGCCGTCGAAGACCAGACGGTTCCTGAGGATCTTCGCGTTGACCAGGGGCACTTCCGGCACGTGGATCGTGAAGAACTCGTGGTAGTCGCCGTCCCATTTGACGCCGGCGTTGAGGAAGACTTCGCCGAGACCGAGCGGCAACGTGAAGCCGAAGCGGGCCGGTTCGCCTTCACGCGGTTTGAGGTTGTAGACGGCGATTTTCGGGACTTCCACCGGCGGCAGGCTGACCGGTGGGATGCCGGTGGAGGCTTCGACGTTGCTGTAGCCGACCTTGGTGTCTTCCGGGCAACCCGAAACGGGAAATTTGCCTTCCAAGGTCAATTCGCACTTGGGCGTGGCCTCGGGGTTGACGCTCATTCCCTGAGGGAGATCGACTAGGACGGTCTTGATGTGCCCGGTGGGTTCTTTGAAGACGCCGGAGTGCTTGACGATGATCTGGGTGAAGCCCACCGGCGGGTGTCCGGCGGCCTGGGTGAAGAACTGGCTCGGAGTGTCCACGCTGCATTCCTGTGGAGCGTCAAGCGTGCAGGTGCCTGCCTGCCAGCCCGATTCCGTCGATTCGGGCAGCTCTTCTTCGATGATGTCGACGGCTCCCGCGGGCGCCGCAAAGACCAGCGCCAGCACGACAATCGCACCTATCGCCCCGAAACGACCCAAAACCCCTGCACCTACGCCCATTTAGTCCTCCTTCCCAAAGAGCATATGGACGATACTACCCGATTTTATGGAATTACGTCATCATTTTTTGGTATCAATCTACCTACAAGTTGGTAACAACCAATCGAAAACGATGGAGGAATCTGATGAACTGGCAGCTCCTGGCCCGAGCAAATACCCATCCCCTGCGGATCTCAATCCTCGAGGTCCTCGGCATCGACGGCGGGCGGACCCTCTCCCCCAGCGATCTCAGCTACGAGTTGCGAACCCCGCTGAGCAACGTCAACTACCACGTTACCGAGTTGCACCACAGCGGCCTGGTCGAGCTGGTCGGAGAACGCCCGGTACGCGGCGCCACCGAGCACTTCTACCGCGAGGTCAACGGAGCAAGGCCCAGCAAGAACGGGCCCGCGCACAACGGTCGCACACGGAGAAAGCGGACGACCGGTCTCGAACCGGCGACCTCGAGCTTGGGAAGCTCGCGCTCTACCAACTGAGCTACGTCCGCGTAGCGGAATCCCTGATTCCACGGCCATCCTAGGCGATTTCCTCATTTCCCAAGACGGATCAGACCCCGAGCAAGAAGCTCAGGACCAGCATCAGCGCGGCGCCGCAGGCCAGGCCGGCGCTTGGCCCGATGCGGCTCGGCCCGGCGAAGGCCTTGGGCAGCATCTCGACCGCGATCAGCGCCAGCATCGCGCCGGCGGCGAAAGCGAAGGAGAACGGCAGCAGGCCGGCGATCTGCTCGACCGCGACGAACGCGATCAGGGCGCCGATCGGCTGGGGGGCGCTGGTCCCGACCGCTGCCCAGAACTGGCGGGTGCGGCTGAATCCCGCCTCCGCCATCGGGATCGCGATGCTCGTGCCCTCCGGGATGTTCTGGATCGCGATCGCGACGATCACGAAGAGGCTCAGGCCGGCTCGGTCCGAGGCAAAGGCGGTGCCGACGGCGAGGCCCTCGGGCAGGCTGTGGACGAAGAGGACGAGAAAGACCAGGCCGGAGGTGCGCGCCCCCGGCCCGCTGCGCCCCATGAAGCTCGCGTCGTCGCCGACGCGCCGCCAGGCGACGGCGAGAAAGCCGAGCCCGGTGGCAAGGCCAACGATCACCGTCAGCAGCGAGCCTTCCTCAAGCGCGGGGATCAGCAGCCCGGCGATCGCGGCCACGCCCATCACCCCGGCGGCGAAGCCGAGCAGGAGCGGCGTCAGCGCGGCGGCGCGGCGGCCGAGCAGGAAGACCGGGATCGCGCCCAGCCCGGTGGCCAAGGCGGTGGCGCAGGCGGCAAGCAGGAGGATGACCACCTGGGGCATGACAAGAAGCTAACGGCGGTCGGCGGCGGCGTCCCCACGCCTCGCGCCCGGCTAGCATCGATGCATGGAGATCTTGGTCGTCGAGGATGAGGCCGGGATCGCCGACTTCCTGACGCGCGGGCTGAAGGCGGAGGGCTACGAGGTCAGCGTCGCCGGCGACGGCGTCAGCGGCGAGCGGCTGGCGCTCGACCCCTGCATCGACCTCGTCGTCCTCGATCGAATGCTGCCGGGACGCGACGGGATCGAGGTGCTCGCCGCGATCCGGCGCTCCAAGCCGGCGCTGCCGGTGATCATGCTCACCGCGAAGGCCGACGTCGCCGACCGGGTCGAGGGGTTCGACCTCGGAGCCACCGACTACATGACGAAGCCGTTCGCCTTCGACGAGCTGCTGGCCCGCATCCGCGCCCGCCTGCGGGGGATCGGCGAGGGCTCGGAAACGAGCCTCGAGGCAGCTGGGATCCGGCTCGATCTCCTCACCCGGGAGGTGAGCCGAGACGGCCATGCGATCCGGCTTCCCAGCCGCGAGTCGGAGCTGCTCGCCTACCTGATGCGCCACGCGGGCCGGGTCTGCAGCCGTGAGGAGATCCTCGCCGCGGTCTGGGGTTACAAGCACGATCCCGGCACCAACGTGGTCCAGGTCTACATCGGCTACCTGCGGCGCAGGCTCGGCCTGCCCGGCTCCCCGGCCCCGATCGAGACGGTGCGATCGGTCGGATACCGGCTGAGCGAGCGCCGATGAGGTCCGCCTGGGCGGGGCTGGGGCTGCGCGGCCGCCTGGCGCTCTCGATCGGGACGATCGTCGTGGCCTCCTTCGCGGTCGTCTTCGTCGCCGTGCGAGCGCAGATGTCGAACGAGTCGGCGGTGATCAAGCACGAGGAGGGACGGGAGTCGAGCAGGCCCGAGCCGTCGGCCGGCGAGCCGGGCACGGGCTCCTCGATCTCACCGATCGAGGACGCCCAGTCCGACGTCGCGAAGACGTTCCTCTTCGTCGGCGGGGCGAGCCTGGCGGCAGCGCTGCTCGCCGGCTATCTGCTCGCGGCGCGGACCGCGTCGCCGCTGCGGCGGTTCGCCGCCACCGCGGCGCGGGTCGATGCCGGTGACCTCACCCCCAGGCTAGAATCGAGCCCCGCGGCGCCGGCCGAGCTGCGCGCCCTCGCCGAAGCGTTCAACCACATGCTCGACCGCCTCGACCGCGCCTTCGCGCGCCAGCGCCAGTTCGTCTCCGACGCCTCCCACGAGCTGCGCAGCCCGCTCACCGCGATCCGCGGGCAGCTGGAAGTCCTCGCCCGCAACGAGAGCCCGAGCGTCGAGGAGATCCGGCGGGTCGAGGCGCTGACGATGATGGAGATGCGGCGGGTGGAGCGGCTCGTCGACGACCTCCTCGCCCTCGCCCGGCTCGACGAGGGCGTCGGCCCGGCGCTTCGCGAGGTGCCGTCCGTCCCCTTCCTGCGCGGGCTCGCCGAGGGAACGCACGGCAGGCCCGTCGAGGTCGGCGAGCTGGCCGAAGGAAGCGTCCGCATCGACCCCGACCTGATCGCCCAGGTCGTCCGCAACCTGCTCGACAACTCGCGGCGACACGCGGGGCCGAGCGGTCGCGTGGCGATCTCTGCGCGGGCTGACGGCACGAGCCTCGTCGTGAGCGTCGAGGACGACGGGCCCGGGATCCCGCCACAGCAGCGTGAGCGCGTCTTCGACCGCTTCCACCGCAACGAGCCCTCGCGCGATCGCGCCTCGGGCGGCAGCGGGCTGGGGCTCGGCATCGCCCGCTCGATCGTCGAGCTGCACGGCGGCCGGATCGGGATCGACGACTCTCCCCTCGGCGGCGCCCGGGTGAGCTTCCGGCTGCCCGGCTTCAAGCCCGCGATCTAGAGTCCAGCCCCGTGAGCGCGCGTTCGATCCTCGCCTTCCTCGCCGTGCTGGCCGTCGTCGGCCTGCTTGCCTACGGGCTGCTGAGCAAGGGAACGACGAAGATCGCCGTCGGCGATCCGGTCCCCGACAAGGTGCTGCCGACGCTGCCGGGACCGGGCCACGGCTCGATCGCCGAGCACCGCGGCGAATGGGTGCTGGTCAACCTCTGGGCCTCCTGGTGCATTCCCTGCCGCCAGGAGGCGCCGTTGCTGGAGCGCTTCTACCGCCGCGAGCACGCCCACGACACGACCGTGGTCGGGATCAACGTGCAGGACAACGGCGACGACGCGCTCGCCTTCCTGCACAGCAACCCGACCACCTACCCGCAGCTGCGCTCGGTCGGCGACGAACGCAGCTCGGCCTTCGGCTCGACCGGCGTGCCGGAGAACTTCCTCGTCGACCCGCGCGGCCGCCTGGCGCTGATCGAGCGCGGGCCGGTCGACGAAAGCATCCTGCGCGAGCAGATCGACCCGCTCATCGAAGGCCCGCAATGAGGCGCGCGGCGACGCTGGCCGCCCTCGCGGTCGGGCTGCTGGCCGTTGCCGGCACCGCGGTGGCCACCCCCCCACCCCAGACCACCGTCAATGCGATCGAAGCCGAAGTGATGTGCCCGATCTGCGGCACCCTGCTCGAGCTGGCCGAATCGCCCCAGGCCAAGCGCGAGAAGGTCTTCGTCGCGAAGCTGGTCGCGGCGGGAAAGAGCAAGGCGGAAGTCAAGGACGCCCTCGTCGCCCAGTACGGACCGGCGGTTCTGGCCCTGCCGAAGGCGAGCGGCTTCGACCTCTCCGCCTACCTGGTCCCGATCCTGGCGATCCTCGTCGCGGTGACAGCGCTCGGCTTCAGCGTGGCCCGCTGGCGACGCGACGGCAAGCGCTCACAAAACGACGGAGGCGCGCCGCCTGGACCCAGCGACGAGGACACGGAGCGGCTCGAGGCCGACCTCAGCCGCTACGACCTGTAGAGCGTAGATATATAGGTAGTTTTCGTGATTTGTACGAAATCGCCCTATACTTTTACCGGCAATGACCTCCTTGCCCGATCAGCTGGGATCCGTCCGAACGCTGAGCCGCCGTGAGGCGGAACTCGTCAGCTGGCTCGAGGTCGAGCGGCCTAAGAGCATCAGCCTGGCAGAGATCTCGGGTGCACTCGACTGGCCGCAGAAGCGCACCTACGATGTCACCTCTCGCCTCGTCAAGAAGGGCTGGCTACACCGGACCCGCGCCGGCCACTACGAACCGCTCCTGGCCGAGAGCGCCGGGATCTTGGTGCCCAATCCCTGGGTGGCCTTGGCGAGCTGGAAGGTCCCCTATTACGTCTCGCTCGCCTCCGCCGCCTACGAGCACAACCTCATCCCCGACCGCCCCGGCACAGTGCAGACATGCGTTCCCGTTGGAACCACGGCGCCGAGAAGCTGGCGGAAGCTGGCGATCACGCTCGTTCCGAGGCGGGCGTTCCAACTCGACGGCAGCGAGTTCACCGAGAGCCACGGTGTCACCATCCGCCTCGCAGGAATCGAGCGAGTGCTCCTCGACAGCGCGACCATGCCCAGCCGCGTAGGCAGCGCTTTCGGGCTTGCGCGCATCGTCAACCGCGGCAGCGAACAGGCTGACTGGCAGCGCTTCGCCAAACTGTCAGAGAAGGCCAGCCGCGGAGCTGCGGCAGCCCGCCGGATCGCAGCTCTGCTCGAAATCCTCGGCCACGACGTGCCCCCGACTCTGGTCACCCTCGCGAGCGCAAAAAAAGGCGCCTCGCCGATCTACCTCGGCAGCACCCGCGTCCACGGGCGTCATGGTGAGATCCTGCCTCGCTGGCGGGTGCAGGTCAACCTCAGTCCCGAGGCCCTGCGCGAGGAGGTAAGCCGCTGATGATCGCCCAGGCCTTTGTCCGCCAGTTCGCAGCAGGCCAGAAGATCGACCTCGACGTTGCCGATCAGGAGGTGGTTCTCCATTACGCCCTCGCGCGGCTGAACGAGATCGGTCTGGTGGGCTATTCGCCCGGTGAGCAAACGCCGGGACCGCTGCTCTTCAAGGGCGGCACCGCGCTTCGAAAGTGCATCTTCGGCTCGACGGGGCGTTTCTCCCAGGACATCGACCTGGACGCCACCCACAAGAACGGCTTCGAGGAGGCCGTCGAGGCAGCCTTCCAGCCATCCCAACCGTACTTCGGGATCGAGTTCGCACTTCCACGGTTTCGCTACTCCAGCGACGACAACTTCAGCGGCACCGCCGAGTACCGGCACGCCAACGGCGAGGGCGCGTTCGAGCTGCAGATCTCCTACCGACTGGACCCGATCCTGAAGCCCGTCGACCTGACGCTCCAGGAACAGTCCTACTTCTCGAGAGCCGGCGAGGAGTGCGGCGTACCGCGCCTCTTCGGCCTCGACCCCTACGAGATGATCGGCGAGAAGATCATGGCCTGCAACCGCCGCCAGGGCGGCTCCAGCAAGGATGTCTACGACCTCGACCTCTGGGCCCAGCGCCCCTTCGACGAGCGCCTCGTACGGCGACTCGCGGTGCTCAAGGCCTGGACGGATCGCCGCGACCAGCCCAGCTACGAACCGACGGCGCTCCTCGCCGCGATCGAGCCGCGGAACTTCCGTTGGAGCGATATCTCAGGCCTTGTTCCTCGCAGCCTGGCAAGCGATCCCGAGCAGATCTGCGAAAGGGTGCGCACCCGCTTCGACTTCCTGGCCGAGTTGGATGAGAACGAGGCGAAACTCCTCGACGACCAAGTCGCCCATCGCGAGCATCACCTTTTTGCGCAGCTGCGAGAACAGGCCCGTGAGCTTGCGGCCGAGCTATAGGGCGCCCTGCTTGATCTGGGTCGTCCGCTAGCTGGTCGACGATCTTGGTCGAGCGGGCTTCGGTCTCAGCCCTCCTCGGCGAGGATCGCGTAGATCTTGCGCCGGGTCTCGTCGAGCAGCTCGCGGACCCGTTTCTGCTGGCTCTGATCGGCCGCGGTGAAGGCCTGGCGAATCGCATGGTGGAGCTTCTTCATCGAGTTGGCGAGCTGGATCTGCTCCGGCGCGGCGTCGGCGCGGACCGCGTCCCACGGAGTCGTCTCTCCAGTCTTCTCGGCCTGCTCGGCGGTGCCCGCCTCGGTGAGGCTGAAGCGACGCTTGCCCTCGATCTCCTCGCCGCTGATCAGCCCCTCGTCCTCTAGCAGCTGAAGGGTCGGGTAGATCGAGCCGGCGCTCGGGGTCCAAGCGCCCTCGGTGCGCTCCTCGATCTCCCTGATCATCTCGTAGCCGTGCATCGGCCGTTCGACTAGCAGGGCGAGGATGGCCGCCCGGACGTCGCCCCGTCGTGCTCGGGGGCCGCCCCGGCCGCGGCCGTAGCGGAGAGCCCGGCTGCGGGCAAACTCCTCCCGTCGATCGATTCCTGTGTGTCGTGGATTACATCCGTGGTGCATCGAAAGTCCTTTCTGTTCGTACTAACGCGATATATCGTAACGCATCGGATTCACGTCTCGCGCGCGAGGCGCTACGGTGGCGTCATGGCATCCGTCGGCCAGTGGCCCGCGATCTCCTACGAGGAATCGCGCCGGACCCTCGACACCCTCCACGCCCACACCCAGGTACTCGGCAAGCTCGCCGCGATGCTGTCCCCGCCCGAGCCACAGCTGCAGCACGCGGCGCTGCGGCTCACCGCGCGCGGCTGGGAGACGGCGCCGCTGCCCGCTCCCGATGGCTCCGGTGCCCTCGTCGTCGCCCTCGACCTGCACGCGCACAAGGTGGTGGTGGAACGCGACGACGGGCGCCGACGTGCCGTGCCGCTCATCCCCGATCGGCCGGTCGGCGACGTTACCCGCGAGCTACTTGCTGCCGTGCGCGAGATCGCCGGCCCGGTCGAGATCGATCCCACGCCCCAGGAGGTCGAGTGGTCGGTGCCGCTCGACGAGGACAGCGAGCACGCCACCTATGAGGAGCGCCACGTCGCCGCCTACTTCGCCGCCGCCACCCGGGCGGCACTGGTGCTCGCCGCCTTCCGCGCTCCCTACCGCGGCCGCTCGACCCCGGTCCACGCCTGGTGGGGCTCCTTCGACCTCGCGGTCAGCCTCTTCTCGGGCGCCCCCGCCGAGCCGCCCTCGCAGGACTTCATCATGCGCAACTCGATGGACTCCCAGGAGGTCGCCGTCGGCTGGTGGCCCGGCGAACCGCGCTACCCGCGCTCGGCCTTCTATGCCTACGCCCACCCGGCGCCGGATGGCTTCGGCGAGGCGCAGCTCTCCCCGGCCGCAGCGCGCTGGGACGCGGAGCTGGGCCTCTACGTGCTCGACTGGGACGACGTGCGCGCCGCCGCGGACCCACCCGCCGTCGCCCTAGAGTTCGCCCGCTCAGCCTTCCAGCACGCCTGCCTGGTTTGCGAGTGGGACGAGGCCCTTGCCGCGAGCGCCGGGGGAACACCGCCGCCAGTCAGCTGACGCCCATAGAATTTGCGCCGTGCCGTTCACGCTCAGGAACCTCAAGGAGGATTTCGCGTCCCGCCCGCGTGCCCTGTCGTCGGTGCCGCGATCTGCTTCGAGGCGAGCGGCAGCACCAGCCAGACGTCGGCGCCACCACCGTCGCGGTCGCCGACTTTCGCTTCGCCTCGATGTGCTCTGGCGATCGCCTCGACGATCGCCAGGCCAAGGCCGCTGCCGTCCTGGTTGCGGCTTGTCTCCGCACGGCTGAAGCGCTCGAAGGCGCGCTCGCGAAACTCTTCCGGGAAGCCGGCTCCCCGGTCGCGAACGTGTAGCTCGACCGAGTCGTCATGGCTCAAGGCCACCAGCTCCACCGGCCCTTTGCCGTAGCGCAGGGCGTTGTCGAGCAGGTTGCCGAGCGCCTGCTCCAAGCGCAGCCTGTCGCCGCTCACCGCCAATCCCGCTTCGCTGCTTTGCGAGAGCCCCCTGCCGCCTGCCTCGGCCCGCCGAGCGAAGCGAGCGCTCACGCCATCGAGGATCTCACCGACATCGATGTGCTCCGTGCGCACCGGCAGCTTGCCCCGGTCGGTCTGGGCGATCGTCAGCAGGTCCTCGGCGAGCTGGGTCAGCCGATCGGTCTCCTCGGACGCCGAGCTGAGCGCCGCGCGCAGCTCGGCGGGAGAGCGCCCTCGCTGCAGGGCAAGCTCCAGCTCGGTCTTGAGAATCGCGAGCGGCGTCCGCAGCTCGTGGCCGGCGTCGGCGACGAAGGCGCGCTCGTGCTCCAGGGCCTCGCCCAAGCGCTCGAGCATCGCGTTGAGCGTCTTCCCCAGTCGGGCGATCTCGTCGTGAGTCGGCGGTACCGGCAGGCGCTCGGCGGGCTTGGCGCTTGAGATCTCCGCTGCGCGGGCTCGCATCGCCTCCACCGGCCGCAACGCCGCTCCGGCGACGCCGTATGCGGCCAGCGAGGCGAGGACGAGAGCGATCGGGCCGCCGATCAGCAAGAGCTGAAGCAGGTCGGACAGCGACTCGTCGCGGGCTCTCGGTCGAGGTGCCGACGACGACGACGCGATTCTGGCCGTGGGCGAGGACGGGGATCGCCAGCAGGCGGGACTCGTCCTGCAGGCCTGGCAGCGGCCCCCGGTTGAGGATGATCGGACTGTGGCCGGCGCGCACCAACTCCCCGGCGGTGAGCAGATCGTGTCCGGCGATCGAGGCGGTCGAGTCGAGCACCCTGCCGCCGTGGTCGAGCACCTCGGCGAAGCTCTCCGAGCGACCGACCAGGCGCCCGCGCCGCTCGCTGAGGCCGGAGTCGGCCTCTTTGACCAGCGCGGCGACGTCGGTGGCGCGCGAGCGCAGGCCGGCGTTGATCGTGGCGTCGAGCTCGGCCTTGAAGCGCAGGTAGACGAAGAGGCCGATTGCGCCGAGGACGATCGCCATCACCAAGACGAAGGCCAGCGTCACCCGCAGCCGGATCGGCGAGCGGGTCAGCATCCGCCGTCCTTTCGCAGGCGGTAGCCGGCCCCGCGGACCGTCTCGATCGATTGCGTCCCAAAGGGCTGGTCGATCTTGCGGCGCAGGTAGCGGACATAGACCTCGACCACGTTTGAGCGGTGCTCGTAGTCGTAGTCCCAGGCCTGCTCGATGAGCTGCAGGCGGGTGAGGACGTGGCCGGGCCGGCGCATGAACGCCTCCAGCAGCGCAAGCTCCTTGGCCGAGAGCGCGATCTCGGCCTCGCCGCGCCAGACCTGGCGAGTGGTGGGATCGAGGCGCAGGTCGCCGACCTCGAGGGCCGAGGGCCGCTCGCTTTGCCCACGGCGGATCAGGGCGCGAAGTCGAGCCAACAACTCGGCGAAGGAGAAGGGCTTGGTCAGGTAGTCGTCGGCTCCGCCGTCGAGCCCAGCGACTCGGTCCTCGACCGCGCCGCGGGCAGTCAGCATCAGCACCGGCGCCCAGATTCCGTCCCGACGCAGTCGGCGGCAGGTCTCGAAGCCGTCGATGCCGGGCAACATCACGTCGAGCACAACCGCGTCATAGGCGGAGGCGCCGGCCATCGCCAGCGCTTCCTCGCCGCTGGCCGCGATGTCGGCGGCGAGCCCTTGCTCGGAGAGACCGCGCCGGATCAGCGCCGCCATCTTCACCTCGTCCTCGACGACCAAGACGTGCATGGCGAGGAGGGTGGCAGGCGAGATTAAGCTCAGATGAGAGCCAGGTCAGCCGCCGCCCGCTTGCGGAGCTTGGCTAATGAGTCGCCGTCACCGTCTTCAACGGGTAGCCAAGCTCGGCTACCCGATCGGGGAGGTCGACGTGCAGCCAGTGCGAGACGTGGCTGGGGAGCGTCTCGAGGATGATTTCGCTGTAGTCGCCCCGGTTCAGCTCCTCGACGATGTCGTCATAGGCGTTGGGGCTCCTCGCCACCCGCCCGGCGACCTCTCCGCCGGCGGGCTCCTCCAGCTTGGGCAGCGCTCGACCGAGGACCTTCTCGCCCAGGCTGGTGTCCTCGCTGACGCGGTCGAACGCCACATGGGCGGGATTGGGGACGAGGACGAAGAAGCTGGCCGGGCCGGCGATCGCCCGTTCGCGCACCGCTTCGAGAACGGCCGGGGTGGCATCGGTCTTGTTGGTGACGACGAGGATGCGGGCCTCGCCCTCCGCCGCCGGCGCCTTCGCTTCCGCAGCCGCTCCAGCCGAGATCACGTCGCGCTTGGAGATCGCCAGGTAGACGACCAGCGCCAGGATCGTGCCGAGGAAGAGGAAGCTGGTCAGGTTGGTGCCGAGCCCGAGGCCCCCTTCGGCCTTCGGCGAGGCGAGGTAGTCGCCGATCGAGGCGCCGAGCGGGCGGGTGAGGATGTAGGCGAGCCAGAAGGAGAGGATCGCGTTCAGCCGCAGGCCGAAGTGCAGCCACCGCGACCACCACGATCGCCCCGGCGAAGATGCCGAGCGCCGCCAGGTAGCCGAGTTCGAGCTGCTCGGAGAGGAAGTCGCCGGCGGAGGTGCCGAGGGCGAAGGTGAAGAGGATCGCCAGCCAGTAGAAGGCCTCGCGGCGGGTGGTGACGATGGTGTGGACGGAGAGGGTCCGCTCGACTCGCGTACCAGGTGGCGAAGACGCGATCAGGATCGCGCTGAAGGCGATCGTCGTCGTCTGCAGGGTGACGCCGTAGTTTTCGACCAGGTTGTCGCTGACCAGGGTGCCGACGACGCTGATCAGGACCACTGCCAGCCAGTAGATGCCGGGCACGTACCTGCGCGCCCGGAACTGGAAGACGAGGACGACAATCAGCAGCGCGCCCATGATGTAGCTGGTGTTGGTGAGGCCGAGGCCGAGGTTTTCGTTGAGGTTGTCGGCGAAGGTCTCGCCGACGGTGGTGCAGAGGATCTTGATCACCCAGAAGTAGAGGGTGATCTCGGGGACCTTGTTCAGCATCGTGCGGCCGAGCGACTTGGCCGAGGAAGGGGGGACGGGCTTGAGGGGCGCCTGCGCGAGAGAGCTCATGGCGCGGCAGAGTGCAGGACCCCGCTAAAGCCAAGATGAGAGCACCTCACCGCCCGCCCGTCGCTACTCGCCGGCCACGTCCCGGCGCAGGAAGACGAGCGCCGCGACCAGCAGCGCCGGCAGCGCGTAGAGGGCGCAGACCCAGAGGGCGCGCAGGATCGGCGCCCAGTCGACCGGGACTCGCAGGAGGCCCTGCCAGGCCTGGAACTGGGTGCTGAGCAGGTAGGGCTGCAGGCCGCCGAGACCGGGCAGGATGCCGACCAGCTGCAGCAGCAGCGAGAACATCAGGGTGCCGACGATCGCCGCGGCGCTGTTGCGGAAGACGGTCGAGAACAGCAGCCCGATGCAGGCGACGGCGAGGATCGGCAGCAGGTAGACGAGCAGGCTGGCGCCGACCAGGGCGAGGCCGTGCGAGGCCGAGACCCGCGTGCCCGGACAGCGTCACGATCGGGTTGAAGCCGGAGGCGAGGATGCCGGCGACGAGGGCGACGGCGCCGCTGAGCGCGATCGCGGCGATCGCGTAGGTGACGGTCGCCAGCGTCTTGGCCGCGAACACCTGCTGGCGCTCGACCGAGCGGGTGAGGATCGTCTTCAGGGTGCGGTCGCGGTCCTCGGCGGCGACGATGTCCCCGGCGACCAGGGCGGTGATCAGCGGGAACAGCCAGACCGAGCCGAACAGCAGCAGCACCAAGCGGGATCGCCAGGCCGGTGTCGTGCACGTAGCGGCCGAAGGCGACATCGCGCGGTTCGCCGTTGCGGATCGCGAGCGCGGTGACGAAGATGATCGGCACCGCCGCGGCCGCGCCGAGGCCGAGGTAGGTCCGCTTCTGGGCGCGCAGCTTGCGCAGCTCCCAGCGGTAGACGGTCAAGCACGCGGGGCATCAGGCCAGCTCCTCGGCCGCCGCCGCCATGCGGGCCGCTCCCGCGGCGGCGCCGTCGCCCTCGGTGAGCTGGAAGAAGAGGTCCTCGAGGCTCGCCTGCCGCGGGGTCAGCTCGAGCACGGGCGCCCCGGACTCGGCCAGGGCGAGCGAGAGCTCCCCGACCGCGTCGCTCGCCGGCGGCCCTGAAGAGGAGGCCGCCAGGCGTGTGCCTCGCGCACCTCGTCGATTCCGGCCTGGACTGCACAGACACGGCGCGCGATCTCGTCGTCGCCGGTCCGCAGCAGGTAGCTGACGCCGGCGCGGTCGCGCAGGTCTGCCAGCGTGCCCTCGTAGACGACGCGGCCGGTGCGGACGATGGCGACGCGGTTGCACAGCTCTTCCACCTCGACCAGGAGGTGGCTGGAGAGCAGCACGGTGATCCCCCGCGCGGCGAGGTCGCGGATCAGCTCGCGCATGTCGCGCATCCCGCCGGGGTCCAGGCCGGTCGCCGGCTCGTCGAGCAGCAGCAGCCGCGGCCGGCGCAGCAGCGCCGAGGCGATCCCCAGCCGCTGGCGCATCCCGTGCGAGTAGCCGCCGACCCGGTCCTTCGCCCGGCTCGCTCATCTCAACCACGTCGAGCACCTCGTCGATCGCGTCCGGCCGCGTCGCCGCCGTCGAGGGCGGCGCAGAGCCGCAGGTTCTCGCGGCCGCTCAGGTAGGGGTAGAAGGCCGGCGCCTCGACGAAGCCGGCCACCCCCTCGAGGGCCGCGACACCGAGCTGGGGGTCGCGGCCGAAGAGCCGCACCGAGCCCTCGTCGGGCCGGATCAGGCCCAGCATCATCCGCAGCGAGGTCGTCTTGCCGGCGCCGTTGGGGCCGAGGTAGCCGAAGACGTCGCCGGCCTCGACCGTCAGGTCGACGTGGTCGACGGCGAGGATCTCGCCGTAGCTCTTGACCAGACCGCGGACCTCGATCGGCGGCGCGTCGGGCATCCGGCTAGAGGCCCTGCGCGACTTCCCTGGCGACGGCGGGCGTGACCGAGCCCACCACCGTGTACTCGACGCCTTCGCGCCGGAAGCGGATCGCCGTGCCGAGCGGCGTTTCGAGCTCTTCGCCCTTGGTCGCGCCGTCGATGGTGACGCTGGGGAGCTGCAGGCCGCCGGTTTCATCGCCCTCGCCGGAGGCCGTCTGCTTCGCCGGCAGCTCGAGCACGGCGATGCCGCCGAGCCCCTTGCCGTAGGTGAGGAGGGCGCCGGCGTCGCTGCCGCTGGAGACGAGGCGCACCTGGTCGCGTTCCATCCCGGCAAGGCTCGGCGGGGCGCTGAGCGGGAAGGAGGTCTGATGCTGCACTGCGTCCAGCCCGGTCACCGGAGCCGTTTCGCCGCCGCCTTCATCGCCGTTGGGCTCGGCGGGGTTGAGTTCGACCGACCTTGGCACCGGGCGGTGGCGTCACTTCGAAGGTCGATGCGGGGACCGGGCCGAAGGAGATTTCGGTGCGCTTCGAGCTCGAGCACCGGCGAGCTTTCGCCGCGTCGCGTAGACCGCGGCTCGCAGCGGCGTGCCGTTGGCCGCGTCCCAGGCGAGCTCGGCGCCGCCGACGAGGCCGCCGTTTTCCTTGGGCGAGACGCGCACGGTGTAGGCGGCACGCCCGGCGACGTCGGAGGGCGTGGCGCCGCTCAGAGTCGCGTGCTCCATCGCTTCTTCGATCCCGCTCTGCACGCGAGCGAGCGAGGGCGGTTCGTCCTGGCCGGCTTCGTCGGAAGATTCCTGGCGTTGCGGCAGCGAGCCCCGGTAGACGGTTTCAGTGCCAGGGTCGTAGACGGTGAAGCTCTTTTCGTCGACCAGGACCTGAAAGTCGCCGGCGCTGCTCTTCGAGACATCGGCCTGCAGCTCCAGCCGCAGATGCCCGTCGGGCGACGCCCAGAGCCTGCCCGTGGCGCCGCCGAGCAGCGGGTCGGAGCCTTCCAGCACCGATTCGCCGATCAGGTTGTCGGTGAAGTGGACCCGGGCGCTGATGCCCGCAGGCGGCGACGCAGCCAGAGCGTCGTGGACGGCGTTCGCGAGGGGCTCCGGCGGAGGAGTGGGACCACCGCCGGTAGCGGCGATGGCGATCGCCGTGGTGCCGGCCGCAAGCACGGCAACCGCCGCAGCGAGGGCGAGTAGCCGGCGGGTGGAGATGCGTCGCAGGAACGTCATGGTGCCTTCTTTACTCTTTATGTCGATCCGTAGGAGAGAGTAGGCGGCCTCCCTAAACGGAGCATGAGACTTGACTGATAGTAGTCCCCCGCAGCTGCATATCGCGCGCAAAGCCAGAGTGGGCGACTCGAGCGTCCGCGAGTAATCCGGACATGGGGGCGGATGCCCACTCAGCCGAGGATGTTGACCGCCCTTGCCGCGATCAGGCCGACCGTCAAGAACGAGGCCATCGCCTCGACCAGCATCAGGCTCTTCACCCGGACGCTCAACGGCATCGCGTCGGTTGGGCTGAACGCGCTGGCGTTCGTGAAGGCCACATAGAGGTAGTCCATGAAGCCCGGCCGCCAATCTCCAAGCGGCAGCTCGGGAACGGTCATCTGCGGAAAGAGGAAGTCTGGGGTCTGCGATTCGGACTTGGTTCGGATGTGCGGCCCACCGCGGTCGACCTCCCAGTACCAGAGCGCGAAGACCGCCACGTTCGTCAGCCAGATTTGCCCTGCGGCGATGATCAGATCGCGGCCGGCGGCCGTGTTGCGCTCAAGCAACAGATGGACGAGCATGCCCAAAGCGGTGAAGTTGGCAGCGCTCACAAGCGCGATCAGCCCGATCGACAGGCGTCGGCGAGCCGGAGATTGAGAGTGGTGGCGGTAGGGAGTCGAGATCGCGAGTCCCAGCAGCAGCACACCCTCGAACAACGGCAACAGCCAGCGCGGCCCAAGTGTCAGCCGGCCCGGCAGCGCCAGGTAGAGCAGCAGAGCGAACAGCACGGCCAACTGCGCTTGCCAGAACGGCTCGACCACACCGAGCTCCTCGCGATCCGCTCGTGACAACCTCATCGGCCAGCCGCCTTCCCCTCATGGGTTTGCACCGCGCCCAGAGGGATTCGCCGCCGATCGTCTCCACTCCTTTGCCGGGGCTCCTGCAAGGCATGGGAAGCCGTACCGCGGCGCTTTAGGATTGCGTCGTGCCGTTCACGCTCAGGAACCTCAAGGAGGACCTGGAGGACCTCGGGTCCAACTTCAACGGCGCGCCAGACCTGGAGTTCCGCTTGGCGACCGGGGCGCTTGAGCTCGAGAAATCCGGCTTGAGCTACCAGCGTGTCCCGCCCAACTATCGCTTTCCGTACGGCCACACGCACAAGACGCAGGAGGAGGTGTACGTGGTCCTGCGCGGAAGCGGGCGGATGAAGCTCGACGACGAGATCGTCGAGCTCAAGGAATGGGACGCCGTACGCGTCCCGCCCGGTACGTGGCGAGGCTACGAGGCCGGGCCGGAGGGCCTCGAGATCCTCGTCATCGGCGCGCCAAATCTCGGCGAGGCCCCGCGCGAAGACGTCGACGGCCGGCGCGACTGGTGGGCTGACTGATAGCGCCAGGCAGGTGAGACGAGGAGGAGCAGTCTTCGCGGGTTGGCAGCTCGCTTCCGCAAGATCTGCCTCCGTCCTACTCTTCGCGCAAAGCAGGTGCCCAGCATGGCACCCTGTACCGATGAGCCGGCAGCGAGATCTCTTTATCGCGCATGCGTTTCATGACAAGGATGCATATGTGCGCCCTCTTGCCGCTGCGCTCGGTCGCCGGGCGGTGTCTTGCTGGATCGACGACGCGCAGATCGGACCCGGTGACTCGCTGATCGACGCGATGAACCTGGGGCTGCGCACCTCGCGCTACGTCGCAGTCGTAATTACGGAGCGCTTTCTCGCTTCCAGCTGGGCACCCCGCGAGCTAAATGCCGCGCTGCAACTTGAGGTTCGCCAAAGAGAAACGAAGGTTCTTCCGATCGTGGCTGTTTCTTCGGAGAGGATCGAGGGCTATCCGTTGCTCTTGGACAAGCGCTGGTTGGCATGGTCTGAAGGGCCTGGGGTGATCGCAGAGGAAATCGCGAAGCTGTTTTCCAGATCGGTCGCGTCCGATTGGCACGTAGATCCGCCGGAGTCCTACGTCGGTCGTTTTTGGGGCTCTCCTGACGTTTCCGTGGGTCACGTAAGCAGCTGAAACATGGCGCACGTCGCTCCGCGCCTAGGTTTCCGGTTTCTCGAAGACTGGAAACGAAAGGAGCGGCAACGACGTGCGCAAGGAGAGGGTATGGGCAGGCCTGTTCGGCTTGGAGCGGGCGGTTGTCGAGAGCGTCGAGATCGACGACAGCGGGCAGGTAGTGGCGGCGGTCAGGCCACACCATCGAGAGCGTGATCGCTGCGGCGTCTGCGGCCGCCGGGCGCCGGGCTTCGACCTCGGTGAGGGGCGGCGGCGCTGGCGGGCGCTCGACCTCGGCACGACCATCGCCTACCTGGAGGCCGACGCGCCCAGGGTGAGATGCCCCGAGCACGGCGTCGTCGTCTGCGCCGTCCCCTGGGCGCGGCACGGCTCGCGCTTCACCCGCGCCTTCGAGCAGCAGGTCGCCTGGCTGGCGGTGAACACCTCGGGCAGCGCCGTCGCCGAGCTGATGCGAATCGCCTGGCGCAGCGTCGGGGCGATCTGCGAGCGGGTGGCGGCAGAGGCGGGACGCGAGGCGGACCTGCTCGCCGGCCTGCGGCGGATCGGCATCGATGAGATCTCTCACCGCAAGGGCCACCGCTACCTGACCGTGGTCGTCGACCACGACACCGGCAGGCTCGTCTGGGCGGCGCCGGGACGAGACAAGGCGACCGTCGAGGCGTTCTTCGACGCCTTGGGCGAGAAGCGCACCAGGCGCCTGAAGCTCGTCTCCTGCGACATGGCGGGCTGGATCGAGGCGGTGCTCGCGAAGCGCTGCCCCAGGGCCAAGCGCTGCGTCGATCCCTTCCACGTGATCGCCCTCGCCACCGAAGCGCTCGACAAGGTCCGCCGCGAGGTCTGGAACGAGGCGCGCCGGGCGGGGCAGGCCGATGCGGCTCGCGAGCTGAAGGGCGCGCGCTTTTGCCTGTGGAAGAACCCCGAGAACCTGACAGAGCGCCAGCGTTCAAAGCTCGCCGATGTCGAGCGGCTCAATCGTCCCCTCTACCGCGCCTACCTGCTGAAGGAGCAGCTGCGCCAGATCTACAGGCTCGGGCCGAAGGCGGCGATCCGCCTGCTGGACGAGTGGCTGGCTTGGGCGCGGCGCTGCCGCCTGAAGCCCTTCGTCAAGCTCGCGCGCACGATCGCCGCACAGCGCGAGGGGATCGTGGCGGCGATCCGCCACGGCCTCTCCAACGCCCGAGTGGAGGCGATCAACACACAGATCCGGCTGATCGCCCGGCGCGCCTTTGGATTTCACTCACCTCAGGCGCTGATCTCCTTGGCGATGCTGAAGCTCGGCGGACTGTGTCCGCCGTTGCCGGGGAGAGTCACCGTTACGTGACCCACGGAAACGTCAGGAGAGCCGTTTTTGGGCAAGGGCCATCGCAGGGACGATTGGAATTGAACGGCCGCACAGCTTTACCTTCCGATGGGGCCCCTACATCCGGCGTGTAGCGGTAGATGCGCTGGGACCAGAGCCCTTGTCGATGCTCTTCCACAAGACCAGCCCCGACCGCGTGACGCTGCATGTCGAGGCGGCGCCAGCAGCAGTACTCACCTTTGGCACCGGAGATCCACCCGATGCCGACCCCTTGGTCATCGACGAGGGCTGGGAGCGCTCCGCCGGGTGGAACTTTCCTCAAGAGCAAACGATCGAGAGCGACCCTGGGGAGGAGCGAGAGGAACTCGCGGTGTGGTCCGAGGAAGGGTCTTCGAGACAAGAAGCCCCCGCCGTGGGAAATTGTTTCCACGTGCGATTCTCGCGCTACCTTTTCGGTGCCGAGGCGTTCAATCTGACCGCCGAGGAGCTGTCGGAGCGGTTTTTGACGCCATGGCTCGAAGGCAGGCCGGTCTTTCTGAAAGGGCGCCGCTGGGACCCATCCAAGTCTCGAATTGTCGTGTACCAAGGGCTTCGCCTGACGAGCCAGCAGCGTGCACTTGGTCTGGGCTGGAGCAAGGCGGTTGAGTTTGGAGAAGACGTGACCGAAGACCTTCTGCAGGGTCGCTTGCTTCGCCTTTCGTAGCTGCTGGTCCTCGCGCAAAGCGGCAGCGTCTATTGCGCACTGCATATCCGCTGTTTCGGTCGCAGGGTTGGCCATCTGCAAGACACCTGGACTGGCGCGGCGGCCTGAAAGACCGCCGCGCCGAGGATTTTCGATTTGGCTAGCCGTTGGCGGTCTCGACCGTGCCGCGTACCTCGCAGAACGTCGTGCCGTCGAAGGCGTGAAGATTGACGGTCACCACGTTCGAGGGGGTCGAGTAGATGAACTGGCCCTCGATTCGTTTTGGCCCGGAACTGAGGAACGAGAACGATTCTTCCCCGCCGCCCGAGATATTCACCCCGTTCGCGCGAGCGGCTTCGGCATCGCCGTAGAACCAGTTGAGGGTCGCCGGGTTTGAGCTCAGGTTCTGAAAGTGCATGGAGACGTTGCCCCCGTCGTGGCAGACGGTGAGGAGCTGTAGCTGGTTGCCGAGATTTTGGGCAATGTCTTCTCCGGCTGCAGGGGTCATCCTGATCGCCTGGACCGGCGATGTGCAGGTGACATCGCCTTCGTTGCTGAGCCCGGCGATCGAGGTGGGCGGCGCGCAGCCGGCTTTGAGCTTGCGCTGGTATTCGGCCGGGGTTCGTCCGCCCAGCTTTTCGGCGTCAGCTGCTTTCGTAGCGGTGGTCGCTTTCGTTGCTTCGGTTGCTTTGGCGGACGTGATGGCTTTCGTCGCGGTGTCCGCACTGCCGGCGTGATTGACGCTTGCTCCGCCGATCTTGGCATTGAAGACCTTCGTCGCGATCTTCCCGACCTGCTTCTTCTGCTTGCCGGTGAAAGTGCCCGCGGCGAGTGCGGCACCGCCACCGAGAACGAGAAATACGGCGATCGTCGCCATCACGTTGGCGTAGGTCAGCTTGCTGCGTAGGACCTTCTTCATGGATTCCTCCTGGAGGTTTGGGCGGACGACGAGACGACAGACAGACTCTCATGGCAGCGCCAGGGGCTCTCGATGGCGCACGGCAGTTGCTGCATGATCCAGAAAGCAGCCTCCCGCGAGGACTTGCAGGCTCGGCGTTGTCGCTCTTGCCATTGTCTTCCTTCGAAGCTCTTGAGACTGGTCTCCGAAGACCAGGCGATCAAACGTTTCCGCCAGAGGTCGCGGCTGCCGCTTCCGTGCGGAGATACATAGGTCGTTGTGACTTCTCGCGTATTGCCGCTCCGGCGCCAAGTGCCACTTGGCCATCTCAGGCGGGAGATGTCGCATCTCGCGCGAAGTAGTAGCGGAGTTGCGTGCGGGTTCCAAGCCACTCGGGTCACTCGCCACCGGGCTTTGCGCCTTGGCAGACTTCGATTGTGGCAATTGCCCCTTGCGACTCGGAAGCGCCTATGGACCAATCCCAGCCGTCTCTGTGCCTATCCAGGGTGCGGCCAGCGATTGCTGATCCCAGTGGAGGGAGATGTCGAAGAGGTGGTCGTAGGCAAGGAGTGCCATATCGTCGCCCAAGGCGATGTTGGTCCGTGAGCCCCCAGATCACTTACGGCAGATGAACAGACGCGGTGGCAGTTGAAGATCTTCTGGGAGATGGCTAGGCGTGGAAGCCCTCACCACCCTATTCCCCCCATTCTTCTTCCCCCCAGCTTTCTTCTTCCCCCCATTCTTCTTCCCCCCAGCTTTCTTCTTCGCCCCATTCTTCTTCACCCCAGCTTTCTTCTTCACCCCAGCTTTCTTCTGAACGGCTCTGGCTAGATCCGTATTCGGGGCTCTGTTCCGGTGACCAACTTTCCTGCTGTGGCGGTACGTACCCCCCTTCTGACGAATAGCAGCTGCAGTACGGAGACGACGACGCGGCTGCTTGTTCCGTTTCGCTTTCGCCCGATAGTTCGTCGCTGGCCTTGACGCTCCCGGGCATCACATCTTCGTGGGAGTGAGAGTCTCCTCTGCGTGCCTTCCCGCCGCCGTGTCGCAGTTTCCATCCCGAGCCGCTGCGAGGCAAGCCTTGCGCAACCGACCGGTCGTGGCTCTCGACAGATGGGGGGTGGTCGAAGCCAGTCCACACCAAGACCGCTCCACCTGCCGCACAGAGAAGGGCAGCCGTTGCGAGGACTCTCTTGATCGGGCGGGTTCTCCGTGCCTCCAGCGCGAGAACGGAGACAGCAACCAGCAGAAGAGCGATTCCGACCACAGCCATCCGCCGGAACGAGAACAGAGCGTGAAGCTCGTCCGAGTGTTGCGTGAGAAACGCGAGGAGCACCGCCAGTGCGACCAAAGCCGAGGTGGCGCAGAGCAGCGTGCCGATCCCGATCGTCAACGGACGCGCCGCTTTTTTCAATTTTCGAATCATCGTCATGGTTCGTCTCCGTTCCCTTTCATGGTTGGATTCCAAAATGGGCTAGCACCGCGCCGAAGCACCGCGCGCTCCGACGTAAAGCCTGCTGCAGTCGCGGGCGATCAGCTTCGATCGGGCGCGTTCCATGCTCTTCGACCAATGCCTGGCGGCCTTCCGGGCCGATTCATATTGGGAGATCCCGTTCCAGCTATTGAGGCGCGAGGTCAGTGCGAAGGCGCTTTCGCGAACCGCGGGCTTCGTATCCGCGTCGAAGGTCCAACCTTGGTGTCGCAACTTTCGGAGGAGCTGCGTCCACGCCCCCCGCACCCTGCGCACCTTCGCTATAAGTCTGCGGCTGGCCGCACGCGCCGCTTCGCGGGGGGTACGCCGGGGAGAGACAAATGCGATCGCGGTCGTCGGGGACGGGGTGGTCGGTCGGTTGGAGCCGCGCCCGTTCGCGTTCTCCACTTGGTCATGTGGCCAGAAGCGTGTCTCGAGCCAACTCGAGAAGGAAGGCATCGCCATCCCGAGGGCGGCCAGCACGGCCAGCAGGGCTGCTCCGGCGGCGACCAGGTTCCGCGGGCCCCCTCTTGAGGCGCGGAGACGGAGCACGCCGAAGGTGGCGACGAGGATCCAGGCGGCCGCCGGGACCACGATGAGGACGGTTCGATGACCGGGGGGCCGGCGCGCAACCTGGTTCTGCAGCGGCGGACTGAGCCACAGGCCCAGACAGGCGGTGAGCGCCACCAGAACGATGAGGTAGGCGCGTCGACCCAGCCACGGCACCCAGGCTCTTGCGGCGTTCCCAATCTCCGCCAGTAGCGAACGGACCCCGTGTAGCCATCGCTCGGCGGTTCGCCGGCGGCTCGGGCTCAGGCCTCCTGAGCGCCCACGGAGGGCGGTGAAGATGGCGAAAGCCCGCCGGCCGAGGTCTGCAACCTTCCTCGCCGACCCCTCGTCGCGGTGCCGTTCATCGCTCTCCTCCGCGGGGGAGGTGGGCAGCTCCCACGACCGGCTCGAGACCCAGCGCCACACACTCGCCGCGGCATTCGCGAAAGACCGCGAGGCTGCGCGAAGTGCGCTCCAGAGTCCACGTCCTCCCGCGATGAGTGCGGTCCGGAGCCCGCCGGCAGCTGCGCTCACTGCACGCGCAGCCGCCTGGCGCCGGGCCTCATCCCGCAGGAACCAGGTGGTGCCAAGGCCGACGAGCACGCCCGTCGTCAGCAACCACGGCGGGAGTTCGAGAAGCGTCGCCACGACCCGAATGGCGATCGGCAAGAACACGACAGCCCCCAAAACCAGACCGCTCCCCAGGATCAGGAGAAATCCCCACCAGTGGGTCGGCTCTTCTTCTTCGTAGCCCTCTGGGAGCCGCTCGCGCAGCCAGAAGGGCAGCAAGTTCATGAGCCGGAAGACGAGCGGTGTCTTTACCGAGGGCGTTCCGGTTTTTTTTGCCGCGGCCGGCATCACGTCGGTCAACGCACCGTCCATCGCTTCGGTCGGGGCTTCGGGCAGGTCGATCACCGTGGTGGGGTCCTCGCCCGGGGAAGAAGCGACACGTTTCTCCAATGCGCGCTTCATCTCCTCGGCGGCCTCGTAGCGCTCCCCGGGCTCGACCTCGATCGCGCGCATGATCACGGCGCTGAGCCATATCGGCACGGCCGGGTTGACTTGGTGCGGCGGGCTGACCGGCCTAGCGCGGCGTCGCTCCAGCACCTCCTGCGTAGAGAGCGGCGCCAACTTCACCCCCGTCGCCAACTCGTATAGGACGGCTCCAGCGCCGTAGATGTCAGAAACCTCCGTCGCCCGCTCTCCAGCTTTGACCTCCGGAGCCACATAGGGCTCGGTCCCGACGAAACCGCCCTGTCTGGTGTGCTCCGGGTCGCCGGGCGCCTGCGCAATTCCCAGGTCGATCAACTTCAGCCCGATCGGCCCTTCTCCCTCGAGATCCCCGATGAGCATCGCGTTGCTGGGCTTGATGTCGCGGTGGATCAGACCCCCGACGTGCAGACACCGGATGCCGGAGCAGAGTTGGGTTCCCACTTCAGCTACGCGCTCCGCACCCAACCGGCCGTATCGATCCAAAAGACTCCTCAGGTCCTCACCGGCGATGTACTCCATGACGAGAAACGGACTACGTGGACCCCCCCGGAGATCGAATATGTGCACCACGTTCTCGTGGTCGAAGCGCCTGTCCTCGCCCCCCTCGCGACGGAGGCGCAGCCGGTCTTCCTGTTCGGCATCGGGCTTAAGCGACTTGACGGCCACCACCCGACCTGGAGCGAAGGGTCTCGCAGCAAGGTCCTCGGCCTTCCAGACCCGGGCTTTACCGCCTTCGCCGAGAGGCTCTGGCTGAAGTTTTTTGAAACGACGGTCCTTGCCGAAGGGCGTTCCCTTCGAGCTCCGCCCAGGGCTGCCTGCGCCGGTCACTCTTCCTCCTCGATGTCGGCACTGTCGCCGACGACCAGCCACAGATCGACGAGGGCTACGGCAACCTGGGAGCCCTGGGACTGCTCCGCGTGCATCTCTTCGGAGCGCAGCGTTGGCCGCTTGGTTTCCTCGGTTTTGCCCTTTGTCTTCACAGCCACGAAGTTTCTCCTCCCATGCTGATTGATCCGTCAATCACCCTTTCATAACGATCAACTTATGTCAACTTTAAGACAGATAGTTAGACATTAAGTTCTGATGAAGTTGACGCCGATAAGTGCTAGTAGTATTTAGCTAAGCTTTGCCAGAAAGGAAATCGATTGAATGAGTCAGGGAACGGAGAAGCCGCGGGCACGCCGCGGCAGAAGAACGTCCACGAGGTGCTGGCGGCGCTTCAGCAGCACCATCTGACCCAACAGGAACTCGTCACCAAGACGGGATTGAGTCGGGCGACGGTTACGCGGATCGTCGGTGCCCTGATGGAGAGCCAGCTGATCGACTCGCACAAGGCGGCCGCTGCTGGCGGGAACCCGCCCGACATCCTCTCGATCCGACCGAAGGCCGGCGCCGCCCTCTCGATCGACTTCGGCAAGTCCCACATCCGGGTGGTGGTCCGCGATTTGGGCGGTGACTCCGGGGCGGACGGGATCCTTTCGAGCGAAAAGCCGATCGACGTCCCCGAGAAGTCGCTGGAGTCGCTCGATGAGGCCGTTCGGCTGGCGAACAAGGCCCTCGAGAGACAAGGGGTCGAGCCTGAGAACCTAGTCGGCGTCTGCGTAGGGCTGCCGGCGGCAATCGACCAAGAGCACGGCCGGGTCGCGGTGCCGGGCACGATGCCAGACTGGACTGAAATGCAGCCTGCCGAGGAGTTGAAGAGCCGGCTGCTATGGGACGTGCCGATGCTGCTCGACAACGACGCAAACCTGGCCGCGATCGCAGAGCACGAGTGGGGTGCCGGGAAGGGTCACGCAAATGTCCTCTACGTCAAGTGGGCGGCCGGCATCGGCGGCGGCATCATCGTCGACGGCGAGCTGGTCCGCGGCGGCGAGGGCCTCGCCGGCGAGTTTGGGCACAACCCGATTCCTGGGTTCTCAACGGAGGTAAAGGGCTCCTGCCCAAGCTGCGGACACGACTGCCTGGAGTCGATCGCCGGAGGGCGGGCATTGGCCGATCGTGCCGGATATGAGGACAAGGATGTGATGCGCCTGGTCGCCGAAGCAAGGAGAAACGCTGACGGTGGTAAGAGCCGGGATCTCCTCCGTGAAGGAGCAGGGCACCTGGGTAGAACCCTGGGACCTGTGATCACCAACCTTAATCCCAGCGTTCTGATCATCGGCGGGGCCTTCTCGCGCGAGAAAGGCGATTACAACCTGATTGCCAATGGGCTGCGCGGCGGCCTCGAAGAGACCGCGCTTCCCGCCGCTTTGGAGGCGACCCGAATCGACACCGGGATGCTGACCGGTCGCGCAGCGGCACTCGGGGGGATATCGCTCGTCCTACGCGAGCAGCTGCGCAGCTTCTTGATTTCTCGAGTCTGACGCCGGGGAGCGCAACGAAGTCGGCTCGAGGGTGACTCAGGCTGGCCTGGCGTGTCTCAGTGCCTCGGCCGTCGTCGCAAATCGGCCCCGCACATCGACGAAGCACTCGGCGCAGCCCTTGGCGCTCGCCATTGAGTCCCGGTCAAGGAGGGGCTCGTGGTCTCGCACGTGGGCGAGCGCTTCATGAGGGGTGTCGGCGATCACCGAATACCAGCGCCCCTCGGGGGGGCTCGGGGGTGGCGAGCAGATCCTCGGGGCTTCGGGCCAGGTCTACCTCGCCCTCCTCGGCGCGGACCAGGAACTGGCGGTCGAGATGCTCGACGATGCCGGACCAAAGGGTCTCCTGGATGGAGTCATCGCTTCCCTGCGAGGCAAGGAAAGGGCGCGAGGTGTGAGTCGACGGAGATCCACACCCGCTTTGCGCGAGACCCACGAGCCACCGCTAACCAGCAGCCCGCTCCTGCACCGCTAGGGCCGAGCGAAAGCCCGGGCGCCGCCGGCCCAGTCGACCGAAGTCGTCCTTGCGAACGTCTCCCGCTGGCTGCCGAGCCGCTCGCAAATCGCGCTAAGCAGGCGTCAGCATCAAGATGAGCGGTCAAACGCGCCATGAACGCCTCCGTTTTAACGGTCGTCCTGCCAGGTCCGCCAGCTTCACGACGTTTAGGGGCGCCGGCCGAAGGAAGGAGGCCGAGGAGTTCTTGCTTGCTTCAGCTGTCCCCGAGGCCGGCGCAGTAGAGACAGTCCGGGTCTCCACGGTCCGTCGACTTCGTGACGATGCCACGGTCGGCCCGGTAGGTGAGCTGGATGACCGGGCTGCGCAGCCTGGTGACCATCACTGCGAACTCGGTCACACCCAGCGAGGCGACGACGCCGTTGATCGAGACCACCGAGGGGCCGGTGCCCTCAAGCGCGTCCTCGTCGATGCCATAGATGCGGCGGTGGACCTCGGCCTGGGCAGGATCGAGGCGCTCGCGGGCGATCGCCTCCCGGTCGAGAACCTCGGGCAGACAGACGAGGCAGCCGCGGCCGTCGCAGAGCACGACCCTGCCGCCGTAGTAGCGCTTCTCGCCCTCACCGACGACGTCGCTGGCCAGGTCGAAGTAGGGGGTCTGCCGCTCGGCGGCGGTCGCCATCAGCTCGAGCCGATGCACGTCCTTGTCGAGACAGCCGAAGATGATGTCGGCCTCGGCGAGCAGAACCTCGGCGGCGGGGCGGGCAACAGGGACGGCCTCCTTGGAGATCTCGGCGTCGGGCCGCACCGCGAGGATCAGTCTCGCGGCGATGTCGACCTTCAGCGTGGCGGCTACAACGTCGTCCTCGACGGCCCCGATCAGGCGGTTGAGGCTGGTATCAGTAACAACGTCGAAGTCGATCAGGATGAACCGGCGAACGCCTAGATATACGAGCTGTTGGGCAAGGTGGGAGCCGAGGCCGCCGAGGCCACAGATCGCCACCGTCGTCGCCCCGATCAGCTTCTGCCCCGCGGCGCCGAACAGACCTTCGTTGCGGCTATAGCGCGACATCGGAGCCCCCCGCGCGCTGGCCCGTGAGTGTCAGCGCCGTCGGGGCGAGCGACTCCGGCCCTGTCACGATCAGCTCCGAAACCTGCTCGGCCTCGCCGCCGGGCTCGATCCAGGCGAGTGCGTCGAAGCTGCTCTCGTCCCAGACCATCGCTGCATAGGGGAGGCGACCGACCCGCCAGCGCACCTGCGGGACCCACTCGCTGAGGCCATGGATGTCGCTGGGGGAGAATTCGGCCCGGTCGGCGCCGAGGTGAGAATGGACCTCGACCAGCGTCCGCTCTGCGGCGGCGGCGCGGCGGAACATCTCCGCCTGCGTCTCGTCGGTGAGGGCTATGTGGTAGCCGGTCTGGATCTCGAAGCCCGCGGTGGGAACCGGAAGCCATTCGCCGAGCAGGAAGCTACGCCGGGAGGGCTCGTAGTTAGCGAGGAAGAAGCCGGCCTGCTCGATGTCGGAGCGCAGGTCGCTCCGCATCCGATCGAAGGCGGCGATGCCGATCTCGATCCTCGCCATCACGACCCCTCCCCTAGCCGCTCGGCGAAGGAGCGCACGAACTTCAACACGTTGGCGCCAGCGGCGAGGTCGGCTTTGGGAACCCAAGGACCCTCGACGGCCCAGGAGAACTGCCCCCAGTCATTGCCCCAGGGCGTCTCGGCCGGGAAGCCGTACTCCGTCAGTTGGGCGCCGGAGTTCAGCTCCAGGCTGGGTCGGACCCAGAACGCGTAGGGCGGCTCGCCCGCCTCGGCGGGGATGCGAAAGGCGACTTCGACCTCGGGACCCTGCTTATAGAGACCGTCGGGGAGCGGATAGGCGGGGAGGCGCACCCAGTGCACCCCGCCCTCCGAACGCAACTCCGCGTCCGGGAAGGTGGAGCGCACCAGGTCCAACTCTTGCTCGAGCCGGTTCATCCGCGCTGGAACTTGATCTTCTTGCCGAAGCCGTGTCCCGGCTTCAGCTTCAGGACCTCGTCCTCGGCAAGCGTCCGTTCGCTGTTGTCGCGGAGGTCGACTTCGACCACCGGCTGGCTGTCGTCCCAGCCGCCAAGCCCGCGGAGCTCAGGCACGGTGATCGTGTCCCGCTCCCAGGGATAGTCGACCCCTTCGAGGTCGATCAGGTACTTCGGCTTCTTTGCGTCTTTCGTGACGGAATTCATCGCGATTCGTTCCTTTCGCTTGCCCCGGGCGGGGCTTGTCGGCAATTGCCTACAGAAGTGTAGCAAGCCGCTGACGCTTCTAGAGGCGTCAGCGTACTGCTTGACGTGGTCGGCCGCGTACGTCAGGATGTTCGGGTGACGAAAAACAAGCGCGATCCCAAACCGAAGGCAGAAGGCAAGAAGACCGGTCAGCCCAGCCCTCCACCCCGGCTCGGCGCGCGGCTCCGCGCGCAGCGCGAGTCGCGCGACATCAGCCTGCGGGAGATGGAGCGCCGCTCGGGGATCAACAGCGGCTATCTCTCCCAACTTGAGCGCGATGAGATCGCCCAGCCGACGCCGTCGGTGCTGAACCGGATTGCCGAGCCCTACGGCGAGCCGGTGGAGGTGCTGATGGAGTGGGCCGGCTACATCAGCGCCGACCCGAAGGGGATCTCACCGAACGTCAAGCGCGCCCTCAACTTCATCCCCGACGACATCAACGACAGCGAGCTCGAGGCGCTGCGAGCGGTCCTCGAGGCGCTGCGGGGCAAGGACAGCTCGGCGAGCTCCTACAGGCCGCATCGCTATGACATCCAGCTGAGCGCCGAGGAACGGCAGACGGTGAGGGCGACCGCTTTGGGGGTGCTGCGAACGATGGACGCCGAGCGCTCCTCGGCGCCGGTGGACCTCGACGAAGCGCTCGTCGTCGCCAAGCTGGTCGAGGCGGGTGAGATCGAGCTCGACCTCGAGCAGCGCAAGTCGCTGCGCGATCGCTTCGGACACCTAGTCGACTGGGTGATGACGAATCTGCAGGGGATTGTCAACCTCGACTCTGGCGAGGTCTTCGTCAAGCCCGACCTCCACGAGATGCGCCGCCGCTTCGTGCTCGCCCACGAGATCGGGCATGCCGCCCTGGAAGACCATCGCGTCGTCTTCGCCCACCTCGACGACAAAAACCGGCTCAAGCCGGACTACGCCGACCAGCTCGAGTGTCAAGCCAACCAGTTCAGCATCGAGTTGCTCGCCAAGGGTGACCGACTGCGCCAAGAGTTCGATGGTTCGCGCCCCAGCATCGCGAGCCTCGAGAACGTCAGCAACCGCTTCGAGATCTCGCTGCAGGCAACGACGCGACGGATAGCTGAGGAAACCGAGCAAGAGTGCGCGGTTGTACTCGCTTGGCGTGCCGACAAGGGCCGGGGGCCACTGTACCTGGAGAGTTACAAGGTCTGGACCTCAGATAGTTTCGAGCGCCGCTACGGGTGGCGGGCCATCGGACATCCGGCTGAGGAGATCAAGGCCGCCATGGGCAGCATCGCCAAGGTCGGAAACGCCGAGCCGTTTGCGGTTCGAGACCGGCGCGGCAACGACCAGGAGATCACCGTCGACGGGCTTGATGCGCATTTCTCCGTGGTGGCAATGCTGGTACCGAACCGCAAGGGCTTCCGGGTTAGGGACCTGCGCCCGCGGATCGGGGCCGGCGATTTCTCACTGGCCCCCTAGCTGCGGGCATAACTTTTACCGATCGGCGGGCACCTGACAGTCGATTATGACCGCTGCCGTCCAACGACTGATTCGCTTCTGTCGACGCCGACAGGATCATTCTGTATCGAAAGAGGGCGGGGCAGTGACGAAGCGCCGACTCCGCGCAAACACTGGGGGCCCCTGAGCGCAAGCAGCTACGGAAGGTGGTCCCCCGCAACTCGCGGCGAACGGCGCGTAGCACGCCGTCGAAGTGAGGCGGCGAGATGACGTACTCGGCGAGCTCCTTGTCCCAGCGCTCCTTCCACCGCGCCTCGACGGTCGGTGAAGTAATCGCCGAAGCGGTCGGGGTCACGGTCGCGATGGCGCGCCTTGCGCTCGAATAGCGGCCAGATCGCTTTGGCATCGACGCGGCGCGCCCCCAGCAGCTCGTGCAGGTCGTATAGGTCACGGCACTGGACGCGCTGCATGACGCAGCGCAACTTCTCGGCCGCAATCTCCTCGAGCGTGTAGACGCGACACTGGCACTCCTCTTGATCTTCGTAGCGACGCCTGATCGGCAGGGTTGCCGCGTTCTCGACAAGCTCGTCGCTCGCGAGGTCGAGCTTCAGGGCTCGCGGCTTCGCACCGAGGGGACCGATGTATTCGATGCGCGGCGGGGTGCTTCCAGTCAGCCCAAGGAGCGGAAGGCCGAGGCGCTCCTTACAGTCGGCGAGCGCGTCGACGACTAGACGGAGCGCGCTCTCAACATCCAAGCCGCCGACCAGGCTGAAGTCGAGGTCGGCTGAATAGCGATAGTCCTCGAGGTGGCAAAGCCTAAGCGCAGTCCCGCCCTTGAAGACAACCCGGGCCTGTCGATCATGCTCGGAGATCGCCGCCAGGGCATGTGCGAGGACGTAATCCCGCTCCACCGCGGGAGCCGATAGACCGTCCTCGTCAGCCTTGCGCTTGATCAGGTTCTGGTGGATCACTGCGCGATCTCCTGCGCCACCGCCCGAGGGTCGGCGGGCCAGCGGATGCGCCACACGCTGTCGCGAAAGACGCCGCTCGACTCCCGAAGCCCGGGATCTAGGTCGAGGTCCCAGCGAGGGGGTACCAGGGGCCAGAGTTTCCCGGCCAGCCCCGGAAGCTCCAAGCGATCGGCAAGCGACCCGATTCGCCGAAGAGCCGGGCCGGCGTCAAGCTGCTCGGCCAGATCGAACAGGCGAGTCGCGTCAGGGCTGGACCCGGCCAGTGCCTCCGCGAGGGGGAAGTACCCGCCGACGAGGTCCGGGCGGGCGGCGGCGTCCAGCAGCGTTCGCTCCAAGTTGGAGACGACGGCACCGTGGCCGGCCGCCTCGATGTCGAGCTCAACGGTGTCGGCGTGCTCGAATACAACCTCCAGGGGCCGCCCGCTGATGACCGTGCCGGTAAAACGATGCGGAGAGGCGATCTGGACGGTACGCACAGGGCGGCTCAAGAGGCCGTGGAAGTCCAGTGCGGAGTGGTAGGCGATTCTGTGGGCTCGCCCACCAACCAGCGCGGCGACCGCGAGGGCCACATCCTCCGATGATGCTCGCGTACCCAGGAGGCCGATCTGGCGGATCGCGTAGCGGCCACGAGCCACCCGGTCAACCAGACCCGCACGGCGCCATCGCGTGAGCAGATTGGACGCCGCACTCGGAGAGATCCCCAGTTCCTCACGCAGCTCCCGGCTCGTCAGCGTCGTCATGCCGACGGCGAGGCGGTCGTCAAGCGGCTTCAGCGAAAGACGCGTCATTGGTATTCAAGACAGGTTATACACGCTTAACGTGAATTATCAAACATCAGCTACAATCCGAAGGCACCGGTCACATGGCCCTTTCGTATCGCCATTCGAGTTGATGAATGACTTTCGCTTCCGCCTGAAAGGGGGAGCGATGTACTTCTTCAGCCGACGAGGACGACGCCGCTGATCGGCATCGGTAGGCGCTTGGGGATCTCGGCGTTGCCTCCGCTACGACGGTCGTGCCGGAGTGTTCGGCCAGGGCCCGCAGCGAATCCGGGTCTTCCTCAGAGCGGCGGGCCGACGATGACGAGTAGGTCGTAGGCTCGGCGCAGATTTTGGATCGCCTGGTCGCAGCGCTCGGAGTCGAGCAGGGCCACCGGGGACGGCTCCAACTCGCCTGCGACGATGCAGGCCAGCGGCTCCGTCGCTCCTCCCGATGCCGGGCCGGCGAGGACGAGCGACTGGAGGATCTCGGTCGCGTCGGCGTCCTCTCGCAGGTACTCGTGCAGGCCGGGGGTTTCCGCCAGGCCGAGGGTAAACCCGCCAGTACCGGGGCGGCGATGTCGCACTCGAGCAGGGCCACGCGTCGACCCCCGGCGGTCGCGGCGGTCGCGAGGCCGAGCGCCACTTCGGTCTTCGCCGGGCCGGTGATCAGGACCGGGTCCCGACCCCCCCAACGAGGCGGCAAGGCCCTCGTAGGCCTGCAGCGCGCCGCGACCGAGGGCAGCCTAGCCGCGCCGACACTTGCTGGGGCGCCGGAATCTCCGCCAGGACCGGGTGCTTCGGGCGCCGTCTCAGCATCACATCCGCTCCGGGGCCGAGATCCCGAGCAGGCCGAGCCCCGCCGGCGATTGTCCGCATCGTGAGCAGGGCGAGCGCGAGGCGGGAGCACTCTACACCCTCGCCCTCGGCCCCGACCACCTGGCAGTCGCGGTAGAAGCCGTGGAAGTCGGCGGCGACCGAGGTCGAGTAGGTGCAGATCCGGTGCGGGGCCCGTCGCTCCGCCGCCTCGCGCACCTCGGCGGGGAATTCGAGCAGGCGCTTGATCAGCTCGCGCTCGGTCGGGCTCGAGCGCGGTGCCCGGGCGTCGCGACCCCGGCGCCGAGCGCCACCTGCTCGGTGTCCCGCTCGGCCTTGCGCAGGATGCTGGCGATGCGGGCGTGCGCGTACTGGACGTAGTAGACGGGGTTGTCGTTGGACTGGCGGCGGGCCAGCTCGAGGTCGAGGTCGACGTCGGTGTCGTGGCTGCGCCAGAGCATGAACCAGCGGGTCGCGTCGACGCCGATGTCGTCGAGCAGCTCGTCCAGGCGCGACGAACTCGCCGCTGCGCTTCGACATCTGCGCCCGCTCGCCGCTTTCGACGATGTGGACGAGCCGCATGATCAGCGCCTCGAAGCGCTCGGGGTCGGCGCCGAGCGCCGTCGATCGCAGCGCGCAGGCGGGCGACGTAGCCGTGGTGGTCGGCGCCGAGCACGTCGATCAAGCGCTCGAAGCCGCGCTCGAGCTTGTCCCAGTGGTAGGCGACGTCGGCGGCGAGGTAGGTCGGTTCACCGTTGGCGCGGATCAGCACCCGGTCCTTGTCGTCGCCGAAGGTCGTGGTGCGCAGCCAGAGCGCCTCGTCGCTGCGGTAGGTGTGGCCCGGCCGCTCGAGCTGGGCCAGCGCCGCGTCGACCTCGCCGCGGCTGTAGAGGTCGCGCTCGGAGAACCAGGTGTCGAAGCGGACGCCGAAGCGATCGAGCGGTGCCCGCACGCTGCTCGAGGATCAGCTCGACGCCGCGGTCGCCGATCGCCTTGGCGTCGCCGGAATCGATCCCCTCGCCGGCGATCCGCTCGCCCAGCTCGATCACGTATTCACCTTCGTAGCCGTCCTCGGGCAGCTCCTCGCCGCGCATGCGAGCGACGATCGAGGCGGCGAAGCGATCGACCTGACCGCCGGCGTCGTTGACGTAGAACTCGCGCTGCACCTCGTGTCCGGCGGCCTCGAGCAGGCGGACCAGGGAGTCGCCGTAGGCCGCGTGGCGACCGCCGCCGACGTGCAGCGGGCCGGTCGGGTTGGCGGAGACGAACTCGACCAGGACGCGCTCGGGCGAGGCCGCCGGCGCCGGGCCGAGACCCGCTCGCCCGCCGCGGCCAGGCTGACCATCGCGCGCCGGTACCACTCGTCGGCGAGAAAGAGGTTGACGAAGCCGGGGCCGGCCACCTCGATCCGCTCGACCGTCTCGGGGCCGAGCTGCTCGCTCGAGCTCGACGGCGAGCCGGGCGGCGACGTCGCGCGGGTTTTCGCCCAGCGGCGCGGCGAGCAGCATCGCCGCGTTGGAGCTGTAGTCGCCCAGCTCCGGCTTGGGCGGCCGTTCCAGCGTCGGCTCCGGACCGGTCGGCTCGCCGTCGCGCAGCGCCAGGGCGGCGCTGTCCACCGCGGCGCGGAGCTCGGCGATCGGATCGGTGGTGGCAGTCATCGCGCGCATCGTATGGAGGGGGGGGCGACTTTGCGGGTCACATAGACCCCAGGGACGCCGGGCACGGGTACGCTTGCCGGCGTGCGGATCGCCGCGATAACCGACATCCACGCCAACCTGCCGGCGCTCGAGGCGGTCCTCGAGGCGATCGAGTCGGAAGGCGTCGATGAGACCTGGTGCCTCGGCGACGTGCTCGGCTATGGGGTCGAGCCGGACGCCTGCGCAGACCTGGTGCGCGAGCGCTGCGATGTCTGCCTGGTCGGCAATCACGACCTCGCGGTGCTTGGCGCGCCTCGACATCTCCGCCTTCTCCGAGGCGGCCGCGGTGGCGGTCGAGTGGACGCGCGAGAACGTCGCCGAGCGCACGCTGGAGTTCCTGCGCGAGCTCGAGCCGGACGGCGAGCGGGCCGGCATCGGCCTCTTCCATGCCTCGCCGCGCGATCCGATCTGGGAGTACGTGCTCTCGCGCGAGGACGCCGACGCCGGCATGGACTCGAACCCGAAGCGGATCGGCCTGATCGGCCACTCGCACGTCGCCCTCTTCTTCAACCGGCCCGACGGCGCAGCGGGCGAGAGCCGCGGCGCCCGGGCAAGCGACGGCGCCCTGCTCGACCTCGGCCGCGGCGACTGGCTGGTCAACCCGGGCAGCGTCGGGCAGCCACGCGACGGCGACCCGCGCGCCGCCTGGCTGGAGCTCGACACCGAGGCGGAGACGGCCTGCTTCCACCGCGTCTCCTACGAGATCGAGCGTGCCGCCGCGCCGATCGCCGCCGCCGGGCTGCCGAGCCGCCTCGCCGACCGCCTCTACACCGGCCAGTGACGCTCAATTGCAGGGAAAATCCGCCCAAGAGGGTGTTCTCTAGACTCGCAACGGTGCGTCAACCCGCCGCATTCACGCTTGCCCTCGCGCTCGGCGTCGCCGCCGCGCTGGCGCTTGCCTCCTGCGGCGGGGGCGAAAACGCCAAGCTGCTGCCCGGCGCCTCGGCGCAGGAAATCAGCGAAAACCTCGATCTGGTCAAGCAGCTCGTCGGCGAAGGCGAATGCGTCGGCGCCGCCAACGCGGCGCAGGAAGTCAGCGCACAGGTGGAAGCGCTCTCCGGTGTCGACGCGAAGCTGAAGCAGGCATTGCAGAGCGGCGCAACGCGGCTGGGCGAAGTCGTCGCTACCTGCGAAGAATCGGCGACGGAAGCGGTCTCGCCGGCCAGCGAAGCGCCGAGCACCGAAGAAGAACTGCCACCCGGCCTGGAAAAGAAGGCCGAAAAGGAACGCGAAAAGGAAGAAAAGGCGCTGGAAAAGGAAGCGTCGCCGGCCCCGCCCACGACCCCGGCGGAAACGACGCCGACCGAACCGCCGGCGACAACGCCGGAACCGCCGGCCGAAGGCGGCGGCACGGGCGCGCCCGGGGGGTCGGCCCCGGCGCCCCGGTGGGGGAAGGCGAATAGTGGCCACCGGAATCCTCTCCGGTCGCTACGAGATCGGCGACCGGCTCGGCTCGGGTGGGATGTCGAGCGTCCACCAGGCGACCGACCTGATCCTCGAGCGCACGGTCGCGGTCAAGATCCTCGCCGAGCACCTCTCCGACGACGAGCGCTTCGTCGCACGCTTCCGCCGCGAGGCGCTCGCGGTCGCCAAGCTGATCCACCCCAACATCGTCCAGGTCTACGACACCGGCATCGACGACGGGCGCCACTACATCGTCATGGAGTACGTGCAGGGCCGCTCGGGAGCGCAGATCCTGCAGAAGCAGGGGCCGCTCGACGGCGAGACGACGGCCGAGATCGGCGCCCAGGCCTGCGCCGGGCTCGATTACGCCCACCGCCGCGGGATCATCCACCGCGACGTCAAGCCGGGCAACCTGATGATCGTCGGCGGGCCCGTCGGCGGCGGCGAGATGACGGTGAAGCTGACCGACTTCGGCATCGCCCGCGCGGTCGAACAGACCCGCATCACCCAGGTCGGCTCGGTCGTCGGCACCGCCGCCTACCTCTCGCCCGAGCAGGTCCGCGGCGAGGAGGCGACGCCGGCGACCGACGTCTACGCGCTCGGCGTCGTCCTCTACCAGTTCCTCACCGGGCGGCTCCCGTACGAGGGCTCGACCCTGGCCGAGCTGGCGGTGCGCCAGCAGAACGAGGAGCCGCTGCCGCCCAGCACCTACAACGACGAGGTCGCCGAAGACGCTGGGCGCAGCGGTGCTGCGAGCGCTGGAGGGCGACCCGGCCCGTCGCTACGCCAGCGCCAGCGAGCTGGCCGGGGGGCTGCAGTTGGGTATGGACGGCGAGGACGTGACCCTGCCGCTCGGCCGAAGGCGAGACCCCGACCCGGATGCTCGGCGGCGAGACGGCGACCCGCCGCCTCGACCGGACCGCCCAGACCGAGTACCGCCCGCGCCCTCGCAGTCGCGACGGCCGGGCGGCACGGCTACCCCCAGCCTGCGCCGATGGCGACCGTGCCAGCTCCAAGCGCAACAAAAGCGAGGCGCTCTTCTCCCGCTTCGCCCGCTTCGTGATGGCCCTGGTCGCCCTGGTCCTGATCGCCGCCGCGGTGGCGGCGGCCGTCATCTACACGACCGACAAGGCGACCAGTGTCAAGTCAACGAAGTCGCCGGCAACTCGGTCGACAAGGTGGTCGAAGAATTCAAGGACCTGGTCAAGAAGAACTCGGAATAGCCGCCCAGGGAGATGCGTCCGTTCAGGACGGCGAGGAATAACGGGGAAGCCTCCGGCCCGATGGCAGTCCGAGCTCGGCTTCATCAGCTCCTGCAGGTACGTGAGGTTGTGCAGGCAGAGGAGGCGGACGGCGGTCAGCTCCTCGGCTCGGGATAGGTAGCTGAGGTAGTCGCGATCGTGGCTTTGGCAGGCCGGGCAGGGGCAGCCGTCGACTATTGGGTTGCGGTCGCCCTCGTGGCCGGACTTGCGCAGGTCGAGGCGGAAGCGGTTGTCGGGGTCGGGGACGAGGGCGACACCGTGGCGAGCCAGGCGAGTGGGGACGGCGCAGTCGAAGACGTCGAGGCCGAGGGCGATGCCGGCGAGCAGATCGTCGACCTCGCCGATGCCGAGCAGGTGCTTGGGCGCCGCCTCGGGCAGCATCGGCGCCGTCATCGCCGAGCACCTCGCGCATCTCCTCCTTGTCGCGGCCGAGCGTGCCGCCGATCGCTAGGCCATCGACCGCGGCCGCCGAGACGTACTCGGCCGATTCGCGCCGCAGGTCCTCGTGGACGCCGCCCTGGACGATCCCGAACACGGCCTGGCGCTCCGGCCCGTTCTCGCCGTGCCAGGCGAGGCAGCGATCGAGCCAGCGATGCGTCCGCTCGGTCGAGCGCGCCGTGTAGTCGCGATCGGCGTGAAACGGCGTGCACTCGTCGAAGACCAGGGCGATGTCGGACCCCAGCGCCGCCTGGACCTGCATCGAGACCTCCGGCGAGATGAACAGCTCGGCCCCGTCGCGGTAGGAGCGAAAATGCACCCCCTCCTCCTCGATCGAGACCACCGACCCGTGGTCGCCTCCCTGCCGCCCGCTTCCCTTCACCTCGTTGGCGACGCCACCATGGGCCAACGAAAACACCTGGAACCCACCGGAGTCTGTGATCAGCGCCTTGTCCCACCCCATGAACCCATGCAGCCCCCCGGCTTTGGCAATCCGCTCCGGCCCGGGCGAGACAAACAGGTGATACGTGTTCCCCAGCACCATCTCGTAGCCAAGCCCAGCTACCTCGCGAGCCTCCAACCCGCGCACCGTCCCTTTCGTAGCCAGCGGAATGAACGCGGGCGTGTGGACTGGTCCGTGCGCGGTGTGCAGAACCCCCGTACGCGCGGCCCCATCCCGGGCCTCGATCTCGAATCCAAGCCTCGCTAACTCAACGCGCATATCTGCTGACTGGTGGTCACTTTGACCACGCTATAAGGGGGTCAAAACCACAGTCGACCTCGAAATCAGGGAGCGGCCGGTCATCGGGATCGGGCTGGGGGATGCCCAGGAGCTCCAGGGCGGTCGGTGCCACGTCGGCGAGGATGCCGTGGTCGCGGAGCGTCACTCCTTCCGCCGTCACGATCAGCGGCACCGGGTTGAGCGAGTGCGCGGTGTTGGGCGAGCCATCGGGCTCCAACATGTGGTCGCAGTTGCCGTGGTCGGCGGTGACGATGCAGGCGCCCGCCCTTGGCCCTCACAGCCTCGATCACGTCGCCGAGGCACCCGTCGACCTCTTCCACCGCCGCCACCGCGGCGGGGATCACCCCGGTGTGGCCGACCATGTCGGGATTGGCGAAGTTGATGATGCCGAAGCGATAGTCCCCTTCGGACCAGTGGCCGACGAAAGTGTCCGCCGCGGCGCGAGCGCTCATCTCGGGCTTGTGGTCGTAGGTCGGCACGTCGCGCGGCGAGTCGACCAGGTGGCACTCCTCCCCATCCCACTCCTGCTCGCGCCCGCCGTTGAAGAAGTAGGTGACGTGGGCGTACTTCTCGGTCTCGGCGACGTGGAGCTGGCGGCCCCCGGCCTCGGAGATCGTCTCGGCCAGGGTCGTCTTCGGCCGCGCCTCCGGGAAGGCGACCGGGTAGGGCCAGCCCTTGCGGTAGGAGGTCATCGTGGTCAGCTCGACGACCGGCCCGCCGGCGCGGGAGAACTCGTCGAACTCGGGCTCGGCCAGGGCGCGGGTCAGCTCGCGCGCCCGGTCGGGGCGGAAGTTGACGAAGAAGGCGATGTCGCCCTCGGCGACCCCGTCGTAGTCGCCGATCACGGTCGGCTTGACGAACTCGTCGGTCTCCTCGCGCTCGTAGGAGGCCTCGATCGCCTCCTCCGCGCTCGCCGCCTGCAGCCCGCGGGCGTGGACGATCGCGTCGTAGGCGAGCTTGATCCGCTCCCAGCGCGTGTCGCGGTCCATCGCGTAGAAGCGGCCGCTGACGGTGGCGACCCGGCCGGCCTGGCGCAGCCAGCGCTCCAGCTCGTGCAGGTAGCCGCGGCCGCCGTGCGGCAGCGTGTCGCGGCCGTCGGTGAAGGCGTGGAAGACGACGTCGGGCACGCCCTCTTGAGAGGCCAGCTCGATCGTCGCCTCGATGTGCTCCCAGCCGGAGTGCACGCCGCCGTCGGAGACGAGCCCGAGCAGGTGCAGGCGCCCGCGCGGGCTGCGGCGGGCGCTCTCGCAGGCGGCGAGCAGAGCCTCGTTCTCGAAGAAGCTGCCGTCGGCGATCGCGTCGTCGATCCGGGCCAGATCCTGCTTGACGATCGCGCCTGCGCCAAGGTTGAGGTGGCCGACCTCGGAGTTGCCCATCTGTCCGTCGGGAAGGCCGACGTCGCGGCCCTGGGCGGAGAGCTGCGTGTGGGGGAAGCCCTCCCAGAGGCGGTCGAAGACGGGCGTCTCGGCAAGTGAGATCGCGTTGCCCGGGCCGGGCTCGGCGAGGCCCCAGCCATCGAGGATGACCAGAGCCAGCGAAGGGACGGGCAACGTCAACCGGCTGCTTTCACGATCGCGGCGAAGTCGGCAGCGTCGAGGCTCGCTCCGCCGACAAGCGCCCCGTCGATGTCGGGCTGCGCCATCAGCTCAGCGGCGTTGCCGGGCTTGACCGAGCCGCCGTAGAGGATCCGCACGGCATCGGCCGGCGGCACCGCTCTCTCGCAGCATGTCGCGGATGAAGGCGCAGGCCTCCTGCGCCTGCTCGGGCGTCGCCGTGCGCCCGGTGCCGATCGCCCAGATCGGCTCGTAGGCGATCACGACCTCGGCCAGCTTGGCGCCCACTCATGTCGGCGAGGTCCGCCTGTAGCTGGCGCTCAAGCACCGCCTCGGTCTGCCGGCGTCGCGCGCCTCCTCGGTCTCGCCGACGCAGAGGATCGGCTCCAGGCCGGCGGCGAGCGCCGCGGGCACCTTGCGGGCCAGCGCCTCGTCGGTCTCGCCGAAGTACTGGCGGCGCTCGGAGTGCCCGAGGACGACCGCCTCGACGTCGAGCTCGACCAGCATCGGTGCCGAGACCTCGCCGGTGAACGCGCCCGAGCCCTCCTCGTGCATGTTCTGGGCGGCGACCTTGACGGCAGTGCCGTAGCGGCGCTCGACCACGGCGGTCAGCGCCGTGAACGGCGGGCAGATCACCACGTCGCTCTGCGTCGCCGCGATCTGCGGCAGCAACGCGTCGACGAACTCGCCCGCCTCGGCGACCGTCTTGTGCATCTTCCAGTTGGCGGCGATGTACGGCGTGCGCTCAGGCATCGCGCAGGGCCTCCACTCCCGGCAGTTTCTTTCCCTCCAGCAGCTCCAACGATGCTCCTCCTCCGGTCGAGAGCCAGTCCACTTTGTCGGCCAGCCCGAACTGCTGCAGGGCGGCGACCGAGTCGCCGCCGCCGATCACGGTCGTCCCGGGCGCCGTCGGCGACAGCCTCGGCGACCGCGCGGGTGCCGGCCGCGAACGGCGCCAGCTCGAAGGCGCCCATCGGGCCGTTCCAGAGCACGGTGCCGGCCGCGGCGATCGCCTCGGCGTAGGCGCGCGAGCTGCGCGGCCCGATGTCGAGCCCCATCCAGCCGTCGGGCACCTCGACGCCGTCGCTCTGGCGCACCTCGGTGCGCGGCGTCGAAGCTCTCGCCGAGCACCAGGTCGACGGGCAGCCGCAGCTCGCAGTCCGAGCCCGCGGCCCGCTCCAGGCGCCTCGGCCGCCAGCCTCACGCCCTCCTCCTCGACCAGCGAGTCGCCGGTGGCGATCCCCTGGGCGCGGAAGAAGCTGAAGCACATCGCGCCGCCGATCAGGATCTCGTCGGCGATCTCGAGGAAGCGGTCGATCACGCCGACCTTGTCGGTCACCTTGGCGCCGCCGAGGACGACGACCAGCGGCCGCTCCGGCGACTCGACCACCCGCGTCAGCTCGGTCACCTCGCGCTCCAGCAGCAGCCCCGCGTAGCCGGGCAGCAGCGCGGCGACGCCGGCCGTGCTGGCGTGGGCGCGGTGGGCGGTGCCGAAGGCGTCGTTGACGTAGAGGTCGGCGAGCGCGGCCAGCGCCGGCCGCCAGCGCCGGGTCGTTCTCGGTCTCGCCCGGCTCGAAGCGCACGTTCTCGAGCAGCAGCACGTCGCCGGCGCCGAGGCCCGGCGGCCATCGCCTCGACGTCCTCGCCGACCACGGCGGGCGCCTGGCTGGACCAGTCCGCCCCGAGCAGCTCGGCGAGGCGCTCGCCGACCGGCCGCATCGAGAGCTGTCGGATCGACCTTGCCCTTCGGCCGCCCGAGGTGGGAGACCAGGACCAGCGACGCGCCGCGCTCGCGCAGCAGCTCGATCGTCGGCAGCGCCGCGCGGATGCGCGTGTCGTCGGCGACGCGGCCGTCGTCGAGCGGGACGTTGAAGTCGACCCGGACGAGGACGCGCTTGCCGGCGACATCGGCGTCGCGGACGCTTGCCTTGGAGAAGCTCACAACTCCGACCCTGACGGGATCAGAGGACCTTGCCGGCCAGCTCGACGCATCGGTTCGAGTAGCCCCACTCGTTGTCGTACCAGGAGACCGCCTTGATCATCTTGCCGTCGCCGATCGCCATCGTCTGGCCGGAGTCGAAGATCGAGGAGTGCGGGTCGCCGACGATGTCGGTGGAGACGATCGGGTCCTCGGTGTAGGCGAGGATGCCCTTCAGCGGACCCTCGGCCGCCGCCTTCACCGCCGCGTTGACGGAATCGACGTCGGTGGGGCTGGAGGGCGTGAAGACGAGGTCGACGACCGAGCCGGTCACCACCGGCGCCCGCACCGAGAGGCCGTTCAGCTTGCCGTTCAGCTCCGGCAGGACGAGGCCGACCGCCTTGGCGGCGCCGGTCGTCGTCGGGATCAGGTTGATCGCCGCCGCGCGCGCCCGGCGCAGGTCCTTGTGCGGCATGTCCTGCAGGCGCTGGTCGGCCGTGTAGGCGTGGATCGTCGTCATCAGCCCCATGCTCGATCCCGAACGAGTCGTTCAGCACCTTGGCCAGCGGCGCCAGGCAGTTGGTCGTGCAGGAGGCGTTGGAGATGATGCTGATGCTTCTCGCGGTCGTAGTCGCGATCGAAGTTGACGCCGAGCGCGACCGTCACGTCGGGCTCCTTGGCGGGCGCCGAGATGATCACCTTCTTGGCGCCGGCAGAGAGATGTTTGGCGGCGTCGTCGCGGCCGGTGAAGAAGCCGGTCGACTCGATCACCACGTCGACGTCGAGGTCTCCCCACGGCAGCGCCGCAGGGTCGCGCTCGGAAAGCACCTTGAGCGGCTTTCCGTCGACGGTAGATCGTGCTCCCGTCGAGGCTGACCTCGCCCGGGAGGCGGCCCAGGATCGAGTCGTACTTGAGCATGTGAGCGAGGGTCGCCGGATCGGTCAGGTCGTTGACCGCGACGAACTCGAGGTCGGCGCCCGCAGCCTGCGCCGCGCGGAAGACGTTGCGCCCGATCCGCCCGAAACCGTTGATGCCGACCTTGACAGCCATTTGAGTCAACCCTCCTGAGAGTTAATTGGGGAGATGTGCCGATGTTATGGAGCGGCGATGCTCGGCGAGGACCGAGTGCGCCTAGTCGGTCCCGATCGTGATCTCGATCTCGTACCCGTCGGGGTCCTTGAGGAAAGCCGAGTAGGAGCCGGAGCCGTAAGAGCGGCGCTCGCCGGGCTCGGAGACCTTGGTGCCGCCGGCGCTCATCCCGCCTTCCCAGGCCGCCTTGACGGCGACGATCCCGAGCCCGGAGAAGCTGAGCAGGCCGAAGCCGGCCTTGGGCTCGTGGTGGGCGGCGATGAAGAAGACCGGCTTGGCGATGCCCCAGCCGATCGTTTTGTCCTCCTCGAAATGGCGCCGCCAGCCAAGGGGCGCGAGCAGCGAGTCGTAGAACGACGCGCTCCGCTCGAGGTCGGAGACCTCCAGTAGAACGTGATGAAGCATCCGGCCAGGGAGGCTATACGGGCAGGCGGATCAGCCGCCGCGCGGGGTCCAGCGGAAGAAGCGAATCGAGAGCAGCAGGCCGGCGATTCCCCAGGTCGCGACGATCGCCAGGTTGCCCCACTGCAGGCCGGCGCCGGCGCCGGCGGGATCGTAGACGTCGAAGAAGGCCTCGAAGAAGTGCGCGGATCGGGAAGATGTCGGCGAAGTGGATGACGCCGCTGGGCAGCTGGTCGTCGGGGATGAAGACGCCGGAGAGGAAGTAGAGCGGCAGCAGCAGCGCGTTGACGATCGGCGCCGCCGCATCCTGGGATGGGATCGCCGCGGTGAGGGCGATGCCGAGGCAGCAGAAGGCCGCCGCGCCAATCAGCAGGGTGACGACGATCGCCGGCATCTGGCTCCAGGGGATCGCGACCCCGTAGAGGACGCGGCCGATCACGGCGAGCAGCGCCAACATCAGCAAGGCCACCACGGCCGAGTTGCCGACGCGGCCGGCGATGAAGACCCAGGCCGGCATCGGCGTGCCGCGACCGCGCTTCAGCCGGCCGTCCTCGCGGGCGATCACCAGCGACATCGCCAGCGACTGCATCGTCGCCGAGATCACCGCCAGGGTGATGATCGCCGGCACGTAGTAGGCCGTGGTCTTGATCCCGCCGCGGACGTTGACCGTCTGGCCGCCGAAGACGGTGGCGAAGATCAGCAGCAGGACGACCGGGAACATCACCGTGAAGAAGACCGAGGCCGGGTTACGCCAGAAGGCCTTCTGGTCGTAGCGGAACTGGTGCGCGAAGAGCGCCAAGCCGTTCACTCCGCACCTTCTTCGGTCAGCGAGAGGTAGACGTCCTCGAGGTTGGGCCGCGTCACTTCCAGCCCCTCCAGCTCGAGGCCCTGCTCGACGGCGCGCCCGGTCAGCTCGTGCAGGTCGGCGACCGGGGTCGTCGTCTCGACCGAGATCTCCTCGCCGCCGAGGCGGTAGCTGATCGTCGTCGGCAGGCTGTCGCGGTGGCCGAGGTCCTCCGGCGTGCCGCTGGCGACCACCTGCCCGCGCGAGATGATCGTCACCCGGTCGGCGAGGCGCTGCGCCTCGTCCATGTAGTGGGTGGTGAGGAAGACGGTCTTGCCGAGGTCGCGCAGGCCGGCGATCGTCTCCCAGGCCTGGCGCCGCGCCGAAGGGTCGAAGCCGGTCGTCGGCTCGTCGAGGAAGAGCAGCTCGGGATCGCCGACCAGCGCCATGCCGACGTCGAGCCGGCGCTGCTGACCGCCGGAGAGGCCGCGGGCGCGCGCGTCGGCCTTGCTGCCGAGGCCGACCAGGTCGATCACCTCGTCGACCGGCCGCGGCGCACTGTAGTAGCCGGCGTAGAGGCCGAGCGACTCGCGCACGGTCAGGTACGGGTCGAGCCGGCAGTTCTGCAGGACGATGCCGATCCGCTCGCGCCAGGCCCGGTCGCCGTGCTCGGGGTCCTCGCCGAGCACCGCGACCTCTCCCCCGCTGCGCTTGCGGTAACCCTCGAGGATCTCGACCGTGGTCGTCTTGCCGGCGCCGTTGGGGCCGAGGAAGGCAAAGACCTCGCCGGCCTCGCACCTCGAGGTCGATCCCCCGCACGGCCTCGAACTCCCCATAGCTCTTGCGCAACCCGCGAATCGATATGACGGAATCGGCCAAGGCGCGGGCGATTCTAGGTCGACGGGCCGAAATGTCGACTCACGGTTGACATTTCGGCCCATCGGCGGCGTTCAGTCGAGATCGGCGTCTCGGTGCTTCATGTGGACCACTACGTCCTCGCGGCCGTCCAGCTCGCGGCGGATCCGGTCCGCCACGGTGATCGAGCGGTGGCGGCCGCCGGTGCAGCCGATCGCGATCGTCAGGTGGCTCTTGCCCTCGGTGACGTAGGCGGGGACGAGGAACTCGAGCAGCGGCAGCAGGCGCCCGTAGAACTCGCCCGCCTGGGTCCCCGCCTCGACGTACTCGCGCACCCTCTCGTCGAGCCCGGTCAGCGGGCCGCAGGTCATCGACGTAGTGAGGGTTCGGCAGGAAGCGCACGTCGAGGGTGAGGTCGGCGTCGCGCGGTGGCCCGTTCTTGAAGCCGAAGGTGAGCAGGGTCAGCGCCATCTTGCCGCCCTCGTGGCCGCCGAGCATTTCCTCGGCGATGCGGCGGCGCAGCATGCCGCCGGTCAGGTCACTGGTGTCCATCACCATGTCGGCGCGCTCGCGCAGCGGCGCCAGCAGCTCGCGCTCGGCGCGGATCCCGTCGACGATCCGACCTTCCGGCGCCAGCGGGTGGCGGCGGCGGGTCTCCTTGTAGCGATCGACCAGGGTCTCCTCGTCGGCCTCGAGGAAGAGCACGGTCGGTTTCAGCCCGTCGGCCTCGAGGTCGTCGAGCACCTGCAGCAGGTCGTCGAAGTAGTCGCCGCCGCGCACGTCGGAGACGACCGCGGCGCACTCGACCCCGCTGCCCTCGTGGCGGAAGAGCTCGCCGAGGCTGCTCGATCATCCGCGGCGGCAGGTTGTCGACGCAGAAGTAGCCGCCGTCCTCGAAGGCGGCGATCGCCTCCGACTTGCCGGCGCCGGAGTGGCCGGTGATAACGACCAGGGTCACCTCGCCGCGCGGGCGACCGCCTTCCCCTGCCCCGCCGCCTTCAACCCCTCGGCTTCACCGGTGCTTGCCATCAGCCGGTCCTGTTCAGTTGCTCGTGGATCTCACGGGCTACCTTGCCAGGCACGCCGGGCACCATTTCGAGTTCCTCGCGGGTGGCGGCGACGAACCGCTCTGGAGAGCCGAAGTGCTGGAGCAGCGCCCGCTTGCGGACGGGCCCGATGCCCTTCAGCTCGTCGAGCACCGAGCCGGTCATCGCCCGGTCGCGGCGGCCGCGGTGGTGCTCGATCGCGAAGCGGTGGGCCTCGTCGCGCACCCGCTGCAGCAGCTTCGAGGCCTCCGACTCCGCCGGGCAGGTCGATCGGGGCCGAGCGGCCGGGGACGAAGACCTCCTCCTCGCGCTTGGCCAGGCCGATCACGGTGACGCCGCGCTCGACGAAGCGGCTGCAGCACCCGCATCGCCGCCGAGAGCTGCCCCTTACCGCCGTCGATCACGACCAGCGAAGGCAGCGAGGCAAAGCTCTCGTCGCGCTTGCCGTCGTGCGGCGAAAGGTCGACCTGCTCGAGGTAGCGGTTCACGCGCCGGCCCAGCACCTCCTCCATCGAGGCGAAGTCGTCGGGGACCACGCCCGTCACGCTCGCCCCGTACTCGGAAGCGCCTGTAGTCGGCCTTCTTGGTCGCACCCCCCTCGAACACGACCATCGAGGCGACGGTGTGCTCGCCGCCGAGGTTGGAGATGTCGAAGCCCTCGATCCGCACCGGCAGCTCCTGCATGCCGAGCGCCTCGCGCAGGCTCGGCCAGCGACTCGACCCGGCGCTGGCGGCGGTGCTCGCGGCGCAGCCGGTCCTGGTCGAGGGCGAGGCGGGCGTTGCGCTCGGCCAGCTCGCGCAGGCGTCGCTTGTCGCCGCGCTCGGCCACCCGCACCTCGACCGCGCCGCCGCGGCGCTCGCTCAGCGCCGCCTCGAGCAGCTCGACCCGGTCGCGCAGGTAGGGGCCGACGACGATCGTCCGCGGCACCGCCGGCGAGGCCGAGTAGTACTGGCCGACGAACTCCTCCGCCACCTCGGCCAGCTCGCGTTCGGCCTGGTTGTCGAGGTAGAAGCTCTGCCGCTCGGCGAGGATGCCGTCGCGGACCTGGAAGACCTGGGCGTTGGCGTCGGGCCCCTCGGCGGCGACGCCGATCAGGTCGGCGGTGCCGACCGAGCCGCCGGCGACCCGCTGGCGCTCGAACAGCGACTGGATCGCCTTCAGCCGGTCGCGGTGCAGGGCGGCGCGCTCGAACTCCCGCGCCGCGGCGGCTCTCGTCCATCTTCGCCTGCTCGTCGGCCTCGACCTGGCGGTAGCGGCCGGAGAGGAAGTCGACGATCGCGTCGACGTTGCGGCGGTACTCCTCGCGGGCTGACGTAGCCGACGCAGGGCGCCCCGCAGCGCTTGATGTAGTAGTCGAGGCAGGGGCTGCCGGAGCGGCGGCCGGGCTCGGCGCCCTCGCAGGTGCGGAACTGGAAGAGCTTGCCGAGCAGGTCGAGCGTCTCGCGCACGCGCTTGGCGCTGGAGAAGGGGCCGAAGTAGGCGCGGCCCGGCCCGGTGCTTCTCGCGGGTGAAGTAGACGCGCGGGTAGTCCTCGTCGAGGCTGACGCAGACGTAGGGGTAGGACTTGTCGTCGCGCAGGCGGATGTTGAAGCGCGGCCGGTGGCGCTTGATGAAGCTCTGCTCGGCGAGCAGCGCCTCGGCCTCGGTCGAGGTGACGAGGCACTCGATCCGGTCGACCCGCGAGGTCAGCCGGGTCTCGCCGCCGCCGAGAAGTGCGAGGCGACCCGCTTGCGGATCGAGCGCGCCTTGCCGACGTAGAGGATCTCGCCCTCGGCGTCGTGGAAGAGGTAGACGCCGGGGGCGTCGGGCAGGTCGCGGTCATCTCGTTCACTGCGACAAAGGGTAGGCTGCGGCCCACATGAATCCGCCCGAGCTGAACACGCTGAGGATCGAGATCGACGGCGAGATCGGCACGCTGACCCTCGACCGGCCCGACGCCTTCAACGCGATGAGCCCGGAGATGATCGTCGAGCTGACGGTCGCCTTCGCCTGGCTCGCCGACCAGGCGCCGCTGCGGGCGCTGATCGTCACCGGCGCCGGCAAGGCCTTCTGCTCGGGCGGCGACGTCAACTGGTTCAAGGACGGGCGTCGACGACGACTAGATCGACCTGCCGGCCCAGGTCCGCCGCGGCGCCGAGGCGCTGCACATGGCGATCGTCGACCTGCGCCGCATCCCCTACCCGGTGATCGCCGCCGTCAACGGCCCGGCCGCCGGCGCCGGCTTCTCGCTGGCGCTCGCCTGCGACATCCGGATCGCCTCGGAGAGCGCCTTCGTCGCCTGCGCCTACGGCCGGATCGGCGCCTCGCCGGACGGCGGCATGACCTACTTCCTGCCGCGCGTCGTCGGGCCGAGCCGGGCGCTGGAAATCCTCCTCAACGACCCCAACATGACCGCGCCAGGATGCGCTCGCCGAGGGGCTCGTCTCCGAGGTCGTCGCCGCCGGACGAGCTGATGCGACCGCCCGGGCGAAGGCCGAGAGCTGGCGGCGAAGGCGCCCCATCTACGTGCGGATGGCGAAGACGGCTCTGCGGCCAGAGCATCGAGAACAACCTCACCGAGCACCTGCAGCTGGAGCGCCACGGGATCGCCGACAGCATGGCGACCGAGGACCTGCGCGAAGGCGTCGATCGCCTTCTTCGGCGGCGAGACCCCGGAGTTCAAGGGCCGCTGAACCGCCGTGCGCACTCCGACCGTATGCAGCTACAGTCTCCTGAGCGTTCTTCCCTAGGAAAGGATTCCCCGGCCATGAAGAAGGTCGCGGCACTTCTCGCCCTCGCCCTCGCTGCGGTTGCCCTCGTCGCCTGCGGAAGCAGCAGCAACGACACGAGCTCGAGCACCACCGCCACGAGCGGCGGCGGCAGCGAATCCACCAGCGGCGCCGCGGGCGGCGCCAAGGAAGAAGGCGGTAGCGGCGGGGTACGTTCGAACGCTGAAGATCGAAGCCGACCCGAACGGCGAACTCGCCTACACGACCACCGAAGCGACGGCCAAAGCCGGCAAGGTGACGATCGACTTCAACAACCCCCAGGACCTGACCCACGACGTCGCGATCGAAAACTCCAGCGGCGAAGAAGTCGGCGCAGACCGAACTGATCGCCGACGGCGACGACTCGACCACGGTCAACCTCAAACCGGGCACCTACCACTACTTCTGCACGGTCCCCGGCCACCGCGAAGCCGGCATGGAAGGCACCCTGACCGTCAAGTAGTCCGGAGACCTGGCACTCGTCAGTCGACTGAAGCGTTAGGCAGCAGCGAGCCCCGGAACCGGGGCCACCTCGCGCTCGGGCTTCTCGTCGGGAACCTGACGCTCAATCCCGATCAGCAGCTCCTCGTCCAGCACGGCGAGGATGCGCTTGAGCACTGGAATCGTCGGGATGTGATCGCCACCCTCGACCTTCGAGATGAAGGAGTGGGACGTTTCGGCTCGCTCTGCGACCTCTTGCTGGGTCAGATCCAGCTCGTAGCGGCGCTCTCGGATATGGGCTGCGATCCAATTCTTCTCGCGCAGAGCGCGGATCGCAGCGTACTCGTCGCGGGCCTCGCGGTACTCATCGCTGCGCCGCGCACGACTCTGTGCCGCCTCGGTAGTCGGCTTTCCCGTCGGGCTGATGTGGCTGTCGGCCTCGATCTTCATGCCCAATGAGCTTATCTAAATAGATAAATATGTGTAGTAATGTGTAGTAGATAGCTTTTGTCTGCGCCACCTGCCGAGCATGGCAGGCGATTCGGCGGTTCTCCGGGCGTCCGTCAGCCAGCGGGCGCCATAACGCGGGTGACGCTATCGCCGACGAAGCAGGGCTTCTCGTTGCCCTCTACCTCGAGGGTGAAGCGGGTCACGACCTGCCACCAGCCGCCGCCCTTCTCTTCTACCGAGACGACCTCGGCTCGGCCGCGGACCCTGGAGTCGACGGGTACCGGCGCCGGGAAGCGGATCTTGTCCCAGCCGTAGTTGACGCCGAGGGCGAAGCCGGTCGCGGAGATCAGCTGCTTGCGGAAGCCGTCGACCAGGGACAGGGTCAGGTTGCCGTGGGCGATCGTCGTGCCGAAGGGGCTCTCGGACTTGGCCCGCTCGACATCGACGTGGATCCACTGATCGTCGCCCGAGAGGGCCGCGAAGGTGTCGATGTCCTTCTGGGTGACGGTGCGCCACTCGCTCGGGCCGATCTCCTGCCCGAGCAGTGCCTGCATTCCCTCGACACCCTGTACCTCGACGCTTGCCATCGACCGGGCAGTCTAGCCACAGGGCGTCGGGCTGGAATGGTCGCGGATGTATGCGCCGCGATAGGCACGTCCGTAGCCGATGGCGAGCCGCGTGTACCAGCGCTGCGTTTCGCACGTCTCGAGGCGACTGACCGTGACCTTTGCCGGGGCGCTGATCCTCGGCCCGCAGCAGCCGCCCGCGATTGTGAGGCGGCCGAAGCCCACGCTTCGCCGCGCACCCCAGTGACGCCAGTGAAGGCGATTGACGAACCGGTGCGCGTCGATGTCGATGCGATGCGGTCGCTGCGAGCAACGTGTGTCACCGGTGACGGACTCGACGAGACAGAATCGCGGCATGCTTGGAGCGGTGGGCGGCGGGGGATGTTCGAGTTCCGCGACCGGGCTGGGAGGACCCGGCGGTTCATCCTTGGGTGGAGGTGGGGGCGGAGGTGGAGGTGGCGGCAATTCCGTTTCGATCTCGAAGCTGTTGGGGTCCGCTTCCTGAACGTTCTCGCAATTCTTGGCGACCATGTCTTCGATCGGGAGGCGATCGATCAGCGCCGTGTCGGCATCGTCGTCACCGCAGTCGATCGTCGGATCCGGGTCGCCGGAGTTGGCGAGGATCACGTCACTGCCAGCGCCGCTGAAGTAGCTGTCGGGACCCGCCCAGCCGAGTAGCTGGTTCGGTCCGGGCCCCCCGTACAAGGTGTCGCCGAACGACGTTCCCTCCAGGTCCTCTATCCCTTCGAGCTTGTCCAGCGTGCCGCCCGGGCAAATGGGTGGACCGCCCGCATTCGGTTCGCCGGCGTCACCCGGATCGACCCGTGCCTCGATGCCCGATGTGAACTTCGCCCAGGATGCGTTGTCACGCTCGCTGCCGCCGTCCAGCAGATCGCCATCACAAACCGTGTTGGAGAGGAAGAGGTCGTTGCCGGCCCCACCGTAGAGATGGTCGACCCCGCCGTTGTTGAGCAGAGCGTCGTCACCACCGAGCGCGGTCAGGGTGTCGTTGCCAGGCCCGCTCAGGTCCGGTCCGTCGGCGAGAACGTCTTCGCTTCCTTCGCCGCCGGTAAGCGAATCGCCGCCCTCGCCGCCGGCGAGGATCACCCCGACCGAACCGGGAAATCCGCTGGCGACCAGGGTGTCATCGCCACCCAGGCCGGCGATGACGATCGAGTCGAGGGGCTTCGCGAGTGGGCAAACGACCGAATTGCCCGAAGGCGGTTCGCAGCCTCCACTCGCGGACGCACTCGTATCGAACGGAGCCGAGCCGCCCCCGAGCTCGAAGGCAACGCTTGCGGGAGGTCCAGCGGAGTAGGTGGCGGTGACATCGTCGTCGGCAGTACTGCCGAGGAGATACAGCTGGGAGCTGCCCGCGTACTCCGGAGCCATCAGCCCGACGGCGACCTTGCTCGGGTCACGCGGGACCACGCCACCTTTGTTGACTCCCGACTCGCAGCTCGTTTCGGCAGCGGCGCCTTCACAGTGGTCGCTGCCCGGTCCGCCGTCGGCCGAATCGGTGCCTTCGCCGCCGGCGAGGTGGTCGCCGTCAGCCCCGCCGTGGAGAATGTCGTCACCTCCGTTGCCGAGAATGACGTCCCCGCCACCGCCGCCATAGATCGTCTCGCCGGCTTCGGAGCCGACGATGTAGTCGGAGAACGGCGTGCCGATCACAGTCTCGAAAACGCCGGCTTCGACTTCGTCGATGCCGCCGCCAAAGGGGGAGATGCCGTTGTCGCCGACGGTCCCGGAGAGGTCGAGGTAGACGCCGCGTTCGCCGTTGAGGGGCGGAAGCCCTTTGGACGCGAACGGATCGAAGTTGTGATTGTCGAAGAAGCCGGGGGTGACGCCAGTCGAGTAGCTGAGCGTGTCGTCGCCGCTCGTGCCGGTGTCGAAGATCCGGTCGATGGTGGCGTCGCCGCGCACGTAATCGCCGCCGTCTTCACCGTCGATCGAGTCGGCCCCGAAACCGCCGGAAAGCCTGTCGTTGCCGGGCCCTCCCTCCAGGAGGTCGTCGCCGATGCCGCCGAAGAGCCGATCGTCACCTTCGCCGCCGAAGAGCTTGTCGTTGCCCCGCTCTCCGTAGACGATGTCGTTGCCGGGTCCGCCTTCGAAGGTCTGGCCGCCCACCCCGAGGTGACAGCCTTCCGGACAGGATTCACTGGCGGCGATCGGGGCCGGAACGATCGTGTCGTTACCCCTCCCTCCCCTCGCCAGCTCCACCCCCGGCGGCACGACGATCGTGTCGTCGCAGGGGGTGCCCACGATCGTTCTCCCAACCCGTTCCGGGCCTTCCGCGCAGCTGGGAGCGGAACTTTCGGCGCCGGCGTGCCCAACCGGCAGGATGACCGTCAGAAGGATCGCCGCGCAACTCGCGCATAGATAGAGGAGTCGCATGGGCATCCAGTATCTCGATACCCGATCCGGCCTCGACGATGCGGTGGAGCTAGCGCGCCGCGAGCCGCAGCGGCGCGTGGCGGGCGATGGCGAGAAAGTCGGCGTCCTCGCAGAGCAGCTCGGCGTCGTTGCGAATCGCGACGGCAGCGATCAGGCAGTCGGTGAGCTTGCGCGGAGTCTCGCCTCCTTTGCGACAGAGCCGGTAGAGCTCCGCGGCGCTCTCGTAGTCCGTAGGGCCCTCCACGGCAAGGAACTCCAGGCCGTAGAGCAGGCGACGCAAGCGGTCGCGGTCAGCGTCGTCGCGGGCGCCGGCGAGAATCTCCATCACGATCGCGTCGGTGCACGCCAGTTCGGTTCCGTCCTGCAGCGCCGAGCGCAACCGCAGGTGCGCCGGGCCGCCGGTGGCCCGCAGGAACTCAACCCAGGCAGAGCTGTCGACGAGGATCATTCGCCCGAAATCTCTTCTCGCAAACGAATCTCAGCGAGGTCGCCGGCCCAGCCGGTTCCCTCGGTCGCGAGCGCCTCCTCGCGGCTCATCGGCTCGCCGACGAGCCGGCGCAGGGCCAGGTCGACGGCCTCGCGCTTGCTGCGGAGCCGGTAGAGGCGCATCGCGCGATCGACCAGCAGGTCGTCGATCTCGATGTTCGTTCGCGTCATGGAGTCAAGATACACCTTTGGGTGTATTGATGCACGGCATGGTGGGACCCGCTTTCCAGTGCGGCTCTTCTCGACGAGAACGCTCATGACACCAACCGCACTTCGAAGCTAGGGATCGTGAGCGCCCCGGCCCCGCCGAGCAGGGCGAGGATGCGGCTTACGTAAGCCGCTGTTTCAGGGATCGCCGGCACGCAGTGGCAGGCTTCGACCGGCGCCGGGCCGGCGTTGTAGGCGGCCAGGGCGAGCTGAGGCGAGCCGAACTGGTGGATCAGGTCGGACATCAGGTGGGCCTGGGCGTCGATCGCTTCGACCGGGTCGAAGGGGTCGCGCAGGCCGTAGGCGGCGGCGGTGGACGGGATGAACTGGGCGATCCCCTGGGCGCCGGCAGACGAGGAGGCGAAGGGGTTGAAGTTGGACTCGGCCATTAGCTGCGCGGCGAGCAGGGCAGCCGAGACGTTCCAGTGGGTGGCGGAGCGCAGCAATGGGACACGAAAGCGCGCCGGGACGAAGGCCGGCAGCCCGGCGCCGGCGGCCAAGGCGCCGTCTCCACCACCGGCGGTCCCTGCCGCTCCGACCGCGTTACCCGCCGCCGAGCAGGGCGCCGGGGGGCGGTCGTAGCCGTAATGCCAGGCCTCCCAGCTGTAGCGCTGGACGAAGCCGAAGCGGCCCGCGTTCGATGCCAGCCAGCCGTAGGCGGTTTCCGGGCCGAGGTCGAGCTCGGTGGCGCAGCGGTGCAGCGACTGGCCCGGCGGGGCGACCCATTTCGGGTCGGGGTGGGCGGCAAAGAGCGCCGCCTGTTCGGCGTCGGAGCGGAAGGCCGAGTTGACGACGAGCGTGAGGCCGGCGTGGGCCGCTGCCGCCGCCATGCGGTCGAAGGCGGCGGCGACATCGGGGCGCATCCCATGCCCCTGCCGGTAGACCAGCGGCCCGCTGTAGCCGCCACCGCTCGCCATCGATGGCATTTCTGCCGAGGAGGGCGACGGCGGCGCCCCCGCTTCGGCGACCGCGGAGGCCTCTGCGCGGGTGCTTCCCCCGCCGACTTCGAGATCGCCCGTGACGACGGCCTTGGCCCGCACCGGCGCGAACGAACCCTCGTCCGGAAAGGCGAGGCGCAGGTGCGTCGGGGCGACGCCGTTGGCCTTGGCGGCGTCGAGCGCCGCCGCCCGCGCCCGCGCCAGATAGGCGGCCTTCTCCAGGTGGCGCGGGTTCGGCAGGCCGTTCGGCAGGGTCGGCGGCGAGAGCAACCGCGGCAGGTCGTCGCGCATCGAGCGGGCGGCCGAGATCGCGGCCAGGTCCGCCGCGCGCTGCGCCCTCCCCTTGCCGGTGACGGCGCCGGCGATCGCGACCAGCGCCAATGCTGCCGCGATCAACGCGAAAGCGCCGCCCAAAGCCAGCGGCAACGCCTGCCCGTCCTCTCTCCTCGCATCCATGCAGGCAACCCTTGCGGGCCGCGACGCGCGCGTGGTGCGCACAGGCGCGCGTCTTTGTGCCTACTCTGAAACCGAACCTTTTCGCGAGCCAAGCCGTAGACCGGACGAACCGCCAACCGAGCCGAGGAGGCACCGATGCCGCAGCACACAGCGTTCCGCCCGTCCAGCGCACCGATCCGGACCGCCGGCCTGGCGATACTGGCGCTTGCCCTGGCGGCCGCGATCCTCGCTTCAGGCGCCGTGGCCCAGCACAGCACGACGAAGCGGGTGGCGAGCGAGGCCGAAAACACCACGCTCGGCAAGACCGTCCTCACCAACACCAAGGGCCGCACCCTCTACAGCCTCAGCGTCGAGAAGAACGGCAAGTTCATCTGCACCGGCTCCTGCCTCTCGGTCTGGCATCCGCTGATGGTGCCGGCGGGCGTCAAGCCGACCGGCCCGGTCAAGCTCGGCACGATCGCCAGACCCGAAGGCGGCACCCAGGTCACCTACAAAGGCCGCCCGCTCTACCGCTTCGGCGGCGACAGCAAAGCCGACGAAGCCAACGGCGAGGGGATCAAAGACGTCGGCACCTGGCACGCGGCGGCGGTCCCGCAGCAGAAAAGCGAACCGGCGTCGCAGCCCGCACCGGAAAATCCCTACCCCTACTAGCGGCGCTCAGATCTCCTCGGGGACCATCTCGATCGCACCGCAGGGGCACTCGGCGACGCAGAGGCCGCAGCCCTTGCAGAAGTCGAGGTCGATCTCGTAGAGCTCGCCCGGCTGGCCGAGCTTGATCACGGCGTTGTCAGGGCAGACGCCGTAGCAGTTGTCGCAGGAGAAGCAGTTGCCGCAGGAGAGGCAGCGGCGCGCCTCGAAGAGCGCGTTGTCCTCGCCGAGGCCGCTGACGACCTCGTCGAAGTTGGAGGCCCGGCGGGCCGCGTCGAGGCGCGGCTGCTCGGTCCGCGGCGCGTCCGAGTAGTACCAAGTGTTGAGGGTCTCGAACTCGGCGATCGCGTGCTTTGGCGGCGGCTCGAAGGCCTCGCCGCGCAGCCAACCGTCGATGTTGCGGGCTGCCTTCTTGCCGTGGCCGACCCCGACCGTCACCGTGCGCTCGGCCGGGACCATGTCGCCGCCGGCAAAGATTCCCTCGTGGCCGGTCATCATGTTCGGCTCGACCGCTACCACGCCGTCCTCGACCGCGATCCCCTGCACGCCCTCGAGCAGCGCCAGGTCGGCTTCCTGACCGAGTGCCAGGACCAGCGAGTCGGCCTCGAGCTCCTCGGTCTCGCCGGTCGGCTGCGGAAAGCCTGTCTCGTCGAGCTCCATCCGCTCGAGCAACAGCTTGCCGCCCTCGAAGCGCTTGATCGTCGAGAGCCACTTCATCAGCACGCCCTCCTCCGCCGCCTCCTCGACCTCCTCCTCGTGGGCCGGCATCCGATCGGGCGTGCGGCGGTAGACGACGACCGCGTCGGTCGCACCCAGCCGCTTCGCCGTCCGCGCCGCGTCCATCGCCGTGTCGCCGCCGCCGTAGACGGCGACGCGGCGGCCAAGCTGCGGGCGCTCCTCGCCCTCCATGCTCTCCAGCAACGAGACCGCGTCGAGGATGCGCTCGGCCTCCCCGGCAGGGATGTAGGCGCGGCGGCCGATGTGGGCGCCGACGGCGAGGAAGGCGGCGTCGAAGCCGCCCTCGCGCATCGAGTCGAGCACGTTCTCGACCTTTCGGTTCAGCTCCAGCGTCACGCCGAGGTCGAGGATGCGCTGCACCTCGGCCTCGAGCACGTCGCGGGGTAGCCGGTACTGGGGGATGCCGAAGCGCATCATCCCGCCCGGCAGCGACCCCGCCTCGTAGATCGTCACCGCGTGACCGAGCCGGGTCAGGTGGTAGGCGGCGGAGAGCCCCGACGGCCCGGAGCCGACGACCAGCACGCGCTTGCCGCTGGGCTCGGCATCCAGCTCGATCCGCCAGCCCTGCTTGATCGCCTCGTCGCCGAGGAAGCGCTCGACCGAGTGGATGCCGACGGCCTCGTCGAGCTGGCCGCGGTTGCAGGCGGTCTCGCAAGGGTGGTAACAGACCCGTCCCATGATCGCCGGCAGCGGGTTCTCCTCGACCAGCTTGCGCCAGGCCCGCTCGTAGCCGGCCTCCCCCTCCTCGGCCTCATACAGCCAGGCCTGGATGTTCTCGCCGGCCGGGCAGGCGTTGTTGCAGGGCGGCAGCCGGTCGACGTAGACGGCCCGCTCAGTGCGCCAGCTACCCGTCTTGTTGGCGAGGCTGGAGCCGACGTCGAGCGTGATCGCGTAGGGCTTCTGCGTCATGCCATCGCCTGCTCCGGCAGCAACCCGTAGCGACGGATGTTCTCGTCGGCCATCGCCTGCAGTCGGGCGACGATGTCGGGACGCCCCGCCTCGCCGAAGAGATGCGCGTAGCGCCGCTGCGGCTTCAGGTACTCCTCGACCGGCAGCGGACGGCGGATCTTCGAGACCTTCGTCACCTCGCCGCCCTCGGCCTCGAAGACCGGGAAGATGCCGGTCTCCTTGACCAGGCGGGCGATCTTGATCGTGTCGTGGGCGGCCGACCCCCAGCCAAGCGGGCAGGGCACGAAGATGTGGATGTAGCGGGAGCCGCGCAGCTCCATCGCCCGTTCGACCTTGTGCTCGAGGTCTCCCAGCTCGGCGACTGTGGCGGTGGCGACATAGGGGATGCCGTGTGCCATCGCGATCCGCGGCATGTCCTTGCCCTGGCCGAAGTCGTTGCCCGGGTGGTCGCCGATCGGCTTCGTGTTCGCCGTGCGGGCCGCCGGCGGCGTCGCGCCGGAGCGCTGCACGCCGGTGTTCATGTATGCCTCGTTGTCATAACAGATGTAGAGCACGTCGTCGCCCCGCTCGAACATCCCCGAGAGACAACCGAAGCCGATGTCGACGGTGCCGCCGTCGCCGCCCTGGCCGACCACCCGCACGTCCTCGCGCCCCTTCACTTTGAGCGCCGCGGCGACGCCGCTGGCGACCGCCGGCGCGTTGCCGAACAGCGAGTGGATCCAGGGCAGCTGCCAGGAGGACTCCGGGAACGGGGTCGAGAAGACCTCCAGGCAACCGGTCGCGTTGGCGGCGATCAGCTTGCCGCCGGTTGCCCGCATCGCCGCGTCGAGCGCGTAGCGGGCGCCGAGCGCCTCGCCGCAGCCCTGGCAGGCTCGGTGCCCCGAGGTGAGGCTGTTGGAGCGCTCCATCCGCGCCTGCACGGTGCGCTCCTCGGGGTCGAGCAGTCGGTTGCCCGACCACGAAGCTGCCCGCTTGGTAGAACTTCACCCGCTGCTCGGCATCGCGCTGCTTGCCGTCCGCGCGCCCGGCCATCTCAGTGCGACCTCGCCGCGACGATACCGGCTTCGCGCAGGATGTTCTCGGCGTGCGGCCCGCTGCGGCCGCCCTCCCCCATCCGTTTCAGCTCCGACTCGATCGTCGGCCAGTCCATGTCGAGGAAGCTCAACGGCGGCAGCCGGTCGGCGATCGCCTCGGCGAAGAGCCCGCGCAGCGACTTCTTGGTGATCGGCCGCCCGCCGAGGCCGGCAATCACCGTGTAGCCGTGCAGGTCGACGCCGGAGAGCGCCATCCGCACGTTGGCCGAGACGATGCCGCCGATCGCCGACCGCGCAGCGCCTTCTCCAGGACGACGACCCGCTTGGCGTCGGCGAGCGCCGCGCGCACCTCCTCCATCGGGAACGGCCGGAACGACTTGATCGCCAGGGCGCCGATGCTGACCCCCTCCTCGCGCAGCTCGTCGATCGTGTCCTCGATCGTCCCCAGCACCGAGCCGAGCGCGACCACGATCGTCTCGGCGTCCTCGGCCCGGTAGCCGCGGACGAGACCGCCGGACGGCCGCCCGAAGGCCCGGGCGAAATCCCCGGCGACCTCCGGGATCAGGTCGAGCGCCTGCAGCTGCTTGGCGTGAGCGAGGTACTTGACCTCGGTGAACGCCTCGGGCCCGACCATCGCGCCGATCGTCACCGGCTCGGCGGGGTCGAGCACCTGGTGCGGCTCGAAGCGCGGCAGGAAGGCGTCGACCTGCTCCTGGGCCGGGACGTCGATCCGCTCGTAGGCGTGAGTGAGGATGAAGCCGTCCATGCAGACCATCACCGGCAGCGAGAGCCGCTCGGCGATCCGGAAGGCCTGCATGTGCAGGTCGACGGCCTCCTGGTTGGTCTCGGCGTAGAGCTGGATCCAGCCGCAGTCGCGCTGGGACATCGAGTCGCTGTGGTCGTTCCAGATGTTGATCGGGGAGCCGATCGCCCGGTTGGCCACGGTCATCACGATCGGCAGGCCGAGGCCGGAGGCGTTGTAGAGCGCCTCGGCCATGTAGAGCAGGCCCTGGCTCGCCGTCGCGGTGTAGGTGCGGGCGCCGGTGGCGGAGGCACCGATGCAAACCGAGAGCGCCGCGAACTCGGACTCGACCATCATGTACTCGCAGGGCGCGAGCCGGCCGGAGCGGACGAGGTCGGAGAGCCCCTCGACGATGTGGGTCTGCGGCGAGATCGGGTAGGCGCAGACGACCTCGGGACGGCAGAGCGCGACGGTCTCCGCGACGGCCGCCGAGCCCTCTGTCTGCCTAAACAAGAGCAGCCGCCTGGCGCTGAGCCACGACCTGGGCGAAGCAGGCGCGGGCAGCCGCCGCGTTGCGCGCGCCGCTCTCACCCGGGAATCGCTCGCAGATCGCCGCCGCGAACCGAGTCGAGCCGCAGCCGGCCGGTCAGCGCGGCGAAGCCGCCGAGCAGCGCCGCGTTGGGCAGCGGCCGGCCGAGGTGCTCGCGCGCCAGGGCCGTTGCCGGGACCACGAGTAGCCGCCCGGGCTCGAATGCCTCAGCGAACTCGCCGAGCCCGAGCGCCTCGACGCTGCGCTCGGTGTTGATCAGGGCGTAGCCGCTGCGCCCGAGGCCGGCGAAGAGATCGACCTGGTGCAGGAGGGTCGGGTCCTGGACGATCAGCGCGTCGGGCTCGGCCACGGGTTCGCGGGTGCGGATCGGGGCGTCGGAGAAGCGGCAGAAGGAGACGACCGGCGCGCCGGTCCGCTCCGAGCCGAAGCTGGGGAACGCCTGCGCGTGGCGGCCCTCCTCGAAAGCGGCGACCGAGAGCAGCTCTGCAGCGGTGACCACGCCCTGGCCACCGCGACCGTGGATTCGCACCTCGAACACGAGCCAACCGTACGAAGGCGGGAGGGCGCTGCCATCCGGGGCAGCTACTGATTCGCGTGTGCGCTGCTAGCGGGAGCGGACGGCGGCGATCGTCTGCCTGCAGCGTCTCGCGCGCGTCGTAGTGCGGCATCCAGTGCAGCTGCGGCGTGCGCGGGCCGTGTCCATCAGCACCGGGCGGCGAACCGCCTCGATCCAGGCCGCCTCGTCGGGCAGGAACGGCATCAGGGCGACGGCCTCGGCGGCGACGCCGACGGCGAGATGCGGCGCCGGCACCGCGTGCCAGCCGAGCGCGTGGGCGAGGTCGGTGATCGTCAGCTCGCCCGGGCCCGGCGAGGTTGTAGACGCCGGGCGGCGCCGTGGCCGACGATCGCGGCGCAGAGGGCGGCGGCGACGTCGTCGTGGTGGACGAGCTGGAACGGGACGCCGGGGTCGGGCAGCACCGGCCGCAGCTCGGGGACCTTGCCGAGCGCCCAGCGCACGGGCCCCGGGATCCGCTGCCCGATCGCCAGCAGCGGGATCAGGTCGAGCAGCAGCGTCGCTTCCGGCCCGGCGACGATGCAGGGACGGAAGACGTAGGCGTCGGTGTGCCGAACCCTCCAGCGCCTCGTCCAGGACCGGCCTCGACCTCGGCCTTGTGCGCCGAGTAGGGGTGGCGCGAGGTGCCGCGCGACCGGCTCTTCCTCGTCGAGCAGGTCCGGCATGCCGCGGTGGAAGCCGTAGGCCGCGACCGAGGACGTGTAGACGAGCCGCTTCGCGCCGGCCGCCGCGGCGGCCTCGAAGACGTTGCGCGAGCCGGTCAGGTTGACCTCGCGACTGTCGCTGCCGCCGGCGATGATCGCGAAGGCGAGGTGGACGACGACATCGACGCTCCTCGACCAGCGTCGTCGACGGCCTCGCGGTCGAGCACGTCGCCGCGCCGGTACTCGGTCTTCTCCCAGCCGTGCCCGGCGAGGTCGAAGGGCCGCCGCGCCATGCCGATCACCCGGTCGACCTCGGGCAGCCCGCTCGAGGGCGGAGATGAAGGCCCTGCCGATCTCCCCGGTCGGGCCGGTGACTGCGACGGTCAGCATGCGGCGATTCTGGCGAAACGCCGGGGCGCGGCGGCGGCAGGCCGCGGCGGTGCAACTGCAACCTCAGGCGCTCACGTCGACGATCTCGATCAGATCCTCGAGGCCACGAAGATCCTTTGCGTTCAGGGTGTAGAGCGGGAGGTCGTAGGCCAAAGCCGTTGCGGCGATCATCAGGTCGACCGCCCGGGCACCCGCGCGGCTTTCGGCCCACGGTCGACGACTGCCGACGTAGACAGGACCGTAGGCGCGAGCGCAGGCGGCATCGAAGGGCGACCGCTTCGACGTCCGTCTCAAAGCGCTGGAGCCGATGCTGGCGCCGCGCCCGCTCCATCTCGTCGGCGACGGCGTGCGGGCCAGCCGTCAGCTCGGCGAGCGTCAAAGTGGAGATTGAGATCTCGGCCGGAAGCCGAGTCGGGATCGACCTCGTCGATCCCGATCACCACTGACGTGTCGATCAGCCCACGCCCCCCGGGGGGCTCAGCCACGGGGCGTAGGATCCTGATCGGCGTAAGCGTCGATGTCTTCGCGGAACGTCTCGTAGTCGATGTGCGGAGCGCCCTCGAAGGCGGCAAGGAAGACGTCGCCGGGGATGAACTGACGCGGCCTGTACGGGCGCAGCTCACCGACCGGCCTCCCGTTGCGGGTGACGATGAAGTCCTCGCCGTCGTCCAGGGCCCTCATCATCTCGCCGCTGTTGTTGCGCAGCTCGCGCTGTGTCAGTTTCCTCGTCATCGCCGTCATCGTAGCACGCTGTGCTCCGCTGAGATTTCGTTTTCCAAGAGAGCCTTGCTGAAAGCCGAGGGACAGGCCCCCGGGGGCAGTCGGGGGGCAGGACGCCGAACAAGGCGCGGCGGGCCGGCACCCAGGCGAGCGCCTGCTTGAGGACCTTGACGCGCAGGCCACGGCCGACAAGATCGCGAACCGCGAGGGCGGCGAGAGCGCGATCCTCGCCGAGGTCGGCCCGGAGCATCGCCGCCGTGGGTCGGATGCCCGGATCGGCGAGCGCCTCCTGAAGACAGGCAGGCGGCAGGTGCGATCACGGCGACCGAGTCGCGGACCAGCGGCAGTGCCGCATGAACGAGCTCGAAGCGCCCCGGGCTCGTCGGGATCGCCAGGTGGCAGGTCTGCCCCCGCGAGGCGGCGCGCAGCTGCGGCAGGTGCACGGCGAGCCGCTCCTCGAGCTCGCGTGCGCCGGTCGAGGCGACGAGGGTCGGGCGCGGCGGACGGCCGCCCAGGTCGATCAGCAGGCCCGGCCGGTCCGGCTCCGATCCGGCGCAGGCGAGCGCCGCGGCGGCTGCCTTCGAACCGCTCGCCTCGCCCGACGGCGGTCACCAGGATCACGCGCCCGTTCATCGCGTCGCCGGTCTCGCGAACGCCGAGCTCGTTACGCACGAGGCGGTCGGCCACCGCCGGCAGCGGCGATGGCGGTCGCAACCGCACCGTCACCTCTCCCCCGTTCACCGTCACCTCGACTCCGTCCTCGGCCCAGCTCGGCAGCGCTTCCCCGGCCGCGCTCTTCGCCGGCCGCCCGAGGCGAGCGCCAGCGCTCCCGCCTCGGCGGCCCCGTCGGCGAGGGTCAAGGCATAACCGGCGGCGAGCAGCTGCAGGGCGACGATGCCCGGCAAGCAGCAGCACCGGGATCGCCGCGACGGCTTCGACCGTCGCCTGTCCGCTTTCCCTATTCATCGCCCAGCCCACTCTTCGCCCCGACCATCAGCGGCGGCATTCCCGGCAGCAGGCGCGGAACCGCGACCCGCACCGAGACCGAGGCCGAGTCGTCCACCTGCGCGCCGGAGCGCAGCGACGGCGGCAGGGCCGCTGCGGGCCGCCGCCTCGGCATCGCCGCCGACCAGCGCCGCCCGCGCCCCCGCGCGAGCGGCCACCCCCGCCGACCACAGTGCTTGGCCGGCGAGGCCGATCTGTGCCGCCACCAGGACCGCCAGCAGCAGGAAGGGGATCACCGCGATCAACTCGACCGAGGCGGTCCCTTCCTCCCTGTGGCCTGCGCTGCTGAGGGTCCGTGGTGGCGGCACTCCGCGACCGTCGCAGCCGCGAACGCGCGTGTGGTGCGCTCAAGCGCGCGAGTCAGTCACGCCTTCCGCTCAGTAGGTGTTGGCGTCGATCCAGACCCGCCAGATCGCCGCAACCGAGGCGCCGAGCAGGATGATCCAGACGAGGGTGCCGCCGCCGCTGGAGAAGAGCTGGTCGCTGCCGGCGATCAGCAACGCGATCATCCCCAGCGCCGCGTAGAGGATCGCGCGGCGGGCGTCGCTGAGCGTCGCCAGCGTGAGCTGGTTCTGACGTCCGAGCACGAACAGCATCCAGGTGATGCCAGCGAGGAACCCCATCGTGATCGCGGTCAGGATCGCGTTGGCGAAGTTGCCGCCGGAGGGGGCGAAGGCGACCAACAGCGCCAGAACCATGACGATCGCGACGTTGCGCAGAGTGCGCATAGGAAAAATTCTACGCACCGCCCACAAAGATCCTCGCGATGCCGTACGCGGCGGCCCCGACCGCGGCCGACGCCGGCAGGGTCAGCAGCCAGGCCGTGACGATGTTGCCGGCGACTCCCCAGCGCACGGCGGAGACCCGCTTTGCCGCACCGGCCCCCATCACGCTGCCACTGATCGCGTGGGTCGAGGAGATCGGGTAGCCGAGAAAGGTGGCGACGAGGATCGCCACCGCCCCAGCGCCCTCCGCGGAGAATCCCTGTGCCGCGTCCATCTTGATGATCCGCGTGCCGGTGCCGCGCAGGATCCGCAGGCCGCCGCCGTAGGTGCCGAGGGCGAGGGCCGCCGCGGCGGCGAGGATCACCCACGTCGGCGGGTCGGCCCCTTGCTGGAGACTGCCCTTGGCGATCAGCGCCAGGGTCACCACGCCCATCGTCTTCTGCGCGTCGTTGGCGCCGTGCGCCGAGCGCGAGCAGCCCGCCGGAGACGATCTGGCCCGCGCGAAAGGCGCGCGAAACAGGTCCGGGCCGGCGCCGGCCGACCAGCCTGTAGATGACGACGATCAGGGCAAGCGCAGCGAAGAAGGCGACGAGAGGGGCGAGCAGCGCCGGGATCAGGACCTTGTCGAGAACGCCATGACCGAGCACCGCGCTAGTCCCCGCGGCCGCTACGCTGGCGCCGAGCAGTCCGCCGATCAGCGCGTGCGAGGAGCTGGACGGCAAGCCGAGCCTCCAGGTGCCAAGGTTCCAGGCGATCGCCCCCAGCAGTCCGGTGAAGACGACCGTCGGCGTGATCGCCGCAGCGTCGACCACGTCGCCGGCGACGGTCGCGGCGACCGCGACCGAGATGAACGCCCCGGCGAAGTTGAGCAGCGCCGCCACCGCGATCGCCACCTGCGGTGGAGCCACGCCGGTGGAGACCGCGGTCGAGATCAGGTCGAAGGTGTCGTGGAAGCCGTTGCTGAAGGCAAAGCAGAGCGCCGCGACGACGACGAGGACCATGGCCGCATCGGAACTCACGAGTTCTTGATGACGATGCCCTCTAGCGTCTGGGCGGCGGTCTCGGTGGCGTCGATCGCGTTCTCGAGCACCGCGAACATGTCCTTCCAGCGGATCACCACCATCGGGTCGATCCCGTTCGAGAAGAGCGAGGCGACCGCGTCGCGGGAGATCCGATCGCCCTCGTTCTCGAGGCGGTGGATTTCGATCCAGTACTTGTCGAGATCCCGGAAGCGGCGCAGGTGCTCCAACCCCTCGGCGAGCTGCTCACAGGCTCCGACCAGGACCTTGGTCAGCGCCTGAGCCTGCGCCATCGGCGCCTCGATCTTGTAGAGGCCGAGGAAGTCGGCCGCCTCCTCGGCGTAGTCGACGATGTCGTCGACCTGCGTCGCCAACGCATAGATGTCCTCACGGTCGATCGGGGTGACGAAAGTCGTGTTGAGGCGTTTGATGATGTCGTGGGTAATCCGATCGCCCTCCTGCTCGGCGTCGACGATCTGGCGGCCCAAGCCGCCGTCATCGGGCCACACCCCCATCATCTCGTCGAGCAGCCTGGCCGCCCGGAGGTTGTTCTGGCCCGCCTCGATGAACAGCTCGAAGAAGCTGCTGCCCTGTGGAAGTAGCGAGAGGCGCGCCACCGCCCAATCCTATTGATACCTACGGCCCCGAACCCGCTCAGCCGGCGGTCGCCGCCAGCTGCTCGGCGGCGCGCGCGGCGTGGCGCTCGCGCAGCTCCTCCTGGACGCTACGCCGCTGCCCGTTTTCGGGCTTCAAGCGACGCCAGAGGCCGTCGGCATCGAGCTCCCAGGCGTTGGCGTTCTCGGCGAAGCAGCGCTCCAGCACGTCGAGCAGCTCGGCCCGCAGGTTCGCCGCCTCGACCGGTGTGACCAGCTCGACGCGGCTGTCGAGGTTGCGCGGCATCAGGTCGGCGGAGCCCATCAGCACCCGCGTCTCCTCGCCGCGCTGGAAGGCGTAGACGCGCGAGTGCTCGAGGAAGCGCCCGACGATCGAGATCACGCGGATGTTCTCCGAGACCCCCGGCACTCCCGGGCGCAGGCAGCAGATACCGCGCACGTTGAGGTCGACCCGGACCCCGGCCCGCGACGCGTCGTACAGGGCCCGGATGCAGGCGGCGTCGACGAGCGAGTTCATCTTCAACGTGATCCGCGCCTCTTCGCCGGCGCGATGCGCGGCGACCGTCGTCTCGATCTCCTCGACGATGCGGTCGCGCATCGTCGTCGGCGAGACGAGGACCTTGCGGTACTGCGCCGGGCGCCCGTAGCCGGTCAGGAAGTTGAACATCTCGGCGACGTCGGCGCCGATCTCCTCGTCGGCGGTGAAGAGGCCGAAGTCGGTGTAGAGGCGAGCGGTCTTCGGGTGATAGTTGCCGGTGCCGATGTGGACGTACTCGCGCACCCGGTCCCCCTCGCGGCGGGCGACGACGATCGCCTTTACGTGCGTCTTCAGCCCGGGGATGCCGTAGACGACGTGGACTCCGGACTCCTCCAGCGACTTGGCCCAGTGGATGTTGGCCTCCTCGTCGAAGCGGGCCTTCAGCTCGACCATGCAGACCGCCTGCTTGCCGCGTTCGGAGGCGCGGATCAGCGCCGGGACGAGGGGCGAGTCGTCGCTGGTCCGGTACACCGTCTGCTTGATCGCCAGCACGTCGGGGTCGGCGACCGCCTGCTCGACGAAGCGCTCGACCGAGGTTGCGAAGGAGTCGTAGGGATGGTGGACGAGGATGTCGTCCTGACGGATCGCCGCGAACATGTCGATCTGCTCGCCGTCCTCGCCCTGCAGGCGCGGCTGCGTCACCGGGGTCCAGGGCGGATAGCGCAGCTCGGCGTGACCGGGGACGTCGGCGACGTCGGTCAGATCGGCGAGGTCGATCAGGCCGTCGATGTCGTAGACCTCGCGGTCCTCGAGCCGCAGCGCGTCGATCAGCTGCTGGCGCAGCTTCGAGTTCATCCCGGCGGCGATCTCGAGCCGCACGACCTCACCGAAGCGGCGGCGGCGAATCTCGTCCTGGACCGCCTGCAGGAGGTCGTCGGCCTCGTCGGAGACGGTGAAGTCGGCGTCGCGGGTGACGCGGAAGTAACCGTGCTCCACCACCTCGGTGCCCGGGAAGAGCGCGTCGAGATTGGCCGCGATCGCCTCCTCCAGCGGCACGAAGGACTTGCCGCCCTTCCCAACCGGCAGGAAGCGGCCGAGCAGCTCCTTCGGCACCTTGACGCGGGCGATGATCTCGGTGCCGCTCTCGGGATCGCGCAGCAGCACGCCGAGGCTGAGCGAGAGGTTGGAGATGTAGGGGAAGGGCCGGCCGAGCCCGATCACCAGCGGCGTCAGCGCCGGGAAGACCTGCTCGTGGAAGCGGGCGTCGATCTCGCGCCGCTCCTCCTCGCTCGCCTCGGCGAGCGAGACGATGCGGATCCCCTGCTCCTCCATCGCCGGTCGCAGGGTGCCGTTGAAGCAGCTGTGCAGGCGCTGGTCGAGCTCCAGGACCTTGGCCTGGATCGCGTCGATCTGCTCGCCGGGCGGCAGGCCATCCGGGCCGCGCGCGTCGATCCCGGCGTCGAGCTGGTCGAACAGCCCGGCGACGCGGACCATGAAGAACTCGTCGAGGTTGGAAGCGTAGATCGCGCAGAAGCGAACCTGCTCCAGCAGCGGCACATCAGGGTCCTCGGCCAGTTCCAGCACACGCTGGTTGAAGTCGAGCCAGGAGAGCTCGCGGTTGAAGTAGAGGGCGGGATCGTCGATCTGCCCATCGTACTGGCGCACTTGGGAAGCTGACTGTGGCTTTGACCCCGCCATAGCGTGGTCAAAGCCACAGTCAGCGCGCTAGGCGGCGTGGGATTGCCTAGCGGCCGCGGGGGTGACGAGAGCGCGGCGGTAGCCAGCGGCGAGCTGCTCGAGTGCCCGCTCCCAGGAGCGGGCGCTTGCCGCGCGGACAGCGGAGGCGCCGAGGTGGCGGCGCAGCAGCGGCGAGGCGGCCAGCTGCAGGACCGTGCCGGCGATGTGGTCGGCGTCGGGCCGGCAAAGCATCCCCGTGTGGCGATTCTCGACCAGCGAGGCAGGTCCCCCCTCGGCGACTGCGACCACCGGCACGCCGCTGGCGCCGGCCTCGATCACCACCTGTCCGTAGGTGTCGGTAGTCGAGCAGAAGAGGAAGATGTCGGCGCTTGCGTAGGCCCGCGCCAGCGCCTCGCCCTCGAGCCAGCCGAGGAAGGTGGCGTCCGCCCCCAGGCGGGCGCGCAGCTCGCCCTCCTCGGGCCCCCCGCCGGCGAGCAGCAGGTGCAGGCGCGGATCGACGGCGCGGGCGCGCAAGAAGCTCTCGGCGAGCAGGTCGACGCCCTTCTCGCGGGTGAGGCGGCCGGCGTAGAGGACCTTGATCTCGCCGGGGTAGGCGTCGCGGGCCGCCTTGCCGGGATCGAAGCGGGAGACGTCGACGCCGCGCTCCCAGCGGCCCAGCTTGGCGGCCTCGACGCCGAGCGCGAGCAGCGAGGAATCCGCCGCCGGGCTGGGTGAGAGCACCAGCGAAGGGGCGCCGTAGAAGGCGCCCAGCGCCATCCGCGCGGTCATCTCGATGCCGCCGTCGCCGCTGCGCAAGCCGGCGTAGCTGGCCAGCTCGGTGTGGTAGCTGCCGATCAGCGGCGTGCCGGCGATGCGGTTGAGCAGGGTCGCCGCGATCCCCGCCGGCCCCGGGGCGGTGACGTGGACGGCGTCGTAGCGGCCCTCGGCCAGCGTCTCGACCAGATCGGGCAGGCCGGGAACGCCGAGACTCATCCCGGCGTAGAAGGGAACCTCGAGCTCGGCCGCGGCCGGCAGTCGCCGATCGACGCCGGCGTCGGTGCCGACCACCTCGATCTCGAAGCCGGGCACCCCGAGCTCGCGGATCTTCTCAATCGTCGCGCTGACCCCGTGCCTGGAGCCGATCCCGTCGGCGATCAGGGCCACCCGCGGGCGCTCGCCGGGACGGGCGGCCAGCTTCGCCTTCTCGGCGCCGAGGAAGGCGGTGGCGGGGGCATAGGGCACCGCCGGGACAAGGGCGTCGAAGAGGCCGCTGAAGGCAGCGCCCATATCCCCCTGGGCCGCTGCCGCGGAGCCCTGCGCGACCGCATCGCGCAGGCGCCGCTCGTGGATGCGGCGGGCACGCCGGTAGAGGTCGGCGTGGGAGAAGCCGTCGGCCTGCAGGTAAGCGAGCAGATCGCGCCCGCGCAGGTCCAGCTCGATCGAGCGCAGCCAAGCCTCGAGCAGGGCGCGGGCGTCATCGGGACCGATGTCAGCCGCGACCTTGCCCTCGCGGGCGGCGCCCTCGCCGATCGCCCGCTGGGCGATCTTCAGCACGACCGAGGGGTCCGGCGCGGCACCGTCGCCGCCCTCGCCGTCGAGCGCCAGCGCCCGGGTCGCCAGCGCCATCGCCGTGTGCGCCCACTTGGCGGCGCTGCCCTGCTCGCCGCCGGCCTCGGCCTCGCCACCGCGCAGGCGGCGCAGAAACTCTTCCGGCGTGGCGGCCGCGGGCGCCTCGGTGAAGGTGCGGCCGATGTCCACGCCGGCGTGATCGTCGGAGCCGCCGATGCCGGTGCCGCCGTGCGTCTCGATGTAGATCGCGGCGGGCATGTTCAGCTCTGCCGCCCGCGACCCGTTGCGCACCTCCCAGATCGGGAAGAGCTCGGCGAGGCGGCGCCGGTGGCGGGGCAGCAGCGGCGCGTCGACGTTGTAGAACGGGTGCGCGAGCGCGCAGACGATCTCGTTTTCCCCAAGGTATGCGGCGCAGGCTTCGACGTTCCCGGCATGTGCCTGCAGCCACTCATGGTCTCCGGGGGTGATCCCGTAACAGAGGACGTGAACCGCCTGAGGCTCGCCGGCAAAGCGTGCGGTCAGCTCCTCGGAGACGAAGCAGTCGCGACGGTCGGCCAGCTCCAGGCAACCGTCGATCGTGTCGTGGTCGGTGATCGTGACGAAGTCCATCCCCCGCCGCTTGGCCAGCTCGTAGACCTCATCGGGAGGCGTCGCGCACTCGGGCAAGCCGAGTGAACGCTGGACCCCGAGCCGCGAGAGCTGCGAGGCGGTGGAATGGCAGTGCATATCTACACGGGAAGTCATCGATGTCTCCCTCTCTAGTCGTTTCTGTCACCTCCAGAGTTCGCTATCAGCAGGGAAAACTTGTGAAAGCTCTGCAAACCGCGAGTGAACATCCCGTGACCGGGGGCAGCGAGGCAAGTGCTCTCGGCGCTACTTATTGCGCTTGCTTGGCGCTGAGAGCCTGAACTGGCCGGTTTGATCCGCCGGCTCCCAGCTGATGCCCTCCAGCAAGTCAGCGGGGGGCGCGTCGAGAGCGCCCGCAAGCTTTACGAACGTGTCCAGGCGAGGGAGTTGTTTGCCGCGCAGGAGTTCGCCAATTTGGGTGCGGTGGATTTCTGCGCGGCTCGCGAGCGCTTCCTGAGAAAGGCCGGATTGCTCACGATAGTAGGCCAGGTTCTCGGCGAAGCGTTTGGCTACGTCAGGCACGGGGTCCGAAGTCTTACTCTCGCCCGGTGTTTACACCACAGCTAAAACCCTCCCTGATATTCCCATCATTTGTCTTTGAAGACCTGTTCCTTGACAAGACTTATTGCGTACCAGAGAATCAATGTCAGGGCCAACGACCGGGGTCAGGCCACGGAAAGCCAGAATGGTCGCCAGTCGCAGTCAGGGTTCACAGAACTATGGGAGAGACGCCGGGAGTTCGATGGTCCCCTTTGTGAAAGGGCGAGGTAAGTCGCCAGTCTGTGCTAACGCGCGGACCCATGCCCAGCAAATCCAATTTCCAGTCAACCAGCCAATCCGTCAAAGCAAACAATCCATGGGGAGCAAGGCAAACATGCGAAAGCAACATACGAGGGCCAAATGCATCAGTGGAGCTACCGAAAGTAAAAAAGTTCGTCCCATCCTCAACAAACTGTTACTGGGCGGTAGTTCGGTTCACCCGGAAACCACAGGTGCTCCTAGTGAAAACCACAATCGAGGCAACGAATTTTGTGAACAGATACAGCTAATAGCTGGCCTTGCCTAAGGCATAGCAGGCAGCGCCCCGAGTATCACCTGCTGACGTTCGAGCAGTAAACGGGTCGCCCCCCTCCTGCCGTCGCCTGAAGCGAGGCGATAGCCCAGCGCAATTGCGCCAGGAGGGCCGTGAGCGACCCAAATCCCCCAAAAGATCCGCAACGCCCAGGATCGCCAGATGGCGAGCAACCGGCCGTTGGGCCGCAAATTTTTGCGGACTTCAAAAAAGCCCTGAGTGAGATCCCCGGGATCTCCGTTGACCAAGAACAAGCGGCTGACCTCTCGAGGCTCGACGACGCGGGAATCGCGAGGGAGGGCAAACGCGAGGCTGTACGCCGTGCTCGTATAGAGAATAAGGTCGCGAAAGATGCAGCTGAACAAGATAGGTCAAAACGGTCGGTCGACAGGCGGGAACAGATCATCCTCCTGGGCTTGCTGATTTTCGTCGCGCTCCTGATCGCGGCGGTCGTGGTCGTTGGGCTGAACGAGAAGAACGACGACCTGGCCCGGGCGGGACTCGTTGCGCTGGCCAGCGCCTGCGGGGCAGTCCTCTACCGCCTACGTTCCCTGGACAAACAGTGACCAGTGTCCTGCCCGGAATGGAGGTTCAATGCGATCGGTTCAGCGCCCGCTCGAGTGCGGTCCAGGTACCTTTTCTTGCCTCACACCGCCAGAGCTCTACGAAATCGCCGAAGAAGCGCTCGCGGCGTTCGCGCAGCAGGGTCGCAGCCGAGCCGATCTGCTCGACCTTGGGCAGCATCAGATCGCAATCGTGGAGATCGCCGAGGACCGACTGAAGCTGCTTGGCGGCGTCGCGCGCAGCCTTTGCCTCTTCGCCGATGCAGGGGCCGACGATCTCCAGCACATAGCGCAGGCGCTTCGCCGCGATCCGCATGCCGTGCTGCTCCGCCCCGGCCTCCGGCATCAGGGCCTTGTCCCCGAAACCGCGCAACTCGTCGAGCCGGGTGCGGACGATCAGAGCCGCGTTGGGACGCAACGGGCCGCTCGGGTCGAGGCCCTCGACCCTGCGCGCCTTCACGCCCGCACCGCCTTGCGGAGCTTCTTCAGGCGCCAGCGCAGCTTCCTCAGCCGTTTGGTGGCAACGAAGGGGGCCAGGTTCTCGTTGGCCTGTCGCTGCCGCGCACGCAGCTCGTCGATCAGGGCGGTGAGAGCCTCCCGGTCCTCTGCCCCAATGTCCTCGCTGAAGCTCTCCAGCAGGGCGATTTCGACGTCGAGGTCGCGCCGCTCGCCGAGCGCGTCGGCCAGCGCCTTGACCCGCACCAGCGCCTTGCGGTGGCGCTTGCGCGGAAAGCAGGGCTCGAAGACCTCCAGCGCCGCCCGCAGGCGCCTGGTCGCGACCCGCATGTCGTGCACGCGCTCGACCTCCTCGAGGTCGAGCACGCCGTCAGCCTGCTCGAAGACCTCCCTCGAGCGAACCTTCACCACACGACGGGCAGCCGCCCCAAACGACGCCTCGCAATCGAGCTCGACCTTGCGCGCGCTGGCCACAGGCTGAGGCTAGAGCAGGGCGAGTGCCCGCCGCTAGGCGACGAGGCGCAGCGGGGAGCCGTTGATGCTGCCGTTGAGCAGGTCGAGGACGACGCCCTCTCGCAGCCCCCCCTTGCCGATCTGCAGCGGCTGGCCGAGCAGCTCGGAGACCTTCTCCAGCAGCAGCACCCCGGTGGCGAGGATGCGGACCCGTTCGGGGTCGAGCTCGTAGCGGCGGGCGACCTCGGCCGCCGGATCGCCGCAAAGGACGCGGACGCCGCGCTCCAGGGTCTCGTACTCGAGCACGGCGCCGACCAGGCGGCGCAGCGAGGTGGCGCTGCCGCCGACCGCGACTGCCTGGGCCGGGTGCTCGATCTCGACCCCGGCGAAGATGTCGTCGATGCGGTCGCGGACCTTGCGGATCTCCGCCGCCGAGGGCGGATCGGAGGAGATCAGCTCATCCGCCAGCACCCCGGAACCGACCCGCCAGGAGAGGACCTGCGAGGCGCCGCCCGGGACGGTGCCGAGGATCACCTCGGTCGAGCCCCCGCCGACGTCGACCACGCCGACCCGGCCTGCCACGGGATGCCCGAGCGTCTTCGTCGCGCCGATGAAGGAGAGCCTTCCCTCCTCCTCGTCGCTGAGGATCTCGACCGTCACCCCGGCCGCCTCGCCGATCGCCTCGGCGACGGCGTCGCCGTTGGAAGCCTCGCGCACTGCGGCGGTGGCGACGGCCCGAATCTCCTCGGCACCCGTCTCTTTCGCCAGCCGCACCTGGGTCGCGACCACCTCGCAGACCTCGTCGATCTTCCCCGCCACGATCGCCCCGTCCGCGTCAAGCGCCTTGTTGATCCGCGTGTAGGCCCGCTGCTCCATCACCTTCTTCAACTGCCCGTCCACGGGCTCGGCAACGAGCACGCGCGTCGTGTTGGAGCCGATATCTATGGCAGCGCAGAGCATTGGCTGGGCCTTAGTTCATCTTGGCAAACGCGCCGGACCCGCCCGGCAGTCAACCTGGGTGCGAGGCGTCCTCGAACTCGCGAAAGAGGCCGGTGACGACGAATGCCACCTGCTCGCCGATGTCGACGGCGTTGTCGGCGATCCGCTCGATCGCCCGCGCCGCGAGCAGCATCGTCATCGCCCATTCGCGGCGGTCGGCGTCGTCGCCGATCTCCAGCGCAAGCCGGAAGCAGTCGCGATTGAGGCTGTCGACGAGATCGTCCTGGATGACCAGGTCGCGGGCCAGTTCGATGTCGCGATCGCCGAAGGCACGCTTCGACTGGCCGATCAGCATCCGCGTCTGCGCCCCCATCGAGAGGATCAACTTCACCATCTCCAGGTCCTTTGGCGGCTCGTTCCCCGAGAGCGGGATCACCTTGCAGATGTTCACGCATTGATCCCCCATCCGCTCGACGCACTTCAGCACGTGCAGGAGGGCCGAGATCAGGCGCAGGTCGGTGGCCACCGGCGACTGGGTGGCGAGCAGGGTGATCAGGCTCTGATGAACCTCCAGGTAGCGGCCATCGATGCGATCGTCGTCGGCGACGACCAGCTGGGCAAGCTCGACATCCTGGTGCTCGACCGCCTCCAGGGTCCTTTCCAGCGCGGTGTTGACGAGGTCGAGGCCGCCGAGCGCGCTGCCCTCGAGGCGGTCGAGTTCCTCCTGGTACTGGCTGCGGGTCTCAGTGGCCATCAACCGAACTTCCCGGTCACGTACTGCTCGGTGCGGTTGTCGTCGGGGTTGGTGAAGATCTTGTCGGTGGCGCCGACCTCGACCACCTCGCCGCTGAGCATGAAGACCGTGGTGTCGGCGACGCGCGCCGCCTGCTGCATGTTGTGGGTGACGATGACCACCGTCACCCGCTGCTTCAGCTCGCCGATCAGCTCCTCGATCTTCAGCGTCGCGACCGGGTCCAGCGCCGAGCAGGGCTCGTCCATCAAGAGCACCTCGGGCTCGACCGCGAGGGCGCGGGCGATGCAGAGTCGCTGCTGCTGGCCGCCGGAGAGGCCCGCGCCGGGGGCCTTCAGCCTGTCCTTGACCTCGTCCCAGAGGCCGGCCCCGACGAGGGCTTCGCGGCCGCGATCGTCGAGCTCTCCGCGCGGGGCGCCGGTCAGCCGCAGGCCCGCCGTCACGTTGTCGATCACCGACATCGTCGGGAAAGGGTTGGGCTTCTGGAAGACCATCCCCACGGCACGGCGCACGGCGACGACGTCGATCGCGCTGTCGTAGAGGTCGAGGCCGTCGAGCAGGACTTCGCCGCTGGCGCTGGCACTGGGAATCTCCTCGTGCATGCGGTTGATGCAGCGCACCATCGTCGACTTGCCGCAGCCGGAGGGACCGATGATCGCGGTGACCCGATCGGCGTCGAAATCGAGGCTGACGCCGCGCACCGCGTGGTTGGCTCCGTAGCGAGCGTCGAGCTGCTTGAGCTGGACGTTGCCGATGTCGCGACCCTTCTTGGCGGCCCGGAGCGCGCTCGTCCCGGAGATCGAGATCGCGGGGCCCGCCTGCTCGGTGCGCGCCTGGGGCTCTGGGTTGGGGTCGGTCATCAGTGGGCTTTCGATCGAATCTCTGCTGTCCATCCTAGGACTCCTCCGGTGGCGGGCGGGTGCGCGGGGGTCATGCCCCCATGCGCTTGCGGGAGCGGGCATAGAAGGCGCGGGCGACGACGTTGAGGACGAGCACGAAGGCGATCAGGATCAGCGCCGCGGCCCAGGCCTGGGTGTGCGCCTCGGGACTAGGAGTCTCCGAAGAATCGAAGATGAAGATCGGGATCGAGGCGAGCGCTTCGCTCGGTTCGGTGAGCACGCCCTGGCCGAAGATCGAAGAGAGCAGGATCAGCGGCGCGGTCTCACCTGCGACGCGGGCGACGGCGAGCAGGGCGCCGGTGAGCAGACCGCCGGCCGCAGTCGGGATCGTGATCCGCACCGTCGAGCGCCAGCGGGCGATGCCAAGCGCGTGCGCCGCCTCCTTGAGGTTGGCCGGCACTAGGGTCAGAACCTCCTGTGCGGTACGGGCGACGATCGGCAGCATGATGATCGCCAGCGCCAACGAGGCGGCGAACCCGCTTTGCTTGTTGCCCTCGACCAGCAGGCCGAAGACGAAGATCCCGGTGATGATCGTCGGCACGCCGTTGAGGATGTCGAGCACGAAGCGAACAGCGTGGCCGAAGCGCGCCGAGGCGAACTCGGTCGTGTAGATCGCGACCAAGAGGCCGACCGGGATCGCCATCAGAGCCGCGAGGCCGACCATGATCGCCGAGCCGACGATCGCGTTGGAGATGCCGCCGCTGGTGTCGCCAAAGAGACCGGCCGGCGTGGTCAGGAAGTGGATGCTGAGAGCGCCGATCCCCTTCGAGACTACCGAGCCGACCACGATCAGCAGCACGGCAACAGCGAGCAGCGCGGCGACCGTGGAGACGACTTCCACCACCCGGTTGACGCGGTTGCGCCGCTTAAGGTTGCCGCGGTCGAGCAGCAGCGCGTGGCCCCCCCGGGCGTTCACAGGGCCTCGGCCTCGGTCGGCGTGACCGCGGTGTCCTTGAGCTTCCCGCGCTGGACGATCAGCCGCGCGATCACGTTGACGATCACCGCGAAGACGAGCAGGATCAGGCCCAGGTAGGCCAGCGAGGGCTTCTGCAGCGCCCCCGGCGCGCCCTGGAACTGGGCCGCGATCTGGGCCGCCATCGTGCTGCCGGTGTGGAAGAGGGAGACGTTGATCCCGGTGGCGCCGCCGATCACCTGGGCGACCGCGATCGCCTCGCCGATCGCGCGGCCGAGGCCGAGGATCGTGGCGCCGACGATGCCGGCCCGCGAGTAGGGCAGGACCACCTGGCGGACCATCTCCCAGCGGGTCGCGCCGAGCGCGTAGGAGCCCTCCTTCAGCTCACCCGGCACGGTCTCGAAGACCTCGCGGGTGACGCTGGTGATGATCGGCGTGATCATGATCGTCAGGATCAGCGCCGCGGTGAGGTAGCTGAAGGCCGAGGGATCGCCGCTGAAGATCGGCAGGAAGCCGAAGGCGCTCTTCAGCGCCGGCTCGATCGTGTCGTGCATGAAGGGGCCGAGGACGAGGATCCCCCAGAGGCCGAGGATGACGCTGGGGATCGCCGCCAGCATGTCGACCAGGGTCGCGACCGGGCGCCGCACCCGGCTCGGCGCCAGCTCGGTCAGGTAGATCGAGATCGCGATCGAGAGCGGCGCCGCGAGGAACAGCGCGATCGCCGAGGTCACCACCGTCCCGTAGATGAAGGGAGCGGCGCCGTAGCGTTCGGTGACCGGGTTCCAGTCGTTGGTGGTGACGAAGCCGATACCGAAATGCGTTATCGCCGGCCAGGCGATGTGGGTCACCTCGTAGGCGATGCCGACGAGGACAGCTACGGCAAGCGCTGCCGCGAGGCCGGAGAGGCCTCGCAGCAGCGGGTCGCCGATGCGGTCTATGCGGTTGCGCGGAGCCCGCAGAACGGGGTTGCTGAGAGCTCCGGCCTCCACCTAGCCGCCGATCTTGGCGATCGCCTTCTTGCCGGCGGCGACGACCTGCTTCGGCAGCGGCGCGAAGTCGAGGTCGGGGCCGAATTCCTGAGCGGCCGGGCTGATCGCGTAGGTGATGAACTTCTTCAGCGCTTCGGCCTTTTCGCTTTCCAGCGGCACGATCACGTAGGTGTAGGTCGAGATCGGGTACGCGCCCTTGGCCGAGGACGGCAGGTCGGCGAGCGAGATTTCATTGTTGGGGCCGATCTTGCTGACCGCGTCGGCGGCGGCTTCGACGCTTTCCACGCCCGGTTCGGGGAAGTTCCCTGCCGAGTTTTCGACCAGCGGCATGCTGAGTTCGTTGGAGAGCGCGTAGGCGAGGCCGACGTAGCCGATCGCGCCGTCGGTCTGCGAGATCGCCGCCGCGACGCCGTCGTTCTTTTCGGCGCCGACGCCGGTCGGGAACTTGACCGTGGTCGAGGTGCCGACCGTCGATTTGAATTCGGGGCTGATCGTCGAGAGGTAGTTGGTGAACGCGTAGGTGTCGCCGCTGCCGTCGCTGCGGTAGACGGGCGTGATCTTGGTGCTCGGCAGGCCGGCGCCGGGGTTGAGCTTGGCGATCGCCGGATCGTCCCACTGGGTGATCTTGCCGAGGTAGATGTCGGCGAGGACTTCGCCGCTCAGTTTGAGGTTCTTGGGCGCGCCGCTGACGTTGTAGGCGGGCACGGTCCCGCTCAGCGCCCAGGGGATCTGCTCGACGCCTTCGGCTTCTTCGAACTGTTCGGGGGTCAACGGGGCGTCGGAGGCGCCGAAGTCGACCGTGCGCGAGGTGATCTGGTCGATCCCTCCACCACTGCCGATCGCTCCGTAGGTGACCGTTTCTTCGGACTTGCTCGCGTAGTCGGCCTGCCACTTGGACATCAGCGGTGCGACCAGCGTGCTGCCGGCGCCGACCAGCGGCGAGCCGGAAGAGCCGTTGCTGCTGCTCGAGGACGAGCTGCCGCAGGCCGCGACTGCGATTGCAAGCGCCAGGGCGAGTCCGACGCTGAGAAGTCTCTTGGTCACGCGTATCTCCTTAGGTTGGGAAGCGGAATTGGCGTTTCGAAGCCACACTCTCAGCGCCTTTTTGACAGCTTGTTACCTGCGTGTATCGAGAATGTGAAAAAGATGTAAAAGGCTGGCCGAGGGTGGGGCAGTCCCGCATCAGCCATCCGGCGAGAAGCGGTAGCCGATGCCGCTGTGGGTGTGGATCAGGCGCTGGCCGGGAAGAGCGTCGCTGAGCTTCGAGCGCAGGCGGCTGACGTAGACGTCGACCGAACGGTCGTCGTGGCGCGGCTCGCGCCCCCAAACCTCGCTGTAGAGCTCCTCGCGGGTGAGGATGCGCTGGGGGTGGGCGGCGAGCGTGGTCAAGAGCTGCAACTCGCGCATGGTCAGGCTCAGCGGCCGACCGTCGACCAGCGCCGCGTGCTCCTCGGGCCGAATCTCCAGCATGGCGAGCGAGGATCGCCGCCACGGCGACGCCTACAGTTACGCCGCGGTAAAGCTGCTGTGAATTATTTGTGAATCGTCGACCGAGGGTACTTCGCCGGGATCGATCTCGGGCGCCGCGGCGGCGCGGGCCTCGGGATCGAAGCGGTAGCCGACCCCAAAATGCGTGTGGATGTAGCGCCAGCTCGGCGAGCACTTCTCGAGCTTCTGGCGCAGCTTGCGGATGAAGACGTCGACCGAGCGGTCGCCGTGGGCCATCGCGTAGCCCCAGACCCGCTGGTAGATCGCCTCGCGCTCGAGCACCTGGCCCTTGGCGTCGGCGAGAAGCTGCAGCAGCTCGAACTCGCGCCGGGTCAGGTCGAGGCTGGCATCGCCGACGAAGGCCTGGAACTGGTCGGCGCGAATCTCCATCTCGCCGACCACCAGCGGGCCGGCTTCGGCGCCGGCGCGGCTGCGACGGCGGCGGCGCGAGACCGCCTCGATCCGCGCCATCACCTCCTCGGGATGGCAGGGCTTGCCGATCCAGTCGTCGACCCCGAGCCGCAGGGCGCGGACCCGCTGGGCGACGGAGGAGCTGCCGGTGCAGACGATCACGCCGAGATCAGGCAGGATCGAGCAGACGCGCTCCAGATAGCTCCAGGCTTCGTCGCCCAGCACCGTCATGTCGAGCAGCAGCGCGTTCAGCTTCATCGCCACCAGCTCCTCGGGCGGGATCGCGCTGCTCAGCACCCGCTGCTGCCAGCCGGCGGTTTCGGTTCGCTTCGACAGCACCGTGACGAAGCCGCTGTCGTCGTCGATTACCGCGAGCCTGATGGTCTGCTGTGCGTTCAAATGGCGAGCGCCGGTTAGGCGGAAGGAGTGCCCTCTCTCGGAAGACGGCAGGATTGTACGCGCCAAGGGCGGCGACCGCATCGGTAAAAGGCCTGCGTTCACAGGATTTTCACAGCTCAACACCCGTAATTTGCGGCAAAGTTGCCGCTCAAGATTCTCTGGATGTTCACCGCGAGCCCTCAGCGGGAAGTCACACTCGACTCCACGAGACTCCTCTCTCGTCACCGCGAACGGCCCACTGCCCCGGGCCGTTCGCCATTTCTGGGGCCAATCGGCGCGAAACGACGGTGGGGTGCGCTAGATTGCCGGGCGTGAAGGCCCCCTCGCGCCGAACCGGAATCGCCGCCGCCCTCTGCGCCGCGTTGCTCTCGATGCTGCTCGCGGCCCCGCTCGCATTTGCCGAGAACGGCGTCGGGCTGGCCGGGCCGACGACGGACAAGACGGTCACCTTCTTCTGCTTCGGCGTGATCGGCTTCTTCGCGGTCCTGGTGATCGTGCTCTCGATCGTCCAAGGCCGCCTCGAGGCGCGCAAAGAAAGGCGCCGCTACGACCTCGAGCGCTACGGCTAGTCCAGCCGGAAGCCGCTCAAGAGGCGTTTCTCGGTCTCGCCCTCGATCTTGGCGACGACTTCGACCCGGCCCTCCAGCGGCGTGTCGCGAATCTTCGTCGCCAGCAGGTCGTCGACCTGGAAGATCCCGGCTGAGTTGTTGAGCTCGATCTCGATCCGCACCGCCCGCTCCTCGCCGGCCTCGATCCGCACCTCGTCGACGGCTGCGGCGGAGATCGAGTGGATGCCCTCCTGGCCGGCTTCGATCGGCAGCCGGGTGCGCCCCTGCGCCATGTCGAGCGCGTCGGCAACGCGAACCACGCCGGCCTCCAGCGTGTAGGGCTCGCCGCGGCGGCGGTGGCCGATGATCGCGTGGAGGATCTCGGAGGCGACAATCGTGCGCTCGGGCTCGCGGTAGGAGCCGGAGAGCAGGCGTTCGAGTGCGCCGTTGGCGAGAAAGAGGCTGTAGGCCTCGTGGTCCTGCCGGTGGATGGACATCCCGATGTCGTGCAGGAGAGCGCCACCGGCGACCACCACCTCGGCGTCTTTCGGCGACATTCCATGATCTGAGACAACAACGGGCTCGACCCCGGCCTTGATCAGCAGGCGCAGCAGCCGCAGGGCGATGTTGAGCACGATCTGCATGTGGACCCACGAGTGATCGGACATGCCGAGGCGCTCGGCATGGACCTGGGTCATGTACCACCAGGCCCGCACCTGCTCGTCGTCGTTGACCGCGTCGAGGAAGCCCTCGAGCTTGCGGTTGCCGCGGGTCGGGGCGCGGACCTTGGCCTCGGCGATCGCCTCCCGCGGTGGCTTGCGCGTCGGCCCCTGCGGATCCGGGGTTGGGACGCGCTCGCCACTCATCGCGGCAATCGTACGGGAGGGGTCAGCCGCAGACTGGCCACGGACTGGAGCCCGAGCGCGAATACAGAAGGGCCGCACGGTAATCCTGCTCAGCTTCGGAAGCGGCAGCAGGGTCGCCGGTGCCGCCGACCGATTCCCAGGTGCCGTAATCGAACTGGTACTTGCCCCGGTAGGTGCCGTCTGAAGAGACGGCTGTAGGGTCGCCGCCGGACTCGCAAGCTCCTATGGCGTCAAGCGTGGAATGCGACACCCCGCCCGGAAGGTTTGCGTAGCGCTTGCGTTCTTCGCGAGCCAGCTTGGCGAGGTGGGCTCGATGGGCCGCTTCCATCTCGGCGAGGGTGAAGCGGATCGTCTTGTGGAAGCGGACGACGGGTCTCTGCAAAACGTTGACCTTGGCCGGAACCGCATTGGCTACGCCGATCCGAGGGGGCGCCGGATCGCCGCCGGATGCAAGCGCTGCCGCCGGGAAGGCGACGCAGGCGATGAGGACAGGGATGAAGTATGTGCGTTTTGTGAGCAAGCGGGGGACCGTGGCGGTATTTGCGGCCCCGGGACGTGATCGCGCGCACACTCCTCACAAACAAAGTGTCGACTGCAACAACCCCAGGCACGGTGGCCATGAGACGGACGGACGATGAGCGCCTTATTGCGGCCCAGATTAATCTGGGCCGCAATGAAGACCTTCGCCTACATCGACGGGTTCAACCTCTACAACGGCGCGCTCAAGGGTCGGCCTGAGCGCAAGTGGCTCGACCTGCGGGCCATGTGCGAAGGACTCCTTCCCGAAGACTGCGAGCTTTCTTGGGTTCGATACTTCACGGCACGTGTTGGTGGTTCTGCCGCCAACCCTCATCAATCCCAGCGGCAGGATCTCTATATCCGCGCTCTGCGCGGCGAGTGCAAACCCCTCTCGATACATGAAGGCCATTTTCGGACCGACACAAGGGCTCTCCCGCGCGCAGGATCTCCGCCCCACCTGCCGGACAGAGTGAAGGTTCGGGTCACGCAAGAGAAGGGCTCGGATGTCAACCTCGCGGTGCACCTGATCGACGACGCCGCAGACGGCGCCATCGATGCGGCCATAGTCGTCACCGACGACTTCGATCAGACGGGGGCGCTCAGAATGGCTCGCGAGCACTACGGGATCACCCTGATCGTCGTAAGCCCAAGAAACAGACGAGGCCTTTCACAAACGGTCGGTGCCGAGTTTTACAAGCCGATACACGAGAACCTGCTGCTCGAATGCCAGCTACCGGATATGGCAATGGATCTCGAAGGCCGGGAGTTCTTCAGGCCGGGCGCTTGGACTACGGGACTGCAAATGGAGAAGCCGCCCCGAAGGACGGCCTCCTCCCTAGCTCCCGAAGCAGCTAGGGCGTGTGACGAGAAGGTAGCAGCAAAGGTTGGCGGGCGGCAACCTTTTCGGCAATCGTCGCTCAGTCGCCGAGGGCGCGCAGGGCGTTGAGGATCACGGCTACGTCGATGCCCTCCTGCAGCAGGGCGCCGCCGATCGGCTGGATGTAGCCGAAGGCGGCGAAGCCCATCGCGATCAGGCTGAGGCCGATGCCGAAGACGACGCTCTGGCGGGCGATGCCGAGCGAGCGGCGGCCGATCGCGACCGCCGTGGCAACGCGATCGATCCGGTCGACGGTGATCACCGCGTCGGCGGTGTCGGAGGAGACCGTCGCCCCCGGCCCGCCCATCGCGATCCCGATGTCGGCGAGCGCCAGGGCGGGCGCGTCGTTGACGCCGTCGCCGACCATCACCACCGGAGACAGCTCGGGATCGGCGCGCATCGCGCGGACGACGTCGAGCTTCTCCTCGGGACTCTGTTCGGCGTAGACGCGGTCGAGGCCCGTCTCGGCGGCGATCCGCTCGGCGACGGCGCTGCGATCGCCGGTCACCATCGCGACCCGGCGCACGCCGATCGCACGCAGCTCGCCGGCCAACTCGCGCGCGTCGTCGCGCAGGCGGTCCGCCATCACCACGACGCCGGCTACCCGGCCGTCGATCCCGACCAGGACCTTGGCGAGGCCGGCGTCCTCTCCCCCGTCGCCGATCGTCGACGCCTCGCCCGTCTCGTAGCCCCGCTGCCGCAACCAGGCCGCGCTGCCGACAGCGATACGGCGTCCCTCGACATCACCCTCCATCCCCTGGCCCGGCTCCTCGACCGCGCCGCTCGGCTCGGCCAGCGCGAGACCACGGCGCTCGGCGTCGTGGACGAGAGCCTCGGCGAGAACGTGGGCGGAGAGCTGGTCGAGCGAGGCTCCCAGGCGCAGGACCTCGTCTCCGGCATTGCCATCGAACGCGACGACCTCCTGCACGGCGGGCTCACCGAGAGTCAACGTGCCGGTCTTGTCGAGCAGCACCGTGCGCGCCTCGCCGAGGCGCTCGATCGCCGTACCGCCCTTAACGATCACGCCGGAGCGGGCGGCGCGCGAGACCCCCGAGACGATCGCGATCGGCGCCGCCAGGATCAGCGGACAGGGCGTCGCCACGACCAGCACCGCGACGGCGCGGACGGCGTCGCCGCTCGCGACCCAAGCTGCCGCGGAGATCGCCAGGGTGAGCGGCAGGAAGATCGCCGCGTAACGATCGGCGAGGCGGATGAAGGGGGCGCGCTGGGTCTCGGCAGCGCGAACGAGGCGAACCAGGTTGGCGTAGGCGCTCTCGGAAGCGGGCCGGGTCGCCCGAAGCTCGAAGGCATCGCCGGCGTTGGCAACGCCGCTCTGCACGGCAGCCCCGTGGACGTGCGCCACCGGCAGCGACTCTCCCGTCAGGGCAGACTCGTCGACCACGGCTTCGGCGCTCTGCACGGTTCCGTCGACGGGGACCAGCTCGCCCGCGCGCACGAGCACGACGTCGTCGACGGCAAGCCGATCGACCGCGACCTCCTCCCAGCCGCCGACGTTGCGCCGGTGGGCGACGCTCGGCATCCGCTCCAAAAGCGCGGTCAGCTCGCGGCGAGCGCGGCGCGAGGCCGACGCCTCGAGCGCGTTGCCGCCGGAGAGCATCAGCGCGATCACGGCCCCGGCCAGGTACTGACCGATCGCCAGCGCCCCGGCCATCGCGACCAGGGCGATCGCGTCGACCCCGACCCGCCCCTGCGCCAGCGTGCGCGCGATCGACCAGCTCAACGGCACCAGCATCAGGGCGACGGTCGCCGCCCAGACGGCGTTGCCGACGGCGGTCGCACCGAGCAGACTGAGCGCACCGCCGAGGGCGATCAGGAGCAGACAGGTGAGCGCCAGCATTCGCGGCCGCGCGTCGGCGTCGGGCGGGTGGGCAAGCAAGGGCAGGCTGCGAATGGTGCGATTCATCGTCTCAACCGCCATCATCCCCGCATTACCGGCCAGCCCCATACCTCACGCCTGCTCCTCGCATGCCCCGACCGGCCGGGTCTGATCGCCGCGGTCAGCGGCTTCCTCGCCGACGCCGGGCTCAACATCGTCGACGCCGACCAGCATTCGAGCGACGAGGGCCGCTTCTTCATGCGAATGGCGTTCGACACGGTTCCGGCCGGAGAGCGCGAGGAGATCTACCGGCGCTTCGAGGCGGAGATCGCGAGCCGCTTCGAGATGGACCACCGCTTTGCCGAGTCGAGCGAGCGCAAGCGGGTCGCGATCATGGTCTCGCGCGAAGATCACTGCCTCTCCGACCTGCTCTGGCGCTGGCGCAGCGGTGAGTTGGGCGCCGAGGTCGTCGCGGTCGTCTCCAATCACGCCGACCACCGCGACCAGGTCGCCTCGCTCGGCCTTCCCTTCCATCACGTACCGGTCGAGCCGGCGGCGAGAGACGAGGCCGAGGCCCGGGCGCTGGCGCTGCTCGGCGGCATCGACCTGCTCGTCCTCGCCCGCTATATGCAAGTCCTCTCGGGCGAGTTCCTGCGCCGGCTCGACGCCCCGGCGATCAACATCCACCACAGCTTCCTGCCCGCCTTCGTCGGCGCCGATCCTTACCGCCGCGCCCACGAGCGCGGCGTCAAGCTGATCGGCGCCACCGCCCACTACGTCACCGAGGAACTCGACGCCGGCCCGATCATCGACCAGGATGTGACCCGGGTCAGCCACCGCGACGAGGTCGGCGACCTGAAGCGGATCGGCCGCGATATCGAGCGCCTCGTACTGGCCCGCGCGGTGATGGCCCACGTCGACGACCGGGTCCTCCTCGACGGCCCCCGGACGATCGTCTTCTAGCCCCCTGGCTGACTGGCCAGTTTTGTTCTATGGTGCGCTCTCGATGGAGCAGGCAACGCTTCCGCGCGCACCCGCCGCGGCCCGCAAAGAGATACCGCCCGGCTCGAACGCGCCGGCCCTGATCCAGGCTCTGCGCTACGTGCGCGACCCGCTCGGCTTCCTGATCCGCCTGCAGCGCCGCCACGGCGACATCTTCACCCTCTCCTTCCCTTACTTCGGCCGGCTCGTCTACGTCGCCGACCCGGCCCTGGTCAAGCAGCTCTTTACCGGCTCGCCCGAGCAGTTCCACGCCGGCGAGGCGAACGCGACGGTGCTGGAGCCGGCGCTCGGGCCGAATTCGGTGCTGACCCTCGACGACGGTGCCCACATGCGCCAGCGCAAGCTGCTGCTGCCGCCCTTCCACGGCGAGCAGATCCGCAACTACGGCGAGCTGATCCGCGAGATCACCGAGAAGGAGATGCGGAGCTGGCCGGTCGGCGAGCCCTTCGCGTTGCGACCCCACACCCAGCGGATCACCCTGGCGGTGATCATGCAGGCCGTCTTCGGCGTCCACGACGAGGCTCGGCTGGCTCGCTTCGGAGGCCTGATCGAGACCTTCAGCGACCGCGTCAGCGCGGTCCTCGCCTTCCCGATGCTGCGCCGCAACCTCGGGCGCTGGAGCCCGTGGCCCCGCTTCCTGCGCGCCCGTGCGGCGCTGGACGAGTTCATCTACGAGGAGATCGAGCTGCGCCGGGCCGAGATGGCCGCGGGAAAGGACGGCCACGACGACGTGCTCTCACTGCTGCTCGGGGCCCGCTACGACGACGGCAGCGCGATGAGCGACGAAGAGCTGCGCGACGAGCTGGTCACCGTGCTCGGGGCCGGCCACGAGACGACGGCGACCGGGCTGGCCTGGGCGATGGAGCGGCTGCTGCGCACGCCGCGCGTGCTGGGCAAGCTGCGCGAATCGCTCGCCGCCGGCGAGGACGACTACCTCGAGGCGACGGTGAAAGAGACTCTGCGAGCGCGGCCGGTGATCGTCGACGTGGCGCGCAAGGTGACCGCGCCTGCCGAGATCGGCGGCTACGAGCTGCCGGCAGGGACCTACGTGATGGCCGCGATCGCGGCCCTGCATTACCGCGACGATCTCTTCCCCAAGCCAGAGGAGTTCCGCCCCGAGCGCTTCCTCGAGGGCAAGGCCGACAACTACGCCTGGATCCCCTTCGGCGGCGGCGTGCGGCGCTGCATCGGCGCCGCCTTCGCCGAATACGAGATGCGGATCGTCCTGCGCGAGATCGTCGAGCACGCCGAGCTCAGCGCACCCGACCCCAAGCCGGAGAAGGTCAAGGTCCGCAACATCACCCTCGCCCCCGGCAAGGGCGCCGTGGTCAAGCTGGATCGCCCGCTGCGCTGACCGCCTGCCGCTCGGCCTCCTCCCAGCGCTCGAAGAGCTCGGCCAGCTTGCGCTTCGCCGCCTCGTGGCGCGCTTCGGCCTGCTCGACCCTGGCCGGGGTCGACCAGGCGGCGGGGTCGGCGAGGTCCTCCTCGACCTGGCGCAGCTCGGCTTCGGCCGCCTCGATCTTCTCGGCCAGGCGGCTGGCTTTGCGGGCGGCTTTTTTCGAGATCGTGCCGGGGCTGTGGCGCCTGGCCGCTTTTTTCGAGCGCTTCGCCTCCGCGGCGGAGGCCGATGCCGCTTCGGCCCTTTCGTCGCGGTCGTGCTGGTAGGTCGCCCAGCCGCTGTCATAGCTGCGCAGCTCGCCTTCCTCGCAAACCAGGGTGCGACTGCCGACCGCCTCGAGCAGAGCGCGATCGTGGGAGACGAGGATCACCGCGCCTTCGAAGGCCGAGAGCGCGTCCTCGAGCGCCTCGCGGCTCTCGATGTCGAGGTGATTGGTCGGCTCGTCGAGGATCAGCACGTTGGCCCCGGAGGCGACCAGGATCGCCAGCGAGAGGCGGCGCTGCTCGCCGCCGGAGATGTCGTCGAGCGACTTCTCCACCTCGGCACCGGAGAAGAGGAAGCCGCCGAGCAGGCGGCGCGCCTTCGGGCCGGTCAGGCCGGTCTCGCGCTGAGCGGCGTCGAGCACCGTTCCCGTCCCCGCCGCGGTCTCGGCGTGCTGGGAGAGGTAGCCGAGCTTGACGTTGTGGCCGCTGCGCACCGAGCCGGCGGCAGGCTCGCGCTTGCCGGCGAGGGTCTCGATCAGGGTCGTCTTGCCGGCGCCGTTGGGGCCGACGAGGACGACGTGCTCGCCGCGTTCGAGTTCGAGGTCGGCGCCGTCGAGCAAGGTGCGCCCGGGCACCTCGATCGTGCCGTTGACGAGTTTGAGCACGATCCGACCCGGCCGCTCCGGTTTGACGAAGGAGAAGCGCAGGTTGCGGCGGTCGCGCGCTTCGGCCTTGGCGCCGTCGCGCTTGATCTTGTCGATCTGCTTGATCCGCGATTGCGCCTGTTTTGCCTTCGTCGCCTTGTAGCGGAAGCGCTCGACGAAGCGCTCCATCCGCTCGATCTCGGCCTGCTGGCGATCGATCGCCTTGCCGAGGGCGATCTCGCGTGCCGCCTGCTCCTTGCGCCAGGCGTGCCAGGGGCCGGCGAAGAAACGGCCGCGCTGGGCCTCCAGCTCCAGCACCGAGGTGCCGACCGCCTCGAGGAACCAGCGGTCGTGGGCGACGAGCACGACCGCGGCGTCGAGGTCAACCAGATAGCGCTCCAGCCACTCCAGCGAGGGAATGTCGAGGTGGTTGGTCGGCTCGTCGAGCAGCAGCAGATCGGGGCGGGTGGCGAGGACGCGGGCAAGCGAGGCACGGGTCAGCTCGCCGCCGGAGAAGGTCGAGAGCTCGCGACCCGCGGCCTCCTCCCCGAAGCCGAGGCCACCGAGCACGGCGAGCACGTCGTCACGCCAGCGGTAGCCGCCGCCCGCTTCGAGCCGCTGCTGCGCGGCCGAGTAGGCGCGCATCGTCTCCTCGTCGGGCTCGCCCCGGCCCATCGCCTCCTCGAGGCGCGACAGCTCCGCCTCGGTCTCCTGCATGTCGGTGCGGCCGGAGAAGACGTAGTCGCCGAGGGAGATCGCGGCGTCGCGCGGCGGCCGCTGGTCGTGCAGGGCGACCCGCGCGCCCTTCTGCAGGGCGATGCTGCCCGAGTCGGGTGCCCTCTCCCCCGCCAGCACCCGCAGCAGCGTCGACTTGCCGGCGCCGTTTCGGCCCGAGAGCGTCATCCGCTCGCGCGGCTCGAGCTTGAACGAGACATCCTCGAAGAGCAGCTTGCCGCCCGCGTAGAGGTCGATTGTGGTCGCTGTGGCGATTGCCATGGGCAACCCCTGACATTACGCGGGCGGGGCGTAAGGTGAGCAGACGATGGCGGGGCCGCTGCGGCACATCGGGGATCTGGTGAAGGCGCGCCTGACCCGGCGCGCGGCCGGGCGCGAAGACGAGCAGGTGCTCGACGAGCTCGAGGCGAGTCCGCTCGAGCTGCCTGCGGGGCTGGAGGTCGAATGGCTCGGCGTCTCCGGCTACCGGATGACATTCGAGGGGCAGACGCTTTTCGTCGATCCGTACCTCTCGCGGGTGCCGTTTGGGGACCTACTGCGGCGCAGGCCGACCCTGCCCGATCCGGCAGCGCTCGACCGCTTCGTCCACGCGCCCGGCGAGGTCGCGGGCGTGCTCGTCGGCCACACCCACTTCGACCACGCGGTCGACGCGCCGGCGATCGCGAGGCGCTTCGACTGCAAGGCCTACGGATCGGACTCGCTGCTGACGCTGATGGGGTTGCACGGGCTCGCCGAGCAGTCGGTCGAGGTCGAGCCGTACCTGACCTACGAGCTCGGCCCCTTCTCGGTCAGCTTCACGCCCAGCGTCCACTCGAAGCTGCTGCTCGGCCTCGCCGTCCCCTACGACGGCGACCTCACCTGCGAGCACCTCGACGCGCTCTCACCGAGCGCCTACCGCTGCGGCCAGGTCTGGGGCATCTCGATCGAGGTGGCCGGGCTGCGCTTCTACCACCAGGGCAGCGCCAACCTGATCGACGAGGCGGTCCGCGAGCGCGAGGTCGATGTTTTCCTCGCCGGCGTCGCCGGCCGCAGCTTCACCGAGGACTACTGGAAGCGAATCCTCCCCCGCCTCGACCCCAAGGTCGTCGTCCCGACCCACTACGACAACTTCTTCCGCCCCCTCGGCCGACCGATGGAGTTCGTCTCCAACGTCCAGCTCGCGGCGCTCCCCGACGAAATCGGCTCCGTCAGTGCCGACGCCCGCCTGGCTGCACTACCTCGCGCGGATATCTCTTCAGACGCGTGACACCCTGCGCGCCACAGGCGCGTTCCCTGCCAGTACGGTCGCAAGATGACCTTGGTGGACACAGGCAATGCCAGTGAACTCCTGGAAGCCGTGATCGCCGCATTCTCGATTCTCGGCGGAGGCATGGCCTACTTCAGCGGCTACAACGCAGCACAAGCGCTTGGTCAACACCAAGATCCTCAGTTTGTCGCCCAGCGAATCAACGAAGGCATCGGCGAAGGCTTCAAGCTGATGTGGCCCATGTCGATCATCGCTCTTATCATCGTGGTGTGGACTTGATCGCGCACCTAACAAGATCCCCTCGCAGCGCGTCTGTCGCAGGCACGATCACCGCAACACTCGTCGCTATCGCGGTGTTCGTTTTCGGTGCACCACCCTGGATACTCGTTCCGGCCGTCTGGATTGGGACGACGGCGTATATCGAGACCAGCTCGTGGGCGGACCGCCGACTCGGCCGCCGGTAACTTCTTAAGTAGCGAGGTGCCTGGCGACGATTTGGTCGACGGTTCCCTTGGTGCGCATCGTCCATGAGCCGAGGATCGACTCGAGCGCCTTGAGGTCGAGCTCCGATTCCGAGATGCCGCCGCTCGGCAGCCAGTAGAGCTCGCGACCGTCGATCGCGAGGCGATCTTCGTCGCTGCTCAGGGCGAGCGCCTCCGTGGTCTTCTTCTTCGAGGGGGCCGCGAGAAGGAACGCGACCTGGGGCTTTCCTTTCGAGGCCGAGACAAGCGATGGATCGAACGCCTCTCGCGTGGCCACCTCACGCAACTCGTCGGCGTTGCGCAGGAACACCGGCACCGCATAGCCGAGCGCCTCGCCGAGCCCAGCTTCGATCCGCGCCGTCAACTCCACCTCGTCGCTCTCCTCGGAACCGAAGACGACGTTGCCGCTGGCGCGAAAGCAGGCGACATCGGCGAAGCCCAAAACCTCGAACTCGTCGCGCAGCTCGTCGTTCTTGATCCGCCGGCCACCGAGGTTCATCCCGCGCAGGAAGGCGACGTAACGATTCATCCCGCAACCTTATGATCGCCTTTCGCCCCGGCTACCGCTGAGCCGCCGTCGCGGAGGCCGCGGACCGGGCGTCGTGCATCGCGACCACGTAGACCCGGTCAGACGATTCCTCGTAGCGGTAGAGCAGGATCATCCAGGACCACGGCCCGACCAAGAACCGGGCCGGCGCCCACCGACCGGCCAGCCCCGGACCCGCGAGCGGGAACGTTTCCACCACCCTCAGCGAGCGTCCGATTCGAGTCCAGGCGTCGTCGGGCAGGTGGAGCGCCGAGATCGCGTCGTCCACGTCCCGCCGTGCTCGCGGGGTGACGATGACCCGCGCCACTCAGGCCAGCTGGTCGAGCGGTGTTCCCTCGCCGCGCTCAGCCTGGGCAAGGCCTTCCTGCGTCCGCTGCCAGGCGCCGGGGATCGCGTCGAGGATCTCGGTGATGCGGGCGGCGTCCGGGTCGGCGTCGTCGAGCGCCGTGGAGAGAAGCGACCGAGCGAGCGTCCCCTCCTGCACATGCGTGCGCTCGGCGAGCCTCGCGAGCTTCCCCGCATGCTCGTCATCAAGGGTCACGTTGAAGCGCTTCGCGGACGTTGCCATTTAGCCATTTTACACGATTCAGCACGATTCGTGCACAAACCCAACGGGAAGATTCGTTGAACTTTTGGGTCTGCGTGTGAGTGGAGGCGGCCGGAATTGAACCGGCGTCCGAGGTCGTAGTGCGATGGTGTCTACAGGTATAGCCGGCGCTTCAGTCTCGTCTCCCGGGGTCCGCGCCGGCGGGCACTGCGGGAGATAAAGCCCTCTGAATTGTCCCCCGGTGGACGGGGCGATCCGCCGGGGTGAGCCCGCGTTCTGAAGCCGGCTGCCCTCCCTGCGGGCGAGGGAGGACCGACTCTCATCGCCTAGGTTCTAGCTAGGCAGCGAGGGCGAACTCATGGTCCGCACGTATGGTTTTTGCCGGGGTTTAACGAGGCCTCCGGCAACCTCGACCTGCAACCGTTCGCACGGACCGACCACGTCGAAGCCTGTCGCCCCCGTGCTATGTGGACCGATTGTACGGAGTCGGGTAGGAATACAAGGGTGAGCGAGAAGGAGTTCGACGCGATCGTGCTCGGCGCCGGGGCGCCGGGCGAGGTCTGCGCCGGGCGCCTGGCCGACGGTGGACTCTCCGTGGCGATCGTCGAGCAGCACCTGGTCGGCGGCGAGTGCTCCTATTACGCCTGCATGCCATCGAAGGCGCTGCTGCGGCCGGGCGACCTGCTCGACGAGGCGCGCCGCGTGCCCGGAGTCGCCGAGGCGGTGACCGGCGGGCTCGACCGGCGGGCTGTGCTCGATCGCCGCGACGAGGTGGTCCACGACCTCGACGACGCGGCCCAGCTCCCCTGGCTGGAGCGGCGCGGGATCGAGCTGTTCCGCGGCGAGGGAAAGCTGGACGGCGAGCTGCGGGTCCGCGTCGGCGACGATCTGCTGACCGCGCGGGTGGCTGTCGTGGTCGCCACCGGTAGCGGCGCCCGGATGCCCCCGATCGAGGGCCTCGACTCGGTCGGGGCCTGGAACAACCGCGAGGGGACCACGTCGAAACGCGTGCCGGCGAGCATGGTCGTCCTCGGCGGCGGCCCGGTCGGCGCCGAGCTTGCGCAGGCCTGGTCGACCCTCGGCACCGAGGTCACCCTGGTCGAGGGCGAGCGCCTGCTCTCGCGCGAGGAGCCCTTTGCCGGCGAGCAGGTCGCCGCGGCGCTGCGCGAGCGGCACGAAGTCGACGTGCGCACCGACGTGCAGGTCCAGCGGGTCAGCCAGATCGGCTCGGGCGTGGCAGTCGAGCTGGCCGGCGGCGATACCGTCGAAGCCGAGGAGATCCTGGTCGCAGTCGGGCGCAAGCCGCGAACCGAGGGAATCGGCCTCGATTCGATCGGCGTCGAGCCCGGCAAGGGCGGCTTCCTGGAGACGGACGGGCGGCTGCGAGTCAGCGGGCGCGACTGGCTCTACGCCGTAGGCGACGTCAACGGCCGCGCCCTCTTCACCCACATGGGCAAGTACCAAGCCTGGGTAGCAGCCGAGAACGCCCTCGGCCGCGAGGTAGAGGCGATCGCCGAAGGAATCGGCTCCCCGCGAGTCACCTTCACCGACCCCCAGGTAGCAGCGGCAGGCAAAACGCTGGAACAGGCGCAAGAAGCCGGCATCGACGCCAGAGCCGTCGACATCCGCACCGACGGCACCGCCGGCGCCAGCTTCCAAGGCAAGGAAACAGGCGGCACCTCGCGCCTAGTCATCGACGAGCAGCGCCAGGTCGTCGTAGGCGCCACCTTCACCGGCTTCGAGACAGCCGACTTCCTCCACGCAGCAACAATCGCGATCGTTGGAGAAGTCCCCCTCCCAAAGCTCCGCCACGCGGTCGCGGCTTACCCCAGCCGCAGCGAGATTTGGCTCAAGCTGCTCGAGGCATACGGCCTCTAGACTGCGCTGACTCCAAGTTCTCCCGACACTTCCCGGGAGATCGATAGCTCTTCAAGCAAGACAGCCCCCGACCCAGCTGGGTCGGGGGCTGTCCGTGCTGCGACTCAGGCTCCTGGCTTCACGCCAATGAAGTTCAGAAAGGGAGTCGCATGACCAAGGATGACGTGCTGTTCGGCTACCGCCAAGCGCTCTTTGCCGAGGCCGCCCGCACCAGTGTTGCCGCCGCCTGCCGGCGCTTTGGGGTGCATCGCTCGACCTACTACGCCTGGAAGCGCCAGGTCGATCGCCACGGCCTGGAGATGCTGCGGCCCAGGGAGCGCCGGGTGCCGCGGATGCCCAACCAGCTCTCGAAGATGATCGAGGAGAGGATCGTCGCCTTCGCGCTCGGCCACCCCGGCCTGGGGCCAAAGCGTGTCTCCGGCGAGCTGCGGCGCCCCAAGTGGGGCGGGATCGTCGTCTCGCCCAACGGCGTCTGGAAGGTGCTCTGCCGCCACGGCCTCAACACCCGCGCCAAGCGCCTGGGCCTGATTGCCGGCTACGCCGCTCCCTTTGAGCCGCCCCGCGACCCCGGCCCAGAGCACCACATCGACGTCTCCCGGCCCGGCGAGCTGGTTGGGATCGACTGCTTCTTCGTCGGCCGCCTGCAAGGCGTCAAGGGCTCGATCTGGCAGCTCACCGCGATTGACGTCGCCTCCTCCTATGCCTGGGCCGAGCTGGTGATCTGCAAGGAGGGCAAACCGAGCAATCCGAACGCAAAGCAGACCTCCAAGCTCGCCCGCCGCGTCGCCACCGACCTGCGCGAGGCCGGCTGGCGAGCGGAGCGCTTCCTCTCCGACAACGGCAACGAGTTCAAGGGCGACTTCACCAAAGCGATCAGTCGGCTGAAGGCACGGCACACCCGCATCCACGCCGGTCGTCCGCAGACCAACGGCAACGTCGAGGCCTTGCACCGCACCATCCTCGATGAGTGTTGGCGGCCTTCCTTCGCCCGTTACCTGCACCCTCGCCTTTCCAGCCTGAGGCGCGATCTCGATGAGTACTTGCGCTTCTACAACTTCGACCGCGTCCACCACGGCCGGCTGACAGCCGGCCGGATCCCGGCGGACATCGTCTACGGTGCCCGCAAGATGGAGGTCAGATGAGCCGTGGGTGTCGGCACATCTTGGAGTCCGTGCACTCTAGACCGTAGAACGCCTCTTCAGGTCTTCCAAAACGTCCTGAGGGAAGCCCGGCACCTCGTCCAGCTCGTCGACCGAGCCAAATCGACCGAGCCGCTCACGGTGGGCAAGCAGGCGGGTCGCCTGGGTAACCGAGAGGTTTTCGGCGCGGAGCTGCTCGAAGGTGACCGAGTTGAGGTCGATCGTGCCTGACGCAGGCGCCGCCGCAGGCGGCGGGGGCTCCGGCATGGGTGGCGGGGGCGGCGCCGGCTGCGGAACCGGTGGCTCAGGCGCGGGCGGCGGTGGAACCGGTTCCGGGCTCGGTGGTTGCGGCGTCGGCGCGGCAGGCGGAGGTGGCGGCGTCGGTTGGGGCGCCGGCGGTGTCGGGCTGGCCAGCGGCGCGACCGGCTGGACGCCGGTCGGAGCCTGAACAGCCTGGATCACCGCCTGCTCGGCCTCTGCCGCGCGGCGCTCGGCTTCGCGGGCGCGCTCCTCGGCTTGGGCGACGCTGTCGCGAATCTCCTGCAGGCGCCGCTCGCGCTCGTCCTCCTCGGACTTCAGCTTGGCCAACCGCTCGGCCTCGGCGGCGCGGCGCTCGGCCTCCTTGGTCCGCTCTTCGATCTGGCGCAGGCGATCCTGCGCCTCGACCATCGCCTGCTCCTGCGCTTCGCGCTCCTGCTGTAGGCGGTGCTCGGCGGTTTGCAGGTCGGCGCTCGGGCCGGGCACGACCGGGGGTGCGGGCGGCGTCGCGCCGGGAGGGGCGGGCGCCGGCGGGACCGCCCCCATGCCCTGCGTCACCTGGCCGGCTTCGGCTTGGGCGGTCCGCTGATCAGCCTCGCGCTGCAGCCGCTCCGCCTCGGCGATGCGGCGGTCCGCCTCGGCGCGGATCCGCTCCTCCTCGCGCTGGATTTCATCGAGCTTGGCCTGGACCCTCTGTTCGGCAGCGGCGGGTCCGTCGTAGCCGGGCGGCGCTCCGGGCTGCGGCGCGGCGGGCGGCGCCAGCGGTGGCGCCGGCGGCAGCGGCTCGCTCGGCGCCGGGGAGACCGGCGGAACGGCCTGCACGACCGGGGGTGGCTCGGGGACCGGCGGGACCGGCGCTACGAGCTGGGCCTGGCCTCCCTGCTGAAGCTGTTCGCGCTCGTGGGCGGCTCGGGCTTCGGCGAGCTGGCGCTCAGCCTTCGCCGCTTCCTTGCGCGCCCGGCGGCTGTCGGCCCGACCTCCGCCGGCGCCCGACTTCTTCTTGCCGCGTTCGCTGCGCTTGGCGACGCGCTCTTCCTTGCGGCGTTTGGCCTCTTCCTGGCGGCGCTTGCGGTGCTCGACCCGAGCGGCTCGCTGCTGCTCGCGCGCGAGTTTGCGCTTCTCCTTCGCGTCGAGGGGTTTGTCCGTGGCCGAAGGGGGTGGGACCGACGCGACCGGCGGAGCGCCCGGCGGCGGGGTGGCGGGGAGCTCAGCGGTCTGGGTCTGCGCCGGCGTCGCCGCGGCAGCCGGGGACGGTGGCGGGGTCCCCGGCGACGGCGTCACGGGTCCCGCGGCCGCCTCCTTGGCCGCTTTCCCCTTGCTGCGCCGCTGGGTGACGCTGACCACCAGCAGGAGCAGGAGGATTGCGGCGACGAGGCCGGCGACGAAGTACTTGATGTTGTCGCTGACGAAGTTGCCGGCGCTGCTCGGGAAGGATTCGGCCTGGGCCGCTGCCGGGACGGCCAGGGCCAGAGCGAGAAGGGTCACCGTGGACCAAAGCAGGGCAAACCTGGATCGCATAGGCCCCGAAGCTACCTCATCCTGCCCTTGAATTCGCGCTCGACTTCACGGCGCACGTCACGGTCCGCGATCTGCCGGCGCCGGTCGCGCCCCTCCTTGCCTCGCGCCAGTGCCAGCTCGACCTTTGCCCGCGAGCCCTTGAAGTAGATGCGAAGCGGGATCAGGGTCAGCCCTTTCTCCGCCGTCTTGCCGATCAGCCGTTCGATCTCGGCCTTGTGGAGCAGCAATTTGCGCGGCCGCTCGGGCTCGTGGTTCTCGCGGCTCGCCGGCTCGTAGGGCGGGATATGCAGGTTGCGCAGCCAAACCTCGCCCTTGTCGACCAGCGCGTAGGCGTCGGTCATCTGCGCCTTGCCCCCGCGCAGCGACTTCACCTCGGAGCCCTGCAGGACGATCCCCGCCTCCATCTTCTCGATCGGTTCGAATTTGTGGCGGGCACGACGGTTGGTGGCGACGTCGCCGGAGGCCGGCAGGCGCTGCGCCTTCGACTTCTTAGCCATCGGCCTGCTCCAGATCCACCCGTCCGCGCGCCGCCTCGACCCCGGTCACGCGGACGGATATCGGATCGCCGATGCGCACCACGCCCTTTGACTCGCGGCCGACCAGCGCCGTCTCGGTCTCGTTCAACTCGAAGCGCTCGTCGCCGATCGTGCGGGCGGGAAGAAAGCCCTCGTAGACGTCGCCCAGCTCGCCGCCGAAAGCGACGAAGGCGCCGGCCCGGATCAGCCCCGAGACCTCGCCGGCGAACTCCGCCTCGCCGGCGCGCTCCTCCAACTCCCGCTCGAGCAGGTAGGCGGCGCAGACGTCATCGGCGTCGCGCTCGATCTTCGCCGACTCGCGCTCGCGCTCGCTGCAGTGCCAGGCGACCTCGCGGGCGTCGGCCGCGCGCGGCGCCGCCTCCCCCTCCCCCAGCGCCGCCAGCAGCGCCCGGTGCACGAGCAGGTCGGGGTAGCGGCGGATCGGCGAGGTGAAGTGGCAGTAGGCGGGGCTGCCCAGGCCGGCGTGGCCGCTGTTGCGGTCGCTGTACTGCGCCTGCATCAGGGAACGGAGCACCAGCGATGTATACGCCTCGCGGCCGTGCCCGCGCCGCGTCGCCTCCTCGATCGCGAGCCGGCTGGCCTTTGCCGCGACCTCAGCCGCCTGGCTCGGCGCCAGGCCCTGGCCGAGCGGCGAGGTCGGCACGCCGAGCGCGTGCAGCTGCTCGACCATCCGCTCGACCCGGCCGGGGTCGGGCTGCGCGTGCACGCGGTAGACGGCGGGCACGCGCTTTCGCTCGAGCAGCTGCGCCACCTGCTCGTTGGCGAGGATCATCAGCCGCTCGATCAGGCGGTGGGACTCGGTCTGGGCGACTGAGCGGGCTGCGAGGACGTTGCCCGCCGCGTCGAAGCGAAACTCGGGCTCGCTCGACTCGACCGCGAGGCTGGTCGGGCCGCGCTGCTCGCCCAGCGCGGCCGCGGCCTCGCGCGCCACCGCGACGGGCTCGGCGACGCCCTTCGGAGGAGAACCGCGCCCGGCGAAGACGACGTCGAGCTGGTCGTAGTCGAGGCGGGCGCGCGAGCGGATGCGGCTGCGATAGAAGCTCGCGGCGCGTGGCGCGCCACTGGGGCTGAGCTCGATCTCGGCGGTAACGGCGAGGCGCTCGACGTCCGGCGCCAGGCTGCATGCATCCTCGCTCAGGGCCCGTGGCAGCATCGGCTCCACCGCGCCCGGCACGTAGGTGCTGTTGGCGCGGCGGCGGGCCTCCAGGTCGAGCGGCGTTCCCGGCCGTACGTGGGCGGCGACGTCGGCGATGTGGACCCAGACCCGCAGGCCATCCTCCTCTCGCCGCGCCGAGATCGCGTCGTCGAAATCGCGCGCGGTCGCCGGATCGACGGTGAAGGTGGGCAAGTCAGTGAGGTCGCGGCGGCGCACATCGCTGTTCTCCGCCGCGTCGGCGGCGCGCCCGGCTTCGACCTCGAGCGCGGCGGGGAAGCCGCGCCGGCCCAGGCGCTCGGCCAGCAACGCCTCGACCGCGTCGCGCGCGTTCGTGGGCCCGGCGTCCTTGCGACCGCGGCCGCGGGATCGCTGGCGCTCGCGGTAGTAGCGCCAATCGCGCCGGCTCACCGGAACACCTTCCACTGTTCCTTAGCGCTATATAGAGACGAAAAGGCACACCGGAAGCTCATTTTTCGGCTGCCAGCACCCCCAGGGCACGTTCGAGGCCCTCGTCGCGGGCGGTTTGCGGCAGGTTGGGCGCCTTCACGTCGGGATGGATGCCGTGACTGCGGGCGAGGTTCACCCCGTCCGGGGTGAAGTATTCGCCGATCGTCAGCTTCATCGCGCCGCCGTTGGAGAGATCGACCTCCTGCTGGAAGACGCCCTTGCCGTAGGAGCGGGTGCCGACCGTCTGGCGCCGGCGTCGTCGGCCAGCGCCGCGGTGAGGATCTCAGCCGCCGAGGCCGTGTTGCGGTCGATCAGGACGACTAGCGGCAGCGAAGGCAGGTTGTCGCCGGACGTCTTGTAGACGGCATGGCCCTGGGTGCGCGAGTTGGTCGTGACGACGACTTCGCCGGAGGGCAGGAAGACGCCGGCGCTCAAGACCGCCTCCTCGAGCAGGCCGCCGCCGTTGCCGCGCAGGTCGAGCACGATCCCTTCCGCCCCTTCCTTCTCGACCTTCTGCACAGCATTCCGCAGGAGGGCGTGGACGCCTTCGCTGAAGGAGATCATCCGTACGTAGCCGAGGGTGCGACCCCTGGCGTGGACGATCTTGCTGGAGACGACGGGCAGCGAGATCTGGGCGCGGGTGATTTCCAGCTGGCGGGTCTTCTTCGCGGGCGGGCTCTGGACGCCGATCGTCACCTCGGTCCCTTCCGGGCCTTTGATCTTGCCGGTCGATTCTTCGCTGCTCTCGCCGGCGATCGAGTCGCCGTCGACCGAGACGATCAGATCGCCACCTTCGATCCCGGCCTGCGCGGCCGGAGAGCCGTGAAAGACCTTGTCGACCCGCAGGCCCTGTTCCACTTCGCTGACCGTGAGGCCGATCCCCGAGAACTTGCCGGCGATCTCGTCGTTGAAGCCGGCCAGCGCTTCCGGCGAGAAGTATTCGGAGAAGCGGTCGTGATGGCGCAAGCGCAGCTCGCGAACCATGCCCTGCAGCGATGCGTTGGTCAGTTCCTGCGAGCCGACCGGCCGGTAGTAGTTGTCCTCGATCAGTTCGGTCGCTTCGAGGTTCAGCCCGGCCGAGTCGTCGACGAAGCGATCGCGGAGGAATTCGGGCAGCTTGCGCCGGGTGGCCGCCGAGCCAGATCCCGGCGCAGAGGACCACCACCAGCGCAGCCACGAGGGCCGCGATCCCCCAGCCCCTCACGCCGGTCTCAGACCTTCAGGAAGCGGCGCAGGGTGACGCCGGAGCCGATCGCCGAGACCGCCACCGCGGCGCCGAAGAGGATCGCGACCAGCGCCGGGAAGGAGAGGGTGCTGTTGTTCTGCGCCGCAAGGAAGGAGAAGGTGCTGCTCAGCGGGTCGACGATGGTGATCTTGCCCAGCCACAGGATCAGTATGGCTACCAGCCCGCCGGTGAAGCCGACCACGACGCCCTCGATCATGAAGGGCCAGCGGATGAACCAGCGGGTCGCACCGACCAGCCGCATCACCTCGACCTCGCGGCGGCGGGTGTAGATCGAGAGCCGGATCGTGTTGCCGACCAGCATCAGCGAGGCGATGATCAGCAGCGCCGTGATCACGGTCAGGACGATCTTCAGGGCGCTGGTCACCTGCTCGATCTGCTGCGAGCCTTCCTGGCGGTCGAAGATGTTGTCGACGACGGGCGAGATCGGCTGCTGATTTCCATTCGGGCCCGAGTGGATGATCGCGGTGCGGATTCCCGGCAGGTAGGAGGCATCGTCAGGGGTGATCCGGAAGCTGGCCGGGAGCGGGTTTTCGTGCAGCTCCGAGGTCAGTTCCTCGGCCTTTTTCTTGCCCAGTTCTTCCTTCAGTTCCTTCAGCGCCTCTGCTTTGCTGATGTACTGCACCGAGTTGACGTGAGGGACGGTTTCCAGCCGTTCGTGGGTGGTGGCGATGTCGGACTTGGTCGCGTCGGCGAAGAGGCCGACCTGGATGTTGAGCTGGTCGCGCACCTGATTGCTCTTCGCCTGGGTGGTCTGGAAGACCGGGATCAGGACGCCGAGCAGGATCACGGTGGTGACCGTGGTGACGATCGCCGCCATGCTCGGCGCGCCGTTGCGGCGCAGGGCGCGGAAAGCCTCCTGGGTGAAGAAGAAGAATCGCGACATCTAGATCAGCGCGTCGTGTCCGTTGGTCTGGCCCTCGGGGGCAACACCCATCTCGGCGCGCATGCGCACGCCGAACTCGGTCGTCGACTCCTCGGTGTAGCCGCCGCTGACCTCGTCGCGGACGACGCGGCCCTCGTAGAGCTCAATCACGCGGCGACGCATGTTGTCGACCATCTCGCGGTCGTGGGTGACGACGACGACGGTCGTGCCGGTCTTGTTGATCCGGTAGAGCAGCTGCATCACGCCGATCGAGGTGACCGGGTCGAGGTTGCCGCTGGGCTCGTCGGCGAGCAGCAGCGGCGGGTGGTTGACGAAGGCGCGGGCGATCGAGACGCGCTGCTGCTCGCCGCCGGAGAGCTGGTCGGGGAAGCTGTTGAGCTTGGTCGAGAGGCCGACCAGTCGCAGCGTCTCCGGCACCTGGGCGCGGATCTGGGCGCGGCTGGCGCCGATCACCTGCAGCGCGTAGGCGACGTTGTCGTAGACGGTGCGGTCGGGCAGCAGCTTGAAGTCCTGGAAGACGGTGCCGATGTTGCGCCGCAGCTGCGGGATCTTCTTCTCCGGCATCGTGCCGATGTCGCGACCGGCGATCCGGACGGCGCCCTCGGTCGCCTCCAACTCGCGGATCAGCATCTTGATCAGGGTCGACTTGCCGCAGCCGGTCGGGCCGACGAGGAAGGCGAACTCACCACGGTCGATCGCCAGCGAGACGCGGTCGAGCGCCATGTGGCCGCCCGGGTAGACCTTGGTCACGTCGCGCAGCTCGATGATCGGCTTGCCTCCCGGCCGTCGGCTGCGCGGCTCCTCGCCGCTGTGCTTTCGCTTTCGCAATCTGGCCATACCCGCGCTCCCTTCTGCGGATACAGGGTGACTCCTGCGCGCCTTGGGGCACGCAATTCCCCGCCCACTCGAAGTGAGCGAGAGCTTAGCGAATTGTTAGCGAGCCTTCACAGAAGGCAACGAAGCGGGGCCCCTACCCCTTCGCGGTGCAGTTTTTGCTGAGCACGGAGACGAGGCTCATGCCCCCGGCGAAGTCGAAGCTGGTCCGGGCCAGCGGGAAGACCGCGCCGGGGAAGCCGGCCGGAGCCGGGCAGCCGGCGCTGAGGAAGCTGCGCGCCTTGCCGCGGTAGCTGAAGCGGCGCTTGAGCGTCATTCGCAGCCCGGTGACGTAGCCCCAGTTGCCGGTCGCCTGCGGGAGCGCCGCTTCGAGGATGGTTCCATAGGTGCCGTTGGTATCGCGGATCGCAAAGGGCAGCACATTGGAGGTGGGCGCCGGCTCGGTCCCGTAGATGTGAGCGAGAAGCGCAGGCTTGCCGTGCAGGCGGCTGTTGAAGACGAGAACCTTGCCCGCGGAGGGAAACGGCGATTGCTCGGGTAGCTGGACGTTGGCTGAGAAATGCCCTTCGCCGACAAGCGAGCCCGAGCAGGCCGCCAGGGCACCCCCCGTGGTCGAGGGCTGGATTTCGCGAAGACGGCAGACCGGTAGGCCCCGGGAGCTGAAGCGGCCGTTGCGGTTGATCGCGATCGAGATCCGCCGCAGCTGCGGCGGCGTGCCGCCGCTGACCGCGGCGATCTTCGTTTCGAACGCGATCCCGACCGGGGCCAGACCGTGGCGCGGCAGGGCGCTGGGAGTGATTTTGCCGTCAAAGCTGACCCGCACCGGCCCGCGCTGGACGACATCGGAGGCAGAGGCGGCGGAGTGGCCACGGCTGCCGGTCGCGTCGGAGCGCGGCGGCGCTCCCGCCGCAGCGCCGGCCGGCGCTGCGGCGGGAGCTTCACCGGAGGGTTGGCTCGGCGACGACAGCGCTTCGGTGAAGGGTCCGTAGGCGAAGACGTTTGCCTTTTCCGAGTTGCCGGTTGTGACGAAGAGCCCGCCGGTGGCAGGATCGACGGCCAGGCCGGAAGGTTCGCCGTCGATCGGTTCGCCGGGGAGCCTGCCGAGGAAGGCCCCACCGGAGTCGAACTCGTAGACCGCCGCCTTGGGATGTTCGAAACCCGGCTGGGTGTCGTCGACCACGAGCAGGTGGCCGTTGGTCGGATCGACCGCGACAGCGGCGTTGACGAGCGAGACGAAGCCGTGGCCGATCGTCGCCACGGGGTTCGCGGCACTGACCGCCGGTTCGTAGATGTCGACCACGTCGCTCGCCGCGTCGGGCACGTAGACCTTGCCGGCGAAGACAGCGACGCCGTAGCCGTCTTCCAGCGAGCCGAGCCCGATCTTCTCGGCCGGTTCGTCACCGGCTTCGACCGGCGCTTCGTAGACGGCGACGTAGGTGCGGTCGTCGACGTAGACGCTGCCGGCTCCGTCCACGGCGACGCCGGTCGATTTGTTCGCGACCGCTGTCGATTCGCTCGGGTCCAGAAGCGCTTCGGTAGGGCTCAGCCGCAGCACCCGCTCGTGGAATTCGTTGGCGTAGAGCCTGCCGGCGGAGTCGAAGGCCAGCCCGCAGACTCCGTCCAGCGTGCCGATGCCGAAGATCGGGTTGACGCCGGGAAGCACGATCTGGGAGCTGAACTGGCCGGAGAGACTGAAGACATCCACGCGGCGGTGGTAGTAGTCGGAGACGTAGAGGTTGCCCCCGGGGGACACCGCCAGGCCGCAGGCCCCTTCGATCTGGCCTTCGGGGGCCGGAATGTCCTGGGTTTCGTCGGTCGAGAGAAGCGCTTCTTTCAGCAAGGCTCGGCTGGCCATGGCGGGAGTCGCCCCGACGAGGAGCAGGGCACAGGCGAGAAAGCCCACGATCACTCTCGGCCTCACCGTTTCGCCCCCTTCCCCTTCCGCTTGCATTTGGCCCTCACTCGAGGGTGCACGCGCCAGCCGTGATTGGCGTGGCCGACGAACCTCGCGGTCGCAAGCTGAAGCTTCGCACAGAGGTTTTCCGCGTTGACCAGAACGCCGCGTTTCCCCGCGTCCATCTTCAGCACGAACTTCGTCACCGGAGCGTCGGGGATGGTCGGGAAGGTGCCGCGCAGGGCACCGTGAACGGCATCGATGCGGCCGGCGAGATCCACCTCGATCCCCTGGCCGTGCAGGGCGAAGACGAGGTCGGGCAGGGTGCTGTCGGAGGAGCGCAGGTAGGCGGGGCCTTCCATCGGCGTCCCCAGCAGCGGCGTGAAGGCGCGAACGTGACCGTAGACCGATCCCGCCGGGCAGTTGCCGACCGCGAACTGCGCCCTGGTGCAGATCGTCTTGATGTGGCTCTGGTCGAGGAACAGCGAGTCGGGCAGGGTCACCTGCGAGGAGGCGATGTTGGCGTCGCCGGCCCGCGGCCGGACGACCACCCGCAGCGCCGGGTAGTCGCCACGCTTCGTCCCTCCCTCCAGCCGCAATGCGATTCTCGGCCTGAAGCCCAGTGAGGAGCAATCGAAGGCCTGGAAGGGCGCCGTTGCGACGGCCAGGGTGTCGTCGGAGCGATCGGCAAAGCGCTGCCCGGCCCCGTTCAGCGCCGAGGCGATGCTGGACGGCGCACAGCTCGTCGGATTGAGGGTGAAGTCGGGACGGTCGATGTAGGCGCGGACGTCGCGCAGGTGGATCGGGATGCCGTCGACGATGTGCGGGATCGGGTCGGTCCCGGTGGCGTCGATCGAAGCCTGCACGGTCCGCGGGTCGATCCGGATCGCCGAGCGGACGATCACGACGCCGAGGTCGAAGGGCCCGACCAGGGCGGAGTCGATCGCGACCACCGAAAAGGAGGAGCCGCGATACGGGCCGGCGAGGTAGAGATTGCCAGGCGCGTAGGCGAGCACCGATCCGACGCCGTAGCCGGAATAGGTGTGGCCGATCAGGCTCGTGGCCGGGCAGGAGGGGTCGTCTCGCTCAGCCACCCCGGAGCGCTGCCGCGCCGCTTCGATCGCCGCGTCGGAGCAGTAGGGAATGCCGGCGATCTTGCCGAGCAGGCCCGGCGGCAGCTGGGCGGAGTAGGAGACGATCTCCTGTTCGGTGTCCTGCCGGGTCAGGCGCAGGTAGAAGGGGGTGTAGGCGCCGGCTCGGGAGTTGAGGGTGCCCCCTTTTGCCTCTGGGGCAAAGGGGGCGAGGCCCGATGGGCAGGAACCGCCGCCCACGCCGGCGGTGATCGTCGCCGGCAGCGAGGCGTGCCTGACCAGGGTCGGATCGCGCCAGGGTGTCAGGTCGGCTTCGGTGAGGACCGTCCCGCAGGCCGCCGGGGTGGCGAGGGGGCTGCGCTGGCCTTCGCGGAAGTGGATGCTCAGGTCGGAGTAGGGCAGCTGCGGCAGCTTGTCGAAGGTCGCCGTCAGCCGGCCGCTACCCGGGTCGGGCTTCAGGTCGCCGGCGACCTTGACCAGGATGCCCCTGTCGATCGACTTGGCGACCAGGTAGACGGCAATCAGGCTGCCGAAGGGGTTCCGGTACGGCGCGGCGAGGAAGATCGCGCCTTCGATCGCGCCCGAGATCAGCGGGCTCTTCACCCTGAAGTCGCCGATCTTCGATTCGTTCGGGCAACCCGCCCCCGGCGGCGAGGTGGGGGTCTCCGCCCCGTACTGTTCCGGCGTGCAGACGCCCAGGCCCGAACCGACCGAGGGGTTGATCGTCACCCCTTCGGGCAGGGTGACCACCGCCTTTCGAACCGGCGAAGGGGCGCGGCTCTGGGGGTCGGTGACGCCGTGGGTATCGACTTCGATGTCGAACCGGTAGCCCGACGGCGAGGACGCGCGGGGGTCGCTGAGCTGCGCCAACGCCTCGGGTTCGAAGGGCAGCGATCCACACCCATGCAGCGATTCGCCTTCGACCGAGCGCGTCACCTCCCCGGGCTGATGCCAGGAATCCGCGCTCGCCCGGAAGTCGATCGGCTCTTCGCACGAGGTGGGCAGGGTCAGGTAGGCGTTCGGCGAGCTTTCCACCTTGCCCGGCCGGCCGGCCGAGCACTTGGCCCAGCCGAAACTCGGTTCGACCTCGTTGAGGCAGTTGCCGCGCTGTTCGTTGTGGAGGACGGACCAGGGCGTCCCCCAGATCGTCAGGTCGAGGCTGGAGACATCGACGAGCTGGGGCACGTTCCTCGTCGTCAGGGTGATGCCGTATTCGCCTTCTGCCTGGCGGATCGAGGGAATCAGGATGATCGGATCGCCGTAGGGGTTGACGCCAAGCTCGGATGGCACCCCCGGGGGCGGGGAGAGGTTGAAGAGGCCGAAGGTTCGTGTCGTGCCGCCGCCGAACGAAGACCGCACGGTGACGACCCCGACCTGGGTGTTGTCGGGGCAGCTCTCGCCGGAGAGGCTTTCTTCCCAGGGAGATTCGCGCGGGCTGTGGAATGCGGCCTGACTGCAGAGAGGTACCGCGGTCGGGTCTTCGATCAGGCCCGGGGGCAGCTCGAGGCTGAGGTCGCGAAGGTCGTCGGCGGTGAACGGCCCGCCGCCTTCGAGTTGGAAGTTGAAGTCCGCCGAGAGGGCCACCGGGTGGGTCCCGGCCTCGGTAGCGACCTGCCCGCCCTCGGCGTAGACGTGAGCGTCGAACCCTTCGGGTCCCGGCAGGAAGTCGAAGGCGGCAGCCTCGGTGGGGGGCAGCAACGCCGTCGCCCCCAGCGCAAGAAGGATCGCGCAGGCAAGCCGTGCCTTCAACCTGCCACCCTCCGCCGGCCCCTGCCGTGCCTCTTCCGATGGTGCCCGCGGCCGTGGCCTCTTTTCTGCTTCGGCCCGAAGATCCGAAACGGGGGGTTGCCCGGATTGGGGACCAGCGTGCCGGGAGTCGGGTCGTCGGGAGCGACCGGCAGGCTTTGACAGGCATCGCCGATACAGGGGATCGGTTTCGGCGCTTCGGCGAAGCCCCCGCCGACCCTGGCGTCGTAGGCGTCGATCGAGCCGGGATCGGCGCCGACCAGCGACTCGCTAGTGATGAAGAAGGCATCCGATCCGTCAGCCGTGGCGTCGAGGAACGAGGCGCCTTCGGTGCCCCTGCCGCTGGAGATCAGGCTGACGCAGCCGGGCGCGCGGGCGCAATCCCCAACGCCCTGCCGCTCCCACTCGTACACGTCCGGGCGGGAGTTGGTGTCCTGCACCGCCAGCTTGTCTTCGGAATCGAAGAAGACGCGGTTGCCGGTGGCGGCGAGGGCGCGAGGTCTATAGGCGCGGGTTGAGCCGTTGACGAGCGCGCCGGGGATCGTCGAGGGGCCCCGCGGCCGTTCGCCGGTCGGGTTGCAGGAGGCGCAAACGAGCGTCGCCGGGCCTCCCCCCGCCGGCGGCCCGTAGAGATAGAGCTCGGTATCGGGCTGCCCGCTGTCGGCATCGGCGTTGTCGTAGCCGTTCAGTTCGGCCTTGGAGAGGAAGACGAGGTCCTGACCGTCGGGGCTGACGCGAGCGGTGCCGGTGGCCGGGGGATAGTCGCCGCTCGTCGCGGCGCCGGCTCCCGACGCGATCGTCGTGGTCGTGCCGGCGTGCCACCGCTCGAGACCGCCGGCGTCGAGGTAGTAGGCGTAGCTGCCATCGGCGGAAGCGCCGAGAACGCCAAGAACCCCTCCAGCCGGGGCGATGTCAGAGGCGGATTTGGTCGCCGCCGCGAAGCGGTACAGGTGGCCACCCTTGGTGAAGAAGGCGACCGAGCCTTCGGGGGTCGCGGCCTGAAACGTTCCGCCGCCCCCCTGCGCTTCGTCGACCTGATCGGTTTGGTCCCCTTCGCGCAGGTAGAGGTTTCCGCCCCGCGTCCAGTAGACGCGCGAGCCGTCGACTGAGACCGCGCCGTTCGGAGCGGCGATTTCGGCGCCGGGGCTTCCCTGGCTTTCGCCCGGCAGCAGGTTGAGCGATTTCAACCCGCCCGAGGACCACTCGTAGAGGTTGGGAGCGCCAGGGTCGCAGCGCCCCGGCCCGCCTGGGACTTCTTCGGCGTCGGCGGTGAGCGCCGCGCAGCTCGACAGCACGACGTGCGAGAGGTCGGCGCCGGCGCCGGCAAAGGCGACTTCGAAGTCCGGCGGCGAGACGGCGCTGTGGGCGACATCAGCGGCACCGAGCAGCGAAACGAGGGAGCCGCTCGCGGTGTCGCGCAGGTAGTAGGCCATGTAGCCCGTCGGGGCGCCGGTTCCGGGCAGTGGCGGGTTCGGCGCCTGGCAGGTTTCCAAGCCACCCCGACAGGGCAGACCACCGAAGAGCAGTGCCTTCGAGAGGTCGTCGGAGAACAGGCGGTAGGGCGCGCCGTCGGGCTCGTCGCCGTAGGCGGCGGAGTCGAGCGGGGTCGAGATGTTCGCCGTGCTCCAGCCGCCGGCGCTCCGAGCGGATGCGTACTGGCTCGCCGGCGGCGCCCCGACCGCTTCGCCGAAGGCGGTGGAGGAGCCGTAGGTGATCAGCGGCGCTGCAGCGGCAGCGGTCGACGCCGCCTGGATATCGCCGCCGCCGAACAGCGCACCCGGGGCGGCGATCGCGCCGCCGCCCTTGTCCACCGGCGAGACCATCTCCCAGCCGCGGCCGTCCGGCAGGTGGAAGACCAGCGCGGTTTCCTGCGTGGTGAGGACGTGCGCGGGGCCGACGACCGGTTCGGAGGCGGCGGAGTTGGTTGCCAGGGGACGGTAGTGGTAAGAGGTAGCCGGACTGAGGCCGCCGAGATGCTGCGCGACCGCCAGCGGTTTGGTGCCCGAGCCGATCCCCGCTTCGGCACCCGCCGGCACCTTGGCCGCGCCGAAGAATCCACCTCGCGGCGGGATCGCTTCCAGGTTCGCCCGATAGGCCGCGTCGGCGATGTACTCGAAGTGGTAGCTGGTCGCCAGCCCGTTGGCGTTGATTTCCGCGCGCAGGTTGGCTCCTGTCGCGGTGACATCGGTCACCCAGGCGGCAGCGATCTGGGGCGGTCCCGCGGCCGAGGCAGCGGCAGGGACCAGCAGAACCGCGGCACAGACGATCCACGTCGTTTTCCCCAGGCGCCTCAAACAGCCCCTTTCCTTGCCCCCGAACCCGGCCAGGAGAGGAATTTTAGGGTACCTCTAAGGTCTTAACAAGATACGTATCAAGCGCCAGGAGCGCCGGCGGCCTGCACGGACCCAATCGCCCGCTCGGCCGCGGCCGCGATGTGGGCTGCGTCGATTCCCGCGGCCGCCAGCAGGGCGGCCGGCGGGCCGCTGCCGGGCCGGCCGCTGACCGCGAGCCGGGTGAGGGGCGTGCCGGAACCGGCCTCGGCGAGGACGCCGGCGACCGTCTCGCCGATCCCTCCCTCGGGCCAGTGGTCCTCGACCGTGATCAGCGCCCCGGTCTCCTCGACCGCCTTCAGCACCGCATCGGTGTCGACCGGCTTGACCGAGTAGAGGTCGATCACGCGGGCGGCGATGCCCCGCTCGCCGAGCTCGTCGGCGGCGGTGAGGCATTCGCGCAGGGTGATGCCGGCGCCGATCAGGGTGACGGCGTCGTCCTCGCTCGAGCGGACCGTGCGGCTGCCGCCGATCTCGAAGCTCTCGTCCGGCCCGTAGAGCACCGGCGTCGCCTCGCGGGTCGTGCGCATGTAGCTGACGCCGCGGTGCTCGCGCATCGCGTCGAGCAGCGCCACGGCCTGGTTGGCGTCGCTGGGGTAGAGCACGACGCTGCCGAGGACGGCGCGCAGCGAGGCGATGTCTTCGAGCGCCATCTGCGATGGGCCGTCGGGGCCGATCGAGACGCCGACGTGGGAGCCGCAGAGCTTCAGGTCGGCGTCGGAGATCGCCGCCATGCGGACGAAGTCGTAGGCGCGGCTGAGGAAGGCGCCGAAGGAGGAGGCGAACGGCTTCCAGCCGCGCGTCTGCATGCCGACCGCGGCGGCGACCATCTGCTGCTCGGCGATGTACATCTCGAAGAAGCGATCCGGGTGCTTTGCAGCAAAGCGCTCGGCGTAGGTCGAGTTGCCGACCTCGCCGTCGAGCGCGACGACCCTCTCGTCGATCGAGCCGATCCAGGCCAGCGCGTCGCCGTAGGCGCCGCGGGTGGCGACCTTCTCGCCGACCTCGTAGCGCGGCCGCTCGACCGGCGCCCGCTCGACCTCGAACGGCTTCGGCTCTGGCGGCGATTGCGACGCTGACGCTGAGCGAGCGGACCCCGCCCAGCTCCTCGACCGCGGCGTCGGGATCCGCCAGCGGCTTGCCGTGCTGGTTCTCCTTGTCCTCGACCGCGGCGACGCCGGAGCCCTTCTTGGTGCGGGCGAAGATCACCGCCGGACGGTCGGCGTCCTGCGCCCGCGCGTAGGCGGTGTCGATCACCTCGAGGTCGTGGCCGTCGATCTCCTGCACGTCCCAGCCGCAGGCGCTCGCCCGCGCCGCCAGCGAGGAGGTGTCCCACTCGTGCATGGTCGGGCCGCGCTGGCCGAGCCGGTTGACGTCGACGACGGCGATCAGGTTGTCGAGCCCGGCGTGGCCGGCCTGCTCGAAGGCCTCCCACATCGAGCCCTCGGCGAGCTCGGAGTCGCCGCAGAGAACCCAGACCCGCAGGTCGGACTTCTCCAGGCGTGAGGCGGCGAGGGCGATCCCGACCGAAATCGGCAGACCCTGGCCGAGTGAGCCGGTGGCGACGTCGACCCATGGGATTTCCGGCGTTGGGTGCCCCTGCAGGCGCGAGCCGAACTCGCGGAAGGTGAGCAGCTCGTCGTCGTCGATCGCCCCGGCCGCCTTGTAGAGCGAGTAGAGCAGCGGCGAGGCGTGGCCCTTGGAGAAGACGAGGTGGTCGTTGGCGGTGTTCTCGGGCGCGTCGAAGTCGTAGCGGAGGTAGTCGGAGAAGAGCACGGCCATCAGGTCGGCGGCCGACATCGAAGAGGTCGGATGGCCGGAGCCCGCGGCGGCGCTGGCACGCACCGAGTCGACTCGCAGCTGCTGGGCTAGCTCGTGCACTAGCCGGACAATATCTGGCGCTAGCCGATTGCGACCATGCGCTCGATCGGCAGCCTGCGCCCGCTCGGCGACGTCGGCCGGGACGCTGACCTCGAACTTCATCTCGAGCAGGCTGTCGCGCAGCTTCGGCAGCGTGATCATCTTCATGTACTTGCAGAAGGCCATCCGGTTGGCCTCGATCAGATTGGCCCGCGGAGCCGCCTGCTGCAGCGGGTAGAGCATTCCGTTCTCGGTGGCGACGACGAAGCTGCCGTCCGGGTGCTCTTCGACGTGTTGCAGCATCCCCGAGGTGGAGAGCATGTGGACGCCCTCGGGATCGATGTCGCCGGCGGCGACGTACTCCATCGCCTGGGTGGCGCAGCCGCACTCGGGGTGGATCAGGAACTCGGCCTCGGGGTGCTCGGCCCGGGTCTGGGCGATGTCGCCGGGGCGGATGCCGGCGTGGACGTGGCACTCGCCGTCCCAGACGTGGAAGCGGGCGCGCCGCTCGGGATCGTCGTGCAAGCCGGTCTCGCGCTCGACGAAGGCGCCCAGCCACATGTCCGGCCCGAAGAGGATCTCCGTCTGCGGCCCGTGCTCGGCCCAGATGTGCTCGACCACCTTGACCGCGTTGGAGGAGGTGCAGCAGTAGTCGGTCTCGGCCTTCACCTCGGCCGAGGTGTTGACGTACATGACCACCAGCGCCCCGGGGTGCTCGGCCTTCCAGGCGCGCAATTGGTCGGCGTCGATCGAGTCGGCAAGCGAGCAACCGGCGTCGAGGTCGGGGATCAGGACGGTCTTCTCGGGCGAGAGGATCGAGGCCGTCTCGGCCATGAAGTGGACGCCGCAGAAGGCGATCGCGTCGGCCTCGGTCGCGGCCGCCTCGCGCGAGAGGCCGAGCGAGTCGCCCATGTGGTCGGCGACGTCCTGGACCTCGGGCAGCTGGTAGTTGTGGGCGAGGATCACCGCGTTGCGCTCGGCCGCGAGCGCTCTCACCTCATCGCTCAGGGCACGGATCTCCTCCGGCGAGAGGTCCGGCGCCATCGTGGGTTGGATCGTGGGCAACTCCTGCATTTGGAGCCTTCCGTTTCCGATGTTCGCTGGCACGGTCACTGACCTGGAACCAGTCGAATGAACTCCGCACAAGTCTACCCTCTCGGCATGCCCGAGCTGCCGGAGGTCGAGATCACCGCCAGGCGGCTGAGCGCTGCGCTGGCCGGAGCGACCGTCGAAACAGCCGTTGCGCCGGGGATGAACGTGATGAAGACCTTCGACCCGCCCCTGGATGCGCTGGTGGGTCGGGAGATAAGCGGAGTGCGACGGGTCGGCAAGATGCCCGTGGTCGAGTTCGGCGACCTGTCGCTGCTGATCCACCTGATGTCGGCGGGGAGATTGCGCCTGTTCGACAAACGAGCCTCGGCCAAAGACCGCGCCTCGCGAGTGCTGGTGCGACTTGACGATGGAAGGGAGCTGCGGTTGCGGGAGTTCGGCACCAAGCAGCGGGCATGGGCGAAGCTGCTGGCGAGCGAGGCCGTCGCCGAAGACGAGGCGGTCGCGCGGCTCGGGCCGGAAGCCTGGCCACCGCCGCCGCTGGAGGCGTTCGCCGTGCTGATCGACCAGCCCCGCCACCTCCACCCGCTGCTCCGCCACCAGGGCGACGTCTCCGGCATCGGCCGCTCCTGGGTAGACGAGATCCTCTGGGAGGCACGACTCTCACCCTTCAAGAAAGGCTCGGAGCTGGACGCCGAGGAGGTCGAGCGGCTCCACGCCGCCCTGCACGTGCTCGGCGACGCGATCGACCACTACGAGGAGACGATCGGCGAGCAGCTGCCGGACAAGGTGCCGATGCCGCTCAAGATCCACAAGCGCGAGGGCGATCCCTGCCCCCGCTGCGGAACGACCATCGAGGCGGTCTTCTTCTCAGAGCACCAGACCAACTACTGCCCGAAAGAGCAGACCGGCGGCCGTGTACTCAAGGACCGCCGCCTCTCCAAACTGCTGAAGTGAGCTGTGGGGGGAAGGACGGGTGCCCCTCCCCTGAAGACCGTTGCGCAGCAGGTCGCTTGTGGTGCTTCGGGGCGGGGTCGCCAAGCCTTCCGGGGAGGGGCACCCGTCCTTCTACGCCAACTCGATCAGCATGCTGAAATCGAGCGTAGGAGCCGAGTGGGTTAGGGCGCCGACGGAGATGAGATCCACGCCCGTTTCGGCTATGCCGCGCACCGTCTCAAGGTTGACCCCACCAGAGGCCTCTAGGGACGGGCCCTTGCCCGCGCCAACGTTTTCGTCTCGCAGCTTCACTGCTCCGCGCAAGGTCTCTAGGTCCATGTTGTCGAGCAGGAGGATGTCGGCGCCGGTGCCGAGCGCGTAGGCGACCTCGTCGAGGTTGCGGCACTCGATCTCGACCGCCAGGTCGGGGTGCTTGCTACGAGCGCCGTGCACCGCCTTGGCGAGGCTGCCGGCCAGAGCGATGTGGTTCTCCTTGATCAGGATCGCGTCGTAGAGGCCCATGCGGTGATTGCGCCCGCCTCCAGCAAGAACCGCCGCCTTCTCAAGCTCGCGCAGGCCCGGAGTCGTCTTGCGCGTATCGAGAATCGCCGCTCCCGTGCCGGCCACGGCCTCGACGAAGCGCGCGGTAAGCGTCGCCACGCCGGAGAGGTGACCAAGGAAGTTGAGCGCTGTCCGCTCGGCGGCAAGCAGCGCCGCGGCTGGTCCGCTCACCAGGACGACATCGGCCGGGACAGCCTGCCTCCACTGCCCCTCGACCACGAGGTTGTCGATGTCCTCGACCCCACACTGCCGCATCGTCTCGGCAACGACGCCAAGCCCAAAGACCACGCCTGGCTGCTTCTGCACGATCCGCGCTCTCCCCCGAGCCTCTGCGGACACGGTTGCCTCCGAGGTCACGTCGCCAGTCCCGACATCCTCGGCCAGCGCCGCCGCCACCAACTCCTGAAGATCAGCCATTCGCGCACCCTAGATCAAGCACGACGCACCGCATCGGCGAGAGGAAGAGAGGGACGGGTGCCCCTCCCCTGAAGACCGTTGCGCAGCAGATCGGGCAGGCGCTTCGGGGCGGGGTCGCCAAGCCTTCCGGGGAGGGGCACCCGTCCCTCTCTCACGTCCAGCTGCTCCGCAGCGTTTAATCCCACGAGTGACTGCGTTGCCGCCATTTCAGACCCTCCTAGAGGAGCACGCCGCCGACGTTATGGGCGTCCTGCGCGGCGCCGTCGGGCGCACCGATGCCGAGGACTGCTTCCAGGAGACGTTTCTCTCGGCGCTGCGCGCCTATCCGAAGCTGAGCGACGCGGGCAACCTGCGGGGATGGCTTTTGACGATTGCCCACCGCAAGGCGATCGACCACCACCGCGCCAACGGGCGCAAGCCTGTTCCGGTCGCGGAAGTCGTCGAGGTTGGGGTCAGCGACCCCGAGCCCGGGGACGGGATCTGGGAGCTGGTCGCGGAGCTGCCGCCCAAGCAACGCGCCGCCGTGGCCCTGCGCTACGGCAGCGACCTGCCCCACGCCGAGATCGCCGCGGCGCTCGGCTGCTCGCCCGAGGCCGCGCGCCGCAGCCTCCACGAGGGAATCAAGCGACTGAGGAAGGAGCTGGCATGAAAGCGACGCTGCAACGCCTTACCGAGCGCGCCGACACCGAGGGCCTGCTCGACGTCGCCTACACGATGTCCGACTCCCCCTTCGGGCCGCTGTTGCTCGCTGCCACGCCGCGAGGGCTGGTCAAGCTGAGCCTGCCGGGCTACGACCCCGAGGAGACGCTCGAGGATCTCGCCGCGCGGGTCTCGCCGCGAGTGCTGGAGGCGCCGGCGCGCCTCGACGAGGCGCGCCGCGAGCTCGACCTCTACTTCGAGGGCAAGCTGACCGAGTTCGACCTGCCGCTCGACTGGCAGTTGAGCAAGGACTTCCGCCGCCGCGCCCTGCGCGCGATCGACCGCATTCCCTACGGCAAGACCCGCAGCTACACGGAGATCGCCCGCAGCGCCGGCAACGAGCGGGCGGTGCGGGCCGCCGGCACCGCCTGCGGCGCCAACCCGATCCCGATCGTCGTCCCCTGCCATCGCGTGCTGCGGACCGGCGGCGCCCTGGGCGGCTACGGCGGCGGCCTGCCGATGAAGGAAGCGCTGCTGAAGCTCGAGGGGATCCTCTAGCCAGAGGCGACGGCAGGACCGAACAGCCGGCGCGCCTCCTCGATGACGACGTCGGGCCGCTCCTCGGCGACGAAGTGGCCGCAGCGCTCGACGATCTCGACGCTCATCTCGTCCGCATAGGGCTCGTAACCGGCGAGGATCTCGGGGCGGACCACCGGGTCCGCCACCCCGGCGAGGAGGCGGGTCGGCACGGTGAGCCGCTGCGCGCGGTAGTGGCCCTTTTTCAGCCGCGCCAGCTCGCGGGTGAGGAAGCTGCGGTACAGGTGCGAGGCGGCGAGCGCGTGATCGCGCGACTGGAAGCTGCGCGCGAAGCAGTCGAGCTCGGCCTCGCTCCACTGCGAGTCGGGATGCGAGCCCTGCCTGATCGTCATCCGGACGAAGCCGGGAACGTGCTGGGAGACACCGGAGCCGAGTCCGGGCGTCGCCAGGATGAACTGGTAGGCGACCCGCTTAAGCGCCCGCAGCGAAGGCTTCGGCGGCTCGAACCAGGGATGCGCGATACCCAGGGCGAGGTAATGACGAAAGCGCTCGGGCGCCTGCAGGCAGAGCAGGAAACCCGCGTAGCCGCCCCAGTCGTGGCCGATCAGCTCGACGCTCTCCAAGCCCATCTCGTCCAGCAGCGCCAGGATGTCGTCGGCGAGTTCGCGGATCTCGTAGCGACCGGGCGGCGCCTCGCTCCAGCCGAAGCCGCGCAGATCGGGGCAGATCACCCGCCGCTCCTCCGCCAAAGCGGGGATCACCTTGCGCCAGACCCACCAGTGCTGAGGCCAGCCGTGCAGGAGGACGACGGGCGGCCCCTCCCCCGCTTCGGCGACGTGCAGCCGCGTCCCGCCCGCATCGAGATAGCGATGGGTGACTCCATCGAGCTCCGGGGGCGGTCCGTACATCGTCGGAATCTACCTGCGGGGAAGCCACATGCCGACGTGCCCGGCTCAAGTTGGCGGCCACAGGCGTCGATTCAGGCCGTGATGATCAACCAGGACCACCGATCCTCGCTTCCCTCGCGAACCCCGCCCAGGCTCGCCACTCTCGCATGGTCCCTGCTGGCGATCCTGGCGCTGGCGGCCCTTCTGATGGCGCGGCAGGCAGAGGCCGCCACCGCACCGTCGCCGGAACCCTCGAGCATCTCCCTGGAAGCCGAAGAAATCGAAATCGAAGCAGAAGAACTGGAATGCGAAGAAGAAGGCGAAGAAGAATCGGAATGTGAAGAGGAAGGCGAAGAAGTCGGCACCGAAGGGCCTCTCGTCCTCCCTGCCGAATGCCTGCTCCGCACCGCGGAAGCCCACGTCACAACCGCCCCTGGCCACAACGTGGTGAGCCTCGCGATCCGCTACACCGCCTCCACGCCGACCAAGGTCACCGTCGACTACTGGCTGAAGGGCGACAAGGGCTCGCTGCAGCTCGGCGAGACGACACGGCACTTCGCCCAGCAGGGCGTCTTCCGGGTCGACGAACACCTGAGCGATCGAGCGATGGCCAAGGTCCAGGCGGCCCGGACCTTCATCGTCCAGATCGACATCGCCGCCGCGCCTTCCTCCTGCGACCGCTACTCGACCCAGCGCCTGACCGCCAGGCATGTGTCGGGTGGCCACGCAACCTGGTCGCGGCCGAGCTAGCCGAGAGAGGCCGTCAACCAGCTACGCGCGGCGGCCAGATGGGCTGGGTCGATCTGGTGGCCGAGATCGGACTCGTGGTACTCGACTTCCAGGCCGCCGGCTTCCAAGATCTCGCGCGCACGGCGGGCGAAGCCGACCTCCATGATCGGGTCGCGGCGGCCGTGAGCGATGAAGGCGCCGGTCTCCCGGCGATCGTCGAACCGGGGATGCCAATCGTCCACCGTCGGGACGAACCCGCTGAAGGCGAGGATCCCGGCAACCGGCGGTCTATCCGCGCTCAGGGCCATCGCGTAGCTCATCACCGTGCCCATCGAGAACCCGCCGAGCACGGTCTTGGACGGCTCGATTCCGGTCTTCTTCCAGAGATCGTCATGCAGATCGGCCAAGGCCGCACGAGCGGCCTGGAACGTGTCGTGGTCGGGGTAGCCGACCCGCGGCACCAGATACCAGTGGTATCCCGGCGACCCCTCGAGCACCAGTGGCGCCCGCGGCGTCACAACGTGTAGCCGCCCCTCCGGGTCGAGCACGTCGGCGAGGCCGAGCAGGTCCCGCTCGTCGGTACCGCGCCCGTGGTGGAGCACCAACAACCCCTCGGGCTCACCGGCGGAAGGACGCTCCAGGTAGACCAGCGGCTCGATGACGATCCTCTAATTCGCCGACGAGGCGGCGGTCTTGTTCAGGTAATCGCGGATGAAGTCGTCGAGGTCGCCGTCGAGGACCCGCTGGGCGTCGCCCGCCTCGTGGCCGGTGCGGTGGTCCTTGACCCGCTGGTCGGGGTGGAGGAAGTAGCTGCGGATCTGCGAGCCCCAGGCGACGTCCTTGACCTCGCCGCGCACCTTGGCAAGCTCTTCGGCCCTTTTGCGCTCCTCCAGCTCGATCAGCTTCGAGCGCAGGAACTGCATCGCCACCGCCTTGTTCTGGGTCTGGGAGCGCTCGTTCTGGCATTGGACGACGACGTTGGTGGGGATGTGGGTGATCCGCACCGCCGAGTCGGTCTTGTTGACGTGCTGGCCGCCGGCGCCGGAGGCGCGGTAGGTGTCGATGCGCAGGTCGGCGTCGTCGATCTCGACCTCGACCCCCTCGTCGACCAGCGGGCCGACGTCGAGCTGGGCGAAGCTGGTGTGGCGGCGGGCGGAGGAGTCGAAGGGAGAGATCCGCACCAGCCGGTGGACGCCGCGCTCGGCGGCGAAGAGGCCGTAGGCGTTCTCGCCGCGGGCGATGAACGTGGCCGACTTCAGCCCCGCCTCCTCACCCGGCGAGGCCTCCTTCATCTCGACCTCGAAGCCGCGCCGCTCGGCCCAGCGCAGGTACATCCGCAGCAGCATCTCGGCCCAGTCCTGCGAGTCGGTGCCGCCGGCACCGGCGTGAACGGTCACGACGGCGTCGCCGGCGTCGTAGGAGCCGCTGAACAGCCGCGCCTCTTCGAGGCCGGCCAGGCGACGCTCGACCGAGGCCAGCTGGGTGCCCAGCTCGGCCGCCATCTCCTCGTCCTCGGCGGCCATCTCGGCCAGGTCGCCGAGATCGTCGACGTCGGATTCGAGGCCCCGAAAGGTTTTCAGCCGGCGCTGCGCGCGAGCGTGCGCGGCAGAGACCTTGGCCGCGGCCTCCTGGTCGTCCCAGAAGCCGGGCCGCTGCATCTCCCCCTCGAGCCGCTCCGCCTCGGCTTCCAGCGCAGCCGGGTCAAAGGTAGTCCGAGAGCAGGGACAGCTGCTCGCGGACGGCGGCCAGGCGCGGTGCGATCGATTCGGTCGGGGCAGCGTCGGCCATGGCCGCAGCTTACTGAGAGCCGGTCCCGTGATCGAAGCCGCCGGCGTGCAGCGCCGCTGCCCGATCTTCAAAGGGGCGCCAGCTATGCACTCGGTGGTCGCGCAACTCGAAGAGCCAGGCCATCTCGTCCTCGCCGGCATGCGAGCCGTCTTCGTCCCAGTGCCATGCCCGCTTGATTAGAGCCACCGCAGAGCCGCCTCCAGACTCGGTCCCTTCCTCGTAGAGCTCCTCCAACTCGATCGTCTGCTGAACCCCCCCGGGCGCCCGCGTAGCCCACAACCGCGCGGCCTCCCTCCCCTTCCGCAGCCCCTTCATCGAATGAAGCTCAACCTCCGGATCGAGCACCGCAACGAACCCATCCAAATCGCGCTCGTTGAAAGCCCGAATGAACTCACGAACCGGGTCCCGGGTCATCGAAGGCCGTCCAGGCAGGGGTGGAACGTCTTGTACTTTTTCGTCGACCACATTGGGCGTCCAGCCCAACCACGTTCCACCGAAAAAGTTAAGTGGAACCCCTGCCTGGACGGCCTTCACGCCCCGTGGCACTTCTTGAACTTCTTGCCGCTCCCGCACCAGCACGGATCGTTGCGGCCGATGTTCTCGTGCTCGCCCTTGACCACGGTCTCGACCACCTCGGTGGCGCCGTTGCCGCCGGGCCCGGCGGCGACCATCTCGGCCGCGCCGGCCACCCCTGCCGGACCGGCTGCAGCCGCCTGGGTCAGCGCCGAGGGCTGTCCCTGCATGGTGCCGCCGGAGTAGTCGAGCGCGGCCGGCTGGGCGGCGCCGTTGGGGGCGAACGCTTCCTGGGCGCGGTTGGGGTCGATTTCGACCTCGACGTGGAAGATCGACTTGCTGAACTCCTCCCAGATCGAGTGCATCAGCTCCTCGAACATGCCGAAGCCCTCGTTCTTGTAGGCGACCAGCGGGTCGATCTGGGCGAAGCCGCGCAGGTGGATGCCCTCGCGCAGGTAGTCCATGTCGAAGAGGTGCTCGCGCCAGCGGTTGTCGATCACCTGCAGCAGGATCGAGCGCTCCAGGTAGCGCATCAGCTCTTCGCCGAAGGTCTGCTCGCGCTCGTCGTAAGCGCTCATCGCGTCGTCGTCGAGCTCGTCCTTGAGCTTCTCGCGATCGACCGTCTCCGGCGCCCTCGCGCCGACCTCGACGCTGACCGGCCAGATCTGGCGCAGCTGCGTCTCCATCTCGGGCATGTCCCAGTCCTCGAGCACGTCGCCTGGCGTGTACTCGTCGACGAGGCGCTCGATCACGCCCTCCATCTCGTCGCGGGCGATCTCCGACATGTCGCGCCCCTCGAGGATCTCGCGGCGGTATTTGTAGACGATGCGGCGCTGCTCGTTCATCACGTCGTCGTACTCGAGCACCCGTTTGCGGATCAGGAAGTTCTGCTCCTCGACCTTCTTCTGGGCGTTCTCGACGGTCTTGCGTCAGCATCCCGGCCTCGAGCGGCATCTCGCCGCCGTCCTCGTCGACCGGGCCGAGACGGTCGAGGATCTTGTAGATCCGGTCGCCGGCGAAGAGGCGGATCACGTCGTCTTCGGCGGAGAGGTAGAAGCGGGTCTCGCCGGGGTCGCCCTGGCGGCCTGAGCGGCCGCGCAGCTGGTTGTCGATGCGCCGCGACTCGTGGCGCTCGGTGCCGCAGATGAAGAGGCCGCCGAGGTCGCGCACTTCCTCGGCCTCGGCGTCGCAGCGGGGCTTCAGCTCGGCCACCTTCTCCGCCAGCGCCTCCTCGTAGCCCTCGCTGCCCGGCGCCACCCCCTTCTTCTTCAGCTCGTGGACCGCCAGCTGCTCGGGGTCGCCGCCAAGCTTGATGTCGACGCCGCGGCCGGCCATGTTGGTGGCGATCATCACCGCTCCCTTGCGACCGGCCTGGGCGATCCGCTCGCCCTCTCGTTCGGCGTGCTCGGGCTTGGCGTTGAGCACGGCGTGCTCGATCCCCTGGCGCTTCAGCTCGCCGGAGATCATCTCCGAGACCTCGACCGAGACGGTGCCGACCAGGATCGGCTGGCCCTTCTCGTGGCGGGCGACGATCTCCTCCAGCACCGCCTTCCACTTGCCGTCTTTGGTCTTGAAGATCTGGTCGTTTTGGTCGGCGCGGACCATCTGGCGGTGGGTCGGGATCTCGACCACCGGCACTTTGTAGATCTTCATGAACTCGGTCGCCTCGGTCAGCGCCGTGCCGGTCATCCCGGAGAGCTTGTCGTAGAGGCGGAAGTAGTTCTGCAGGGTGATCGTGGCCAGCGTCTGGTTCTCCTCGCCGATCGCCACGCCCTCCTTCGCCTCGACCGCCTGGTGCAGGCCCTCCGACCAGCGCCGGCCGTCGAGGATGCGGCCGGTGAACTCGTCGATGATCTTCACCTCGCCGTCGATCACGGCGTAGTCCTTGTCCTTGCGATAGAGCGACTCGGCCTTCAGCGCCTGGACCAGGTGGTTGACCAGGCTACCGTGCTCGCCGAGGTAGAGGTTGTCGACGCCGACGAACTCCTCGGCGCGTTTGACCCCCTTCTCGGTCGGCGAGACGGTCTTGTGCTTCTCGTCGAATTCGTAGTCGTGCTCGGCCTCGGAGGTGTCCTTTGACTCGCCCAGCGAGCGCAGCTTGTCTTTCGCCTGGACGCCGTCCATCTGTTTGGCCAGGCGGGCGAAGGTGTAGTAGGTCTGGGCCGCCTGCTCGGGGGCGCCGGAGATGATCAGCGGCGTGCGCGCCTCGTCGATCAGGATGTTGTCGACCTCGTCGACGATCGCGAAGTGGTGGCCGCGCTGGACGCAGTGCTCGAGCGCGTCGGCCATGTTGTCGCGCAGGTAGTCGAAGCCGAACTCGGAGTTGGTGCCGTAGACGACGTCGCAGGCGTACTTGGTCTGCCTGCGTCGCGTGGTCGTCGCCCTCCTGGATCGAGGCGACGCTGACCCCGAGCTTGTCGTAGATCGGCTTCATCCATTCGGCGTCGCGGCGGGCCAGGTAGTCGTTGACGGTGACGACGTGGACGCTGTCGCCGGCCAGCGTGTTGAGGAAGACGGCCAGGGTCGCGGTCAGCGTCTTGCCCTCGCCCGTCTTCATCTCGGCGATCGCCCCCTCGTGCAGGACCATGCCGCCGATCAGCTGGACGTCGTAGTGGCGCTGGCCGAGCGACCGGCGCGAAGCCTCGCGGGTCAGCGCGAAGGCCTCGGGCAGGAGGTCGTCGAGCGACTCGCCGTCCTTCGCCCGCTTGCGCAGCGAATCGACCTCTTCGCGCAGCTCGGAGTCGTCGAGCAGCTCCATCTCGGGCTCGATCCGGTTGATCGCCTCGGCCCGCTTCTCGTAGCCCTTGAATTTGCGCCCCTCGCCGACCCGCAGCGCGCGCGTGACCATGTCCCTTGCAGCAGCCATTGCTCAAGGGTAGCGATGGTGGTTCTGCGAGGGCTCTAGGCGGTGCGCCCTCGCATGCGGGCGACGGCCTTGCGGGTCTGGGTGCGCTTGCGGCGCAGCTCCCGGTGCTTCTTCACCTGGCGGCGAATGTCCTCTGCAAGCTCGTGGATCGTGTGCGCCATCTCCGGCGAGGACTCGCTGGCCCGCAGCGTCACTCCCTTGAGGCGCAGCGTCGCCTCGGCGACCTGGCTGTCCTCGATCGAGGGGTTGCGCTCTTCGTGGAGCTCGACGTCGAGCGTCGCCAACTCCGAGACCTGCTTGCCGATCCGTCGGAAGCGCTTCAAGACGTGCTCTCGCAATTCGTCCGTTACCTCGACGTTGCGACCACGTATCTCGATCCGCATATTTCCTCCTTGGGTGTCGGGACATCGATGCTACGCCCTCAGGGGCGCCGGGTAAAGGTGATCGCGACTACCCGGATCGCACCGGCACTACGCAAAACGCGAGCGCAGGCCGAGAGGGTCGCGCCGGTGGTGAGGACGTCGTCGACGAGCAGGACGCTGCGCGGCACCTCGCCGCGCGAATGGACGTGCGGCGGGTGGCCGATGCGCTGGGCGCGGCGCCTGCCGACCTGGCGGCCGCCGCCGCTGCGGGTCAGGCAGGGGCGCAGCGGCAGGCCGGTGTGTTGTGCCAGCGCAGCGGCGATCTCAGCTGCGGGGTCGAAGCCGCGTGCCAGTGTGCGCAGCCGCGCCGTCGGCACAGGCACGACGGCGCCGCTGAGCATGCTCGCCGGGGCGAGCCACTCGATCCGCTCCGCGATCAGCTCGGCAACCGGGAGCAGGCGGCGGAACTTCAGCGCCGCGACCAGATCCCGCGGCACCCCCTCGTGGGGCGCCGAGGACCAGGCTCGGTCCAAGCCCGGCGGCCCGGCGCTGCCGAGCGGCTCGGCCTCGGCGAGCCGCCTCGCGCAGCGCGTGCAGAGCAACGAGCCGGGCCGACAGGAGCGCCCGCAGGAGGCGCAGAGGGTCGGCAGCAGTCCGGCGGCAACCGCGTGAAGTGCCTTCATGCCCCGATCCTGCGGGGCGCCGGCGCGCCCGTGGCGCGCTGGATGTCACGGGAGTGTCAGGTCTTTGCGACGCGACCCGCGATGGCCCCGACCAGCATCGCCTCGGGCGCCATCTCAGTGCCGGCGAGGAGGATCGAATCGCGCAGCCAGGCTCCGGCGCCGATCCGACAGCCGTCGCCGACGATCGCCGGGCCCTGGATCCGCACGCCGGCGCCGATCTCGACCCCGGCGCCGATCAACGCCGGCCCCTCGACCTCGGCGCCCTCGAGCGGGCTCGCCGAGCGAATTCCCTCGCCGACCTCGGGCGCCCCCGGCTCGACCTTCACGGCGCCGCTCAGGGCGTCGAGGTTGCCCTGGCGCAGCTCGTCGAGGTTGCCGATGTCGTTCCAGTAGGCATCGATCTCATGCGAGTAGAAGGGGATGTCGTTCTCCAGCAGGGCGGGAAAGACATCCATCGCCCAGTCGGCGAAGTCGGCCACATCGTCGGGCTTCGCAGCCTTGCTGGTCCCCGGCGCGGGGAAGAAGTCGAAGACCTCGGAGCGGAACATGTAGATGCAGGTGTTGGCGAGGTCGGAGAGCGCCTCGGCCGGATCGGGCTTCTCCTGGAATCCTTGGATCCGGCCGTCGTCCCCGGCGATCACGACTCCGTACTGGTCGGTGTCGGGGACCCGCTTGGTCGCCAGCGTGACGAGGCCGTCGTGGGATTCGTGAAACGCCCGCATCGCCGTGAAGTCGATATCGGTGAGCGCGTCGCCGGCGACGACGAGGAAGGAGTCGCCGAGGAAGCCGGCGACGTTGCGGACGCCGCCCGCGGTGCCGAGCAGCTTCTCCTCGTGGCTGTAGGAGAGATCGATGCCGAACTCGGAGCCGTCGCCGAAGTGGCCCTCGATCGTCTCCGGGAACCAATGCAGGTTGGCGATCGCCTCGCTCGAAGCCATGCCGGGCCAGCAGGCGGACGGTGTGCTCCATCACCGGCCGGTTGAGCACCGGCACCATCGGCTTCGGCATCGCGTAGGTGATCGGGCGCAGCCGGGTACCGAGCCCGGCGGCGAGAATCATGGCTCTCATCGTGCGCAGAATACGTAGAAGTGGATCGAGACCACGATTTACTCGGATGCCGCCGAGCTCGCCTCTGCCCGAGCATTCGCATGGGCGACGACCTCGTCCTCCATCTCGAGCGAAACCCCGTAGAGCGCGCAGACCAAGCGCTCAGCGGCCTCGACGAGTCGTCGCCCGACGCCAAGCAGCTCCTCGACTTCGGCTTTCGCCGAGTCGACCGCCGCGTGAAACGAATCGATCGCGCGGGGGACTTCGGTGGACGACGATCTGGCTCACGGAATCGCGACGCGCGCTAGGTAGCTGTAAAAGCGGTGGTTGAGGTCGTGCAGGTAGTAAGCGGGAAGGCGGGCGGTGCGCCCGGCAGCATTCGAGGCGAATTGCTCGTAGATGGCTGGGCACGGGATCGAGAAGTACCGCCGAAAGTCCAGAAAAAGCGGGTCAATGCTCGCTCCGGTGTCTCCTAGCTCGGCACCGTCTATCCGGTGATACCGCTCGTTCTGATTGCCAGCGATACGACGGAAATCTCTTGAGCCGAGTCCGTCAGGGAGACGTTTCTTCAACTCGCTTTCCTCGTGCGCATCGCATAGCAGAACGTGGGTCAAGGCGGCTGGCGATGCTTCGACTGCCTCATGATCGGGCGGTGGCTTTTCTGCGGGGTGTCTGACGTTGAAGTCTTGTTCTAGGTCGCAGTCTTGACTCAGCACAATGATTAGCGGATGTTCGACCCTACGGGTGGCTACCTCTGTGGGGTTCTCGTTCGCATCGGGGATCGCTTGGAACTCGGAAATGGATGTAAGAAGTTCGGCCTGTCGAATGGGGCCGTCACTGGCTGACTCGTATACGAGGCCCATCCGAGCGTTCCCGGCCGGCCTTAGTCCTCGATGGCGAGCAGTGGTCTCTCGACGGACTCAACGATCTTTCCTTGGCCAAGTTCAGTATGGAGGCCCTCCGGTGGTCCGAGCGCGGCTCGTTCAGAATGGAAGTTCCAAACGTCAACTAGGTCCTCGACGGCCTCGTCTAGGCCAGGGGGTGGGAGAAGCAGAAGGGCGATGAATCCGACCGCCCGCTTGGTGGCGGTCTCCTCGGAATCGTCGTCTGACCAAAGCCGGACGCTGCGATTTTCGGCGACGGTTGCCTCGAAAACGGCCGCGCATCGCCCTGCATCACCCGCCGTCCATGTCTCCCGGTGCATCGTCACGTGGCCGAAGGGCGTCGCGAAGACGGTTTGTGATCGACCACCGGAAGAAGTTGCCAGCGTGTTTGTTGAAAGCATTGAGTATTTCGAGTACTCCATCTGTGGGACTCCTCTCCATAGTGTAGAAGTCAGCGTCCATGCCGTAAATCTTCTCTGGGTGACCCTCTTGGACCCCCAGCCCATACTGAAGTCGAACCGTTCCGCCTGCGATCTCTGGGATTTCAAGCTCTGCCGTCGCCACGGCCTCTCGAATGTGCTCTCGAACTCCGTCGTCCTCGCCCCCGAGAAGGCCAGCCATCGGCGGACGCACCAACTCGTGCCAAGGAACGCCCTGGAGGTCTAGGGCCTCTCGATCGATGACGTCCTGATAGCGCAGGCCCGTACGATCGTAGAAGGGTGGCCCATAAATCTCCTCCACCGCCGTCTTGATCCGTTCGACCTCTCCTCGGAAGCTCTCCCAGTCCCGATAGTCACGCTCGGTTACGGCTACGAACTCCCGGCTTAGATTGACGGTCCGTTTTCCGTCCTCGGCCTCGAAGGCGTAGCTAGGCTCTGGGGGAACTTGGATCGGGAGATCGGCTAGGAGCTGGGAAATCTCTGCGGGCATTCCCGGTGCCGCCCCCCGGTTCTCTCGATACACCGGATATCGATCTCGCAGGCGATCCTGGAACTCTGCGGGTCGCTCGGAGGCAATGCGGAGAATCGTGGGGAAGCGAAGCTGGCAGATGACTTCGGTGAGCGGATTTCTTTCGTATATGGCTCTTGGGGTCTCCGGAAATGGCATGGCGCTTCTCTATCGAGGGTCCTTGAGGTTTAGCGGACCCTCGTTAATCGATCCTAAGCGTATGGTCTTGGTCGGGCGAAATCCTGCATCGCCGCGGACCACCATACGATCTCTTAGGATGGCATCGAACGCAGACAGAATGTTGCCGAACGTCATTGTGTCTCCAGCCTATCTACCAGCTTTCCTAGCTCGCCCATCGACACGCCGTGGGCGGTGGCGATGCCCTTGAGGGTGCCCCAGGTCGGGTTGGCGTGGCCCCGCTCGATCAGGGAGAGGGTGCCGGTCGTTATGTCGGCGTCGTGGGCCGAGTCTTCCTGGGTGATGCTGCGCTTCTGGCGAAGCTGGCGGATCGGTTCACCCAGGGGGGCGGGGGCTTTGGTCTTGCTGGTCTTCATCGGAAACTGGGCAAAGACAGCTGCTCAAAGCCCTCGCGCGTCCGGGGGCGTCGCTAGCTTGGCGGAATGGACTTTCGGGACAAGGTCGACGACCTCTCCGAAGAGGAGTTCGTGCAGATCCGCAGTGCGGCGACGTGGTACGCAAAATTCCACGCCCGCATGATCGCGGAACGGCTGGACGACCCATCGGCTATGGCAGTCGGGCAGCGCGAAAGGTACGAAGCCCTGATCTCGGGACTGCGAAAGGTGGGCGCCCGGGTCTTCGACCCGACCGTTCCCGTCACTTCGCTGCTGCCCGATCCGCGACGGCGAGGAAGACGCTCCGCGGGACTCCAGCCGCGCTGCCTAGCGGCGCATTCAAGGACGCCCGAGCGCGGCCTTGAAGCCCTCGATCGCCTCGACCGGCAGCGGGTCGACGCCGCGCGCCTCGGCCAGGGCGAGCGAGACCAGGTCGCCGAGCATCGTCGCCCAGAGCAGGCGGGCGACGCGGGTCTCGCCCTGGGTCTGCACCCGCATCGACCGTGGCGCCGGCGGCGGCGATCGTCTCGGCGGTCAGCTCGAAGCGGCGGCGCACGCGCGGGTGCTGGTCAGCGTCTTCGAGCATGACCGCCGCGAAGGCATCGCCGTCCCAGCCGCAGAGCTCGTTGTGGTCGGCCTCGGGCAACTCGGAGAAGAAGGCGGCCTGCTTCGGGTTCTCGTTGACCTGGGTCTTCCAGCGGCGGGTGACCGGAGCGGTCAGGTCGGCGCCGACGATCACCGGCACGCTGCCCTCGAGGCGACCGGCCGGCGATCTCGGCAGCGCGCTCCTGGAGGTCGCCGGCCTGCTCGCGCGAGGAATGCGGCGGCGGCCTCGATATCGGCGCGCAGGCGGGTGCGATCCCGCACAGCGCCGCGACCTCGGCCGCGATCGCGAACATGTAGCCGACCGCAGCTCGCGGTGGCAGGATTCCGGGCAGCCCGACAACCGGCAGGCCCGCCTCGCGGGCGCCGTCGACCAGGGCGCCGCCGGTCGACGGCGACGATGCGGCGGGCGCCGAGCGCCTCGGCAGCAGAGAAGCAGGAGAGCGTCTCCTCGGTGTTGCCCGAGTAGCTGGAGCAGAGCACCGTCCACTCCGCCGTCACCCAGCTCGGCAGCTCGTAGCCCCGCGCGACTATCAGCGGCCGGGTGAGGCGATCGCCGAACGCGGCGGCGGCGAGGTCGCCGCCGATCGCCGAGCCGCCCATGCCGCAGACCAGCAACCCGGCTGCCTCGCCCGGCTCGAGCCGGGCCGAGTCGAGCCGCCAGAGCGCGTCGCCGAGGTGGTCGGGAATTGCGAGGACGTCGTCGAGCATCAGGCCGGCACTCTTTCATCCCTGCCGACCACGGCGCCGTCGAGGCTTGCCCCGGCGGCGACCTCGACTCCGGCGGAGAGGATCGAGCCGCTGATTCGCGCTCCCTCGCCGACCGTGCAGCCGTCCAACACGACGGAGTCGCGGACCTCGGCGCCCGCGCCGATCCGACAGTCGCGGCCGACCACCGCCCGCGGCCCGACCGTCGCCCCGCTCGCAACCTCGGCGCCGGCGCCGACGAGCATCCCCGGCGCGGTCGGCTCGACCCTCGTGTGCACGCGGCGCTCGAGGATGTCCCAGCTCGACTGCAGGTAGCGCTCCGGCGTGCCGATGTCCATCCAGTAGCCGTCGAGGGGCAGCCCGTGCAGCCCCTCGCCGACCAGGCGGGGGAAGACGTCGCGCTCGATCGAGACCTCCTCGCCGGGCGGGATCAGATCGAGGACCGAGCGCTCGAGCACGTACATCCCCGCGTTGACCTCGCCGGGCACGCTCTCGCCGGTCTTCTCGAGGAACTGGAGCACCGCGCCCTCCTCGCCGCTGTGGACCAGGCCGTAGGCCGCGGAGTCCTCGACCGGGTGCAGGCCGAGGGTCGCCTGCGCGGCGCGCTCGGCGTGGACGCCCAGCAGCGCGGTCAGGTCGAGGTCGGTGAGGACGTCGCCGTTGAGCGCCAGGAAGCGCTCGTCGAAGTCGCTCACCCAGCTCGTCGGCGGCGAAGCGAATCGCCCCGGCGGTGCCGCGCCGCTCGGGCTCGACCACGTAGCGGATGCTAGACCCCGGCGCGCTCCTCCTCGCCGGCGAGCGCCTCGCGCAGCACGTCGGGCAAGAAGCCGCAGGCGAGGATGACCTCGGTCACGCCGTGGCCCGCCAGCCACTCGATCATGTAGGCGAGGAAGGGCCGGTCGACCAGGGTCAGGGCCGGCTTGGGCACGGTCTCGGTCAGCGGCCGCAGCCGCGTTCCCTCGCCTCCTACCAGGACGATGGCTTGCATTAGTCCGCTGTACCCGCGGGGACCGAGCCTTCAACGGCGCGACCGATGCCCTCGTACTCGAACCCCGCGGCGCTCAGCAGCGCGGGGTCGAGGAAGTTGCGCCCGTCGATCAGCAGCGGCCGCGCCATCCGCTCGGCCGCGACGGCCCAGTCGAGCTCGGCGAACTCGGGCCACTCGGTGACCAGGATCGCGGCGTCGGCGCCATCGAGCGCCTCCAGCGCCGAGTCGCGGAACTCGACGAGCCGAGCAGGCCGCGAGCAACATCGCGGCGACGGGATCGTAGGCGACCACCTCGGCCCCCTCGCCCTGCAGCCGCGCCGCCAGCACCAGGCTCGAGGCCTCTCGCATGTCGTCGGTGTGCGGCTTGAAGGCCAGGCCGAGCAGCGCCACGCGCTTGCCGAGCAGCGAGCCGAGGTGCTTCTGAAGCTTGCTTCACGACCCGCCGCTTCTGCAGCTCGTTGACCTCGATCACCGCACTCGAGCAGCTGGAAGTGGTAGCCGGTGTTACCGGCGAGCATCTTAAGGCGCTGACATCCTTCGGAAAGCAGGAGCCCCCGTAGCCGATCCCGGCGCGCAGGAAGGCGGGGCCGATGCGCTGGTCGAGACCCATGCCGCGGGCGACTTCGGCGACGTCGGCGCCGACCTCCTCGCAGACGTTGGCGATCTCGTTGACGAAGGAGATCTTGGTGGCGAGGAAGGCGTTGGAGGCGAGCTTGATCATCTCGGCACTGGCGACGTCGGTGCGGACGATCTCGCCGCCGAGCGGCTCGTAGAGGCGGGCGACGGCGTCGCCGGCCGCCTCGTCACCCGGGTCGGCGCCGATCACGACGCGGTCGGGGTGCAGGAAGTCCTCGACCGCCGAGCCCTCCTTGAGGAACTCGGGACAGGAGACGTACGGCGACGCCGGGCAGGTCGCGGCGGATCGATCTGGCCGGTGCCGGCGGGCACGGTGCTCTTCATCACCAGCGCGTGGTCGCCGTCGTCGCGCAGCTCCTCGACACCGAGCGCACCCGCGAGAGGTCGGCGTCGCCGGACGCGGTCGGCGGCGTGTCGACGCAGACGAAGAGCAGCGGCGCGGCCTCGAGCAGCGGCCGCCATGTCGGTCGTGAAGGTGAGGCGCTCGGCGTTGCGCTTCAGCAGCTCGTCGAGGCCAGGCTCGTGGATCGTCGATCTCGCCGCGCGAGAGCGCTTCGACCTTCTCGGGCACGATGTCGCGCGCGATCACGGGTGGCCGAGCTCGGCGAAGCAGGCGGCGGTGACGAGGCCGACCCATCCGACCCCGATCACGCCGATCGGCTCTCTGTCCCCTGTCATTGCTTCGCCTTCCCCTTCGTCGGCTTCTTGTTCGGGATCATCACGCTGCGCCGAGCGGGCGATCCCGATCATCTGGTCGTTGGTCAGCAGTTGCAGCAGGTCGTTCGAGACCCAGTAGGTGTTGTCGCCCCGATGCCAGGCGATCGATGTGATCGCGGTCGCCGTCGACGTAGATGTCGTATTCGCGGCCATTGATCGTCTTGGTCGACTCGGATTGTCGAGGATCGGCGGGTCGCGACCAGCCCTGGATGCCCTGCAACGCCGAAGTAGTGGATGCCGTCGGAGAGCGGCCAGGGTCGACCACCATCCGGTAGGCGCCGTGGCGGGTTTCGTCGGTGTCGCGGAGGTGGTAGACGCGCGGGTCCTGGATGTGTTCGTAGGGGTTGCTTTCGACGAAGTAGGCGCCGGACGGCAAGCGGGTCGGATAGAAGACCGGGAAAGCCGGAGCTGACCTTGCGCGCGACGACTTCGCCTCCGCTTCGCCGGCTTCGCGGCCGGCACAAGGCCGTCGCTGCCGGGCGGCTTGGGCTTGGCGATGTGGGGCTTCGACATCGGGCGCTGCTTCTTCGACCTGTTGCCTGCTTGTCCTTGCCGCTCGACTTGTTGCTGCGGCCTTCGTCGAGCGAGCCGCGCGGACCGCCGCTCGCTTCGATCCCGAGGAACTTGTTGACGGCACCGTGGATCGCGCTCCGGCGACGCGTAGACGTAGCTCGGCCCGAGTTCGGCCGGGAAGTGGACCTCCTTGATCGTCGCGTTGCGCGAGGCGATGAACAGCTTCATCACCTGCAGCATCGTCTCCGTGTCGCTGATGTCGGACGTCGTGTACTCGGTGAAGATGTCGACCAGGTCGTTCTGGCCGAGCACCAGGTCTTGGAGATCGGCACCCGCTCGCGGGCGGCGCTGAGGAAGTCCTGCTGGCGCGCCGAGCGGACGATGTCGGTGTCGGTGTGGCGATAGCGAACGTACTCCAGCGCCCGTTTGCCGCAAAGCAGCTGATAGCCCGGCTTGATGTCGATTTCCGAATACTGTTCGGAGGGCGGTACGCCAACGTTGGAGTGGAAGTAGCGGCGGTCGACATCGGTGTAGACGCAGCCGATCGCGTCGACTGCGCGGACGAAGCCGAGGAAGTCGACGTTGACGACGTGGTTGATCGAGCAGGCCGGTCAGTTCCTTGACCACGCGCAGGGTCAGCTTCGGGCCCGCCGTCGGTGTAGGCCGCGTTGAACTTTTCCGTCCCGAAGCCGGGGATTTCGACCTTGAGGTCGCGCGGGAATCGACATCACCGCGATCGCGTTGCGGTCGGGGTCGAGGCGGAGCAGGATCGTCGTGTCGGAGCGACCCGGGTCTTCCGTTCAGGTTGGCCCGCTTGTCGGAGCCGAGGATGAGGATGTTCTCGCGGCTCGCCACCGTGGACCTTGGAGAGGTAGCGGTGCAGCTTGCCGAGGTGGTCGTGGTGCGAGAGCGCCGTGGCGATGCTGCCGATGTAGAGGAGGATGCTCGCCGAGGTCGCCGCGGCGACGACGATCACGATCGATCGTCGAGCCGAGGGTGAAGCGCCACCAGTAAGCGCTTCGCGCTTCGGCGGCGGTTCGTGGTCGCCGCGAGGGCGGCGGCTTGCTGAAGACCGGCTCAGCCACGGCTGCTCAGGGGTCGAGTCGGGCGGGAAGCGAGCGCAGGAAGGTGTCGAGCGTCTGCCGATAGGTGTGCAGCGAGGAGACCGAGACCCACTCCTCGGGGCCGTGGTGCCCTTCGCCGACCGGCCCGAACTCGACCGCCGGCACGCCGACCCGCAGGAAGGAGACGGCATCGGAGGCCCCGTCGCGACCGACGCTCATCGGCTCGCCGTCGTGATGCGTCCGTCGCCGCCTCGCGCAGCGCCCGCACGTAGGGCAGATCGCGGTCGACCACCGCCGGCGGGCGGGTGAAGAGCTGCTCGACCTCGGCCGCCCCGAGACCCTCCACCTGCTCCAGCAGCGTGGCGGGGTCCTGATCGGGCAGGTAGCGGATGTCGACGTCGATGGCGCATCGGTCGGGCACCTTGTTGAGCGCGTCGCCACCCAGGATCCGGCCGAGATTGATCGAGGGACGGTCGAACAGCTCAGAGCTGTGCCGTGCGAACGGTAGCGACTCGATACTGCGGAAAACATCAAGCGCCCTGCAGAACCGCGTTGTCGCCGAGCCAGGGCGTGGCCCCGTGGGCGGCGACGCCGCCCACCTGCACCCGCAGCGCCAGCACCCCCTTGGCCTCGACGCCGATGTGCAGGTCGGTCGGCTCACCGGTGATCGCGAAGTCGCCGACGAAGCCGCTGTCGACCAGATAGTCGCTGCCCCGCTCGGCCTCCTCCTCAGACTCCTCGTCGCCGACGATCCCCAGCCGGACCCGCACCCGATCCTGATCGCGCATGGCGGCGGCGGTAAGCAGCATCGCCGCCAGCGCCCCCTTCATGTCATAGGCGCCACGCCCATATAGCCGGTCCCCCTCGACCCGAGGCTCGAACTGCCCCGCCAACCCCGGCACGACATCGAGGTGGCCGTGCAGGACCACAGTCGGCGCATCCTCAGGCCCGACCTCGGCCCGCAGAACGGGAAGCCCGCGCACCTCGTCATCAGAGGCCTCGATCCCCCGCGCCTCCAGCCAGCCTTTGACGAACCCGGCGACTTCCAGCACCGCCTCAGGCTCAGAGGTGTCGTAGCCGACCAGCCGAGTCGCAAGCGCAACAAGCTCGGCGCTCACGTGACGCCACCCTGCGATGAAGGGATGAGCGGCGGAGAACGTCTTTCGCTTCGGCGGTTCATGGGTGCAGCGGACGGTATTTGAACCACGAAATCGCCGCCGGTACCAATCGCTACAGTCGAGCGCATGGCGATCCAACGCATGGAGCACGTGGGCATCGTGGTCGATGACCTCGCGGCCGCGACGGCGTTCTTCGCCGAGCTCGGACTCAAGCCGCAGGGCGGGGGGCCGGTCGAGGGGGCTTGGGTGGACCGCGTGGTGGGGCTCGAGGGCGTCCAGGTGGAGATCGCGATGATGGAGACCCCAGACGGCCATGGACGGCTCGAGCTGGCGAAGTTTCACGCCCCGCTGGGCGATGGCGGCGACGGGCACGCGTCAGCGAACACCCCGGGCATCCGCCACGTCGCATTCGCAGTCGAGGACATCGACGCCGTCGTCGCCGGCTTGCGAGCCCGCGGCGCTGAGCTTGTCGGCGAGGTCGAACGCTACAAAGACAGCTATCGGCTCTGCTACGTCCGCGGCCCGGAGGGAATCATCGTCGAGCTGGCGGAGAAAATCGGCTGAGGACTCTCCGACCGACCGCCGACATCGCGCTCTACGCCTATGCCACGTGGCGCCCGAGGCCAGCTTCGACCTCGGGCGCTATCCGGCAGTGGGCAGGTGGCTCGAGCGAGTCGCGTCTCAGCCCGGGATCGTCCCGATCACCGCTTGAGCTGGGCTTGCTGCACTGGCACGTGTTGGTGACCGGCGCCGCTGTGCGGCGACTTGGCTGCGACTACGGTGTCGCAGCCGTATTCGAAGGCTTCCCCGCTGGCGCGGTTGACTTCTCCTTCGGCATTCGCGAGTTCCGCTTCGGCGTTGGCTTTGCCGGCGTCGCCGATGCCTTTCCGGTGGAGCCATTCGTCGTCATCCCCGACCGCGCCCTGCCATTTGCCGAGCTGTTCGTTGATGCGGACACAGGGGCTGACGCCGCCTTCGGTGAAATTGCCGTGAGTGAAGATGTGGCCGCCGACGACGATCGTGTGCCACTGGGCCTGAGAAGCGGCGGGCGCCGCCAGCGTGAACGCGAGGCTCGCAGTTGCTACGAGGGCGATGATGGCTGGGCGGATCTTGGTGCTGAACATTTCGAGTGCCTCCTTGGGCGGGGGTTGGTTGGTAAGACCACCTTCGCCCCAAACCAAGCCGCCGAGTAGCCACCCCAGGGGTGGAATGCCTCACCCTGAGGCCTTCCACGCCCCGTTAGCACGCCGCATCCGACTTTGACCCCACCCCGCTGTGGTCAAAGTCGGATGCGGGACGTTCGAGAGGGGCGAGCCGATGTCCCTTCGCCGGAATGTCGCGAAGCGGCGGAAAAGCATTCCGGTTATTGCGCGGCGTCAGCCGCGCTGATCATTCGTCGCTAAGCGCCGTAGGCGCGTGCGACATCAATTCCGGCGAAGGGACATCGGCTCGCCGCCCCCGCTCATCCCTCGGCGATAGCGAGAAACGCTTCGGCCCGGTCCCGATCCTTCTCGGCCCGGGCCTGCGCCCCGTCGCCGCCGGCCTCGGCAAGGCGCTGTTCAGCGTCGGCCAGATCCTCTTTCAGCTTCGCCGCGTTGAGATCCTCCGGCGCGACCGCCTCCTCAACCAGCAGCTTCGCCTTGTTGCCGAAGACCTGCAGCCAGCCGTGCGACTGGGCATAGCGCTTCGTCTCCGAGTCGCTGACGTGCAGGCGCAGCTCGGCGGGGCGCAGCGCCGCCAGCAGCGGCGCGTGGTTGGCGAGGATGCCGACTTCGCCGACCGCGGTGCGGGTCGAGACCTGGCGCACCTCGCCGCTGAAGACCTCCCCCTCGGGGGTGAGGACTTCGACCTCGACCATGTGCTCGGCAGCCATCGCGTCCCCTAGGCGGCCGCGGCCGCTCCGGCGTCGGCGGTGACCTGGTCGATGCCGCCCTTCATGTAAAAGGCGCCCTCGGAGAGCTCGTCGTGCTCGCCGTCGAGGATCTCACGGAAGCCGCGCACGGTCTCCGCCACCGGCACGTACTCGCCGCTGCGCCCGGTGAACTGCTCGGCGACAAAGAACGGCTGCGAGAGGAAGCGCTCGATCTTGCGGGCGCGGGTGACCGTCTGCCTGTCCTCGTCGGAGAGCTCGTCGATGCCGAGGATGGCGATGATGTCCTGCAGCTCCTTGTAGCGCTGCAGCACCTGCTGAACCTCGGTGGCGGTGCGGTAGTGCTCGTCGCCGACGACATCGGGCTTGAGGATCGTCGAGGTCGAGTCGAGCGGGTCGACCGCCGGGTAGATCCCCTTCTCGGAGATCGCCCGCGAGAGCGTCGTCGTCGCGTTGAGGTGAGCGAACACGGACGCCGGAGCCGGGTCGGTGAGGTCGTCGGCGGGAACGTAGATCGCCTGCACCGAGGTGACCGAGCCGCGCTCGGTCGAGGTGATCCGCTCCTGCAGTTCGCCCATCTCCGTCTCCAGGGTCGGCTGGTAGCCGACCGCCGAAGGCATCCGGCCGAGCAGGGCCGAAACCTCGGAGCCCGCCTGGACGAAGCGGAAAATGTTGTCGATGAAGAGCAGCACGTCCTGGCCGCCCTGCTCGCGGAAGTATTCGGCCATCGTCAGGCCCGAGAGGGCGACCCGCAGACGGGCGCCGGGCGGCTCGTTCATCTGGCCGAAGACCAGCATCGTCTTGTCGATGACGCCGGACTCCTTCATCTCGATCCAGAGGTCGTTGCCCTCGCGCGAGCGCTCGCCGACGCCGCAGAAGGCCGAGAGGCCTTCGTGCTCTTCGCCGATCGAGCGGATCAGCTCCTGGATCAAGACGGTCTTGCCGACACCGGCGCCGCCGAAGAGGCCGACCTTGCCGCCCTTGGCGTAGGGCGCGAGCAGGTCGATCACCTTGATCCCGGTCTCGAGGATCTCCTGAGTCGGAGCGAGCTCGGAGGCTTCGGGCGCCGGGCGGTGGATCGGCCAGCGCTCCTCCGTCTGTACCGGGTCGCCGAGGTCGATCGGCTCGCCGAGCAGGTTGAAGATCCGCCCCAGGGTCGCCTCGCCCACCGGGACCGTGATCGGGCCGCCGGTGTCGATCACCTTGTCGCCGCGCTGCAGGCCGTCGGTGGCGTCCATCGCCACCGTGCGCACCCGGTTGTCGCCGAGGTGCTGCTGCACCTCGCAGACAAGTTGCGTCGCCTCGCGGTCCTCGTCTCCGGCCATCTCGATCTTCACCGCCGAGTAGATCTCGGGCAGCTTCTCGGGGAAGACCGCGTCGACGACCACGCCGGTGACCTGCTCGACGTGTCCTACGTTTGCTCCGTTGCTCTCAGCCATTGGTTCCTTTTCTTCGAATCGAAAGCTTTTACCCCAGCGCCTCGGCGCCGGCGACAACCTCGAGGATCTCCTGCGTGATCTCCGCCTGCCTCGCCCTGTTCATCTCCAGGGTCAGGGAATCCATCATTTCCTCCGCGTTCTCGGCGGCACTGCGCATCGCGGTCATCCGCGCTCCCAGCTCTGAGGCGGCAGACTCCAAAAGCGCCCGGTACACCGAGATGTTCACGTACTCCGGGATCAGTTCGGCGAGCAGATCCTCGGCCTCGGGCTCGTACTCCCAGGCCGAGTGGCTGTGCGCCTTCTCGATCTCGGTCTCCTCGCCCTCCTCTTCCTCCGCGCCGACGCCCTCGCCGATCACATCGGCCTGCTGCAGCGGCAGGAGCGTCTGCCGCCAGACGTGCTGGGTCAGCGGCGAGACGTAGCGGTTGTAGACGAGCTCGACCCGGTCGAGCTCCTCGTCGACGTAGCGGGCGGTCAGCTCCTCGCCGATCTCGCGCGCGTTGGCGAAGGCGGGCCGGTCGGTGAAGCCGACGTAAGAAGTGCGGGGGTCCTCTTTGCGGAAGCTGAGGGCGCCGACGCCCTTGCGGCCGACGGCGGAGAAGACGGCATCCTTGCCCTGCTCGCGCAGCTCGCGCTTGAGCCGCATCCCGTCGCGAATGATGTTGGTGTTGAAGGCCCCGGCCAGGCCGCGGTCACCCGTGACCAAGAGGACGCCGACCCGCTTCTCCTCCTCGCGCTCGACCATCACCGGCACGCGCGGCAGCCCGCCCGCCTGCTCGGCGGCGCGGCGGGTGAGCTTGCGCATCGACTGCGCGTAGGGGCGCATCTGCTCAATCCGCTGTTCGGCCCGGCGCAGGCGCGCCGCGGCAACCATCTCCATCGCCCGCGTGATCTTGTTGATGTTCTTGATCGACGCGATGCGATTCTTGACGTCCTTCTGCGAGGCCATTAGGCGGGAGTTAGCTCCTCGACCGGGTCGCCGTGCTCGTCGAAGTCGGCGCCGAAGTCCTCGACAACCGCGCGGATCGCGGCGCCCAGCTCCTCCTCGTCGGCCTCCTCGAGCTTGCCGGTGTCGGTGATCCGCGCCAGCAGGTCGGCCTTCTCGGAGCGCAGCCGGATGCGCAGGTCGCCGAGGAACTCGCCGACGCGCTCGGTCTTGATCCGGTCGAGGTAGCCGCCGGTGCCGGAGTAGATCGCCGCCACCTGGTCGGCCACCTCGAGCGGCTCGCGCTCTTTCTGCTTGAGCAGCTCGACCAGCCGTTCGCCGCGGCTCAGCGTCTTCTGGGTCTCGGGATCGAGCTCGGAGCCGAACTGGGCGAAGGCCTCGAGGTCGCGGTACTGAGAGAGGTCGAGGCGCAGCTTGCCGGCGACCTTCTTCATCGCCTTGGTCTGCGCGTTGCCGCCCACCCGCGAGACCGAGATGCCGACGTTGATCGCCGGCCGCACGCCCGAGTAGAAGAGGTCGGACTCGAGGAAGATCTGACCGTCGGTGATCGAGATCACGTTGGTCGGGATGTAGGCGGAGACGTCGGAGGCCTGCGTCTCGATGATCGGCAGCGCCGTCAGCGAGCCACCGCCGAGGTCGTCGTTGAGCTTCACCGCCCGCTCGAGCAGGCGCGAGTGCAGGTAGAAGACGTCGCCCGGGTAGGCCTCGCGACCAGGCGGGCGCCGCAGCAGCAGCGACATCTGGCGGTAGGCGTAGGCGTGCTTGGTCAGGTCGTCGTAGACGCAGAGGGCGGCCTTGCCGTTGTAGAGGAAGTGCTCGCCCATCGCGCAGCCGGCGTAGGGGGCGATGAACTTGATCGGCGCCGCCTCGTCGGCGGGGGCGGCGACGATGATCGTGTTCTCCATCGCGCCGTTCTCCTCCAGCACCTGCTTGAGCTGGACGACCGTCGACATCTTCTGGCCGATCGCGACGTAGATGCAGACCATGTCCTTGTCGCGGTTGTTGATGATCGTGTCGATCGCGATCGCCGTCTTGCCGGTCTGGCGGTCGCCGATGATCAGCTCTCGCTGGCCGCGACCGATCGGGATCATCCCGTCGATCGACATCAGGCCGGTCTGGACCGGTTCGGTGACCGGCTGGCGCTGGACCACGCCGGGAGCCTTGAACTCGGCCGGTCGCGTCTGAGTCGTGGCGATCTCGCCCTTGTCGTCGAGCGGGCGGCCGAGCGGGTCGACCATGCGGCCGAGCAGCTCGTCGCCGACGGGAATCCGCAGCAGGTGGCCGGTGCGCTTAACCGTGTCGCCCTCGACCACCTTGTCCCACTCGCCGAAGAGCACGGCGCCGACGTTGTCGGCCTCGAGGTTGAGCGCCAGCCCGGTGACGCCGTGCGGCAGCTCCAGCATCTCCAGCGCCATGCAGCGCTCGAGGCCGTGGATGCGGGCGATCCCGTCCGCCACGGACAGCACCGTGCCGACCTCCGAGAGGTCGGCGGTTTCCGTGTCCAGTCCCTCGATCCTCTCGCGAAGGATCGATGCAATCTCGTCAGGCTTGATCTCCACTGCGGTTACGCCTCCTTACGCCGCTTGGGCGACGCTCTTTCGAAGTTTGTCCAAGCGACTGCGGATGCTCGCGTCGAGGACCATGTTGCCGACCTGCAGGACGATGCCGCCGATGATCTCGTCGTCGACGCGGCTGGCCAGCTCCACCTTCTGGCCGGTCTGGCGCTCGATCTCCTCGCCGACCTTCTCGACCACCGCGCGGTCAAGCTCGACCGCGCTGGTGACCGTCACGTCGATGCGCCGGTTCTCCTGCTTCCAGAGCTCGTCGAGCTGGCGGCGGATGCGGAATACCTCCTGCACCCGCCCCTTCTCGATCAGCAGCTCGAGGAAGTTGAGCAGCTCCCGGTCGGCGTCGCTGACGGCGCGCTTCAGGCCCGCCACCTTCTCCGCCGTGGAGAAGTAAGGGCTGAAGAAGAAGACCCGCAGGTCGGCGTCGCCGTCGAGCGCGTCGGCGAACTGGGCCAGCTCGTCGCGGATCGCGTCGAGCTTGCCCTTCTCCTTGGCCACCTCGAAGAGGGCCTCGGCGTATACGCGCGCTGCCGCCGCCATCAGCTCTTCGCGCCCTCCGCGCCCGAGAGGGCGGAGAAATCGACCTCGCTGAGCGCCTCCTCGACCAGCCGACGCTGATCGGCCTCGTCGAGTGACTTGCGGGTGACCTTCTCGGTCGCCAGCACGGTGAGGTCGGCGACCTCCTTGCGGATCTGCTGCAGCGAGCGCCGCGTCTCGGCTTCGATGTCGCGCGTCGCCGCGGCGACCAGCTCCTCGCGCTTCTGATTGCCGGCCGCGGCCCCCTCGGATACGGCGCTGTCGGCCGCTTTTTTGGCCCGAGCCATGATCTCATCGGCCTGCACCCGAGCGTTTTTCAACTCCTCGCGGTACTGGGCGAGCAGCTCGTCGGACTCCTTGCGCTGGCGTTCCGCCGCCTCGATCGACTCGCTGATCGTCTTGGCGCGCTTGTCGAGCGCCTCCTGGATCTTCGGGAAGGCGACCTTGCTCAGCACCCACATCGTGAAGAGGAAGAGGACCAGCGTCCAGATCATCAGGCCGAGGCCCGGTGAGACCAGGAAGCTGCCGCCGCTTTCCTCGGCGGCAAGCGGAGCCGCGGCTATGTACCCGAGCAAGCCCATATCCCTAGGAGAGGAAGAAGGCGATCAGGCCGAAGATGAAGGTGTAGAAGGCGACGGCCTCGGTGAGCGCGAAGCCGAGCCAGCGGATGCTTTGCAGCTCGTCTTTCATCTCAGGCTGGCGGGCGACCGACTCGATCTCCTTGCCGAAGATGAAGCCGATGCCGATGCCGGCGCCGATAGAGCCGAGGCCGGCACCGACGCCGAGGGCGATCGCTTTGCCGGCGCTCTTGATGCCTTCTTCGGCGACCGCGGCGGTTACAGGGGACAGATCCATTGAGACAGCGCTCCTTTTCTAGTGGCTGGCGGAGGTGGCTCCGCCGATGTAGATCGCGGTGAGGGTCGAGAAGATAAACGCCTGAAGCGTCGCGACCAGGCCCACCTCGAAGACGAAAAACGCGAATGCCAGCGGGAACGTGAGCGCCCCGAGGGCGGCGATGCCGAGCAGCACGGCCAGCCCGCCGCCCATGAAGAGCAGCAGCAGGTGGCCGGCGAGGATGTTGGCGAAAAGACGCACGGAGAGCGAGATCAGCCGCACGAAGTGCGAGATCACCTCGATCACGAAGATCGCCGCCTTGCCGATCGGGTTCATCTCCTCCAGGCCCGGCGGCAGCCAGCTGGCGAAGTAGGGGATGAAGCCCTTGGTGCGGATCCCTTCGACGTGGTAGGAGACCCAGACGACCAGGGTCAGGACCAGCGGGATCGAGATGTTGGCCGTCGCCGCGTAGATCGCGAAGGCGGGAAGTTCGAGGCCGAAGATGTTCACCGTGTGCTCGGTGTTGGTCGGCAGCGGGATGAAGCCGATCATGTTCGAGAACCAGATCCAGAAGAAGAGGGCGGCGAGGAACGGGAACCAGCGCACCGCCGTGGCGGCGTCCATGTTGCCGCCGGTGATGTTGTTCTTGGTCATGTCGTAGGCGACCTCGATCGCGGTCTGCACCCGGTTGGGCTTCTGCGCCATGCGGCGGCTGATCCAGACCATCGCGAAGATCGTCAGCCCGCTGGCCAGGACCAGGTAGAGGACCGCCTTGTTGATGCTGAGGTCGAGGCTGCCGAGGTGGATCGAGACCCAGGGTTCGAGCTTGAACTCGTTCTGCGGGTGGAACGATTCGAGCTTGCCGGAGCTGCCGAAGATCAGCAACATCAGGATCGCGATCCCGAAGTAGACGCCGAGCCCGATCAGGACCTTGTTACGGGTGGTCACGCTTTGCCCGCCTCCGGCTCGAAGAGGTGGGCGAGGCCCTGGGCGGCGAAGGAGACCGTGAAGAGGACCGCGACCAGGATCGCGGAGGTGAGGCCGGCCTCGCGTTCGATCAAGCCGACGACGAGCACCGCCGTCGCCATCAGCCAGACCCGGCCGAGGGTGGTCGCCCCGGCGATCCCCATCGCCCGCTGCCGGTTGCCGGCCGCCAGTTCCCGCTTGGCGCGATTGGCGGCGAAGGATCTGGATGCCCCGCTGCGCCAGCCAGGCCGCCGCGCCCACGGCGTATCCGAGCATGGACAGGCCGCCGAGCAGAAAAACGGCGAGGGCTGCGGCAAGGACCAGGAGGTCGACGTACTTGGGAGGAGACATAAAATTCGCCCGTCTTCGAAAGGGCGGGCGGACTCGCGACTATATCCGAAAGGGCCGACGATCCGCTTTCTAGAGCCAGTTCGTGAGGCTTGTTACAACCTGTTACTAAGTCTTTTCCGGCTCCTCCAGCGTTATCGCTTCGATTTCGCCCGTTTCGGGGTTGAGCCGGCCGCGGCGCAGCTTGAGGATCTCCAGCACGTAGATCAGGTAGACGCTGGTTGCCAGGGCAAGCAGGCCGAAGGCGACCATCACCGCCGTCCAAAAGGCGTGGAAGTGGCCGTGGTTGTCGCTGTAGGGGACGAAGCGCAGCGCCAGCGCCAGGCCCGCCAGCGCCAGGGTCCAGCCGTAGAGGTAGGCGAGGGTGCGCCGCTGCGAGAAGCCGATGTTGGCCATGCGGTGGTGGAAGTGCCAGCTGTCGGCCTGGTAGATCGGCTGGCGGTACTTGAGCCGCTTGGCGACGACGAAGCCGGTGTCGAGGATCGGCACCGCGAGCACGACCAAGGGCAGGATCAGGGCGACGACCGCGTTGGTCTTCAGCGCCCCCTGCACCGAGGCGGTGGCGAGCAGGTAGCCGAGCAGGTTGGAGCCGGTGTCGCCCATGAAGCTCGAGGCGGGCGGGAAGCCGTGACGGAGGAAGCCGAGCGCGCCGCCCGCGGTCAGCGCCGCCAAGACGCCGGCGGCGTTGCGCTCCAGTGAGAGGGCGATCACCGCCAGGGCGATCGCCGCGATCGTGCAGACGCCGGCGGCGAGGCCGTCGACGCCGTCGATGAAGTTGATCACGTTGACCACGGCGACGATCCCCAGCACGGTCAGCGGGTAGGCGAGCCAGCCCAGTTCGAAGCCGCCGACGAAGGGCAGGGTCAGGTTGTCGACGCGAACCCCGCCGAGGACGGGGATCAGCGCCGCGCCGATCTGGCCGAGCAGCTTGGGCAGGGCGGGCAGGCCGCGCACGTCGTCGATGACCCCGACCGCGGCGATCGCCGCGGCGCCGAGCAGGATCGAGCGGCTCTCGCCGTCGCCCGGCAGCCAGATCCAGCCGGCGACCTCGATGCCGGCGAAGATCGCCAGGCCCGAAAGCCTCGGCATCGGTTTGTCGTGCAGACCGCGCTCCTTCGGTATGTCGATCGCGCCGATGCGAAAGGCGAGCCGCTCGGCGTAGGGGACCAGCAGCCAGGCGATCGCGGCCGCTACGAGAAAAGCGAGGACGGCGTCAGTAGTCGCAGCCATCTAGGGCTATCCCGGTAGGGGTTCCACTTAACTTTTTCCGAAGATCCGTTGTGGCTATCGGCAAGCCTCTCCCCGGAAAAAGTACAAGACGTTCCACCCCTACCGGGATAGCCCGCGAGCGGCGAGCACTGCCTCGACCAGAAGATCGGGGTCGCGTGGGTTGAGAACACCGACTGGGGTCTGGCGCTTGTGCAGCGGCAGCGCGGCCGGGTCGTCGAGCACCTGCAGGCGTCCGTCGGCGATCAGCGCCTCGTCGACCCCTCCCATGCGCCCGGCGAAGGTGGTGAAGACGGGCGTGCCGAGGGCGACGGCCTCGCGGTTCATCGTCCCCCCCGCGCTGACGACGAGGTCGGCGAAGGCGATCAGGCTCTGGGCGTCGACGGCCCGCTCGGCGACGATCAGGTTGGCGGCGCCCATCTGCCGCACCTCGACCCCCTGCCGCTCGGTGCGTGGGATCACGACCCCCTGCACGTCGGCGGCCGCGGCGAGGTGGCGGATCGCCTCGCCGTAGAGGTCGTTGCGGGCGTGGTACTCGGAGGTCTCCGGCGGTGGGCGGACGACGACGAGCACCTTCTCGCGATCCAGGCCAAGCTCACCGAGCACCGCCGCGTCGGGCTCGAACCCGGCCAGGTAGTACTCCTCCTTGAGGCCGGGATAGCGGACCAGCTTGCGCTCCACGGCGCCGATCCTCTTCAGGCGATCGAGCGGGATCGAGTCCGGGACGAGAACCCGGCGCGCCGCCCGGAAGGCGATCTGACGCTGCCAACCGGCGAACTCGTAGTCCTGCATCTGCACCGAGGGGATGCGGTAGAGCGAGGAAACGACCGCGAGGTCGACGGAGCCGTGGGCAAGCGCCAGCTGTGGCCGCCGCTCCCAGACGAAGCGAGTCAGCCGCGCCGAGCGCCCGACCAGCGCCCGGCCCTTGCCCAGCGCCGACGCACCGCCATGGCTGCCCACCGCCGTGTATGGAATCCCAAGTCGGTCGAGGATCCCCAGCGTCTGCCCGTACTCGCGGGCGGTAACCACGACCTCATCCCCGCGAGCTTCCAGCCGCTCGATGATCGGCCGCAGCACCAACGGGTGCGCCGCCGCGGTGCAATCGACCCAGATCAACATTAAAAGATCCCGTATTCCCGCACCAGGGGCCTGAGCGATGTCTCGAAGAGCAGTGCCAGCAATCCCTGCTGAAAGTCCTTGACCAAGCGCTTGCCCTGCTTGAACACCTCCGATTCCATGGCCTGGTCTCGGGAAAGCCTTTCCAACTCACCCCTGGCCTTCGGATCGCCTAGTAAGCCGATAAACGCGTCATACGCGCCAACCGCCCGAACCCCGGCGTCCACCGCGTCGAGCTCGAGGAAAGCCCGCGCGATGCGATCGATTGAAGGCAGCTCGAATTCCCCCTCGAGAAATGTGCCTATGCCAGGTGCGTCGAAGCGATGGCATAGCAGGACCGGCAGCAATCCTCCTGCAAAGAGGGCCTTGCGGGAGAGGCCAAGCTTGAGATTCCGCAGCGCCCACTTCTGACCCGTGCCGCGGCGCTCCTTTCCCACGAAGTCGACACAAATCGTCCTCCAATATCGAATTACGTCGTTGAGCAGAAAGCGGGGAGGCCGAAAGTCCTTAACCGAATCGTCCAGATACCCATCCAGGACTCGTCTCCGGCAACCGTGGTGTGCAGGCTCGTTGAGGACGGCCACCGGCTCAAGCAGGAGAAGGAGTCTCCTCGTCAGGTTGTCGTTGTCGTCCTCTTTGAGGCCAATACGCTCAACCAGGTCGTCGCAGAAAATCGTGTCGCCAAAAACGCCTTGGGCACCTGGTCTTCGACTCCCCTTACCGACGAGATCGCTCACCTCATCTATTGACGGTCGCATAGCCACTGTGCCCCGAGCGACCAGGACGGCCCAGTCGTCGTCACTCTGGCTGGTGAGCTCCTGTCGCCCCCAGGACCCAAAGAGCACGACGCTTGCCCCTGCGTCGCACTCAAGCGGGGAAAGGCGCCCGCGCGTTTCCTCCAAGCGCCGCGTCGTCTCCCGTCGAGCCTCGATCAGATTCGGGAACCCTCCGGCACTGCGCTCGGCCAGCAACTCGAGGGGATTCATACCGATGCCCTCTATCAGCGGCCTGGAGGCGCGGCCTCGAGGATCCAGGGCACATCCCGACAACGAGAGAGCAAGGGTGCGAAGAGTCTCTCCTGCTCTGCTTGGAGGGGAACGTGGCTGAGACCCTCCGACATCGAACTGAGATGGACATGTTTGAGGCGGCTCGTGAACCGATCGAGCAATTCTTCTCCGACGGCCATTGTCGAATCGACTGTCCAAGCGTGAGCGACGTCGAAGCAGAATCCCGCTGCGGGCAGCGCCTCGAATAGCTGTTCCAGTTCGTCGCTGTACTTCCCCGACGCCTTTCGGGAATCCATGTTCTCGATCAAGAGCCGACTCCCCAACGGCAAGTAGAATGAGGGATCCTGGATCTGATCAGGGTGCAGCACGATCGCATCGACAAACGGCGGCAGCGCCGCGAGTTGGGTGACCAGATCCGCCTCGGGCATCTGCCGTTCCTTGCTCGGACCATGGACACTGACGTAGCGAAACGGCAAGCGAGGCTCGTTCGTCAGGAAGCTCAGAAGAGCCGGCAACTCACCCTCGTCCAAGGCGGTGAGCTCCACTGCAAAGCTCGAAACGCGGCTCGCCTCCTCGACCAGCCTGGGCCAATCGCCCCGGAGATCGACCATATATCCCGTCGAGGCACCCACCGGATGGTGGCCCAGCAAGGGCTTCATTTCAGCCGCAAGAGGCGAGTTCACGCCCTTCAAATTATCGTTGGCGCCCGACAACCATTCGCCACTCAATAGTCGTAACGAGCGGGTAGATACGAGCCGCTGCGGGGCTCAGACCGACGCCGGCGACAGCTGCGGGTACAGGGGGTAGCGATCCATCAGGGCGCGAGTGCGATCGGCAAGGGCGTCCTTCTGCGCATCAAAGTCGTCTGAGAGCGCGGTTGCGATGACTGCGGCGATCTCGGTCATGTCGTCCTCGACCAGGCCGCGGGTGGTCAGCGCCGGGGTGCCGATGCGCAGGCCGGAGGGGTTCATCGGCGGCCGTGGGTCAAAGGGGATCGCGTTGCGGTTTACCGTGATGCCGACCTCCTCGAGGCGGTCCTCGGCGGTCTGCCCGTCGAGGCCGCTGGGCGTGAGGTCGACGAGAACGAGGTGCACATCGGTGCCGCCGGTGAGGACCGGGACGCCTCCGTCTTCCAGCCCGGCTGCGAACGCCCTGGCGTTGGCGATCGTCTGGCGCTGGCGCGCGCGGAACTGCTCGCTGGCAGCGATTCGCAGTGCCACGGCCTTGGCGGCGACGGTGTGCATCAGCGGCCCGCCCTGCTGACCGGGGAAGACGGCCTTGTCGATTGCCTTCGCGTGCTCCTCTTTGCAGAGGATCATGCCGCTGCGCGGGCCGCAGAGGGTCTTGTGGATCGTCGTCGTGACGACGTCGGCGTACGGCACCGGGTTGGGGTGCTCGCCGGCGGCGACGAGGCCGGCGAAGTGGGCCATGTCGACCATCAGCTTGGCCCCGACCGAGTCGGCGATCCGGCGGAAGGCGGCGAAATCGAGCTGGCGCGGGTAGGCCGACCAGCCGGCGACGATCAGCTTCGGCTTGTGCTCCTCGGCAAGCGCGGCGACCTCGTCCATGTCGACCAGCAGATCGTCTTTGCGGACGTGGTACGGGACCGGGTTGTAGAGCGTGCCGGAGACGTTGATCTTCATCCCGTGACTGAGGTGGCCGCCGTGGTCGAGAGCGAGGCCGAGGAAGGTGTCTCCTGGTTCGAGCAGCGCCATGTAGACGGCGTTGTTGGCCTGCGCTCCGGAGTGGGGCTGGACGTTGGCGTGCCCGGCGCCGAACAGCTCCTTGGCGCGATCGATCGCCAGCCGCTCGGCGACGTCGACCTCCTCGCAGCCGCTGTAGTAGCGGCGCCCGGGGTAGCCCTCGGCGTACTTGTTGGTCAGCACCGAGCCAACCGCGTCGAGCACAGCCTGCGGCACGAAGTTCTCCGAGGCGATCATCTCCAGCGTGCCCTGCTGGCGGCGCAACTCCTTCTCGAGCACCGCGGCGATCGCCGGATCGACCTCGGCCAGCGGGGCGGTTTGGAAGTCCTCGGGAAGATCGTTCACGGTCTGCCGACGATAGCAACGGACAGGGATAGTCTGAAGCCGGTGAGAGTGCGAATCCCAGCCGCAATAGTGACCGCGACGCTCGCGGCCCTCTGTCTCGCCACGACCGCGGCCGGCGCCGGCAACCCCTGCCGAGAGCCGGGCTCAGGACATCTGCTCTGCCCCAACCTGAAGATTGCGCCGCCGTCGGAAATCTTCCTCTCCCACGGCAGCCACGGTCGGGCACTGCTGCACGCGACCAGCAACGTCGAGAGCCGCGGGCGCGGGCCGATGGAGTTGCGCGGCGTGCGCAACGGGCCGCGGGCGATGAAGGTCCACCAGCGGATCTACCGCGCCGGCGGCGGCCACATCGACGTTTCGACGCGGGCGACGCTGCACTTCACCGACGTCGGCTCCTATTTCGGCGGCAGCTACTGGAAGGTCCACCAGCTCGCCCACTTCGAACTCTGGTCGGTCGACGCCCACCATCGACTGCTGCACCGGGTGCGGACCGGGCCGAAGCTCAACTACTGCCTGCGGGATTTGGAACGGACGCAACCCGGACCGCGTTCCCCGCAGACCTTCCACTACCCCGGCTGCAACCAGAACCCCTTCCAGGACAGGGTCACCCTCGGCACCTCGGTCGGCTGGTCGGACATCTATCCCTCCGACTACTCCAAGCAGTGGATCGATGTCGCGGGCCTGCGCGGCTGCTTCGCCTTCGTCATGCACGTCGACCCGCAGAACCTCCTCTACGAGTCAAACGAGGACGACAACACCTCGCGCCGCCTCGTCCACCTCCCCTTCCACGGCGACAGCGGCTGCTAACCGCCGATCGGGGCGCGCGGGTTGGAGCCCCAGAAGACGATCGTGCCGAGCATGCCGATGATGTGGACGATGATGATGTTGACCACCATCGACTGTGCCGTCGCGGTGCCGACTCCGACCGGTCCCCCTGAAGCCGTATAGCCGTAATAGCAGCCGACCAGCACGATCGCGGTCGCCATCACCATCCCCTTGATCAGGCTGAAGAGCAGGTCGGGCGGGCTCTGGAACATCCAGAAGATCAGCAGGTAGCCGCCCGAGGAGACATCGCCGACCTGCTGGACCACGGCGATGTAGCTGGCGAAATAGGCGACCCCCACCCCGACCAGGTAGAGGAAGGGAATCGCGATCCAGGCGCCGAGCAGGCGGGTCGCGGCGAGGAAGGTGACGGGCGGGATGCCCATCACCTCGAGCGCGTCGATCTCGTCGGAGATCCGCATCGCCCCCAGCTCGGCGACGATCCCGGTGCCGACCTTGGCCGAGAGGATGTAGCCGAAGGCGTAGGGCAGGCCCTCGCGCAGGTCGCAGTAGGCCGAGAAGAGGCCGGCAAGCGACGGCGCGCCGATCGAGCGGTTGAAGTAGGCGCCCTGCAGCCCACACTGCAGGCCGAGGATGAAGACGAAGGCCCAGATGATCACCGCCGAGCCGAGGATCAGGATCCCGCCCTGGCGCAGGCTCTCGCCGAAGAAGCGCAGGACGCGGCCGCTGTAGACGAGCCCGGCGACCCGCGTGCCGAAGCGGGCGATCTCTCCGAAGGAGTCGAGCCAGCCGCGCGGCGCGTCGAGCCAGCCGATCATCGGATCGACTGCAGTTCGGGGTTGGTGGCGAGCAGGACCGAGGTGAAGACGAAGTTGAAGAAGAAGACCGCGACGAGGGCGATCACTACCGCCTGGTTGACGGCGCGGCCGACCCCGGCGGCGCCCCCCGACGCCGACATCCCCTTATAGGAGCAGACGACGGCGATGATCGCGCCGAACAACGTGCACATCAGCACCGACCCCCAGATGTCGGTGATCGAGGCGTTGGAGAAGAGGGTCGCGAAGAAGCCGCCGAGCGACTGCTTGTAGAGCAGCTCGGCGGCGATCCCGGCGGAGAGCCCGAAGACGATCGCGAAGATGTCGAGCAGCCCGGTGATCACGACGAGCGCCAGGAAGCGCGGCACGACGAGGTTCTTGACCGGGTCGACGCCGAGCACCTGCAGGGCGTCGAGCTCCTCGCGGATCTTGCGGGCGCCGAGGTCGGCGGTGATCGCGGTGCCGGCGACGCCGGCGACGACGACGGCGGTCACCAGCGGCCCGATCCAGCGGATCGCGGTCAGGACGAAGAAGCCGCCGAGGCGGTCGAGGGCGCCGAACAGCGAGAGCACCCCGGCCGCCTGCAGCCCCGGCGCGCCGAGGCAGAGGGCGAAGGTCGAAATCAGCAGCGGGAACCAGGAGAGCTTCAAGACGAAGAGGAACTGCCAGACCAGCTCCTCCCCGTAGGGGTACGGAGGTCTCACCGCGGAGACGACCGTCTTCGCGGTGAGGATCATCATCTCCCCCACCTGCTCGAAGGCGGACTTCGCCGGCAGGAAGGCTCGCGCTATGACCCCGCCAGCCACCAGCTCATCGCCCCGCTCGCCCGTGCCATCGGCGCAACAGTACTGCCCGCTCCCGTCCCACTAATTAGGGCAGCATTAAAGAGCTTCCAGCCGGACCGCGAGGTCCCCGGGGGACATCCCCCCCTCGCGCAGGACGGTCCACTCGCCGCTCGCGTCGAAGGCGGTCAGGTCGACGACCGTGGAGGGGAGCCCGGTCAGGCTGCCGCCATCTATCGCCAGGTCGGCCGCGGCGACGATCTCGGCCGGGACGTCGCCAAAGTCGAGCGGGGCCGGCTCGCCGCTGCGGTTGGCCGAGGTCTGGAAGATCGGGCACATAGCGCCCGCCAGCGGGCCGCCGATCAGGCGCACCCCGAGCCGCTCGCGGTCCTCGCGGCAGGCCAGCGGGTAGCGCCGCTCCGGATTGGCGATGACGAGCGTGACCGGGCCGGGCAGCAGCGCTCCCACCGCCGCCGTGGTCCGCGCGCCGAGCCCCTCGACCAGCTCACGCATCGCCAGCGGCGAGAAGTAGAGGACGGCGGACGGCCTGCCGTCGTCGCGCCCCTTGATCCGGTGGATGCGCTCGATCGCCTCCGCGTCGAGGGGGTCGCAGGCGAGGCCATAGAGCCCATCCGCGGGGAATACGGCGACGCCGGCGGCGGCGATGCAGCGCTCCAGGGCGGCACGAGCCCGCGCCGCCCCAGACCGCTCGATCGAAACAAACTCACTCATCCGACGCTGACTTCGTCTTTTTGGGGCCTATAGGACGGATAAAGGCGAAGTCAGCGGAGTGTGTCGATCCCACCACGACCCGCTCGATCCCCGCCAGGTCGCGCCGCGTCCTTACCGAGGCAAATCCAGCCGCGCGCAGCAACGCGCCAACCGCCGGGGCCTGCCCCATCCCGACCTCCAGCGCAACCACCGGCGCCGTTGCGGTAGCAGCGGGAATCGCAGCTCGGAACGCGTCTAGGCCGTCGTGGCCGGCCAGCAGGGCCTCGCGGGGCTCCCACTCGGTCACCTCTGGCTGCAGCGAAGCCCAGTCCGCCTCGGCGACGTAGGGGAGGTTGGCGAGGATCAGGTCGAAGCCCTCGCCCGCCGGCAGCGAGCCCCCGGCGAAACGGACCCGGTCCGCCAGGCCGAGCCGCTCGGCATTGGCCCTGGCGACTTCGAGCGCAGCAGCCGAGGTGTCGGTCGCCACCACCTCGCAGCAGGGCAGCTCGTCAGCAACCGCCAATGCAATCGCGCCGGAGCCGGTTCCGAGGTCGAGCAAGCGGCGCGGCTGCAGCTCCAGCGCCAGCTCGACCAGCAGCTCGGTCTCCGGCCGCGGAATCAGCACCCGCAGGTCGACCGCGAGCTCGATCTGCCGGAAGCCCCTGCGCCCGACGATGTAGGCAACCGGCTCGCGCCGCAGCCGCCGCCTCACCATCTCGCCGAATCGCCGCGCCGCCGCGGGACGGGATCTCAGCCTCCGGCTCGGCCGCAAGACGGGCCCGGTCCCAGCCCGTTGCCTCGGCCAACAGCAGCTCGGCGTCCAGGCGCGGGTCTTCGACACCCGCCGCGCGCAGCCCGTCCGTGGACGCCGTCAGCGCTTCGCGGATCACCCGACGGTGGCCGTCTCAAGCCTCTGGCGCTTCTCCTCGGCGGCCAGGGCCTCGGTGAACTCGGCCAGCTCGCCGCCGAGCACGCCTTCGAGATTGTGCGAGGTGTGCTTGATCCGGTGGTCGGTGACCCGGCCCTGGGGAAAGTTGTAGGTGCGCACCTTCTCGGAGCGCTCGCCGCTGCCGACCTGGGCCTTGCGCTCGGAGGCGATCTGCGCCTGCTGTTCGGCCAGCTCGCGCTCGTAGAGGCGAGCGCGCAGCACCCGCATCGCCCGCTCCTTGTTCTGCAGCTGGGACTTCTCGTCCTGCATCGAGACGACGATCCCGCTCGGCTTGTGGGTGATCCGCACCGCGGAGTCGGTCGTATTGACCGACTGGCCGCCCGGCCCCGAGGAGCGATAGACGTCGATCTGCAGGTCGTTCTGGTCGACCTTGACCTCGACCTCCTCGGCCTCGGGCAGCACCGCCACGGTCGCGGTCGAGGTGTGGATGCGGCCCTGGGACTCGGTTTCCGGCACCCGCTGCACGCGGTGGGTGCCGCCCTCGTACTTGAAGACCGAGTAGGCGCCGTCGCCCTTGATCGCGAAGGTGACCTCCTTGAAGCCACCGACCTCGGCGCTCGACTGCGAAAGCGTCTCGGTGACAAAACCGCGCTCTTCGGCGTAGCGAGTCAGCATCTTGTAGAGGTCGCCGGCAAAGAGCGCCGCCTCGTCCCCCCCGGTCCCGGCCCGAATCTCGACCAGGACGTTCTTGTCGTCGTTGGGGTCGCGCTCGACCATCGCCAACCGGATCTCCTCTTCCAGCTCCTCGATCCGCCGCGGCGCCTCGTCGACGACCTTCTGCAGCTCCGTCGTCATCGTCCTCGGCCAGCAGCTCCCGAGCCCCTTCAAGGTCGTCCTTCAGCGTCCGGTACTCAACGGCAAGCTCATGGGCAGCTCGTAGCTCCCGGTACTCGCGCCCGGTACTCGCGTACCGCTCACGATCCGCGATCACCTCCGGGTCGGACATCTGCTGCTCCAGCTCGGCGAATCGAACTTCGATCTGCTCAATCAGTTGCGTCGATCACAGCTCAACCATAGACGCGCCAGACGCTCTACGCGACTATCTCGATCTGCTGTCCCGCCGCCGCCTGCTCGGGCGTACTCCTCGGCGAACACGGCTCTCCAGCGAGGCGATCGCCACCGCCAGCTGCTCTTCGTCGGGCTCGCGGGTGGTCAGGTTCTGCAGCATCAGGCCCGGGCCACATGATCGCCCGCACCCAGCGCTTGCGGCGGTTTTTGCCCGCCCACTTGATCACCTCGTAGGAGAGCCCGGCGATCAGCGGGATGCCGAGGATGCGCGAGGCCACCAGCCAGTACCAGGCGGGCAGGCCGATCGGGGCGAAGACGAAGATCGCCAGCACCATCACGATCAGCAGGAAGCTGGTGCCGCAGCGCGGATGCAGGCGCGAGTAGAGCTTGGCGCGAGCCGGAGACAGCTCGTCTTCGGCCTCGTAGCAGGAGATCGTCTTGTGCTCGGCGCCGTGGTACTCGAAGACGCGGCGCAGGTCCTGGAGGCGGCTGATCGCGACGATGTAGGCGATGAAGATCGCCGTCCGCAGCACCCCCTCGACCAGCCAGAAGAGGACCGGCGAGCCGAGCTGGTCCTTGATCAGGCTGGTCAGCCCGACCGGGACGACGAAGAAGAGCCCGATCGCCATCAGCATCGAGAGCACGATGGTCAGTCCCCAGACCCAGCCGCCGATCTCCTCCGGCTCGCCGTCCTCGTCCTCCTCGAGCTGGGCGTTGGCGGAGATGCCCAGTGCGCGGAAGCCGATCTTCAGCGACTCGCCGAGGGCGACGATGCCGCGCAGCACCGGCAGGCGCCAGAGGCGGTGGCGCTTGGCCCAGGGCTTGATCGACTCGGAGCTGATCTCGATCTCGCCGTCGGGACGGCGGCAGGCCACGGCCCAGACGGAGATGCCGCGCATCATCACGCCCTCGAGCACCGCCTGGCCGCCGACCGGCGCGTCGCGTTTGGCCACCAGCGCGCCGTCGGGCATGCGCAGCGGGTCCGCTCCGTTCCTGGATGCGGCCATCGCGGGTCTCGGGGAGCCCAACTCCGGGCTCACGCCTTACCTCCCGGCCTTGGCGTGCTTCGCGGCGCGGCGCTGGAAGCGCTCGACCCGCCCACCCGTATCGACAAGCTTCTGCTTGCCGGTGTAGAACGGGTGGCACTCCGAGCAGAGCTCGACGTGCAGATCGGACTCGGTAGAGCGCGTGTAGAACTGGTTGCCGCAGGAGCAATGCACGTTGGCCAGCGTGTACTCAGGATGTATTCCGGCTTTCATTTGACTCCAGTTTAGATGACCGGCGCAATTTGCCCCTTCAAGGCTTGGGGAACCGCTCCCGGCTGCCGATAGCTGGTCAGTGAAAGCTACGGTCCCAAACGCGGCCGGTCCGAGGCGATCGCAAGTCCTTCGCCGCGCTCTGGCGATCCTGCTGCTCGGCGGGACCACCATCGTCGCGATCCACGACTGGCTGGGCGTCGGCGGCAGCTTTCACGTCACGATCGCCGGACCGCTCTACGACGCGGTCGTGCTCGGCGCCGGCGTCGCCTGCCTGATCAGGGCGTCGGACTACCGCCGAGAGCGCGCCGCCTGGCTGCTGATCGGCGCCGCGATCCTCTTCTGGGGAGCCGCCGAGGTCTACTGGACGATCGCGATCGAAGGCAACCCCTCGGCCCCGTATCCCTCGCCGGCCGATGTCGGCTACCTCGCCTTCTACCCCCTCGCCTACGCCGGCCTGGCGATGCTGGTCAAGGCCCGGGCGCACGAGATCAACTGGCGACTCTGGATGGACGGCGCGATCGCCGCACTCGGCACCGCGGCGCTGGGCGCGGCCTTCGTCTTCGACTTCGTCGCCGAAAAGGCGACCGGCACGTCGATCCAGGTCGCTACCACGCTCGCCTACCCGCTTGGCGACATCGGCATGGTCTCGCTCGTGGTCGGCGTTGTCGCCCTGACCGGCTGGCGACCGGGCCGCACCTGGTCCCTGCTGCTGACCGGCCTCTCCGCCCTGGTGATCGCCGACATCGCCTACACGCTGCAATCGACCGGCGCGGCGCTGCCGGGCGGCGAATGGATCGACCCGATCTACCTGATCGCCGCCGTCTGCCTCAGCGCCGCCGTATGGCAGCCCGCCCAGGCCGCGGCCATCACCTCACCCAAGAACGAGGACCGGCGCGAGATCGTCGTCCCGGCGGTCTTCGCCGCGGTGATGATCGGCCTCTTCGCGATGCAGTTCTACAGCGCCACCAGCGGCCTCGCCACCGTGCTCTGGGCGGCGACGATGATCGCGGTGATCGTCAGGCTGGCGATGAGCGACCGTGAGAACAAACGGCTGCTCGAGCAGGTTCGCACCGACCCGCTCACCGGCCTCAGCAACCGCGGCCGCATGCAGGTCGACCTCGAGGACGAATGCAAGCGAGCCGGCGAGGAGCGCCCGGTGATGCTCTACCTCTTCGACCTCAACGGCTTCAAGCGCTACAACGACACCTTCGGCCACCCGGCCGGGGACACGCTGCTGACCCGCCTCGGCCAGGCCATGTGCGCTGCGGTCGGAGAGGACGGCACCGCCTACCGGATCGGCGGCGACGAGTTCTGCCTGCTGCTCACCTGCGGGCCGGAGCGCTTCGACGCGGTGGCGCGCCAGGCCGCCTCGGCGTTGAGCGCGAGCGACCGCGGTGTCGAGGTCTCCGCATCCTGGGGCGGGGCGAGGATCCCTCAGGAGGCGGGCGACCCCTCCTCGGCACTGCAACTCGCCGACGTGCGGATGTACGCCCAGAAGGAGTCGCGCCGGGTGGTCCGTGAGCACGACGAAACGGACATCGCCGCTAAGGTGCAGCCGTGGTCGAAGACGGCAAAGGGCGCGTAAGCAAGGAGATCGACCTGCCAGCCGGGCGGATCCGCTACCGCGAGGCGGGCAAGGGCCGGCCGGTGGTCTTCATCCACGGCTTTCTGGTCGACGGCCGCCTCTGGGACGGCGTGGTCGACCGGCTCTCCGATCGCTACCGCTGCATCGCGCCGGACTGGCCGATCGGGGCCCAGCAGATCGCGATGAAGCCCGATGCCGACCTCTCCCCTCCCGGCATCGCGGCGATCGTCGACAGCTTCCTGGCCGCGCTCGAGCCTCGACGACGTGACGATCGTCGGCAACGACTCCGGCGGCGCGATGTCCCAGGTGCTCGTCACCCGCCACCCGCAGCGGATCGGCCGCCTCGTGCTGACCAACTGCGACACCCACGAGAACTTCCCGCCGGGGATATTCAAGGCGATGCCACCGATCGCCAAGATGCCGGGCGGGATGACCGTGCTCTCGGCGCCGTTTCGGATCGGCGCCCTCGCCCGCGCCGCCTTCAAGCCCTTCGCGCGAACCACGATCCCCGCCGAGCTGATCGCCTCCTGGATGGCACCGGGGCTCAGCGACCCGGGCGTCAAGCACGACGCCAAGAAGGTCACCGCGGGGATGAACAAGCGCTACACACTGGAGGCCGCCGAGAAGCTGAGCAGCTCGGACCTGCCGCTGCTGCTCGCCTGGGCACCGGGCGACAGGTTCTTCCCGATCAAATACGCCGAAGGATTGGCAAAGACGACGCCCAACGCCCGCATCGTCCAGATCCCCGACGCGAAGACCTTCGTCGCCCTCGACCAGCCACAACGGCTGGCCGACGAGATCGCCGCATTCGTAGCCGCCAACTGAAGGCGCTGATTGTGACTTTGACCACGCCATAGGGGGGTCAAAGTCACAATCAGCGGAGCACGCAGCGCGTTCTTTATGGGGTTGCGGGTTTTTCGTCTGACCGTGGAGCCATCCTTTGCTAACGCCCCCTACAGGACGGAGAGCCATGGCTCAGGAGATCTTCGACCAGGACAGGCCAAGGAGCACGATGGCGCAGCGCCTCGACGAGGCCTTCGCCGGCTGCGAGCACTGGACGATCGCGCCGCCTTCTCAGCGGCGCAGCGAGGTCGTCTTCAGCCCGCGACTCTCGAGCTCCTCTAGGATGAGCGGCAACGCTGCCGCCGTGCGCACCCAGGAGCCGCGCGCGCTGTAGTAGTCGGCGTCGTGGAGGAGGACGATCTCGCCGGCCCGGATGCCGGTGCATGAGCGACGTGCGATCGACTCAGCCGTTGCGTTGCGACGCCAGTCCTTTCCCCAGCGCGACCAGAGCACGGGCCGCCAACCGCGGCGGCGCACGGCGCGCAGGGTCGCGCCGCTGAAGATGCCGTACGGCGGACGGTAGTCGGCGATCGCCTGCCCGCTCGCCTCCTCGATTGCGGCGCGGGCGCGTTCGGCGTCGTCGAGGAACTCGCCGACGCTGAGTCGCAACAGGTTGCGGTGGCGGTGGCAGTGCAGCTCGACCCGGTGGCCGGCGGCGACGATCTCGGCCGCCAGCGCGGAACGCTTGACCACCTGCTCGCCGGCGAGGAAGAAGGTTGCCGTCGCCCCTGCCTCGCGCAGGGTCTCCAGCACGGCCGGCGTCCCCTGCGGGTGCGGGCCGTCGTCGAAGGTGAGCGCGACCCCCTCGACGCCGTCCTGGCGCAACTCGACCCCCAGGGCCGGGGCGATTCCCGGGACGATCGGGGCCAGCGCCGGGCCGGCGTGGAGAACCGCGGCCGCCGAGGCGCCTGCCCCGAGCAGCCGCCCGATCAATTCCCGTTGCCGGCGGCCGCCTGCTGGGAAGCGGGCGCGGGCTTTGCCTGCTGAACCGATTCGGAGGCCGGCGCCGGGGTGTCGGTGTCCTTGCCGAAGTGGATGCGGCCCTCGAGCGGCTTGGCGACCACCTTGTAGGGAGCTTCGCGATCGATCACGGTGAACAGCGCCACCACCGCGATCAGGGCGATGACCACCGCCACGGCAACCCGCTCGGTACGAAGGCGCCAGACCGGCTGGGGTCGCACCCGCGGACGCACGTCTAGTGCGCGCGAGGCGATCGAGGGCAGCGAGGCGAAGGAGGAGTCCGGCGAGCGGCGCTCGCGGGTGACGTGGCGCAGGACCGACTCCAGCTCGTGCTTGGAGCCCGCCACCTCGGCCAGGCCAAAGCGCTCGAAAGCCGCGTTATTGGCCCGCAGGTGCCCGGCCGAGAAGCCGTAGGAGACCACCGGGCAACCGCGGATGTGCGCCTCGAGAACGGTCAGGCCGGCGGTCGCGTGGATCATCGCGTCGGCCGCGGCCATCCAGTCGCTCATCTGCTCGGTGAAACCGAGGATGCGGACCTGATCGTTGTCGGCGAAGCTACGCTCGAGCTTCTCGCGGGCGATGTCGTTGCGGCCGGTGATGCAGACGACCAGGGCGTCCTCGGTGAGGGCCGAGCGGATCGCCCCCTCGAGGTCGCCGATCCCCCAGCCGCCGCCGGAGACGAGCACGACCCGGGCGTGGGCCGGAACGTCGAGCGACTCGCGGGCATCGCGGCGCGTGCGCGGCATCAGGAAGTCGCGCGAGATCGGCGGGCGGACCCACTCGACCGTCCCCGGGCCGACCAGCTTCTCGACCTCCTCGATCGACTCCGGGTGGGTGACGTAATGCAGGTCGACGCCCGGATGGGCCCAATAGCGCAGCCCCGCCAGGTCGGTGATCGCCGACTGCACCGGGATGTCGAGGCGGCGGTTCTCGCGCAGCATTCCCAGAACCGCTGTCACTCCGGGGTAGGTGGAGATCACGGCGTCGGGGTCATAGGCCTCGATCACCTTCAGCAATCCGCGGCCCGAGAACACATAGCCCATGTGGTGGAAGAGCCAGCGCGCCGGCGCGAACTTGGTGATCAGCCAGTACTGGATGTCGAACAGCCAGGGCATCCAACGGAAGGTGACCTTGGAGCCGTTGCGCAGAACGGTCGCCGAGATCTTTCCCATCGCCTCGAGCCCGTTGGCGATCTCCACCTCGGCCCCGGGAACTTCCTCTTCGAGGTCGGCCTTGATGATCCGCGCCGGCAGGTCGTGGCCCTCGCCGATGTCGGCGCTGAGGATCAGCACGCGAGGCGGACGCTCCTCGGCCCGTGCGGCGCCGGCGAGCAGGGCGCCGGCGGCGTGATCGTTGCCGTTCAGCGATGGCTTCTTGCCCGGGACCGGGTCCGGCGGACGGGTGCTGCTGCGCACCCATTCGACGTAATTCTTGACCCCTTGGCGGAAGCTCGTTTCGGCCTTCCAGCCGAGCTCCTCGAGGGCGCGCACGTTCGAGATCACCTTGCCGGGAAAGTCGCCGGGCCGCGGCGGCGTGTGGACGATCTCGCAGTCGTCGGTGTTTTCCTGCACCCGCTCGGCGATTTCGAGGATCGTCACGATCTCGTCGCCGGAGAGGTTGTAGGTGCGATTGGCGGCCTCGGGGGCGAGCGCGGCGACGATGCCCTCGGCGAGGTCCTCGACGTAGATGAAGCTGCGGGTCGTGCTGCCGTCGCCGGCGATCGTCAGCGCCTTGCCTTCGAAGGCGAGATCGGTGAACTTGGCGACGACGCCGGCGGCGCGGGCGCGCGGCCCGTAGGGGATGCCGAAGCGCAGCACGGTGCTCTCCAGGTCGTAGAGCTCGGCGTAGCCGGAGCAGTAGGTCTCCCCTGCCAGCTTGGTCGCGGTGTAGAGGTGGCGCGGCGCCGGGATCGGCGTTTCCTCGTCGACGTCCTGCTCGACGCAGTCGCTGTAGACCCAGGTGGTCGAGCCGTAGACGACGCGGCCGACCTTGGCCCGGCAGGCGGCCTCGAGCACGTTCAGGGTGCCGCGGGTGTTGACCTCCTCGGCGAGGACCGGGTCGGCGAGGACGTGGGAGACGTCGGCGACGGCGGCGAGGTGGATGACCGCGTCGCAATCGCGCATCGCCAGGTCGAGGTTGGCGGAGTCGGTGATCGAGCCGGTGAAGGTCTCGACCTCCAGCGGTGTGTGGTAGGGCGACGCGCTGAGGTCGAAGATCCGCGGCGTTACGCCGCGCTCGATCAGGCGGTCGACCACGTGGGAGCCGATGAAGCCGCCACCGCCGGTTACCAGGACTCTCATCAAGCCTCCTTGCCGAGAGCAGCCTCGCGGCTCTCCGGTCGGTAGTAGAGCGGCACGCACCAATGGTTCTTGGCCACCCAGTCGGTGTTGGGCAGCTCGTCGGAGCGGCCCATGATGCGGTGGCAGGGTTCTTCGTAGACGCGGCCGGTGGACTTCTCGATCGGATCGAAGACGATGTACTTGTAGAGGCCCGAGGTCATCCCGTCGGGCAGCTCGAGCCGGGAGGGATGCAAAGCGTCGAGATGCTGACGCACGTACTCGTTCTTCCAGGCGACGATCTCCTCCATGCGGTCGGCCTGGACGAGGCCGAGCGCGGCGGTGAACTCGCTCATCCGGAAGTTGAGCCCGTCGACCTCGTGCTCGAACTTGCCGTAGTTGCGGAACTTGCGGGCGAACTCGATCAGCTCATCGTTGCCGGTGACGAGCACGCCGCCCTCGCCGGTCGAGACGGTCTTGGTCGCGTAGAGCGAGTAGACGCCGGCGTCGCCGAAACCGCCGGGCTTACGACCGCTCCACTCGGCGCCGTGGGCGTGAGCGCAGTCCTCGAGCAGGAAGATCCCGTTCTCGCGGCAGTAGGCGGCGATCCGCTCGGCGTCGAAGGCGATGTGCCCGCCGATGTGGACGAGGATCGCGGCCTTGGGCTTGTGCCGCTCGGCCTTGGCCTCGAAGTCCTCGAAGGACATGCAGAGGTCACCGCGGTTGCAGTCGACGAACTCGACCGTGGCGCCGGCGTTGACCGCGGCGAGCGGCGTCGCCATGAAGGTGTTGGACGGACAGAGCACCGTCTCCCCCCGCACGCCCGCGAACTCGAGTGCCGCCAGCGCCCCTCCGGCCCAACTCGAGAGCCCGAGGCTGGGCAGGCCGTTCCAGTCGGCCCAGCGCTGCTCGAAGGCGTCCAGCATCCGGCCCTCCGACCACTGCTCGGAATCGAGGACATCGCTCCACAGCTCGAAGAGACGAGCGCGGTCACGATGGTCAAACCCGATCGCGAACTTGGTCGCGTCGGGCCGGGTTGTCTCTGCGGACCCTACGGTGGCTCCTTGGTGAGTGTGGCTGGGAGTTTGCCTCCGCGGACGGACGGGCAAGAGGCGCCGCAAGGCTAGCAGTGAAGCCGGACTCGAATCAGCCAGCCTCGCTCGAATGGGCGTTTTCGAGAACCGCGCCGACCGTCTTCGAGCCGGCGAGCAGGACGGTCCCGGAGACGGCGATCCCCATCGAGGCGACCAGGGCAGCCCCGCCGAGCGGCGTCGTGCTCCACGACTCGCCGAAGATCAGCGGCGCCAGCAGGACCGGGACCAGCACCTGGACGGCGAACATGACCGGCGCGACGTGGGTCGCGGGCCGCTTCTGCAGGGCGCTCATCTCGCTGAGCAGTGCCAGGCCCTCGGAGGCCGCGGCGGTGGCAAGCCAGGCGATCGCGACCAGGAGCGTGCCGGCGGCGAGCTCGTCGGTGAGCAGCTTGCTTGCGATCGCGGTCCAGGCATAGCCGCAGCCGGCGCCGATCACCGGCAGCCATCCGATTGCCGCGGCGCGCCTTCGCAGGACATACGGAGCCACGATCGGGATCGCGACGATTCCAAGCGCCAAGGCGATCGCACCGGTCCCGGCGTGATCGGTGGTTCGATCGGGCGCCGCCCAGGCGACGCCGGCCACGCCGAGCACGATCGCGCTCACCGCGAGCCACTCACGTCGCCCCGGGGTCTCCCCCAATCTCGTCGCCCCCAGCCAGAGCAGCAGGATCAGCCCGCTCGCCAGGCACGGCTGCACCACGGTAAGCGGAGCCAGCAACAACGCCGCGATCTCCAGCGGCCAGCCGATCAGGCCCAGCGCCGTCGCCCCGAGCCAGCGCCGATTCCGCAGCAGCCTGCCGATCAACGAGGGCCGCAGCGCGTGCTCGGCCGGCACCTCCCGCGCCTCCAGCGCCTGCAGCGCGATCGAGGTGTTGTAGAGAACCGAGGCCCCGACCGCCGCGACTATCCCCAGCGCCAGCACCGCGCGAGGTTAGCCGCTGGAGGATTTGAAAGGCAGGCCTACTTCTTGCCTTTCTTGCCCTTTTTCGCTTTGGCCGGGGCCAGGGTCGATTTGAGCCTCAGCACTTTCTTGCCCAATGCGTCGGTGACCCTGACCTTCGTCACCAGCGCGCCCTTGCCGGCCTTATTCAGCGCGGCGAGGCATTTGCCGCTGACCTTGACCCCAAGCTTGGCGCTTTTCCCGGGCGCCAGCTTCTTCGCCAGCGTGGCCTTCACGGAACAGGTCTTCTTACCGGCTTTCAGCTTCGCCGAGAGGACCTTCAGCTTGCACGCGGAGCTTCCGCAGACGATCTTGCCGATCGTCGCCTTGCCTTTCTTGTCGAGCCTTATCTTGCCTTTTCTCGCGCTCGCTTTCGCCCGGGTGGGCGGCGAATACGGGGACAGCGGCTGCCAGCTGGCGCCGTAGCCGGCTTCGGCGACCCGGGTCAGCCCGGAGCCATTGAGGCCGATCGTGAACAGGCCGGATTCGCCTTTGCCTGCCGCGCCATAGACGCCGCGAGTGAAGACGACCCTCGATCCGTCGGGAGAGAATGCCGGGAAGCTGGTGAAGCCACCCGTTTCTTCCGGCAAGGCGGGTAGGGGGAGGAGCGATACGGGTCCTCCGCCGGCGCCAACCAGGCCAATGTCGTAACTCCCGTGGTCGAAGACGATCTGCGAGCTGTCGGGGGAGAAATCGGGCGAGCGATCCGATTGGCCGTTGGTGACCCGGACCGGTGAGGCGCCCGGCGAGTTGATCACGTAGATCGAAGTCGAGCCGGACGCGCGGCGCGCGAAGGCGATCTTGCCGTTGGCGGAGTAGGCCGGTTCGGAGTCCCAACGTTCGCCCACCACCGGTGTCAGTTCCGCCGTCATCGCTCCGGTCACCGAATTGATCTCCACCAGGCGCCCGCCGCAGGCGAAGCAGTGGTATTCGAAGTTGACGTACCAGCCCGGCTGGCCGAAGGGGATGCATTCCTCGTCATTGAGAGCTTCGACCGCGCAGATGCTGGCGTTGACGCGCCTGCCGCTGTCTTCGGCAAGCGCGATCTGCGAGCCGTCGGGTGAAAAGGATGGGCTACTGAAGTTGCGCCATTCTTCGCCGTAGGTCTGGACCTTCACGAAAGGGATTGTTTTCACCGAATGGGGGTCGTCGTAGCCTTCCTGCCAGGTGACCGGTGAGGATTCCGATCTGCTGCCGCCGAAGAGCCCCGTCAGGCCGGAGCCATCGGCGTTCATCACCTCGATCCCACCTTTGCGGACAAAGGCGATCTTGGTCCCGTCCGGGGAGAAGGCCGGATCTGAGTCGCCAGGCCCGCTTGTCAGCATCGTCGGCGAGGTTCCGTTGGCATTGACCGACCAGATCCCCGAGCTGGCGTAGGAGTAGGACTGACCGTAGCCGTAGGCGATCTTGCCGTTGGCGCCGGGATAAGCCGCATCGCCACCGTCGCTCATCGAGACCGCGAGCGCCGCGAACCCGCACAGCGCGGCTAGGGAGATAGCGATTGCGAACTTGGCGCCACGTCCGCGAGCAATACGAGACACGTCCGGCATTCCCCACCCTTTCGTACGAGATTTCCGGCCCGCCGCGTTCCTGAGTACCGTGCCCCAATCTATTCGAGGCGGCGAGCGGCAGTCCTTATATCACTTGTATTCGTGTGAATGTATTTGAATATCTGACCGGGCTTTTGCTGCTTGGCGTCGTTATCGGCGCCTGCTGGGCGAGCGCCCGCCGGCTGCGTCTGTGGCTGCTTCCCGAGTGGAGCGGCGCGCCGCGGGCGCTGGCGACGGTTGTCCTCGGGCTCTCGGTCGCGATGGTCACATTCGAGGCTCTCGGGATCGTCGGCCTGCTCGACACCCCGGCCCTGATCGTCGCGAGCGTCGGAACGGCGGCCGGTCTTCACTTCTGGCGGCGGCCTGCGCTCGAGGGCGCTGCGCCTCGATCGCTCCCGAGCGACCGCCTCGGGCTGAGCCTGGCGATCGGGGCGGCTCTGTTGACGGCGGTGCACTGGGCCGGGCCCGTGCTGCACAGCCTCGACGTCGGCATCTACCGCCAGGACAGCACCTGGTACCACCTGCCGTTCGCGGCCTGGTTCGCCCAGACCGGCTCGATCGGCGGCATCCTCACCACCGACCCGCTGAAGCTGACGGTCTGGTACTACCCGCTCGACTCGGAGCTGCTGCATGCCGCCGGCATGGTCCTGCTCGGCAACGACCTGATCTCGCCGCTGGTCAACTTCGCCTGGATGGGGGTCGCGCTGCTCGGCGCCTGGTGCATCGGGCGGCCGTTCGGCCTGGCCGCGGCGACCCTGCTGGGAGCGGTGCTGGTCGTCGACTCGGACATGATGCTCGTCCAGGCCGGCAACGCTCCAAGCGACATCGTCGCCCTCGCCTGTCTTGTCGCCACGGTCGCGATCCTCGTCAGCGCGAGCCACGACGCGGCTGACGGAGGAGGGGTCGGCGGATTGTCCCTCGATTCCGGCCCGCTGGCCGTCGCCGCGCTGGCCGCCGGCCTTGCGATCGGCTCCAAGGTGACGATGCTGGCGCCGGTCGGAGTGATCACGGCGGGAGTCCTGGTCGCCGCCTGGCGTCGCGGCCTCGGCCGACCGGCCGCGATCTGGATCGGCGGCCTCCTCGCCACCGGCGGCTTCTGGTACGCGCGCAACCTCATCCACGCCGGCAACCCGCTTCCCTGGTTTCAGCCGGGCCCGCTCCCGGGTCCCAGCCAGGAGGCTCTCTACCCGCGGCCCGCTCACTCGATCGCCGAGTACCTGGCCAACCGCCACGCCTGGACCGATTTCTTCTTCCCGGGCTTCGCCGAAACCCTCGGGCCGCTCTGGTTCGTCGTCCTCATCGCCTCCCTGGCCGGGATAGCGCTCGGCCTGCGGCGCCGGCACGGCCCCTTGGTCCGCATCCTGGCCCTTGCGGGCGCGGCCACGCTGGTCACCCACGTCTTCAACCCAATCTCTGCCTCCGGGCCGACCGGCGGGCCCTCCGGGTTCGCCTCGAACCTGCGCTATGCGGCTCCGGGCCTGGCGATCGGCCTGATCCTGCTGCCTCTATGCGAGACCCGCTGGATGGCGCGTCGCGTCCTGGTCCCGGCCTATGCCCTGTTGGCGGTGGTCGCGGCGATCGCCTCCGCGGAATGGGTCCAGCCCCAACCGTTCGCCGCTATCGCAATCGGCATCGTCGCGGTACTCGCACCCTTCTGGCTGGTCGCAGGATCGCCAAGCGGGCGCCGCCGGCTGGCAATCGCGGTCCTGGCCGCGATCGCGGTCCTGGCCGGCTACCCACAGCAGCGCCAGTACTTCGAAGATCGCTACCGGGCCGACATCGCGCCGCCGCTCGACAATCCCGGTTTCCGGGCCACCAACCAGTGGGACCTGATCCAGACCTGGGCCCGCGAACAGCGCGGCCTGCGCATCGGCATCCTCGGCACCCCAGCCGCCTACGGCCAGTACGTCTTCTACGGCAAAGACCTCTCCAACGAAGTCCGCTACCTCGGCGAACCGGGGCCGCACGGCAGCCTCACCCCGATCGAAAGCTGCCGGCGCTGGCGCGAACGAATCGACGCAGGGCATTTCGACGCCATCGTGATCACGCCCGAAGACCCCGGCTCGCCGTTCCCACCGGCACAACTCGGCTGGACCGCCACCGACGGCGCGGCCGTGCCGGTCCTGCGGGTCCCACCTGCGGGTGTGTTTCTCCTCTCCGGCCCTCTTAATCCCGCCGCCTGCAGGCGAGAGTAGGCCTCGAGTCTCACCGGAACCGAACCGCCTGCGGCGACTATTTCGAGATGCCGAACTCCCCGATCCCGACCAGATCGTCGGCTGCGACGGTGATTTCCGAGAGCTGCTGCCCGCCGGTCGCATAGAAGCCGAAGTACGTCGCCCCACTTTCGCCGTAGACGGTCACCGGCCCCGAGGTGGTGCCGTCCGAGGTGGTAGCGCTGACATTGAAGTCCTGGAAGATGTTCGGCTCTGCGTAGAGATAGAAGGCCCTGGTGCCGGGTGGGAGCTGTACGGTCGCGTTGTCGGAGTCGTCGGATACGTAGACGTCGCCGCGGTACCCGTTGCTCCACGTCTGCCAGCCCTGTTCGACCAACAGATGGGTTAGCGGTGTCGGAAAGGACAAGCTTCCCGTCGGCCCTGCGACCCCCGAAACCTGATCGATCGGCTGGGTGTCAGTCCCGAAGGGGCTCATCGTGTACGGCCCGAGCGTCGCCGGTGGAGGGCCGGTGCCGGGAGATCCGTCGAAGACGACATCTCCCAGGCCGGGAGAAATCTTTTTGGCCAGCCAGCGGGGCGCCTGGGTGAGCAGCGGGCTGTAGGAGCTTGCCCGTCCCTTCTTGTCCTTCGTCGCATACGTGGTGTGGACGTCAATCGCGCGAAGCGGGTGTTGGAGCGTCCTCAGGTTGAAGTCGCAGACGATGTCGTGTGAGTTGCAGATGTTGGCCGTGCGCTCCGGGAAGACGACGTCCTTACGGTCGTTCCCGTGCAGATAGGTGCGGATTCCCTCGTCCCCGGCGGCGGACGTCCCGAACAGCTTTGCCTTGGTACCGGCAGCCCTGTCTCCATCTCCGAGCAGGAGCGTTCCGGCTATATGGCTGAGCACGTCCGCCCGGCCACTTGCTGCCAGTCGCAGCTCCGCCTGGTGCACCACCATCGCACCCTGGGAGTAGCCGGCCAGGACGAGTGCGCTGGCTGGGCAGCTGGCCACCTGATCCTTGGCCATGCGAACCGTCGCGGCAATGCCGGCGTCGATGCTGGCTATGTACTTGTCGAAGTGAAAATGCTTGTAGTGCAGCAGCGCTAGGGCGACACCGCCGCCGCCGAGGAACAACCCTCCCACCTCGCCCGCCGAGGGGACCAGATCGCCGACGCTGTCGGCCGGATAGCCGACCGGCATCCTGTTCATTTTCAGCTGACTCGTCGCCAAGGCGCTTTCCAGAACAGAGGCCATCTTGTACACCTCGGGGCCCATCCGGTGATAGTCGCCGGCAGCCGCGTCGTTCAGCTCGCCCGATCCAGCCGCGCCGATATACGTCACGTCGGCACACGTGGCGGACGCCCTGGCAGGGGATGCAACCGCCGCAACCGACAATGCGAATACGACAAGTACCGCGAGGGAGCAGAAATTCCGACCAGTGGCCGTCCAGCGCTCCGGTCGGAGAAACACTCGAAACTTACGGAATAGTCGCATCCTGCAGCGATCCTATACACATATGACTCGCGCCACGCCGAAGGCACGACCTACTATCCAAATTAATCCACCGGCGAACCCGGCTCAGGTCTCTTGGTACAGCGGCCCGTCGCCGCCCTCGGGCAGAGTGAGGCGGCCGCCCTTGGCGGTGATCGCGCCGCACTGCACGCAGTTGGAGGCGGTGACGTGGACATCGACCTCGGCGGCACCGTTCTCGAGCTGCTCGTCGGGGATCTCGTAGACCTGGGCGGGGCACATCGAGACCCAGGTCTGGGCGATCTCGCGCGGCACCCTGGTCTGGATGCGGACGTGGTTGGGGGCGTCGTCGCGGGTCGCGTTGCCGGAGAGGAAGACCGAGTCGAGCTTGGCGAAGGTCAGCTCGTTGTCGGGCTTGGGGTACTTGTCACCCGCCGTGCCGAGGTGCATCTCCGGCTCGGCGTTGTCCTCGACCTTCCAGTGGCCAGGAGGGAAGTTGCCTTTGGTGGCCACCAACGCATTGGCGACGATGCCGCCAACGATCAGGCCCTTCGTCAGCGGCTGCTTCATGTTGCGCGACTTGTAGAGGTCCTTCTCGATCGCCGAGTCGCGGACCTTCTTGTCGTAGTTTTCGAAGTTGACCGAGTCGATGTTGGCCTTCAGTGACTCGACGATCGCTTCCGCCGCGTACATCCCGGCGTGCATCGCGTAGTGGACGCCGGCGAGTTCGGCGATGTTGACCATGCCCGCCGCGTCGCCCGCGATCAGCATCCCGGGGACCGAGAAGCGCTTCGGCAGCGCCCAATAGCCGCCCGAGGGGATCGTCTTCGCGCCCCAGCCGATCCGTTTCCCCCCTTCGATGATCTTGGCGATGAAGGGGTGCTGCTTGAACCGCTGAAGCTCGTCGTGGACGCTGAAAGTCGCGTCGGTGTAATCGAGCCCGACGACCAGCCCGAGGCAGACCTTGTCCTCCCCCATCGGGTAGATGAAACTGCCGCCCGCCTCCTTGTACTTGGCGCCCCAGCGGAGCGGCCAGCCTAGGGTGTGGATCACCCGGTCGAGCGGCTTGGGCACCTCCCAGATCTCCTTCACTCCGAGCTCCCATGCCTGCGGGTCGGAGCCGTGCATGTCGAAGTAGTCGTAGGCGGCGTAGGTCAGGTGACCGATCGTGCCCTCGGCAAGTACCGTCGCCTTCGCCACCACGTCGGAGCCGGGCTCGAAGTTGCCGAGCTCCTCGCCGTCCTTGCCGCGACCGCGGTCGCCGGAGCGCACCCCCTTTACGATCCGGTCCTCGACCAAGAGCTTGGTCGCGGCGGTCTCAGAGAGGATGTAGACGCCTGCCTCTTCGGCTTTCTCGGCGAGGAAGCGGCCCAGCTTCGACACCGAGAGCGTGTAGTAGCCCTCCTTGCGGAAGTTGGGCGGCGGCGGCTTCAGCGGGATCGCCGCCTTTGAAGTGAGGAAGTAGGTGGCGTCCTTGGTCACCTCCTGGTAGACCGGCGGCCAGTCGACCGGGTCCATGTCGGGAAACAGCCGCGTCAGGGCGGAGGGGTCGACATTGGCCCCGGAGAGCAGGTGGGCGCCGGGAACCTTGCCCTTCTCGATCACCGCGACAGGGACTTCGCCGAGCTTCTCGGTCAGCTCAGGCTCCCCCTCGAGCAGCTGCGTGAGCTTGTTGGCGCAAGCGAGGCCCGCCGGGCCACCGCCGACGATCGCCACCCCAACCTCGATTCGGTCCTCGACCGGGTCGGTCGGTGGACCGATCACATCGGCGGAGTCAAATGGCGGCGGGTAGTCGATCGGCTTCACGGCAGGCATCGCTTGCTCCTTTGTCGCGGTCGAGGGGTCGGGCCGAGCTTGCGCTCAGCCGGCCTTCTTCGCCTTGATCGCCTCGGTCAGCTTGGGGACGATCTTGTGCAGGTCGCCCACCACGCCGAGATCCGAGAACTCGAAGATCGGCGCGTTCTGATCCTTGTTGATCGCGAGGATGTTCTCCGAGCTCTGCATCCCGACCTTGTGCTGGATCGCGCCGGAGATGCCGGCGGCCAGGTAGAGCTTCGGCGCGACCGTCTTGCCGGTCTGGCCGATCTGGGCCGCGTAGGGGTACCAGCCTGCGTCGACCACGGCGCGGGTCGCGGCAACCGCGCCGCCCATCGCCTCGGCCAGTTCCTCACACTGCTTGAAGCCCTCGGCGGCGCCAAGGCCGCGTCCGCCGCCGACGAGGATCTCTGCGTCCTCGATGTTGACATCGGCACCGCGCTGCTCACCCCGCTGGACCAGCTTGGCCTTGGAGGACCAGGGCGAGAGCTCGACCGTGACATCGACGACCTCGGCCGTGCCGCCACTCTCGACAGCGTCGAAGGCGTTGAGGCGACCGATGATGATCCCCGGCTCCGCCACGTAGCCGACATCGGCGATCTGGGAGTCCTGCAGGATCGGGCGCTCGACGACGAGCTTGCCGTCGGAGACCTTAACCTCGGTGACCTCCATCGTCACACCGGCATTCAAACGCGCGGTCAGGCCGGCGCCGATCTCGAAGCCGAGCAGGCCGCCGCCGAAGAGGGCGTAGCTGAAACCCTCGTCCTGGATGACCTTGGCCATCGCGTCGACGATCGGCTGGGCCAGCCCCTCGGGCACGTCCTTGGCCCGGTAGACCTTGGTCGCGCCCCAGTTGCCGAGCGCGGCGCAGGCGTCGTCGGCGATGTCGCCGACGACCATCACGCCGGCGTCGCCGCCGATCTGGCCGGCCAGCTTGGCCGCCTCGGAGATCGCTCCGAGCGAGTTCTTGTTGAAGTTGCCCTCGTCGTCATGGAGGGCGTAGGTCAGGATGCCTGCCATCTAGATCAGCTTCCTCTCGTCGAGCCAGGCGACGATCTTTTCGACCGTCTCGTTGGTGTCCTCGTCCTCGATGATCTCGCCGGCCTGCTTGGCGGGCGGCGGGTTGAGCGAGAGGACCGATGTCTTGGAGCCGCCCTCGCCGACCATGCCGGCTTCGATGCCGACGTCTCCGGTGGCCTTGGCGTCGAGGGGCTTCTTCTTCGCCCCCATGATCGCCTTCAGGCTGGGGTAGCGGGGCTCGTTGATCGCGTCGCCGACGCTGATCACGGCGGGCAGCTCGATCTCGACCGTGTCGTAGCCGTACTCGGCCTGGCGCTCGCAGCGCAGCTTGCCGTCGGCGACGTCGATCTTGATCACCTGCGTCAGCGAGGGCATCTTCAGGTGGTCGGCGACGACTGCGCCGATCGTGTAGCACTCGCCGTCGTCGGACTGCTGGCCGAGCAGGACCAAGTCCGGGCTCTCGGCCTCGAGCACCTTGGCCAGCGAGTAGCCGGTGGCGCAGACGTCGGAGCCCGACAGCGCGTCGTCGGAGAGGTGCACGGAGCGATCCGCTCCGAGTGCGACCGCCTTATGCAGGGCGCGGACCGCCGAATCGGGGCCCATCGTCACCGCGACGACCTCCTCGACCGGGATCGCGCCGCCCTCCTTGATCTGCATGGCGGCCTCGATGGCATGTGTGTCGAAGGGGTTCAGGTTCTTCTCGCCGCTGCGGTCCAGTCGCATCGTGTTGGGGTCGATGCGCTTCTGAACGGCGGCGTCCGGAACCTCCTTGACCAGGACGCAGATCTTCAAGTTCGAGCCTCCTTGGCTGAGTTCTCAAGTTGGTTGACTGACCAGTCAATCAGTCTATCTATTACATCGGGCAATGCAGCCGAGAGTGCGCTCCGTCACGCTTCGTGGCGCTCGGCGGCGCCCTCGCGGATGAACTCGACGATCTCGTCGGTTCCCGCTCCGGGAGTGAAGACGGCGGCCACGCCGAGCTTCTTCAGCTCGGGGATGTCCTCGGCGGGGATCGTCCCCCCAACCGTGACCAGGACGTCATCGACGCCCTGCGCGGCGAGCAGCTCGACCACCCGCGGCACCAGCGTCATGTGGGCGCCGGAGAGAATCGAGAGCCCGACCGCATCGGCGTCCTCCTGGATCACCGTCTCAGCGATCTGCTCCGGCGTCTGGTGCAGGCCGGTGTAGATCACCTCCATCCCCGCGTCCCGCAACGCACGGGCGATGATCTTGGCCCCACGGTCGTGCCCGTCCAAGCCAGGCTTGGCGACGACGACGCGGATCTTGCGGGCGGTAGCAGCCTCCATTGGGGCCAGGAGATTAGACGAACGGGGGGAGAAATCGCCCCGCTGAACCCTTGACCACCATATGCGTGGGCCAAATGACCAGTCGCCGGCTGAAGTCGGGCGGGATGCGGCGATCTGGGCCTTGGTGAGACGACAGCACGGCGTGGTCGCGCGACGACAGCTGCTGGAACTCGGGCTCGGACCACGACGGATTGAGCGAAGGATCTCCTCCGGACGGCTTCATCCAGCGTGGCGCGGTGTCTACGCGGTCGGGCGGCCGCTGCTGGATAGACGTGGACGCTGGATGGCAGCGGTACTCGCCTGCGGACCCGATGCAGTGTTGAGCCACGGCAGCGCGGCAGCTTTGTGGGGATTCGGGACGGAGCGGGGAGGTCTGATCGATGTCTCGGTACCGGCCCGGCATCGCAGCCGACAGCTCGGGATCCGGGTCCACCGGCGCACGGAGGCGATGCTCCGCGACGCCGCCGTCCACGAAGGCATTCCCCTTACCTCGCCAACTCGCACGCTGATCGACCAGGCGACACGACTGAGGCCGATGCAGCTCGAGCGCGCCGTCAACGAGGCCGACAAGCTCGATCGGGTTAGAGCCGACGAGCTGCATGCGTCGCTCGACGACTACCGCAGTCAACCCGGTGTGGCCGCGCTTCGAAAGCTCCTTGATCCTCTCGCATTCAGGCTCAGCGACTCCGAGCTGGAGCAGTTGATGAGGTCACTGGCACACGCCATCGAGCTTCCGATGCCGGAGACGAAAACGTGGGTGAATGGCTACGAAGTCGACTTCTTCTGGCCCGAGCTTGGAATCGTGGTGGAGGCAGACGGGTTGCGATACCACCGCACCGCATCCCAGCAGCGACGCGGCTTGGAACGCGATCAGGCACACCTCGCGGCTGGGATGTGGCCACTGCGCTTCTCCCATTGGCAGATCAAGTACGCCCCTGCGCACGTGCAAAAGATCCTCCGCAGCGCCGTAGCACGCGCCCGAGCAGACGGGGAGCGGCTCGGCTGAACCTTTTACCACCGCATCCGTGGGCGAAGTGACCAGTCGGGGGAAGGGGGGGTTAGAAGACCGGGGACTCTGTGTAGGTCCCGAAGACCTCCTGCATCGCCGCGATCATCTCTCCCTCGGTGGCGCGGGCGCGGGCGGCGGCGATGATCGGTGGCATCAGGTTCTCCTCGGTCGCGGCGGCGCGCTTGAGCTCGGCTAGGGCCGTGTCAACCGCGGCGCTGTCGCGCTTGGCGCGGGTGGCGGCGAGGCGGTCGACCTGCTTTTTCTCCAGCGCCGGGTCGATGCGCAGGATCGGGGTCGGCTCTTCGCCCTCCTGGACGAAGTCGTTGACGCCGACGACGATCCGCTTGCGCTCGTCTACCTCGCGCTGGTAGGTGAAGGCGGCGTCGGCGATCTCGCGCTGGGGGAAGTTGCGGCGGATCGCCTCAACCATCCCGCCCAGCTCGTCGATGCGGGCGAAGTAGCCGTATGCCGCCTGCTCCATCTCGTCGGTCAGCTTCTCGACGAACCAGGAGCCGCCGAGCGGGTCGGGCGTGTTGGGCGCGCCGGACTCGAGGGCGATGATCTGCTGGGTGCGCAGGGCGACCCGCACCGCCTCCTCGGTCGGCAGCGCCAGCGCCTCGTCGAAGGAGTTGGTGTGCAGCGACTGGGTGCCGCCGAGCACCGCCGCCATCGCCTCCAGCGAGGTGCGGACGACGTTGTTGAGCGGCTGCTGCGCGGTCAGCGAGACGCCGGCGGTCTGGGTGTGGAAGCGCAGCCGCATCGACTCCTCGCGCTTGGCGCCGTAGGTCTCCTTCATCTCGCGCGCCCAGATCCGGCGCGCGGCGCGGTACTTGGCGATCTCCTCGAAGAAGTCGATGTGGGCGTTGAAGAAGAAGGAAAGGCGGGGGGCGAAGCCGTCGACATCGAGGCCGCGCTCGAGCGCCCGCTCAACGTAGGTGAAGCCGTCCTTGAGCGTGAAGGCGAGCTCCTGCTGGGCGGTCGAGCCGGCCTCACGGATGTGGTAACCGGAGATCGAGACAGGGTGCCAGCGCGGCATCTGCTCCGAGCACCACTCGATCATGTCGGTGACCAGGCGCATCGCCGGCTCGATCGGGAAGCACCACTCCTTCTGGGCGATGTACTCCTTGAGGATGTCGGTCTGGATCGTGCCGCCGAGCTGCTCCGGCGCCACGCCCTGCTGCTCGCCGACGAGGACGTAGAAGGCGAGCAGGATCGCCGCCGGCGCGTTGATAGTCATCGAGGTGGTGACGCCGCCGAGCGGGATGCCGTCGAAGAGCTGCTCCATGTCGTCGAGCGTGTCGACGGCAACGCCCTCGCGGCCGACCTCGCCGAGACTGCGGTGGTGGTCGGAGTCGTAGCCCATCAGGGTCGGCATGTCGAAGGCAGTCGAGAGCCCAGTCTGGCCGTGGTCGAGGAGATAGTGGAAGCGCTCGTTGGTCTCCTCGACCGTGCCGAAGCCGGCGAACTGGCGCATCGTCCAGAGCCGCCCCCGGTACATCGACGGGTAGGGCCCGCGCGTGAACGGATACTCGCCGGGCGCTCCGATCGTCGCCTCGGGATCGGCCGGGGCCTGCTCGGGCCCGTAGAGCGGTGCGACCGGATGCCCGGACATCGTCGAGAACTCCGCCTCGCGCTCCTTGTACTCGGGCTTCTCCTTGGGCTCTGTCGCCATCTGGGGCAGTCTAGATGCAGACTGACCGTTTCCCCGGGCAAGCGCGGGCAAGAGGTGGCCTGTACCGTGCGCGAGTCCATGCAGCCCGCCGCAGAGTTTCGCAGCCAACCGCCCGAGTTCTGGGCCCTGGTCAAGCTCGTCTCTCAAGAGCTCGGATACTCGCATCGGGCCATCAAGAAGGCGCCATCTCGGATTCGTTCCTACGACCCGTCCGATGTCACAGCTGCGCTCAAGGCCCGCGGACTTACGCCAGCAGATCAAGACATGCATGCGGAACAAGTTGCTCGATACTCATTGCTCCGAGCTTCCATCCTGCAGGAGCAGGCGGAACCCAACCTGATGCATCGCGGACAGGCCAGGCAGTTGTTCGAAGACCTTAGAGCACAGATCAAACCACCAGAAGAGCTTCTCCCTATGAATAAGCAGCGGGGAGAAAAGCGACACTTCGCATATCTGACGTGCATTGTGAACATGGTGACGTGGGACATCTTGAAAAAGCGCTTCGGCGATGCCGCGTTTGACTGGAACCCTCGGAGGCCGCTTACGTTTTCACGCGACGGCATGCCCCTGCGCACGCTGTTTCGATGGATGGACGGTGCTTATCCGGGACTCAACCAGCCGCATGCGGCGTGGGAGATCAAGGAGTACTACGGGACGACAACATTCGGAAGTCGCGTGGCGGACGGAGTGTACGAGACAGCACTGGATGGATACGAGCTCAACGAGCTTCGCGATGTCGGAGTTGAGGTCGAGCACTACCTTTTCCTCGATGACCGCTTTACGTGGTGGGACTGCGGCAAGTCCTACCTCTGTCGAATCGTCGACATGATGCACATCGGTCTTCTCGACAACGCATTTGTCGGACGCGAGGTCATCGCTGAGTGGCCACGCATTGTGGAAGGCTGGCCCGCCAGCTCACCAAGTCAGTAGAAGCCTGTCAGCCACCTGCTCGAGAGCCATGTCTTCCCCGGTCATCTGGAAGCGCCGAAGCATGCACCCGCCCCGCTCGATCAACAACTCCCGCGAGAACAAACCGTCGGGAATACCGAGCTCGATCAACTTGTTCCCCGAGCGACGCCATCCGTCTACCGAGGCGACCACCCGAGCCCCGCGTTCAGCCGCTTCTGCAGCTGCCTGCCATAGAGACTGCATCTGAAAGTCCTGTGCACCGTAGAGAATCGATTGACCATGCAAATACGGTGGATCGCAATAGACAACATCGCTCTCACCCGCCTCGGTCATAGTGTCTCGGTAGTCGCGATGAAAAAAAGTGGTGCCGCAGAAACGCTGCCGCCACTGATCCATATAGCGACTTAGCTTCTCCGCGGGCATCGGCCGATGTGGACCCATCGGCGTACTCATGTGACCAGCTCTTGTGAAGCGCACTACCCCGCCGTAACAGGTCCGGCTGAGAACGAGCAGGTCCCCAGGCGTAGGCTCGTCGTTATAGCGAGCCTTGATTTCGTCATATGCATCACGACCGCGATCGAGGAGTTCGTTGCGAGCTGCAGAATAGTGAGAGATCAATGGTCCAGGATCAGTCTGTACTGCCTGGTGAAACTTGACGAGGATTCCCAGTGCGTCTCCGGCAATTCCTCGTCGAGGTGCAACTGTCGCAAGAACGGCACCGGTTCCGACAAACGGCTCGATATAGGTGCCGTATTCGGACGGCAGGTACCTGGCGATGGCCTCCGCGTAACGGAACTTGTTCCCGACCCACTTGAGCAACTGCCCTGACGGCCTTGTGCGCCGATCTGTGTCGGCCTCGATTCGCTGCGAAGTTGCGAGAACAGCCATTGGCCAGGCACCTTAGCCAACCCGACGGCGGTGATCGAACAGACGTTCGAGGCCGCCATCCTCGCCAGGGGCTGAGGTTTCAGCCAAGCCTCAGGCTTCTCCGGCCAGCGTCTTCAGGTCGTCGCTGACCCAGGTCGGCAGGAAGGGGTAAACCATTCCCGCCCGCTCGAAGCCCTTGGCGTCGATCAGGTAGATCGCGTCGGTGTGTTCAATGTCGCCGCTGGTGCGGCGCACTTCGATCCCGTACCTGCGCCAGACCGGTTCCAGCGCCGCTTTCGAGCCGAGCAGCCAGCGCCATTCGAAGGGCGCCAGGCCGAAGCGCTTGATCGCCCGATGCGCCGAGGCCGGCGTGTCGGCCCAGGGATTGACGCTGACCGCGACGACGACCGGGCGCTCCGACTTCGGAACCGTGCGAAAGGCCGCGGCGAGGGCGCGGCCCTCGAGCGGGCACTCCTGGTGGCACTGCGAGTCCATGAAGGCGAGGATCACCGGGTGGCCGCGCAGCGAGGCCAGCGAGAGGCGCTTGCCGGCCTGGTCGCGCAGCGCAAACCCGGGAGCGCTGCGCAGGCCCGCCGGCCAGACCGCCTGACCGCGGACTTCGGGGTCGCGCTGCCCGGGCGCCGAATCGCCGGCGGCAAGCTGATGTATCCCGACGCCGAGCAGGATCCCGACCAGCGCGGCAGCCAGCAGGATTGCCCCTGCGCGCTTGCGGCTCAAGGGTGCTTTCTGCTCGCGACCGCGTAGCAGGCGAGCACGGCGATCAAAACGACCAGTGGGAACACGGTCGAGAAGACCCCCGAGAAGCTCGTCCAACCGGCGGTTGCGAACAGCGGCGAAATCATCTCCATCTCATCCAACTCCTCTCGGCACCGGCTTCGCGTGACCGCGTCGCGGCGCGTTGCGGGGCTCCAGCAAACGGTAGGCGATCAGCACGATCGCGATCGTGTAGGCGAGCGAGCCCGGCACCCACATCACGCCCGCCGCCAGCTGCTGGTCGGTCAGCGCCGAGATGCTCCCCGGCCTGCTCGCCTCTTCGGCATAGGCCGCGTAGAGCGGCGAAGAAGCCGAGGCGAAGACGATCGCCAGGACCCAGCCGACGACCATCGTCGAGGCGAGGTAGGCGAGCTTCGCCGGCTCGCTCAGCGGAGAGCGCCAGGGCGGCGAGTCGACCACGCGGGTCCAAAAGAGCAGGGCGGTGGCGAAGAAGAGGAAGTGCTCCAGCGCGTGGACTGCGGGCCAGCGCAGGGCGGCGTCGTAGAGGGCGGGCAGGTGCCAGGCAGCGAAGGTGAGGTTGAAGATCAGCCAGGAGACGAGCCCACCACCGGCCAGCTTCCCCACCCGTCGAAGCGGAGCGAAGCCCGGGGAGGCGACCCCGCGGGCAAGCGGACGCCTGAGGGAGATCGGTAGCCCCCGCCACATCCTCATCCAGGGCCGGGCCAGGGCCAGCATCGGCGTGGCGACTCCGATCAGGAGGATGTGCTGGGTCATGTGTGCCCAGAAGAGCTCGTCGGCGAGCTCGTCGAGGGGAGAGTCGACCGCGGCGAGGATCGCCAGCAGGCCGCCGGCGAAGGCCACGTGGCGCCATCTCTCCCCCGCATCCAGCGGCCGCCGCCTTCCCCGGCCTCCCAACCAGTAGAGCGTCGCGGCGCAGAGGACCCACAGGAGCGCCGGGCCGCCGGTCCAGTCGAGGGGCGTGGTCAGCGCCGCGGTCACAGTTCAGACCAGGTAGAGGACGATCCAGGCGAGCACGCCGATCGACGCCAGCAGCGCCCAGTAGGCGGCGCCGGCCGAGAATCCCTCCGGCGGCGGCGCCCCCTTGTTGCGCAATCCCGAGGCGAACACCGTCTCCAGCCTGTACATCGCCAGCAGCGCGACGACGACATAGAGCGCCGTCCAGCCGAAGAAGACACTGGCGTAGCCGCCGCTTTCGGGGCCGAAGGGGATGTGGGCGTACTCGACGCACTGAGCGATGCAGCCGAACAGGGCAAGGGCCAAGGCAATGCCCGATGCCGCCACCCAGCCGCCTCCTTTGCGCGCCGTCCGCGCGGCGTAGCCGAAGGCGATCGCGCTGAGCGCGAAGGCGGCGGCGATCGCGATGCCGTAGCCGTCGGGCGGTTCGACCCCCGCCGGGCGCCAGAGTTCGTTGTTGTCCAGCGAGCGCAGGTAGAAGTAGGCGAAGACGAAGCCGAGGAAGAACATGACCGTCGCCCCGGCCAGCAGGCCGAAGCCGATCCGGTCGATGCGCTCGTGCAGCTCCGGGGTCTCCGCGTAGCTCGGCGCCTGCGCCTGCGTGTGGGTCGATGACTCCATCGTCGGCCTCCCCTACCCCGTCGCCTCGGCCGGTTGCGCTCGCGGCCCCGGCGGCACCCCGTAGTCGTAGGGATCGGAATCGATGATCGGCGGCCGCTCGAAGTTCTCGACCGGCACCGGCGTCGGCGTCTGCCACTCCAGCGACTTCGAGCCCCAGGGGTTGGCGGGCGCCGGCTTGCGCGCGATCGCCAGCGAGTAGACGACGTTGGCGAGGAAGACCAGCATCGAGGCGCCCAGCACGAAGGCGGAGACCGAGACCCAGATGTTGAGCCCCTGCAGGTGCGAGGGGTAGGTGACGACGCGGCGCGGCATTCCCATCAGGCCGAGCGCGAAGAGTGGCGCGAAGGTCGAGTTGAAGGCGATGAACATCGTCCAGAAGTGGATCTTCCCCAGCCGCTCATTCAGTTCCATCCCGAACATCTTCGGCACCCAGTAGTAGATCGCGGCGAAGAAGGCGAAGACCAGGCCGCCCATGATCGTGTAATGGAAATGGGCCATGACGAAGAAGCTGCCGTGGGTGGCGACGTCGCTCGGCACGTCGGAGAGGAAGACGCCGGAGGCGCCGCCGATGAAGAAGTTGAAGAACCAGGCGAGGCAGAACAGCATCGGCACCGTGTAGCGGATCTTCGCCCGCCACAGGGTGGCCATCCCGGCCAGGAAGACGAGCCCGGTCGGCACCGAGATCGACTCGGTCGAGAACATGTAGAAGGGCCGCAGGGTCGAGTTGAGGCCGCTGACGAAGAGGTGGTGCTGCCAGACGAAGAAACTGAGCAGCATCACGCCGAGGATGCCGGCGACGGCGATCCGGTAGCCCCAGAGCGGTTTGCGCGCGAAGACGGGCAGGATCTCGAGGATGATCCCGAAGCCGGGCAGGGCCAGCACGTAGACCTCCGGGTGGCCGAAGAACCAGAACAGGTTCTGGAACAGGTAGGGGCTGCCGCCGGCGCTGGAGAGGAAGTAGGAGGTCTGCACGCCGCGGTCGAAGGCGACCATCAGCAGGGCGGCGATCAACACGGGGGCGGCGAGCACCATCAGGATCGAGGTGCTGAGGGCGCCCCAGCAGAAGATCGGCAGCCTGCCCCAGGTCAGGCCGGGGGCGCGCATGGTGACGATCGTGGCGATCATGTTGAGGCCCAGCAGCAGCATCGAGAGCCCGACCAGGGCGAAGAAGAAGATGTAGGAGTCGAAGCCGTAGTTGGCCTGGACGTTGAGCGGCGCGTAGCCCGTCCAGCCGGTCGGGAAGCCGCCGAAGAAGATCGTCGTGATCAGGATCGTCCCCGCCGCCATCAGCAGCCAGAAGGTGATCGCCTCGACCCGGGGGAAGGCCATCCGACGGGCGCCGATCATCAGCGGCACGAAGTAGTTGGCGAAGGGGCCGAGCACCCCCGAGGTCATGATCCCCATCATCATCGTGCCGTGCAGGCCGACCAGGGTGAGGTAGTTGCCCGCCCCGAAGATCTGCGGCGACGGCTGCAGCAGCTCGACCCGGATCAGCATCGCGTTCAGCCCGGCGATGAAGAAGAAGAGGCCAACGCCGAACAGGTACTGGACCCCGACCACCTTGTGATCGGTGCAGAGCCCGAAGTAGCGGCCGACCCCGCCGTGCTCGTTCTCGGTGTGGGAGCGGTCGCGGCCCAGCATCCGCGCCAGCGGATACCTGGCGAAGCCGAGCCCGACCAGGAAGCCGACCACGAAGAAGAGGTAGCCGAGCATCAGCGCGACGTCGTTCTGGTTCGTGTCGTCGAAGAAGTCGAGACTTTCGGCGTGGATCTGGTGCCCGAGCCACCAGCCGAAGTAGAAGCCGATGACGCCGAGGACGACGCCGCCGAGCAGGTTGAAGCCGATCAGGCGCCGCCAGAGCGGCCTGGTCGCGGTCGCTTCGCTCATCCGCCCCTCCTCTCCGGTTCGGGGAAGTAGTGGGTGGAATACGGCGGCAGTACCTTCGCCGCCGGCGCGAAGATGCGCTGCTGGTTGTGGATCCAGCGCCCGAAGGCCGCGTCGCTGACCACCTGGCCAGTGTCGAACATGTAGCCGTGCCAGAGGCCGCAGAGCTCGCTGCAGTGGATTTCGAAGCCGAGCTCTTCGTCGGGCTTGACGTAGGCGACGTTGTCGACGCCCGGGTTGGCGTCGGCCTTGACGCCGAGCTTCGGCGCCCAGAAGGAGTGGATCACGTCAAGAGAGGTGACGTGGAGGGCGATCTGCTGGCCGACGGGCAGCTCGAGGTGGGCGGTCTCGATCCCGCCGTAGGTCGGGTAGCGGTAGGTGAACTCCCACTGCTGGGCGATCACCTGCACCGGCATCGCCTTGCCCGACGGCGTAAAGGCGGGGTCCGGCCCCTGTCCCCCGCCGGCGCCGGCGTCGGTCAGCTCGACCGTGCCGAAGGAAGCGAGGAAGAGGACGATGATCGTCGTCACCACCAGCCAGGGCACGTGCACCCGCTTGTCGTCGCGGACGGCGATGCCATCCACCGGCCCCCCTTTGCGGTGGCGGAAGACGATCAGCGTGTAGGCGAAGTAGGCGAAGATCGTCGCCGCGATCGGGGTGACGATGGCGAGCAGGACGGTGTCGTCGAAGACCTGTCCCCGCGAGGCGCTGGTGGCGTTGCCGGGCGGCAGCGTCGGCGCGATCACCGCGACCACGATCGGAGTCGCGATCGCGCTCAACACCAGTGCGCCGATCGCGACCCTGCGCAGGTGGTTGGGCTCTTTCACCTGCCGCTCTCAGACCACATGCAGAAACCCGTCCATGTAGCCGATCGTCTGCATCGGGCCGCCGAAGCCCGCCAGGAAGCCGGCGGCGCAGGGCACGAAGCACTGCCAGCGGTAGCGGCCCGGCTTGCCGGTCCGGATCGTGAAGGTGATCGTCTCGTGCGCCTGGCTCAGGTGGCAGGGGCCTTCTTCGCACTGGTTCGGCGCTTCTTCCGGCACCCCACGCAGCGGCACGATCAGGCCGAGCTGAGGGGCGGCGAAGGTGTGCGACGCTTCTTCGGGTGGGATCGACCGCATCGGCTTGCCGTCGACGAGCATCATCCGGCCGACCGTGCCCTGGACCTGGGAAAGGAACGGGTTGCGCAGACCGCTGTCGCCGTCGAACTGGTACACGGTGACGTGAACCAGCGCGTGGGCCGGGAGCTCGAATTCGGTGCTGTGGACCCATTCGCCCTGCGGGTTTTTGACCAGGTAGGAGACCCACGACTTGTTGGCGCCCTGGGGACCGACGGCCGCCTCGGTCTTCAGCGTCAGATGGGCCGTGCGACCGGTGATATGACTCGCTTCGACCGTGGGCGGCGACTTGGCGAAGCCGGCCACGTAGAAGCCGATCAGCGCCGCGACGAAGAGCGTCGCCGCGACTATCACCGCAAGTCTGGCCGCTACGGAACTCACCCAACGCTCCTTCCGTCGAACCGGTTCGCGATCTAACTTAGTCCAGGGAATGAGCCGTCGCAACCTCATCGTCGCAATCGTCGCGGTCGCCGCGATCGCGGCGCTGACCGTCGAGTTGACGTTCGACAGCGGAGGCAGCCCGACCGACCCCGGCAAGCCCGCGCCGCCGCTGCCGAGCAACGTCCTGGTCGGGCCCCGGGTCACGATCGCTTCTCTGCGCGGCCGGCCCGCGGCGATCAACTTCTGGGCGAGCTGGTGCGAGCCCTGCCGCCAGGAGGCGCCGGGATTCGAGCGCCTCGCGCGTGAGCTGCACGGCCGGGCGTCGCTGGTCGGAGTCGACTGGGAAGACAACCGAGCCTCGGCCCTTGCCTTCGTCCACCGCTACGGCTGGACCTTTCCGAGCCTGCGCGCCTCGGAAGGGGACAGCGGCGGGCGCTACGACATCTTCGGGCTGCCGACGACTTTCGTGCTCGACCGCCGCGGGCGGATCGCCGACGTCCTCCGCGGGCCGCAGACGCCGGCGGACCTGGCCCGGGCGCTCGGCCTCAGCGGCGAACGCTGAGCCGCCGCGGCGGCTGCTTGCGGCGGGCGGCGATGCGCGAGCCGCCGAAGCCGGCGATCGTCGCCAGCAGGGTGATCGCGACGGCGACCAGGCGACGGCCGAGCCGCTCGAAGCGCAGCGTCTGCCAGCCTTCGTCGCGGGCGATCTCGGCAAGCGGCGGATCGGGGTTGACCACGACAGGGTTGCCGACCGCGCGCAGCATCGGCAGATCGGAGATCGAGTCGGAGTAGGCGTAGGAGGCGGCGAGGTCGATCCCGTGCTCGGCGGCGTAGGCCTGCATCGCCTCGACCTTGCCCTCGCCGTAAACGAAGGGCCCATCGAAACGGCCGGTCAGCGTGCCGTCCTCGCCGACCCCGTAGCGGGTGCCGACGCCACCGTCCATGCCGAGCACGGTGGCCAGCGGCTCGACCACGCCGCTGCCGGCGGCGCTGACGATGAAGGTCGGACGGCCGGCGTCCTGGTGGGCGTGGACCTCGTCGAGCATCTGCGGGTAGACGCGCGGCAGGATCGCCGCCATCACCTCGGGGTTCATCCGTTCGAAGCTGCGCGCCGGCACCCCGGCGATCAACTCGCGGGCGACCCGCAGGACCTCGGTCGTGCGCTCGTCGGTGGTGCCGCGCAGGCGGTAGCGCATGTGCTCGAAGCCCCAGCTTGCGAGCTGGCGCCGGCTGACCAGCTTGTGACGGGCCGCGACGCGGGCGAACTGCATCCCCGAGGACCCCGCCATCAGGGTCTTGTCAAGGTCGAAGAACGCCGCGGCGCGGCTCATCGGGCTACTGGCCGTCGACCTCGATAACGATCGCGTCGCCCTGGCCGCCGCCGCTGCAGATCGCGGCGACGCCGAGGCCGCCGCCGCGCCGGGCCAGCTCGTGGACGAGCGAGCCGACGATGCGGGCGCCGGAGGCGCCGATCGGGTGACCGAGCGCGATCGCGCCACCATTGACGTTAACCCTGTCTTTCTCGACGCCGAGCATCCGCACCGAGTTGATCGCCACCGAGGCGAAGGCCTCGTTGATCTCCCAGAGGTCGACGTCCTCGGGGCTCTTGCCGATCTTCTCCAGCGCCTGCTTGGCGGCGTTGGCGGGAGTTTTCGCCAGGTAGGCGAAGTCGTCGGCGACCGTGCCGTAGGAGAGCACCCGGGCCAGCGGCGTGCGTCCTTCCCTTTCGGCCCATTCTTCGGAGGCGGCGACGATCGCCCCGGCGCCGTCGTTGACCCCCGGCGCGTTGCCCGCCGTATGGGTCGCGTCCTCGCCGCCGATCGCCCGCAACCCGGCGAGCGTCTCGACGCTCGTCTCGGGACGGATCGCCTCGTCGGCCTCGATCTCGTGCTCGCCCTTGCGCGACTTGACCGTGATCGCCGCGATCTCATCGGCGAGGCGGCCGGCGTCGGTGGCCTCGGCCGCAAGCCGGTGCGAGCGCTCGGCGAAGCGGTCCATGTCGGCGCGGGTGATCTCCAGCTCGTTGGAGACCTCACTCGCCTCGTTGATCATCTGCTTCTCGGTGAAGGGGTTGGTGAGGCCGTCGTGGACCATCGCGTCGATCGTCTCGACGTGGCCCATCCGGTAGCCGAAGCGGGCGCCGGGCAGCAGATGCGGGGCCTGGCTCATCGACTCCATGCCGCCGGTCACGGCGACTTCGGTGTCGCCGGCGCGAATCGCCATGTCGGCGAGGCCGAGCGAGCGCATGCCCGAGGCGCAGACCTTGTTGATCGTCTCCGAGGGCACCTCCTTGGGGATGCCGCCCTTGATCTGGGCCTGGCGCGAGGGGATCTGCCCCTGCCCGGCCTGCAGGACCTGGCCGAAGACGACCTGCTGGACCTGCTCGGGCTCGACGCCGGAGCGCTCCAAGGCCGCCGCCATCGCGTGGCCGCCGAGGTCGGTGGCGTCGAGTGAGGAGAGAGTTCCGCCCATCTTGCCGAAGGGCGTGCGTGCGGTACCGAGGATGACTGTGCTGGGCATGGCTGCCTTTCTCTGAGTGTTTATGCCGGATCTCGGCTCGATCAGGGCCAGCTGGCCCACACTTGGGACGATAGCGGCAGGCTGAGATCGGGCGCTGTGCGCAAGGTCATAGACTCGCGCCTCGATGAAGGTCTCCGTCAGCCAAGATGAGATCGTCGCGGTCGACGCCGATCTGCTCGCGATCGGTCTCTGCGAGGGCGAGGACCTGCCCGGCGAGCTGGCCTCGGCCCGCGGCGCCGCCGACGCCAAGGGCGGCTTCAAGAAGCTGACGCTGATCCACCCCGAGCAGCCCGGCCGGGTGCTGGTCGTCGGCTTGGGCAAGGACGAGGATCTGGACCACGAGCGACTGCGGGTCGCCGCGGCGCTGGTCGCCAAAGAGGCGGGCAAGCTGAATGTCTCCTCGCTCGCCTGGGTCCTTCCGATGGAAGAGATGGGGGAAGAACTATTCGAGGGCATCGTCACCGGCACGATCCTCGGCTCCTATCGTTTCGATCGCTTCAAGAGCGCCGAGCCGGACGACCCAGAGCCGCCGTCACTCGATTCGCTGACTTTGTTGGGATATGAGTACCCAGCCGGGGGTGCTGAGGCCGCCCGCATTTGCGCCGAAGCCCAGAACCGTGCCCGCGACCTGCAGAGCCTGCCCTCGAACGTCGCCACCCCCTCCTACCTCGCCGATCGTGCGGAGGAGATCGCCGCTGCCCACGACACGCTCAGCGTCGAGGTCTTCGGCCGCGAGCAGATCGCCGCCAAGGAGATGGGCGGGCTGGTCGCCGTCAGCCAGGGCGGGGCCGAGGATCCGCGCCTGATCGTGCTGCGTTACGACGGCGGCGGCTCGGGTGAGACCCTCGGCTTGGTCGGCAAGGGAGTCACCTTCGACACCGGTGGCATCTCGTTGAAGACGCCGGCCGGCATGCACGAGATGAAGATGGACATGTCGGGCGCCGCAGCGGTGCTGGAGACGGTCGGCGCAATCGCCGAGCTGGGCCTGAAGCTGAACCTGCTCGCCGTCGTCCCCTCGACCGAGAACATGCCCTCGGGCACCGCGGTCAAGCCCGGCGACATCATCACCCAGTACAACGGCAAGACGGTCGAGGTCAACAACACCGACGCCGAGGGCCGCCTGATCCTCGCCGACGCTCTCGCCTACGCGATCGAGCAGGGAGCGGACCGCGTCGTCGACATCGCGACCCTGACCGGGGCGGTGATGATCGCTCTCGGCTCCTCTTACGCCGCGGTGATCTCCAACGACGACGAGCTGGCGGGGGGGGTCGAAGCCGTCGGCCGCGAGACCGGCGAGCTGGTCTGGCGCCTGCCGCTTCATCCCGAGTACAAGGCGCTGATGAAGGGCACCGTCGCCGACCTCACCAACGCGGCGGCCAAGCGCAAGGCCGGCACGATCTCCGCCGCCGCCTTCCTCGAGGAGTTCGTCGGCGACACCCCCTGGGCCCACCTCGACATCGCCGGCACCGCCTGGGACGTCGGCCGCGCCTACACCGGCAACGACGCCAGCGGCTTCGGCGTGCGGCTGCTCACCGGCCTCGCGAAGTCCCTCGCCGCCTAACCACCCAGGCGTAACGCGTTGTCCCCCCAGTGGAGGGACAAAACGTTGCACCTCGGATCAGGCGAGGATCATCAGCGTCGCGACCCCATGGGCGAGCAGCTTGCCGCTCTCGGCCGCGGTGAGGTTGGCCTCGGCGGTCGCCTGGCGGCGGCCGCGGTAGAGGACGTTGGCCTCGCAGAGGACGCGGCCTGTGTCACGCGTGATCGGGCGCACGTACTTGGCCTCGAGGCCGAGCGAGGTGTAGCCGACGCCGGCAGGCAGCGTCGTGTGGGTGGCGCAGCCGAGGGCGGAGTCGAGCAGGGTCGCGGCGTAGCCGCCGTGGACGACCCCGATCGGGTTGTAGTGCTCCTCGCCGGGCTCGCCCTCGAAGACGGCGCGACCGTCGCCGAGCTCGATCGGGCGCATCCGCATCGTCACCGCGATCGGCGGTGGCGGCATCGCGCCGGCGACTATCGCTTCCATGTACTCCATGCCGGTCATCGTCGCCCCGGCAGCCGCGGTCGGCAGCGGGTCCTGCCAGACCAGCTCGCGGGTGCGGGTGATCTCCGGCTGAGCCGCGGCGAAGGCGAGCGCCGCGTCCACCGCCGTGCCGCCCTCGGCGGCGACTCCCTCGGCGCTCACCTGGCGACCCCGCGAGAACGTGCGGCGGAAGTCTGCCCCCGGACCGCTCTCGCCGGGTAGATCAGGTCGGCGGTGATCTCCTCCTGGCTGATCGAGATCCGCGGGGCTTTGGAGCGGTGATGGTGCCTGTGTCGTGGGATCAATCTCATCGCAGCGCCTCCGTTGCGCTCGTAGTGAGTTGCTTCAAGCAACTCCTGTTGAGCCGACCCTAGCCGACTGAGTTGCTTGACGCAACTCAGTGTGCGAGGATCACGCTGTGCTTCGCAACGACTATCCGGGCCAGGTTTGCTCGATCGCCCGCTCGCTGGAAGTGGTCGGTGAGCGCTGGTCGCTCTTGATCGTGCGCGACGTGATGAACGGCAACCGTCGCTTCGACGAGTTGCAGAAGGGCCTCGGCATCGCCCGCAACGTGCTCTCCGCCCGCCTGCAGCGGCTGATCGAGGAGGACATCCTCGAGCGCCGCGCCTACCAGGAAAGCCCGGCGCGCTATGAGTACTTCCTGACCGAGAAGGGCCTCGACCTCTGGCCGGCGCTGATCGCCCTGCTCAACTGGGGCGATCGCTACTCCCCCGACCCCCAGGGCCCGCCGATGCTGATCGTCCACAAGGAGTGCGGCGGCACGGTCAACGACCGCGGCATCTGCGAGCGCTGCGGCCAGGTCCTCCACGCCCGCGACGCCCGCGCCATCCCTGGACCCGCAATGATTGAGACACCGGAACCAGCGAGGAGGACATAAATGGCAACCGCAGCGGAGCTTCAGGTCAAGGACAAGATCTTCATCGGCGGCGAGTGGGTGGAGCCGGAGGCATCGGGCACGCTCGAGGTCGTCAACTCGACCAGCGAGGAGGCGATGGGGACGATCCCGGCCTGCTCGGCGGCCGACGCCGACCGCGCCGTCACCGCGGCCCGCGACGCCTTCGAGTCGTGGTCGCAGACCTCGCGCGAGGAGCGTGCCGGCTACCTCAGCGCGATCTCCGCGAGCCTGGGCGAGCGCGCGGACGAGATCGCCGCGACGATCTCCCAGGAGCTGGGGATGCCGCTGACGCTGAGCAAGATCATCCAGGCCGGCCTGCCGATCGCCCAGTTCGCGGCGATGCCGAGCCTGATGGAGGAAGTCCGCTGGGAGGAGGAGATCGGCAACTCGCGCGTGCTGCGCGAGCCGGCCGGCGTTCTCGGCGCGATCACCCCCTGGAACTACCCGCTGAACCAGATTGCCGCAAAGGTCGCTCCCGCCCTCGCCGCAGGCTGCACGGTCGTGCTCAAGCCGAGCGAGGTCGTGCCGCTCAACGCCTTCATCCTCGCCGAGGTGATCGAGGCCGCCGGCCTTCCGGCCGGGGTCTTCAACCTCGTCACCGGCACCGGGCCGGTCGTCGGCGAGGCGATCGCCGGCCACCCCGGCGTCGACATGGTCTCCTTCACCGGCTCGACCCGCGCCGGCCGTCGCGTCTCCGAGCTCGCCTCGGCGACGGTGAAGCCGGTGGCGATGGAGCTCGGCGGCAAGTCGCCGAACGTGATCCTCGACGACGCCGACCTGAGCAGGGCCGTTCCCGACGGGGTCGGCAAGTGCTACCTCAACTCCGGCCAGACCTGCAGTGCCCTGACCCGGATGCTGGTGCCGAGCGAGAAGCTCGCCGAAGCGGAGGCGATCGCGGAGCAGGCGGCGGAGAGCTTCACGCCGGGCGACCCGTTCGAGGAATCGACCCGGCTCGGGCCGCTCGTCTCAGAGGTGCAGCGCTCGCGGGTCCGCGGCTACATCGAGAAGGGCGAGGCCGAAGGGGCCAAGCTCGTGACCGGCGGAGCTGCCGCACCCGAGGGGCTCGACAAGGGCTTCTTCGTCCGCCCCACCGTCTTCTCCGAGGTGACGCCGGAGATGACGATCGCCCAGGAGGAGATCTTCGGCCCGGTGCTCGCGATCCAGCCCTACGACGGCGAGGACGACGCGGTGCGGATCGCCAACGACACCGCCTACGGGCTGGCCGGTGGGGTTTGGTCGGCGGATCAGGAGCGGGCGATCGGGGTGGCCAAGCGGATCAGGACCGGGCAGATCGAGATCAACGGTGGGGCGTTCAACCCGCTGGCGCCGTTTGGTGGGTACAAGCAGTCGGGGCATGGGCGCGAGAACGGGCGGTATGCGATCGAGGAGTTGCTGCAGGTGAAGAGCCTTCAGCTTTGAGCGGGGGGAGGGGCGGGGGTGCCGCCTCCGGTTGCTGGGGTTTTCGCCGGGCGCGCTGCGGCTCTCGTTGAGTGGTCTGTGCGAAAACCAGGACGCCGCTGCCCGGAGGGGGCACCCCCGCCCCTCTTCTCTGGCTCAATAGGCTGCCGCGCATGAACTTCGATCTGACGGACGAGCAGAAGCTTCTCCGGGACACGGTGCGAGAGTTTGCGCTTGCCGAGGTCAAGCCGGTGGCCGAGGAGCTCGATCGGACCAAGTCTTTCCCTTACGAGATCGTTGAGAAGCTTGGGGGACTTGGGCTGATGGGGATTCCGTTTCCGCAGGAGTACGGCGGTGGCGGCGCGGACACTCTTTCTTACGTGCTTGCTGTTGAAGAGCTGGCTCGGATCGACTCTTCGGTTTGCATCACGATGGCGGCGCACACCTCGTTGGGGACGATGCCGATCTATCTCTGGGGGTCTGACGAGCAGAAGTCCGAGTGGCTGCCGCGGTTGTGCACGGGAGAACGGCTCGCTTCGTTTGGGCTCACTGAGCCCGAGGCTGGGTCGGATGCGGGCAACGTGCGGACGACTGCGAAGCTCGACGGTGGGGAATGGGTCGTCAACGGGGCCAAGCAATTCATCACCAACTCGGGGACGGACATCTCCGGGTGCGTCTCGATCACAGCGGTGACGGGCGAGGCGAACGGGCGGAAGGAGATCTCGAACTTGATCGTGCCCACCGGGACGCCGGGGTACGAGGTTGGCGAGGGGTACCGCAAGATGGGCTGGAACGCCTCGGACACCCGGCCGCTCAGCTTCGAGGACTGTCGCCTGCCCGAGAGCAGCCTGCTCGGCCGCCGCGGCGACGGGTTCAAGAACTTCCTTCACATCCTCGACGGGGGGCGCATAGGTGTCGCGGCTATGGGCGTCGGGCTCGCCCAGGGCGCCCTCGACGAGGCGATCGCCTACGCCAAGGAGCGCCAGGCGTTCGGGCAGGCGATCTCCAAGTTCCAGTCGATCCAGGCCAAGATCGCCGACCTCTCGGCCCAGATCGAGGCGGCGCGCCTGCTCACCTGGCGGGCGGCGCTGGAGAAGGACGCGGGCAAGTCATTCACGCTCACCGCTGCCCAGGCGAAGTTGATCACCGGCCGCCTCGCGGTCCGTGCGACCGAGGAGGCGGTGCAGATTCACGGCGGCTATGGCTTCATCGAGGAGTACCCGGTCTGCCGCTTCTACCGCGACGCCAAGATCCTCACCATCGGCGAGGGCACCGACGAGGTGCAGCAGATGGTGATCGCCCGCCAGCTCGGCTGCTGAGCAATTTCTTCGCCCGAGGGGGGAGAGAATCCGTCGCTGTGCCCTTTATTACGGGTATGAAATGCGCGCAAGCCGAGATTGTCAATGCGTCCCAGCGAGTGCAGCACCAAGTGCTACACTCAAATACATGCCGACCAAACGCAGGCGCCACATGATCACCGAGACCGCCGAGGTAGAGGCTGCGCTCGCTCCGCTCCGCGCACGCGGCATCCCCGTGAACTTCCAGCGGCTCGTGATCAAGGGGGCCGAGGCCACCGCCGAGGAGACCCGTATCGCGGCGGGCGATGAGGGACGGCGGCACAAAACGCGCGAAGAGTTCCTGCGATGGACTCTCGAAGGCGCTCCGGGCCTCGATATCGACCTCACCCGTCCGGCCTGGAAGCGGCCGTCGGTCGAAAAGCTGTTCGAAGAAGAATCGTGACCGGGTCGGCCTTCCCGGCGGCACTGATCGATTGGTCCGCCTACGCCCGGATAACGCTGGCCCGCGATCGCCCGGACAGGGGCCGGCGCCTGAGGCAAAGGGAAATCGATGCCTTCCGGGACGCCCTCCTGGGTGACCGCGTCTACGCCTCGCCACCGTTCCGCATCGAGGCGCTGTATTCGGCACAGGCACAAACCGACTTCACGCTCTTGGCCAAATACCTCGATGGGCTTGCTCAGGCCGATGGAGATACCGAAACCTGGCTGATTGCCCAGCGAACGCAGGGCGAGCTTGGACACTCCGGCGGCATCAGCCATCGCGTTCCTCTCTCCGATCTCCTCCTCGCCTCGATCGCTTCCCAGCACGGCCTCGGAGTCCTCCACTACGACAGCGACTACGACCTGCTCGCCGAGCACACCAGCCTCGAATTCGAGAGTGTCTGGATCGCGCCGCCGGGCAGCGTCGACTGAGGCTCGGCTATCCGAAGGTGAAGGCGTAACCCGTCACGCCCGCTTCCGGGATCAGGGTCAGGACGTGGTTTTCGACCCGCGGCAGGTCGACGAGGTTGTAGAGGCGCTGGTCGGTGATCGTGACGACGCCGTTGTGTACGTCGGCCCCCGCCGCGGAACTTGAAATCGGGCGGCCGTCGAGCAGGACTCGCATCCTGCGGCTATGCCCGGGCGAGCCGAGCACCAGGTAGACCCGGCGGGCGCCGAAGCTCAAGTCGAGTGAGCCACCCTCGGCGGCCGCCCAGCATCAGGAAGTAGAGGACGACGGCCGAGCCGATCCCATAGCTGAGCGCCACCACCAAGCGCCCACCCGTGAACGGTTGCGAGGCGGAGACGGTGATCACCCCGGCCAAGATCGGTCCCACGCATGGCGCATAGACGAGCCCGAGGCTGAGCCCAACCGCCGTCCCGGACCAGAAGCCGTCTCCCCCACCACCGGCGACTCCGGCCCGGCTTGCGAAGGGGCTCAGCCAGGCCTTCGAGCCGGGCCGCCAGCGGCGGGATCATCAGCGTGATCCCGAAGCCGAGCAGGATGAAGATCGCCAGCTTGCGCAGCAGGTCGTTGGGCAGCCCCAGCGCCGAGATCACGTAGACCAGGGCGACCGTCGCGAAGGTGAACGAGACGGCGAGGCCAACGACAATCCCCAGTGGACGCCGCCTGCCCCCGGTCGCACCTGCCGCGAGCGCGACCGGCAGCACCGGCTGCACGCAGGGAGAGAGCGGTGCCGGCGCCCGCGACGAAGCCGAAGAGGATCAGCAGTGCCATCGACTTAACCTTCCCACTCGATGATTACGAGGAGATGACGGCGATCGGTTCAGGAGGGCCGCGAGGTGGTCGCGCCCTCAGCCCGCCCCGCGACCTCAGCCGCCCTGCCGACGCCTTCGCCGATGCCGTAGTGGGCGCAGATCGTCAGCTCGTGCTCGCGCAGCAGCGGACGCGTGGGGTCGACCACCGGAGCGCGGCGGATCGTCTCGCGCCGATGGGAGACCCAGAGGCGGTCCCCGCCTGCCGCGCAGTCACGCAAGGGCACGACCACCAGCGTGGCTGCGAAGCGTCCTTGCTTTGCGATCAGCCAGGTCGGCTCACCGCTGTCCGCATCGACGAAGAGGCCGTGGACCTGACCGACGGCGCTGCCGCCGACATCGTCGACGCCGAGCCCGACCCAGCCCTTCGCTTCGCTCAGTGAGAGCGGGCTGGGAGGCGGAGCCTCACTCATCAGCCTGCCTCGCTAGCAGCACCGAGGCGGCGCTGGCCGGGTCGAGCTCCCGCCTCACCACCCGCTCCAGCAACTCGGCCGTCTCGGGATCGTTGGCGGCGGTCGTCTCCATCCGCCGCCGCATCCGCGAGGCGGCGATCCCGAGCACCTCGTTGCGAAGGTTGCGGGCGCGGCGTTTTTCCAAAGTACCCGCCGCCTCGATGAAGGCGCGGTGCTCGTCGATAGCCTCAGCCAACTCGGCCACCCCCTCGCCGCGCGCCGCCTCGGTGCGCAGGATCGGCACCTTCCAGCCTTCGGGATCGTGCGAGAGCGCCAGCACGCCGCGCACCTCGCGCACCATCGTGTCGGTCATCGGGTGGTCGGCCTTGTTGACGACGATCACGTCGGGAATCTCCATCACCCCCGCCTTCAACGCCTGGATCGAGTCGCCCGAGCCCGGCATCAGCGCCAAGACGATCGTGTCGGCGTGGTCGACGATGTCGATCTCGGCCTGGCCGACGCCGACCGTCTCGATCAGCACGTCGTCCTTGCCGGCCGCATCCATCGCCAGCGCCACCTGCAGCGCCGCCTCGGAGAGGCCGCCGAGGGCGCCGCGCGAGGCCATCGAGCGGATGAAGACGCCGGGATCGAGGAAGTGGTCGGAGAGGCGGATGCGGTCACCGAGCAGGGCCCCTTGCGTGAAGGGGCTGGAAGGATCGATCGAGAGCACCGCGACCTGGCGATCGGCCTTGCGAAGCTCGGCCGTCAGCGCCCCGATCAGCGTGCTCTTACCGACTCCGGGCGGACCGGTGAAGCCGACGATCCGCGCCCTGCCGGTGCGCGGGTACACCTCGCGGACGAGCTCCCAGCCCGCCGGGTCGTCTGACTCGATCAGGGTTATCGCCCGCGCCAGGGCACGCTTGTCCCCGGCGATCAGCCGCTCGGATAGCGACGCGGTCTTGGCGGTGTCGGTCACGGCTCGGTGAGTCTAGAGTCCCCGCCGCCGTGATCCGCACGATCCGCTTCCTCGCCCACAACGGGATGCTGAACCGTAAGTACGGGCGCCTGCTCGGCCGTTTCCTGCGGCGCCGCTTCTTCACGGCCGCCGGCCGCCGCTGGCGCACCGACGGGCTGCTTTTCCTCGGTCGCGGCCTCGAACTGGAGATCGCCAAAAAGGGAAGGGTCGACTTCGGGCGCTTTGTCTGGATTGGCGACGGGACGAAGATCCGCTGTCACGAGGGCCGGGTCGAGATCGGCGCCAAGACGGTGATGGGCCAGGAGTGCACTATCTCCGCCTACCAGCACGTGCGCATCGGCGATCAGTGTGTGATCGCCGACCGGGCGATGTTCATCGACTTCGACCACGGCGTCGTCGAAGTCGATCGCCCGATCCGCCAGCAGGGCATCTACAAGCGCGACGTGATCGTCGGCTCCAACGTCTGGATCGGCTACGGCGCCTGCATCCTGCGCGGCGTCAGCGTCGGCGACAACTCGATAGTCGGCACCAACTCCGTCGTCACCAAGGACATCCCCGCCAACGCCGTCGTCGCCGGCATCCCGGCCCGCGTGATCCGCATGCGCGAGGCGCCCCAGGAGTTGAGCTGGCCCGACCCGGTCAAGCCCGACCCGGAGGCCTCGACGACGCTGCAGCCGCCGGACGGAGACTGACACCTGTCCCTAACCCGGGTCGGGGCCCTCCTCCGATGCCAGCCTGAACGCGCCGGTCCGGGTGCCGCCCGGGTCCCAGTCCATCCCTCTCAGCAGCTCGCCCGGCACCACCCCGAGCGATCCAGCCAACTTCACGAGCGTGTCTATGCGCGCCAGTCGAACCCCCCTCTCCAGCTGACCGATCTCGGTGCGGTGGAGCGAGGCTCGGAAGCCCAGCTCTTCCTGTGACAGCCTCGCCGCCTTGCGGCAGCGGATGAGGTTCTCTCCGAAACGAGCCGCGATGTCCACTCGCAGCATTCTTTTGTCAGTCGGACAAGACATCTACACTCTCCGCGGTTTCACCCTGAACCTCTGCACCCTGCGAACTGCATTGCGATGACTGCATCCTATTGTCTGGCAGTGCAAACACTTCTCATCTGCTACTGTCACCGAAAAGGCTGTTGCAACAGCCCCGACATAAAGCGAGACTTCCCTTATGGCCTTGAGCATCAAGAACCCAGAGGTCGAGCGCTTGATCGCAGAACTAGCGATTCTCACCGGCAACACGAAGACCGGTGCGGTCGGGCACGCTGCCCGCAAGGAACTCGACCGCATTAGGCATAACGCCAGTGGCGGGCACAATACGCTGGGACGGCTGACTCTACATCTCGAAACCGGCCTACCACCAGTCCCGGAACCCAACAGGCCCGATCGACCCTAGGTCAGGCGGGATCCAGCTGAGCGCCGGCCAGGTCGGCGTAGACCGCGGCGGTCTGCTCGGCGACGTCGCCCCAGTCGAAGCGGCGCAGGTGCTCGTAGGCTTCGGCGACGAGGCTGCGGCCCAGCTCGTCGTCGGAGAGGACGCGGATCGCGACCTCGGCCAGCGCTTCGGGGTCGTGGGCGCGGAAGCGCAGGCCGGCCTCCTCGTGGGGGACGACCTCGCGCAGGCCGCCGGTGTCGGCGACGATGCAGGGGCAGCCCGAGGCCATCGCCTCGAGCGCGACCAGGCCGAAGGGCTCGTAGATCGAGGGGACCACGGTCAGGTCGGCAATCCGATAGAGCGAGTGCAGGACGTCGTCGCCGATCCAGCCGAGGAAGGTGCCGTGCTCCATCAGGCCCAGCTCCTCGGCCTGCTTGTGCAGCTCGGCCTCGTGAGTGCCGGAGCCGGCGATCAGGAAGCGCGTCCCGGGCACCTCCTCGATCAACCGCGGCATCGCCTCGAGCGCGAGCTGGAAGCCCTTCTCGTAGACGAGGCGACCGATCAGCAGGACGAGCTTCTCGTCGGGGGCGGCAAACTCCGAGCGCAACCGGGTCAGCTCCTTGGGGTCCTGGGGCTGCAGGTCGTCGGGGTCGATCCCGTTGGGAATCACCGAGACCCGCTCCTCCTCGACGCCGAAGATGTCGGCGATCTGCTCGCGCATGTAGTGCGAGCAGGCGATCACCCGGTCGGAGCGGTTGACGATCCAGCGCTCGACCCCGTGGATGTATGTCTGCGGGTGCTTGTCGACCCAGCCCTGGTGGCGGCCGTGCTCGGTGGCGTGGATCGTCGTCACCAGGGGCGCGCCGAAGCGCTTGGCCAGGTGGTCGCAGGCGTTGGCGACGAGCCAGTCGTGGCCGTGGACGAGGTCGAAGCTGTAGCGATCGCCGAGCTCGACCCCGGCGGCGAGCATGTCAGAGTTCATCCGCTCGACCCAAGCGACGAACTCGCCCAGGTCGGTGGGCCGCTTCGGCTCGCGGATGCGATGGATCAAGACCCCGCCGCGCTGCTCCTCGGCCGGCGACTCCTCGCCACCGCGAGTGAGCACGTGGACCTCGACGTCGCGCTCGACCAAGGCCTCGGAGAGCTTTCGCACGTGCCGGGCCAGCCCGCCCTCGATCAGCGGCGGGTACTCCCAGGAGAGGATGAGGACGCGGGTCACGGCTGAAGGAGCGGCGTGAGGCTCAAATCGGGGGCTAGTGCGCGCATGCGCGGGTCGGCGATGGTCGGAGAGTCTATGGCCTGCAGGGCCGCTTCGGAGTGCGAAATCACTCGCTGGAAGGCGTAGTCGCCAGCCTGGCCGCGTTTGTCGAGGAAGGCCCAGTCGCTCGCCTGCGCCGCCATAAGCTCGCGGGCGGCGCGGATCGCGCCGTCGCCGCGCAGCCCAGCGGAGAGCGCTCGCAGCAGGCGCAACTCCAGTCTGCGGGCGCCCCAGGCCAAGTCGGCGACGGCGGGCGAGTCCCAGGTGCTCAGGTCCTTCTCCTCGCCCCAGGTCGAGGCCAGGAGCGGGCGCTCGACGGGCTCGTGCTCGGCGAGCGCCTGCGGCACGGTGAGCAGCCGCACTCCCGCTGCCTCGGCGCCGGCGAGGACCTCGCGCAGCCAGGTCACCCCCTCCGACCACCAGTGGCCGAGCAGCTCGGTGTCGATCGCGAAGACGAGCAGGCCGCGCCGCCCGCGGGAGGCGGAGAACTCGCGCAGGCGGGCGGCGGCCGCGGCGAGAAACTCCCTGGCCTGGCGGCACGCCGCCTCCTCGGCCGCTGCCGGGTCATAGCCGCCGCCGCCGATCTTCCAGATCCGCACCCCGCGCAGCGACTTGCCGGCGAACTGGGCGTGGGCGGGGTCAGACGGGTAGCCGTCCAGCGACCAGAGCCACCGGATCGCCTCCCAGTCGATCGGCAGCGCCACCGGCCCGGCCTCGGTCGCGATCGGGCTAAGCGCCTCCAGCGGCTCCTCGTAACGGCTCCGGTCGACGCAGAACCAGCCAACCCCCTCGTCGGCCAAGCGCCACTCCAACCCCGGCGCGAAGGCACACTCAGGCAGCCAGAATCCCCCGTCCCAGCCAAAGCGGCGCCGATGGGAGCGGATGCCGGCGTCGAGCTGCAGGCGCAACCCCTCCCGGGTTGCGAGCAGCGGCAGTACCGCGTGCGTCGCCGCTGAGGCGGCGAGCGCGATCCGGCCTTCCGCGACCGCGCTCCGGAAGGGGCGCAGCGGGTCCCCCCCGTGCGCATCGAGCAGCTCCAGCGCGCTCCCGTAGCGGGCCGCCTCCGCCACGCAGGCATCGCGGCATTCGGCCGGCACCTCGCCGGCATCGGCCTCGGCGGCACCAATTCGCCACTCGACCAGGAAGCGGCGCAGCCTCTCCGCAACCCCCGGGTCCTCCAGCTGATCCGCCAGCACCGGCGTTACGGTCATCGTCAGCTTCTCGGCGATGTCCAGCACCGGGAGGTAGGACCGAATCACAGCATCGAACAACCACTCCTCGCCGAACGGGTAGGTCCCGAAGCCCTCGACGTAGGGCATGTGGGAGTGCAGGACGATCGCCAGGTCGCCGGCGCTCTGCTCAGGGGGCATGGCAGACGGCGAGGAAGTCCAGGGCCCGGTCGAGATCGGCCGCCCGAAGGCTGAAGTCCGAGGCGGCGATCGCGGGCGTGAAGCGGTCGTAGAACGGCTTGGTCAGGCGCAGTGCCTTGTGCACGCGGTCCCAGCCGAGCTTGATCGCGAGCTCGTGGGCGCGCAGCTTGCGAGCGTGGAAGAGGCCGAGCAGCTCGACCTTTGGGAAGTGGGCCTCGCAGAGTCGGTGGAACTCGGCGGCGCGGTACTCGTGCACGTGCCAGGGGTTGTCGGACTTCTCCGCTCCCGGCGGCGCCAGGGTCAGCAGGTTCGGCGTCGAAACGTAGGCGACGCCGCCCGGAGCCAACATCGACTTGAAATGCTCGAGGATCGCGCCGGCATCCTGGACGTGCTCGATCGTCTGCAGGAAGACGACCGCGTCGCAAGGCTCGGCAAAGCTCTCGACCAGGTCGCGCTCGAAGCGCAGGTTCGAGCGCCACGTAGCGCAGCCGCGCGTGCTCGTGGGCCTCGGGGTTGGCGTCGACGCCGACGACACTCGCCGCCGCGCCGGCGAGGACCGCCGAGCCGTAGCCCTCGCCGCAGGCCATGTCGACGACGCGCTTGCCCGCGACCCGCTCTGCGATCCACTCGTAGACGACCAGGTGGCGCCGGTACCAGTAGTTCTCCTCAGGGAGATCGGGCAGCGTGCGCTCGCCGGTGAGCGGCAGCGGCGGCACCCCGGGAGGTTGGTTGAGCTGGACGTATTCGCGGGCCACGAACCGGGACCGTATTGTTCCCGACCGCATGCCGGCCTCCCCCACAGCCACTCCCGAGCACATCAAGGACGTCAACACCCGCTACCACGACGCGGCCGCCGACGAGTACGACGCCAAGTGGGGGATCGACTTCGGCGCGACCGGCCAGGAGCAGGTGCGCCGGAAGCTGGTCAAGGCACTGGGCGGCCGGGACGGGCAGAACTTCGGCGACGGCCTAGAGATCGGCTCGGGCACCGGCTACTTCTCGCTCAACCTGCTGCAGCTCGGCGCGATCGAACGGCTGACCGCGACCGATATCTCGGCCGGGATGCTGAAGCGCCTCGCCGGCACGGCCGAGGGTCTCGGCCTCAAGGTCGAGACGGTGGAGACCGAGGCCGAGGAGCTGCCCTTCGCCGACGAGAGCTTCGACCTCGTCTTCGGCCATGCCGTCCTGCACCACATCCCCGACCTCGACCGGGCCTTCGCCGAATTCCGCCGCGTCCTGCGTCCCGGCGGGGCGATCGCTTTCTGCGGCGAGCCCTCGCGCTACGGCGACCGCCTCGCGGCACTTCCCAAGCGCGCCGGGATGCTTGCTGCGCCGGCCTGGCGCCGCGTGGTTGGGGCCGCAAGCGCGCGCCGTGGCCGAGGCCGACCAGTCCGAGGGCCACGCGCTCGAGGGCGAGGTCGACGTCCACGCCTTCGCCCCCGCCGACCTGCGCCGCCTGCTCCGCGACGGTGGCTTCGAGGACCGTCACGTCGGCGGCGAGGAGCTGCTCGCCAACGCCTGGGGCTGGGGACTGCGCACGGTCGAGTCCAGCGCCGAGCCCGAATCGGTCTCCTGGGGCTGGCGCCGCTTCGCCTTCAACAGCTACATCGCCCTGCAGAAGGTCGACTCCCGCTTGCTCGAGCCCCACCTGCCGGCCGAGCTCTTCTACAACCTGCTCGTCTCCGGCCGCAAGCCGGCCTAACGGGCCTCGACCAGCCGGCCGGCACGCTCACGACAGACATCGACGATCGCGTCGATCACCGGACCGTGCCGGTCTTCCGATTCGGCGGCTTGGCGAAGCTCCTCGGCGACACCGAGAACCTCGCCGGACCAGGCGCGCACCAAGCCGGCGAGCTGCCCGCCGAGGCCGCTTTCGATCGCCAGCTTCCGCCAAGCCGCCAGATCGACGGCGGCCGGATCGTCGACGCCACCGATCTTCATCGCCATTCGATCGGTCAAATCCGGATAGACCGCAGTCGAGACGATGTCGTAGAGGGGAGCGAGCCGCACACCCGTTGCCGGGTCGTAGAGCAGTGCGAAGTTCTTTCCGTGCGCGTCGCCGTTGCCGAGCAGGAAGTTGATCAGCACCGCCTTGACGAAACGGTTGATGTCGACCGCCGCTCGCGCGCTCCCCAGCTTCCTCAGCAAGGCGACAATCGCCGCGACGGATGGCCCTCCGTTGTTCTCGTACTTCGCGACCGGGAGAATGCCCAGCGCCTGGCACATGTCCTCCTGGTGGATCCGCACGACCCGCCCCGATCCGTCGAGGGCGCGATCGAAGCGCTCTACGTAAAGGCAGGGAGTGGATCCGACTCCGATCACCTCGGTCGTGGCCGCATCGAGGCCGGAATGGGAGGCAACGTCCATGCAGAACGACTCGTTGACTGCGAGTTCGTCGTAGTGGCCGTAGTCGGGCTTGAGCAGACAGGTGCTCGGCGCGCCGCCGACCGGCTGTGCGAACCGCCCTGCGGGGGTTCGGATCAGCACCAGCTTGTCCTGGACTCCACCCAGGCTGAGCCGCAGGCCGTCGGGCTCCGCGCTAACGCCCAGGGGTTGGCGCGGCAGCTCGTCCACCAGGGTCACGAGCTCTTCCTCGCCCAAAAGACGAAGGCCCTCGTTCGCCTGTGGAGCGAGCCCCTCGCCTTCCGGTAGGACCACTACGGCCCCGGCGCAATCGAGCCCCAGGGCGCTCAGAAGCCCGAATCCGTCTTCCTCGCTGAGGCCGAATTTCCGCGCTATCGCCGCCCGCACCGATCCCTCGGGCAACAAGCCCTCAAAGAAAGGAGCCGTCCGACTCGGCGTGAAGGCGCCCTCTTGACGCGGCAGGGAGGCCGACAGGATCGGGACGCCCTTTCGATCCGGTGCGAGCGCCGGCTCCGAATAGGCGAACCGGTAGCGAGACGGTCCCCGCCGTTCGACCGTCCCCAGCTTGCTCAAGCCCATGAAGACGGCGAGCTTGGACCCCACCCGGCCGTTCATCGCTCGCGAACCTGAAGCCGAAGACCCAGGACCTCGAGCACGGGCACCAGGCTGTCGAGCCGGCTGGTCGGCTTTCCGTGCTCGATTTGGTGAATCACCCGAGTGCTCACACCGGCCGCAACGGCAAGCTCGTCCTGCCGCAAGCCAAGGGCCTCGCGGGAGGTGCGCACCGCGCTTCCGATCGATCTCGCGTCTCTCCTTGCGGTTTCCAGCTTATCTTGCATGATCGTGCATTATAGCTGAAAATAGGCCGGGTTTTAGGTGAATATGCACGATCACACATGGACGCTCTTAAGCCCGCCCATCGGCATAGTTCCTTCGGTGATTATGCGTGATCGCGCATACGGCGAGCGCGGTAGAGCTTGGTGCGGGATTCGAAGCCCTTGAGGCGGCGTTCGCCGGCGAAGGAGTACTCGAAGGCGTCCGGGGCCGCCTGCTTTGCCGCCTTGTCGACCAGGACGCTGCCCGGCTTGGCGACGCCGGTGATGCGGCTCGCCAGGTTGACGGAACGGCCGTAGTAGTCGCCGCTCTGGACGAGGGCCGGGCCGCGGGCGACGCCGGCGCGCAGGCTCGGGAAGGTCTCGCCCTCTTCCTCGGAGGCCTCGACCAGGCGCAGCGCCGCCTCGGTCATCGGCTCGGCCTCGGTCGCGACCAGCATCGCAGCGTCGCCGATCGTCTTGACCAGGCGGACAGGCGGTTCGGCGACCGCGGTCGCCATCTCCTCGAGGCGGCCGGCGACCAGGCCGAGCTCCTCCGGCGCGATCTCCTCGCCGAGCTTGGTGAAGCCGACCAGGTCGGCGAAGCAGACCGAGACCTCAGTGGTGGCGCCCATCTCACCCGAGGCGAGGTCGGCGGTGCCGATCACGTCGCGGCGGATCTGCTCGAGCAGGTGCGCGCGCTGCGCGTAGAGAAGCGTCGGCTCGAAGATCGGCAGCATCTGCTCCGCGGCCGCTGCGAAGCGCAGGGCGAGGTCCCGCTCGGTGTCTCCCGGCTGCATCAGCGTGCGCCTGATCAGCTCGCGATTGGCGTCGGCGACCCGCGCCGTGCCCATCCCAATCGTCCTCGCGACCTGGATGATGCCGTCCTCGGGCAGACCCGCGTCGAGGAAGGCCTTGACCCGCTTGGCCGCTTCGAGGTCTGCCTCGGTGAGGACCCTTTCCCCAGCGTCCGGATAGGGAATGCCGAGCGCCGCGCTTGCCCGTTGCAGCAAGCCGAGGTCGGCGTCGGAGAGCTCGGCGATCTCCTCCCGCGTGTAACGGGGGCCGTCTCCTGCGAGGCCGCGCTCGACCGGCAGCAGGGTGAGGCGACCGGCGGCGACCGCCTCGTGCAGCTCCTCGATCAACACGCCTTCGCCGACCAGCTCTTCGAGCAGGGAAAGGCGGTCCGCGCGCGCGTCGCCCTCGACGCCATCCAGCAGCCCCTCTGCCTCGAAGTCGATCATGCGACCGCCACGCTACCGCCGCGGCGCGGGTCGCCGCCGCCGCTCAACGCACCCGTAACGCGGATCGCGGGCGACCGCCTGGACGCCGCCGAAGAAGAGGTTGATCGCCGCTCTCCGGACGACCGGCAGGCCGCGCGCCTCCAACCGCGCCAGCGCCTCCTCGTCGAGCCCCGGCTCGGCCTGGACGACGCCGCCCTCGAAGTGCAGGCGCGGCGCCCGCACCGCTTGATCGGCGCCCATTCCCTGCTCGACCGCGCGCACGATCGTCTGCAGGATCGCCGAGCGGATCCGGTTGGAGCCGGCGCTGCCGAGCCCCATCTCGATCTCGCCGTCGCGCAGGACCACGGTCGGCGCCATCATCGAGGGCACCCGCCGCCCGGGCGCGATCGAGTGGAAGCCGAGCGGGTTGAGGTCCTCCTCGCCGAGCATGTTGTTGAGGATCACGCCGGTGCCGGGGACGAGGACGCCGGAGCCCGAGCCGTTGGAGCAGGTGACGCTGGCGCACATCCCGTCGCCGTCGAGCACCGAGATGTGGGTGGTCGAGCCGAGCAGGTCGCCGGCGGCGCTGTCGATCGCGCCCGGGTCGAGCAGGCTCGCTTCCAGGCCCTCGCCGTAGAGCGCCTCCGCGAATGCCTCGCCACGGGCGTCGTTGGCCGCGCCCATCGCGGCGACGAGTTGCTCCGGCCCGCTGCTCTCCCCCAGCCGCTCGAGCAGCCCGAGGCAGTAGGCGATCAGGATGCCGCCCGAGGACGGCGGCGGGTTGGTCAGCACCTCGGTGCCGCGGAAGCTCGTGCGGATCGGCCGGCGCTCGATCGTCTCGTAGCCCGCCAGGTCGCCCGGACCGAGCGTGCCGCCGTGCTCGATCACGTAGTCGCTCAGGGCCGCGGCGACCTCGCCGCGGCAGAAAGGCTCCGCGCCCTCGGCGCCGAAGCGCTCCAGCGCCTCGGCCAGCTCCCCGAAGCGGAAGGGCTCGCCCTCGCGCAGGGTGCGGCCGGACGGCGCGTAGAGCTCTCGCGTGCCCTGTAGGCGCGCGTGGATCGGCTCGAGAATGTCGAGGATGTAGGCCTGCTCGGCGTTGACCGGCGCTCCCTCGCGAGCGAGGCGCACGCCGGGCTTGACCAGCTCGGCCAGCGGCATCGAGCCGAAGCGCCGCAGCGACTCCTCCAGGCCCGACGCGGTGCCGGGCACGCCGCAGGAGGCCGGCCCGACGTAGAACGTCTGCACCGTCTCGGCATCGAAGTGGACCGGCACCGCGACCAGCTCGGCACCGCGCTCGGTCCCGTCGCGGCCCGGCGCGGCGACGAAGAAGTCGAGCAGGACCGTCTCGCCGCCGCGGTGGACCATCATGAACCCGCCGGCGCCGAAGCCGGTCAGCGGGCTCTCGACCGCGAAGGAGGCGAGCACGGCGGCGACCGCTGCGTCGACCGCGTTACCGCCCTCGCGCAGCACCTCGGCCCCCGCCTCGGCGGACAGTGGGTGGCCCGCGGCGACGACCCCGCGCACGGGAAACCGCTCAGCCGGGCAGGAACTCTGGGACGTCGATACCGAGCTCGCCCGAGCGCTCGGAGCGGCGCGAGCGCGGTGCGTCTTTGGTGCGCCGGATCGTCGGCTCGGCGACGCGGCGCGGCGTTGTCGGCTGACCGTCGAAGCGGGTCGCCACGACGGTGACCCAGACCTGGTCGCTGAGCTCCTCGTCGACGTTGGCGCCGAAGATGATGTTGGCGTCGGGGTGGGCGGCCTCGCCGACCAGCTTCGCCGCCTCGCTGACCTCGACCAACGAGAGGTCGGCGCCGCCGGTGATCGAGAGCAGGATCGCCCGTGCGCCCTCCATCGAGGTCTCCAGCAGCGGCGATGAGATCGCTTTTTCGGCCGCGAGAACGGCGCGGCCCTCGCCGTGGCCCATGCCGATGCCGAGCAGCGCCCGGCCAGCCTCCGACATGATCGTGCGCACGTCGGCGAAGTCGAGGTTGATCAGGGCGGGAAGCGTGACAAGGTCGGAGACGCCCTGCACGCCTTGGCGCAGAACGTCGTCGGCCACCTGGAAGGCCTCGACCATCGAGGTCTGCTGGTCGAGCACCTCGAGCAGGCGGTCGTTGGGGACGACGATCAGGGTGTCGACCTCGGCGGCGAGTTCCTCGATGCCCTTGTTCGGCCTGGTTGCCGCGGCGGCTGCCCTCGAAGCTGAACGGCTTGGTGACGATGCCGACGGTCAGCGCGCCGACCTCGCGAGCGAGGCGAGCGATCACCGGGGCGGCGCCGGTTCCCGTGCCGCCGCCGGCGCCGGCGGCGACGAAGACCATGTCGGAGCCCTTCAGCAGGCGCTTGATCTTGTCCTGTTCCTCGAAGGCGGAGCGGTGGCCGAGCTCGGGGTCGGCGCCGGCGCCGAGGCCGCGCGTCGACTCGTCGCCGATGTGGACGGTGACGTCGGCGACGCAGAGCTGCAGCGACTGAAGATCGGTGTTGACGGCCATGAACTCGACCCCGGGAATCCGCGCCTCGACCATCCGGTTGACCGCGTTGACCCCACCGCCGCCAACCCCGACAACCCGAATCACAGGCTGATGCGGCTCGCCACTCCCAGGCGGCTCATACGCAGGCTCCTCCCGCCCATACCGAGGCGACTCAACGATCGGCTCAAGCTCCCGCCGCTGCGGCTTGGGCTCCTCGGAGAAGACCCGCTTCAACCTCTCAGGCGGAGTCTCCCGCGCCTCTTCCGCGGGTGGTGTCGGGGGTGGGACGTCGCCCGCAGCTTGCGAGGACGACGGGTCACCCCCGGCGACAGGACCCGCGGCCGAGCGCTCTGAGCCCTCATCGTCAGTCGTCGATCGGAACAGATCCGAGAGCGGACCCTCACGCATGCTGGCCCGCTTATTCCGCCGACTCATGTGCCAAGACCTCCTTCGCCAACTCGCGGTAGTAACTCGCGGCACTGCTGGCGGAATCGTACTTGAGCACACTGGCGCCTTTGACCGGCGCCTCGGCGAACTTGATCGCCTTGCGGATCCTCGACTTGAAGACGAGGTCGCCGAAGTTCTCTTCGAGGATTTCCACAGCCTCCTTGGCGTGGACCGTCCGCGTGTCGAGCATCGTCGGCAGGATGCCCTCGATCTTGACCTCCGGGTTGAGGTTCTCCTGGATCATCTTCAGCGTGTTCTGCAGCTGGACCAGGCCACGCATCGACAGATACTCGCACTGGACGGGGACGATCACCTTGTTCGCCGCGGTCAGCGCGTTGATCGTCAGCAGCCCGAGGCTGGGCGGCGTGTCGATGCAGACGAAGTCGTAGTCGCCGGAGACCTCCCGCAGCGCCTTCTCCAGCGAGCGCTCGCGGCCGATCTTGGTGCTCATCGCGATCTCGGCCCCGGCCAGGTCGATCGAGGACGACAGCGATGTCGATCTCGCGATGCTGGACGATCTCGCTGATCGGCATGTCGTTGACCAGCACGTCGTAGAGGCTCTTCTCCACCTTGTCGGGATCGATCCCCTGGCTCATCGTCAGGTTCCCCTGCGGATCGAGATCGACGCAGAGCACCTGGTACCCCGACTCGGCGAAGGCAACGGCAAGGTTCAAGGTGGTGGTCGTCTTGGCCACCCCACCCTTCTGATTGGCAAAGGCGATCACGTCGGCGTGCTTGGTAGACGCCTCAACCTCGGGCTCCGCCGAAGTGCTCTCGTGCCGCGAAGGCGCAAGCAGGTCCCGAGGCAGGAACCGCTCCGGCTTCTCAGCTATAGCTGCCGGTGCGCTTTGTCCCACAGAAGCTTCAGCCCCAGACGCCTCTCCGGCGGGTGGCGTCGAGGGTGGGACGTCGCCCGCAGCTTGCGAGGACGACGGGTCACCCTCGGCGACAGGACCCGCCGGCCGAGGCCGCTCGGGAATCGCCTCCTCCATCTCCTCCAGCTCCTCCACAATCGGATGCACCTCATCGACGACGGGGGCGGGCGCGGACTTGTTCTTGCGGCTGAGGAATCCCATTGCGCGGGTATTCGCATGACCACCCGCTTTTCCTGCCGCGCCGAGAAATTGCTAGGAATCACCCGGTAACCGAACTTCTCGACAAGCGCGTGGTCTTCGTCACCGGCAAGGGGGGCGTCGGCAAGACCACGGTCGCGGTGGCGCTCGGCCTGCGCGCCGCCGCCGAAGGAAAGCGGACGATCGTCTGCGAGGTCTCCGCGCAGGAGAACGCCTCGCGGATCTTCGAGCACACCGAAGTCGGCTTCCACGAGGTCGAGCTGGCGGAGAACCTCTGGTCGATCTCGATCGACCCCGACGAGTCGATGCGCGAGTACGTGCTGCTGCAGCTCAAGGTGCGGGCGATGCGCGACATGCTCTTCCGCAGCCGCATCTTCAACTACCTCGCCGCGGCCACCCCCGGCCTCAAGGAGCTGGTCACGATCGGCAAGATCTGGGAGCTCTCCCAGCTCGACCGCAAGGTCAAGAGCGGGCGCAAGTACGACCTGGTGATCGTCGACGCGCCGGCGACCGGGCACGGCATCGGCTTCCTGCAGACGCCGCGCACCTTCGCCGCGATCGCCCGCGTCGGCCCGATCCACTCCCAGGCCCGGCAGCTCGACCGCCTGATCACCGACCACCGCCACACCGGGGTCGCGATCGTCGCCCTGCCCGAGGAGATGCCGGTCAACGAGTCGGCGGCGCTCGAGCACGACCTGCGCGAGGACGTCGGCGTCGCCGTCGACCGCGTCTACATGAACGGCCTCTACCCGGAGCGCTTCTCCAACCAAGAGGCCGAGCGGCTCGGCGAGCTGGCCGGCGGCGAGAACGGCTCGGTCCGCGCGGCGGCACGGGCGGCGCTCTCCGAGCACAACCGGGCCCGCTCGCAGCGCGCCCAGCTCGCCCGCCTGCGGCGTCGTGTCGAGGCGCCGGTCAAGACGCTGCCCTTCCTCTTCGAGCCCGACCTCGGGGTCGAGGCCGCGGGGCAGCTGGCGAAGAGGCTCGGCTGATGTCCTCGGTCGGCGAGATCCTCGAGGGCAAGGGCATCTGCATCTGCGCCGGCTCGGGCGGGGTCGGCAAGACGACCACCTCGGCGGCGATCGCGAGTGGGATGGCGGCGCGGGGCCTCAAGGTCTGCGTGCTGACGATCGACCCGGCAAAGCGGCTCGCCGACTCGCTCGGCCTCGCGCGAGCTGGGCAACGAGGCACGCCAGGTCGACCCGGCACTGTTCGAGCGCCAGGGGATCGAGATCAAGGGCGAGCTGTGGGCGATGATGCTCGACGCCAAGGCGACCTTCGACGAGCTGGTCGCCCGCCAGGCGCCCGACGAGGAGTCGCGCGACCGCGTCCTCGACAACCGCATCTACCAGCAGATCTCCAACGCCCTCGCCGGCTCGCAGGAGTACATGGCGATGGAGAAGCTCTTCGAGCTGCACACCGAGGGCCGTTTCGACCTGCTCGTCCTCGACACGCCGCCGACCCGCAACGCGCTCGACTTCCTCGACGCTCCGCGCCGCCTCACCCAGTTCATCGAAGGCCGCTCGCTGCGCGTCTTCATGCGGCCTACCGGGATCGCCGCGAAGGTGGCGGGTCGGGGCGCCTCGGTCGCGCTCAGCGTCTTCAAGCGAATCGTCGGCTTCGACCTGCTGGCCGACCTGGCCGAGTTCTTCAACGCCTTCAGCGGCATGGTCGACGGCTTCCAGGCCCGCGCCAAGCGGGTCAACAGCCTGCTGGCAGACAGCCGCACCTGCTTCCTCGTCGTCTGCGGGCCGCAGGGGGAGCCGGTCGACGAGGCCGTCTACTTCCACCGCAAGCTGGTCGAGGCGAAGCTGCCCTTCGGCGGCGTCATCGTCAACAAGGTCCACTACCCGGCCGAGAAGCTGCGCGGCGACGGCGCCGACCTCGGCGAAGCGCTGGCCGAGAAGCTCGGCGACAGGGACCTGGCCGGGCGCGTGGCCGGGAACTTCGCCGACTACCAGGCGCTGGCCGAGCGCGACGCCCGCAACATCGAGCGGCTGACGCGCGAGCTGCGGACCAAGGGCGTGATCCGCGTCCCCTACCTCGACGAGGACGTCCACGACCTGGCCGGCCTCGCCGAGATCAACCGCTACCTCTTCGCCAGCAGCGAGGAACGCGAGGCGATAGCCGCCGGGCGGGCCTGACTGCAACGCGTTGTCCCCCTGGCCGGGGGAGAACGCGTTGCGGCGAAGTCAACCGGCGTGGCGGTAGTGGTCGTACTTGAGCTCGCGCACTTCCCAGTCGGCGTCCTCGGGGACCGGGAAGAGGTGGCGCACGCGGGGGGTGTCGATCCGCTCGCGGTGCTGCACGTCTCCCTCGATCGCGGGGAAGTCGAGGGTGCTGTCGGTGACCGCGACCTCGTCCAGCCAGGGGGTCGCGGTGATGCGGATCTCGCCCTCGGCCGGGATCGGCTCGAGGATGCGGGTCTCCTGATCGTCGTGCTCGTCCTCCGGCTCGCGATGCGAAACGTAATCTGATGTCACTGTCTCCTCCACCTCTCCAGTGTCGGGTGTCTCCCAGTCCGTGGGCATGCCGACGATCGTCCCGTCGCCGGCCTCGAGGCCGGTCGCGATCAGGGTCTCGTCGGCAGCGGTGCCAAGGTCGGTGCCGAGCTCGCCGAGGGCGGCGTCGCGAAGGATCCGCCGCACTCCCGCCTCGATCCAGGTCGCCAGCGCAAGGCCCGGCAGCGACGGAGCGCCGTTCATCAGCGAGCGCTCCAGCTCCAGCGCGTGCTCGATCTGCTCGCGGGCCTCGATCCGGTCGAAGGTCTCGTCGGCGATCAGCGCCGAGGCGCGCATCGGCAGCGAGGCCCCTACCGGCCCGTGGCCGTCGAGCACCGCGCGCAGCGCCAGCAGGTGGTCGCTGAGGCCCTCCAGCGCGGAGCCGCGCCCGCAGCCCATCTCGAAGCGTCCGACCGCCCAGGCGAGGGCACCGTCGGGGTCCGGGCGCGCCTCCAGCGTCGCCGCGAACTCGGCCAACTGGATCGCCTCTTCCTCATTCAGCTCGTAGCCGCCCGAGCGGGTCGAGGGCGCCCCGGTGGCGAGGCGAGCCCAGCGCCCCTCACCGGTCGGCGCGAAGGCATGCGGGCCGAGCCCGACGCTGCCCGCCTTGAAGAGGTGCATGACGCTGATCAGCTCGTGCAACTGCTGCATCGCGTCCTCGGCGCTCTCCGCTCCCTCGCCCTGCTCGGCGATGGCGAGGAACTGCGGCTCCCAGGCGGCGCGGCCCATGCCCTCGCTGCGCATCGCCTCGATCGGCGCCTCGATCGAGTCGGCGCGGATCACCTGCACCCCGTGGGGCAGCTGCAGGCGGGGCAGCGGCATGCGCAGCCCGACCAGCGGGGCGATCAACACGTCCGCCTCCTCGATGCCGCGGGTCTCGGCCTCGAGCACGGCTAGCGCGCCCCGCAGCCGCTCGTGGTCGAGCGAAAGTTCGGTGCAGCCGTCCCAGAGCGAGGCCAAGAAGACAGTCAGCATCTGCGCCGCCCGCTCGCCGGGATCGGTCGGGACCGGCTCGCCGCGCGCTTCCAGGTAGGCGGGGGCGATGCCGGCTGCGGCGACCGCGTCGCGGGCGGGGCCGAAGGCCTCGAGGCCGCGCAGCTCGGTCTCGCGTTCGCGCACGTAGTGCGAGGTCAGCGGTTTGTAGCTGTAGAAGAGCGAGTCGTCGCCGCTGTCGGCGTCGACATCGAAGGGGATCTGATCGCCGCCGGCGACGAGCGAGCTGAGCTTGATCGCCGCCTCGGAGGCAAGGCGGGTCAGCGATTCGGTGAGCAGACGATCACGCACGCCCCACGCTTCCCGCCCAGGCACAGCGCTCCTGCGCCTGCACGGACGCTTGCAGGGCAGCACGGGCCGCGGTTCGCTTCGGATCGCCAGCCGCCTAGCCTGAGACGAGGCCCAAGAAATCCGCCGCCTCCAGCACGATGGGATTGTCCACGTCCAGTCGCACCGTCTCCACGAGCTCGAGCGCAGCTGCGGCGCGGTCGAACATCGTCCAGTTGATCCAGCTCGCCTCGAGGGTGGACCACCAGCGGATCCCGATCGCATTGCTGTGCGCGACATAGATCTCGGCCGCTTGGAGCTGCGTCGCGCTCCTCCGACGTGTGGCGACCCGAGACGGGCGCAGCCCCTCCTCGTCCAGGGTCTGTGGATCGTCGAGATCGATCACCGGCATGCCGTCCCCGAACTCCAGCGCGGTCAGAGCCAGCGGCAAACCGAAGCGAACCAGCATCGACGGCTCCAGGCTGCCGCTGCCGCGGAACGGCGCAAGCTGCTCGGCCACCGCCGAGACGGACTCCTCGGAGGCATATAGGCATCCATACAATTCGGGGTTGTCATGTCTGCTGGCCCCCTGCTGCTCGCGAGGGAACCAGAGAGGGCCGCCCGGCTGGTCATGGCCGGCCAGCCCGTCGAGCGGTACTACCCGCCAGAGCCTCACGCAAAGCTGCCGGAACGCTCGGCCGCGAGAGCACCGAGAAGCTCCTGCGCACGCCCGGCCCGAATCAGGTCGATCGGACGGCGATCGCCGAGGTGGGGATTGAACCCCTGCAGCCACAGTTCAGCGGCCTCGGCGGGATAGAGGCGCAGGAGGCTGGCAACAACCAGCTCCAGGAGATCGACCCGCTCGGCGTTGAGGAGATCGATGCCGCCACCCCGCCGCCAGCGCGATACCTGTGCCGGGCTGACCTCCAGCAGATCGGCCAAGCGCCGTTGAGAGCCCAGGTCGTGGCTCAGCGCAGTGATCTTCTCGGCGGTCTCGACCGGCATCGATACCGACTATAGCGCAACGCTTTTCGTTGCGACAAGGCTAAACGGCAGCGGGAGCGCGCTCGGCCTTGGTGGCCGGAGCATCCTCGAAGAGCCAGCGCTTGCCGTAGCGGCGCATGTCCTCGACCAGCGGGACGAGCGCCTCGCCCTTCTCGGTCAGCGCGTACTCGACCCGGGGCGGAACCTCGGGGAAGGTGTGGCGCTCGACGATCCCCTCCTCTTCCAGGGCGCGCAGGCGTAGCGAGAGCGTGCGTGGGCTGATCCCCTCCAGCGAGCGCTCCAACTCGCAGAAACGACTAGACCCTTCGGCCAGATCGCGAATCAGCAGCAGGGTCCACTTGCCACAGACCACTTCGGCCGTGCGGCAGACGGGACATTGGGAGTTGGATACGGCACTCATGGTCAGAAGCGGGGCGGTTGTGTCGATTGCCTCGCTAAAGCGAGTGTACCGATCCCGCTTCACTTACTGAAGTTTTGGCCGATCCGGGATGGAATGGCCATCTGCGGCTCTCCTCCCGCTAAAGCCCAGGCGCCAGGCAGTCGATGGGAGAGCCATGACGCCACCGGGGCGAATAACCCCCCCTGCCGAAGATGGATTCGCGCTGATCGAGGTTCTGGTCAGCGCGCTCATCCTCGCCATCGTCGCTGCCGGCGTTCTGGCCCTGCTGCAGGCCACCACCCGTTCCGCCGCCGCCGAGCGGGGCCATGCTGAGGCCTACGCGCTAGCCCAGGAAGACCAGGCCCGACTGCGCTCGATGCGGCTCTCCTCGCTGAACAGGCTGGAACAGACCCGAACCGTCTCGCTTGGCGGAAGCAAATTCACGGTCAAATCGCAGGGCGTGTTCGTCAACAACAAGAAAGGCCAGCCGTCCTCCTGCACGAGTGGAGAAACCTCGGCCGACTACGTGCGGATCACCTCGACCACCACCTGGCCCGGAAGCCTCCAGCCAGTCGTCGTCCAGAGCATCGTCTCCCCCTCCAACGGCTCGCTCGACCCCAACCACGGCACCCTCGTCGTCACGACCAAAAACGCCGCGGGCGGAGCGCTTGCCGGAATCGGCCTCTCTGCGACCGGCACGGCGGCCTTTAGCGGCACCACCGACTCGACCGGCTGTGCCAACTTCACCGACCTGCCCGCCGGAAACTACAGCGTGGTCCCAAGTGCGCCCGGGCTGGTGGACAAGCACGGCGAATCGGCCGCGGCCCAGTCAACCAGCGTTGTCGCCGGAGGCACCAACACCTTGCCGCTCGAATTCGACTACGGGGCGACCCTGCCGGTCGAATTCGAAACTCGGATCGGAAGCACCGGAACCTTCGAAGCGGCCAAGATCGATTCGGTCCTCGTCTTCAATGCCCTGATGAATCCGGCGAAAGCGTATTGGACTCCGACGAAAGCACGAGAAACCAAAATCACAGCCACCCCGATCTTCCCCTTCACCAGCCCCGACAGCGTCTACGCGGGGGCTTGTGAAGTGAACAACCCCGGCAGCGGCGAAGGTCTCGGGAGCGTCACGCTTCAAGCGGGGAAAACGGCTCCGCCCCTCAAACTGAAAGTGCCGGCCTTTGAATTGACAGTGAAGAACGGCAGTACTGCCCTGAGTGGGGCCAAAATCACGATCACGGACGAAAACTGCTCCGTCGAAGGCAGCTCCCTAAAGCGCGTATACACAAGCCAAGCCGGCGGCCACCAAAGCAGCACTACCAACGGAAGCCCCGAATACGGCTTGCCCTGGAGCACCTACATTGTCTGCGCCTCGGCTTCGATCAGCGGAGAAAAGCGCCGCGTCAAACAGACTGGCGTCGCTGTCCACAGCTTCTCCAACGCCACTGCGCTCACCTTCGACCTCAACGGTGGCAGCTCCCAGGGCAACAAGGAATGCACGTGAGCCATATCGACCCAGCAGACGAGAGCGGCACCACCCTGGTCGAGTTGATGGTCGCGCTGATGGCCGGACTGGTCGTCCTCGCCGCTCTCTCCATGGTGATCCTCGTCACCCTGCACGGAACCGCCAGGGTCGATGCCAGGGTCGAAGCGACCCAGCGCGGGCGACTGGCGCTCGGCAAGCTGATGGAAGAGCTCCACTCGTCCTGCGTTACCCCGGAAATCGCGCCGGTGCAAGAAAAAAGCGAAGGCAACCTGCTCCGCTTCATCCATCAGACCGGGTCCGGAGTGCAGCCCACGCCGGTCCTTACCGAGGTCAGCCTCAGCAGTGGCAAACTTTCGCAGTCCAACTTCCAGCAGAGCGGCGGCAGCGCACCGAACTGGACCTTCTCCAAAACGGCCAGCTCGACCCAGACCCTGCTGACCAATGTGAAACCGATCGCGCCGAGCAGCTCGATCTTCAGCTACTACTCCTACTCCGGCGGCACGATTTCCGCAACACCGCAGCCGACGCCGTTGAGCGAAAACGAAGCGAAGCTCACGGTGGTGGTCCACGCAGCGCTCACCGCGGCGCCCGAACACACGCCGGTGGCGGACGCCGGAGCCTCGGCCTCCGTCGAGGACAGCGCCACCCTGCGCCTCACCCCGCCCTCCTACAACGAAGGCTCTCCGGCCCGGCCATGCCAGTGAAGCGACGCAACCGCGAGGAGGGCTTCACGATGGTCGTGACCGTGATCGGCGTCTCGCTGATCGCGATGCTCGTGCTCGTCGCCGTCACCGCCGTCAACGGCGACAGCCATCTGACCGGCCACGACCTGCAGCAGAAGCAGGCCTACGAGGCGGCGAAGGCCGGAATCGACGACTACGCCTACCACCTGCACGCCAACAACAGCTACTGGACCAACTGCGCAAGCGTGGAAGAAACCTCCACGGCCGTCAACCTCATGAACACGTCGCCAGCGAAAGCTATCCACAGGCGAGTGGTTCCCGGCACCACCGGCGCCGAATACGCGATCGAACTGCTGCCCGCCACGACGAGCAAATACAGCCAGTGCGACGTGGCACACGCGACGGAAAGCATGCTCCAGTCCAAAGACCCGCTGAAGGGGACCTTCCGCATCCGCTCGACCGGCTTCGACCGCGGCGTCGAACGCTCGATCATCGCCACCTTCAAGCCCGCGAGCTTCCTCGACTACGTCTACTTCACCCAGTACGAGACATCCGACCCGGTCACCTACGGCAACGAAGAAACCATCAAAGGCGCCTATGAACAGTGCGAAAAGACGATCGCGGAAGGACGCTACAACGCAACAATTCCAAACTCGGGGGGAAAGTACTGCGACGCGATCTCCTTCGTCTCCGAAGACTTCATCAACGGCCCGATGCACACCAACGATGCATTCGTGATCTGCGGCACACCGACGCTCGGCGGATCTGCTGCCGACCCGGTGGAGGTGGGAGGGCCGCCCGTCGGCTGGTTCTCGACCAGTAACAGCGCCCTCCACTCGGGATCGAACTGCAACGGCTCCGAAAAAAACTTTCTTGGAACGCTCACGGCCAACTCCGCCATCCTCAAGCCACCGCCCACCAACAGCGAACTGCAGAGCATCGCCGGATCGAAATTCAAAGGCCAGATTCGGATATGCCTGAGCGGAAACAACATGACCGTCCTGACCTATTCCGAAACCTCGACCTGCGAAAAACCGGTCGGTACCCCACTATACCCCACCGGTCCGATACCGGCCAACGGCGTCGTCTATGACGAAAGCGGCACCTGTTCGGGGGCTTACACCCCCTTCAACGCCTCCTACGAAGTCACCACGCCGCCCTCGGAATGCGGTGATGTCTTCCTCGAAGGAAATTACACGGGGCAGCTGACGATCGCGGCGGCAAACAACATCGTGATCACCGGCAATGTCTGCCTCGAATCCTGCTCCAACGAACCGCCGCTGAAAGGCGAAGGGGTGCTTGGCCTGGTCGCCAACAACTTCGTGCGGATCTACCATCCCGAGGCGTACAGGATCGAAAAAAAAGAACAATTCGGCAAAGTCGTTGAAGAAAAGAAAGTCTTCGAATGCAAAAACGGCACCGGCGTCCTCTCGAACGTGACGATCGACGCGGCGATCCTCGCGATCGCCCATTCCTTCATCGTCGACAACTACAACTGCGGCGCCAAGCTGGGCACGCTCAAGGTCAACGGGGCCATCGCGCAAAAGTACCGCGGCGCCGTCGGCACCAGTGGAGGCACCGGCTACCTGAAGAGCTACAACTACGACAGCCGGCTCCGCTACATCGAGCCGCCGAGCTTCATCGAGCCGGAAAAGACGGCCTGGGTGATCGGCCGCGAGACGCTCGAATGACGGCCTGCAGAATGACGGCCTGCAATTTCGAATTCTAGGTAGGCGGGGGCAAAGGTTCTGTGGCCGTTCGGTCGATGCAAGGAGGGATGGATGCACTGCGCCGCCCGCTGCCGCTGAAGATGCCGTCGCTCAAGCTCCCAACTCTGAAGAAGAGCGGGGCGAAGGAGTCGGTCCTGGTCGGCCTCGAGATCGAGGCCGGCAGCATCGGCGTCGCCGAGGTTCACAGCAACGGAGCCGCCCACGTGACAGCCGCCGCAACCGCGCCGCTCCCTCCTGAGGCGTTCCACGATGGCGAGGTTGCCGATCCCCACAGCGTCTCAGAGGCGCTGCGCGAGCTTTTCGCCGAGCACAAGCTGAGCAAACGCGTCCGCCTCGGCATCGCCAACCAGCGCGTGGTCGTACGCACGCTGCGACTGCCGGCGATCGACGATCCCAACGAGCTCGCCGCCGCGGTCCGCTTCTCGGCCCAGGAGCAGATCGCGATGCCGCTCGACCAGGCCGTGATCGACCACCGGGTCGTCGGTGGAGTCGGCGCCATCGAGGGAGCGCCGCCGCAGGTCGACGTGATCGTCGTCGCCGCCCGCCGCGACATGATCGCCGCCTCGCTCAAACCACTCAAGGACGCCGACCTGGAACCGGTCGGGGTCGACCTCTCGGCTTTCGGCATGATCCGGGCTCTCGGCGAGATCGCCGCGCCACCTGCCGCCGACCCCAATGCCCAACCGGCGCCCACCGCCGTCCTCTACTGCAACATCGGCGACGTCACCAACCTCGCTGTCGCCAAGGGCCGCTCCTGCCTCTTCACCCGCGTCTCCCCCGCCGGCCTCGAGGACATCGCCGGCGGCCTGGCTTCGGTCACCGGGCTGGCGCCCGAGCACGCCCAGATGTGGCTGGGCCACGTCGGGCTCACCCAGCGGCTGGAGCTGATCGAGGGCGACCCGGACACGATCGCAAAGGCGCGCACGGCGCTCGAGAACGGCGCCTCGGCGCTGCTCGACGAGCTGCGCCTCTCGCTCGACTTCTACGGCGCCCAGGAGGCGGCTGTGCCGGTTGAGCGGGTCGTCCTCTGTGGGCCCGGCAGTGCGATCCCGGGTCTCGCCGAGCAGATGGAGCCGGTGCTCGGCCTGCCAATCGCAATCGGTCGGCCCGAGGCGCTCGGCGGCCTCGACCCGACCGAAGCCGCGCGCCTCACCCTGCCCTTCGGACTCGCCCTGGACCGCTAGCGATGCGCCCGGTCAACCTGATTCCGCAGGAGGAGCGACCCGGCGAGCGTCGGCCGATGCGGGGTGGCCCGCTCGCCTACATCGTCGTCGGCGCCCTCGCCGCGGCGGTGATCGGCGTTGCGGTGCTGGCAGTCACCAGCAACCAGATCTCTGACAGCAAGGCGGAAATCGCCAAGCTCGAAAGCGAAAAGTCCAGCGTGGAAGCCCGCGCCCAGGCGCTCGACGCCTACACCCAGTTCCACGCTCTGCGCGAACAGCGCGACCTCACGATCGCCAGCCTGGCCGACAGCCGCTTCGACTGGCAACGGGTTATGCGCGAACTGGCAATCGTCCTCCCCGGCGACGTCTGGCTGACCAACCTCAGCGGCACCGCGAGCCCCAGTGTCACGGTCGACGGTGGCGGCAGCGCCTCCATGCGCAGTTCGATCGCCGGCCCGGCGCTCGAACTGAGCGGCTGCGCGACTGGACAGGACGCCGTAGCCGGCTTTGTCCAGGCGCTGAAGCAGATCGACGGCGTCACCCGCGTCGGTGTCGAATCCTCCCAGCTCGGCGAATCGAGCAGCTCGGGCTCGGCTTCGAGCGGCGGCGGCTCGGATTGCCAGACGCGCTCCTTCATCGCCCAGTTCCAGATGGTCGTCGCCTTCGACGCCGCTCCCGTGGTCAACGAAGAATCCGAAAGCGAAGCTGCCCCGGCCCCGGAATCTTCAAGCAGCGAAACGACCAGCGCCTCCTCCGAACCAGTATCGGAAGGCAACTGAGATGGGTTCGTCCAACCGTCTGATCGTCTCGATCCTCGTCGTCGCCGCGGTCGCGGTCGGCTTCTGGATGTTGCTGCTCGGGCCAAAGCGCGAAGAAGCAAGCGAACTCTCCAGCGAAGCCGGCCGGCTGCATGTCGCCCTCAGCGAAGCCCAGGCAAAGGCAACCGAGGCGACGGCCGCGCAACGGGAATTTCCATCCGACTACCGCCAGCTCGTCGTGCTCGGCCAGGCGGCCCCGGAAGGGGACGAAACCTCCTCCTTGCTGGTCGAGCTGAACACGATCGCCGAAGCCGCGCAGGTGAGGTTCGACAGCATCCAGCTCGAAGGGTCGAGCGAAACGGCCTCTGTGCCAGCCCCGGCACCCGCACCTGAAGCCGCTCCCGCAACGCCCTCGCCCGGCGCTCCCTCGGGCGCCGTGCCGGCTTCGTCCACGGTGCCCCCGACCGAGGCCGCCGCTTCGGTGCTGCCGCTCGGCGCCTCGATCGGCCCCGCCGGCCTCGCCGTCATGCCCTACGGCCTCACCTTCAACGGCAACTTCTTCCAGATCGCCAACTTCGTCAAGGGCATTGACTCGCTCGTTCACGCCGGTGCCGAATCCAAGGTCGGCGTGAACGGAAGGCTTGTCACGCTCGACGGCTTCTCGCTCACCGCCGAAGAAGCAGAAGAAGGCAAATCGTCGACCCTGAATGCGAATTTCTCCGTCACCACCTACGTCACGCCTCCGAGCCAAGGGATTACCGCCGGCGCCACGACCTCCGCGCCCGCGCCAGTGACGACGCCGGCCGGAGCTAACGAAGCGGCGAGCGAGGCGGTGTCGACGAAATGAACATGCTGAAGAAGGGGCCGGAGCTGAAGATGCCGACCCTCAAGGTTCCCGACTTCCTGCTCGACCTCTACTACGACCTGCGCGAGCGCCACCTGCTGCCGCTGGTCGCGATCCTGCTCGTCGCGATCGTCGCCCTGCCGATCGTCCTGAGCAGCAGTGGGTCCGACTCCGAAGCGGGAGAACCCGAAGCCGCGGTCGCCACTCCCAGCCCCTCCCTCCCCTCCTCGAAGCTGGTCGTAGCCAAAGCGGCGCCCGGCCTGCGCGAATACCGCGGTCGCCTCGCCGGGACCCCCAAGGATCCCTTCGAACAGCAGTACACGACCCCGGAAGGCGAAGAAGGCGTGGCCACGTCGAGCACAAGCGAAAGCGTCTCTTCAAGTGAAGAAAGCTCGACGGTGACAGTCGAATCGGCCTCGACCGAAACGACTTCGACATCAACCGGGACGACAAACACGAGCGGACCGGGCGAAGAACAGAGCGGCCAGGGCGGCGAACCCAGCGACAAAGAACACCTGCGCTACTTCTCCTTCGCGATCGATGTCCGCATCGTCCCGGTCTCCTCGGGCGCCGGCACGAGCAAGGCTGAACCGTCGATCCGCCACAACCTCCCCGAGCTGACGATGCTGCCCAGCCGCAAAGAGCCGGCGCTGACCTTCATGGATGTCAGCAAAGACCAGAAGAAGGTGCTGATGCTGGTCTCCGACAAGGTCACCGGCCTCTTCGGCGACGGCGTCTGCATCGTCGGCTCAGAACACTGCCAACTCCTCGCCCTCGAACAGGGCATCCCCGAGACGGTCGTCTACGGCCCCCAGCAACGCACCTTCCGCATCGAGCTGCTGAAGCTCCGTCTGCTGACAACCGACAAGCTGCACAAGGCGCCGCTCAGCAAGCCAAAGCAGAAGAACGGCAAGGGGCACAAAGAACCGTCAGCTGGGTAGCCCCGGGTCCTGCCAAGTCAGCCGAGGTAGAGGTCGATCAGCTGGTCGCCTGCCAGCAGGCCGACGATCCCGCCGAGGGCGAGGAAGGGGCCGAACGGAATCGCCATCTTGCGGGCCCGGGACCCGTGGCGGGCGATCAGGGCGAGGCCGACGACGCTGCCGGCGAGAAGGGCGACGAGGATCGCCGGCGCCACGGCGCGGCCCAGGAAGAGGCCCATAGTCGCGACGAGCTTGACATCGCCGAGGCCCATTCCCGCCGGGTAGGCGAGCACCACAAGGAAGAGTATCCCCCCCGCCGCCGCGGCCGCGATCGCCCGCTCGGGCAAGCCCCCCGGGTCGGTCGGAGCCGCGATCGCCATGCAGAGCACGGCGCCGACGATCAAGGCCTTGTTGGGGATGATCCGCTGCTCGAGGTCGGTCAAGGTCACGATCGCCAGCATCGTCACGAAGACCAGCCCGATGACCGCTTCGGCGGGATCGTGGCGGTAGACGAGCACGGTGGCCGCAAAGAGAAGCCCCACGCCCAGCTCGGTCAACGGGTAGCGCGACGAGATGCGAGCGCCACAGCAGCGCGCCCTGCCCCGCAACAGGACCCAGGACAGCACCGGCAGGTTGTCGTAGGCGGCGATCTGCGCCCCGCAGGTGGGACACTGCGAGCGCGCAAAGACGACCGAGATCCCCCGCGGCACCCGATGCGCCACCGCGGTCGCAAAACTTCCGGCGGCCAACCCGCCGAGAAACGCGATCAGGACGACGCCGGCCATGCCTCAACCCACGCTGATCTCGCGTCGAACATATGCCGAGAACAGCGGGTCGGCCAACACCCAGGAGCCACGGCCCGCAGGCCTGATCACAACCGATGCGTCTGAGAGCGCGTTCAATGCGCGGTTCGCGGTCTTCTTCTCGAGATCCGCATATGGGGACCGTTGATTCGCAAGGCGAACGGTGACTTCAATGGCGGCGCTTCCCATCGCGCGGATGCGATCCATCAGGTCGCTGTGGCGTCCGGCATCAGAGGCGAGCGCGCTGCGATAGCCCCGCTCGGCGAGCGTGCCGTCGATGTGATGAGTGCCTTCCTCGACGGAAGCGTGGTGCCCCTGCTGAGCGATCAACATCGTCGAGCGCGGATGTCGTTCACCGGCCTCAACGATCCGCTCCAGCGCCTCATCGTCGATCGAGCAATCGTCCTGCTTGAAGCGCTCACGCAGCCCCTCACGCCACTCGACATCCGTTATCGGCGATAGCTCGTGGAATCCTCCGAATTGATACAGAGCGCGATTCTCGCTGGTGAACATCTCGCGCATCAAATGCTCGACGCTCCCGGCGAACAGGCAGGTTACGCGCGGAGAGCCGTGCAGCGTCTCACGCAACCGCTGCGTCACCTGCTCCGGATCGCCATACGCCCCGCTTGCCAACTGCTGAAGCTCGTCGATGAAAAGGATCAGCTGACGATCATCATGCTCGGCGATCCGCTGTGGAAGCTCGAGGGCGAGGCCGAGTTCCCTCAGGGGATCGCCGCGCCTTCGCGTCGGCTCAAGCGCGATCTCCACCGCATCGCCGAGCTCGGACTTCACGCGCAGCACCGTGGTCAACGATCGGCCGGCGAGCGCTCGCGAGGGAAAGCTGCGAACTCGCTCCACCAGCCGCCTGAGCACCGAGCGGTTGGCGAGCGTCTCCTGCGCAACCGCCTCGGCCAGCGCCGTGGCATTCGTCTCTTTGAAGAGGCTGACGCTGACTGTGTAGAACCCCCGCCGGCGAAGGAGCGCGACGGTCGCCTCGCAAACCGTGCTCTTGCCCGTACGGCGCGGTGCGGCGACTATCCGATGCAGGCCGTCGGCAAGCTGCGAAACGAGCTCCTCCAGGTCGCCGTGGCGCCCGATGAGCGCGCTGGCCGGACGAACGGGCTCCTCGGAGGGGAAGAGATCTCGAGAGCGAAGACGAGGCATGTTGGCAATTATGCCAACTTAGGTTGACGGATTTGCCAACTGGGATAGCGAAGGGCAGGCAGCGTCGGCTACCGGATCACCTTGAAGCGGCGCTTGGCGCCCTTGGTCTCTTCGTTGCCGGCGGAGTCGGTTGCCCTGACCTGCAGCACGTAGCCCTTGAGGTGAAGGTGGCGCAGCTTGAAGGGGGAGCTGCAGGCCTTCCAATTGCCGTGGTTGACCTTGCAGTAGAAGTTCGTGCCAGGCGGGTCTTCGCTGGTGTCGGCGAAGCGGAAGACGGCCTTGCGATGGCGGGTCTTGACGCCGGGGCCCATCGTTATCCGCGTGTGCGGGGGGGTCGAGTCCTCGACGTAGGTGACCGGATCGGAGCAGGTCGATGCGTTGCCGCCCGCAACCGATACTGCGGTGAAGGCGTTCGTGGTGTTGTCGGCGACGTGGACCGTGAGGCCGGCGGTGGAAAAGGCGGCGGCGGCACCGGTCACAACCGGCGCGCCGGCACAGCTCGCGCCAGCGAAGACCCTGACCGTGACGGCGCCGGGGGCGCTGCCCGTCACCTGTGGGACGTTGTCGTTCGCCCTGCCGCCCGGCAACATGCGTAGGTGCGGCGCCTGCGGCAGGCTCGAACCGGTGCCTGACGGTTCGCCGCCACTTGTCGGGGGCGGGGATACCGTCACCTCTTCGTAGGAGATCGACGAGGTCGAGCAGGTTGAGGCGATGCCGGCCAGGGTCGCCCTCGCGTAGAAGGTCGTGACGGAATTGTCGGGTACGGAGACCTGGATTCCGGGAGCGGCGAAGGTCGCGCCGCTGCCCGAGCCGACCGGTGCGCCGGAGCAGTCGGATGTCGTGTAGATGGAGACGACTGCTTCGGGGTCGGCGCTGCCGGTCAGGTGGGGGGAGTTGTCATTCGCCGGTGAGGCTGGCGAGACACTGCTGAAAGTCGGTGCCGCGGGAGGTGTGGTGACCTGGCGGTAGGTCAGCCCGAGCGAGCATTCCGAGGTGCCTTCCGCGTTGCTCTCGGTTGCGTAGAAGGTCGTTGTCGTGTCTTTCCCCACGGTGACCGGGATGCCTTCGCCTTCGAGCACGCCGAGGGTGCTTTCGGTGACGATTTTCGACGCTTCTTTGCAGGTCGGGTCTTTTTTGAAGATGACTATCGGGTCGTTTTCCGTCAGAGGGTCGGCTCCGAGCGGGCTCCTAGCTGCGATCGACCCGGCGGGAGAGCGCCTCGAGAACGAGATCACGCTCTGGTTTTCGCCCTGCAGGCGCGGTTCGAGCGATGCGCCAGGCGAGACGGGATTGGTGCCGGTCAGCAGCGGGCTTACCGGCGGTTCGGCCTGAGCTGCGGGTGTTCCTACTAGCAGTGCCGAGGCGACGAAGAGTTGCAGCAGACACAGCGAGAGGCGGGCCAACCTGGCCCGCCTCTCGCCTACGAATGCGCCTGGCTCAGTCATGCCGTAGCGCACTGATTCGAACTATTCGTTCCAGAGACCGGTTGATGGACAGCCACCTTTGCCTTTGACCACGCAGGTGTAGGTCATTGTTCCAGCCGCATTTTTCAGCGTGAAGAGCTGAGCTGAGCTCGAAGCCTTCCGCGACAAGGGTGTAGCCGGTTTCTTCCGGTTTGATTTCTTTGTAACCCCCGCCTTCTTCGGCGATCGTCGGCTCAATCTTGTGGAGTTCTTTCTGCGTGCACGCCGTTTTGTCGTACACACCGCCGTGTTCCGTGGCACATGTCTCCATCGCGACCTGAGCAGAGTGCAGGTTCTCCTTGGCCTTTGCATCGCCGGCCTTTTCGCGCTGGTTGAAGAACGCGGGCAGTGCGATTGCGGCCAGGATGCCGAGGATGAGCATTACGACGAGGAGCTCGATCAGCGTGAAACCGGCCTCCTTGTCACCGTTGAGCCGGGCGCCAACCTTGGCCCGGAGATTCTGGAGAAACATTAAAGACCTCCTATGGTCTTGTCGTTTTCGCCAGAGCCCCGTCGCGTTGCAGCCACGTGGTGTCTGTCGACCCCGGTGGTAGCCCGGCCGGCTCCCGGATGGGAGCCCCGAAGGCTTTGCGCCCCCGCCTCACGGCGGGTTTGCCTTTTGCACCAAGGCACTGGCAGATTCATCACCTTCTCCTAATCGACAGCCGCCCCGCCCACTTGATCCTCGAAACTAGGGTTTCATCGGCCCAAAAGTCGTGGTTCGAGGCTGAATTCGCCGGATAACGTGTCAACCGGCGCTGGGCGGGTACGGGTGCCGGCGGATGTAGTCGGCGCACAGAGGGACCGTGAAATCGACCTCGCCCCTTCGCGGGGCGTAGAGCAGGCTCGCCTTGATCAAGCGGTCACGGACCACCGAGACATGCTGGAGATCCTTGCCCATTGTCGCCGCGACATCGCCAGTGCGCTGGGGACCGTCGCCGAGTGCGGCGATTGCCGACATGTAGCGCCTCTCCGCATCCGGCAGCTTGCCTATGCGCTGGCTGAAGAAGTTGTCGTCCAGGTACTCGAGGACGATCGGCTCGGCAGCGCTCACCTGGCTCCGATCGATGACCTGGCCACGGTGGAGCTTCCAGATCTCGCGTCCGTACTCCTGCAGGAAATACGGATAGCCCTCGGTGAGGTCGACGATTCTCTCAACCGCGGCCGGCTCCCATTCGACGTTCTGACCGCGGGCGGGCTCCTCCAGCGCCGCAGCTGCCGCCAGGCGGTCCAGGGCGCCGACTTCGCGGAACTCGAAACCGCGCTCGGCGTAGCTCTTGGCCTCCCCGGTCAGATCCGGCAACAGCGGCAGGCCGCCGCCGACGAGCGCTACCGGCAGAGCCTTCTGCTTGGCCCGGTGAAGTCCGACGATGAGCGCTTCGAGATCTGCCTTCGACAGATTCTGCAGCTCATCGAGGATCAGGGCGAAACCGGAGCCGTTGGCCTGTGCGGCGGCGCCGACCTCGACCAGAAGATCACGCATGTCCTCGGCGAGATCACCCGAATCGGCAACGCCCTCCAATGCGCTGACATCGAACCTGAAGTCGAGGTCGCCGAGGGTCAACGTGAACGCCTTGAGGGCTTCGAGGCCACGCCGGACCGCATCCCCGGCCCGCTTCGTGGCGCTCATCTCCATCAACGCCTTTCGCGCTGCCTTCGCCACCAGGTGGGCGATGCGAGAGCCCTCGGCAAGCTCCCTGGTCTCCCCCGGCCAGCCCGCGGCATCGCATTTCGCCTCGAACTCGTTGAGGAGGACGGTCTTGCCGACACCGCGAAGGCCGGTGAGGATCAGGTGCTTCTGAGTTCCGCCGGCGCCAAGCTGGGCAAGCATCTCCTCGAAGTAGGCGAGCTCGGCATCCCGCCCTGCCAAGAACGGGGGCCGCGCCCCCATATCGGGGGTATACGGATTTCGAGGCGCAGATTCTATAACCATGTATTCGAAGTATAATTGATCTTGATATAGATATATATATATACACCTACATACTAGATCGACCGGCAGTGCGAATACCCCACGGGTCCAGAGCTGCCACCTCGAAGCTATTGAGGCGTGCAAAAAGCTCCTTTGCCTCCCAGCTGTCGCCCTTGCGCTGGTTACGATGACGGGTCAGGATGCCCGCCCGAGCCAGGTGCTCGAGACCGTTTATCGACGCCACCCTGGAACGGCCTGTGAGTTGCTCGGCGATCGCCGCGGTGATGATCGGGTGGGAAGGCAGGTGACCTATAAGCGCACGTGCTGTGGCGTCGGCCCGCATCGGCTCCGCGCGGGCGACCCATGCGCCCTGCAAGTCGACGACATCTGCGGAAAAGTCTTTCGCTTGGCTCGCCGCAGCCTCAACTGCAGCGGCGAATTGAGCGACCCAGCGGTCAACCTCGTCGGCGCGGAAGTCCTCGAGCCCGGCAATGTAGGCGTCCTTGTTGGCGCCGAGGACGAGTGAGACTGGCGACACGTAGCTGGGTGCGATCCCTCGACGCTGGAAGAGCACATGGATGAGGCAGCGGCCAACGCGGCCGTTGCCATCGCCGAAGGGATGGATCGTCTCGAACTGCGCGTGAGCGATCGCAGCCTGCGCGACGGGCGAGATGTCGTCACGGTTCATGAAGGCGCACAGGTCTGCGACCAGACCAGGCACATGCTCGTGTGGTGGCGGGACGAAGGCGGCATGGACCGGAGAGCTGCCACCGATCCAACCCTGCGACTCGCGTATCTGCCCCGCGATCCGATCGAGCGGTGGCGCTATTGCAAGTTGACGGTGGATGGACCGAATGTCTTCGACGGTGAGATCTCGGGCTTCACGACCGATCTTGATTGCCTCCTCCATCGCGACTGCGTTGCCGAGCACCTCGCGAGCATTGAAATCGCCCGCCTTCCCTTCGATTTCGGCACGAGCAAGTTTCCGGTGCGAAATCTGCAGCCCCTCGATCGCGGATGACGCAAGCGCCTCGGAGCGCAGCAACTGGCGGCCCCAGCCCTCGAGCGGAATCAGATCGTCCGCGGAGACGTTGAGCTCGCGAACAGCCGCTCCCGCGCGCTCCGAGAGCGCAGACGTGGCTGTGCTCAGCGGGGGCTCGAAGTCCGCGATCGGATCGGGAATGAAGGCTCGATAGCGGCCGGCGGCACCGGCCCTTCCTGGACGTTCGAAGTCGGGTGCCCAAGATGCGCTCTCGTATCTGCCCCGGTCATCCTTTGCCATCTGACTAACCTTTCGAAGGCTGGACCAAGCTTAAAGGTTAAGGGATGAAGCTTTAAGGCTGTGCCACAGGCAAGCCATGCTTGGTCGCGGCGCCGGCCAGGCGCTCGTCGTAGGTGAAGAAGGCGCCAATCTCGTCCTTGATGCTGAGGGCTGTGGCCAGGTGCAGGGCATCGAGGCTGCGCAGCTCTGCCGGGCCTATCGACGCGGCCTCCTCAAGCACGGCGTCGTCGAGGGGCAGCAGCGCCACGTCGACGATGAAGGACCGGGCGTCCTCCGCGTACTCCTCGCCGTAGCGCTCGCATGCCCGGATCGCCTCCACGCCGAGCAAAGCGCTGGACACGTAGCCATCCCACTCAGCCAGCTCCGCAAGCAGCGCCTCCTGCTCGGCCTCTTGAAGCGGCAGCTTCACGTAGGCCGAGCTGTCCAGATAGGCCAGCCGGCCGGCTACAGCCGCTCCTCGCGCACTTCGTCGAGAACCTGAAGGCTCGGCGGGCCCGCGGCGGGCGAACGGGCTGAGTCGCGGACCCGGGAAAGCAAATCCCCACGCGGCATTGTCGCGCCCCGCTCGGCTGCGAGGCGGGCTATGGGCGAATCGATGGGACCCGACGGAAGGAGCCTCGCTACCTCCCGACCCCGCTCGGTGACGATGAAGCTCTCCCCCGCCTTGACCTCGACGAGATAGCGCGAGAGGTTCTGCCGCAACTCCCTGACACCCACCTGGTTCATGTGCGTCACGGTAGCACTTGATGCGTCGGACTCAGCGGATGTGTTCGTAGATGCTGAACATCGGCAGGTACATCGCGATCACGATGAAGCCGACGATGCCGCCGACGAAGACGATCATGATCGGCTCGATCAGGGCGGTCAGGGCCTTGACCTTGGCGTCGACCTCGGCCTCGTAGAAGTCGGCGACCTTGGAGAGCATGTGCTCGAGCTGGCCGGTTTCCTCGCCGACCGCGACCATGTGGCCGACCATCGGCGGGAAGATCGGGTTGTCCTCGATCGGGCCGGCGAGCGAGCCGCCGCCCTTGACCGAGGCGTAGACGTCGTCCATCGCCTGCTCGACGACGATGTTGCCCGAGGTCTCCCCGGTCAGCTTGATCGCCTGCAGCATCGGCACGCCTGAGGAGACCGCGCCGGAGAAGGTTCGCGACCAGCGGGCCAGAGCGACCTTCTGGATCACGTCGCCGATCTTGGCCGGCAGTCGCAGCTTGAAGCGGTCCCAGAGCTCATGGCCGCGGTCGGTCTTCTTCCACTTGAAGAAGACGAAGAAGGCGATCGCGATCCCCGGGATGAGGATGAACCAGTAGCTGGTGAGGACGTTGGAGGCGTCGACGCAGATCTGGGTCGGTATCGGCAGCCCGGTCGCTTCTTCGGGATGTTCTTCGGCGAGTTCTTCGAAGATGCCGACGAAGATGGGAATCGACGAAGGCGACGATCGCGACCAGCACGACGATCGCGAAGCCGAAGACGAGCGCCGGGTACATCAGCGCCGATTTGACCTGGCGGCGCAGGGCGTCGGCTTTCTCGACCTGGAAGGCGATCCGGTCCATCGCCTCCTCTAGGCGCCCCGACTGCTCGCCGGAGCGGACCATCGCCCGAAAGAGGCGGTCGAAGACCTTCGGGTAGCGCTCCATCGCTGCCTCCAGCGAGCTGCCCGCCTCGACATCGGCGCGGATCCCCGCGACGGCCTCCTTGATCTGTTCGTCCTGGGTCTGCTCCTCGAGCGTGTGCAGGGTGCGCAGCATCGGCATCCCGGAGGCGACCAGGGTGGCGAACTGGCGCGAGAAGATCGCCAGTTCGCGCATGTCGACGCCCTGCCAGCGCTTGAAGATGTCCTCGATCGCGAACGGCTCGTTCTTCTCGCTGACGTCGAGGACGATCAGGCCGCGCTGGCGCAGCTGCTCGGTGACCGCGGCCTTGGAGTCGGCCTCGACCTCCCCGGCCGAGGTCGTCCCGGCCAGGTCCATGGCGCGGAAGGCGAACGTTGTCGCGGCGGCGGCCATCGCGGGCTAGGCCCCCGCGTTGTAGACCGGGGTCGCCTGCGGCGGCGGAGCGCCGTCGGCCGAGGACGCGACCGCGGCCGGCATCGCCGCCGGCAGCCGCCGGCACGCCGCCGAGCAGCCGCTTCAGCTCCTCGGGGACCGAGGCGCGCTGCTCGGCCAGCGCGCGGGTGATCTTGCCGGCGCGAACGAGGCGGGCCAGGTCGGCGTCCATCGTCTGCATCCCGACCGCGCCGGAGGTCTGCAGGGCGGCGTAGATCTGGTGGGTCTTGCCCTCGCGGATCAGGTTGCGGATCGCCGGGGTCGGCACCAGCACCTCGCAGGCGACGACGCGGCCGCGGCCGTCGGCCGTCGGCAGCAGCTGCTGGGTGACGATGCCCTGCAGGGCGATCGAGAGCTGGGTGCGCACCTGGCCCTGCTGCTCGGGCGGGAAGACGTCGATGATCCGGTCGACCGTCTGCGCGGTCGACTGGGTGTGCAGGGTGGCGAAGACGAGGTGGCCGGTCTCGGCCGCGGTCAGCGCCGTGGAGATCGTCTCCAGGTCGCGCATCTCGCCGACCAGGATCACGTCGGGGTCCTCTCGCAGGGCGGCGCGCAGGCCGAGGGCGAAGTCCTCGGCGTCGGAGCCGATCTCGCGCTGGTTGACGATCGAGCGCTTGTGCGTGTGCAGGAACTCGATCGGGTCCTCGATCGTGAGGATGTGGTCCTCGTGCTCTGCGTTGATCACGTCGAGCATCGCCGCCAGCGTCGTGGTCTTGCCCGAGCCGGTCGGCCCGGTGACCAGCACGAAGCCGCGCGGTTTCTCGGTCAGCTCGCGCAGCACCTGCGGCACGCCGAGCGTGTCGAGCGCCGGGATGTCCTGCGGCACGAGGCGGAAGGCGGCGCTGACCGAGCCGCGCTGGAAGAAGCAGTTGACGCGGAAGCGGGCGACGCCGGGAATCGCGTAGGCGAAGTCGAGCTGCTTGTGGTTCTCGAAGCGTTTGCGCTGGTCGTCGTTGAGGATCGAGTAGACGACGTCGCGGGTCTGCTGCCCGGTCAGCACCGGGAATCCGTCCATCGGCTTGATCTTGCCCTTGTCGCGGATCGCCGGCGGGAAGCCGGCGGTGATGTGCACGTCGGAGGCGCGCGCCTCGACCATCCGGCGCAGCACCTCGGCGAAGTCGAAATCATGCTGTGACACGGAGCACCTCCTCGAGGCTGGTGACCCCGGCTCGAATCTTCACGACGCCGTCCTCACGCAGGGTGAGCATCCCCTCCTCGCGGGCGACGGCGGCGATTTCCGTCTCCGGCGCGCGAGCGATCGTCATCTCCTTGATCCGCTCGCTGAGGCTCATCACCGAGTAGATGCCGACCCGGCCCTTGTAGCCGCTGTTGTTGCAGCGGCCGCAGCCGACCGGCTCGTAGGCCTCGACCTCGGTGCCGACCTTGATGCCGGCCTCCTGCAACGCCTGCCACCGGGATGATCGAGCGCCGCTTGCAGTTGGGGCAGAGCTTGCGGGCGAGGCGCTGGGCGACGACGCAGTCGACGGCGGAGGCGGTGAGGAAGGTCTCGATCCCCATCTCGTTCAGGCGGGCGATCGCGCCGGGGGCGTCGTTGGTGTGCAGCGTGGTCAGCATCATGTGGCCGGTCAGCGCCGCCTCGATCGCGATCCGCGCCGTCTCGGCGTCGCGGATCTCGCCGACCATGACGATGTCGGGGTCGGCGCGCAGGATCGAGCGCAGCCCGCGGGCGAAGTCGAGCCCCGCCTTGCGGTTGACGTTCATCTGGTTGACGCCGGGGATCCGGAACTCGACCGGGTCCTCGATCGTGATGATCTTCTTCTCGATCTCGTTCAGCTCGGCGCAGCGCCGCGTAGAGGGTCGTCGACTTGCCCGAGCCGGTCGGCCCGGTGACGAGCACGGCGCCGTAGGCCTGGTGGAAGGCGTCCTCGAAGCGGGCGCGGGCCGAGCCGTCCATGCCGAGGTCGTCGAGCGTGCGCTGGGCGTTGCTCTCGTCGAGGATGCGGATCGTCGCCCCCTCGCCGCGCGAGGTCGGCAGCGTGGTGACGCGGAGGTCGATGCGGCGCTCCTCGACCGTGACGCTGACGCGGCCGTCCTGGGGCACCCGCTTCTCGGCGATGTCGAGCTCGCTCATGATCTTCAGCCGCGAGATCACGGCGCTGATCATCCGCTTCGGCACGTGCGCGGATTCCTTCAGCACGCCGTCGACGCGGAAGCGGATCCGCAGCTCGCCTTCCTCGGGCTCGAGGTGGATGTCGGAGGCCCCCTCCCCCACCGCCTGGGCGAGGATGCTGTAGACGAGCTTGATCACCGGCGCGTCCTCGGCGCCGGCCTGCATCGAGCTGACCTCGGCGAGGCCGCCGTCGTCGACTTCTTCGACCTCCTCGACCCGGTGCGCCTCCTCGACGATCGCGTCGGCGGCGGCGTTCTGCAGCGTGCCGAGCCGGCCGAGCAGCGCTTCGACGTCGTCCTCGGCGGCGACGGCGATCTGGCAGTCGAGGCCGGTGGCGATCTGGATGTCGTCGACGGCGAGCACGTTGGCCGGGTCGACCGCCGCGACGAGCAGCGTCTTCTGGTCGACGAAGCCGACCGGGACAGCCTTGTAGCGGCGCGCCATCGTCACCGGGAAGAGGGCGGCGGCGGCCACGTCGACGTGGTAGGTGGAGAGGTCGACGTGGTCGAGCCCGTAGCGCTCGGCGATCGCGCGCGAGAGCTGTTCGGAGCTGATCGTGCCGTGGTCGAGCAGCAGCGCCTCGGGCGGCAGCCCGGCCGTGCGCGATTCCTCCACCGCCGTCTGCACGGCCTCGGCGCTCGCGTAGCCGAGCTCGACCAGGACGTCGGTGATGAAGCCGCGCGAGTGGCCGCGCTGCAGGGGCGGGGTGAGACCGAGCGTACCGCCCTCGCCGGGGCCCGGCAGCGCGGGCGCGGCCGAGCCGCCCGAGTCGGGGACCGGGCGAAGGTGGCCTGGATACGGGGTTTCGGCGCTCATCGCCAGGCTCAGTTCGGGTGGTAGGTGACGTTCGCGGCCCTTGTAGGCGGCGTCGAGGACCGCCTGCAGGACGCTCTGCGGGGTCTGGAAGCCGTAATCGACGCTGGCCTGCGGGGTGCCGCCGCTGAGCTTCTTCGGCTTCATCACGACCAGGGCAGGCACTCGGTTGACATCGAGGCCGACGGTGATCGCCGCGTAGCGGGCGATCTGCTCGACCGGGACGATGAAGAGCGCGACATCGCGACAAGAGGCCAGCAGCAGCGAGGAGCGCGCGGTCAACTCGCTCTCGATGCTGCCCTTGTCGACGATCAGCAGGACGACGGTCTTGCCCGCTTCGTAGGCGGCGGTGAGGCGCCTCGGGGGCGGCGGGGTCGGCACCGAGGAGGGCGCTGCCGCGACCGCGGCGGTCGGCGCTTGCTTCCAGCGATTCGACCGCGCCTTCGACGGCTGCGCCGGGGGTGGAGGCCGTGGCCGTGGCGGTGTCGCCCGTGCCGGCGACCGCGACCGTCGCTTCGGTCGGCGCCGTTTCGCCGCCTTCTTCTTCGCCGCCGCCGGAGCCGCCGACGAACATCACCACGCCGACCACGACGAGGATCAGGACGCAGCGACGACCTGGGCGATCGGGTTCTCGTTCAGCTTCTCCCTCACCGAGGCCACCCGCTCCCCGCTGCCGAGCTGCTCGATGCCGCTCGCCCGCTGGCCGCCCGCGGCCAGCATCAGCTTGAAGTCGTGCGGGCTGGAGGCGTAGTCGAGGGCGACCTCCTCGGTCACCTTGCCCTCCATCACGTAGCGCAGCAGCGACTGGTCGAAGGTGCACATGCCGTAGTACTCGCCCTCGCCGATGACCTCGGTGATCTTGCCCGTTTCTTCGGGGTTGAGGATCAGGTCCTGGACGCGGCCGGTGACGACCATCACCTCGGCCGCGGCGACGCGGCCGTCGCCGGTCACGTCGGGGACGAGGCGCTGGGCGATCGCGCCCTTCAGGGTCGAGGCGAGCATCACCCGCGCCTGCTGCTGCAGGTGGGGCGGGAAGAAGTCGACGATGCGGTTGATCGTCTCGGTCGCGTCGAGGGTGTGGACCGTGGAGAGCACGAGGTGGCCGGTCTCGGCGGCGGAGAGCGCCGTGCGCACGGTCTCCTCGTCGCGCATCTCGCCGATCAGGATCACGTCGGGGTCCTGGCGCAGGACGCGCCGCATCGCCCGGCCGAAGCTGTCCGTGTCGGAGCCGACTTCGCGCTGGTTGACGATCGAGCGCTTGTCTTCGTGCAGGTACTCGATCGGGTCCTCGAGCGTGACGATGTGCTGCGGCCGGGTGCGGTTGATGTGGTCGATCATCGCCGCCAGCGTCGTGCTCTTGCCCGAGCCGGTGGTGCCGGTGACGAGGACGATCCCGCGCGCCTCCTCGGCCAGGTCGGTGACGACCTGGGGCAGGCCGAGCTCCTCGACCGAGCGGATCTCGAAGGGGATCGCGCGGCAGACGATCGAGATCGAGCCGCGCTGTTTGAAGGTGTTGACGCGGAAGCGGGCCAGGCCCGGGATCGAGTAGGAGAAGTCGGCCTCGCCGTCCTCCTCGAATTCGGTCAGCGAGCGGACCTCGGCGATGTCGTGGAAGGCCTTCTCGGTGTCTTCCGCGCTCAGCGGCTCGATAGCCCTCGAGGTGCGCCAGCTCGCCGTGCAGACGCGCGATCGGCGGCGCGTTGACCTTGACGTGAAGGTCGGACCCCTCACGCTCGATGAGCGTGCGCAGCGCTGTGTCGATGTCGAACATCCCGACCTGTATCGGCCGGGATGTCCGTCCACCTTAGCCCTGGTGCGGACTCAGGTGACCTCGCGCAGCTTCTGCGCTTCGCCCAGCTGCTGGAGCTTCTTCAGCGACTGATTCTCGATCTGGCGGATCCGCTCGCGGGTGACGTTGAAGGTCCGCCCCACCTCGTCCAGCGTGCGCGGGTGCTCGCCGCCGAGGCCGTAGCGCAGCTCCAGCACGCGCCGCTCGCGGTAGGAGAGGTTCTCCAGCGCCTCCTTCAGCGCCTCTTTGGTCAGCAGGTCCGCCGCCCGGTCGAAGGGGGACTCGGCCTTCTCGTCGGCGATGAACTGACCGAACTCCGACTCCTCCTCGTCGCCGACCGGCTTCTCCAGCGAGACCGGGGCCTGGGCGGAGCGCTTGATCGAGTCGACCTCCTCGGGGTCGATCCCGGTGACCTCGGCGATCTCCTCCGGGGTCGGCTCGCGGCCCAGCTCGGTGACCAGCTTGCGCTCGGCGCGGCCGATCTTGTTCAGCTTCTCGACCACGTGGACCGGGATGCGGATCGTGCGCGCCTTGTCGGCGAGCGCGCGGGCGATCGCCTGGCGGATCCACCAGGTCGCGTAGGTCGAGAACTTGAACCCCTTGCGGTAGTCGAACTTCTCCGCCGCGCGGACCAGGCCCAGCGTGCCCTCCTGGATCAGGTCGAGGAAGGGCAGGCCCTGGTTGCGGTAGTTCTTGGCGATCGAGACGACCAGGCGCAGGTTGGACTCGACCATTTTCTGCTTCGCGTCGAGGTCGCCGCGCTCGATCCGCTTGGCGAGTTCGACCTCCTCCGCGGCGGTCAGCAGGCGGACCTTGCCGATGTCCTTGAGGAACAGCTGCAGGCTGTCCGTGGTCATGTCCGGTTTCAGGTCGAGCGCGGCTTTCTGGCGGCGCCGGCCTTTTTTGCCGGTGTCCATCGGCATCGCGTCCGCGGCCGCTTTCTGGGCCGGGTCCATGTCCTCGACCAGCTCGATGCCCGACTTCTCGAGGTGCCCGTACAGGTCCTCGACGTCGGACTCGTCCAGGTCGACCTCCGAGACCGCGGAGGCGACGTCGCCGAAGGTCAGCACGCCAAGCTGCTGCCCTCTAGTAATGAGGCCTTTGACCTCCTCAAGCTCCTGAAGCTCTGCTACCAGCATCCTGTCTATCTACTCGTTTCTTTGCGCTAGATGGTTAAGTCGTGCCACGTAAACGCCGCCGCCGGCCGAAAAGTCGCGAAAAAACGGACCGGCGATCCGGTCCGCGTTGCTGATTAGTCTGCGCTGCGTTGCCCGTACTGGGCATCGGGTCGCTCAAACGTCTGTTCGCATGATAATCGCTTCAGTTTCTGAAGTCAATGCCCAAACCCGTCCGACAATACCCGTCCCTGGCTGCGCGCCTTCTGGCAGCGCGCCTACCGCGAGAACGTCACCGGGCTCTCGGCGATGGTCGCCTACAACCTGATGCTGGCGGTCTTTCCCTTCGCCCTGCTGGTCCTCTTCGTCTTCGGCCAGGTGCTGAAGATCGGCGGGGTCGAGACCAGCGTGCTCAACGACCTGCAGCGGCTCTTCCCCAACGTCGAGCAGCACACGCTGAGCGACGCGCTCGACCGGATCCAGGAAAACTCGACCACGATCGGGATCGCCGCCTTCTTCGGCTCGCTCTGGATCGGCGCCTCCTTCTGGGGGGCGATGGACACCGCCTTCTGCCGCATCTACCACGTCGAGTGCCGCGGCTGGATCGAGCAGAAGCGCTTCTCCTTCGCGATGCTGGCCGTCGTCCTGCTCTTCATCGCCGCCAGCATCTTCCTGCCGACGATGGAGAGCGCCCTCGTCTCCAGCACCGACCGGCTGCCCTTCGGCCTCTCCGACATCAAGGCGATCGACACGGCGCTGCTGCTCGGCGCTGCGATCCTGACCACCTTCCTGATCTGCTGCGTGATCTTCTGGGCGGTGCCGAAGGGCCACATGCCGTGGCGCGCGGTCTGGCCGGGGGCGGCCTTCGTCACCACTCGCCGCCGGCATCGCCAACTGGCTCTTCCCGATCTACCTCTCCAACGTCTCCAGCCTCTCGCGCTTCGGCTCGACCCTCGGCTTCATCCTGATCGCCCTGCTCTGGTTCTACGTGCTCAGCCTGGCGCTGATGGCGGGCGCGGTGATCAACTCGCTGCGCCACGAGCTGCACGACGACGGGCGAAATGCCCTATACGGGCTCGAGCACCGAGCGCCGCCCCGGCGACTGCGACTGCGGCTGCGCCGACTCGACGCCGTCGGGCTGAACCGAGGCCGGGAAGGCCTCCGGCGAGCCGTAGAAGGAGAGCGCGAAGCTGACAAGCTCGGGGCAGATCCCGGGAAGCTCGCGAACCTCCCCCGCGAGGACCAGCTGCTTGACCCGCGAGACGATCCCGCCGACGACGGCGGGCTCGAGCCCCGCGGGAGGGACGGCGACGTCGACGCTGCCGATCGCCGCGAGGCGCAGCATCCGCCCATAGCGGTCCAGCCAATCGTGGTGGCGAGCGGCGCTCTCCGCACCCGCGGCGGGCGCCTCGACGACGATCAGGTTGGCGAGGACCGGGTTGGAAGCGAGCGTTTCGAGGCCGGCATTGAGGGCGGAGCCGACCCGATCGACCAAACCGGTTCGCGTGTAGCACTGAAAGGTGAGGACGCCGAGCAGACGTTCCTGGGCGATCTCATACGCCGCGGCGAAGCACTCGCCCTTGTCGCCGAACTGCTCGTAGAAGGCATTGCGGCGGACCTGGGCGAGTTTGACGATGTGCTCGACGGTTGTCGCCTCGAAGCCGTTTTCGGCGACCGCGTGCGGCAGCGCCTCGAGCAGCCGGCGCCGCTGATCCGCGGCAACGGCCCCTGCCGAGATCGCGTACGGGCCGCGGGGGAGCGGCGATCCTGCTGGCGGCTGGGGGGTCTCAACGGTTGGCACGAGTATTGGTACGATGAGATTCTAACAAAGAACAAAAGAGTTTCATGCTACAAAATGGAGTAGCCCAGCCCCCCGGCGTCGCTTGGAATGACAGCGTTCCATGAGGGCGTTTCTGACAGGCCGCGACGCGGGTAAGTGCGAGGCAGCTGATCGCGATGGGCAATACCTCACGGCCGGCGGCCGCCCTTTGGTGGGTGATGACGGCATCCGCCGGCGGTGCCGAGCCCCTAAGGCTCTTCCGGTGAAGGCCGAAGTCCAGGACCACACCGAAAAGAGCGGGAGATGAACCAGGAGCTCGAGCCTCTGAGCGAAACAGGCGTCCTGACGCCGAGCATCCCCTGGGACATCGGCGCGCGGACCCAGCAGGACCGGATCCTCAAGGCGATGGCGAAGAGTTGCGCCAAAAAGTCTTTCGCGGCGACCACGATCGCCGACATCGTCAGCCACGCAAGCATCTCCCGCGCCACCTTCTACAAGCACTTCGACAACAAACGGGTGTGCTTCGACGCCACCGCCGACTCCTTCCTGGTGGAGTTGAGGCGCACCGCCGAGGACGCCCTCTCGGCAAGCGACGGATCGAACGCCGGCGCGATCCGAGACGTGATGGGCGCCATGCTTGGACACCTCGCCGCGAAACCTGACTACTCGAAGCTGCTGCTGGTCGAGGCGCCGATCGTCGATCCCACCCTCGTGCAGCGCTACCGCGGCCTCACCTTGGAAGCGCTGGAGGTGCGGCTCCGCGCCGGGGACATGACGGCCCGCGGCAACGCCGATCCGGAGATCGCCTTCGGGCGCGCCAAGGTGCTGGTCGCCGATTACGTCGCGGCCGGCAAGGCGAAGGAGCTGCCCTCGCTGCTGGCCGAACTGGTCTACATCGCCCAGCTCCCCTACCTCGGACAGGAGCTGGCGCTAGCACAGGCGCAGCTCGTTCGATGAGCCCTCAAAGCAACGCTGAGCTGCCCGGCCAGGGGCCTGACGGCGACCCCCCGGAGGATCTCCACCTCTGGAAGCTGCCGCGCGGGCGCCACGGCCTGCCGCCCGAGCTGGTCGCCCGATCCCAGCGCGAGCGGCTGCTGGCCGCGGTCGTGCGGGTGAGCGCCGAGAAGGGCTATCAGGCCAGCTCGGTCGCCGACATCCTCAAGGAGGCCGGGGTCGGCAGGGAGACCTTCTACAAACATTTCAAGGACAAGGAAGACTGCTTCGTCGCGGCCAACGATGCCCTGGTCGGAAACCTCGAGGCCCACGTCAGCGAGGCCTACGAGCGGCCCGGCACCTGGCCGGAGCGGGTGCGCCGCGGCCTCGTCGAGACGCTCAACTGGTTCGCGGCCAACCCGGAAGTCGCGCGGGTGATGATGATCGAGATGGGCACCGTGGGGCCGATCGCCAGCGCCCGCTTCCGCGAGACATTCAGCCGCTTCACGGCGCTGCTCGACGACGGCCGCGAGTTCATCGAGGACGCGCCCGACATGCCCAACCTCGCCAGCATCGCCGGCGGCGCAGTGTTCGCCCGCGTCTACGAAGAAGTCGCGCTCGGCAACATCGCCAACCTGCCGGCGCTGCTGCCCCAACTGACCTTCGAGCTGCTGCTCCCGTACATCGGCGAAGCGGCCGCGATCGAGGAGCGCGGCGCGGCCGAAGAAGAGCTTGCCAGGGAAGGCGACGCAGAATGAGCGCCACGCCGGACCCCCGAGATAGGAGTGACTCGGGGACGCCAGCGCGACTCGTGCCCATGCCTCGTCCCATCGAGGTGCGGGCGAACGTCAACCGTAATTCGACTTCTAACCGTAATTAACCGTAACTAAGGAGGCACGCTTTGCCTCGGCCTCCGAACTGAGTTTTCTAAGCGAGAGCGACGACGTCAAATAATCTGCCCGCGGAGGCTCCGAAAAAGCGGCGCGATCGCTGGAGAGTCTGTTTTTTACCTGCAAATCGCAGAATTAGGAATTCGTGCATGCGCGGAAGCGTGCGCCGCGCCGATTCGCCCTAGGAGATGAAGAGGGCACGGTGCAGGCCGTCGACGAAGTCGAGCGTGATGGCCCGGTCGCCACAGGCCTCGAGCTGATCGGTGCGGCCTTCGACCAGGGCGTCGAGCCAGGCCGCCGCGGAGCCGTGGATCCAGCTCTCGGGCTTGGGCTCGAGCTTCGAGGTGCAATGCGTGAGCTCGCCGTCGCACACGGTGAGACGGATGCCCGCCGAGCGCGCACCTGACTCCTCACCGGCGAAGACGGCGAATTGAGCGGTCCCGTCGGCGTGCCGCTCGAAGGCGGCGAGCGGCGCGATCAGCAGCAGAATGGTCTCGATGTCGATGCGCGTCATCGGCGCCGTCTTCTCCGCCATGTGGCGGCGCTCGCAGCGCACCGCGGCCAGCAGAGGCGCCATCCCCCGGCGCAGCCACTCGCTCACCGTGTAAGGCGTGCCCCCGCCGTTGCCCTCGACGGCCGCCACGCAGCCGCTGAGGCGCAGCGCACCGAGCCGGCGCTCGAGCGCCGGGTAGCTGAAGGCGGTGATCAGATTGTCCAGCTCGGTGAGCGAGAAGGGCCTGACTGCAAGCGCCCGCAGCATCGTCGAGCCCCAGCCGCCCACCAGCGCCTTGATCGCCGCTTTGCCGGTTTCGCTTTCGAGTCGAACCGGGCCTTCGGGGGCGCGCGACAACCAGGCCTCGATCGCGTCGGTGACGACCAGCAGTTCCCGCCCGACCGGGGTCAGCGCGTTGCCGAGCACACCCGCCCTGCCGTTGGCCTGGCACTTCTCCAGCGCCCCCACCGCGAGCAGGGTTTCGACGTTGCCGCGCAGCGTCGTCTGGGCAGGGCCGCCCACCTCCTTGCGCAGGTCGGCAAGCCGCAGCGGCCCATCGGCAAGCGCCCTGAGAACGAGCCCGTGAAGCGCTCTGGAAAACAGCGACAGGGCATAGCCCCCGGCTCGAAATTGATACTCGGCCGCGAAGTCCGCGTCACCGGCTTCCCGCACCAACTGCGGCAACTGGCCATCGCGCACACCTGCGTCGAGCACGTCTCCTGCCTCTCCTCGGGGGACGGACGTGTTCTATCTTAGAACAAATTAGTCTTAGTAGTGGTACGGCTTAGTACTAAGCCGTTATCCGTAGCGCTCTAGTGGTACGGCTTAGTACTAAGCCGTTATCCGTAGCGCTCGCCGGTGATCGCGCGCAGCTTGGCGCGGTCGTGGCGGGCGTGGACGCGCCGGACGGTGCCGGAGCGCGAGCGCATGACCAGCGACTCGGTGGTCGCGCCGGCGCCGCGGTAGCGGACGCCCTGCAGGACGTCGCCGTCGGTGACGCCGGTGGCGGAGAAGAAGACGTCCTCGCCCGAGCAGAGGTCGTTGGCGGTGAGGACGCGGTCGAGGTCGTAGCCGGCGTCGAGGGCGGCGCTGCGCTCGTCGTCGTTGCGCGGCCAGAGGCGGCCGAGCAGCTGGCCGCCCATCGACTTCAGCGCCGCGGCGGAGAGCACGCCCTCGGGGGTGCCGCCGATGCCCCAGAGCAGGTCGACCGGGGAGCGGTCGCTGACCGCGAGCAGGGCGGCCGAGACGTCGCCGTCGGTGATCAGGCGGATGCGGGCGCCGGCCTCGCGGACCTCGCGCATCGCATCCTCGTGGCGGGGCGCGGTCGAGCATGACGACGGTGACGTCGCCGACGCTGCCGCCCTTGCGCTCGGCGATCAGCTTCAGCGTCTCGGGCAGCGGGCGGTCGAGGTCGAGCAGGTCGGCGATCTCCTCGCCGCCGGCCATCTTCTCCATGTAGACGCAGGGGCCGGGGTCGAACATCGTGCCGCGCTCGGCGAGCGCGATCACGGCGAGCGCGCTGGGCATGCCGAGGGCGCAGAGCGCGCGTGCCCTCGAGCGGGTCGACGGCGATGTCGACCACCGGCGGGCTGCCGTCGCCGATCTGCTCGCCGTTGTAGAGCATCGGCGCCTCGTCCTTCTCGCCCTCGCCGATCACGACGATGCCGTCCATCGAGACCGAGTCGAGGACGAAGCGCATCGCGTCGACGGCGGCCTGGTCGGCGGCGATCTTGTCGCCGCGGCCGACCCAGCGGGCCGCGGCGAGGGCGGCGGCCTCGGTGACGCGGACGAGCTCCAGCGCGAGGTTGCGGTCGGGCTTGGTCGGCGACATCTCACTCATGAGAACGGCAGGCTATAGGCGTCGGTCCGTGGTTCGCTGGGGACTGACACTGCCGCTGCCGGGGCTCTCACTCGTGGCGCACGAGGAGCTCGTCAAGCGGGCCGAGGCGGCCGGCTACACCGACTTCTGGAGCGGTGAGACGAACGGGCCGGACGGCTTCACGCCGCTGGCGCTGAGCGCGGCCTGGACCGAGCGGGCGCGGCTGGGAACCGGCATCGTCGGCGTCTTCCAGCGCGGCCCGGCGCTGCTCGCCCAGGAGGCGGCGGCGCTCGCCGACGCCTCGGGCGGGCGCTTCGTGCTCGGCATCGGCTCCTCCTCGGACCGCATCGTCGAAGGCTGGAACGGCATCCCCTTCGAGAAGCCGCTGGGCAAGGTGCGCGAGACGCTCGAATTCCTCGACAGGCGCGCTCGCCGGCGAGCGCACGGCGAGCGGCTTCAAGCTGGAGAGCGCGCCGGCGCAGCGGGTGCCGATCGTGCTCGCGGCCCTGCGCGGCAAGATGCTCGAACTGGCGGTCGAGCGCGCCGACGGCGCCTTCACCAACTTCCTGCCGCTCGGCGGACTGCCCAAGGTGGCGGCGCAGCTGGACGGCGCCCCCGAGGGCTTCGAGCTGCTCTGCCGCTTCTTCTGCCTGCCCGGCGAGCGCGAGGCGGTCGAGCCGCTGGCCCGCTTCATGTTCTCCTCCTACATCACCGTCCCCGTCTACGCCGACTTCTACCGCTGGCTCGGCTACGGCGACGAGATCGACGCGATGCTCGCGGCCTGGGAGGCGCGGCGACCGCCAGGGTGCGGCGGCGGCGGCGCCCTGGGAGCTGATCGAGGCGATGTTCGTCTTCGGCTCGCCGGAGCAGATGATGGAGCGGATCGGCGCCTTTGTCGAGGGCGGCATCACCCTGCCGATCCTCACCCCGATCACGACGCCCGACAAGCTCGGCGAGCTGATCGACGCCCTCGCTCCCTGACCCGCCCTAGCGCCAGGTCTTCGGCCAGGGCGGCCGGGGGGCGGCGACGCTGACGCGGACTCGCGCGTCGACCGCGACGGCCTCGTCTGGACCGGCGATCACCGGGTTGAGGTCGAGCTCGGCGATCTCGTGGTGGGCGTCGACCATGGCGCTGACCCGCAGCAGCAGCTCTTCGAGCGCGCCGAGGTCAGCCGCCGGGCTGCCGCGGAAGCCGGTCAGCAACGGGAAGGTGGCGAGCGAGCGGATCGTCTCGGCGGCCTCGGTGCGGGAGATCGGGCAGATCCGCACGCCGACGTCGCCGAGCAGCTCGGCCTGGGTGCCACCGGCGCCGCAGGCGAGCACCGGGCCGAAGACCGGGTCGCTGACCACGCCGACCAGCAACTCGGCGCCGCCACCGGCCATCGCCTGGACGAGGAAGCGCTCCCGCTCCACGCCCGTGACGGCGAGGCGCTCGTCCATCGCCCGCGCCTCCCTGGCGACCTCGTCGGGACCCGCCAGGCCGGCTCGAACGGCGCCCAGCTCGGTCTTGTGCAGGATCGCCCTGCCCTCTGCCTTGAGCGCCACATCGCCGCCCAGCTCCTCGGCCGCCCGAGCCGCCGCCTCGGGGTCCGCGGCAAGGCGCCAGGCCGGCATCGCGATCGCATAGCAATCGAGCAGGCCGGCGATCTCCTCGGCGCCGAGCCACTCGCGCCCCTGCTCAAGCGCCTCGGCAAGCAGCCCGGCCGCCTCGTCGGGGCGGGTGCCGGCGAGCCGCGGGGGCTCCTCCTCGGGGCGGGCCCGCCACTCGACGTGGCGCATCACGCGTCCCAAAGCGCGCGCCGCGTCCTCGGGGTACAGAAAGGCCGGCGCGCCCTGGTGCTTGGCCGCCGCCGCGTGGTCGCGCGCCGACATGAACACGCTCAGGACCGGGATCTCGCGCGGCAGCTCGGCGAGCGCCCCCGCGATTGCATCGGCTACGTCCTCGGCCCGGGTGAGCAGCGGCCGGATGAAGATCGTCACCAGCGAGTCGATCCCCTCCCACGCCGCCAGCGTGCCGATCGCCTGGCGGTACTGATCGGCGCCGGCGGTAGCAATCATGTCGACCGGGTTGGCGAGCGAGGCCTCGGGCGCGAGGAAGCCGGCCAGCGATTCGCGCACGTCCGTGGGCAGCTCGGGGACTTCGAGGCCGGCCGCCTCGCAGGCGTCGGCGCACATGATGCCCGGGCCGCCGGCGTTGGTGAGGATGCCAACGCGCTTTCCCGCCGGCAGCGGCTGGCGGGAAAGCAGCGAGGAGACGTCGAGCAGCTCCGAGAGGGTCTCGGTGCGAATCACGCCGGCCTGCTCGAAGAGCGCGTCGACGGTGACGTCGGAGGCGGAGAGCATCGCGCCGGTGTGGGAGCTGGTCGCCCGCCCGCCGGAGACCGAGCGGCCGCTCTTGACGACGACGATCGGCTTGCGGCGGCCGATCCGGCGGGCGAGACGGGAGAAGCGGTGCGGATCGCTGAAGGACTCGATGTAGAGCAGGGCGACCCTGGTCGCCGGGTCGCTCTCCCAGTACTCGAGGAAGTCGTTGGCGGTGACGTCGGCGCGGTTGCCGATCGAGGCGAAGGAGGAGACGCCGATGCCGCGGTCGGCGGCCAGGTCGATCAGGGCGAGGCCGAGGGCGCCGCTCTGGGTGACGAAGCCGACGCCGCCCGCGGGCGGCGCGCCGGGCGCGAAGGTCGCGTTGAGGGCAGCGCCGGGCTTGGCGTTGAGCACACCGAGGCAGTTGGGCCCGACCAGCCGCATGCCGGCGTTGCGGCAGATCTCGACCAGCTCACGCTCGCGCCCGGCGCCCTCCTCCCCGACCTCGGCGAAGCCGGCGGAGAGAACGACGATGGCGGGCACGCCGCGCTCCGCGCACTGGCACGCCGCGTCGGCGACGGCAGCCGCCGGGACGGCGATCACCGCCAGGTCGACCGCGCCGGGAACCGCCTCGATCGAGGGGTAGGCGCGCACCGACTGGACCACCTCGCTGGCCGGGTTGACCGGGTAGACGACGCCGCCGAAGTCCGATTCGAGCAGGTTGTGGAAGACCTCGCCGCCAACCGTCCCACGGCGGCGCGAGGCGCCGATCAGGGCGACCGAGGCCGGCTCGACGAAGTGGCGCACCGCCGCCTCGGCTGCGAGCCGGTCGCGCTCCTCGAAGCTCTCGATCGCCCCGCCCGAGAACGAGGTCGGCAGCTCGACCGAGATCGCGCCGGGGATCGAGGAGATCTCGACCGGGAAGCCGCTCTCGCGGAAGACCTCGACCATGCGGTGGTTCTGCGGCAACACCTCGGCGACGAAGACGGCGATCCCGTTCTCCCCGGCGACCTCGGCCAGGTGGGCGAGCAGGATCGTGCCCAGGCCCTGGCCCTGCATCGCGTCGTCGACCGCGAAGGCGACCTCGGCGCGGCCCGGCGAACTCTGAACGTAGACGCCGTGCCCGACCAGGCGATCCTCGCCGCCGCGGGTCGCAACCAGGCCGTAGCGGCCGGCGTAGTCGACCGCGGCCATCTCCTCGGCGGCCTGCTCGAGATTCGGCGCCCCGGAGAAGAAGCGGAACATCCGCGAGTCGGGCCCGAGGCGGGCGAAGAAGTCGAGCAGGGCGGCCTCATCGCCGGCCCGCACCGGACGCAGGCGAACCGTGGAGCCGTCGCGGAGGACGACGCTGGCTTCGCGGTAGGCGGGGTATTCGCCCACGCCCCGATCGTACGCGGATACAGTCGGCGTGGTGCTCTACTTCAGCCACCCGGCCTGTCTCGACCACGATCCGGCCACGGTGATGCCCGGTCACCCGGAAAGACCGGAGCGGCTGCTGGCGATCGAGCGGGCGCTGGACGAGCGCGGCTGGCTGGGCTGGGAGCGGCGCAAGGCGCCGGCGGCCGACGAGGGCGAGCTGGAGCTCGTGCACAGCGCCGAGCAGGTGCGCTCGATCCGCGAGCTCTGCGCCCGGGGCGGCGGCGCGATCGATCCCGACACCTACGCTGTCGAGGGCTCCTGGGAGGCGGCACGGCGGGCGGCCGGGGGCGCCGCGGCGATGGTCCGCGCCCTGCTCGAGGGGGAGGACAGCATCGGCTTCTGCGGGACACGGCCGGCCGGCCATCACGCCGAACGCGAGCGGGCGATGGGCTTCTGCCTCTTCGACAACCTCGCGGTCGCCGCCGAGCTGGCGATTCGCGAGCTCGGCGCGAAGCGCGTCTTCGTCGTCGACTGGGACGTGCATCACGGCAACGGCACGGCGGAGATCTTCCGCCGGCGCGCCGACGTGCTCGTCGCCAACATCCACCAGCAGGGCATCTTTCCCGGCTCGGGGGCGCTGAGCGACGTCGGCTCCGGCCCGGGCGAGGGCTACTCGATCAACCTGCCCGTCCCGGCCGGCTCCGGCGAGGACGTCTGGCTCTCGCTGCTCGAGCACATCGTGCTGGCGGCCGGGCGGGAGTTCGAGCCCGACCTGGTGCTGATCTCCGCCGGCTTCGACGCCCACCGCGCCGACCCGCTCGCCAACTGCCGCCTGGAGGCCGGCTCCTTCGCCCAGATGGCCTGCCAGGTGCGCGACTTGGCGCTGGAGCTGGGCGCGCCGCTCGGCGCCGTGCTCGAGGGGGGATACGACGTCGATGCCCTGGCCGAGTGCGTGGTGGCGACGCTGGGCGCGCTGGGAGGCGAGGGCGAGGCGGTCTCGGCCGCGCCCGATCCACTGCTCACCTCGAGCGCCGCAGCGCAGATATCCCGCTACTGGGAGCTATAGGGCCCGGGCGAGGCTGAGCGCGTAGTCGCAGTCGACGTCGGTGAACCAGCCGCCGATCGCCAGGCCCGCCTCCGCGTAGACATCGGAGAGCTGCTCGTAGGTGAACTTCGAGGAGATCTCGGTCCGCATCTCCTCGCCGGCGGCGAACTCGACCGCCATGTCGAGGTCGTCGAGCCGGATCGTCTGCTCGGTCAGCGAGCGCAGGCGGATGTCCATGCGGCCCTCGTCGGCGTCGTAGCGGGCGACGTGCTCGAAGGCCTCGAGGTCGAAGTCGGCGCCGAGCTCGCGGTTGAGCACGCTGAGCACGTTCTTGTTGAAGCTGGCGGTGACGCCCTTGGAGTCGTCGTAGGCCGCCTCGAGGCGCTCGCGTCCCTTGACCAGGTCGGTGCCGAGCAGGAGGCGGTCCTCAGGGCCCATCAGGCCGGCGAGGCGGGCGAGGAAGTCGCGGCGGGCTTTGGGGTACAGGTTGCCGATCGTGCCGCCGAGGAAGGCGACGAGGCGGCCGCCCTCGCCGTCGGGAATGCGCTCCAAATGGTGCTCGAAGTCGCAGACGAGGCCGCGCACGGCGAGGCCGGGGTACTCCTCGACCAGGGACTCGGCGGTCTCGTGGGTGATCTCCTCGGAGATGTCGACCGGGACGTAGGTATCCAGACAGCCGGCGTCGCGCATCGCGCTGAGCAGGTGGCGGGTCTTGGCGGCCGAGCCGGAGCCGAGCTCGACCAGCGTCCGCGGCCTGCCCGCTGTGGCGACGATCTCGGCTGCGCGCTCGGCGAGGATCGAGCGCTCGGCCCGGGTCGGGTAGTACTCGGGCAGCTCGGTGATCTGCTCGAATAGCTGCGAACCGAGCTCGTCGTAGAAGTACTTCGGCGCCAGCTCCTTCGGGTCGGTCGAGAGGCCGTCCCGGACGTCGCGCGCCATCATCGCGGCGGCGTCGGCGTCGAGGTGGACCTCGATCGCGATCATGCGTCCCTCGCGCAGCGGATGCCGCTGAAGATCTGGCGCCGCTCGGCCAGGTCCCAGTTGCGGAAGCTGGGCCGCATCACGCTGGGATGGGTAGCCCAGGAGCCGCCGCGCAGGACCTTGTAGGCATCGCCGAAGAAGACCTCCGAGTACTCGCTGTAGGGAAACGCCTCGAAGCCCGGGTAGGCGAGGAAGTCCGACGAGGTCCACTCCCAGGCCAGGCCGACGTCATGCAACTCGGGCCTCGCCGCCTCCCACTCCTGCTCGCTCGGCAGCCGCTTGCCGGCCCAGCGGGCGAAGGCGTCCGCCTCATGCCAGGAGACATGGAGGACGGGATGGGCCGGATTGACAGGGTCGCGACCCGCCATCGTCGTCAGCACCCATCCCCCGTCGCCTCGCTCCCAGTACAGCGGAGGCTCAGCACCGGTCTCCTCCATGTACCGGATATACGCAGCATTGCTCACCGGAGTTCGATCGATTTCAAATCTTCGAGCGCAACCGTGTGCCGGGCTCGCTCGTTGTCGTAAGCGAAGCCGGTAGACGGTGCGCCGATCTCATAGCTGCCGGCGTCGACGAGGACCGTCCCCGGGGTGCGGGGCATCTCTCGAACGGGCGGATACTCAAAGAGTCGGGCCAATTGGCCCGACTCTTGTCCGGGCGAGAGATGCCCCGCACCCCGGGGAGCCACATAGCCCTCGACCATCTGGAGGAGCTGCAGCATCGTCTCGTTGTGCTGCAACTCGTGGGCGATCAACATCTCGTAGACGAAGCCTTCCCGCAAAAGGGGATCGTCGGCGTCGGGGCTGAGGTCGACTTCGTCGAGCACCTCGAGCGTGCGCTCGCGCACGTCGGCGAGGTAAGCACGCAGCTCGGCGTCGCGCAGGATCGGCAGCTCGCCGCGGGCCCGGCGCGGGTTCTCGATCGCGTCGTAGAAGCGGCCGAGCTCGCCGTGCAGCGGCTCGCGGCCGCCGATCGTCTGCACCAGCCAGAGCTCCTCGAAGTTGGCGATGTGGCCGAGGTCCCAGGCGAGCGGGCTGAGGATCGGGGAGTAGACGCGGTTGAGCTGCTCGTCGTCGAGCGGTTTGATCAGCTCCAACGTGCGGGCGCGCGCCTCGCCGAGACGCTCCGCGATCGCATTCTTGAAGCTCGACGTAACCTCGGTCGCGATCTGAAAACCCTAGCGAGGTCGGATTGCCGGCGTGTGAACTCCGGGTGCAACGCGCTGACCCCCTGGCAGGGGAAGAAAACGTTGCACCGTGGGTTGTAGGGTGCGCGGCCGTGGATATTGTAGGCAAGAGCGCGCTGGTTGCCGGTGGGGCGTCGGGCTCGGCGAGGCGACCGCGCGGGCGCTGGTCGCGGCCGGCGCCGCGGTGACGATTGCCGACCTCAACGCCGAAAGGGCGAGGCGCTGGCCGCCGAGCTGGAGCCGGGCGCCACCTTCGTCCAGGCCGACGTGACCGACGAGGCGGCGGTGTCGGCGGCTGTCGATCTGGCTGCCAGCCACGACGGCGGCCTGCGCATCTCGGTCTGCTGCGCCGGGATCGGCTGGGCCGAGCGGGTCGCCCACAAAGGCGGGCCCCACAACCTCGAATTCTTCTCCAACGTCGTCAAGGTCAACCTGATCGGCACTTTCAACGTCCTGCGTCTGGCCGCGGCCGCGATGAGCGAGAACGAGCCCGATCCGGAGGGCGAGCGCGGCGTCTGCGTCAACACCGCCTCGATCGCCGCCTACGACGGCCAGATCGGCCAGATCGCCTACGCGGCCTCGAAGGGCGGCATCGTCGGCATGACCCTGCCGGCGGCGCGGGACATGGCCTCGCGCGGCGTCCGCGTCGTCACGATCGCCCCCGGCCTCTTCGACACACCGCTGCTCGCCGCCCTGCCCGAGGAGGCGCGCACCGCGCTCGGCGCCGGCATTCCCTTCCCTTCGCGCCTCGGTCGCCCCGAGGAGTACGCCCACCTGGTCGGCCAGATCGTCGCCAACCCGATGCTCAACGGCGAGACGATCCGCCTCGACGGCGCCCTGCGAATGCCGCCGAAGTAGACGCGCTCAGTCAGTGCCTTCGGCCTCCGGGTCGCGCCAGACCTTCTTGTGCCAGGGCGGGTGGATCGTGAAGTGCGCGTCGCTGGTCGCGGCGATCGGCTCGAGTGGGATTAGATGGACGCGGTTGCGCGGCGTCATCCGTTCGATCCGAGGGATCCCTTCGACGTTGCCGGCGTGGCTGCCGCCGGAGATCAGCAGGATGTGGGTCTCCGGCCCCCAGCCGTTTTCGGGGCGCAGGCCGACCGCTTCGGCGATGTCCTTGAGCGGGCCGATGCCGGCGTCCGAGCCCCAATTGGCGACGCTCTGGCTGTGGTTATAGCCCTCGTGGGAGGAGGCGCGCTCGTCGACCGAGCCGTCGGGCTTGATCCGGAACTGGACGCTTTCCCAGTCGTCGTGGTGATACCCCGCCGCACCGATGAGGCTGCGGAGGGTGGCGGAATCGGCGTAGTAGAGCCAGTACTGGAGGTAGAGGTTGCCGGCGCGCGCGCCCGAGCAGTGGGCGCCTTCGGCTTCCGTCGCAGCGATCGCGTCGGGCCGGCAATCGATCACGTGGACGAAGGCGGAGACCGGCAGGCCGGCGTCGCTGCGGCGCACGTAGCCGTGTTCGGCGCCGTCGCCACAGGCGGTGCTGCGGCAGCGCCGATAGTCGACCGGGACCGCCCGCGAGCCCCGCTCGAAGAGCAGCGAGGGCATGTGCCGGCGCACCAGCTCCCCCACTTCGGTCCCGTAGGCGGCGATCAGGGTCGGCTCGTCGCCCCCACAGCTATCGGCCAGCGAAGCGGCGCAGAGAATCCGCGAGGCAACCGCCCGCGCCAGCGCGGTGCCTGGCACCCGCACACCGGCGGCAAGCAGGCCCGCGAACAGCAGGGCAACGAGCAGCAGCGTCCCGACCCACTCGACCGTCGACTGCCCCCGCTCGTCTCGCATGCGACGACGCTAGGAGCGTCGCCTCTACGCGTGTGTGTCGAGTGAGCCGAAAGGCGCGCGGGAGGCGCTAGAGCTTCTGGATCTCGGCGGCGATGTCGGCCGCGGCCTTCTTCGCGTCGTCGAACAGCATCGATGTGTTGGGCTCGTAGAAGAGGTCGTTGTCGATGCCGGCGAAACCGGGGCTGAGCGAGCGCTTGATCACGATCACCTGCTGGGCCTGGTCGACTTCGATGATCGGCATCCCGGCGATCGGGCTGTCGGGGTCGTTCTTGGCCGCCGGGTTGGTGACGTCGTTGGCGCCGACCACGACCGCGACGTCGGTGCGCGGCATCTCGGGGTTGATCTCGTCCATCTCCTTGAGCTGCTCGTAGGGCACGTCGGCCTCGGCCAGCAGGACGTTCATGTGGCCGGGCATGCGGCCGGCGACGGGGTGGATCGCGTAGCTGACCGTGACGCCGCGCTTCTCCAGCTCGTCCGCCGACCTCCTTGATCGCGTGCTGGGCCTGGGCGACGGCGAGGCCGTAGCCGGGCACGATCACGACCGAGTCGGCGTAGGCGAGCTTGATCGCCGCGTCCTGGGCGCCGATCGAGACGTGCGGGCGTTCCTCGGTGGCGCCGGCCGCGCCGCCCGCCGGCGCGCCGCCGAAGCCGGCGAAGAGCACGTTGCCGACCGAGCGGTTCATCGCCGTCGCCATCTCCATCGTCAGGATCGTTCCCGAGGAGCCGACCAGGGTGCCGGCGACGATCAGGGCGACGTTGTCGAGGGCGAAGCCGGCGGCGGCGGCCGAGAGGCCGGTGAAGGCGTTGAGCAGCGAGATCACGACCGGCATGTCGGCGCCGCCGATCGGCAGCACGACGAGGTTGCCGAGGAGCGCCGCGGCGATCAGGATGCCGATGAAGAGCGCCTGCGAAGGGTCGCCGTTGTTGGCGGCGATGTCGACGCAGGCGGCGAGGATCCCGATCAGCAGAACGGCGTTGATCACCTGCTGGCCGGGGACCGAGAGCGGCTTGGTCGGGATCAGGTCCTGGAGCTTGGCGAAGGCGATGTTCGAGCCCCAGAAGGAGACCGAGCCGACCACGGCGGCGAACAGGGTCGGGATCAGCTCTTCGAGCGGGATGTCGCCGCCGAGCGAGATGCCGTGGCGGATCTCCGACCAGGCGATCAGGGCGACGGCGCCACCGCCGACACCGTTGTAGAGGGCGACCATCTGCGGCATCTCGGTCATCTGCACGCGGATCGAGGCGATGACGCCGACGGCGGTGCCGATCCCGATGCCGAGGGCGATCAGGCCCCAGTTGCCGATCCCGTCGAGCAACAGCGTCGTTATGACCGCGATCACCATGCCGACGGCGGCGACCATGTTGCCCTGCTTGGCCGTGGTCGGGTGGGTGCCGCGTTTCACGCCGAGGATGAAGAGCGAGAAGGCGACGATGTAGAGCGCCGTGGCGGCGTCGCCACCGGGCTTGAGAACCGCTTCGGCGATCATTTGCCGGCCTTCCCGTCGTCCCCGGCCTTGGGTTTCGGCTTTTTCGAGAACATGCCGAGCATCCGGTCGGTGACCATGAAGCCGCCGACGATGTTGATCGTGCCGAAGGCGATCGCGATCGTGCCGATCACATACTCGAGCGGGTCGTTGGCGTAGCCGACGACGATCAGGCCGCCGAGCATGACGATGCCGTGGATCGCGTTGGTCTGCGACATCAGCGGCGTGTGCAGCGTCGTCGGCACCTTCGAGATCACCTCGAAGCCGACGAAGGCGGCGAGGACGAAGATCGTCACCTCGGTCATCACGCTCATGACTGCTCCCTCCCGGCGGCCCTCTCGTTGCGGATCTCGCCGCCGTGGGTGATGCAGGCGCGCGGCGACGATGTCGTCCTCGAAGTCGACTTTCAGCCCGCCCTCCTCGTCGATCAGCAGCCCGAGCAGGTTCTCGAGGTTCTTGGCGTAGAGCTGCGAGGCGGGCCGCGGCATCTCGCTGGCCAGGTTGCGCGGGCCGATCACCTTGACGCCGTTCTCGACCACCGTCTGGCCGGCCTCGGTCAGCTCGCAGTTGCCGCCGGTCTCGGCGGCGAGGTCGACGATCACCGAGCCGGGCGCCATGCCGCGCACCGCCTCGGCGGTGATCAGCAGCGGCGCCGGGCGGCCGGGGATCGCGGCGGTGGTGACGATCACGTCCTGTTTGGCGGCGTTCTCGCCGAGCGCCTCGCGCACCTGGGCGTTCTCCTCGTCGGTGAGCGGGCGCGCGTAGCCGCCCTCGCCCTCGGCGTCGGGGATGAAGTCGAGTTCCAGCGGCCGGCCGCCGAGCGAGGCGATCTGCTCCCAGGCGGCGCGGCGGATGTCGAAGCCGGTGACGATCGCGCCGAGCCGCTTCGCGGTGGCAACGGCCTGCAGCCCGGCGACGCCGGCGCCGAGGACGAGGACCTTCGCCGGCGGCACCGTGCCGGCGGCGGTGGTCATCATCCCGAAGAAGCGGCCCGACTCGCGGGCGGCGATCAGGCTGGCCGCGTAGCCCGCGGCGGCGGCCTGCGAGGAGAGCGCGTCCATCGCCTGGGCGCGTGTGGTGCGCGGGATCGCCTCCATCGCGAAGCTGGTGACGCCGGCAGCGGCCAGCGCCTTGTTCGTCTCGGCCGCGGTCCAGGGCGCCAGGTGGCCGATCAGGACCTGGCTGGAGTTGAGGCGGGCGATCTCGGCGGCGGAAGGGGCGGCGACGCGAAGGACCACGTCGGCGCCCCAGGTAACCTCGCCCTCGACGACTTCGGCGCCGGCCTCGGAGTACTGGGAGTCGGGATGGCCGGCGGCCTCGCCGGCGCCGGACTCGACCGCGACCGAGACCTTCTCCTTGGCAGCCAGGGACTTGACCACGTCAGGGACCAGCGCGACCCGGCGCTCCCCATCGGCGGTCTCTTTCGGCACTCCGATCTTCATAAGACGCGGCGGCGGAGACTATGCGATGAGCGCCGCAAGGCGCTGCAAGGTGTGCAGTTGCTGGCTCTTATCCGCATGGACCGGGGAGACGATCAGGCGGTCGATGCCGGCGCCGCGAAAGCGCTCGACCCGCTCCGCCACCTCGGCCTCGGTGCCGACCAGCGAGGTCGCCTCGACGACCTCGTCGGGAACCGCCTCGAAGGCGCCGGCGCGATCGCCGTCCTGGAAGCGCTTCTGGACGTCGTCGGCGACGTCGCCGAAGCCGAAGCGATGGGCGAGATCGACGTAGAAGTTGGTTTTGCGGCTGCCCATGCCGCCGAAGTAGAGGACGAGGCCGGCCTTGACTACGGCCTTCGCGGCCTCGAGGTCGCCGTCGATCGCCACCTGCAGCGAGGGCGAGACCTCGAGGTCGGAGCGCTGCCGCCCGCCCTTGGCGAAGCCCGCCTCGAGGTGCTCGCCCCAGGTCTGCTCGAAGGCATCGACGCTGAAGAAGATCGGGATCCAACCGTCGGCGATCTCGGCCGCCATCTCGACCGACTTGCGCCCGATCGCGCCGACGAAGACCGGGATGCTGCTCCGCTCGGGGTGGAAGTTGAGCTTCAGCGGCTTTCCCTCGCCGCCGGGCAACGGCAGTTGGTAGTGAGTGCCCTGGTGATCGACCTTGTCCTCGCGGGCGACGATCTCGCGGACGACTTCGATGTACTCGCGGGTGCGGCCCCAGGGCTTGGCGTAATCGACGCCGTACCAGCCTTCGGAGACCTGCGGCCCGGAGGGCCCGAAGCCGAAGAGGAAGCGGCCGCCGGAGAGCTTGTCGATCGTCGCCCCTGCCATCGCCGCGGCGGCCGGGGGGCGAGCCGGGACCTGCATGATCGCGGCGCCGAGGTTGATCGTCGTCGTCTGCGGCGCCAGCCAGGCGAGCACGCTGACCACGTCGGAGCCGTAGGACTCGGCTGCCCAGACCGACTCGAAGCCGGCGGCCTCGGCGGCGCGCACCACCTCGAGGGCGTCCTCGCCGGCCGGGCCGATGCCCCAGTAGCCGAGGTTGAGTCCGAGCTTCAAAGCCATCCGGCTCGCACCCTATTGAATAGCCCTCATGACTGACGCGGCAATCGAGCGAGGGCTCTCCGGCGCCACGGCCGCGAAGCGGCTGCACGAGCTCGGCCCGCCCGCCGAAGACTCCTCGCGCTCGGTCTCCAGCATCGTCGCCGGCAACGTCTTCACGCTGTTCAACGCCGTGATCGGCGCCTTCTTCGTGCTCGACCTCGGGCTCGGCCTCTACGCCGACTCGATCTTCGGCCTGATCGCGGTGATCAACTCCTACATCGGCATCCGCCAGGAGCTGAAGGCGAAGCGGACGCTGGACGAGCTCGCGGTCCTGGTCGCCCCCCACGCCAAGGTCGTCCGCGACGGCGCCGTGGTCAGCCTGCTCGCCGAGGAGATCGTCCCCGGCGATGTGATCGCGATCGAGCCCGGCGACCAGCTCGTCGCCGACGGCGAGGTGCTGCGCACGCGGGGGATGACGCTCGACGAGTCGATGCTGACCGGCGAGGCCGACGGGGTGCGCAAGGTCCCCGGCGAGCGGGCGCTCTCCGGCTCCTTCTGCATCAGCGGCTCCGGCTACTACACGGTCGACGCGGTGCGCGAGCAGAGCTACGCCGGGCGGCTGGCCGGCGAGGCGCGCACCTTCCGCCACCCGCCGTCGCCGCTGCAGGACGAGGTCAACCGGGTGATCGTCGCCTGCGTCTACGCGATGCTGCCGCTGGCGGCGCTGCTGATCCTCACCCTGAAGCTGCGCAACACCGGAATCGACGAAGCCGCCCAGACCGCCACCGCCGGCCTGGTCACGCTGGTGCCCGAGGGGCTGGTGCTGCTGATGAGCGTCACCTTCGCCGTCGCCGCGGTGCGGCTGGCGCGCAAAGACACCCTGGTCCAGCAGATGAGCGCGACCGAGAGCCTCGCCGCGGTCGACACGATCTGCGTCGACAAGACCGGGACGCTGACCGACGGCGAGCTGCGGCTGATCGGCGCCGAGGTCGCCGAGGGGATAGATCCGGCCGCGGCCCAGGCGGCGCTGGGACGCTTCGCGGCCAGCGCAGGCGACCGCAATCGAACCCTGGAAGCGATCGCCGAGCGCTACCCCGGCGAGGCAGGGCGGGTGGCCGGCGAGGTGCCGTTTTCCTCGGAGTGGAAGTGGAGCGGCCTGCGGATCGGCGCGACCTCCTACGTGCTCGGAGCGCCGGACGTGCTCGCCGCGGCCGGCGCGCTGACCCTGCCCCCCGGCCTCGCCCGCGTGCTCGAACGGGAGACCGCCGCCGGCCGGCGAGTCGTCGCCTTCGGCGAATCGAGCGACCCGCTGCCGAGCGAGCCCTCCGAGCAGGCGGCGCCGCGGCTGGCGCCGGTCGCGCTGGTGGTCCTCGAGGAGACGCTGCGGCCCGACGCGGCGGAAACCGTCGCCACGATGCGCGAGCAGAACGTCGACCTGAAGCTGATCTCCGGCGACGCCCGAGCGACCGTGACCGCGGTCGCCAACGCGGTCGGAGTGCCGCCCGACGCCGGGGTGATCGACGGCTCCGAACTGCCCGACGACGAGGAGGGCCTGGCCAAGGCGGCGCTGGGGAACATGGTCTTCTGCCGGATCAAGCCCGAACAGAAGCGCGATCTGGTCGCCGCGCTTGCCGCCTCGGGCCGCTACGCGGCGATGATCGGCGACGGGGTCAACGACGTGCCGGCGCTGAAGCGGGCGCGGATGGCGGTCGCGATGGGCTCGGGAGCGCAGGTGACCAAGGGCATCGCCGACGTCGTCCTGCTCAAGGACGAATTCGCCCGCCTGCCGCAAGCCGTCGGCGAGGGCCGGCGGATCGCCCGCAACATCCACCGCCTCGGCCGCCTCTACATGACCAAGACGGTCTACGCCGCGGCGCTGATCGTGCTCGTCGCGATCCCCGGCTTCGCCTTCCCCTTCCTGCCCCGCCACCTCACCCTGGCCGCCTTCCTGACGATCGGCATCCCCTCCTTCGTGCTGGCGCTGGCGCCCTCGGACGGGCCGCTCTACCGCGGTCGGCTGCTGCGCGCGCTCTTCGCCTTCGCGGTGCCGGCGGGCCTGGCGACAGCGCTCGGCTCGATCCTCTCCTTCTTCCTCGTCGACACCGTCTTCGGCGGCAGCCTCGAAGCGGGCCGCACCGCGGCGACGACGACGCTGATCGTGCTCGGCCTCAGCTTCGTCCTGCTGCTCGAGCGCGGCCCCGGCCGCGAGCACATCGCGATCCAGAGTTACATGCTCGCCCTCGTCGCCGGCCTCGGCGCCCTCTACGCCCTGATCCTCGCCGCCGCCCCGGTGCGCGACTTCTTCGAAATGACCCTACTCAGCGCCACCCAGTGGTTCCTGGCGCTGTTCGCCGCGGCGGTCGGCCTGACGATCGCCAGCGTGCTCTGGCGGTTGCCGCAGATCGAAGCGTTGGAAGCGCCAGTCGACACCTGAGGCGCGCCGGGGGTCACTCCCCAGGCCGCTTCGCGGGAGTTCCTGGGGAGTGACCCCCGGCGCGCCTACCCCGGCGGCAGGACGAATTGGCTCACTATGAGATTGGCGGCTAACTTGGGCTCGTCCCCCTCGCGCAAGCGCTCCATTCGCACCTCAATTACGACCGTGCTCTTACCGGCGTGGAGGGGCGTTCCGGTTGCGACGATCTCGTCGCCGAGCACGCCCGCGGCGAAGACGTTGAGCTTGAGCTCGATCGTCGTGAAGTTGTGCCCCGGCGCGATGTTGCGGAAGGTTGCCCAAGCGGCAACCGTGTCGCCGAGCGCCGTCCAAACGCCGCCGTGGACGAAGCCGCCCGGATGAAGATGGCGCTTGTCGACGACGATGTGGCCGCTGGCGAAGTCGTCGTCGATCTCGAGCGGCTCGATGCCGAGATCGCCGGGAAAGCTGCCCGGCAGGAAGTTGCGCACCGACTCCGGTGTGATCAGTGAGCTGGGGTGGTGCGGAACATCGGTCATGAGGCAAAAGCGTATGCGCCGGGAGTGAGCTCGCGCGTGCGTCGCCGGTAGGTGCTCCACAGCCAGGGCCAGTTGCTCGGATCGTTGCCGTTCTCGTCGACGTACCAGTTGCTGCAACCGCTGTGCCAGACCGTCTTGGCGAGGGCGGCGCGCAGCTCGCGGTCGAAGATCGTGGCGGCCTCGGACTTGACCTCGATCCGGTCCGCGCCTGCGCGCTCCATCTCGGCCAGGGCGGCCAGCACGTGGCCGATGCCGCACTCGAGCGTGTTGACGACGGAGCCGCTGCCGCCGTTGGTGTTCGGCCCGTAGAGCAGGAACATGTTGGGGAAGCTCGGCACGCTCAGCCCCAGGTAGGCGCGCGCCACCTCGCCCCACTCCTCGCTGAGGCTGCGGCCGTCGCGGCCGGCGATCTCCATCGGCGCGACGAAGTCGTGGCTGGCGAAGCCGGTGGCGAGGACGATCGCGTCGGCGGGGCGCTCGACCCCGGCCGCATCGCGAATCCCAGCCGGCGTGACCGCCTCGATCCGCTCCGCGACCAGCTCCACGTTGGGCTCGGTCAGGGTCGGGTACCACTCGTCGGTGAGCATGATCCGCTTGCAGCCGAACTCGTCGCTCGGGGTCACCTTGCGGCGCAGCTCGGGGTCGGCGATCGCCGAGTCGATCTGGCGACGGCCGACCGCGCGCAGGATCGGCAGCAGCCGGCGCTTGCTGGTCAGGGCCGCGGCGGCGAACTCCTGAAAGGCGAAGATCGAGGCGCGGTCGAGGCGGCGCAGCGCCGGGAAGCGCCTGAACAGGGCCCGGGCCCGCGGCGAGTACTCGAAGTCCATCTTCGGCAGGGTCCAGCCGGGTGAGCGCTGGTAGACGTCCAGCTGCGCGACTTCCGGCTGGATCGCGGGCACGACCTGGATCGCGCTGCAGCCGCTACCGATCACGGCGACCCGCTTGCCGGCGAGGTCGACGTCGTGTCGCCACTCCGCGGTGTGGAAGGCCGGGCCTTCGAAATCGTCCAGCCCCGGGATCGGTGGCGTGCTCGGCACCGAGAGCTGACCGCAGGCAGTGAGGAGGACGTCGGCCTGGTGCGGGCCGGTGCTCGTTTCGAGCAGCCATCTGCCGCGCTCCTCGTCCCAGTGCGCGCTCGTCACCTCGGTTCCGGTGCGGACTCTGTCGAGCACGCCGAAGCGCCGCGCCACCCCTTCCACGTACGCCTGGATCTCGGCCCCCGGAGCGTAGCGCCGCGACCAGCGGTTGGGAGCGAAGGAGTACTCGTAGAGGTGCGAGGGGATGTCGCAGGCGGCTCCCGGATAGGTGTTGTGGTGCCAGACGCCGCCGACCCGCTCGCCCTTCTCGAAGACGACGAGGTCCTCGTAGCCCTCGCGGTGCAGCATCACGGCGGCGCCGACGCCGCCGAAACCGCCGCCGACGATCGCGATCGAACGCTGCTTGCTCACACCCCGAAGCCCTCCATGCCGAAGTCCCCGAAGGGCTCGTCGCGCTCGCGCACGGCCTCCTTGAAGCCGGACTCGGCGGCGCGGCGGACGAAGCCGTGGCCCTCCTCGGTGTGGCGGGCGATGCCGTCGAAGAAGGTGCCGAGCAACTGGGTCTGGTGCAGGCCCTGGGCGTAGAGGGACTGGTTGACCAGCATCTTCATCATCACCAGTTGGTTGATCGGCATCCGCGCGACCCGCTCCAGCAGCGCCTCGAAGCGCTCGTCCAGCTCCGCAGCCGGCGGCGCCTCGGTCGCCAGCCCCCACTCCTCTGCCTGGGCGCCGGTCAGCGAGTCTCCGGTGAGCAGCAGCCGCTTGGCCCGCATCGGCCCGAGCCGGGCCGCCCACATCGCCGTCGTCGGCGAGCCCCAGACCCGCGCCGGCGGATAGCCGATCTTGGCCTCGGCGGCGATCACCAGCAGGTCGGAGCAGAGCGCCATGTCGGTGCCACCGGCGACGCAGTAGCCGTGCACCTTGCAGAGCACCGGCTTCTCGGAATGGAAGAGGCTCATGAACCCGCGCACGTTGCGCGACATGAACTGGAAATCGGTGACCGGGTCCCAGTTCGACTCCGGCGCATGGTTGGCGCCAATAACGGCAGGGTCGAGCGGCGACCCCGTCGGCGCCTCGAAGTCGCCCAGCTCACTCATATCGCCCTCGGCCGAGGCGACCAGGTCATAGCCGCCGCAGAAGCCCGAGCCGTTGCCGGCCAACGCAATCGCGTGCACCTCAGGGTCAAGGTTGGCACGCTCGACGCAAGCAGCCAGCTCAACCGGCATCCGCGGCGTAATCCCATTCCCCCGCTCCGGCCGGTTCAGCGTGATCCGCGCAACCGGACCGTCGGTCTCATAGGTGAGCGTTGTCGGATTTGCCATGAATACGCGAGCCTACCGTCAAACGCGTCCGTCGCAGACAGTGCTACAGTCGTGCACATGGCCCGAGACGTCTCGATTCGCGAACTCCGCAACTCCACCTCAAGCGTCGTCAGTGATCTGGAAGCCGGTGAGCGGCTGACGCTCACCGTGAATCGGCGCCCAGTCGCCGACATTCTCCCCCACGTCGAGCAGCGCGATCCCTGGGTTGCCTCTGCTGAGCTGCGTCGGATCGTGCACGAGGCATCCGCCGACCCAGGCCTGCTGGACGATCTCGCCGACGTCCGCGGCGCAGAGCTCGACGATTGAACAAAGCAGTCGCCGACACCTCGATCTTCATCGCCCAGGAGACGGGCCGAGAGCTCGGAGAGCTTCCAGAGAAGATCGCCGTCTCGGTCGTCACCTTGGCCGAGCTTGAGCTGGGGGTCCTACGGGCAGCCGACCCCGAGACCCGCGCCCAGCGCCTCTCCACCCTCTCTCGAGTGCAATCCACCTATCCGCTCCTGCCAGTCGGCCCCGAGGTCGCAAGCTGCTTCGCGCGCATCGCAGCAGGCGAGCGTTCCCGCGGTCGTCGCCTACGGCGCCACGACACTTGGATCGCCGCAACCGCAATGCGCCACAACGCCGCGGTACTCACACAAGACACCGACTTCAGCTCCTTCGAGGAGGTCACGGTAATCCGGGCCTGAAATCAGAGCCCGGCTACAGCTCGGAGAGCGGCACCGTCTCGCCGCGCCGAGCCTGCTCGATCGATTCCTGCGCCCGCTCCCAGGCCCCAGGAATCCCATCGAAAATTTCGGTGATCCGCGAGGCATCCGGATCGGCTTCGTCAAGCGCGCTGGAAAGAAATGACCGAGCCAGCGTGCCCTCCCGAACATGCGTGCGCTCCGCCAGACTGGCCAGCTTTCGGGCGTAATCCGGCTCGACGGTGACGTTGACGCGGCGGTTCCGCTCAGGCATCGCCTCAGGATAGACGCAAGGAACACGACGTACGTTGGCGGCCACAGGCCGTCACCATGAACACAGTTAGGGTAATTGAAAAGGTGTGCCCGAACGGCGCGGATGAGGTTGAAGTAGTGCACACCTTCGAGCCAATCCTCGATCGCATTCGGATCGGACTGGACTTCACCGACGAACACAGACCCGTCCTGTGGATGACGAGCAGCGTGCCGCGTCGGGCTATCGATACGCCTGACTTGACTACTCGACCGCTTTAGGCTTAGGGTCGGAGCGTGGAGTCCAAGCAGTCTCGTTCGAACTTCATCTGGGGTGGCGTGGCGCTGCTGGCAATTGCGGCAGCCGCGTTCATCTTCCTCGGCCAAGACGGAGACGAAGTCGGCTGCGCGCTGAGCACTGCGGGGGTTGGCGCAATAGCCGAGGGCTTGACCCACGGCCGCGATACGGCGGAGATCGTCGGGCCGGCGGCAGCGACTGCAGTAGTTCCGGTCGCTTGCAAGAAGGTCGTCGAAAAACTAGTGGAAGAACCCGAAAAGGAAATCGAGCTAACGGTCGAATCGCCCGGCGGCGGGGAAGCGAAGCAAAATACGAGCGGTTACGAACTGGAAGAAACCGCCACGGCCCCGGCATCGAGCGAAGCGACTGGCTCGCCGGTCCTACAGCACAGCTTTGCCTGCTACAGCTCCTACGGCGGCTCCGAATTTCTCAACCAAATGTGCCTGGAAGGACTGATCGAGCCGAGCTAGGAGATGTCGACTTCTTGGAAGGCGTACTCGCGTTTTACTTCTTTGCCGATTTTCTTGGCGACGAGTTGGATCGCGATGCGACTTGAGTGAGCGCGTCCCGCCAGATCCTCATAGTCGAGCCGCAGGTCGAAACGTTCGGAGCTTTCGAGTTCCGAACCGCTGAAATGCAAAGCCTCGCTTTGGTTCTGCTCGAGGATGCCGCTGCTCCAATCCTCAGGCGCCAGGTCGCCAGGCTCCAGCCGACAACGGATCTCGAAGGCCGGCCCCTTGCCGCCGTTGCGGATTCGCAGGTGAAGCTGTTCGCCGCGCAACAAGATCACCGAGCCGCGGTTCAGGTTGGTGGCGAGGAGAACGGGGCGACTCTGGGACTGAACCTCATCGGCGGTGGCCTTGGCGACACCGCGAGTGATCAAGCCGAGGATGACAGTGGCAAGCGCGAGGGCGATCGTGCCACAGGCGACCAGCGCGTCCCAGCCGAAGGTCCAGGGCGAAGCCGCCTGGATAAGAGCCAGCACAAGCAGAGAATCGGCGCTCAGGCCTTGGCGCGAAACGCCTCGGTGAGGCGCGTAGCCGTGTCTTTGGACTGGCTGGCACGCTCCTCGAGAGCGCGCTTTCTCGCCTCGCGCGCCGCTTCGGCGCGTTTGGCTTCATCGTTGGCCATGCTCACCGTGCGGTCGAGCAGGTCGCGCAGAGGGCCGACAGACTCCTCGTCGACGCCGGTGACGTGCAGGCCCTCGGGCGGCTCCCCCACCCCGCGGATCGTTTCCCAGCGGGCGCCGGTGGTCTCCTTGGAGAGGATTTCGAGCGCCCCGGTAAAGGCTTCCCACCAGAATGGCTCCGAAGGCTGGCGAAAGTGGACCTCGAGGGCGTAAGTGCTCTCGGTGGAGGCGACCGTTGCCGTAGACCAATCGATTTCAACCGGCTTCATAGCTTCGATTTTAGCCGGCCAAACGCCTCAGACCCGTTCGACGATCATCGCCTTGCCCTGGCCGCCGGCTACGCACATGGTCTCGATGCCCACCTGGTGGTCGTCGGTCTCCATCGCGTTTAGCAGGGTGCCCATGATGCGGGCGCCGGTCATGCCGAAGGGGTGGCCGAGGGCGATCGCGCCGCCGTGGGTGTTGAGCTTGCCTTCCTCGATTCCGCATTCGTCCATGATCGGGATCACCTGGGCGGCGAAGGCCTCGTTGAGCTCGACTACGTCGATGTTGTCGATTGTCATCCCGGCCCGGTCGAGCACCTTCTTGATCGCGCCGATCGGGGCCACGCCCATGTACTCGGGCTCGTTGCCGTAGGTGGCCGCGGTGACGATGCGGGCGCGCGGGGTGAGGCCGAGCTCCTTGGCCTTGCTGTCGCTCATCAGCAGAACCGCGGCGGCGCCGTCGTTGAGCGGGCAGGAGTTGCCTGCGGTGACGCCGCCGCCGCCGAAGGCCTCGGGCAGTTCGGAGAGCTTCTCCAGGGTCGAGGAGGCGCGGGGGCCGTCGTCCTTGGCGACCACGGTGCCGTCGGGCAGCGTCACCGGGACGATTTCGCGGTCGAAGAAGCCGTCCTCCTGGGAGCGGACGGCGAGTTCCTGCGAGCGCTGGGCGAACTTGTCCATGTCGGCGCGGCTGACCTCGTAGCGTTCGGCGACGTTGACCGCGGTCAGGCCCATGTCGATGTAGGCGTTGGGCTGGCCGTTCTCGCCGATCAGATTCGGGTTGCGGTCGTCGGCGCCGGCGGGCTCGGTGCGCTCGTTGAAGCGGCTCACCCACTCGACCCCGGCGGCGATGTAGACATCGCCCTCGCCGGCCTTGATCGCGTTGCCGGCGTGGCGGATCGCGTCGAGGCTGGAGGAGCAGTAGCGCGAGACGGTGACCCCGTTGACTTCCTGCGGCAGCTTCTCGGAGAGCAGCGCAATTATCCGGCCGATGTTGAAGGCCTCCAGGCCCTGTGGCATGCCGACGCCGCAGAAGACGTCTTCGACCAGGGCGGGATCGACGCCGGGGTTGCGCTCGAGCAGCTGGTCGACCACGAAGGCGCCCATCTCCTCCGGGCGCAGCTGGGCCAGCGAGCCCTTGAAGGCGCGGCCGATCGGGGTGCGGACGGTGTCGACGATCACTGCCTCGGGCATGCGGTTCTCTCCTTGGAAGCTGAGGGCGGGAAGTGCGGGCAGCAGGGTAGTGGATTGGGACCGGCGCAGGCTCTAGGTTAAGAAGATGTCGCTGGACGGACTGCGGGCCTGGATCGGGGAGGTGGAGCGCAAGCTGAAGATGCGCACGCGCGTCTTTCTCGTCCTGGTCGCGATCGCGGTCGGCGGCGCCGGCGCCGGCATCTACCTCGCGGTCGAAGCGCAGAACGGCCAGGTCACCGAAGGCGACGTGGAGACGCTCCAGGAAGGCCAGACGGCGAGGATCGAAGCGCTCGAAACGCGGGTCGAAAGCCTCGAATCCGAAGGCAAGCCCAAATAGCCGTTCGTGCCGAACAGCACTAACTTCGCGCTCATCGTCCCCTTCCTGCGTTACATTCGCCGCAATTCGATCTCGCGAGCAACCGCGAGCTCTGCCGCTTAGGCAGTGAAAGGAGGGCCCTGATGCCCGAGGGTTACTGCGTCAAGGAGCGAAAGAAGGTCGAGATCAAGGACGCCAAACAGGTGACCATGAAGAACGGTCGCCCGGCGATCCAGGGAACGTGCCCGGATTGCGGCACGAAAATCTTCAAGATCGGAAAAATGGAGTAACAAGGCTTGCCTCTGGCCTGAACCCGTACCGGCGACTGCTCGTACAACGGGCAGTCGTGATCTGCATACCTGCTCCAAGATCGGCCTGAGATGGCTTCCGGTGCTCTGACCCGCGAGCGGGACGTGCGCGAGGCCTACGCGGCGCATGCGGCGGAGCTGTACGGCTTCGCGGTTCGCTCGCTCGCCGACCCGGGCCTCGCCGAAGAGGCCGTTCAGGAGACCTTCCTGCGGGCTTGGCGGGCCGGCGAGCGCTTCGACCCGCAGATCGGCTCGCTGCGCACCTGGCTGTTCGCGATCCTGCGCAACGTCGTAATCGACCTCGGCCGCGCCCGCTCGGTGCGGCCGAGTGTCGCCGAGGGCGGCATCGAGCCCTCGGTCGAACCCTTCGACGAGGCGCTGCTCGCCTGGCAGATCGAGGAGGCGATGCGGCGGATCGGCGACGACCACCGCCGCGTCCTGGTCGAGACCTACTACCGCGGCCGTCCCTACGCCGAGGTCGCCGAGGAGCTCGGCGTCCCCGAGGGCACGGTGAAGAGCCGCGTCTATTACGGCCTGCGCGCGTTGCGGGTCGTGCTCGAGGAGATGGGCTATGAAGACTGAGGGCTGCCGGAATCGGCGCGAGATGCTGGGCGCCTACGCGCTCGGGCACCTGCCCGACGAGGAGAAAGCCGGTCTCGAGGCCCACCTCGAGGGCTGCCCCGGCTGCCGCGCCGAGGTCGATTCGCTGCTCGCCGTGTCGCGCCTCCTCCCCCACGCCGACCCCGCCCACTTCGGCCCGGCTCCCCAGCCGCCGGCCGAGCTGGGCAAGCGGATCGCGGCGACGATCGACTCCGAGCGGCGTTCGAAGCGGCGCCGGCGGCGCCTCAACTTCGGCCTCGGCTTCGGCGCCGCCGCGGCGGCGGCAGCCGCGGCGGTCCTGGCGATCTTCGTGCTCGCCGGCGGCGACGGGAGCGGGCCGGAGCAGCACGTCGCCTTCCGCTCCGTGCCGACCGGGGTGACGATCTCCGCGACGCTGCAACCGCAGGCCTTCGGCACCGAGATCCGCATGTACGTGAGCGGGATCCGCTCCGGCACCCTCTGCCGCGTCTACATGCGCGGCCCCGCCGGCACCGACGTCTCAGCCGGAACCTTCCGCTACCGCTGGGGCGGCGACGCCTCGGCCGTGCTCAGCGCCGCGCTCGACCTCTCCCGCGCCAAGGCGCTCGTCGTGCATGCCGGCAACCAGACCTTCGTCGCGCCGATCGGCGCCGCCAAGACAGCCCTGCACACTCAATCCCACGAGGAGGAACAGACGTGAAGAAGACCTTTCCCGCGATCGCGCTGCTGGCGCTTGCCGCAGTGGTGGCGATCGCCGGCTGCGGAAGCAGCAGCAACAGCAGCTCCAGCTCCGGCGGCGCCTACGGCTCGAGCGAAGAATCGACCAGCAAGCCCGCCGCGGCGACCAGCGAAGGCGCACCGATAACCGTCGGCACCGCCAAGGGCGTCGGCAAGGTGCTGGTCGACTCGGAAGGCATGACCCTCTACTACTTCCAGAAGGACCAGGGCGGCAAATCGGCCTGCTACGGCCCCTGCGAAGCAGGTTGGCCGCCGCTGACGACGGAAGGCGCCCCGCAGGCCGGCGAAGGCGCGATGGCCTCGAAACTGGGCACGACGAAACGCAAAGACGGCACCGTCCAGGTGACCTACAACAACTGGCCGCTCTACACCTTCGTCGAGGACAAAAAGCCCGGCGAAGACAACGGCACCGACAGCAAGGCCTTCGGCGCCTCCTGGTACCCGCTACACCCAAACGGCGAAAAGGCCGGTCACTAGGGAACTCACCCGAACTGCATCAAATTCTCTACCTGGCAGACGGAGAATTTGATGCAGTTCACCGGCGCTTGCGAGCGGAGATCGAGGGCGGGACGAGCTCACGGATCTCGGCCAGCAGCCGAACCGAGAGCTCTCCCGCCTCCTCGGCGGGCCGGGCCTGGCCGCCCGCCGGCTCGAAGAAGCGGATCTTCAGCTTGGGCCGGCGCGGGAATCCGGTCAGGTCCGAGGTCCCCTCGATCGCGACGCAGACGAGCTTCGCCTCCGGGACCTCGAGCGCCAGCCGGCCGACGCCGCTGCGCGCCCGCAGCACTTTTCCGCGCGAGCGCGTGCCTTCGGGGAAGACGCCGATGCACGAGCCGCGCCGCAGTTCCTCGATCGCCCGCGCCAGCGCTCCGGCGTCGCCGGCGCCGCGCTCGATCGGGATCTGCCCCATGCCGTTGAGGACCGGCGCCAAGCCCCGCACCTTCCACAGTTCCGACTTGGCCAGCGCCTTGATCTGGCGTCGCCGGATCGCCGCGATCCCGACCATCACCGGGTCCCAGTGGCTGTCGTGGTTGCCGACGACCAGCACCGGCCCGCTCTCGGGCAGCACCTCCACTCCCTCCGCCTGCAACCGCCCCCAAGCCGCCACCGGCCGGCAGACGGTCATCGCCGTCCGGTACATCGGGCTCGGCTCCTTGGCGGGCTCGGCGAGGGGGATGTCGTCCTGCGGCTTCGTCGCTGCCTCCATCGGAAGGGACCGTAATCGATCCGAGCCGGCTTGCCACTGCGATGCGTCTAAGTGACCAAAATCACGTACTCGCCCCTCCCGGCGGTCGAAGGTACTCGTCTCGCTTCTGCAAGCAGCGACCTTTCTTCCCCCAGCTGTGCCGATCCCAACTATCTAAAGTGTCATCTGTGACGCAGAAGCCGCTCGAGCTGATCCTGGCTCGCAACCTGATGTCTGCGCTCTCGACCCCGGCCTTCCTGGTCGACGAGGGCGGGATCCTCGTCTTCTACAACGAGGCCGCCGGCGTCCTGCTCGGCAAGCGCTTCGAGGAACTGGGCACCGTCGGCGCCGAGGAGTGGGGATCGCTCTTCGGGCCCTTCGACGATCGCGGCGAGCCGATCCCCTACGACGAGCTGCCGCTGGTGATCGCGGTGCGCGACGGCCACCCCGCCCACGCGGACTTCGCGATCAGCTCGGTCGACGGCACCCGCCACCAGGTCGAGGCCTCGGCCTTCCCGATCCTCACCGCGCACGGCTCGCGGGGAGCGATCGCGATCTTCTGGCCGGCCGGCTCGCGCAACGGGGCGGGGCACTGATGAAGGTCAAGCTCTGGGGCACGCGCGGCTCGATCCCCTCCCCCGGGCCGGAGACGATCCGCTACGGAGGCAACACCTCCTGCGTCGGTGTCACCCTCTCCGACGGATCGATGCTGGCGCTCGACGCGGGCACCGGCATCCGCAGCCTGGGGCTGGCGCTCGCCGCCGAGCCGGCTCGCCTGCACATCCTCCTCACCCACCTCCACCTCGACCACATCCAGGGCCTGGTCTTCTTCGCCCCCGCCTTCCAGCCGCAGACCGAGATCGTGATCTGGGGCCCGGCCTCGCCGGAGGCGTCGCTGCGCGACCGCATCGCCCGCTACATCTCGGCGCCGCTCTCGCCGGTCGAGGTTCGAGAGCTGCCCTGCGACGTCTCCTTCCGCCACTGCCCGCAGACCGAGTGGGAGATCGGCCCGGCGCGGATCAGCGCCGCCTCGGTCGCCCACCGCGGCCCGACCCTCGGCTATCGGATCGACGACGGCAACTCGTCGCTCGCCTACATCCCCGACCACGAGCCCGCCCTCGGCGCCGACCTCGACGCGCTCGAGGAGGACTGGATCTCCGGCCTCGGCCTGGCCCGCGACGCCTCGCTGCTGATCCACGACGGCCAGTACTCCGACGCCGAGTACCCCGACCACATCGGCTGGGGGCATTCCTCGCTCTCGCACGCGGTCTCCTTCGCCCGCCGCGCCAACGCCGGGCGCACCGTGCTCTTCCACCACGACCCGACGCACACCGACGAGCAACTCGACCGGCTCGGCGCCGAAGCACGGCAGCGCTGGGTGGCGATGGGGGGCAGCGAGGCGGAGATCGAGCTGGCGATGGAGCACGCGAGTACGAGCTGCAGGCCCACACGGCAAGCGCCGCGACTGCAAGTTAGGCACCTCGCAAAGGGGGTGGTTCACTCGGGCTCCGCGTCCCGCTACGCTGGCACGGGATGTCGTCGACCTCTGGAATCGACGCTGCAGTCGAGAGATCCGATCTGGTCAAGGACGCGTTGGATACGGCGCGGCGAGCACATGCGGGCCAATTGCGGCGCGGCAGCGACGGGCATCCCTTCATCGACCACCCGGTCGCGGTCGCCGAGATCCTGGTCAAGCACCGCTACCCCGACGAGGTCCTCGCCGCGGCACTTCTGCACGACGTGGTCGAGAAGAGCGAGATCGAGCTGCCGGAGCTGCGCGAGCGCTTCGGCGACGTCGTCGCCGACCTGGTCGAGGCGATGACCGAAGACGATACGATCGAGTCCTACGAGGAGCGCAAGGAGGAGCATCGCCGGCGAGTCGCCGAAGCCGACCCTGCAGCCCTGGCGATCTTCGCCGCCGACAAACAGACCAACGTGGCGATGCTGCGCGAGGCCTACGCGCTGATCGGCGAGGGCGTCAGCGACGAACTGGCGGTCTCGCTCGACCTGAAGATCTACGTCTGGGAGGCGGACCTCGAAATGCTCTTCGACGAGGCCGACGAGATGCCGCTCACCGAAGAATTCGCCGACGAGATGGTCGGCCTCTGGGGCGACCGCTTCAGGGCTGTCGACTCCTCTCCAGACTGAGGCGGCGCCGCGATGGGACGGATGGCGGTGGTGCTCGGCAGCAGCGCGCTCGGCCCCGGCGGCGAGACGATCGCCGCTGCCGCTGCCGAGCACGGCGCGGCGATCGTGCAGCGGCATGGCGAGGGCGCCTACCGGCTGCCCCACGAGATCGACCACGCCGCCAACCTTCGGGCCCTGGTCGAGCAGGGTTGCGACCGCGTCCTCGCGGTCGCCTCGGTCGGTTCGCTCAGCACCGAGCTGCCGGTCGGCAGCCTGGTCTGCCCCGACGACTTCATCGCCCTGCACCTCGGCCTCTCGATCTTCGCCGACGAGCGCGCCCACCGGGCGCCCGGATTCGACCCGGCCTGGCGCGGCGAAGTCCTCTCCGCCTGGCGGGCCAGCGGCGGCGAGCTGCGCGACGGCGGCGTCTACTGGCAGGCGGTCGGGCCGCGTTTCGAGACGCCGGCGGAGATCCGCCTGATCGCCGCGCACGCCGATGTCGTCGGCATGACCGTCGCCTCGGAGTGCGTCGTCGCGGCGGAGCTCGGCCTCGCCTACGCGGCGGTCTGCGTGGTCGACAACCTCGCCAACGGGATCGGCCCCCGGCCGCTGCAGATCCTCGAGCTCGAGGCGGCGCGCGCCGCCAACGCCCTGCAGCTGCGCGACGGCCTCGCGGCCGTGCTGCCGCGGCTGGGCGCGGTGGGTCGGTGAGCTCGCAGCCTCTGGCGATTAGCGGCGCCGTCCTCGACGGCGAGACCGTCGGCCTGCGCTGCGTCGACGGAACGATCGCCGCGCTCGGCCCGGGCGTAGTGGCGGAGCCGGGCGACGAGACGATCGACGCCGACGGTGCACCGCTCGTCGCGCCGCTCCTCAACGGCCATACCCACGCGGCGATGACGCTCTTCCGCGGCCACGGCGGCGACCTGCCGCTGATGCGCTGGCTGCAGGAGGTGGTCTGGCCGGTCGAGGCGAGACTCGATGCCGAGGACGTCTACTGGGGCGCGCGCCTGGCCTGCGCCGAGATGATCCGCACCGGCACGACCCGCTTCTGGGACATGTACTGGCAGCCTGGGGCGACCGCCCGGGCGGTGCGCGACGCGGGGCTGCGGGCGACGATCGGCGGCCCGCTCTTCGACGCCGACGGCGGCACCGAGGCGATGCAGGAGACCGCGCTCGCCAACCTCGAGGAGCTGGCGGCGTTCGGGCCGCAGATCGGCGCCGCCCTCGCCCCGCACGCGATTTACACGGTCAGTGAAGCGCTGCTGCGCTGGACCGCGGAGCTCGCCGCCGAGCGCGGGATCCCCGTTCAGATCCACCTCTCCGAGACCGAGGCCGAGGTGAGCGAGTGCCTCGAGCGCCACGGGCTGCGCCCCGCCGCCTACCTCGATCGCCTCGGGATGCTGAACGAGCGGACCGTGCTCGCCCACGGGGTCTGGCTCGACCGCGAGGAGTTGGAGCTGATCGCCGAGCGCGGCTGCACGGTGGTCGCCAATCCGGTCGCCAACATGAAGCTGGCGGTCGGCGGTGTCTTCCCCTACCCGGCCGCGCGACGGGCCGGTGTCAAGGTCGGCCTCGGCACCGACGGAGCCGGCTCCAACGACTCGCTCGACCTGCTCTCCGACCTCAAGGTCTTCGCCCTGTCCCAGCGCCACACCTCGGGCGACCCGACCGTGCTGCCCGCCGATGAGGCCTGGCGGATCGCGACCGGTGGCGCGGCGCCCGTACTCACCGCAACCGACCGGGTGCAACGCGTTGTTCACCCAGCGGGTGAAGAAAACGTTGCACCTGGAGCGCTTCGGATTGGCGCACCGGCCGACTTCCTGCTCCTGCGCCCGCGCTCGCCTGAGCTCGGGCTCGGCGACCTGCACTCCGACCTGGTCTACGCGGCGAGCGGCTCGATCGTCGACACCACGGTGGTCGCCGGCCGGGTGCTGATGCGCGGCGGCGAGGTTCCCGGCCTCGAGGAGATCGTCGCGCGGGCGGTCGAGCGCTCCCGGCACCTCGGCATCGGCTGAATCGATATACCCCCCAGGGGTATTTGCTAGGGTGCCTTCATGGCTGACGTCCTGAGCACGATCGGCGAAGGCTTCAAGCAGTCCTTGCTGATGGCCTACGAGGTCTGGTGGGCGCTCGTCCTCGGCTTCGCGATCTCGGCAATCGTCCAGGCTTGGGTGCCGCGCGAGCGGATCCAGGCGACGCTCTCGGGCAGCGGCGCAAAACCGATCGCCTGGGCCACCGGCCTCGGCGCCGCCTCGTCATCCTGCTCCTACGCGGCGATCGCGATCGCCAAGAGCCTCTTCCAGAAGGGCGCCTCGGCCGCCTCCGCGCTCGCCTTCCAGTTCGCCTCGACCAACCTGGTCTGGGAGCTCGGGCTGGTGCTCTGGGTGCTGATCGGCTGGCAGTTCACGCTGGCCGAGTACGTCGGCGGCGTGATCATGATCGTGCTGATGACGATGCTGCTGCGCGCCTTCGTCTCGCCGCGCCTGGAGGAGCGAGCTCGCGCCCACGCGCAGGCCGCCGACGCCGGGCACGAGCACGATCACGGCCATGCCGAGGAGACGCCGGGCTGGCGCCAGCGGGTCCTCTCGGCGGATAGCTGGAGCGGCGTCGCCGACAACTTCCGCGGCGACTGGCAGATGCTCTGGAAGGAGATCGGGATCGGTTTCCTGCTCGCCGGCTTCATCGGCCTGCTCGGCAACGACTTCTTCAACAGCCTCTTCCTGACCGGGGCGCCGGGCTGGGTCAACGCGCTGGAGAACGTGATCGTCGGCCCGCTGATCGCGGTGCTCAGCTTCGTCTGCTCGGTCGGCAACATCCCCCTGGCGGCGGTGCTCTGGTCCGGCGGGATCAGCTTCGCCGGGGTGATGGCCTTCATCTTCGCCGACCTGATCGTGCTGCCGATCATCGCCATCTACCGCAAGTACTACGGCTGGCCCTTCACCGTACGGATCGTCGCCCTGATGCTGCTGACGATGATCGTCGCCGCGCTCGCCGTCGACGGCCTCTTCAGCGCCGCCGGCCTGGTGCCGACGACGCGGCCCAGCCGCAACGACATCTTCGGCTCGGTGCAGCTCGACTACAAGCTGGTGCTCAACCTGATCGGGCTGGCCGTCTTCGCGGCGCTCTTCTGGCTCTCGGGACGCGGAGGACGCCGCGGCAGCGTGACGTGCCCGGCCCACGCGGCCGCGAGCCCGGCCGAGGCGGCGAGCAGCAGCGCAACGCGCGGGCTGTAGACCTCCGAGAGCCAGCCGGCGAGCGGGCCGCCGATCGGAGTCGAGCCGAGAAAGACGACCGAGTAGAGGGCCATCACCCGGCCGCGCATGTGGGGGGCGACGGCGAGCTGCAGCGAGGAGTTGATCGTCGCCGCGAAGGTCACCGCCGCCGCCCCGAGGGCGATCAGCGCCGCAACCTCGACGATCAGGCCGGGCGCCAACGCGGCGAACAGGGCGAAGGCGCCGAAGGCGAGCGCCGCACCGGCGATCAGGCGCGAGCCGGTGCGGCCGCGGGAGCCGGTCACCAGCGCCCCGGCCACCGAGCCGACCGCCATCGCCGAGACCAGCGCGGCGTAGACGCCGGCACCGCCGTCGAAGCTGAAGCGGGCCAGCAGCGGCAGGATCACCTGGAAGTTGAAGCCGAAGGTGCCGACCAGCGCCATCAGCGCCAGCGGCACCGCCAGCTCGGGCGTCGCCCGCACATAGCGCAGGCCGGCGCGGATCGCGCCGCGTTCGGGCGTGGCGCGCGGCCCTGTCCGCAGCTTCGCCGCGTCCATCCCCCGCAGGGCGAAGATCATCGCGGCGAAGGTGAGGGCGTTGACCGCGAAGCACGGGCCGACCCCGAGCCCGGCGATCAAGAGGCCGGCGAAGGCGGGGCCGACGATCCGCGCCGACTGGACGATGACGCTGTTGAGGCTGACCGCGTTGACAAGGCGATCGGCGCCGACCATCTCGATCACGAAGCTCTGGCGGGTCGGGTTGTCGACCGCGTTGACCGAGCCCATCGCGAAGACGGCGAGGAAGACCATCCAAGGGGCGACGACGCCGGCCTCGGTGACGGCGAAGAGGCCGATCGCCGGCAGCGCCATCAGCAGCTGGGTGACGATCAGCAGCTGGCGCTTCGGGAAGCGATCGGCGAGCAGCCCGCCCCAGGCGCCGAAGAGCAGCATCGGCAGGAACTGCAACGCCGTGGTCAGCCCGACCGCGACGCCGCTGCCGGTCAGAGTGAGGATCAGCCAGAGCGCGGCGACCGTCTGCATCCAGTTCCCGGAGAGCGAGACGAGCTGCCCGGCGAAGTAGCGGCGGTAGTTGGGGACTTCGAGCGAGTTGAAGGACCGGCGCAGGGCGGCACTCAACCCCGCTCATCCTCCAGCATGCGCTCGAGGATCTGCGCCGCCCGCTCCAGCGCCTCGACGTCCTCCGCCGGCAGGTCGCGCATGCGGCGCGCCAGGTAGGCGTTCTTGCGGCTACGCAGGCGGCGCAGCCGCTCGCGACCGGCCGCGTTGACGCTGACCAGGGCGCTGCGGCCATCCGCGGGGTCGGGGGTGCGCTCGATCAGTCCCTCGCGGTCGAGGCAGCCGAGTGTGCGAGTTACCGTCGGCCGCTTGACCCGCTCGAGCCTGGCCAGCTCGCTGGGGGTCAGCGGGCCGTGGCGCTCGATCGTCGCCAGCGCCGCCGTCGAGGTCGGGGTCAGGCCGCTCGCCTCGGCGGCAGCCTCCTGGCGCAGCCGGCGTGCCGTGCGCACGATCCCCATCCGCAGCCTGGCGGCGGAGTCGGTGAGGGAGATGTCGGCCCTGGCGGTCATTGATTAGCGTTGGTAATTAGTTTAGCAAACTAGTTTCAGGCCCACGACTACGGGTAGCGTGCCGGTGGTGAGCGAGGCAGCGATCAGCGTCAGCGGGCTGCGCAAGTCCTACGGCAGGCACGAGGCCGTGGCGGGCATCGACTTCGAGGTGGCCGAGGGCGAAGTCTTCGGCTTCCTCGGCCCCAACGGCGCCGGCAAGACGACGACGATCGAGATCCTCGAGGGCTACCGCGAGCGCAGCGACGGCGAGGTCTCGGTCTTCGGCGTCGATCCGGGCCGGCCGACCCGCGCCTGGCGCAATCGGGTCGGCCTGGTCCTGCAGGAGTGCGAACTCGACCCGCTCTGGACCGTGCACGAGGCGGTCTCGCTCTTTGCCCGCTTCTACGAGGCGCCCCGCCCGGTCGAGGAGACGATCGAGCTGGTCGGGCTCGGCGCAAAGCGCGACGCCCGGGTGGCCACTCTCTCCGGCGGCCAGAAACGCCGCGCCGACGTCGCGATCGGGATCGTCGGCGACCCCGACCTGATCTTCCTCGACGAGCCGACGACCGGCTTCGACCCGACCGCGCGTCGCGAGGCCTGGAACATGATCGAGGGGCTGAAGGAGCTCGGCAAGACCGTCTTCCTCACCACCCACTACATGGACGAGGCGCAACACCTCGCGGACCGCGTCGCGATCCTGCGCGAGGGCCGCATCGTCGCCCAGGGGCGAACCGAGGAGCTCGGCAAGAGCATCGGCCGGCGCACGGTGATCGCCTTCGCGTTGAACGGCGGGCTGGGCATCGAGGAGGTTCGCTCGCGGGTCTCCGCCCCGGTCGAGGTCTCCGGCAACCAGGTCACGGTAGAGACCGAAAACCCACAATCCGACCTCTACGGCCTGCTCAGCCTCGCCGAGAAACGCGGCGCCGCGCTCGAAGAGCTCGAGGTTCGGCGGCCGAGCCTCGAGGACATCTTCCTCGAGCTGACCCGGGAGGAGCAGCCGTGAACGACCGCGGAATCGTCCTCGCCCAGGCGCGGATGGCGATCGTCGTGGCGCTGCGCACGCCGCGCACGATCATCTTCACCGTCGCCTTCCCGCTGGTCTTCCTCGTCCTCTTCAACTCGATCTTCGTCAACGGCGGCGAACACACCGCGACCCTGCCCAACGACCTCAAGCTCAGCGCCCAGGCTTACTTCACGGCCGGCATCGTCGCCTACGCCGTCGCCCTCTCCACCTTCACCACCCTCGCCGTCTCGCTCACCACCCAGCGCGAGAACGGCCAGCTGAAGCGCTACCGGGGCACTCCGATGCCGCCCTGGACCTTCGTCGCCGCCCAGATCGCCCGCGCCACCCTCCAGGCCCTGGCGATGACGGCCCTGCTGCTCGCCGTAGGCGCGGTCGCATACGGAGTGCCGATCCCCGGCTCGACCTTCCCCGCCTTCGTCCTCTACGTCGCCCTGGGCACGGCCACGCTCTGCTCGCTCGGCATCGCCCTCAGCGCCTTCACCCCCACGCCCGACGCGGCCTCGACGATCGCGCCCTTCAGCGTCGTCATGCTCGCCTTCATCTCCGGCGTCTGGATCCCGGTCGAACAGCTCCCCCACTGGCTCGAAACGATCGGCAAGGTCTTCCCCCTCTACCACCTCGCCCTCGGCCTGCAGACCACACTGTCACCCGACGCCAAGGGCAGCGGCCTGGAGCTCGAAAACGTACTCATCCTCGCGATCTGGGCCCTGGCAGGAGCAAGGATCGCCAGCCGCCGCTTCCGCTGGGAGCCGCTGGCAGGAACGGGCTGAATTACACAAAAGTGTCAATTCACTGTGTCAGTTGTAAGACCATTACTTACAACCTTAATTTTGCGGATAGCATCGCCGCAGGAGGGTGATGCAGGCGGGTGCTTGCAGTTGGTTGACAACCAATCTGTCCGACTAACCATCGGATCCGGTTCGAGTCCGGCGCCCTCCGCAGATAGACCAATGAAGCGGGTCGAGTCAGGTGGTACCCTGAGGAAGATTGGTTGTCAGCCCTCTGTAGGTACCTGCGGGGTGGTTCCCCGCCAAGAGCCTTGACTTGGCCCGCTCCGGCGGGTCTTGTCGTTCTAGTAGCGGTAGTGGTCCGGCTTGTAAGGACCCTCTACCGGGATTCCCAGGTAGGCGGCCTGGTCGGCGCTCAGCTCGGTCAGGTCTACACCGAGGGCTGCCAGGTGCAGGCGGGCGACCTTCTCGTCCAGGTGCTTGGGCAGCACGTAGACCTGCTTTGCCTCGTAGTCGGCGGGCTTGCTGAACAGCTCGATCTGGGCGATCACCTGGTTGGTGAAGGAGTTCGACATCACGAAGCTGGGGTGGCCCGTGGCGTTGCCGAGATTGAGCAGGCGGCCCTCGGAGAGGAGGACGATCGAGTGGCCGTCGGCGAAGCGCCACTCGTCGACCTGCGGCTTGATGTTGATCCGCTCGACATCGCTGCGCGCCTCGAGGCCGGCGACGTCGATCTCGTTGTCGAAGTGGCCGATGTTGCCGACGATCGCGTTGTGCTTCATCCGCGCCATGTCCTCGGCGGTGATGATGTCCTTGTTGCCGGTGGCGGTGACGAAGATGTCGGCGGTCGCGACGACATCGGCGAGCCTGCGCACCTCGTAGCCCTCCATCGCCGCCTGCAGGGCGCAGATCGGGTCGATCTCGGTGACGATCACGCGGGCCCCCTGGCCGCGCAGCGAGGAGGCGCAACCCTTGCCGACATCGCCGTAGCCGCAAATCACCGCGACCTTGCCGCCGATCATTACGTCGGTGGCGCGGTTGATCCCGTCGACCAGCGAGTGGCGGCAGCCGTAGAGGTTGTCGAACTTCGACTTGGTCACCGAGTCGTTGACGTTGATCGCCGGGAAGAGCAGATCGCCGGTCTCGGCCAGCTGGTAGAGGCGGTGGACGCCGGTCGTCGTCTCCTCGGTGACCCCCTGGATCGCCGAGGCCACGCGCGTCCAGCGCTGCGGGTCCTCGCCGAGCGAGCGCTGCAGTGTTTCGAGGATGATCTTGAACTCGCCCGACTCGGCCGTCTCGGGGTCGGGGACCGCACCGGCCTGCTCGAACTCGACGCCCTTGTGGACGAGTAGCGTCGCGTCGCCGCCGTCGTCGAGGATCATGTTCGGGCCCTCGCCGTCGGGCCAGAGCAGCGCCTGCTCGGTGCACCACCAGTACTCCTCCAGGGTCTCGCCCTTCCAGGCGTAGACGGGCACGCCGGAGGCGGCGATCGCGGCCGCGGCGTGGTCCTGGGTCGAGAAGATGTTGCAGCTCGCCCAGCGCACCTCGGCGCCAAGCGCGACCAGGGTCTCGATCAGCACCGCCGTCTGCACCGTCATGTGCAGCGAGCCGGTGATGCGGGCGCCCTTCAGCGGCTGGGAGGCGCCGAACTCCTCGCGGGTCTGCATCAGGCCCGGCATCTCGACCTCCGCCAGGGAGATCTCTTTGCGGCCGAACTCGGCGAGGTCGATGTCGGCGACTTTGTAGTCCTGCGTGGCGGTGGCGGTCATCGGCTGCGGGTCTCCTGGTCGGTTGCTTGCCGGGCCATGGTACGAAGCCGCAAGAGAAAGCGCCGCGAGGTGCTCAGCGACCCGCGGGCCGGGAGAGCGGCGCCGGCAGCCGATAACCGGGGTACTCGATCCCGGCTGCCAAGCGGGCGTCCGGCTCGGGCTGGCCGGCCACCAGGCGCATTCCCACCGTCCCCGCCCATACGGGTAGGTCGTAATCGGCCTCCTCCTCGACAGGGGGGCCGGTCCTCACCTTGGCCGAGGCTTCGTCGAGCGGGACGCGCAGGACCGAGGTCCCGCGCAGCTCCTGCGCGCTCGGCCGGCGCACGTCGGCCCAGCGCCCCGGCACGAGCTTCTCGGTGAACGCCCGCAGCGCATCGCCCTTCTCCTCGTCTCCGACGATCTCCTCGGCACCGCCGAAGAGGACGACCGAGCGGTAGTTGACCGAGTGGTGGAAGGCCGAACGAGCGAGAACGAGTCCGTCGAGCAGGGTCGCGGTCAGGCAGATCTCCGAGCGACCGGCAGAGCGCAGCGTGCGGCTTGCCGCCGAGCCGTGGACGTAGAGGTACGAGCCGACTCGGGCGTGGAGGGTCGGGATCACGACGGGGAAGCCCGCCTCGTCGATCGCGCCGAGATGGGAGACGATCGCCTCGTCGAGGATCGCCTCGATCGCGCCGCGGTCGTAGACCGCCCGCTTCGGCACCCGGCGCACCCTCGTTCTATGCTTGTTTATCATCTGTTACAGTACAGTTTGCTTGCCTGAACTGACACAGTATCGGATCTCTGGCCGAGGCAGCGCGGAGATCGCCGCCAGCGTCGAGCGAGGGATCGAAGCGGGTGGGCTCAAACCGGGCGACCCCCTCCCCGCGGTGCGATCTCTGGCGGCGACGCTGGGGGTCAGTCCGACCACCGTTGCCGGGGCGCTCGCGGACCTGCGCTCGCGCGGCCTCGTCGTCACCCGGGCGCGCAGCCGCAGCTACGTCAGCTGGCGCCCTCCTATCGCCGGGGCCTGGTTCGGGCCGACCGTACCGCCAGGAGCGCGCGACCTGGCCAGCGGCAACCCGGACCCCGAGTTGCTTCCCAAGCTGACGCCGTTCCTGAGGAAGATCGAGCCCCCGCGCCGGCTCTACGGCGGCGAGCCGGTCCTGCCCGAGCTGCGCGAGCTCGCCGCCGCCGAGTTCGCCGCGGACGGAATAGCCGGAGAGGAGATCGCCGTCGTCAGCGGTGCCCTCGACGGGGTCGAGCGTGCGCTGCAGGCGCACCTGCGACCGGGAGACGTCGTCGCGGTCGAGGACCCCGGCTACGCCGGCCTCTTCGACCTGCTGCGGGCGATGGGATTGGCGCTCCGGCCCGTACCCGTCGACGCCAAGGGAATGGTCCCCGGCGGGCTCGCCGAGGCGATCGACGAAGGCATCGCCGCCGCGATCGTCAACCCCCGCGGCCAGAACCCCACAGGCGCATCGCTCGACAAACGCCGGGCAGCCGAGCTGCGCCAGGCCCTCGACCGCGCGCCGGACGTGATGGTCGTCGAGGACGACCACCTCGGGCCGATCGCGGGAGCGCCACGCCTGACCTTGACCGCAGGCCGCCAGAGCTGGGCCGCCGCCCGCTCGGTGGCGAAGTCGCTCGGCCCCGACCTCCGTCTCGCGGTGATGGCGGGCGACGCCCAGACGATCAGCCGCGTCCAGGGCAGGCAGTCGGTCGGCCCGCAATGGGTCAGCCATCTGCTCCAGCGCCTCGTCGCGAAGCTCTGGGCCGACCCCGGCGTTGCCACAACGCTCCAAAACGCCGTGGACACCTACGGCGAACGCCGCGAGCACTTCGCCGCGGCGCTGACCGAGCGGGGCATCGAAGTCGAGGCTTCGGCGGGAATTACCGCCTGGATCCCCGTCCCGGAAGAAGCGCAGATCGTCCAGGCGCTGCTGGGCAAGGGCTGGGCGGTCTCCCCCGGCGCCCCCTACCGCCTGAGAAGCGAAAGGGCGATCCGAGTCACGACGAGCACTCTGAAGATGAGTGAAGCGGACAAGCTCGCCACGGCGATAGAGCATGCGATGCGCCCCACCGAACACACCCGCACAGCCTGAAGTACCGTTTGGGTGGGTATCAGTCACCGCGGGTGGTTCCCGCTTCAACCAGACTCGACCCGCTCCGGCGGGTCTTGTCATTTCTTAATTGGGCTTACCGATGAAGGCTCGTCTGGCGATCTGCATAGGTCTGGCAACCCTTCTTGCCGGCTGTGGCCAAAGTTCGGCGCGGTCGTTTCGGGCCGATGTCCACGTCGCCCCGGTAGGCAAGACCAGGATCGCCTGGTACGAACGCGGCCAGGGGCCGCCGCTGGTGATGCTGATCGGGACCGACTCGACGATGGCCGAATGGGACCCGGCGCTGCTGCGGCTGCTGACCCAAGGTCACCGGCTGATCCTCTTCGACTACCCGGGGGTGGGACTGTCCGGGCCCTGGCACGGCGACTCGTTCGACTCGCTGGCCGCAGCAACCGCCGGCCTGATGAGCGCGATACACCTGTCAAAGGCCGACGTCCTGGGCTGGTCGATGGGCGGCTTCGTCGCCCAGCGCCTCGCCGTGGACCACCCGGGACGGATCTCCCACCTGATCCTTGCGGGCACCAATCCTGGCGGCAACCGCACGGTACTCGGCACGGCAAAGGCCCAGGCGATCGACAGCGAGCCCCACCCGTCGGACGCGGACATCCTGCACGAGCTCTACCCACCCGATCGCCAGGCGGAGGGCCGGCGCTTCCTGCGGCGCCTCGAACGCTCGAGCCAAAGCGGTGAAATTCCCAACGACTTCCACATCCCAGCGGCGACCACCCGCACCCAGGTCGCGGCCGAGGACCCGTGGCTGCGCAGCAATCGCAACTATCGGCAGCTGGCAGGCATGGCCGCACCCACGCTGGCCGGCGGCGGCGCCGAAGACCCGGTGGTGCCGCCGGTGAACCTGCGGCGGATCGCGGCGCAGATCCCACGCTCCAGGCTCGCCGTCTTCCCCGGCGCCCACGCCTTCCTCTTCCAGGATCGCCGCGCGTTCGCACGAGTCGTGGACCGGTTCCTGAGCCGCTGAGTCCAAACCTACGAACGACCCTCCAGGTCCCGTGTTGACTTCCAAATCGCAAGTGAGAGGCTCTGTGCCTGGCCACCGATCTGATAAAGCGCAACGTTCGACCACTTTGGCCTGATGAGGAACGGCTCGAAGGCGTCAAATGGCCTCTCGAAAGAGGAGCCATGCGGGCGCTCTGGGTCCTGCTTCTGCTCTGCATGTTCTGGTGGTGCATCGACAGGCTCGAACCGTTAAAGGCGGAGAACGAGAATGAAGGGGAAAAAGAGGTAAGAGAAGAGCTGAAAAACCGCCTGAACTTGCAGCGTGCCTACTGGGTCACCGGCTGGCTGTTCCTGCTCGGGGCCATATGGCTGATCAACCCGGGTCCCTCCTCCTGGAGGTTGCTTTTCGCCGGCCTTGCGCTGATGCGGCTGCTGGAAATCTTCACCTCAGGGCTCGGCACGGTCCTCCGACAGAAGACTCAGGTTGGCGCAAGCAACTTGGTGACGATCGCCATCTATGCAGCGCAGCTCGTGCTCATCTTCGCGATCCTCGATCACAGCTTCGCAACGACCGAGTTCGTCACCGAATCCGGCGCCCATGCGACGAGGGCATCCGACTATCTCTACATCAGCTGGTCCGACCTGACCACCATCGGCAACAACATCTATGCACCGCAGAACAGTGTTGCGCGCTACCTGGAGCTTTTGACCACCACATCCGGCTTGCTCCTGCTCACCGTCTTGGTCGCCTTCGGGATCAACATCGTCAAACCAAAGGAGACGGACGAAGCCCAGGCGGAGAACGGAGCGTAGGTAGGCACGAAGCCACTCGCGTCGAATATGCCCGGATGGCCTCCGAGTCGGCAGAGCAATCGGTCCATTACGCGCCCGGGATGGACGCGCGCAGCACGCGGGTCGCCGAACGGCTGAACACGCCGATGCTGATCGCGGCGGCGCTGACACTGCCGATGGTGGCGATCAGCGAGTCGCATCCGGGCGGCGTCCTGGAGGACGTTGCCCATGTGCTCAACTGGGTCACCTGGCTGGCCTTCGCGATCGAGCTGGTGGTGATGCTCGTCGTCGTTCCCGACCGCCGGGTCTGGCTGCGCCACCACCCGCTCGACCCCTTCATCGTCTTCTTCACGCCGCCGCTGCTCCCCCCCGGCCTGCAGGGCCTGCGCGTGCTGCGGCTGCTGCGGCTGGTCAGGCTGATGCGCCTGGCACAGCTCTCGCGCGAGGTCTTCTCGCTGCAGGGCCTGCACTACGCGATGTTCCTGGCGCTGCTGACCGTGGTCGGCGGCGGCGCCCTCTTCGTCGCCTTCGAGAAGCACAGCCAGCACCTCACCGACTGGGACGGGATCTACTGGGCGGTGACGACGATGACCACGCTCGGCTCCAACATCTACCCGACCACGACCGGCGGCCAAGTCGTCTCGACCTTCATCCTGATCGTCGGCATCGGCTTCGTCGCCCTCCTAACCGGCGCCTTCGCCCAACGCTTCCTCAGCCCGGAGATCGCCGAGGTGGAGGAAGAGCTCGAGGCCGATCAGGCCAGCGCCGAGCAGCTTGCGATGCGCGAGCTGCTCGGCGTCCGCGAACAACTCGAGGCGCTAGAGGTCGCGATGCAACGCCTGGTCGACGAACGCGCCGACTGAGGCCGATCCCGGTAGGGGTGAAGCGTCTTGTACTTTTTCGGCGCGCGCCTGCGGCGTCAGCAAGTTCCGCTCCACCGAAAAAGTTAAGCGAAACCCCTACCGGGATCGGCCTCAGCCCTCGCCGGCGATCTTCGCCTCGAGCTCCTTGGTGACCTCGGGGTCGCGCAGGGTGGTGACATCGCCCAGGGCGCGGCCCTCGGCGATGTCGCGCAGCAGCCGGCGCATGATCTTGCCGGAGCGGGTCTTGGGCAGGTCGCCGGACCAGATCACCCGCTTCGGCCGAGCCAACTTGCCGATCCGCCCGGCGACGTGATCGCGCAGCTCGGCGACCAGCTCGTCGCTGCCGTCGAGGTCGCCCTCGAGGGTGACGAAGGCGCAGATCGCCTGGCCGGTGTCCTCGTCGGACTGGCCGATCACGGCGGCCTCGGCAACCTTCGGGTGGGAGACGATCGCCGACTCGACTTCGGCCGTGGAGAGGCGGTGGCCGGAGACGTTGATCACGTCGTCGATCCGGCCCAGCACCCAGAAGTAGCCGTCCTCGTCTTCGCGAGCGGCGTCGCCGACCAGGTAGGTCTCCTTGCCGAAACGGGAGAAGTAGGTCTCGACGAAGCGCTCGGGCTCGCGGTAGAGCGTACGCAGCATCCCCGGCCAGGGGCGGCGCAGGACCAGCAGCCCCTCACCGTCGGCGACCGGCTGGCCGTCGTCGTCGAAGACGGCGGCGTCAACCCCCGGTAGGGGCTTCGTCGCCGAGCCGGGCTTGGTCGCGGTGATCCCCGGCAGCGGCGAGATCATGATCTGGCCGGTCTCGGTCTGCCACCAGGTGTCGACGATCGGGCACCGTTCGCCGCCGATCACCTTGTGGTACCAGAGCCAGGCCTTGGGGTTGATCGGCTCGCCGACGCTGCCCAGCAGGCGCAGCGAGGAGAGGTCGTGGCGGCCCGGGTGGTCGGCCCCCCACTTCATGCAGGCGCGGATCGCGGTCGGCGCCGTGTAGAGGATCGTCACCCCGTAGCGCTCGATCAGCTCCCACCAGATGTCCTTGTCGGGATAGTCCGGCGCCCCCTCGTACATCACGCTGGTCGCCCCGTTGGCAAGCGGGCCGTAGACGATGTAGGAGTGGCCGGTGACCCAGCCGACGTCGGCGGCGCACCAGTAGACGTCCTGCTCGGGCTTGAGGTCGAAGACGTAGCGGTGGGTATAGGCGACGCCGGTCAGGTAGCCGCCCGTGGTGTGCAGGATCCCCTTCGGCTTCGCGGTCGAGCCCGAGGTGTAGAGGATGTAGAGCGGGTCCTCGGCGCCCATCGGCTCGGGCGAGCACTCGGCATCCGCGGCGGCGCAGGCGTCCTCGAACCAGACGTCGCGACCCTCCCGCATCTCGCACTCGGCCCCGCTGTGGCGGACGACGAAGATCGTCTCGATCGACGTGACCCCGCCGATCACCTCGTCGACCTGGGCCTTGACCGGCGCCGTCTTGCCCTTGCGCCGGGCGCCGTCGACGGTGACCAGCGCCTTCGCCTCGGAGAACTCCATCTCGCTCGCGCACCGCCTCGGGCGAGAAGCCGCCGAAGACGACGTTGTGGATCGCGCCGATCCGGGCGCAGGCCAGCATCGCCACCGACGACCTGGGGGATCATCGGCAGGTAGATCCCGACCACGTCGCCCTTCTCGATGCCGTGGTCGCGCAGGGCGTTGGCGAAGCGCTGGGTCTCGGCGAGCAGCTCGGCGTAGGTGACCTCGCGCTCCTCGCCCTCCTCTCCGCGCCAGAGGTAGGCGACCCGCTCACCGCGGCCGGCCTCGACGTGGCGGTCGAGGCAGTTGGTCGAGGCGTTGAGCCTGCCGTCGGCGAACCACTTGTAGAAGGGCGGGTTGGAATCGTCGAGCCCCTCGCTCGGTGGCTCGATCCAGTCGATCAGCTCCCTCGCCTGGCGCAGCCACCAGGCCTCGGGGTCCGCGGCCGCCTCCTCGTAGACGGACGGGTCGCCCCAGAGCGCCCGCCGGCGGAACTCGGCCGGGGGCTCGAAGCGCTCCACCTCCAGCAGGGCGCCCAACTCCTGCTCCAAGTCGGTGTTTGCCTCGCTCGCCATTCCGCTCCCTTCCTCGTCGCTGCCTGGCTCGAACGGTAGCCGTTCACCCGCCGCTACCCTGATCCGGTGCTTTTCCGCCAGATCATCCACGAGGACCTCGGCTGCGCCTCTTACCTCGTCGGCGACACGGCCTCCGGCGTCGCGGCGGTCATCGACCCGCAGTGGGACATCGACCCCTACCTACACCTCGCCCGCCTGCACGGGGTGCGGATCGAGCACGTCCTCGAGACCCACAACCACGCCGATCACGTCTCCGGCCACGGGCGCCTGGCCCGCGCCACCGGCGCGACGATCCACGTCCACGAGCTGGCCGAGGCCGACCTACCCGCACGAGGCCTTCGGCGACGGCTGGACGCTGGAGCTCGGCGAGGGGGTGAGCATCGAGGCGATCCACACGCCCGGCCACCGGCCCGAGCACACCTCCTTCCTGCTCCGCGACGCGGCGCGCGGCGGCGATCCTTGGGCGGTGCTGAGCGGCGACTGCCTCTTCGTCGGCGACGTCGCCCGTCCCGACCTCGCGATCGAGCCGCGCGAGGGCGCCGCCGAGATCTTCCGCTCCCTGCACGAGCGGCTGCTGGCGCTGCCCGAGGAGACCGAGGTCTGGCCGGGGCACCTCGGCGGCTCGCTCTGCGGCAGCTCCGGGATCGACCTCAAGACCTGCTCGACGATCGGCTTCGAGCGCCGCCACAACCGCGCGCTCAGCTTCGCGAGCGAGGCCGAGTTCGTCGAGGACGCGGTGGCGACGATCGGCGCCAAGCCGCCCAACGTCGCCCACATCGTCTCACTCAACCAGGGGCCGCTGGTCACCTCGATCTCCGCTCCCACGCAGCTGACCCCGCACGGCTTCGAGGCGGCGATCGCCGAAGGCGCCCTCGCGGTCGACTCGCGCACCAACGAACAGTTCGACGAGGCCCACATCCCCGGCTCGATCAGCGCCTCTGGCTACGACACCGGCTTCGCCACCAAGGTGGCCGCAGGTGGTGCCGGTCGAGGCCGAGCTGCTCGTCGTCGCCGCCTCCGACGGCAACGAGCTCGAGGCGGCCGAGTTGCTCGCCGCGGTCGGCCTGCGCGTGCGCGGCTTCCTCGGCGGCGGGATGACCGCCTGGCGCGCCGAGGACCGGCCGGTGGAGCGGATCGAGGCGATCGACCTGGCCGAGCTGGCCCGCCGGCTCGAGGCGGGCGACGGTCCGCAGGTGCTCGACGTGCGCAACGCAACCGAGTACGCCGAAGGCCACGTCCCGGGCTCGATCCACATCCCCTTCGCCCAGCTCCGCGACCGCCTCGACGAGCTCGCCCGCAACCGCCCGATCGCGACGATCTGCAAGGCAGGCAAGCGCAGCGGCCTGGCTGCCTCGATCCTGCAGCGGGAAGGCTTCGAGGGCGTGATCCACGTCAGCCGCGGCAACGCCGCGCCTGGCAGCGGGCCCGGTCAGTAGCCGGCGGGTGGCGGGCTACGAAGCCTTCCGGTGAATCGACCGGGGAGGAGTGCCAGCGGGGGCCGGGGCCGCCCACGGTGTCGAAGGCGAGGCCGGCGATGATCATCCAGGCGTGTTCGGCGTTGGCGTAGACGGTGATCCAGTGGCCCGGGCCGGGTTCGCCCCAGGTCTCCAGGCCGGTCGAGTCGAGCGGGCTTTCAGAGGAAGCCGCCGCCGTGCAGGGCGAAGCTGACCGAGCCCGAGCAGTCATAGCCCGAGTCTTCGAAGGAGCCGTGGCCGCCGCCCCAGATGTAGGGGGTGGTGGCGATCGAGTTGGCGGCTTCGATCGCGCTGGCGACCGCCGCCGGCGCCGCGCTCGGCACGCTCGCCTGGCTTTCGGAGATGAATTCGGCGGCCTCGCCAGGGGTCAGCGGCGCCGGCGTGCCGGTCACCGGCGCCGGGGCGCCGGTCGTGCTGGCGATCTGTTCGGAGATCGCCGAGAGGTTGTTGCTCAGCGCTTCTTCGCGCGACTCGAGCGTTTCGAGCGCACCCTGGCGCGCCGCCTGGGCCGACTTCAGTTCGGCGAAGCGCGCCTGCGCCTTTTCGCTCGCGGCGGCGACTTCGCGCTCCTTGACCGCGATCGCGTCGCGCGCGTCTTTGATCTGAATGCGCACGGCCGTCATCCGCTTGACCGCGGCGCGAGCCGCGTTGCGCAGGCCCTTGACCCGCGAGGCGACCGAGTCGTCGTATTCCTGCACCCGGCTCAGGTAGTCGGCGCGGCTGCTCACTTCCGACCAGCTCGAGGAGTCGAGCACGACGTTGAGCATGTCGGGGCTGCCCGCCTCGTAGATCGCGACGAGGCGGTCGCGCAGCACGCCCAGCGCTCGCTGCAGGCGGGCGCGGATCAGCGCCAGGCGGTGCTTGTCGGCGGCCAGCTTCGCGGTCGCGCTTTCCAGTTCGGCCTGCTTCGCCGAGAGTTCGGACTGCGACGGCAGCCTGCTGGCGGCGCAGGGCCGAGACTTCGCCGATCATCGAGTCGATCGCCTTGTTCTGTTCGGCGATCGTCGCCGCCAGGGCGCTCTGGCTTGCGCGCACGTGGCTGAGCTTGCCCTGCGTGCTCTGCAGCTTTTCTTCGAGGTCCTTCGCCGGGGCCGAAGCGGCCACGCAGAGGACGGCGAGGAGCAGCGCCGCGGGCAGCAGCAGCCGCCAGGAGTTACCGCGAAGGGGAGCGCGCATCGACGGCGCACGGTAGCGAAGTGGCCTGAAGGATGTTAGGAGTTGCTAATAACTTGCAACTTTGGTTGCAGATTTTCGGTAGATGCAGGAAAAACCTCGCCATCTCCGACTGCTGACTTCGCCTTTAGTAGTCCTATACAAGGACTAACGGCGAAGTCAGCATTGGCCGGACGGGTGGATAGGCTCGCGCCACTTTGATCAACGTCCTCGTGCTTGCGATCGCCTCGGGCATCTCGCCCGCGATCCTTGCCGTGGTGATCGTCGTCCTGCAGCGGCCGCGACCGCGACGCCTGCTCGCCGCCTACCTCTTCGGCGGCATGCTGACCAGCATCGCCGTCGGCATCGCGATCGTCAGCTCGCTCAGCGGGCTTTCGGCGTTCTCGGAATCCAGCCCCGCCGCCGACCCGATCGTCAACTTCACCGTCGGCGCCCTGGCCCTGCTCGTCGCCTACGTGCTGGCGACCGACCGCGACGCCCGGCTCGAGGAGCGGCGGCGCGAGCGCAAAGCGGCACGGCCGGCCCGCGACCCGTGGTCGGAGCGCGTGCTCAGCCGGGGCACGGCGCCGATCGCCTTCGCCGTCGGCGTCATCCTCAACCTGCCTGGCGCCTTCTACCTGGTCGCCCTCAAGGACATCGCGGTGAGCGGGCACAGCTTCGGCCGGCAGGTCTTCGCGATCGTCGTCTTCAACCTGATCATGTTCGTCCTCGCCGAGGTGCCCCTGCTCGGCTACTCCTTCGCGCCCGAGAAGACCCAGGAGAAGGTCGAGGCGCTGAACGGCTGGATGGCAAGCCACGCGCGCCAGATAGTGATCGCCGTCGCGACGGCGATCGGGCTCTACCTGGTCGCGCGTGGCCTGCTCGGCGTGCTCTAGGCGAGCAGCTTCGCCTTGGCCTTGTCGAACTCCTCGGCCGAGATCGCGCCCTTCTCCTTCAGGTCGTTCAGCTTGTGGAGTTCGTCCGCGGGGGACGTGTGGGCCTGTTCGCGGACGTATGAGTCGAAGTGCTGCTTGGCCTCGGCCTGGGCCTTGATCGTGCGGTCCCGCATGCCGCTGCCGCGGGCGATCAGGTAGATCAGCGCGGTCAGGAACGGGATGAAGACCAGGAACAGCACCCAGGCCGCCTTCACCCAGCCAGAGGTTTCGTGGTCGCGGAAGAGGTCGGTGAGGATCGTGATCAGGATCCAGATCCAGATCACGAAGAAGAAGACCTCGAAGGCAACGAGAAGGGCTTCTCCGATGTTGATGTCGGCAAAGGGCAAAGCGGCGTCCTTTCGGTGGTGGAATCGAGTGGCGGCCAAACGCGGCGCTCACATCTTCCGCACGCTACGCGCTCTCCCTCCCCGGCGCATCCGTAATTTTCGCGATCCCGCGGATCCGGGTCAGCCGACGACGATCTTGCCGTGCATAAAGGTGTGGATCGTGCAGTGGTAGCGGAAGACGCCCTTCTGTTCGAAGCGCACCGAGAAGGAATGGCCGGGCTTGATGTGGCCGCTGTCGAAGACGCCCCTGTCGGTCGCGGTGTGGGCGACGCTCGCCGAGTTGGAGAAGACCACCTTGGCGCCCTTGGCGACTTCCAGGGTGCCGGGGTGGAACTTGAAGTGGTTGATGTCGACCGAGCTCGCGCCGCTGGCCTGCGCCCGCCCGGGCGCCGCGGCCGGAGCTGCCTGACCGCCGAGCAGGGCGAAGGCAATGGTCAGGCAGGCGACGATTCGCTTCATCGGCCCTGTCTACGCAACGTTGCCCGGCGAGGTTCAAAGGCGTTGCGAGAAGAGCACCGCGGCGACCGCGGTCGCCAGGTTGAGGCTGGAGACCCCGGCCCGCATCGGGATCGCCAGGCGCTGATCGGCGCGCTCCAGCAGTGCCTCGCTGAGGCCGTGGCGCTCGGTGCCGAAGGCGAGGACGGCGCGGGCCGGCAGCGCCGCGGGGTCGAGGCCCTCGCCGCTCGGGATCGATCGCGACCAGCGGCCGGTCGCTCTCGGGCAGGCCCTCGATCCGGGCCACGGGGAGGGCGAAATGCAGGCCGGCGGCGCCGCGCAGGGCATCGGGGTGCCAGGGGTCGTTGCTGCCGGTGGTCAGCACCGCCGCCGCGTCAGCGGCCGCTGCGACCCGCACGCAGGCCCCCATGTTGCCCATCGTGCGCGGGTCCTCGAGCAGGACGATCGGCGCCTGCCGCCGCGCGGCCAGCACCGCGGGCACGTCGACAGCCGGGCGCCGGGCGAGGGCCACGACCCCGGTGCGGGGCGCCTGGGGGACCATCTCGGCCAGCACCCCGGCATCGACCGCGGTCACCCGCTCGGCCAACGTGCCGGCGAGGTCCGGCGCGAGCTCGCCGGCGAGCCGCTCCAGCTCCTCGCTGTCCGAGGCGACCGCCTCGAGCGACCTCGGCGCCGAAGCGAAGGGCGTGCTTGAGCGCGTGAAAGCCCTCCAGCAGGGCCAGGCCGCGGTCACGCCGGGCGGCTCGGTAACGCTGCACGGCGGCATCGCTCATTTGGCAAACCTTCGTTCGCGCCCCAACCGCCACGGATTCGAACAACCGGCGATCACCGTGGCGGTTGGGGCGCTCCGCCCCATCATGCCTCGAATCAGCAGGCCGAAGCGGAGCGGGCGCTCGCGGCGGAATCGCCGTCACCGGCGAGCGAGTCGAGGAAGGGGGTCAGGTAGCGGCCGATCACCTTGCCGTCCTGCGCCGGCCACCTCGGTTCCTCGCCGAGGCTGGACGTCTCGCCGTGGCCGCCGGTCGGCCGCCCATACAGGTAGCGCGGCTCGCGGCCGGTCCAGAGCACGCCGCGCAGCACCGGGTCGAAGGGGGCGGGCTCGAGCTCGGCTCCGGCCTGCGCGGCGATCGCTTCCGCGACCGTGTCTGCCTGCTGGGTGGCGAGTCCCTCCCTGCTTGACCGGGAAGGCGGTGATGTCGCCGACGGCGAAGACGCGCTCGAGGCCGATCGCCCGGCCGTGCTCGTCGACGCCGATGAAGCCGTCGGGGTCGTGGGGAATCCCGACGATCCGCCGCCCCTCCAGACGCGGCAGGCTGATCGACCGCGTCGGCCTCGATCTCCTCGCCGGGGGCGATGCGCAGGCGCCCGGCGTCGAACTTGACCGGGTGGGCGCCGGCGATCACGTCGATGCCGCGATCCGCCAGCAGCTCTTCCATCTGCTCGCCGGCGCGGCGGCCGAAGATCCCCAGCGGGGCCTCCTCGGGCGTGACCACGGTGAGCCGGGTACGGCCGAGGCCGGCCTTTGCCAGCTCGGTCGCAGCCAGCAGGGCCAGCTCGTAGAGCGGCAGCGCCCAGCTGCGGCCGCCGGCCATCGTGAAGACGAGGTTGCGCAGGCGGTCGGCGCGCAGATCGGCGATCACGTCGCCGACCTGGCCTTCGTCGGCGACGCCCCAGAAGGTGACGGCGCCGGGCACCGCCCAGAGCATCCGCACGCCGCCGGCGACGACCAGGTAGTCGTAGGGAACCCGCTCGCCGTCACGGCTGATCGCGATCCGGCGCTCGGGGTCGACCCCGGCGATCCCGTCGGCGTGAAACGAGGCACCGCAGCGGGCGACGAGCCGGCGCATGTCGTAGCGGAAGATCCGCGCCGCGCCGTAGGGCTCGCCAACCGCAAAGGGACGGAACGCGAACTCCCGGCGCGGATCGCGTAGGTCGACCTCAATCCGATCGCCGGCGAGGTCGCGCAGAGCGAGAGCCGCCTCGACGCCGGCAATGCCGGCACCGGCGATCAGGACCTTCTGCTTCATGCCGCGGCACTCCTTCTGGCACCGAGAGCGGCGATCACCTCTTGGTCTGAGACCTGGGAGAAGTCGCGGTACCACTGGCCCACCCCCTGCAGCTGCAGCGGCGCAACCAGGCAGACGACCTCATCGGCCTCCTCGCCAAGGCGGGCAAGCGCGTCGGGGGCGCAGACGGGAACAGCGAGGATCAGGCGCTCGGGCAGCTGGCGGCGAATCGCGCGCAGGGCTGCCGTGTCGGTGACGCCCGTCGCCACGCCATCGTCGACCACGATCACGGTCCGATCCCGCAACCGCAGCGCCAGCCGGTCGCCCCGGTAGGCAACGACACGGCGGCGCAGCTCCTCGCTCTCGCGGGCGACGATCGCGTCGAGCACGCCGTTGTCGATGCCCAGCACCGCCAGGGCTTCGGAGTCGAAGACGCGGGTGCCGTCCTCGGCGATCGCGCCGATGCCGTACTCGGGGTTGTGGGGGGCGCCGAGCTTGCGCACCGCGAGGATCTCCAGCCGCGCGCCGAGGGCGGCGGCGACCTCCTCGGCCACCGGCACGCCGCCGCGCGGCAGGGCGACGACGATCGGGCTCTCCTGCGCGAGGGGCAGAAGCCGCTCGCCAAGCCTCCCGGCCGGCCTCGCGGCGATCGGCAAAGGGCGTTGGAGGCGTCGTCATGGATCGATTCTCTGCTCTTTCCGGCGGCGATTCATCGGGGTAATACCGGCAAGGATGTTCGGCTTTACCCGGATGGCAGGTATGCGCCGACGACATAGATTCGGGGTGCGTGGAGATCGAGTCAGGAAAGATGGGTTAGGCGATGCGACTTCTGGTCGGATTCGACGGCAGCGACGGCGGGCGCGATGCGCTCGAGCTTGCCCGCACCCTCGGCGAGCCGGCGGAGGCTGCGGCGCTCGTCGTCACCGTCATCCCCTACGGGCCGCTGCCGATCGAGTTCGAGGCGCTGGAAAGCGACGCCGCGACCGAAGCCGAGCCGCTGTTCGCCGAAGCACGGGAGCGCCTCCAGGGGCTCGCGGTCGAGACCCGCGGCTTCGGCGGCGGGTCCCCGGCCGGGGTGATGACCGAGATCGCCGAATCCGAGCCGATCGACCTGCTCGTGGTCGGCTCGCCCCACCGCGGCGCCGTCGGCAGGGCTTTGATCGGCAGCGTCGCCGAGAGCCTTCTGCACGGTGCCCCCTGCGCCGCCGCCGTCGCGCCGCGCGGCTACGCGGACGATCGCCACGAGCCCTTCCGCCGGATCGCGGTCGCCTACGACGGCACGCCGGAATCGAAGGCGGCGCTGCGCCGCGCCGAAGCGATCGCCGCGCAGACCGGCGCGGCGCTGCGCATCCTCACCGTCATGGCCCCGCCCGTGGCCGTGCCCGGCATCGTCGGCTACGTGCCGATGGACCCGCCGGAGCCGGACAAGGTCTTGAACGAGGCGATCCACTCCGTCGATCGCAAGCTCGGCGCCGAGGGCCGCCGGCTCGACGGGCCGCCCGCGAAGATGCTGGCCGAGGCCTGCGAGGACGGGGTCGACCTGCTCGTGGTCGGCTCGCGCCGCTACGGGCCGGTGATGCGGGCCCTGCTCGGCTCGGTATCGACGCAGCTGATCCACCAGGCCCCCTGCCCCGTTCTGGTGGAGCCGCGACCATGAGCCCCGACGGCAACGAGGGAAGGTTGGAAGAGATGGACGGAAAAGCGGCGGTCGCCTACGCCGACGGCGATGACGCGGTGCGCCCATTCGAGCGGCTCTCCCACGACGACGTCGACTACGCCGGCGGCAAGGGCGCCAACCTCGGCGAGCTGACCGCGGCGGGCTTCCCGGTGCCGCCGGGGTTCGTCGTTGGCGCCCCCGCCTACGCCGCCTTCTGCGACGGCGGCGGCCTGCGCGGCCGGATCGAGCAGCGGCTCTCCGCGGTCGACGTCGAGGACACCGACGCGCTCGACCGGGCCAGCGCCGAGGTGCGGACGATGGCCGAGGCCGAGACGCTGCCGCAGTGGCTGGAGAGCGCGATCGGCGACGCCTACGACCGGCTCGCCGGCGAGGACCCCGAGGCGCCGGTCGCGGTGCGCTCCTCGGCGACGGCGGAGGACACCGAGTCCGCCTCCTTCGCCGGCATGAACGAGACCCTGCTCAACGTGCGCGGCCGCGCCAGCGTGATCGAGGCGGTGCGAACCTGCTGGTCCTCCCTCTTCGGCGCCCGCACCGTCTACTACCGCGCCAAGCGCGGCTTCGGCCAGGCCGACATGGACATCGCCGTCGTCGTCCAGCGCCAGATCTCCTCGACCCGCTCCGGGGTGATGTTCACGATCGACCCCGCCTCCGGCGCCACCGACCGGCTGATCATCGAGGGCGCCTTCGGGCTCGGCGAGTCGGTCGTCTCCGGCTCGGTCTCCCCCGACCGCTACGTCGTCGCCAAGGAGAAGCTGACGATCACACAGCGCGAAGTGCGGCGCAAGGAGCTGACGATCGAGCCGCTTCCCGGCGGCGGGACGAGGACCCGCGAGCTGGGCGAGCACGAGGCCGAGCAGGCGGTGCTGAGCGACGAGGAGGTGCGCGCCGTCGCCGACCTCGGCGCCCGCATCGAGCGACACTACGGCTCCGCCCAGGACACCGAGTGGGCGATCGACGCCGGCGGGACGATCTGGATGCTGCAGTCGCGGCCGGTCACCGCCACCGGCGGCAGGCCGCTGAACGAGCCCGAGCAGCAGCGCGGCGCCGTGCTGGTCCGTGGCCTCGGCGCGGCGCCCGGCATCGCCGACGGCGCGGTTCGGGTGATCGGCGAACTGGCGAGCGGCGCCGAGCTGCTCGAGGGCGAGGTTCTCGTCACCCATATGACCGCGCCCGACTGGGTGCCGCTGATGCGCAAGGCGGCGGCGATCGTCACCGACTCGGGCGGGATGACCTGCCACGCGGCGATCGTCTCGCGTGAGCTCGGCATTCCCTGCGTGGTCGGCACCGCCGAGGCGACCAAGGTGCTGCGCGACGGCGAGCTGGTCACCGTCGACGCCGGTGAGGGCGTCGTCACCGAGGGCGCCACCGCGCCGGCGCCGCCGAGCCCCGCGGAGACGGCGAGCGCCGCCGCGGCCGCCCCTGCGCCGCCGGTGACCGGGACCAAGGTGCTGGTCAACCTCTCCGAGCCCTCGCAGCTGCAGCGGGCGGCGAGCCTGCCGGTTGACGGCTGCGGGCTGCTGCGCGCCGAGCTGATGGTGGTCGAGGCGCTCGAGGGCGTCCACCCGCGCCTGCTGATCGAGGAAGGGCGCAGCGAGCAGTTCGTCGAACGCATGGCCGCCTCGCTGACCGCCTTCGCCAACGCCTTCGCGCCGCGCCCGATCACGTACCGCACGATCGACTTCCGCACCAACGAGTTCCGCGGCCTGCGCGGCGGCGAGCGCTTCGAGCCGGAGGAGTCCAACCCGATGATCGGCTACCGCGGCGCCCTGCGCTACACCCGCGAGCCCGACCTGCTCGGCCTCGAGCTGGAGGCGATCGGCCGCGTCTGGGACGAAGGCCACACCAACTTCCACGTGATGATCCCCTTCGTCCGCACCCCGCGCGAGGTGGTCGCCGTGCGCGAGCAGATGCAGGCCGCCGGCCTGCTCTCCCGCCGTGGCTTCGAGCTCTGGGTGATGGCCGAGGTGCCCTCGGTGCTCTTCCACCTGCCCCGCTACGCCGAGCTCGGCGTGACCGGGATCTCGATCGGCTCCAACGACCTGACCCAGCTCGTGCTCGGCGCCGACCGCGATTCCGAGCTGGTCGCCGAGGTCTTCGACGAGCGCGACGCGGCGGTCACCGAATACATCGCCCAGCTGCTGACCCGAGCCCACGAGCTCGGCCTGCAGACCTCGATCTGCGGCCAGGCGCCCTCGGTCTACCCCGAGTACACCGAGATCCTCGTCCGCGCCGGGATCGACGCGATCTCGGTCAACATGGACGCGGTCGACCGCGCCCGCCGTCTGATCGCATCGGCGGAGCAACGGCTGCTGCTGGATGGCGTGCGTGCCGGCGGCACCATTGGTTAAGAGCGGTCCCGCTTCTTTTGCCTCCGTCTCTTAATTCACTGACACTTCATGACATCTGGACCTAAGCAAGTCCACCATCGAACCGATTTTCTGCCCGCTGCATCTTCTCTGGACCATAAAAACGGCGCGCCCACCATGACGACGGCCGAGCGAGTCTGCATGCAGCAACGATCCAAATCATGCCCAGGAGAAGGAACCCAAGAAAAAAAGCCGCCCGCTGTCCCTTGCTCCAGGTAATTCCAGCAGGAATTCCAACCACGAGAATCAGGATGCTCAATGCAAGCATGCGTTCGATCACGGACCTACCCCCTAACGATGTTCACTTCGTATCGAGCCATGGCGCCTTACCCAAGCCCAACGTGTTATAGAAGTAATTAGGCTTGTAACCGTGATCGAAGCTGCCTTGGTAATCGTTGGTCTCCTGCTTGGTTTCGGTGAGTTCTACGTCTGGCACTGCGGCCTGCTTTGGCACGAGCCAAAGCGCGATCCACGCAACTTCCCGCCGCGGTGACCTGAGCCAGCGCAGCATCAGAGCCCGCCCAGCGTCAACCTGGTGAAGGCGGACCCAATAAGAGCGCCAGCCCGCAGGCAAGCCGGCACGAGACGGTCGCGACGGTTCGCCGGGATCCAAGACGGTCCGACGTCAACATTCGATCCGGCCCGCCTCGTGGCCTTGGCCCGGCCTCCATACCGGCCCGCGGAGTGCGCCATTTTTCAGCGAAAGAATTTTCTGCTTACAGCTCCCATCGGCGTTAACCTCCATGATCGAGTTGCCAAAAGGTAGGAGTTCGTTGAAGAGCTCTTCGATTGGGTCCTTGCTGATGTGGTACGAGTTGAAGGCGATCCTCTGCCCGGACGGGTCCCAGCTTGGGTGCGTCTCGGCCAAGCGGCGGGTCGGCGCTACAGACTCGTTCGAGCTGCCGTCCGCACTCATGACGTAGAGGTCCTTGTTGACCACCACCGGGAGTTCTCGGTGGCGAGTGACCGTCTGGCGCACGAGCGCGATCTGTGAACCGTCAGGCGAGAAGACCGCTTCCGAGGCCTGCCTTGCCAAGACTCGAACCTGCGGACGTCCGCCGAGCCCGTACAGCAACACCCTCGAGCTATTCGACCTCAGATCCCTGCGGGTTACGGCCAAAACCGAGCCGTCGGGCGAGAACGACGAGGGTGTGTATTCAACGAATTTGCGCCGAGGCGTCAACCGAACCGCCTTCCGCCCGTCCGCGCCGGCCACCCAAGCCGCCGTGGATCCAATCTGGGAATTGTCGCGGACAAAGGCCAGCTTGCTTCCGTCGGGGGAGAAGATGGGATTCCGGCCTCGTTTGGTGCCAACGACGAAACGCGTGCCTGAACCGTCCGGTCGAAGCTCGTATATGCCTGTCCTGGACCTCGTAGATCCGGCGAACGCAAGCCAGGCGCCGTCAGCCGACCAGCTGACCGTCGAGAACGGGTTCGGCGACACGCTATGCCGCGACCCACGCGCGATAACGACTTGACCTGAGCCATCGGCCGCCATCCCCCTAACGCTGAAGCCCGCTGCTTTCAGTGCACTCATCGCGGGGAAGGCCAGCCACGGTCCTTCGGGCGGCGCTGACGACGCACATGCGCTCGCGGGACCGAGACTGATGGACGCCGACATGACGAGCACCGTGCAAGCGCTCCGAAACGCGGTCGCCCCACCGAACCTGATCCCCTTCACAGAACCCCTCCCCCTTGGTGGACCAGCCGTAGGCGATCCGCGCCGTCAATGATCGATTGTTCGCGAGAAACCGAAAACCTCTTTCGGTATGCGGCGAGTGTTCTATCGCATCGCTCAGGCGTTTGGCGGACGCATTTCTGAAAAGTTCGAACTACTCACGGGTCGCCCGACCCAAGGGCCCGATGCCGCCGACCATGATTGCCAGCCCGGCCAGCATCAGCAGTTGCAGGCCCACGCCGAGCGGTGAGGTCAAGGCGTCAAGCGCGACCGTGCCGAGGCTATGCGCGGCAACCGTGCCGACGCTGACGTAGATCGAGTAGGCGACGAGGCGACCGGCGAGGAATGCGGCGGTCAGCGGCAGCAGCGGCACGGTCATCAGGCCGGCTGCTACGAACAGCTGTCCCGAGGGCAACGGCGAGACCAGGTAGAGCCCGAGGCCGGCAGCGGTTCGGGTGCGGTTGGCGGTCAGCGCCGCCTCGGTGTGATCGAGGCGGCGTAGCCGCGCCGCGGAGAAGCGCGGGCGCAGGCGGCGGGCGCCGTTCGCCAGCAGGAAGCGCCCCGACGCCGCCGCCAGCGCACCGCCGAGGACGAGCCCGGCGGCGGGCAGGTCGAGGTCGATGCTGAAGAAGACAAGCACCGCCCAGGTCGGCGGGCCGAAGGCGGGCAGCAGGTTGACCGCGAAGACAACCCCCAGCGCGATCGCATACTGAGCCACAACGGACACCTGGCAGCGCCGCCCGCTTAGCCCAGCTCAGCCAACCTCTCGTCGAGCTGGCGGCGAATCGCCTCGCAGACCGCTTCGACCTCAGCGTTGTAGCGCTCCGACGAAACGACGCCCAGCAACACCTCGGCGTCGGCCTTCGACAGGGTCAGCGTGATCGTCTGGTCAGCCATTGAAGTCCCCTCCTGGTTGGAAATCTGCGCTGACGCTACGCGCATCGCCGGCAGTTGTCATCGGCATAAAGCCGAAGGCGACGGCGGGAATACCCCGATGACCCGGCAAGCGCGAAAGCAGAAGATGGTCCGTGGAAATGGGCATGGGCAGTATTCGCATCGGCCGGCTCGCCGGCATCCCGATCGGCGTGCAGCCGCTGTGGCTGGTCATCGTCGGGCTGATCACCTGGTCGCTGGGCGCCGTCTACTACCCGGACCAGGTGGCCGGCATCGCCCCCGGCCTCGCCTACGGGCTGGGCCTGCTCAGCGCCCTGCTGCTCTTCGCCAGCATCCTCCTGCACGAGCTCGGCCACGCCATTGTGGCGCGGCGCCACGGGGTCGAGATCGAGGAGATCGACCTCTGGCTGCTCGGCGGCGTCGCCCGGATGAAGGGCTACCCGAAGACGGCGGGGGACGAGCTGCGCTTCGCCCTGGCGGGGCCGGCGGTGACGCTGGCGATCGCCGCGGTGTTCGGGATCGTCTCGCTGGCTTTGCCGTCCTCGGCCCCTGCCGCGGTTCGCGCGGTCATCGATTACCAGCTGTTCGTCAACGCCGCGATCCTCGTCCTCAACCTCCTGCCCGCCTTTCCGCTCGACGGCGGCCGCGTCGCCAGGGCGCTGCTCTGGGCGCGGAGCGGCGACCTCTCGCGGGCCACCGGGACCGCCGCCAGGATCGGGCGCGGCTTCGGCTACGCGATGATCGGACTCGGCCTGCTCGCCACGGTGAGCGGCGGCATCGGCGGCATCTGGTTTGCCCTGATCGGCTTCTTCGTCGTCGTCGCCGCCAAGGCCGAAGAGGGAGGGCTGCGAATCCGCACCGCCTTCGCCGGCCGCGAGGCCGGCAGGTTCATGTCCTTCCCGGCGGTCAGCGTGCCGGCCGGGATCAGCGTCGCCGAGGCGGTCGAGGACTACTTCGCCAGGCACCGCTACACCGCCTTCCCGGTACTCGACGCCGGCCGGCCGGTCGGCCTGATCGACGTGAGGACGGTGGACCATGTGGCCGCCGCGCGACGGCCCACCACCACGGTCGGCGAGGTCGCGATCGTCGACCGCGACCTGATCGTCGACGAGCACCAGGACATGGCCGAGCTGCTCGAGCGCCCCGCCTTCCAGCGGGTCGGGCGAGCGATCGTCCTCACCGAGGGACACGCCGAGGTGGGGATCCTCTCGATCACCGAAGTGAATCGAGCCCTGCGGGCGATCGAGCTCGGGTCAGGGCCTGGTGGCGCTCGTCTTGCCCCGCGGCGTAACTAGAACCGGACACGGAGCGGTTCTCAGCACCGCGGTGGAAAAGACCGGCTCGCTTCGGCTTTCCACTGATGACAGGTGACCAGAGCATTCATATATTCCACCTCGTTAGGTACATATTGCATCCTGCGACCGCTGCTCGCAAAGGACTGACCGAAGATGATCTACATAACCGAAGTGCGCATGAGCCGAAACGGGAGCGAACACGAGCACATCGAGGCGGTGCGATGGGAGCGGCAGGACAGTCCGGAGACCGGAGAATCAACACGTGAGGAAATGATCGACTGGATCGGCTGCCGCGCTATGGAGTGATTCCACGTCACTGATGGCTCGTTGAAGTGTCAGGCTGGGTGCCGCACAAGGCTGGCGACCAGCTCGACGTACTCGCTCAGCCTGCCGACCGCGAGGAAGCGTTCGATCACGCGCAGCCGCGCCGCTTCTCCCAACCGCTTCGAACGTGCCGGATCGGCGAGTAGCCCGTTGATCGCCGATCCGAACGCCGCGAGGTCGCGCGGATCGTCGACCAGGAGGCCCGATTCGCCGTCGACGATCTGGTCTTGGATGCCGCCGAGGCGGCTGGCGACGACCGGGCGCTCCTTCCACATCGCCTCGGCGACGGTGAGGCCGAAGCCCTCGGCGAGGCTCTTCTGCACGACCACGTCGGCGCGGCGCTGGATCGCGTTGACGATCGCCCCGTTCTCGTCGAGGTCCTCCATCGGCAGGCTGACCAGGTGCGCCCGCCGGCGTTTGGCCTCGTCCATCGCCAGCCAGGCCCTGGCGACTTCCGCGTACGCCGCCATGCCCTCGGGGTCGTCGGAGACGGCGGCGCTCGCCGGGCCGACCAGGGCGAGATGAACCGCTGGATCGTCGAGATGGCGCTCGAAGCACTCGAGCAGGCCAAGCGGGTCCTTGAGCCGGTCCCAGCGCGAGACCTGGACCACCAGCCTGGCGCCGGTCGGCAACGGGTCCTCCTGTAGCAGCTCGGCTCGCCGCTCGACCCGGCCGGGGGTTCCGTCGCCGCGCATGAAAGACGGCGCGGTGTGGGGCGAGCGGGCGCCGAGCCCGATCTCGCCAACGATCGCCTCCACGGTCTCGGGATCGAGCTCTTGGTTCTTCGGCGAGAAGGCGTCAAGCGAGGGCGGCATCAGCCAGACCTTCTCGCGGTCGAGCCCCTCCCAGACGTAGGCGTCGCGGGAGAAGATGTAGGCGTCGGCTGCCTCGACGTAGCGGCGCAGAAAGTCCCAGGCCCGGTGGGCGAGCGGCCCGGGATCGTCGACGCCGACGTGGCAGCGCCAGACGACCCGCACTCCCGCCTCCTTCATTGCCGGAATCAGGCCGGCGGTCTGCGGATCGTGGAGGTAGACGACGTCGCCGGACTGAATCAGCCGAACCGACTCGGCGCCGCTGGCGCGAAGCGCCGTCTCGTAGATGCCGCGCTCGTTGGTGCCGAGCTCACCGCCGTCGCCGCGGTCCTCATGGAGGTGGTTGTGGATGCGCTTGGTGACGGCGAAGAACTCGGGGGACTCGCGCAGGACGACCCAGCGAGTGTCGACACCGACGCCGCGCACGTAGGGGAGCAGCGAGTGGAGGATCTCGGCGACTCCGCCGCCGCGGGCGGTCGAGTTGACGTGCCATATGGCCCGCCCGGTGAATTCGCGGCGGGCGATCGCGGCGATCTCCTCGAGCCGCTCGAAATCGTCGCCCAGCAGCAGCCGGTAGCGATCGATCGGCTGCGGTGAGATCTGGACGAACTCGGGCTTCGCCATAAGGCCAGCCTCTCATCTCCCAGCCATCCCGCGCCCCCGTAGTGGACCGAGCACGTGGTCAGTACCAAATACCGATGCGGCCGGCGCGGTCTGTGCCTAGCTTGTCTCGTAGTCCCAGGAAGCACTACCAGCGAGAGGAATCACCGATGCCAGAGACGATGAAGGCGGCCGTGTTCGAGGGCCACGAGAAGATCGTGCTCGAGGAAAAGCCGATGCCCCAGTGCGGGCCCAACGACGCGATCGTGAAGATCTCGCTGACGACTATCTGCGGTACCGACGTGCATATCTGGCGTGAGGAGTACCCCGTCGAGCAGGGCAGGATCGTCGGCCACGAGCCGGTCGGGACGATCCACCAGCTCGGCGACGCGGTCTCCGGCTACGAGCTCGGCGACCGCGTCCTGGTCGGCGCGATCACCCCCTGCGGCAGCTGCTTCTACTGCCAGTCCCACAGCGAGGCGCAGTGCTCCGGCCATGACGACAACTGGGAAATGATCGGCGCCTGGCGCCTCGGCAACGCGATCGACGGGGTCCAGGCCGAGTACTTCCGGGTGCCCTACGCGCAGGCCAACCTGGCGAAGATCCCCGACGACCTCTCTGACGAGCAGTGCGTGCTGCTCGCCGACATCGCCTCGACCGGGATCTCGGCGGCCGAGACCGCCAACGTCAGCATCGGCCAGACCGTCGCCGTCTTCGCCCAGGGGCCGATCGGCCTCTGCGCCACGGCCGGCGCCCGCCTGATGGGCGCCTCGCTGGTGATCGGCGTCGACCGCATCGCCGGCCGCCTCGAGCTTTCGAAGAAGATGGGCGCCGACGAGACGATCGACTTCACAGAAGAAGACCCGATCGCGGCGATCAAGCGGCTCACCGGCGGCCGCGGCGTCGACGTCGCGATCGAGGCCCTCGGCACCCAGCAGACCTTCGAGTCCTGCATCGAGGCGACCCGCCCCGGCGGGATCATCTCCAGCCTCGGCGTCTACGGCGGCAAGCTCGAGGTCCCGCTCGAGCCCTTCGTCTACGGCATCGGCGACAAGAAGATCCTCACCACCCTCTGCCCCGGCGGCAAGGAGCGGATGCGCAAGCTGATGGAGATGGTCCGCCACAACCGTCTAGACCTCAGCCCCCTGATCACCCACCGCTTCTCCCTCGACCAGATCGAGGAGGCCTACGACCTCTTCGGCAACCAGCGCGAAGGCGTCGTCAAGGTGGCCCTGACGCCGTAGTACGCGCCAATCCCGCCTAATCGCCGCCGGTTTCTTTGCTCAGGCTGGGGGCGAACGACTTCGTTTTGGCCCCGCCCGCCAGGGCGAGGGGTTCTAGGCCGAATAGGTCCTCGTTTGAGCGGAGGATCGAGTAGGGGTTGTACTGAGCGGCGTCGGTGGAGCCCGGGGTCGCGAACTGTGAGAGCAGGAGGGCACCTACTCGCAGCGGGTCGGTGGCTGGCGCCGGGGCGCCTGCGGGAGGCGGGTTCGCCGCGGCGAAGTCGACGATCAGCAGGCCGTAGGCCTTGTAGGCCGGCGAGGCGAGGATCGCCGGCACCCATTTGGAGAGGAAGGCGTCGGCGCTTGCCGGGCCTTCGGCCGTCCCCGCCGGGCACTGGCCGGTGGCGCCGGCGTCGCACGGCGTCGGCGCGATGAAGGAGTAGCTCGGGGTCTTCTCGGCCTTGCCCAGGTCCGCCGTCAACTGGTCGATCGGGACGTCGTTTTCGGAGCAGTCGCCGAGGTCGAGCAGCGAATGGAAGTAGACGAAGGGGTTCTGTGTCGCCGAGTACCCGCCGGGCGCGGTCGCTTCCACTTCTTCCCCGCTGGGATGGACGCAGTTCTGCGGGCTGCCGGTCGCGTCGACCATCCCGTCGACGTAGGCGTGCCAGCTGAGCCGGCTGCTGCCCAGCTGGTCGGCGAGGGTCAATGTTTCGACCGGGTAGAGGCAGCCGGCGCCCCCGACGACTCCGTTCGGGGCGACCTTGGCCGTGGGCGGGAAGGCGGCGTAGGTCGGGCAGCCGGCGCTGGTCGCCGCGTTCGGCGGCTGGCCGGCGAGGGCGGCGATCTGGTTCGGCAGTCCGGCTTCGCCGAGCAGCGAGTAGTTGCTGAGCAGCTCGCCCTGCGGGCGCAGGGTCGCCGAGAGGTACGGCATCTGCGACTGCGCGCCGAGCGACTGTTCGTAGCCCGGGCTGGCCAGTGAGATCACGAAGACGTGCTTGACCGGGCCCGCTTCGGGGTCGGGGCGGGCGCCGCCGGAGCTGGTTCCTTCGGTGCCGGTTCGCCGGCCGGGCCGCTCGGCGCCGGCGCCGGAAGGGGCGCCGGCGCCGCGCTCTGCCCGCCGGCCGGCGACGCGGAACCACCCGAGCCAGGAGCGGATGGTCCGGGCCCGGGAGACGAACCACCGGGAGCCGGCGCGATCGCGGCCGGAGTGTTGTCGGAGGCGAGGCTGCGGCTGACCAGCGCCGCCAGGGCGCCGCTGTCCCCGGTGCCGGTCATCGCGCTGGCGATGATCGCCGAGGTCGCGACAACCGAGGAGGCGACCAGCAGGCCGAAGCGCCTGCCGGTGAGAGTTGCCGCGGCGGCCATCGCGCCGTGGATCTGCTTCGCCAGCGCCGCCCTCACGGCGTCGCCTCCGCCGCAGAGCATGCTCGCAGCATCCGTTCGGCCGCCAGCAGCTCGGCGTCGACCCGCTGCAGCTCTGCCGCCTTGCGGGTCAGCACGTCCATACGGACGTGGTCGCGGATCGCCATCTCATAGAAGGCGCCGCCGAGGTCGGCCTGCATGATCGTGAACTTCTCCAGCAACCGGTCGCGCTGGGCGATCAGGTCGTCGCTCATGGCTGTCCTTTCCCGGTCGATTCCGCCGGGGCCGAGCCGGCTTCGCCGCCGACGACGATCACGTCGGGCAGGTTCTGCTGCGCCTTGATGTAGTTCTGCCCGGTCTGTTCGGGATTCGATTCGACCAGGTGGGTGTCTTCTTCGGTCTGCTGCTTGGTCGCTTTGAAGCCGGTCACCTGGTGGACGGTGCCGTTGCTGGTGTGCGCGACGACCTTGCCGCCGCCCTTGCTCGCTTTGGCCGCCGCCTTCTTCGCTTTGGCTTTTCCGCCGGCGCCCGCGGTGGCGCTCGTGGTCCCGGCGGGGGCGCTGGCCACGGCGGTTTCCTGGCGGTGCAGCGCTTCCAGCAGCGCCTGGCTTTCGCCGCTGTTGTCGCCGCTGCGACCGACGACGACGCCGATCGCGACCGCGATCGGCAGCAGCGCGAAGAAGGCGACCGCGGCCGCGCGGCTGCCCGAGCCCGCTTTTGCGGGCGGCAGCACCGCCGGCCGGCGGGCGCGCTCGGCTCATCATCGCGAAGTAGCGCGAGGACGGGTTGGCGCCGTTGCCGCGCCGCGCCGCGCAGTTGACGCAGTAGCGCTGCTGCGGGTCGAGCGGCGCGCCGCACTCCTCGCAGGGCTCGGTGCCGGCTGGGGACCGTCGTCATTGCTGGTGGCTCCTCTTCTGATCTGCCTTGCGGTGGTGGCGCCGCTGTTCTCGCCGCTCCAGGATGCGTTTGGACTGGGCCTGCCTGAGCGCGGCGGTTTCCTGCGTCGTCGAGCAGCCCGAGAGCGCCCCGACCAGGAGCAGGCCGCAGACCGCGAGCAGCCCGGCGCGGGATATCGGCCGGCTAACCGAACGCACCGCTCACGTACTCCTTGGTCCGCTGCTCGCGCGGCGAGCCGAAGAGGGCCGTCGCGCTGCTGTACTCGACCAGCTCGCCCAGGTACATGAAGGCGACGTGGTCGGCGATCCGGTAGGCCTGCTGCAGGTTGTGGGTGACGATCACGACGGCGACGTCGTCGCGCAGCTTCACGATCAGGTCCTCGATCACCTGGGTCGACTGCGGGTCAAGCGCCGAGCAGGGCTCGTCGAGCAGCAGCACCTCCGGCTCCGCTGCCAGCGCCCGAGCGATGCAGAGCCGCTGCTGCTGGCCGCCGGAGAGCTTCAGCGCCGGGTGGTCGAGGTTGTCCTTGACCTCCTCGAAGAGGCCGGCCCGATCGAGCGCGCTGTGCACCTTCGGCTCCAGCGCCTTCTTGCGCTGGCGCCGCGAGCCCTGCTCGCGCAGCACGTAGGCGATGTTGTCGAAGACGCTCATCGGGAACGGGTTGGGCTGCTGGAAGACCATCGTCACCCGGCGCCGCAGCGAGGTCGGCTCGATTAGGGTGATGTCGACGTCGTCGAGCAGGATTCGCCCGTTCAGTCGTCGCCGTGCGGGTCAGCTCGGTGAGCCGGTTGAGCGAGCGCAGCAGGGTCGTCTTGCCGCAGCCGGAGGGGCCGATCATCGCCAGCACCTCGCCCTGGCGGACCGGCAGCGAGACGCTTTTGACCGCTTCGCGGTCCGAGTAGGAGACCGAGACATCGTCGATCTCCATGCGCCGGATCGAGAACTGCGGCGTGCCGATCGAGCGCCGCGCCGCGGTGAAACCACCGGGCGTGGCTGGCGGGGCAACCTGGGTGGCGGCGCCGTCGTCCAGCTCCAGACGCCGGATCGGGGGTGGGGTTAGGAACTCCACGTTCCTACCTTTCTGGCGCGGCGGTGGATGACGTCGGCGGCGGCGTTGAGGGCGAGCACCATCAGCAGCAGGACGAAGGCCGCCGCGTAGGCCTTCTGGGGCTGGTTGAGGTTGCCGGTCGGGGACGCCTCGTAGACGAAGTTGGTCAGCGTCGTCCCCGCCCCGCGCAGGTAGTTGATCGGGAAGGCACTGCCGACCGGGGCGAAGTTCTGGGTGGCGCCGAGCAGGACGACGATGATCGCGGTGTCGCCGATGATCCGGCCGATGCCGAGCACCGCGCCGGTCGCCACCTGAGGTCGCGCCGTCGGCAGCAGGATCCGCCGCGTCGTCGCGATCTTCGTCTTGCCGATCGCGTAGGAGGCCTCGCGGACGTGCTGGGGGATCGCGCCCAGGCCCTCGCGGGTGCTGGCGACGATCAACGGCAGGGCGACCAGGGAGAGCATCGCCGAAGCGGCGAAGAAGGAGCGGCCGAAGACGACGCCTTCGGTGGTCCGGCTGAGGAAGCCGAGCGCGGTACTGGAGAAGATCACGGTGCCAAAGAGGGCGAGCACGATCGAGGGGATGCCGGCGATCGCCTCGATCGTCGATTCGGTGACCCGCGCGAGCGCCGCCGGGCGGCCGTACTCGACCAGCCAGACCGCGATTCCAACCCCCGCCGGGAGGGCGATCGAGATGCCCATCGCGGCGACGATCAGGGTTCCGAAGAGGGCGTCGGAGAAGCCGCCGGACTGGCTCTCGGCTGAACCCGGCCGTGGCCGGGGTGACCAGCATCGAGGGCTTCAGGTACTTGAGCCCCTGGACCATCAGGTAGACGACGATCGCCACCGCGATCGCGCAGAAGAGCAGCCCCAGCGCCCAGCAGATCGCCAGGCCGATGCGGTCCGAGAGCCGCCAGGTGGCGCTGCCCTCGACCGCGTCCTTGCCGGACTTGGGCGGGCCCATGCGCGGCGGAGGCGCCGGCGGCGGAGTGGCGACCGAGGACTCCATCAGGCCGTCGCCCCGTATTTGCGCATCGCCCGGCGCGCCACCCAGCCGGTCAGCGAGAAGAAGGCCGCCGAGAAGAGCAGCACCGCGGCGATCGCGAAGAGGGTCGCGTTGGCCGGCGGCGAGCCGAGCGAGTCGATGTTCTTGACGATCGTCGGCGCCAGCGGCCGCGAGGGCTCGTAGACGAAGATCAGCGCCGTCGGCCGGGTTGGGGGCGAAGGCGACCGAGCCGGAGACCATCGCCAGCATCACCGCCTCGCCGATCGCCCGGGCGACCGCCAGCACCGTGCCGGCGACGATCGCCGGGCGGGCGGTGCGCACGGCGATCTTCCAGGTCGTGCGCCAGCGGTTGACGCCGAGCGCCAGCGAGCCCTCCAGCCAGCCGGGGCGAACCGACCGCAGGCCGTCGGAGAAGATCGAGACCATCAGCGGCGCGATCATCACGGTGAGGATCAGCACCGCCGCCAGCAGGCTGTAGCCGCTCAGCGAGATCACCCCCGCCACCGAGGCCTTCTGGGACTCGGTGACCAGGTGGTTGCCGATGAAGGGGACGATCACCACCACCCCGATCAGGCCGTAGATCACCGAGGGGACGCTGGCCAGGAAGCGGACCACCGGCTGCAGGATGTTGCGCATCCACTCGGGCGCGAACTCGACGATGAAGACGGAGATGAAGAGGGCGCAGAAGAGCGCGATCAGGACCGCGCCGCCGGTGATCAGCAGCGTGCTCCAGATCAGCTGCCAGGCGTGGAATGTGTAGACGTAGTCGGCGCCGTTGAGGCCGGAGAGGTAGATCTGGTTGAGCTGTTCTTCGACGCTCCCGCCCGCCCCGAACCAGGCCAGGCCGTTGTGGGCGAAGGAGGGCCAGGCGCGGACGAAGACTGTGACGATCATCGCCAGCAGCAGGCCGACGACGCCACAGACCAGCGCGCCGAGCATCCGCCCGGCGCGCTGGTCCGACCACTTGGGGCCGTACTCGGGGAGGTAGGGCTCCTCCATCTAGTGTTTCTTGGCCTTCTTGTTGAAGGCGGGGACGCCGCCGGCCTTGGAGATCACTTCCCCGGCGACCGGGTCTGCGACGCGCCCAGTCGATGAATTTCTGCAGCGCCGGAGAGCTGGTGCTGCCATCGCCCGGCAGGACGATGAAGATGTAGCGCGAGAGCGGGTACTTGAGCGGTTCGACGCTGATCTTGTTGGCTTGGCAGGGGACGCCGTTGACCTTGAGCGCCTTCTGGCCCTTGCCCTGCCAGGCCAGCCCGTCGTAGCCGATCGCGTTCGGGTCCTGCTTGACCGCGTTGACGACGAGGCCGTCCGCCGTCAGCGCGTTGACGTTCGAGGCGGGCAGTTCGTTGTTGAGGACGGCCTGGAGGAAGAAGTTGTAGGTCCCTCCGTTGGTGTCGCGGCCGACCGGGTCGATCGTCGTCGCCAGGCCCGAGCCCGGAACCTGGCTCCAGTTCGTCAACAGGCCCCGGTAGATGTCGTGGGTCTGCTGGATGCTGATGTTCGGTCAGCTGGTTCTTCGGGTTGACGTCCATGCAGAGGCCGTCGAGGTAGAACTTGATGTAGGTCGTCCCGGCATCGCTGGGCAGCGGCGTGCGGGCCTGGCCGGCGAACTGGCTGACGCCGTTCTGGACATCCTTGATCCCGGCGTTGCCTCCATCCGCCGTGTAGACGAAGTGCACCTTGTGGTTGACCGTCTTGGTGTAGGTCTTGAAGAGCGCTTCCAGGACTGGCTGGGCAGCGACGGAGCCCGACCCGATCAGGGTCACGGCGCCGGCGGAAGCCGGCACGACGAGCGCCAACAGGGCGACCGCCGATATGGCAAGGGACTTGATTCTCATCTCGACTTTGCTTCCTTTCCTGCCGGGTACCGGAGTTTCTTGATTGCCTAACTCGACATCACCCTACCAGGTTCTGTACTTTATTGACCTCTTTACTAAGAAAGGCCACCCCGGCGGCCCTGAATACGGAGGTTCCATTGCTCAGAAGAAGACTGTCCACGCCTCGCGCCGCAACTGCGGTCGCGCTGGCAGCCGTGCTCGCCGCGGCGATCGCGGTGACACCGTCGTTCGCCGGCTCGTCGAAAGCCGGCTCCTTCATCACCAAGAAGGCGGCAGCGCAGGTCTACGTCTCCAACAAGAAAGCGTCGACGCTGTACCTGAAGAAAAAGGCCGCCGGAAACACGTTCGTCAAGAAGCTCGACGCCCCGCTCCAGCCCGTCGGCGGCAGTCGCGGCCGGCACCGCTCCCTGGTCCAGCGAAGCGACGACGGCGGTATCGCCGCCGACCACCTACACCTCGTTCGGCATGCCCGACACCGGCTCGGCGGTGATCACCTTCTCGGGCTCGGTCACCTGCACCTCGGCCAAACCGACGGTCGAACTCGCCTGCCCGATCCAGATCCTGGTCGACGGCACGTCGACCGGCAAAGTCAACTTCGCGCCGGCGACCGCGTCGTCCCCCAGCCCGGCGGCGATCGTCAACACGGTGATGCAGACGACGGTGCTCGGCAAGGGCGGCCATACGATCACGGTCCAGTACGCCGGCGCCAAAAACGTCGTCTTCACCCTGAAGAGCTGGAACCTCGCCGTCCAGGCCTACCCCCAGCGCCCCGAAGCTCCCCCAACCGAAACGACGAAATAGCCGACTTCGGGGGCCGATGGGCCTCAAAGCGAAGATATAGATCGCTTTGAGGCCCATCGGCCGGCCCGACCGCGCTGTGGCGCGGTCGGGCTCGAGACGTCAGTGGCCGCGGAGCTGGAAGCGGCCGGGGCGCTGGAGGGGCTCGCCGAGGATCAGGCGGGCCCGGTAGTAGAGGGCTTCGAACGCCTGCGTGTCGAGCTCGTCGACGCTGCTCTGCTCGCGGCCGGGCTGGGTCGCGGCGGCTTCGACCGGCCCCCCTCCGGAGGGTCGCTGGCGAAGGACGCCATTCAGCCTGCCGCGCGAGACGAACGTTGTCTTGGGGGGTTGGCCGCTCACCGGGTCTCCTTTCCTGGGTTTATTGACCATCTAACTCAAGATTAGCACCAACCGCTGACTTCGCCTTTTGTCGTCCAATAGGACGCATAAAGACGAAGTCAGCGGGAAGGGGCCGGGGGGCGCATAATCAAACGGCGGCGGTTGGGGCGGGGCGCCACCCGGCAAAGCGCACCCCGCCCCTCGCCTCTTCAGACGGCTGCAGATACCTCTGCGTCGCCGCCGTCCTGTGAGCCACGGGGAGTCGAGGCCCCGTGGCCGTTGGACGGCGGGACATCACCGCTGAAGCTCTTAGCTGGCCGGGCCGCAGGTAGACGATCTGCCCCTCGCGCAGCTCCAGCTTCTGCAGCTCGGCGCGGGTCAGCTGCGCCCAGACCTCGGTGCCGTCGCCGAGCACGAACTCGACCCGGATCTCGAAGCCGAGGGCGACGATGCGCTGCACCAGCGCCTCCTCGGTGCGCTCGTCGGGGTCGAGCACGACGCTCGATGTCGTGCGGGCGCACGAAGTGCTCGCCGAGCCGGTTGACCTCGCCGACGAAGCTCATCACGAACTCGTTGGCGGGGTGGTCGTAGAGGTCGTCGGCGCTGCCCGACTGCTCGACCCGGCCCTCGTTCATCACGACCAGCTGGCTCGGCGACGTCCATCGCCTCCTCCTGGTCGTGGGTGACGAAGATCGTCGTCACGTGCATCTCGTCGTGGAGGCGGCGCAGCCAGGTGCGCAGGTCCTTGCGGACCTTGGCGTCGAGCGCGCCGAAGGGCTCGTCGAGCAGCAGCACCTGCGGCTCGACCGCCAGCGCCCGGGCCAGGGCCATGCGCTGGCGCTGGCCGCCGGAGAGCTGGGAGGGGTAGCGGTCGGCGAGCCCGTCGAGCTGGACCAGGCGCAGCAGCTCGTGCACGCGGTCGGCGATCTTGGCCTTGTCCCACTTGCGGATCTTCAAGCCGAAGCCGACGTTGCTCGAACACGGTCATGTGCTTGAAGGCGGCGTAGTGCTGGAAGACGAAGCCGACTTCGCGCTTCTGCGTCGGCTTCTTCGGAGACGTCCTCGCCGTCGATCAGGACGCGGCCGCCGTCGAGCGTCTCGAGCCCGGCGATCGCCCGCAGCAGCGTCGACTTGCCGCTGCCGCTCGGGCCCAGCAGGGCGGTCAGCGAGCCGTTCGGGCACCTCTATCGAGACATCGTTGAGGGCCTGAAAGTCACCGAAGCGCTTGCGCGGCTCCCTCGACTGTGATTCCCATCAGGCGTCCTCCTTTCTTTTTAGGACGTTCATTGCCAGGAGGGTGGTGAGCGCGAGCAGGGCGAGCACGATCGAGGCGCCGTAGGCGCCGGCGTAGGTTGAAGTTGCTCGAACTGCTTTTCGACGAAGAGCGGCAGGGTCTCGGTCTCGCCGGAGATCGAGCCGGAGACGATCGACACCGCGCCGAACTCGCCGAGCACCCGGGCCGTGGTGAGGACGACGCCGTAGGCGACGCCCCAGCGGATCGCCGGCAGGGTGATCCGCCAGAAGGTCTGCCAGGCGTTGGCGCCGAGGGTCGACGCCGCCTGCTCCTGCTCGGTGCCGATCTCCTGCAGCACCGGCACCGTCTCGCGGACGACGAAGGGCAGCGAGACGAAGATGCTGGCGAGGACCATCCCCGGCACCGAGAAGAGGATCTTGATCCCGGCTTCGGCGAGCGTCGGGCCGAACCAGCCCTTGGTCCCGTAGAGCAGGAAGAGCGAGAGGCCGATGACGACCGGCGAGATCGCGAAGGGCAGGTTGATCACGGCGTCGATCAGCGGCGTTGCCCTTCCAGCGATGGCGGACCAGCAGCAGCGCGCAGCCGATCCCGAAGATCGTGTTGAGCGGCACCGCGATCGGCGACCATCAGCAGGGTCAGCTTCAGCGCGTGCAGGCCGTCGGGCGAGGTGATCGCTTCGATCGGCGGCGCCAGGCCGTGCTTCGAAGGTCTTGTAGAAGATCATCACCAGGGGAGCGAGCAGGAGCAGGGCGAGGTAGCCGAGCCCGAGGGTCCGCAGGCCCCAGCGGCTGCGCGCGACTGCTAGCGGTCCTCATCGTCGTCCCCTCCTCGGCGGCTGAAGTCCTCGCCGCTCATCGGCATCACGGTCAGGCCGGCGCCGCTGCTGCGTTCGTGGCGGCTGCTCCAGCGCTGGATCAGGCTGATCGCGGCGAGCAGCAGCAGCGAGGCGACGCAGCAGGACGACCGAGACCGCCGCGGCGCCGGCTGTCGTTGCCGGACTCGATCTGCTGCGGATGAAGACCGAGGAGACCTGGGTGTCGCGGCAGGCCGCCGGCGAAGAGCAGGACCGAGCCGAACTCGCCGAGCGCCCGGGCGAAGGCGAGGGCGACGCCGGCGGCGAGGCCGGGCAGCAGGTTGGGGAAGATGATGCGGCGGAAGATCGGTGAAGCCGCCGGCGCCGAGCGAGGCCGCCGCCTCCTCCATCTCGCGGTCCATCTCGATCAGCAGCGGCTGCACCGCGCGGACGACGAAGGGGAGGGTGACGAAGAGCAGCGCCACGACGACCGCGGTCCGGGTGAGGGCGATGTCGATGCCGAACGGGCTGTCGTTCCCGTAGAGGGCGAGCAGGGTGAGGCCGGCGACGATCGTCGGCAGCGCGAAGGGCAGGTCGATGACCGCGTTGACCGCCGCCTTGCCGGGGAATTCGTCGCGGACCAGGATCCAGGCGATGATCGTGCCGAAGATCGCGTTGATCGACGACGACGATCAGCGAGCAGATCACGGTCAGCTCCAGCGAGCGAGACCGCCTGCGGCGAGGTGACCTGGTCCCAGAAGGTGCTGAGGCCGCCCTCGAACGCCTGGCTGGCCAGCGCCGCCAGCGGCAGCAGGACGATCAGGCTCAGGTAGAGCACGACCATGCCGCGGCCGAGGCCGGCGCCGACCCCGGGCAGGCGGATGCCTGCCCGGGGTGGCGAGCCGATGGCTGTCGCGGTGCCGGCCTCCATCGATCAGCCGGAGGTCGAGACTCCGAGTTCGCTCTCGATCTTCGCCACCGAACCGGTTTCTTCGTCGAAGAATTCTTCGTTGACCTTGCCCCAGCCGCCGAACTGGCTGATCTTGAACAGGTCCTTCGGGGTCGGGAACTGCTTCGGGTCGACCAGCTTCGGGTTGACCGGGCGGTAGCCGTTTTCGGCCCAGATTTCCTGGCCCTCGTCGGACCAGAGGAACTTGAGGAAGTCTTCGGCCGCGGGCTCCGGCGCGCTCTTCGGTGACCGCGATCGGGGTTTCGATCTGGATCGTCGAGGGCGGGATCGACGTATTCGACGTCTTCGCCTTCCTTTTCGGCCTTGATCGCCTCGTTCTCGTAGCTGAGCAGGACGTCGCCCTCGCCCTGGGTGAAGGCCGCGAGCGCGTCGCGGGCGCTGCCCGGCTGCGCCTTGGTCTTTTCGAGCACGGTCTTGACCGCTTCCAGGGCCTGTTCGGGGGACTTGCCCTCGTTGAGCGCCGAGCCGTAGACGGCCATGATGTTCCAGCGGGCCGAGCCGGAGCTGAACGGGTTCGGGGTGACGATGCCGACGTCCTTGGTCTGCAGGTCGTCGAAGGAGTGGATCCCCTTCGGGTTGCCCTTGCGGACGACGAGGACCACGACCGAGTCGGTGGCGATGCCGCCGTAGGGCTGCTTGTCCCAGTTCTTGGAGACGAGTTCGCCTTCTTCGACCAGGCGTTCCATGTCGCCGGCCTGGGAGAAGTGGACGACCGACGCCGGCTGGCCGGCGACGACGGCGCGGCTCTGGTCGCCGGAGGCGCCGAAGGAGTTGCTGAAGCTGACGCCGTTGCCCTCCGAGGTCTTCTCGAAGGCCGGCTCGAGGGCTTCCTGGTAGACGGATTCCGGGGTGGAGTAGCCGACCACGTCGAGCTTGGCCCCGCCTCGGAGGAGCTTGAGCTGGAGCTGCGCTGCTACTTCCGCATCCAGCCACGACAACGCGATCAGCAGCGCGAAAAGCAGCGACCGCGAGGGCCGCGTTAACGCCTCGCCGCCGGGTTACCTTGCGAGCGTTCCGCATGGAACGGTTCCTTCCTTGTCGACTGACTTACTTTTCTGACTAACTTAGTTCTAAAGTGAGCCCGGCACCGTAGCACAATGTCGATCAGCAAGGTCGAAAAGCTCGACTTCAGCTACCATCGTCTGCCGATGCGACTTGTGAGTCGTCTGACAGCGGGCGTTGCTTTGGGGATCACTGTCTGCTGGGCTCTTGCCCTCGCCTTCGCCGGGTCCACCGACGTGCTGCTGTTCATGGCGCCGGCGCTGCTGGTCATCGCACCGCTGATCGCCGGTCGCTACGTCGGCGAGACGCTGATCGCCAAGCTCGTCGCCAGGCAGGCTGGACAGCGGCGCAGGCCCACCGCACGCGCTTTCACCCCACGCCCGCCCGCCGCATGGCTGCCGCGCGGCACCAGCCTGGTCGCCTTCTCGCTGGCCGAGCGCCCGCCCCCGGTCGCCCTCCCCGCACTGATCTAGCGCCGGCAGCCGGGGTGTCCCCCGCGGTCGCCGCGCGCGCGACCGAAAGGACAAACCCGTGCGAAAGCACTGGGCGGCGCTTGCCGCCACGACCGCATTGCTGATCTGCCTTTCCGCCACCCCCGCCCTGGCGCACGAAGGCAACCCCGACTACCGCTCGGTGATTGACCGGGTGACGCCAAACGTACCCGGCGTCAGCTTCGAAGTGCTCAGCTACGACAGCTACATCCAGCTGCTCGACCAACAAGGCCACGAAGTCGTGATCTACGGCTACGAGGGCGAGCCCTACGCCCGCGTCCTCAAAGACGGCACGGTCCAGGTCAACGAACGCTCGCCGGCCTACTTCCTCAACGACACCCGCTTCCCCACCTCCCAGGTGCCGGCGAGCGCCAACCCGAAGGCGCCGCCAAAGTGGCAGACGGTCGACGACTCCGGCACCTTCCTCTGGCACGACCACCGGATGCACTACGGCTCGACCGCGACCCCGCCCCAGGTCACCGACACGAGCCGCAAGACCAAGGTCTTCGACTACACGATTCCGCTGCGGATCGACGGTCGCAAGGGAGCGATCGACGGCACCCTCTACTGGGTCGGCAGCGCCAACACCTCGAAGCTGCCCTTCATCCTCGCCGGGATCGTCATCGTCCTGGGCGGCGGCGCGCTGGTGCTGCTCGCGCGCAGGCGGCGCGGGGCAGGCCGAGACGAGGGCGAGGAAGAGGACGACGAGAAACCCGGCGACGAGCCGACCAAGGAGGCCTGGTAGCCGTGCGCCGGACGGCGGCGGCGCTTGCCGCCACGCTGGCCCTGGCCCTGCCGGCCCCGTCCGGGGCGCTCGCCCACGCCCAGCTCGAGGGCACAGTGCCGGAGCGCGGCGCGATCGTCAAGCACGAGCCGGCGGCGGTCATCTTCCGCTTCGACGAGCCGGTCGAGGGCAACTTCGGCGCCGTGCGGGTCTATAACGCCGGCGGCTCGCGGGTCGACGAAGGCGACGCCTTCCACCCCAACGGCGAAGGCCCGCGCCTCGGCGTCCACCTCAAGCCCGGCCTGCCCGACGGCAGCTACACCGCCACCTACCGGGTGATCTCCGCCGACGGCCACATCGTCTCCAGCGGCTTCGTCTTCTCGATCGGCAAGCCCGGCAAGACGCCGAAGGAGACAGTCGCGCAGCTGACCGCCGGCTCCGGCAGCGGCCCGGTCACCGAGACCGCCTTCGGCCTCGCTCGCGGACTGCAGTACGCGGCGATCGCGCTTGCCGTCGGCGGGCTCGCCTTCCTCATGCTCGCCTGGCTGCCCGCCCTGGCTCAAGTCGGCGGTGACGGCGAAGGCTGGATGCGTGCATCGCGGGCCTTCGCCACCCGCCTGCGTCGGATGGCGCTCCTCGCCGCTGCGATCGGCGCGATCAGCGCCGCGGCGGGGGTCGTCCTCGAGGGCGCCGAGGCGGCCGGCGTCTCCGGCTTCTCGGCGTTGAAGGGGACGATCGTGCGGGAGACGCTGGAAACCAAATTCGGCACGATCTGGGGGATCGCCGTACTCGCCTGGATCGCCTTCGGGCTGCTCGCCATCCTGTTGCTTCGACCCACTCCCGGCCGCTCATTCGGCTGGAGCCGTGCCCTGCTTCTGGCGGCTCCTCTTGCCTACGTCGTCCTGGTGCCGGCACTTGCCGGTCACGGCAGCACCCAGTCCCCCGTCCTTCTGAACTTCCCGGTCAACGTCGTCCACGTCGCCGCGATGGCGGTCTGGCTCGGCGGCCTGACGGCACTTCTCTTCGTCGCCCCACGCGGCACTCGCGAGCTGGAGCCCCCGGATCGGAGCCGGCTGCTTGCCGCCGCGCTCTCGCGCTTCTCCCGGGTGGCGCTGGTCGCGGTCGGCGCGATCCTGCTCACCGGCCTGATCCAGGCCTACGTCTATGTCCGCCGGCTCGACGCCCTGACCGAAACCGGCTACGGGCGAGCCGTCCTGATCAAGTTCATCCTGCTGATGATCCTGATCGGGATCGCCGCCTACAACCGGCGCAGCTCCGTTCCCCGCCTGAACCGGATCGCGGCCGGTGGCGAACCGCCGGGGCGTGCGGGGCTACTGCTACGCCGCGCTCTGCGCGCCGAGGTGGCGCTGCTCGTCGTCGTGCTAGGCGTCACCGCGGCGCTGGCCAGCTACGCGCCGCCGATCACCGCCCAGTCCGGCCCCTTCTCGGCCGAAAGCACCTTCGGCCCGATCCAACTGGAGATCAGCGTCGAACCGGCCCGGGTCGGCGCCAACGAGATCCACGTCTACCTGTTCGACGCCAAGACCGGCGCCCCGTTCGCCAAGGTCAAAGAACTCAAGGCCGGCGCCGCGCTACCCGAAAAGAACATCTCCCTGCCTCTGGAACCGCAGCTCTCCGGCCCCGGCCACTACACGATCCCGGACGCCCTGCTCAGCTCAAGCGGGGAATGGCGGCTCACCCTCACCGTCCGCGTCTCTGCCTTCGACGAGTACACCAACACCACCGAGGTGCCGATCCACTGATGGCGCCCGAGAGAGGAATACCCATGATTCGACGAATCGCAATCGGAGTCGCGGCAGCTGTTGCGCTGCTTGCGCCCGCCACCGCCCAGGCTCACGTCAGCCTGCATCCCAACGAGGTCCCCACCGGTTCCTTCGCCACCCTCGGCATCCGCGTGCCGAACGAGATGGAAAAGGCCAATACGGTCAAGCTCGCCGTCCAGATTCCGCCGGGCTTCCTCGACATCTCGACCGAATACATGCCGGGATGGACCTCCAAAGTGCTGACCAGCAAGCTCGCCAAGCCGGTCCAGACCGACGACGGGGAAGTCACCGAACAGGTGCGCGAGATCATCTGGACCGGCGACGGCAAGCAGGGCCTGATCCCGCCGGGCCAGTTCCTCAACTTCCCGATCTCGACCGAGATCCCGGGCAAGGCGGGGGAAGTGCTGACCTTCAAGGTCCTGCAGTACTACGACAACGGTGAAGTCGTGCGCTGGATCGGCTCGCCCGAATCGGAAACCCCGGCGCCCCAGATCGACATCACCGCCGAAGGCGGCGTCCTGCAGGACGTGGCCGGCAGCGAGACCGCCCCGCCAAGCCCCTCGACCGAACCGTCGGAAGAAGGCGGAGCGAGCTCCGGCTCGAGCGAAAGCGCCAGCAAGGGGCTCGGCATCGCCGCACTGATCCTCGGCGCGCTCGGCCTGACCGTCGGCGGCGCCGCCCTGATTCGCTCACGACGGACCGCCTAGCGATGAAGAAGTCCAAAGGGGTTCCCCTCTCGGTCTTCTTCCCGCTGATCGCGATCGCGGCGGCGCTCGCGGCCGTAACCGTGCTGCTCGTCACCAACCACTCCTCCTCGACGTTGCCCGGCAACGTCCGCAGCGAATCGGTGACCGGCTTCGACGGCCAGTTGCTCTCACCGCGCAGGCCGGCGCCTTCGGTCGGCGGCCTGCGCAACTACCTCGGGGAACGGATAAGCCTTGCCGCCTACCGCGGCAAGGCCGTCTTCGTCACCTTCCTCTACACCCACTGCCCGGACGTCTGCCCGTTGATGACCGCCGAGTTGCACAGCACGCTCGAAAGGCTCGGGCCGGCTCTCAGCAAAGAGATGCGGATCGTCGCGATCTCGGTCGACCCCCACCACGACACCCGCCAGGCGGTCGCGCGGTTCCTCAGGGACCACGAGATGACCGGCCGGATGAAGTACCTGATCGGCAGCGCGAGCCAGCTCGGGCCCGTTTGGGAAGCGTGGAACGTGGGCTCGACGCCCGACTCCGTCAACCCCGAATTCGTCGCCCACTCGGCGCTGATCTACGGCATCGGCGCCAGCGGCAGGCTGACCACCATCTACCCGGCGAACTTCCGCCCCGAACAGATCATCCACGACTTGCCGAAGCTGCTGCGGGATTAGCTTAGGAGCGCTATGCCGCGGTTATTGGCGCAGCGCTGGGCCTGCGCGTACAGGGTCTCCGGGGCGATGTCGGCTTCGTTGGGCCAAACGATCGTGCCGGCCTCAGCGTCGGCGCGAAGCATGCGGAAGTACTCGATCTCTCGAAGGGGCTCAAAGACCCCCCCGTACTCGAGTAGGTAGGAGAGATCGACGTTGGCCGTCAGACCATCGTCAAATCGAACCTGGACGACGTGATTGCCGGCAGGTGTCGCATCGATCAGAGTTGGCGTGCTGCGCATAAGCTTCATTGTAAGCAATTACGGCAGCGGCTCAATGGAAACAAGGGACTCTCGGTTGCGGGCGCGCTCCCAGTTGTCTTGCAGCTCGACTTGGTGCGCCCTGGCCCACTCGGCCAGAAGCCGCCGCGCCCTCGGCGGCAGGTTGCCCGCGATCACAGCGAGGCTCTCGATGTCGACACTGGCCTCCGCCTCGCCGTAGCGGGCATGAAAATGCGGCCGGCCGCGATGGTGGATCTCGTCGTAGTAGATCCAGATCGTGATCCCGTAGAAGGCGCTGACCCGTGGCATGGCCCAGAAGGCTCGAAGGCCCGGCTGCGCGTAACAAGACTCAACTGTGTCGAGACTGAACCGGTTGGTGCCCAGGAGACTCAACTGCCGGGCAACCCGGCGCCAAGCAACCCCGCCGCTGCCCCGATCGCGCCCGCGGCCAGCAGGACCGAGACGACGCCCTGGCGGGCAACCAGCAGGGCGAGTGCCGCGGCGGCCAGGATCGCCGCCTGCCAGGGCTCGGTCAGGGCCAGGGCGAGGGGGATCGCCGAGCCGACAATCGCGCCGATCGCCGCCGGGCCGGCGCCGTCGAGGAAGGCGAGGACGGCGGGGTTGCGGCGCAGGCGGTCGAAGTGGCGGGCGCCGAGCAGGACGAAGGCGAAGGAGGGCAGGAAGGCGACCGTGGCCGCAAGCAACGCGCCGCCGACCCCGGCAGCCGCGTAGCCGACCACGGCGACGGTGTGGGTCACCGGGCCGGGCGTGACCTGGCCCAGCGCGACCGCGTTGAGGAACTGGGAGCCCGTCATCCAGTGGTAGCGGTGGACGGCGTCGCCCTGCATCAGCGGGACGATCACGAAGCCGCCGCCGTAGGAGAGGGCGCCGACCTTCAGCGCTGTCCAGGCGAGGGCGATCAGGCCGCCGGTTCCCGCCGCCGCAACTGCGAATAGCGGGAGGGGGTTCAAAGAGAGCGCGGCGCCGCGCTCTCTTTGCCGCAGCAGCACCTCCAGCAGGCCACAGGCGACCAGCACCAGGACCAGCCAGGCACCGACCAAGGCCGCGGCGATGCCGCCGAGCACGGCGTAGGCGACCCAGCGGGCATGCGCCGGAGCCCGCGCCCAGCTCGACGGGACCAGCCCGGTGCCGGCCTTCACGGCGACCGCGGCCACCGCGGCGCCCGCCCCGGCTCCGGCGCCCCGAACCCAGTCCGGCGGCGAGCCGGCCAGGAAGAGCACCGAGAGGCCGAGGATCGCCAGTAGGCCGGGCAAGATGAAGCCGAGCCCGCCGAGCAGCGCCCCCCTCCTCCCGCCGACCCGCCAGGCGCAAAAGATCGCCAGCTGGGTCGAGGCCGGCCCCGGCAGCAGGTTGCAGGCGGCGATCGCGTCCTCGAACTCGTGCGCGGAGAGCCAGCCGCGCTGCTTGACGCAGAGTTCGCGCAGCAGCGTGATATGGGCCGGCGGGCCGCCGAAGCCCACACAGCCGATCCTCCCCCACTCCCGCGCGATCTCGCCGAGGCTCGGTTGACGGGTCGGCGGCGGCACGGCGGGAACGTACCGTGAGCCGGCGCCGCTCGGGCTAGACGCTGAGGACCCGCCGGTCCTCGGGGCCCGGCCGCAGGATCAGGACCTCGGCCGGCGCCTTGTCGAGCAGCCAGACCAGGTCGTCGCCCGAGAAGCCGGCGGAACCTGTCGCCGTCGCCGAGACCACGACCCGGTCGAACGACTCGCTGTCCAGCAGCCGCGCCAGGGCGTGGCGGTAGGTGCGGCCGCGCTCGATCCGGGCGTCGACGGGGACGCCCTGGGTGGCGGCACGCTGCTCGATCGCCTCCAGCATCGGCATCGCCTTCGCGGCTTCGGCGGGGATCGCGCATTCCAGCGGCAGCTGCTTGGAGACCTCGGCCAGGTAGGCCGGCATCAGCGTCGCCTCCTCGGCCCGGGCCAGACGCAGCGCCGCGTCGAGCGCCCGGCGCGAGATCTCGGTGCCGGTGAAGGGAAGCAGGATCCGCCGCACGTCCTCCGGGCGCTCGGAGCGCTTGCCGCGCCGGCGCGAGCTGGCGATCAGGTAGCCGCCGAAGAGACCGAGCAGCAGGGCGAAGCCGACGAGGAAGTGCTCGATCAAGACTCGGCCTCCTTGAGGCCGCGGTGGGCGACGATCCGCACGTCGACGCCCGGCGGCGTCGCCCGCATCAGTCTTTGAGGCAGCGGCGTGCGCAGCCGCGCGAACCCCTTCGCCGGCAGCGACTCGCCGACCATGATGTAGGTGGAGCCGCGCTCGCGGACCACGCGTGCCACCGCGGCGACGACGTCGTCGTGCTCCTCGATCAACAGGGTCGCGCCGAGCACCGAGGCGAGCTGGCGCAGTGCCGTCACCTGGCGCTCCTCCTCGCCGCCGATCGGCCGGCCCGGCGGCTTCACCCAGAGCAGGTCGAGGTCGGTGCCGAGCCGCTGAGCCGAGCGCCAGGCGCGGCGGACCAAGCGCTGGGAGCTGGGTGTCGGGCGGATCAGTGCGAGCAGCCGCTCGCCGACCGCCTTCGGGACCTCCTCGACGACCCGCTCCTCGCGAGTCCCCACAGCCTCGACTTGGTGCAGGGTCAGCCGCTTGGACTCGACGTCCTCGGCCACCTGGCGCAGGCTGACCTCGCGCAGCGCCGCCAGGTTCTCGATCCGGAAGAAGTTGTCGAGCGCGGCCTGGATGTTCTCGCCGGGGTAGATCTTGCCGGCCCGCAGGCGAGCGATCAGCGCCTCGGGCGTGAGGTCGATCAGGACGACCTCGTCGGCCGTGCCCAGCACCGAGTCGGGGACTGTCTCGCGCACGGTTACGCCGGTCAGCTCGGCGACCCGGTCGTTGAGCGACTCGAGGTGCTGGACGTTGACGGTGGAGTAGACGTCGATCCCCGCAGCCAACACGTCGGCGATGTCCTCGTAGCGCTTGTCGTGCTCGAGGCCGGGCGGGTTGGAGTGGGCGAGCTCGTCGATCAGCGCCAGGTCCGGGCGGCGGGCGAGCAGCGCCGGCAGGTCCATCTCCTCGACCTCGACGTCGCGGTACGGGACGCTGCGCCGCGGCACGACCTCGAGCCCCCGCGCCTGGTCGGTTGTCTCCTGGCGCTTGTGCGGCTCCAGATAGCCGATCGCCACGTCGCGGCCGCCCGTGGCCTCGGCGTGGCCCTCCTGCAGCATCCGGTAGGTCTTGCCCACGCCGGCCGCCATTCCCAGGAAGATCTTGTAGTGGCCGCGGGTCATTGCCGCGCCCGCCTCAGGCTCCCAGCAGGTTGTGGACGACGAGGTCGATCAGCTTGATCCCGACGAACGGAGCGATGATGCCGCCGAGCCCGTAGATCAGCATGTTGCGGCGCAGCAGCCCGGTGGCGCCGATCGGCCGGTAGCGGACACCGCGCAGGGAGAGCGGGATCAGCAGCGGGATGACCAGGGCGTTGAAGATCACCGCCGAGAGGATCGCCGATTCGGGCGTGCCGAGGTTCATTACGTTGAGCGCGCCGAGCGGCCCTTCGTGGCCGGCGAGAGCCCAGGTGGTCGCGAACATCGCCGGCAGGATCGCGAAGTACTTGGCGACGTCGTTGGCGATCGAGAAGGTGGTCAGGGCGCCACGGGTGATCAGCAGCTGCTTACCGACCTCGACGATCTCGATCAGCTTCGTTGGGTTGGAGTCGAGGTCGACCATGTTGCCCGCCTCGCGTGCCGCCTGGGTCCCCGTGTTCATCGCCACGCCCACGTCCGCCTGGGCCAGCGCCGGGGCGTCGTTGGTGCCGTCGCCGGTCATCGCGATCAGGCGGCCATCGGACTGCTGCTCCTTGATCAGCTCCAGCTTTCGCTCCGGGGTCGCTTCGGCGAGGAAGTCGTCGACGCCGGCCTCCTCGGCGATCTTCGCCGCGGTCAGCTTGTTGTCGCCGGTGACCATGATCGTGCGGATGCCCATCGCCCGCAGCTGGTCGAAGCGGGCTTTCATCCCTTCCTTGACCACGTCCTTGAGGTAGATCACGCCGAGCACCCGCTCGTTACGAGCTACCGCGAGCGGCGTGCCGCCCTCGCGGGCGATCCGGTCCAGCTCTCCGCGCAGCTCGCCGGGAGCCCGGCCGCCCTCGGTCGCGACCCAATCCTCGATCGCGTCGCCGGCGCCCTTGCGCAGGCGGGTGCCGTTGTAGTCGACCCCGCTCATCCGCGTCTGGGCGGTGAAGGGGACGAAGTTGGGCTCGTGGCCGGCGAAGGTGTGCTCGCGGATGCCGAAGCTCTTGGCGAGGACGACGATCGAGCGGCCCTCCGGCGTCTCGTCTGAGAGCGAGGACATCTGCGCCGCCTCGGCCAACTCCTCGACCTCAACCCCGGGCATCGGCACGAACTCGACCGCCTCGCGGTTGCCGAGGGTGATCGTGCCGGTCTTGTCGAGCAGCAGCACGTCGCAGTCGCCCGAGGCCTCGACCGCACGGCCGGAGAGGGCGAGGACGTTGCGGCGCACGAGCCGGTCCATGCCGGCGATGCCGATCGCCGAGAGCAGGGCGCCGATCGTGGTCGGGATCAGCGCGACGAGCAGGGCGATCAGGGTCGTCTCGGAGAGTTCGGTGCCGGCAAAGAGGGCGAATGGCCGCAGCGAGACGATCACCACGACGAAGACCAGGGTGAGCGCCGCCAGCAGGATCCCGAGCGCGATCTCGTTCGGCGTCTTGCGCCGCTCGGCCCCCTCGACCAGGGCGATCATCCGGTCGAGGAACGACTTGCCCGGTTCCTGGGTGATCTCGATCACGATCCGGTCGGAGAGCACCTTGGTGCCGCCTGTGACCGCGCTGCGGTCGCCGCCGGCCTCGCGGATCACCGGCGCCGACTCGCCGGTGATCGCCGACTCGTCGACCGAGGCGATGCCCTCGATCACGGTGCCGTCGCCCGGGATCGGCTCGCCGGCGACGACCACGACGACGTCGCCGCGGACCAGCTCGGAGGCCGGCTTCTCGCCGCCGTCGCGCAGATGGGCGGTCGTCTCGGTTCGCATCGCCCGCAGGCTGGCCGCCTGGGCGCGGCCGCGACCCTCGGCGAGGGCCTCGGCGAGGTTGGCGAAGACGACGGTCAGCCAGAGCCAAACCGACACCGAGAAGGTGAACCAGGAGGGCTCGTGGCCGCCGCCAAGCGGCTTGCCACCGAAGACCATGATCAGCCAGGCGACGGTGGTGATCGCGGCGCCGATCTCGACCACGAACATCACCGGGTTGCGTGCCTGCACACGTGGGTCGAGCTTGCGCAGCGACTCGATCAGCGCCGGGCGCAGGATCTCGGGGTCGAACAGGGAACGGGGCTGGGTTTCGGTCATTTGATCGGTGCCTCTTCGTCTAGTGCGAGGTTGAGCTGAAGGACGTTGACGCCGGGCTCGCCGAAGACGCCGAGGAAGCGGCTGCTGGTGTGGTCGGAGATCAGTTCTTCGACCTTGGTAAGCGGCAGCTTGCGGACAGCGGCGATCCGGTGCGCCTGGACCAGCGCATTGGCTTCGGAGATTTCCGGGTCGACCCCGGAGCCCGACATCGTGATCGCGTCGACCGGCACGCCCTCCTTGGTCAGCGATTTGTCGTAGGGCTTCTCAAGCCTGATGTACGCGGCGAGCGCTTCGCGCACCGCTTCGCGCTCTTCGACGCTGTTGGGGCCGGAGTTGCTGAAGAACGTGGCGTTGGCGGAGTAGCCAGACTGCGAGGGCCGCGGCTGGAAGTAGCGCTTGTCAGGGGCAAGGACTTCTTCCCCTTCTTCATCCAGCTTCGGCTTGCCGTTCTTGCCGATTACCGGCCGCGAGAACGACTGGCCGATCAGGCTCGAGCCGACCAGCTTGCCGTTTACCGTCACCTTCGAGCCGTCCGCCTTGCCCGGGAAGACGACCTGGGAGATGCCGGTCATCGCCAGCGGGTAGGCGAGGCCGAAGATCAGCGTGAAGGCGATCACGGCGAGAAGCGAGGTGAGTGCCATGCGGCGCATCTCAGAAAAGCCTCGTGGTCAGGCTCTGCACGACCGGGCCGAGCAGGAGGGCGGGGAAGAAGGTGAGGGCGCCGACCAGGACGATCACGCCGACCAGGAGGATCACGAAGGTCGGGGTATCGGTCCTCATCGTGCCCGGGCCGGCCGGCGAGACCTTCTTGCCGGCCAGCGAGCCGGCCACGGCGAGGACGAGGATGATCGGCAGGAAGCGGGCCAGCGTCATCGTCGCGCCACCGAGCAGGTCGGCAAACGAGATGCCGAAGGCTTCGACGTTGCCGGGCGCGTTGGGCTGGATGAAGCCGGTGTAGCCGGCGAAGGCGGAGCCGTTGTTGTTGGCCTGCGAGAGGTAGGCATAGAGGGTCTCCGAGAAGCCCTGGGGACCGGCCTGATAGATCGAGCGCAGGCCCGCTCGCGTAGCGACCGCGAGGCCGGTCGTCGCCAGCACCGCGAGCGGCGTGACGAGGATGCCAAGCGAGACGAGCTTGATCTCTCGTGCCTGAATCTTCTTGCCCAGGTACTCGGGGGTGCGGCCGACCATCAGGCCGCCGATGAAGACCGCCAGCAGGACGTAGAGCAGCATCGAGTAGAGGCCGGTGCCGACGCCGCCGAAGACGACCTCGCTGGTGCCAAGGCCCGACATCGGCACGGCGCCGCCGAGGCCGGTGTAAGAGTCGAGGGCGGAGTTGACCGAGCCGTTGGAGGTGACAGTCGTCGTCGTTCCCCACAGCGCCGACTCGGTGATCCCGTTGCGCTGCTCCTTGCCTTCCATGTTGCCGCCGGTCGAACCGGCGATCGCCTTGGTCGGGGTGCCGGCGGCGTGCTCGGCGGGGGTGCCGTGCTGCTCGGCGGGGATGATCACGATCACGAAGGCCAGGTAGATCGCCAGCATCGCGGCGAAGATCGACCAGCCCTCGCGCTGGCGGCCGACCATCTTCCCGTAGGTGTAGGTGAGCGCCGCCGGGATCAGGATGATCGAGAGCAGCTCGATGAAGTTGGTCAGCTGGTTCGGGTTCTCGAACGGCATCGCCGAGTTGACGTTGAAGAAGCCACCGCCGTTGGTGCCGAGCTGCTTGATCGCGATCTGCGAGGCCGCCGGGCCCATCGCCAGCGCCTGTTCGGCGCCCTGCACGGTGGTGGCGATGCTGGCGCCGCTGAGCGTCTGCACGACACCCTGGGAGACCAGGACCAGGCCGACGATCACCGAGAGCGGCAGCAGCACGTAGAAGAGGCTGCGGGTCAGGTCCTGCCAGAAGTTGCCGAGACCGGGACCGCTGCGTCCGATGATCCCGCGGATGAAGGCGAGCAGGACGCAGATGCCGACCGCGGGGGTGACGAAGTTCTCCACCGTCAGCCCCGCCATCTGCGAGAAGTAGGTCAGCGTCGTTTCGCCGCCGTAGTACTGCCAGTTAGTGTTGGAGACGAAGGAAGAGGTGGTGTTGAAGCTGACGTCCCAGGGGCCGGAATGGAAGCCTTCGGGGTTGAACGGGTGGATGCCCTGGGTGCGCAGGATCAGGTAGAGCGCGATCCACGAGAAGACGGAAAAGAGGACGAGGTTCTTGGCGTACGCCTTCCAGTCGTGTTCCTCGGAGGGATCGACGCGCAGCACCCGGTAGGTGAATCTCTCCACCGGCCCGAGAACGGGGCTGAGGAAGACACGCTCGCCGCTGAAGACCCGCGCCATGTATTTGCCCAGCAGCGGCGTCAGGGCGATCGTCACCCCGACGAAGATGGCTACCTGCAGGAAGCCCTGTGCCATCAGAGCTTCTCCCCGCGCAGCAGCGCGTAGAGCAGGTAGGCGAACACAACCGCGGACGCGACCAGTCCGAAGATGTCGGCGCCGCTCAGGGTGGCCAGTGCGACAGCGCTCATATCCGGTCGATCAGGTCGATCGCCCAGTAGATGAGAGCGAAGAGTCCGACCGAGAGCGCGATCGCGAAGACATCGGCAATCGGGCCACCGCCACCGGGGAAGAGGTCCGCGGACAAGACGAACGAGAGCATGTGGAGCATCATTCACCCCGGCGCATCAAGGGTGTATGTGCAATCGGCCCGTCGCCGTGCAGATTTCGTAAAGGTCGTTCAGCAGGGCATCGAGACGACGAAGCTGCTGCCCTGGCCGGGTAGCGACTCGACGGTTATCTCGCCGCCGTTGGCCTCGATGAAGCCCTTGGCTATCGCCAGGCCGAGGCCGCTGCCGCCCTGGGCGCCGTTTGCCTCTGCGCGCTGGAAGGGCTCGAAGATTCGCTGCCACTCGCTTTCCGGGATGCCGGGGCCCTGGTCGACTACGCGCAGGGTGATCCTGCCGCCGACCAGTCGCGATTTGACCGTCACCGGCCGGCCGCCGCCGTGGCGGATCGCGTTCTCGAGCAGGTTGGCGAAGGCGCGCTCCAGCTGGGGGGCGTCGGCCTCGACCAAGGGCAGGTCGCGGTCGATCGCAAGGCGCACCAGCTCGGGCCTTTCGGTTGCCTCGCGGGCGGCCTCGAAGACCTCGCCGAGGTCGATCGGCTCGCGGTGGGGCTCGGCCTTGCCGGCCTCCAGGCGCGACATGTCGAGCAGGTTCTCGACCAGGCGCGAGAGCCGCTCGCCCTCGATGACGATCGCCTGGCTCAGCTCCTCGCGCTCCTCCGCCGTCGGCTCCGCCGAGCCCAGCGCCACTCCGCCGGCGATCATCGAGGTGAGCGGGCTGCGCAGATCGTGCGAGATCGAGCGCAGCAGTGCCGTCTTCAGCTCATCGCTGCGCCGCAACGCCTCGGCCTCGACCATCTCCGCCTGCTTGCGGTCGCGCTCGTGGGCGAGCTCGGTCAGCGCCCGGTCGGCCTCCTCGCGACGCCGCTCCGCCTCCACCGCCTGCGCCCGCGCCATCTCGGCGACGGCGCTGCTGATCACCGCCACGATCACGAAGATCAGCAGCGCGATCCAGTTGCCTTCCTCGGCGATCGTGAAGCGGTGCAGCGGCGGCAGCTGGAAGAAGTTGTAGGCGGCGGCGCAGGCCACCGAGGTGAGCAGCCCCAGCCGCAGGCCCCAGACGATCGAGACCAGCAGGATCCCCGGCAGGTAGACGACGCCGAGCGAGACCACCGGCGCGACCGACTTCAGCGGGTAGACGATCAGCGTGCCGACCAGCGCGGCCGCGACCGTCGCAAGCAGCCCGAGCCATACAGGCGGCGGCTCGGCACTGAGGCCAAGCGAGAATCGGCGCCGGAACATGCCCGTCAGGTTAGGCCCCGGTCGAGCTGCTCGAGGCCCACCAGACGCAGGTCGTCGCGAGCGGCCGCCTGCTCGACCAGGGTGTCCTTGAAACCGGCCTTCGCGAAAAGCAGAATCTGAGGGCCGCCGGAGGCGAAGCGGGCGCCGGCCTGGCGTAGGGCGGGGATCTTGAACCGCTCGAGATCGTCGAGGACCTTGCCGCTCATCCTCGCACCGGTCCACTTGCACTCGCCGACCACGGTGACGCGCGAGCGCGCCGCGCCGACGATGTCTACCTCCTCGCTGCCGCGCTCGCCCGCCGCTCGCAGTGGGTCCAGGGACCGCCCCCACCACGGTCCCACCTGCGTTGCCTGCGATCCCAGGCTTCGGCGCACCCAGCGCCGGCAGAGGCTCTCGTAGACGGGGGCGACGTGTTCGGGAAGCGCCGGGGCCACCTCCGCGTCGTAGTGATCGCCGGGCCGAAGGCCGGCCCGCAGGCTCTCCTGGAAGGGAAAGACGAAGCGAAACCAGAAGCGCAGGAAGTTGTCTCGCAGGCGGTAGCGGAGTTCCCGCTGCGCGGTGAGCGGCGCCACTTTCTCGACCAGCTGCATTCGGTTCAGCTCGCTCAGGTAGGGCCCGAGGGCGGAGTGAGCGGTGCCCAGCCTGGTGGTCAGGTCATCCATGCCTCGCCCCCGCACCGCAAGTTCCTCGAGTAGCGAGAAGTAGGTCCCGGGCCGGCGAAACTCCTCCTCGAGGATCTCCCGCGGGTCGTTGAATAGCGGGCCCCGGTGGTCGAGGACCGACTCGCAAACCGCGGCTCGCAGCGAGCCGCGGCGGCTCAGCTCGGCCAGGTACATCGGCATGCCGCCGGCCACCGCGTAGCGCTCGATCCTGCTCTGGATTCGATCCCCAGGCAGGAAGGGGCGTGCGTCGGGAAATGGCAGCGCCTCGATCGCCAACGGCGTCAGCCGACCGCGCAAGGGGCTCCGCTCGGCGAGCAGCCCCTGCATCTGCGCGATATGAGAGCCACAGACGATGAGCTTCAGCCGCGACGCATCGCGCTCCTCCTCAATCACGGCTTGGACGCCGCTGAGAGCCTCGCCCCGCAACCTCTCCGTCCCTGGCAGCAGATACGGGAACTCGTCGACGATGACCAGCACTCGCTCCGAGCCGGCCAGCCGGTACAGCGCCCGGAACAGGCTCGGCAGGTCGGGCAGGTCGGGCCGGACGCCGAGCTGAGGCTCCAGCATCGCGGCAAGGCGGCTCAGCTGCCTGGCCGGCGCACCTTGGTCGGCGACCAGGAACAGCGCCGGCTTGCCCTCGGCGAAGGCCCGCAACAGCCATGACTTGCCGACGCGGCGACGTCCAAAGAGTGCAAGCGCGTTGCGATCCTCCCCCTCCCACCAGGATCGCAAGCGCGCCAGGTCCCCCTCCCGGTTGAGGAAGTCGGTCCTGGCGGGCCATTCGTAAGGTGGAGCCAGCGTCATTCGCTAGGCTAGATTAGCATAAGCTAACTTAGCGAAGTTGGTCTACGAGATGTCGCGGCGCTCGAAGAGCCAGGCGCCGAGCGCGGCCAGGGCGACGGCGACGGCGGTTACGCCGATGAAGGCGAGCGGATCGATGCCGTCTTCGATCGCCTTGCCGTAGTAGCGGAAGACCGAGCCGTAGCGGATCCAGTCGAGGCCGGTGTCGAGCCGGCCGACCAGGTCGATCACGTACATCGCCACCAGCACGCCTGCGACCGAGCCGGTGACGACGCTGGTGCGCAGCGAGAAGCCGGTGACGACGATGCCGAGGCCGGCGAAGAGCAGGGCCAGCGGCCAGACGTTGGCGAAGCCGGCCAGTGCCGAGGCCGAAGCGCAGGCCCGCGCCGGAGATCAGGCTGCCGAGGACGGTGATCAGGAGCGCGGCGAGGAGGACGGCGGCCAGCTCGACCGCGGTGGCGGCGAAGCCGCAGGCGACGAGGCGCCGGCGCGAGACCGGTGCCGAGAGCAGCACGTCGAGGCGGCCGCTTTCCGCCGCGCCGGAGAGGCCGCTGGCGACCGAGCGCACCGCCAGGTAGCCGACCGCGAGCGGCACGATCAGGCTCAGCATCTCGGCGTTCAGGTACTGCTCGACGCTCGTCAGTTCGGCGATCCCGAAGGCCTCCTTCAGCGATTCCGGGTAGGAGGCGATCGCCTTGCTGAGCGCGTCTTCGACCGAGGGGTAGATGGCGACGACGAAGGCCGACCAGAGGCCGATCGGCAGGCCCCAGGAGAGCAGCGAGCGACGCCGCTCGTGGAGTTGGGCCGCGACCAGGGCGCTCATCCGCTCGCCCGTCTCCCTGGTAGTAGGTGAGGAAGACCTCCTCGAGGGTCGGGTGGGCGAACTCGGCGCTGACGACTCCCGGGATCGCGCGCACGTCCTCGAGGTCGACCACCTCGGCGAACTCGACCTCGACCCGGCGGCGCTCGGTCGTCTTGCCGAGCAGCTCGTCGACCCGCTCGACCGCGATCAGCCTGCCGTCGCGGATGATCCCGACCCGGTCGCAGACCCGCTCCACCTCGTCGAGCTCGTGCGAGGAGAGGAAGACCGCGCAGCCGCGCTCGCGTTCCTCGCGGACCAGGGCGAGGAACTCCTCCTGCATCAGCGGGTCGAGCCCGCTCGGTCGGCTCGTCGAGGATCAGCAGCTCGGGCTGGTGGAAGAGCGCGAGGATCAGACCGACCTTCTGGCGGTTGCCGCGCGAGAGCTGGCCCAGCGGACGGTCGAGGTCGGCGCGGAAGCGGCGCGCCAGCTCCTCGGCGCGACCGAGGCCGTCGACGCCGCGCAGCCGGCCAGCAGGCGCAAGGCCTCGCGGCCGCTGCTGCGCTTGCCGTAGCCGAAGTCGCCCGGCAGGTTGCCGAGCCGGGCGCGGATCGCGACGCTGTCGCGGCGGCTGTCGAGGCCGAAGATGCGGGCGCTGCCCCGGCGTCGGGTGCAGCAGGTCGAGCAGGGTGCGGATCGTCGTCGTCTTGCCGGCCCCGTTGGGTCCGAGGAAGCCGAAGACCTCGCCCTGCTCGACCGCGATCGTGACGTCCTCGATCCCGCGCTCGGCACCGTAGAACTTGGTCAGCCCCCGCGTCTCGATCGCCGCCACGGGGTCATCCTGTCAGCCCGGCTCAGTGGGGGCTGGCGATGCCGCCGCCTACCGCCGGCGGTGGCGCCGGTTCGGGTGCCGGGGCCGGTTCGGGTGCGGGCGCCGGTTCCGGCGTCGCTTCGGGCGCGGGTTCGGCTTCCGGCGCCGTTTCATGGCCTCCACCTTTGCCCTGTTTCGACGGCTTTTCCGTCGTTTCTTCTTCTTCGAATTCGCCTTCTTCGCCAGATGTGGAGGAGCCGGACGATGCCGAGGTGTGTTCGCTGTTCAGCGCGGCGAGTTCGGGCAGGGTCGACGGTTCGGGGAATTCGGGGCAGTTGCCGGCCACGGCCGATTCCATGAAGGAGCGCCAGATCGGCCCGGCGGTAGGCCCGCCGAAGCCGGTCGCTTCGCGCGACTGCGGGTGGCCGACCCAGACCGCGGTCGAGTAGAGCGGCGTGTAGCCGACGAACCAGGCGTCGGACTCGCCCTCCGAGGTGCCGGTCTTGCCGGCCTCGGCGCCGCAGCCCATGTAGGTGTAGCCGGCGCCGGTGCCCTGGGTGATCACGCCCTCGAGCAGTTTGGTCACTTCGTAGGCCTCGCCCTCGGTGAGCACCCGGTCGCCCGAGTCGGGGTCCGGTTCGTCGACCTTGCCGTTGGGGAACTCGACCCGGCTGATCGCGGTCGGGTCGTGGTGGACGCCGCCGTCGGCGAGGGTCGCGTAGCCGTCGGCCTTTCGAGCGGGGTGACGCCGACGCGCGAGACCGCCGATCGCCTCCGCCGGCACCGATTCCAGCGGCGCGGTCGATGCCCATCTGGTGCGCCGTGTGGGTGACGTTCTCGGGCCCGACGTCGAGGTCGAGCTGGGCGAAGACGACGTTGACCGAGTTCCAGGTCGCGTCGGCGAGCGACATCGTGCCGCCTGCCGGGCTCGGCGTTGTTGACCGTCCAGGTCGCCGCCGCCGGGCAGTGTCAGCGTCTTCGGCGAGGCTGCCGTCGTAGTAGGTGGTGTAGGGGTCGATGCCCTGCTTGATCGCCGTGCGTCAGCACGTAGGTCTTGAACGAGGAGCCGGGCTGGCGGTGGGCCTGCCAGGCGTAGTTGAACTGGCTTTCGCTCGCGTAGCCTTCGGTCGAGGCGAGGGCGACGATCTCGCCCGTTGGAGGGGTCGACCGAGGCCAGCGCCGGCCGCCGGGCCGCCTTCGGGGTAGCAGACGCCGCACGCGTCGACCGCTTCCTGCGCGCGTTCCTGCAGTTCGGGCTCGATCGTCGTGTAGGCCTTGAGCCCGCCGTTGCGGACGGTGTTGATCCCGTACTTGTCGATCAGCTCCTGCTGGACGAGGTCGAAGAGGAAGGGGTCGCGGATCACCTGGTACTTGTGGCCGGGGCTGAGCCCGAGGCCGCTGTGCGATCGCCTTGCGGTATTCGTGCCGGTGTGATGTAGCCCTGTTCGTGCATCGCCTCCAGCACCTCGTTGCGACGGTGCAGCGCCGCGTGCGGGTCGAGGAACGGGTTGTATTCGGAGGGGGCCTGCGGCAGGCCGGCGATCAGCGCCGACTCGGTCAGGTTGAGCTCCTTGGCCGGCTTGCCGAAGTAGGTCTGCGCCGCCGCCTCGACGCCGACCGCGGTCTCGCCTTCGACCGTCCCGTAGGGCGCGGTGTTCAGGTAGGCGGTGAGGATCCAGTCCTTCGAGTGGGCTTCCTCCATCTCGTAGGCGAGGTGCGCTTCGATCAGCTTTCGCTTCAGCGTCTCTTCGGGGTTCTGGATGTAGAGGTTGCGGACCAGCTGCTGGGTGATCGTCGAGGCGCCCTGGACAGGCTTGCCGCCGGCCAGCAGGTCCTTCCAGGCGGCGCGGACGATCCCGGCCGGGTCGAGCGCGCCGTGGTTGAAGAAGTTCTTGTCCTCGATCGCGACCGTCGCGTCGTGCAGGGTCTGCGGCAGCGCCCGCGAGGAGACCGGCTGGCGGATGTTGTCGGAGTGGATGAAGCCGATCAGGCTGCCGTCGGCGGCGTAGATCGCCGAGGAGCGGCCCTTCTGCACCGGTTTCAGGCTGGAGAGCGGCGGCGCCGATTCGTAGACGTTGACCGCCCAGCTCGCCGGCGACGGCGCCCGCGATCAGCGCCCACGCCGAACAGGATCCCCAGGGGGACCGTGACCTTCTTCCACTTCGAGGTATGCGCCCGGCGTCTCCGCTGGCGCGTCCGGCGTGCCATTCGAGTGCAAATTGTAGGGAGGCCGGTAGCCTTGCCTCGCGAATGACGACCTTCTTGCACACCTGCTACCGGATCGGCGACATCGACCGCTCGGTCGCCTTCTACGAGAAGCTCGGCTTCGAGGAGGTCGCGCGGATGCCGATCGGCGACGAGGCGATCAACGTCTTCATGGGCCTGCCGGGCGAAGATCCGGTCCTCGAGCTCACCTACAACCACGGCGTCACCGGCTACGAGCACGGCACCGGCTACAACCACATCGCCCTCGCCGTCGATGACCTCGACGCCACGATCGAGCAGCTCGCCGCCGCCGGGCGTCGAGCCCGAAAAGCCCCCCTACCGCCCCGGCAACCGCACCGAGGGCCACCGCATCTGCTTCTACCGCGACCCGGACGGCTACCGTATTGAGCTGATCGGGCCGTAGTCGACGTAGACCAGCCGCACTAAGCTATTCACGGCATAAATCGACCACTGCTTGGGCATATAATGCCCACCAGGCGGTCAAATCATGCCTCCAATCGAACGCGCAATAACGCCCAGCATCCTCACGGCCCTTGCCGACACGCCTGCCGTGATGCTGGTGGGCCCCCGGCAGGCGGGAAAGAGCACCCTGGTCAAGGAACTGGCGAACGGGCCGCACCCGGCTCGTTACGTCAGCCTCGACGACCTGCGCACACTTGGTGCCGCCCGCGAGGACCCGGTGGGGTTTGTCGAAGGCGCCGAGGGACCGCTTGTGATCGACGAGATCCAGCGCGCGCCTGAGCTGCTGCTCCCGATCAAGGCCGCAATCGACCACGACCGCAGGCCCGGGCGCTTCATCCTCACCGGCTCGGCACAGGTGATGCTGCTGCCCAAAGTCTCCGAGTCGCTCGCGGGCCGGGTGGAGGTGCACACGCTCTGGCCCTTCTCGCAAGCCGAGCTCGAGGGAGTCCCCGGCAAGATCGTCGACTGGCTGCTCGACCCGACCGCCAAGCCGCCCCCGGCCCCGGCGGTCCCTCGCTCGAAGCTGATCGAGCGCGTTGCCCGCGGGGGCTTTCCGGAGGCCGTAGCGCGCGGGCCCGAGCGCCGGGAAGAGTGGATCGACTCCTACCTCACCGCGATCGTGCAGCGCGACCTCCACGACCTGGCGAACATCGAGCGGCTCGCCCAGGTGCCGGCGATTCTCGCCTCGCTCGCGTCGCGTGTTCGGGCGCCCCTCAACAAGTCCGACGTGAGCAGCTCGGTCGGCATCCCGCGAACTTCGCTGGAGCGCTACCTGACGCTGCTCGAGCACGTCTTCCTCGTCCGCCGCCTGCCGGCCTGGCACACGAACCGCATCAAGCAGATCTCCAAGTCGCCCAAGCTCCTGATCTCAGACTCGGCGATCCTCGTCAATCTGCTCCGAGCTGACGCTAAGCGGCTCCGTGACGACGAGGCCCTGCTGGGCAGCGTGCTCGAGTGCTTCGTCGGCATGGAGCTCGCCAAGCAGATCTCCGCATCGCCCGTTCGGGCCGCTCTGCTTCATATGCGCACCGCGAAGGGGGTCGAGGTTGACTTCGTAATCGAAGGGGGCGACGGCCGCGTGGCCGGCCTGGAGGTCAAGTCTTCGTCGACCGTTCGCAGCGACGACTTCAGGCACCTGGCGACCATGCGCGATCGGCTCGGCGAGACTCGTTTCACCAGGGGCGTCGTCCTCTACCCCGGCGAAGAGCGCCTGCCGTTCGGCGACCGGCTCGAAGCCTGGCCACTAGCCACGCTTTGGTCCGCCGAGGCACGCTAGGGCTTGACGACCTCGAACTGGGTCATCAGGCCGTGGTCCTCGTGGTCGAGCATGTGGCAGTGGATCACGAACTTGCCGAGGTGGTCGGCGAAGTGGCCGGCGACGAGGATGCGTTCGCGGGGGTAGACGAAGAAGGTCTCCTTGAGGCAGTCTTCCCAGGGCGGCGGCGGCTTGCCGTTGCGGGAGAGCAGGTACCAGTCGGTCAGGTGCATGTGCATCATGTGGGCGACATCGGTGTGGTTGACGATCTCCCAGGTCTCGGTGCTGCCGAGCTTCGGGTGGGCGTCGGCGCGGGCCGGGTTGAAGGTCTTGCCGTTGATCAGCCAGGTCGGTCTTGAAGAGGCCGCCGATCGAGATCGTCCCAGGTCCGCTGTCGGGGTCTGGGAGACGTGCTCGGTCCAGGCCGGGCAACGGGCGCAGCTTGCGCGGCACCCTCGTGCGGTCCGGCAGGCGCCGCGAGTCGACCCGGAACTGCATCAGCGCGCCGAGTAGGGCCGGGCGCCGATCGGGTTGCGGGCGCCGTGGCGCGGGCCGCTGCGCAGCTCGACGCGCTCCCCGGCCGCGGCGGCGAAGTCGACTACCAGCTCGACCCGCTCGGCCGGTCCGATCATCACCTCCGCGCGGCGCACCGGCCTCGGCATCAGGCCGCTGTCGGTGCCGATCTGGACCAGCGGCGCGCCGTTGGAGAGGTGGAGGTTGTAGGAGCGGAACTGGGAGACGTTGAGGATGCGCAGGCGGTAGCGCTGGGCCGTCACCCGGTGATGCGGCATGTAGGCGCCGTTGACGAGGACCGAAGCGGCCGCTGATCCCGTCGGCCGGCGGGCGCAGGTCGGTGAACGGGTCGGTCAGCTGGTTGTGCGCGATCGAAGGAGCGGTCGGCGATCATCAGCGCCAGGTCGCGCTCGCCGCTGCGGCAGTGGCAGGCCGGCCTCGAAGCTCGTCGTCGATGATCCACATCCCCGCCAGCCCGTGCCAGACGTTGCGGGCGGTGTGGTCGAGACGGTGGTCGTGGTACCACTGGAAGGCGGCCCGCTCGGGCCGACCGTCCTCGATCAGGTCGTAGACGTAGGTGCGCTTGCCCCCGGGCTCGAGCAGGAGGTCGTTGCCCGACTGCCGCGGCGAGAGGCCGCTGCGGGATGTCGCAGTAGAAGGAGCGCGGGTGCGACGGCGTCAGCCCGCCCGGCTGGCCGTCGAACTGGGTGCGGTTGTGGCCGCCGTGCAGGTGGACGGTCAGCTCCCCGACCGAGCGCGGCAGCTCGTGGTGGAAGGTGACCTCGGTGCGCTGGCCGGCCGGTCGCCGGATCGTCGGCCCCGGGAAAGGTGCCGCCGTAGGTCCACATCCGCGTCCGCGCGCCGGGCAGGACCTGGACCTCGGCCTCGCGGATCGGGATCGTCAGGCTGGCGTCGGTGAGCTCGTCCGGGATCGGCAGCGCCAGCGCGGAACGGCTGCAGCGCGCGCCCGCGCGGGCGACCGGCCTCTGCCCGCCTCCGGGAAGCAGCGATCCGGGCCGCAGGCCGATCGGCAGCGCGGTCGCAAGCGCGCCGCCGCCCAGGGCGCCGAGGAAAGCTCGGCGCCCCAGGCGCGGCGAATCTGAGGAGCGGTCCAGCCGTGCCGCTCTAGCTCGTCAGCGTCGGTGCCAGCGACCTTGATCGAGCCGTGCATCCAAGGGTGGATCGCGCACATGAAGTAGATCGTCGTGGGCCCGGCCAGGCCGCCGAAACCGGCTGCTCGATAGGAAGCGTTCGGCTTCGATGCGCCGTGAACCAGGAGTCGCCCTTCTTGCTCAGGCTGCCGAGCGTGTCCCAGCCCGGCTTGCCGGCTGTGGCCGGGTTCCTTGGTGACCGGGCCTTTGCCGTTGACGCCGTGCCAGGAGGCGATCGCCATGCAGATGTGTTTGGGCGTGAAGCAGACCTTCGCGCTTTCGGTGTCTTCGGGATCGAGCCCTTGGTCACCAGCGAGAAGGTGTGCGGGCCGACCTGTTTCGGGTTGGTCTTGTTGAGCACCTCCAGCTCTTCGCCGGCGACGATCGTCTTCGGCGCTTCGAAGTGCAATTTGCCGCCGCTGGCGCTGATGAAGACGGTGTTTTCGGGGCCGAGTTCGGTGGTGCCACCGCTGGCAAGGGCGGGCGCAAACGCAAAGGCAGCGATCAGCCCAACCGCAAGCGCGATCGTCGCCCTGACGTGATTGACACGCGAAAGTCGACGTTGCTTCAAGTCGCTACTCCTTTCGGCGCCGATCTTCCGCGCCAATGGACAAATAGACCAACAGAGCTATACGGGTGGCGTCCCGCAATCAAGCGCCGAGACCGCGCAAGCCATCCGGCGGCCGAAGCGGCAGCCGGTTACGCGCGCAGCTTGTAGCCGCGCGAGAAGAGCCGCAGGTTGACCGCGAAGAGGGCGGCGGTCGCCGCTGTCAGGGCCAGCAGCGAGAGCGGCGATGCTGACTTCGGTGAAGCCGACGAAGCCGTAGCGGACCAGGTTGATCATGTAGTAGATCGGGTTGAAGTGGGTCAGGGTCTGGAACGGCTGCGGCAGCAGCGTCGGCCGAGTAGAAGACGCCGCCGAGGAAGATCAGCGGCGTGCAGGACGAAGGTCTGGACGAAGGCGACGTCGTCGAACTGCTCGGCGCGCACCCCGATCAGCACGCCGAGCTGGGAGAAGAAGAAGCCGACCAGGAAGAGCGACGGGATCAGCACGAGGATGTGGTCGACCGGCAGGTCGACCAGCAGCGAGGCGGCGACGAAGGTGAGCACGGCGACGATCAGGCCGCGCATGAAGCCGCCGAAGCGAGAAGGCGAGCAGCAGCTCCAGCGGCGAGGCGGGCGAGGAGAGCTGGTCCTGGATCGCGCCCTGGAACTTCTGCTGCAGGATCGAGGAGGAGTTGTTGGCGAAGGCGTTGATCGACCAGGCCATCATGATCAGGCCGGGGATGACGAAGACGACGTAGTCGATCCCGTGCAGCTCGCTTGATCCGCGAGCCGAGCGCGGCGCCGAAGACCGAGATGTAGAGGAAGGTTTCCAGCAGCGGCGCGCCGAGCGTCTGCTTCTTGATCTTCATGAAGCGGTTGACCTCGCGCCGCCAGAGCGTCGAGAAGCGGATCTGGGCGGCGCTCACGAGACGGCCCTCGAGCTTGCGAGCGCGAGAGCTCGTTGCGGCCGACCAGGGCCAGGTAGGCGTCCTCGAGGTTGTCGACGCCGTAGCGGGCGGCGAGCGCCGTCGCTGGTCCCCTCGCCGACGATCTGGCCGTCGTTGATGAAGGCGATCCGGTCGCAGAGCTGCTCGGCCTCCTCGAGGTAGTGGGTGGTGAGCAGGATCGTCGTCCCCTCCTGGTTGATCCGCTGCACGTAGTGCCAGAGCTCGAGCCGCAGCTCGACGTCGACGCCGGCGGTCGGCTCGTCGAGGATCAGCAGCCGCGGCCGGTGCATCAGCGCCCGGGCGAGGATCAGCCGCCGCTTCATCCCGCCCGACAGGGTGCGGGTGCGCTCGTCGCGCTTCTCGGTCAGCGAGAAGGTCTCGAGCAGCTCCTTGGCCCGCTCGCGGCGCTCGCGCTTGGGCATGCCGAAGTAGCCGGCGTGGTAGTCGAGCGTCTCCTCGACGGTGAGGAACCAGTCGAGGTTGAGCTCCTGCGGCGCGAGCCCGACCGCCTGCCGCGCCTCGCCGTAGTCGCCGATCGCGTCGTGGCCGAAGACCTCGATCGCCCCCGAGGTCGGCTGCGCCAGCCCGGTCGTGCAGTGGATCAGCGTCGACTTGCCGGCGCCGTTGGGCCCGAGCAGGCCGAACAACTCCCCCTCCTTGATCTCGAGCGAGACGCCTCGCAGCGCCTCCACCCCGGTCGGGTAGCGCTTGACCAAGTTCTCGATGTCCAGAGCCTTCTCACGCATGCGGCCGCTAACCGTAGTGGACCGCCTTCACGGGGCTGACTTCGCCTTTATGCGTCCTATTGGACTGAAAAAGGCGAAGTCACCCGGTGGGGGCGAGGGCATAGGGTTGATGACTGTGCGCCGGCCGTTGCTCGCAGTCGACACGCCCTCGATGCTCTTCCGCGCCTTCTACGCGCTGCCCGACTCGATCGTCGGGTCCGACGGCGGGCCGGTCAACGCGTTGCTCGGCACGGCCAACCTCGTCCTGCGCGAGATCGAAATCCATCGGCCGCGCGCGGTCGTACTCTGCTTCGGCCCCGACGCGGCCTCCTACCGCACCGAGCTCTACCCGGCCTACCACGCCGAACGCGAGGCGGCGATGCCCGACGAGCTGGCGCCGCAGTTCGCCGCCGCGAAGGACTTCTTCACGGCCTTCGGCTGGACCGTCGCCAGCAGCGACGACCTCGAGGCCGACGATCTGCTCGGCACCTACGCCAAGAAGGAGGCCGAGGCCGGCGGGCGGGCGTTGCTGATGACCGGCGACCGCGACATGTACCAGTGCGCGGCCGAGCGGGTGACGGTGCTCTACGTGAAGACGGGGAGCAAAGGCAAGGGGGCCGAAGAGGTCGGTCCCGGAGAGGTCGAGGAGCGATACGGGATCCCACCCGAGCTGGTCCCCGACTTCATCGCCCTGCGCGGCGACCCCTCCGACGGCCTGCCCGGCGCAAAGGGAGTCGGGCCGAAGACAGCCGCCGAACTGCTGCGCCGCCACGGCTCGCTCGAGGCCGTCCTCGAGAACGCGATCCGCGAGCGCCGCCCGGCCCTGCGCGGGGCCCTGCTCGACGCCGCCAACGATCTGCGTGCCTTCAAGGACATCGCCACCCTGCGCGACGCCGGCGTCAAGCCACCGCCCGACCGCGAGACCGACTGGGCCGGCGCCGCGGCCGCGGCCCGCGAGCGCGGCATGAACCGCCTCGCCGAGCGGCTCGAGCAAAACGGGGAAGCCTAGGCCGAAGCCAGGCTCGCGTCGCGCTGCTCACGCGCCGCCGGGCGGGAGAACTGCATCGCGCCGTCGTCGATCGGGCCGCGCCTGATCGACTGGATGTCGAGCACGTAGTTCTGGCGCAGCCGCCAGGGCTCCTTCGAGCCCTGCTTGGGCAGCATGTCGAGCGAGCGCAGGACGTAGCCGGAGTTGAAGTCGAGGACCGGCTCCGGCGTCACCGCCGGGTCGTTGACCTCGGCGACGGACTGGTTGTAGCCGTTCGCATCCATGTGGTTGAGGACGCGGCAGACGTACTCGGAGGTGAGGTCGGCCTTGAGCGTCCAGGAGGCGTTGGTGTAGCCGAGGGTGAGGGCGAAGTTGGGCACGCCGTTCAGCATCATGCCCTTGTAGGTCATCCGCTCGGAGACGTCGACCTGCTCGCCGTCGACGACCAGCTGCATGCCGCCGAGGAAGAGCAAGTTCAGGCCGGTGGCGGTGATCACCACGTCGGCCTCCAGCTCGGCGCCCGACTCGAGCTTCAGCCCGCCCTCGGTGAAGGCCTCGATCCGGTCGGTGACGACCTCGGCCCGGCCCGAGCGGATCGAGGCGAAGAGGTCTCCGTCCGGGACCAGGCACAAGCGCTGGTCCCAGGGGTTGTAGCGGGGCTTGAAGTGGGTGTCGAGGTCGTAGCCGACCGGCAGCGAGCGTTCGTTGCCTTTGCGGATCAACTTCTTGACGAAGCTCGGACGGCGCCTGCTGAGCTGGAAGGTCGCCATCTGCAGCAACACGTTCTTCCAGCGGATCAGCGCGTAGGCCGCCTTGATCGGCAGCACGCGGCGGATCGCCTGGGCGAGGGGATCTTCTCCCGGCAACGAGACGATGTAGGTCGGCGAGCGCTGCAGCATCGTCACCTTCTCGGCCTGCTTGGCCATCGCCGGCACCAGCGTCACCGCGGTCGCGCCGCTGCCGATCACCACCACCCGCTTACCCGTGTAATCGAGGTCCTCGGGCCAGTGCTGCGGGTGGACGATGCGGCCGGCGAACCGATCCGTGCCCTCGAACCGCGGCGTGTAGCCCTCGTCGTAGCGGTAGTAGCCGGTGCAGGTCCAGAGGTAGTCGCAGGTCATCCGCACGGTCTCGCCGCTGTCGCCGCGCTGCGCCTCGACCGTCCAGCGCGAGTCGGCGGTCGACCACTCGGCCCGCACGACCTTGAGGCCGTAGCGGATCTTCCCCTCGATCCCGTTCTCACGCGCCGTCTCCCGCACGTACTCGAGGATCGAGTCGCCGTCGGCGATCGCCTTCGCCGCCGTCCACGGCTTGAACCGGTAGCCGAGGGTGTGCATGTCGGAGTCCGAGCGGATGCCCGGGTAGCGGAACAGGTCCCAGGTGCCGCCGAGGTCCTCGCGCGCCTCGAGGATCGCGTAGCTCTTGCCGGGGCAGCGCTCGCCAAGGTGGTAGGCGGCGCCGATCCCGGAGATGCCGGCGCCGACGATCAGCACGTCGACGTGCTCGCTGGATTCCCCGTTCGCGGTCAAGGCCCAGGCATTCTGGCACGCTGGCTGGTCAGCCAGTTCCAGCGTGCCGATCTCACACGATTCCCGGGCCTATCCCCGCTTCCCCCTCGAACGGCTCGGCGGAGCGGGCTTCGGCGCTTCGAACGCGGCCAGACCGACGATCGCTTTCATCGCCGGCTCGCCGCTCTTCGCCCGGCGCATCGCCGCTTCTTCTTCGAGGCTCGGGACTTTCGTCCAGAGGAGCTGGAGCATCTTCGAGAGCGTGGCCCAGGCGATCTCGTCGAGCTCGACTTCGTCCCAGGTGAGGACGAAATCGCCCCGCGCGGTGAAGCTGCCGGACTCGATCGCGTGCGCGGTGACGCTGAGGAAGTCCTGGAGGCCGGCGCCGGCGATGTCGGCCTGCACCGACTCGGGCAGGGTCTGCCAATCCTTGGCGGTGATGATGCCGCGCTTGGTGCCGACGTACATGTGGCGCACCGAGCCGCGCACCGCTTCCTTGCGGACCACCTTGATCGCCCCGTAGTCGGCCAGCTTGCGGAAGTGTTCGGCGACGCCGCTCGTGGTCAGGCCATGCGCGCGGGCGAATTCGGAGGGACTGATCGCCTGCCGGTGCGCGGCGGCGAGGATCTGGACCCGCAGCGGGTGCGAGAGCAGCTTCGCCAAGGTCGCCTTGCCCCGGGGCGCGGCACCGCCCTTCGCCGGCGGACGCTCGACGCTGTGTTTGGCGGCCCCCTCCCCGGCCGGTGCCCCCTTTGCGGGCCTTGGCACCATCAGCAACCCTCCCGTTTAGTCAGCCCTGCATGATTGGTACGCGGGAGGCTAGTAGATCCGGCCACGCCCAGGCATAAATCGCGCCTATTCGTACAACACCGGTGGGGAATCGCCTACTGGTTGGCTTAAGCTGACCGGCGACGACCAAACGGGTTGGCGCCCCCTCGCTGGGCCACGCCCCGCGTTCCCGGTCACGCCCACGAGCGGCCAGAGGCAGAGACGACGCTGCCGCGCCATCTGTGGAGACAGGGAAGGAGGTGAGCGAACATGAAGGTCATCCCATGCAGCCAGGTTTGTCCGACGCATCACATCTTCAAGTCCAACTAGGGCCTGAACGGTGAACCCGACCGCCCGGGCCCCGCGTCGGCGAACGCGGGGCCCGGTGGCTCGGGCTATACCGGCGGCCGGGAGGCGCCCTGCGATGGCAGAGTCGTCAACCTGTAGAAGTGCTCGCGCGCGCCCCGCTCGAGCCGGTCGCCATCCAGCCGCAGGAGCCCCATCTCCGCCAGGACTCGGGCGTGATAGCTCACCCGGCTCAGGCCCATCTCGAGCTCGACCGCGATCTCGGCCGGAGAAAGCGCGCGTCCGCCTTTCATCGCGAGCGCCGCGAGAATCGAGCGGCGCGCCGGCTCGGACAGGACGCCCGCCAGAGGCTCGCGGTCGATCAACTCGCCATCGCCCTCTCTTGAGCCCTCGTCATCCATCCGCCGGGTCACCGTAGCGACCCGGCGCCTTCACCTCAACATTTTTAAAGCGGATAAGCCGCACCGGTAAGCAAACGCTTAGCGGTTGCTTACCGGTGCGGCCGGATCGACGCCGGCTTCTCCCGCGATGCGATCGAAGCAGTCGGCGCGGGATACTCGAGTGACGGGCGAGCAGCGACAACGACGACGAGAGCGACGGCAAGCATGAAGAAGACGAAGAACGGCTCGGAGGAGGGAAATGGCGGAGCCTCTCCCTCCCAGCTGATCGACGCGAGGATCGAGGAGCTGGGCGATTGGCGGGGCGAGACGCTCGCCCGTGTCCGAGCCCTGATCAAGCAGGCCGACCCCGAGGTGGTCGAGGAGTGGAAATGGAGGGGGGTCCCGACCTGGTACCACGCCGGGAAGATCATCTGCACCGGTGAGACGTACAAGAACCACGTCAAGATGACCTTCGCCAAGGGCGCCTCGTTGGAGGACCCCTCGGGCCTCTTCAACTCCAGCCTCGAGGGCAACGTCAGGCGTGCGATCGATTTCCATGAGGGCGACGAGATCGACGAGAAGGCGCTGAAGGAGCTAATCCGCGCCGCCGCAGCACTGAACGCGTAACCGCACATCGCGTTTTGGTGCGGTAGCGGGTTAGTGTTCGCTGTGTGAGAGGGTTACTCGGCCGGTAACGTTTCATCCGGAAATCGGGATGGACCAGGCGCAAAAGCGCATCCTCGTCGCAGCTGTTCCAAGCATCGGTCCACCGGGTGCGCGTGTTGTGTTACGTCGCGCTCGGTTCTCCACCAACGAAGGACCGGATTCTGTGGACTCGCTGCGGCTCATTCCGTGATCTCAGGTCGCAGTCGACGAGGCTGGCCGCCATAGAGCTGCTGCCATGCGTCCGCCTCGGTCTTGCGAGCGGAGGATCTAAGTCTTCGGGGTTGATTGGGACGTTCGTGTTGCCGCTAGAACATCTCTTTGATTCGAGGTCCAGATCGTCAGGGTGTAGCCGTAGGGGCCGCACTGCTGGCGACGACCGCCTGGAGGTGGGCTCGGTAGCGCCCATGCACCGGGGGCAGGTTGCCAGCGTCGGCGGACAGGCTAGGCCCGGTAGTCCGGATTCGGGAAGTCGAAGCGACAGCCTGCGTCCCAGTCGGGGCGCTGGTTGCCGTGGGCGGGGATGCCGCCGGCGTCCTTCAGCATCCGCGCCAGGTGCAGCATGTTCCAGGCCGCGAAGGTCGTGTTGCGGTTGGTGAAGTCGTTCTCGGGCCCGCCCGAGCCCTCGTCGAGGTAGGACGGCCCCGGCCCTGCCTCGCCGATCCAGCCCGCGTCGGCCTGCGGCGGGATCGTGTAGCCGAGGTGCTGCAGCGAGTAGAGCGTGTTCATCGCGCAGTGCTTGACCCCGTCCTCGTTGCCGGTCACCAGGCAGCCGCCGACCCGGCCGTAGTAGGCGTACTGGCCGGCGTCGTTGAGCAGGTGCGAGTTGCCGTAGAGGCGCTCGACGATCTGCGTCGCGACCGAGGACTTCTCCCCCAGCCAGATCGACATGCCGAGGACGAGGATGTCGGCCGCCATCACCTTCTCGAAGATCGTCGGCCACTCGTCGGCGTCCCAGCCGTGCTCGGTCATGTCGGGCCAGACGCCGGTGGCGATCTCGTGGTCGACCGCGCGGATGCACTCGACCGCGACGCCGTTGCGGCGCATGATCTCCATCGAGATGTCCATCAGCCCCTGCGTGTTCGACACCTCGGGGCTGCGCTTCAGCGTGCAGTTGACGAAGAACGCCTTCAGGTCCGAGTAGTCGGTCTCGCTGCTCTCGCACAACTCGGCCTGCTTGTCGGTCAACTCGGTCACTTCATCTCCTTGCTCGATTGATTGGTCGTTACGTGCATCGCCACCATTACGCGGACTTCAGGGTGAAGTGGACCCTAGTCCCGGGCGAGCCGTCCTCCAACCAGATCCGCCCGCCGTGAGCTTCGACGATCGCACGCGAGATTGCCAGGCCGAGGCCGGCGCCGTCCTCCCCCCGGGCCGCATCGCCGCGGTAAAAGGCCTCGAAAACCCGCTCGCCGTCGCCGGCCGGGATCCCCTCGCCGTTGTCGGCGACCTCGACCTCGACCCCGCCGGCGGCGCTACGGGCGCGCACGGTGACGCTGCCGTCGGCAGGGGTGTGGCGGATCGCGTTCTGGATCAGGTTGAAGAGAACCCGCTGGACCTTCTCGGCGTTGGCGCTGGCGAGGAGCTCGCTCGCGGGCAGCTCGGCTTCGAGGCTGACGCCGCGCTCGGCGGCGGGCGCACGCATTGCCGCCACGGTGTCACCGATCAGCTCCCGCACCTTGACCTGGCGCATCGTCCAGGAGATGTCGCCGGCCTCGATCCGGGAGAGCTCGAAGAGGTCGTCGATCAGATCGCTGAGCACGCCGACGTGGGTGCGGATCTCCTTCAGGTAGCGATCTCGCGTCTCACCGGTGGCGACGCCATCGTCGATCGACTCGACCAGCAGCCGCAGCGAGGCCAGCGGCGTACGCAGGTCGTGCGAGGCGGCAGCTACCAGCCGGCGGCGCGCCTCCTCGATCTCGCGGCGGGAGCGCTCCTCCATCGCCAGGCGGACCGCGAGCGCCGCTGCCAGTGCGGCGCCGGCGGCGGCCAGCAGCACCAGCAGGATCTGGTCGGCGCCCATGTGGCCGGGCACCGCGACCGCGGCGGCGCCGGCCAGGAAGGCGGCGACGGCGATGAGGACGGCGCGCTTCACGGCCGCAACCGGTAGCCGATTCCCCAGACCGTCTCGATGAAGCGCGGCTGGGCCGGGTCGTCGCCGAGCTTGGCGCGGAGGCGACGAACGTGGACGGTGACGGTGCCGGTGTCCTCGAAGAAGGGCTCGCCCCAGACCGCTTCCATCAGCTGATCGCGCGAGTAGACCCGGCCGGGACGCGCGGCCAGGTAGGCGAGCAGGTCGAACTCGCGCATCGTCAGCGCCAGCTCCTCGCCGTCGAGGAAGGCGCTGCGTGTGGCGGGCTCGATGCGCAGCGGCCCGTGTTCGATCGGCGGCGCCTCCTCGTCAGGTGGCGAGACCCGGCGCAGCACCGCCTCCACCCTGGCGAGGAGCTCCTTTGGCGAGAAGGGCTTGACGACGTAGTCATCTGCACCCTGGCGCAGGCCGATCAGGCGGTCGGACTCCTCGCCGCGGGCGGTCAGCATGATCACCGCGATCCGCGCTCCCGGCTCCTCGTGCAGCCGCCGCATCACTTCGATCCCGTCGATCCCCGGCAGCATTAGGTCGAGCACGACCAGGTCGGGACGGTGCTCGGCGGCGAGCCGCAACGCCTCGGGCCCGTCGGCGGCGCGGTGGGTCTCATAGCCGGCCCGCTCCATGTAGCGACCGACCACGTCGAGGATCGTCGGCTCGTCGTCGACCACCAGCACGGTGCCCTTGGCGGAGTCGTCCATCGGCGCGATTGTCGCGCCTGGCCGGGCGGACTTGCCGCTAGCCAAAGGTGAAGGCATAGCCCTGCACCCCCGCTTCCGGTTCCAGGGTGAGGACGTGGTGGCCGACCTTGGGCAGGTCGACGAGGTTGTAGAGGCGCTGGCCGGTCACGGTCACGGCGCCGCGGTGGACGTCGGTGCCGGCATCGGCACCGGAGATCGGCCGCCCGTCGAGCAGAACCCTGACCTTGCGGTCGCGACCGGGCGAGCCAAGCACGAGGTAAACGCGCCGGGCGCCGAAGTTGAGGTCGAGCGAGGCCCCGGCCCCGGCCGTCGCCGACTCGAGTGTGATGCGCCACCTGCCGCGATAGGCGAATTCGTTCGCGGGCAGCGCCTTCGGCGCCGTGAAGTCGTGCGAGCCGGGAGAGAGCATCGCGTTGGTGAAGCGTTCGGCGCGGGCGGCGCCGAGGTAGGTCTCCGGGGTGGTCACGGTCGCCGAGGGAGTGACCGCGTGGACCCGCGTCTCCTTGCCTTTGACCGGTTTTCCCGCTTCGGCCAGAAGCTCGCGGATCACCTTCTCTTTCTCGCCGTATTCGCCCTCGCCGAAGTGCACGTAGCGGACCCGGCCCTGGGCGTCGATGAAGTACTCGGCCGGCCAGTACTGGTTGCCGTAGGCGTTCCAGGTCGCCTGTTCGTTGTCCTGGACGACCGGGTAGCGGATCCCGTTTTCATCGATCGCCGTCTGCACGTTGCTCGCTTCACGCTCGAAGGGGAACTCGGGCGTGTGCACGCCGACGATCGTCAGGCCGTCCTTGCGGTACTTCGCGTCCCAGGCCTTCAGGTAGGGCAGGGTGCGGATGCAATTGATGCAGCTGTAGGTCCAGAAGTCGACGAGGACGACCCGACCGCGCAGCCCTTTGAGCGTGAGTGGTTTGTCGCCGGGCGTGTTGAACCACTGCTCGGTGCCGGTGAATTCCGGCGCCACGCCGAGCACCGGCAGTTTCTTCAGCTTGCCGTCGGCGCCGGTTTCCGGAGCCGCCCCGCTGGCTTCGCTGCCGACCCCGTGGCCACCGTCGCCGCGGACTTCGGCGAGCGCGGCCTTGGCCGAAGCGGTGTCCTCGAGATTCTTGGTCGGGTTGACGAGGAAGCTGGGCAGGCTGCTGGCGATCTGGTTCTGGAAGCGGATGTCGTAGTTGCCGAGCATCGCCAGGGCGACGACCACCATCACCGCGCCCATCGCGATCTGCAGGCCGACGCCGCGCTGGGCCAGCGGCCGCACCACCTTGCGGCCACCGAGCATGAGGAAGTAGAGGACGACAGCGGAGCCGATCCCGTAGCTCAGCGCCACCGCCAGGCGGCCGGTGCTGAAGGACTGCGAGGCGGAGACGGTGATCACGCCGGCCAGGATCGGCCCGGCGCAGGGCGCGTAGACGAGGCCGAGGCTGGCACCAACCGCCGTCCCCGACCAGAAGCCGTCGCCCTTGCCTTTGGCGACGCCGGCCCGGCTCGCGAACTGGCTCATCCAGGCCTCCAGCCGGGCGGCCAGCGGCGGAATCATCAGCGTTATCCCGAAGCCGAGCAGAACGACGATCGCCAGCTTGCGCAGGAAGTCGTTCGGCAGGCCGAGGGCGGAGATGACGTAGACGAGCGCCACGGTGGCGAAGGTGAAGGAGACCGCCAACCCGGCAACGATCCCAAGCGGCCGTCGCCGCCCGCCCGTCGCACCCGCCGAAAGCGCGATCGGCAGCACCGGCAGCACGCACGGCGACAGCGCCGTGGCCGCGCCGGCGATGAATCCGAAAAGGATCAGCAGTGCCATCTCGTCAACCTTTGCAACTCCTGATTACGCGGAGGTGACGATTGGCGATCAGCCTTCCTTCTTCTTCATCGCCTCTTCGCGCTTCATCGCTTCCTCGTGCTTCATCGCCTCTTCGCGCTTCATCGCTTCCTCGTGCTTCATCGCTTCCTCGTGCTTCATCGCCTCTTCGTGCTTCATCGCCTCTTCGTGCTTCATCGCCTCTTCGTGCTTCATCGCAGCGCTGCTCGACGCGTTGGTGGAAGAGGTGCTCGCCGCATTGGAACTGCTACCGCAGCCGCCAAACGCCACCGCACCGCTCACTGCGATCACCGCCACAGCTGGGATCGCCATTCCCTGTCTAACTCGCATTGCCGCTCCATTCGTTCGAGGTCAAGAGTGGCCACGCTATGGCGGAAATGTGACGAGAAAAGAAACGGCCGGAGGCTCTGAGAGCGCTGCCGCTACGCGTGGTCCAAACCGGCAAGGAATCACGCTAGGCAGGGCCCGAGTCGGAGGAACGATCGCCGAGCCTCCCTGCGTAAGCTCGAAGCAGGTCGCGGTGTTCGATCCAGCCGACGAGGCTGCGGGTGCCGGAGTCCAGGACCGGCGCGGCCTCGCGGTCCTCCTCGGCGAGGAGCTCGACGGCGACGACAAGCGCCTGATCGGCGAAGAGCTCGGGGGCGTCTTCGGCAAGCGCGGCGGCGTCCGCTTCCTCGCTGCCGATGTCGCGCTCGACCTCGCGGGCGCTGAGGATGCCGAGCAGGAGGCCCGCCTCGTCGACCACGGGCAGGACGCTTCGCCGCTCCCGCAGGAACGCGGCCGTCACCTCCGGCACCCCCGCGCGCGCCGATAGGGGCCGCGGTGGGGGCTGCATCGCCTCAGCGACCCGCAGCCCCGCGAGCGGGCCGCCGAGCGCCGGACGCTCGATGTCGATGCCGCGCCGCCGCAGCTTCAGGGTGTAGATCGAGTCGGCGCTGAGCCGGCGGCTGATCCCGGTGGCGATCACCACCGCCAGCATCAGCGGCAGGATGATCGAGTAGTCGCCGGTCAGCTCGAAGACGATCAGCACCGCCGTGATCGGCGCACGTCCCGCCGCGGCAAAGACCGCGCCCATGCCGACCAGGCCGTAGGCGCCTGCCCCGGCCGTCGCCGTGGGCAGCAGGTCGTGCGCGCCGAGCCCGAAGGCGCTACCCAGCATCGCCCCCATGAAGAGTGAAGGAGCGAAGACGCCGCCCGAGCCGCCAATCGCCAGGGTGAGGCTGGTGGCGGCGATCTTGCCCACCAGGAAGACCAGCAGGAGGCCGAGGACGTACTTGCCCCCGATCGCTCCTTCCAGCACCGGGTACCCCACCCCGTACATCTCCGGCAGCGCCAGCAGCAGCACTCCGAGCAGGAGCCCACCGGCGGCGGGGCGCAGCCAGGCCGGCCCCTTCCAGATCCGATCGGCAAAGTCCTCGGCGCCGTAGAGCGTGCGCATGAAGGCAACGCCGGCGAGGGCGGCCAGCAGGCCCAGCACCGCGTAGAGCGGGTACTCGACGGCGGAGACGAGATGAAAGGAAGGCAGGTGAAGGAAGGCGCCCGATCCGAAGGCGAGGCGCCCAACCGCGGTCGCGACTACCGAGCTCAGTACGACGATGCCGAAGGCGCGGGTCTGGAAGTCGCGCAGGATCAGCTCCAAGGCGAAGAAGACGCCGGCGATCGGGGCGTTGAAGGTGGCGGCGATGCCCCCGGCGGCGCCACAGGCGACCAGCAGGCGCAGCTCCTGGCCGGGCAGGCGGGTGACCTGACCGGCCCAGGAGCCGATCGCCGAGCCGATCTGCACGATCGGCCCCTCCCGCCCCACCGAGCCCCCGGACCCGATGCAGAGCGCCGAGGCGAGCGCCTTGACGATCGGGACGCGCCCGCGAATGCGGCCCTGTTTGCTGTGGACCGCCAACATCACCTCGGGGACCCCGTGGCCGCGTGCCTCCGGCGCGAAGCGGTAGACGAGCGGCCCGTAGAGGAGCCCGCCGATCACCGGGACGACGAGCACGATGTAGGGGCCGAGCAGGGGCACATGGGGGTTGGTGAAGTGACCCAGGGCGCTCGGATCGCTGTGGCCGCTGAACAGCTCGGTGAAGCCGCGGATCAGAAAGCGGAAGACGATCGCGCCGAGCCCGGCGCCGGCCCCGATCAGGAGGGCAAGCGCGACCAGCATCCCGCCCTCGCCGCCGAGGGCGGTTCGCATGCGCCGCGCAAGTGTCTCCACGGTCACAGGCGGCTCGAATCGAAGTGGGCTCGATCCACGCAATCGAGCCTAGGAAACGCCAGCGAGCAGGCGAGGCGCTCACATATGCCAGCGTCAGAATGCTGACAGCGACGAGCGATCACAATGTCTGGCGTGAGCGAGTCCTGATCGAGATCCTCGTAATCGACGGCGACCTTGCCGAGGGCATGGACGACGCCCACCTGGAGACCGCGCGGCGAAACTGCGTCAGCGCGGTGGTGGGGGTCCCGGAAGGCGCCTGGGAGCCGCGCGATCTCGACAGCCCCGACCCCGGCGGCTTCGGGCTCCTCCTCCTCTCGGGCTTCCTCGTCCGCAAGGTCGGCCAGGGAGGCCGCGTCGGCGCCGAGCTGCTCGGGCCGGGCGATCTACTGCGCCCCTGGCAGACCGTCGGCCAGTCCGCGAGCATCCCCTTCGAGCCGAGCTGGGAGGCGATCGCCGACACCCGGATCGCGGTCCTGGGCGCCGGCTTCGCGCGTCGCGCCTCGCCCTATCCGACGCTTGCCACCCAGCTGGTAGGCAGGGCGATGTTGCGCTCCCGCCACCTGGCGGTGAACATGGCGATCGTGCAGCAGGCCCGAATCGAGACGCGGCTGCACATGCTTTTCTGGCACCTGGCCGACCGCTGGGGGAAGGCGGGAACGGCCGGCGTGACCCTCGAGGTCCCCCTCACCCACAGGCTGCTGGGCGACCTGGTGGCGGCTCGCCGACCGACGGTAAGCACGGCGATCGGCGGGCTGACCCGCAAGGGAGTCCTGGAGCGCACGGCCGGAGGATGGCTGTTGAAGGGCGGCCCCCCTCCGGAGCTGAGCGATCTCTCGACGCTCGCGGAGCCCACCGGGGGCACCCCGGCGAGACGACCCGCCGGGGCCCTCCAAGCGACGTGAGGACCAAGAGGCGGCGCCGAGGCGACCCACGCGACCCGCCCATTCCTCGCCTCGGCGCTCGCCATCGCCTGCGCGGCGCGCTCTTCAGCAAACCGATCCTCCTGCTGGCGTTCGCCTTTGCCGTGATGGCCGACCCGGTCTCCTCGGTCGCCTACGCGATCGAGGCGGCGCTGCGCGCCCTGCACGGCGACCTGGGCCTGCTGCTGGCGACGATGGCTCTCGTCGTAGCCCTAATCGCGCTGGTGATCGCCAACTACCACCAACTCGTCGCGCGCTTTCCCGAGGGCGGCGGGGCAGCGGCCGCGGCGGGAAGCGCCTTCGGCGAGGGCTGGGCCTTCATCCCGATCGGCGCTCTCATCGTCGACTTCGTGCTGACGATCGCGATCAGCGTCTCCGCCGCCGCCTCGGCTCTGATCGCATACGTCCCCTCGATCGCCGGCGACCGCGTTCCGCTCGCATTGCTCGTGCTGGTCGCGGTCGGCGGGCTCACCTGGTACGGCCACCTCGGGCGCACCGTCTTCGCGGTCATGACGGTGGCCTTCGTCTGCCTCGGAGCCGCGGTCCTGATCGGCGGCGCGAGTGCGACGATCCCCTCCGACCACGCACCGTCGTCGGCTCCCGCAGGCCACTCGGCCTTCATCGCGATTCTGCTCGCTTTCCCGGTCGCGATGGCTCTCGCCACCGGCGTCGAGGCGCCGTCCTCGGCGATCGCCCAGCTCGGTCAGCTCGACGACGCGGGCAGGCGCCGCTTCGGTCAGATCACGCTCTGGCTGACGCTGGGCATCGTCGGCACGCTGACCCTCGGTCTCACCGCACTCGCGGTGCATCTCCACATCGGCATCCCACGCCCCGACTCGACCCAGATCGCCGAAGTCGCCAAGGCCAGCGTCGGCAGCCATCTCTTCGGCGCCTTTCAGATCTTCACCGCGCTGCTGCTTTTGGCCGCCGCCAGCTCCTCCTTCCAGGCCGGTCCGGGGCTGCTCAAGGCGCTGGCGCGGCGCACTCGCGCGGGCGGGGAGACGACCGGCATCCTCCATCCCCGGCTTGGCGTCGCAAACCGCCACCACACGCCCTACTGGGCGGTCCTGCTGTTTCTCGTCGTCTCGGCTCTCGTCGTTCTGGCCGCCGGCGCCCAGGACCAGGAGCTGGTCCTCTTCTACGCGGTCTCCGTCTTCATGAGCTTCTTCGTCGGCCTAATCGCGATGGCCAAGTTCGAGCGCTCCGAACGCCGCTTCGGGTCGATGGCGATGAGCGCCCTGGGGGCGGCCCTTGTCGGCTTCACCCTCGCGGTCAACCTCTCCCGGGGAGATCCGATCGCCTCCGTCGCGGCCTCCGCGCTGATCGCCCTCGTGCTTCACCGTCTCTGGGTTCGGGCCGGGCGGCCACGGGGGATCGCCCAGGCTGTCGTCGAAGCCGAGGCCGAGGAGTGAGCGCTGCCTGGCGTCAAAACTCTTACACGACCCCGGCCGCGGCCTGCTCGGAGGCTGAGGACATCTCGACAGCGCCACGTCGAAGCGCGCGCCCGACGAAGGGAAAGACCAGGGTGGAGAGCATCGCCGCCCCCACCAGGCCCGCGGCGGTCGAGGCCTTCATGTGGCCGGCGTCGACCGCGAGGGTGGTGATCGCCACGACGAGCGGCAGCTCGGTGGCCGAGTAGAAGGCGAGGGCAGTCCGCTCGCGGCTGTCGAGCGCGCCCCTGTAGAGCAAGATCGCGGGCAACCCTCGCACGAGCAGGAAGAGCGCGAAGAACATCGCCAGCTTCGCCAGCGCCGGTGCTGAGCCCAGCGCCTGCAGGTCGAAGTTCATCCCGCTGAAGATGAAGAAGAAGGGGACGAAGAAGCCGAAGCCGACCGCCGAGAGCTTGGAGTCGAATACCGCGACCTCGTGGCCGCGCAGCGCTGCCCGGGTGATCATGCCGGCGACGAAGCCGCCGAGCAGGATGTCGAGGTGAAGGTGGCCTGCCAGGCCGACCAGGCCGAAGACGAGGACCACGGTGATCCGCACCATGAGCTGGTTGCTGGACTCGAGGTTTCGCTCCAGCGCCGACCAGCCCTTCCAGACGACTCCCATCGAGAACAGCGCGACCCCGACCGCCAGGAAGATGAAGGCGATGAGGATCGCCGCCTCGCGCAGCGGGTGGTCGGTTGAGAGGAAGAGAGTGACGAGGAGGATCGGGCCGAACTCGCCGACCGCTCCAGCGCCAAGAAGGTAGGTGCCGAATCGCGTCCGCAGCTCGCCGCTGTCGCGCAGGATCGGGATCAGGGTGCCGATCGCCGTGGTCGCCATCGCCGAGCCGGTGTAGACGAGGGAGTCGATCACCCCGAGGGCGGCGAGGATGCCACCGATCGCATAGGCGAGGCCCACCGAGAGCAGCCAGCCATAGCCGCCGAGGCGCAGCGGCGCCCCACGGATCCTCTCGAAGTCGATCTCATAGCCGGCGAAGTAGAAGAGCATGCCCAGGCCGAGGTTCGAGAAGAACTGGCTGAATTCGTCGGTCGAGGCCCAGCCGAAGCCGTGGGGTCCGATCGCGATGCCGAGCAGCAACTCGAGGACGACGACCGGCGGCGCGATCCGCGGCGGCAGCACGGCTACCGTCGCGGCTGCCACGGCGGCGCTCAGCACGATCAGGAAGAACGAGGTGGTGTCGACGTGGACCAAGGGCGTGCATCGTAGGCCGCGGCCCTGCACGCCGCTACTGTCCCGGATCGTGACAGCGCCGAGGCGACCCATGAGGCCCGTGTGGGCGCCGCGCCGCGTGTCGCTGAGCGCCGGGCTTGGCTGCTGTGCCCTCTTCCTGCTCGTCGGCTGCGGCTCGATATCCGGATCGGCGGGCAGCTTCACGCCGGCGCACCCGAACGTGCTCACGGTCGCCACCTCCGCCGTGCCGAGCGCAGGCTTTTGGGAAGGAACTCCCACCCACCCGAGCGGCGGCTTCGAGTACGAACTCTCGCGTGAGCTTGCCAAGCGGTTCGCCCTGGCGAGCGTGAGGATCAAGGTCGTCCACTTCCACCGCCTCGTCGAAGGGCACCTTGGCGGCGCCGATCTCGGCATCGATCTGATCACCCCGACCGGCGAGCGCGAACGGCACCTCGAATTCTCCACCCCCTACCTGAAGGCGGCCCCGACCGTGGTCGTGCGCAGCGGCACCGAAGTGCCCGACCTGGCTAGCGCCCAGGAACTGCGCTGGGGCGCCGTGCGCTCGACCACCTTCGTCGAAGCGATCGGCGCCTCGGTGGCGCCCGAAGAGCCCGCGATCCTCTTCGACGGGCAGCGGGAAATGCTCGCCGCGCTGCAAGCCGGCCGGGTAGACGCGGTGATGTTCGACCTCCCCCTGGCGGTGGCGACCGCGAACCGCTCGGCCGGCAGGCTGGAAGCGGTCGCGCAGCTCCCCGAGCGCGAGGCGATCGCCGTGGCGATGCCGAAGGGTTCGTCCAACCGCCAAGCAATCGACTCGGCGATCCGCGCTTTCACCGCCGACGGCACGATCGAACGGCTGCTGAAGCGCTGGGTCGGCAGCGAAGCCGCCGAAGCCGAATCGGCGATCCCCCTCCTCCACACCACCCTGCACTGATGGACTCCGTCTTCGCCGGCATCTCGCTCAAATCGCCGAACGGCGCTGCCTGGGAGTTCCTGGTCCTCTTCATCGTCGTCATCGTCGGCCCGCCGCTGATGAAGCGGGCGCGGGTGCCGGGGATTATTGGCCTGCTGCTCGGCGGCTTCGCAATCGGCCCCTACGGCCTGGACCTGATCGGCGCCGGCAACACGACCGTGCCCGACCTCGGCCAGCTCGGCCTGCTCTACCTGATGTTCGTCGCCGGGGTGGAGCTGGACCTGGGGCTAGTGCGAGTCCATCGCCGCGCCGTGGTCGCCTTCGGCGCGCTGACCTTCGTGTTGCCGATGCTGTTCGGCACCGCGATCGGGCTGGCGCTCGGCTGGATCGTCCCGGCCGCGCTGCTGCTCGGTGCCCTGCTCTCCTCCCACACCTTGCTGCTCTATCCGACCGCGCGTGCGGCGGGGCTATCGGCCGACCGTGGCGTTGCCACCGCGGTCGGCGCCACCGTGCTCACCGACACCGCGGCCCTGATCGTCCTCGCCGCCGTCTCCAGTTCTCAGACGGCGGGCGGTTCGGGGGCCTCGATCGCGATCCAAATCGTCGTCGGGCTGACCGTCCTAGTCGTCTTCACCCTCGGCCTGCTGCCACGCCTGGCGCGCCTCGGCTTCCGCTACCTGGGCACCGACCGGGTCGTCCGCTACCTGCTGGCGGTCGCCGCCTTCCTCGCCGCCGGCACCGTCGCCGACGTCTTCGGGATCGAGCCGATCGTCGGCGCCTTCTTCGCCGGCCTGGCGCTCAACCGCCTCGTGCCCAACGAGGGGCCGCTGATGGATCGCATCGACTTCTTCGGCTCGGCCGTCTTCGTGCCGATCTTCCTCGTCTCGGTGGGGATGCTGCTCGACCCCGCGGTGATGGTCGAAGGCGAGACGCTGAAGCTCGCCGGGCTCTTCGTCCTCGCCAGCCTCGGCGGCAAGGCCGCCTCGGCCGGGATCGCCCGGCTCGCCCTCGGCTACTCGGGGCCACAGGCGGAGCTGATGCTGGGGCTGACGATCCCACAGGCGGCGGCGACGCTCGCCGCCACCGTGGTCGGCTTCGACATCGGCCTCTTCGACCAGTCGGTGGTCAACGCCGCCCTGGTCCTGATCCTCGTCTCGATCCTCGTCGGCACCTTCCTCGTCGAGCGCTCGGTGCCCACCGTGCCGCCGCCGGAGGGCGATTCCGAGCGGGTGGGCGGCCGGATCCTCGTCGCGCTCACCGACCCGCGACAAGCGGCGATCGCCTTCGAGCTCGCCGCCCGCATCGCGGCCCCCGAGGCCGGTGTCGTCCGCGGTCTTCTTGCCTGCCCCAGGAGCGAGGCCGCGGCGCTGATGCCGCGTCTCGCGGAGCTCGACGCTGCCGCCTTCGCTGCCGGGATCGACGCCGAGTCCAGGCTGCTGGTCCACGACTCGCTCGCCGAAAGCGTCGTCAACGCCGCCACCGAGGCGCGGGCCTCGCTCGTGCTCATCGGTCGTCCGTCGACGCCCGGTCCCTCCGCATTCGGCAGCGAGGGCGAGGCAATCGCCGCCGCGCTGGCGGCGCCGGTCGCGATCCTGGTCGGCGAGGCGAGCGCGATCCGCGAGGTCGAGGTCGTGCGCGAGCCCGAGCGCATCGCAGGCGGGGCCTTCGACGCCGACGGCCTGGCGATCGACCTCGCCCGCCGCATCGGTGGCACCGGGGTCGAGGTAAGCGACCTCGACCCCGAAGCGCTGCATGAGCTGCGCCCGGGGCAGCTGCGCCTGCTCCCCGCCACCTCCTGGCAACTGCTCGCCGGCGCGGCGAACCCTCCAGAGGGCGCGGTCGTGCTTATCCTTCCCGACAACTGAAAGCCAATCGACTGTGGTTGACGTACAGAGCGAAATCGAGATCGCCCGGCCTCGTGGCGAGGTTGCCGCCTATGCATGCGACCCCGACAACGCAACTACGTGGTACGAGAACATCGAGTCCGTCGAGTGGAAGTCGCCAAAACAGGCTGTCGGCGTCGGCGCCCGATTCGCGTTCGTCGCCAAGTTCCTCGGCCGTCGCCTTGCCTATACCTACGAGGTCCGCGAGCTGTCTCCGGCGGAGCGCTTCGTGATGAGCACCGCGGAGGGCCCATTCCCGATGGAGACCGTCTATGCCTGGGAGGACGCCCCTGGCGGCGCCACGCGGATGACGCTGCGCAACCGGGGGAAGCCGTCTGGCTTCGCCAAGGTTTCAGCCCCGATGATGGCCGCCGCAATGCGACGTGCCAATCGCAAGGATCTGCGTCGGCTAAAGCAGATCCTTGAGCGGCCTGCGCGCGGTTAGGCGGCGAACCGGAGTCCAACCAAGCGCCAGCTGCCTTCAGCCGACCTTCTGTATCGCCGCTTCGATCGCTTCGGCCGAGCCCGGGGTCCCCAGCGATTCGGTTCCCCCGGGACCCTTCACGACAAAGGAGGGAGTACCGCTGAATTCGAAGCCTTGGCTCGCCTGCCTGGTCGTGCGCGCCACTTCTGCGAGCACCGGCTTGCTCTTGCGATCGGCGTTCCATCCCTTTAGGCTGGGGACTCCGGCGCCCTTGGCGATGGCGGTCATGAAGGCTGGGGTCACATATCCCGACCCCTCCTCGCCCTGGTTGCGGTAGAAGAGCTCGATGTAGTTCCAGGCGCGCCTCTGCCGGCCGGCCGAGATCGCCGCCGCGCCGGCCGGAACCGACTGCTCGCTGATGATCGTGAAGTTGCGGAATTCGATTTTCGCTTCTCCGTCGCGAACGGGGCCTTCGACGATCTGGGGGATCACTTCTTCGGAATAGGCCTTGCAGACGGGGCACTGCAGGTCGCCGAACTCGATCACCGTCGCCTTGGCCGACGGTTCGCCGAGCACCGTTCCGTGCTGCGGGATCCCTTCCAGCATGCCTTCGACCAGGCTGACGTCTTCCAGGTTCGTATCGCCGCCACTGCTGTCGCCTCCCTGGCTCTGGCTGATCACGACTGCCGCTACGACGACGACCAGCGCCAACAGGGTCATGCCGGCGGTGAGCTTGACCAGCCGCTTGCGGCGCTCCTGTCCCTGCGCCTCGGTTTCCCTCAGCAGCCGCTCCTCGCGGCGTTTCTCTCGCTCTCGCTTGTCGCTCATGTTCCTTCCTCTCGTATGTCCATCCCCGCCGCCAGGCTTGCGCTCGCCTTGCCGAGATAGCCGAAGGCGCGGGTTAGGTTCAGCGCCAGCAGCAGGGTCATCAGGGCGGCGCTGGTCACGCACCACTGGCAGATCGCTTCGATCGTGAACAGCTCCAGGTAGGTGAGGTAGGCGCTGAAGCCAAAGCCGACCAGCGCGATCGCGAAACCGGCTATCCGCGCCCCGTCGCCGCGCAGAAGCGCCGCGACGAGCAGTCCGACATAGCCGGCGATCCCGAAGACGGCGACGTTGACGCCGAAGAGGTGCGAATAGGAGCTGGAGGCCACGGTCTCACAGCCTCCGCCGCCCGCCAAGCAGGCAGGCGCCCCGCCGCCGGAGTCGGCGATCGTGATGTAGGTGGCGACGCCGATGCCGAGCGCCGCGACCGCTGCCGCGGTCCGTCGCAGTGTCGTCTCGCTTGGGAGCCTCGCCCTCCGCTCTCGCACAGGGTGTCCTTTCGATCGGGCGGAGCGACCGAGGGATTCCCAGGCCGCCCGCGCTAGGTCTTGCCTCAGAAGGCCGGAGGCGGTGGGCGCTCGGCCAATGAGAAGGCAAGCAGGCGGGTGCCGTGAGGCAGCCAGATCGTCGGCATTCGAGGCAGGAAGACCGGGGGTGAAGTGCCATCAGGACGTGGCTTGCGAGCGATGAGTCTCGCGATCAGCTCCTCGCCCACGTAGCGCCCCGCGAGGAGCGGCAGCGAAATCAGCAGCGCCGGCGCGAGGAAGAGCGCCACGTCGGTGGAACCGGCGAAGGCCAGCGCAAGAGCCCACAAGGCGGTGATCGCCAGCGCAACCCCCGCAGTGAAACGAGTCCCGAGCCGCATTGGAACAAAGATGGTAGTCCAAACGTCGACGCTTGCAGTGTCGGCTTTCTGACATCGCAGCAGCCCCCAGGGGCGCCGTTCGATAGAACAGAGGTTCGATGAGCCTTGACTTGGCGCTCGACTGGAGCACCGTGACCTCGATCACGCTGCCCCTGCTGATCGGCGTCGCCTACTTCGTGCGGGTCGGCCACCTGCGCGAGCAGGGGCGCCAGCCGAGCCCGGCGCGCCAGGCGAGCTTCGCCTGCGGCATGTCGTTGATCGTGATCGCCACCGTCGGCCCGATCGACAGACTGGCCGACGACTTCGTCTTCGGCCACATGATCCAGCACACGCTTCTCTTCGACGAGGCCTCGCTGCTCTTGGCAATCGGCCTGACCGGCCCGACCCTGACGCCGATCCTGACCAAGCCCGGGATCGGGCAGCTGCAGATCCTGATGCACCCGGTGGCGGCCGTGGCCGTCTGGCTCGTGGTCATGTACGGCTGGCATGCCCCGCCCCTCTACCAAGTGGCCGAGGAAAACGAGCTCATCCACCTCCTCGAGCACGCCTGCTTCATCGCCGCCGGGGTGGTGATGTGGCTGGCGCTGATCGGACCGTTCCCCAAGCCTGAGTGGTTCGGCAACGGCGCCAAGGTGATCTACGCCGGCACCGTCCACTTCTCCAGCATGGCCCTGGCCAACATCCTGATGTGGTCGGGGACGGTCCTCTACCCGTTCTACGCCGCCTCCGACCATGCGCACGGACTCGACCCGGTCACCGACCAGAGCGTCGCCGGCGTTGTGCTCATGGTGCAGAGCCTCCTGGTGATGCTGGGGGTCTTCTTCTGGGTGCTGATGCGCTGGGCGCGAGAGGACACCGAGCGCCAGGAGCTGCTCGACCTCGCCTATAACCGCGGGATCGACCTAGACGCGCGGCGCGCCGGGCGCGCGGTGGCCGCCGGGCGCGGAGCCGAGCTGCGCCGCAGGCTGGGGCTTGTGTCTCCTGAGAGGGGATCGAGAACCCGAGCTGAGCGAGGTGGCGGATGAGCAGGTCGAGGAGTCGTTGAGTTACTGGAAGTGCAGCACTTCCGAATTGCGCACGTAGCCACCCGATGGCTGCACCGTCTTCGCCACGGCGAGGCCAGACGTTGCGTCGAGGGCCTTGCTCGAGCCGACGGGCACGGTCAAGCTCTGGCTGTTGCCGCCAACGACCGAAAACGGGACCTTGTGCTTTTGGCCCGCGGCGGAGAGAGTCACCGTGCCGCTGCAGATGCCGTTCTGCGAACCCGTGCACTTGACCTGGACCAAGGCATCCGGGCCGACCAGGCGCGCGGTTCCGCCCGCGAAGGAGAGGCTCATTTCCGAAGGAGCATCGAAGGGAGTCGACTGCGCGGCAGCGATCGCTGGAATCGCGGTGGCGAGTAGCACCGCGGCACAGAGAGTCGCCCCCAAACCCGTTCCCCACTTTCGGGACCTTTCGATGAGCCGAGTTGCTACAGCCTGCACTGGGTCCTCTCCGTGTTAGCGCAGATGCGCCGTCTGATCATCCAGTGGCAACATCGCACCACATCTGTTCGAGAAGTTCTCTAGGAGATTCGTCCAGCTTAAGCATTCCGGCCTAAAGGTCTGCCGTCGAGTGGTGGCTCCTTGCCCCCCCGGCGACGGCAAGGACGCCGAACTGGTTGCCGGCCGCTTTCGGTCGAGAGTCTGCTCATTCGGCCCAACGCTCAAGCCTTTTGGAAGTACCGCCGACTTCTTAGGTAGCGGCTCCTCACACGTGCAACTTCGCACCGGGCTAGGCGGGTAGCCGGGCGCACTCGACCTCCAGCTTCTGATTTGGAAACGACTCAGACCCCAAAATCGAACTTCATAGCGCGGCGCTGCCTTTTCGCCGCGACCGCGGTTATTGCCGTATTCGCATGGCCTTCGCTGGACCGGGCGGCCGCCGCGCCGGCCTGCCACGGCAAGAAGGCGACGATCGTCTCCAATGCCCCGACGATCATCGGAACCAAGGCACCGGATGTGATCGTCGCCGGGCCGGGAGACAACACGATCTACGGTGAAGGAGGCGATGACACGATCTGCGCCGGCGCAGGCGAGGACACGATCTACGGCGGCCGAGGTGACGACACGATCTACAGCGAAGGTGGCAATGACACGATCTACAGCGAACGAGGTTCCGATCACCTCTACGGAGGCGGAAGCGAAGACACTCTCTTCGGCGAAAGCGGCAACGACATCCTCGACGGGGGGCCGGGCAACGGCGATCGCCTCAGCGGCGGCCCAGGCGACGACTCGCTCTTTGGCGGCTCCGGCGACTACGACATCCTGAGCGGTGGCCCGGGCAACGACAAGATCGACGGGGGGCCCGGCGAACACGACATCGCCTCCTATGCCGGCACCGGAGGCGCGGTCACAATCAACCTGCAGACGCAGACGGTGAGCAGCGCCGAATCGGAGCACCTGAGCGGGATCGAGGATGCGGTCGGCGGCTCCGGCGACGACACCCTGATCGGCGACCCGGCGAGCGCCAATCGGCTCGACGGCGGTCCCGGCGACGACCGACTGATCGGGGCGGGACCCGGCGACGAAGCCTTCGGCGGTCCCGGCTCAGATGAATGCAGCGGCGGCTTCGCCGCCGAAACCTCCTGCGGCCTGAGCCAGGGCATGAATGGCACCGCGGTCGAACTCTACGAAAGCATCGACGGGCAGACCAGCCTGATCGTCACCGGCAGCGAAGGCCCCGATGCCGCCGGTGTCAGCGACACCGGCGGCACCTACACGGTCAACGGCGAACTGGGCGGCTCGGAAATCCTCCTCGGCGACCCTTCGTCGTCCGTTTGCTCCCGGAACGCCGTTGCGAACTCGGTCTCCTGCCAGGGCCCCATCTCCTCGATCCTGACTTCGATGGTCGGCGGCAACGACAGCTTCAGCGTCGACGCGAGCGTCCCCTCCTCGGTCTCCTCGATCATCGACGGCGGCGCCGGCGAAGACACGCTGCGCGGCGGCAAAGGCGACGATGTCCTCTACGCTGGCGATGACCACGTCGCCGACACGCTGGAAGGGGGAGGCGGCGATGATGTCCTCTACGGCGTCAACATCTTCCACCCGCGCAAAGACAGCGGCCCGGCAACGATGATCGGCGGCCCCGGCAATGACCTCTTGGTCGGCGGCCAGCCCTGCGACGGCGACCTCTTCGACGGGGGGCGGGCTCCAACGACAGCGCCTCCTTCGCCCGCGTCCGCAACAGCGGCATCTTCGTCAAGGCGACGATCGGGGGAGCGGTGCTCGACCCCGGCGCTCCCAACTGCAATGCCGGCCATATCGACGACAACGTCGAGAAGATCGAGGGATCACCCGGACCCGACATCCTGATCGGTGACTCCGGCCTCAACGTCCTGCTCGGCCGCGGCGGCGACGACAAGCTCGACGGCATGGGTGGCAACGACACCTGCATCGGTGGTGGCGGCAACGACCAAGCCGTCAACTGCGAGCAGACGGCGTCGGTCCCCTAGGACTTCTGCCGACGCCTCGCAAAAGGGCCTGGTGGCCCGACCCCCTGAAATCGGGACCGCCGACGACGACGTGATCGTCGGCACCAACGGCCCCGATCTGATCTACGGGAAAGGCGGCGACGACAAGATCTGCGCTGGCAACGGCGACGATCATCTCGTCGCGGCGGCGCCACAACCGTGGCTCGAGGTCAGGCGAGGCGAGGGACCCTCAGGGCGCGCAGGCGTTCGTCGGCCTCCGCCGGTGGGGGCCGAAGGAGGGCGGCACGGCGGCGGCGGCCTCGCCCCACTTGCGGTCGGGCCGCGGCCCAAGCCCGAAGGCCAAGTGCCCGCCGCGCGCCAGCACGCAGTAGGTCGTCCAGGGCCGCCCGTAGGAGTGGCCATTGAGGTTGAGCGAGCGGATGTAGGGGGCTCGGGCCGGCTGCAGGGCGACCTTGCGCCGCTGCGCTCGCCTACCTCGCTTGCGCCCCTTCGCCTTCTTGAAGGTATAGGCGGTGGCGGTGATCGAGAGGCGCTTATGGTGCGGCATCGCGACAGTCGCGCGGCCGAACATCGGGCTGCCGATTGCCAACAGCCCTACCCCCGGCACCTCGGGGTAGAGGCCGAGCGCCCCGAACACATACCAGGAGGAGAGCGTGCCAAGGTCGTCGTTGCCGGGATAGCCGTCGGGGGTTGTGTCATAGAGGGAGAGGAGGGCGCGGCGGACCTCACCCTGGGTGCGAAACGGCCGCTGCATCCAGTCATAGAGCCAGGGCGTCTGCAGGGTCGGCTCGTTGCCGAGCAGGGCGTGGTTGGTGTGGGTGGCGCCGACGCCGCCGTTCAGCTCTCGCAGGAAGTAGTCGAGCTTGGCCGCCGCCTTGGCGCGGCCGCCCAGCTTGCGGATCAGCCCGGAGGGATCCTGGGGGACCATCCAGCTGTACTGGTAGGAGTTGCCCTCGACGAAGCCGCCGCCTTTGAGGTTGTTGTAAGGGGCCGGGAAGGCGCCGCTCGCGTAGCGCGGCTCGATCAGTCCGCGCTTCGGGTCAAAGAGGCGGCGCCAGGCGGCCGAGCGGTTTATGAAGGTGCGATAGGCGGAGCGATCATGGCGGTCGCGGGCCGCGAACTGGGCGATCGCGAAGTCGTCGACGTCGTACTCCAGCGAAGTTGCCGCCGAGCCCCAGACGGCGGTCGGGCTGCCGAAGAGCGAGTTCGCGTTGCGGGTCTGGGTGTCAACGTCATAGGGGACGTAGCCGAGCGTCTGGTATTCCGGCAGGCCCTGGCGCTCGAGGTATTCGCCGTTGGAGCTCTGGCACGGTTCGCTCGCCCCCCTGACCATCGCTTCCAGCGCGGCTGTCTTATCGAAGGCGTTGGCGCCGAAAGCGGCGGCGGAGGCGATGATCGGGTCGGCAGAGTCGCCGACCATTGTCATGCTCTGCCCGTTGGCGTAGGGCCAGCGCGGCAGGCAGCCGCTCTGGGCGGTATCGGCGAGCAGCGAGCGGACCATGTCGGAAGCGCGCTTCGGGTCGAGAATCGAGAGCAGCTGGATCTCGCTGCGGTAGATGTCCCAGCCGGAGAAGTCTGCGTACTGGATCCGGCCCCGTGCCCGGTGAGGGCGGCCGTCCATGCCGAGATAGGCACCGTCTGTGTCGCTGAAGGTGCGCGGCGCGATGAAGGCGTGATAGAGGGCCGTGTAGAAAGAGTCGAGGAGTTGCGGGGGACCGCCGCTGACGCGAATCCGCCCGAGCGAGCGGTTCCAGCTCTGTTCGGCGCGGGCGGCGACCGTCCCAAAGCCGAGCCCGGGGTCTTCGGCGGCGAGGTTGGCACGGGCGCCTTCGACGCTGACGAATGAGATACCGACGCGGGCCAGCACCACCTTGTTCTTCTCGGTGTCGAAGCTGGCGTAGGCGCCCGCATCGGCGCTCGTCGGTGGGTTGGCTGCCGACACCCGGCTGTCGCTCGCCGCAGTCGAGCCGGGATCGAGCTGGCTGCGCCGCCACGTGCCGTAGGCGGTGAAGCGGCGGTTGAAGACGGCGGCGAAGTAGATCTTGTAGCGGGGGCGCTGGCCGCAAAAGAGCCCGCTGAAGGCGGCGCCGCTGATTTCCCGACCTGCTGGATTGATTTCCACGCTCGCGAAGTCATCGGGCTGGGCGCTGCCGCCGGCGTTGATGAGGACGCTGGAGTGCGGATTGCGGGGGAAGGTGAAGCGCGCCATGCCGGTCCGCGTCGTCGCGGTCAGCTCCGTCTCAATCGCGCCGCCGTGGACGGGTTTGAGCCGCACCGCGTAGTAGCCGGGCCGCGCCCGCTCGTTGGCGTGGGAGAACCCCGGCTGGTACTGGCCGTCCAGCACGGAGCCGTTGGCGGCGGGGGAGGAGCCAAGCGGCTCGGTCGTGGGCAGGAACGGGAAGTCGCCGTAGAGGGAACAGCCGGCGCCGCTCAGGTGGGTGAGGCTGAAGCCCCGCAGGTGGTGGTCGCGGTGGTCGTAGCCGCCGAAGCCGTTGCGGTCGGCCGGCGTCGTATCTGGACTCCACTGCACCATGCCGAAGGGCACGGTTGCGCCGGGGAAGTTGTGGCCGCCGCCGAAGGTGCGCGAGCCCGGCTGGGTGCCGGCGAAGGGATCGACGTGGCTCGCCAAGTCACCCGCTGAGGCGGGGGGCGCGACCAGCGCGAGGAGCGTCAGGAGCGCCGCCGCAAATGCCGTGGTCCCCGCTCCTCGCATCGAGACGGAAGGTTACGCGGAGGGCCGTGAGATCTTTTTGAGGGTCGCCAGGCCCCTGCGTCAACCCGCCGGATGATGAGTCGCACCGGGCTTCTTTTCCTGTTCCTTTTGTCGCTTTTCCCTTTCGCGTTTTGCCTTCAACTGCTGATCGCGAGTCAGCGGAAATTCGGGCGAGAGTTCCTGGCACTGCTTGCCGGCACAGGTCTCCAGGCGCTCCAGTTCCCGGTGCAAGAAGTTGCGGATCGGGAACAGGTTGGGGTCGGTGACCCGGTTGTTCAGCTCGTAGGGATCCTTGCTCAGGTCGTAGAGCTCCTTCTCGCCGTCGGGCCACTCGATGTACTTGTAGGGGCCGAGCAGGATGCCGTAGTAGTTCTTGGGCGGCGCAACGATCGAGGCGTGCGCCGGATGCCCGCCGGATGCCCGCGCCGTTCGCGCCGCGGGGGTGTACACCGGGGCTTCGCCGGCCGGCGCGGGCGTCGCCGGAGGCCCGCCGCCGTTCTCTTCGACATCGTTGGTTTCGACGAAGGACTCGAAGAGGATCGGCCGCCTGGTTAGCAGGCTGGTGTCGTGGGCGAAGGGATAGAGCGAGCGGCCGTCGATCGAGCGGTCGGCTTTGGCGTGGGCGAGTTCGAGGATGGTCGGGGCGATGTCGATGTTGGCTGCCGGCTCGCTGGTTTCGCTTCCCGGCTTGATCCCCGGCCCCCGCATCAGGAAGGGCAGGTGCGTGGAGGGCTCATAGGCGAGGAACTTGCCGCCGGTGAGGCGGTGCTCGCCGTAGAAGAACCCGTTGTCGGAGGTGAAGATGATGTAGGTGTCGCGCAGGCGGTGCAGGGCGCCGAGCTCGTCGACGATCTGCTTGACCCCGTCGTCGATTCCGCGCAGCGAGGCGAGCGCCTTGTCGTAGTAGACGCGGTAGGTGTGGATTTCGTTCAGTGAGAGGTAGGGCGCGTTGCGGATGAAGCTCGGCTTGTCGTTGACGTTGCCCTCGTCGAAGCCCTGGGCGCGGCCGTGAGGGTAGGGGGCGCCGTCGAAGAGGGAGTAGTAGCGGCTGGGTGGCTCCGGCCCGGCGGGGCGGCGGAAGTCGCCGTGGGGGGCGGTCTCGTCGAGCTGCAGGTAAAAGGGCTTAGTCGGCGGGGTGGCGGCAAGTTCCTGGGTCGCCAGTTCGTCGAACTTGTCGGTCTCGTAATAGCAGGGCTTGCCGTTCAGCGGTGCAGAAGGGCAGCCGGGGTCGTCGCGTTCGCCGTATTCGCGCGTTTCCCAGCTGCCCGAGTCACCGAAGGGGCCTTCGATCACGCCGTTGTTGTTCAGTTCGTAGCCGTAGTAGTAGTGGTCGGTGTCGGCATGAAGGACGGTGTGCCAGGAGCTCCAGCCGGGCGGCACTTCGGCACCGCTGGAGTAGGGCGCGTCGCCGTAGCCGTTGAGGAACTTGCCGATGTGGATCGTGCGGTAGCCGGAGCCCTGCAGCCAGGTCGCGATGTTGTGGTTCCAGGCGGCGCGCTCGCGGAAGCCCGAGTAGCCGCCTTCGGGCTGCACGTTGCCGCGCACGTTGTGGTTGTGGGCATAGCGGCCGGTCAGCAGGGTGACCCGCGATGGACAGCAGAGCGAGTAGGAGACGTAATAGCGGTTGAACGTAACCCCGCGTTTGGCGAGCAGATCCAGCGTGTTGGGCATCGCCCGGATCGCCGGCGCCCCTGGATAGGGCGTGTAGGCGGCGTAGAGCTGTTCGAGCGTCGAGTCGTCGGTCTGGATGACGACGAAGTTCGGACGCTGTTGAGCTGCGGCCTCGACGGGCTGTTGGTGATCGGCGAGGCCGAGGATTGCGAGCAGCACAAGCGTCACCGCTGCGAGCAGCAGAAGGCGCGCACTCGTAAGCGCGCGGGTACCTGCCGGTCGAACCCTGCGGGAATTCATGGTTGGCGCCCCAGCCTCCGCAAACCGGGGACCGCGGTGGGAGTTGCGGTGGCAAGGCTAGAGCCAGGGTCGGCGGACAACTACGATGTCCGCGTGACGGCGCGCCGACGTGGCATCGCCGGCGGGCTCGCGTTGCTGGCGGCGGCGTTCGCCGCGCATGCCGCCGCAGCCCCTTCGACGGCAACCGAAGTGCCACGCTGCCATGGGCACAAGGCCACGATCATCGGCACCTCCGGCGATGACGTGCTGAGGGGCACACAGCACCGAGACGTAATCTGGGGCGGGGCGGGCAACGACACGATTTACGGCGGCCTAGGCGATGACATCATCTGCGGCGGTGCCGGGGACGACCTGATCCACGGCGGGCGCGGCAATGACCTCCTCGACGGCGGCCCTGGCACCGATCGGGTCTTCGGCGACCTCGGCGACGACAAGGTGCTGGGCGGGTCCGGCGACCGCGACGAAGTAAGTGGCGGCCTCGGCATCGACACGGTCAGCGGCGGGCCGGGGGACGAAGACCTCGTACGCGGCGACTACGGCTATGACCGCATGGACGGCGGCCCCGGCAAGGGTGACATCGCCTCCTTTGCCACCGCGGTCGGCGGCAGCGGGCGTGACCAGGGCGTCTGGGCTTCCCTCAACGCCCATAGAGCAAGGGGCGACGGCCACGACCGTCTCTATCGCTTCGAGAGCCTCGAAGGCTCGGCCTTCGCCGACACGCTGATCGGCGACAAGGGCGCCAACGTGATCGACGGCGGCCCGGGCGACGACCACATCTTCGGCGGCGGCGGGCGCGACACTCTGGACGGCGGCCAGGGTACGGATGGTTGCAAGGGAGGGCCGGTCCATGTCTCCTGCGGCCCCGAAAAGCCGCTCAGCGCCTCGGCCTACGTCCAGGTCGATCCCGACCCAGCCGGCGGTGGCGGCCTGCAAGTCGTCGGCGGCGACGGACGCGACGACATCACCGTCGCCTACGACGAAAGCTCGCGGAGCTTCGGCGTCAGCGCCGCCGGGGGGATCGCGGCCGGAAGCGGCTGCGCCCACCCTCCGGGCACGGTTAAGCAGGTGAGTTGTTCAATGGAAGGGCCGGCACGCTGGCTGATGGCCGACCTCGGCCCCGGCAACGACCGCCTCAGGGTCGAAGGTTCGCTGCGCGCCGTCGATTTCGTCCGCCTCGCCGGGGGCGAGGGCAACGACGTGATCCGCGGTGGCCCCGAGGACGACCTGATCGAGTCCGGCCCAGGCGCCGATCGCATCTACGGCGGCGCAGGAGACGACGGCCTGGTCGGCAACCTGCCCGGGCCGACCTACCTCTACGGCGGACCCGGTGGCGACCTGCTCGCGGCGGGCGGCGGCTGCGCCGGGGGTGCTCTGGTCGGCGGTGCCGGGCAGGACGACGCCTCCTTCGCCGAGACCCAGGCCCATCCGGGCACTCTCTACATCTCCCTCGCCGCGGGCTGGGCCTGGATCGACGCGATCCCCGGCTGCCACAAAGTCCGCCTTGCCCGCTCAGACGAGGACATCGAGGGCTCTTTCGACAACGATGTACTTATCGGCGACGCCGGCCCCAACTTCATGCTGGGCCAGCCCGGCACCGACAGCTTCTACGGCCGCGGCGGCGAAGACGTGATCGACGCCACCGATGGAGTCAAGGACGCCGTCATCCAGTGCGGCAGCAAGGGCCACCCCTCCGGCCGGGCCCTCATCGACTCGATCGACCCCGCGCCGCTCTATTGCAAGGAAACCGAACATGGGCACGCGGTCGCCGGCCTGCACAAGAAGTAGCAGCGCGAGAGCCGGCCGTTAAGGAATTACGACGACCAGCAGCGCCACGATTGCGGCGGCGCTTCCGAGCACGAGGCCGATGAGGAAGACGAAGGTCGGCGGCTCCACCAAGAGCGCCAAAGGCCGTCCCTCGGCGAGCCAAGTTAGGGCAGAGGATTTGTCCGCGCGTGCTGGCATCGCCTCCAGCCAGCAGTGTGGCAAACCGAGACGAGGCCAGCCCGGTCAGTCGTCGGCTGCCCGGCTGTCGGCCCCGACGGTTACACGCCTCCTTCTGGCGATGAAGACGTAGAGCAGCGCCGCGCCCGCGAGGGCGCCGGCGAGGCCGAAGACCGCGAGAAAGCGCTCCGCCACGGGGCCCAGGAGGTAAGCGAGCAAGCCGACCGTGCTCGCCCAAGCGATCGCGCCGAGGGCGTTCCAAAAGGAGAAGGCAGCCCAACGCATCCGGTGGGCCCCGGCGAGCCAGGCGACAGCGACTCGCAGCACGGCTGTCCAGCGGCCGAGGAAGACTGCCTTGGGACCGTGGCGCTCGAAGAAAGGCTCGCCCTGCTCGAGGAAGGCTTCCCGCCGCGCCCGAAAGGGGCCGGGCAAAAGCAGCAGGGCGCGACCGCCCCGGCGCCCGATCACGTAGCCGATGTTGTCGCCGACGATCGCGGCGGCAATGGCGATCGAGATCACCAGCTCGATCCGCAGTTCGCCGCTGTGGGCAAGCAGGGCAGCGGCTATCAGCGCGGCCTCGCCGGGCAGTGGAACGCCCGCGGACTCGGCGCCGATCAGGGCGGCGAGGGCGAGGTAGCCGAGATGGGCGGGGCTGTCGATCAGCGCGAGGATCGCGGCTTACCGGTCTCCGCGCTGGAGCGCTGGGATTCGTCGCGCTCCTCCTCGCCGCCGGAGAGAGAGTCCCTGAACTCGCGGATACCGGTTCCCAGCGAGCGGCCGACCGAGGGCAGCCGCTTGGGGCCGAGGACGAGCACCGCGACGATCAAGACGAAGAGGATGTGGGTGGGGTTCTCCAGTCCGGTCATCGTCGCCTCGGTGAAGGCTAGCTGCTCAGGGAATTTCAATGACGGTCGCGCAGGCGCTCGCCGTGTCGCGACCCGGGCCGCCACCGCAGGTGTCTTCACCCGACCCTCCCATAAGCGTATCGTTCCCCGGCCCGCCATAGAGCAAGTCATCGCCCCCGCGGCCGATCAGGGCGTCGTTGCCCGGCCCGCCGACCAGCTTGTCGTCGCCGGCGCCGCCGACAAGCGTGTCGTTCCCCGGGCCGCCTCGCAGGGTCGCCGGAGCCGGGATGCCGCGACCGAGGATCACCACGTCATCGCTGGCGCCGCCGTTGAACCAGAAGCCGTCGATCGCAGCCGCTTCGCAGATCAGCTCGTAGGGGTTTTCGGGTGGGTTGGCGCAAACGTCGTCGCCCACTTCCAAGGGCGAGGAAGAGTCGATCACGTAGGTGCTCCCGTCGGCGCTCAGTGAGATGTGGATTTCGTTCGGGGCGGAGCTGCCGGCGAGGACGAGATTGAAGTGACGACCAGCCGTCGATGCGCTCTCCCGGGCGATGACTTTCACCGAATCGCTCACTCTGCCTGCGTGGGCCACCGAGGAGGCTTGAGCAATGGCGGTGAGCGCAAAGAGCAGGGTCAGTTTCTTCGGCAGAGATGGCATCTTTTCGGCCCAGCTTCATCAGAGGACTGTTTCCTAAACATCTACCGCTGGATGGCGATGCGGTGCGATACCGCGAGCTCGCGGCGAGCGTGACGCTCGGTCTACTCGCAGTTCGCGGTTTCGTTGCTGCCGTGCCGCCGACGCAATTGTCAAAACCGCCTATGCCGTCGAGGAAGTCGTCACCACCTCGTCCGAGCAGGGTGTTCGACCCTTCGTCGCCGATCAGAAGATCCTCGCGGGGACCGCCGCGCCGAGCGCCCGCGAGAGCCCCACAGGGCTATGGCGAAGTCAAGCTGCCCCACTTCCTCGCATCGAAGCGTCGCCAGCTTGGAGGGTGAGCAGATCGAGCTACTGCCTCCTGCTGGAGTGCGACGGTCAGTGGGCGGCTGCTCTCACACTTCGCGCAAAGGAGAACGGCTGCCTGAGCAACTCCCGATCGCGGTTCGGATGGGCTAGCCTCTTTCGGGTCTCGTCCAGCGGCCACTGAGCCGCCACACGTTGAGTGAGAGACAGGAGGAGCATGAAAATCCGCCACCACCCTCGAGCCGCAGTGTCCTGCGGTCTCGTCATCCTGATTGCCGCGCTCGCCACTCTCGCCGCGAGCGCCGGCAGCGCCGGCGCTGCCCACCCGGCCACGGGCAAGACCTACTCCGGGTCTATCAAGCGCCCTGCGGGGGCCAACATCACCTTCCCGATCACCTTCGAGGTCTCCAAGAACGGCAAGAAGGTTCAAGATTTCAGCCTGCCGAGCGGCTACCCGGTCTACTGCGAAGGCGGAGGCTTTGGCGAAGCCCAGGACGCGACGGCGAAGATCTTGAGCAAGGGCGCCTTCACGGCGAAGCTGCCGATCTACTTTGCCCCCACCCACGACCATCAGGGCTTCGTGAAGATCACCGGCAAGTTCGGCAAGAAGGGGCGTGAGAGCGGCAAGGCGATCACCGAATTCACTACCTCCAAGGCCTGCAACGGAACCTCAAAGTACACCACCAAGGCGAGCTGATCCGAGTCGGAGCCCACGACGGCTACCGGGAGCTGAGGGTCGGATCGCTTCTCGCGTCTGGATGTCGCGCAAACGAAGAGCCTTCAATCCGTCGCCGAGCCCTCCCGGATACGCATGCACCCAGCGTCTTACGGGCAGAACTTCTGAAGGCCGAAGCAGCCTGGCTCAGCCCACTGTTTTCAAAAATCCCAAGGTGGGTTGAATGACGGCCCGCTCATGTTCGGCTCCCCGCGAATCGCCGTCGTGCGTTTTGAGGCCGAAGTAACAACACCGGGGCCTGCCTTCGGGTCCTAAGCCCGCTGCCTAGCGGCGGCGGGCGATGACCGTCGTGGCGATGACGAGGGATGCCGCAACGAGAGCGCCGAGAGCGCCGAGCCAATTGATGCCAGTGCTCTGGCGGACATGGTCGGCATAGGCGACGAAGCCGATCGGGACCGCGACGGAAAGAACGATGAGGAGACCCCGCACCAGATCACGGCGGGTCCGGCCACGATCCTCGTGCCGGTCAGCCGCGGCGATCGCCGCCTCGGTGCTGGCGGAATCGCCTCCATAGAAGCTCAGGGTCCGGGTGCCGAGCTTTCGGGCGTGACTCTCACAGCCCCACGCCATCGCGATCATGAAGCTGACCGGAAGCACCCAGGTGGTGACCCAGATCGCGAGCCCGATCAGGAAGCCGAGCGCCGCCCGCAGGCGCCAGTGGGCGTACTTTTCGCCCTCGTCTGTCGAGGCGCCGATGAATCCGCCGAACACCAGCAGCAGGTAGAGGCTGCGGACCCAAACGCGCAGCGGTCGTCGTGCGGTCGGCTTCTCCGGAAGCGAGGCATCGCGCACCTTTAGCAGGGCCTCGCGGGCAGCGTCGACGGTCGAGTGCACGCCGCGCAGCGCCAGCACCCGCGCGCCCGTCTCCAAATCCCGGGGGTCGTGGCCGTAGAGCGCCGCGATGCGACGCTCCATCACCCCCTCCTGCCAAAGGTAGGAGAGATAGCCGGGGACGAGCGCGATCAGGAAGGGGGTACCGGCAACGGCGCCGTCGACCCGAGCGACGCGCGCGGTCTCCTCGCGGAGATCCTCGGCGATCAGCGCCCGCGGAGCGTCGGGCTGTTCCTCCCGGACCCGCTTGGCCCATTCCAGCGAGGGCTTGCCGAGTTGCTGGGAGCCGAAGAGCGTCAGCCGCTCGCAAACATGCTCGGGGTCGCGGTAGGCGAGCCGCGCCAGCCGGCGCCACGTCGCCCGCTTGCCGCTTCCATCCCCGGCTGATTGGGGCGACTGCTCAGCGGGCGTTCCCTCGGCCGGAGTCACTCGTTCAACTTAGACGACCGCTGGTAGCGCAGCGACCCTCTGCCTCGGTTAGGTTCAACAGGTGCCTGATCAGCGTGCCAGCCGACTGGGTCGTGTGCGCCGCCGTCGCGAGGCGCTGGAATTGGCCGAGCGGATCAGCGACGCCTACGGGCTCGTCTTGGCCCTGATCCTGGTCACCTTCGTCGTGATGATGACGCTCCCCCCGGAGGGCTGGGGAGGTCGCGTTGCGCCGGTTGCAGCTTCGGCGCTGACCGCCGTCGTCGCGTTCACCAGCTCCGACGTGCGACCGGCACGGGTGCGCCTGGCCATCGTGGTCGCATCCGCTTCGGTTCTGATCGCGCTGATTGCGGTTCGCATCCCGTCGGAACGACTGCTCGGCGTCGCATTTGGCGGAGTCGCGATCCTGCTCGCCGTCGCCGCCGTGACCATCCTCCGCCGCGTAATCATCGGCGCCAGCCGGGTCGAGTTTCGCACGATCCTCGGCGCGATCAGCGTCTTCACGATCCTCGGCCTTCTATTTGGGTTCCTGTACTTCGCCTTCGGTCGCTGGAGCCACAGCGATTTCTTCACCGGCGTGGCCCATGCGCGCGCCAGCGACTACCTCTTCTTCAGCTACACGACCCTGACGACGACCGGTTACGGCAACCTGGTTCCGGCCGGGACGGTTGGCCAGTCCTTCGCGGTGCTCGAGATGCTGCTCGGCCAGATCTTTCTCGTCACGCTGGTCGCCGGGCTGGTCAGCCTCTGGCGTCCCGGCGCCGGGAAGGCGCCAGCCGACCAAACCGACGACTGATCGGGTGAGGTCAGCGCTCCCGCCGATGGCAGGCGCTCCCCTCATCCCCCCGGAAGCGAGACGGGACCGCGAGGCCGGAACTCATGCGCCGGTTGGTCCTCCATTTCGGGCGGTCGCTTTGCCATTGCGGCTCGGTACCAAGCTGCGTATCGCTTCACCAGTGGTGCCGCCGACAGCCCGTGGAGCATGACCGAGAGGCCAACGGTCAAATAGGTGGCGGTCAACAGCATGTCGCCGTGCACCTGGAAGCTGTCCTCGACGATCACGGCGAAGACGATCGACGCCAGTCCCCGCGGACCGAACCAGCCCACGAAAGCCAGCGTCGGCGCCCGTGCGTGGGTGCCCCACAGAGACAGCGCCACGGGAAGCATCCGAACGACTGTCAGGCTCAGCAGGGCATAGAGCGCGATCTGCCAGCTCACGTGCTCCAGCGTCGGGCCGAGCAGCAGAGCACCGAAGACCAGGAAGGTGGTGGCGTCCAGCAGTGCTCCCGCCTCCTCGTCGAAGCGCATGATCCGATCGTCGTCGTGCCGGGCGAGGAGGCCGAAAAGGGCACCTGCGGCGAAGGCGGCGATGAAGCCCGATCCGCCGAGCGCCTCCGCCATCCCGAACGCCGAGATGGCGGCCGCCACGGGGATGAGTTGGCGCCAGGCGTCGTCGATCAGGTTCCTTTTGCCGGCTGCGATCACGACCCACGCGGCGAGCGCCCCCGCGGCGATCCCGCCGACCAGCCCAAAGCCGATCTCTTCGCCGATCACCTGGGCCGGGTGAGCTGGACCGCCCGAAGCCGTCGCGAGGACGATCAAAAGCAGCGGGACGCAGATCCCGTCGTTGAGCCCGCTCTCCACGTTGAGCGACTGGCGCACCCGCTGGGGAAGGCTCTTGTCCGTGACCACGGCGCTGCCGAGCCCGGCGTCGGTCGGGGCCAGGATCACACCGAGGATCAGGGCCTCGCTGAAGGAGAGCGACGGGAAGAGGACGACGGCAGGCAGCGCTCCCAGCGCGATCGTGAGGGGCAGGCCGATGCCGAGCAGCCGCCCCGGCAGGGAGGCATCGCGGCGCAGGGCCCGCAGATCGATACGCGACGCATCGGAGAACAGCACCAGCGCGAGGGTCGCTTCGGCCAGAGCCCGCACGGTTGCGCTGGTCGGAGCTGTCGACAGGGAGTCGAGGACGAGCGGACCGGCCAGGACTCCGAGCGCTACGACGACCATCGCCGGGGTGATCGGCGTGTTCGACAGGCGCCGGGACACCCCCGCGACGAACAGGAGGACAAGGCCGATCGTGACTAGGCCCCAACCCATTGAGTCCTTCGCTCACCCGCAGGCGGATTCGGTGGCGCTTGAAAGTCCTTCTACGGCGGAAACGACAGCGGTGACCTTCGGCGCGAGGCTGAGGAGTTCCGCCGGGGTGGGAGCCGGTGGCAGTGCCTGCAGCGCCGCCATCACGGTCAAGCTGCCGCGGAGCGCAGGAAGCCGGAGGGAACGTCCGAGAGATCGCATGCAGGCACAGTAGGCCGCGACTCTGGGCTCCGCATCAGTAGTTGGCACCATCGTTGGGGGCGACGCGGGGAGGCCCGCATGGGTGCAGCTGACGAATCGTAGAAATCCGCGAGCGATCTGTGGGTTTGCCCCTATCCGGAATCGCCTTGCCCGGGTTAGGCTCGGTTCGTCCATGTCCAGAAGTTCGAGAGGAAGGTTCAGCCGATGGACGACTCAATGGGTGCAGTCGAGGTGCGAGGGGCGACCTGGGGCTGGTGGCTGCTGGTGCTCGTCGGGGCCCTCAGCGTCATCGTCGGGATCGTCCTGCTGTTCAAGCCGGCGAGCAGCCTCGTCACGCTTGCCGTCATCGTCGGCATCTTCCTCTTGGTCGACGGGATCCTCGAGCTGGTCACGCCTGCCTGAGCAGCACCCGCAACCGCGGCATGGTCGCGATCCTCGGCGTGCTCACGGTCGTCGTCGGCGTGCTCTTGATCCGCCACCCGGTCGGCGGCGTCACCGCGATCGCGCTGCTGATCGGGATCTGGCTGATCGCGGCGGGCGTGATCCGGTTCGTGACCGCCTTCGAGGAGTACGAGCACCGCCTCTGGTACGCCTTCCTGGGGGTGATCGAGCTGGTTGCCGGGATCGTGATCGTCGCCAACCCAAACATCGGCTACACCACCCTGGCGATCCTCGTTGGGATCGCCTTCATCCTCAACGGGATCGGCATGGGCGCCCTCGGCTGGGGGATGCGCGGGCTGAGGCGCGAAGCCGCGAGCTCCATTCCCTGATCCCCGCCCGCGGGTGTCGAGGGGCACGCTTGCGATGAGTGGAGAAGCGGCCCCTGTCGCGCCGGGCGCCTCCGCGGTCAAGCCGCCGCCGCTTCCTCACGAGCTCTGGCACGCGATCCGCCGCTATCCCCGGCATATGACGAGCGTGACCGGATCCTTCAGGCGATCCAGCTAGATATAACGGCTTGCTCGATGTCCATTACTGCGTTCGCATTAGCCGAAGCTTTTGGCGCGCTCGATCAAACCGTCGAGGGTGTCGTCCGCTTGGAGCACCGCCACGCCGACGCTTGCCGAGGCGCCGGGGTGGCGCTTGGCGACCTCGGTGCAGGCATCCCCTAGCGAACGGCTTGCTTCCTTCTCACTGACCGCGCTGACGGAGCAGGCGAATTCGCCCTCGCCCCAGCGCACGATCGGGTCGTAGGGGCAGATGCACTCTTGGATGGCGAGAAAGAGATCGCGAGCCAGCGCATCGCTGGCGGAGTCACCCTCGCCTTCGGCGGCTTGCGAGGCCTCTTCGATCGTGACGGTGCCGAGCACCAGGCGCGCGTCCGCGTCCTGAGCACGCTCGATCTCGTGGCGCAAGAGCACCTCCCCGATTTGCCGCCCGTAGGCGCCGCTCGGCTCATCCATGTGGGAGCGGTCGATCTCGGCCATCAACAGCCTTCGGTCGCGCGCGGCGTCCTCGCGGTCGCGCGCCGCGAGCTTGCGGTCCTCGGCGGCGCGCGCCCTGGCGGCTGCGGCCGAAGCCCTCGCGACGGCGGCCACCTTTGCGGTAGGGCTGTCGGCACCGAACTCGCCCGCCATCCTCTCGGCAGATTCCTCTATTTCCTCGGCCTCGCGGTCGCGACTGGCCGCCACCTCGTCGCGGTGGCGAGCCATCTCGTCGCGGCGCCAAGCCTGGTCGTGGCGCTCGGCGGCGACCTGGGCGCGGACCGCGGTGCTCGCCATCCGCGCCATCGTCCCCTCGCCTCGACCGGCCTTGGCCCGCTCATGGGCACGTAGCAAAGGCAGATCGGAGGGCGAGGCCTCCAGCTCGCGGTCGGCGAGATCCTGGTCGTGGTCAGAGACACGCTGGTCCACCTCTGAGGCCGCCTGGTCGCGGTCGGCCATGGTCTGATCGGCGTCGGAGGAAGTCTGATCGGCGTCGGAGGCCGTCTGGTCTCGATCGGAAATCGACTGATCGGCTTCTAGATGCGCAGCGCGCCGGCGCCGGGGGACACGTGGGGTGATGTGATCCTTCCCTCGGTCAAACGGGCTGACCCAAAGTGAGCCTTCACCTGTTGACCCTCAATCGAGGGTAGCACCGACCACGAAGGATCCCCCGAGCGGCGCGATGCCCGTTCGCACGTACGACCAGCAGAGCGTTCAGTGGGTCGATCTCGATGTCGGCGGGCAATAGAACCTGAATTCCGGGGACAGGTGCTCATCCCCGACGCAGACCTACACTTGCAGAGATGTCCGCCGACCAGGTCGACAGCTACCTGCGTGATCTCGAGGAGCCGAAGCGCACAACGCTGCAGGAGCTTCGCCGCACGATTCTCGAGATCGTCCCCGAAGCCGAAGAAGGAATCTCATACGGCATTCCCGCATTCCGGCTTCAAGGCCAAGTCATCGCCGGGTTTGCGGCGTTCAAGAGTCACCTCAGCTACCTGCCTTTCAGCGGCTCGGTGCTCGGCCAGCTTGCCGATGAGCTCGAGGGCTACGCGAGAACCAAGAGCTCTCTGCATTTCCCCGTCGACCGAGCCCTGCCGAAGACACTCGTCAAGAAGCTGATCGCCGTGCGTCTCGCGGATGCGGATTTGACCGGCTCTTCGCAAATCGACGCGGCGAGCGAGCGGGGTCGAGCCGCCCTCGCCGGAGTTGGGCGCTTCGAGGCCGCCGACCTGACTCGAGCCAACCGAGCGAGGCGCGATTCGCGCGATCGACATCGTTAGCGGCTTCGATGGTGCAAATCCGCCTGCCGGATCACCAGTTTCGCCGAGTGCCCTTGGATGTCAGCTCGCTCCGATGAGTCGTACCGGCAAATCTGTATCGGCGGCGTTGCGGGAAAGCGGGCCGTCGAGTGTCCACAGCTCAGCGTCGAGCACCTGGGCCACCGGCGCGTGCAGAGCCTTTCGCCTCCTCCCAGGCGCGGAGTAGTTCTTCAACGACGGGCGCACGCTCGGCGTCAATCGCCAGCGCCACGGCGACGTTCGAATCGAGGACGACCGTCAAAGGCCGCGCTGCTCAAGTTCTTCGCGGCCTTCGCGAACTACGGCGACGGCATCGACCGGACCGCGAACCCGGCCGCGGATATTGGCTAGGTCGACCAGGATGGCCTCCAGGTCGGAGCTTGCGGGGGCCAACTCGGCCGCGAGCAGTTCGTCGGCGAGTTTGTCCGGCTGCACACCGCGACGGCCCGCCTCCCGCTCCAGACGGTCATAGGCATCAGGGGTAACGTGGATTATCCGGTCGCGCGTGGCCATAGAAAAAGTCTAGAGGGCGGATCCAGAGCCTTGCTACTGGCATGGGCATCGACGACGACACTTGCCACGAGTCACTCGCCGAAGCCGCGCATCAGCTCGTCATCTGCAGTTGAAGAGATCGGCCGAGGATCGCCATCGACGTGCTCGAAGTTGCCGGCGAGAGCAAAGTTTCGACCCCGCTCTGGCCGCGGTCGATAGCGGGAGATCGCCTCGCGGACGATTGCGGCCTTCGAGCGGCCCTCCATCCGGGCGAGACGGGCAAGGCGCTCGGCCTGCTCCTCGTCGAGATAGACGCTGGTCTTGCGCATGCGACCAGCGTAGACCGATGCAGTGGCAGAACTCCCGAACATCGCGTCACTACCGACCAACATCCGCCCTGGAGGAGCAGTCGGACCCGAAGCGTTGGCCCTATGGAGGAACTTGCGGCTATCCGCTCGCAAGAACGAAGAGCCTGCGCCATCCTTAAGGGGCGCATACGCGCCGGGCGGGCCTGGGGAGCGAAGAGCGTCAATGACCCACGCGAGCAGCAGGGGTGAGAGCAGCGCCAAAGACGACCTGAAGATCGTCTACAACATCCGAACCGTGTCCCCCGGCCAGCCCGGGTACGAGACGATCCATGCGCGCCAAATCGGGGCCCTAGGCCTCTTCCTACGTCGCCTCGCGGTAGCGCGCAGGCCAAAGGAGGGCCAGGAGAAGCCGGCGCAGAAACGCTGAGCCCTGTCCGAATTCCTTCAGCCGTCGCGGGTTCAAAACCCCTGTGGGCGCTGCGGGAAAGTGTAAGCGTTCAGTCGGGTAGCGGTTATGTCCCCCCTACCCGACGAATCCCTTGGCGTGAAGCGCGCCGAGGCCGAGGCGATCTACGACCAGGGCCGCGAGACGGTGGTCGCGGTGCTGCTGCGGATGGACGAACAGATCCAGCAGCTGACCGAGCAGGCCGCCAAGCAGGACGTGCGGATCGCCGAGCTGGAGCGGCGCCTCAACCGCAACTCCCAGAACTCCTCGACCCCGCCGAGCCAGGACCCGCCCGGGGCACCCGAGCGCAAGCGGCCCGATCCCTCCGGGCGAGTACAGGGCGCCCAGCCCGGGCATCTGGGCAAGGGACGCAGGCTGCTGCCGGTCGAGGCAGTCGATCGGGTCATCGACCACTGGCCCGGGCGCTGCGGCTGCGGGCATCGTCTCGCCGAGAGCGACGAAGAGGTCGGCCTCCCGGCCCGCCACCAGGTCACCGAGCTGCCCGCGATCGCGGTGGAGGTCACCGAGCACCGCCTGCGCCGCAGCCGCTGCCCGGACTGCGGCGCGAGCACCCGAGCCGAGCTCCCCGCAGATGTCCCTGCCGGCGCCTTCGGCACCCGCCTGGAAGCGGCCGTGGCGACGCTCGCGGTAAGGAACCGCGTCTCGCGCCGCGACACCGTCGAGCTGGCTCGCGAGCTGTTCGGCGCCGGGCTCGCGAGCGGCACGGTGGATGCGATCCTCGCTCGCACAGGGAAGGCGTTGGCCGTCCCCTATGAGGATCTGCTGGAGCGCATCCGCAAAGCCCCGGCGCTCAACGTCGATGAGACCGGCTGGAAGCTGCGCGGCAAGAAGCGCACCCTATGGGGCGCGGTCATCCCCAAGGCAGCGGTCTTCCGCATCGCTCCCGACCGCCACGAGCGCGAGGTGGCGGCCCTGCTGGGCGAGGGCTTTGGAGGCATCGTCGGCTCCGATCGCTGGTGGGCCTACCGCGGCTTCGATCCCGAGAGGCGCCAGGTCTGCTGGTCGCACCTGATCAGGGACCTGACCGCCCACGCCGAAGGGCTCGCCGCCCAAAAGGAGTTTGGCGAGCAGGGGCTGGACATCGCTCGGCGCTTGTTCTGCGCCTGGGTGGACTTTCAAGAGCACGGCGACCGCCAGCGCCTCAAGCGCGAGGTGGCGCCGCTCAAACGGGAGTTGAAGGCGCTGCTTGAGTTCGGCTCCAAAGGTCGGCGCAACAAGCTCACCTGGGGCATCTCCAAGAACCTGCTCAAGGTCTGGCCGGCGCTTTGGACCTTTACCGAGGTCGACGGCGTCGAGCCGACCAACAACGTCGCCGAGCGCGCCCTGCGCGGGCCGGTGATCTTCCGCAAGCTCTCGCTCGGCAGCCAGTCCGAGCGGGGCGAGCGCACGATCGAGAGGCTGCTCTCCGCCTCGGTCACCTGCCGGCTGCAGGGCTGCTCGCTCTTCGCCTACCTGGCCGACGTGCTCGGCGCCCGGGTTCGCGGCGATCCCGCTCCCCTGCTTGCCTGAGACCACAGCTCTCCGCCGGTCATCGCCGAAATCACGCATGCGTAAACGGGGGACTGAACGCTTACCAAAAAACCCCCTTTTGCAGGGGGTTTAGGAGACTTGAATCCGCGACTCTGTCTATAGCGGGGGCGGGATTCGAACCCGCGACCTTCGGGTTATGAGCCCGACGAGCTACCTGGCTGCTCCACCCCGCGGCGGTAGGGGCATGCTAGCAACGTGGGAGCGGATGTCTCGTAGAGTGGCGCGGGCATGGCAGGGGATTCCCATCTGGTCGCGGTGGTCGACATCGGCTCCAACTCGACTCGGCTCTTGATTGCCGAGGTCGATCGGGGGCGGGTTTCGGAGATCGAGCGGCAAAGCCGGGTCACGCGGCTTGGGCGGGGCGTCGATCTTTCCGGGCAGCTTTCCGCCGAGGCGATCGAGGCCGCCTGCGCGGCGGTCGGCGACTACGTCGCCCTCTGCCGCGAGGCCGGCGTGGAGCAGATCGAATCGATCGCCACCAGCGCCGTTCGCGACGCTTCCAACGGCAGCGCCTTCGTCGCCGAGCTGCGCGAGCGCTTCGCGCTCTCGGCCCGGGTCCTCGGCGGCGAGGAGGAGGCACGGCTTACCTACGTTGGCGCGACCTGCGAGAACCCGCCCAGCGAGCCCACCCTGGTCGTCGACATCGGCGGCGGCTCGACCGAGTTGATTGTGGGCACCGGCGCCGAGATCGCCTTCCATGCCTCGCTGCAGGCCGGCGTCGTCCGCCACAGCGAGCGGCACATCTCACACGACCCGCCGACCACGCTCGAGCTCGAGGCCCTGGCCAAGGACGTCCGCGCCCTCGTAGAGGGAGCGATCGCGAACCAACCGGCCGCCGCAGCCACGGCGGGGATCGCCGTCGCCGGCACGCCCACCTCGCTGGCCTCGATCGAGATCGGCCTCGAGCCCTACGATCCCAAGCAAGTACACGGGCATACGCTGGCCCTCGTCTCGGTCCAGCGACTCCTCTCGCAATTGGCGTCTGCCCCTCTGTCCAAACGGGTCGAGATCACCGGCCTGCACCCCGACCGGGCGCCTAACATCGTCGCCGGAGTCGTGATCCTGGTCGAGACGATGCGCGCCTTTGGCCTCGATCGGGTCGACGTCTCCGAGCACGACATCCTCTACGGCACCGCGATCACGGCTGTATCGGCTCTGGACTGCGGGTAACCCCGTATTCCCAATCAGGGGCTATTACGTGGTCCGGGGTGTACAGTCGAGTTTCGAGAGGCCTTACAGATGGGTCAAGTTGCCGTCCGAACCCATAAAACTTGGTAACCTCTCCCTACCCGATTATGAGTAGGCACGATTGCGGCGACTGGACGCAACGGACAGCCAAGCACATAATCGGCACATCGGAAAAGAGGTGGGGCAATACCCGCCAACTGACCCGGTACAGGGCTCGGACGATTGCCGCATCATGGCGCCTCCCGCCGTCTGAGTCCACCAAATAAGAACTGGTCCCTGAAGACGTACCCCTGCCCGTCCTGAGGGACCAACCTTGAATCGGCCGCCAGCGATGGCGGCCGATTCTTTGTTGCGACGTGGCCGTCTAGCGCTCGATCAAGCCAGGTTCGACTTGCGCGGGTAGACGACCTCGGGGTCGGTGAGGACGTTGACCAGGGTCGGCCGCCCGGACTCGAAGGCCCGCTCCAGCGCCGGGCGCAGTTCTCCCGGCTCGCGCACCAGCACGCCGTCGCAGCCGAGCGCTTCGACCATCTGGTCATAGCGGGTCTCCGGGCGCAGCTCGGCCGCAACCGAGTAGCCGTAGAGGAACTTCATCGGATGGTGCTCGAGCGCCCAGATCCCGTTGTTGCCCATCACCCCGACCACGGGCAGACCGTGCCGCGCCATCGTGTCGAACTCCATCCCGGCGAAGCCGAAGGCGCCGTCGCCGAGCAGCAGGCAGACCTGCCGCTCGGGGTGGGCCAGCTTGGCGCCGATCGCCTGGCCCGGCCCGGCACCGAGGCAGCCGAACGGCCCCGGGTCCATCCAGCAGCCGGGCTGGTAGGTCTCTATAAAGCGACCGGCGTAGGAAACGAAGTCGCCGCCATCGCCGACGACGATCGCGTCGCGCTCCAGCACCTCGCCCAGCTCCTTGTAGATGCGGACGGGATGCAGCGGCGAGCGCCCGTCGTTCAGCTCCTCCCGCTCGGCGGCGCGCTTCTCCTCCTCCACCCCGCGCAGCTGCGCCAGCCAGGGCGCCGTCCGCCCGCCGCCGTCCCCCGCCGCCTCGCGCATCGCCGCCAGGCTCGCCGCGACGTCGCCGACCAGGTCGACATCGGGCGCCCGGTTCGCGCTCTGCGCGTTCGGGGCGGTATCGAGGCGGATCAGCTTCGCGTCGGCGGCGATGCTCGCGCCGAAGCCAAGCCGGAAGTCGAGCGGCACGCCGATCACCAGCGCCACGTCGGCGCCGCCGAGCCCGGCGCCGCGGGCGCGGCTGAAGCAGAGCTCGTGGTCGGCCGGCAGGCAGCCGCGACCGAGGCCGTTGAGGAAGACCGGGATCCCGAGCGCCTCCGCCAGCGCCCGCAGCTCGTCCTCGCCGCGACCCCAGTAGAGCCCGGTGCCGGCCATGATCGCCGGCCGCTCGGCGCCGGCGAGCAGCGCCGCGGCCTCCTCGACCCCCTCGGCCGGACTCGCCTCGCGGGCCGGCAGGGGCGGGACCTCGAACTCTGCCTCGCTGAAAACCACGTCAAGCGGGTAGTCGACGAAGGTCGGCCCGAACGGCGGGGCGAGCGCAAGGTCGAGCGCCGCCGCCGTGCGGGCCGCGATCGCCTCCGGCTCCTTCACCGTCTCCGCCGACTTGACCAGCGGCGAGACGAAGGGCAGGTGGTCGATCTCCTGCAGCGAGCCCGAGCCCCAGCGCAGCTCCGGCGCCCGGCCGCCGAGCACGCAGACGGGAGAGCAGTTGGCCTGGGCGCCGGCGATCGCGCTGAGCCCGTTGGTCACCCCCGGCCCCGCCGTCAGCGCCGCCACCCCCGGCCCGCGCGTCGCCTTGGCGAAGCCCTCGGCGGCGAAGGCCGCCGTCTGCTCGTGGCGAACGTCGACGATTTCGATCCCTTCGGCCCTGCAACCGTCGTATATAGAGAACAGGTGTCCCCCGGAGAGGGTGAAGAGATGCGAGACCCCCCTGGACTCGAGCACCTTCGCGACGATCTTCCCGCCGTGTTGCATTGTTTGAGCCTATAGACACGACCTGGATACCATCGCCCGGCCCGGGTGGCGAAACTGGTAAAAGCGGCGCCCTTAAAAGGCGTTGCCCCACTGGGGGGCTTGCGGGTTCGAATCCCGCCCCGGGCACTGCTTTTTCGGATTCATAAAGCCGCACTAAAACTGCCGATGTACCGCAACTACCTCGCTGCTACGGTGTCTCTGAGCTAGAAGACAAACGCCTTCCCTGGTTCTAGGAGGATTCGCTTGGAGGCTTCAGCTCTCACTCACGCCAGTCGCCGCGGACTCCTAGCCCGGCGTTCCCCGCTGCTCAAGCTGCAAGGCGACGAGCGCCTGATCGCGATGGCCCGCGCCGGCAACCCCGGCGCCTTCGAGGCGATCGTCGACCGCTACCAGGGCCGGCTGCTCGGCTTCTGCCGCCAGATGCTCCACTCGACGGAGGACGCCGAGGACGTGCTACAGGAGGTCTTCGTCAACGCCTACCGGGCGATGCTCGCCGACGAGCGCGAGATCAACCTGCGCCCGTGGCTCTACCGGATCGCCCGCAACCGCTGCCTCAACCACCTGCGCAAACCGACCGCCGACGCCCAGGAATCGATGGACATGGTGCCGACGGTCGAGGCGGCCTCGACCGCGGAGAAGGTCCACAACCGCGAGGAGTTCCGCCAGCTGCTCACCGATGTCGGCAAGCTGCCCGAGACCCAGCGCTCCGCCCTGCTGCTGCGCGAGATGGACGCGATGTCCTACGAGGAGATCGCCCAGGCGATGGAGACCAGCGTGCCCTCGGTCAAGTCGCTGCTGGTGCGGGCGCGGATCTCGCTGGCCGAGGCCAGCCAGGCGCGCCAGCTGACCTGCGGCGAGGTGCGGATCGACCTCGCCGAGGCGGCGGAGGGGCTGCGCAAGCTCTCCGGCCCGGTGCGGCGCCACGTCCGCGACTGCGAGGAGTGCGCCGGCTTCCGCTCCCAGCTTCGCGCCGACGACAAGGTGCTGGCGGCCCTCGTGCCGGTCGGCCCGCTGATCGCCCTCAAGGGCTTCATCGCATCCAAGCTTGGCCTGGGAGGTGCGGGTACCGGTGGTGCGGCGACCGCGACGGGCGCCGGCGCCACCGGAGCCGGCGCTGTCGGCAGCGTCGGCGCGGCGCTCAGCTCGGGCGGCGCGGCCAGCGGCCTCGGCGCCGTCGGCGGGGCGATCGGCACCAAGGCCGTCGCCGGTGTCGTCACCGCCGCCGTGCTCACCGCCGGCGCGGTCGAGGTCAAGCAGCAGGTCGAACCGGCGCCGGTCAACAACGCCCCCGCCGCGATCTCCAGCGTCAACAAGGGACCGATCGCGGCGCTCTCGCCGGGCCGCGACGTGGCCGTCAGCGCCGCGCACACCGACGCGCAGCCGATCGAAGCCGCCACCCCGCCCGTCCCGGTCGAAGCCGAAGCGGCCCCGCCCGCGACCGAACCGGTTGAAACCGAAGTGGCCGCCGATCAGCCCGGCGGGGACGGGGAAGGCGCCGAAGCCACGGCCGGCATCGGCGGCGCGACCCCCTCGACCGGCGCGGGAGCGCCGGAAGCCGGCGGCACCGTCGTCGTCACCGTCGGCGGCGCCAGCCCACCCCCGGCCGCGCCTCCGGCGCCGCCCGCCGAAGCCAGCCCACCGCCTCCGCCGAGCGAACCGCCCGCCGAAAGCAGCCCGCCGCCGGCGGAAAGCTCACCGCCGCCTTCGGCCGTCGAAAGCTCGCCCGAAGGCTGAGGCCTCGCGCCGTCGCGCCCGGTCTCCTAACCGAGGCCGATCACCTTGAGGCGGCGCATCAGGCAGGTACCGGCGAATTTGCGCGTCTCGGCAAGCGAGTAGCCGAACAGCTCCCAGTCGTCGCCCTCGGGCGCCCAGGGCGGTGAGAGCACCCCGTCGGCAACCGGCAGCGACTCCTCCAGCGTGCGCTGGATCGCCTGCTTGTAGCGCTCGTCCTCGCGCGCCTTCTCGCGCAGGAAGACCGAGCCGAAGGCGACGTGGCGGTGCTCGTCGCGGGCGACGTTCTGGAAGCCCTCGACGAAGGCCGGCAGCGTCCCTTCGCGTTCGTTGTAGTCCATGATGAAGTGCTGCCCGGTGAGGGCCAGCATCCCCTCGATCACCATGTGGTAGAGCGTCACCGCCTCGACCAGCGCCTCCGTGTCCTCGGGCTCGATCGAGAGGCGGTCGGTGCGCTTCTTCAGCATCTCGTCGAAGAGCCGGCCGAAGTTCTCGTTGAGGTGCTCGGAGGTCTGCGTCAGCATCTCGGAGAGCTGGTCGGACTCGAGCACCCCGACCTCGCGGTAGAAGCGCTCGAAGAAGCGCACGTGGCGCGCCTCGTCGGCGATCTGGGTGCAGAGGAAGATTCGCTGGTCCTCGGTCGGCGCCGCCCGCATGATCGGCCCCAGCTCCTCGGCCACCTTCTGCTCGCCGATGAAGAAGGAGGAGAGCCCGTACATCCGCTGGAAGCGCTCCTCGTCGCCGAAGCGCTCGTTCCAGTCCTCGCGGTCGCGGCTGAAGTCGAGCTCCTGGGTCTGCCACTGCTGGCGCTCCCAGAGCATGTAGAGCTCCTCGTAGGTGAGCAGCTTGATGTCGGCGGTGCGGTCGGCCGCCTCGTTCAGCGCCGGATCGGCGGTGGCCTGGAAGTCGGCCCGCCCGGTCCTCGACTCGGTCCCGGTCTGCTCAGGTGGCATGCGCCTCTCCTGGCCTCAGAACGACGACCTGGGAGGAGGTCTGCGCCTCGACCTCGGATTTGAACGCGGCCGAGTCGGTCTCGATCGGCGGAAAGGTGTCGAAATGCATCGGGATCACGGTCCCGGCGCCGATGAGCTGAGCCGCGACGACCCCATCGTGGCGATCCATCGTGTAGTGGCCGCCGATCGGCAGCATGGCGACGTCGACCGGGTTGCGTTCGGCGATCAGCTTCATGTCGCTGAAGAGGCAGGTGTCGCCGGCGTGGTAGACGGTCGTCCCGCCGATGTCGATCAACAGCCCGGCGGCAGTGCCCACGGCCGCACCGGAGGTCGGGCTGAAGGGAGACTCGGCCGAGCCGGGAAGGGTGCTGGTGTGCCAGGCGGGCACCAGCTTCACCCAGCCCCACTCGAAGCGCACGGTGCCGCCGAGGTTCGGGTCGTGGACCTTCTCGACGCCATGCTCTTCGAGCCATTTGGCGATCTCGACCACCGCGACGCACTCGGCGCCGCTGGCTCTCGCGACGCCCACCGCATCCGCCATGTGGTCGGCGTGGCCGTGGGAAATGACCACCTGCGTCGGGTGGACCTCCTCGGCACTCGCCACCGCCGCCGGGTTGTTGGGCTTGAGGAACGGGTCGACAAGGACCCTCGCGTCGCCCTCGCTCAACTCAAAGCATGAATGCCCGTGAAATTTGATCTCCATCTCTCAGCCCTCTCCTTCCGGATCTTTGCTCTCGGTCATCTCCCCATGGAGCGCCCAACCAACGGCAACTCCAACCATCATCCCCATCCGCGCCTCCTCGGCGAGCAGCGAGCGCACCGCCGCGACCCGCTCGTCGGGGTCCGGCGCCGTGGCCGCCTTCAGAGACTCGGCCTCGTGGGACTCGCCGAACCAGCCGCCCTCGGCGAGGGCCGCGGCGAGCACCTTCTGCAGCTGGGGCGCGGCGCGGGCGACGATCCGCTCCGCCTCGGCGAAGCGCTCGGCGTCGATCAGCCGCTCGATCGCGGCCTCGAGCTGCTCGTCGTCGGGAGCCACGGAAGCAGACTAATGAGAGTCGCGTAGAGCCGAAGCGGCGAGACCCGCCAGACCGCCGACGGCGCCGCCGACGAGGCCGGCGAAGGGATCGGCGGAGGAGACGAAGATCGGCAGCGCCAGCAACACCGCCGCGGCGACGACGACGCCGATCAGGTCGTAGTCGTCGTCGATCGCGCCGTGGGCCTCGGCGCGGCGGAGCGCGAACCAGGCGGCGACGGCGCCGAGCGCCATCCCGTTGCCGCCGGCGATCACCCCGATGTCTCCCCGGCCGTTGGCGATTCCGGTCGCGACCAGCATCCCCAGCGAGCCGCAGGCGATCAGCAGCAGCGCCGTGGGAGCGCTGCCGAGGCGGCGCTCCAGCCCGGTCGCGAAGATCGCCAGGCCGACCGCGACGACGAAGAGGTAGCCGACGTCGCCATAGGCGAAGGGGGCGGTGAGGAAGCGCCACCACTGGTCCAGGCCCGGTACGAAGATCCCGCCGTAGGTGCTGATCAGATCGCCGGTCGCCTCCTGCAGAAGCAGCAGCGCCGCCGAGCCGAGGATCACCGCCATCGTCGCGTAGGGGCGGAAGGGCACCGGCGCGTCGCTGCGGCGGGCGCGGCGGAACCTCGGCCGCGAGCGGCGGCGCGGCTTCGCCTCGAGGCCGTCGCCACGGCGTTCCAGCTTCGGCGCGCGCTTGCGCAGGCGGGCGCCGCAGTACGGGCACTCGGTTACGTACGGACTGACCTCGGAGCCGCAGTTCTTGCAGATGACGCTGAGCTCAGTCTCGCTCATGGTTAGTCGAGGATAACCGCCCGGTGGCGAGTGCTCGAACCGCGGCCGCGGTGGCATACTGCCCAGACACCCGTCTTCGAGGAGGAAACAGCGTGGAGTTGAAGAGTCTGACCGAGCAGAAATCGTTGCTGGCCACCCTGGCCCCGGGCAAACGAGCCCGCCTGCGACGCCTGCTCTTCGAGTTCGGCCCGGGCAACGGCACCCTGATGCTGCTGCCGATCGACCAGGGCATCGAGCACGGCCCGCGCGACTTCTTCCCCAACCCGGCCTCCAAGGACCCCGACTACCAGTTCCGCCTCGCCGCCGAGGCGGGCTACTCGGCCCTCGCCTGCCAGATCGGCATGGCGACCAAGTACTACCCCGACTACGCCGGCCAGGTGCCGCTGATCCTCAAGGTCAACGGCAAGACCGACATCCCTTCATCCGCCCACGCGCTCTCGACCTGCAACGCCAGCGTCGAGGACGCGGTGCGGCTCGGCGCCGACGCGGTCGGCTACACGCTCTACGTCGGCTCGCCGCGCCAGGACGAGGACCTCGCCCAGCTGCGCCAGGTGCGCCAGGACTGCGACCGCTTCGGCATGCCGCTGGTCGTCTGGTCCTACCCGCGCGGCGAAGCGATCGACGCCAAGGGCGGCGCCACCTCCTTCTACGCGATCGACTACGCGGCGCGGATGGCGATGGAGCAGGGCGCCGACGTGGTCAAGCTCAACATGCCGAAGATCAACCCGGACAAGGACAAGGACTCACCGGCTCCGTACAACGAGATGCAGGTCGACGAGGCCGAGGCGATCCGCCAGTGCGTCGAGTCCGCCGGCCGCTCGCTGGTCGTGCTCTCGGGTGGCTCCAAGGTCGACGACGCGACCGTGCTCACGCACACCCGCGAGATCATGGAGGCCGGCGGCTCGGGCGTGATCTTCGGCCGCAACGTCTGGCAGCGCGAGTGGAACGACGCGCTCGAGATCATCGCCCAGATCAAAGAGACGCTGCTCTCCAGCGTGCGCCGCATCCCGTAACACGAGGTGTAACGCTTTCTCCCCCTGTGGGGTGAACAGCGCGTTACACCCGGTGCGTAGGGGGGGAGAGAATGCGTCCCTCAGGGCTTAGAAGCGTGTGGAACGCACGCGCAGACGCGATCAGCTCGGCAGCCTGGCGCTGCTGCTGATCGCCGCGCTGCTGATCCTGCGGCCGTGGGAAGGCGGTGCGAGCGGGCTCGACGAAGGGCCGACCGCCGCCGAGGCCTACGTCATCCGCGCCGTCGACGGCGACACGATCGAAGCGCGGATCGACGGCCACGACGAATACGTCCGCTACATCGGCGTCGACACGCCAGAGACGGTCAAGCCCGACACCCCGGTGCAGTGCTTCGGCCCGCGCGCCTCGTCGTTCAACCACCACCTGGTCGAAGGGCGGCGGGTGCGGCTCGTCTTCGGAGTCGAACGGCGCGACGTCTACGGCCGCCTGCTCGCCTACGTCTACCTGGGACATCGCTTCGTCAACGCGATGCTGGCCCGCCGCGGCCTCGCCCGCACGCTGACGATCCCACCCAACGACCGCTTCGCACCGCTCTTCCGGCGGCTCGAGCTGCACGCCGCCCGGGCCGGCCGCGGCCTCTGGGGCGTCTGCCCGCCATGACCCATCGTGATCGATCGCATGATTTGCCTGCGCCTGCAAGCCCGCGTGCGCCTTTGCTACGGTCCCCCGCGGCCCACGGGCCACCGATCTATGAGAATGCGTCAGAGCATCTCCCAGTTCGAGACCGCCTTCGAGCAGGAGACATCATTGGAGCGCCGCCGCCGCGAGCAGCTGCGTCGCCGTGCCGCGAACCGCTCGCGGGCACGCCGGATCACCCGGGTCGAGCAGGAGAGCAAGGTTCGCTTCAGCGTCCTCGCCGTCTGCCTCACCGTCACCGTCGTCGTGGTCGTCGTCTCGATGTTCGAGGCGCTCGCCTTCCTGATGTCCTAGCGGCCGTGCGAACTACTGCCCCGGTTGAATAGACTCGCCCGCCGATGCCTCGACGCTCACTGAAGCCACAGCTGAATCAGATCCGCGCCTGGGTCCGCCAGGGCCGCACCGACGCCTGGATCGCCCACCAGCTCGAAGTCAGCACCTCGGAGCTGCGCGAGTTCCGCAAACAGCACGGCTTCACCCCCGACGAGGAGGACTCCGCCTCCGGCGAACTCGATCTCCGCGATGAGATCGAGGCCGAGATCGAGGCTGCCGCCGCCGAGGAGCCCGAAGAGGAGGAGGACGAGGAGTCCGACTCAGAAGGTGACGAGGATGGCGACGACGGCGAGAAGCGGGAGCGCTCGGGCGAGGCCGGCGGAGACCGGCCGAAACGCAGGCGCCGTCGCGGGCGCCGCGGAGGGCGCGGGCGCCGCAAAGACCTCGAGGCGACCTTCGACCACGGCGAGACCGACGGCTACGGGCTCTGGCTCGATCCGGCGGTGAAGGACAATCCCGTGTACGCCGAGCATTGGGCTGGCAAGCGGGAGGTTACGGTTCGGATCGACGCCGATCAGATCGTGATTCGGCGGCCGGGCGCTCCTGAGCCCGAGTCCGACGCAGACGCTTCAGGCGACTGAGCCGATCTCAGTAGGTCTCCGCTTAACGGCTCCGGCGACCGAGCCAATCTCAGTAGGTCTCCACTTAACTTTTCCGGTGGAGACAAACCTGCTGGCGCCGCAAGGTGGACGCCGAAAAAGTACAAGACGTTCCGACCTACTGAGATTGGCTCTTCGGCGTATCTGGGATTCGGCGCAAGGGAGCGTTTACCGGGCCGCACGCTTTGGGATCCAGCTTGCTTTGGATTCGCCAGATGGTGGTGGGGCCGTCGTGCTTGATTGGGGTGGCGGCTTTGTCGCCTCGTAGCCATGTTGCCTCTGGGGATGGGATTGGGCTGCTGGTGTGGATGAAGTTCAGGAATGGGGTCGTGACCAGGTAGTCGAGGTCTGCCGCGTTGACCGCTGCGCGGAAGGCTGTGCAGGTTGGGATCGCGTTGTAGGCGCCGTTGGGGCCCTTTTGGCCCAGGTAGATGACTTGGTTGGAGAGGTCGGTGCCGTAGAAGCCGTATTGGAGGAAGCCGGCGGTGGTGCCGGCCAGGCCTATGCGGGTGTTGCTCTTGTCGCGGGCCCAGTTGTAGGCGGCGTCCAAGTGCAGGCCGGGGATTTCGGAGGTGGGGCCAAAGCGGTCGCGCAGATAGTGGCGCTGCAGTGGATAGCCGATCGCGACGATCAGCAGGGCGAGCGCGGCGAATCCCCCGACCAGGACGCCGCGAGCCGCGCCCCGGGCCCGGGCGAAGAGCAGGCCAGCCGGTAGGGCGACGGCGAGGATGGCCAGTGGGATGCCGAAGGTGCGGGCTGGATCACGCAGCGCAGCATCAGAGCGATCGGTTATCACCAGGACGGCAACCAGGAGCGCGAGCAACCCCCAATCCCACCGCCGACGGGACTCAAAGTGATCTATATCTCCACTTTGAGTCCCGTCGGCCCCGAGATTTGCGATTGGGAGGAGGGTTAGGCTTAGGAGTAGCGGGGGGATCGCGTAGCGGATGTTTATGGCGAAGCCGACCGGGGCTCCCTCGGCGCCTGCGGCGCTCAGGGGGGTGAACAGGTAGGCGATGAGGCCCAGCAGGGCGACTGCGCCCATCCAGCGCAGGACGCTGTCTCTGGCGCGGAAGAGGGCCAGGAGGCCTCCCAGCACCGCCCCGGCGAGCACCAGCGGCCAGAGGGCGCCGAAGGCCTGATGCAGGCCCGGCTCGAAGTAGTGGCGCCAGACGCCGGTGTCGGTGGCGTAGTGGACGATGTTGAAGTTGGGCCGTCCTTCCTGCAAGCGCTCGGGATGCGGCAGCGAGATCGGCCCGATGCTCGTCACCTGTGGCAGCGGGTTGCCGGCGACGATCAGGTTGCGCAGGTACCAGTAGCCGCCGCCTAGAAGAGCCGGGACGAACCACCAGCCGGCGGTCGCCCAGCGACGCCCGACCGGCGCCAGGGCGATGACTGCGATGGTCAGGGCGGCTGCCATGGCCACTGCTGTGGACTTCGTGCCTACTGCGAGACCGGTGGCTAGTCCCGCGGCGGCGATGGGCCAGGGCCAGGCATTCCGGCCGGCGGGTCCTGTCGCGGTAGGGGACCCACCGGCCCTTCCGGTAGCTAAAGCTTCCTCAGGGCCGGTCCCCCCTACCGCGCCACCCGCCGGAGGGGGCGCACTGTCTGGCTGTGAGCGAAGGTCGCGGCGGGTCGAGGCGGTGATGAGGATCGCGGCGGCGGCGAGGAGCAAAGCTGCCGCGACAAGGTCGTTCTTGGCAGCCCCGGGCTCTCGAACCACGAGCGTGTGGCACTCGAGGACAATCGCGGCAGCGATCACCGTGAGATGTCCCCGCCCGAACGGTCTTCCAATACACCACGCAGCTAGAAAGCTGAGTGCGAGGAATCCGAAGTTGAGGAACAACGACAGCGTGTCGCGATGAGTAAGCAGGATGCCCGTCGCGTGGAGAAGCTCCGAGTTCTGCGGGTAGAACCAGTTCGTGAAGACCGTCTCCGGGTAATGCAACCCCGTAACGGAGTGGCTCTGCACCATGTCCGCCGCGAAAGGCATGTGGTACCAGAGCGAGTCGAAGTTGAAGATGCCCCGGTCCAGCGCATCCTTGGTCGTGAGGCCCCAATGCGCGAACACCAGGGCAACCACCCCAACGGTTATGACCCATGGCAGCCAGGACGCCGCTCCGGCGGGTGGCGTCGCAGGGGGGACCGCCCCCGAGGACGCTTTAGCGACCGCAGGGGGCGGTGGGTCCCCTGCGGTGACAGGACCCGCCGGCAACAGCGCCCGCGCAGCTGCCGCCACGAGCAATGAAGCGCCGACGAGAGCCCAGTCGTTGAACAGCCCCACAGTCCCGAGGATCTCCCCCAGCCAAATCAGCAGGGCGATCCCGACGACCCCCTCGACAAGCCGCCCCGGCGCCCCGTCCCAGGCCGGAAGCAGACGCTGGCGCAGCCGGTACGCGGTGAATCCCAGCGAGAGGCCAACGGCAACCAGGGCCAGGGCGCTGAGGATGTACGAGCCGGCGCTAACCACCGGGTACCCCCGTGGGCGGCTCTAGAGGCCGCGTATGACGACCGGCGTCTCGCCCGGGCCGACCATGCCCTGGGCGCGCGCCTTGGCGTCGAGGACGAGTGGGTCTTTGGCGTGCTGGACGCGCCAGTGCAGGCGGGTGTTTTCGTTTTGGGCTTCGTGCAGCTGGATCCGTGCGGCGGTCGTCGCCGTGTAGGTCTTGACGAAGTCGACCAACGGGTTTAGATAGGAGTAGAGGACGAGGAACAGCACCAGGGTCAGGGCAACGCGGCCGACGCGGTCCCAGTTGACGCGGCTGGCGCCGCGACGGGCCGCAGGTCGCCTTCGGGGTGCTGGGCGTCGTGCCACCCCTGACTCTTTGCGATCTGGCTTCGCATTCCTTCACTGAACGTGAGCGTGCGGCTGGGGGCGTGCCTGGCCAAGCAGATCAAGGACGCAGGGCGGCCGATGTAGGGAGCGCACAGTTAGTGTGTGACCGAAACGGCCGACCGAGGACGCCGATATGCGCCGCGCCAGGCGCGTCATCCAGCCGTGCGCGTGAACGCTCGCAAACCAGGGAATTCAGCAGCCGCTCCTAGTTCCTCCTCGATTCTCAGGAGGCGGTTGTACTTGGCGACGCGGTCCGTGCGCGAGGGAGCGCCGGTCTTGATCTGGCCCGCTCCCGTCGCCACCGCAAGGTCGGCGATCGTCGTGTCCTCGGTCTCACCGGAGCGATGCGAGATCACGGCGGTGTAGCCGGCCTCGGCGGCGATCCGGATCGCCTCCAGCGTCTCGCTCAGGGTTCCGATCTGGTTGACCTTGACCAGGATCGAGTTGCCGACACCGAGCTCGATCCCGCGCCGCAGGCGCTCGGGATTGGTGACGAAGAGGTCGTCGCCGACCAGTTGGACCCGCTCGCCGAGCTTTTCGGTCAGCAGCTTCCAGCCGTCCCAGTCCTCCTCGTCCATGCCGTCCTCGAGCGAGACGATCGGGTAGCGCGAGCAGGCATCGGCCCAGTAGTCGGCCATCTCCGCCGAGGAGAGCGAGCGTCCCTCGTGCTCGAGCACGTAGGCGCCGCCCTCGAAGACCTCGCTGGCCGCCGGGTCGAGGGCGATGAAGACGTCCTTGCCGGGCTCATAGCCGGCCGCTTCGACGCCCGCCAGGACCGCCTGCAGCGCCGCCTCGTTGGACTCGAGGTTGGGGGCGAAGCCGCCCTCGTCGCCGACCGCGGTCGAGTGGCCGGCGGCGGCGAGGCTCTTCTTCAGCGCGTGAAAGACTTCGGTGCCGACCCGCAGGCACTCCGAGAAGCTGGAAGCGCCCGCGGGGACGACCATGAACTCCTGGAAGTCGACCGAGTTGTCGGCGTGGGCGCCGCCGTTGAGCACGTTCATCATCGGCACCGGCAGCAGGTTCGGCTCGCCGCCGCCGTAGAGCGCGGCGAGATAGCGGAAGAGGGACTCGCCGGCGAGCATCGCCGACGCCTTCGCCGCCGCCAGCGAGACGCCGAGGATCGCGTTGGCGCCGAGCCTGCCCTTGTTGGCCGTGCCGTCGAGCTCGATCATCGCCCGGTCGAGGCCGGCTTGATCGGCGGCATCGAAGCCCGTCAGCGCAGCGGCGATCTCACCGTTGACGTTGGCGACCGCCCTGGAGACGCCCTTCCCGGTCCAGGCCTCGCCGCCGTCGCGCAGCTCGACCGCCTCGAACTCTCCGGTCGAGGCGCCGGAGGGAACCGCGGCAAGACCGCGCGCGCCGGACTCCAGCGCGACTTCGACCTCGATCGTCGGGTTGCCGCGCGAGTCGAGGATCTGGCGCGCGTGGATCGATGCGATAGCGCTCATGGGCGCGCCAGTCTATTCAGAGCGACGGCGCTATTCGCCGCTGGGAACGGGTGCGGCCCCAGCCGGCAGTTCGGCGCTTTCCGGAGCCGCCGCTTTCAGATTCGAGGGACGCGGGCGCTGGGCCAGTTTCTGCCCTTCGCGTTCCAGCGGGCTAACCGTGCCGGGCTGCGCCGGTTTGACCTGGGGAACGATCGCCGCACAGGCTTCCGCCGGGGTTTTCGGATTCGCTTCGAAGCAGGCTTCGTTTGCTTCCGGCGGGCGGCCGTCGGCCTTGAAGTTGTCGCAGTGCGGGATCAGGTAGCCCGAGGCGCAGAAAGTCCGCGACTGCCAGCGACTGCCGTAGTTGCGGACGAAGCGGGCGAAGGTCTGCTGTTTTGCCTGTTCGGCGAGCTGCGTGCTGATCTGCGATTTGGCTTCGTCCAGCGACTGGACTTTTTCGGGGGTGATGTTCATCACCTCGTAGACCACGTAGGTCTTGCCTTCGTTGAGCGGCCCTTCGACTTCGCCCTGCTTGGCGGCGAAGACGGCCGCGTCGAGCGGTTCGGGCAGCTGGCCTTCGGTCACGCCGGACTGCAGGCCGCCGCTTGCTTTGGTCGTGTCGGTCGAGTCTTCTTTGGCGACTTTTTCCCAGCTTTTGGTCGAGTCGTCGTTTTCGAGCTTCTTCTTCGCGTCTTCGACCTTCGCCTTGTCTTTGTTCTTGACGACGCGGATTTCGCGCGTCTCAGGCGTCGTGTACTGGCTCGACTTGGCCGCTTCGTAGTAGTTCTGAATTTCGTTCTTGCTCGGCTGCGGCGCGTCTTCGGTGACCTGCGTCTGGATCTGTTCGCTGAGCATCTGGATCGTGACGCGCTCGTTGACGTCGGCCTTGGTGAAGTGCGCTTCTTTGAGGAATTCCTTGTACTGCTTCTCCGTTTTGAAGGCCTGTTCTTTCAGTTTCTTCAGTTCTTTGGCGATTTCCTGCGGCGTCACCGAGATGCCCATTTCCGCCGCCTGACCCTGAATCCAGATCGAGTCGAGGACTTCGCCCAGCGCCGTTTCCTTCAGTTCTTCGTATTTTTTCGTCGCCCGGTTTGGGGACCGGTTTGATCTGGCCCTGGGCGGCGGCCTGAAGTATGGCGCGGTGGAACTTCGCTTCGGTGATCGGGCCGAGCCCTTCCGGCGCGTCTTCGACGACGGCGACCGACGCCGGAGGGAACGCTGGGATTGCCGAGCCCCTCGGCGATCGCGAAGATCGACGAAGAGCAGGATGAAGAGGGCGCCGAAGGCCAGCAGCGCAAGTCGCTGCAGCCCGGCTGACTTCTTCCCTTGCCCCTTAGTCGATGCCACCGATGCGGGGAGCATAAATCAAAATGCTCGGCCGGGGTGCGTTCCGGTCAGCCGCTGAGGCTCGCCTCGGCCTCCGCCCCCTGCGAGTGCTTGGCCTCCCTGATCGCCTCGGCCATCGCCAGGACCGCGGCGAGCCGCGCCTCCGGCTCGTCGGGCACGCGCATCGCGGCGGTCTTCTCGCGCCACTCATAGAGCGCTCCCTCGACCTTCTCGCGCGAGGATGCCGGCGGCCTCGGAGTCGAGCTCGACTCCGGTGACGCTGAGCCGGCCGCCGCGGAACTCGACGCTGCGGGCGCCGGCCAGGCCCGAGCTCGATCCGCGCCCGCTGCAGGGCCAGCAGGTTCTCCGCCTCGGGCGGCGGCGGGCCGAAGCGGTCGCCGAGCTCGTCGCGGATCGCCCGCAGCTCGCCCGGCTCGCGGGCGGCGGCGATGCGGCGGTGGACGTCGATCTTGGCCGCCTCGAAGGGGATGAAGGCAGCCGGCAGGTAGGCGTCGACGGGGACGTCGAGCCGCACCGGTTCCGGCGCCTCCTCCCCTCGCCGCCCGCCTCGCGCGGCGGCCCCGACGGCCTCGTCGATCATCTGGCAGTAGAGCTCGAAGCCGACCGCGGCGACGTGGCCCGACTGCTCCTCGCCGAGCAGGTCGCCGGCGCCGCGGATGTCGAGGTCGCGCATCGCGATCTTGAAGCCGGAGCCGAGCTCGGTGTGGTCGGCGAGGGTCGAGAGCCGCGCCGCCGCGTCCTCGGTCAGCGCCTCCGCCGAGGGGTAGAGCAGGTAGGCGAAGGCGCGCTCGCGAGAGCGCCCGACCCGGCCGCGGATCTGGTAGGCCTGGGCGAGGCCGAGCTGGTCGGCGCGCTCGACGATCAGCGTGTTGGCGCTGGGGATGTCGAGCCCGGACTCGATGATCGTCGTCGTCACCAGGCAGTCGGCGTCGCCGCGCAGGAAGCCGAGCATCGTCTCCTCCAGCTGTTTCTCGTCCATCTGGCCGTGGGCTTCGGCGAAGCGCGCCTTCGGCACCAGGCCGCGCAGGCGCTCGACCACCTCGGGCAGCGAGTCGATCCGGTTGTGCAGGAAGAAGGCCTGGCCGCCACGCTCGAGCTCGCGGTCGATCGCCTGTCGCGACCAGGTCCTCGTCGTAGGGACCGACGTAGGTGCGAACCGGGCGCCTGCCCTCGGGCGGGGTCTCGATCGTCGAGATGTCGCGCAGCCCGGCCAGGCTCATCTGCAGGGTGCGCGGGATCGGCGTCGCCGAGAGCGCCAGCACGTCGACCTTCAGCTTCAGCTGGCGCAGCAGCTCCTTCTGCTTGACCCCGAAGCGCTGCTCCTCGTCGACGATGACGAGGCCGAGGTCCTTGGCGCGAACGTCGCGCGAGAGCAGCCGGTGGGTGCCGATCAGGATGTCGACCTTGCCCGCTTCGAAGTCCGCCAGCACGGCTTTGACCTCGGCCGGCTTGCGCAAGCGCGAGACCCCCTCGACGACGAAGGGCAGGTCGGCGAGGCGCTCGCGGAAGGTGCCGAGGTGCTGCTGGGCGAGGATCGTCGTCGGCACCAGCATCAGCACCTGCTTGCCGTCGGCGGCGGCCTTGACCGCAGCGCGCAGCGCCACCTCGGTCTTGCCGAAGCCGACGTCGCCGCAGACCAGGCGGTCCATCGGCTGCTCGGCCTCCATGTCGCCCTTGACCGACTCGATCGCCTCCACCTGGTCGGCGGTCTCGCGGTAAGGGAAGGCGGCCTCCATCGTCATCTGCCACTCGCCGTCGGCGCCGAAGGCGTGGCCCTTGCGGGTCCGCCGCTCGGCATAGAGGTTGAGCAGCTCGCCGGCGATCGCACCGGCCGCCTTGCGGGCACGCGCCTTCATGTTCTGCCAGCGTTTGCCGCCCAGCGCGGAGAGGGTCGGTTCGCCGCCGGCACCGACGTAGCGGCTCAGCTTGGCGAGCTGGTCGGTGGGGACGTAGACGCGGTCCTCGCCCTTGTATTCGAGGTAGAGGTAGTCGCGGGTGACCCCACCGACCTCGCGCGTCTCGAAGCCGGCGAAGCGGGCGACGCCGTGGTCCTCGTGGACGACGTAGTCGCCGACCTTGAGGTCGCTGAAGGCGAGCCGGCCGCGGCCGGCGCCGGGCGCGCGCGCTTCGGCGCGGCGGCGCCGGTGGACGAGGCGGCGGAAGGGATAGACGGCGAGGCGCAGCTCGGGGCTGACGAAGCCCTCGCGCAGGCGCGCCTCGGCGAAGCTGAGCGCCGGCTTGGGCGAGAGGCGGCCGCCCTCGAGCATCGCCGCGTCGATCCGGTCGAGGCCGTAGCGCGCCCGCTCGGCCTCGCCGCGGTCGTCGAAGGCGACGACCGTGCGGTAGCCCGAGCGGACCTGCTTCTCCAGCTCGGCCTCAGCCTCTTTGACGCTGCGAGCGGGGGACTCGGCGCGGGCGGCGCGGAACGCCTCCTCGTCGTCGTCGCCGGCGTTGGTGAAGCGCAGCGCGGCGCGCTCGGCCAGCGGCGCGGCGACGTCGACGTAGAGGCGGCTCGCGTCCTCGGCGTGCATCGCCGTCGTCGCGTCGTCCCAGTGGTCTCGCAGGGCCGGCTCGATCTCCTCGGCGGCGGCGAGAATCACCGCGGCCGAGTCGGGGACCAGATCCAGCGGCGGGCCGAAGCGGTCGAGGGGCAGCACCTCGGCGAGGCTGGGTGGCTCCTTGCCCTGCTCGGCTGCCTCCATCGCCGCCAGCTCGGCCAGTTCGCGGTGCTCGGCGTCCAGTTCCGCGGCGGGCGCAAGCTCGACCCGCTCGGCCTCGCCGAGCGAGCGCTGGGTGAAGGTCGAGAACCAGCGCATCGACTCGACCTCGTCGCCGAAGAGCTCGATCCGCACGGCGCGCTCCTCGGTGGCGCCGAAGACGTCGAGGATGCCTCCGCGCACGGCGAACTGACCGCGCTCCTCGACCTGCTCGACCCGTTCGTAGCCGGCGCTGTCGAGGTTGCGGGCGACCTCGGCGAGATCGATCTCCTCGCCCTGGGAGATCGCGAAGCCGGCCGGGCGCAGCGCCGCGTCGGGGACAGCCTCGGCAAGGGCGGTGGCGCCGGCGACCACGACCGCGTCCTGCTCGCGACTCAGCGCGTCGAGCGCGTCGATCCGCAGCCCGATCAGGTGCGGCGGCGGGGTCACGTGGGAGGCGAAGCCGGTGCCGCGCGACGGGTAGAGGCGGACGCGGCGCGGCGCCAGGTAGGCGCGCAGGTCGTTGGCGAGGTCGCGGGCGGAGCGATCGTCGGCGCTGACCAGCAGCGCCGGACGGCCGGCGAGGCCGCGATCGTCCTCCAGCAGCGCCGCCGCCAGCAGCGGCCGCAGCATCGCCGAGGCGGGCACGTCGACCGGCTCGCCCCCGGCGGCGGCCTCGCGGACACGGCCGGTGAGCGCGTGGACGCGCTCGTTCTCAGCGGCGATCTCAATAAGGGGACGGAGTGACATCGGGCCGGTCAGGCTACCCTGCCCGAGATGCGACTGAGACGCCTTTTCGCGGCAGGATCGGCCCTTGGCCTGCTCGCCCACAACGTCTTCGAGACGCGGGCCGGCGTCGGGCTCGTCTTCGAGCCGTTCCTCGCCCGCCGCGGCGCGATCGCGCTTTGGACCGTCTACTTCCCGCTGATGCTGGGCGCCGCCGCGCGCGAGGGCGAGGCGGCGCGACGGCTCTCGGCCTTCAGCGCCGGGATCGGCGTCGCCGGCGTCGCCGTCCACTTCAAGGAGTGGCCCTGGTCCCTGCACGGCGGCCTACCGATGCTCGACGAAGCCGAGGGCCTGCGCGAGGACCAGCTGCCCGCCTACAACGCGGTGCTCTGGTTCTGGCTCGTCTGCAGCGTGATCGGCCTGCCCGCCGCCAACCGGCCCGGCGAGCGGCGCTTTGCCGTCGCCGGCCTGCTCAACTTCCCGATCCTGGTCGCCTCGGCGCGCCACCACTTCCGCTGGGCCCGCGAGCAAGCCGAGCGCGACCCGGAGCACTGGAGCCGGGCCCTGCGCGAATAGCCGCCGATGGGCCTGAAAGTCGACCTATAGATGACTTTGAGTCCCGTCGGCGGGGTTTGCCTTACCTTCGACAACCTTGGGGAGGCGGCTGAACTCGAGGGGGGTGCCGAGGTCGCCGAGCCGGGGCGGCACTTCACGGCGCTGGAAACCGTGCCGGAGATCCTCGCGATGCTGGCCGCCCGCGAGCTGACAGCCACCTTCTTCGTCGAGGGCCTCAACGCCGAGCTCTACCCGGACCTCCTGCGCGAGATCGACGCGCAGGGCCACGAGGTCGCCTTCCATGCCTGGCGCCACGAGCAGTGGGGGGAGCTGACCGCGGCCGAGCAGGCCGAGAACCTGGCCCGCGGGGTCGCCGGCTTCGAGCGCCTCGGCCTCGAGATCGCCGGGATGAGGCCGCCCGGCGGCTCGCTCGGCGCCGGCGGCCTCGGCGTCCTGCGCGATGCCGGGCTGCGCTACAGCTCGCCGGCCGGGGCCGGCGCGAGCGCCGCCGAGGGGATGGCCCTGCTGCCCTTCCAGTGGTCCCACGTCGACGCCGCCTGCACGCTGCCGGGACTTGGCGCGGCACGCGAGCAGATCAGCGGATCCACCGACCCGGTCGACCCTGCGACCTTCCTCGCCTCGCTGCTTGCCGAGATCGCCGCGCTGCCCGAACGCGGCGAGTGGATCGCGATCGTCCTGCACCCGGTGATGCTCGACTGGTTCGGCCGCAAGCATCTGGAATCGCTGCTCGATCGCGTCGCGGCAGCGGTCGCAAATGACGGCCCCTGGGCCGGGCGCTGCGCCGACGCCGCCGACCGCGTCCTCGCCGATCCGGCGTCTTTTAGGAACGGCACAGTCCTCGATTCGGCCGGCTGGACCTAGTATCCCCGCCATGTCCGCGCTGGGAGATGTGGCGGCGGCGATCCTGCCGCCCGAGGCAGGAGGGCCCGAGCCTGAGCTAGTGGCGAGCGTCGCCAGGCGGATGGTCTCGCGCATGCCTGCCACCTCGCAGGCGGGTCTCGGGGCCGCGCTGATCGGCATCGAGGCCTTCTCGCTGGCGCGAACGGGACGCAGGCTCGGCCGCGTTGCGCCCGAGCGGCGCGAGGAGCTGCTCAAGCAGGTTGCCCGTCTCGGCGGCTCCCCGGCGCTCGACGCGGTCAAGTCGATTGTCCTGCTCGCCCACGGCGCCGACGCCTTCGCCGCGGAGATCGCCGCGGTCGGCTCGCGACACGAGCCCTCGCGTCCCGACCAGCCGATGACGGTTGTCCCGGCCTCGGAGTGGCCTCGGACCTCGCGCTGCGACGCGATCGTCGTCGGTTCCGGCGCCGGCGGCGCCTTCGCCGCGCGAGCGCTGGCGCGGGCGGGCCTCGACACGATGATCGTCGAGGAAGGCGAGCGCTGGACCGTAGACAGGATCCGCAACTCCCACCCGCTCGACCGCTTCGCCGGGATCTACCGCGACGGCGGTACGACGATGGCGCTGGGCAACCCGCCGATCGCGCTGCCGCTGGGGCGCGCGGTGGGCGGCACCACGGTGATCAACTCGGGCACCTGTTACCGGCCCCCGACTGCGGTCGCCACCGCTTGGCACCGCGAGCACGGCCTGGCCCTCGCAGATCTCGAGCTGCTCGGCGCGCGGATCGCAGACGTCGAAGCGACGATCGGCGTGGCGCCGGCCTCGATGGAGGTGCTGGGGCGAAACGGCGAACTCGCCCTCGAGGGCGCGGCGGCGCTCGACTGGCGCAGCGCGCCGCTGCGCCGCAACGCACCAGGCTGCCGCGGCGCCTGCCAGTGCGCGATCGGCTGCCCCAACAACGCCAAGGGGGGGGTCCATCTCAACGCCCTGCCCCAAGCCTGCGAGGCGGGAGCGCGAATCGTCTCGGGACTTCACGTGAAGCGCGTGCTGAGCGAGAACGGCCGTGCGGCCGGCGTGGCGGCACGGCGCGCCGACGGCAGCGAGGTGACGCTCTCGGCGCCACTCGTCGTCGTCGCGGCGGGCGCGATCCCCACTCCCCCGCTGCTGCGACGCAGTGGCCTCGGCCGCCACCCCAGGCTCGGTCGAAACCTCTCGATCCACCCTGCGACCGGGATCACCGCGAGCTTCGAGGAGGAGGTCGTGCCCTGGAGCGGCGTGATGCAGAGCGTCGGCATCGAGGAGCTGCACGAGCGCGAGGGGGTCCTGCTGGAGGCGACGTCGACCCCACCGGGGATGGGCGCGGTCTCCGCGCCCGGCTACGGCACCCACCTGCTGCGCCGGCTCGACCGTGCCGCCAACACCGCCACCCTCGGAGCGATGATCGCCGACGAGCCGTCCGGCAGGGTCTTCGGCACCCGCGGGCCGCTCGTCTCCTACCGCCTGGCGAAGAAGGACGTACGGCGCCTCACCGTCGCGGTCGGCGCGATGGCGCGGGTGATGCTCGCCGCCGGTGCGACCGAGGTCGAACTCGGCGGCGGCGCCCCGGCGGTGCGCTCAAACGGGGAGATCGAGAGCGCAATCGAGCGACTCGACGTGCGCCGCCTCCGCCTCGCCGCCTTCCATCCCAGCGGCAGCGCCGCCGCCGGCTCGGACCCCGCCCGCCACCCGGTCGACCCTGAAGGCCGCCTGCGCGGGGTCGACGGCGTCTGGGTCGCCGACGGCTCGATCCTCCCCAGCTGCCCCGGCGTCAACCCCCAGGTCTCGATCATGGCGATCGCCGCCGGGGTCGGCGAGGCCGCAGCCAAGGGGTCGTTGGTCCGGGTGTAACGCTTTCTCCACCGGCCAGGGGGACAACGCGTTACACCTGAGTTCCACGCGGCATGGCAAGCCCAGGTGTAACGCGTTCTCCACCGGGCAGGGGGACAACGCGTTACACCTCGGTTCTACGCGCGGTACGGCAGGCCCGGGCCTGTGCGCTGCCACTCGACCTGGCCAGCGCCCTCGGCGGCCGAGCGGCCCTCAATGTCGTCCCACTCGTGCAGCATCCGCTTCAGGCGGGCGACCGCTTCTGGGGGATGGGCGGCGACCTCGCCGGCAAGCGCCAGGGCGGCCTCCTCAGTTGCCGCCGCCGGCGCGACTCGGTTGACCAGCCCGAGCCGCAGCGCTTCGTCGGCACCGACAGTGCGGGAGCTGAGCAGCAGGTACTTGGCGGCGGCGAGGCCGCAGAGAGTGACCAGGCGGGCCGGGCCGACCGGCACGCCGAGCGCGGCGCCGGGGAAGCGCATGCGCAGGTTGGAGCCGCCGACCCGCATGTCGCAGGCGACCGCGACCTCGGCGCCGCCGCCGACGACGTCGCCGTGGCAGGCGGCGATCGTCGGCTTGGGGAAGGCGACGATCTGGTCGTAGAGGTCGGCGAAGAGCTGCATGCGGCGAACCTTGCCGTCGGAGTCGAGCTCCTCCTTGACGTCGGCGCCAGCGGAGAGGCCCATGTGGTCGGCCGAGCTGACGACGAGCACGCGGACGTCGTCGTCGGCGCGCGCCACCGCGACGTGCTCGAGCAACTCGACCAGCACCTGGGTGTCGATCGCGTTGCGGGACTTGGGCCGTTGTAGGCGCAGCACGGCGACGCCCTGTTCGCCGACCTCGTAGCTCGTCACCGCAGTATCGGAAGTCACGGCGCTGGAATCTATTCGCCGAGCTCGGCGACCAGCTTCTCGGTCTCCTCGGCGGCGCGCTCGATCAGCTCCGCGACCTGCTCGCGCGGCTCGCGGAAGCGCGAGAGCACGTAGGAGGCGACCACCTCCGGGTCGGTCGAGTCGGGCCGGCCGACCCCGACCCGCACGCGCCGGAACTCGGCGTCGCCGAAGCCGCGCTTGAGGCTCTTCAGGCCGTTGTGGCCGGCCAGGCCGCCGCCGAGGCGGACCTGGACCTCGCCGAAGGGCAGGTCGATCTCGTCGTGGAGGACGACGACCCGCTCCAGCGGCACCTTCAGCGAGCCGCGCGCCGGGCCGGCCGAGTCGCCGGAGGCGTTCATCAACGTCTGCGGTAGCAGTATCGCCACCCGCGGGCCGCCCGGGCCGGCGCGGCCTTCGCTGAGCAGGCCGCCGAACTTCTGCTTCGCCCGCGGCAGGTCCCAGCGCCGCGAGAGCTCGGCGGCCACCTCGAAGCCGACGTTGTGCCGGGTGGCTGCGTAGCGCTCGCCGGGGTTGCCGAGGCCGACGATCAGGATGCGGCCACCCGGCTGCTCGCCTTCGCCTTGCGCGGCGCGGCGGCGAAACAGGGGCAGGGGTTAGTCCCCGCCGGAGTCGCCCGAGTCGCCCTCGCCACCTTCGTCGGCGGCGGGCGCCTCGCCCTCCTCGCCGACCAGCTCGGTCTCCTCCTCGACCTCCGGCTCGACGACTTCCTCGACGCGGGGCGGGGAGAGGGTGGCGATCGTCACCTCGTCGGGATCGTCGGCGACGAGGGTTACTCCCTCGGGCACGGGGAGCGCCGAGAGCTGCAGGGTGTCGTTGATCTCCATCGCCGAGACATCGGCGACGAGGCGATCGGGAATCTCGGTGGGAAGCGCTTCGACCGTGACTTCGCGAGTGACGTGCTCGAGCACGCCGCCGCCCTTGACGCCCGGCGAGACCTCGCTGCCTTCGAGCTCGACCGCGACCTCGGCCTGGATCGCCTCGTCGAGGCGCACCTCCTGCAGGTCGATGTGCTGGAGGCTGCCGCGGACCGGATGCAGCTGCTGCTCCTTGACCACGACCGGCACCGCTTTCGCGCCCTCGACCTCGAGGTCGAAGAGAGCGGCGCCTTCGGCGAGCACGCCGCGGATGTCGCGTTCGGGCGCCTGGAAGGGACGTGCCTCGTCCCCGCCGCTGTAGACGACGCCGGGCACCAGGCCCTCGCGCCGCAGGCGGCGAGATGTCCTCGAGCCGAACTCGGTGCGGGGTGCGGCTTTGAGCTTTTCGCGCGTCTGAGCCATGCGGACGGAAGAGCATAGAGAACCACACGAAAGACCACCTCCTCGGGCTGACTGTGGGATTGACCACACCAGAGCGCGGTGAATCCCACAGTCAGCGAGCCTGTGACACCCTTCGGGCGTGGCCGACGGCTCGAAGATCCCCAAAGGCCGGATGCGGCGCTCCGCCAAGCTGGGCTCGATTGTCGGCGTGCAGGGTGCCCGCTACGCGGGCACGAAGGCGACCAACGTCGGCCGCTCAGACGAGGACAGCAAGGAGCGGCTCGAGCAGCGTCACATGGAGACGGCGCTGAAGATGGTCGGCGCGCTGGGCCAGATGAAGGGCGCGGCGATGAAGCTGGGCCAGTTCGCCTCCTTCATCGACACCGAGTTCATCCCCGACGAGTACCGCGAGATCTACCAGGAGCAGCTGGCGAAGCTGCGCACCGAGGCGCCGGCGATGCCCTGGGAGAAGGTCGAGCACGTGCTCGAGGAGGAGTACGAGGGCGAGCCGCTCTCCGAGCTCTTCGCCGAGTTCGAGCCCGAGGCCTTCGCCGCCGCCTCGATCGGCCAGGTGCACCGGGCGGAGCTGCCCGACGGTCGCGCGGTCGCGGTGAAGATCCAGTACCCGGGGATCGCCGAGGCGCTCGACGCCGACCTGCGCAACGCCGGCACGATCGTCCGCCTCGCCCGCGCCCTGGCGCCCGGGCTCGACGCCAAGGCGATCGCCGCCGAGCTGCGCGAGCGGGTGATGGAGGAGCTCGACTACGAGTACGAGGCGCAGAACCAGCGCAGCTTCGCCCGCGCCTACCGCGACCATCCCTTCATCTACGTGCCCGACGTGATCACGCGGCTCTCGCGGCGCCGGGTGCTGGTCACCGAGCTGGTCGAGGGGCTCAAATTCGAGCAGGTGAAGGAGCTTCCGCACGAGCAGCGCAGCCGCTTCGGCGAGATCGTCTTCCGCGGCAGCTTCGGCTCGATCTACCACCTGCGCCACTTCAACGCCGACCCCCACCCCGGCAACTACATCCTGATGGCCGACGGCCGCGTCGCCTTCCTCGACTTCGGTATGACCAAGAAGCTCAGCCACGAGCAGATCGTGCTCGAGCAGCGCACCATCGACGCCGCCTTCCACAACGACCCGGAGGGCTTCCGCGACGCCCTGCACGAGATCGGCTTCATCAAGAACCCCTCGAAGCTCGACGCCGAACGGCTGATGGAGCACATGCTCGCGGTCAGCGGCTGGTTCGTCGAAGACCGCGAGATCGAGATCAGCGCCAAACGGGTGATGAAGATCATCGAGTCGACCAACGACCCGCGCTCGGAGTACTACGACCTGATGCGGCGCGAGTCGGTGCCGGCCGACGAGCTGATGGGGCGGCGGATGGAAATCGGCGTTGTCGCCGTGCTCGGCCAGCTGCGCGCGAAGCGCAACTGGCACCGGATCATGCGCGAGTGGATCTACGCCGACGCGCCCTCGACCGAGCTGGGCGAGGAAGAGTGGGAGTACTTCGAGGGCCGCGGCATGCTGCAGACCCCGATCGTCGAGAAGTCCCTCGAAGGCGGCAGCACTGACCGCTGACTGTGGGATTGACCACACTCCAGTGTGGTCAAGTACTCAATCGGCGAAAGAGGCGCGGGTCGTTGGAAACGAGGCCGTTGACGCCGGCGTCGACCAGGCGCTGCATGCGGTCGAGGTCATCGACCGTCCAGGCGATCAGCTCTACGCCGGCGATCTTGGTGATGCGGGCGAGGCGGGCGCTTACCAGCGGGTGGTAGACCCACATCGACTCGACCCCGAACTTGGGCAGCTGCTCGGCGGCGAGGCCCGGCAGGCGGTGGCGCATCGCCACCATCGCCGCCGGCAGCAGCGGCTTCGCCCAGGGCTTCGAGGTCCAGTCCTTGGTCACCTTCGGGTAGGTCCAGCCACGGCGCAGCTTCGGCTCCAACTGGAGGATGCGGCCGAGCGAGTAGAGCTCCATGGTCGAGACCATCGCCCGGCCGACCAGGTCGCGCTCGCGCAGCGCCGCGACGATCTCCTCCTCGCGCCCGGGCAGCTTGATGTCGATGTCGATCTCGACCTGGTCGAGCGGCGGGGCGAGGAAGGCGTCGAGCGCCTCGGTCAACGCCAGCGGCGTGCGGCTTTTAGCATCGTGCCAGTCGTGTGCGACGACCAGCGGCGCCCGCTGCTCGAGCGGCAGATGGGCGTCGCGAATCCACAGCACGTCGAGCTCGATCGTGTCGACGCCATGCTCGGCGGCGGCATGGAAGCTCTCGACGGTATTGCCGGGAGCGATCAGGTCGGCGCCCTTGTGGCCGACCAGCCGCAGGCCCTCGGGCGGCACTAGAAGAGCTGGTTCTCGCCGGCGAAGATCTCGGAGACCGAGTCGTCGGTGAAGATGCGGCGGATCGAGTCGGCGAAGGTGCCGGCGGTGGTGAGCACGGTGATGTTGTCGGGAGCGCCGGGGCGCAGCGGCAGCGTGTCGCTGACGACGATCTGCTCGATCCCCGACTTCTCGTAGGCGAGCCGCTCGTAGGCGGGGCCGGAGAAGACGCCGTGGGTGGCGCAGGCGATCACCCGCGCGGCGCCCTCGTCGAGCACGGTCTGGGCGGCGGCGCAGAGGGTCCCCGCGGTGTCGATCATGTCGTCGACCAGGACCGCGGTCTTACCTTTGACGTCGCCGACGACGTAGCCGATCTCGGCCACCTGCTGGGCGGGGCGCTCCTTCTCCATCACCGCCCAGTGGGTGCCGATGCGGCGGGCGAAATTGCGCGCGGTCTTCACCCGGCCGGCGTCCGGGGAGACGATCACCAGGTCCTCGGCGCGGTGCTGGTCGGCGAACCACTGGGTCAGCATCGGCATCGCCGTCATGTGGTCGACCGGGACGTGGAAGAAGCCCTGCACCTGGCCGGCGTGCAGGTCCATGGTGAGGACGCGGTCGACGCCGACGCCCTCCAGACACTTGGCGACGATGCGGGCGGAGATCGGCTCGCGCGGAGCCGACTTCTTGTCCTGACGGGCGTAGCCGTACCAGGGCATCACGGCGATGATCCGGTGCGCGGAGGCGCCCTGGGCGGCGTCGATCATCGTCAGCAGCTCGATCAGGGCGTCGTTCGGGGTCATCCCCGAGTGTTCGTTGGCGCAGGTCGACTGGACGATGAAGACGTCGGCGCCGCGGATCGACTCCTCGTAGCGGCAGTAGACCTCGCCGTTGGCGAAGGTCTTAAGGGTCACCTGGCCGAGGTCGACATCGAGCTTGCCGGCGACCTTGGCGGCCAGCTCCATCGAGCTGCGGCCACCGAAGACCATCATTCGCTTCGAGTAGTCGTGGGTGATGGCGGTTGCCGCCACGGTCTCTGGGCGCTCCTCGATCGTGCTCACGGGGTCTGCTCCTCTTGCATCTTGGCGGCCTTGCGGGCGGCGTAGCCCTCGATGTTTCGTTGCTCGTTCTCGCTGACGGCGAGCGCGCCCTCGGGCACGTCGCTCTTGATCACTGCCCCAGCGCCAGTGTAGGCACCATCGCCGACTTCTACAGGGGCGATCAGCATCGTGTCAACGCCGATCCGCACCTTCTCGCCGATCGTAGTCCGGTTCTTGCGGAAACCGTCGTAGTTGGCGGTGATCGTGCCGGCGCCGAGATTGCTGCCGGCACCGACCTCGGCGTCGCCCACGTAGGCGAGATGGGGGACCTTGGCACCCTCGCCGATCCGCGAGTTCTTGATCTCGACGAAGGTGCCGGCCTTGGCGCCCGGCTCGAGCACCGCGCCGGGGCGCAGGTAGGCGAAGGGACCGACCAGGGCGCCGTCGCCGACGTCGCATTCGACCAGGTAGGAGTGGGGCACCGTGACTCCCTCGCCAATCCGCGAGTCGACCAGGGTGCTGAGCGGGCCGACCGTCGAGCCGGCGCCAATCTCGGAGACGCCACGCAGGCTGGTGCCCGGCTCGAGCCGCACGTCGGTGGCGATCTTGACGTCGGCGTCGACCCAGGTGGAGCCGGGGTCGACGATGGTGACGCCAGCGAGCATGTGCGCCTCGAGGATTCTGCGCCGCGCCTCCGCCTCGACCGCGGCCAGGTCGGCACGGTTGTTGACCCCCATCGTCACCGCGAGATCGTCGGCGAGGTATGCGCCGGCGCTGTGTCCGGCCGCGCGCAGCGCCGGCAGCACATCGGGTAGGTAGTACTCGCCCTGGGCGTTGTCGTTGGAGAGCCCGGCGAGCGCCTCGGCGAGCGGGGCCGCCTGAAAGGCGTAGGTGCCGGCATTGATCTCGCGGATCGCCAGCTGCTCGGGCGTGGCGTCGCCGACCGCCTTGGCCTCGACGACACGCTCGACCCCACCCTCGGCGTCGCGCACGACCCGTCCGTAGGAGCCGGGCTCGTCGAGCTCGATCGTAAGCATCGTCGCCGCCGCCTGAGAAGCGGCGTGAGCATCGAGTAGCCCGGAAATCGTCTCCGCCGAGATCAACGGCACGTCCCCGGAAAGCACCAGCACCGTCTCGGCCTCTTCAATCAGAGGCAGAGCCGCCCGCACCGCACCGCCGGTCCCATTGGGCTCAGGCTGAGTAACGATCCGAACCTTGTCGGGCAACCCAGGAACGCTGTTCTGCTTAGGCGAATCGATCACGACCACATTCCACTCGCCATCAATCGCCCCACGCGCAGCTTCAATCGGCCAGGCAACCATCGCCCGCCCGCAAACGGGATGCAACATCTTCGGCAAGCTCGAACGCATGCGCGTTCCCTCGCCGGCCGCCATGACTAGGACCAGGGGAGACTCCACCGGGCAATCGTAGTGGCGCAAGGGCCAGTGTGCCCCTCCCACAGAGGCTTGGCGACCACCATCCAAATCGTCTCCTACGACCTGCTGCGCAACGGCCTCTGGGGGAGGGGCACACTGGCCCCCACCCGCTCAGGTTCCCCGGGCGAGATCCCTGCCGACCAGAGCGACCGACGTAAGCGTCCACCCAGCAAAGATCAGGTCGATGCCGACGAGCAGGCCGATCGCCCAGTCCGCCGAACTCGGGAACTTGGCAAGGACGAGGATGCCGATCAGCAGGCCACAGACGCCGCTGAGACCGACCAGGCCGGCGCCTTCCTGGCCGCGGCCGGCGAAGGCGACGGCGATCCGGGTCAGGCCCATGAAGAGGAAGTAGATGCCGAGGATCAGGGTCAGCGTCAGCGTGCCGTTGTGCGGTTCGACTATCAACCAGAGCCCGACGAGCACCGTCAGCAGCGCCCAGATCAGGCGCAGGACCAGACTCCCGACCGAGTGCGCCATGAACGCCCCGGCAACCAGAAACGCCCCGGCGACAACGAGGATCCAGCCGATGAAGATCGCCGTCCCGACCGAGGCCACCTCGGGCACGACAATCGCCACGCAGCCGATGAAGATCGCCAGCACCCCAACGGCCATCAACGCCTTCCAGCTCCGCCGCAAGCCCTCTCGAACCTCCGGGTCCATCTGGACCCCGCTCATCTCCATAAGCGAGACCCTAAGCACCCCCACGGACGCAATCAAGCGCTGACTGTGACTTTGACCGCCCTATGGTGTGGTCAAAGTCACAGTCAGCCAGCAAGATATTGAGCGCTAGGCTCGTGGCGCGATCCGGGGTGGTGTAATCGGCCAGCACGCTTGGTTTTGGTCCAAGAAGAGAGGGTTCGAGTCCTTCCCCCGGAACTACTCCTCGCTGCCGCGCGGCACCTGGCCGGCTTCGGCGCCGGGCTCCAGGGCGGGGCCGCGGGGCGAGGCTATGCCGAGGACGCGCATGGTTTTCAGGCCGAGGCCGAGCTTCTCGCGGCCCTCGGTGGCGGAGACGTCGTGGCCGCAGAGCTCTTTTACGCGCTCGAGGCGGTAGCGGATCGTGTGGCGGTGGGTGAAGAGCTGTTTGGCGGTGGCGGCGACGTTGCCGTCGTTGTCGAGGTAGGCCTCGACCGTGGCCACCAGCTCGGTCTCGTACTGCTCGTCGTAGGCCGAGAGGGGGGCGATCGTCTCCGCGTAGAAGCGCTCCAGCTCGCGCGGGTCCTCGCTCATCGCCGGCAGCAACAGGCGGTAGGAGCCGGTGTCCTCGAAGGCCAGCAGGGGGCGGCCCTCGGCCTCGCCGACGTTGACCGCCAGCCGCGCCTCATTGCCGGAGCGATAGAGGTCGACCGGGTCGGCGGCGTGGCGGCTGCGGCCGATCGTCAGGTGAAAGCCGGAGAGGCTGTCTTCGAGCTCGCGCATCAGGCCGGCGGCGGCGCGCTCGATCCGCGCGTCGTCCTCGGCCGGGACGATCACGGCGATCTCCGCCGCCTCCTCGCCGTCCGGGCTGGCCAGCGAGCCCGGCGCCAGCGAACGCAGCGCTCGCTGCGCCAGGACCAGCACCCGCGCCCGCCACTCGCCCGTCTGCGCCGCACGCGGCGCCGCGTGCAGGATCAGCACCCCGGCGCCCTGTTCGAGATCAGCGCCAAGCTCGGCGCCGCGGGCGACGATGTCGCCGCGGTCGGTGACCTGGCGGGCGAGCACGGCGGCGACGAACGCCCCCGCCACCTCCTCGCTCTCCCACTCCGGCGAGCGCGAGCGCTCCAGCTCAAGGGCCAGCAGCGTCGTCACCATGCGGGCGATCGCCGCCTCAGGCGGCGCGGTGCTGCGGTAGCGCAGCTCGCCCACGGCGGTATCGGCGACCCGCAGCTCGACCCGGATCACCTCCTCGCCCCCGGCGAGCAGCTTGCGCTCCTGGTCGGGCGAGGCCCCGGCCACCGCCAGCACGGCGCTGGAGCGGTCGATCAGGACAACGCTGGCATCGAGCACTTTCGCCGCCGCGCGGGCCAAAGCGGGCAGCCCGGCGCCCGACTCGACCGCTTCGGAGAGCGCGTCGAGGGTCCCCGTTTCTTGCTCTTTTGCAGGGATATCCTGCCCTTTGGAGGCGGCTGGCATGCCCCCATTATCCCCAGCTACCTGCCGTGGAGGATGTTGAGGATGTCGTTGTAGTAGTAGACGAAGGCGAGACCGATGACGACGCCGACCACGACGAGGGCGGCGAGGACGAAGAGCGAGAGGAAGCCGGCGGCCGCCTTCTCCCAGATGCGACCGTAGGAGCTGACCGCCGGGACCAGGATCAGGCCGACGAAGGCGCTGAGGCTGACCAGCCCGGCGGCGCCGAAGAGCAGGTACTCATGGTTGATCTTCTGCAGCGCCAGCGGAAGCACGGTGCCCATTCTGCCGAACCGTGGTGATGACCAGCGCGACGGCGGCGCAGAGCGAGAAGGCAGCGATGCCCAGCGCCCAGCCGGCGCTGACGTCGCTGAGGTAGTGAACGCCGAGGTAGACGCGCGAGAGGCCGACCAGCGCGGTCAGCGCGATCCCGGCGCTGATAACCGCCGCGCCGCGGGCCATCCCCGGGCGCAGGCGCACCACGATCGTCACCGCCAGCCAGACGTAGAAGGTGGAGTAGGCGGCGTGGGCGCTGGGGAACGATGAGCCCGAGACGCCGATCAGGCCGCCGCCGGGGCGCGGCCTGTCGACCGCGTCCTTGAGCACGTGAACCCCGGCGAAGATCAGGACGACCCCGGCGACGAGGACGCCGAGCTCGGCCCAACGCCGTCGCGCGACGAGGAGCGCCGTGGCGGCAAGCGCCAAGAGGCCGGTGACGGCCGAGGAGCCGAGGTGGGTGAAGACCTTGGCGATGTCGGTCAGCCAGCCGGCCTGTAGCCGTTCGACCAGTTCGATCGCGGTAGTGTCGCCGGGCGTCGGCCCCGGTTCGCCGTTGACGATCACCGCGTAGGAAACGAGGACGAAGGTAGAGATCGCGAGAACCGCCATCAGCGAGGTGAACTCGAGGCCGAAGGTACCGCCCGGCGTGACCCGCTCCCAGAAGAACTTGAGCTGGGGCTGGAAGCGCCTGGTGAGGACGACGAGCCAGCGGGTCGCCGCGTGGCGCTCCATCCAGGCAACCGCCGCGCGCCGGTTGCGCTCCTCGCGGAACCAGCGGACCGCGACGACGGCGGCGACGATGACGACGATCGTCGTCGCCAGCACGAAGGCGCCGCGGCCGGCGTACTTGGCGGCGCTCTCGATGCTGCGCGAGAAGAAGTAGCCGACGAGGATGTGGGCGCTGGCCCAGAGCCCGGTGCCGAGGATGCTGTAGGGGACGAAGGCGCGGTAGCGCATCCCGGAGCTGCCGGCGATGAACGGCGCGAAGGCGCGGACGAGGCTGATGAAGCGACCGATGAAGATCGTCTTGCCGCCGTGGCGGGAGAAGTAGTCCTCGACCTTTTCGAAGCGCTCGTGGCCGATCCCGACCCGCGGCCCGTGCTCGAGTACGAACTCGCGGCCCAGCCGGCGGCCGATGAAGAAGCTGGTCGTGTCCCCCGCCCAGGCGGCGAACCAAGCGATTGCGATCAGCAGATAGATGTTGATCGCGCCCTGGCCGGCGACGGCGCCGCCGAGCAGCATCACCGTCTCGCCGGGGACGACGAGGCCGACGAAGGCGCCGGTCTCGGCGAAGGCGAAGACGCCGACCAGGAGATAGGTCCAGGCGCCGAGCGTGTTGGAGACGTCTTCCAGCAGGTTCTGCAGGTCGATGTGGCCGAGCTCCTGGCTGAGCAGGTAGTAGCCGACCGCGACAGCCGCGACGAGCGCCCCGATCAGCAGGAGTTTGCGGTTGCCACTGCTCTCCCCGGGCAGCTTCATGGAATCACCTTCCGCTGTTCCTTTTCGGCACATAGCAGCGAAAAGGAACAGCGGAGCGTCATTGGGCCCTCCCGGCCTCGCAGACGATCGCGTCATCGCGATCGAGCACTTCGGCCGCGGCGTGGGCCGCGCCGAGGCTCCCGAAGAGGCCGAATGCGGTCGGTCCCGAGCCGGTCAGCGCCGCGTGAGGCGCGCCGGCCGCGCGCAGGGCATCGAGGGCCTCGCCGATCCGCGGGCGCAACGAGCGCGCCGCCGGCTCGAGATCGTTGACGAGCAGCTCGGGGTAGGCGAGCGGCGAGGCGCCGGCGCCCGCCATCTCCCGCAACTGCTTCGCCAGGTCGTCGAGCTCCGCGGCGCCGCGCCCGAGCCCGAGCCGGTCGGCCTCGGCGAACACCGCTGCCGTGCTGAGGCCGCCGCCGTCGGGGAGCAGCACAACGGCGTGGGGGGTCGGCTCAGGCAGGCGCTCGATCCTCTCCCCCGCACCCCGGACCAGGACGAGCGCCGGGGTCAGCTGCGAGGGCACGTCGGCGCCAAGCTCGGCCGCGATCCCCTCCAGCTCCGCGACCTCGCCGGCCGCCAGCCGCAGCACCGCCGCCGCGTCGGCGCTGCCGCCGCCGAGCCCGGCCGCGATCGGGATCCGCTTCTCGATCTCGACCCGCACCGGTGGCGCGTTCCAGCCGCGCTCGCGCAATGCCGCCAGCGCCCGCGCGACCAGATTCTCTCCCTCGACTTCCGGGCAGACAACTTCGTCGAGTTCAGCGCCCATCCGACTTTGACCCACCCCTGGTGTGGTCAAAGTCGGAAGCGTGATCAAATCAGCCAGCGCCAGTGGCTCGAAAAGCGAACAGAGTTCGTGCAGGCCGTCGGCGCGCCGCGGGCCGAGGTAGAGGCAGAGGTTGAGCTTGGCGGGGGCGTGGATCTGCATCGGGGGTTGCGCCTCAGGCGCTCGCTCGCAGCTTCGCCGATAGCGCGGCGAAATCGTCGGGCGAGAGTTGCTCGGCGCGGCTGTCCTCGGGTAGGGCGAGTTCGCGCAGCCCGGCGCGAGCCGGGCCCAGCGAGCCGGGCCGGACGTGCTCGAGCGAGCGCGCCAATGACTTGCGACGGTGGGCGAAGGCGGCCCGGACCAGCTCGCGAGTCGCCGGGTCGGCGCCCGGACCGACGCGCCGCAGGCCGAGGATCGCCGACTCGACCCGCGGGCGCGGGCGGAAGACGGCCGGGTCGACCTTGCGCAGCAGCTTCACCTCGCAGGCGAGCTGGGCGAGGACGCTGGGTGAGCCGTAGGTGCGGCTGCCGGGTGCGGCGCGCAGGCGATCGGCGATCTCGCGCTGGACCATCACCGTCCAGCGCCGCACCGAGGGCAGTTGCTCGATCGTGCGCAGGATCAGTGGCGTCGCGACCGAGTAGGGCAGGTTGGAGACGACCGCGGTTGGGGCGGGATCGAGGGCGGCGAGGTCGAGTCTCATCGCGTCGCCCCAATGCAGGCTGACGTTCTCCTTTGCGGCCAACGGTGCCAATGCCTCCTCAAGGCGCTGGTCGAGCTCGATCGCGTGGAGGTGGCCGGACGCGTCGGCCAGCCGTTCGCTCAGAACCCCTTCGCCGGCGCCGACCTCGAGCACGATGTCGCCCTCGCCCAGCTCGGCGTCGCGGACGATCGCGTCGAGCAGGTTCGGGTCGGACAGGAAATTCTGCCCGAGGCGGACCACCGGCTACCAGCCGAAGAGCGCCCGGGCGTTGGCCTCGACCGTGCGCTCGAGCTCGGCATAGGAGACGCCGCGGACCTCGGCGAGCGCCTCGGCGGTGGAGACGACGTGGGCGGGCTCATTGGACCTGCCGCGCACCGGCTGCGGGGCGAGGTAGGGCGCGTCGGTCTCGACCAGGACCAGCTCGTCGGGCAGCTTCGCCGCCGCCTCGCGCAGCTCCTCGGCGCTGGGGAAGGTGACGATGCCCGAGAAGGAGCAGAACCAGCCGCGCTCGATCGCGTCGTCGACTCGCCAGGGGACGAGGAAGCAGTGCAGGATCACCGCCACCCCGTCGCCGCGGGCGTCGAGGATCTCGAAGACCTCGTCGCTGGCGCGGGTCTCGCCCTCGGGATCGCGGGCGTGGATGACGATCGGCAGGCCGCGCTCGCGAGCGATATCGATCTGCGCCTCGAAGGCGCGGCGCTGGTCGGCCGGGCCGGCGCTTTCGCGGTAGTAGTCGATCCCGGTCTCGCCGATCGCCCGCACCTTCTCGTTCTCGGCCGCCAAGCGGACGATCTGCTCGGCACGCGCGTCGTCGAAGCCCTCCGCCTCGGTCGGATGGCAGCCGACCGCCGCGAAGACGCCCTCGTGGCGCGCGGCGCCGGCGATCGCCAGCTCGTTGGAGTCGGCATCGAGGCCAACGTTGAGCATCCGCTCGACCCCGGCCTCGCGCGCCGCCGCGACGACCTCGGCCTCGGGCCGCTCGCAGAGAAAGAGATGCGTGTGGGAGTCGATCACGGGCGCCCTCAGCCTATCCTCGCCGACCAGGCCCAGGCCTCAGGCGGATAGCCTCAGCGGCAAATGGCGGACTTCGCCGACTACAACAACGAGATCTACCTGCGCGGGCTCGGCGGCGAGACGCCGTCGCTGCCCGTCTCGATCGCCAAGTTGGAGCGGGCCGCCGCGGAGACGATGGACGAGCGTGCCGCGGCCTACGTCTTCGCCGGCGCCGGCAGCGAGGACACGATGGACGCCAACCGCGAGGCCTTCCGCCGCCGGCGGATCGTGCCGCGGATGTTGCGCGACATCGCCAGCCGCGACCTCTCGACGACGCTGCTTGGCACGGCGATGCCGGCGCCGCTGCTGCTGGCGCCGATCGGGGTGCAGAAGGTCGTCCATCCCGATGGCGAGCTGGCCACGGCCCGGGCCGCTGCGAGCCTCGGGGTGCCGATGATCGCCAGCACGGTCTCGCACTTCAGCCTCGAGGAGATCGCCGCGGCGGGCGGCGACGCGCCGCGCTGGTTCCAGCTCTACCTGCCCAACGACAGGGGGCTCGCCGCCAGCTTCGTCGGCCGCGCCGAGGCGGCCGGCTACGGCGCGATCGTCCTCACCGTCGACACCTTCGTCCCCGGCTGGAAGCCGCGCGACCTGCAGCAGGCCTGGGTCCCCTACCTGCACGGGCTTGGGGTCGCCAACTTTTTCGAGGACCCGGTATTCCGCGCCGGGTTGGAGCGTCCGCCCGAGGAGGATGTCGGTGCCGCGACCGGCCACTTCCTCGGCATCCGGGGAGAACCGTCGCTCGATTGGGCCGATGTCGAGTGGCTGCGCGGCCAGACCGAGCTGCCGATCGTGCTGAAGGGGATCCAGCATCCCGACGACGCCCGCGAGGCGGCGCGGCGCGGCGCCGGCGGCATCGTCGTCTCCAACCACGGCGGCCGCCAGGTCGACGGCGCGATCGCCTCGCTCGACGCCCTGCCGCCGATCGCCGAGGCCGCCGGCGAGGACCTGACGATCCTCTTCGACAGCGGCATCCGCGGCGGCAGCGACGCGATCAAGGCCCTCGCCCTCGGTGCCGACGCGGTCTGCCTCGGCCGCCCCTACATCTGGGGCCTGGCGCTGGAGGGGCAGCAGGGCGTGGAAACGGTGCTGAAGACGGTCCTCGCCGACCTCGACCTGACGATGGCCCTCTGCGGCTACACCAGCCCCGCTCAGCTCGGCCCGGAGGCGCTCGCCGACATTCAAGGCCTATCCCGGTAGGGGTTCCACTTAACTTTTTGGGTGGAACGCATGTTGCTGGCGCCGCAAGGTTGGCGCCCAAAAAGTACAAGACGTTCCACCCCTACCGGGATAGGCCTTGGCAGCGCTCAGAGGTCGCGTCTGGCGAAGGCCGCGGCCGCCAGGGCGAGCACCCCCGCCGTATAAGCGAGGGCCCAGAGGATCAGGCCGGGGCCAGCGGCCTCCGAGCCGCCGAAGGGACCGAGCTGCAGGACGACGCCGGTGAGCCCGGAGGTGTTCGAGATCAGGGCGTGCAGGCCGGCCGCGTAGAGGCCCTCGAAGGGGAGCGCCCAGCTGGCGACGCGGCCGATCGTGTGCAGCGAGTCGGAGTGGATCGCGTGGCCGATCTGGGCCAACAGCCCCGCCGTCAGCCCGGCGCCGAAGACCATGAAGACGACAATTCCCTGGGCGGTGACCGTGAGCAGGGTCGACGCGAGCAGCGAGAGCGCGGCAATAATCGCCACGCCGAGGGCTAGCGCCAGCGCCGGTCCGAAGAGGTGGTCGGGGGACCAGTGGCCGGTCGCACGGGTGATCCCCCAAGCGGCGAAGTAGACGACGAGCACGTAGGCGGCCGAGAGCAGCGCCGCGCCGGCGAAGCGCGCCAGCAGCATCGTCGTGCGGCCGATCGGGCGCACGACCAGCGGCTGCAGCAGCCCCGTCTCGGCGTCGCCGCGGACCGCGCCGAGGGTGAGGAAGACGGCCAGCACAGCGCCGAGGAAGAGGGTGGCGAACATCGCCATGCCGAAGATCGTCGCCCCGGTAAACGCCTTCGGGTCGAGGATCTTCTCTTCCCCGCGGGCGAATTCGTGTGCGTCGCGGAAGGCGAAGTGGGCGCCGAGGGCGTAGAGCGCCAGGAAGCCCACGGTCAACACCAGGACGGCGAGAAAGACCCGCCTGCGCACGCCCTCCTGGACCGAGAGGCCGATCACGGTTATGGCCGAACGCAGCGGCGAAGGCGTCATCCGGTCTGCCCCCCGACCGCCTCGAGGTAGACCTCCTCGAGCGAGCTGTGGCGGACCTCGACCCGGTAGACCCGCTCGCCGGCGGCGACCAGCTCGCTGACGATCCGCGGCGCCTCCTCGCGGCCGGCGCCCTCGAAGACGCGCACGCCCGAGCCGGTCTCGACCTCCACCCCGCCCGGGCCGGCCAGCTCCTCCGGACTACCGGCCTTGATCAGCATGCCGCGAGCGATGATCGCGACCCGGTCGCAGACCAGCTCGACCTCGCTCAGCAGGTGCGAGTTGAGCAGCACGGCGACACCCCGTCCGCGCACCTGCTCGAGCAGCCCGCGGACGATCCGCCGCCCGACCGGGTCGAGGGCGCTGGTCGGCTCGTCGAGCAGGAGCAGCCGCGGCGAGCCGACCAGCGCCTGGGCGATCCCCAGCCGCTGCTGCATCCCCTTCGACATCGCCTCGACCCGCTTGCCGGCCGCCTCGCCGAGCCCGACCAGCTCGAGCAGCTCGGCCCGCTCGTCGGCGCCCCCACCGGAGCCGGCCAGCCGCTGGTGCAGGCGCAACAGCTCCTCCGCCGTGCACCAGCCGGGGAAGCGGAAGAGCTCGGCCAGGTAGCCGAGCGCAGCCCGCGCCGGCGGCGAGCCGGCCGGCTTGCCCAGCACCTCGGCCCGGCCCTGGCTCGGCCGCACCAGGCCGCAGGCGATCTTGGTCAGCGTCGACTTGCCGGCGCCGTTGGGGCCGAGCAGCCCGACCAACTCCCCCGCCCCGACCTCGAGGTCGATCCCCGCCAACGCCTCCTGCCCCCGGTAGCTCTTGCGCAGGCCGGAGATGGCGAGCACCGGGGCCTCCATCAGGTCGGCGGCTCGATCTTCGGGAAGAGGGAGGGGATCCGCTCGACGCTCTGGCCGCCCGGGCGCGAGCCCAACTCGGCGAGCTCACGGCCCTCTTCGGCCAGCGCCGCGAGCAGCGTCTCGCTGCTGCGCGGCAGGTAGGGGACGAGCAGCAGCGTCGTCACCCGCAGGCCCTCGATCAGGTTGTAGAGGACCTCGTCGAGCCGCTCGGGGTCGGCCTCGTCCTTGGCCAGAACCCACGGCTGCGCCTCCTCGACGAAGCGGTTGAGGCGGCGGACCAACACCCAGGCCACCTCCAGCGCCTGGGTCAGCTCGGCCCGGTCGAGCAGCTCGCTGAAGCGCGGCACGACGCCTTCGAAGTCCTCGGCGAGCACCGCGTCGACCGCGGCCTCCGGCACGACGCCGGCGCGGTAGCGCTCGACCATCGCCAGCACGCGGCTGGCGAGGTTGCCGAAGTCGTTGGCCAGCTCGGTCTCGTAACGGGCCTCGAAGCCGGCCGTCGAGATCGAGCCGTCCTGGCCGAAGCTGACCTCACGGAAGAGGTAGAAGCGCAGCGCGTCGGCGCCGAAGCGCTCGATCACCTCGAAGGGGTCGAGCACGTTGCCGAGCGACTTCGACATCTTCTTCTCGCCCATCAGCAGGTAGCCGTGGATCGTCATCCGCCGCGGCGGCTCGAGGTCGGCGGCCAGGCAGAGCGCCGGCCAGATCACCGCGTGGAACTTGAGGATGTCCTTGGCCAGCACGTGCAGGCTGGCGGGCCAGTAGCGCTCGGTCAGGTCCTCGCCCTCGCGGGCGAAGCCGAGCGCGGTGACGTAGTTGAGCAGCGCGTCGAACCAGACGTACATCCGCTGCTCGGGGTCCCAGGGCAGCGGCAGCCCCCATTTCAGCGTCGGCCGCGAGAGTGAGACATCCTCCAGCCCCCCCTTGATGAAGGAGACCGCCTCGTTGCGGCGGAACTCGGGCACGACGAAGTCGGGGCGCTCCTCGTAGAGCCCTTCGAGCTGGCCCTGAAAGGCGGAGAGGCGGAAGAACCAGTTCTCCTCGTGGACCTTCTCCAGCGGGATCTCGTGGATCGCGCAGGTGTTGCCGGGCCCGAGCTCGCGCTCGGTCTTGAAGTCGGCGCAGCGCGGGCAGTACCAGCCTTCGTAGGTGCCCTTGCTGACCCAGCCGTTGTCGTAGACCCGCTGCATGATCTCGGCGACCTTCGCCTTGTGCCGCGGGTCCGAGGTGCGGATGAAGAAGTCGTTGGTCGCATCGATGATCGGCCCCAGCGCCTCGAACTTGGCGGCATTGCGGTCAGCCAGCTCCTGCGGCGAGATCCCCTCCCGCTCGGCCGCCGTCTCGATCGGCTCCCCATGCTCATCGGTGCCGGTGAGAAAGAAGACATCCTCGCCCCGCTGGCGCATGTGCCGGGCGAGCACGTCGGCCGCCATCGTCGAATACGCGTGCCCTAGGTGCGGCTCGGCGTTGACGTAGTAGATCGGGGTGGTGACGTAGTAGGTCACTACGGGCCAGGCTAATCGACGCTCAGCGGCGAGGCTCGCGGCCGGTCAGCGCTCGGTAGAGATCGTTCGCTCGGGTCCCGGTCAAGGCGGCGACGACGCTCGCCGCGGCCCGGGGGCGAGCGCCGGACTGGACCAGGTGGCGGAGGGCGTCGACGGCGAAGCCGACATCACGATCGTGGTCCTCGGAGGCGGCCGGGCCGATCACCAGGACGATCTCGCCCTTGATGTCGCCGCGGAAGCGGCGTGCCAGTTCGGCCAGCGAGCCGCGGGCGACCTCCTCGTGCATCTTGGTCAGCTCACGACAGACCGCGGCCGGGCGGTCCGGGGCGATCGCCGCCAAGGCGCCGAGCGACTCCCCCACGCGCCGCGGGGACTCGAAAGCGACCACGGTCTCGGCCGAGCGCAGCACCCGCTCCATCTCACCGGAGCGCTTGGGCAGGAAGCCCTCGAAGCGCCAGCGGTCGGTGGGCAGGCCGGAGGCGACCAGGGCCACCGGCACGACGGAGGGACCGGGCAGCACGGTGATGTCGAGGCTGCGGTCGATGCAGCGGCGGATCAGCTTGTAGCCGGGGTCGGAGATCCCCGGCATGCCGGCGTCGGAGACCAGCGCCACCCTGTCGCCGCGCTCGATCCGCTGCGCCAGCTCGGTCGCGCGAGCCGCTTCGTTGCCCTCGTGGTTGGAGATCAGCGGCGGCGCCGGGCGGATGCCGAGCTTGTCGAGCAGGCCTCCGGTGCGCCGAGTGTCCTCGCAGGCGATCCAGTCGGCGCTGACGAGCGCGTCGCGGACTCGCGGGGTGACATCGTCGAGGTTGCCGATCGGGGTCGGGCAGACGATCAGCTCGCCGGGCATCAGCCCTTCCCCTGCTCCAGCTCGATCCGCGCCATCGCCGCGGCGCCGATCATGCCGGCATCGGCGCCCAGCTCCGCGGCGATCACTGGAATCTTCTTCATCGGCGGCAGCGCCCGCTCGGCAAGCACCCGGCGGGCCGGCTCGAGCAGCAGGTCGCCGGCGGCGATCACGCCGCCGCCGATCACGAAGACCTCGGGCTCGAAGATGTTGGCGAAGCTGGTCAGGGCGACGCCGAGCCGCGAGCCGATCAGGTCGAAGACGCCGCGCGCGGTCGGATCGCCCGCCAGCGCCGCCTCGGTCACCGCCTTGCCGTCGATCGTCTCGCCCTTCGCGAGCATCGCGCCGAGCGCCGAGCCCGGCTCGCGCTCGGCCGCCGCCCGTCCCTCGCGCCCCAGCGCCGTGCCCGAGGCAAGCGTCTCGACGCAACCGCGGCCAGGACAGCTACCTTGGCAGGGCGGGCCGTCGGCGTCGATCACCATGTGGCCCAGCTCGGCGCCGGCGCCGGTCGAGCCGCGATAGATCTCGCCGCCGAGGATCAGGCCGCCGCCGATCCCGGTGCCGATCGTCAGCATCACCGCGTTTTCGGCGCCGCGCGCGGCGCCGTAGAGGTGCTCGGCCAACGCCGCGACCGTGGCGTCGTTGTCGACGAAGGCGGGCAGGCCGGTGCGCTCGACGACCAGGTCGCGGATCGGCAGGTTCTCGAGCGGCAGGTTGACCGCGGAAACGGCAATGCCCTTGTCGTGATTAATCGTGGCGGGAATGCCGAGACCGACCGCGGCGGCATCGGGGCACTCCCCGCGCGCCTCCTCGATCTCGCGCACAAGAAGCGCCACCAGCTCATCCTCGGTCTGCCCCGTCGAGGCCTCGCGGCTCTCCCACAAGACGTTGGATTCTGCATCGAGGACCCCAAGTAGCATCTTCGTGCCACCCAGGTCAACGCCGATGATTTCCCCTGCACTCATGCGACGTTCCGGGTGGGGTGGAGGCGGGCGACCGCGGGCATCGGCATGATTCCCGCAGTCTTTCATGGCCGACAATGGCGAGCAGCAGCCCTCCGGGCCGCCCGAGTACAAGGTCTACCGGTCCCGGAAGGGCCGCTTGTCAGGGTTGCGGTCCCCCGACCTCTCAGGCCTCAGAGAGCGGACGCCGCGCGCGCCGAAATGGTGGCGGCGGAACAAGCCGCCGAAGCCGGAGCTCCCCGGGTCGCCGCGGCGCTGGACCGCCAAGCGGGTCCTCAAATGGGTCGGGATCGCCGCGCTCGGCTGGGTCATGCTCAGCTTCCTCGCCTTCGCCGTCTCCGCCCAACTGCAGTCCTTCAAGCTCTCCAGCGAAGCCAAGGACGCCCTGCACGGCAACCCCTTCCTGCTGCCCAGCGCCCAGACGATCCTCGTCCTCGGCACCGACGCGCGGCCGCCCGACACCAAGGGAACCGGCGCGCCCTCGCAGAAGTGCTTCGAACAGCAGGCCCACGGCGATGCTCCCCACGACGGCTGCGAAGACGGGCAGTTCCGCGCCGACACGCTGATGCTGATCCGCGCCGGCGGCGGCGCCTTCCGCAAGCTCTCGATCCCGCGCGACAGCTACGCCGAAATCCCAGGCCACGAAACGACGAAAATCAACGCCGCCTTCGCCTTCGGCGGCGCCGCCCTCCAGATCAAGACGATCGAACAGTTCCTCGGCACCCAGATCGACCACGTCGCGATCGTCGACTTCACCGGCTTCGAAGAACTGATCGACGCGGTCGGCGGGGTCGAAGTGAACGTGCCGCACAAGCTCTGCGCCGACATCTCCGGCGGCGCCGGCGGCGGCCAGGGGGGGGTCTCGCTGCGGTTGGCCAAGGGCGAGAACACGCTCGACGGCGAAAAGGCGCTGGCCTACTCGCGCGTGCGGGAGCCGAGTGAATGTCCCGGGCCGGGCAAGAGCGCCTACTCGTTCGGCTACAACGACTTCGATCGCGCCCAGGCCCAACAGGCCGTGATCAACGGGATCAAGGGACGCCTGACCGATCCGCTGCGCCTCCCCTACAACTTCATCCACGGCCCGATCATCGGCTGGGAGGCGCCGAAAGCCTTCGTCAGCGACATGGGCTTCCTGACCATGCCGCAGCTGGTCCTCTCGGCCGCGATCGGGGGCAGCGGCAAGACCGACGTGCTCTGCTCCCACGGCGAATGCCCCAACGGCCCCGGCGGCAGCGTCGAAGTCCCCGAGGCGACCCGGCGCCGCGCAGTCCACCGTCTGCTCAACGGCTAGCACCGCCGGCTGAACCGTTGACCCCCCAAAAGCGGGGGTAAATCGTTCAGTCGCTGGTCGTCGAGGCCTTGGGCTTGGAGTCGCTGGAGGGCTTCGAGTCGCTCGGCTTGGACTCGGAGCTCTTTGAATCCCCGGAGTCCTTCGACTCGCCCGATCCCTCAGAAGAGCCGCCGTTGGCCGCGGCGCCCTTCTTCTTCTTGCCGTAGTCGGTGTTGTAGAAGCCGGAGCCCTTGAAGTGGACCGCGACCGGGTGCAGGACGCGCACGGCCGGAGCGCCGCACTCCTGGCACTCGGTCAGCGCCTCGTCGGTCATCTTCTGGATCACGTCGAAGACGTGTCCGTTCTCGCACTTGTACTCGTAGATAGGCACGGGGTGCGGGATTATCGCAGCCGATACGGTTCCGGCATGGCAGCCGCGGAGCAGGGGGCACGTCCGACCGAGGTCTCGATGGAGGAGATTGTCGCGCTCTGCAAGCGGCGCGGCTTCGTCTTCCCCTCCTCGGAGATCTACGGCGGGCTCGGCTCGACCTACGACTACGGCCACTACGGCGTGCTGCTGAAGAACAACGTCAAGGCCGAGTGGTGGCGGGCGATGCTGCAGGAACGCGACGACATCGTCGCGCTCGACTCGGCGATCCTCCAGCACCCGCGGGTCTGGGAGGCCTCCGGCCACCTCGAGGGCTTCACCGACCCGCTCGTGCAGTGCCTCGGCAAGTGCAAGAAGCGCTGGCGCGAGGACCACCTGCGCGAGGCGGTCGAAGCCGAGGGCGGCGACCCGAGCGCCGAGCTGCGCTGCCCCGAGTGCGGCGGCGAGCTCTCCGAGCCGCGCCAGTTCAACCTGATGTTCGAGACCCACGTCGGCCCGGTCGCGGGCGAGGGCTCCGAGGTCTATCTGCGGCCCGAGACCGCCCAGGGAATCTTCATCAACTTCAAGAACGTGCTCGGCTTCGCCCGCAAGAAGCCGCCCTTCGGCATCGCCCAGATCGGCAAGTCCTTCCGCAACGAGATCACGCCGGGCAACTTCATCTTCCGCACCCGCGAGTTCGAGCAGATGGAGATGGAGTTCTTCGTGCCGCCGGCCGACGCCGAGCGCTGGTACCGCGAGTGGATCGAGCTGCGCGAGCGCTGGTACACAGACCTCGGCATCCGCCCCGAGTTCCTCCGCGTCCGCCCTCACGATCGACGACGAGCTCTCCCACTACTCATCGGGCACCAGCGACGTCGAGTACCTCTTCCCGATCGGCTGGTCGGAGCTGGAGGGAATCGCCAACCGCGGCGACTTCGACCTCACCCAGCACGCCAAGTTCAGCGGCGAGAAGCTCGAGTACTTCGACCAGCAGAGCAAAGAACGCTACGTCCCCCACGTGATCGAGCCGGCCGCAGGCGCCGATCGCGCCACCCTCGCCTTCCTCGTCGACGCCTACGAGGTCGAGGAAGTCGAGGGCCGCCAGCGCACGGTGCTGCGCCTGCACCCCCGCCTCGCCCCGAACAAGGTGGCGGTCCTCCCCCTCGTCTCCAAGGAGGGCATGCCCGAGAAGGCCCGCGAGATCTTCCAGGAGCTGCGCGCCCGCATGCCCGCCGAGTTCGACGAGGGCGGCTCGATCGGCAAGCGCTACCGCCGCCAGGACGAGATCGGCACCCCCTGGGGCATAACCGTCGACCACCAGACGATGGAAGACGACACCGTCACCCTCCGCGACCGCGACTCGTTGGAACAGACAAGAGTCCCGATCGGGGGCCTCGCCGACGACCTGGCAACTCGCCTCACGCAGCCTTGGCGTAGCCCGAAGCTCGGCTGAGATTACCGACATCAGACGTAACCGACATCTGATGTCGGTTACGTCTGATGTCGGTAACATCATCGGCATGTTCGTCAACCGCAGAGATGAGATGGCGGCCCTGCAAAGGTGGTGGGAACAACCGGGCTCCGCCCTCGGGCTGGTCTGGGGGCGCCGGCGCGTAGGCAAGACCGCGCTGCTCGAGGAGTTCACCAAAGGCAAGCGAGTGATCTTCCACACGGGTGCGGGCCGACCGATCGCCGACGAACTTCACCTGCTCAGCGAAGCAGCCTCGCGAACGGTGGGGCTAGGCGCTCGCGACATCGGCGAGCGCCCTTTCGCAAACTGGGACGACGCACTCGATTCGCTCGCCGCCGCGGCAAGCCGGGAACGCCTGCTGCTCGTCATCGACGAGCTTCCCGACATGGTCGAAGTGAGCCCCGAGCTTCCCAACGTGCTGCGCGCGTTCTGGGACCGGGCACGAACGAACACCAAGCTCCGAATTCTCCTCTGCGGCTCCGCCGTGCGAACGATGGAAGCGATTCAGGAGGAGCGGGCGCCGCTCTACGGACGTTTCGACTTGACGTTGCTCCTGCATCCTTTCCAGCCCCATGAGGCCGCCGAAATGCTGCGGAACCTGACACCGGGAGATCGAGCTCTGGTCTGGGGGATCGTCGGCGGCATTCCGCTTTACCTCGAATGGTGGGATACGAGGCAGAGCATCAAACAGAATCTGCTGCGGCTCGCCTGCACCCCCGGCGGCCGCCTGCTCGACGAGGGCCGGCTCGTGCTCGCGACCGAGGGGGATCTCGGCGGCCTCGGCGGCCTTGTCCTGCGCGCCATCGCCTCCGGCCGCACCCGGCACAGCGAAATCGAGCAGGCGGTTCGAGCCGAGCCGGGCCGGGTGCTGGAGCGGCTGATCGAGCTGCGGCTGGTCGAACGCCTCGTACCGGTGACCGAGAATCCCGCGCGCACCCGGCGTCGCCTCTACCGCATCGCCGACAACTTTCTCGCTTTCTGGCTCGGCCAACTCGATCGCCATCGCTCTGCCCTGAGCAGGGGCCTCGGCAAACAGATCCTGCCGGTGCTCACCAAACAGCTCGACAGCTACATGGGCGACCGCTGGGAGGCCGCCTTCCGCCTGCACCTGATGCGGCTGGCAGCCGCCGGCGAACTCGGCCCGGAGGTTGTCGACATCGGCCGCTGGTGGCAGGACTCCCCGCCGATCGAGATCGACGCTGTAGCTCTGGCGGGACGAAACCGCCAGGCGGTACTGCTCGGCGAGGCGAAGTGGTCCAAACGTGTCAACGGCCGGGCGCTGCGCGCGGAACTCGAGCACAAGGGAAGCGGCCTGCCGAAGCCGGCCGCCAATCCCACCTACGCGATTTGCGCGCGCGAACGAATCGACGATGCGGATGACCTGCTGCCGATCACCGCGGCCGACATCTTCGACACGGACCCGAGCTGACGCTACGAGCCGCCCTCGATCAGGCCAATCACGTTGCCCTCGGGGTCTTTGAACTGGCCGAGGACCATGCGGCCCATGATCGTCTCGGGGCCCATGACGCGGGTGCCGCCCAGCGACTCGGCCTTGCTCAGGGCCTCCTCGACGCTGGGGACTTCGACGTAGAAGGTGACGTGGCCGCCATAGCCCTCCGGGCCCTGGCCTATCCCGCCGCCGAGACCGATGCCGTCGGCGTTGCTGTTGGTTTCACGGTCGACGAGGCCGTATTTCATCTCGTTCTCGGCGTTGACATTCCAGTCGAACAGCTCGGCGTAGTAGCTCTGCAGCTTCTCGCCGTCCTTACCGATCACCTCGAAATGCACCACCGGCTGACCCATGTCGTCTCCTTTCTTTGGCTACGGCTCGAGCGTTATACATCGTTAGGCACAAGTGACCCGTCTTGCTTCCTCGTGCTCAACGAGCATTCGTCTCACGATCTGCCGAGAGGCCGGATCTCCCCTCCCGGCGGCACGATTCAGCTCTTGCCAGAGTCCGCCGGCAGGATCGATCTCCCTGGGGATGTGCTTGCGTTCGCCAACCGTGCAGTGCCAGCAGATGTCGGTGTTCGCGTCGTTGCGAAACCACTCGTGCCGACCACAGTCCTGAGAGCCGGGCGGGAACAGGTAGGCCAGCGGGCGAGGCAGGTGCTCCCGGGCCCAGGTCCGGAATCGATATCGGGGCCAGCGCGCCATGTTCCGAGTGTAGGGCTCAGTGACCTTTTCGTTTTCGGCGATTGCGGAGGCCGCGGACCTTCTCCTCGGCCTGCGCCCTTCGACGGTAGGCCTTGGAGACGTTGGGGTTGCGTGCAATTTCAGAAATCTCATTCGTCGTCCTATCCTTGAATTCGGTGTGCCGGCGGCGTCCCTTGCGCTTTGTCATGAGTCCTTAAGGACTCAGAGCGAAAAGTTCGCCCCCCTATGCTCGAAAACTTCCCATCTCGACGTCAGCTACCAGCGGCCTCGTCGCGTCCGACTGCCTCGGCAAGCAAAACCGCACCTGCCCTTCCGATCGCAGCGTCTTGAGGCTGACGTGTGTAGGCACGCCGATACTGCCGAGCTATCCGGCGCTCCTTAATCCAGGACCAGAGTCGATATCGCGGCCATCTCGCCATGCCTTGAGTTTAGAGGCCTGAAACGTTTTCGCTTCATCAGACTTCCATGAACCGCTCGACGTCGGCGGCGTCGGCTTCGAGGGCGGCCATCGCCTTCTTTGCGATGCGGCCCAGCGGCTCGATCTTGACCTTGCCTCGGTTCAGCTTCCAGGTGGCGACGGCGCGGCCGTCGACCATCGCGAAGGGGCGGAAGATGCCGTTGGTGGTGACCAGGTGGGTGTGGGGGCCGAGGATCTGCTCGCGGGAGGTCCAGCCGAGCAGGACCGGGTCGAAGGCGCCGATCAGGCGCGGCGCGGGGACCTCGGCCAGCGGAGGACGCGCGGCCAGATGGACCAGCCCGTCCTCGCGTTCGACCAGCTGCGAGGCGATCGCGTTCAGGCCGGCGCGGGCGTCGCGCAACGGCAGCCCGGCCCAGCGAGCCAGGTCGCGGTCGCTCGCCGGGGCGTGGCCGACGAGGTAGCGCCGGGCCAATTCGGCCAGGGCGCTCTCGCGATCTACCGGCTCGAGTGGGCCGAGCCAGTCGTGGACGAGGATGTAGGCGTGGTGTTTGCCGACCACCGGGCCGCGAACCGCGATCCCGCGCAACGTGGTCAGGAAGAGGAGGTGGATCAAGGCCTGGCCGTCGGTGGGCACGCCAGCCGTGTCGAGCCGCTCGCGAAGCTGCAGGCGATTCAGCGGCCCCTCCTCGGCGAGCGAGCGCTCGATCGTCGCCACGCCGCGCTCGGCCGCATCCGGCGGCACCCCCTCCTGAGCAAGCCGCCGCGTCGCCGAGGTGAACAGCGGCGGCGTTGTCAGCGCGTGCAGCCACGGATAGTCCTCGCTGCGAACGAGATGCAACGTCCCGCGGTTGAGCCAGGTGATCAGCAGCGAGCGCTCCTCGCTCAGCGCACGATCGACATCGGCGGCAGTCAGGCCCTCGGTGCGAACGCGGATCGCGAGACGCGCACCGCGCGGATCCTGCCCCTGGACCGCGAGCAGGCGCTCGGCGACCCCAACTACATCGCGCTCCGGCGGCCCGGACAGCGCCTGGGCGGCGAACCTCTCGGCGAAGATCGAGCGCGTGGTCACGCCCGAATGATCGCGCTCGCCTCTATTCGACCGAGAGAAGGTCGATGACGAAGATCAGCGTTTCGTTCTTGCCGATCGCCGGCGGCGAGCCCGCCGGGCCGTAGGCGAGTTCGGGCGGGATGATGAGCTCGCGGCGGCCGCCGACCTTCATCCCTTCGATGCCCTGTTCCCAGCCGGGGATCACCAGGCCCGCACCCAGGCTGACGGGGAGGGGTTCCGCGCCGCGGCTCCAGGAGGAGTCGAATTCTTCTTTCGTGTCGTAGCCGACGCCGACGTACTGGACCGTAACTTCATCGCCGGACTTGGCTTCGGCGCCCGTGCCTTCTTCGATTTCCTTGATCTCGAGCTTCTTCGGCGGGGCGCCCTTTGGCACCGTCACCTTCGGCTTCGTCTTCTTCTTCGTCGCCGTGGTCGATTCGGCCGTGGTCGATTCGGATTCGGACGAACTGCTCGAAGAGCTGCTGCTGCCACAGCCGGCGACGGCAAGTGCCAGCGCCACGCAGAGGGCAAAGATCAGACCAATCGACTTCATCGCCGCGTGATCCTACGCAAGCGCGGCGCAGAATGCCCGGCGGTTCAACCCTTGCCGGAGATCAGGTTCCAGGCGCGGCGGAGCTTGTCGTGGCCGCCCTTGGCCATGTCGTCGGGCCCGACCTCGATCTCACCCGGGTTGGCGCTCGGCTCGGGCAGGTCGTGGGCCGCGGCCGCATCGATCTTCAACACGACTCCGCGCTCGTGGATCTCCCCCACCTCCGGCGCGTCGACAAACCGGTGGCCGCCAGGCAGGACGCTTGTGTCAAGCACGATGCCATCGAAGATGTCCTCGTCGGGGACCGCGAGCACGTGCTCAACCTTGCCGACCTCGGTGCCATCGCTGGAATAGACGGGCACGCCCTCGGCAAGTGCAAGGTATGAGCTCGGTGGCCCCAGATCCTCCATGGCCTGAGCATATCCAGGCCGGGAAGCCATCGACCGGCTTGAGGGCGGGCTATGCTCGCCCGACCGGGATCAACGAACAAGGAGAGCGAGATGGCAATTGGGCTGCGACTCAAATTCGAGGGCGGTACGCAGGAGCAGTACGACGCGGTGCACGCCGGCGTCGAAGGGGACACGAACCCACCGGACGGCCTGATCTTCCACGCCGCCGGCCCGATCGAGGGCGGCTGGGGCATCATCGACTTCTGGGAGTCCCGCGATCACTTCGATCGCTTTCAGCAGGAGCGGCTGGGCCCGACGATCGGTGGCCTCGGCGACCAGGCCCCCCCGAACCCACCCGAGATCAAGGAGTTCCCCGTCCACCACATCACCAAGCCCTAGGAGCAGCCGTGCCCCTCAACCTCGCATCGCTGCTGACCGAGAGCGCCAAGCGCACCCCGGACGCGCCGGCGGTGCGGCTTGGCGAGGAAGAGCTGAGCTACGGCGAACTCGAGGAGCGCAGCGCCTGCCTGGCCACGATGCTGCGGAAGGAGGGCGTCAGGCAGGGGGACCGGGTCGGGGTGATGCAGCCCAACGTGCCCGGTTTCGCGATCGCCTACTACGGCGTGCTGCGAGCCGGCGCCGTCGTCGTGCCGATGAACGTGTTGCTGAAGCGGCGCGAGATCGCCTTCTACCTCGAGGACTCCGGTGCGAAGCTGCTGATTGCCTGGCACGGCTTCATTGAGGAGGCCCGGGCGGGCGCTAAGGAGGCCGGAGCGAAGACGATCGAGGTCGACCCCAAGGTCCTCCTCGCCTACTCGATCAACCACGAGCCGATGGCGGGCCTGGCCGACACCGCCGAGGACGACACCGCGGTGATCCTCTACACCTCGGGCACCACCGGCAAGCCCAAGGGCGCCGAGCTGACCCACCTCAACCTCTTCCGCAACGCCGACGTCTCCAGTCGCACCACCTGCGAGATCGGCGAGGGCGACATCGTCCTCGGCGCGCTGCCGCTCTTCCACTCCTTCGGCCAGACCGTCGCCATGAACGCCTCGCTCAAGGTCGGCGCCTGTCTCACCCTGGTCGCCCGCTTCGACCCCGGAGAGGCGCTGGAGACGATGCAGCGCGACGGCGTCACCCACTTCTACGGCGTGCCGACGATGTACGGAGCGCTGCTGCACCACCCCGAGCGCGAGAGCTTCGACACCTCGGCGCTGCGCAACTGCATCACCGGCGGCGCCTCGATGCCGGTCGAGGTCCTGCACGGCTTCGAGCAGGCCTTCGGCGCGACGGTGCTGGAGGGCTACGGGCTCTCGGAGACCTCGCCGGTCGCCTGCTCCAACCATCCCGAGATGGAGCGCAAGGCGGGGTCGATCGGCACCCCGATCGAAGGCGTCGAGATGCGGGTGGTCGACGAGGACGACAAGCCGGTTGCCCAGGGCGAGGTCGGCGAGATCGTGATCCGCGGCCACAACATCATGAAGGGCTACTGGCAACGCCCCGACGCCACCGCGGAGGCGATGCGCGGCGGCTGGTTCCACAGCGGCGACATGGCCCGCACCGACGAGGACGGCTACTTCTACATCGTCGACCGCAAGAAGGACCTGATCATCCGCGGCGGCTACAACGTCTACCCGCGCGAGGTCGAGGAGGTGCTCTACGAGCACCCGAAGATCCGCGAAGCGGCCGTGGTCGGCATCCCCCACGACGAGTGGGGGGAGGAGATCGGGGCTGCCGTCGTCCTCCACCAGGGCGAGGAGCTGGGCGCCGAGGAGATCAGCGCCTACGTGAAGGACCAGATCGCCGCCTACAAGTACCCGCGCCTGGTCTGGTTCCTCGACGACCTCCCCAAGGGCCCCACCGGCAAGATCCTCAAGCGCGAGATCGAGCCGCCCACGCCTGTGTGATCGACTTCACCCGATCGCGACTGGCTGACCAGCCAGTTTGGCGCTAACCTCCCCGGCAGCCCGCCCGACGGACCAGCAAAGGAGAGAGATGAGCGTCGCTTCCCAGAGCCTGATGGACAACGTCACTTACGAGGACCTCTACAAGCGCTGGGAGGGGGGCAACTGGAGCGCCTACGAGATCGACTTCTCCAAGGACCGCGACGGCTGGGACGGGCTCAGCGACATCCAACGGCGCTCGGCGATGTGGATCTACTCGATGTTCTTCTACGGCGAGGACCGCGTCGCCGACACCCTCGCCCCCTACATCACCGCCGCCCCGACCGAGGAGCAGTCCTACTTCCTCGCCACCCAGCAGGTCGACGAGGTGCGCCACTCGGTCTTCTTCCATCGCTTCTTCAAGGAGGTGATCGGGGTCGGCGGCGACTCGATCCAGCAGACCCTCTCCTCCACCCTGCCCCAGCTCAACTGGGGCTACCGCGGCATCTTCGACCGCCTCGACCTGATGGCCGAGGAGCTGCGCAAGGACCGCTCGCTGCCCAAGTACGCGCAGGCGATCACCCTCTACCACCTGATCGTCGAGGGCTCCCTGGCCCAGCCCGGCCAGCACTTCATCGAGGACTTCTTCGCCTCCGAGGAACAGATGCCGGGCTTCAGCGAAGGCATGGCGAACGTCTCGCGCGACGAGCAGCGCCACATCGGCTTCGGCGTCAAGGTGCTCTCCGAACTGCTCGCCGACGAGCACCCCGCCCACGAGGAATGCAAAGCCGCGGTGGTCGAGCTGCTGCGCGAAACGCTGCCCTACGGGCCGGCGGTCTTCTCGCCGCCGAACATGGATCGCGAATACACCGAGTGCTACGGCTTCTCGCTCGAGGACATCTTCGCCTTCGGCCTCAAACTGATCCGCCAGCGCTGGCGCACGATCGGCTACCCGACCGAGGAGATGCCCCCCGGCGTCTTCCCCTTCGACCCGGAGATGTCAGCCGAGGAGGTGGCCGAGAACCAGGTCAAGCTGATGATGGGCGGCATCCTCGGCCCACCCGACGCCGTGCCCCAGTCCACCCCCGACCTGCAGCGCCTCTACTTCAACGTGATCGAGCGCGCCGTCGATCCCAAGGCCGCCAACGGCTCGCCGCTGGTCTACCAGTGGCGCTTCACCGACGCCGACCCCTGGCACCTGGTGATCGACAACGGCTCCACCCGCGCCGAGCCGGGCGAAGCCCCCAACCCCACCATTACCCTGGAGGCGAGTTGGTCCGACTTCGTCGCCACCGGCAAGCCCGACGCGAACCCGCTGAAGATGATCCTGCAGCGCCGCCTCCGCCCCCGCGGCTCGATCCGCGAGATCGCGCGGATGCGCAAGGTGTTCCCGGGCTGACGAGTCGCGATCAGCAGGCGTCGGCGATGCGCCGGCGCGCGGCGCGCAGGGCGGCGACCTGCTTGCGCTCCGCCGCGGCGAGGCGCTTGGCGTCGTTCGCGTCGCGAACGCGGCGCAATCTGGCGCCGATGCTCTTGAGGCGGTGGAGCGCCGCGTCGCGGGCGGCCTCCGCCGCAACGCATCGCGTTGACGGGTTGGGGTCAGACGGCGGAGGCGCGGCGCTCGCGGAAACGGCCGGCGTCTCTTTCGGGCCGGGCGCGCCCGGCCCGTGAGATTCGCCTTCCGGTTCGGGTGATGGTTTTTCGCCAGCCGGCAGGATTGTGATCGTCCGCTGCGTGCTCGCCCTGTATCCGAGCACCTCGGCGCCGCCGAATTTGACTTCGTATTCCCCAGGTTCTTCGTATACGTGGCTCGCTTCGGTGCCATCGACGCTTTCGCCGTCGCCGAATTCGATCAGCGGCGCGAAGACTTCTTCGGTCGGCGTGGAGATTTCGACCGGTTCGCCGACCGTTCCCGTGGCAGGGACTTCGATTTCCACCGCGGGCGTACCGTTCGGGTCATACCCGGCCGCCTGCACGGTGTCATCGTGGCAGTCGGATTTTTCGCCGGAGCAGGTGCCTTCTTCGCTGACCCAAACGGCGGTGGCATCGCCGTCGGCCGTCGTCGCATCTCCCGGCGCGTCGAGGACGACCACCGCGTCCATGCCACGCTTGCCCTCTTCGGAGAGGTCTATCGCGGATTCCCAATCTTCGCCCACGGGGCGATATGCGGCCTGCACCACGTTGGTGCCGACTCCGCCACGCTCCCACACGATCGCGGCGTTGCCGCTCGTGTCGAACACGACATCCAGCGGAAAGGAATTGCCCCCGTCCGCCGACAGTTCCGTCGGTGTTTCCCATCCGCCGCTGGCAGGCTTGTACGCGGCACGCGCAATGTCATATCCGCCCGGTTTGGCGGTGCTGCCCGCCCAGGCCACGATCGCGTTGCCATCCGGGTCGATCGCGCCGCGCAAGCTCTGAACCTGTTCGCCCGCGGAGGAGACGTTGGCCGGAGCGCTCCAGGAGCCGCCCACGGACCGATACGCGGCGCGGACGAATTCCGTGCCTTCGCTCTCGCCCCTCCACGCAACCAGGGAATCGCCGTTGGCGTCGAGGGCCACCTGTGGGTTGCCGCCTTCTTCGCCGGGCTGCGAGACGAGCGTGGGGGATTCCCATGCTCCGCGTTCGGGCTTGTAGGCGCTTTCGACGACATAGTGCGAGCCGTCGAAGTGCATCCAAACGGCCGTCACATCACCACGAGCGTCCATCGCGGCCTGGGGAACGTAGCTTTCTTCGCCGGAGATCGGAAGCGGCGCTTCCCATTCGCCGGCGAACGGGCGGAAGGCGCTCTGGATGACGCCGTCCTTCTTCCAAACGGCAGTCGCGTTGCCTTCCCAATCGACCGCGATCCACGGTTCCGGGTCTAGCCCAAGCGCTACCTCACCGATGTCCACAGGCTCCGTCCAGCTTCCCCCAGCCGGCCGGTCCACCGACTGCAGGACGATCTTCGTATCGGCGTAGCGTTCCCAGACCACCGTCACGTTGCCATTGCGGTCCACCGCGATCTGAGGCGACCCGGCATCGTGCGCGCCCGGCACGATTTCGCCTTCGAGTTCGGGCTCTGAGAGATCGATAGGAGCCTCCCAGCCTTCGCCGGCGGGCCGGTAGGCGCTCTCGACCACCGTGTCGACACCGTTCCAGCAATCCCAAACCGCCGTCGCGTTGCCTTCCGAGTCGAGCACCACATGGGGATTCCCCGCCGAACTACTCGGTTCCGAGACATCGACCGGCGGCAGCCATGCCGCCTGAGCAGCGGGCGCGAGGAGAGCGCCCGCGACAGCCACGATCCCCACCAGCAAGCCAACCGAGCCCGTACGTCCCCTCATCTGCTCCTGACTATATGAGAGCCATCGAACGAATGCCAGGGGACTACTCACAATCAGGCTAACCTTCTCAGATCGGGAGTCCGCACAGTTGGAGGGAGGCTGATGAGCAATCGCCCGAGCGGAAGTCGAGAGGGCCCGGCGGACGACCGCCACCCCTCTAACTGGATTCAGGTAGCGATGCGGCGCCGCGAGATGGCGGCGCTATCGGCGGGAGCGCTGGCGAGCGCTTTCCTTTACGCCTGCGGCGTTAAGAAGGACGAGGCGACCAGATCCACGGGGTCGAAAGGGGCGAGACCCCGGCCCGACTGCGTGTTGACGCCCGAACAGGAAGAAGGCCCCTTCTACATCGACCTGGCGCAAGTTCGACGGAACATCGTCGAGAACCGCCCAGGCGTGCCGCTCGTGCTCTCGCTAACGGTCGTCGACTCGAATACCTGCGAGCCGATCCGCGATGCCGCCCTCGACATCTGGCACTGCGACGCGCTTGGCGTCTACTCGGGCGAGCCGTCGGAGGGCAGTGAGGGCGAGACCTACCTGCGTGGGATCCAGTTGACCGACGGGAACGGCCTGGCGGAGTTCGCGACCATCTACCCGGGCCAGTACCCAGGGCGGACGACGCACATCCACGTCAAGGTCCATATCGGCGGGCAGCGGAGCGGCGGCGCCTACTCGGGCGGTCACGTCTCGCACACCGGCCAGCTGTTCAGCTCCGATCAGCACGATGCGGAGGTATTCGCACTCGCCCCCTACGACCGGAATACGGTCGAGATCACCCCGCGCAACAGCGATGGCGTCTTCAGGTATCAGCACGGCTCGAGCTCTGTGCTCGCCCTCGCCCGGGTCGGCAACAGCCTTGCGCGGGATGGCTTTGCGGCAAGAGCGACGCTGGGGGTGGACCCGCGACCTTCGGGCTAGGAGACCGGCGGGCGCCTGTCGGCCCAGGGGCGCTCGGCCTCTAGCTGAGCGGCGAGGGAGAGCAGGGTCGACTCGTCGCCGGGGCGGCCGATGATCTGGACCGCGAGGGGCATGCCGTCGGGGGCGATGCCGGTGGGGACTGACATCGCCGGGTTGCCGAGGTGGTTCCAGGGGACGCAGTAGGGGTAGAAGCGGCTCATCCCGAGCACCGTGCGCAGGGCGCCCTGACCCTCCCAGCGGCGGATCGGCAGCGCGGTGCCGCCCATCACCGGCGTCATCAGCACGTCGTGGGTATCGAAGATCGCGTTGACGCGGGCCGCGTCGGCATCGCGCCCGCGCAGGGCGCGTTCGAAGAGCGAGTCGGGCAGCGTGTGACCGAGCCGGCCGAAGCCGCGGGTGCGCCGTTCGAGGCGCTCGGGGTGCGGCACTTCGCTGACCGTGTCGGCAACGCCGCGCAGGAAGCGAGGCGTGATGTTGTTGCCGATGCCGCCCCAATCGGGATCGCGCTCGCCGACCTCGTGGCCGAGGCCGCTGAGCACGCCGGCCATCTCGACCACCGCGTCCTTGACCACCTGGTCGACGGTGGGCGGCGCGGCCGCGCGGGGCGCCTTGGTCGACCAGGCAACTCGCAGCTTGCCCGGCTGGGTCTGCGCCGACTCGACGAAGGGGCGCTCGGGCGGCGGTGGCGCACCGGGCTCGTTCGAGCCCCCCGCGGTGATGTCGAGCCAGAGCGCTGTGTCGAGCACGGTCCGACTGAGGCAGCCGTTGACCGCAAGGCCGTTCCAGAATTCCGTGTAGGGGGCGAGCGAGATGCGACCGCGCTGGGGCTTCAGCCCGAAGAGGCCGCAGGACGCCGCGGGGAGCCGAATCGAGCCGCCGCCGTCGCCGGCCGAGGCGATTGGGACCAGACCGGCCGCCACGGCGGCCGCCGAGCCGCCGCTCGAGCCCGCCGGGCTGCGCTGCAGATCCCACGGGTTGCGGGTGACGCCGTAGGTGGCCGACTCGGTGAAGCCGCAGATCGCCAGCTCGGGCAGCAGGGTCAGGCCGACGATGATCGCGCCGGCCTCGCGCAGCCGCCGCACCATCTCGCAGTCGGCCTTGGCCGGCTCGGTGAAGCCGTCGGTGCCGTGCGTGCAGATCTCGCCGGCGATCTCGCTTTCGTCCTTGATCGCGATCGGCACCCCGAGCAGCGGCCGCTCCTCGCCGGCCTTCAGCCGCGCCTCGGCCTGGTCGGCCTCGAGCAGCGCCCGTTCGGCGAAGACCTTGCGAAACGAGTTCAGCTGCGGATCGATCCGCTCGATCCGCTCGAGGCAAAGCTGTACCAGCTCCCGAGGAGAAACCCGGTGGCTCCGCACCATCTCCGCCTGTCGGGCAACTCCAGCAAAGGCAAGATCGTCGCTCATGACGACACAGCGTATTTCAGACCTGTCTCAAGCCTCAGCCGGCTCTGGTTCGGGGGTGCTGCCCTCGAAGCTGAGGTCGGGCAGCGCCCGGTCCAGCCATGACGGCATCCACCAGTTCCAGTCGCCGAGCAACTTCATCGCCGCCGGGACGAGGATCAGGCGGACCAGGGTCGCGTCGAGCGCAATCGCCACCGCGCAGCCAAGCCCAAGCTCCTTGATCGAAGGGACCCCGGTGAGGACGAAGACACCGAAGACGGCGGTCATGATCAGCGCCGCCGAGGAGATCGTCCGGGCGCTGCTCGAAAGGCCCTCGGCGACAGCCCGCTCGTTGTCGCCGTGGGCGATGAAGCGCTCGCGAATCCGCGACATCAGGAAGACCTCGTAGTCCATCGAGAGCCCGAAGACGATCGCGAAGATCAGCGGCACGTTGATCGTGTCGAGCGCACCCTGGCTTTCGAAGCCGAGCAGGTTGGAGAACCAGCCCCACTGGAAGACCGCGACGAGGACACCGAAGGCCGCCCCGATCGAGAGCAGGTTCATCAGCACCGCCTTCAACGGCAGCAGCAGCGAGCGCAGCATCACCATCAGCACCAGGTAGCTGAGCGCCAGCACGAAGAGGACGATCTTCCACATCGAGCCGCTGATCTGATCGCGCGCGTCCTGGCTGCGCGCGGTTTCGCCGCCGACGTCGACGGTGGCGATCCGGCTCAGCCCCGTGCTCGGCACGACCGTGTCGCTCAAGCGCGAGACCAGCGCCACCGCGGCGTCGGACTCGCTCGGCGCGCTCGGCGTCGCCTCGATCAAGGCATCGCTCCCCGCGTAGGTGGGCGGCGCGACCGAGCTGACCCCCGGCACCGCCGCGACCCTGCGGGCGAAGCTCGCGACGGCGGCGCGATCGGCGCCGGTCGGGCTCGAGCCGCCAAATGTGGCGACGATCTGGACCGGGTCGGTGCCGCCGCCGAGCTGCTTCGAGGCGAGTTCGTTGCCGACCCGCACGTCGCTGTCGACGGGGAACTGCTTGATCGCCTGGGTACCCGTCTGGATCGAGAGCAGCGGGATCGCCAGGGTGAGCAGGATGGCGGAGACGCCGATCACGGCGCGCCACGGGTGCGCCATCACCCGAGTCGTCCAACGCACCCAGAAGGCCTCGCGGTCGGGACGCTCGCCGCGGCGACGGAAGAACCCGAGCACCTTGGCGACCACGCCGCCGGGCAGGACGCGGTCGCCGAGCATCGCTATCAGCGCCGGCAGCAGCGTCACCGCGGTCAGGATCGAGACGGCGACCACCGTCATCGCCCCCAGCGCCATCGAGCGCAGCGCCTGGTTGTCGACCATCCAGAGGCCGGCGAGGGAGACGATCACCGCGAGGCCGGAGAAGGCGACGGCCAGTCCCGAAGTGGAGAGCGCCTGCTCGCGCGCCGCCTGCGGATCGCGGCCGGCCGCCCGCTCCTCACGGTAGCGGGCAAGGATGAAGAGCGAGTAGTCGATCGCCACCCCGATCCCGATCATCGAGGCCATGTTGGTGACGAAGACCGAGGTCTCCATGTGCAGCGAGATGAAGTAGATCAGCGCCCCGGTGACGATCACGCTGACGAAGCCGAGCACCAGCGGCAGGGCGGCGGCGGCCAGCGAGCCGAAGACGACGAGCAGGATGATCGCGACGATCGGGAAGCCGCCGGCCTCGGCTTTGGAGAGGTCGCTCTTGGAGAGCTCCTGCATCCCCGCCCAGATCGTCGGCTGCCCGGCCAGGTAGGTGATGACACCGGCGGTCGCGGTGCCCGGATCGAGCTCTTCGCGCAGGGTCGCGGCGGAGTCGATCTGGCGGTCGGAGGACTGTTCGCTGTGCAGCGGCAGCATCGCGGTGCCCTTTTTCTGCAGGGAAAGCTCGGCTCGGTGCGCCGTCACCGGCGGCAGGGTCACTTCGTCGAGCTTCGCCACCGCGCGTCGCACCCGGCCAACGGCGGCAGTGCGGGCAGCCCGGTCCGCCCCGGGTTCTGCCTGCAGCAGCACGGTGATGTTGCCCGCCTTGGTGCCGAAGTCGTTTTCGAGCGAATCGCTGACCGCCTTCGATTCGCTGCCGGGAACGTCGAAGCCGCCACCGGTGAGATGGTCGGTCTGGTGCTTGGCGATCGGCAGGGCGAGCGCCAGCACGGCGACCCAGGCGAGCACGACCCAGCGTCGGCGTCGCCCGAGGAATCCTGCAAGCTTGACCATGAACGCACGCATTGGCTGGTCAGCCAGCCTTTCGAACGAACGGCCGGCCGTCTGTGCGCGCCATCACTCTGTGCCGCCGGAGTGGCGCGCTACTCGTCGATCAGGAGGTAGCGGCCCGAAGCGGCGGCGACGGCGAGGCCGCCGCTGATGTCGCGCTCGGTGTCCGATAGCGCCTGCAGGGCAAAGCCGTCGGCGATTGCGAAGAGGTAGGAGACGATTGACTCGGCGTCGTGGCGGAGGCTGAGCACGCCCTCGCGCTCCTTCGCCCGCAGCACCTCGGCGACGTGGGAGCGGGTGCGCTCGAAGAGCTGGCCGACCTCGTGCTGGATCTCGGGATTGCGGCGGCCGGCGCTGAAGAGCTCGTAGAGGAGCAGGAAGAAAGCCGGCTCGTTCTCGATCATGTCGGTGAGGCTGGAGAGGAGGACGTCGATCACCGCGTCGACCGTCTGCGCTTTGCCGAGCGGTTCGTCGAGCCGCGCGACGCGGATCTCGGCGTCGCGCCGCACGACCTCGACCAGCAACCGCTCCTTGGTCCCAAAGTAGTAGTGGAGCAGGCCGCGGCTGACCCCCGCCTCGCGGGCGACGTGCTCGAAGGTGGAGCCGGCAGCGCCGCGCTTGGCGACGCTGTCGCGCATTGCGTCGATGATGCGCTGCGCCTTCTCGCCGCTGAGCTCGCGTTCCTTTGTCGCCGCCTCCATGTGTTCAGTCTATGGAGGCGGCGGGCGGAAGCCCAGCCCTATGCGGAAATCAGGAACCGTTAATTGACGTTGTGCTGGTGTACTCGAACTCCTCCTCGGCGCCGAAGAGGGCGTCGAGCACGGTCTTGCGCGCATCCTCGCTCAGCACCAGGGCGACGACAGCGCCGACCAGAGCGAGCATGACGAGGCGGCCGAGCTTGCTCTTCTTGCGCTTTCTCGGCGCGCGCAGGGCTTCGGAGGCGTCGCGCAGGTTCTCCGCCGCGGTCTTGAGGTCGCGCTGCACCTTCTTGTCGCTGGTAACCGCCTTGACGGCGCCGCCGTTGCCGGCCGCCCGGCCGTAGGCGCCGCGCGCCGCCTCGAAAGCCTTCTTCAGGCTGTCGCGCAGCTCTTCGTCTTCGACTAGGCGCTGCACGTAGGGATTCTCGCGTGCGGTCGAATAAAGATCGGCGGCCTGAGTCGCCTTGGTCTTGCTCATGCCTTCTCCTCGCTGAGTTCCTCTGGGACGGTCAGGATAACTCGCATCGGTTCCGAGGTGTGCGTTCCGGTCACGGCGGGCTGATTCCGTCGAGCAATACCCCGTTGGTGCGGAAGCCAAGCTCGGCCTTGCGCACGGTCCCCAGCCGCAGCGGCCTCAGCCCCGGGCCGGGCGTCGCGTAGCGGCGCAGGTAGAGGCGACCCACCTGCTGATAGCCGACCTGGCGGAAGCCGGGGCCAATCAGGCGGCGCGGAGGCGGCGGCGCCGGGCCGTCGGAGATGAAGTCGACTTCGCCGACCCACCATTCGAAGCCGTCGGACGGCTGGACTTGGATCGAGCCAGTCGAGAGGTAGTAGCGCAGCGATGCCTCGCCAAGGGTCCAGGTGACCATCGCCCGCGGCACGCTCGGTTCGCCCAGCGCGGCGGCGACCGAGCTCCAATCGGGCCGCTGCAGGGCCGGCGAGATGCTGGCCCAGATCGAGAAGCCGAGTGAGTAGGCGACCAGGGCCACAGCAAGGGCCATGCCGCTGCGACGAGCGCTGCGCAGGCTGAAGCCGACCGCGACGGCGACGAGCAGCGGCACCAGGGCCGGCATCAGGTTGCGGGCGAGGACGTAGTCCTTGCTCGGGTCGAGCAGGCCGAGGATCACCGGAACGACCACCGTCACCGCCCCGATCGCGAGCGGGATGCGCGCCGCCCGCCGCTCGTCCCGATCGCCGCGCAAGAAGACGAGCGCCAGCGCCACGACCACGAGCAGAAACGGAACCAGCGCCAGCAGCGGGTGCTCGGGCCGAGAGATGATGTCGCCGGTCTCCCCCAGCATGAAGGTGAGCCCGGTCTCCCAAACCCGGTGGCCGAGGCTGAAGCCGCCGATCCACTCGGCGTGGCCGCTCGACATCTGGTGGATCGCCAGCGGTGCCAGCAAGAGGCCTGCGCCGGCGACGATCCCGAGGCCCGGCGCCACCTCCCTGCCCCGCCTTCGCAGCAGCCAGATCGCCTCGGCGGCGATCGGGAAGGCGGCGAAGTAGTGGGTGGCGAGCGCCAGCGCCGAAGCGACCCCCCAGGCGATGACGTCGCGACGCCGTCCCCGGTCGAGCGCCCTCACGAAGTAGAGCAGCGAGATCGCAGTGAGCAGGACGAAGAGCGCGTAGGCGCGGGCCTCCTGCGAGTACCAGAGCAGCATTGGGTTGACGGCGACCAGCGCCGCCGCAACCACCCCCGCGCGCTGCGCTGATTGTGACTTTGACCCCCCTATGGCGTGGTCAACCCCACGGTCAGCGCTCAGTCTTAGTTCGCGGGCCAGTTGGTAGGCGACCGGGACGGTCGCGACCCCGGCCAGGGCCGAGGCCGAGCGCAGGCCGGCCTCACCGGTGCCGAGGACCTGGGTCCAGAGCCAGGCGAGGACGTAGTAGAGCGGCGGCGCCGACTCGCTGAAGCCGACCGCTTCCATTGCGTGCCAGAAGCCGTCGCGCAGAACGCGGCTGGCGGTGACGATCTCGTCGTGGTGATAGCTCTGCACGCCGAGCGTCGCGAAGCGCAGCGCCGCGGCGGCGACGGTCAGGCCGGCGACGATCCAGAAGACCCGCGAGCGCGCCCGCACCGCCGCGCCGAGCGCCTCGCGATACGTCGACAGGCTGCCCCTGCCCAGCGCCCCGGCGGCCTCCATGGCGCTAGGCCAGCGCCGCTTCGATCGCCTTCGATACCTCGTCCACGTAGACGAACTCCAGCTCGCTGCGCTCGTGCTCGGGAATCTCGCTCACGTCACCCTCGTTTCGCTCCGGCACCAGCACCCGCTTGATCCCTGCCCGCTGCGCCGCCAGCGACTTCTCCTTCAAGCCCCCGATCGGCAGCACTTGGCCGGTCAGCGTCACCTCGCCGGTCATCGCCACATCGTTTCGAACCGGTCGGCCACTGATCAGCGAGGCCAGGGCGACGGTCATCGCCACCCCCGCAGAGGGGCCGTCCTTGGGAACGGCGCCGGCCGGCACGTGGATGTGGATGTCGTGCTCGGCGAACCATTTCTCGCCCAGCTCCGGCGCCATCTCGTGCCAGTGGCCGCGCACGTAGGAGAGGGCGGCCTGCGCCGACTCCTTCATCACGTCGCCGAGCTGGCCGGTGATCGTCAGCGTCCCCGAGCCGGGCATCGAGGTCGCCTCGATGAACAGCACGTCGCCGCCGGTGGGGGTCCAGGCGAGGCCAGTCGCCACCCCGGCGACCTTGGTGCGGCGACGCTGCTCGGCGAAGACGCGGCGGCGGCCGAGCAGCTCGCGGGCCTGCTTGGCCGAGATCCTCACCTTGGCCTTGCCCCTCCCCTCGGCGACTTCGCGGGCGACTTTGCGGCAGATCGTGCCGATCTGGCGCTCCAGGTTGCGGACACCGGCCTCGCGCGTGTACTCCTCGATGATCGCCGCCAGCGCCGGATCGGCGAACTCGATCCGCGAGGGCTTCAGCCCGTTGGCCTCGATCTGGCGCGGCACCAGGTAGCGACGGGCGATGTGCTTCTTCTCGTCGAGCGTGTAGCCGGCCAGCTCGATCGTCTCCATCCGGTCCTGCAGCGGGCCGGGGATCGTCTCGAGGACGTTGGCGGTGGCGATGAACATCACCTCGGAAAGATCGAAGGTGAGGTCGAGGTAGTGGTCGCGGAAGGAGTCGTTCTGGGCCGGATCGAGGACCTCGAGCATCGCCGAGGAGGGGTCACCGCGAAAGTCGGCGCCCATCTTGTCGATCTCGTCGATCATGAAGACGGGGTTGCGCGAGCCGGCGTCGCGCAGGGCGCGGACGATCGTCCCCGGCAGGGCGCCGATGTAGGTGCGGCGATGGCCGCGGATCTCCGCCTCGTCGCGGACGCCGCCGACCGAGATCCGCTCGAACTCGCGCCCCAGCGCCTTGGCGATCGAGCGGCCGAGGCTGGTCTTGCCGACGCCGGGCGGGCCGACGAAGCAGAGGATCGGCCCCGGCGAGTCCGGCTTCAGTTTGCGCACCGCCAGGTACTCGAGGATGCGATCCTTGACTTTCTCCAGGTCGTAGTGGTCGGCGTCGAGGACCGTGCGGGCGTGGGCGATGTCGAGGTTGTCCTCGGTCTCCGCGGACCAGGGCAGCTCGGTCAACCACTCCAGGTAGGTGCGGATGACACCGTGCTCGGCCGCCGCCGGGGGCAGTTTCTCCAGCCGCGAAAGCTCGCGGTCGGCCGCCTTCTGGGCGTGCTCGGGGAGCTTTGCCGCGGCGATCTTCTCACGCAGTTCGTTGACTTCGGCCTGCTGCTCGTCGCCCTCGCCCAGCTCGTCCTGGATCGCTTTCAGCTGCTGGCGCAGGAAGAACTCGCGCTGTCCTTTGTCGATCTCCGACTGCACCTGCGACTGGATCTGGGTGCCGAGCTGGACGACCTCGAGCTCGCGGGCGAGGATCTGGGAGAGGTGACGGAGGCGGGCGACCACGTCGAGCTCCTCCAGCAGCTTCTGCTTCTCCTCGGTGGAGATGCGCAGGGTGCCGGCGATCAGGTGGGCCAGCGCGGCGGGGTCGTCGAGGTTGGCGACCGCCATCTGCAACTCCTCGGGCAGGTAGGGAATCTGCTCGATGATCTCCGAGAAGGTGCGCTGCACGTTGCGGGTCAGCGCCTCCAGCTCGGGCCCCTCCTCGATGACGTCGGGTAGCTCGCCGATCCGCGCCACCAGGTAGGGCTGCTCCGCAACGTAGGGACCCAGCCGCACTCGTTGGGCGCCCTGGACGAGGACGCGCAGGCTGCCGTCGGGCACCTTCAGCATGCGGGCGACGACGCCGACGACGCCGACCTCGTAGAGGTCTTTCGGCCCGGGCTCCTCGTTCTCGGGATCGCGGGCGGCGACCATCGCCAGCATCCGGTTGGCGCCGAGCACGTCGTCGACCAGTTTGATCGAGCGCTCCTGGCCGACCGCGAGCGGCGTCAGCGTCTCGGGGAAGGTGACGGTCTCGCGCAGCGGCAGGACCGGAAGCGCGTCGGGCAGCGGCTCGGTGGCGCGAATCGCGTCCTCGGCATCGAGCGACTCGACGACCTCGAGCACCGGGCTGCCCTCCATCGGCTAGTCCCTCCCGATCGGAACTCGGCGCGTGGTCTCGGCCGGGTCGCGCAGCGGCAGCTCGATCCGCAGCACCCCGTCCTCGTAGGTCGCCTTCGCCTGCTCCGCGTCGACGTCGACCTGCAGCTCGACGATCCGCCGGAACGGCCCGGAGGGAATCTCGACCTGCTGGTAGACCCGCCCCTCGGTCTCCTGCACCGGCCGTTCCCCGACGATCGCCAACTGCCGCCCGCTCACCTCGATCCCAACGTCGGAAAGCTCAACCCCGGCCAGATCGACCTTCACAACCGCCTGCTGCGGTTCCCCGCAGTAATAGACATCCACATTCGGAGTGAAGCCCCTGCTCCGGCGAGAGACGTACGTGGTCCGCGCCCAGGCGTATAGATCGCGCTCCGGCATGGGTCACAACATAACCCGCCCGAGCGCTCAGGCTGTCTGCGATGCCCAGCGCGGCGGACGCATCAGCAGCACGGGCTGCTTCGGCGGAACCAGACCCTCGGGCCGGTTCGGCCGAAACGTCGTGCAGGGCTCCTCCAGCTCGAGCGCGCAAAGCAGGTTCCTGCGGAAGTAACAGTCCTCGCAGGTCGGCGGCTTTGGCTTGCGCGGCATCGCGGCCATATTGCCACCGCCGTGCGTCTTCCGTGGCTGGCATTCCCGCAAAGCGCAACGTCTTTGACACAGTCTCGTCACATCTTCCCCGCGTCTTGCGGGAGCCGGGTCTGGCCGTCGCTACCATTGCCCTGGATGGAGACCTCCAGCCGGACCGACAAGCTCGCGGCCTCGCCACAGCTATTCGAGAGCGAATTCCTCAACTTCTTCTCGCGGGTGCATCCCGCGGTGCCGGCGATCGTCTTCGTACCGGTGGTCGTCGCGACGGAGTGGCTCGGCGCAAGCCACGGCTACAGCGCCTGGCAGCTGATCGCGCTCACCCTCGCCGGCATTGGGATCTGGACCCTGACCGAGTACTGGCTGCACCGGCTGGTCTTCCACTGGGAGCCCGACAACGCCTTCGGGCGGCGGATGCACTTCATCATCCACGGCATCCACCACGACCACCCCAACGACAAGCTGCGCCTGGTGATGCCGCCGGCGGTGGCGATTCCCCTCGCGGCGCTCTTCTTCTTCGCCTTCGTGCTGCTCTTCGGAGCCCCGGCCGCCTATCCGCTCTTCGCCGGCTTCATCGGCGGCTACCTCGTCTACGACTACACGCACTACTACGTGCACCACTTCGTGCCCAAGTCCGAGTTCGGCAAGCGCCTGCGCGAGCAGCACATGCGCCACCACTTCCAGGACCACCGCTTCGGCTTCGGCGTCTCCTCGCCAATCTGGGACGCCGTGTTCAGGACGCTGCCCGGCCGGCGCCGCAGCTAGCGCAGCGCCAGCTCCAGCTCGAAGCGCGCGTCCGGATCGTCTAGCTGGTCGCCCAGCAGCTCGCGCAGTCGTGTTACCCGGTAGCGGGCGGTCTGGGGGTGGACATGCAGCGCCGCCGCCATCGCCACCGAATTGCCGCGGTGGCGGACGTAGGCGAGCGCCGTCTCGCGCATCCGCTCGCCCGCCTTCTCGGTGAGCGATTCGAACGGCGCCAGCCTGCGAGCGGCGATCCGCTCGACCACCGCACTGCCCTCGAAGAGCAGCAGGTCGGCCAGGTGATCCTCTGCCCGGAGGAGACCGGTCGACGGCACCTCGCCGGCTTCGGCCGCGCGCAGTGCGGTCTTCGTCAGCTCCCAGGACCGGCGAAGCCGCGCCGGCTCGCCGACCGGCCCAAGCACCGCCGTCGAGCCGGCCACGGCGCGCTCGATTTCAGCGGCGCGACCGGGCCCGCCCGGATCGGGCAGCAGGACGCAGCCGAGCTCGTCGACCTGTGTGGCCAGCGAATCGGCGGGGAGGCGGCGGGAGAGCTGGGCGAGATCGGCCTCGGCGCAGGCGAGAGGCGCCAGCTGGCGCGGGACTCTCCACCCGGCGGCTTGCGCCGCGGCGCGCAGGGCGGCCGCCTCCGCGGCGGGCTCGCGCATCAGCAACGTCGCCAGCTCGCGGTGGCGGCGGCGGCGCAGCCCCTCGATCTCGGACTGCGCCGCCGTGTAGCCGTCGACGGAGTCGGCTGAGAGCTCGTCGATGTAGGCGAAGATCGCCTCGGCGAGCAGGCTCAAGGCCTCGGAGTCGAGCTTCGCCTCGCGCCCGGCGCGGGAGAGGCGCCGCCAGGCGACGCGAGCGCCGACCCGGTAGGCCGCCTGCAACGAGTCCAGCGTCCGGCCCTGGCGCAGCTCCCCCCGCCCGAGCTCGACGTAGACCTCGCGGCCCAGCCCGCGGCCGGCGTCGGGGTCGCGGATCAGGGCGACGAACTGGCTCAACGCCTCGCCCACGCCGGTGCGGATGCCGCGCCCGAAGTTGCCCTCCAGCGGCCGTTCGTACTCCGGCACCTCGCGGGCGATCGTCTCGAGGATCTCCCCGGTCACCGCCTCCAGCTCGGGCTCGATCAGGTCGGCGACGGCGCCCGGAAGGCCGCGCCAGGGCTCAGATTCGGCAGAAATTGTCATTCATCTAACAAAAACTAGGCGTATTAAGTTGCTTGAAGCCTAATACCTATGCTGAACATGCGCGTAGTTTGCCTCGCGGATGCACGAGATGACCAAAGCCGAGAAGGCCGCCAACCTGGGCGCGGTGGTCATCCCCTTCCTCGCCACCCTCGCCGCGATCGTGTTGCTCTGGAACAGCGTCGTCAGCGCCGGCGATCTGGCGATCGCAGCGGTGATGTACATCTTCACCGCGGTCGGGATCACGGTCGGCTTCCACCGCCTCCTCACCCACCGCTCCTTCCAGACCTCCAAGCCGCTCGAGTACGCCTTCGCCCTGTTCGGCTCGATGGCGGTGCAGGGACCGGTGATCTCCTGGGTCGCCGACCACCGCAAGCATCACGCCCACACCGACGAGGAGGGCGACCCGCACAGTCCCCACGTCGGCCATGACGGTGGTGTGCGTGGCGTCTGCTTGGGGTTGTGGCACGCACACTCAGGCTGGCTTATGTCTACCCAGGGCAGGGCCGACTGGAAGCGCTACGCGCCCGACCTCTACGAGGATCGTGGCATGCGCACGATCTCCAACAGATTCGTTCCCCTCGTATTCCTCAGCCTTGCCCTTCCGGCACTCGCCGGATACGCGATCAGCGGCACACTCGCCGGTGCGGCAACCGGCTTGCTGTGGGGTGGTTTGGTGAGGATCTTCTTCGTCCACCACATCACCTGGAGCGTGAACTCGGTCTGCCACTACTTCGGTACGCGCCGGTTCGACACCGATGATCGTTCCACCAACGTTTTCTGGCTGGCCCTGCCGTCGCTGGGGGAGTCCTGGCATCACAACCACCACGCCTTCCCACGCTCGGCAGTGCACGGCCTGCGACGCTGGGAGCTCGATCCGTCGGCTTTGATAATTGGTGCGATGGAGAAGCTGGGGCTTGCCCGGAACGTGGTGCGCATCTCACCTGAGCGCCAGGCTCAGCGCGCTGCCTGAACCGCGCCGCGCCACGCCCACTTCATCCAAATGGCCAGAGTGACATTCCTTAATTTGACTATATGAATAGTCACTGTCACTGTGACTGTGCCACACTCCGGGAGCTGACGATTTCCCGGTGGGCATAAAGTCTCACGGGATGAAAGGAAGGAAATGCCTAGCACCAGCAACGTACTCGATGAGGCTCTCAACCTGGTCAAGGAGCGGCTTGCCGAGCTTGACGAGGAGCGCAAGCGCCTCGAGCGTGCCCTCGCGGATCTCGGTGGCACCCTAACCCGCCGTCCAGGCCGGCCCCCCGGCTCGGGCAAAAAGCGCGGTCCGGGCCGCCCTCGTAAAACCGCAACTGCCTCGACGAAGACCGCGGCTCCCCGCCGTCGCCGTCGCCGCGGTGGCACGCGAGCCGATCAGGCCGTCGCCCTGGTCGAGCAGAGCCCGGGTATCTCCGCCTCGGAGATCGCCAAGCAGCTGAAAATCAAACCCAACTACCTCTATCGCGTACTCGGCGAAATGGAGAAAGAGGGTCGGGTAAAGAAGAAGGGGCGCGAGTACCACCCCGCCGGCTAGCGCCGACTTCTGCTTCACGAAAAAGCCGGCCCCTCGGCGGGGCCGGCTTTTTCTTTGCTCGACTCGATCTACGCAGCTCGGATCAGACGAGGCCGAGCTTGGCGACCGCGTCTCGCTCCTCGCGCAGCTCGGCGGCGCTGGCGTCGATGCGGGTGCGCGAGAACTCCGGCACCTCGAGGCCGTCGACAATCGACCACTCTCCGCCGCTGCAGCGGCAGGGGAAGCCGGCGACGATTCCCTCCGCGACGCCATAGGAGCCGTCGGCGGGAACTCCCATCGAGACCCAGTCGCCATCGGCAGTGCCCAAAACCCAATCGTGCACGTGGTCGATCGCGGCGTTTGCCGCAGACGCAGCGCTCGAGGCGCCTCGCGCCTCGATGATCGCGGCGCCGCGCTTGGCCACGCGTGGAATGAACTCGTCGGCGATCCAGGCCTCGTCGTCGACCGCAGTCCAGGCGCCCTGGCCGTTCACCTTGGCATTCACCAGATCGGGGTACTGCGTGGTCGAGTGGTTGCCCCAGACCGTCATGTTGGTGACATCGGAGACCCGCTTGCCGAGCTTGCTCGCCGTCTGGGCGATCGCCCGGTTGTGGTCGAGGCGCATCATCGCGGTGAAGCGCTCGCGCGGGACGCCGTCCGCGTTGGACATCGCGATCAGGCAGTTGGTGTTGGCCGGGTTTCCGACCACGAGGATTCGCACGTCCTCGGCGGCGCCGGCCGCGATCGCCTCGCCCTGCGGCTTGAAGATGCCACCGTTGGCCTCGAGCAGGTCCGAGCGCTCCATGCCCGGGCCGCGCGGGCGCGCGCCGACGAGGAGGCCGACATTGCACCCATCGAAGGCCGGCTTTGGATCGTCGAAGATGTCGATCCGGCTGAGCAGTGGGAAGGCGCAGTCGTCGAGCTCCATCGCGGTGCCCTCGGCCGCCTTGACGGCATCGGGAATCTCGAGCAGGCTCAACTCGACTGGTGTGTCAGGGCCGAGCATCTGGCCGCTGGCGATGCGAAACAGCAGCGCGTAGCCGATCTGCCCGGCCGCGCCGGTCACGGTGACTTTCACGGGGGTGCTCACAAAATCTCCTTTGCTTTGAGGGCCTCGTCGATCGAGGCCAGGAAGTCCTGGGTCGTCTGGTACTCCTGATCCGGACCGACCAGAAGCGCGAGGTCTTTGGTCATCCGCCCACCTTCCACGGTCTCGATGCATACCCGCTCCAGCGTCTCGGCGAAGCGTGAGACCTCGGGTGTGCCGTCGAGGCGGCCGCGGGCGGCGAGGCCGCGCGTCCAGGCGAAGATCGAGGCGATCGGGTTGGTCGAGGTCGGCTTACCTTGTTGATGCTGGCGGTAATGACGTGTGACGGTGCCGTGGGCGGCCTCGGCCTCGACCGTCCTGCCGTCGGGGCTCATCAGCACGCTGGTCATCAACCCGAGCGAGCCGAAGCCCTGGGCGACGGTGTCGGATTGCACGTCGCCGTCGTAGTTCTTGCAGGCCCAGACGTAGCCGCCCTCCCACTTCAGCGCCGCCGCCACCATGTCGTCGATCAAGCGGTGTTCGTAGGTGATTCCCGCCGCCTCGAATTCGGCCTTGAACTCGCTCTCGTAGACCTCGGCGAAGAGGTCCTTGAAGCGGCCGTCGTAGCGCTTCAGGATCGTGTTCTTGGTCGAGAGGTAGACCGGGTAGCGGCGATCGAGGCCGTAGCGCATCGAAGCACGGGCGAAGTCGCGGATCGAGTCATCGAGGTTGTACATCGCCATCGCGATACCCGGGCCGGGGAAGTCATAGACGTCGAGCTCGACCGGCTCGGAGCCGTCTTTCGGCGTGTATGTCAGCGTCAGCGTGCCCTCGCCGGGGACGACCATGTCGGTGGCGCGGTACTGATCGCCGAAAGCGTGGCGGCCGATCACGATCGGCTTGGTCCAGCCCGGCACCAGCCGGGGGATGTTGGCGATCACGATCGGCTCGCGGAAGATCACGCCGCCGAGGATGTTGCGGATCGTCCCGTTCGGCGAGCGGTACATCTCCGCCAGACCGAACTCCTCGACCCGCGCCTCGTCGGGGGTGATCGTCGCGCACTTGACGCCGACGCCGTGCTGCTTGATCGCCTTGGCCGCGTCGACCGTGATCTGGTCGCGGCTGGCGTCGCGGCTCTCGATGCCGAGATCGAAGTAGATCAGCTCGAGATCGAGGTAGGGCAGGATCAGCTGCTCTTTGATGAACGACCAGATGATCCGGGTCATCTCGTCGCCGTCGAGCTCGACGATCGGGTTCTTCACGGAGATCTTGGGCACGCGGGCGGCGATGCTACCGATGGGCTGGCACAATCAACTCGATGGCCACCGTCGAGCGCCGCAGCTCCGCCACCCACCAGGTCTTCAACCAACCGCCGCCGCTGGAGGACTACAACCCCTTCGACGCCGACCGCCCGCTGGCCGAGGCGCTGCGCCGCGAGGGCGCCGATTGGGCCGAGGATCGCGCCCGCGAGCTGGGGGCCGTCTGCGGCTCCCACCAGACGATCCGCTGGGGCTTCGAGGCCAACGAGAACAAGCCACAGCTTCGTACCCACGACCGCTACGGCAACCGCATCGACGAGGTCGAGTTCGACAGCTCCTGGCACGAGCTGATGCGGATCGGCGTCGGCAACGGCCTGCACGCGATGCCCTGGCGCGAACCGGGGCCCGGCGCCCACGTCGCCCGCGCCGCGACCTTCATGCTGCTGATGCAGGCCGAGAGCGGCGTCGGCTGCCCGATCTCGATGACCTACTCGGCGATCCCGGCGCTGCGCAAACAGCCCGAGCTGGCGGCCGAGTGGGAGGAGCGCTTCCTCTCGCTCGACTACGACGAGCGCTCGCTGCCGGCCGAGCGCAAGAGCGGCGCCCTCTGTGGGATGGCGATGACCGAGAAGCAGGGCGGCTCCGACGTGCGCGCCAACACCACCACGGCGACACCACTGAACGGCGGCGGCCCGGGTGCCGAGTACGAGCTCGTCGGCCACAAGTGGTTCTGCTCGGCGCCGATGTGCGACGCCTTCCTCGTCCTCGCCCAGACCGAATCGGGGATCTCCTGCTTCCTGATGCCGCGCTGGACGCCCGACGGCGAGCGCAACGCCTTCCACATCCAGCGACTCAAGGACAAGCTCGGCAATCGCTCCAACGCCTCCAGCGAGGTCGAGTTCCGCGGTGCCTGGGCGCGCATGGTGGGCGAGGAGGGCCGCGGCGTGCCGACGATCATCGAGATGGTCAACCACACCCGCCTCGACTGCGTGATCGGCGCCGCCACCGGCTACCGCGCCGGGGTCGTGCAGGCGCTCAACCACACCGCCCATCGCTCCGCCTTCGGCGCCGAGCTGATCGACCAGCCGCTGATGCAAAACGTCCTCGCCGACCTTTGCGTCGAGTCCGAGGCCGCCACGGTCGCCTCGATGCGCCTCGCCCGCGCCTACGACGAGGTCGCGGCCGGCGACAACGAGGCGACCGAGTTCCGCCGCCTCGCCAACGCCGTACTCAAGTACTGGCTCTGCAAGCGCGCCCCCTCCCACGCGGTCGAGTGCCTCGAGTGCCTCGGAGGCAACGGCTACGTCGAGGAGTCGGGAATGCCCCGCCTCTACAGAGAGGCCCCGCTCGCCTCGATCTGGGAGGGCTCCGGCAACGTCCAATGCCTCGACGTCTTGCGGGCGATGGTCAAGAACCCCGCCTCCGTAGAGGCCTTCTTCGCCGAGGTGATGGAGGGGTCGGGCGCAGAACCCAAGCTAGACGCCTACGTCTCATCGCTCAAGGACCAAATCCCCGGCGACATAGAGACGATCCAAACCCGCGCCCGCCGCATCGTCGAGAAGATGGCGATCGCACTGCAAGCTTCCCTCCTAGTCCGCTACGGCGACCCGGCCGTTGCGGATGCCTTCTGCGCCTCACGCCTCTCCGGCGATTGGGGCAACGCCTTCGGAACGCTTCCCGCAAGCTCCGACTTCAAGCGGATCATCGAGCGCCACCGGCCCGCTTAGCGGCGTCGCGCAGCGCTCGGCCAACCTGCTCCGCGGTGATCACGCCAGAGAGGCGGCCGTCGATGTCCACGGCCATCACGGCGCCGAAGCGGCGCATCGCGCGGTTCGCCAGCAGCGAGTCCAACGGGGCGTCGTCGCGGACCTGGAAGGTGCCGTCGTCGTGCTCGACCAGGTCTGAGACGTGGGATGTGGCGCGAGAGGTCTCCGGCACCTCATCGGCTTTGTCGCGTACGACCAGACCGAGAAAGCGGTGGGCCGCGTCGACCACCGGGAACCAGGGCCAGCGGTAGCGCAGGAAGTACTCGTCCAGAGCCTGTTCGACGCTCAGCTCATCCGGGATCGCGACCGGTTCGCGATCCATCACGTCCGACACGCATAGATCGCTGAGCGGAGCGGTGATGTTCGTCTGCACAGAGGCCGCCCGGGCCGAGCTGTTGATGACGAGGCCGATCAGGGTCAACCAGATGCCGCCGAAGGCGTTGCCGCTGAAGACCATCAGCAGGCCGCCGACGACGAAGAGGTAGCCGAAGACGCGGCCGAGGTTGGCGGCGAAGCGGGTTGCCGCGTTGCGGTCGCCGGTGCGCCACCAGGCGATCGCCCGCACGATCCTGCCGCCGTCCATCGGGAAGGCGGGCAGCAGGTTGAAGACGAGGACGAGCAGGTTGATCGAGGCGAGCCAGCCGACCAGCGCCATCACCCCGGAAACGCCCGAGCCGCTTTCGATCAGCACCGCCCGCCTGAACTCATCGGTCCCGACCGCCGCGACGCCGATCGCGGTCAGGACCACGACGATCGCCAGGGTGACCAGCGGCCCCGCCACCGCCACCTTGAACTCGGTCGCCGGGCTGTCGGATTCGCGGTCCATCCGCGCCATCCCGCCGAAGATCCAAAGCTGGATGTTGGAGATGCCGATCCCGTTGCGCTGCGCCGCGAACGCGTGGCCGAGCTCGTGCAGGACGATCGAACCGAAGAAGCCGATCGCGCTGGCGACGGCAAGGGCGAACGGGGTCGAGGAGGAGCTGCTTTCCCCGAGCACGTTCCCGTAGAAGTTCGAGAGCCAGAAGATGACCAGGAAGAGGACGAAGAACCAGGACCAGTCGACCGCGATCCGGATCCCGCGGACGTGGAACAAGGTGATCGATTTGCCGCCCAGCATCCATCCATGTTAGGCGGGCAGGCGGGCCGCGTCGATATCCGACCGCGCTCTCGGATTTCGGCTCTATAGAGTCCGCGCCCGTGCCTACCCATGACGTACTGGTGATCGGCGCCGGCCTCGCCGGCCAGCGAGCAGCACTGGCGGCGGCCGAGCAGGGCGTCTCGGTCGGAATCGTCAGCAAGGTCCACCCGGTCCGCTCACACTCCAACGCGGCCCAGGGTGGGATCAACGCTGCGCTCAACCCGGGCGACTCCTGGGAGTCGCACGCCTTCGACACGATCAAGGGCTCCGACTACCTGAGCGACCAGGACGCGGTCGAGATCATGTGCCGCGAGGCGCCGGAGGAGATCCTCCACCTCGAGCACCTCGGCGTCACCTTCCACCGCAACGAGGAGGGCAAGCTCGGCACCCGCGCCTTCGGCGGCGCCTCCGCCGCCCGCACCTACTACGTCGCCGACATCACCGGCCAGGCGATCATGCACGTCCTCTACGAGCAGCTGATGAAGCACTCGGACTCGGTCGCCCGCTACGAGGAGTGGTTCTGCACGGCGCTGGCGCTGGACGAGCAGGGCGAGTGCTGCGGCGTCGTCACCCGCAATATCGCCGACGGCTCGATGGAGCTCTTCCAGGCCAAGTCGGTGATCCTCGCCTGCGGCGGCAACGGCCAGGTCTGGAAGCCGACCACCAACGCCCTGATCTGTACCGGCGACGGAATCGCGATGGCCTACCGCGCCGGGGCGAAGCTGATGGACATGGAGATGATCCAGTACCACCCGACGACGCTGGCGGGCAAGGGCTTCCTGATCACCGAGGGCGCCCGCGGCGAGGGCGCCCATCTGCTCAACGCCAAGGGCGAGCGCTTCATGGAGCGCTACGCACCGAACAAGATGGAGCTGGCCTCGCGCGACGTCGTCTCCCGCGCCGAGCAGACCGAGATCAACGAGGGGCGCGGCTTCCCCGACGGGACGGTCGCCCTCGACATCACGGTCGTGCCGAAGAAGCGCGTGCACGAGGCGCTGCGCGAGATCGTCCTGGTCGGCAAGGACTTCGCCGGCGTCGACATCACCAAGGAACCGATCCACATCAAGCCCGGCAACCACTACACGATGGGCGGGGTCAAGACCGATGTCGACGGCCGCACCGACATCCCCGGCCTCTACGCCGCCGGCGAGGCCGCCTGCGTCTCCGTGCACGGCGGCAACCGCCTCGGCGCCAACTCGCTTCTCGACACGCTGATCTTCGGCCGCCGCTCCGGCGCCGACGCGGCGGCCCGCGCCAAGCGCACGGCGGGCTCGCGGCCCTCGAAGGCGGTGCTGGAGGCCGAGGAGGCGACGATCGCGGCGATCTCCGCCCGCGAGAAGGGCTCCGGCCGGCGCATCTCCGAGATCAAGCTCGATCTGGGCACCGTGATGGACGCCAAGGTCGCGGTCTTCCGCGACGAGGCCGGGATCACCGAAGCGCTTGAGACGGTCCGCCGCCTCAAGGAGGAGGCGGAGAGCGCCTACATCGACGACCGCAGCTCCGTCTTCAACCAGGACATCCTTGGCGCGATCGAGCTCGGCTACATGCTCGACAACGCCGAGTGCACCTGCCTCGCCGCGCTCGAGCGCAAGGAGAGCCGCGGCGCCCAGTACAGGACCGACTTCCCGGAGCGCAACGACGAGGAGTGGCTCAAGCACATCGACCTGCAGCTGGACGACGAGGAGCCGGAGATCTCATACTCAGAGGTGACGATCACCCAGTGGGAACCCCAAGAGAGGACGTACTAGCGATGGCCGAGTACACCTTGAAAGTCCGCCGTTACCAGCCTGAGAGCGGCGAGGGCGCCTACTGGGAGGAGTTCAAGGTCGAGCTCGATCCCTCGCTCTCCGTCCTCGACGGCCTGCTGCAGGCCAAGGACCGCGACGACGGCTCGCTCTCGGTCCGCTGCTCGTGCCGCGCCGCGATCTGCGGCTCCTGCGGGATGAAGATCAACGGCCAGTCCGGCCTCGGCTGCAAGACCCAAATTGGCGAGGCCTTCGAGGCGGCAAACCGCCGCAACGGCGGCGGCAACCCGGTCGTGGTCGAGCCAATGGGAAATATGCCGGTCATCAAGGACCTGATCACCGACATGGAGTCGACCCACTGGGCCAAGATCCGCCGCGTCACCCCCTGGCTGCTCCCCCACGGCGAGGCGCCCGAGCGCGAGTACGTGGTCGAGCCCGAGTCGATGATCGACATCACCCAGTCGATGGCCTGCATCCAGTGCGGCGCCTGCGTCTCCTCCTGCCTCTCGATGGAAGCCGACCCGGACTTCATCGGCCCCGCCGCCCTGGCCAAGGCCTACCGCTTCGTCGGCGACCCGCGCGACGCCGAGACCAAGGAGCGCCTCCACGACCTGGCGCACGACCCGCACGGGATCTACGACTGCACCCACTGCTTCAGCTGCATCGACGCCTGCCCCAAGGGCGTCGCGCCGATGGACCAGATCATGCGGCTGCGCCGCAAGGCCGGCGAGGAGGGGATCGAGGATCCCAACAGCGGTCACCACCATGAGCTCGCCTTCGCCAACATCATCGAGAAGAAGGGGACGCTCGATGAGGTGGCTCTTCCGAAAGAGTCGTTTGCCTTTGGCATCAAGGGCAAGCTCAAGCCCAGCAAACGGGCGATCAAGGAAGTTCTCGGCGCGCTGCCGACGATCTTCCGCACGATCAAGACCGGCAAGGTGCGCAGCAAGTGGATCGCCCCGCATCACAAGCTGCCCGGCGGCGCCCAGGACGAGGTAAAGGCGATCTACAAGCACGCCGAGGAGCACCGCGAAGAATTCAACCTCTACATCAAGGGCGAAGACGAGGACTTCGTCGAACCCGAGCCCGACGAGATGACGGACAAGGCCTTGTCCGCCGAGGCTGCGGCTCCGGCGGACACGAAAGGAGAGTCGTGATGAGCGGCGAGCAGATCAAGGTCGCCTACTGGCCCGGCTGCGTCTCGCGCGGCTTCACGCCCGAGCTGCACGGCTCGATGGCGATCGTCGCCGAGAAGCTCGGCATCGAGCTGATCGAACTCGACCGCGCCAACTGCTGCGGCGCCGGCGTGATCGCCGAGCACAACCAGGAGCTGGCCGACACGCTCAACGCCCGCACCTTCGCCCTCGCCCAGCAGACCGGCCTGGCGATGATGAACATCTGCTCGACCTGCCAGGGAGCGCAATCGGAGTGCCAGCAGCGCCTCGACGCCGACTCCTCCTACCGCGCCCACATCAACGAGGTGCTGAGCGGCCAGGGCCTCGCCTACGAGAAGGGCAAGGACGGCTTCACCAACAAGAACTTCCTCTGGCTGCTGGTCGAGGACTACGGCCTCGACCGCCTCGCCGAGCAGGTAAAACGGCCGCTCTCCGGCCTGCGCGTCGGCCCCTTCTACGGCTGCTACGTGGTCCGGCCCAAGGAGCGGCTCGGCTACGACGAGCACCCCGAACGCGATCTCTACCTGGAGAAGGTGATCGAGGCCCTCGGCGGCGAGGTCGTCGAGTACGACGGCGCCCGCAAGTGCTGCGGCTTCCCGGTGATCACGATGAACCGCGAGACCTCGCTGCGCCAGGCCGGCACCCACGTCGGCGACGCGATCGACGCCGGCGCCGACTGCCTCGTCACCCCCTGCCCGCTCTGCCACCTCAACCTCGACATGCAGCAGCCCGAGGCGGCCAAGATCGTCAACCGCGACCTCGGCCTGGCCGTCCTGCACCTCCCCCAGCTGGTCGGCCTGGCGCTCGGCGCCGATCCCAAGCAACTCGGCATGAGCAAGCACATCGCCTCGACCGGCTGGGTCGAGGAGCGGCTCGCTGCGGTTCCTGCCTGATCGACCTTTGGCGTGGTGGGGCGGGCGCATCGGGGGTCTGCGGACGCGCTTCGCGCTTGAGTGTCCGCAGACCCCCGATGCGCCCGCCCCCTCAAGGAAAAGGGGTAGATCAGCCAAGACCCGATGACGTGCTGATAAACTTGATTCCAATCTTTGCTTCATATTTGAAGCGAATAAGCTTATTTCATTGATAAAGCTTTAAAAGTGAGCTGTTATGCGGATAGAGAGTGGGAATTCAGATGCGGTGGTGCTTGGGGAGATTGGGGCGCGGCTGCGGAGTGCACGGCTCGAGCGGAATCTGAGTCAGGAGCGGTTGGCTGAGGAGGCTGGTGTGGGCCGGGTCACTTTGCAGCGGATCGAGGCCGGCGAGTCCCCATCGCTCGTCAATCTGGTCCGGGTGCTGCGGGCGCTCGACCTGCTCGGGGGGATCGATGCACTCGTCCCGGAACCTACCCCCAGCCCGATCGAGGAGCTGAAGCGACAGGGGCGCCGGCGGCAGCGCGCCGGCTCGCCACGGGCCACAGGGGGTACGAAGAAAGATTCCCTCCCCTGGCGGTGGGGCGACGAGAGAGGAGACTGAAGTGAGCACACTCGCCGAAGTCCGCCTTTGGGCCACCCGAATCGGCGCGGTTTCCCTCGACGACGGCGAGGGCGTTGCCACCTTTGAGTACGAGCCCACATTCGCGTCGAGTGGCATCGAGCTCTCGCCGTTCGAGATGCCGCTGGAAGCGGCGCGGCGCTACCGCTTCCCGGCTCTCTCCCGGGAGAGCTTCAGCGGGCTCCCCGGGCTCCTCGCCGACTCGCTGCCCGATCGCTACGGCAATGCCCTGATCGATGCGTGGCTGGCGACCCGGGGGCGTGTTCCAGAGAGCTTCAACGCGATCGAGCGCCTCTGCTACATCGGCACGCGGGGCATGGGGGCGCTCGAGTTCCGGCCGGCCACCGGCCCACGCCCGACCAAGAGCCACACCGTCGATGTCGGCGCCTTGGCCGCATTGGCTGCCGAGGTGATGGCGAACCGTTCGGACTTGGCGGCCTCGCTGCGAAAGCCGAACCGGGAAGGTGCCTTGAAGGAGATCCTGCGAGTCGGGACCTCGGCCGGCGGCGCGCGGCCCAAGGTGCTGATCGCGCTCGACCCCGATACGAATGAGGTGCGTTCGGGTCAGCTCGACGTCGACCCCGGGTTCGAGCACTGGATCCTCAAGTTCGACGGGATCGAAGACGAGACGCGGGACCTGGGAGCGGCGAGGGACTATGGCACGATCGAGTGGGTGTACGCCGAGATGGCGCGACGAGCCGGAATCGAGATGACCGAGTGCCGGCTGCTCGAGGAGGGTGGTCGGCGTCACTTCATGACCCGACGCTTCGATCGCGGCGCCGACGGCTCCAAGCTGCACATGCAGTCACTGGCGGCGCTTGCCCACCTCGACTTCCGCCAGCCCGGGGCCAACTCCTACGAGCAGGCGTTTCAGGTCATCCGCCGCCTGGGCCTCCCACGCGATGCGGTCGACCAGCAATTCCGCCGCATGGTCTTCAACGTCGTCGCCCGCAACCAGGACGACCACGTGAAGAACATCGCCTTCCTGATGGACCGCGGCGGGCGCTGGTCCCTCTCCCCCGCCTTCGACCTCGTCTACGCCCACAACCCGCGCGGACGCTGGACCACGCAGCACCAGATGTCGGTCAACGGCAAGCGCGACGGCTTCACGGTCGAGGACCTCCGCCGCATTGCCGAAGTCGCGTCCCTGAAGCGCGGGCAGGCCGATGAGATCCTCGCCCAGGTGACCGAAGCCGTCGAAGAGTGGCCCAGCCTGGCCACCAAGGCCGGCATCGAGGAGGGCCGCATAGATCGGATCGCCAACACCCACCGCCTTAACCTGTCTCGCAGCTAAACACCAAGCTCCGGTGCGATAGAGCGTGTGCCCCGGGGGTCGCCGGACACTCAGCGCGAAGCGCGTCCGCCGACCCCCGGGGCACACGCTCTCACCTCTCGCCGCTCTGCTCCAATCCCACGCGGTGGGCCATCCAGCGGGCGCCGAGAGTGTCGGTGAGGCCGTGGGCGACGATCGAGGCGATGATCGCTATCGCGGCGACATCGAAGATCAGGTTGCTGTTGCCGACCCCTGACTTGAGCACGAAGAGGGCGAAGAGCATCGAGGCGACGCCCTTGGGGCCGAACCATGCCATGAAGAGCTTCTGGGGGCGGGGGATGCCGGTGCGGATGAAGGAGAAGATCACCGCCGCCGGCCGGGCGACGATCAGGGCGAAGAGGACGAAGAGGACCAGCGGCGGGATGCTGTGGTGGAAGCCGGTGGCGACGATCAGGGCGCCGAATACGAAGAAGGTCAGCACCTGCAGGATCGCGCTGGTGTTCTCGGCGAACTCGACGAAGCCGGGGGGCACGTCGCGCTCGGTCGCCGCCATCGCGATGCCGCAGACGAAGGCGGCGATCAGCCCGTTGCCGATCGTCACTTCGGCGAAGCCGAAGGCGACGAGGGCGAAGCCGACCGCGTAGATTCCCTCGTAGCGCTGCGTCAGACCGCCGCCGGGGAGGTGGTGGTGCAGTCGCCCGGCGACCGTGCCGAGCGCCACCCCGACCGCCGCGCCGAAGACAGCCTCGCCGGCCAGCTTCGCCGCTTCGCTGCCGGCGTCGCCACCCGGCGTGGCGAGGACGAGGAAGAAGAGGACGAAGGGCAGCGCCAGGCCGTCGTTGAGCCCCGACTCCAGGTTCAGGGTATGGCGCACCGCGCTCGGCACCAGGCGCGAGGTGACCACGGCCGAGGTGACCACCGGGTCGGTCGGCGAGAGCACCGCGGCGAGCAGCAGCGCCTCGGGCCAGCTCAACTCCGGGAACAGCGACTTCGCGGCCAGGCCGAGCAGCGCCATCGTGATCGGCATCGCGATCACCAGCGCCCGGGCCACGGGGCTCCAGTGGCGGCTCAGCAGCTCACGCTCGACGAACATCCCGTCGGAGAAGAGGGTGAGGATCAGCGCCAGCTCGACCAGCTCGACGATCGACTCGCTGGTCGCGTCGACGTGGACGACATCGGTGGCGGCGAGCGCAATCCCCAGCGCCACAGAGAGCACCGAGGCCGAAAGCACCGTTCCTCGCATCACCCCCGAGAGGGCCGCCACCACCGTGAGCAGCCCACCGAAGATCAGCACCGCGTCGCCGAAGCCCAGGTCCATAGGGAATGGAACCTAGATGAGCGCGCCCCGACTCGACGCGGGGGCGCTACAGGTGCGTCGACGCGAGGAGTCCGGCGAAGGCAGCCAGAAAACCCGCCAACGTGACGATCAAGGCGTAGGTAAGAGAATCGAAGCGCTTTTCGAGGCGCTCATGCAGATGTTCGAAGCGGGCATCGACCTTCTCGAAACGGCCATCTATCTTCGCTTCGAAGCGTTCAAAACGCGCGTCGACTTTTTCGAAGCGCTCGTCGACCTTGTCGAAGCGCTCGTCGACTTTGTTGAACCGCTCGTCGACCTTGTCGAAGCGCTCGTCGACTTTGTCGAAGCGCCCATCGACCTGCTCGGCGAATCGATCGATGCGGTCGTCGTTCCAGTTCACCTTCGTGGCTGCCTCCATGCCATCGACGCTAACAGACAAAATGTTACACGTGGCGCACGTAAGTGCGCCGGACGGATGGTCGAGCAGGCAGCGCGATTCAGCCCGGATCAGCCCAGCAGGTCGCGCTCGATCAGCAGCTCTGCCACCTGCACCGCGTTGGTCGCGGCTCCCTTGCGCAGGTTGTCGCCGGCGACCCAGAGGTTGAGGGTGCGCTCCTGGTCGGGGTCGCGGCGCACCCTGCCGACGAGAACCTCGTCGCGGCCGGCGGCGTCGATCGCCATCGGGTAGGCGCCCGCGGCCGGGTCGTCGACGACGACCACGCCCGGCGCCGCGGCGAGCAGGGCGCGGCAATCGTCGGGCGAGAGGTCCTCGCGGGTGCGCACGTTGACCGACTCGGAGTGGCCGCTGATCACCGGCACCCGGGCGCAGGTGGCCGAGATCGCCACCTCGTCGCCGATCTCGAGGATCTTGCGCGTCTCCGCCATTACCTTGCGCTCCTCGGTGGTGTAGTCGTCGCCGTCTTTGAAGACCTCGACCTGGGGCAGCACGTTGAAGGCGATCCGGTGCGGGTAGACCGACGGCTCCGGGATTTCCTCACCGTCGAGCACCGCGCGCGACTGGGCCTGCAGCTCCTCGATCGCCCGCTGGCCGGTGCCGGAGACCGCCTGGTAGGAGGAGACGACGAGGCGCTCGAGACCCACCGCTCGGTGGATCGGCGCCAGCGCCATCATCATCACCATCGTCGTGCAGTTGGGATTGGCGACGATGCCGCGATGCCCAGCGGCGGCGTCCGGGTTGACCCCGGCGACGACGAGCGGCACGTCCTCGTGCATGCGCCAGTAGCTGGTGTTGTCGACGACGACCGCGCCCGCCTCGACCAGCCGCGGCGCCCACTCGGCGCTGACCGCGCCGCCGGCGGAGGAGAGGACGACGTCGAGGCCCTGGATCGTCTCCGCGCTCAGCGGCCGGCACTCGAGCGCCGAGCCGTTCCACTCGATTTCGCGTCCCGCCGAGCGCTCCGAGGCGAAGGGGACCACCTCGGCGGCGGGGAATTCCCGCTCGACCAGCAGCTCGAGGATGGTCGAGCCGACCGCCCCCGTCGCGCCCAGGACCCCGACTCTGTAGCCGTCGCCAGCCATTGATCCGAGTATGACGGAGGCATCCGGCCTCGGGTCCTGTCGTGTGGGAGGGGGGCCTGCGGGCGGGCCACGGTCCGTCCTCGACCCCCCTCCCACACACCACCCGCGGAAGAAGCGTCCGCTATCCGGCGACCGTGGGTTCGGCGCCTGTTGGATCCTCGGGATGCACCGCGTCTGTCCCCAGATCGAAGGCTTGGTGCAGCGCCTGCACCGCCGCGGGAACCTGATCGGCGGAGATGACGCAGGAGATCTTGATCGGCGAGGTGGAGATCATCTCGATGTTGATCCGCTCGCGGCCGAGCACCTCGAAGACCTTGGCGGCGACGCCCGGATGGGAGCGCATGCCGGCGCCGATGATCGAGACCTTGCCGATCCGCTCGTCGGTGCGAACCCCCTCGCTGACGCCGCCGAGGGCGGCGATCGCGTCGGTCGCGATCCTCAGCTCGGAGCGGTCGATCGTGAAGGAGAGGTCGGCCAGCTCGTCCGGGCGGACCGGCTCGTTCTGGATGATCACGTCGACGTTGATGCCCGCCTCGGCGAGGGCGGTGAAGATCTCGCCGGCGACGCCGGGCTCGTCGCGGATGCCGGTCAGGGTTACGCGCGCCTCGTCGTCGGTGTGGGTAACGGCTGTTACGAAAGGTTGCTCCACGGTCTCCTGCTCGGCCTCCTCCTCGGTCACGACGAGGGTACCGGGACCGTCCTCGAAGCTGCTGCGGCAGTGGATGCGGACGCCGTGGTTGCGCGCGTACTCGACCGAGCGCAGCTGCAGGACCCGCGCCCCCGACGCGGCCATCTCCAGGATCTCCTCGTAGGAGGCGAAGGTGAGCTTGCGGGCGTCCGGGACGATCCGCGGGTCGGCGCTGAAGACGCCGGCGACATCGGTGTAGATCTCGCAGACGCCGGCGCCCAGCGCCGCCGCCAGGGCGACCGCGGTGGTGTCGGAGCCGCCCCGCCCCAGCGTGGTCACATCGTGGCTCTCGGTCGAGACGCCCTGGAAGCCGGCGACCAAGACGATCCGGTCCTCGCCGAGCGCCTCGCGGATGCGCTCGGCGCGGACGTCGATGATCCGCGCCCTGGTGTGGGAGGAGTCGGTGACGATCCCCGCCTGCGAGCCGGTCAGCGAGATCGCCTTGTGGCCCATGTCGTGGATCGCCATCGCGCAGAGCGCGCAGGAGATCCGCTCGCCGGTCGAGAGCAGCATGTCCATCTCCCGCGAGTCGGGGCGGTCGGAGATCTCCAGCGCCTGGGCGACCAGCTCGTCGGTGGTCTTGCCCCGCGCCGAGAGCACCGCGACGGCCCGGTTGCCGGCCTCGCGCGCGGCGACGATCCGCCGCGCGGCGCGCTTGATCTGCTCGGCGCCGGCAACCGACGTGCCGCCGAACTTCATCACCACGGTCGTTGCTCCATCCTCAGCCATGGACGGTTGAGGATAGTCGCCCCTAAAGGCCCGTCGGGGCTCCATGCCGATGCCCCGCGAACGTGGAGCCAACGCCGGCGCGGGGAAGCAGTTCGATCCAGCCGTCGTCAGCGCACTGGTCGCCGAGCTGGGCTGGCCGGCGCCCCAGCGTCCGCCGCTCCAATTATCTCCTCCGGCGCGATGATCTGAACGTCTCCCTCGGGAGAGACGAGAACCACGGAATAGCCGTCTCGGGCAGCTCGCTCCATCTCGCGGTCGCGATCGGCGCATGGAATGTCGGCGTTGAGAAACAATGCCTGTTCGGGATAGGGCGATTCTTCGGCTATCGCTAGGTCGATGGCCTCGTTCATCACCTTGCTGGCCGGAGATTCTTGGTACTCGCTCACTAGCCCCTCCATCCTTCGATCATCTCAAGGTGCCCCCGCTTGATCGCGTCGATCGCGTGGTTCATTCCTTCACCAAGGGTACCGCTGTGAAACTTCGTTCCATCCTGTTTGCCGCCGGCATTCGTGTATCGGTGCATCTCGTTGTGACCGTGGGCGGCGTCGTAGACGCGGACCGTCTCCGCACCACCTGGCGCCTCTACAAGCAAGACGATCGCGTAGTCGACCACCTTGCCGCGAACGGTCTTGAAGTCGACTGAAATCGTGGCTCCAAGGCCAAGATCGAGGAGTTCCTTGTAGCGAGCGCTCACACGCCGATCCTGAAACGAATCGACGCACCCGTGGCGCGCAGAGCGTCAGGGAGTCGTCAAACAACCCGCGCGAGATGCGCGCAGCGCTACTCGGAGCCGCCGAGGTTGCCGAGCATCGCGTGCTCGGCCATGCGGATCAGACCGAGGGCCATGTGGGGGCGCATGTCGCTGGTCCGCACCCGTACGTGCGAGCCGTGCGGGCCGACGACCTCGACGATCGTGCAGACGTCGCCGATCTGGCAGTCCTCGCCGTAGTCGGCTTCAAGCGCCTCCATCTGCGCCGTCACCACCTGGCCCATCTTGCTCTGGTCGATCGGCATCTCAGTCCTTTCCTACCGCTGGCTCGGGTCTAGTTCTTCGCTGCTTCGGATGAGCGTCGCTTCTGAGCAGCCTTCCGTTCTCTGCGACTACCCAACAACTCCATCATCGATTCGGCAAGGCTCGCCGCGTCACTGTCCTTGACGTGGTCGGCGCGCTTCTTCGCTTCCTCGTAACAGGCGCCGTCGTCGCGGTCACCGATCACGCAGATCGTCGCCACGCTCTCCGCCTTGTCGACCTGGAAGACGATGCGCCAGTCCCGATTGCCGACGGTGATCTTCCGCCAGCCCACCAAATCCCTACCGAGCGGCTCGCCCGCCAGCGAGCCCTTGGTTTCGATCTCGAGCAGCTTCTTGAAGAAAGCCTTGAGCTTGCCGCTCTCGGCGAGCTTGGCGAGGTCGGCAATCGCATCGTCAATCAACTCGACGCGCACCGACACGGGGCTAACCCTCTTCCAGCTCGTCGCGGGTGAAGCCGAAGCGATCCAGCACGTCGTCGAGCGAGTGCCGCCGCTCGCTGGCGGTGAGGAGCCGCGTCAAGGCCAGGGAGACGTCGAGCAGGCGCTCTTCCAGCTCCTCGGCCCGCTCCAGGGCATCGATGCTGATTACAGCGGCAACCGGCTTGCTGTTCCTCATCAGGACCCGCTTCTCGCCATTCTCCGCCGCTTTGACCAGCGCCGAGATGCCCGCCTTGCCGGCGTCCGATATCGACATAAGCTCTTTTGTGTTAACTGTTGGCATAATTTAGGGGTGCTTTCTACCTATAAAACTAGGCAGATTCCTATAGAAGATATCACGTTCCGCAAACGTGCGAACATCACACTTCAAGATATATCAGCGCGATATATATTTCTCCCGATGGAGTTGAGCCCGACCGCCTATGTGATCCTCGGCATGGTCAGCCGCGAGCCTCGCTCCGGCTATGAGATCAAGGCCTTGGTCGACAACACGACGCGGTTCTTCTGGGCCGCCAGCTACGGCCAGATCTACCCGGAGCTGAAAAAGCTCTCCCGGGCGGGGCTGATCGAGGGTCGCGACGAACCGCGCGGTGAGCGCAAGCGCACGGTCTACGCGATCACCGCCGACGGCAGTCGAGTGCTGAAGGGCTGGCTGCGCCAGCCCCCGCAGACCGTGGAGATGCGCGAAGAAGGGCTGCTGAAACTGTTCTTCGCCGGCGTGCTGGCGCCCGAGCAGGCCGCCGAGACGCTGCGCTCGATGCGAGCGTACCGGCGCGAGGTGGCCGCGCGGCTGCGCGCGATGGAGCCCGACGCCCGCGACAAGCTTGAGAAAGACGACCCCTTCCCGCTGATGGTCCTGCAGGGGGGGATCGAGTTCAACGAGTGGTTCGCAGACTGGTGCGAGCGGATGGAGGCCCGCCTCCTCGACCCCGCTCCCCGTGAAAGGAGCAGCTGATGTTCGACGCCCTCGCCCGCCTCGCCGACGGCAACGCCCGCCGGGTCGGCCTCTTCGCGATCGCCTTCTTCCTCCTCGCCGCGGCGCTCGGCGGATCGGTCGCCAACCGCCTCGACCCCTACGGCGCCGACGACCCGGCGACCGAGACGGTGCAGGCCAGGGAACGACTCGAGGACGCGGGGCTGCGCGAGCCGGCGGTCCTCGCCGTGGTCAAAGACGCGCCGGTCTCGGCGCCCGCCACCCGGGCCCGGGTCGAGGCGCTCGAGCGAAGCGTGCGCCGCCGCCGCGACGTCAAGTCGGTGACCGGCTACTACGAGACCCACTCGCCGATCTTCGTCTCCCGCGACGGGCAGTCGACCTATTTCGCCGTCACCCTGCGGTCGACCCAGGACAAGCGGTGGCAGCAAGCCGGCGGCGACATCGCCGATCGGCTCTCCAGCCACCCCGGCGTCGTCGTCGGCGGCGCCGCGGTCGCCCAGGAGCAGGTCAACAAGCAGGTCGAGACCGACCTGCAGAAGGCCGAGATGCTCGCCTTCCCCCTCCTCTTCGGGCTCTCGCTGCTCTTCTTCCGCAGCCTCGTCGCCTCGGTCCTGCCGCTGATGATCGGCGGCCTGGCGATCGTCGGCACCTTCCTGATCCTCCGCATCGCCAGCGAACTCGGCTCTATCTCGATCTTCGCCCTCAACCTGACCACCGCGCTCGGGCTCGGCCTGGCGATCGACTACAGCCTCTTCGTCGTCTCCCGCTACCGCGAGGAGATCGCCAAGGACGGCCCGGGCCTGGCGGCGATGCGGCGCGTGCTCGCCACGGCCGGGCGCACCGTCTTCTTCTCGGCGCTGACGGTCTCGGCCGCACTCGCCTCGCTGCTCGTCTTCCCGCAACGCTTCCTCTACTCGATGGGCCTCGGCGGCGCCCTGGTCGCGCTCTTCGCGGCGCTGATCTCGCTGACCGTCCTGCCGGCGGTGCTGACCCTGCTCGGCACCCGCGTCAACGCCCTGTCGCCGCGCTTCCTGCAGCGCCGCGCCGAGGCCGACACCAGGCCCGACGAGAACGGCTTCTGGTACCGGCTCTCGCGCTTCGTCATGCGCCGCCCGGTCCCGGTGGCGACGTTCTCGGCCCTGCTCCTGATCCTGATGGGCCTGCCCTTCTTCGGGATCAAGTTCAACACCGTCGACGCGACCGTGCTGCCGACCTCGGCCAGCGCCCGTCAGGCCTACGAGACGGTCAAGGCCGAATTCCCGCCCTACCGCGAATCGCCGATCTGGGTCGACTTCGAAGGCGGCGGCCCGCGGGACGCGGCCCGCTTCGCGGCCCGGGTGCGCCACGTCGAGGGGGTCGCTGAAGTCGACCCGCCGCAGCGGCTGCGGAACGGCGTCACCGCGATCCAGGCCATCTCCGCCCACCCCTTCGTCTCCGAAGCCAGCCAGGAGACCGTGAAGCGAATCCGCGCCCTGCCAACCCCGCCGGGCACGACCGCCCTGGTCGGCGGCGGCACGGCCGACTTCGTCGACCTGCAGTCGAGCCTCGTCAGCCACCTGCCAATCGTGCTCGGCATCATCATCGTGGCGACGCTGACGATCCTCTTCCTGATGACCGGCTCGGTGATCCTGCCGATCAAGTCTCTGCTGATGAACTTCCTCAACCTCAGCGCCGTCTTCGGCCTGCTGGTGCTGATCTTCCAGGACGGCCGCCTGGAAGGGCTGCTCAGCTACTCGAGCCCGGGGGCGATCGAGCAGACGATGCCGATCCTGCTCTTCGCCGTCGCCTTCGGCCTCTCCACCGACTACGCCGTCTTCCTGCTCTCGCGGATCAAGGAGGCCCGCGACAACGGCGCCTCGGACTCCGAGTGCGTGGCGATCGGCCTCGAGCGCACCGGCCGCATCGTCACCGCGGCGGCCCTGCTCTTCGCCGTGGCGATGTTCGCCTTCGCCACCTCCCAGATCATCTTCATCAAGGAGAACGGAGTGGGCACGGCCCTGGCCGTCCTGATCGACGCCAGCATCGTCCGCGCCCTCCTCGTCCCGTCCCTGATGGAGCTGCTCGGCAAGTGGAACTGGTGGGCGCCGAGGCCGCTGCGGCGCCTGCACGAACGCTTCGGGATCGGCGAGGCGGGGCTTTCAGAACCGAAGCCCGAGAATGCGTGAAAGGCGACTCTCCGGGAGGCTGCGGCCGTTGGCGCACGTCTCGGGAATCCGCACCCCCGGAGGTGCGGAAGGCAGAGGAGGAGCTTTGTCAGAACGCGGCCGTGATGCGGTCGTTGAAGTCTTACGGTGATCCGCCATTGACTCAGGATACCGCCAGTCCAACCGCCAGCAAGAAGATCTCTGCAAAAAGCGCGAAGCCCGCCAGCTCGAACGCGCTCGTCAGCCGCTTCACCGTTGGGTGATTCTGTTCTCGAAACGACTGCAGCCAGCCGGCGAGCGTCATGTCGATCTGATCCTCGTCCTCGCGAGCGCCATATAGCGCCGCGTAGGCTTCAGACGTGTCGAGGGCGAAAGCCACGCCGCTCTTCGGCAACAACACGTAGATCGATAGAACAACCGACAATCCGAAAGCAACGAGTGCCAGAACGATCCACACGCTCAAGCCCTCTCGCGCCAACGCTTGCCCGCCGAGGAAGGTTGCGATAAGAGAAGCTGCCGTGAGCAGCGTGCCGGTTCGCGCGCGCAGCTCGCCGAGAGCTCGTTCCTGCTGTCTCAACGCATCCGCGGCCATCCGGTGAATCTCTCGCTCGAGCATTGCCATCGCACGAATGTATTGGCCAGATCGAACCCGCAGAAGCTGATTTCCAAGATGTATGCCAATTGTTTCGATCTCGTGTGAGTTGCAACGGCCGACCGCCGCGATTCGTCAGGCGTCCTTGAGGCCGTCGGTGGGTGGGCATCACATATTTGTTATACTATGAGAATGACCCCAGGCGAGCTGATACGCACCACCCGAATCCGCCACGGCCTCAGCCAGGAGCGATTGGCGCGGCGCACGGGGACCCGTCAGTCCGCGATCAGCCGGCTCGAGGCGAACGAGGTCTCGCCCGGAGTCGAAACGCTGGACCTGCTGCTGCGAGCGATGGGTGAGCGCCTCGAGATCGCCGGCGGCGCTCCAGAGCGAGCCTACGACCCGGTGCACCGGCGGGCCACAGCGGCGCGCTCCCCGGCCGAGCGCCTGGCGCTTGGGATCTCCTGGAACCTGATGGCCGGTCGCCTCGCCGCCGCCGGACGGGCAGCGCGTGACCGGCGCTGAGGTGCCCCTCGACGCGGAGCGAATCCTGCGCGCCCTCGCCGAGCACGAAGTCGACTACGTGCTGATCGGGGGCCTCGCGGTGCAAACGCATGGCCACGTGCGAACGACCAACGACGCCGATCTCATCCCCGCCCCGGACCCGGCCAACCTCAAGCGGCTCGCGGCCGCGCTCCGCTCACTCGGAGCGCGGGTGCTCAATGCGGGCGAGGAGGGCATCGAGATCGACGCGAAGATGCTCCCGAGGGCCGCGATCTGGCAGTTCACCAGCCGCGACGGGGGCATCGACGTGATGCATGAGGTGCCGGGCGGTCGCTCCTACGACGAGCTGAGCGCCGAGGCGCTCCACGTGCGCCTCGGCGACATCGACGTTCCGGTGGTGGCGCTCGACGATCTGATCCAGATGAAGCTCGCCCGCGGGCGAGCCGTGGACCTGGCCGACGTCGCCTCGCTGACCGATCCCGGCGCGGCCGATTCCCAGCCCTGAGCTTCGGCGCCCGGCGCCCGTGTATTCCTCGGGCCGCAACGGCACCTCCTCATTCTTGAACTGCGCACGTCTTCTCCACCGTAGCCCCCAGCGGCGCTCGGCCGGCGAAGGAGAATTCGGCGTAGGCGAGCGGGAAGGACGTGCGCTTGGCCCGCCCGGGAGCCGGGCAGCCGGCGTTGAAGTAGGAGAGCCTCTTGCCCGCGAAGGTGTATTCGCGCTTCAGGGTCAGCTTGATCCGGTCCAGGTAGCCCCAGTCGCCGAGCGCCTGGGGAAGCGAGGCGTGCAGCTCGGTCCCGTAGGGGCCCTTGGAGACGTGGCGGATCGAGAAGGGGATGACGAAGGAGGAGTTGAAGGGGTGGGAGGTGAAGATGTGGGTGAGGATCACCGGCCGCCCCCCTTCGCGCCCGTTGAAGATCAGCAGGCGCCCCTGGGTCCGGTAGGCGCCCTGGTCGGGCAGGACGATGTTGGCCCAGAACTGCCCCGAGCCGATCAGCGCGTCGCCGCATTGGGAGAGCGCCCTTTCGGTCGAGGCGGGCTGGATCGCTTCGACCCGGCAGACCGGCAGCCCCCTCGATTGCAGCAGCCCGTGTCGGTTGACGTCGATCGTCATTTCCTGCAGCTGCGGCGGAATGCCGCCACCGGCGCTCTGCAGGTGCCCGGCGACGAAGACCGCGATCGGCGCCGTCCCGGTGCGCGGCAGCTTGTAGGGCTTGATCTGGGAGAGCACCGTGATCCGCAGCCCGCCGGACTGGATCGTCGCCGCCGTGGCGACCCCGCCGCAGAGCAGCATCGCCGCAAGCAGCGCGATCGCCTTCCGTGCCCCCACCCGGTGAACCACGGCTACATCTTACGCGCCCTGCTCACCGCACCCGGCAGTTCATGTCAGGATCGCAGTACCGGCTCGCGCGCCAGAATTAACTTACACCATGATAAGTTATGTCAGATGAAGCAAAAATTTCTCAACCGAGCCGAGGAGCTGGCGATGCTCGAGCGGCGCTGGGAAAGCGCGGAGAGCCAGATCTTCCTGCTCTGGGGGCGGCGGCGGGTCGGCAAGACCGAGCTCCTGCTGGAGCTTGGTCGCGGCAAGCCGACGCTCTTCTTCGAGGCGACCAGCGGCACTCGCGCGGATCATCTCAACGACTTCTCCGCGCTTCTTGCCGAGGTGACGGGCCGTGCCGGCCTGACCGCCCCGGACTGGCGCACAGCGCTCGACGCAGTTGCCGATTGGGCCGAGGCGGAGGGACCGGTCCTGCTCGTGCTCGACGAGTTCCAGCACATCGCGCGGCAGAGCCCCGACGTGGGTTCGATCATCAACGTGTGGTGGCGGGAGCGAGGCCGCTCCGCCCCGGTGCTTGCCGTCCTCTCCGGCAGCGAGGTCGGCTTCTTCGAGCGTGAAGTCGTCAGCTACTCGGCGAGCACCTACGGGCGGCGGGCCGGGCAACTGCGCCTGGAACCTTTCAAGCCGCGGGACGTGGGCCTCTTCCTGCCGGACTGGACGGCTGAGGATCAGATTCGCGCCTACGGGGTCTTCGGCAACATGCCGTACTACCTCGCGCACGTCCGTGACGATGCGAGCCTTGCCGAGAACATCCTCGACCTGATCCTCAAGCGCGACGGCCTCCTGCACGAAGAGGCGCGGTTGCTGCTCGACATCGAGCTGCCCGACGCGAACGCTTACTTCTCCGTGCTGCGGGCGATCGCGGCGGGCCAGACGCGTGTCAACCAGATCGGCCGGCGCACCGGCATCGGCGACACCTCGCGCGTCAGCCAGATGCTCGACCAGCTGCAGCGGCTATGGCTGGTGAGAAAGGAGATCCCGGTGACGGTGCGCAACCCGGAGCGCTCACGGCAGAGCTTCTACCGGATCGTCGATCCCTACCTGCGCTTCTGGTTCCGCTTCGTCCTGCCGGCACAGGGCCGGCTGGCCGACGCGGAGGGCGCCGAGCGGCATCTCGAGGGCAGAGTCCTGCCCCAGCTGGATGAGTTCGTCTCCTCGCCCGCCTTCGAGGAGGTATGCCAGGCGTGGCTGCGCAGGGAGACCGACACGGCCGCCGTCGGCTGGTGGTGGGGGAAGGTGCGGGAGATGCAGGCCCCGGGCCTCCGCGACATCGACAGGGAGCTTGACGCCGTGGCAATCGACGACGACGGAGAGGCGATCGCGCTTGCCTCCTGCAAGTGGACAGATGGACCGATGCCCGCAAGCGAGAGGGCCAAGCTCGAAGCGCTGGCGGCCCACCTACGTCCCGCCGGAGAGCCCCCGGCTCTCTTCCTGTTCTCGCGCTCCGGCTTCGAGCAGCCGCTCCGGGAGGCCGCCACGCACGATCCCCGGCTCCGCCTGGTAACGCCGGAGGAGATGTTCCTCCCGGCCCCAGGACGCTGACCGGCACCGTCGATGCTTCCCGCCGCCGTCAAAGAGGGCTTCGATCCCTGAGCTAGCGTCGTCCTTTGTGCCCTTTTTGCCCCCCGTGCCCTTTCGGGCACTTCACCTGCAGAGCCGGCTTCGTGTCATAGACCTTGCCGTTGTGCCCGGTGAAGTCCACTTTCGCGCGGTGGGCGCCCTTGCAGAGGTTGGTGGAGTTGACGAAGAGGCCCTTGCTCTTTCCTTCGAAGCTGAAGTCGGCCGAGGTGACAGGGGCGTCGGGGACGGTTTCGAAGGTGTTTCTGAGGTCGCCGTTGACCGAGTCGACTTTGCCGACCAGGTCGACGTTGATCTCGGCGGCGTGAAGCGCGGCGACCAGGTCGGGTAGCTGGTGTTCTGAGGACCTTAGGAAGATCGGGCCTTCCAGGGGTTCGGAGAGGATCGGGGTCACCGCTTTGGCGTGACCGTAGATGCTCCCCGCCGGACAGCGTTCCCCGTTGCCGTTCCCTTCTTTGAACTGCGCCCTGGTGCAGATCGTCTTGAAGTGGGCGTTCTCGATGAACTCCGAGTGGGGCAGGGTGACCTGGGAGAAGGCGACGCCCGCTTCGCCGAGGCCGTTCATGGCGAGGTGGGCGTGAAGGGCAGGATGCGCTCCGCGTTTGGTGCCCCCGACCAGCTTCAGGGTGAGCTTGGGCTTGAAGGGAAGGGCGGCGCAGTCGGCTGCCTGGAAGGGGGTGGAGACCGTGACCGGGCGGTCGTCTGCTTCGGAGGCGAAGTCCAACCCCGCTCCCAAGAGCGTGGAGGCAGTCGATGTCCTTTCGCAGGAGGTCGGGTTGAGGACGAATTCGGGCCTATCGGTATAGACCCTGATGTCGCGGAGGTGAACCGGGATGCCCTGGATGATGTGGGGGATCGGGTCCGAGCCGGTGGCGTCGATGAAGACTTCTCCCGTTTCGGGGTTCACCTTCAAGGCCTCGCGGACCACAACGGTGCCGAGGTCGAAGGGCCCGGCGACGGCGGCGGTGATCGCGACAATCGAGATCGCGCTGCCGTGGTAGGGCCCGGCAAGGTAGACCTTGCCGGGGACATAGGTCAGTTCCCCTCCCACTCCCGAGCCGGCCAGGCTGCGACCGATCTGAGAGGCAGCGGGGCAGGAGGGCGCCCCAAACTCTTCCTGGCCGCCGTGCGGACCGCTCCTCGCCTTCGCCGCAGCGATCTGCGCGTCGGAGCAGAAGGGGATGCCGGCCAGCTTGCCGACGATGCCCGGGGGCAGCTTGATCGAGAAACGGGTGATCTCCTGTTCGGCGTCGGTTCTGAAGAGGCGCACGTCGAAGGGGCTGAAGCGCCCGGCGGCGTTGTTGGTCGTGCCGGCGATCAGGCCCGGATGGAAGGGCGGCAGGCCGCCGGATGGGCAGGGGCCGTTGTCGGGGCCCGAGATCACCTTGAAGGCCGAGGTCGTGGTGTAGGGGGTGGTGGGGTTGGCCCAGGGGGTGAGGACCGCTTTGGTGGTGTATTCGCCGCAGGCTGGCGGGGTGACCAGGGGGCTGCGGCCCCCCTCGCGGAAGTGCAACCTGAAGTGGGAGAAGGGCTGCTGGGGCAAATCGTTGAAGGTGGTGGTGAGCTGCCCGGTTTTGGGGTCCGGTTCGACCTTGCCGGCCAGGGCGAGGGAGATCCCCAGCTTGGGGTCCTTGACCGTCATGTAGAGGGCGAGGAGGGAGCCGAAGCGGTTGGTGTAGGGCTGGGCGACGAAGAGGGCGCCGCGCAGGATCTCGCCTTCCAAGAGCGGGGTTTCGACTTCGACCGTGCCGATCTTCGAGGCCTGCGGGCATCCTTCGCCGGGTTGGGAGCTAGCTGTCTCTCGCGAGAGGTCTGCCTCGGTGCAGACGCTCAGCCCTTCGGCCTGGGAGGGATTGACCGACATCCCCGCGGGCAGGGTGACGACCGCCTTCTTCAGGTCCGAGAGGGCGAGGCCTTCGGGGGTGCCGATGCCTTCGTCTTGCACGTCGAGGCCGAAGTCAAGGCCGGTCGGCGAAGAGGCCGCCTGTGAGGTCGGCTTGGCCGAGATCGAGGGGCCGAAGCCGAGTTTGGCGCAGCCGCTCATCGCTGGGCTTTCGAGTTCGTAAGGGCCGACGAAGACGCCCGGTTCCTGCCAGGAGTCGGAGCTGAGGGTGGTGGTCAGCGGCCCGGTGCAGCTTCTTGGCATCAGCAGGAAGGGGCGGTTGGCCAGGCCCGAGGGGCAGTTGCCGCGCGAGCCGCCGCCGACGCCGGTCAGGCAGTTGCCGCGGAAGGGGTCGTGGACGGGGTCGGCGGGGTTGCCCCAGACGGTCACGGTCGAGCCGAAAACGCGCACCGGCTGGGGCACGTCCTTCGGTTCGGCGATTAGGTTGTAGGGCGGTTCGGGGTTGACCACGAGGTCGATCGTGAAAGGGACCTTGGCCAGGGAAGCCTTGAAGCCGATCCGCGCCGCCACCCCGGGCGGCGGGGCAAGGTTGTAGATGGCGGAGGTTTCCGAGAGCGGCAGGCGGGTGGCGGCGACGCCGATCGCGGCGCTGTCGGGGCAGGCAGTGGCGAGGCTCGGGCTGGGGACGGTGAGGAAGTCGGCATTGGAGCAGCGCGGCACCGCCAGCGGGTCGCCGGTGAAGCCCGGCGGCAGCTCGACCCGGACGTCCTTGAGCGCGCCGGCGGGCACTTCGCCGCCGCCCACCGTTTCGGTGTTGAGGTCGAAGGAGACCGACTGGGCGAAGGGGTGCGAGCCGGCCTGGATCGCGGGCGAGCCGCCTTCATCGGCGCTGAAGGTGGCTGAGAGATCCTTCAGGCCGAAGGATTCGGCCTGGGCGCAAGGGGCGCCGAGCCAGAGCAATGCGCTGGCCCAGATCGCCAGGGTCGAGACGACTCGCTTCATCGTGGGTTCCTCCGTTTGTGGTTGGCTCGGTGGCGCCTGTGGGTTTTCTTTGCCACGCAGCGGCCCTTGCGGCGCACCCTCGGCTTGCGGCAGCTCGGGGGCTTCGGTTCACCCGCGACGTTGCCGGCGCCTTCGAAGGCAGATGAGGCCGGGGTGGGGTCGTTGGGGGCTTCGAGGGTGGGCTGGCAGGCCTGGCCTTCGCATTCTTCGCGCAGCGGCGGGGGCGGCGGGAAGCCGCCTTCTGTGCGGGCGTCATAGACGTCGATCAGGCCCGGGTCCTGGGAGACGAGGCTGGAGCCGGTGGTGAAGAAGGCGTCGGTGCCGTCGGCGCTGATGTCGAGCAGTTCGGAGTCCTGTGAGCTCTTGCCCGAGGAGATCAGGCTGAGGCAGCCGCCGTTTGCTTGCACGTAGAGTTCGGCGCCATCTTCTTCGCATTCTTCTTCGCTTTCGGAGCGCTCCCACTCATAGACGTCCTGGCGGTTGTTGGTGTCGCGCAGGACCAACGGCTCGTAGCTCTCGAAGAAGAGGTAGGAGCCGTTTGCGGAGAGGACGCGCGGGGCGTAGATCTGGTTGGCGGCGAGGGGGATCTGCGCCGCTACCCAGGCATGGGTAGGGATCTGCGATGCAATCCTCACTTCATGCCCACTCGGGCGCGTCCCGGTTGCGTTGCACGATGCGCAGAGAAGCCTGCCCGCCCCGCCGTTCGCCGTCGCGTCGTAGACGTAGACCTCGGCGTCGGCTTCGCCGCTTTGCGCATCGGTGTTGTCGAAGCCGGTCAGACTCGCCGTCGAGGTGAACGCCGCGTGAAGGCCGTCGGCGCTCACCCTGGCGGAGTGCTGGACCGGCATGTCTGCCAGCGGCGAGATGCAGAAGGGAAACGGGCATCTCCCTCCTGCTGGCGACGCGTTCGCGTCGGCGGCGGAGAGGATCGCGACGAAGCGCGGCGCTTTCGTACCTTCGCGGAAGTAGAGGTTGGGCTTTCCTTCCACCGCCCCGCCACCCAGTGCCGCTTCGGAGGCGAAGTAGAGGCGCGAGGCGTCTTCTGAGGCGCCGAGCAATCCGATCGCCTTGGGAGCGATCAGCGTCGCTTTGGCTTTGGCGGCGTTGAATTCGTAGAGGTTGCCGTTTTGCGGCGCTTCTTTGTCTTCGATCTGGAAGATCGCCCGCGAGCCGTCGGCGGCGGCGGTGAGGAAGCGGGCAGCCGCCGTTTTCGAGACCGTCCCCGAGACTTCGATCGTCGGGTCTTTGCCTTCCTTGCGCAGGTAGATCTGGCCCGGGCCGCCGCCGTCGGCGCCGCCGGCCGGCGTGGCGCTCCAGTAGATCTTCTGCCCGTCGGCGGAGATCGCGTGACTGACCTCTGCAGAGTGGATAGCGCTGCCCAGGCCGATCTCGTTATCGGTGCCGAGCGAGCAGTCGGCTTCGCTGGCGCTGCCGTTGGGGAGGACGCTGACGAGGCGAAGCGGCGCCGCTTCGCCGACCGACTCGTAGCACTGCGCGTTGGTGCCCGCGTTGGCGTTCGGCGTCAGCTTCGCTTCGGCCTGGAAGGCGGTGTGGCTGCCGTCGGCGGAGACGCCCTGCAGGTCGAGGGAGTAGCCGGCGGGTTTGACGCCGGGTGGATCGGCGGTGGTGACCGCTTCGAAGCTGCCGGCTTTTGGTCCGCAGTCCTGGCGGCGGTAGACGTTGGGGAAGCCGGCGATCGCGTCGGGGGCCAGGGTCGGGTCGGCGTCGTGGACGAGCCAGCTCTGGCAGAGGTCGGGGGTGAAGGCGCGGAACTCGTTCTCGATCGTGAAGCCGTCCGGGTAGATCGGCAGGCCCCGCGGCGGGTTGAGGCTGTGGCTCGACCAGCCTTCGCCCGCTTCGCCGCGTTCGCGGCGGGCGGCAAGGTACTGGACGGCGTAGGGGCCGGCCTGGGCATCGCCGTAGGCGCGGAAGGCCGAGTAGGCGAGCTTGCCGCCTTCGGGGGCGCTCTCATAGAAGGCGGTCGTCGCACCGTTGACGTCCTTGAGCGAGACGATGTCGGCGCCGTTTTTGTCGATTGGCGAGACCATCTCGTAGGCGCGGCAGTCGGGCAGGGCGGCGGCTGGGCCGCTGCGGAAGGCCTGATTGGGGCATTCGCTCTGCGGCGCCAGGGGCAGCGATGCGGTGGTGAAGGTTCCTTCGGGGCCGTCGACCGGGCCGCCGCCGCCCGACTGGGCGCTGAAGCGGTAGTGGTAGGTGGTGCCCGGGTCAAGGCCGGGGAGGTTGACGCCGGCGCTTTTCACCGGTTCGTCGAGGACCCGGTTGACGAGCTGCGCCGGGGAGGCGGGGGCGGCCTGTTCGCAGCCCCCTTCGGAGCATTTGCCGGTGCCGTAGTGGACCTGGTAGGTCGTGTCGGCCCAGAAGTGGGGGTTGATCACCGCCTGAACGACGGCACTGTCGGCGCCGGCCGAGAGGGCGTAGGAGTCGGAGATCGTCGGCGGGACTTGCGGCGGGGGTTCGCAGGGGGGCGTCGTGTCCTGGGGCGGTGGGCCGAAGGCGCGCAGGTTGGCGAACTCGCCTTCTTCTCCGCCATGAGCCGAGACGTAGAGGTCGTGGCCTTCGATCCCGCAGGCCGAGCTGGTCGCCAGACCGGGTAGTTCGGCGCTGTGGGGTCCGATCCGGGGAAACTCGGCGAAAGCGAGCGCTCCTTCTTTTCCTTTCTGCGCTTCTTCTTCTTCTTTGGAGGGAATCAACTTGGCGCCGTCGGGGGCAAACTCGACCACGCGGGCGTCAATTTCCTGCGGCCATGGACGCCCGGGTGGCTCTTCCACCGCATAGAGGTCGCCGGCGGCGTCTGCGGCGAGCGCTTCCGGCGCCGGGATGAATTCTCCGTGTTGGATCGCGTAGGTGTGCAGGAGCGAGCCCGCGGGGGAGAGCTTGATGGCCCCTTCTTCGCCCCAGAGGGAGACGTAGAAGTTGCCGGCGGCGTCCATCGCCAGCGCCTGCACGGTCTCGTCAGGGATCGAGGTTTTGGGGATCGGGACTTCGGCCTTGAAGGCGCCGTCGGGTTCGAAGCGCTCGATCCGTTCGCGGTCGCCGAGGAAGACGTCGCCCGTGGGGCCGATCGCGATCTTGGGGCCGACGGCGTAGCTACTAATTGAGTTAGGGGCGTGACCCGCGGCGAGTTGGCCTTTCGTGGTCCCCGAGGCGCCGCCCTGGCATTCGGCCGCGACGGTGCAGACCTCGGCCGCGTTGGCGGAGGTGACGCTGACGTACCTTTCGCCCGAGCCGACGCTGAGGCCGGTTGCGTTGGGCTTCAGCGCTTCGACGTCGGAGTTGCCGTAGCGGGCGCCCTTGAACTCGACCGTCCAGGGACCTCCGGCGGGGCCGGTGGCTTCAATGTCGCCGGGGGCGATGTTGGCGAGTTCCTCGAGCTTTGCCTGCAGTTCGGCGGCGCTAGCGCCAGCGGGGATCGCGCTTGTGGTGGCCGAGCTCGGCGAGGGGTCGGGGGTGGAGAAGGCGAGGGTGAAGGTGCCGCCGGTGGTGTTGGCGGCGAGCGCGATCGTCTGTTTCTCGTTTACCGGGACGTCGTTGGGGCCCGCGGGGGAGGAGATCGGGGTGGCGGTGCCGGTTGCCCCCGGGCCGGCCGGCTTGGAGAGGGTGATCGTTCCCGCTCCGACCGCGGCGATCCGCGTGCCCGCTTCGATCCCGGTGCCTTCGATCGGCTGGCCTACCTTGAAGGCCTTTTCGCTGGTGGTGACCGAGGTGATCGAGGTCGAGCCGGGGTTGAGGACACCGGTTCCCGCGGCGCCGTCGGCGATCACGTCGCCGCCGAAGGCGAGCAGGAACTGGCCCGCGGGGCTGAACTTCTGCACGCGGTTGAATCCTTCTTGACGACCATCGGCCAGTTCGGTTTCGTCGACGTAGACGTTGCCGGCGCTGTCCACGACCACCCCGCTCGGTCCGCCGATCTGGCCGGCGCCGGAGCCCTCGATCCCTTTCTGGCAGGTGGTTTCCATGGTGCAGGTCTCGAGTTCTTCTTTGCCATCGCGCACCCCCCAGCCGAAGGCCTTGACGAAGACGCCCCAGGCGCTCAGCTCGTCGATCCTGTTGTTGGTCAAGTCGGCGACGTAGAGGTGGCCGTTGTTGGGGTCGACGCCGATCCCTTGCGGCGTGGCGAACTGGCCGGCGGCGAAGCCCGGAGCATCGCTTCCCACGGTGGGGGTCTGCCAGAGCTGGCTCGGCGGGGCGGCCTGGGCGACGGGGGCAAAGAGCAGGGCGGCGGCGAGGAGGGCCGCGAGGGCGAAGGACGGTCGTATCTTCTTTGCCGGCGCCATCAGTCGACCCCCGCGCCGACGTTGGCTCGGTGATGGCGGCGGGCGCTCTTGTGCTTCCTGGTTACGCAGCGGCCCTTGCGGCGCACCCTCGGCTTGCGGCAGCTCGAGGGCTTCGGTTCACCCGCGACGTTGCCGGCGCCTTCGAAGGCAGATGAGGCCGGGGTGGGGTCGTTGGGGGCTTCGAGGGTGGGCTGGCAGGCCTGGCCTTCGCATTCTTCGCGCAGCGGCGGGGGCGGCGGGAAGCCGCCTTCTCTCCTCGCGTCATAGACGTCGATCAGGCCCGGGTCCTGGGAGACGAGGCTGGAGCCGGTGGTGAAGAAGGCGTCGGTGCCGTCGGCATTGATGTCGAGCAGTTCGGAGTCCTGGGAGCTCTTGCCCGAGGAGATCAGGCTGAGGCAGCCGCCGTTTGCTTGCGCGTAGAGTTCGGCGCCGTCTTCTTCGCATTCTTCTTCGCTTTCGGAGCGCTCCCACTCATAGACGTCCTGGCGGTTGTCGGTGTCGCGCAGGACCAGCGGCTCGTAGCTCTCGAAGAAGAGGCGGGAGCCGTCGGCGGAGAGAACGCGCGGGGCGTAGACCTGGTTGGTCGGGTGAGGGATCTGCGCGGCGGCCCAGGTATGGGATTTCTGCTGGATCGTGTAGGGGAGTTCGCGCCCGGCGGGGCGCACCCCGCTGGGGTCGCAAGAGACGCAGAGCAGCTGTCCAGCTCCCGCGTTGGCGCTCGCGTCGTAGAGATAGACCTCGGCGTCGGCTTCGCCCGAGTTTGCGTCGGTGTTGTCAAAGCCGGTCAGAGAAGCGGATGACATGAAGACGACACCCAGCCCGTCGGCGCTGACGAAGGCGGTGCGCTGGACCGGTTCGTCGGCCAGCGGCGAGAAGCAGAAGCCGCACTGGGCATTGGTCGCCCGCGCGTCGGCGATCGAGAGGGTTGCGACGAAGCGCGGCGCTTTCGTACCTTCGCGGAAGTAGAGGTTGGGCTTTCCTTCCACCGCCCCGCCACCCAGCGCCGCTTCGGAGGCGAAGTAGAGGCGCGAGGCGTCTTCTGAGGCGCCGAGCAGTCCGATCGCCCTGGGGGCGATCAGCGTCGCTTTGGCTTTGGCGGCGTTGAATTCGTAGAGGTTGCCGTTTTGCGGCGCTTCTTTGTCTTCGATCTGGAAGATCGCCCGCGAGCCGTCGGCGGCGGCGGTGAGGAAGCGGGCAGCCGCCGTTTTCGAGACCGTCCCCGAGACTTCGATCGTCGGGTCTTTGCCTTCCTTGCGCAGGTAGATCTGCCCCGGGCCGCCAGCGTTTTTGGCCGGCGAGGCGCTCCAGTAGATGCGCTGCCCGTCGGTGGAGATCGCGTGGTCGAGGGTGGCCGAGCGGACGCCGCTGCCCAGGCCGACGTCGTTGTCGGTGCCGAGCGAGCAGTCGGCTTCGCTGGCGCTGCCGTTGGGGAGGACGCTGAGGAGGCGAAGCGGCGAGCCTTCGCCGACCGACTCATAGCACTGCGCGTTGGCGCCCGCGTTGGCGTTCGGCGTCAGCTTCGCTGCCGCCTGGAAGACGGCGTGGGCGCCGTCGGCGGAGGCGCCCTGCAGGTCGAGGGTGTAGTTGGCGGGTTTGACGCCCGGGGGTTCGGCGGTGGTGATCGCTTCGAAAGTGCCGGCTTGTGGTCCGCAGTTGGAGCGGCGGTAGACGTTGGGGAAGCCGGCGATCGCGTCGGGAGCGAGGGTCGGGTCGGCGTCGTGGACGAGCCAGCTCCGGCAGAGGTCGGGGGTGAAGGCGCGGAACTCGTTCTCGACCGTGAGGCCGTCCGGGTAGATCGGCAGGCCGCGCGGCGGGTTGAGCGCCTGGCTGGTCCAGCCTTCTTCGGGGGAGCCGCGTTCGTGGCGAGTGGCGATGTACTGGAGGGTGTAGGGGGCGGATTGGGCGTCGCCGAAGGCGCGGAAGGCCGAGTAGGCGAGGCGGCCGCCTTCGGCGGCGCTCTCATCGAAGGCGGTGGTGAGGCCGTTGACGTTGATCAGCGAGACGATGTCGGCGCCGTTTTTGTCGATTGGCGAGACCATCTCGTAGGCGCGGCAGTCGGGCAGGCCGGCGGCGGGGCCGCTGCGGAAGGCCTGGTTGGGGCAATTCGCCTTCGGCGCCAGGGGCAGCGATGCGGTGGTGAAGGTTCCTTCGGGGCCGTCGACCGGGCCGCCGCCACCCGACTGGGCGACGAAGCGGTAGTGGTAGGTGGTGCCCGGGTCAAGGCCGGGGAGGTTGACGGCGGCGCTTTTCACCGGTTCGTCGAGGACCCGGTTGACGAGCTGCGCCGGGGAGGCGGGGGCGGCCTGTTCGCAGCCCCCTTCGGAGCATTTGCCGGTCCCGTAGTGGACCTGGTAGGTCGTGTCCGGCCAGAAATGGGGGTTGATCGTCGCCCCCACCACCGCCACATCGGTCCCGGCGGAGAGCGCGTACTGGTCGACGATCGTCGGCGCGACCTGCGGTGGCGGTTCGCATGAGCCGCCGAAGTTCTGCGGCGCCGGCCCGAAGGCCCGCACGCTGGAGTGGCCGTTTCCGCCGACGGAGGCGTAGAGGTCCCCGGGCGGTGGGATATCGCAGGCTCCGCCTACCGCCAGGCCCAGCAGTTCGGCCTTTTCGGGGGTTTCGGGGAAGAACCGCTGGTTTTTTTTGTCTTTCGCCGCATTTTCTTCTTCTTCTTCTTGGGAGGGGATCAGCTTGGTGAAGTCGGCGCCGAACTCGACTAGCCTTGGTTCTAGTCTCGGAGTGCCTTCACCGGCCAGGTTTTCGACCCCGTAGAGCTCGCCGCCCCCATCGGCTGCCAGCGTCTGGGGCGCCGGCACGGTGGTTTCGATCTTGACCTGGTAGTGGTGAACTTCTTTGCCCGAGGGGTCGAGCTTGGCGACGCCTTCTTTCCCCCAGAGGCCGGCGTAGAAGTTCCCCGCGCCGTCCATCGCCAGCGATTGGACGGTCTCGCCGGGGACCGCCACTTCGGCTTTGAAGGTGCCGTTCGGTTCGAACTCCTCGATCCGTTCGCGGTCCCCGACGAAGACTCCCCCGTTGGGCCCGACCGCGATCTTGGTGCCGGAGGCTTCGGAACTGGTCCCATCACCACGATGTGGCGCGCTGAACTGCCCCGGTTCGGCTTCGCTGCCCGAGCCGAGCCCGCCGCGGCAGTCGGAGGCGTGCGCGGCGGTGCAGATCTCCGCCGCGCCGGCGCCCTGCGTCAGGGTGGTCACAGTGGCGCTGCCGCTCGGCGTCAGGGTGCTCGGGTCGGCGCTCATCGCGGCGAGGTCCGTGTCGGCGAAGAGCGGCCCCTTGAATTCGGCCGTCCAGGGCCCGCCGGGGGAGCCGCTTACGAGGACGTCGCCGGCGCCGATGGCGGCGAGGGCTTCGAGCTTTGCCTGGACTTCGGCGGCGCTCGCATTGAAGGGAAGTGCCGCGGTGGTCTCGCTGGCCCGGATCGGATCGTTCGGTTCGCCGGTTGCGTTGGCCGAGAGGGTGAGCGAGCCGTTGCTGGGATCGATCGCGGCAATCGTCGTGAAGGCGGTCAGGGAAGCTCCGGATTCCGAGGAGGTCGCGGGGGCCGACAGGGTCAAGGTGCCGGCCCCGACCGAGGCGATCGTGGTGTTGGCGGGGATGCCCTTGCCCTCGATCGGCTGGCCGGCGGCGAAGGCGCCATGTTCGGTGGTGAGGCCCGAGACGACTTCCGAGCCGGCCGTGAGAGTGCCGGTGCCACTGGCGGAGCTGACATTGGTGCGGTCGCCGACGTGAAAGGAGCCCGAGGCGTGGGTGGTGGCGGTGACCTGGTTCGAGCCGGCTATGACGGTGCCGTCGGTGGCACCCGCGGCGAAGATGAGGCGGAAGGAGCCGCCCGTCGGCGAGCCTCCGATCGCGACGCGCTGGCGCTCGTTGGCCGCAACGTTGCTGGCGCCTTCGGCGACGGTCAACGCCACGCCCGAGCCCGAGGCGCTCGCGGGCTTGGAGAGCGTGAGCGTGCCGACGCCGACCTCGAGGATCCTCGTTTGCGCTGGAATGCCCGCCCCGGCGATCGTCTGGCCGACTTCGAAGGCCTTGGCGGTGGCGGCCACCGAGCGCACGACGGCCGAGCCCGAGCTGAGGTTGCCCGTGCCTTCGGCGCCGCCGGTGATCACGCCGCCGCCGAAGGCGAGGAGGAATTCGCCGGCAGAGTTGAACTTCTGGACGCGGAAGTTGTGCCTTTCCTCGTGTCCGACGAAGTACGTCAAAGGTTCGTCGACGTAGATGTCGCCGGCGTCGTCGACCGCGACGCCAAGCGGCACGGCGAGCTGGCCGGCGCCACCCCCCTCGATTCCTTCCTGGCAAGGGCTCGCCGGGATCGCTCCAGGGCCGCAGGTCTGCAGTTCTTCGGCGCCGTTTCTCACCCCCCAGCCCCACGCCTTGACGAAGACTCCCCAGGCGCTCAGCTCGTCGATCCTGGAGTTCAACAGATCGGCGACATAGACATGGCCCGGCGCTTCGGGGGCGACTCCGATGCCCCACGGCCTGTCGAATCGACCCGACGCCGAGCCCGGTGCGTCCCCTTCGGCCGGCGTCGTCCAAAGGCGATGCGGCGCCGCGGCCTGGGCGACGGGGGCAAAGAGCAGGGCGGCGGCGAGGAGGGCCGCGAGGGCGAAGGACGGTCGTATCTTCTTTGCCGCCGCCATCAGTCGACCCCCGCGCCGACGTTGGCTCGGTGATGGCGGCGGGCGCTCTTGTGCTTCCTGGTTACGCAGCGGCCCTTGCGGCGCACCCTCGGCTTGCGGCAGCTCGAGGGCTTCGGTTCACCCGCGACGTTGCCGGCGCCTTCGAAGGCAGATGAGGCCGGGGTGGGGTCGTTGGGGGCTTCGAGGGTGGGCTGGCAGGCCTGGCCTTCGCATTCTTCGCGCAGCGCCGGCGGCGGCGGGAAGCCGCCTTCTGTGCGGGCGTCATAGACGTCGATCAGGCCCGGGTCCTGGGAGACGAGGCTGGAGCCGGTGGTGAAGAAGGCGTCGGTGCCGTCGGCTGAGATGTCGAGCAGTTCGGAGTCCTGGGAGCTCTTGCCCGAGGAGATCAGGCTGAGGCAGCCGCCGTTTGCTTGCGCGTAGAGTTCGGCGCCGTCTTCTTCGCATTCTTCGGCGCTTTCGGAGCGCTCCCACTCATAGACGTCCTGGCGGTTGTCGGTGTCGCGCAGGACCAGCGGCTCGTAGCTCTCGAAGAAGAGGTGGGAGCCGTTTGCGGAGAGAACGCGCGGGGCGTAGACCTGGTTGGTCGGGTGAGGGATCTGCGCGGCGGCCCAGGTATGGGATTTCTGGTGGATCGTGTAGGGGAGTTCGCGCCCGGCGGGGCGCACCCCGCTGGGGTCGCAAGAGACGCAGAGCAGCTGTCCAGCTCCCGCGTTGGCGCTCGCGTCGTAGAGATAGACCTCGGCGTCGGCTTCGCCCGAGTTTGCGTCGGTGTTGTCAAAGCCGGTCAGAGAAGCGGATGACATGAAGATGGCGTGCAGGCCGTCAGGGCTGACGGTGGAGATGCGGGCGATCGGATCGAAGGCAAGCGGTGAGAAACAGCCGTCGCAGTTGACCGTGCGGTCGGCGTCGGCGGCGGAGAGGGTTGCGACGAAGCGCGGCGCTTTCGTACCTTCGCGGAAGTAGAGGTTGGGCTTTCCTTCCACCGCCCCGCCACCCAGCGCCGCTTCGGAGGCGAAGTAGAGGCGCGAGGCGTCTTCTGAGGCGCCGAGCAGTCCGATCGCCCTGGGGGCGATCAGCGTCGCTTTGGCTTTGGCGGCGTTGAATTCGTAGAGGTTGCCGTCTTGTGGCGCTTCTCTGTCTTCGATCTGGAAGATCGCCCGCGAGCCGTCGGCGGCGGCCGCCAAGAAGCGGGCAGCCGCCGTTTTCGAGACCGCCCCCGAGACTTCGATCGTCGGGTCTTTGCCTTCCTTGCGCAGGTAGATCTGCCCCGGGCCGCCCTCGTTTTTGGCCGGCGAGGCGCTCCAGTAGATGCGCTGCCCGTCGGTGGAGATCGCGTGGTCGAGGGTGGCCGAGCGGACGCCGCTGTTGCCCAGGCCGATCTCGTCGTCGGTGCCGAGCGAGCAGTCGGCTTCGCTGGCGCTGCCGTTGGGCAGGACGCTGAGGAGGCGAAGCGGCGAGCCTTCGCCGACCGACTCATAGCACTGCGCGTTGGCGCCCGCGTTGGCGTTCGGCGTCAGCTTCGCCGCCGCCTGGAAGACGGTGTGGCTGCCGTCGGCGGAGGCGCCCTGCAGGTCGAGGGAGTAGCCGGCGGGTTTGACGCCCGGGGGTTCGGCGGTGGTGATCGCTTCGAAAGTGCCGGCTTGTGGTCCGCAGTTGGAGCGGCGGTAGACGTTGGGGAAGCCGGCGATCGCGTCGGGAGCGAGGGTCGGGTCGGCGTCGTGGACGAGCCAGCTCCGGCAGAGGTCGGGGGTGAAGGCGCGGAACTCGTTCTCGACCGTGAAGCCGTCCGGGTAGATCGGCAGGCCGCGCGGCGGGTTGAGCGCCTGGCTGGTCCAGCCTTCTTCGGGGGAGCCGCGTTCGTGGCGAGTGGCGATGTACTGGAGGGTGTAGGGGGCGGATTGGGCGTCGCCGAAGGCGCGGAAGGCCGAGTAGGCGAGGCGGCCGCCTTCGGCGGCGCTCTCATCGAAGGCGGTGGTGAGGCCGTTGACGTTGATCAGCGAGACGATGTCGGCGCCGTTCTTGTCGACCGGGGAGACCATCTCGTAGGCGCGGCAGTCGGGCAGGGCGGCGGCTGGGCCGCTGCGGAAGACCTGGTTGGGGCATTCGCTCCGCGGCGCCAGGGGCAGCGATGCGGTGGTGAAGGTTCCTTCGGGGCCGTCGACCGGGCCGCCGCCGCCCGACTGGGCGACGAAGCGGTAGTGGTAGGTGGTGCCCGGGTCAAGGCCGGGGAGGTTGACGGCGGCGCTTTTCACCGGTTCGTCGAGGACCCGGTTGATGAGCTGCGCCGGGGAGGCGGGGGCGGCCTGTTCGCAGCCCCCTTCGGAGCATTTGCCGGTGCCGTAGTGGACCTGGTAGGTCGTGTCGGCCCAGAAGTGGGGGTTGATCTTGGCCTGCACGACGGCGCTGTCGGCGCCGGCCGAGAGGGCGTAGGAGTCGGAGATCGTCGGCGGTACCTGCGGCGGCGGTTCGCAGGGGGGCGAGGTGTCCTGCGGCGGCGGGCCGAAGGCGCGGACGTTGACGTGGGTGGGGCCGAACGCGGAGACGTAGACGTCGTGGCCTTCGATCCCGCAGGCTTCGCTTGTGGCCAGGCCCAGCAGTTCGGCCTTTTCGGGGGTTTCGGGGAAGAACCGCTGGTTTTTTTTGTCTTTCCCCGCATTTTCTTCTTCTTCTTCTTGGGAGGGGATCAACTTGGCGAAATCGGCGCCGAACTCGACTATCCGCGCTTCCAGTTCCGGAAGGCCGTTACTGCCCGGGTCTTGGACTACGTAGAGCTCTCCGCCTCCATCGGCGGCCAGCGTCTGCGGCGCCGGCACGAGAGTTCCGATTGGGAGCTGGTAGTGGTGCAGTTCTTTGCCCGAGGGGTCGAGCTTGGCGACGCCTTCTTTCCCCCAGAGGCCGGCGTAGAAGTTCCCCGCGCCGTCCATCGCCAGCGATTGGACGGTCTCTTCGGGAATCGAGGTGCCGGGGATCGGGATTTCGGCCTTGAAGGCGCCGCTCGGTTCGAACTCCTCGATCCGTTCGCGATCGCCGACGAAGACTCCCCCGTCGGGCCCGACCGCGATCTTGGTGCCGGTGGCTTCGATATCGTTTTCGTTACCACGATGTGGCGCGCTGAACTGCCCTGGTTCGGCTTCGCTGCCGGAGCCGAGGCCGCCGCGGCAGTCGGAGGCGTGGGCGGCGGTGCAGATCTCCGCCGCGCCGGCGCCCTGCCGTGCGGTGAGCGCGGCGGCGGCGGGGGCGGTGACTTCAGCTATTCCCACGAGGCTGATCTTGATCTTGGGCTGGGCTTCACCGGCGAGGGCGCCGGTGAAGGTGACCTGCCAGGGCCCGCCGCCCGGACCGGCGATCGAGACGTTGCCGGCGCCGATCGTCGAGAGCGCTTCCAGGGCGAACTGGACGGTTGCCGCGGAGGCGTTGGAGGGGATCGGGGCGGTGGTCTGGCTGTTGAAGGTGAGGGTGAAGGAGCTGCTGGCGGCGTGGATGGTGATCGTCTGGGGGCCGGCGAGGCGGGTGGAGTCGGAGATCAGCTGCGCCACGTCCACGTCGCCCAGCAGCGGGCCTTCGAACTCGGCCGTCCAGGGTCCTGCGGCGGGGCCGGTGATCGAGACGTCGCCCGCGCCGATCGCGGACAGGGCTTCGAGGGCTTCTTCGACTTCTGAGGCGGTGGCGTTGAAGGGGATCGGGGCGGTGGTCTCTTTGGCTTGGATGATTTCCTCGGGGGCCGGGACCGAGGAGGCGTTGGCCGAGAGGGTGAGCGAGCCGTCGGCGGGGTCGATCGCGGCGATCTTGGTGGCGGCGGTGAGGGAGACTTCGCTGCCCGATTCGGTCGCCGGGGCAGAGAGGGTGAGGGTGCCGGCGCCGACCGAGGCGATCGTGGTGCCGGTGGCGATGCCCGCCCCCGAGATCGGCTGGCCGGCCTGGAAGGAGCCCTGGCTGGTACTGAGGGAGGCGATCGTTTCCGAGCCCGCCGTGAGGTTGCCCTGGCCGCGGGCCGATCTGACGTTGGTGGCGTCGCCGACGTGGAAGGTGCCGCTGGCGTTGGTTGTGGCGGTGACCTGGTTGGAGCCGACGGCGAAGGAGGCATCGGCGGAGCCGGCGGGCAGGGTGAGCGAGAAGCTACCGCCTGTGGCTGTGGGAGAGCCCGAGAGGACGATCCGCTGGCGCTCGTTGGCGGGGGCGTTGCCCGTCCCTTCGGCGACCGTGAGGGCGACGCCCGAGCCCGAGGCGGTGGCGGCCTCGGAGAGGGTGAGGGTGCCGACGCCTACCGCGACGATCCTGGTTTCGGGCGGGATGCCCGTGCCCGTGATCGTTTGGCCTTCTTCGAAGGCCTTGGTGGTGGCCGTTACCGAGGTGACGGATTTGGAGCCCGAGCTGAGGTCGCCCGTCCCCGCCGCCCCTCCTGTGATCACGCCGCCGCCGAAGGTGAGCAGGAATTCGCCGGTGGAGCTGAACTTCTGCACGCGGTAGGTGGTCCTTTCCTGGTGGCCGACGGAGTAGCGGAAGGGTTCGTCGACGTAGACGTTGCCGGCGTCGTCGACCGCAACGCCGTAGGGTTCGCCGATCTGCCCGGCGCCGGCGCCCTTGATCCCTTTCTGGCAAGTGGTTTCCGCGGTGCAGGTCTCGAGTTCTTCGGCGCCGTCCCTGACCCCCCAGCCGAAGGCCTTGACGAAGACGCCCCAGGCGCTCAGCTCGTCGATCCTGTTGTTGGTCAAGTCGGCGACGTAGAGGTGGCCGTTGTTGGGGTTGACGCCGATCCCTTGCGGCGTGGCGAACTGGCCGGCGGCGAAGCCCGGAGCATCGCTTCCCACGGTGGGGGTCTGCCAGAGCTGGGGCGGCGCGGCGGCCTGGGCGACGGGGGCAAAGAGCAGGGCGGCGGCGAGAACAAGAGCGGCGAGTGCGGGGGGGAAACGGTTCATATTGGCTTCGGCCCGATCGAGTTGAGCGGTGGGCGGTGGTCCGGGCGGGCAAAATCGCCCGGACCACCGCTTGGTGTCGAGGTGATGCTGGACTTAGCCGGTGACGGCGAACGAACCCCTCCCGGTCGATTCTTCTTCCCCTTGGAAAAGCAAGTAGGCACCAGCGGTTGATGCGCCGAATTCAGCAGGGCCGATCTTTCTGATGTTGTTTGAAATCGGATGGGCAAAACCCAACCCGCCCTCGAAAACACAGAGATTTCCGGACGCGGCCAGCGGCGCTTTGGCGCTGCCTTTGGTCGCGCCGGCACTACACGCCGCTGGAACGGTGCTGGCTTCTTGTTCTGCTTTGGTCACGTAGTGAACGTGAGCTGCGTCAAGTTCACCGGCGAGCTCGATCGGGAAGGAGATCGGCACAGACACTCCCCCGGTGGCGGAAGAGGTGAGAGTTCCTACCGGCAGAGGTCCGAAGCTCCACGCTCCGGTCTCGGTGCATTCCGAGCACAAGGTTTCACCGGGCTGGAGGACGCCCTTTTCCCCGTTGCAGACTTCGTTTTCTTCGCCCGAGCCTTCGACTTCGTAGGTGAAGCCGCCTTCGGTGCAGCCGGGAGGCGCTTCGTTTACGAGGACTACGGAGTGGCCGGCGGCGCCGGGGGCTCCCGGGGCGCCATTCTGACCCGGGGCGCCGTCTTTGCCGTTGGCGCCGGCGGGGCCCTGCGAACCCGCCGAGCCCTGTGGGCCTGCCGGCCCGGTCGCGCCCTTGGGCCCGCGCGGGCCCTTCTTGGCCTTGGCCGAGGCGGTGGCGGTGTGGCCACCGCCCGAGGAGTTGGTGGCGGCGTAGGCGCCGCCGAACATCGCGAAGACCAGGGCGATCACCGAGATGACTCCCGGGATGCCGAAGCGTGTGCGTAGCGTCGAGAACATCTAAATCTCTCTCCTTGTCCCGTGAGCCCCTCTGCCGGCCGCTTCCCTTGGCGGCTTCCGCGAGGCTCGGTTTGTCCCTGTTCCCTGTTGCGGCTCGGTTCGCTTTGTGGGCGAACTGAACTACTTCGTACACAATGCACGCGTCATTGAAACAGATGCGTTTTACGAGGTCAAGAAAAAGGTTGTGTTCCTGGAACAGGGGGATGGCGCCCCGAGCGCGGGAGAATGCCTCTGCAGAGCCGAAAAGATTGGGTACCGGCGCGTTATCTCGAAGCGCGCGGGAGGGCGGCGCCGGCTCAGTCGAGCAGGATGAGCACCGCGGTCAGCAGGCCCAGGACGACGCCCCCGCCGGTGAGGGCGCGGATCGCCCAGCGGGGCGGCTCGGGGAAGCGCCCGGTCTTGAGGACTTTGTCGATCGAGGCGCGGCGGGCGCTGCCGTAGCTGAGCGCGAGGACTCCCCAGAGGGCGAAGCCGACCCCCGCCACCAGGTAGGGCCAGCGCAGCGAGGTGTGGTTCAGCTCGGGGACCACCCGGCCGACGGCGAGCGCCACCGCCAGGGCGGTCAGCCCGGTGCGCCACCAGGCGAGCTCCGTTCGCTCGTTGGCCAGCAGGGTGCGGCGGGTGGCGTCCGCCAGCTCGGCGGCTTGGGCTTCGCGCTCCTGGGGGCCGGCGTTCAAGCTGCCGTCGAGGCTCCCGGGCGCCCTATGAGCCGGTCTTGAACAGCGCCGGTTCGAAGGCGGTGAGGGCAGGTTCGGCGGCGTAGCCCGGTGGCGCCGTGGTGGCGGTCGGCAGGCCGAGCAGTTCCTCGACGCTGAGCAGGAACGAGTAGTGGTTGAAGTAGCCGGTTTCGCTGACGCTGCCCGGTTCGACGAAGGGCGAGAGCAGCAGCATCCCGACCTGGCCGCCGCCGCCGGTTGCTTTGACCGGGCCGTTGGTGGGGGCCGGCGCTTCGCTGGGCGGCGGCAGGTTCGGGTATTCGGGGGTCGCGCAGCAGGCGCTGGTGTCCGGCGCCGGCGTGCTCTGCGGCGCCTGCGCCGAGGTGATCGCGATCAGCCCGCCGGTTTTGTAGGCGGGCGAGGCTTCGATTTCCGGCACGACCTTTTCGAGGAACGGCTGGGCGGCCGCGAGGCCCGCCGGCTGGCCCGCTTCGCAGGGTTCTTCGGCGCCGTCGTGGCAGGCGTCCGGGACGATGTAGGAGAAGGACGGGGTCTTGGCTTCTTTCTTCAGGTCGGGGGCGAGCTGTTCCAGCCCGACATCGCGTTCGTTGCATTCGGGGCTGTCGGCGATCGAGTGGAAATAGACGAACGGGTTGCGCCAGGTCTGGTACGGGTCGCCCGGGCGCGGCGTCTGGGCTTCGTCCGCCGTTCCCGGCGCCGGGTGCCGGCAGGCGCTCGGCTGGCCGGCGCTGCCCATCCCCTCGACGTAGGCCTTCCAGCTCTTGCCGGCGGCGGCGAGCTGGGCGGGCAGCGTCTGGGTTTCCGCCGGGTAGACGCAGCCTTCTCCTTCGATCTGCCCGGCCGCGCTCGCCGTGGCCGGGGCGATGTCCTTGTATTCGGGGCAGTTCGTCGCCGTCGTCGGGTTCGGCCCCTGGCCGCTGATCAGGGCGATCTCGTTGGCAAGGTCCCCCTGGGTGACCGCGTAGTAATTGGGCAGCAGCTCGCCTTTGCCGCGCAGGGTTTTCGCCAGGTACGGCGCCGGCGAGGCTTCACCGTAGGTTTCTTCGAAGCCGTGGTCGGCGAGCACGATCACGAAGACGTGAGTGACCGGTGGCAGCGTCGCGAGGTCCGGAGTTTCGGTGGTCGTTTTCTTTTTCGGCGGGGTCGTCGGCGCCGGTTCTTCTTCTGGCACCGAGGCTGCCGCCAGCGGAGCTTCGGTCGGGGCTTCCGCCACCACCGGCGCCGGTTCGGCGGGCGCCGCCGCGGTTTCGACCGGTTCCGATGCAGCGATCGGGGCCGGCGATTCGCCGGTATAGAGGACGATCGGCGCGATGCCCGCGCTCTGCGCGACGGGACCCGTGAGGCCGCCGAGCAGGACTCCGAAGGCGAGCAGCGCCATCACGGCGACGGCGGCGGTGCGCGGTTCGGGCATGTAACGCGTTGCGGACGCCTCGTCGTCGGAAGGCTCGCCGTCCGGCGCGGGCGCGCTGGGCGCCGCGGTAGCCGGCTCGACTATCGAGAGCCATTTGGCGACAGCCGCGGGCAGCGGCCCGCGCCGCTCGCCGCACTCCAGGCAGTAACGCTGGCCGGCTGCCAGAGCGGCGCCACAGCCGGCGCAACCGTAACCGTGGGTCCCACTGTGACCCCCGTCGTCATTGAAAATTGCCACCAGTTAAGAGTCTCCCGGCGCCCAGCCTCCGAGTTGTGACCCAAATGTGAAGTTTTTCGGCTTCTCACGCACGCTCTTTCACCGCCTGTTCACAACTCGACAACAACCTGGCGAGCGAGAGGGTCGACCATGCAGGAAGCCACATCGTTGACAATTTTCACCAGCGAGCATGTGGGCTCGGCGCGAACTTCCATGGATCCAGCACACGCCCTGAAAGCACAAACGCCCCCGCCGGAGCCGGCCACCGCCGCGATGCCGACCGTCGCACACCCCCTGGTGGCCGCGGGCGGCGAGCAGTGCCCGTCCTGCGGCCATGCGGTCGCGTCCGACCAGCGTTACTGCCTCAACTGCGGACAGCGCTGCGGCGAGCCACGCCTGCCCTTCATGAACGCGGTCACCTTCATGGACGCGATGAAGCAGCCGGCCGCGGCGGCCGCGGCCCCGCCGTCGAAGCCCAAGCGGCGGCGGATGTCGCCGAACGCCGCCTTGATTGCCGGCGTCGGCACCCTGCTGCTGGCAATGGGTGTCGGCGTGCTGATCGGGCGCTCGGGCGAAAGCACCCCGGCCCCCCAGCAAGCAGCCGCTCCGATCGTGATCAAGGGCGGGGGTGGCGGCGAAGCCGAAACCGCGACCGCCTCGAAAGCCGGCAAAGCGGCCACCGGAACCGGTGGCGGAGGCTCCAAGGGCAAGAAGCAGAGCAGCGCCTCGCTGAAGAAGGAAGCCGAAACCCAGGCCGGCGCGGAAGAAGTCCTCAAGCCGAGCGGCAACGTCAAGCTGCCGCCCGCGACCGTCAAGCCTGGCGGCAAGTGCACCAGCGGCACCAGCGGTTGCAAAGGCGGCGAATTCACCGGGGAATTCTTCGGCGAATGAGGCTGCTGAAAAAATCCACCCGGGTGAGCACCAACGGAGCGAGCGCGAATGGCGCTCCCCCCGCCGCTGCGAAAGCCCCTCCGGCTCAGACTCCGGCTCCGGCAACAACCGAGCACGAGCTGACCGTCGACCTCGAACGCCGCCGCGACCAGCTCGTCGCCCGGGTCGCGGAGCTGCAATGGGACCTTGGGGGCCTCGTCTACGAGATGGCGGTCCGCAACCGGATCGAGGTCGAGGTATTGGTCAAACGCGCGGTGGCGCTACAGGATGCCGACGCAGAGCTCAGCGAGGTCGAACGGATCGTGCGGATGGAGCAGACCGGGACGGCCGGCTCCTGCACCTCCTGCGGAGCCCCGCACAGCACCGGCGCCACCTTCTGCTGGCAGTGCGGCCAGCCGCTGCTGCAGCAGGTCCCCCACGACGCGATCCTGCGCCGCTAACTCGCCAGCGCCAGCCCGTCGCCGGGCCGCGTCGGGCTCGGCGTCTTGCCCGGCAGGAGGATCGACAGCAGGCCGGCGACCAGCACGCACGCTGACCGACGCCCAGAGGCAGGCGGTCAGCCCGTGCCACTGGTAGAGCAGGCCCGAGAGCACGGTCCCGGCCAGGCGCCCGCCGGCGTTGGCCATGTAGTAGAAGCCGACGTTCATCGCCGCCTTGTCGTTGTCGGCGTAGGCGAGGATCAGGTAGGAGTGGACGGCGGAGTTCATCGCGAACACCACGCCGAAGGCGATCAGCCCGATGACGATCACCGCGGTCGGGTCGAGGTCGACCGTCAGCCCGACGGCGATCGCGGCGGGGAACGCCGCCAGCACGAAGGCCAGCCAGGTCGCCGTGCTGCCGTCGGGCTCGCGCGCGTCCCTCCGCGCCTGCGCCGACGGACGAAGCCGGGGGCCGCCGCCTGCACGATCCCGTAGCCGATCACCCAGATCGCCAGGAAGCCGCCGGTCTGCCAGAAGCTCCAGCCGAGCACGGTCTCGCAGGTAGACCGGCAGGCCGACGACGAACCAGACGTCGCGCGAGGCGAAGAGGAAGATGCGGGCGGCGGCGAGCACGTTGACCGCGCGGTTGTTGGAGAACATGTGCTTGAACCTGGCCTTCGCGTCGGGACGGCCGAGGTGTCCGTGCATCAGCCGCGCGGTCGATCAGGAGCGACGGCGAGGACCGCCCCCGCCAGGATCAGCATCGAGGTCTGGAAGCCGACCAGGGTCAGCATCAGGCCGCCGAGGAAGAAGCCGACGCCCTTGAGCGCGTTCTTGGAGCCGGTCAGGATCGCGACCCAGCGGTAGAGCGAGGATTCGTCGCCCTCTGGCACGACCAGCTTGACCGCGCTCTTGGAGCTCATCTTGGTCAGGTCCTTGGCGATCCCCGAGATCGCCTGCGAGGCCATCACGTAGGGAACGACCAGCCACGCCTGCGGCGCGAAGCCGAGCATCGCGAGCGCCAGGACCTGGGTGCCGAGGCCCATGAAGAGCGTCGTCCTCAGGCCGAAGCGCGCGGCCAGCCAGCCGCCGACGAGGTTGGTGACGATGCCGAAGATCTCGTAGAAGATGAACAGCGAGGCGATCGTGAACGGGGAGTAGCCGAGTTCGTAGAAGTAGAAGAGGACCAGCATCCGGGTCGCGCCGTCGGCGAGCGTCTCGGTCCAGTAGGCGCCGGTGACCAGGACGTAGTTGCGCAGGTCGGCCCGCCGATCGTGGATGCCGGCAGGGCCTGCAGCTCAAGGCGCTCGGCCACCTTGCGCGCCAGCTCGACCAGGCGGTTGGCGTAGCCCCACTCGTTGTCGTACCAGGCGAGGACCTTGACCTGGGTCTCGTCGACGACCATCGTCGAGAGCGCGTCGACGACGCCCGAGCGCGGATCGTCGCGGTAGTCGACCGAGACCAGCGGGCGCTCCTCGTAGCCGAGGATCCCGGCCAGCGGCCCGGTGGCCGCCGCCTCGAGCAGCCCGTTGACCTCCTCGACGTCGGTCGGGCGCTCGACCTCGAAGACGCAGTCGGTGAGCGAGGCGTTGAGCATCGGCACCCGCACCGCGAGGCCGTTGAGACGCCCCTGCAGCTCGGGGAAGATCAGCCCGATCGCCGTCGCCGAGCCGGTCGTCGTCGGGATCAGCGAGAGGCTCGCGGCGCGGGCCCGCCGCAGGTCCTTGTGGGGGGCGTCGACGACGGTCTGGGTGTTGGTCATGTCGTGAAGCGTCGTGATCGAGCCGTGGCGGATGCCGATCCCCTCGTGGATCACCTTGACCACCGGCGCCAGGCAGTTGGTCGTGCAGGAGGCGGCCGTGAGGATGTCGTGGCGCTCGGGCTCGTAGCGGTCGTCGTTGACGCCGACGACGACGTTCAGCGCCCCGTCCTTGACCGGCGCCGCGACGATCACCTTGCGGACGCCCTGCTCGAAGTAGGGCTGGAGCGACTCCGCGGTGCGGAACCTGCCGGAGCACTCGAGCACGACGTCGACCCCGGCCTCGCCCCAGGGAACGGCGCCGGGTGTGGCGATGCTGGTGTAGCCGAGGCTCGCGCCGTCGATCGACAGGCGCCGTCCTCGCCCTTCCGCGCTCTTCGACCAGCGGCCATGGACCGAGTCGAACGTCAGCAGATGGGCGGCCGTGGCCGCGTCGCCGTTCAGCTCGTTGACGTGGACGAAGTCCAGCTCGGGCCAGCCCCAGGCGGCGCGCAGCGCCAGCCGTCCCATCCGGCCGAAGCCGTTGATCCCGATCCGTGTGCCCATCAGCGTCTCGCGAAGCCAACCTATCTATCGACGAATGTAAGAAGAACTATCCCGGCAGCGGCCGGCCGCCTGTCAGCCGAAGCGCCCGGTGACGTAGTCGCGGGTGCGCGGGTCGGCCGGCTGGTTGAAGATCGTCTCGGTGGTGTCGTACTCGATCAGCGTCCCGGCCGGCTCGCCGGTGCTCGCGTCGAGGCCGAAGAAGGCGGTGCGGTCGGCGACCCGGGCGGCCTGCTGCATGTTGTGGGTGACGATCACGATCGTGAAGCGGCCCTTGAGGCTGTGCATCAGGTCCTCGATCGAGGCCGTCGCGATCGGGTCCAGGGCGGAGGCGGGCTCGTCGAGCAGCAGCACGTCGGGCTCGATCGCGATCGCGCGGGCGATGCAGAGCCGCTGCTGCTGGCCGCCGGAGAGGCCGAGGGCGCTGCTCTTCAGCCGGTCCTTGACCTCGTCCCAGAGCGCCGCGCCGCGCAGGGCGCCCTCGACCCGATCGTCGAGGCCGTGCTTGAGGCCGAGGTTGCGCGGCGCCCAGGCGACGTTGTCGTAAATCGACTTCGGGAACGGGTTGGGCTTCTGGAAGACCATGCCGATCCGGCGCCGCACCTCGACCTCGTCGACGTTGCTGCCGTAGAGGTCGTGGCCGTGGTAGAGGACCTGCCCCTCCAGCCTGAACGCCGGCACCGAGTCGTTCATCCGGTTGAGGCTGCGGATGAAGGTCGACTTGCCGCAGCCCGAGGGGCCGATCAGCGCCGTGATCCGGCTGCGCGGGATCCGCAGCGAGACGCCGCTGAGCGCCTTCTTGGCGCCGTAGAAGACGGAGACATCGTTGACCTCGAAAACCGACTCGAGGCCAAGCTCGCGGCGAGCGCTGCCGTTGCCGCCGGCCATCCCGGCGGGGTGGGCCAGCGGCCCGCTCTGGATCCGCACCCGCGAAGAAACCGGGGGGGCGCCCGCCGGCCTCTGACTCGGATCGCGCTGGCTCACGAGGTCATCTTCCTACGGCTGCGCGCGTGCATGGCCCTTGCCCCGAGGCTGGCGAAGAGGATGAAGGAAACAAGTACCAGGCCCATGCCCCAGGCCTCGGCGAAGCCTTCGGGGTTGGCTTCCTCGGAGAGCTGGAAGATCCGCACCGGAATGTTCGGCATCGCTTCGCTCATATTGAGGAGAACTTCTTTGCCGTCGAAGACGGAGGAGACCAGGAGCAGGGGCGCGGTCTCTCCGGCGGCGCGGGCGACCGCGAGCACGGTCGAGGTGAGGATCCCGCCCAGCGCGCCGGGCAGGATCACCCGGAGCACTGTGCGCCAGCGGGCGACGCCGAGCGCGTCCGCGGCTTCGCGCAGGCTGTTGGGCACGAGCAGCAGGACCTCCTGGGTCCCGCGGGCGATCAGCGGCAGCTCGATGATCGCCAGAGCGACCGAGGCGGCGAAGCCCGACTGCTTGCGGTGCGCGACAAGTTGGATGAAGACGAAGAGGCCGATGATGATCGAGGGCAGGCCGTTGATCAGATCCAGCGTCAGCTTGCACGCCCGCGCAACGTGGCCCCCGGCGAACTCGGTAACGAAGATCGCCGCCAGAACTCCCAGCGGCATCGCGATCGCGGTGGCGACGGCGACAATCAGCGCCGTGCCGACGATCGCCGGCGCGATTCCGGTCGGCGCGCCGCTGGTGAGAAATTCGAAGCTGAGCGCGCTGGCGCCGCGCGAGACCACGGTATAGATAACGATCCCCAGCACCGCGACGGCGAAAAGGGCGGCAGCGGTCGCCCCGTACTCGGCGATCCGGCTGAAGATCCGGCGCCGGCGCAGGTTGCCGGTCGGAGTCAGTGGCGCGGCGGGATCGAAAGCCGTCTCGGTCATTTCGCCGCCATCCGCTGGTAGTCGAAGCGCCTGCCGATCCACTGCGCTGCCAGGTTGGAGATCAGCCCGATAACGAGCAGGATCACCCCGAGGTAGTAGAGCGATGCTATGTGCAGCCCGGTGATCGCACCGGGAAACTGGCTCGCGATTCGCGATGCCAGCGTGTCGCCGGTCTTGAACAGCGAGGCGTTGATCGCCGCGCCGGCGCCGATCACCTGCGTCACCGCGATCGCCTCTCCCAGGGCCCGCCCGAGGCCGAGCAGCGAGGCAGCGGTGACGCCGGAGGCGGTCGAGGGCAGGACCACACCGCGGACGACCTCCCAGCGCGTCGCCCCGAGCGCGCTCGCCCCGTCCTGCACGTCGCGTGGCACCGAGAGGAAGAGGTCGCGGGAGACCGAGGCGATGATCGGCACGATCATGATCGTCAGGATCAGGCTCGCCGTGAAGATGCTGGCGCCGGTGGTTTCCGGGCTGCCGAAGATCGGGATGAAGCCAAGCGCGCTGTGCAATGCCGGCTCGATGTGTTCGTGCACGAAGGGCGCCAGGACCAGGATCCCCCAGAAGCCGAGGATCACGCTGGGGATCGCCGCCAGCAACTCGACCAGGGGAGAGACGACCCCCCGCACACCGGCCGGCGCCAGCAGGCTCAGGTAGAGGCCGATCGCGATCGCGATCGGCGCTCCGATCAGCAGCGCCATGAAGGAGCTGACCAGGGTGCCGAAGAGCAGCGAGCCGGCGCCGAAGACGCCGAAGTTCGGCTGCCAGGTTGTGTGGACGAGGAAACCGAGGCCGAACTTCGAGATCGCCGGGCTGGCGCCGTGCACGACTTGGTAGCCGATCGCGAAGATCAAGACGACGCCGACCAGAGCCGCGAACGCACAGACCCCATAGAGGAGCCGGTCGCCGAAACGATCGAAGGAGCGGCGTCGATCCCGCGAGCGGGCACGCTTTGCGGCGGCGCCGGGAGGCCCGGCCGCGCTGACCGTGGTGCTCATGGCGCGCAGCGTAGAGGAGATTGCCGCCGTTTCCGCGCCAGCCAAGAATTTTCACAGGATTGACACAAATGGGCTGTTAACACGATGGTTACAACTCCAACCTATTCACATTTTCGATACATCCTCTTTCACGAGATTGAAACAAGTCGCCGGTTCGATCTAGCGATCCTAAGGTTCGCCAGGGGTGAGTCCTAAGACGCCCGTGGATAACGAGACGAATAACGAGCCGAAAGGGATTCTCTTGATTCGCAACAGGCTGCTTGGTTTCATCATCGCGTCAGTCGGGATGCTTGGCTGCATGGCCGGCGTGTCGACCGCGATTGCCTCCGCCAACCTCACCGGCGCTGGCTCCTCGCTTGTGGCCCCGCTCATGGCCAACTGGATAAACGGCTTCGAAGCCGCCTCGCACGGTGGCGTCAAAATCACCTACGGCTCGGTTGGTTCCGGGTCCGGAATCGCCCAGATCACACAGCGAACCGTTGATTTCGGAGCTTCCGACGCACCGCTCACTCCCGAACAGGCCGCGGCCTGTAACGGCTGTGTCCAGATCCCCTGGGCTCTGACCGCGACCGGGATGGGATTCAGCATTCCGGGCGTTAAGAAACTCAACCTCACGGGACCGATCATCGCCGGGATCTACTTCGGCAAGATCACCAACTGGAACGATCCCAAGATCAAAAAGCTGAACCCGAAAGCCCACCTGCCCAACCTGACGATCACTCCGGTGTACCGCAGCGATGGCTCGGGTGACACCTACGCGTTCACCAATTACCTCTCCAAGGTCAGCAAGTCGTGGAAGAACGAAGTCGGCTACGCGACCTCGGTCGGCTTCACCCACGGTGTCGGCGCCAAAGGCAACGCCGGTGTGAGCTCGGTGATCAGCACCACCAGCGGCGCGATCGGATACGTCTCGGCCTCCTACCTGCTCGCCGCCGGCCTGCCTGTGGCGGCGCTCAAGAACGAAGCCGGCAACTACGAGTATCCGAACCTGAAAAACATCCAGAACGCGGCGGAAATGGTCAAGAAAGTACCGGCCAGCAACGAACTGCACATCGTCAACCCGCCGAAGAAATTCAGCATCGCCTACCCGCTGTCGACCTTCACCTACGCGATCGTCCCCCACGGGGCACCGCAGAAGGGCCTGCTCTCCGAATTCATCCTCTACGCGATGACGGTCGGGCAGAAATACGGCCCGGCGCTCGACTTCGCGCCGATGCCGAAAGTCGTGCTCACGGCTGCCAAGGCGACACTCGCCGGGCTCTAGGAAAACCTGCAGCGGCGGAGGCGCCGCGGCAACCCAAACCGGCACAGGGCTCACCGCCCTGTGCCGGTTTTTTTACGCCCAGAGCGCCGACACGGGCCCGCCAAATCCGTCAGTAGCTGATGGAAATTCCGTCAGTAGCTGACGTAATTTGCGTCAGTGCTAGGCGAACGCCTGGCTGGCGCGGCGGCGCAGGTCCGCGTTGAGCATCCCGGTCACCTCGCTGGGCGAGGCGCCCGCGGAGGGGACCGCATCGCCGATCAGGCCGCTGGCGCGGAAGCCGAAGAGGGGTGCGTCGAAGCCGACCTCGCGGATCTTGCGGACCAGCTTCACGGCACTGGCGGTGTCGGCGCCGGGGCCGCAGAGCACTATCGCGGTCGGGTCCAGAGCGCCCAGGGCGCGCTCGAGCCGCTCGTCGCCGAGCTCGTTGGAGAGCATCAGGACGCGGAAGCCGGCGCGGCGCAGGGTCAGGTCGAGCGCCTGGGCGTGAACCGCCTCGGCGTCGGAGCCGTGGCTGGAGTCGAGCAGCAGGACGCCGGCGGGCCGGGACGCGGCGGAAGCGAGGCGGCGGGCGCCGTGCAGCCAGCCCGTGGCCCAACGCGAGGCGAACTCCAGCTCGGCCTCGCGGTCGGGGTCGGCGGCGAGCCGGTCGACGGCGGGCAGCAGCATCTCCTCCACCGTGCGCTCCAGCGGCCGCAGCGCCAGGCTCTCCTCGACCGCGCGGTTGGCGGCCTCCTCGTCGAAGCTCTCCAAGGCGGCGAAGAGGTCGCCGCCGCTCGCCGGCGCCGACTGGCGCTGGCGGGTCAGCTCGATCGCCGAGGAGATGTTGCCCGTCTGGGCAAGCGCGTCGCGCAGGGTCTGCAGCTCGACCAGCTCGTAGTTGCGGTGGTTGCCCTCGGTGCGCTTCGGCTTCGGGAAGCCGTAACGGCGCTCCCAGCTGCGCAGGGTGTTGGGGCTGACCCCGAGCACTTCCGCGGCTGCATTTGTTCGTATGCCTGGCATCTCAGATCGTTCCTCGGGCGTTGCCCAGCGCTATTCGCCAGGTATCGGCATTCTCCCACCGGAAATCCAGGTTTACGCAAGTTATGGACAGATTTCCGGAATCTGTCAGCGATCTTGCAAGGCGCCGACGCCCACCGGCTGCCCCACCGCACGGGCCCGCCACATCGCCTCGTCGGCCTTCTTCAGCAGGCTCTCGGCATCGGTGCCGTGTTCCGGGCAGGCGACGACCCCGGCGGAGATCGCGATCCGCAGCCCGCCCGCGGCCTCGAGCTCGTCCAGCAGGCGCAGCAGCCGCTCCGTCATCTGCACCCCCTCGACCGTGGTCAGGTTCGGCGCCAGCACGCAGAGCGCGTCCTCCTCCAGCCGGAAGGTCTCATCGACGAGGCGGACGCTCTCGCGCAGCGCCGCCCCGACCACCGCGAGCATCGTCTCCCGGTTGTCGGTGCTGCCGCGCTCACGCGCCCCCGGCCCGTCGACGTCGAAGACGACCAGGCCGAACGAGTGCCCGTAGCGCTTGTTGGTCTCGATCAGCTGGTCGAGACGCCGCCGCATGTGGCCGGGCTGGAAAAGGCTGGCGTGGGCCGAGGTCGCCGCCGAAGGGGGCGTAAGCGCGGGCCGATCGCAGACCGCGGCCACCGCCGTCGCGGTCACCGAGCCGAACTCCTCGGCCAGCTTCTGCGCCGCGTCGGCGAACGGCTCGGGGCCCTCGCCGCCCAGCTCCTCGCGCAGCTTCGCCAGTAGCGTCGCCTGCAGCGAGGAGACCTCGCGGGCGACCTGTCCCGCCGACGACTCACCTCCCACGCCGTTGCCCTTGGAGGTCTTCGTCGCCACGCATGGACCTTCTCGAAAGCGACGGACGCCAGGATCGCAAAATGTCGCTATTTGCGAGGCGACAAACGTCTAGTCAAATCGTCCGCCGCCCCAGGCCGGGTGCAACGTTTTGTCCCCCTCGGGGGTGGAAAAGACGTTGCACCTCAGTCGAGGCTGCGACGACCGGCGAAGGCCTTGCCCAGGGTGACCTCGTCGGCGTGCTCGAGGTCGGCGCCAACCGGGAGGCCGCTGGCGAGGCGGGTGACGGCGGCTTGGCCGCGCAGGCGCTCGGCGATGTGCAGCGCCGTCGCCTCGCCGGTCGTGGTCGGGTTGGTCGCGAGGATGACCTCGCGCACGTCGCCGCCCTCGACCCGTCGCAGCAGCTCGGCGATCTTCAGGTCCTCGGCGTCGACACCGTCGATCGGCGAGAGAGCGCCGCCGAGCACGTGGTAGAGGCCGCGGTACTCATGGGTGCGCTCGATCGGGATCACGTCGGCGGGTTCCTCTACCACGCAGATCGTCGCCTGGTCGCGATTCGGATCCGAGCAGATCCGGCAGCGCGGACCCTCGGAGAGGTTGAAGCACTCCTCGCAGAGGCCGACCTTCTCCTTCACCTCGCGGATCGACGCGGCCAGCGCTGCTGCCTCTTCGTCGGGCGCGCGGAGGATGTGGAAGGCGAGCCGCTGCGCGGTGCGCTGGCCGATCCCCGGCAGTCGTGAGAGCTCGACCACCAGGCGGGCCAGCGGTGCCGGGCCCTCGGCGCTCACATCCCGGGTAGGCCGCCGAGCCCGCCCGTGATTCCACCCAGCTTCGAGTCGGACAGCTCCTTGGCGACGCGCAGCCCCTCGTTGACGGCCGCCTGGACCATCTCGGCGAGCAGCTCCGCCTCCTCGGGATCGACCGCCTCGGGATCGATGACGATCTCGCGCAGGGTCAGATCGCCGCCGACCTTGACCTTGACCATGCCGCCGCCGGCGCTGGCCTCGACGACCTCGTCCTTGAGCGACTCCTGCGCCTCCAGCATCTCGGCCTGCATCTTCTGAGCCTGCTTCAGCATCGCGTTCATGTCGAATCCGCCCGGCATCCCACCCTTGGCCATCACCCCACCTCCTCAGCGTCGAACTCGCTCTTCAGCTTCTCCACCATCGCATCGTGATCGATCCCGTCGGCGGAATCAGGCTCAGGCGCAGCTGCGCCATCGTCAAGCACTACGTAAGTCGGGCGTAGCCGCTCGCTCACCACGGACTCCAGCGCGTCTTCCATCTGCTCCCGCTTCTCCGGCGCCTCGGCCTTGCGTTTGTTGAACGTATTCTCAGCCGGAAACCCAATAGTCACGATCCGCTCCACCTCGTCGACATCAACCGGTCGTGCCCCCTCGAAGGTCGCTGCCAAAGCTGGGCTCGTCTCCCTGAGCTTGTCGACTACCGCAGGCCAGAATCCCTTGACGTACTCCAGGTCGAGCGCTCGGCCCGCGGGGCCCGTCGCGACCTCGGGGGGGCCTGCGGGCGGGGGCTTCGCCTCCGTTCTCGGCCCCCCCGAGTCCGCGCCACCCGCGGGAGGATCGTCCTCGGTTGACGCCTCGGGTTCGGCGGGCGGTTGGGGTTCAAGCCCGTCAGCCGGTGAGGGCTCTGCCGCGGGTGGCGGCGTAGGGGGGACCGCCCCTGAGGACGCTTTAGCGACCGGAAGGGGTGGTGGGTCCCCTGCGCCGACAGGACCCGCGGCCCGGGGCCCCTCCGTCCCTTGCTCCAGCTTCTCGATACGTCTGCGCAGCCCCTCCGTCGAAGGGTCGAGGTCCGGCCGGGCGGCCTTCAGCAGGGCGATCTCGACTGCCATGCGGGCGTCGTCGCCCTCGCGGACGGCTGTGAGGGCCGCCGCCAGCTCGTCGATCGTGCGAACGAGAGTGGCTGCTTCGATTGAGCTTGCCTGGGCCGCCAGGCGGTTCGAATCGGTTGCCGTCACCACGAATGTGTTGGGCACCTCCCCCACGGTCTGCGTCACCAGCAGGTGGCGCAGGTGGGCCAGCAGGTCGCGGGCGAACTGGGAGGGGTCGCGGCCGGAGCGGGTCATCTTCTCGACCCCGAGGAGGACCCCCTTGGGATCTTCGGCGATAACCGCGTCGACCGCTTCGAAGAGCAGCTCGGCGTCGGCCGCCCCGAGCAGCTCCAGAACATCGGCGAGCTTGACCTGGGCGCCTCCGTAGGCGACCAGCTGGTCGAGCGTGCCGAGCGCATCGCGGAAGCTGCCCGAGGCCGAGCGGGCGATCATCGCCACCGCGGCGTCCTCGGCCTCGATCCCCTCCGCCGCGGAGACCCGCTGCAGGACCTCGGAGATCTGCTCCAGCGAGGGGCGCTGGAAGTCGAAGCGCTGGCAGCGGTCGGCGATCGTCGCCATCACCTTGTGCGCCTCGGTGGTGGCGAGGACGAAGACCGTGTTCGGCGGCGGCTCCTCGAGGGTCTTCAGGAAGGCGTTCCAGGCCTCCTTGGTCAGCATGTGCGCCTCGTCGAGGATGTAGACCTTCCAGCGGCCGCCGGTCGGCGCGTAGGCGACCCGCTCGCGCAGGTCGCGCACGTCGTCGACCGAGCGGTTGGAGGCCGCGTCCATCTCGATCACGTCGATCGATGTGCCGCCGGCGATCGTCAGGCACGATTCGCATTCGCCGCAGGGGTCGACCGTCGGCCCGCCGCGCTCGCAGTTGAGCGAGCGGGCGAGGATCTTCGCCATCGAGGTCTTGCCGGTGCCGCGTGAGCCGACGAAGAGGTAGGCGTGATGGACCTTGCCCTGCTCGACCGCGTTGCGCAGGGTGCGGACGACGTGCTGCTGGCCCACCACCTCGTCGAAAGAACCGGGGCGGTGGCGGCGATAGAGAGAGATCGAGTCGCTGGACGGCGGCACTCGGGCCAGTGTATCCCGGCCCGAACAGCGGGCCGGCCACAGGTGCAACGCGTTGTGGCCCTGACAGGGGAACAAAGCGTTGCACCTCGGTGAAGCTGGCATCGATACCGTGCGCCGGTGTCGCAGCGGGCCCGCAACTGGCTGATCTCCCTCACCTGGGTCGCTGGTGTCGGCGCCGCCCTGCTGATCCTCTTCCCCATCGGGTTCCCCAACTACGACACGATCTACGCCCTCGTCTGGGGACGAGAACTAGCGCACGGAGTGGGGCCCGACTACGGCGCCGCCCTACCCCCCACACCGCATCCCCTGGCCGACCTGCTGGGGGCAGTCACGACCCCCCTGGGCAACGGCGCAATCGACGTGACGATGGTCATCGCCTACCTCTCGCTAGGCCTTATCGGCTACCTGATCTACCGCCTAGGCACCCTCTGGTTCGACCGCCCGATCGGGGCGATCGCGGCTCTCATCGTCCTCACGCGCGCCCCGTACCTATCCAACGGTCTGCGCGCGTACGTAGACCTCCCGTACATAGCCCTGACCCTAGGCGCCCTCCTCATTGAGACCAAGCGCCCCAGAGCCGGCTGGCCCGTCCTGGCCCTCCTAGCCCTAGCAGGCCTCCTCCGCCCCGAGGCCTGGCTCTTCTCCGTCGTCTACCTCATATATCTGGCGCTCGATCCCGAAGCTCTCGGTCCCGCGGACCAGGCCCCGAACCACGCAAGCTCGTCCCACCAGTGCGGCCCCGATGCGGAGACGAGGAAGCCCCTCGACCGGGCGGATACTCAAATCGCCGGCCTCATTAGGCCGGCGATTGGACGGGCGAGGGGCTTCCTCGTCTCCCCCACCGGCGCCGCACTAACCACCCTCGCGCTCGCCGCTCCGATCATCTGGGCCCTCTTCGACTGGATCACGACAGGGAGTCCGACCTACTCGTTCACGGGCACTCGCGAAACAGTCGACACCTTGGCCCGCCACACAGGACCGGTCGATCTGATCCTCTGGGGCCCCCGAGCCCTAGGCGAAGTAATGCAGTGGCCGGGGATGGTCGGCGCCCTCGGCGGCGTCGTCCTCGGCTTCGCGTTCCTGCGCCGCCGCTCGACCCTCGGCCTTGCCGCCGTGGTCCTTGCCCTCGGCGCCTTCGCCCTGCTGGGCAGCGCCGGCCTGGCGATCATCGCCCGCTACACGATGCTCGGCGGCGCCATCCTGGCGATCTTCGTCGCCGTCGGACTGCTCGGCTGGCGACTGCTCGAGCCCGGCCACCCCTGGCGGCGCCGCTGGCAGATCTTCGCCGGCGTGGTCGCACTGATGTTCGTGCTCTGGCTGCCCAACCAGTGGGACCTCGACTCGACCGTGCACCGCGATCTCTCCAACCAGGGGACGATCGAGCGGGACCTCACCCACCTCGTCGACGCCGGCGCCTTCGCCAAGCCGCTCTGCGGCCCGATCGCCGTGCCGAACCACCGCGCCATCCCCCGCCTCGCCTTCGGCCTCGAAGTGAAGCCGACCGAGATCGTCAGCGCCAGCGAGGAAGGCATCCCCCGCCGCGGCTACTTCCTCGACCCGGCAAGTCAGTTCGTCATTCACAACTTCATCCTCGATCCCAACGACCCGACCCGGTTCAAGACGGCTCCTCCGGCCGGCTTCCACCGCGTCGCCGCCAACGACTCCTGGATCCTCTACCGACGCTGCTGATCGCGCTCGACCAGCTCGACCGCGGCGTGGGTCGCGGCGGCGGTCTCGGGGTCGTCCAGCTCGATCCCCGGCGGCAGCTCGACGTGCAGGTCGCTGGAGGGGTCGAGGCGGACGCGCAGCGTGCCGCCGCTGCGTGAGCCGAGCACGTGGCCGCCACGGGTGCGGTCCTCGCTGATGAAGTGGAGGTGGTAGCCGCCCACCTCGATCCCCTCGGCGTAGTCGGGGAAGCGGAAGCCGAGCATCGTCCCCTCGATGTCGGCGAGCTCGAAGACGTGCTGCTCGGCGACGACCTCGGTGAGCGGCCGGTAGGGCGGGCTCTGGCGGGGGACCGAGCGCGCCTTGACCAGCTCGAAGCGGCCGTCGATGCGGATCGCGCACGACGCCGTGCCGGTCGGGACCGTCTCGTCGAGCCAGGCCAGCAGCTCGGCGTGGTCGAGCGGCCCGTCGCGGGCGATGTCGATCTCCGGCTCGAAGCCGGTGACGACAGCGAACGGGGTGCGGGCGGATGGCTCGACCTCGGCCACGTTGCCGTCGACATCGGCCCGGTAGAAGCGCCCGCCGAGGCCGATCATCTCGCCGTCGAGCCCATTCAGCGTTCCCAGCCCGAGGTCGCCGTGCTCGGCAAGCTCGGCGAAGGAGAGGTCGCCGTCGTAGGCGCCCTCCAGCAACGCCCCGATCGTCGAGGCCTGGAAGAAGACGTGCGGCTCCAAGCCGGGACGCAGGTCGCCCTCCCGAAGCATCTCCACATGCAACGACCTGATCCACCTCTCGTCCAGCACAGGCGTCAGTCTTCCAGCATGCTGAGACGGCTGATGCAGACGACGCCTGGCCGCCTCGCACTGCTCGTGTCGGTCGTCGCGCTCGTCCTGATCGGCAGTGCCGCCTTTGCCCACTTCGTGCTCGGGCAGTTCGACGACTTCGGCGAGGCGCTCTGGTCGGCCGTCCTTCACGTGCTCGATCCCTCCAGCCTGCACGAGGACAGCGACGCGGCGGAAAGGGCTGTCGGGCTCTTCCAGACGATCACCGGCCTCGTCCTCCTCGTCGGCCTGCTCTTCACCTTCGTCGCCGAGTCGTTCGCCAGCTCACTGGAGCGACTCGGGCAGACCGACCGGCCGGTGCGTTGCCGCGACCACCTGCTCGTGATCGGCGGCGTCGACTTCGCCTCGCTGGCCGCCTCGGCCGCCGCCGAGGCGCAGCTGGAGACCGAGCTGCGACGGCTCGTCGTCCTGGCGCCCGAGTCGGCGCGCGATTCGCGGCCCCAGATACTCGACGACCTCGAAGAGTCGGCGGGCGAGGACCTCAGCATCGATCTGATCTTCGGCGACACGGCCGGCGACTCGGGCTTCGAGCTGGCCGGCGCCGAGCGGGCGCGGGCGATCCTGCTGATGCCTTCGAGCAGCGGGCCGGTCGCAGCCGAGGCCGCCGACGTCGAGGTGACGCAGAGCGGCCTCGCCCTGCTCGACTACCTGAAGGAGCAAGACGCCTCGCCGCTGGTCCGCCTGCTTTTCCGCCGCGGCCGCAACGTCGACGCCAGCTGGGAACTGTTCCCGCCCGAGTGGGATGCGGTGGTCGGCGATCGCACAGTCTCTGCGGTGCTGCGGCTGGCGATTACGCGTCCGCCGGCCCTGGAGAAGCTGCCGGGCTGGGTGGCGGAGCACGGCGAGATCGCTCCCTTCGCCCGGCTCGTCGACGCCGCCTGGTCGGCCGCGGCCCGCGCCGAGGGGCCGCTGCGACTGACCATCGTCGGCTGCGGGATCAACGCGCCGGCGCTGATGGAGGATCTGGCCGAGGTCGGCGCCGGGCTCTTCGCGGTGACGATGATCGCGCCCCGCGAAGCGTTCGACCGTTACCTGGGCAGCGCCGAACCGTCGGGGGTGGCGATCCGATTCGTCGAGGCGAGGCCCACCGAAAGCGACCACCTGCCGCGCAGCCTGATCGAGTCCAAGCCGCACCTCGTCCTGATCACGCCCAGCCCGGCGAGCTGGGACCAGCGGGCCTCCGACGCCACCGCGACGCTCTCGGTCTTCCACGTCCTGCGCACCGCCGGCGGCCGCGACCTGCCGGTGCTCGCCGAGCTCTTCCTCTCGGAGACGGCCAAACGGCTTCCCAACGACCCCCGCCTGCTGGCGATCTCGGGCCTGCGCTCGGTCGCCACCGCGGTCGCGCTCAGCCTCTTCGATCCCGAGCGGGGGGCGGAGCTGGAACGCCAGCTGGCTGCCGGCGCGGCCGATCATTGAGAATCAGCCGATGGCGGCGATAGAGCTTCGCGGCGTGGTCAAGCGCTTCGGCCCGATCACGGCGGTCGACGGGTTGGACCTGGAGGTGCCCGAGGGCATCTGCCTCGGCCTGCTCGGCCCCAACGGCGCCGGCAAGTCGACGACGATGCGGCTGCTCACCGGCCAGGCGCTGCCCGACTCCGGCGAGCTGCACGTGCTCGGCCACGTGCTGCCCGGGGACTCGAAGGCCGCCCGCGCCGAAATGGGCGTGGTGCCGCAGCTCGACAACCTCGACGTCGACGTTACGGTCGAGGACAACCTGGCGATCTTCGCCCGCCTGTACCGGGTGCCCGACGTCGGCGCCGCGGTCGACAGGGCGCTCGACCTGGCGCGGCTGCGCGAGCGCCGCCGCGACGCCGTCGACGAGCTCTCCGGCGGCATGCGCCGCCGCCTCCTGCTCGCCCGCGGCCTCGTCCACGAACCGAAGCTGATCCTGCTCGACGAGCCCACCGTCGGCCTCGACCCGCAGATCCGCACCGAGCTGTGGACGCTGATCGGCGAGCTGCGCTCGGGCGGCACGACGATCCTGATGTCGACCCACTACATCGAGGAGGCCGAGCGGCTCGCCGACGAGGTCGCGGTGATGCACAGGGGGAAGATCATCAGCCGCGGCCACCCGGTCGAGCTGATCAGCGAGCACGCCGGTGTGCAGACCGCCGAGGTCTACGGGCCACCCGAACGGCTGGTCGAGGCGCGGGCGACCGCCGAGGCGCACGGGCTCTCCGTCCGTGCGGCCGGGCCCGCGGTCGCGATCGTCGGCTCCGAGAACGCCGCCAACGGCGCCATCCCCGACGACGCCGTGGTGCGCGCCGCCTCGCTCGAGGACGTCTTCGTCCTGCTCACCGGGGAGGAGGCGGAGTGAGGCGGCTCGAACCGGCTGCGATCGCCGGCGTGATGAGCCGCGAGCTCGCCAACTTCCGCACCTACTGGCGCGGGACGACCTTCTCCAGCGTGCTCGAACCGATCGTCTACCTGCTCGCCTTCGGCCTCGGGCTAAGTGCCACGCTCGTCAACGAAGTCAACGGCGTCCCCTACATCCAGTTCGTCGGCACCGGCATGGTGGCGACGGCGGTGATCTTCTCCAGCGCCCTGCCGGCGATGTTCGGCACCTTCGTCAAGCACCGCTTCCAGAACACCTACGACGCGATCCTGGCGGCGCCGGTCGACGTCGAGGAGCTGGTCAGCGCGGAGATGCTCTGGATCGGCATCCGCTCAGGCACCTACGGCTGCGTGCCGCTGCTGGTCACGATCGGCTTCGGGCTCGACCCTGCCTGGGGGATGCTGCTGACGCCCCTCTTCTGCTTCGTCACCGCGCTCGGCTTCGCCGGCTTCGGGGTGGCGATGGCGGCGACCGTCGCCAAGATCGACCAGTTCAACTACGTCACCGCGCTCTGCATCACGCCGCTCTTCCTCGTCGCCGGCACCTTCTTCCCGATCGAAGGCCTGCCCAAGGGCGTCCAGGTCGTCGCCCAGCTCAACCCCCTGCACCAGCTGGTCGAACTGGTCCGCGGCGGCGCCTTCGGCTACGAAGCGCTCGACATAGCCCGCTTCGCCTTCCTCGTCGGCTTCGCCCTGCTGACCTGGCGAATCGCGGTCCGCCGCATGCACAGCCGCCTGATCGACTAACGCCCACCAGAGGCTGACTTCGCCTTTAGTAGTCCAAGAGCACGCCTAAAGGCGAAGTCAGCGATGTGGCGAAAAATGGACCGTGCGCCCCGTCCTCCGAGACGAAGTCACCGGGCGTGTCCGTCGCGGTTGGCTCGAGCCGGGCTCTCCTGCGGCACCCGCGGCATCCGCTTAAGGCTGCTTCCTTCCGGACCTGACCTGATTCGCGTGCCCACGTCGCGCAGGACCCGGCCGTCAACGCCGCCCGCGGCGCACTGACCCCGACGGCCAGCCCCTCGGAACGGGATTCGGCCCCGCTAGAGCGGATTGCGGGTTACAGGGCACCGCTGATTCCCCGCCTAGCACGGTCCGCTGGCGATCCTACCTGTCTCAAGCGTAGGATCGACCCGCCCCCGTGTTCCACGTCGACACAGAGTCGTTCTTCGTCATCGTTCTCGCCTCGGCCGTGGCAGCGGTGACCGTGGCGACGCTGCCAGGACGTTTCGTGCCTCCCGTGGTCGTCGTCGAGCTCCTACTCGGGATCCTCGTCGGCCCGCAGGTCTTCGACATCGCCAAGACCGACAGCTTCATCGAATTCTTCTCCAACCTCGGACTGGGGATGCTCTTCTTCTTCGCCGGCTACGAGATCGACTTCGAGCGGATCAAGGGGCGGCCGATAGAGCTCGGGGGCTGGGGCTGGCTGATCTCGATCGGGATCGCCTACGCGATCGGCGGGGTGCTGGTCGCCTTCGGGGTGATCGACTCGCTCGTCTACACCGGCTCGGCGATGGCGACGACGGCGATCGGGACGCTGATCCCGATCCTGCGCGACAACGGCGAGCTGAGGACCAAGTTCGGCACCTACCTGCTGGCCGCCGGCGGCGTTGGCGAGTTCGGCCCGATCCTGCTGGTGACCCTGTTCCTCTCCACCGACCACCCGCTGCGCGAGGCAGCGATCCTGATCGCCTTCATCCTGCTTGCGATCGCGGTCGCCTTGGTCTCGGTGCGGCTCGCCTGGCGCGGCTGGCCGGCGCTGGAGCGGACCTTCGAGGCGAGCAGCCAGCTGGCGGTGCGGATCACCGTCGTCCTCGTCTTCGGACTCGTTCTGCTCGCCAGCAAGCTCGGCCTCGATGTCCTCATCGGCGGCTTCGTCGCCGGCATGATCACGCGCCTCGCCCTCAAGGGCCACGAGCTGCAGGTCTTCGAGTCGAAGCTGACCGCGGTCGGCTTCGGCTTCTTCGTCCCCTTCTTCTTCGTCGTCAGCGGCATCGCGTTCAACCTCGATGCCCTCGGCTCGGTCACAGCGATCCTCAAGCTCGTCATGTTCTTCGGCCTCTTCCTCGTCGTCCGCGGCACCCCGGCGTTGCTGCTCTACCGCAACGTCTTCAACGCCCGCGACCGCGCCGCCCTGGCTTTCTACTCGGCGACCGAGCTCCCCCTCGTGGTGGCGATCACGACGATTGCCGTGGAGACCGGCCACATGAGATCCTCCACCGCAGCCGGCCTGGTCGGCGCCGCGATGCTCTCCACCCTCGTCTTCCCCTTCGCAGGTCTGGCCCTGCGAAAACGCTCAGAGGCCGAGGAGGGCGGCGATCCCCCTGCACCCGCCGCCGAGGCCCCGGCGCTGGCCTGATCCAAGCCCCGCTCCCCGCCTATGATTGACCGATCTCCCGGGCGCGTAGCTCAGCGGGAGAGCGCTCGCCTCACACGCGAGAGGTCGCTGGTTCGAACCCAGCCGCGCCCATCGATTTGTGTTGGAAATTGTACAAAAATACGTACGGATTCTGCTAGGCTTCGACTATGGCTTCTCCGCAGATCGTTGTTCCAAGCGCCGAGGCAAGGGACCATCTCTCCAGCTATTTGAAGCGCTTTCGCGAGAAGGGCGGACAGGCAGACCCCGTCGTCTTTGGCTCTCATAGAAAGCCTGAGGGCGTGATCCTCTCCTACGAGCGATATGAGTGGCAGACTGAAATCCTCGATGAGCTGGTTGCGTCAGAGGAGGTTCGCGAGGCCATTGCGCAGGACACCGGCAAGCGGGTCGAGTTGGCTGATGTCGCTCGCGAGGCTGGATTCGATCCGGCGGAGTTCGGCCTGTAGGTGGCGCGGCTCCCGGTCGAATTCTTCGACCCGACCGCAAAGCAGCAGCTCCTCGATCTCCCGTCCAAAGAGTTGAAGCGCCGGGCGCTTGAGCTTCTCGCCCAGGTCTCGAAAGAGAATCCGAAGCTTGGAAAGCCGTGCGGCTTCGCGTTCAGCACCGGCAACCTCTCCGACTGCCGCAAGCTCTACTTCGATGAGCAGCGCGATATGGACCCCCGCTACCGGATCGTCTATCGCCTACTTCCCAACGAGGACGGACCCACGCGGGCAGAGGTCATTCGCATAGGGCTCAAGGTTCCCTATGGCGACGAGGAACAGATCTATCGCCAAGTCGGGCAAGCGCTCGAACGCCTACTCGGACGCGACTGAGCTGGTTAATCCTCGTTGACGAGCGCGCCACCGGTCGAGTCTTCGAAGCCCTTTTCGGTGCGGTAGATCACGACAATGCCCTGTTCGATCAGCAGGTCAGCAAGATCTGCACGAGGCTCGGTCGGGAAGAGAGCGGCAACATGCTCTAGCTCTCCATCTGCGAAGAAACGGCGGTAATCGCAGAGCTGTCCAATCGCCATCCGGACCGCATTGCGCTCGACAGTCCCCTTTGCCTCAACCAACGTCCCAGTCGTGGCGTCGAAGAGATCGGTGATGATTGGTCTAGCCTCTCCAGAGGGCAGAAGTCGTTGCCGGCTCACTTTGTGCCCAAGTGCAACCAAGTGCGCCTCCAGCGCGAGTACAAGCTTCTGCTCTCGGCGCTCGGCCTCAAAGGGCTCACGGCTCGGATTGACATAAGCCTTCTCCGTCTCTTGCTGCTCGATCGGAACGTCGACCCTCATCGGGCCCGTCAGGACCTTGTTCAATTTTGAAGTCGGCTCCGGTGGCTCAGTATCGATCGGTCGTAGGCGAAAAACTATGACCTCCCGCAGGGGCCCGTTTCCAGTCTCAGGGGCGTCAGTCCGCTGAAACGGTTCGATGTCATCAAGTTCAAACTCCCCCTCGTATGTCACCGTCCCGCGTGCGCCTCGAAAGATACGCAACGACCGCCCATCACCTTTGTGGTGATAGATGGCGGCATTTCCCGACTTCATCTCTTGGTCGCCGCGTTGCCCTTCACCCGTGTAGTGGAGACAACCATCGGCCTGCCAGTTGTCGTAATACCCATGCTGCTCACCCGTCTCTGGGTCGTAGAAGATGAAGACGTTTGGCGTCTGAGCGGACGGGCTAATACCACCTTGCCACTGCCCCCCGAATCGCTGGTGGAGAGTCTTGCGAAGAATTTCCTGGCCGGGGCCCAAGTCCCACACTGGCGCATGATCCTATGGTGAAGAGCGTTTTAACGCTTTACGGAGTTAGAGTTCCAGCGAACCGCGCCAGCCTGTTTGCGAAGACTCTCTGTCGGCTCGTAACGGACGCTGCGGCCGCGGCCCGTTTGGTCGACCAGACCAGCGTCGACCAAGCGGCGGAAGTCCGCGCTGGCGGTTGCCGGGGAGATGTCTGCCTCGGTCGCATAGCTCGCTCGATCGGAACCACCCATGAGGCTCTGCTCCAGGGCGATCACGAGGCGGTCGGGCCAGTTGTGGGACTTGACCAGCTCTTCCAGGTGGGTCCAGCGGGTGGCTGCTTCTTTGATCTGGGTCAGGCGCTGGCGGGCTTGGGACAGGTGGGCCTTTATGCAGAAGGCCACCCAGTTGGCGGCGTCTCGGTCGGGTTGGTAGGTGGGGCCGTGGGCCTCGTTTAGGGCTGCGTAGTAGTCGCTTGTGTGCTGGCCGAGGTACTCCTCGATCGAGCCGAACTCTGGGGACATCAGGCCGTCTTGGGCGAGGATCAGGGACTGGACGATGCGGGAGATTCGGCCGTTGCCGTCGCGGAATGGGTGGACGGAGACGACGTGGAGATGGGCCATTGCGGCGCGGATGACGGTGTGGGCGTCGCGGTCGCGGTTCTGCAGCCACTCGACGACTTCGGCCATCAGGTCGGGGACCTCGTCGGCGTCGGGCGCCTGATAGCGGATGCGGCCGTCGCTTCCGGTCACGCCGACGGGTCCCGTGCGCCACCTTCCCGGGCTCTCGCCGCGCTGAAAGGAACAGGCGTCGAAGTGCAGGTCGAGAATCGCACGATCGGACCAGGCGAAGGTGGGGTCCGCGGCCATCACGCCGACGTGGTCCATCGCCCGGGCGTAACAGGCCACCGCCTGTCGGTTCTCGTCAGCGGGATCCACCCGCTGGTCACCGCTGACGAGTGCAACCGCCTCTCCCGGTCCGACGCTGAATCCCTCGATCGAGGTCGAGCCTTCCACCGACGACGCACGCACTTGCCGGCGCAAAGCGCCGATCCACGGCACGGTTCGACCGACCTCGTGGCCGAGGTCATCGCGGAGCCGGTCGAGCTCGTCGAGCTGCTCCTGCAGCTCGGGCGTCGGTTTTGGCGTTGATGAGATCACGCCTGAGATTGTAGACGATTAGACGATTAAACGTCTAATCGTCTAGACGCAAAATCGTCTAATCATCCGGCTCAGACCAACTCGTCGGCCAAGAGCCCCTCGCGGATGCCGGGCTCCTCGGTACTCGGAGGCTCGGGTGCAGCGGCAGGGGAGCGCAGGATGGTTAGGGCGAGGACTATGCCCAGGCCGACGCAGGCGGCGCCGATCGCGAAGGCGAGGTGGAAGCCGGAGGTGAGGGCGGAGGGCTGGGAGTGGCCTGCGGCGAGGAGGTGGGCGGTGCGGCTCGCGGCCACGGTGCCGAGGGCGGCGACGCCGATCGCGGCCGCCATCTGCTGGGCCGTGTTGATCATGCCGGAGCCGAGGCCGGCGTCCTCTTTCGGCACCTCTGACATCGCCAGCGTGATCAGCGGCATGAACGAGGTGCCGGCGCCGAGGCCGAGCAGAAGGAAAGCGGGGAACAGGTCCGTCCAGTAGGCGGCGTCGACGGGCATCCGCGCGAAGATGAGCAGCCCGGCGAGCGCCATCGCCAGGCCGGGCAGCAGGGTGCGCTTCGCCCCGAAGCGGGTCAGCAGTCGCGGCGTCACCCCGACCGAGAGGGCGCCGATGCTCAGCGTCATCGGCATGAACGCGAGGCCGGTCTGGATCGCGCTGTAGCCGCGCACGTGCTCGAGGTAGAGGGCGCCGAGGAAGAAGGAGGCGAACATCCCGACCACCAGCAGGCCGCGGACGGCGTTTGCCCCCATCAGGCTGCGCAGGCGGAAGACGCGCAGCGGCATGATCGGGTTCTCGATCCGCGACTCGTAGCCGAAGAAGGCGGCGATCATCGCCACCGCCAGAGCGCCCAGGCCCAGCGTCCGCGCCGAGCCCCAGCCGTAGTCGCCACTCTTCACGATCGCGTAGACGAGGACCATCCCGGCGACCGTGATCAGCGCCGCGCCGAGGACGTCGACCCCCTGGCGCAGGCCGGCCCCCTCGCTCTCCTCGATCAGGATCAGGCCGAGGGCGATCGCCGCCAGGCCGATCGGCACGTTGATGAAGAAGATCCAGTGCCAGCTGAGCAGGTGGGTGAGGACGCCGCCGGCGAGCAGGCCGATCGAGCCGCCGGCCGAGGCGACGAAGGTGAAGACGCCCATCGCCCTCGCCTGCTCGCGCGGGGCGCGGAACTCGGTGACGATGATCGCGATGATCACCGAGGAGGCAACGGCGCCCCCCACCCCCTGCACGAAGCGGGCGCCGATCAGGAGCCCCTGGCCCTGAGCGAGGCCGCAGAGCGCCGAGGCCCCGGTGAAGAGGACCAGCCCGGCGATGAAGACCCGCTTGCGCCCGACCAGGTCGCCGAGGCGGCCGGCGAGCAGGAGGAAGCTGCCGAAGGCGATCAGGTAGGCGTCGACGACCCAGGCCAGGCTCGCCTGGGTGAAGCCGAGGTCGTGCTGGATCGAGGGCAGCGCGACGTTGACGATCGTCGCGTCGAGGACGATCATCAGCTGGCCGAGACAGAGCACGACCAGGGCGATCCAGCGGCGCCGGTCGCCGTCGTGCGCGGTTGCCGTCAAAGCTCCGCCAGCCGCCCCAGCAGCGGCACAGCCTGCGCCAGCGCCCGGCGCTCCTCGGCGCTGAAGCTCTCCGCGATCGCTTCGGCCAGCCACCCCTCTCGCCGGCCGCGAACCTCCTGCAGCTCGACCCGACCCGCCTCGGTCAGCTCGATCAGGGCGCGACGGCCGTCGTCGGGGTCGGCGTGGCGCTCGACCAGGCCCTGCTCCTCGAGCTCGGCGACCGTCTGGCCCATCGACTGCGGCCGCACGCGCTCGGCCGTCGCAAGGCCACTCGTGCACTGCGGGCCTTCCCGATCCAGCCGTCCCAGAACCGCGCCCTGCGATAGCGAGAAGCGGTGCTGGGTGCGCAAGCGGCGGATCAGATGGCCGAGCACGACACTCAGCTCACCGGCAAGCGGTCCACTGTCCACACGGGTCGGCACGGCGTGGATCATATCGAAAAAGCACAGGCAAACTGCACAGTTTGCCTGTAGACTTCGTTCGTGTGGCGTTGGGCTTGAGCAACAGAGGGCGCGCCGCTGGAGGCCATGCCGCCGACCACTACAAGTGGATCGCCCTCTCCAACACGACGCTCGCGGTCCTGCTCGCCACCCTCGACGCCTCGATCACGCTGATCGCGATGCCCGACATCTTCCGCGGCATCCACCTCGACCCGCTGGTCCCCTCCAACAGCCTCTACCTGCTCTGGATGATCCTCGGCTACCTGGTCGTCTCCAGCGTGCTGATCGTCAGCCTCGGCCGCCTCGGCGACATCTACGGCCGCGTCCGCATCTACAACCTCGGCTTCGTCATCTACACGGTCGCCTCGCTGCTGCTCGCGGTCGACTGGATGACCGGCCGCTCCGGCGCCACCTACCTGATCGCCTTTCGCATCGTCCAGGGCGTCGGCGGCGCCTGCCTGCTCGCCAACGCCGCCGCGATCATCACCGACGCCTTCCCCGCCAACCAGCGTGGCCTGGCGCTGGGGATCAACAACATCGTCGGCGTCAGCGGCCTCTTCGTCGGCCTCATCCTCGGCGGCCTGCTGGCGCCGATCGACTGGCGCCTGGTCTTCCTGATCTCGGTCCCGGTCGGCCTCTTCGGCACCGTCTGGGCCTACCTCAAGCTCGAGGAGCGCAGCAAGCCGCGCCCTGCCGCGATCGACTGGTGGGGCAACGCGACCTTCGCCCTCGGCCTGGTCCTGGTCATGGTCGCCGTCACCTACGGCATCCGCCCCTATGGCGGCCACCCCACTGGCTGGACCAGCCCGCTCGTGATCGCCCTGCTCGCCGGCTCGCTCACCTCGCTGATCGCCTTCGTGGTGATCGAGAGCCGCGTCGCCGCGCCGATGTTCCGGCTCGCCCTCTTCCGCATCCGCGCCTTCACCTTCGGCTCGCTCTCGACCTTCTTAGCAGCGATCGCCCGCGGCGGCCTGATGTTCATGCTGATCATCTGGCTGCAGGGCATCTGGCTGCCCGAGCACGGCTACAGCTTCACCGAGACGCCGCTCTGGGCCGGCATCTACATGCTGCCGCTGACCCTCGGCCTGCTGATCGTCGGGCCGCTCTCCGGCGTCCTCTCCGACCGCTTCGGCGCCCGCCCCTTCGCCACCGGCGGCATGCTGATCGCGGCGCTCAGCTTCGGCCTGATGATGCTGCTGCCGACCGACTTCGAATACTGGGCCTTCGCCCTGATCCTCTTCCTCAACGGCGCCTCGATGGGGCTCTTCGCCGCGCCCAACCGCGCCGCCGTGATGAACAGCCTGCCGCCCGGCGACCGCGGCGCCGGCGGCGGCATGAACCAGACCTTCCAGAACTCGGCCCAGGTGCTCTCGGTCGGGATCTTCTTCACCCTGCTGATCGTCGGCCTCGCCGCCAGCCTGCCGGCGGCGGCGAGCCACGGCCTGCAGACCCACGGCCTCTCGGCCGCCACCGCGCACCGCGTCGCCCACGCCCCGCCGATCTCGATCCTCTTCGCCGCCTTCCTCGGCTACAACCCGATCCAGCACCTGGTCGGCGCCCACGCCCTCGCCGGCCTCAGCCCCCACGTCCACGCGCTGCTCACCGGCCCGTCCTTCTTCCCGCACCTGATCTCCGCCCCCTTCCACGACGGTCTCGACGCGGCCTTCATCTTCTCGATCGTCGTCTGCCTGATCGCCGCTGCCGCCTCGCTGCTGCGCGGCGGCAACTACCGCCACGCCGAGGAGCCCGCACCGCTGCCGGAACACGCCGCTATGGTTCCTGAGCCGGAGCTTTCCGGCGCGTACTCGACGACGAAAGGGAGTCAGCTTGAGCGGCGATGAGATCAACGAGATGGGGCCGATCGACTACCTGATCGTCGAGTGGCCGGGACGGCAGCCGACGGGTGAGGCGCTGCCGCACTTGATCGACCTGGTCGACCGCGGCCTGATCCGCATCCTCGACCTCGCCTTCATCGCCAAGGCCGAGGACGGCTCCGTCGCCGCGCTGGAGATCGCCGACCTCGGCGAGGGAATCGCCGCCTTCGACGGCGCCTCCTCGGGCTTGCTCGGCGACGACGACGTCGCGGAGGCCGGCAACGCGCTCGAGCCCGGCACCGCGGCGGCCCTGCTCGTCTTCGAGAACCGCTGGGCCGCGCCGTTCGCCGCCGCGGTGCGCCGCTCCGGCGGCCAGCTGGTCGCCAACGGCCGCATTCCAGTCCAATCCGTCCTCGCCGCCCTCGACGCGGCCGAGTCGGCGTCCTAGAGAAAGGGAGACCACCATGCCGGGACTACTTCGAGGTGTCGCACGAACGGCGGTCATCGCCGGGACCGCCACCACGGTCAGCAACCGTGTCTCACGCCGCCAGGGCCAGCGCTGGGCGCAGCAGGAAGAAGCCCAGCAGGCCCAACAGGCACCGCCGCCCGCTGCCGCACCGGTCGCTGCCGCCCCCGCCGGCGGCGAGTCAGTGATCGACCAGCTCAAGGAGCTCGGCGAGCTGAAGGCCCAGGGCATCCTCACCGAGGAGGAGTTCGCCGCCCAGAAGGCAAAGCTGCTGAACGCCTGACAGGGCGCTCCGCTCAGGAGGGCTGCTGCAGCACCGAGAGGATGTTCCCCGCCGGGTCCTTGAACCAGGCGATCGAGGGTCCGGGACCGCGCGCGATGCCCTTCTCGTCCTGGTCGAAGCCCTCGTAGCGCTCGAAGCCGACGCCCTTGGCAGCGAGCTGCTCGACGGCCGCGTCGACATCGTCGACCTCGAAGTTGAGGATCGTGTACGTGGCCGGGACGAAGTCGGGCTTGGCGTAGACGAGCGTGTTGCGCCCGCCCGCCAGCTCGATCGTGGCGACGCCGTGCTCCTCGCTCATCACTTTGAAGCCCAGCCCCAGGGTCTCCCCGTAGAACCCTCTCGCGGCCTCGATGTCGTCGACTGCGAAGCCGTTGGTTGCTTTCGTGTTCGCGAACATGCAGTTCCTTTCGTCTTGGTTTGTCTTCCCGGCTACCCAGCCAGCTCTGGGATATGCCGGTCGAGATGCTCGACGATCGTCCCACGCACCCATTCCTGGGTCTGCCGATCGGCCATCCGGTAGCGACCGAGCAGCATCTTCTGGTCGTCGAGCGGCAGGCCGGCGATCTCCCAGCTCACCGCGAGGCGCTCGAAGAGCAGCTCGGAGCGGCGGTGCCAGGCGTCCTCCTGCGAGGCCGCGGCCGCCGCCGGGCCCTCCCGGAGCTTGGCGATCGTCCCCCGGCTCAGCGACTCGCGCAGGCTGAGGACGTTGCCCTCCTCGTCGACGTAGTCGACGATCGCTGCCTTCTGCTTCGGCGCGCGTTTCTTCTTGCGCTTGGCCACCGCCGCTGAGTCTCGCATGCTCACCGAGACCGCCTCAACCCGCGTATATGACGGCTTGAGGCGGTCTCGTCAGAAGTCGCCGCCCGGACGACGGCGCGTGCGCTTGCGTTCCCCCGAGCGCCGCTTCTCTTCCAGACGGCGCTCGCGCGAGGCTCGGGTCGGGCGGGTAGGGCGGCGGCGGGGCGGCGTCGCCAGGGCCGCGGCGATCTTCTCCGCCAGCCGCCCCAACGCCAGTTCGCGGTTGCGCGCCTGGCCGCGGGCGTCCTGGGCCACTGCGGTGACCACCGCGCCCGCCCGGCCGAGCAGCAACTCGCGCTGGCGCTCGTCCAGCGCCCGCGAGGCTTCGACGTCGAAAACCGCTTCCACCCGCGAGGCGGTCACGTTCGCGTGCTGGCCCCCCGGCCCCGAGGAACGGCTGGCGCGCAGCTCGACCTCACTGAGCGGGATCGAGAGCCGCTCGTCGATCCTCAGCTCGTCGGCGATAGCGCGTCGACCTTCCCCGCCAACTCGAAGTCGGCCGCCGTCAGACCTCCCTCGGAGTGGGTGGAGATCGTCACCGTCACGGTGTCCCAGGAGATCGCCAGGTCCGGGTGGTGGCCCATCGCCTCGGCCGGCTCGACCAGGCTCCCGGCGAAGCGCAGCGAGCCGACGAAATCGCCGCAGCCGAAGCTCTTCGCGATCGCCTCGCCCTCGCGCTCCCAGCCCGCCAGGCCGGCGAGCTTGGCCTCGATCTCGCTATCGCTCAGCAGCGCCATCGCCTACCTATGCTGACACGGCCTCGGCGCGACCGGCTCAACCGTTCTTCATCGCGGCGACCGCGTTGAAGCCAGCCTGCTGCCCGAGCACTCGGTAGGCCTCGAATTTCTGGTCGGTGTAGAGCTGGTCGACGGTCGAGTTGTTGGGGAAGCGCGGGTCGGCCTGCTGGTGGGCCTTGGCGTCCCACGGCGATTGCGGAGTTACCGTGTTGCGCACGTAGACGAGCGTCCCGGTCGTCCCCGGGCCATCCTCGGTCGCCGGAAAGGCGATCTTCCCGGTCACCACGTCGCGTCTTGCCGGCTCGTCTTTCACCTTCGGCAGCAGTTCGTCGGGGTTGCTGCCCTCGAGCCCGTCGAAGGTGATCTCGACACTCAGCTCGTCGCGGGCCAGCGCGATCGCGTCGCCCAGCGCTTCGAACTCCGCCCCACCGGCGCCGAGGCCGCTCGCGTCGAGGCAGTAGATGTCGGTGCAGCCACGGCGCAGCAGCTCGACCAGGCCGAGGTTCTCGTAGCCGCCGCCGTCGGTCACGTAGAGGTACTTGGCGTCGACGCTGTTGAGCCCGAACAGTTCGCGGATCAGGTAGATCGGCCGCGGCCGCGCGAAGCGCCGGGGCAGATGGTCGGCCCCGCCCGCCTCCGAGACCCAGCGCGGGTTGGGAAGCCAGACGCCGAGCCGGAAGTTGGCCAGCGCCATCAGGAAGGTCAGCGGCCGTTTCGTGATCTTGCCCATCGAGGGCGAGATCGCCGCCCCCGACATCGCCACCGCCGCCGGCAGGGTCATGTCGCTGCGGCGGTGCTTGCGGGGGCCCGAGTCGCGCCGCGCCCGCAGCTTGTCGGCGATCCCTTCGCTGCCGATCCGCCGCGTCTCGTCGGTGACCGCGGCCTCATCGGCGGTTTCGAACGCGTGCTCCAGCTCGGTCGTCTTCACCGCGCCGACCAGCGGCCCGCCGACGGTGTTGGCACTGAAGGTGAAGCTGGTCACCGGGCGGCCCGGCGGGCTGGCGCCGGAGTTGGAGATGTTCGCCGCCGCGCAGACCAGCAGCGTCGGCCACTCCTGGTCGGCTTCGGTCTCCTTCAGCGCCGTCTTCGAGAGCGGCACCAATTCGTCGTAGTCGCGTTCGACCGCGATCCCGACGTAGGTCTCGGAGTCCGACGACGGCAGCGCCTCGAAGCGCTCGCGTTCGCGCTCGTCGCGCTCGTCGGCGCCGATCCGCTTCAGCGCGAAGGCGGTGCTGAGCCGCCGCTTGTAGAACGGGTGCAGCGACCAGGTCGTCAGGTCGGCGGCGTGGTAGAGGATCGCGAAGACCGCCAAGACCGCGGTGCCGACGACGATCAAGCCGGTATCGATCCGGCCGTCTTTCGGCGCTTCGGAGAGGCCGGCCGCCACGGTCAGCGCGAACACCGTGAGCAGCAGCAGCGGCCCGACCAGCGCCGCCGCGAGGTAGGCGATCGCCATCCGCAGGCCCGAGCCGATCTTGCTGAGCGCCTTGCGCGCAGCGCCCATCTCCTCGACCGGCCGGATCGAGGTCAGCAGATGGCCGAGCTGGGCGGCCACTCCGGCGAGCAGGGCGATCGTCCCGGCCCCGAGCAGGTGGGGTTCGGCGCCTACCACCGAGGTCGCCGAATCGCCGGCATCGCCGAGTTCGCGCAGCCATTCGGCCGCGTAAGGAATCGCGACCAGAAGCAGAGCCAGAACGGCCGCCGCGAACAGCAGCCGCGTCGTCCAGGTGGTGAAGAAGCGCATCCATTCGTCCTTGCGCCACCTGAACAGCATCGTCGCCAGCGCCGAGAGCCCGCCGGCGCCGGCGAATGCCACCGGCGCCACCCAGAACCAGGTCGGCAGGTTCGCCTCGTAGCTCACCGTCGCGCTGGAGGAGCCGGCCAGGCCCGGCAGCAGCGGCACGTAGAACAGCCCGGTGAGGACGAGCGCGACGCCGGCCAGCGCCAGCGAGAGGAAGACGAGGTTGACCAGCAGGCCGAGAACGACCCGCAGGCCGATGTAGACCTTGTCGGCAAGCGTCGGCGCCATGTAGGAGCAGCGGTTGCGCAGGTACTGCTCCTCGGGCGAGCCCGGGGCGAAGGGGCCCTTGCGCTTGAGCAGCTCCTCGTCGGAGTCCCGCGGTCCCGTCTTGGCGACCATCGAGATCGCCGCGGCGATGTAGGAGCCGCCGGACACGGCGGCCAGGTAGCTCGCCTGCCGCAGCTTTTTTTCTTCTCGAGCGCCTGCAGAGCGCCAAGCGAGAAAGCGGCGGAGCGGATGCCGCCTCCCGAGCAGCAGATCCCCACCTTCCCCGGCTCGGGCGCCTCGACGGTGCCGTGGTAGGACGGGACCGGCTCGGGCACGCTGCCGTTGAAGAGCCAGCGACGGGTTTTGCGCGGAGGCACATCGGCCGCTTTGCGGCGGGCCGCCGCGGGCGCCGCCTCGAGCAGGCCGCGGTCGTCGGCGCGCGGCTTAGCCTCCTCCTCGTCGGAGAGCCAGGGCAGCGAAATCATCGGCTCGCCAGGGGTGGTCGCACGGCGCCGAACCTACCCGATCCGCTCGGGCAAATTCAAACAACGCACTCGCGGCTATGCTGGTTCGACGATCGGGACCATGAGCGACAGATCCAACCCCACCCTCTGGCACATCGCCGTCTCTCACTACAACGAGAAGGCGCGCTGGGCACTCGACTTCAAGCGGGTCCCGCACACCCGCCGCGCCGTCGCCCTGCCGGGCCTGCACATCCCGGCCTCGCTGCTGCTCACCCGCGGCACCAGCCACACCTTCCCGGTGCTGGAGATCGACGGGCGCGGGATCGGCGACTCGACCGAGATCATCGCCGCGCTGGAGGAGCGCTTCCCCGAGCCGCCGCTCTACCCGGCAGACCCCGAGCAGTGCCGCCGCGCGCTCGAGCTGGAGGACTTCTTCGACGAGGAGCTGGGACCGCACCTGCGCCTGCTCGCCTTCCATGAGCTGGGCAAGGACCCGGAGCGCTTCGAAGCCGTGATCGCCCGCACGACGCCGGGACCGCTGACCAGCATCGGCGCCGGCGCGGTCGCCTACGCCCGCACCTACACCGGCCTGCGCTTCGGCGTCAAAAGCGAGGAAGCGGCCGAGGTCGCCCGCGGCAAGGTCCTCGCCGCCCTCGACCGTCTCGAAGCAGAGCTCGGCTCGAGCGAATACCTCGTCGGCGACTCCTTCAGCGTCGCCGACCTCACCGCCGCTTCGCTCTTCTACCCGCTGGTGATCCCCGACGAGGGGCCGCTACCCGAAGAGGAACCGCTGCCGAAGGGGATGGCGAGCTTCCGCGCCCCGCTCGAGGAGCGCCCCGGCTACCAGTGGGTCGAAACGATGTTCGCGCGTCACCGGCAGCCGCTGCCGGCACGGCCCGCGGTGCCGGCAGGCTGAGCCGACGCCGCCGCGCGCAGGCGCCCCGGCGAGATCACGCCGCAGATGCCACCGAACCAGCGTCCGTGGCTGCGCGAGAGGAAGAGGCCGTAGATTCGGTCGGTGCGCGTCGGCAACCCACAGGCCGCCGCCCGGCGCGAGCTGCGCACGTCGAGCATCCGCCCGGCGTCGATCGAGTCGCCGCCCTTGTAAACGTGGCGCACTTCGTAGCGAAAGACCGCCTGCAGTGGCCCGTGCGGCAGCACCCTGACCAGCCGCCCGACGATCGCCCCATCGGCTTCCCGCAACGATTCGGCCGGCGCGCGCGCCACACAAGAGCAAGCGTCCGCGCTAGACGCAAAGACCAGCACCGCCAACGCGGCGCACGCCCACACGCTCGACAACCGCCTCCCCCGCACAACCCCAATCTAGCGCGGGTGCAACGCTTTGTCCCCCCATCAGGGGGTCTACGCGTTGCACCGCTCCAGCCCGATCTGGGCGTAACGCGTTAATCCCCTGGCAAGGGGACAAAACGTTGCACCCCTATGGGGTTAGGACGATCTTCAGGGCTTCGCGTTGGTCGTAGAGCTCGTACGCGGCGGCCGCTTCGTCCAGCTTCATGTGGTGGGTGACGAGGGGCGCGGGGTCGAGCTTGCCGGCCTCGATCAGGGCGAGGACGCGATCTACGTGGGCGATCACGTTGGCGAGGCCGAGGCGCAGGGTGAGGCCCTTGAGCCAGGCCAGGCCGAGCGGCACCTCGCCCTTGCCGGCGTAGGCGCCGATCCCCGAGACCGTGCCGGCGTCGCGAGCGAGGCTGACCGCCATCGCCAGCGGCCCCGGGTCGCCGACCGCGTCGACGACGACATCGACTCCACGCTTCTCGGTTGCGGCACGCACCACCTTCTTCGGCTCTCCCTCGGTGAGGTGAACCGGGGTCGCGCCGAAGTCCCTCGCCATCTCCAGCCGCTGCTCGACCGAGTCGATCGCGAAGACCTTCGTCGCCCCGCCGGCGAGCGCCGCCTGCACCGCGCAGAGGCCGACCGGCCCCAGGCCCAGCACGGCGACGGTGTCGCCAGAGCGCATCCCGGCGTGGGCGACCGCGTGGTAGCCGGTCCCCATCACGTCGCCGGCGAACAGCGCCACCTCGTCGGACATCCCCTCCGGCACCCGCCGCAGGGTCAGGTTGGCGCGCGGCACCAACAGCTGCTCGGCCTGAGCGCCCTGCAGGTCGCCGAGATGGGAGCCGTGGCCGAAGGTCTGGCCGTGCTCGCAGCGGTGGTAGTCGCCGCGTAGGCAGGCGACGCAGGTGGCGCAGGCGGTGTGGAAGCAGCCGAGCACGCGGTCGCCGACCGCGACCCGCTCGACCTCGGGCCCGGCGGCGAGCACCGTGCCGACGAACTCGTGCCCGATCGTGAAGCCCCGCTCGACCGGCACCCGGCCGTGGAAGATGTGCAGGTCCGAGCCGCAGATCCCACTCGCCTCGACCCGCACCACCGCGTCGTCGGCCGCCGAGACCTCGGGATCGGCCTTCTCCTCGACCCGGACCTCCCCGGGAGCCTGAAACGTGACCGCGCGCATAGCGCGAACCGTATCTAGCCGACCGGGACGCCGGGGACGCCGAAGCGGCTTCCGTTGCCGACCGGGCTGGCAGTCTCTTCGATCCGCGCCTCCAAAGCGAGCTCCTTCTCGAAGTCGGCGGCCTCGCCGTGCTGGAAGGAGACGTCCTTGCCCTCGAGCAGCTCGATGAAGACCTCGACGAAGCGCGGGTCGAGCTGCTTGCCGGCGACCCGGCGCAGCTCCTGCATCGCCTCCATCGTCGAGATCGGCGTGCGGTAGGAGTCGCGCGCGGTCATCACGTCGTAGGTATCGGCGACCGAGATGATCCGGGCCAGCTCGGGGATGTCGTCGCCGGCCAGGCCGCGCGGGTAGCCCTTGCCGTCGATCCGCTCGTGGTGGGCGAGGATGATCTCCGCCACCGGCCCGTAGCCGTCGAGCGAGGAGACCACGCGGGCGCCCTGCTGAGGATGGCGCTTGATCAGCATCCAGTCCTCGTCGGTGAGCGGCACGTTGGCCTTGAGGATGCGGTCGGGAAGGATGAACTTGCCGATGTCGTGCAGCAGCGCGGCGATGTGGACCAGCTCCTCTTCCTGGCGCGAGTAGCCGGCCCGCTGGGCGATCGCCCGCGAGTAGCGCGCCACCGCGGCGGAATGGCGGGCGGTCATCTGATCGCGCAGGTCGAGGGTGCGCAGCATCGCGCTCAACATCCCCACCTGGAAGCTGGCCAGCTGCTTGCTGCGCCGCTCCAGCTCCTCCGCCCGCTGCTGGGAGAGCAGCAGCTGGCCGAGCAGGTACTGGAAGGTGATCAGGACGACGCCGAAGAGCGCGATCGCGGCGATCCCGATCACGTGGTAGATGAAGGCGACCGCGACGGCGAGCATGGCGCTGGCGAACTCGGAGGGGAGCACCGGCGGCAGGACGTGCAGCTGGCTGGCGAAGGTGGCGCGCTCGACGTAGGCGCGGTAGCCGGCGACCAAGACGAAGTTGATCGCCAGCGAGAACTGGAAGAGAGCGAAGACGAGCAGGTAGAAGGTCGCGTCCGCCGGGCCGATCCCGGTCGCCTGCGTCACTTCGTGGAAGACGAGGCCACCGATCAGCGGGAAGAGCGCGTAGGTCATCAGGTTGTTCAGCAGCCAGTGCGATTGGTCGCGCCAGCGGGCGATCCAGCCGACCCCGTTGGCGGCGACGCCCATCAGGGCGGCCGGGGTGCCGCCGAGGAAGACCATCGCCAAGACCAGGGCCATGAAGGTGCCCGAGACCTTGACCTTCGATTCGGTGGAGACCGCGGTCAGGTAGCTGAGGATCGAGAAGGCGAGCAGGACGGCGAGCAGCGGCAGGTCCCAGTTCGCCTCAGGGGCCAGCCTGACCGCGGCGACCGCGGTCAGCGCCAGCACACCGAGCATGGCGGCGATTGCGAGGCGAGTGGGGCGGGTGTCGTCAGCCATCGACCAGTTGGATCCGGCGTCGGGAACGAGGGCCGCGGCCATTGGCTACAGGTTCACGGCCGGGCGGCCGTTCCCTGCGCCCGTGGTCGACTGGCTCGCATCGATCGCCACTAGGGTGATCCAAGGTACCCCGCAAATTGCGTTCTCGCAACCAACTTGGCCGTCTTGCGAGCCGCTTCCCAAGGCCATTCTTGGGCGATCCCGGCAAGGAGATCCTCGCGCCGCCCCCGAAACGACGAAGGGCGCCCCAATGGGACGCCCTCCTTAAGACACTGCAGACGTTGCACTACCGTCCGCGTTGAAAGATCTAGTTATGGAAGCCCATGTGCCTTATCCCTTCTTTCGAGTAGAGGCCCTCAGATTGCGCACTGCGATCTGAAACTCGTTAATTGCTTGCGCAGTTTGTAGCACAGCTTGTCCAGAACTTGTGCATCTGCAGGAAATCTTGTGCATAAATGCAGTAGTTCGTGCGCCCAACTATGCGTAGATCACGCCTGATCGACCCCCTCAGAAGACCGCAATTCCGGCGCCTGGCGATCAGCTACGGGGTCAACGAGCTGGGCGATTGGATGGGGATCGTCGCCCTCTCGGTGCTCGTCTTCGACCAGACCGGCAGCGCCCTGGCTACCGCGGTGCTCTTCCTCGGCACCCGATTCCTGCCCGCCCTGATCGCGCCGATCCTGGTCGCCAAGGTCGAGCAGCCGCCGCCGCGCTTCGCCCTGCCGGTCATCTATTGCGGCGAGGCGGCCGCCTTCGGCGCTCTCGCCCTGCTCGCCGGGAAGGACTTCTCCCTCGCCGGCGTGGTCGTCCTCGCCACGGTCGACGGCGCCCTCGCCCTGACCGGCCGCGCCCTCACCCGCGCCGTCGTCGCCGCCCTGCTCGAGCCGGCCGGCGAGCTGCGCTCCGGCAACGCCGTGCTCAACGTCGCCTTCACCGGCAGCGCCGCCCTGGGCCCCGGCATCGCCGGCCTGATCGTCGCCGGCTTCGGCGTCCAGTCGGCGCTGCTGCTCGACGCCGCCTCCTTCTACGCGATCGCGGTGATCCTGCTCACCGCCGGGACGCTGCCCCAGGCCGAAGCCGATCCGGGCCAGGTCCGCGACCGCGTCCGCGCCGGCATCGCCTACATCCGCGAGCGGGCGATCCTGCGGCGGCTGCTGCTCGCTCAGGGCGCCGCCTTCATCTTCTTCGCCGCGGTGATCCCGATCGAGGTGATCTACTCGAAGCAGACTCTCGGCACCGGCGACTCCGGCTACGGGCTGCTGCTGGCCAGCTGGGGGGTCGGCATGGTCCTCGGCGGCATCGTCTTCGCCGGCGCGAGGCGGGCGCCGCTGCCGATCCTGCTCTTCTTCAGCACGATCGCGGTCGGCGCCGGCTACCTCGGGCTCGCCGCGGCGCCCACCCTCGCCATTGCCTGCGCCGCCTCGGTCGTCGGCGGCGCCGGCAACGGCGTGCAGTGGGTGAGCGCGATCAGCGCCGTGCAGGAGCTGACGGCGGCCGGCATGCAGGCGCGGGTGATGAGCGTGCTGGAGTCGATCGGCGCCGCCATGCCCGGCGTCGGCTACCTCGTCGGCGGCCTGATCGCCACCGGCACCAGCCCCCGCGCGACCTTCCTCGTCGCCGGCGTGGGCGTGCTCGCGATCGTCGCGATCGCAACTCCGATCATGGGCAGGAAATGGCCTGACAATGGGGAAAAGGCGGACATAAAGGCCATTGACGCCGAGGCGGAGATTATGGTGGAACTGATTCCAGTGGGTTTGGTTCCGATCGCCCGGTCTAACTCGGAGGTTGTCTCTTGAAGAAGCGTGCTCTCGTTCTGCTGGTGCTTGGACTCGCCGCGACCTCCGCGCTCGGCCTCGCCGCCTGCGGCAGCTCGAGCGGTGGCAAGGAAGGGGGCACGCTGACGGGGACCTACGCCTCGTTCCCCGACTACCTCGACCCGGCACTCTCCTACGAGGTCGAAGGCTGGACGGCGATGTACGACACCTACCTGCCGCTGCTCACCTACGCCCACGCCAACGGCGCGGCGGGCAGCAAGGTGGTTCCGGCCCTGGCCGAGAGCATGCCCAAGATCACCAACGGCGGCAAGACCTACACGCTGACCCTGCGCAAGGGCCTCAAGTACTCCGACGGCACGCCGGTCAAGGCCTCCGACTTCGCCGGCTCGATCGAACGCGTCTTCAAGATCAACTCGCCGGGCTCGGGCTTCTACGAAGACATCGTCGGCGCTGAAAAGTTCGCCGAAACGAAGACGGGCGGCATCCCCGGAATCAAGACCGACGACAAGACCGGCAAGATCGAGATCGACCTGGTCTCTCCGCGAGGCACCTTCACCAACGAGCTGGGAATGCTCTTCGCGGCGCTGGTGCCCCCCGGCACCCCGGCCAAGAACCTCACCGCCGACCCGCCGCCGGCCACCGGCCCGTACATGATCTCCAAGGTCGAACCGGGCCGCGCCTGGTCCTACGTCCGCAACCCGCAGTGGGCGAAGAACAACAGCGCGATCATGCCCGACTTCCCCAGCGGCCACGTGAACAAGATCGACCTCAAGGTGGTCAACAACGACTCGACCCAGGTCAACGAAATCGAACGGAACAAGGCCGACTGGATGCAGACGCCGATCTCGGCCGACCTCTACAACAAAGTCAAGGACAAGTACGAAGGGACCCAGTTCCGGGTCGAGAACCCGATCAACCTCTACCTCTTCTGGATCAACACGGAAAAGGCGCCGTTCAACGACCTCAAGGTCCGCCAGGCGGTCAACTACGCGGTCAACACCGCGGCCCTGGAAAGGATCTACTCCGGCTCGCTCGCCGCGACCCACCAGATCCTGCCGGAAGGGATGCCCGGCCACGAACCGCCGTTCAACCTCTACCCGCACAACATGGCCAAGGCCAAGGAACTGATCGCGGAAGCCAACCCCTCGGATCGCAACATCACCGTCTGGACCGACAACGAAAGCCCCAACAGCGATGCCGGCGCCTACTACCAGGGCGTGCTCAGCGAACTCGGCTTCAACGCCAAGCTGAAGACGGTCAACGGCGACAGCTACTACACCCTGATCCAGAACGAATCTACGCCCGACCTCGACACCGGTTGGCTCAGCTTCTACCAGGACTACCCGAACCCGAACGACTTCTTTCAGCCGCTGCTGTCGGGCGAAAGCATCGCCCCGACCGGCAACACGAACCTCTCGCGGATCGACGATCCGAAGCTGAATGCGAAAATCGCCAAGCTCGGCGAAGAACCGCTCGGGCCCAAGCAGGAAGCCGAATACTCGGCGCTGGACAAGGAATTCATGGAACAGGCGCCGATGGTGCCCTACGGGACCAACACGGTCTCGACCTTCGTCGACAGCGAAATCGAACTGGCCAAGGTGATCTTCAACCCGACCTTCGGGCAGGACCTGACCAGCTTCGAATTCAAGTAGGCGCCTGAGCCCGCATCAGACTAAGAGGGTGGCTTCCGACCCCAATCCCGAGGCCACCCTCACCGGCGCCAGCCCCTGGCGGATCGCCTGGCGGCGGCTGCGCCGCAACCGGGTGGCGCTGGGCTTCCTCGCCCTCTTCGTCCTGATCGTCGCCTTCTGCCTCGCCGCGCCGCTCTGGGCCGACGATGTCGCCCACACCGGGCCGGACAAGACCCACACACTGGAGAAGATCGAAGTAGGCGGCGAGCAGCGCGAAGTCGTCAACCGCGAAGGCAAGCCGATCGGCCCGGTCTTCTTCGGCGCCGGCGGCAAGTTCTTCCTCGGCGCCGACGGCCGGCTCGGCCGCGACGAGATGGTGCGGCTGATGTACGGCGGCCGGATCTCGCTCTTGATCGGCATCGTCTCGGCCCTGATCACGGTCTTCCTGGCGACGATCCTCGCCCTGCTCGCCGGCTATTACCGCGGCTGGACCGACACGGTGATCGCCCGGGCGCTGGACGTGATCTGGGCCTTCCCGGTGATGCTGCTGGCGATCGCCCTCGGCCTCTCGCTGGCGGTCGGCGGCCTGCAGGTCGGCCCGCTGCACCTCTCCGGCGGCTCGCTCTGGATCCCGATCCTGATCATCGGCGGCGTCTCCGTCCCCTACATCGCCCGGCCGCTGCGCGGCGAGGTCTTCTCGCTGCGCGAGAAGGAGTTCGTCGAGGCGGCGGTGGCCCAGGGGGCCGGCCCGCTGCGGATCATGTTCGGCGAGCTGCTGCCCAACCTCTCCTCGACGATCATCGTCTTCTTCACCCTGACGATCGCCAACAACATGCTGCTCGAGGCGGCGCTCTCCTTCCTCGGCGTCGGCGTGCAGCCGCCCAACACGTCCTGGGGCACGATGATCGCCGGCGGCTTCGACCTGCTCACCAGCGCACCGCTGCTGACGATCATCCCCAGCACGATGATCCTGCTCACCGTGCTCTCGGTCAACGTCTTCGGCGACGGCCTGCGCGACGCGCTCGACCCCAACTCGAAGCTGCGGCTCGAGGCCCACGCCGGCATGCCCGAGCCGAAGGGAACGGCGGTCTGAGTGGCCCGCTTCGTGCTCAGGCGCCTGCTCGGCATGGTCGCGGTGCTGTTCGCTGTCTCGGTGCTGACCTTCCTGATCTTCAACGTGATCCCCAACTCCGACCCGGCCCAGCGCATCGCCGGCAAGGCGGCGACCCCGACGCTTGTCGCCAACATCAACAAGGAATGGGGCTTCGACGACTCGCTGCCGCAGCAGTACGTGACGATGATGCGCAAGGTCTTCAGCGGCGACCTGGTCTCCTACTTCGGGCGCGAAAACGTCAACGAACGGATCGTCGAAGGGATTCCCGCAACCTTCTCGCTCTGCTTCGGCGCCGCCGTGATCTGGATGTTCTTCGGGATCCTCTTCGGCTACCTCTCGGCGGTCAGGGCCGGTGGGCGGCTCGACCGGGCGCTGACCGTCGTCGCCGTGGCCGGGATCTCGATGCCGGTCTTCTGGCTGGCGGCGATCTTCCTCAACTACCTCACCTACAAGACCGAAATCTTCCCCTCCGGGGACTACGTCGAACTCGCCACCGACCCGGTCGAATGGGCCTACCACCTGATCCTGCCCTGGGTCACCCTGGCGATCCTCAACGCCGGCTTCTACAGCCGCGTCCTGCGCTCGAACATGCTCGATGTGATGAACGAGGACTACGTGCGCACGGCCCGCGCCAAGGGGCTGAGCGAGCGGCGGGTGATGAGCCGCCACGTGCTGCGCAACTCCTTGGGGCCGATCGTCACCCTCTTCGGCCTCGACGTCGGGGCGCTGCTCGGCGGCGCGATCCTGATCGAAGCGATCTTCAACCTCAACGGGATCGGCCAGTACGCCTACGAATCGCTGATCAACACCGACCTGCCGCCGATCATGGCGATCGTCCTCTTCGGCGCCTTCTTCGTCGTCCTCTTCAACGCCCTGGTCGACATCGCCTACGCCTACCTCGACCCCCGGGTCAAGCTGGGGAGCTCGGCCGATGGCTAGCGAGCCGCTGCTCGCCGTGCGCGACCTGCGGGTCGGCTTCGAGACCGAAGGCGGCACGGTGCAGGCCGTCGACGGCGTCTCCTTCGACCTCGCCCCCGGCGAGGTGCTGGCGATCGTCGGCGAGTCGGGCTCTGGCAAGAGCGTCACCGCGCAGACGATCCTCGGCCTCACCCGCTCGGCCAACGCGCGGATCGAGGGCTCGGTCCAGCTGGGCGGCATGGAGCTGCTCGATGCGGACGAGCGCGACCTGCAAAAGGTCCGCGGCGCCCGGATCGGGATGGTCTTTCAGGACCCGATGACCTCCTTCAACCCGGTTTACCGTGTGGGCTGGCAGATCGTCGAGGCGGTGCGCGCCCACCGCCGCGGGATCGGCAACGACGAGGGGCGCGAGCTGGCGGTGGCGATGCTCGACTCGGTCGGCATCCCCAACGCGGCGCGGCGCGTCGACGACTACCCGCACCAGTTCTCCGGCGGGATGCGCCAGCGGGCGATGATCGCGATGGCGCTCGCCCTCGACCCCGAGCTGCTGATCGCCGACGAGCCGACCACGGCGCTCGACGTCACAGTCCAGGCCCAGATCCTCGCCCTGCTCGCCCGCCTCAACCGCGAACGCGGCCTGGCGACGATCCTGATCACCCACGACCTCGGCGTCGTCGCCGAGGTCGCCGACCGGGTCCTGGTCATGCACGACGGCCGGATTGTCGAGCGCGGCAGCCTCGATGAGGTCTTCTACTCGCCCAAAGATCCCTACACGCGCAGCCTGCTCGGCGCCGTGGTCAAGCTCGACGCCGCACCGCCGCTGCGCCCGCGGCCGCAGCGCGAGACGCTGCTCGAGGTCACCGACCTGGTCAAGCACTTCCCGGTCAAGCGGGGGCTGCTGGTCGACCGCACGGTCGACCACGTGCGCGCCGTGGACGGCGTCAGCTTCAGCGTCAGGCAAGGCGAAACGCTCGGCCTCGTCGGCGAGTCCGGCTCGGGCAAGTCGACGCTCTGCCGCGCCGTGCTGGGCCTGACCGAGCCGACCTCGGGCTCGGTCCGCTTCGAGGGCCGCGAGATCGCCGGCCTCTCGCGGCGGGCGATGCGACCGCTGCGCCGCGACCTGCAGATGGTCTTCCAGGACCCCTACGCCTCGCTCAACCCGCGCCGCCGGGCCGGCCAGATCGTCGGCGGCCCGCTGGCCCTGCAGGGCGTAGCCAAGGGAGCGGAGCTGCGCCGGCAGGTCCAGGAGCTGCTCGAGCGGGTCGGCCTCTCGCCCGAGCACTACGACCGCTACCCGCACGAGTTCTCCGGCGGCCAGCGGCAGCGGATCGGGATCGCCCGGGCGCTGGCGCTGCGGCCGAAGCTGATCGTCGCGGACGAGCCCGTCTCCCAGCTCGACGTCTCGATCCGCGCCCAGATCCTCGACCTGCTCGCCGAGCTGCAGGAGGAGTTCGGCCTCACCTACGTCTTCGTCGCCCACGACATCGGCGTCGTCCGCCACGTCTCCGACCGGATCGCGGTCATGCACGAGGGCAGGATCGTCGAGGAGGGGCCGGCCGACCGGGTCTGCGAGCGGCCCGAGGACCCCTACACGAAGCAGCTGCTTGCGTCGGTGCCGATCGCCGACCCGCGCCTGGCGCGGGAACGTCGGCAAACTGTCGGGTCAGGTTGACCCTTCCGCTCGAACCGCCGATCAAGCCGCAGCTGGCGCTGACCCGCAAAGAGCTCCCTCTGGGCGAGGAGTGGGCCTACGAGCAGAAGCTCGACGGCTTCCGCGCGATCGTCTTCGTCGACGGCGCCGACGCCTACATCCAGTCGCGCGGCGGCAAAGCGCTGGCCCGCTACTTCCCGGAGCTGAGCTTCCCGCCCGGCCGCTACGTGCTCGACGGCGAGCTGGTCATCCGCGACACCGAGGGCAACCTCGAATTCGACGCCCTGCAGAGCCGCATCCACCCGGCCGAGTCGCGGATCGCGCTGCTCGCCAAGGAGATCCCGGCCGAATACGTCGCCTTCGACCTGCTCGCCGAGGGGGACGAGGCGCTGCTCGGGACGCCGTTCGGCGAGCGCCGCGAGCGGCTGGTGGCCCTGCTGAAGGGCACGCCGACCGGGGTCAGCGTGCTCAGCGAGGACCCCGGCCAGGCGGAGGACTGGCTGCGCCGGACCGAGGGCACGATGGCCAAGCAGCTCGACGCGCCCTACGTCCCCGGCAAACGCAAAGGCATGGCCAAGATCAAGCGCGAGCGCGAGATCGACTGCGTGGTGATGGGCTGGCGGCCGGGCAAGGAGGATGGCACGGTCGGCTCGCTGATCCTCGGCCTCTACGACGGCGAGGAGCTGCGCTCCGTGGGCCACATCTCCGGCTTCAGCGCTGACACCAAACGCGGCCTGCGCACGCTGCTGGAACCCTTGGAGACCGGCGAGAGCGGCACCGCCGAGCCGAGCCGCTGGACCGGCGGCCGCGACCTCGAGTGGGTGGCGCTGCGGCCGGAGCTGGTGATCGAAGTGGGCTACGACCACGCGAGCGCGGGACGAATCAGACACGGGGCTCGGTTTCGGCGGTTTCGGGACGACAAGGATCCGCGGGAGTGCCGGTTCGAGGCGCTTGACGAGGGGTGACTCAGAACAAGGTTTGAGGGGGAGGGACGGCAGCCCTCTCAGCTGACAAATCGCCGCCGGAGGGGCGGCGATTTTGAGTATCCGCCAGCTGAGAGGGCTGCCGTCCCTCCTTCGCACGCCTTGTGCTTCGGCCCCAGCCGCGGACGGAACGGGTGGCTTGGCTGCGTTGCTCGGGGAGCATGCAGGAGCGGCCGCGGTAGAGCTTCTCGTAGCGCGGGATGAGGTCCGGGCGTTTGGCTTCCAGCCAGCCGAAGAAGACATCCTTGACCTCGTCGCGGAGGTGCAGGGCTACGCCGCCCAGGAATGACGCTTTTGCTTCACGGGCTCGGTCGATTATTGGCTGGACTTGGTCGGGGCTGTCGTTGATGCCCGGCATCAGCGGGGCGATCAGGACGCCTGAGTCGATGCCTCGGCGGCGCAGCTCGGCTACTGCGTCGAGGCGGGCTGAGGGGCTTGGGGTGTGCGGCTCGGTTGCTCGCCAGGCCTCCTCGTCGAGAGTGGGTACGGAGAGGTTGACCGAGACCGGTAGGTGCTTTGCCATGCGCTCGAAGATCTCTACGTCGCGCATCGCCAGGGGCGACTTGGTCAGCACCGAGACCGGTGTCTCCGCCTCCTCCAGGGCCGCGAGGATCTCCGGCATCATCCGGTAGCGGCTCTCAACCCACTGGTAGGGATCGGTGTTGGTTCCCAGAGCCACCAGCTCCCGCTTCCAGCTCGGCCGCGCAAGCTCGGCCCGGACCAGCTCCGGCACGTTGACCTTGACGACGATCTCCCGCTCGAAGTCCCGCCCCGCGTTCAAGTCGAGATAGATGTGAGTTCGCCTGGCAAAGCAATAGACACAGGCATGACTGCATCCCCGATAAGGATTAATTGTGTAATTGAATCCGTAGCGCCCGCCGGGCACCCGGTTCAGCGCTGAGCGGGCGCGGACCTCATGGAAGTTGATCCCCATCGCCTCAGGCGCGTCGAAGGTGCGGACGACGGTGCCGTCGCCAACCCCGGGCAACCGCAGGTCCCTCTCGACGCGCTGCTTGTCCCATCGCATACGAACACATGTTCGTATGCGATGGGGAGGTTGTCAACCGCCGAACTCGTCCAGCAACTGCCGGAGGTCCTTCATCAGCAGGATTCGGTGGAGGGGATCGGTGGGCGAAGCTTCGAAGCCGAACCGGTCGTAGAAGGCGCTCGCGCCCTCGTTTGCATGGGCGACCACGGCGCGAACTCCGACCGACTCCGCGACGCCGGCGCAACGCAGCAGGGCGTCCTGAAGCAGGGATCTGCCGACTCCGCCGTTCTTGTGGTCGCGATCCACGGCGAGCCTGGCGATGACCAAGACCGGAACCGGCCGCTTTGCGGGTTGGCCCTTCAGCATCCGCTCCGTCGCGTCATCGGGCTCGACCTGGCCGATCGCGAGGGCGTAGTAGCCGATGACGCGATCGCCGTCGGTGGTGACGAAAGTACGCGCCGATCCGGCAGCCTCAGCGTGCCGGGAATGTCGGTGGAGCCAGTTGTCCAGCGCGTCTTCCTCGCAGCAAAAGCCGCCGAAGGCGTGCTTCCCCCGCAGCGGCTCAGGCTGCGTGTACGCCACGTCTACTCGAAAACGCTTGGCTTCGAGAAGAGGTCGCGGAGCCCGCTGGGGACGCGAGGGGGCCTGTCCAGGAGCTCCGTGAACTTCTCCCACTCAGGCTTGTCAAGCGGAAACTGGGTCCTGTCGGCAAGGATGCGCCGCGCCTCTGAGACAGCGGCGCCCCGAACAAAGCTGCTGAACTTCGTCTCAGCCAGTGTGCTCGCGGCCCGGACAAGCGCGTCCTCGGAGTCCTCGACCCGAACGTTCCAACGAAGGTCTCGGGTCTCCCCGGTCTTGGCTACAGGCATCCGTCCGAGTCATTGTACATGCAATGTGCACCAGGCACTTGGCCGCGGCACAGAAAGTTAAGCGCGCGTTTCGGGAGGGGTCACGCCCCGCCCCCCACCACCTGCTCCTCGAAGTGCTTGCTGAGCATCGTCACCTGCCCCTGATAGTTGGACCCGAGCCCGGCCCCGTAGAGACGCTCGGCCGGCGCGCTGGTCCGCTCCAGGGCCAGCTTGCAGACCGGCTGGCGGTGCTCGACCATGAAGGAGACGTCGCGGGCGCGGACCTCGAGCGCGGCGCGACTGCCGTGGCGGTCGCCGGCCGGGTCGTAGCCGAAGCCGGGATCGAAGAAGCCCGCGTAGTGGGTGCGCAGCTCGCCCGCGGTCGGGTCGTAGGCCATCATCTCGGCGGCGATCTGCGGCGGGATGCAGACACCCTCCGCGGAGAGCAGCAGGTAGAAGATCTCCGGCTCGAGCACGATCTTGCCCCCCGCCTCGGGGAAGACCGGGTCCCAGAAGTCAGTCCAGCGGTAGGCGCGGATCCGCGAGAGGTCGATCGGCAGGCTGTTCTTCTTCGCCCGGTAGCCGACGATGCGGTCGCTCGGCCCGGAGAGGTCGACGCTGAGGAAGAGCCCGTCGGCGAGCGCCAGCTCGGACTCGCGCAGCGCGTGGGAGTCGAGGTAGAGCAGCGGGAACTCGTCCTGCAGGGCGCGGATCTCGGCGTCGCTGAGCCGCACGTCGCCGCGCGCCAGGCGCAGCTGGTTGAGCGAGAGCCCGGTCTTCACCTGGATCGCGAAGGAGCGCGGCACGACCTCGAGGTAGAGCTTGCCCCGGTAGCCGGGGCGGATCTCGTCGAAGCGGTGGTGGCGGTCGGTGAGCACGCGGGTGAAGACATCGAGCCGCCCGGTCGAGCTCTTCGGGTTGGCCTTGGCCCGCACGTCGGAGGGCAGCGCCAGCTCCTCGATCAGCGGCACCAGGTAGGGGCGGTCGCGCTCCAGCACGGCGCCGTCGCGCAGGTCGATCCGCTGGAAGGCGAGCCCCTCGATCTTCTCCTCGACGGTCGAGTCGACGTCGGGCAGGAACGAGCAGCGCAGGGCCCAGGCATGGTCGCCGAGGCGCAGGTCGATGCTGGCCGGCTGGATCGCCTCGGGCCGGATCCGGTAGTCGCCGGAGCTGACCCAGTCGGCGGCGATCGCCTCGCTCAGTGCCTGCGAGGGCAGCACGCCCGCCGGCGCCACGGCGGCATCTCCGCCGACCTCGCCCGCCGCAGCTGCCGCCAAATCGCTCATCACTCGGAGATTATGCGGCGTGCCTCGGTTGCGCCCAGGTACGGGGTGAGCGCGAACTCCGCAATCTCCGGCAGTAACTCGCCGAGCTTTGCCGTCTCGCCGGCGAGGACGCGGCGGGCCAGCAGCGAGGCGATGCCTCCGACGATCGCCTCGTCGGTCGCCTCCGGCGGCGGCTCGCCCCCGGCCGGCGACGGCGCCCCGTCGCGCAGGTGCGGGACGAAGCTCTCCAGAGCCGCCTGGTAGCGGTCGTAGACGCCGCGCCCGGCGCGCAGCCCCTCGACCAGGACCAGCCCGGCCTGGGCCGGCTCGGCGGCGAGCAGGTCGAGCAGAGTGGCCAGGGCGGCGACGACCCCGCCCGCCCAGTCGCCGGCCTCGGCGCAGGCCGCCAGCAGGCGCTCGCGGATCCGCTCGACCGCATCGTCGTAGGCGGCGACGAAGCAGGCGTCCTTGCTCTCGAACTGCTTGTAGAAGTCGCTCTTGGAGACGCCGGCGCGCTTGCCGATCGTCGAGACCGTGGTCGCGTCGTAGCCACCTTCGTGGAGGCACTCCGCCAGCGCAGCGAGCAGCCGCTCGCGCTGGTTCTGCGCGACGAACTCGCGGGGAAGGCCGTGCCGGCCACGGGGTAGTCGTTCCACCAAGGGCGGGAGTCTTTCAGCCCGCTCAGAGCAGATGCTCGAACGTCTCGACGCTGCTGGCTCATCGGTTGCGCGATGAGCCACGTGGACGGCTGAGGATCAGATTCGCGCCTACGGGATCTTCGGCAACATGCCGTACTACCTCGTCGCGCACGTCCGTGACGATGCGCGCCTTGCCGAGAACATCCTCGACCTGATCCTCAAGAGCGACGGCCTCCTGCACGAAGAGGCGCGGTTGCTGCTCGACATCGAGCTGCCCGACGCGAACGCCTACTTCTCCGTGCTGCGGGCGATCGCGGCGGGCCAGACGCGTGTCAACCAGATCGGCCGGCGCACCGGCATCGGCGACACCTCGCGCGTCAGCCAGATGCTCGACCAGCTGCAGCGGCTATGGCTGGTGAGAAAGGAGATCCCGGTGACGGTGCGCAACCCCGAGCGCTCACGGCAGAGCTTCTACCGGATCGTCGATCCCTACCTGCGCTTCTGGTTCCGCTTCGTCCTGCCGGCACAGGGCCGGCTGGCCGACGCGGAGGGCGCCGAGCGGCATCTCGAGGGCAGGGTCCTGCCCCAGCTGGATGAGTTCGTCTCCTCGCCCGCCTTCGAGGAGGTATGCCAGGCGTGGCTGCGCAGGGAGACCGACGCGGCCGCCGTCGGCTGGTGGTGGGGGAAGGTGCGGGAGATGCAGGCCCCCGGCCTCCGCGACATCGACAGGGAGCTTGACGCCGTGGCAATCGACGACGACGGAGAGGCGATCGCGCTTGCCTCCTGCAAGTGGACAGATGGACCGATGCCCGCAAGCGAGAGGGCCAAGCTCGAAGCGCTGGCGGCCCACCTACGTCCCGCCGGAGAGCCCCCGGCTCTCTTCCTGTTCTCGCGCTCCGGCTTCGAGCAGCCGCTCCGGGAGGCCGCCACGCACGATCCCCGGCTCCGCCTGGTGACGCCGGAGGAGCTGTTCCTCGCGCCATCGGGACGTTGACCGCCGCGTCGAGGTCGTCAGGTAGCCACCGGCCGCGGTACACGCAGCGGCCGAGCTGCCCGAGACCCCGGAGAGCGGGGCGCTGCCAGCGCGGGAGACCAAACCCTCTCCGCCGCGGTGACACTGCGGCCATCGCGATGCACCTTCAAGGTGATCCTCCTGGTCGGTTTTTGCGAGCATTGACACCCGCAGAATCCCGCTTCAGGCGGACGAAACCGCGCCCCGGAGAACCCGGGGCGCGGTTTCTTCATGCACGATCGGGGTTAGGCAACGAACCTATGCTTCTTTCCCATTCAATTTCATTTCACCTACAAACGTCCCAACTGTTTGTGAGCCTTCTTTACCGCAGTTTCCGTTTCCACCGCTAACTGAATACGACAGCCCTTTGCCAGAGGCATTTGCAGTGACATATCGACTTGCGCCAGTACCGTAATTAGTATATTTCACCGATCCCAGCGTCTGAGCGGGAAACGAGATCGTACATAGCGTTTTGGACGGCTGGACGACGATTTCGAGCTGGTGCCCCGCTTCACAGGCCAGTTCCAGGCTACCGGTGTAGGGCGAGCCCGCGTTGGCGAGATGGAAAGCGAAGTGGCAGCCATTTGTGTTGAACGTACTCGGACGGCCCAATGATTCACATTCGTTGAATGTTGGAACGAGTGTCAATTCCGACGCCAATTCCGACAATGATCCTCCGAGATTGAGAGTTTCGCATTCATTGTTTCCAGCGCCAATTTGGAAATCTGATTCGGATGTTTGTGCACCCGTGATTGCCGCCGGGAATACTTCGGATTCGAACTTGGGTTGTTTCGATTCTTCTTCAGATTTTTCGCCAGCGATGTACAGGCCACCGCGTACGGATAGATGCACGCCCTTCTGAGTGCCCCCTGAATCGTAGTCTTTCAAGTTCCAGGTGGCATTCCATGTGCCTTTTTCGTTGTTATATTCGTTGCATATTCCTATTTTCCCAGTCTGTTTGAGTCCAGAGGCTGAAAGTTCTGCGATAACATAGGATGTCGTGCCGGTGCCTTCGTTTCTGTAGTGAGCGGTGAGGCCCGTCTTGGGGTAGACCTTAAGTTCGCATTGATAGGGGTTGGTGATCGTAACCGGCCCGCAACCGGCCGGACCAATGTCGAACGTGCCGCCGAAGTGTCCGGCTGATTCTTCGGCTCCGGGATGGAAGATGAACGTGCAGCCGTTCATTTTCAACGGCGCTTCGGGACCAAAGATGGTACACGTGGCGTTCGAAACTGTTGGGAAAAAGATTTCTGAAGGTGAGCCAGAGAGAGTCTGGCCATAGCAGCCGATGGCATTGACGGAGAATTCTTCGCCGGAAACGGTGCCTTTCCTTACCACACTCCCGCTTTCCTTGATGAACCGCGCCGCCGATGCCGTGCCTGCGCCAGCGCTCGCGGTCAGGGCCACCGCCGCGAAAGCGGCCAGGGCCAGGATTCCAATGCGTTTCACTTTGCCTCCCTTTCCACCGCCCTAACTGGCGGCAGAGTTTGCCGTGATAGGTCGAACTGCACCAAGCAGTTCTTGCACGAGCCTCTCCAACCGTAAGTACGCGTGCCTTGGCAATGTGCCTAATGTAGGGCGACTGTTTCAGCGATCTGCTACCGGCGCTGGACCCAAGCCGGATCGCTCAGGTCGCTCAACCGCATGGCCGTTTCGAGGTCCCCACCGCAAGTCCCGAGTGGTCGACCAATCGCAGCCTCGATCGCACGAAGCCGGCTCGCTACCGTGTTGCGATTTACACCGAGTGCGGCGCCGGCCGACGAGACATTGCGCTCGGCGGCGAAGTAGGCGCGCAGGGTCTCCTTTGCCACCTTCCCGCCGTCGCGTTTGGCCTCCAGCGGCTCGAGGTAGAGCTGGCGCAGCGAAGCGGCCAACAGCTCATCCTGGAGTATGGTTGCGAGCAGGGCGACATCGCGGTAGCGGACGGGCTCCGGTCCACCCCGCAGCGCGATCGGCAGCGTCGCCCGGGCCTGACGGTGACTGAGGCGCCAGCCGGAAAGGCCGGGCCCCGGCTCGCCGATCGCAAGGGAGATCCGGGCGGGCCAGGCGAAGGAGAGCACCCGCTCCAGCTCCTCGGGCTCGAAGCTGCGCCGCCCGCCAAGCCAAAACCAGGCGTTGTCCTCACCGCGGTCGAGGAGCAGGACGCGACGATCGAGCACGGCGGCCAGGTCACGCGCCGCGTCCCGGGCCTCGAGACCAAAGGCGACCCCGCCGAGGTGCCAACTGTCGAGCTCGTAGCCGAGCTCCGAGCTGTCCAGCAACTCCCCGTCGAGCAGCCGCTGCACCCGCTCGGCTCGTCGCTGCTCGGAGGACTTGAGGCGCACCGTATCCTCACGGGAATGCTCCTCGCTGACGGCAGCAAGGAGGCGGTCGAAGAGCACCGCCTGGGAGCGCAGCAGGCCTTTCAGGTCGGCATCCTCGAGCAGGCCGGCTCCCTCCTCGACCAGGAAGTCGCCGAGGATCGCATAGCCGGCGAAGTAGCGGCGTAAGACGGTGTCGAGGCTGACCCCGCTGCGGGCGGCCAGATGCGCCTGGGCGAGGAGGACGGTCGGCACCGGAGGAGTACGCTCCCCGCCGCGCTGGACCCCCTCCAGCCCGTAGTCGAGGGCCGCGGTGACCGCGGCGCGAAGGCCCTCGGCATAGCTCGGGTCGGCCGCCTCGCTGGGATCTGAGATCGCATAAACGCGGGTGCGCACAGCCTGTTCGATCTCACCGCGACGCGCTTCGAGGCGAGCGTGAAGCTCCGCCCGGGGCCCCGACGCTCCGGGGTCCCGTGACCGTACCGGCATCATCGCGCGCTCGCCAAGGACTAGCCCCCCACCCTGCAGCTCCGCATCAAAGACGACCTCAGCACCTGCCCGTCCTCGAAGCCGAAGATGGCCCGGGCGAAGGGGTAGACGGCGGCATCGAAGCCCTTCGGCGCCGGACAGCCGGCGGAGAGGTAGGAGCGCGGCCGGCCGCGGTAGCGAAAGCTGCGCCCCAGGGTGAGGCTGAGGCCGCTGACGTAGCCCCATTCGGCGGCGACGTGGGGAAGGGTGGCGCTGAGCACGACCCGGTAGGTGCCGGCGATGCGGTGGATGTGGAAGGCGATCAGCTGGGAGATCGGCACCGGCTCGGTGCCGTAGATGTGGGCGTAGATGACGGGATGGCCGTGCAGGGCGCCGTTGAAGGCCAGGACCCTGCCGTTGGAGGGGAAGGGCGATTGGTCGGGCAGGGCGACGTTTGCTTTGAAGCTGCCGCTGCCGATCAGCGAGCTTGCACAGGCTTCCCTTGCTTCGGCAGTGGAGGCGGGCTGGATCTGGTGGTAGCGGCAGCGCGGCAGGCCGGTGGGATCGAGGCGGCCGTGGCGGTTGATCGCCATCGTGATCGTGCTCAGCTGCGGCGGTGTGGAGCGATCGGTGGTGGAGATCTGCCCCGAGAGCGAGACCGCGACGGGTGCGAGGCCCTCCCTGGGCAGGCGCTTGGGGCTGAGCCTGCCGGCGAAGGAGACCCGCAGGGTCCCCTGCTGGGTGACGGCGGCGGGGCTCATGCCGATCGGCGCGCCGAGCAGGAGCGCCGCGGCGGCGATGGCGAGCAGGGGTCTCCTAGCCACGCCGCTTGTGGCGCCGGCTTTGCGCTCGGGGGCCGCAGGAGTTCTGCACCAGGGGACGGATGTGCTCGGACTTGCCGCTTTGGGCGCCGAAGCGCACGTCGGCTTTGGCGGGCGCCTTGCAGAGGTTTCGGGAGTTGACCAGGAGACCCTTCTTGCCGCCTTCCATGGTCAGGGTGAATTCCTTCACCGGCACGTCGGGGACCGATTCGAAGGTGGTGCGGATGCCGCCGTGGACCGAGTCCACGCGGCCCACCAGGTTGGCGGAGATCTGGCCCTGCAGCTTGGCGACCAGGTCGGGCAGCAGGTGGTTTGAGGAGCGCAGGTAAAGCGGGCCTTCGACCGGTTGGTCGAGCAGCGGGGTGATCGCCTTGGCGTAGCCGTAGATCGAAGCGGGCGGGCAGTCATCGGCGGCGAACTGCACCCTGGTGCAGACGGTGCCGATGTGTGCCTGGTCGAGGAACTCCGAATGGGGCAGGGCGACCACCGCCGAGGCGATGTTGGCATCGCCCGGCCTTGCCGTCAGGTGGGAGTAGAAGGCGGGGTGATCGCCGCGGTGGGTGCCGCCTTTGAGCTTGAATTCGAGCGCGGGCTTGAAGCCCAGGCGTCCGCAGTCTCCTACCTGAAAGGGGGAGGCGGCGTTGAAGAGGGCGCCGCCGGTGCCCGAGATCCGGGCGTTCAGAGCCATCGGTTCGCAGTTGGTCGGGTTGAGCGTGGTTTCGGGACGATCGAGGCGCAGGCGCACGTCCCTTACCCTGAGGATCACCCCGTGCAGGATCGTCGGGAAGGGATCGGAGACCGCGGTCACGCGGGAGGTTTCGGGATCGACGTGCAGGGCGGCCCTGACCACCGTGGTGCCGAGATCGTAGGGGCCGGCGAGGCCGGGGACGACGATCGCCAGGGAGAGGGGGGCGCCCTTGTAGGGGCCGGCCAGGTAGGCCTTGCCGGAGAAGTAGTTGGGGCTCGGGCCGGCTCCCACCCCGGCCGAGACGGTGCCGATCTGCGAGGCAGCCGGGCAGGAGGGGAAGTCGCGCTCCAGGGTTCCGCCGCCGAGCCCTTCGCGGCCGATCGCCTGGGCGATCTGGGCCTCTGGGCAGAGCGGGATGCCGGCGATCTTCGCCAGCAGGCCCGGGGGCAGGACGGTGGTGACCTGGCTCAGTTCCTGTTCTTGGTCTTCTCTTGAGAGGCGGAAGAGGAAGGTCGAGTAGGAGCCAGAGACCGGGTTCAGGGTGCCGCCGGAGAAGGAGGGGGCGAAGGGCCTGTGGGCGGGGTCGGGCGGGCAGGGGGTGCCGTTGGGGCCTTCTGTGACCTGGTAGGTGTTGGAGGCGTCGATCGGTTTGTCGGGCTGGGCGTAGGAGGTGATCTTGACGCCGATCGTCTGCTCACCGCAGGAGGGTGGGGAGACCAGCGGAGCCCTGGGGCCGCTCCTGAACTTCAGGGTCAGGTCTTCGAAGGGGAACTGCGGGGTGTCGTTGAAGACCGTCGTGATCTGCCCGGTGGTTTCGTCGACTTCGATCTTGCCGGGGATCTTGATCAGGATGCCGCGTTCTTCGGTGTCGTGCAGGACCAGGTAGACGGCGAAGGTCGATTCGAAGGGGTTGTCTCCCTGGGCCGCCAGGTACATCGACCCTTCTGCCGGTTTGGGCAGAAGCGGCGTGGAGAGCGTCACTTCGCCGATCCGCGAGGCGTCGGGGCAGGCGATCGGGGCGTTGGTTTCGAGCTTGATCTGGGCCAAAGAGCAGGCCTGCAATCCGTCGGCGAAGGCGGGCGAGAAGCTCATCCCCCGGGGAAGGGTGACCGTGGTGTCCTTGACCGGCGGGGTGGCGAGGCCGTTGGGGTTCTCGTTTTGAGGGAAGTGGATGTCTACGTCGAGGCCCGTGGGCGTGTTTGCCTGCTTGCCGGTCGGTTCGATCTGCACTTCGGGTTGGAAGCGGGGGCGTTCGCATTCGGTCATCTTGGCGGCCAGGGTGTGATCCATCTCCGGGTTTGAGTTGGGGATGCCCGGGTGCTGCCAAGAGTCGTAGTCGTGCAGGCGGAAGGTGTCTTCGGCTTCGCAGTTGGAGGGGATGCTGATGAAGGGCTTTTCGGTGGCGCCGCTGGCGCATTCGACGCTGGTGTCGCCGCCGGGGTTGCCGGAGAATTCCGGGCAGCGCTCGGAATCGTGGCTGTGGTTGGCCGGCACGCCCCAGAGGACGAGCTTCTGGTCGAAGACCGGGATCGTCTCGTTGACGTTGGGCACTTCGGAGGCGATCGCGTAGTGGTTCTTGGGGTCGAGGGAGACCTTGACGTTGACGGCGCTGCCGCCGAGGGAGAAGGCGAGGTCCGAAGCGGTTCCCTTGGGATGGACGAGGTTGAAGACGCCGAGGTGAAACTGGTTGAAGACCTGGTGTTCGCTGGAAGCGAACGGGAAGCCGATCAGATCGAGGCGACCGACCTGGCTGGAGGGCGGGCAGTTGACGAGAGCGAAGTCGGCGGCCGAGCATTCGGTGACCGCGGTGGGGATGCCGACGAAGCCCGGTGGGGTGTCGACGTGCAGGTCGCGAACCGTCTCGGGGTTGTGCATCTGCTGTTCGACGCCGGCCCCCAGGGGGACGGCGGTGAAGTCGAAGGGGAACGTGACGAGGTCGGGGTGGGCGCCGGCTTCGCGCACCGGCGTCAGGCCGTCTGCGGCGAAGAAGCCGGGCAAGAAGCTGCCCGGGACGAAGCCGAAGGGAGCCGGCTGGGAGCTGATCTGGACCGGCTCTGTGTCGCTCACCGCCTGCGGGGCGCCGCCACCTTCAAGTGTTGTGGAGGCCACCGGTTCCCCACTGGCGCCGGGGGCGACGTCGACGCTGAGGCGCAGGCCGCGATAGACGCTGTGGCGGGGGATCGGGTCGGAGGTGGTGCAGGTGACGGTCGCGTCGCCGGGGGAGCCGGGGCAGCTCCAGGTGAGGTCCGGACTTTCGACATTGTTCGTTTGCTGGACGATTACTTTGTCGCGGGTGATACCGGAGGGCAGCTGGACGGTGAGGGTGGTCGTTCCCGAGGTGGGGCTGGGCCCGACGTTTTCGAGGGCGAACCAGTACTCGGCAACCGCGCCGGAGTGGAAGTCGGTGGGGGCATGGTGCATCGTCAGGTTCCAGAGCGGGGTCGCCGAAGCCGGCGCGGCGCCGAGCGAGCAGATCGAGAGGGCGAAAGGCAGGGCGATGCGTCGCAGCTTTCTCATCGTCTCGCCCTCCGGTTGTGGTTGGCTCGGCGCTGGCGCTTGTGCTTGCGATGGCGCTTCTTCTTGTGCTTGTGGCTGTGCTGGGTGGTCTTTTCGTTGCCGGGGCCGCGGAAGTCGGAGGTTCCGGGCGCCTGTTCTTCGGGCGCCCCTTTCGGCGTGCCCTGGCAGACCTCCAGCGGACAGGGTTTGGCGGCTTCGGGGAAGTCGAAGCCGCCGCCGATGCGGGCGTCGTAGAGGCGGATCGAGGCGTCGAGGGCATCGGGGGTGTAGGCGGCGGGGGCGGCGAAGAAGACGTCGCGCCCGGAGGCGCTCATGCCCCGCACCTGGGGCGCGGAGTCCTTCGGCCAGTCGGTGAGGCCGTCGGAGACCAGCAAGAGGCGCCCATCGCGCCACTCATAGGCGTCGGTGCCGGCTTCGGGTTCGGCGGCCGAGGTGTTCTGGTCGGCGCCGATCAACCCGGTGGGGGTGGTGAAGGCGACGTCGGAGCCGTCGGCGCTGAGGCCGGGGCGGGCGGTATTGGTGGGTACCGCCGCTCCCCCCGGCAGGGAGCCGTGGGGCGGGCAGGAGATGCAGACCAGCGAGCGGTCTGTGTCGTCATAGCGGTAGTACTGGAGGGTGCCGCCGTTGTCCGTGCCGCCAAGCGGGTTGAGGGCGGCTTCTTCGGAGCCGAAGACGATGACCAAGCCGTCCGGTGTGATTGGGTGGGCAGGCTCGGGCTTGATTTTGGCTTTGGGGCCGAGGTAGGCGAGGTCGCCCGTTGCGACCGTCACCCGGTAGAGGCTGTTGGGCGGGGCGCCGGGCAGAAGCGGCGTTTGGGCGACGAAGTAGACGCGGGAGCCGTCGGGGGCGACGGCGATCCATTCGCTCTGTCCCACCGCAAAGGTGCCCACGTTGGGCACGTCAGCGGCAATACCCGGCGCGACGCAAGTGAGGCACTGCAGGCTGCCGTCGGAGAGCCGGTAGCGGTAGACATCGCCGTCGAGGGCGTTTTGGTTATCGCTCGCAACTGATGCGCATTGGGCCGGAGGGGAGTCTTCGGCGCTGAGCCGGCTCTGGGTCCAGAGGAAGACGGCATCGGGGGTCGAGCGCAGGAAGATCGCGCCGCAGTCAGGGCCCGAGAGAGGGGCGGAGATCAGCTTTGTCTGTTCGGCGGCTATTTCGCGCATATAGAGCTGGAAAGGCGTGTCGCTGTCACCGCAGCGGCCGTTACCCTGGCTGGCGAAGTAGACGTGGGAGCCGTCGGCGGAGATCCAGTGCGACTCGGCGTTGGGCAGCCTTTCGCCGTCGGCGACGCCGCAGGCGGCGAGGGAGTTGCCCCGGAGGAAGCTGAGCAGCTTCGGGGTACCCGAGGTGATGTCGTAGAGGTTTTCCTGGGCTGCCGCGGTCGGGTAAGCGGGATCGAGCCCACCGCCCTTGGTGAGCAGCAGCGCACGAGTGCCGTCGGCGGAGATCCCGACCTTCGATAGGGAATCGAATATCGTCGCCGGGGTGCTCTGGAAGAGCTCGGCTGGCGGTGCGGCGGAGCCAAAGCGCCAAACATTCGCTTTGTGGAGGGTGAAATCATAGTCGGCGCTGAGGAAGGTCGAAAGGTCGGGGGTGGCGACGGTGTCTTCCCACTCGTTGCCGATCAGCTGGCTGCGCGGCGGGGTGATCTGGCGGGTCTGCCAGCTACCCTGGTGGGAGGCGGTTTCTTCGCGCTGGGCGAAAAGGAGGCTGCCGAAGGAGGAGCCGGCTTCGGAGAAGGGCGTGCCGCCTTCGACGTGATAGAGAGCGCGTTCGCCGTTGGTGGAGAAGGTTCCCGCCGAGCCCACAGGGTTGCCGCCGATGTCCGGCGCGTTGACCTGCTCCCAGGCGCGGTCTGATCCCGGCGGTCCGGGGAAGTGGCCGTGGGTGAGGGGGGCGTCTGAGGCGGAGGTGGTGAGGGTCATGTCTTGGCCTTCGGAGACGCAGAGGTGGCCGGGGTGGGCGATCGGTTCGCATTCGCTTTCGCCCACCACGCGGTAGTGGTAGGTGGTGGCGGGGGCGAGTTCTTCGACCCATTCGGAGAGCAGCTCGATGCGGTCTTCGGAGCCGGCTGCTTTGGCTTGCGTGGATTCGCAGGGATTGGATTCGCAGGGACCCTGGTCTCCGTACTGGAAGCGGTAGCTGGCGGCGTTGCCTGCGGGGTTTATGCGGCCTTCCAGGCGAGCGGTGGTGGCGGTCCTGACCGGGGAGCCCGTCGTCTCCACTTCGGGGGCGGTTGGCAGGGTGGTGAAGGCTTCTTCGTCGGTGACCGGGGCAACGAAGGGGCGCTGGGCAAGCAGGCGCAGCTTGTATTCGGTTGCGGGGGAGAGCAGCTCGAGGGGGACCTGGACTGATTGCGGGGTTTCCTGGCTACCGAGCACGACTGTGGGCGTCGATTTCCAGGTCGAGCCGCCATCGGAGGAGTATTCGAGGCGGTAGGTGAGGTCCGGGGGGCCACCGGGGTTGATCGTCGCGTGTACCAGCGCCGATCTGGCCGTGATCTGGTCGACCGAGTCGATCGAGGCGCTGGGGGGGCTGGAGCCGGCGGTGAAGAGAGCGTAGACGCCGTGGGCGTTCTGGCCACCGCCGCTTTGGGCGGGTACGTAGAGCAGGCCGGTGGCTTCGTCGAGGGCGAGGCCGCTGCCGAATCCGAGATTGGAGAGGGTGCCGTGTTCTTCGTCGGCGGCGCTGGGCGGGGCGCTGAGGCCTGGGGCGTTGAGGGGGCCGAACTGGGCGATGCTTTGAAGGCCTCGGGCGTAGAGGATGTCTGTTTCGGGGCCGGCGCCATCGGAGTCGGGATCGACGGCTAGACCCTCGATCGGGCTGAGGCCGGTGCCGGCGGAGGAGCCCGGAAAGGAGGCAATCCCGGAGTGGCCGTCGCGGCTGGTGGTGACGGCGATCGTGCCGTTCAGCGGCGTGGTGCCGTTTGAGGCGATCAGCTGCGTGACGTCGGTGGCGGCGAGGGCGCCTATGAAGGTGACGTACAGCGCTTCGGGAGCCGCGGAGTCGCCGCTGTCGTTGACGCTGACGTTCCCCGCCCCGACCGAGGGCAGCGCTTCGAGGGCTTCGCGCACCTGCGTCTTGGTCGAGTTGCGGGAGAGGTCGGGGGTGGTGTTGGCGCCGAAGGTGAGCTTGTACTGGCCGGTGGTGGCGTTGATCGCGATTTTCTGTTCCTCGTTGGCGGGGCCGAGGATCGGGGGGAGAAAGCCGATGCCGCCGCCATCGGCGTTGGCGGTGTCATAGCGGACGATCCTGTTGTCGGGAGCGCCGCCACTGGCTGTGGCGGCATCAGCGTAGAGGATGCCGCGCGAGTCGACGGCTACCGATGTCGGGCCTTCGACGTTGCCGAACTGGGCGGTTGAGCCGAAGCCCGAGGGCGAGGCGCCGTCGAGGTTGTAGGTGTCGACGCGGTGGTTGTCGGTGTCGGCGAGGAAGACCGAGCCAGTGGCGGGGTTGCCGTCTGGGGGGCTGATCGCGAGGCCGGCGGCACCGGTTTCCCCGGACACGCTGACGCCGAGCTCGCCGCTGCCGTTCCCTGCCCCCCCGGCGCGACAGACGTCGCCGGCTGCCTGGTTACAGACCTCATAGGCGCCGCCCCTGGCGCTCTCTGTGACGGAGACCGAGGGTTCGCCGGAGCCGATCGTCAGGCCGCCCTTGCTGGGGATGAGCGCCGGCAGGTCGGTGCCGGCGAGGGTGCCGCCGAACGTGATCGTGTATTCGAATTCGGTGGGGCTTTTTTCGAGGCGGCTGACGCTGACCGAGCCCCCGGCGCCGCCGATCGTGGGGAGGGAGTTGAGGGAGGATTCGAGGGCGGCGGCGGAGGCGTTGAAGGGGAGGTTGTCGGCGAAGATGGGTAGTTCGAAGCCAGAGCCAGTTCCTGATTTGGAGAGGGATAGTTGGCCGGGTTCGACTTTGGTGATGGTGGTGCCGGAAGGGAAAAGAGAGCTGCCAATTGTGGACCCATCAAAGTGCACATCGCCAAAGGCAGAGAGACCCTGGCCGACGGCGAAGGCGCCGCTGGTGGTGGTGAGTCTGGTGATGGTTTTGGAGCCAGCGACGAGCTTGCCTTTGCCGGTGGCGCCGGTGCTCTGACCGCGGAAGAGGAGCGAGAACTTGCCGCCAGAAGCTTGGACGATGATCTTCTGCTGCTCGGCGGCGCCGGGCAGGCTGCCGGGCCCGGATTCGGCTACGTCATAGCCAAAGGAGCGGATGAAGGTCCCATCGCCCGTGTACTCGTTGACGCGGTGGTTGGTGGAGTCGGTGACGTAGACATCGCCGGTGTCTTGGTCGACCGCGATGCCGGTGGCGTACGGCTGGACGAAAGCGCCGAGGTCGCCGTTGCCCAGCGCGGTGCCGTTGCCAGCGGCGGGGACGCCCGCCTTGCACTGTTCGGCAACTGTGCAGACCTCATAGTCCTTGGCGCTTGCATCGCCCTGGTCCCCCGTGCCGCCGGGAGAGACGATGTCGGTGCCCCAGGCGCTGATGAAGGAGAAGGTGTCGTCGTAGGGGGCGGGGGTGCCGTGGTCTTCGCGGGCGAAGCGCTCAACGCGGTTGTTGAACGTGTCGATGACGTAGACATCGCCCTGGTTGGCCGGGCCGGCGCCGGTCCGGTTGACGGCGATCGCGCCGGGGAAGTGGAATTCGCCGCCCTTTTCGCCGGAGAAGTTGGCGGGCGGGGTGCCGAAGTAGTTGATCACCTGCTTGGAGGCGTAGGCGGGGGCGGCTGCGAGAAGGAAGGTGGCGGCCATGAGGGCGGTGAGGAAACCGAGCCGGCGCGGGGAGATGCGGCCGGGCGCTGGTGCCTGCGATGCGCTGCTTGTGCGGGTCTTCATCTGGTCTTTTCCCTAGTCCTCATAATCGATTCCCTGTGTGTGCTTTGGTGCCTGGCTGGAGGTATGCGTTTTGGCTGTGGTGTGGAAGGTCGGTGCACGGAAGCTCTCGGCTGTTGGCGGGGCGGCCCGGGCGGCTGGTAAAGGCCACCCGGGCCGCCCCGCTTGTCAGGTCGAGGCTGGGCTTATGGGCCGGCGGTCACCGCCCAGGTGCCGAAGCCGGCGGCGTTTTCGGCGGCGGGGGTATGAAAGGTGAGGGCGACGCCGCTGACGTAGCGTTCCTTTGCTTCAAAACTAGCGTTGTTGAGGATCTGCTGATAGATGCAGAGGAAGCCGGGGGCTGCCGACGGCGCGTTGGTATTGCCCGGGCAGCTGGCGGTTTCCGGCTGGTTGTACTTGACGTGCAAGCCGGGCAAAGCGGCGGCGAGTGGGACGGGAAAGGAGATCGCCGCAATCTGGGATCCGTTTTCGGCAGCAGCTCCACCGAAGGCCCACACGCCGGTCTCGGCTTCGCCTTCGGCCAGCGTTTTCGGCAGTTCGGGTTCGCCACCACCGCCGCCGGCCGCTTCGCAGGTGACGGTGCCGTCTTCGGCGATCGCGGTGACCGCTTCGCCCGGCGTGCAGGTGCCGGTGACGCGGCTCTGCACCTGGGTCGGGTCGACGGCGATGGTGCCGGTGGTCGTGATCGGGCCACCGCTGAGGCCGGTGCCGGTGTTGACCTGGGTGACGGTTCCTCCGCCACCGCCACCGCCGCTGATCGGTTCGCAGGTGGGAACGCCGCCCTGGGTGATGGCGCGGATCGCTTCGCCGGAGAGGCAGCCGCCGCTGAGCGCCTTCTGCCAAAACGAGGCGGCGGCGCCGCCGAGCTTGGCCGAGTTCGGGGCTTCGGCCCCGGAGGCGAAGTTGGCGGTGTCGACGCTGCCCGAGGCGAGGGTCGGGTTGGGGTAGGTGCCCGCCAGGGCGCCGCCCGCGGGGCCGGTGGGACTGCCACCGCCACCGCCGCCGGTGCCGTTGCAGACGTATTTCTTGGTGCCCGAGCCTTCGACTTCGACCCAGACGCCGCCTTCGGCGCAGTTCACGCCCGACGGCTCGCTCCCGGTCACGACGCTTTTGCCGGTTGCCCCTGTCGCTCCTGTTGGGCCTGTCGGGCCGGTGCTGCCGGTCGGGCCGCTCAGGCCGGTTGGCCCGGTCGGACCCGTCAGGCCCGCGTTGCCGGTTGCCCCGGTCGGGCCCGTGTTACCCGCGGGGCCGGTCGGTCCGGCTTTGCCGGCCGGGCCGGCCGGTCCCTGGGAGCCGGCGGGGCCGAGCGGGCCCTGGAGGCCGGTCGGCCCCGCCGGGCCGGTGGCGCCCTTGGGGCCACGCGGGCCCCTTTTGGCTTTGGCGGAGGCGGTGGCCTTGCCGCCGCCCGAAGAGTTGGTGGCGGCGTAGGCGCCGCCGAACATCGCGAAGACCAAGGCGATCACCGAGATGATCCCCGGAATGCCGAAGCGGTTGCGTAGCGTCGAGAACATCTTTGGTCTCTCTCCTTGTCCCGTGAGCCCCTCTGCCGGCCGCTTCCCTTGGCGGCTTCCGCGAGGCTCGGTTTGTCCCTGTGGTGCTGCTTCGCCGCCGGGTCAAACGAGCTAGTTCCCTGAACTGACACTCGGGTTCCCAAACGACAGGACAGGATAAACATACGAGTTCGTCTTTGTCAAGGAACGAACGTGGTATGAGAGACGGCGAGCGAGGGTTCGTGCCTCGGCGCTTTTGGAAAAGCGCCGCTCTACGGGGGCGCAGTCAGTGGCCCAGGAAGGGCGCGAGCATGAATTCGGAGAGCTCGGGGAGCAGGTCCTCGGCCTTCTCGACCTCACCGCGGCGGATCTGCTGGTAGACGATCCAGGCGACGCCGCCGACCAGCGTCTCGTCGATCGTCGCGGGAAGCTTGTCGTCGTGGGGAACCGTGCGCCTGGTCAGCTCGACGAAGCGCCCGACCGCCTCCTCGTAGCGCTCGGTGGCCGCCGGAGTGGCGGAGAGCGCCTCGATCATGCACATGCGGGCCCGGGCGGGGTTCTCGGCGACGTAGCGCAGGAAGGCGGCGAGGCCGGCCTGCACGCGCTCCTCCCAGCCGCCCTCGACCTCGGCGCAGTCCTCCTCGATCCGGGCGATCGCCTCCTCGACGGCGGCGTCGAAGGCGGCGAGGAAGACTTCCTCCTTGCCCTCGAAGTTGTCGTAGAGCGTCTTGCGGGCGACGCCGGCGCTGCGCACGATGTCGCCGATCTTGGTCGCGTCGTAGCCCTGCTCGGCGGTTAACTCGGCGATCGCGTCCATGATCCGGCGGCGCTTGTGGACGGCGACGAACTCAGGTGAGAGCGCGGGACGGACCGGAACGGCGCCGGCGCGGAGCCCGGCCTTCGACTGTGCGCGCGGCGGCATCGGCCAAGGATACCCGCGCGGCGGCGAATCGCCTTGCACGCTGGCGACCCAAATGGTACCGTGGAAAGACTTTATAGGTTTATCACGGAAACGGTAGGGTTTCTCGATGTCTTCGAACAGGGTAGAACTAAGCCAGGACATGCTGCTCGCCGCGCTCGGCGACAGCTGGCCGGCGGACGAGGTCAGCGCCGCCGCCGAGCTGCTCGCCGGCAGCGAAGGACAGTTTCCCTCAGGCATCCGCTCGTTGCCACCGGACCTGGTCGCCGCCGTCCAGCGCGAGCGTCTGCTGGCAGCGATGCTGCGGGCGACGAACGAGCTCACCTACCGCGAGGTCGCCGTCCAGGACGTGCTCGACCGCGCCGGCGTCTCCCGCCCCACCTTCTACGAGCACTTCGAGAACAAGGAGGACTGCTTCCTCGCCGCCTTCGACAGCGCCGCGGCGCGCCTGCGCCGGCGGCTCGAGGACGCCGGCCGCGACGGCGAGACCTGGCGCGAGCGCCTCCGCCCGGCGCTCGCCGAGCTGCTGCGCTTCGTCGTCGAAGACCCCGACGCGGCGATGTCGCTGATCGTCGACGCCCGCGCCGCCTGCCCGGCGGCGCTGCTGCGCCGCGACGAGATGCTCGACCGCTTCGCCTCCTGCCTCGACAGCCAGGTGCGCGCCGAGGCCGACCCCGACGCCCAGCCCTCGGCGATCGCCGCCGCCGGCATAGTCGGCGGCATCGAGGCCCTGCTCTACTCGCGCCTCTACCGCGGCGAGACCGAGGGCCTCGAGTCCCTGCTGCCCTCGCTGATGTACTTCGCCGTGTTGCCCTACGAAGGGCACGAGGCCGCCGGCGAGGAGCTGGCCGTAGCGGTTCCCTGAGCGCGGACCGCTACTGCCCCACCGCGGCGAAGCTGATCGTGCCGAAGGTTTCGCCCGTCGCGAAGACCGCTTTGCCGGAGGCGAAGGCTTCGTTGAAGGTCGTCGCGGTCTGGGCGTCGAGGGTGAGGTTCGCGCCCGTCACCGAGATCGTGCGGCTCGTTGGGTCCGAGGCGACCGCGGCGTGGGACATGTCGATCGCATAGGTGCCGATCCGGCCCAGCTTGCCGGGGAAGGCCGGCGTCGGCTCGACGTCGACTTCAGAGCTGGTGTCCTTGCCGGCGAGGTCGAGCCAGTATTCCTTCTGGAAGACCTGGCCGGCGCCGAGCTGCAGCAGTTCGATCGCGCCGCCGAGCCGCAGGGTCCCTTCCGAGGCGGTGGTCGAGATCTGCCCGCCGATCGCGATCGGAAAGCGCAGCACAGGGCCCGCCGAGAGTTCGGCCGGGGCGATCGGGTTGAGCGAGACGAAGAGCGATTTGAACTTGGCGAGGATCGCCGGGGCGGGGGTCAGCGTCGCCTGGCCGCTGGGGAGGATCGTCACCCGCTGCGGCTGGGCTTCGCTTTGGATCTTGCCGATCAGCTGGCCTTCCCTGAAGAAGTCTTTCGTGCGCAGCTTCTTGTTGAGGCGGGTGGCGACCTTCTGGGTCAGCTTTAGGCCGGTGGCGCTGAAGGAGGTCGCAAAGCCCGCCCGCTTGGTCACGACCTGAGCGGCGCTCGCCACCTTCAGCTGGCTGCCGCCGACTTTGGCGAAGAGGGGCGTGTGCTTCGACTTCAGCTCGATGCTCCGCAGCGGCACCTTGCGATTGCCGGCCTGGAAGACGATCGACCCGTCCTGTTCGATTTCCGCCTTCTTCGCGATCGGATCGGACTTGCCGCCGATCACCGGCAGAACCAGAGCGGCGCCCTGCCGCTTGGCGGGAGCCTTGACCGCGATCGTCACCCCCACCTTCTTCGAGGCGGCCAGAAAGCCCTTGTCGAGCGTGAGCTTGGTCGTCCCCGAGGCAATCGGGTCATAGCTGGCCTGCGCCAGCGGAGCCGGCAGCAGCCCCACGACCAGCCCAATGGCGATCCCCAACGTTTTTACTCCCCCGATTCCCATCCCGCGCATCTCCGTCCCCTTGTCTCGTTCCCTGACTTTTCCTTAGCGCTGCATGGCAATCATCCCCAGACGGCGCACGCCTTTCAACCCTAGCGCTCAGAGAAACACCCGCGACGGCGCCGAAGCTCGCATGCCCGTGCGGAAAGGCTGTTCCTTGCAATTCTGAAGTCGTCCCGAGGGCTTTCCTGTCCATATTCATAGCCCGCTCACCCCACCACCGCGCAGGCCTTGTTCACCTTCGCGCTGATGCTCAGTCCTTCGGCGAAGTCGAAGCTGGCAAGCGCCAGCGGGAAGACGGTCCGCTTGACTCCCTTCGGCGCCGGGCAGCCCGAGTTGAAGTAGCTCAGCTGCTTGCCCTTGTAGGTGTATTTGCGCTTCAGGGTGAGCTTGATCCGATCGACGTAGCCCCAGGAGCCGAGGGCCTGGGGAAGCGAAGCGCTGAGCTCTGTGCCGTAGGGGCCCTTGTGGACCTTGCGGATCGCGAAGGTGAGGACGAAGGAGCTGAAGAAGGGGTTGGCGGTGAAGATGTGGGTGAGCAGGACCGGCTTGCCGTTCTTTTTGCCGTTGAAGATCAAGAGGCGCCCGTGGGTCGAGTAGGCGCCCTGGTCGGGCAGGACGATGTGCGCCCAGAACTGGCCCGAGCCGATCTCGGCGCCTCCGCAGTCCTCGAGGGCTCTTTCGCTCGAGGCGGGCTGAATCTGATCGATCCCGCAGGCCGGCAGCCCCTTCGATTGCAGCAGGCCGTGCTTGTTGACGTCGACGGTGAGGCGCTGCAGCTGCGCCGGGATGCCGCCGTGGGGGGCCTGCAGGTGCCCGGCGACGAATACCGCTATCGGCGCCGTCCCCGTTCGCGGCAGCTTGTAGGGCTGGATCTGGGAGAGGACGGTGATCCGCAGGTTGCCTTCCTGGACCACTGCCGCACGGGCCAAAGACGCGCAGCTCAGTATCGCCACCAAGGTGACGAGGGCCCCCGCCCGTCTTCTCATCTCCTACCCCTTGCGCTTGTGCTTCTTTGCTTTGCCCTTGCAACCCGTCGCCACCAGTGCCGGGTTGAAGTCGTGCTCCTTGCCATTGTGACCGGTGAAGGCGGCGATTGCCTTGTGGGTGCCTATGCAGAGGTTGGTCGAGTTTTCGAACAGGCCCTTCTTGCCGCCTCACAGGCTGATCACGACGTTCGATACCGGCGCGTCGGGGACGGCTTCGAAGGTATTCCTCAAGCGTCCTTTGACCGAGCCGACGTGGCCGTCGACGACTACGTCGATCTCTAAGTCCCTGTGAAGTCCAGCTCGCATTCCATAGCCAACTGAACTACTTCGTACATTAACTGCGAGGGAATGAGAACAAACTTGTTTGCGAAAGTCAAGGCCACGCGCGTTCCCAGAGGCACGTCTCGCCGAGGGCAGTCACTGAGATTGGCTCTGGACAACAGAATGCGACGACCGGTGCGGGCTCGACGAGCTCGCGAAACGAGACGCCAGAAGCGCCCGATTTCTCTACGCGTCCGCGGGGAGCAGCGTGAAGGTCGAGTCGCCGTTCAGCGGCTCGACGGCCCGGAAGTGGCGCTCGTCGAAGGTCGCGATGCGGTTGGTCTCGAGGCGGCCGGCGAGGGCTACGAGGGAGGCGTCGGTTAGGCCGAGGCCAAGTGTTGCGTAGCGCTCCGCGATCTCCGCGGCCTCGAGCTCCAGCTTCGGCCACCATTCGACGCCGAGGCTGCCGGCGCGAACATCGGCGTGAAATGCCTTGACCACAACCGGCCCGGCGCGCTTGTTCAGCAAGTGGTCTATCTCGGCGAGAACGAGAGGTGTGGTGGTGAAGCTCTCGGTCTTCTCGTTCACATACCAAGCCGTGGCCTGTCGGTGGTGGGAGTCGTTCTCGTCGAGTAGCGCGAAGACGAACGACGTGTCGAGGACGATCAATCTTCGCCGAAGCCCTCGAGGTAGCGATCGACGTTCTGCGAAAGGTCCGTCGGACCCCCCTTCCAGACCCCGATCGCTTTGATCCGCGGCTGGGGCGACGCTTCCATTGCGCGCGCTGCCAGAGCCTCGCGAATGACCTCGGCCTTGCTCTTGCCCTCCGCTTCCGCGATCAGGCGCAGGTCGCGATCGAGCCACGCATCCAGATAGACCGTCGTCTTCTTCATGCCTTATAGGGTACCACCCGTTTGATCGAGGCATCGCCCCCTATAAAGACCGGCGGCGGCTGGACTCTCCCCCCTGCGAAGCGCGAATCAGCGGCTGCGGGTGCTCTTCTTGCGCCGGCGCTTGCCGCCGTTCGGACCTGGCTTGGGGTTGGCGGCGCGGCGCAGGGTCTGCTCGCTGGCTTTCTCGACCGCCTCGGCCATCGCGATCTGGAAGGTGGCGAGCAGGGCGTCGGAGGCGAGCGGCTGCAGGCGATCGAGGGCTTCGCGGACTTTGGGCCACTCGCCTTCGGGGCGGCCCGCCTTTTCGAAGGGCTGCCAGATCTCTTTGCTGAAGAGCTCGACGAAGGTGTGGGCGATGACGTCCGCCTCGTGGCGCACCTTCTCCGCCGCGGCCATCGCCCCCTCGCGCTGGACGCCGAGCTCGGCGAGGGCGAGCGCCGCCTGGAACATGCGCGGGCTGATCACCTCCAGCCGTCCATCCGGCAAGGTGCGGAAGGCGCCGAGCGCTTCGGCGCGACGGGTCAGGTCGTCTTCCTGGGCCTCGTCGATCGTGTCCGTCCAGGGCTCCGCCAGCTCGTCCAGCTCGACGATCTCCGGCGCCTCGTCGGCGACCGAGGCGCGCACGGCGCGGGTGAAGTCGAAGATCTCGGCGGCGGAGCTGTCGCCCGCCTCGAGCACGCGGCGGATCGCCTCCAGGTTGAGGCCGTCGGCCTGCATCTCGCGGGTCAGCTCGATCCGCGAGACGTGCTCCTCGTCGTAGTAGCCGGTGCGGCCGCGCACGACCGGCGGCGGCAGCAGGCCGCGGGTCTGGTGGGCGCGGATGTTGCGGACCGTCATCCCCGTCCGCTTGGCCAGCTCGTGGATCGTCATCTCGCCCTTGGCGGGCTTGCCGGTCGCGGCTGCGCTCATCCCCTCATGGTAAGTGGCAGCCGCTGCCCGTTCATCTTCTCGGCCGCGTCCGAGCAGAGGAATGCGATCGCCTCGGCGATGCTCTCGGCCGGGGTGAAAGTGGGGAAGTCCTCGCCCGGGCTCTCCTCGCGCATGCGGGGGGTGAGGATCGCGTCGACGACGATGATGTTGGCGGTGGCGGCGCTGCCTTCGAAGCCGTCGGCGAGGGCCAGGGTCCAGGCCTCGGCGGCCGCCTTGGCCGCGGCGTAGGCGGCGTTGGAGTTGGAGGGCGCCTGGGCCTGCTTGGCGGAGACGAGGACGAAGCGGCCCTGCTCGCCCGCAAGCAGGGCGTCGTGGAAGGCGCGGCTGGTGTGCTGGACGGTGCGGATCAGCAGGTCATGCAGCAGCGCCCAGTCGGCGAGCGGCTCCTCGTGCAGTGGCTGGCCACCGCGCCAGCCGCCGACCAGGTGCAGCAGCGCGTCGACCCGCCCGAAGCGCTCGAGCAGCGCCGCGCACCAGGCGCGGGTGGCGTCCTCGTCGAGCAGGTCGACGGCGCGCCCGTCCCAGCGCTCGGGGGGCAGCGCCAGCCCGGCCCCGACCGCGTCGATCCGCTCCGGCGAGACGTCAGCGCCGGCAACGGTCGCCCCGCCAGCAGCGAGCCGCTCGGCGACGACGGGCCCCAACCCGCCGGCGATCCCGGCAATAGCGATTACTCGGCCGTCGAGTCCATGCACCCAACGGAAGCTACAGCGCTGGGCGGGGGGTCGATCCGTTCGAGGACGATACGTCCATCTCCATCGCTTCGGACAAGCAGCCGATCGTCGTTCTGAAACCCAGCCTCAATACATGCCCGCTGGGGCAGTGTTACCCGCCGCTTTTGATTGATGAGACACTGCCCAGACTGACCGCGAGAGCGCTCGTACTTCGAGCGCGTGAAACCTGGCCGAGGCCGAAATGGGGGAGGCAGGATTCGAACCTGCGAAGGCTGAGCCGGACGCTTTACAGGCGCCATCCGTTGACCGCTTGGATACTCCCCCGGCGGCGGCGATTCTATAGAGCGACCCGCGCCATAGACGAGTTGATCGATCGGCCGACCGGGCTCAATCTCGAACTGCGAGTACTTGGGGCCACCAAGCGTGATGGAGGTCGATGCCTCAAGCACCGTAGAGGGGATGAACCACCTACGGCCACTGCCTGTGTGAGCAAAGAGATAGTCCACAAGAGTGGGGTCCACGCTCTTTACTGCCCCACTCCAACTCTGGTTTCCCCCGCGGGTGACGATGGATACCGCGCTGCGCTCGCCCCGTTGGGAGTTGTGACGCGCTGGGTCGATGTCTTGACCTGGATTCGTAGAAGTCGGCCGTGCGCGCAAGCCACCAGATCGATGTCAGCCACTCGATCGCCGACGCCTCACCGAGATCCCCCTGCTGCCTGCGATTGATCCTCCGCTCCACCAGCAAAAGAATACAGTCGTATGTAGACCAAAAAGTTGCGTGAGCTACGCGACGCCGAGTCGCTGCTTCATCTGCTCGTTGAAGGCGGTGAGGGCGGACATCGGGCGCATGAAAACGGTTAGGACCGCGACGCGGCCGTCTTCGTCGAGCTCGAGGAAGTCGATGCCCTCCAGCTCGCGATCGCCGACGCGGGCCTTGAAGCGTAGGGCGACGCTGTCGCCTTCGCGCAGCTCGTCGACGTAGGTGAGGTCCTCGAGGGTGGCGGCGACGTGGGTGAGGACCTGGCTGACGATCTCGCGGCCCTCGAAGCCGCGGAAGAGGATCGGGCTGTGCAGCTCGACGTCCTCGCGCAGGGCCTCGGTGAGCAGGTCGAGGTCCTTGGCTTCGGCGGCGCGGCGGAAGGGGTGCGGCTCGGCCATCGGCCTGTACCTTACGCGCGATGCCCAGCGACCACACCCTCGCGAAGATCTCCAACTCGCTTGGGGCGCGGGGGCTGCGCTGGACGGGGAAGCTCAACGTGCCGCTCTACCGCTGGAGCGGCGGGCGGATCGGCGGCATGGTCGGCCGCGCCCCGATCCTGCTGCTGACCACGACCGGGCGCAAGTCCGGGCAGCAGCGCACGGCGCCGGTCGTCTACCTCGCCGACGGCGCCAACGTCGTCGTGATCAACACCAACGCCGGCAACGCCCGCGTCCCGGCCTGGTCGCTCAACCTGAAGGCCAAGCCGGAGGGCGAAGTCGAGCTCGGGCGCAAGCGCTACCCGGTGCGGGCGCGGATCGCCGAGGGCGCCGAGCGCGACGACCTCTGGCGTCGGCACAACGAGCAGTACGCGGGCTTCGACGACTACCAGGACAAGCTCGACCGCGAGGCCTCGGTGATCGTGCTCGAGCCGCGCTGAGCGTCAGCCGGCTTCGCGCAGCATCTGCGCCTCGGGGAGGGCGCGCAGCTTCTTCAGCGTGTTGGTCTCGATCTGGCGGATCCGCTCGCGGGTGACGCCGAAGGTGCGGCCCACCTCCTCCAGGGTCAGCGGCTCCAGGCCGGAAAGGCCGTAGCGCAGCTCGATCACCTGGCGCTCGCGCTCGGGCAGGGCCTCGAGCGCCCGCCGCACCCCCTCGCGCTGCAGGTGCTCGCTCGCTTCCTCGAAGGGCTCGGCCACTTCCTCGTCGGCGACGAAATCGCCGAGCTCCGATTCGTCCTCGTCGCCGACCGGCTTCTCCAACGAGACCGGCAGCTGGGAGACGCGGAGGATTTCGCGCACTTCGTCGAGCGGCCAGCGCAGCTCGGCGGCGATCTCGTGCGGCTCGGGCTCGCGGCCCAGCGACTGGACCAGCTGGCGCTCGACGTGGGCGACCCGGTTCAGCTTCTCGACCATGTGGACGGGGATGCGGATCGTCCGCGCCTTGTCGGCGATCGCCCGCGTCACCGCCTGGCGGATCCACCAGGTCGCGTAGGTGGAGAACTTGTAGCCGCGGCGGTAGTCGAACTTCTCGACCGCGCGGATCAGGCCCAGCGAGCCCTCCTGGATCAGGTCGAGGAAGCTCAGGCCGCGCCCCAGGTAGCCCTTGGCGATCGAAACGACGAGGCGCAGGTTGGCCTCGACCATCTGGCGCTTGGCGAGCATGTCGCCGCGCTCGATCCGCTTCGCCAGTTCAACCTCCTGGGCGGCGGTGAGCAGCTCAACCTGGCCGATCGAGCGCAGGTAGAGGCGCAGCGAGTCGAGGCTGGGCTCGACTGTCAGGTCCAGCTCGGCCTTCTTGGCGTTGCCGTTGGCCGCCTCTTCGCGCGCTTCCTTGTAGGCGCTGACGCCCTCCTCGGCGATCACTTCGACGCCCTGCTCGACCAGGTGCGCGTGCAGTCCCGTGATCTGCTCCTTGGTGACCTCCACCTCCTCGAGCGTGCCGGCGATCTGCTCGAAGGTCAGGTAGCCGCGTTCGCGGCCCAGCGCAATCAGCCCGCGAAGCTCCTCCGGCTCCGCAAACGGTTGTCCATCCGAATCCTGATCGAGTCCCTGCGGGACCGTCTCCAACGGTTCGATATCACTGCCTCCGGTCCAACCCTCTCCCATTCCGGGGGGCCGGCCCCAACGCTCCGACCGCTGCGAAGTATAGGCAGAAGAAACGGATCTTTCGGCGTGGCGGGCGCCGGCCGGCCGGTCGAGTTGCCTAGTCTTCGTAGCCGTGGCGAGCCGTACTGCGATGACCCCGTCCCTGAGCGCGCCCGACGTGCAGGCGTCGGTGCCGGCGACGCAGGTCAGCCTCTCGCGGGTCGGCGTCACCGGGGTCGAGAAGGTGATCCGGGTCAAGGCCGACGGCGCCGAGAACCTCTACCACGCCAACTTCGAGTGCTTCGTCGACCTCGAGCCACGCCAGGCCGGCGTCCACATGTCGCGCTTCGAGGAGGACGTCGGCGAGGCGATCGACGAGGTCGTGCTCGGCGAGGCCTTCCGCGCTGAGATCCTCGCCGCGCACATCGCCCAGCAGGTGCGCGAGCGCCAGCACGGGCGCCGCGCCGAGGTCTCGGTCGAGGCGCGCTACCCGGAGACGGTGAGCACGCCGGCGACCGGCCACTCGACCCAGGAGATCTACGGCCTCTTCGGCACCGCGGTCGCCTCCGAGCGGGGCACGCGGACGCTGACCGGGGTGCAGGCCCAGGGCATGACCGCCTGCCCCTGCGCCCAGGAGATGGTCGCCGAGCTGGGCCGCGAACGGCTCGCGGCGAGCGGCTTCGACCCCGAGCAGATCGAGCTGGCGATCGAGGCGGTGCCCGTCGCCACCCACAACCAGCGCGGCATCGGCACCCTCTACATCGGTTGCCCCGAGGGCGGCGAGTCTTGGATCGACGCGCCGGAGCTGCTGCGCATCGTCGAGGGCTCGATGAGCTCGGAGATCTACGAGCTGATGAAGCGCCCCGACGAGCTCGCCGTCGTCGCCAAGGCCCACTCGCAACCGCGCTTCGTCGAGGACTGCGTGCGCGAGATGATCCGCGCCGTGGTCGAGGGCTACCCCGACCTGCCGGCCGAGGCCTTCGTCATGGCCCGCCAGGAGAACCTCGAGACGATCCACCGCCACAACGTCGTGGCAGAGCGCTACGGCACCCTCGGCGACCTACGCCAGGAGCTGTCCTCCGGCGAGCAGGCGGAGCGCCACACGACGATGCGCGAGTGGCTCGAGTCCCCGAGCGCCTGAACCACCAAGCGCCCCACCAGGTGTAACGCGTTGTCCCCTTCCCAGGGGGACAAGACGTTGCAGCTGCGGGTTGTCCGAGCTCGTCACGAGGGGTGCAACGCGCTGTCCCCCTGCGGGGTGGACAAAGCGTTGCACCCGTCAAGTGGACAGGGAATCGCGTACCAGGCGGAGGAAGGGACGTGGATTGGACTGGAGCATCTTGTAGGTCGTGCGGAGGACTCGATAGCCAGCCGCTTCCAGGTCCACGGTTGATTGATGGTCTCGCTCGAAGGCGGGGCGGTCTGCGTGGTAGTCGTAGCTATCGGCCTCGACGATTAGCCGCGTCTTGGGCCAGTAGAAGTCGACTTTGCGGCCCTCGACGAGGACGTTCACCTGCGGCAACGTCAGCCCGTCGCGCTGGCAGAGGGCCAGGAAGTCGATCTCAGACGGCGAGACCGCCTCCGCAAACCGAGGGTCCACACGTTCGATGATCCGTTTGAACCGCCGCACGCCCCTGCGACCGGAGCCGTGGTCCGTGACGATTCGATTCAGCTCCTGCCAGCGCAGTCGGCGACTTCGATCGGCGGTGACGAGGTCGTGTTCCAGTTGGCGCTCGTCCAAGCGTGCAGCGTTGTCGAGCAGCGTTCGCTCAATGGTCGTGACCGGAACCCCCGCTTCGACCGTGACGTGCTCCTCCGGCAGCGATCTGGTCTGGTGCAAGCGGACCCCGTGCGGCCGATGATGCCCGGAGACGCGGGTCACCTCGATTGGGCCTCGCGATCCTCGTATTCCCCAAAGGTGAGCTGCGCTTCCGTACGAGAGCACGGCCCCGGGCCCGCACGCGAGGACGGCAGCGATCCATTCGCCATGTAGGCCGATACGTCGATGACCAAGCGCGAACACCCCTCGGTGGATTGGAACCAAACGGCCACGCGCAACACGGCCCTCGATAAGTCGAGGGCCCAGTCCCAGCGCAGTCAGTTGCCTCCACGACACCACGCCGTGTTGGCGCTCGGCCAGCTCTCGAATGGCCGCGGTAGCTTCGTCCCCGGGTGCAACGCGTTGTCCCCTTCCCAGGGGGACAAGACGTTGCACCTCGGGCCGGTCGGGGTTCGACTCGTCGGGTGCAACGCGTTGTCTCCCTGTGGGGTGGACAACGCGTTGCACCCGGGATGTTGGTGGCTTGGCCTGGCGGGTTTGGGACGCGGGGGTGCTTGGCATTCGCCAAACGTCCCAACCGCCGACGCGCGGGTGGTGCGTTGGGTGTCGCGACTTGCGCGCGGGTTCGTGACGGGAGATGCCATGACACCGGTAGTGAGGGGCGTCGCCGGGTCGGCGCCTGGCGGATTCGGGCTAGCCGGGCTTGGTCTTCGGCGCCGCTCGTGCTTCGCGCTCGGCCTCGAAGCGGCGGCGTAGGCCGAAGAAGTAGTCGGCGCCGCTGATCACGGTGGCGGCTACCGCCAGGTAGACGAGGGCGTCGACCCAGGCCGGGGCCGGGTTGGCGGCGATCAGGGCGATCACGGCGGCAATCTGCAGGACCGTCTTCACCTTGCCGAGCCAGCTGGCGGCGATGACGACGCCGCGCTCGGCTGCCACCGCTCGCATCACCGTGACGGCGAACTCGCGGGCGATGATCACCATCGCCACCCAGGCTTCGAGGCGGTGCAGCGAGACGAGCGAGACGAGCGCGGCGACGATCAGCAGCTTGTCGGCGATCGGGTCCATCAGCTTGCCGAAGGTGGTGATCGAGTTGCGCGAGCGGGCGAAGTAGCCGTCGAGCCCGTCGGTGGCCGCGGCCAGGGCAAAGACGGCGGCGGCAAGAGCGTCGCCGTTAGGCGTCTCCCCCAGCAGCGCCACCACCACGACGGGCACCGCCAGGATGCGGAGCAGGGTGAGGGCGTTGGGCAGGTTAAGCGGGAACATCGCGCCCAGACGCTACCCGCCCAGGACCGACGGGCCTAAATGTCGCCCGTGGCGCCACTTTTCGGCCCATCGGCGGTTGCGAGGGCCGCGTCGCGGGCGGCGAAGTACTCCTCGCCCTCGATGCTTATGTGGGGGACCAGGCGCTCCATCCATTTCGGCAGCCACCAGGCTCGCTTGCCGAGCAGGACCATGATCGCCGGGACGAGCAGGCAGCGGACCAGGGTCGAGTCGATCGCTATCGCCACCGCGAGGCCGACGCCGAACTCCTTGACGATCGGGTTGCCGTTGAGGACGAAGCTGGTGAAGACGCAGACCATGATCGCCGCCGCCGAGGTGATCACGCGGCCGGTGTTGGCGAGGCCCTGGATCACCGCCTCGCGCTCGTCTTCGTTCTCGCGGAAGTGCTCGCGCATCTGGGTCAGCAGGAAGACCTCGTAGTCCATCGAGAGGCCGAAGAGGATCGCGAACATCAGCAGCGGCACGAAGCTGACGATCGGGATCGGGTGGTCGAGGCCGATCAGCGAGGAGCCCCAGCCAAGCTGGAATACCGCGGTGACGACGCCGTAGGCGGCCGCGACCGAGAGCAGGTTCATCGCCGCCGCCTTGATCGGCACCAGCAGCGAGCGGAAGGCGAGCAGGAGGACGATGAAGCTGAGGCCGACGACGATCGCGATCATCAACGGCAGCTTGTCGCCGATCTGGGTGGCGAGGTCGATGTAGCCGGCGGTCTGGCCGCCGACGTACGAGGTCGCGTGGGTCCCCTTCAGCGCCGCCGGGATCGTCGTTTCGCGCAGGTCTTCGACCAGGCTGACGGTCTCGTCCGCCCACGGCGCCGATTTGGAGACCACCGTGAAGACGCCCACCGTCCCCGCCTTGTCGAGGGTCGGTTCGGAGACCGCTTCGACGTCGGCGGCCCCGCCGATCGATTTCTCCAGCCCGGGCAGCACCGCCTTGGCTTCTTCGGCGCTGTCGAATTCGGAGGCGATCAGCAGCGGTCCGTTGACCCCCGGGCCGAAGCCGAAGGTGAGGCTGTCGTAGGCCTGGCGCGCGGTGGTCGATTTGGGCAGGGCGCTGAGGTCGTTCTGGCCCAGCTCGAGCTGCAGAATCGGGATCGCGAGCACGATCAGGACCGCCAGGGCGGCGAGGGCGGAGCGCCAGGGCCGATCGGCGACGCCGCGGGCCCAACGGGTCCAGCCGTGCGGCTGCTTGTCGTCGGGGTGGGTCTTGCCGAGCTGCACGCGCAGCGAGTCGATCCGGTAGTCGAGCGCCCCCAGCATCGCCGGCAGCAGCGTGGTCGCCGCCGCGATCGCGATCACCACCGCGATCGCCGCGGTGAAGCCGAGCGTGCTGACCAGCGGGATACCGGCGAAGGCGAGCGAGCAGAGCGCGATCACCACGGTGAAGCCGGCGAAGACGACGGCGCCGCCCGCGGTCGCGGTGGCGCGGGCGATCGACTCGCGCAGGTCCATCCCGTCCTTGAGCTGCAGCTTGTGTCGGGTGACGATGAAGAGCGCGTAGTCGATGCCGACGCCGAGGCCGATCATCGTCGCCAGGGTCGCGGCGACGCTGGGCACCTGGACGACGTGCTCGAGCAGGCGGATGATCGAGAGCGAGCAGGCGAGGCCGAGGATCGCCGAGAAGATCGGCAGCACCATCGCCGTCGCGGTGCCGAAAGCGAAGAGCAGGATGACGATCGCGGCGGCGATGCCGATCGCGTCGCTGGCCCCGGTGTCGGGCTTGGAGAGCGCCTGGCCGACGTAGCTGCCGACGGAGACCCGTAGGCCGGCGGCTTCGGCCGGCCCGCCTGCGTCGAGAACCGCCTGGGCCTGCGCTTCGTCGAGTTCGCCCGGCCCGGTGCCGAGCACGACCGGGATGTAGGCGACCGAGCGGTCCTTGCTGAGGAAGGCGGCGCCGGCGGGACTGAGCGGGTCGACGGCCGAGTTGACGTCGTGCATCGCGTTCAGCCGCTTCACGGCCTGGCCGATCGCTTCGGCGTACTTGGGCGCGGTCAGCGCGGCGCCGGCCTTGGCCTGGAAGACGAGCGGGTTGCTGCCGTAGGCCTGTTCGGGCAGGTTGTCTTCGAGCAGTTCGGTGGCGGCGGTCGAGCCGGTGCCGGGCAGGGTGAGGTTGTCGTTGGTCTTGCTTTCGCCCTGTTGCCCGGCCAGGACGAGGCCGACGGCGAGCACGATCCAGGCGCCGATCGTCGCCCAGTGATGGCGCGAGCAGAAGCGCCCGATCGCGTAGAGAGGAGCGGTCACGCGGGCATCATCCCCTTTCGCTCGGCGGTTCGGGAGGTGGGGCGTTGCCTGGCTCGAAGGCGTACGGGACCGCGGCGGCCAGGTTGGCGCCCAAGCCCTGGCGCAGGATCGCCAGGTGCTGGGCGTGGCCGGCGGCGAGCGCGGCGGCGAGCGTGCGCGGCGCGCTGAACTGCAGGTGGGCGACGCTGCCCTGGGCCTGGGACAGCGCCGCGTTCTCCTCTTCGTAGACGAGATCGAGCGCTTCGGCCTGGCTGCGCGGGCCGGGCGGTTCCAGTTCGGCCGCTTCGGCTTCGGTTTCGCCGCCGAGGCCGCGGATCGCCTTGGTCAGGGCGTCGGCGTGCGTCTGGTCCTGACCGCGAAACTGGCGGGCGACGACAAGCATCTCGCCATGCAGGTGCGGCAGGGCGCGCTGGTAGGCGACGACGGTGGTCAGTTCCTGCGCCAGTGCCGAGTTGAGGACTTCGACATCGGCGGCCTTTTCGGGGTCGGTCGAGGCGCCGTGCCCGCTGTGCCCGCAGCCACCGGCGGAGATCGTCAGAACCGCAACCAGAAAGACGACGGCGCGACCGAAGCCGCGCCGTCGACTGCTGAGGCATTTACTTTTCTCCGTGCCCATCCTCGGGCGCGAAGCATATGCGTAGTTCTACTACGTTTTTGTGCTGAGTGCTAGGACTTCTTTGCGGCTTTTCGCGTTTTGGCTTTGCCTTTCTTGCCTTTTTGGGCAGACTTCGACTCAGCCGGCATGCCTTCGAAGTTCAAAAGAACCGCCGTTGCGGGGATGCCCTCGTCACCCGACTTTGCCAGTCGTTTGGCGCTTCCCGCGTGGATCTTGATCAAGCGCTCAAGGGTTTCTTTGGCGAGATCGACCGATTCGCTCCAACCCTGCTCGTCAACTATGCCTGGAGTCCAGCTGAGATGACGGTCGTCGCGAGCGTCGAATGTCCCTCCGGCCAGCGCCGCAGCAACATCGTCGAAAATCATCTGAACGCTCGCGGCGCTCAGTCCAGGCTTCACCGAATCGGGCAGGTTCTGAAAATCACTGTCGCTCAGATAAGCCCTTGAGGTAGCCCTGTAGTAGTGCTCAACCGCTCCACGTCGCGGCTCGGTCTTGACCATCTCGATGCAATCGAAGTCCTTGAGGACTTTTACGTGGTAGCTGACCTGACTGAGGCCCTCTTCGAGCTCCTTGGAGAGTTCGTTGGGGCTGGCCATCCGCTCGTTGAGAATGGTCAGAATCTCGACCCGCAGGGGGTGCGCGAGCGCCTTGACCAGTTTCTGGTCGACCCCGGTGCTCTTGCCCTTCTTGCTTCTGCTCTTGCTTTTGCTCTTCGCGGCCAAAGCGACTCCTCCGATTCGTTTTTTGTCCCTCTAACCAATCCATCCTATTAGACACATAGCCAAATTGGCAAACCTAAATCCGCCTTTTGCAGGCTCTTGACTGATTACTGGAACTATTTCCAGTAATCGATTGGTCTAAATCGCCGTACTGGATGGGTCGCGACCCCCGCCGCAAGAGCTGACGTTTGCCAAGGGGGTGAGCAGGGTGAAGATCGTAAAAACCGAGCAGGTTGTACCGCTGCTTTCAATCAACAAGACGCGCTAGTGACGACCATCGCGCAGGGCGGATCGATCCTTGGGGCCCAAAGGGTCGATCCCGCGTTGCGCTAGCCACTGTGACACCCACCATGATTCAGTTCCCGAATGGGTAGGCAAGGGCTGCCGGACGAGAAGACGCACGATCTCGCTGTACTCGCGAAGGAAATCCACGCGTGCCAGCACTGCCCGCGCCTCGTCGAGTGGCGCGAGGAGAGCGCCGCCGATCCACCCCGTCGCTTTCGCGACGAGGGCTACTGGGCTCGGCCGCTGAGCGGCTTCGGCGACCCGGCGGCACGGCTGGCGATCGTCGGCCTGGCCCCGGCCGCGCACGGCGCCAACCGAACGGGGCGCATGTTCACCGGCGACCGTTCCGGCGACTGGCTCTACGCCGCTCTGCACCGGGCCGGCTATGCCAACCAGCCGACCTCCGAGCGGCGCGACGACGGGCTGCGCCTCAGCGATGCCTATGTGACCGCGGTGGTCCGCTGCGCGCCGCCGGCAAACCGCCCCACCCCAGCAGAGCGCGACAGCTGCCTGCCGTATCTGGAGCGCGAGCTGACCCTGCTCAAGCGCTGCAGCACGATCGTCGCCCTCGGCGGCTTCGCCTGGGACGGAGCGCTGCGGGCGATCCGAGCGCTCGGGGGCGAGCTGCCGCGACCGAAGCCGCGCTTCGGCCATGGCGCCGAGGCCGAGGCCGGCCGCTGGACGCTGCTCGGCTGCTATCACCCGAGCCAGCAGAACACCTTCACCGGCCGCCTCACCGAGCCGATGCTCGACTCGGTGTTCGCGCGGGCGGCCGAGTTGACGAGCGGCTAGCGACCTCGCGTCGGCGCAATCGGCGTGGACGGTGTCTCGAAACCCAGTAGGCCGATTGTCGCCGGAATGCCAGGCTCACCCGTGACGGCGACACGTTTTGCGGATCGGCCTTGGATCTCAATCAACCCGACCAGCGTTTTGTTCATCAGCGCCATCGCTTCCTCCAAACCGCGCCCGTCGAACACGGTCGGCAACCAGGTGATGTGCTTCCTCTTTCCGCTCCTGAAGACGCCGCAGCGAACGGCTCCGACTGCATCGTCAATGATCGCCTGCACCCAACTGGCGGCGGTATCCGACCTCACGGACGCCGGAACCTCCATCCAGGCCCGATCGTCAAAGAGCACGGTCTCCTTCGCCCAGAAGAAGTGCTCCGTGGCACCCCGCCGCGGCTTGCTTTCGACCCGTTCAATGCAGCCGAGCCTCTCCAGCTCCTCCACATGGCTGTAGAACTCGGGCACGCCGAGGTCGAGTTCGCGGCCGATTTCGCTGGCGCTCGCGATCCGTTCGTTGAAGACGGCGAGCAGGTGCTCCCGTATCGGATGTGAGATAGCTCTAATCAAGCGGGGATTCATGAACCGCTTCAGCCTTCCTTTTTCCGCAACCACGTCCTTGATCCGCCTTGTAGCCATCGGTTTCTCCTCCTATCGGTAGCGAATATTGGGTACCAGGATAGGCCGGATGGCGTACCCCAAGGGTGGGAGCTATCGTGGCGGCGCAGTATTAAACGAAACTAATTTGAGCAATCGACAGGTCTCAAGCGTACCCAGAGAAGGAAGGGACCGCATGACAAGACCGCGACTCAAGAGAACCACGCAGCAAATGGAATCGCCGAACGGCGACGTTTACCTGCTCCGACCCAGCGCCGGGGCGGACATCCACATCGAGGACCCCGACGAGCAGGGCCGGCGGCTGCTCGCCTCGCTCGACGGGACGAAGACCCGCGAGGAGCTGATCGAGGAGTTCGGCGCCGAAGAGGTCGAGGACCTGCTCGCCCAGTTCGAGGAGCTCGGCGTCGTCGAAGACGCCTCCGACGACGACCTGATCGCCGAGAAGGTGATGGAGCGCTTCGACCGCCAGCTGCGCTACTTCAGCGACATCACCGGCGGGCCGCCCGCCTCCGAGTGCCAGAAAAGGCTCGAAAGCGCGCGGATCGCCGTGCTCGGCGTCGGCGGCCTCGGCGGCTGGTCGGCGCTCAACCTGGCCTGCTGCGGCGTCGGCGAGATGCTGCTGCTCGATTTCGACCGGGTCGAGCTGAGCAACCTCAACCGCCAGGTCCTCTACTCGGAGTCCGACATCGGCCGCTACAAGGTCGCGGCGGCGGGGGAGCGCCTGCGGGCCTTCAACTCGTCGATCCGGATCGAGACACGCGTCCAGAAGCTCGACAGCGAAGCGGCCGTCGCCGAGACGATCGACGGCTACGACATCGTGATCGACGCCTGCGACTGGCCGGCGCACGACATCGAGCACTGGATCAACTCGGCCTGCTTCAAGGCCGGGGTCCCCTTCATCGCGATGAGCCACTTCCCGCCGATCGCGCGGGTCGGGCCGCTCTACGTGCCGGGGGAGACCGGCTGCTTCGTCTGCCAGGAGATCGGCTACCGCCGCACCTACCCGCTTTTCGACATCGCGATCGAACAGCAGCGCGGCAAAGAGTCGCCGGCGGCGACGCTGGGACCGGCCTGCGGCATGATCGGCGGCCAGATCGGCCTCGACGTCATGCACCACCTGACCGGCCTCGCCCGGCCCTCGACCCTGGGCATCGGCCACATCTACGACCTGCGCACGATGGAGCTGGAACGGGAGCCGGTGATCCCGGAGCCGACCTGCCCGGTCTGCTCGGGCATGCAGCACTCGTCGGACAACGAACTACAAGAAACGGCGCCGGGTTAGCGAGGGGGCGGGCGCCTTGGGGCAGGTCCGCGGCGCGTGCGGGCGATGCGGCCGAACGCCGGCACGAAGAGGACGAGCCAGCAGTAGGGGGCGAGCCGCGGGTTGACCAGGGCCACGGGAATCGAGGCAAGGAAGACTGCTGAGACGAGCAGCGCCCGTCGCTGGCCTGCCCGGGCCTCCTCGTCGGTCGCGCGGCTGAGACCGGCGCGGCGGGCGTCGGCGAACATCCAGGCGCCGGCCAGGAGCACGCCGATGAGGTTGACCGCGTAGAGGATCACGGCCGCCTCCTGGTCGGCGTGGTCGCCGAGCACGTTGCTGCTGAAGGGCATCAGCACGATCCAGGCGAGGTAGAAGAGGTTGAGCGCGATCAGCCGCGCGTCGAAGCCGGTCACGTCGCCGAAGAAGCGATGGTGGACGACCCAGAAGCGCCCGACCACGGCGAAGCTGATCGCGTAGGCGAAGAGGTCCTGGCGCTCCCCCCAGAGCACCGACCAGAGCTCCTCGTGATGGAGGTGTTCGGGCACCGTCAGGTTGAGCACCAGCAGCGTGATCGCGATCGCGAAGACCCCGTCGCTGAAGGCGACGATCCGCGAGAACTCGACTTCGTTCTCCGCCCGCCCCTTAGCCGTCTCCATCCGCGACACGCCCCCATCATGCGCCCCACCGGCGACGGAACCCCACCAAGCTCCCGCTCCTACAATGGAGCCAACCCGCCGACGTAGCTCAGTTGGTAGAGCACTTCACTCGTAATGAAGGGGTCCCCGGTTCGAATCCGGGCGTCGGCTCTGGCCCACTTGGACCGTGGCGGTCAGGTGCCTGGATCGCGACTATCGGGAAGCTCGCCATGAGCCGCTTCGAGATCGGTCAGATCGACCTGGTCGCGATCGCGGCCTGCCACGCGCTTCAGTGCGACCAGATCCGCAAGCGAGCAGATCGGGGCCTCCACCCCATCTACGCGACGGGTCTCCGCGCGGGTCAGGAGATCCGAGAAGCCCACAGTTGCCACATTCTCGGCCAGTAGGTCGAGCTCGCCATGTGGCGTAGCCAGGTGGATTGTCCGGTTGCCAACGACGCTGCCCTCTGGGATCGGCGAACCGTCGGGACGGGTCGCTCCCCACTCCTCGATAAGTGCGCTGATGCGCTCCACGTTGGACGGATCGGGATCAAAGACGGCATCGACATCCCGCGTTGCCCGCACTACTCCGTGGCGAATCAGGGCGATCCCCCCGATCAGGACGTAGCGGACACCGGCGCCGTTGAGGTCTTCCAGAATGCGGCCGAAGCCCGTCACTGATTGGCTGCAAGCTCCGCTGCTTGCACGCTCAGAGCGATGCCCTCGGCGAGCAGCTCGTCCGGATCGCGACCAGCGTCGCGGATGAGCCGGTAGCGGCGCCACTCCTCGCCGGCCACAGCATCGTCTCCACGAGCCTCGGCAGCCCGAGCCCGTTCGCCAGCTCTTGCCAGCCGATCCGATGTAACCGCATCAGGCATCCTCGCTGAGGATACCCGGGGATCTACGTGCCCCAGGAAATGCTCCCAACTCGGCAGCCCTAGACCAGGATCGGCCATGGCGATCGGCCTAGAGAGTGGCGGTGCTCGGCTTCTCCGCCCGGGTGTCGGCGATCGCCACGCCGAGCAGCACGAGACTCGCCGCGATCACGGCGGCGAGGAGCGGGAAGGAGGCGGTCACGAGGGCGAGAAAGGCGAGCGCGACGCAGGCGACGATGCGCGATTGGGAGACCACCCCCGTCGCCTGGCGGAAGAAGGCGAGCTGGGCGAGCAGGAAGAGCGCCGGGCCGCCGAAGATCAGCGCCGACATCGCGGTCGTGATCAAGTCATAGCCCGGGTCGGCGATCGCCAGCTCGTCGCCGACGGCAATGCCGATGATGCCGATCACCATCGCCACCAGCGAGTAGTTGCCGAAAGCGACCAGGCGCGAGCCATCGCCGGCGCTCCGCACCGCGTCGATCCCGACCCGCTCCGAGCGGTGGAAATAGCACCACCAGAGGGAGACGGTGCCGAGGAAGGCGGCGGCGAGGGCGGCCAGGCGCCCGGCGTCGACCGGGACGTCGACGAAGGCCTTGCCGATCGTCAGCACCGTCTCGCCGAGCGCGATCAGGAAGAAGAGGCGGAAGCGCTCGAGCAGGTGCTCGGCGTAGATCTGGCTGTCGCTGCTGAACGGGCTCCGGCGCCTCGGCAGCGGATGGCCGGCGATCACGCCGCCGTAGGTGGCTAGCACGGCGAGCGCCCAGATCTCCAGGCGCGCGTCGCCGTGGGCGAAGACGCCGGCGATCCAGATCAGCCCGGTGCCCACCTCCCAGACCAGCGCGTTCGAGAAGTGGTCGTGGAGGCGGTGGCCGCGAAAGGCGACGACGGCAAAGAGCGTGCGGCCGATCTGGATCGCCAGGTAGCCGATGACGAAGAGGCCGGCGCGGTCACCGCTGACGCCAAATTCGCCGAACGGGGAGCCAAAGGCATAGGTGACCGAGGTCGCCATCAGCAGCGTGGCGAACATCAGGGCGAGCAGCATCAGCTGCACCGGCCGGCGGTCGACATCGAGCCAGTTCGAAGTCCACACCGTCATGAACCAGGCGTACATCACCGCCAGGGTGAGAACCAGCGTCTCCTCGATGCCGTGCAGGCTGACGTCGTGGATCAGGTGGCTGGAGAGCTGGCTGACCGTGAAGACGTAGACGAGGTCGAAGAAGAGCTCCAGCGGCGTCACCGACCGCGCGACTTCGCGGGGGCGGACCAGCGACGGCGCCGCCACGGGCCTCAGCCGCTCTGGCCGTCGAACTTGTAGCCGACGCCGCGCACGGTGACGACCAGCTCGGGGCGCTGCGGGTCGCGCTCTACCTTCTGGCGGAGGTTGGAGATGTGGACGTCGCAGGCGCGCTCGTCGCCGTCGAACTCGGTCTGCCAGAGCTCCTCCATGATCTGGCGGCGGGGGAAGACCTCGCCAGGGCGGCCGACCAGTAGGCGGAGCAGCTGGAACTCGGAGCGGGTCAGGTTGACCGTCTCGCCGCGCACGGTGGCGACGTGGCGGACGAGGTCGATCGCGACCGGGCCGGCTTCGATCTTGACCGCCTGGTTGAGCGGGCCGCGGTCGAGTTCGCGGCGGCGCAGCTGGGCGCGCACGCGGCCGAGCAGCTCGCGCACCGAGAAGGGCTTGGTGACGTAGTCGTCGGCGCCGACCTCGAGCCCGACCACCTTGTCGACCTCGGCGTCCTTGGCGGTGAGGACGATGATCGGCACGGCGCTGCGGCCGCGCACCTCGCGGCAGATGTCGAGGCCGCTGGGCCCCGGCATCATGATGTCGAGGATCAGCAGGTCGTAAGGGATGGTCTCGCCGATTTTGACCGTCGCCTCGTCGCCGTCGCGGGCGACGTCGACGTCGAAGCCGTCCTGGGCGAGCGCGTAGCCGACCGACTCGCGTACCGAGGGCTCGTCGTCGGCGACCAGGATGCGTCCGCTGCTCATCGTCAGGCCACCGGGGTCGGGCTCGGTTGGGCCACAGGGAGGCGGACCCAAAAGGTGCTGCCCTCGCCCTCGACCGAGGTGGCGCCGATCTCCCCGCCCATCACGTCGACCATGCGGCGCGCGATCGCCAGGCCGAGGCCGAAGCCCTCCTGCTTGCGCGACTCGCTGCGCCGGTAGAAGCGCTCGAAGACGCGCTCGATCTCCGCCGCGGGTATGCCTGTGCCTGTGTCGATGACTTCCAAGATCACTTCCCTCTCGCCGTCGCGGCGGCCGCGTACGGTAACGGCGCCGGGGGGTGGCGTGTTCTTGAAGGCGTTGGTGAGCAGGCCGATCATCACCTGGCGCAGCAGCGTCGGGTCCCCCTTGGCGGTCAGGTCGGGCTCGGACTCGACGATCAGCTCGACGTATTTGGGCGGCTCGACCGCGGCGACGACGTCGCGGATCGCGATCGGCACGTCGACCACCTCGGTCTCCCCCGCGCCGACCGACTCGACCCGGGCCAGGGTGAGCAGCGCCTGTGTGAGGCGGTTCATCCGCTCGGTGTCCTCGCCGAGCCGGGTGAGGAAGTGATCGCGGGCGCGAGGGTCGTCCTTGGCGCCGCTCTGCAGGACCTCGATCGCGCCGGAGATACCGGCCAGCGGGTTGCGCAGCTCGTGGGCGGCGTTGGAGACGAAGTCCGCTTCGGCGAACTCGCGGCGCATCTCGTCGGTGCGGTCGCGGACGACGGCGAGCACGGCGTGCTCGTCGGGCAGCGAGCGGGCCTGCATCGCGTAGGCGCGATCGCCGATGCGCAGCGCCGGGTGGGCGGTGAAGCCGACTTCGGCGGCGCGGGCGAGGTGGGGCAGCATCGCCTCGGGCGGGCGGCCGGCGTCGAGCAGCTCGACCGCGGCGCTGTTGGAGAAGCGCACGGGGCCCTCGTCGTCGACCACCATCACGGCGTCGCCGAGGCCGTCGAAGATCGCCTCGAGCTTGTTGCGGTCGGCGGTGAGCACGCCGAAGCTCTCCTTCAGGGAGGCGCGCATCGACTCCAGGGCGCGGGCCAGGTCGCCGATCTCATCCGGCCCGGAGACGGAGAGCGGCGCGTCGAAGGAGCCCGAGGCCATCTCGGCGGCCGCCTGCGCCAGCCGCGAGACCCGGTGGGAGATCGCGACGGCGATCAGAAAGCCGGCGAGGACGCCGATCAGGACGGCGACCACCAGGGCGCGCCGGTTGTCGCCGAAGAGGTAGACGGAGAAGGCGGTGATCAGCGAGACCGCCGCAAAGGCGCCCGCCAGCCAAAGTCGCATCCCGATCCTCCTCATGAGCAGTTACTAACACAAACGCCCAATCCAAGGGGGTGTCTGACTTAAGCCACCCATACAGGTGGTCTAAGTCAGACACCCCCTTGGGGTCGGGGTGCCGGGCTGCGTGGGAGAATCGACCGATGCGGACTTTGGTCTTCATCCCGGCCTGGAACGAGGAGGGCTCGGTCGGCGAGGTGATCGGCGGTGTGCGCGAGTCCCTGCCCGAGGCGAACCTGCTGGTGATCGACGACGGCTCGACCGACGCGACCGCTGAGCGGGCGCGCGAGGCCGGCGCCCTGGTCGCCTCGCTTCCCTTCAACCAGGGGCTGGGGGCGGCGCTGCAGACCGGCTACCTGCACGCGCTGCGCGAGGGCTATGACTTCTGCGCCCACCTCGATGCCGACGGGCAGCATCCGCCGAAAGAGGTGGCGCGACTGCTCGAGGAGGTCTACGCCGACCGCGCCGACCTGGTGATCGGCTCGCGCTACCGCGAGCGCGGCCCGGCGGAGAGCGACGACTACAAGCCGACCCTCTCGCGGCGGATCGGCACCGGCGTCTTCCGCTTCTTCCTCACCCTGGCGACGCGGCAGCGCTTCACCGACACGACCAGCGGCATGCGTGCGGCGAATCGCAGGGTGATGACTCTGTTCAGCGAGCGCTACTCGCCCGACTTCGCCGAGATCGAGTCGCTGCAGCTCGCCGTGCGCGAGGGTCTGCGGGTCGAGGAGGTGCAGGTGCGGATGCTGGAGCGGGCCGGCGGCAGCTCGTTCCTGACGCCGCTGCGCTCGGCCTTCTTCATCTTCAAGGGGATGATCGTGCTGCTCGTCGGCCAGTTCCGGCCGCGGCACGCGGGGGCCGAGCAATGAGCTCGCTGGCGCTGGCGGCAACGCAGAGCCCGAAAGTCCACCTCACTCCGCAGACGCGGATCATCGCCGCGCTGCTGGCCCTGGCCTTCATGGGGTTGGTGCTCGATCTGATCCGCCGCGACCGCCTGCAGGAGCGCTTCAGCGTGGTCTGGTTCGTCGCCGGGCTGGGGATGCTGGTCGGCGCCGCCTTCCCCGGACTGCTGACCGTGGTCGCCGACGCGATGGGCGTGCGCGACACCAACGTGGCGCTGTTCTCGATCGTGCTGCTGCTGCTGCTCGGGATGGCGCTCAACTTCAGCGTGATCATGTCGCGCCAGGCCGCCCAGATAACCCGCCTCGCCCAGGAGCGAGCGCTGGAGAAGGCGCGCGAGCAGGCCGCCTCAGGCGAAAACGGCAGCGAGGCGAAACGAGAGCGCCTCGAGGGCTAGCTCCTCGGAGACGTTGAGGTCGAGGCGGCGGCGGGTGTCCTGGACCAGCTCGGCGGCGCGGCGGGGGCGGGCCGGGTCGAGGGACGCGGCGCGGGCCTGCAGCTCGTCGATGCGGTCGCTGTTGAAGACCACCTCGGTCGCGCCGGAGGCGGTGGCCGCGAGGTCGCGGAACCAGCTCGCGTTCAGCTCCAGGGCGAGATCGAGAGTCTCCGTGCGGCGGCGCCGGCCGGCGCGCTTCGCTTCGTCGGCGATGTCCTTGGCGCTGCGCTTGACGCCGGCCTCGGCTTCTTCCTCGAGGATCTCGCGGGTCGCTGCTTCGGCTTCGTCGCCTACGGACTCGGCGGCTTTGAGTAGGTGGCTCCAGGCGGTGGGGGCCGTCGGGGGGGACTTGCCAGACGCACTTGCGTGCTGAGTGTCTGGCAAGTCCCCCCCGACGGCCCTTCCCAGCTCCAGCGCTGCTACTCGAAGGTTCCTGCCTGAATCCGAGAGGAGAAAGTTGGCGCGGGCGAGGTCGCCGGCGGATAGGCGGGCCACAGCCGCGATGTCGTCAGCGGTGCCGGCACCGGAGAGCTGAGCTTCTATGGCTTCTGGAGGCAGCGGGGCGAAGTCGATCGGCTGGCAGCGGGAGGCGATCGTCTCGAGCAGCATCGCCGGTTCGGCGGTAAGGAGGATCAGGTGGACGTAGGCCGGGGGCTCCTCCAGGGTCTTCAGGAGCGCGTTCTGGCTCTCGTCGCGCATCTGCTCGGCGGCCTCGATCACGAAGACGCGCTTCTCGGCTTCGAAGGGGCGGTAGGAGGCGGCGCGGATCACCTTCTCGCGCACCTCCTCGACCATGTGCTGGGCGCCGCGGGGGCGCAGCCAGACGAGGTCGGGGTGCGGCGAGGGGTCGATCAGGGCGCGGCGGCGCGCGTCGTCAGGGTCCGCGGCGCCGGCGACAAGAATCTCCGCGGCGAAGGCTCGCGCGACCTTGCTCTTGCCGGCCCCACGCGGCCCGCGGAACAAATAGGCGTGGTTGGGCGCCGACGCAAGCGCCGCCGTAAGCGCAACCCGCGCCCGCGCCTGATGCTGAGTAGCTCTCCCCAAGGCGTCAGCCATCAGGGTGACTTCGTCTTTATGCGTGCTATTGGCCCCATAAAGGCGAAGTCACCGGGAGTGATTTTGGACCGCCTCCATCACGCGCTCGTGGACCTCCTCGACCGTGCCGCCCGCGTCGACTACGACTACGCGGTCGGAAGCGATCTGGGCGATCTCCTCGTAGGCCTCGGCGACGGCGCGCTGCAGGTTCAGGCCCTCCGACTCGAGGCGGTCCTCGCCGTCCGCCCGCCCGAGGCCGACTTCGGGATCGACGCGCAGCAGCACGGTGAGGTCGGGCCAGAGGCCGTCGATCACAGTGTCGGTCAGGGAGAGCACGTGGCTCATGCCGAGCTCGCGGGCGCCGCCCTGGTAGGCGACGCTGGAGTCGGCGAAGCGGTCGGCGACGACGTGCGTACCCGCCTCCAGCGCCGGGCGGATCACGCGGCTGACCAGGTCGGCGCGGGCGGCCGAGAAGAGCAGCAGCTCGGCGAAGGGGTCGATCTCCAGCGAGGGGTCGGCCAGTAGCTCGCGGATCCGCTCCGCCGCGCCGGTCCCTCCCGGCTCGCGGATCAGCAGCGTCTCGGGGCCGAGCGCCTCGGCCAGCAGCTTCGCCTGCGTCGACTTGCCGGAACCGTCGATGCCCTCCAGCGAAACGAACAAGCTCTATTTGGCCGCGGCCTTGGCGCGTTTGCGGCCGCGCGTGGCGGTGTCGGCCTTGCTGACCTTGGCTTTCGCCTTGGCCTTGGCCGGGACCTTGTCCTCGTCGCCCTCGGGCAGCGGCTGCTTGGCCATCGCTTCTTTGGCCGCTTTGGCCGCTTCGCGCTCGGCGCGGCGCTTCTTCATCTCCTGCATCGACTCGCAGTCGTCGTTGAGGCAGAGGTTCCAGGGGCGGCCGCGGAAGGGCTGCACTTTCAGCCGCGGCGTCTCGCCGCAGATCGAGCAGCGTTCCTCGAGTTTGAAGACGTCGCCGCGCTGGGGCAGCGGGAAGGTCTGGTCGCAGGACTCGGGATCGTCGAGGGTCCAGCCCGAGCAGCCGACGAAACGCTTGCCCGACTTCTTCGCGCGGATCACGCGCAGCATGTGGGGCGAGCCGTCCTCCTTCTTGCGGCCGGCTTCTTCGCAGACCTTGCAGGGGCCGAGGATGCGGTCCTCGTCCATCCCCTTCCAGACGACTTTGGCCAGGTCTTCGCGGCTGGCGTCGATTTCGGTCCAGGTCTTGTGCAGCAGTTCGCGGCTGTCGCCGACGACGCCGTCCTTGGTCATCTCGCCGGCGGCGATCTGGTCCATCTCGGACTCGAGCTGAGCGGTCATCTCCGGCGTCGCCATCGCCGGCACGTATTTTTTGAAGGCGTCGTACATCGCGATCCCGGTCTCGGTCGGGATCGGCGGGTTGCTGTAGACGTAGCCGCGGTCGAAGAGCTTCTTGATGATGTCGGCGCGGGTCGCCTTGGTGCCGAGGCCGCGCTCCTCCATCATCTCGACCAGCTTCGCCTGCGAGATCCGCGAGGGCGGCTGGGTCTCCTTGTCGACGATCCAGGGCTCGCCGTCGAGGGCGAGAGTCTGGCCCTCCCGCAGGGCCGGGATCTCCTCGTCGGAGGAGCGGGCGTAGGTGTAGATGCCGGCGAAACCGGGGTCGACGACGACCGAGCCGCGGACGAAGTAGGTCTGCGAGCCGGCCTCGATGTCGGCCCGGGTCGACTCGGTGATCATCGGCGGGCTGAAGGTGGCGAGGAAACGGCGCACGACGAGTTCGTAGACGCGCTTCTTGGGGCCGTCGCCGAGGGCGCCCGGGTGGATCGCCTGGGTCGGGTAGATCGGCGGGTGGTCGGTCGTCTCTTTTTTGCCGCGGGTCGGCTTGAGCTCGCCGTCGAGCAGGCCGGAGGCGGCCGAGAACTCCTTGATCCGGACCAGCGAGGTGACCAGCTCGCGCAGCGGCAGCGAGACCGGATAGACGGTGTTGTCGGTGCGCGGGTAGGAGATGAAGCCGTCCATGTAGAGGTCCTCGGCGAGCCGCATCGCGCTGGCCGGGGTGATGCCGAGGCGGCTGGAGGCGTCGGTGGTGAAGGCGGTCGTGTTGTAGGGCGTCGGCGGCTTGCGGGTGTTCTTGCGCGCGGTCACCGACTTGACCGTGCCGGGGGCGGCGGTGCCGGCGAGCGCCGCGTCGGCCTCGGCCTTCTCCCAGAACTTGTCGGTCTCGTGGTGGGCCTCGAAACTGCCGTCGGGGTGCTCGAACTTGGCGAACAGTTCCCAGAAGGGCTTGGCGACGTGGGCGCGGCGCTCCATCTCGCGCTCGACGACCAGGCCCAGGGTCGGGCTCTGCACGCGGCCGACCGAGAGGAAGTTGGAGCCGAAGCGGCGGGTCGAGAGCGAGACCGCGCGGGTCAGGGTCGCGCCCCAGAGCAGATCGATGTCCTGGCGGGCGGCGCCGGCGTTGGCGAGCGGGTAGGAGAGCTCGTCGAGCTCGCCGAAGGCGCGCTCGATCTCTTCTTTGGTCAGGGCCGAGTAGCGGGCGCGCTTGACCCGCAGCGTCCCGGCCTTGGTTTCCTCGCGGTTGCCGAGCGCGGGGTTGGCGTCGAGCATCTCCTCCAGGGCCTCGAGCCCGATCAGCTCGCCCTCGCGGTCGAAGTCGGTGGCGATCACCAGCTCGTCGGCTTCCTTGGCCACTTTGCGGATCGCCTTGACGACGTTCTTGTCGGTCGGCTCCTTGATCAGCTCGGCGTCGATCAGGTCGTGCAGGTCGGTTTTCTGCCAGTTCGAGTAGCCCTCGGGGAAGGCCGGGCCGAGCACATGCCCCTTCAGCCCGATCGTCCGCTGGTCGTCGCCGTTCTCGTCGGTCCAGGTGTAGAAGGGGACTTTGAAGGTTTTGTCGCTGGTCGCGCTGCCCTTGCTGAGGAAGGTCGCGATCTTCTCGGCGCTGTTGTTCTTCTCGGTGACGATCAGTCTCATCGGGCGGCGAGGGTAGCAGGGGCGCTCGGCGACCCCTCCCGGAACGAAAGCCGGCTGCGTCTCTACATATGTGTCCGGCGACTGCCGATCAGGGTGCAATGCCCATAGGATCGCGACCTCAATGAAGGCTCTGGTCACAGGCGGCGCGGGATTCATCGGCTCGAACCTGGTCGACGCGCTGCTGGCGCGTGGCGACGAGGTGACCGTCGTCGACAACCTCGTGACCGGGCGGCGCGAGAACCTCGACGGGGCGCTGGCCGCCGGCGCGAGCCTGGTCGAGGCCGACATCCGCGAGCGGGCGGCGCTGGTCGATCTGGCCGAGAAGGAGAAGCCGGGGGTCGTCTTCCACCTCGCCGCTCAGATCGACGTGCGCAAGTCGATCGCCGACCCGGCCTTCGACGCCGGGGTCAACGTCGGCGGCACCGCCAACGTGCTCGAGGCGGCGCGGGCGGCGGGCTCACAGCGCGTCGTCTTCGTCTCCACCGGCGGGGCGATCTACGGCGAGGGCGAGGGCAAGGCGCTGCCGCTCGACGAGAGCGCCCCGGTCGAGCCGCTCTCCGCCTACGGCCAGAGCAAGTTCGCCGCCGAGGGATACCTGGCGCTGTACGAGCGGCTCTACGGAATCTCCGGGGTGGCGCTGCGGCTCGGCAACGTCTACGGCCCGCGCCAGGACCCGCTCGGCGAGGCGGGTGTGATCGCGATCTTCTGCGGGCGACTGCGCGGGGGCGAGCCGCCGACGGTGTTCGGCGACGGCAAGCAGACCCGCGACTACATATACGTGGGCGACGTGGTCGCCGCGGCGCTGGCGGCGGCGGAGTCCGAAGCGAGCGGCCCGATCAACATCGGCACCGGGGTCGAGACCGACGTGCTGGAGCTGGCCCGCCTACTCGGCGAGCTGGGCGGCGTCGATGAGTTCAAGCCCGAGCTGGCGCCGGCGCGCACCGGCGAGGTGCAGCGGATCTCGATCGACCCGGCCCGCGCTGGGCGCGAGCTGAGCTGGAAGGCGCAGACGGGCCTAGAGGACGGCCTGCGCCTAACCCTCGACTCGATCTGAGATCAGGTGCAACGTTTTGTCCCCCGCCGGGGGGAGAAAGCGTTGCACCCACACATGTCCCTTCTGGTGAAACGCCCCGACCCCCTGCCAGGGGGATAAAACGTTGCACCACTAGGCTTTGGGATATGCCCGCTCAGGCCTATGCCGGCAAGGAGTGCGTCTGTCAGCTGCGCAAGGGGATCTGCGACCAGTCCTGCGTGCGCGACATGCTGGAGACGCCCTTCTACATCGCCTGCCTGAAGACGGCGGGGCGGCGCTGCCTGGTCGTCGGCGGTGGCGACATCGGCCTCGAGAAGGTCGAGGGGCTGCTCGCCTGCGACGCCGACGTGACCCTGATCGCCCCGGTCGCCCATCCCGAGCTGGAGAGCCTCGCGGCGGAGGGCTCGATCGGGTGGGAGAAGCGACCCTACGCGGGCGCCGCCGACCTCGAGGGCGTCTTCATGGTCATCGCCTCGACCGACGACAGCGAGGTCAACATCAAGGTCTACGACGATGCCGAGCGGCGGGCGATGCTGGTCAACATCGTCGACGTGCCGCCGCTGTGCAACTTCATCCTGCCGGCGATCGTCCGCACCGGCCCGCTGGCGATCGCGATCTCGACCGCCGGCGCCTCCCCCGCCCTGGCGAAGCGAATGAAGCGCGAGATCTCCGAGCTGTTCGGCGAGGAGTACGCCCGCCTCGCGGTGATCCTCAACGACGCCCGCGGCTGGGCCAAGGGCACGCTGCCGACCTACCAGGACCGCAAGGAGTTCTTCGAGGGCATCGTCAACGGCGACCCCGACCCGGTCGAGCTGATCCGCGGCGACCGCGAGGTCGAGCTGATCGCCCTGATCGAGGCCGCCAAAGAGCGCGCGGCCGCGTCACTCAGTGCCGCAGGCTGAGACCTGGACCCGCTCCAGGGTGTCGCGGAGGGCATCGGCCTCGGCGACGCTGAGCTTGGCGGCGAAGGCGACATTGAGCTCGGCGACGATGACGGGGCGCATTTCGTCGAGCAGGTCGTGGCCGGCCGGCATCAGGGTCGCGTAGCTGACCCGGCGATCGGTCTCGCAGAAGGTCCGCTCCAGCAGCCCGGCCTTGATCAGGCGGTCGACCAGCTTGGTCAGGCCGCCGCGGGTGATCACCAGGGCGTCGGCGAGATCGCCCATCTTCAGACGTTCGTCGGGAGCCTCAGACAGCGTTGCCAACACCTCGTACCAAGGCAGCGGCGGGAATTCGGCGCTGGTCAGCGCCTCCTGCAGGCGCCCCGTGATCGCTGCGTGGGTGCGGGTGAGCGCGCCCCAGGCCTCGCCGTGGGAATTGCGAGTGGGTTTGGCTGCCGTCGCTTGCTCCATCACCAGCCCATCATCGCAGATAAATGTTGCCAAGACAATAGTTGTAGATACAAGCTTTTCTGCTATGATTGTTTCTGCGTCAATCATTTAGCAAGCAACTATCGACTTGGAGGCAGAGATGAGCACCCAGACAATCGCCCAGCAGGTCCCGGCAGGCACATACGCGGTGGACCCGGTCCACTCCTCGATCAACTTCGCCATCACCCACAACGGCGTGGCGACCTTCCGCAGCGGCTTCGACTCCTACGAGGCGCGGCTGAGCGGCGGCGAGGCGGCCAAGCTCGAGGGCACCGTCGACGTCGCCAGCGTCAAGGTCGACGAGGAGCAGCTCAAGGGCCACCTGCTCTCCCCCGACTTCTTCGACGCCGGCCGCTACCCGCAGCTCCGCTTCAGCTCCAGTGAGCTCAGCATCGCCGAGGACGGCGCCGTGACGCTGCGCGGCGAGCTCGAGATCCACGGCGAGACGCGCGAGGTCGAGGCGAGCGGCAAGTTCGGCCGGCTCGGCGCCGACCTCGCCGGCAACGCCCGCGTCGGCCTCTCGATCGCGGCCACGGTCGACCGGCGCAACTTCGGGCTCGACTGGAACGCCGAGCTGCCCAGCGGCGGCGAGGTCCTCGACTACGAGGTCAGCATCGCGGTCGAGCTGGAGCTGGTCGAGGAGGCCGAGTAGCGATGCGAGTGCTGGGCATCTCCGGCAGCCTGCGAAGCGGCTCGCTGAACAGTGCCCTGCTGCGGGCGGCCGCCGAGCGGCTGCCCGCCGGGGCGGAGCTGGTCGAGTTCGAGCGCCTGCGCGAGGTGCCGCCCTACGACGAGGATGTCGAGCTGGAGGCAACCCCGGCCGTGGTCGAGGAGCTGCGCCAGGCGGTGCGCGATGCCGACGCGGTCCTGATCGCGACGCCCGAGTACAACCACTCGATCCCGGGCCAGCTCAAGAACGCCCTCGACTGGGTCTCCCGGCCGGCCGGCAAGAGCGCCCTCAACGGCAAGCCGGCTGCCGTGATCGGCGCCTCGACCGGGATGTTCGGAGCGGTCTGGGCCCAGGCCGAGCTGCGCAAGGTCCTCGGCGCGATGGGCGGTCGCGTGGTCGAGGCCGAGCTACCGGTCGGCCACGCCAAGGGGCTGCTCGACAGCGATCGCCTCGAGCTCTCCCCGCAGCAGTCCGAGCAGCTCGAGGAGATCCTCGCCGAGTTGGTCGCGGTAGCCGAGGCCGAGTTCGCCGTCGCGGCGTGACGACTGCGACTTTGACCACACCCCGGTGTGGTCAAGTCCACAGTCACCGAACTAGGAGGCCGGCAAGGCGAAGAAGGCGATTGCGGCGAAGTGGGCGGCGGCGGCGAGGATGACGAAGGCGTGGAAGACCTCGTGGTAGCCGAAGACTCGCGGGTTGGGGTTGGGGCGTTGGGTGGCGTAGACGACTGCGCCCGCGGTGTAGAGGAGGCCTCCCGCGGCGACGAGGAGGGTGCCGGTGACGCCCATGTCGTTCCAGAGCTCCGGGAAGGCGACGGCGGCCACCCAGCCGAGCGACATGTAGATCAGGGCCGCGACCCACTTGGGGTGGTCGATCCAGACCATCTCGACGATCGCGCCGGCGATCGCGCCGATCCAGACGACGACCAGGATCGCGTCGGCGAGCGGGCCGTGGAGGACGAGCAGGGCGAAGGGGGTGTAGGTGCCGGCGATGAGGAAGAAGATCATCGAGTGATCGAGGCGGCGCATCCAGCGGCGCACGTTGGGCCGGGTCCAGTTGACCCGGTGGTAGAGGGCGCTGGTGCCGAGCAGGGCGGAAAGGCTGACCGCGTAGATCGCCACTGCGAGGGTCGCCTTCGGGGTTTTGGCCGCAATGATCAGCCCGGCGCCGAGGAAGAGCGAGACGAAGAAGGCCCACTCGTGCGAGACGCCGCGAAGTTTGGGCTTGACCGCCGCGATCGCGTCCTTGGCCGCGGTGGCTCGGACCTCGACCGCGTCACGGGCGGCGGAGGCGCGCTCGCCCATTGCCTCTCTGGCAGCCGTGGCCCGCTCGCCAACCGCATCTCTCGCAACTTTTCGCCCACCAGCCACCCTTGTCACCATACATAGGTAGCAAGCGAAATCTGCGGCAATTGCGACGTTAGGCGCAACAAGTTACGTCCGACTCGGTGACGATCCTGCGTAGTTACCCCTGAAAGTCGCTGCGAGAGGAGAAGTTCGATGTCCCAGACCGCCACCAGTGTCCCGAAAAACGGTCTCAAGGGCCTCGCGATCGAACGCCGTTTTTCCTCGCCGGGGACGCATCCCTTCGATGAGATCGAGTGGGAAGTGCGCGATGCGGTGATCGGCAACCCGGAGAGCCCGGCCTTCGAGCAGCGCGGGGTCGAGTTCCCGAAGAGCTGGTCGCAGAACGCGACCAACATCGTCGCCCAAAAGTACTTCCGCGGCCAGCTCGGCAGCGACAAACGCGAGTCCTCGGTCAAACAGATGATCGGGCGGGTCGCGGGGACGATCTCAGACTGGGGGCGCAGCGGCGGCTACTTCGCCTCGGATGAGGACGCCGAGGCCTTCGAGGCGGAGCTGACCTCGATCCTGCTCAACCAGAAGGCGGCCTTCAACTCGCCGGTCTGGTTCAACGTCGGCTTCGAGGAGCGACCGCAGTGCTCGGCCTGCTTCATCCTCAGCGTCGAAGACAACATGGACTCGATCCTCGGCTGGAACACCAAGGAGGGCAAGATCTTCCGCGGCGGCTCCGGTTCGGGGATCAACCTCTCCAACATCCGCGGCTCGATGGAGCAGCTGGCCAAGGGCGGCACGGCGAGCGGCCCGGTCAGCTTCATGCGCGGCGCCGACTCCTGGGCCGGGACGATCAAGTCCGGGGGCAAGACGCGGCGGGCGGCGAAGATGGTCGTGCTCGACGTCGACCACCCGGACATCGAGCACTTCATCTGGTGCAAGGCCGACGAGGAGCGCAAGGCCGAAGCGCTGCGTGAGGCCGGCTTCGACATGTCGATTGACGGCGAGGGCTTCACCTCGATCCAGTACCAGAACGCCAACAACTCGGTGCGGGTCACCGACGACTTCATGGAGGCGGTAGAGGCCGGCGAGGACTGGCAGCTGACCGCGCGGACAAGCGGCGAGACGGTCAAAACCCTCGACGCGCGCGGGCTGATGAACCAGATCGCCGACGCCGCCTGGCGCTGCGCCGACCCGGGCGTCCAATACGACACGATCATCAACCGCTGGCACACCTGCCCGGAGTCGGGCCGGATCAACGCCTCGAACCCCTGCTCCGAGTACATGCACGTCGACGACTCGGCCTGCAACCTGGCCTCGCTGAACCTGATGAAATTCCGCCGCGAGGACGGCAGCTTCGACGTCGATGACTTCGAGCACGCGGTCGACATCGTTTTCCTCGCCCAGGAGATCGTCGTCGGCTTCTCCAGCTACCCGACCGAGGAGATCACCGAGAACGCGAACAAGTTCCGCCAGCTCGGCCTCGGCTACGCCAACCTCGGCGCCCTGCTGATGTCCAACGGCCTGCCCTACGACTCGACCGAGGGCCGCAACGTCGCGGCCGCGATCACGGCGCTGATGACCGGCCGCGCCTACCGCCAGTCGGCGCTGATCGCCGCCGGGGCGACCGGGCCCTACGACGAGTACGACAAGAACCGCGATGCCCACAACGGCGTGATGCGGATGCACCGCGACGCCTCCTACGACATCGACGAGATCGGGATCAAGGGCGAGCTGCTCGACGCCGCGCAGCGCTCCTGGGACGAGGCGGTCGAGCTCGGCTCCGAGCACGGCTACCGCAACGCGCAGGCAACGGTGCTGGCGCCGACCGGGACGATCAGCTTCCTGATGGACTGCGACACGACTGGGATCGAGCCCGACTTCTCACTGGTCAAGTTCAAGGAGCTGGTCGGCGGCGGCCAGATGACGATCGTCAACAAATCGGTGCCGCTGGCGCTGCGCACGCTCGGCTACGCCGAGCCCCAGGTAGAGCAGATCGACGCCCACATCGCCGAGAACGCGACGATCATCGGCGCCCCCGGCCTCGAGGACGAGCACCTGCCGGTCTTCGACGTCGCGGTCGGCGAGCGGGCGATCTCCCACACCGGCCACATCGACATGATGGCGGCGACGCAGCCGTTCATCTCGGGGGCGATCTCCAAGACGGTCAACCTGCCCCAGAGCGCCACGATCGAGGACATCGCCGACGCCTACGCGCGCGGCTGGAAGGGCGGCCTCAAGGCGCTGGCGATCTACCGCGACGGCTCGAAGACCGCGCAGGCGCTGCGCACCGACGCCCAGGAGGAGAAGGGCGCCGAGGCCGAGGCGGTCGCCGTACCGCCCGAGCGCAAGCGGATGCCGAAGACGCGCGAGTCGATCACCCACAAGTTCTCGATCGCCGGCCACGAGGGCTACATCACCGCCGGCAAGTACGAGGACGGCTCGGTCGGCGAGATCTTCCTCACCGACATCGGCAAGGAGGGCTCGACGATGCGCGGGCTGCTCAACGCCTTCGCCACGGCGATCTCGATCGGCCTGCAGTACGGGGTGCCGCTGGAGACCTTCGTGCGCAAGTTCAGCTACATGCGCTTCGAGCCGGAGGGCATCACGGGCAACCCGGAGATCCCCTTCGCCAAGTCGATGCCCGACTACATCATGCGCTGGGTCGCGAGCCGCTTCATCGAGGACACGGAAACGCTGCAGGACCTCGGCATCCTCACCGCCGAGGTGCGCGCCCAGCAGGAAGCCCAACAGACCCTGCCGATCGAGGAAGGGCCGGCCGCCAACGGCCAGGCCAAGCCCGCCAACGGCAACGGCGTCGAGAAGGCGAAGCTGACCGGCGGCGAGGCGGTCCCGGCATCGGCGGCCTTCACGGAAGCCCCGCCGGTGGTCCCGGCCAAGATGTCCGGCCTCGATCTCGGCCCCGCCTGCGAGCAATGCGGCGGCATGATGCAGCGCACGGGCAGCTGCTACACGTGCTCGTCGTGCGGCAACAACACCGGCTGCGGCTGATCGCAACGGTCGTTCGCCGCCGGTGTGGCTAGAATGCCGCGCTTGACATACCGGTAATGCCGAATCTCGGGCAGTTGCCCGGGAGCGGGGGAACCAGAGCATTTGGGGCGAACCCCTTCGTGGGGGGCGCAGGCTCCTATAGCGCCAGCCCGACAGCTAACCCCGCAGGCCTACGAAGGAGACTGGTTTGCGAACGCCCACGCAGAAGCTGAAGGCGGTAGCCGGAATCATCGGCTTCCTGGCAGTGCTCGTACTCGGCTCCGCCGCGGCCCAGGCGGCGGGGACCGGCGGCGCCGGGACCCCTGTCCCGGAAGCCGAAGCCGGATCGGTGCCGGAAGGCCACTACGTCAATCCGCTGGCGAAAGGCCGCTGGAGCACCAGTCGAACCGACATGGGGGTCGATCTGATGCCGATCCGCCCGGTGCCGGTCCTGGCCATCGGCGACGCGAAAATCCTTGGCTCGTCCGGCAAAGCAAGCTGGCCCGGCGGCCATTTCATCTGGTACGAACTGCTCGACGGCGACCATGCCGGCGCCATCGTCTACGTCGCCGAGCACCTCGCCGCGCTGGCGCCGGCCGGGACGATGGTCAGCGCCGGCCAGCAGATCGCCACGGCGCTACCCGGCTATCCCTGGACCGAGTGGGGCTGGGCGACGCCGGCCGGCGAGCCCCGGGCGATGCCCTGTTACCACGAGGGGATGGAAACGAACTCCGGCAAAGAGATGGCGCGCTTCCTCGCCTCGCTCGGGACCCAGCCGCTGCACCGCTTGGGCCCGGGGCCCGACCGGCCGGCCGGCAAACTCTGCTGAGGGCGGCCCGGCCACCCGCCGATCGCGTAGCCTGGTGCTCCGTGGCACCGCCAAGGCTTCCCCCTCGTATCGAGCACCGGCTCGTCCGCAGGCTCTGCGGTCTGAGCCCGCGCACGCAGCGCAGGCTCTTCGGGCCACCGCCGCGGCTCGACGGGCAGGAGCTCGCTTCCGACATCCACGTGCTGCTCGAGCTGGCGAGGCGCTCCGGCGAGACCTCGCTGGTCGAAGGGCGAAGCGTCGAGCAGGCGCGCGCCGAGAACCTCGAAGGCGTGCCGATCGTCTGCGGGCCGCCGCGACCGATGGCGCGGGTCGACGAGATCGCAATCCCAGGACCGGCCGGCGAGATCCAGGCCCGGCTCTACGTCGCCCTCGGCGCCCCCAGGCCACCGCAGCCGCTGCTCGTCTACTACCACGGCGGCGGCTGGGTGATCGGCGACCTCGAGACCCACGACGGCCTCTGTCGCTTCCTCGCCGAGTACAGCGGCTGCCGGGTGCTCTCGGTCGACTACCGGCTCGCCCCCGAGCACCCCTTTCCCGCTCCGGTGGAAGACGCGGTCGCGGCCTTTGCCTGGGCGCATGAAAACGCCGCCGAGCTCGGCGGCGACCCGGGGCGGATCGCCGTCGGCGGCGACAGCGCCGGCGCCAACCTCTCGACCGGCCTCTGCCTGCAGAACCGCGAAGCGGGAGCGCCGCAGCCGGCGATGCAGCTGCTGCTCTACCCGCCGACCGACGTGGTCGGCGAACAGGTCTCGCGGGATACCTTCGCCGAGGGCTTCCTGCTGACCCGCAACGACATGCAGTGGTTCGAGGACCACTACCTGCCCGACGGTTGCGACCCCGATGACCAGCGCGCCTCGATGATGCGCGCGGCCGACGTCTCCGGGCTGCCTCCCGCCTACGTCGCCGTCGCCGGCTTCGACCCGCTGCGCGACGAGGGCGAGATCTACGCCGAGCGGATGCGCGAGGCCGGCGTGCCGGTCGTGCTGCAGCGCCATCCCGCCCTGATCCACGGCTTCGCCAACCTGACCGCGGTCTGCCCCAGCGCCCGCACCGCGATGCTCGAGGTGGCCGGCGTCCTGCGCATGGGCCTCGGCCTGGCCGCCGACCGGCCCGCCGCCGTCCTTGCCTAATACCCCTAGGGGGTATGCCATACTCCCAAGTGCAACGTGTAGCGGTCCCCCTGGAGCCGAAAGACGTTGCACCCGACTCGATGGCGGCGAGCGAGACCGAGACGATCCACGGCTACAGCGAGAACCGCGAGGCGGTGCTGAGGCGCCTGCGGCGGATCGAGGGCCAAGTGCGCGGGGTCGAGCGGATGGTCGAGGAGAACCGCTACTGCATCGACGTCGTCACCCAGGTGACCGCAATCCAGGCGGCGCTCGACAAGGTCGCCCTGGAGCTGCTCAGCGACCACGCGACTCATTGCGTCATCGGCGCCGACGAGGCCGAACGGCAACCGCGCACCGAAGAGCTGATGGCTGCGGTCAAGCGCCTCCTACGTCACGGCTGAGAGCCTCTCACTCGTACTGGAGCGACTGCAGCACGTCCAGCCGGGAAGCCCGCCGGGCCGGCGGGATCGCGGCGAGCACGCCGAGGACGGCGGAGAAGACCAGCAACAGGATCAGCGTGCCGACGGGGTAGGAGAGAGTGAAGCCTTCGTCCTTGAGCGGCTGGGCGATCAGCGCCGCGAAGACCAGGCCCAGCGCCATCCCGAGGATGGCTCCGATCAGAGCGGTGATCACCGCCTCGTAGCGGATCATCGTCCGCACCTGGCGGCGCGACATCCCGATCGCCCGCAGCATCCCCAGCTCCCGGGTCCTTTCGTGGATCGAGAGCGCCAGCGTGTTGGCGATGCCGAAGAGCGAGATCAGGATCGCCAGCAGGAGCAGCGCGTAGACCAGGTTGACGAGCTGGTCGACCTGTTCTTCCCGGCTTTCCTTCAGTTCCTGCTGGTTGAGCACTTCGGCGACCGGGAAGGCGATTTCGACGCCCTTGCTGAGAATGGCCTGCACCTCGGCCGGGTCGGCATCGGGCTTCACCTGCACGAAGTCGATCGTGTCCTGCCGCTGGCCGAAGTCGCGCGCCATCGCCGCCTGGGTGATCAGGACGCTGCCGAAGACGCCCAGCTTCGAGGCGAACTCGCCGACCACTTCGAAGCTCGGCCTGCGGCGGGTCTGGCTGAGCAGGCGGAAGCGGTCGCCGGGTTCGAGGCCGTGTTCGGAGGCGAAGCCGTCGGAGAGGATCGCCTGGCCGTCGCGCAGCCGGCGCAGCTTCTCCGGGCCTCCCTTCTTCCATTCGACATCGACCGTCTTTTCGACGTCGCGGCTGGGCGCCGAGACCCTCGCCCCGGCGCCGCCGTCGAGGAGCTTCGCCTGCTCGGAGCGGATCGTGGCGACGGCGCTCACGCCCGGCACCCTGCGCGCCGCCCGCGCCGCCCCGGCCGGGATCGGCGAGAAGCCGTCGCTGTTCTGGATCACCAGCCCGCCGGCGAAGTTTTCGTCGACGACCTGGGCGACGGAGCTCTTCAGGCCGGCGGCGAAAACGGTGACGAAGGTGACCACGGTGAGGCCGATCATCAGCGCGGCGGCGGTCACGGCGGTGCGGCTCGGGTTGCGCTGGGCGTTCTCGCGCGAGAGGCGGCCGAGCAGACGGCGCGCCCGTTCCAGCGGCCAGCCGGCGATCGCCGCCAACGGCGGCACCAGTCGCGGGCTGAAGAGCGATACGGCGAAGACCATCGCCACCGCCCCGCCGCCGATCAGACCGGCGGCAGTGCCGGACGCGGCACTGCCGAAGAGCCCGAACAGGATCGCGCCCAGCCCTGCCACACCGAGCAGCAGCGGCGCGACCAAGCCGATCAGACGGCGACGGCGGCTCGGCTCGGGGGCGACGGCGCGAAGGGCGGCGATCGGCGGCACCCTGGTCGAGCGCAGCGCCGGCACGATCGAGGAGAGGACCGTGACGACGATCCCGATCAGCAGCGAGACGACGATCGTCCGCGACTCCATCACCAACCCCGTCGTGGGCAGGTCGATTTCGAACGCTTCCAGCAGGCCGTCGAGCAGCATCGCGATCAGAAAGCCGCCGCCGATGCCGATCGCCGCGCCGACAATGCCGATCGCCAGCGCTTCGGCCACGACGTCGGTGAGGATCTGGCGGCGTGAGGCGCCGAGCGTGCGCAGCATGCCGAACTCGCTGACCCGCTGAGACACGGTGATCGAGAAGGTGTTGAAGATCAGGAAGGAGCCGACGAGGATCGCGATGAAGGCGAAGACGAGCAGGAAGATCTGCAGGAAGCTGAGGTTTTCGCGTATTTCTTCCGAGCCACGGTCGGCGTTTTCCTTGGCGGTCTCGACCCGCACGCCCAGCGGCATCTCGCGGGCGATGCGCGCCTTCAGCGTCGTCGCCGAGACCCCGCCCTCGGCCGCCACCGAGATCTGGTCGAAGCGGCCGACCTTGTGGGTGAGGCGCTGCGCGACCGGCAGCGTCACCTGGGCGATGCTGGCGCCGCCGAATGAGGCGCTGCCGAGGCGGGTGAAGCCGACCAGTTCGAAGGAGCGGGCGCTGCCCTGACCGATCAGCTTGATTTCTTCGCCGAGCTCGAGCCCGGAAGCTTCCGCGGCCGCCTTGTCGAGCGAGGCTTCGGTCGGGCCGCGCGGCCGCTTGCCCTCGATGTAGGTGAGCGACTCGAGGCTGCCGGGCAACTCCGAGGAGATGAACTTCGGAGCGAATTTGTTGCCGATCTTGTTGCCTTCGGCGTCGAAGAAGCCGCCGGGGGTGAAGATCGCGCCGGCGGCCAGCTTGACGCCGGGCGTCTTGCGCACGCGCGGCAGCAGCGAGGCGCTGATCGTGGGGATTTCGCCGTTTTCCTGTTTGACCGGGTTCTCGGCGCTGATCACGACGCTGGTGCCGCTCAGCGACTCGGTGAAGATTTCGTCAAAGGCGGCGAAGATCGTGTCGGTGAGGACGTAGGAGCCGGCGACGAAGGCGACACCGATCACGACCGCGAAGGTCGTCGCCACGGCGCGCGCCTTGCGCGCCCAGAGGCTCTTCAGGGCGAGAGCGGCCAACCTGCCTAGTCGATCCGCTTCATCAGCTCGATCACGTCGGCAGCCGAGCCGGGAGTGTCGTCGTGGACGATGCGGCCGTCGCGAAGGGTGATCAAGCGATCGGCGTGGGCGGCGGCGGCCGGGTCGTGGGTGACCATGATCACCGTCTGGCCGAACTCGTCGACGGCCTGGCGCAGCAGGCGCAGGACATCGGCGCCGGCTTTCGAATCGAGGTTGCCGGTCGGCTCGTCGGCGAAGACGACGGCGGGTTTGGAGACCAGCGCCCGGGCGACCGCGACGCGCTGCTGCTGGCCGCCGGAGAGCTCCGCGGGCCGGTGGGTGCGACGGTCCTCGAGGCCGACGGTGCGGACCAGCTGGTCGAGCCAGGCGCCGTCGGGCTTGCGCCCGGCGATCGAGAGTGGCAGGACCAGGTTCTCCTCGGCGGTGAGAACCGGCAGCAGGTTGAAGAACTGGAAGACGAAGCCGAGCTTGTCGCGGCGCAACTTGGTCAGCTCGCGGTCGTCGAGGCCGGTGATCTCATCGCCGTCGAGGACGACGGTGCCGGCGGTCGGCTTGTCGAGGCCGGCGAGGATGTGCATCAGGGTCGACTTGCCCGAGCCGGACGGGCCCATGATCGCGGTGAAGCGGCCTCGCTGGAACGCGGTGCTGACATCAACCAAAGCGTTGACAGCAGCGTCTCCCTCGCCGTAGCGGCGGGACACGTCGGTGGCGATCACTACCTGGCCGTCGGAGGCGTTCATGCGGGCACCGTATCGACCCCAAAGGTTGGCGGGACTATTCCGGTAGGGGTTCCACTTAACTTTTTCGGTGGAACGGAACCTGCTGGCGCCGCAAGGTCGCGCCGAAAAAGTACAAGACGTTCCACCCCTACCGGAATAGTCCCAATAGCCTGGGGGCCGGATGGCGCTCGCAGACGAATTCGACGGATTTCTGGTTGACCTCGACGGCGTGGTCTGGGAAGGGCGTGAGCTGGTGCCCGGGTCGGTGGAAGCACTGCGTGAGCTGGTCGAAGGCGGCAAGGAGATTGTCTTCGTCACCAACAACTCGGTGAAGCAACCCGGGGCCTATGCGGCGCGTCTTCGTGAGAGCGGCGTCGAGGTCGGTAGCGACCGGGTCGTGACCGCGGGTGCGGCGACGGCTGGGCTGGCAGCCGAGCGTGTGGAGGCCGGCGGGACCGCCTTCGTGATCGGGGCGCCGGGCTTCAAGGAGACAGTCGCTGCGGCCGGGCTGATCCTGCTGGACGGAGAGGCGGCTGAGGGCGCCGACGCGGTGGTTGTCTCGGGTCATCGCGAGTTCGACTATGCGGAGCTGCGCACGGCGACCTTTGCCCTGCGGGCAGGAGCGTCGCTTTTCGGGACGAGCCGGGATCCGACGCTGCCGATGCCGGGGGGAGCCTGGCCGGGGACGGGCGCGACCCTGGCTGCCGTGGAGACCGCATCCGGGAAGACCGCCGAGATCGGGGGCAAGCCCGAGCGGCACCTGTTCGAGCAGGCGCGGGGTCTGATCCAGGGGGCCGAACGGGTGGCGATGATCGGCGATCGGATCGCCTCCGACATCGAGGGCGGGCGGCGCGCCGGGCTGGAGACGATCCTGGTCCTCAGCGGCGCCAGCACGCGGGCGGAGGCCGGCGAGGCCGATCCCGAGCCCGACTTCGTGATCGACGACCTCGCCGCATTGTTGCGATGAGGCTCCCCTGTTCCTTGTCCCCGCAATCCGCTGATACGGAACAGCGGAAGGCATCCAGGTGAGCGCGGCAACGGAGCAAACCCAGCCCCTGGTGCCGCGCCCGGGAATCGCCTTCGCCGGCGTCTTCGCGGTCACCTTCTGCGGCCTGGTCGCGGTCGGCGCGGTGCTGCCGGTGCTGCCCCGCTTCGTGCGAGGCCCGCTCGATGCCGGCAACGTCGCGGTCGGGGTCGTGATCGGCTCCTACGCGATCACCGGGCTGCTGCTGCGTCCCTTCGCCGGCCGCCTCGCCGACCACCGCGGCCGCAAGCCCACCGTCCTGCTCGGCTCCGTCCTGGTCGCGATCGGCGGCTTCATGTACCTGCTGCCGCTGGGGGTGGCGGGGCTGGTCGCGGCACGGCTGGTGCTCGGCGCCGGCGAGGGGACCGTGTTCACGGCGGGCTCGGCCTGGATCGTCGACCTGGCGCCGATCAGCCGCCGCGGGCGGGTGATCGGCCTCTACGGCCTCGCTGTCTGGGCCGGGCTGAGCATCGGCCCGCTGATCGGCGAGCTGCTGCTGCACGCCTCCGGCTACACCCTGGTCTGGATCTTCGCCGGCACCGTGCCGCTGCTCGGGGCGCTGATCGCCAGCCGCCTGCCCGACCCCTTCCACGCCGTCCCCCACCCCGAGGAGGAGCACCACGCGCTGATCGAGCGCGAGGCGGTCCGACCCGGCGCCGCCCTCGCCCTCGGCTCGATCGGCTACGGGACGATGGCCGCCTTCGTCGTCCTGCACCTCGAAGCCCGCGGGGTCGGCCACGGCGCCGCGGTGTTCGGCGCCTTCGCCTCGATGGTGGTGCTGACCCGCCTGATCGGCGGCGACCTGCCCGACCGGATCGGACCCGTGCGCGTGGCGATCGCCGCCGCGATCGTCGAGGCGATCGGCCTGACCACGATCGCGATCGCCCACAGCCTGCCGGTGGCGATCGCCGGCGCCCTGGCGATGGGCGCCGCCTTCTCGCTCCTCTATCCCTCGCTCTCGCTGATCGTGGTCAGCCGCGTCTCCGACACCCGCCGCGGCGCCGCCCTCGGCACCTTCACGGCATTCTTCGACGCCGGCGTCGGCTTCGGCGCCCCCCTGGCCGGCGCGGCGGCAGCCCTGAGCAGCTACGAGGGCGCCTTCCTGATGGCCGCGGCGATAGCCCTGGCGTCAGCCACCACGATCGCCCTAGCCGTAGCCCCGGCAGCCCGCACCGCCCTAGCCACCCGCTGACCACCGGTGCAACGTCTTGTCCACCCAGCAAGGGGATAAAACGTTGCACCTCGGACGAACGGGGATTTCCGGCTACGGGTGCAACGCGCTGTCCACCTCGCAGGGGGACAAAACGTTGCACCGGTGTTAGCGCTGGGCTATTAGGAGGGACTGGGCGGCGCGGCCTATGCGGCCTCGCTCGTCGGAGAGCTCGGACTCGGTGGTGCCGATGCCGTTGCGATGCGGTCGGGTGACCGCGTCGACGCAGACCCACTCGCCCGCGGGCATGCGCTCGAAGTGGACGGTGAGGTCGACGTTGATGAAGAGGTACTGACGCCAGTCGAGCACCGCGCTGATCCCGTTGCCGACATCGGCCGCGATCAGCGCCCGCTGCAGAGGAGTCGGCTCCTCCCCCGCGACCAGCGGCTGGCGCATCCGCATCCAGACAGTCGCCGGCCCAGCCTCGAGAAACGCCCCGGCAACGGCCTTCCACTCCATAGCCGTGTGGTACCCGACGTCCTGCCCGGTGGGAAAGAACTCGGGCGTCCAGCCTTCCTCCGGCCCGGGCGGCGGAGCATCGTCAGCCACCGCCCCATCGGGCAACTCAAGCTCCGCGGTCCGCAGAAGCCAAGCGGTCGCCCGCATCAGCTCCCCGGACTCCCCGGAAAGCGACGCCTCGACGAGCTGCACCTTCTTACCGGGCCGAACAACCCGCGTCTCAACCCGCACCGGCCCAATAGGCACCGGCCTGAGAATCTCGAAAACAACCCGACCAACTTGGAACTCCCCGGCCCCATCAACCCGCTCGATCTCCCGCCCAAGCAGCGCCGAAGGCGGCCCAGCATGCTGCGACCCGGGATCCCAAGGCCCCCGCGTAAGCTCACTGGCAACGAAGCTGTCGCCGCCGCTCCGCTCGTAGAACGCCTCGTCCATAGGCGGCGCATCGTAAGGGGCGGCGGGACCCGGGTCGCCGGACACTCAAGCGCGAAGCGCGTCCGGCAACCCGGGTCCCGCCGCCCTCTAACCTCTCCTTATGAACAAGACGACAAAGACCGACGCCGAATGGCGCGAGCAGCTGACCCCAGAGCAATACGAGGTAACCCGCAACGCAGCCACCGAGCGCCCCTTCACCGGCCCCTACGTGGACGAGAAGACCGAGGGCATGTACACCTGCGTCTGCTGCGGCACCGAGCTGTTCTCGTCGGACACCAAGTTCGACTCGGGCACCGGCTGGCCCAGCTTCACCGAGCCGGCCAACCTCGAGCACGTCGAGCTGCGACCCGACAACAGCCTCCTGATGCGCCGCACCGAGGTCGTCTGCAAGCACTGCGACGCCCACCTCGGCCACGTCTTCGACGACGGCCCGGGCGAGGGCGGCCAACGCTACTGCATCAACGGCTGCGCGCTGGAACTGAAGCCTGCCGCGGACGCCGCGAGCTAGGCCTGCCCGCCGGCGCCGAGGTAGCTGAACTTCACCGCGAGGGCCACTGCCTCGGTCCTCGTGTCGACCTCGAGCTTGGCGATCGCGTTGCGCACGTGGGTGTGCACGGTCGCCGGGCTGAGCTGCAGCCGCTCGGCGATCTCTTTGACCCGCAGCCCCTCGGCCAGCAGCTCGAGGATCTGGCGCTCGCGCGGGGAGAGCTCGAGCAGCTTCTCGACCTCGGAGGGCTTGCCGCCGGCGAAGTCGCCGCCGAGGAACGTGCCGCCGCCGGTGACCGCTTTGACCGCGCGGGCGATGTCCTCGGCCGGGGCCGACTTGAGCACGTAGCCGGAGGCGCCGGCGCGCAGCGCCAGGGCGAGCAGGTCGGGCTGGGCGTGGGCGGTGAAGATGATCACTTTGGTCCGCGGCCGGACCTTGAGGACCTCCTTGGTCGCCTCGATCCCGTCGCGCTTGGGCAGCTCGACGTCGATGATCAGGACGTCAGGCTCGAGCTCCTTGACCACGTCGACGACATCCCGGCCGTTGCCGGCCTCGCCGACGATCTCGACCGTGTTCGAGTTGGCCATGCGTGACTTGATCGCCTCGCGGACGATCTCATGGTCGTCGCAGAGGACAACCCGCTTGGCATCCCGAACCCCAGTGCTCACGATGGCCCGATCCTCTCAGGCGCACCATACGAATGCAAAATAGTGGGTAGCGTGAATCCGCCGTCCCGCTCCTGACGGTTCTCGATCAGCGCGATCATCGTCCGGCCCACCGCGACCGCCGTGCCGTTGAGCGTGTGTACGACCTCTGGAGACTCATCATTACTGGGGCGGTATCGGCAGCCGAGGCGCCGGGCCTGATAGTCGGTCGTGTTGGAGCAGGAGGTCAGCTCGCGGTAGCGACCCTGGCTGGGGATCCAGGCCTCGCAGTCGTACTTCTTCGCCGCCGGCGCGCCGAGGTCGCCGGCGGCGACGTTGACGACCCGGTAGGGGATCTCGAGCTCGGTGAGGATGCGCTCCTCGATCGCCAGCAGGCGCTCGTGCTCGGCAGCCGACTCGCCCGGCTCGACGAAAGAGAACATCTCGACCTTGTCGAACTGGTGGACGCGGAAGATGCCGCGGGTGTCGCGGCCGGCGGCGCCCGCCTCGCGGCGAAAGCAGGTCGAGAAGCCCGCGTAGCGCAGCGGCAGCCGCTCGGCGGCGAGGATCTCGTCGGCGTGCAGGGCGGCGAGCGGCACCTCGGAGGTGCCGACGAGGAAGAGCTCGTCCTTGGGCACCTCGTAGATCTGGTCGCGGTCGCCGGGCAGGAAGCCGGTGCCGACGAGCGCCTCTTCGCGGACCAGGACCGGCGGGACCACCGGCTCGTGGCCCTCGCCGCGGACAAGGTCGAGGGCAAAGCGGACCAAGGCCAGCTCGAGCATCACCAGGTCGCCCTTGACGTAGGCGAAGCGCGAGCCGGAGACCCGCGCCCCCGCCTCCATGTCGATCAGGTCGAGGTCAGTGCCGATCTCGAGGTGGTCGCGCGGCTCGAAGTCGAAGGCCGGCAGCTCGCCCTCCTCGCGCAGGACGACGGCGTCCTCCTCGGTCATCCCATCGGGAGAGTCGGGATCGGGCAGGTTGGGCAGGGTGGTGGCGACCCGCTCCAGCTCGGCTTCGACCCGCTCCAGCTCGGCCTTGCCGGACTCGATCGTCTCCTTCAAGGCCTGGACGGCGCCCATCTGCTCCTCGCCGCTCTCCCCCCGCTGCTTGGCTTCGCCGATCTGCTTGGAGATCGCCTTGCGCTCGGCCTGGGCGCCCTCGATCCGCGGCAGCAGCTCGCGCCGCCGAGCGTCGAGGCCGAGCAGCTCGTCGACCTGCTCGGCAGCGCCGCGGCGGGCAAGCGCCGCCTTGACCCGCTCGGGGTCGGAGCGGATCAGCTTCAGGTCCAGCATCGCTCAGAGAGGTTAGGGCGAGGTTTCGCCGGGGCGCGGCGAGGTTTCGGCTTCTTCACCGGCGTACTTGGCGACGAAGCGGGCGACGGCTTCGGCTTCTTCGCCGACGACGATGTTCTGGGGCATGATCGCGCCGGAGAAGCCGCCGTTCTGAATCGCGAAGAGAGCGTCTTCATATGTCTCGGTTCGCCCGTTGAGGTTCGGTCCCTGCGTGCGCAGGCCGCGATTGCCGCTGCCCTGGGTGCCGGCGGCGCTGAGCGTGTGGCAGCCGGAGCAGTGGGTGGCAAAGAGGATGGCCCCGTTGTAGTTGGGGTCACCCTTGGAGACCGCGACCCCTTCTTCGCCCATCCCGCAGGCGGAAAGCCCGAAGGCGGCGAGGAGAGCCGTTGCTGTGATCAGTGCCAGGCGCACGCGGCGGCATCATATTGTCCTGCCCAGCCATGAGTCCGCTCGACCCCGCCAGCTTCCGCGCCGCGATGGCGATGCTGCCCACCGGCGTCACCGTCGTCAGCGCCGGTGGGCCCGACGGCCCGGCCGGGGCGACGGCCAACGCGGTCTGCTCGCTCTCGGTCGAGCCGATGCTGATGCTGGCCTGCCTGGACCGCGGCTCGCGCACCCTGCTCGCCGTGCAGGCGGCCAACCACTTCGGGATCAGCGTCCTGCACTCCGGTCAGGAGCAGATCGCCCGCTCCTTCGCCACCAAGGCCCCGGTGGCGGACAAGTGGGAGGGCGTCGCCTGGAGCGAGCGGGCGGGAATTCCGGCGATCGACGGCGCCCTGGTCTGGATCGCCTGCGAGCTGCGCGACGTGATCGCCGGCGGCGACCACGTGATCGTCACCGGCGAGGTCCGCGACCTGGCGACCGGCAAAGGCGACCCCCTCGTCTTCAGCGGCGGCGAGTACCGGCCGCTGGGCTGAGAACCCAGGTCTCGGCCGGCTCAGGACGACGGTCGGGCTCGCGCTCTCAGCGCTCGACCTATCAAGCCCCGCGAAAACATCGAGCGCCTGAGATAGCCCGCGACGGCCAGGACGATCGTCAGCCCAATCAGGTCGTAAGGGCGATCCAGCTGCCCTATGGCAAGGATCAAGACAAAGAGGAGCAGGGCCGGCCCAAACAAACCGAGAAAATCAAAAATGCGCTTTATTGTCTGCATTGTCTTTCAGTATAGCCCGGTCATAACGCCCACGGCGAGAACGACCAAGCCGAGTCCAGTGCCACAGTAGATACCTTCGAAGGCGGCCCATTGGACCTCGTCCCGAGGCAGGCCACGCCATTTCGCCAGCGCGGTCAGCCCGACGCTGAACGCCATCGACAGGAAAGCCGGTCCTTCGAGTGAGCCAAAGTCGGGGAGGCTGGCAATGAACACGAACGCGATCGTCGCGAAGCCCAACGCGCACGTGGCGCGCACAAAGTCACGGAAGTGTCAAAACGCCCCGCTTGTGCTCGCCGCCCGCAGACGCCAGGAAGAGGATCACGCCGCAGCTGACGGCCATGATTCCCATCTCGCGGCGGACTATCGCCAGGGCGACCGACTGCTGCGCCTCTGGCGGGCAGGGATTCGAAGTCGACGTCGCCGCAGCTCGCGCTCGGCGGCTCCGGCGCGGGCGCCCTCGGCGATCAGGGAGACGACCAGGGGAAGGATCCCGTAGAGGTAGTGGAGGCTTTCGCCGGGCTTGTGGCCGGTGAAGACGAGCAGGCCGCCGAGCATCGACCTGGAGGAAGACCGCCGCCTGGGCGCCGCGCAGCAGGTACCAGAAGGGGATCGAGGCGCTGGGCGCGGCAGCCAGGCGACGCCGCCGACGCCGAAGGCGACGAGGTTGAGCACGATCACGGCGCAGCCGACGACGAGGTGGACCGGCGACCACGGGCTATTTCCTCCTAAGAGGGTCGGGATTCGGCTTGCTGATGCGGAAAATCACTATGTAGCAATGTGTTACAAGGTGGGTGTATAACTGCGGTGTGCAGGCGGTGAGGCGGCGGCGACTGGCGCCCCGCGGACCGCCCGCGCCAACACGAATTACCAGTGCTGAAGAGCTACCTGCCGATTCTCGTCTTCGCCTTCCTCGGCGTCACCGTTGGGGGGGCTTTCGCGATGCTCAACCACGTGATCGGGCCGAAGCGCCCGAAGCGCCCGACCGCGGCGAGCCTACGCCAGGCCGAGCCGTACGAGTCGGGCATCCCGGTCGAGGCCTCGCATGGCCTGCGCTTCGGCGTCAGCTTCTACCTGATCGCGATGCTCTTCATCCTCTTCGACATCGAGGTCGTCTTCCTCTACCCGATCGGGGTGATCCTCGAAGGGCGCCGACAGCGTCTTCGTGCTCGGCGAGCTGGTCACCTTCGTCGTCCTGCTGCTGGTCGCCTTCGTCTACGTCTGGCGAAAGGGTGCGCTGGATTGGAAGTAGAGCGACAGACGATGCGCGCGCGCCAGCTGCGCGCCCGCGACATGCTGCGCGGCGACCTCGAGGGCGAGGAGCTGGAGCGCTACGTCGAGGAGAAGGTCGTGATGACCAACTTCGAGAAGATGCTCGACTGGGCGCGCTCGAACTCGATCTTCCCGCTCACCTTCGGCCTCGCCTGCTGCGCGATCGAGGCGCCGATCTCGATCGTCACCGCCCGCTACGACCTCGCCCGCTTCGGCGCCGAGGCACTGCGGGCCTCGCCGCGCCAGGCCGACATGATCATCCTCTCGGGCCGGGTCTCGATCAAGATGGCGCCGGTCGTCCGCCGCCTCTACGACCAGATGCTGGAGCCGAAGTGGGCGGTCTCGATGGGCGCCTGCTCCTCCAGCGGCGGCATGTTCTCCAACTACGCCGTGGTCCAGGGCGCGGACAAGTTCATGCCGATCGACCTGCACATCCCCGGCTGCCCGCCGCGGCCCGAGGCGGTCCTCTACGGCTTCACCAAGCTGCAGCGCAAGATCCAGGGCAACCCCGACCAGGGCTGGCGCGCAGCGCTACGACGCCGCCGGCACCGAGGAGTGGGCGCGCGGCGGACCGCGCAGCGAGCCGAGCGCCGAGGCGGCAGAGGCCTACCTCGCCGCCAGGGAGCTGATTCGTGCCTGACGCCCCCGGACTGGAGCTGATCCGGGGGGAGATCGAAGCAGCGCCACCCCGGCGCCGTCCTCGACACCGGCTTCGACCACGGCCGGGCGTGCTCGTCGATCGACCCCGCGCAGGTGCTCGCCGTGCTCACCTGGCTGCGCGACGCGCCCGGCCAGGGCTACCGCTTCCTCTCCAGCCTGCACGTCGCCGACTACCTGCCGGCCGAGCCGCGCTTCGCGGTCCACTACGAGCTGCTGAACCGCGACCGGGTCGAGCGGCTGCGGGTGAAGGCGCTTCTCGCCGACCCGGGCGACGACACGCTCCCGGAGATCGACTCCTGCTGTGAGCTCTTCCCGACCGCGGAGTTCCAGGAGCGCGAAGCCTTCGACTTCTTCGGGATCGTCTTCCGCGGCCACCCCGACCTGCGGCGGATCCTGCTGCCCGAGGACTACGTCGGCTGGCCGCAGCGGCGCGACTTCCCGGTCGGCGGGGAGCCGGTGACCTTCACCTACAACGAGCGCAACTATGGCTGAGCCAATCATGGACCGCAGCGCACCGAGGTGATGACGGTCAACATCGGCCCGCACCACCCGGCCACGCACGGGGTGCTGCGGCTGGTCGTCGACCTCGAAGGCGAGGTCGTCAAGGACCTGCGGCCGGTCATCGGCTACGTCCACACGGGGATCGAAAAGTCCTGCGAGGACAAGAGCTACTGGAAGGTCATCCCCTTCGTCGAGCGGATGGACTACGTCTCCTACTTCTTCCAGATGGAGGCCTTCTGCGGCGCGGTCGAGCGGCTGATCGAGCTGGAGATCCCGCCGCGGGCCAAGTACCTGCGGACGATCTTCCTCGAGCTCAACCGGATCCACTCCCACCTGGTCTGGCTGGGCACGACGGCGCTCGACCTCGGCGCGATCTCGATGCTCTGGTACTGCTTCCGCGAGCGCGACCGCATCCTCGACCTCTTCGAGATGGCGACCGGGCAGCGGATGCACACGCGCTACTTCCAGGTCGGCGGCGTGATCGAGGACATCCCGCGTCGGCTTCGAGCGCGAAGCTGCGCGAGTTCGTCGCCGAGATGCCGGTGCGGGTCGAGCCAGTACCAGGCGCTGCTCGACCGCAACGAGGTCTTCCTCTCGCGCACCAAGGGCACCGGGATCGTCTCGCGCGAGCGGCTGCTGGAGCTGGGCGTGACCGGGCCGCTGCTGCGCGCCGCCGGCGAGCCCTGGGACCTGCGCAAGGCCTTCGACTACCTCGCCTACCCGGAGATGGACTTCAAGATCCCGGTCGGCACGGTCGGCGACAACTACGACCGCTACCGAGTGCGGGTGGCGGAGATGGTCGAGTCGACGCGGATCGTCGAGCAGGCGCTCGACGCGCTGCCCGAGGGGCCTTTCATCGCCGAGGACCGCAAGTACGTGCTGCCGCCGCGCTCGGAGCTCTCGACCTCGATGGAGTCGCTGATCCACCACTTCAAGCTCGTCACCGAGGGCTACCGGGTGGGGCCGGGCGAGCTCTACTACGCGATCGAGTCGCCGCGCGGCGAGCTGGGCTGCTTCGTGCTCGCGGACGGCTCGGCGAAGCCGGCGCGGGTCCACTTCCGCGACCCCTCCTTCGTCAACCTGCAGGCCTTCAAGGACATGTCGATCGACGGCTACGTCGCCGACATGATCTGCTCGTTGGGGATGCTCGATCCGATCTTGGGGGGGTGGATCGGTGAGGGGCGGGACCGTGCGCGCCGGCCAGCGGGTCCTGTCGCCGCAGGGGACCCACCACCCCTTCCGGTCGCTAAAGCGTCCTCAGGGGCGGTCCCCCTGCGACGCCACCGGCTGGAGGTGCGGCATGGCTGACCTGCCGGTCGATCAAGCGCTTACGCAAGGGCGCGTGCCGGATCGAGCTCCGGAGCGGGTTCCTGAGCTTCACGAGGTTGACTGCCCGCCGGAGTTGCGGAGCGGATCGAGGAGCTGATGTCGCGCTACCCGGATCGCAAATCGGCCTCGATCCCGGCGCTCTGGGCTGTGCAGCGGCTCTATGGCTGGTGCACGCCGGAGGGGATTCGGCAGGCCGCGGCGGTTATGCGGGTGACGCCGGCCTATCTGGAGTCTGTGGCCAGCTTCTACGACCTGTTGCATACGGATCCGGTCGGGACTCACAAGGTGGCTGTGTGCACAAACATCAGCTGCTGGATGCGGGGCGGGGACGAGCTGCTCGAGGCGTTCCGGGCCGCTGCGGGGGATAACGATGAGTTCTTCGTCACCGGGTTCGAGTGCCTCGGCGCCTGCGACATCGCCCCGATGGCCTCGATCGACGAGCGCTACTTCGGCCCGCTGGAGGTCGCCGAGGCGGAGACGGCGATCGAGCAGCTGCGGACCGGCGCCGAGGTGCTGCCCGAGAAGGCGCTGGAGAAGCGGCCGCTGCCGGGAGGCCCCGATGCCTGAGACGCGGATGCTGCTGAAGAACGCCGAAGACCCGGCGCTGCGTACGCTCGTCGGCTACAAGGGCTACGGCGGCTACGCGACTCTGGAGAAGGCCTACCGCGAGCTGGAGCCCGACGAGGTGCTCAACGAGCTCGAAGAGTCCGGCCTGCGCGGGCGCGGCGGCGCCGGCTTCTCGATGGGCAAGAAGGCCTCCTTCCTGCCGCGCGGCGGCAGCGTCGACAAGTACCTCTGCTGCAACGCCGACGAGTCCGAGCCGGGCGCCTTCAAGGACCGCGAGCTGATGCAGCGCAACCCGCACCAGCTGATTGAGGGGATCGCGATCGCCGCCCTCGCCGCCGGCATCGGCCACGCCTTCATCTTCATCCGCGGCGAGTACGACTCGCAGGCCGACATCCTCGACGCCGCGGTCGCCGAAGCCTACGAGGCCGGCTACCTCGGCGAGGACATCCTCGGCACCCGTCGCGACCTCGAGCTGGTCGTCCACCGCGGCGCCGGCGCCTACATCTGCGGCGAGGAGACGGCGCTGCTCGACGCGCTCGAGGGCAAGCGCGGCAACCCGCGGCTGAAGCCTCCCTTCCCGGCCGTGCAGGGCCTCTACGGCGGACCGACCCTGATCAACAACGTCGAGACGCTCTCCAACGTGCCGCACATCGTCGCGCAACGGGGCCGAGTGGTTCAAGGGCTTCGGCACCGAGCAGTCGCCGGGGACCAAGGTCGTCTCGGTCTCCGGCTGCGTGCGGCGACCCGGCAACTACGAGGTCGAGCTGGGGATCCCGACGCGGGAGCTGATCTACGGACCTCGCCGGCGGCCCGCGCGAGGGCCGCGAGGTGAAGGCCTTCTACCCGGCGGCTCCTCCTCGCCGGTGCTCACGGCCGACGAAGGGACTCGACCTGCCCTACTGCTTCGAGGCGATGGCCGAGGCCGGCTCGATGCTCGGCTCGGGCTCGATCATCGTCGCCGACGACAGCGTCTCGATCCCGCACATGGCGCTGCGCACGGCGCGCTTCTACCACCACGAGTCCTGCGGCAAGTGCACCCCGTGCCGCGAGGGCACCAACTGGACGGTGAAGATGCTGGAACGGGTCGTGCGCGGCGAGGCGACGCCGATGGACCTCGACATCGTCGCCTCGGTGCAGGAGAACATCATCGGCCACTGCCTCTGCGTGCTCGGCGACTCGATGGCGATGCCGGTCGGGCGCGATGGTCCGCAAGTTCCGCGACGAGTTCGAGGCGGTAATCGCCGAGGCGAGCGCGACCGAGGCGGTGGCGGCGTGAGCGGCAAGGCCAGATCACGCTGATCATCGACGGGCGCGAGGTGAGCCGCGACCGAGGGCGAGATGCTCCACGACGCCGCCAAGCGGGGCGACGTCGAGATCCCGGTCTTCTGTTACGAGCCGAAGCTGGGCGAGCCGGTCGGCGCCTGCCGCATGTGCCTGGTCGAGATCGAGGGGATCCCGAAGCTGCAGACCTCCTGCTCGACCCCGGTCCGCGACGGCATGGTCGTCCACACCCGCACCGACCAGGTCAAGCACGCGCAGAGCGCGGTGGTCGAGTTCCTGCTCGTCAACCACCCGCTCGACTGCCCGGTCTGCGACAAGGGCGGCGAGTGCCCGCTGCAGGACATCTCGATGGGCTGGGGCCCGGGCAAGAGCCGGATGACCGACCAGAAGCGCCACTTCGAGAAGCCGATCGAGCTCTCGCCGCTGGTCGCGATCGACCGCGAGCGCTGCATCCTCTGCTACCGCTGCGTGCGCTTCAGCCAGGAGGTCGCCGAGGACGAGCAGCTGCAGCTGCTGGAGCGCGGCGACCGCACCTTCGTCGGCACCTTCGACGACCGCCCCTACGTCGCGCCCTTCCACGGCAACATCACCGACCTCTGCCCGGTCGGGGCGCTGACCAGCTACACCTACCGCTTCCGCGCCCGGCCCTGGGACATCGAGCAGGCCGGCTCGGTCTGCACGCTCTGCCCGAGCCAGTGCAACGTCAGCTTCACCGTCCGCGACGAGCAGGTGAAGCGGGTGATCGCCCGCGACAACGCCGACGTCGACGACGGCTGGCTCTGCGACCGCGGCCGCTACGGCTTCGAGATGTTCGGCGCCGAGGAGCGGGTCGCGCGCCACGCGCCTGCGCGGCGGCGCTGAGGCGAGCTGGGAGGACGCGATCGCCAAGGCCGCCGCCGGACTGAAGGCCGGCGGCGCGGCGAGCGCGGCGATCGTCGGCGACGCCTCCAACGAGGAGGGCTATCTGGTCCAGCGGATCATGCGCGAGGCGCTCGGGCTCGCCGCACGTCGACTCGCGCCCCTCGCGCGGCCCGTCCCGCGAGACGCTCGTGCCGCTCGCTCAGCCCGAGATCTCCGCCAGGGTCCGCGACATCGACGACGCCGACGCGATCCTCGTCCTCGGCACCGACCCCCTGCACGCGAGCCCGATCCTCGACCTGCGCATCCGCAAGGCGATCCGCCGCAACGGCGCCAAGCTGGCGGTGGCGACCGAGCAGCCCACGACGCTCGACGGCGGCGCGGCGGCGGTGGCGCGATACGCCCCGGGCGGCGCCATTCCGAGCTGCGCTGCTCGGACCTAGCCTGCCGCCCCTCGGGGCCGGATGTCGGCCGTAAAGCGATGACATGGGGTCGCTTTGCCGATGCCGCAAAACGTCGGAGGGGGTACGGCAGTGGCCGAGGTGCTGCGAGAGCGCTGACAGCGTGGTGGTCATCTGGGGCGACCGGATCGGCCGCGAGGGAGAAGGCGCGACCGCCGCTTTGCTCGACGTCGCGGCCGGCCCTCGACCTTGCCACCAAGGAGGGCGCGGGACTACTGGAAGATCCCCGAGGTGGCCAACGCCCGTCGGCCTGCGCGAGGCCGGCTGCCTCCCCGACACCGGCCCGGGCCTGACCAGTCCCGTATTGACCGTCACAAAGACGGCGAATACGGGAATGACCGGCAAGGCGACCGAGGAGATCCGCGCCGCGCTGGAGTCCGGCGAGCTGAAGACGCTCCTGCTCTTCGGCGTCGACCCGCTTGCGCGACTTCCCGGACACCCAGGCCTGGAAGAACGCGCTGGCCAGAGCCGACCACGTCGTCTGTCTTCTCGACCTTCGAGACCGCAACCACCGCGATGGCCGATGTGTCTTCCCGCTCGAGACCCACGCCGAGAAAGACGGCACCGTCATCGCACCCCGACGGCCGCCTCCAGCGCGTGCGCCCGAGCGCGTCTCGACCTGGGAGACATCCGCCCGAACTGGGGCGTCCTGGCAGAGCTTGTCTCTTGCCCTGGGCCACGACACCGGCATCTCGTCCCAACCCTCAGCCTTCGCAGCTCTCGCCGAAGCTGTCCCCTTCTACGCCGGCATCACCGACGCGGACATCGGCGGCCGAGGCATCCGCTGGCAGGACACCCCCTCTGGCGCAAACACACCCGAGCCGACCGAGGCGCCCGGCGCGGGGTCCCCAAAACACTCAAGCGAGGCTCCCGCCGAGCGTTTTGGGGACCCCGCCCCGGACGCCCTAGTCGCTCGCGACGTACCGCGATCTGTGGGCCGGACCGATCACGGAGTTGAATCCTCCCTTGCGGTTCCTGGCCCCGCAGCAGCGTGTTGAGCTATCCGTATCCGACGCCGAGCGGCTAGGGCTGAAGACCGGCGACTCGGTGCAAGGTCTCCCAGAACGGGACGAGCTTGCGGCGCTCGCGTGGCAATCAGGGAGCGCGTTCCCGAGGGGGTCTGCTTCCTGCTGGAGGGCACCGCCGAGGCCAACGCCAACGCCCTGCTCAACGGCAGCCCGGTCAGCGTCCAGATCGAGAAGATTGCCGCTCCCTGATGCTGCCCCTCGCCGACACCCGCTCGTCGAAGCGACCTGGATCATGGTCGTCAAGAGCCTCGTGATCTTCGGGGTGATCTTCGCGATCCTGCCGCTGATGACGGTGCTGGAGCGCAAGCTGATCGGCCGCTTCCAGCACCGCTACGGCCCCAACCGGGTCGGCCCCTTCGGCATCCTGCAGCCGCTCGCCGACGTCGGCAAGCTGCTCTCCAAGGAGGCGTTCCGGCCGGCCAACGCGATCGGCCGACCCTGTTCATCCTCGGCCCGCTGCTGCCGGTCCTCTCCGGCGTCCTGGCACTGGCGATCATCCCCTGGGGCAGACGTCCAGGACGGCGTCGGCCTCTACGGGATCGACGTGCCGATCGGCATCCTCTACTTCTTCGCGGTCGGCTCGATCGCCTTCTACGGCCTGCTGCTCGGCGGCTGGTCCTCGGGCTCCAAGTACAGCCTGCTCGGGGCGATGCGCGGCGCCGCCCAGCTGATCTCCTACGAGGTGGCGATGGGGCCTCGCCCTGCTCGGCGTGATCATGATGGGCGGCTCGCTCTCGCTGGTCGACATCGTCGAAGCCCAGGGCACGATCTGGTTCATCGTCCCCCAGTTCGTCGGCTTCCTGATCTTCATGCTGGCCGGCTTCGCCGAGACCAACCGCACCCCGTTCGACATGCCCGAGGCCGACGCCGAACTGGTCCAGGGCTTCATGACCGAGTACGGCGGCATGCGCTTCGGCAGCTTCCTGCTGGTCGAATACATGGAGATCATCGTCGTCTCCGGCGTCGCCGCGGCGATGTTCCTCGGCGGCTGGATGGGCCCCGGCCCCGGCTGGCTCGACCCGATCTGGATGCTGGCCAAGATGCTCGGCCTGGTCCTGCTCTTCATCTGGGTGCGGGCGACCCTGCCCCGCCTGCGCTACGACCAGCTGATGAGCCTCGGCTGGAAGGTGCTGCTGCCGCTGGCGACCCTCAACGTCCTCGTCACCGCGACCCTGGTGGTGACGACGTGACCGAGTTCCCCTATCTCAAAGACGGCGACGTAGTCGAGGTGCAGCGCGGGCCGGAGCCCGGTGGGGTCGGCGGGGTCTACCGCGCCTTCGGCGAGACGCTGCGCGGGCTGAAGACGACGATGGCGCGATTGATCGAGGGGCCGCTGACGATCGAGTACCCGGAGGAGAAGACGCCCGTCTACCCGCGCTTCCGCGGCCGCCACAAGCTGCACAAGTTCGAGGACACCGGCCTCGAGAAGTGCGTCGGCTGCTCGCTCTGCGCCGCCGCCTGCCCGGCCGACTGCATCCGCGTCGTCGCCGCCGAGAACATCCCCGGCGACCGGGTCTCGGCGGGCGAGCGCTACGCGGCGGTCTATGAGATCAACCTCTCCCGCTGCATCTTCTGCGGCTACTGCGAGATTGCCTGCCCCTTCGACGCGATCACGATGGGCCACGACTACGAGATGGCCGACTACGACCGCTCGGACCTGATCTTCACCAAGGAGATGCTGCTGGCCGAGCCGATCGAGCGGACGCCGCTGAAGGCCGAGGGCGAGTAGATGGAAGCGGTCCTCTTCTTCTTCGCAGCGCTCGGCGCCCTCGGCGGTGCAATCGGCGTCGTCGCCCTGCGCAACCCCTTCTACGGAGTGCTGGCGCTGATCGTCCACCTCTTCTCGCTGGCTGTCTTGTTCCTGCTGCTCAGCGCGGCCTTCGTCGCCGCCGCCCAGGTGGTCGTCTACGCCGGCGCCGTGATGGTCCTCTACGTCTTCGTCACCGCCTACGTGGGTGGCAGCACCGAGTCGGCCTGGGAGCCGATCCCGGGCCAGCGTTTCCTCGCCCCGCTCATGGGAGCAGCTCTTTTCGTGGAGCTGTCGATAGCGGTCCTCGGTTCGTCACTTCTGGCTCTCACGACCCACGGACCCAAGGTCGGCCCCGGCTTTGGCAACCCGGAAGCAATCGGCAAGCTCCTGCTCGAACGGTTTTTGTTGGCGTTCGAGGCGTCTTCGATTCTGCTGTTGCTCGCGGCGGTTGGGGCCGTGGTTCTTGCTGGGCGGGGTGCTGAGGGGGCCGGGGCGGGGTCCTCAGAACGCTCGGCAGGAGCCTCGCTTGAGTGTTCTGAGGACCCCGCCCCGGCCCCCTCTCCCGGAGCGTCCGCGTGAACACCGAGTGGTACATCGTGCTTTCGAGTCTGCTGTTCGCGGTGGGGGCGATGGGGATCCTGATCCGGCGTAGCCCGATCGTGATCCTGCTGTGCCTCGAGATCATGTTGAACGCGGGCAACCTGGCGCTGGTTGCGTTCAGCAGGATGGTTGGGAACCAGCAGGGGCAGATTTTCGCGATCGTCGTGATGGTCGTAGCGGCCTGTGAGGTGGTCGTTGGCCTCGGCCTGATCGTGGCGATCTTCCGGCGCAAGTTGCCGCTTGACGTCGATGAGTTGCGGGAGCTGCGCGGATGAGCGCCACGTCGTGGGCTTGGTTGGTCCTGCTTTTTCCGCTGCTTGGCTCGATTACGATCGCGCTTGGCTTTAAGACGCTGCCTTCGAAGGTGGCCGGGGCTATCGGCACCGCTGCCATCGGCCTTGCGTTTGTCTGCGGCGTCGCGGCGCTGATCAGCTTGCTGGGAGAAGCCCCGGACGCCCGTCACCACGCATCGGCGCTTTGGGACTACGCGAGCGTTGCGGGGCTGAACATCAAGCTCGGCATCTTCGTCGACCCGCTCTCGGTCTTCATGGTGTTGGTCGTGACCGGGGTCTCGACCCTGATCCACCTCTACTCCTTTGGCTACATGCAGTCGGACGAGGGCTATCACCGCTTCTTCAGCTACCTCAACTTCTTCGTCTTCTCGATGCTCTTGCTCGTCCTCGCCGGCAACTTCGTGCTGCTGACCGTCGGCTGGGCCTTCGTCGGCTTCGCCTCTTATGCGCTGATCAGCTTCTGGTACCGGCGGACGACGGCGACTCGCGCCGGGATGAAGGCCTTCGTGATCAACGTCGTCGGCGACATCGGCCTCGTCCTCGCCGCCTTCCTGATCTTCCGCGAGCTGGGGACCTTCGAATACAGCCAGGTCTTCGCCAGGGCGCCGCACGTCTTCCACACCAACGAATGGACCGTGACTGCGATCTGCCTGCTGCTGCTCGTTGGCGCCTTCGCCAAGTCGGCCCAGCTGCCCTTCCACACCTGGCTGCCCGACGCGATGGAGGGCCCGACCCCGGTCTCCTCGCTGATCCACGCGGCGACGATGGTGACCGCCGGCGTCTACCTGATCGCCCGCACCCACGTCCTCTTCGTCCTCGCCCCCACCGCCGCCGACATCGCCGCCTTCGTCGGCCTGGCGACGCTGCTCATCGCCGGCACGATCGCGCTGGTGATGACCGATCTGAAGCGGGCGATCGCCTACTCGACGATGAGCCAGATCGGCTACATGGTGGTCGGCGTCTCGATCGGCGCCTACAGCGCGGGGATGTTCCACCTGATGACCCACGCCTTCTTCAAGGCGCTGCTCTTCATGGCGGCCGGCTCGATCATCGCCGCGATGGCCAACGAGCAGAACATCGACAAGATGAGCGGCTTCGGCAAGGCGATGCGCTTCACCTCGCTGACGATGCTCTGCGGCGGCCTCGCCCTGGCCGCCTTCCCCGGCACCTCGGGCTTCTTCTCCAAGGACGAGATCCTCGCCTACGCGACGGCGCGCGGCGGCATGTACCTGATCTTCACCGTGCTCGGCTACTTCGGCGCCCTGCTGACCGCGATCTACACCTTCCGCCTGATCTTTCGCGTGCTGCCGGGCAAGCCGTGCCCCGAGGCGCAGGAGCTGATCGACGCGGGGCACGTCAGCCACGCCCACCCCTTCAACCCGGCGACCGGCGAAGAGGAGGACACCGAAGTCGGCTTCCCGGGGGCCGAACACCACATCGCCGAGCAGGCCTGGCCGATGCGGATCGCGATGGGCGTGCTTGCCTTCCTCGCCCTCTTCGCCGGCCTGGTCCAGGTGCCCGGCGTCGACGACGCGATCACCAAGTTCCTCGACCCGGTCTTCGCCGACTCGCCGCTGGCTGCGATCCACCCCTCGGTGGCGGCCTCGTGGGCCGGCCTGGCGATCGGCGCCGCGATCTCGCTGGCCGGGATCGGCATCGCCTACTGGATCTACATCCTGCGCCCGGGGACCTCGGCGGTGCTGATCCGGCGCCTGCGCCCGCTGTACACCCTGTTCGTCAACAAGTGGTACTTCGACGAGGCGATCGACCTGCTGATCGTGCGCCCGGCGCTCGCCATCGGCCACTTCGCCAACCGCACCTTCGAGCGCCTCGTCGTCGACGGCCTCGTCAACGGGACCGAGGATCTGGTCGGCGGCAGCGGCCGCGTCGTGCGCATCGTTCAGAGCGGCTACGTGCGCGGCTACGCACTGCTGCTCGTCACCGGCTTCGCCGGGATCGCCCTCTACTTCCTGCTGAGCAGCTCGTGATCAACGCGCTGCTCTGGACACCGCTCGCCTTCGGCATCGTCGGCCTCTTCCTGCCGAGGCGACTGAGCGGCTGGTGGGCGACGCTGGGCGCGGTGGCGACGCTGGGCATCGCGATCTCGCTGGTGGCGGGATTCGACTCCGGCGCCTCCGGCCTGCAGGACAGCGTCGACGTCAACTGGATCCCCGGCCTCGGCGTCGATTACAGCCTCGGGATCGACGGGCTCAACGTCTTCCTGATCTTGCTGACCGCGGTGCTGTGGACGGCGGGTACGGCCTTTGCCGCTTTCCGCGAGCAGGAGCGCCCGCACCTCTTCTTCCTGATGATGCTGATCGCCGAGACCGCGACGCTGGGCTCCTTCGTCGCCCAGGACCTGCTGCTCTTCGTCCTCTTCTTCGACCTGATGCTCGTCCCGTTCTACTTCCTCTTCGGCGCCTGGGGCAGCGACCGCGAGGACGGGCCGACGGCCTCGGCGGCGACACTGAAGATGATCGTCTACACGCTGATCGGCTCGCTGCTGATGCTGGTCGGGGCGATCGCCACCGCGATCATCGCCGCGCACGGCGGCCAGATCACCTTCTCGATCGCCGAACTCGCCAAGCACCCGATCGCGGAAGGCAGCCAGCGCTGGATCTTCTGGTTCTTCGCCGCCGCCTTCCTGGTCAAGATGCCGGCCTTCCTCCTGCACGGCTGGATGCCCGACGCCTACCGGGCGGCGCCGCTGCCGGCCCTGGCGGTCTTCTCCGGAGTGCTGGCCAAGGTCGGCGCCTACGGCTTCCTGCGCGTCGTGCTGCCGCTCTTCCCGGCAGCGACGATCGAATTCCAGACCGTGATCCTGGTGATCGCCCTGGCCTCGATCCTCTACGGCTCGGTGATGGCCTTCACCCAGACCAACGTGCGGCTGATCGCCGGCTACTCCTCGGTGGCGCAACTCGGCTTCATCACGGCGGGGATCTTCGCCCTCTCCGCCGACGGGGCCGACGGGGCGGTCCTGCAGATGGTCAACCACGGCCTCGTCGTCGCCCCGCTCTTCGTGATCATCGCCCTCCTGGTCGAGCGCACCGGCACCGAGGACCTGACCAAGATGGGCGGGATGGCGATGAAGGCGCCGGTCCTCGCCGCGCTCTTCCTAATAGTCACCCTGGCGACCCTGGCAATGCCAGGCTCAGCCAACTTCGTCGGCGAGTTCTACATCCTCAACGGCCTCTTCGACTCGAAGATCGTCTTCGCCTTCGTAGCCATCTCCGGTGTCGCCATGTCGGCGTATTACGCGTTGAGGCTCTACCAACGGACGATGCACAATCGCCGCCCCGAGGGTCTCGAATCGCGCGAGATCGGCTGGCGCGATGGCGCCGTCCTCGCACCCCTCGTCTTGTGCATCCTGGGCCTCGCCCTCTACCCGCAACTGATCCTAAAGCGGACCGGAACCTCGGTCGCCCAGGCGATCGTTGCCGTAGAAGGGCCGTCGAGGGGGCCTGCCAAAACACTCAGCAGGTCGCGCCCGAACCGCCCGCCCACAACCACTCCCGCCCGTCGCGAGCGTGCGTTTTGGCAGGCCCCCTCGACGGCCCACCCACACCAGGAAGCGACGCAGTGAACTTTCACGCCCCCCACATCGACTACGGCGCCCTCTCGCCCGTCCTGGCCCTGACCGCCGGCCTCTGCGTCGTCCTGCTCAGCGGCGTCTTCAGGCCCACGCGACAGTCGGCGCCCTGGCTGACCCTGGCGATCCTGGCCGTGACGGCGGCTCGCCTGGTCATCCAATGGAACAACCCGACCGACCTGATCTCGGGCGCGCTGCGAATCGACGACCTTTCGATCTCGATTTCGCTGATCGCGACCCTCACCGCCGCCTTCGCGGTCCTCTTCTCGATCCGCGAGCCCGCCGCCGACCAAATCGGCTCGGGCGAGTACCACGCGCTGCTGCTCGGCTCGGTCCTCGGCATGGTCTTGCTTTCGCAGGCAACGAACCTTGTCTCCTTCTTCGTCGCGATCGAGACCCTCTCGATCCCGCTCTACATCCTCTGCGCCGCCAACATGCGCCGCGAGAAGTCGCTCGAGTCGGGACTGAAGTACCTGATCGTCGGCTCGCTCGGCTCGGCGACGCTGCTCTACGGGATGGCCTTCCTCTACGGCGGCACGGGCTCGACCGACTTCGCCGGCATCGCCCACGGCATCGCGCAGAAGGGCGTGCTCGGCGACCCGCTGATCCTGGTCGGGATCGGGATGACCGCGGTCGGCCTCGCCTTCAAGACCTCGGTCGCCCCCTTCCACCAGTGGACCCCCGACGTCTACGAGGGCGCGCCGACCCCGATCACAAACTTCATGGCGGTGGCGACCAAGGCGGCGGCCTTCGCCGTCTTCGTCCGCTTCTTCGACGTCGCCCTGGCGCCGCAGGCGAGCGAGTGGCAGCCGGCCCTCGCCGTCCTCGCGGCGACCTCGATCGTCGTCGGCAACGTCGGCGCCCTCGGCCAGGACTCGCTCAAGCGCCTGCTCGGCTACTCCGGCATCGCCCAGGCCGGCTACATCCTCGCCGGCCTCGTCGTCGCCAGCGAGGCCGGCGTCAACGCGCTCGTCTTCTACCTCGCCGGCTACGCCGTGATGAACCTCGCCGCCTTTGCAGTTGTCATCGCCCGTGAGCGCGAGACCCCCTACGGCGACGACATCCGCGCCGTCGAGGGCCTCGGCCGCGAGCGGCCGCTGCTTGCCTGGCCGCTGACGATCTCGATGCTCGGCCTCGCCGGCCTGCCCGCCACTGTCGGCTTCATCGGCAAGCTCTACCTGATCGAGGCGCTGGTGGAAGGGAACTACACGTGGCTGGCCGTCTTCATCGCCGTGGGCACGATGATCTCGCTCGCCTACTACCTGCGGGTGGTGGCGGCTATGTGGATGCGTCCCGGCAACGAGGCGGTTGCGACCCCCGCGATCGCCGGTGCGTCACCCGAAGCCGATCCGATCGACCCCGAGGCCGGCCGCCGCATCTACCTCGTCGGCCCGGCCCTGCTCGCCGCCGCCGCCACGATCTTCTTCGGGGTGATCCCCGAGCCGTTGGTGAAGTTCGCCGAACACGCTGGCTCGTCGCTGTTCTGATTCGGGACTTGCGCCCCGGCGCGGCGGGTCCTGTCACGGAATGGGACCCACCACCCTTCCGGTAGCTAAAGCTTCCTCAGGGTGGTCCCCCCATTCCGTGCCACCCCCCGCGAGAGGCGTTGTATCTTCAGCGGGTGAGTGAGCGGCCCAAAGCCTTCGAAGCGGAGACGATGTGCGCGGCGTTTCAGCTGACAGCCGAAGAGTGGGCGGAAAGTCCCGCGCTTCGGCTGAAGGACAGTGACTACGAGGCGAACTTCCGAGAGTACGCGGAAGCTGTGCGCAAGCGGGCCGCCGGGCTCGCTGCGCTGGGGGTGAAGCGGGGCGACACCGTCGGATTCATGCTGGTAAATCGGCCGGCGCTGCACTTGACGGATGCCGCGGCGATGCACCTGGGCGCCACCTGCTTCTCGGTCTACAACACGTCCTCGCCGGAGCAGGTCGAGTATCTGGTGCGAGATGCCGGCAACCGGGTTCTTGTCACCGAGCAGGCGTTCCTCGGGACCGTGCTGGCGGCGCGTGACGCGGTGGAGAGCCTTGAGCACGTCGTCGTGATCGACGGCGAGGCTCCAGAGGGGACGATCTCCGTTGCCGAGCTGGAGGAGATGGGCGATTCCGGGTTCGACTTCGAGGCAGCCTGGCGCGCGGTCGAGCCTTTTGACGTGCTCTGCCTGATCTATACGTCGGGGACCACCGGGCCGCCGAAGGGGGTGCAGCTGACGCACAGCAACATGGTCGCCGTCTGGCGCGCCTGCGACGCGGTCCAGGAAACCAAGCCCGGGGGCCGGATGATCTCCTTCTTGCCCAGCGCTCACATCGCCGATCGCTGGGCCGGCCTCTACGCGCAGATGTTCTACGGCAACTGCGTCCACTGCTGCCCCGATCCGCGGCAGATGGTCGCCTACTCGATCGAAGTCAAGCCGACGGTCTGGGGCGGCGTGCCGCGGATCTGGGAAAAGCTCAAGGCGGCGATCGAAGTCGGCATCGCGGCCGAGACCGACGAAGCCAAACGCGAAGCCACCGTGGCGGCAATCGAGCTCGGCCGCCGCCGGGCCCGCGCGCTGATGGACGGCGGCGCGCCCGAGGCGCTGCAGGAGGAGTGGGATCGCGCCGACGAGCAGGTCCTCTCCAAGATCCGCGCGATGCTGGGCCTCGACCAGGTCGAATCGTTCGTGGTCGGGGCGGCGCCGACGCCGCCGGAGGTGCTCGAGTTCTTCCTTGCGCTGGGGATCGAGATCCGCGAGACCTGGGGCATGTCCGAGACGACCGCGATCACGACGCTGAACCCGCCCGGCGGCGTCCGGGTCGGCACGGTCGGCCCGCCGATCCCCAACACCGAGGTGAAACTGGCCGAGGACGGCGAGGTGATGGTGCGCGGCCCGCAGGTGATGGCGGGCTACCGCAACCTGCCCGAGAAGACGGCGGAGGCCCTGACCGATGACGGATGGCTGCTGACCGGCGACATCGGCGAATTCGACGAGCACGGGTACCTGCGTATCGTCGACCGCAAGAAGGAGCTGATCATCAACGCGGCGGGCAAGAACATGTCGCCGGCCAACATCGAGGCGAAGCTGAAGGCGGCCTCGACCCTGGTCGCGCAGGCGGTGGCGATCGGCGACAACCGCCCCTACAACGTGGCGCTGATCGTGCTCGACGCCGAAAGCCTCGCGGCGCGCGGCGCCGCCCCCGACGATCCCGCCGTCGCCGAGGAGATCGCGCAAGCGGTCGAGATCGCAAACGCCCGCCTCTCCCGGGTCGAGCAGATCAAGCGCTACGAGATCCTGCCGGGCGAGTGGGTCCCCGGCAGCGAGGAGCTGACGCCAACGATGAAGCTGAAGCGCCAGCCGATCGAGCGCAAGTACGAAGCGGAGATCGACGCACTGTACGCCGCCTGAGCGTCTGTCCATAGGGTCCCGCCATCGGGGTCCTTCTCACAACTGCCGCGATCGTTGTCTCGGTCGGGTTCGGCGTCTGGTCCGAGCATCGCTGGCCGCTCGGCGCGGCGCGGGCGGCGCGGCGCTCGCTGACGCTGCTGCTCTACGTCTTCCTGCCGCCGGTGATCTTCTTCAACATCGCCGCAGCGAACGTCGATCTCAGCCACGGGATCGGGCTGGTGCTGGGGATCGTCGCCTCCTCGCTCGGCGCACTGCTCGCCTACCTGGTGGCCAGCCGGGTGCTGAAGCTGCCCCGCTTCCAGGTCGGCGCCGTCGTCTGCACCGTGCTCAGCGTCAACACCGGCTACCTCGGCTACCCGCTGGCGGTGGCGCTGCTCGGCCGCGACCAGCTCTCCACCGCGGTCCTCTACGACGTCCTCGTCACCGGCCCCTGCCTGCTGCTCGGCGCCTTCGCGGTCGGGGCGGCTTTCGGGACCAAGGCCGGCGAAACCCCGCGCCAGCGGGTACGCGCGTTCTTCACCCGCAACCCGCCGCTCTACGCGGCGATCGCCGGCCTGCTCGCCCCGAAGGCGCTGGCGCCGACGGCCCTCGTCCACATATCCCAGGCACTGATCGTGGCGATCCTGCCGATCGGCTTCTTCGCCGTCGGCGCGACCCTGGCCGAGAACGCCGAGCACGGCGAGCTGCCGATGCCGCCGCCGATGACCAAGCCGGTGGCGCTGGCGATCGCCACCCGCCTGGCGGTCGTCCCGGCCCTACTGATGCTGCTGGCGGCGCCACTGATCCACCTGCCCCCCGCCTACCGCCTGCTCTCGGCGATGCCCTCGGGCCTCAACTCGCTGGTCATCGCCCACGCCTACGGACTCGACATGGAGATCACCGCCGAGGCGGTCACCTGGTCGACCGCGATAGTCGTCGGCGCCGCCCTGCTGTCACTGTTGTTCTGATGCTGCACCACGTCGGGATCGAGGTCGCGCCGAGGGACGTCGAACGCACGGTGGAACTCTGGCAGACCCTCGGCTTCGCCATAGTCGAGCCACCCGCGTCCCTCAGCGAGTTCACCTGGCTGGAACGTGAGGGGACGCAGATCCACCTGATGCCCGTGGACGAGCCAACGGTCGCATCACGAGGTCACGTCGCCGTCGTAGCCGAGGATTTCGACGCAACCGTCGCCACCCTGCGCGAGCGCGGCTTCGAAGTCGAATGTCGCCGCGAGCACTGGGGCGCGCCGCGCGCGGTGCTCATTGCCCCCGGTGGCCACCGGATCGAGTTGATGGCCGCGCCACCTTAGGCCGCCCCGCCGAACCCGCGGCTACGATGCGCCGGTGCGCTACCCGGTCGAGGACTTCACCCCTGAGGAGCAGGCTCTGCTCGCTCCTCACTTCACCAATCTCGACCGTCCCGTCTTCGCGCTGGTCAACCTGCCGGAGACGGTCAAGGGGGCGCTTTTTGCCCGCTATTCGCGCTATTCGGGGACCGTGCGCCGGCTCTACCTTGAAGAGTTCGCGGCCGACGCCGAGGACGGTACGCGGCCCTTCGACGGGGCCGAGGGCGAGCGCGCCGCGGGGCTCTACGAACGCGTCTTCCTCGGCTACGGCGACGACTCGATCGCCCAGGTCGGCGGCGCCCACGTCGCCTGCGAGTGGGTCTCCAACATCCTCACCAAGCTGCTGCAGCGCGGCCGCCTCGCCGCCTACCTCGAGCAGTCGACCCGCTACATCCCCTACGACAAGCCGATGCCCGGCGGCGGCTACCGCTACTACCGCGACGAGGAGCTCGGGCCGGAGTTCGGCGCCGCGATGGACGAGGTCTTTTCGATCTATTCGGACTCGCTGGTGCGGGTCGAGAAGTGGGCGGCCGAGCGCTGGCCACGCGGCGAGGGTGAACCCGAGGGGCCGTGGCAGCGCTCGATCCGGGCCAAGGCGCTCGACCTGCTGCGCGGCCTGCTGCCGGCGGCGACGCTGAGCCATGTCGGCATCTACGCCTCCGGCCAGGCCTACGAGCAGCTGCTGCTGCGGCTGATGGCCTCGCCGCTGCCGGAGGCGCGCGAGTACGGCGGCATGATCCTGGCCGAGCTGAAGCAGGTGATGCCAAGCTTCGTCTCCAGGGTCGAGCGACCCGACCGCGGCGGCGAGTGGGTCGACTATCTGCAGCGCCGCCGCGAGCAAACCGAGCAGTGGGTCTCCCGCCTCGGCCTCGACCGCCGCGGCGCCGGCGAGGGCACCCCGTCGGTCGAGCTGGTCCACGTCGACGGCAGCGAAGAGGATCTGCTCGCGGCCTGCCTCTTCGAGTCGGCCGCGACGCCGGAGACCGAGATCCTCGCCCGCCTCGACGTGCTCGACCGCTCAGAGCGCGCCGAGCTGCTCGGCGCGATGGTGGGCGAGCGCGGCAACCGCCGCCACCGCCCCGGCCGCGGCTTCGAGGCGCTGCGCTACCGCTTCGAGATCGTCTCCGACTACGGCGCCTTCCGCGACCTGCAGCGCCACCGCATGCTGACCTGCCAGTGGCAGCGGCTGGGTCCGGACCTCGGCGCCGGCATCCCCGACGAGGTGCGCGAAGCCGGGGTCGGCGAGGAGTTCGAGCGGGCGCTGGAGATATCGCGCGCCGAGTACGAGCGGCTTGCCGCCGCCGGCCTGCCCGAGCAGGCGCCCTACGCGCTCAGCCTCGCCTACCGGATCCGCTACACCCTCGACCTCAACGCGCGCGAGGCGATGCACCTGATCGAGCTGCGCTCAGGCCGCGAGGGCCACCCCACCTACCGCGCGGTTGCCCAGGCAATGCACGAGCGGATCGCCATCGTGCACCCCGGCGTGGCGGGTGCGATGAGCTTCGTCGACACCTCCAGCGAGGCTCGCCTCGAGCGAATTCTCAGCGAGATTCAAACCCATAGGAAGCAGGCAGAAAGAAAATTTCCAACCTAAGCGGGCGGCAGCTCGAAGCTATAGAGCCAAACTCGAGCGATCCCCTCGGCGGTCTCCCGGGCATATCGCTCAGCTATGGGAAACAACATGCTTGAGGCTGTATTGCGAAGCTCAGTGAGGAAGAAAAGGGTGAAGCCGAGCAATTGAGGCTTGGTCCCAAGCGGCGAGAGATATAGGTTCGTTATCTCTCGCCGCTCCTTCTCCCGACGACAAGCATCGCTCAAGACCTGCGCCGTAACGAACGGATCGTTGGCTGGAGCGAAAAGCAGATCGTGGTCAGCACCTTCGCCAACTGACTCTACCGCGAGCGCGGCCCGCAAGACACTCTGCTGGTACATGTCAGGTTGCAGCGACGGCAAGCCGAACAGCTGACGCTTGCGGGCATCCGCCTTTGAGTCGGCAACTCGCCTGATCAGCTCATCTTCGTATCCAATACCTAGGATGAGCAGGTCGTTCGCCGTCGTCGGCACGTGCAAGCCCTCGAAAGACAAGCCCTGCCGCACCTGGAGTATCGGGCCCCTCGTGAACTCTGTGTTCTCGCCTTTGAGATACCGCTCCGGATCCGAGTAAAGCACCTTGAACTTGCACACGCCGAGGCCCTGTAGCCGAGCGAGAATGTAGGCAAGATGAGGCCGCATAAATGCCGTCGCATCGATGCACACCACCCCATCACTGAAATCGACCTGAGCGGCCTCCTCGTATTCTCGCCAGAAATCGGCCTCTCGAACGTTCGAGGGCGCGAAGACATCGCCATTTGGAAGCTCCTCTTCCTGAAACTGGTACTCGCGATGTACCAGCCAATGCTTATTTCTTGCTTTTACTGCTGCGAAAGGCTTTTGCACCCGCTCCCTATCGCTGAATGCTGATATGAACAACGCCCACTCGGCAGACTTGGTCGCCAGTAGATCGAGATCGAGGCGCTCGCGATATTGGAGCGTGTAGTCGATCATCTGTCTTCGAGCAGGCTGCCTTGAGAGGGCTCCGTCGAGCCATCCACGTCGTGACCGCGAAACGGGATCGTGGCTCGGTCCATTCGCTGCTTCAGAACCGCAGCGTAGGTGTCCGGACCCGCCGAACCGAAAATCGCCTCCACCTCCTGTGGATCGAGGTGAAGAGCTCCCCCCTTTACTACCGGCAGATCAAAGAGTGGGCAAACCATTGGATGCAGTTGATACTTGGCGACGATTGCCCCTGTATTGCGATCGCGCTGAGACTGGGGAAGTAGAAGTGACCATAGGACTGCCGTTTCGATCGTCTTCTGCGACTCGCCGGATACCTGAGTCTCATCGACCGTAAAGGTGCAGAGGGTTATCTCCGGTGGTCGGTCGGAGAAGCGAAGAGCGCGCATTAATCCCCCCAGTCGCTTGATCGCGTCCTCCACTTGCGAGCCGTAATTGCCTGTGACGATCGCATCTTTGAAGAACCACTCGCACGCTTCGATTACACCGCGCCGCTGTGACTCTTTCCCAATTTGACCACGGCCAAAGGCATCCTCACCGTCAAAGATCCCCCACCGATAAATATACGACAGCACTGTCAGCATATTGCGAGGCACACCCCCCGCCATACGAATGAACGTCTCGATCCCAAGATAGCGTTGTTTTCGGCCGTAGCTGCGAAGCAGCTGAGCGTGCATGTCCAGCCGGTGATGCTTCAACTTTTGCGCATAGCGGCTGCTTGGCTCATCCGTGCCCATCGATGCCACCCAGGCCTGAATTTCGGCGGCACGATCAAGCGCGGACCAGGTTGCTGTCCAACCTTGAAGGAGCAATAGCACATTGGTCTTCTCGGCAAGAGGATCCTCGGGAACGCTAATGCGATCAATCACGGTTTCGATCTCGTCCTCCGAGAGACTCGCGTGTTCTCTGAGTCTTTCGGAGAGATCCTTAAAATACCGCCGATTCCTTCCGCTCTCAGACACGAACGAAGTGTCAAAAGGAGTAGGAACGGCGAAGTACTTGCCGAGCTCTTTGGCCACGGACCGCCGTTCTCCCGTAGCGATGCCGTACTTCAACAGCCGCTGAGCAACGAGATCCTTACAGAAACGCTCGAAGGCTGAAAAGTTCGCACGGTAGTACTTGTCAAGTTGCAGAGGTTCGAACTCCGATCCCGCCTTGTTCTCCTCCCCCGCCGCGTAGGTCTCGTATGTGCGCACACCGTAAAGACGGGAACCGATCATCAGCGCGCTTGGCGCCTCTTTCTCGCGAATCAAGGTTTGCAGATAGCGCTGCTGGTCCGTCGTTAGATTCTCTAGCTCGTCGACGAGAAGGACCCAGGTGAGATCGCTCAATAAATCGACGTGTTTCGTGAGCGCGCGTGGAACAGCGAACGGCAGCCTGCCGCGGCTCGCCGTGATCGTGATAGGACCGAGGTCCCTCTTGAGCGCTGCGTTGTTAACCGCAAGGTCGACCTGGCGTTGAAGCTGATGTAGATAAGCACCGAGCTCCTCCAGCGTCGTTGGCCGCGGCCCGGAAATCTCGTCAAAGACATCGACTATCTCAGAAACAGCCTTACCTTCCGCCTCTTTCATCTCTTTCGAAGAACCAAAAATCGCGTGGGCAGCCTCAATGGTGAGCTGTGCTATCCAGAGGTCGAGATAGAAGGAGAACACTGTGTCCCAGGCCTCACCCTTTATTCCCTTCCCCTCAAAGCGGCCCGAGTTGAGCCCCGAGCACCTGAAGTAGATGCCGATATAGCGTTCTTTGAGAATCCCGTCGAGCCCTTTGGGATTGCGAAGGCGCTGCAGGGAATGCGAGTAATACCGCATGATGTGGGTTCGTCCACTTCCCTTTCCGCCCAGCAAGATCCTGGGCATCGGCCCGATCGGATCGATGAGTGCAAAGAACCCACCCGGCTCTTCGAAGTCAACCCAGGTGTCGGCAATCTGCTTATCGGTGAAGTCAACAGCCTTGGTCACGCCAAACGGATTCGCCCGCATTAGCTGTAGATCTTTGGGTAGCGAGGGAAAACAGGAACCCAACTATGACTGGACTCATCCCACCATATAATCGGCAGGCTGTTGTCCGGAATGTTGTGGTGAAAGCCGAGCAGGAGCTGGCCTTCCTTCCATCCCAGTGGGTGGTCTGTGTAGAGCGTTGCGCCATAATGCGCCGCCACGCTCCGAGCGACCTCCCGTATGATGTCATCTGGAGCGTCGCGAAAGTGACGCGAGCCCTTGTCAAGGGACCTATGCGAGCTGTCAAGCTCGAGAACAGCGTCCACCGCATCGAACTCAGTTTCGCTGCGTATGATATTCAGAGCGTCTACGGTGCCAACTAGGAAGAGGCAGGACAGCCGGAGCTTGATCTTGCGCCGCTGCTCGATCATCCGCAGCATCGAGAGCACCTTTCTTGAGTAGCGCTTAGCCTGATCGCCCGAACCGCAGAAGTCATCAACGAAGACGATATTGCGAACGTCAGGGTCAGCCAAGTCGACCTCGGGATCATTCAAACGGCGATCAAAGAGCTCGGATACGCTGGCGAACAGGCCCTTCCTGAGCTTGTTCTCCTGCCTGAAGAAATAGAGCAGGTGAGTACCGCTCTCAGACGGATTCCCCATGCCGAGGAACCGGGTGTGATCCAGCTCTTGCTCAAACAATGACGCGATTAGCGCCGCATCTGTAGTGTCGTCCGCTTCGCCCCTTAGGCGAGAGATGACCGGGTAGCGGAAGTAATCACGGTAGAGCGCCTTCAACAGCTCGCGGATCTCACGATCTCCAAAGTAGATGAACTGCGAAAGAAGGAAAAGTGCGTGGAGCCTTTGCTGCCCAGTGTCGATTCCCTTGAGATCCGCGCTGAAATTGTCCAACCATTTGTCTATGACTGGACGGGAAGCTCGTTTCTCCCAGAGCTGTTCGTTCAGAGTCTTTAGCTTTTTATAGAGCTGGTCTTCGGTGGTGTCAGTAGAGGTGTCCACGCTTTATTTGCGCAAAATCATGACCGTCTCTGTCGAGATAATCGCCGCTGAACCGTTCCGCCTAGTCATCAGACCGCGCGATCTAATTGTATCGACCAATGCAAGCTCCAGGTGAAGACCTACTCTCTCAGCTAGGGATTGTAGGAACTTGGGGGTGTCGAACGGTCTTCCGCAGAGCCGGTTCGGCCCCGCCACGAGGATCAGCGACCCTCCTGGAACGAGCACATCTGAAATTCCCTTGATTGCCGCCGACATCTCGAGCAGATAGGTGGCGGCAAGATGGGCCCGCAGTGGGTTTTCGGCACGGACTCCTTCGATCACCATGTCCGCTTCAGTCAGGCCGGTAGGGATTACCTCGCTGTACTCGTCGGCACGAAAATGCTCTCTTCCGACAGTCTGTTCGGTCAGGTGCTTTAGCTCGTCATCGCCGTGGCCAAGCCAGAGCAACCCGAGGCTACTTGCGCGAATGTACTTCTGGGCGCCGAGGTAGGGCGGCGATGTGAGGACACAATCGAATTGCCGCTCGCTAGCGGACAGAGAGGTCTCGGTTATATGCCGCGCGTCACCATCGATCACGGTCGCGGATGCTTGCGGAACCGGCAACTGAGCTAGCCGCTCGAAATTCCGGCGACTGATCTGCGAAAAACTCTCGTCCACGTCAATCGTGCGCAAACGGCGCAGCCGCTGGCGAGTCTTCCTCTGCAACCAGTGGCCTGAAGGATATTGGTCAGCCCGAAGTCGAACCGGAACCGCGATGCGAGGGTCAGCGAGGCTGACATCTCGAGCAGTGGCGGAGAGACAGAGGCGCAGAACGTCGCGCTCCGGCCCACCTGGCAGAGCCTCGATCGAGTCCCGCAGGCCCTGCAGACGCGGAATGACGTGCGGTGGATACCAGTAGAGGAGCCGCTTGGGAATGGGCCGCGACTGATCCTGCGCGGGGGCCAAGCCCACGACACGGTCAAGCGCCTCGTCGAGGGATTCCCCGGACAACGGCCGCGTCTTCACCCGAGCGAGCAATCTCGCGAGCGGGTTAGTGTCCAGCCCTGTGCACTCCAGGCCAGCCACCTGCCCCTCAACGAGCACCGTTCCCGAACCGCAGAAAGGATCCAGCAGCCGTCCAGCCGGAGGGCAGAGCTCCTGCACCCTGGTAAAGAGCGCCGGGATATGGCGCAGCAGTTTCGCCGGATAGGGATGCATCTGGTGGGTGAACCGCTCCGTTTGGCCGACCCCCGGAACCAACTGCCTGAAGTCGACATCAATCGGCGTCGCGCATTCCCGGTATTCCTCCAGCAGCGCGGCGTAGATCTCACCGGCAAGGTCGGCCGAGACCGCATCCAAATGATCGTGCGTCAAAGTTGCCGCAGACTGCGGCGCAGCAGAAGTCAATCGCTTCGATCCGGTTCCCGCCCGGCCTCACTCGATTCTAGGTCGAACTCGGTCTCGCTCACAGTAGGGCCAGCCGACTCATCCGCTTGCTTCGCCTCATCCCTACCTTCGAGCTGAGTCGCCGCTCTCTCCCCTGGAGTTGGCCAAGGGACGGCTTCTCCCGTTAACCACGCCGGTGGCCTGCTGTCGCGGAGGAGTAGGAGGATGGCTAGGTAGACGAACCAGAGCACGGCGAACTGGAAGAAGATGAAGGAGACGGCGCCGAGGGCCATGCCGAGGGAGCCCCAGAAGCGGGTCAGCAGGCCCACCCTCATCGCGTAGAGGCAGGTGTAGACCATCGCGACGACGAAGCCGATCTGGCCGGCGAAGCCGAAGCCGGCGGCGAGCGGGCGCAGTGGAGCTTCATCGATCGTTTCTTTGGCGATTTCGTTGGCGTGGTCGCTGTCCAGCGCGATTTTCTTGGCGAGCAGATGGGGGATTTCGTTGGTGACGAAGTCCGAGGCGGCGTGCAGGGTCGAGATGCCGCTGAGGACCGCCAGCGCGGCGAGGAAGAGCGGCGCCGCGATGACGACGCCGACCAACTGGCCCCGCATCCGCTCGCTGCGGGACTTGGCGGCCCGGAAGAGGTAGTAGAGCGGCGCCGCCAGCAGGCCGACCCCGATCGCCTGCAGGATGCTGGAGATCATCTGCGCCGTGCGGTGCTGGTCGACGTCGCGCAGCAGGCCGGATTCGCCGCTGCCGCTGCCGACTACCTGGGTGGCGATGACGATCGCCGCGATCACCAGCAGGACCGAGGCAAACGTCGCCAGCGCCACCGGCCGCGACCAGCGCTCCTCCCAGGCCAGCTGTGCCCTGCGCGGGCTCATCTCGTGGTCTCTCTCGGCTGCACTGGCGCGTACGCTACTGCCGATGGATACCGAGCGACTCAGCCGCAGTGGCCTCCAGCGCGTCCCGGTGGTCCCCCTCGAGGCCGGCGCCGGGCCCGAGAACCCGCCCTGCCCGGCCTGCGGCGAGCCGCTCTTCGGCTGGATCGACTCGCGGCCGGGGCTCGCCGGGCCGGTCAGCCGCTGCGAGAGCTGCGGCCTGGGCGTGGTCGGCGAGTCGGCCGGCGTCGAGGAGGCACTGGCCGCGCTGGACGGCTCCGGCCGCGACGACGTCAGCCGGATCGCCAACCGGGCCGGCTTCGCGGCCTGGATCGGCGGCGCCGGCTGGGCCGGGCTCGAGCCCGGCGCCCGCTATCTGTTCACCGTCGAGGCAGTGCGCCGCCTCGTCGCCAGCCGCGACCAGGTCGTAGCCAGAAACCGTTGGGCGCCGGGGGCCGGCGTGGCCGCGATGTGGCAGACGCTGCTGAACAGCGCCACCTTCGGCCACAACCTCGTGATCGGCAATGCCAGCCGCGCCAGGCACAGATGGCAGCGGCGGATCGACTGGCTGACGACCGCGGTCCTGGCGATCCCGGCGATGATCGTCGCGCTGCCCTTGGAGCTGATCGCCGCGGCATTGCGTCGCGGCGGCGCCGTCTCGCTGCGCTTCGAACTGCTCTGAGGCGACCCTAAGAGAGGCCCTCGCGGGCCTCGCGGACCAAGGTCACGGCCTCGGGGAAGAGGACGCGGATCGCGTCGCGCACCTGCATCGCCTGCTCGTCGGGGCCGCCGGACAGCTCCAGGCGGCCGATCGAGGCGACGGTCATCTCGACCGCGAGCTTGATCGCGTTGTCGGCCCAGGCGACCCGTTGGGAGGACTGCATCTGATCCGAGAGCTCCTCCATGCGGGCGCGGAACTCGTCGGGGTCGCCGAAGAGGTTGAACGGGCTGCCCTCCATCAGGGCACATGAAAGCAGAAGCCCGCTATCGGCACGAATTCGCGCGCTTCTGCGCACCATAGGCGCGCCCGGGCTCCCTAGCGTCAGGCCAATGCAGAGCAGGGACACCTCGGAGCGGGGATCGGCGAGCGTCGAGCAGGCGGGCCTGGCCGCGCTGATCGCCCTGCTGCTGCTCGCCGCGATCGCCGCCGTCGCGGCGGGCGGGGAAATCGACGCCGGCCGCGCTCTCGGCGGGACGATCGGCAAGCGGATCGCCTGCGCGCCGCGCCTCCCCGATGCCTGCCGCCACCACCCGCTGGTGCCCGCCTACGGCTGGCCGCTCGCCCGCCTCGCCCGCGCCCTCGCGCCGGCGCCCGAGGCCAAGCCCGGCCCCTCCGGCCTGCCCCTCGTCCCGGTCGACTTCCGCCGCTGCCGGCGCGAAAGCTGCGCGGTCGCCGCCGGCCCCCACCTGACCGCCTCGCGGGCGGCGCACCACCGCCTTCACCCAGCTGCTCGACCGCCGCCGCTCGCTCGGCTGGGTCGAGCTGACCTACTGGCTCTACCGGCCCGGCCTCGGCTGGGAAAGCATCGTTCGCCGCGCCGGCCAGGCCCAGATCGAGGCCGCCGGCGGCGTCGAAGTCCTGCTCGAGGACGACCCCGCCCTGGTCCCCTTGGAGACCCTCCCGGGCCGCAACCACTACGACTTCCCGACCGGCGAACAGCCACCCTGGCAGTGGCACGTCGACGCCCGCTATCCGGGCTGGTCGAGCTGATCGACAGGTGTGATGTAGCCATCTGGAGCTATGATGAGGCCACATGAGCAAAACGGTCGGTATACGGGAACTGAAGAACAACGCCAGCCGGATCGTCGAGCGGGCGGAGGCGGGCGAGTCGATCACGGTCACCCGGCGAGGAAGGCCGGTGGCGACGATCGTCTCGGCCGCGATCCCCTCCGGGCTGTCAGCGCTGATCGCGAGCGGGGCGGTTCGACCGGGCAACGGCTCTCGGTACGTGCCCAAACCGGTCAAGCTGCGCGGCAGTGGGAAAACCGCCGCCGAGTACGTCTCCGAGGGCCGTCGCTGAGCCTCTATCTCGATACGAGCGCCCTGGTCAAGCTGCTCGTCGATGAGCCGGGAAGCGAGATCGCCCGCACGGCCTGCGGCGCGCTCGTTCCCGAGCGACTCTGATTCGGGCCGCGCGACGGGCACCGGAGGTTCAGGCCTCAGCCGGCCAGGACTCGCCGCCGAGGACGCGCTCGAAGCCGAGCCAGAGGGCGTTCATCGCGGTGGCGACTACGCGCTCGCGGGGCACCTGGGGGTTGTCCAGCCACCAGATCGCCAGGCCCTGGAGGACGCCGCGCAGGACGATCCAGGCCATGTCGAGGCCCTCGGCGTCGAGCGAGCCGGCGAGACGGCCGGCGCCCGCCTCGCCGGCGAAGAGCGGCATGATCGCGGCGCGGCTGCTGGCGGCGACCTCGGCGTGCACCGCGGCGATCTCGGGGTCGGCACTGGTCTCGCGGAAGAGCATGCGGCCGGCGAACGGGTGGGACTCGACGTAGGCGAACCAGGCGTCGAAGGAGCGGGCGAGGCGCTCGCGCGGCGGGCCGTCGCCGAGGAAGTGCTCGCGCCAGATCCCGCGCAGGTCGGCGAAGTGGCGCTCGAGCAGACATTTGCAGAGTTCGCGCTTGGAGGCGAAGTGGTCGTAGACGACCGGCGGGGTGACTCCCGAGCGCCTGGCGATCTCCTCGATCGAGGCGCCGCGGTAGCCGCGCTCGGCGAAGAGGTCGGTGGCGGCGGCTTCGATCAACTCGCGGCGAGCGGCGGCAGGCAACCGTTTCCGGGGTGTCGTCTCGTCGTGGCTCATCGTTGCTAACCTAGTGATTCCTAGGTTAACCCTTGGACAGGAGGTGTCGAATGGTCCTCTCAGTTCACCTCGCCGACGTCGGCCCGCGGGCGGCTTCGGGAATCGTGCACAACGGGCTGCGTCGCTCCGAGGCGCCCGGCCTGCGCTACGCGGAGATGACCGGCGCCGGGCGGCTCAGCGGCAGCTTCCTGCCCACGCCGCAACCCGGCCGAGTCGGCCTGATCGCCGCCTGGGACAACGACGCCGCCCTCGACCGCTTCTCCGCCGAACATTCCCTCGCCAAACGACTCGCCGGTGGCTGGCAGGTCCGGCTCGAGCCGTTGCACGTCTACGGCGCCTGGTCCAGGCTGCCCGGCCTGCCGGACCGGGAGATCGCCGTCGAAGAGGACCAGCCGGTGGCCGTGCTCACGATCGGCAAGCTGCGGCTGCGCCGCATCCGCCCCTTTCTACGGGCGAGCGCCCGCGCCGAGGCGGAGGCCGTCGCCGACCCGGCGATGCTGGCCGGGACCGGCCTGGCCCGCCCGCCCCGTCTCGTCGCCACCTTCTCGATCTGGCGCAACGTCGCGGCGATGCGCGAGTACGCCCGAGGCCACTCCGACGGCGCCCACCCGGCGGCGACGGGCGAGCACCGCGCCAACTCCTTCCATCACGAATCGGCCTTCATCCGCTTCCGGCCCTACGCCTCCAACGGCAGCTGGGACGGCCGCGACCCGCTCGCGGGCCTGGTCGGGGCGACGGCCTAGCTCCCGGCCGCCGAGGCCGCCGCTTCCTCGCGCTCGGCATCGTCCTGGGCTTGGCGAATCAGGCCGCGCCAATCCGTCGTGCGGAAGACGAGCATGATCGCGCCGAAGCCGAGCACGACCGACCAGGCCGCCATCGCGATCTGGGTGCCGACCGAGAAGGAGAGGACGGCGGTGCGCGAGGGTCCCTGCAGGGTGGCGACGAGCAGCGCCTGCTGGGCGCCGGCCCCGCCCGGTGTGAAAGGAATGATCGTCGAGATCGCCTGCACGCTCATCACCAGCATCACGGCGCCGACCGAGCCGCCGATCCCGAAGGCCTCGAGGAAGAACCAGAAGGCGCCGAAGCGGCAGAGCCAACCCAGCCCCTGCCAGGCCGCCACCTCGCGCAGGTAGCGCCGCGGCCGGCGGAGGATCGCCAGGCCCTGTTTGACGCGGTCCCAGAAGCGCCGCACGTGGTGGCCGAGGTAGTAGACCCCGATCGCGATCGCCACCAGCAGCACCCCGGTGACGATCAACAGGGTTTTCGGGTGGCTAACCCAGAAGGAGATCTCAAAGGCCCGCTGTTGCGGCAGTTCGGGCGGCTTCGGCAGCAGGCCGCGGGAGACCGCATAGAGCAGGACGAGGACGCCGACCGTGGTGTCGAAGACCGTCTGCACGAGGAATGAGGAGGTGACCGCCGGGTAGGAGGAGTGCGGGATCTGGCGCTTGACCAGGAAGACCTTGGTCACGTCGCCGGCCCGCGCCGGGACGATCGCGTTGATCCCGGCGCCGGCGAGGCAGGCCGCGGCGAGCTTGAGGAAGGAGAGGCGGGCGCCGGGGTAGGCGGCGTGGAGCACGTTGCGCCAGGCCCAGGCGCGGCAGAGCTGCATCGCCAGCAGGAAGGCGAGGGCGATCATGAAGGGGGTCCAGCGGATGTCGGAGAGGTGCTGGAAGAACGCACTGGCCGCGTTGAAGAACGAGTTGAAGCTGGATGCGAGATCGGCAGGCGCCATCGCAGTTACACTAGCCCGCTCGTGTCAGAGGCCGAGACCCAGATCGCCACTGCGAAGGCCCCCCGCGACCCCGCCGACGAGGCGATGTGCGCGCGTGCCCGCGAGCGCTACAGCGCCGACCGCAAAAGCCGCTTTCGCCGCCGGCGCAAGCGCCGCGCCGAGCTGCCCAACCTGATCATCGTCGGCGGCCTCAAGTGCGGCACGACAAGCATCCACCACTACCTCGGCCTGCATCCCGAAATCCAGATGTCGAAGCCGAAGGAGCTCAACTTCTTCGCCGCCGAGCTCAACTGGGACCTCGGCCTCGACTGGTACGCGAGCCGCTTCGACGACCGCTTCAAGGTGCGCGGCGAGTCCTCCCCGCACTACACCAACCTGCCCCGCTTCAAGGGGGTGCCGGCGCGGATCAAGGAGCACTGCCCCGACGCCCGCCTGCTCTACATGGTGCGCGACCCGATCAAGCGCATCCTCTCCCACTGGGTCCACGCGACCGGCGCCGGCTATGAGACCGGCGAGCTGGTCGCGGTCCTCTCCGAGCCCAACACCTCCTACATGAACCGCTCCAAGTACTGGATGCAGCTGCAGCCCTACCTGGAGCTGTTCGACCGTGAGCAGATCGAGATCGTCACCCAGGAGGAGCTGCAGTCCGAACGCGAGGCGACGATGCGCAAGGCCTTCGGCTTCGCCGGCGTCGACGAGACCTTCACCTCCGAGCAGTTCGACCGCGAGTGGGAGAAGTCCGGGGCCAAGGAGGGCGACAAATACCAGTTCATGGAGAAGCTGATCAAGCTGCCGGGCTTTCGCTCCTTCGACCGCAACTTCGACCGCCTGCCGGAGCCGATGCGCTGGCTGGTCGAGAAGCTCGTCCACGACCCGGAGAAGCCGCCGGCGCCGAAGCCGAAGCTGCCGGACGACCTCTTCGAGACAGTGCGCGGCCGCTTCGGCGACGACGTCGCCGCCCTGCAGAAGTTCGCCGGCCGCGAGTTCGCCGGCTGGCACGACTACTCCTGACGTAGGCTCCGGCGCTATGCAGCGCCTCCTCCCCGACCCCGGCCCGACCACGGTCGAGGAGCAGCTCGACTCCTACAACCCCTGGGAGCAGCCGCGCGAGGACCGCCCCTTCGTGGCGACCAACTTCGCGGCACGGTCGACGGACGGGCGACGATAGGCGGCGTCTCGGGGCCGATCGGCTCGGAGACCGACACGGCGATGCTGGTCGGGCTGCGGACCCGCTTCGACGCGGTGATGATCGGCGCCGGGACGATGCGAGCCGAGCGCTACGGCGAGATTGGCAAGCGACTCGTCGTGGTCGAAAGCGGGCCCGACGGCTGGGTGGACCTGGCCGCCCTCCTACGCTCCCTGCGCGAGGAAGGCGTAAGAGCCGTGCTCTGCGAGGGCGGCCCTCACCTGCACAACCAGCTCTGGGCCGCCGGCCTGGTCGACGAGCTCTTCCTGACGACCGCGCCACGCCTGACCGGCGGCGACGCCCCGCGCATCCTCGAGGGCGCGCCGCTGCCGGGGACGGCCGAGCTGGAGCTGTCCTGGCTGCTGGAGCAAGAGGGCGAGATATTCGCCCGCTACCGCCGCCGCTGAATCCGCTGACTTCGTCTTTATGCGTCCTATTGGACTACTAAATGCGAAGTCAGCAGGTGCCCGCTAGCGTTCGAGTTGCCCAGCCCCGAGGAGAGGACCCCAGTCGATGGACTTCACGCCGAGCCCCCAGGTCGAGACGCTGCGCGAGCGCATCCTCGACTTCATGGACGCCGAGATCTACCCGCAGGAGCGCGAGATCATGGAGGCGCTCGACGCCGAGGTCGCGCCCGGCGTCCCCTTTCCGAAGATCCTGGTCGAGGTCCGCGAGAAGGCCCGCTCGGAGGGGCTGTGGAACCTCTTCATGCCCGAGGAGCGCTTCGGGCCGGGGCTGAGCAACTGGGAGTACGGCCTGCTCTGCGAGGAGATGGGGCGCAGCCCGGTGGCGGCGCCGATGGCCTTCAACTGCGCCGCGCCCGACACCGGCAACATGGAGATCCTCGCCGAGCACGGCACGCGACGAGCAGAAGGAGCGCTGGCTGGAGCCGCTGCTCGAGGGGCGGATCCGCTCCTGCTTCTCGATGACCGAGCCCGAGGTCGTCCGGCTCGGACCCGACCCTGCTGCAGGCGCGCGCCGTGCGCGACGGCGACGAGTGGGTGATCGACGGCCACAAGTGGTTCACCTCGGGCGCGGTCGGCGCCGAGCTGGCGATCGCGATGGTCGTCACCGACCCCGAGGCCAACCCCTACGCGCGCGCCTCGATGATCTGCGTGCCGACCGACGCGCCCGGCTTCAACCTCGTCCGGCCGATCCCGGTGATGGGCCACGACAAGGGGCCCGGCCACTGCGAGATCCGCTACGAAGACTGCCGCGTCCCCGCCGCCAACCTGCTCGGCCAGCCAGGGCGATGGGCTTCGTCGTCGCCCAGGACCGCCTCGGGCCGGGCCGCATCCACCACTGCATGCGGGCGATCGGCACGGCGGAGCGGGCGCTGGAGATGATGTGCCGGCGCGCCAACGAGCGCCAGGCCTTCGGCGGCCCGCTGGCCGAGAAGCAGTTCGTCCAGGAGGCCGATCGCCGCCTCGCGGATGGAGATCGACCAGGCCCGCCTGCTCACCCTCTACGCCGCCTGGAAGATGGACACCGAGGGCAAGCGCGCCGCCCGCCAGGCGATCTCGGCGATCAAGATCGTCGCCGCCAACATCGTCATGAACGTCCTCGACCGCTCGATCCAGGTCCACGGCTCGCTCGGCATGACCGACGACACCCCCCTCGCCGCGCCTCTGGCGCTTCAGCCGCATGCTGCGCCTGGCCGACGGCCCCGACGAGGTCCACAAGATGGTCCTCGCCCGCCGCGAGCTGAACCGCTGGTCCAAGCGCGCCGAGGCCGAGGCAAGCGGCGAGCTCGACCCGAAGCACCCGCGCCGGGCGATCTGAGCGGAACCACGAGATCCGCTAGCGAGTCAAGGCACTCAACGGCAGCGTGTCTACGACCAACGTTGAGGTCGCAATCTGCAACCTCAAAGCCACGGCCTCCGATCAGCTCGAGCGAGTCCGTCTTCCCTGCATCCAGGTAGGCATGGCAAACTAGCCGGATGCTTTTGTCTGCCAAGTCGACCACAGCCCTGGGGGCCGGTCGCCCGTCAAATCGAAGAGGTGCTCACGTACAGCCGGCCCTATGGCGGGCCGAGCTGATGGAACGCGTCGAGGCGGATGAGCCAGCGCTGTCGACGCCCGGATGCGCAAGTGCGAAAGCGCGTGAGGCACAATACTGTGGTGGCAATGAAGCCAGCAACGCGAACCGGAAACTGGACGCCTGACGGAAAGCCCGAGCGCGCCGCGCTGCGACGCGACTACGTCGAGCTCACACCGGCCCAGCGCACCATGCAGGTCTTCGAGCTGTCCCGCTTCATGTCCCGGGTTGCTGAGTCGGGACATCGACAGCGCGGTGCCTGAGCTCGATATACGCGCGATTCTCGCGGAGCTCATCCGCGAGGATGTCGAGTTCCTGGTCATCGGGGGCGTAGCCGTCGGCTTCCACGGCTATGTCCGCGCCACGAAGGACGTCGACATCGTCCCCGCGCCCGATCCCCAAAACCTCGAGAGGCTCTCCCAAGTGCTTCGCGAGCTCGATGCCGAAATCGAAGGAGCAGAGGAGCTCGAGGCCGAGGAGCTCCCCGATCCGCTGGACCCCGAGGTGCTCAGGATGGGCGGCAACTGGGTGTTGCAGACGCGACTCGGCCGCTTCGATGTCATGCAATGGATCGGTGAGGACGCGCTTTGGGAGAAGCTGGCACCGGCCGCAATCGAGGCGGAGATAGACGGACTCCAGATCAAGATCGTGAGCTACAACGATCTGATCGCGCTCAAGGAGGCCGCCGGCAGGCCGGAAGATCTAACCGACCTGCGGCGGCTACGCCAGGCACGAGGGACGGGGCACGACGAGGCCGCTACTCGTCCTCCGGCACCCTAAATCCGACCGGGCGCTTCGGTCGAGCGGGCGGAGAGATCAGATGCCTCAGCGTCTTGAAAATCTCGTCCAGCCGATCATCGTGCTGCCCCAATCTGGAACTCGTATCTCGTTCGAGCCGATCGAGTCTCGTCTCAATTGCCGCGTAACTCGCTGCCGCCCGTCGCAACTCGACAAACGCCCGCATGATCGCGATGTCACCGCGGCCGCTCTTTTACTCCTCAGGACCCCGGACAGCATCGCCACGCCCTGCTCGGTGAAGACGTAGGGCGCATAACGGCGCCCGCCAGATCCGCTGTTTGAGATCGCAATTTGCGATCTCAAAACCGCAGCCTCCGTTTTGCTCAACTGGAACATGAAGTCCCCTGGGAAGCGGTCGCGATTCCGCTTCACCTGCTCAATTAGCCGCCGGGTCTCCACGCCGTAGAGATCCGCCAGGTCTTCGTCGAGCATGACCTGGCGCCCGCGGACGACGAAGATTCGCTTCTCGATTGCCGGAGCCGCGATCAGCTCCAGCGAGTCCGTCTTCTCCGTAGCCTGAGCCATCCAGCAAGCATGGCAAACTAGCCGGATGCTTTTGTCTGCTAAATCGGCCCAACTGGACTCATGAGCTCGCTCGTTTTTCGCAACGTCGATGCCTCGCCGGACGATCCCGTCTCGGAGTGGCCGCTCGAGGCGATCCAAACCGCGCTCGAACGGGGCGGCCTGTCGCACTGGCGCCGCTTGGCCGAGGCGGTCCGCGCACAGCCCTGGGGGCCGGTCGCCCGTCAAATCGAAGAGGTGCTCACGTACAGCCGGCCCTATGGCGTGGCCGAGCTGATGGAACGCGTCATCGCGGATGCGCGTGACGACACCGCGGCAGACGAGCGCGCAGCAGTAGCGACGGAGGTTGCTCGGCTGATCGAGCGCTCGGGACTCTCCCGCGCCGAGTTCGCCGCCATGCTCGGGACCTCCACCTCGCGGCTATCCACCTACGTCACAGGCAAGGTCACTCCGTCGGCGGCGTTGATGGTGCGAATGCGCCGGGCGATCAAACCGGTGCCTTGACGGCACCCCTCCGTTTCACGTCCTGGCTAAGCTCCTCATCGCACCGCTGAGGAAGTAATGGCTTTCGCGGGCACCGCGAACTCGCCGCCTTCCGACCAGCGCGATACCGCCTGCCTCTACGAGGCTCAGCAGGTGGTATTCGACGCCAGAGATGCTCTTCTCGCCGCAGATCGCCTGAAGCTCTCGCGCGGAGAGCGGCCGTTCGAGCCATCGCATCGCTTCGATGATCGAGACCTTGGTCTCGTGAACGAGGCGGGGAACGAGCACGCCCCAGTCCAGCGCGCACGCCCCCTCGCTCATCGTTTTCTCCCGCCCCTTGAGCTGAAGCTCCCTGGCAGGCAAATGCCGCCGCCGGGGAGAAGCGGCGGCGGCACGGTGAGTCGTGGAAATAAGTTGGCCATTCATGAATTGCGATTTACTGCGCCCCGGACGGCAGGATGTGTGTGGCACTGTCATCCGGGGCGCTTTCCTGAATCAGGTCCACCGTGTTTGGGTGCTAACGATTCCCCAGACGGTCATCTGATTTGGAGTGTTAAACAGTTTCAGATCGGTACGCTCGGGGCAACCCGAATTTGGTTACCGCTCATCTCTAGCTGAGCCGTGGTGGTCAGCCTTTGATTTTTCCGACGGTCCGCGCTCGAAGGCCAGCAACGCCACAACCACTGTGGTCCCCGCCTCCCCTGACTCCGCCATGCGATCCGCTGCCCTGCTCTCGATATCTTGGACGCTCCCCAATGCCTCCAGGGTTTCGTCGGGCTCGCCTCCCCATCCAGCGACTAGGAACTCGCGAAGCTCTCGCTTGCCCTCGGCATCGAGGTTCGGCTCATCTGAGATCAAGCAGAGATCAGGATCGTGATCCATCTTCTCGTTGCGGTATGAGGAAAGGCACTCGGCCAAAATCCACTGGACAACCACGCCATTGGCGTCATGGCGCTCCTCCGTTGACATTGCGCGGTATGCCTCATCGCTGACGAACGGGCGGGCAATCGCCCGGTAGAGACGCTTCCTGTGGTTGCCCTCCTGACCGGACCCCGTTCATCGGTCCACCCCGTGTGAGAGTCCGGGGTTGATCTGTGTTGAGTATCGCTCCTGATCGCCGCCTCGCGTAGCGAGCCCGGAGGGCGAGCGCAGTGAGGCGGCGAAGCGCTCGGGAGACATCATCCCAAGCGCCGAGTGAGGGTGATTGGCGTTGTAGTCGGTGCGCCAGTCGGCGGCCAGCACCCTGGCCTCCTCCAGGCAGGTGAATACCTCGACGTTCAGCAGTTCGTCGCGCATCCGGGCGTTGAAGGACTCCACGTAGGGGTTCTGCCAGGGCGAGCCCGGCTCGATGTAGGCGGTGTCGGTCTTGCCCAGGCGGCACCATTCGCGCAAGACGGCGGCGGTCAGCTCAGGGCCGTTGTCGGCGCGGAGGTTGGCGGGGGCACCGCGCTCTGCGGCGAGACGCTTCAGGACGGCCACCGTCTCCTCGGCGTCGATCGAGCGGTCGACCTCGATCGCCAGCGCCTCGCGGGTGAACTCGTCGACGACGTTTAGGAACTTCAGCTCGCGGCCATCGTCGGTGGCGTCGTGCTGGTAGTCGAGCGCCCAGACGTGGTTGGGGCGCTCGGCCTTGAGCCTGTCGGAGGCCGTGGTGGAGACGCCCAGGCGCCGGCGCTTCTTGGCCTTGGCGGGCACGCGGAGGCCCTCCTCGCGCCAAAGGCGCTGCACCCGCTTGCGGTTGAGGCTCCAGCCTTCGCTGAGCAGATGGCCGTGAACACGGCGATAGCCCCAGCGGGGGTGATCTTCGGAGATCTTTCGCAGACGGGCCCGCAGAGCGGCATCGTCTTGGGCCACCTGCGGGCAATAGCGCTGGGTCGATCGGTTCTGGCCGGCGAACCGGCACGCCCGACGCTCGGAGAGGCCGAGGCGGTCCACCAGCATGCGGACCGCCTTGCGCCTCCGGGACGGGCTCAGAAGTTTCCCTTGGCGATCTCCTTGAGGGCGAGGTTTTCGAGCTCCTTGTCGGCCACCAGGCGCTTCAGCTGGCCGTTCTCGCGCTCCAGCTCCTTCAGCCGCTTGGCATCGGCTGGCTTCATGCCGCCGTACTGGTTTCGCCAGCGGTGCAAGGTCTGCTCGGAGACCTCCAGCGCCTTCGCTGCTTCGCCGATCGTCTTGCCCTCCGAGAGCATCTGCTCTGCGGTGCGCAGCTTGCGGATGATCTGTTCGGGGCTGTTCCTTTGCCTCTTCACCTGCTTCGGTCCTCCTTTGCCCATTGTCGCGGGCGGGAAGGACTCTCAAACAGGGCGGACCGATTTCAGGCTCTCCTGACGTTTCCGTGGGTCACGTAAGCAGCTGAAACATGGCGCACGTCGCTCCGCGCCTAGGTTTCCGGTTTCTCGAAGACTGGAAACGAAAGGAGCGGCAACGACGTGCGCAAGGAGAGGGTATGGGCAGGCCTGTTCGGCTTGGAGCGGGCGGTTGTCGAGAGCGTCGAGATCGACGACAGCGGGCAGGTAGTGGCGGCGGTCAGGCCACACCATCGAGAGCGTGATCGCTGCGGCGTCTGCGGCCGCCGGGCGCCGGGCTTCGACCTCGGTGAGGGGCGGCGGCGCTGGCGGGCGCTCGACCTCGGCACGACCATCGCCTACCTGGAGGCCGACGCGCCCAGGGTGAGATGCCCCGAGCACGGCGTCGTCGTCTGCGCCGTCCCCTGGGCGCGGCACGGCTCGCGCTTCACCCGCGCCTTCGAGCAGCAGGTCGCCTGGCTGGCGGTGAACACCTCGGGCAGCGCCGTCGCCGAGCTGATGCGAATCGCCTGGCGCAGCGTCGGGGCGATCTGCGAGCGGGTGGCGGCAGAGGCGGGACGCGAGGCGGACCTGCTCGCCGGCCTGCGGCGGATCGGCATCGATGAGATCTCTCACCGCAAGGGCCACCGCTACCTGACCGTGGTCGTCGACCACGACACCGGCAGGCTCGTCTGGGCGGCGCCGGGACGAGACAAGGCGACCGTCGAGGCGTTCTTCGACGCCTTGGGCGAGAAGCGCACCAGGCGCCTGAAGCTCGTCTCCTGCGACATGGCGGGCTGGATCGAGGCGGTGCTCGCGAAGCGCTGCCCCAGGGCCAAGCGCTGCGTCGATCCCTTCCACGTGATCGCCCTCGCCACCGAAGCGCTCGACAAGGTCCGCCGCGAGGTCTGGAACGAGGCGCGCCGGGCGGGGCAGGCCGATGCGGCTCGCGAGCTGAAGGGCGCGCGCTTTTGCCTGTGGAAGAACCCCGAGAACCTGACAGAGCGCCAGCGTTCAAAGCTCGCCGATGTCGAGCGGCTCAATCGTCCCCTCTACCGCGCCTACCTGCTGAAGGAGCAGCTGCGCCAGATCTACAGGCTCGGGCCGAAGGCGGCGATCCGCCTGCTGGACGAGTGGCTGGCTTGGGCGCGGCGCTGCCGCCTGAAGCCCTTCGTCAAGCTCGCGCGCACGATCGCCGCACAGCGCGAGGGGATCGTGGCGGCGATCCGCCACGGCCTCTCCAACGCCCGAGTGGAGGCGATCAACACACAGATCCGGCTGATCGCCCGGCGCGCCTTTGGATTTCACTCACCTCAGGCGCTGATCTCCTTGGCGATGCTGAAGCTCGGCGGACTGTGTCCGCCGTTGCCGGGGAGAGTCACCGTTACGTGACCCACGGAAACGTCAGGAGAGCCCGATTTCAGGGGGTCGGGCCACTCCATCTTGTAGCCCGCAAATTCGATGCAGCCCGCTTCGAAGAGGCCCTGAAGGTGATTCGCGACGTTCTTTACGTCCACTCCGAGCCTCTCGGCGATCTCGCCTGCGCTGAATGCCCCTTGATGCAGGACTATGAGCGCTCCTAGCTTGATGGGGCTGCCAATTGCATAGGGCGGGGCATCCTCGGGTCGCCGCGTTCGCTCTTTGAGCGGTCTTCTCCCGCCCTTGGGACTCTGCTCCAACGTCCGTGCCTCCGATCAAGTCAGTTACCGTTATTCAGTAGCGCCGGAGCTTAAGGGCTTCCCTCGTGTCCTGGGCGTCTGAGCGCTCACGCAGATACCACCGCTCATAAATTTCTTACCCTCTCTCCCCCGCCCCGGCAAAAGGCCGGGTGCTGACGAGCGGGAGGGGGTGAGAAGGGATGAGAATCGCACCCGTCAATTCGGTCGTGCCGCTGTTGCAGGTATTGAAGGTGAAGTAGGCACGCCCGCGAGGCCGGTCCTTAGACGCTTGCTCAGGAAAAGGGGCCGGCCTATTCGTCAGCGCAGCAGGTCGCTGGCGCTGAGACCAACCGCTTTGGCAAGCCTCTGCACCGTCGAGACCTGCGGGTCGCGCTTGCCGCCCTCGATTCTCGATACCTCGGTTGATCAGAAGTAGCGAGCCCACGGAGGCTGTCCAAATTGCACCTGAAGGGCCAGCCTTCCTTCAGCATCGACTTGTGGAAGGAGGGATCCCACTTCACATCCGGATACATCTACATCTACGCTTGACCCCAGACATGATCTTCTTGCGCGGCAAGGGCCGGGCCTTCTGGCCCGGCCCTTGCACATCAGAACATGGTGTACCCGAGGAACGGTCGGACGGCTTACTTAGCCTGAGTCACAGCGACTGCAACGGACACCGTTGAGTTGGCCGTGCAATCCGTATCGCCACGGAGCTTGAAGCTTATGCTCTGCGCGGCACCGGGGCTGGTTAGACCCAGAGGACCTGTCTCGCTCGTCACCGGACGCAATCCACTGGGGTCATCTGGTGTCGGTGCAAAGGCCTCAACCGCCAGGAAGCCCTCGGCGACTTCAAACGCGTTGCCGTTGACGAATGGGACGACCACAGGAGTACACGCTTCGGCACCGACTCGGGCCAGGTTGTTCCCCCGTACTTCTATATTTAGCAAATCAACTACGCCAGCCTGCGGTGTAAAACTGGTGGTCCCAGTAAGCGGGATCGAAACTGTGGTGGCACTGTTCGCTGCCACAGGTCCGCCGCTTGCAGTCGCGATCACGTTCGTGCCAGGGGAAATCTTGGCGAAGTTAACCGAAGCGTCTCCAAGCTTCCCATTGGTGACAGCGAGGTTCTTGATCTTCGCTGTCGTGATTGCGTTTTTCTTGATCTTGCCGGCTGTAACCGCTTCCTTTTTGATCTTGCCGGTGGTAATCGAGTTGCCCTTGATCTGGTTGCTGCCGATCTTCGTCGCGGCGTAGGCAGCACCGCCGCCGAGAACGAGGAAGACTGCGATCGACGACATCACGTTTGCGTACGTGATCCGCTTGCGTATCTGCTTCACAAGACTCTCCTTGCTGTTGGGATGAGCAACAGGCAGGCCGCGACGGGGCGGCCACCTCAACTCAGCTTTCTGAGTAATGCAGGACCTTTTCAGGCTTGGTAGCCGATTGTCAAGTTACATGGACCGCCTTCGACGCTTGGAGTGGTCCGCCTGTCTGGAGGTGCGCACCGCTCGCGCCTGCCCAAGAGGAACGGGCGGCCAGCCCGGCCGCCCGTTCCTCTCATATCGATCTAAGGCGTTAGGAGGACGTTGAATCCCTCTGCCACGGCGTTCCCAGGGGTATGAGTCTGCACAAGCAGATAGTTGGGATTGTTTTTGGCGGCCGCTAGGGGACATTCCAGCGTATTCGCTGGGCCGGCACAAGGCTCGTCGACCGCTATTACTTCGAAGTTGGGGTCTAGATAGCGACCTGAGACCATCGCGCCTCGGTTCACCACGCTTGACCCGAAGTCGATCAAGTAATCATTGGTAAGAACCTCGGTGACCGATATACCGCCGGATTGCGCCAGGATGGTCCCATTCGATTTCACCGTGGCCCACTGAACCCGAGGCTCGAAAGCCGAGGGGGCGAGGCCTCCTAGAGCATTGGAATTTGCTGCGAGCGCCGCATTGTCGGCATTCGAGGCACTCGGAACCTTGCCGAGACTGCCTAGGTTGACCTTCGCACCGGTCACAGCTCCGTTCTTGATCTTTGCCGTGGTCACCGCATTGTTCTTGAGCTGCTTGGCACCAACGCTGTTTTTCCCGAGGTGGCCGGCGGCGTAGGCAGCACCGCCGCCGAGAACGAGGAAGACTGCGATCGACGACATCACGTTTGCGTACGTGATCCGCTTGCGTATCTGCTTCACAAGACTCTCCTTGCTGTTGGGGACGAGGGGCTCACGCCGCTCAAATTTCTTGCGCGAATGGACCCTTTCAGGTCCGAGAGGCCGATGCAAGCCCACCGAGCCGGGCGTCAGCCGTTGCGCCGCTCGGCCTCCTCGGCCGCATCTGACCAACCGCTCGACCAAGACGCGCGAACTCTTCGATGCCCGGGTCGACCTTGCCGTACTGGCCCGCCGCGTAGCGGGCGTAGACGCCCTCGAGGATGATCGCCAGCTTCCAGTAGCCGAGGGCGACGAAGAAGTCGAGCTGGGAGAGGTCGCGGCCGGAGCGCTCGGCGTAGCGGGCCTTGAGCTCCTCGCGCTTGGGGAAGCCGGGCGCGAAGGTCGCCGGCTGGCCAAGGGCGACCAGCTCGTCGCCGGGCTCGGGCCAGTAGACCATCAGCAGGCCGACGTCGGCGAGCGGGTCGCCGAGGGTGCAGAGCTCCCAGTCGACCACCGCGGCGACCTCGCCCCGGGGCGTGAGGATCATGTTGTCGAGGCGGTAGTCGCCGTGGACGATCGTCGCCGGGCCCTGCTCGGGGATCCGCGCCGCGAGGCGCTCGTGGACGGCGTCGATCGCCGGCAGCTCGCGCGTCTTGGACTTCTCCCACTGGCCCTGCCAGCGGTGCAGCTGGCGGGCGACGTAGTCCTCCTTGCGGCCCAGCTCGCCGAGGCCGACCGCGTCGGGGTCGACGGCGTGGATCGCGACCAGGGTGTCGACGACGCGCTCGCCGATCGCCCGCCGGTCGCCCTCGTCGGGGAAGGCGTCGGCCTCGGCGAGGCCGCGCAGGATCGGGCCCTCGACGAACTCCATCACGTAGAAGGGGGCGTTCGTTGACGCTCTCGTCCTCGCAGAGGCCGACGACGGGCGCCACCGGCACGGCGCGTCGGCGCCAGCGCCGAGACGACGCGGTGCTCGCGGCCCATGTCGTGGGCCGAGCCGAGCCGCTTGCCGAGCGGCGGACGGCGCAGCGCCCAGCGGCCGCCCGGCGGCGTCGCGGACGCCGTAGGTCAGGTTCGAGTGCCCGCCGGAGATGCGCTCGAAGGAGAGCGGCAGGCTGGGCGCCGGGCACGTTCTCGGCGAACCAGGCTTCGACCCCGGCGCGGTCGATCCCCTGCGGAGCCTCGGCAGTGCCGTCGGCCGTGCCTGTAGCCTCGTCCCCCATCGCGGGCGCAAGCATATTCCCGACGCCGTTTCCGGCTCAGCCCGTCGCTCGCCAACCGGCTGACGATCGGCTTCGCGATCGCCTTCGCCGTGCTCACCGGCCTCGCCGTGGTCGGCGTCGCCCGCTTCCTGCAGCAGCGCCAGGACTTCGAGGACGCGACCGCCCGCTCCTACCAGGTGGAGATCGCCGCCCGCAACCGGCTGGCCGAAGGCGTACACCGCGGCCGCGGCGCGCGGCGACGATCCTCACCCAGCAGCACAAACGCCAGACCGCTGCGCGACGACATCGACGGCGAGACCCGCGACACGGCGCTGCTGGTCGGTGCCGGGCTGATCGCCGGACTGACCGGCGCGGCGCTGCTCTTCAGCGGCCTGATCTGCCTCGATGCGCCGCCCGCTCGAGGAGCTGGTCGAGGCCTCCGGGCGGCTGGCCGGCGGCGACCTGGACGACGCGGGTCAAGGTCGGCGGACTCTCGGAGACGGCCGACGCTCGGCGCCGCCTTCAACGAGATGGCCGCCGAGCTGCAGCGCCGCGCCGGCGAGCGCGACCAGCTGGAAACGATGAAGGACGAGTTCGTCCTCACCGCCTCGCACGAGCTGCGCAGCCCGCTCACCTCGGTGCAGGGCTTCGCCGAGCTGCTGATGCTGGAGCGCGACAAGCTCAGCCCCAAGCAGGCCGACACGGTCGAGATCATCCTCGACAACACCCGCCACCTGGTGCGCCTGCTCAACGACCTGCTCGACCTCGCCCGCAGCGACGCCGGTCGCCTGACGATCAAACCGGCGCCCACCGACGTCGGGCCGCTGGTCGAAGACGCCGGTGCGGACGATGCGCAGCCAGACCGAAGCGCAAGGGCCAGAGCCTCGCACCTCCGGGTCGACCGGAACCTGCCGCAGATAAGCGTCGACCGCGACCGGATTCGCCAGGTGCTGGTCAACCTGCTGACCAACGCACACGAGTATTGCCCGGAAGGAGCGTCGATCAGCGTGACAGCGGAGCGCGACGATGCTGAAGTGGACGATCGCCGTGAGCGATGACGGCCCCGGAATGGCAGAGGACCAGCTGGAGCACATATTCGAGCGCTTCACCCGCGGCGACGCCGGGTTGACCCAGCACGTCGGCGGCACCGGCCTCGGCCTGGCGATCTCGAAGTCGCTGGTCGAGCTGCACGGCGGCACGATCGAAGCCCGCTCGGCGCTCGGCCGCGGCTCGACCTTCCTGATCCGCCTCCCGGCTCTGCCCACCGTGGCCGCGAACAGCGCCGCCGATGGGCCTGAAAGCGAAGATATAGATGACTTTCAGGCCCATCGGCAGGAGGAGGCGCTGTGATGACCCGCGTCCTGATCGCTGATGACTCCGAGACGATCCTGCTGCTGATGCGGACGCGGCTGGAGATGGAGGGCTACGAGGTGGTGACGGCGGCCGACGGGGTCGAGGTGATCGAGCGGTGCAACACGACGGCGAGCCCGCGCCCGACATCCTCCTGCTCGACGCGATGATGCCGCGCAAGTCCGGCATCGACGCCCTGCGCGAGCTGCGCGCCGCCGGGGTCAATACCCCCGTCCTGATCGTCAGCGCCCACCAGGACGAAATGGACGCTGGCGCCGCCACCGACGTCGAGGTCAGCGGCTACATAACCAAGCCGATCGACTTCGACCGCCTCTTCGCCTGCATCGCGGAGCTGACGGCGTCCTAGACACCGCCGCAGGAGATCGCTGGCGCGAGAATGGGCGCTCCGCCGATCCCGAACTCGAGGAGGTGCTTGTCGCCCGATACAAGGATGGCGCTCTGACTATGGGCGAGTGCAATCAGGTAGTCGTCCTTGGAGTCCGCGGATCGCAGGTGCGATGGAGCATCTTCAGGATCGGCGGCGGCAGTTGCGTCTGCCCGAAGCCGATCAACGTATTCGTCAACGGCAGCAAGGTCGACGTAGCGACGAAACCTGTCCCTACGCAGCACGCCGAGAAGCTCGTCGAGAAGCAGGGGAGAGACAATCAACTCCATCGCCCCTTCGCGTAGCTCGTCGAGCAGCCGACCAGATACGCCGGCAGGTGTGATCAGAGCGGAGACGAGGACGCCAGAATCAAGGACGACGCGTCTCACTCCGCTCCTCGCGCATCGCGTGGAGCTCGGCGTACGCGAGGTGTAGTCCCTCTTCCTCCGGTGCCGGGTTCACCTTCGCCCAGATGTCGTCCAAGGCGCCCACGCCGAGATCCCGACGCAGGGACTCCTCGATCACCTGCGAATCGCGTTTTCCTGTGCGCGCCGCCTTTATCTTCACCGCTCGAAAGACATCCTGGTCGATCGTCAGGGTGGTGCGCATCGTCGGCATCAATGCATCTTAACATCAAGATGCAGCTAGTTCTTCGCGACCTCTAGCCGGATCTCTTTGCCCTTCAGCTTCGTGCCGTCGAGGTACTCGACGGTGCGCTCCGCCTCGTCGGGGTCGACGCGGACGAAGGAGAAGCGGTGCAGGACGCTGACGTCGTGGATCGCGTCGTCGGCGAGGACGGCGCCCTCTTTGCAGCGCCCAGCGCAGGTCCTCCTCGGTGATGCCGCTGCGCTCGCCGCGGTTGACGAAGAGCTTGACCGCGGAGCGGGCTCGGCAGATCCTCCTCAGCGCCGTTTCGGGCGGTCCTCGCGCTTCGGCTCGGCGGGCGGCTGGCCTCGCTGCGCTCGCGGCGGCGCGGGCGCGGCGCGTGCTCGAGCCGCTCCTCCGGGCGTTTCCCACTCGCCGATCGTCGTCTTCACGTCGCGCTCGATGCGGCTGATCTCGTCGCGCTGGGCGGGGGTGACGAAGGTGATCGCGCGGCCGGTGCGGCCGACCCGGCCGGTGCGGCCGATGCGGTGCACGTAGACCTCCGAGGAGGCCGGCACGTCGTAGTTGATCACGTGGGTGACGTGCTCGATGTCGAGCCCGCGGGCGGCGATGTCGGTCGCCACCAGCAACCGCACCCGGTGGTCCTTGAAGGCGATCATCACGCCGTCGCGCGAGCCCTGGCTCATGTCGCCGTGCAGCGCCTTCACGTCGAGGCCCTTCGTCCTTCAGCGTCTTCTCCAGCCGCGAGGCGCCGATCTTGGTGCGGCAGAAGATGATCGCCTGCTCGGGCTCCTCGGTCTTCAGCAGCTCGATCAGCCGCGCGCGCCTTCTCTTTGGCCGCGAACCTCGACGTAGGCCTGGGCGATCGCGTCGACGGTCAGCGTCTTCGGCGTGATCGCTGATCGTCGTCGGGTCATACATGTAGCTCTCGGCGAGGCGTTTGACCGGCGGCGGCATCGTCGCCGAGAAGAGCGCCGTCTGGCGCCCGCTCGGACACATCCGCAGGATCTTCTCGACGTCCTCGATGAAGCCGAGGTCGAGCATCTCGTCGGCCTCGTCGAGGACGATGTAGCGGGCCGCGGTGAGGACCAGCGAGCGGCGGCTCATCAGGTCCATCATCCGGCCGACGGTGGCGACGACGACCTGGGCGCCGCCGCGCAGCTGGGCCTGCTGGGATTTGATCGGGGCGCCGCCGAAGACGGCGACGATCTCGACGTCGAGGTGCTCGGCGTAGGAGCGCAGCGCCTGGGTCACCTGGATGCAGAGCTCGCGGGTCGGCGTCAGGACGACCGCCTGCACCTCGTCGTTGTCGGGATCGAGGTACTGCAGCAGCGGCAGGCCGAAGGCGGCGGTCTTGCCGGTGCCGGTCTGCGCCTGGCCGATCACGTCGTGACCGCCGAGCAGCTCGGGGATCGCCTGCTCCTGAATCGGCGTCGGGTCCTCGAAGCCGAGCTCGTCGATCGCCTGCTGGATCTCCGGCGACAGTCCGAGGTCTTTGAAGGCGATCACCGGGCGCGCCCTTCCGACTTTGACCCCACCTGAGGTGGGTGAATGTCGGATGCGCGACTCATCGGGAAGGATCCAGGAGCAACTTGCCGCTGGTCCGGCGGGCGATCAGGTCTTCGTGGGCGCGGGCGGCTTCGGAGAGCGGGTAGACGCCGCCGACCGTGACCTCGAGCTCCCCGCCGGCGACGGCGCCGAGCAGCTCGCCGATCATCGGCGCGACCAGCTCGCGGCGGGCGAGCAGGTGCAGCAGCCAGAAGCCGACGACGGTCTTGGAGCCGCGCAGCAGGGCGGCGGTGGAGACGTCGCGCTGTTCGCGCGAGGCAATGCCGAAGACGACCATGCGACCGAGCGGGGCGAGGATGCCGAGCTCCTCGTCGAAGGCCTTGCCGCCGCTCATGTGCAGGACGGCGTCGACCCGCTCGCCGCCGTTGGCGTCGCGGATCGCCTCGCCGAGGTCCTCGGCGCGCGAGTCGACCGTGGCGTCGGCGCCGAGCCGCTCGACCAGCGCCCGCTTCTCCTCGCTGGAGGCGAGGCCGATCACCTTGGCGCCGGCGCGCTTGCCGAGCTGCACGGCCAGCGAGCCGGTGCCGCCGGCCGCAGCCTCGACCACCAGCGTCTCCCCCGGCTCGACCCGGGCGCAGCGCTGCACCAGCGCCATCGCGGTCAGCCCCTGCAGCAAGCAGCGCCGCGGCCTGGTCGTCGTCGACCTCGTCGGGCACGGGAATCAGCAGCGCCTCGGGCACGGCCACCTTCTCTGCATAACCGCCATTGCCCAGCAGCGCCGCGACCCGCCGCCCGTCAGCGGTCCTACCGCTGACCTCGGCCCCGGGAATCAGCGGCAAGGACTGCTCGGCCAGGTAGTCGTTACGAGTCGCATGAGTATCGGCAAAGTTGATCCCGCTACGAGCGACCTCGACCACGACCATGCCCTCACCAGCCTGCGGCTCGTCGACCTCAACCAACTGAAGCTTCTCGGGCCCGCCGAACTCCTCAATCTGAATCGCCTTCACGGCGGAGAACCATAGTCGCGCCAGGAAAGGGAGTCGGGTGTGTCTCGACGGCGCCTCCCCGCTGTTGCGCCGGCGAGACACACCCGACTCCCTATACGCTCCGTTTTATGTCGCTCACAGTCGTTGGATCGATCGCTTTCGACGCCGTCAAGACCCCCTTCGGGGAGCGCGAGCGGATGCTCGGCGGCGCCGCGGTGCACTTCTCGCTGGCGGCCAGCTTCTTCACCGAGGTGCGCCCGGTCGGCCCGGTCGGCGACGACTTCGGCGCGGCCGAGTTCGAGGTGCTGGAGCGCCGCGGCGTGATCACCGACGACATCGAGCGGGTCGCGGGCGGCGAGTCCTTCTTCTGGCGCGGCCGCTACGAGTTCGACCTCAACGTCGCCCACACCGAGGACACCCGGCTCGGCGTCTTCGGCGAGTTCGAGCCGAAGCTATCGGCTGCCTCGCAGGCGGCCGACATGCTCTTCCTCGCCAACATCCAGCCCGACCTGCAGCGCCAGGTCCGCGCCCAGTGCGGCGCGGCCCGCTTCTCCGCGCTGGACTCGATGAACCTCTGGATCGACACCGCCAAGGACTCGCTGCTGGCGGCGATCGCCGAGGTCGACTGCCTGATCGTCAACGACGCCGAGATCCGCCAGCTGACCGGCGAGGCGAACCTCGCCCGCGCCGCCCGCGCGGTGATGGAGCACGGCCCGCGCGCGGTCGTCGCCAAGCGCGGCGAGTACGGCGCCGCCCTCTTCACCGCCGACGGCTTCTTCGCCCTGCCCGGCTTCCCGCTCGAGGAGGTGCGCGACCCGACCGGCGCCGGCGACAGCTTCGCCGGCGGCTTCCTCGGCTACCTCGACAGCCACGACGGCGAGCTCGACGAGGCCTGCCTGCGGCGGGCGATGGGCTACGGCACCGTGCTCGCCTCCTTCAACGTCGAGCAGTTCGGCACCGAGCGGGTCGCCGCGCTGAGCCGCGAGGAGATCGACGAGCGCTTCGCGGAACTGCACGCGATGACCCGCTTCGAGCCGCTGCCGGCGCACAAGCGCGGAACGACAGGCACGCTAGCGAACTGCGAGAATTGCAGCCTCCGGTAATCGAGTCGCGAGGAGGTGGGCATGGCCACCAAGCAGGAGATCGAGACGTCCAGCCAACGACGGCGTGGTCGAGCCCGGCTCGGAGTCGCTCACAGTCATCGACAACCGCACCGGCAAGACGTACGAGCTGCCGATCACCGACGGCACCGTGCGGGCGATGGACCTGCGCCAGATCAAGGTCGACGAGGACGAATTCGGGATGCTGGCCTACGACCCGGCCTTCACCAACACGGCGGCCTGCCGCTCCTCGATCACCTACATCGACGGCGAGGCCGGGGTGCTCGAACACCGCGGCTACTCGATCGAGCAGCTCTGCGAGCGCTCCACCTTCCTCGAGGTCGCCTACCTGCTGATCTTCGGCGAGCTGCCGACCGGGCCGCAGCTGGACCGCTGGACCTACGACATCACCCACCACACCTTCGTCCACGAGGACCTCAAGCAGTTCTTCGAGGGCTTCCGCTACGACGCCCACCCGATGGGGATGCTGCTCTCGGGGGTCGGCGCGCTCTCCACCTTCTACCCGGCCGCGAAGCAGATCGACGACCCCGAAGAGCGCTACATGGCGGCGGTGCGACTGATCGCCAAGGTGCCGACCCTGGCCGCCTTCTCCTACCGCCACAACATGGGGCTGCCCTACGTCTACCCCGACAACGACCTCAACTTCGCCGAGAACTTCCTCTCGATGATGTTCAAGAAGACCGAAGCCAAGCACGTGCCGAAGGAGAGCGCTCTCGAAGGCGCTCGACGTGCTCTTCATCCTCCACGCCGACCACGAACAGAACTGCTCGACCAACGCGGTGCGCGGGGTCGGCTCCTCCAACGTCGACCCGTACTCGGCCGTGGCGGCCGGGGTGGCGGCGCTCTACGGCCCGCTGCACGGCGGCGCCAACGAGGCGGTGCTGCGGATGCTGCGCCAGATCGACTCGGTCGAGAACATCCCCGCCTTCCTCGAGAAGGTGAAGGCGCGCGAGGCGAAGCTGATGGGCTTCGGCCACCGCGTCTACAAGAACTACGACCCGCGGGCGCGGATCATCCAGCAGCACATGGACGAGGTCTTCGAGGCGACCGAGTACAACCCGCTGATCGAGATCGCCCGCGAGCTGGAGAAGCGCGCGCTCGACGACGAGTACTTCACCTCGCGCAAGCTCTACCCCAACGTCGACTTCTACTCGGGGATCATCTACGAGGCGCTGGAGATCCCGACCGAGATGTTCACGGTGATCTTCGCCATCCCCCGCACGGCCGGCTGGGTCGCGCAGTGGATGGAGATGCTCGACGACCCCGAGCAGAAAATCGCCCGGCCGCGGCAGATCTACACCGGCGAGCGGGCGGGACTACGTCGCTGGGACCGCGAGGGCCCCGAAAAGATCGTCGGGCCACCGGCGCGCGGCCCAAGCGGCCGCGGCGCGGGCTAGCGCACCCTACGCTGGAGGCTCGTGGACGACGAGTTCGGGATCGGGTCCGACGTGGAGCACGTGAGCTTTGACGACTTGGGGAGGCTGTGGCGGCGATGCGGGAGCGGGCGTTGGCCATTCGGGCTGAGGGGCCGGTAAGGGTTTCGTCGCTGCGGGACTTTGGCCGGAGCAGCAGGTCGAGCGCGGTTGCAGCTGACGGGAAGGGCGGCTGCGCAGCCGGTGGCGGGTGGACGTGCGGGGACGGGACGTTCATGCCGTTCGGGGCGGGTGCGGCGCGAGGAGCTGACCCGAGCGGGCACGAACGCCGTTCGACCTGGTGCGCGAGACTCTGGAACGCGATGGCCGAAACTGAGATCCCCAAGGGCAGCTACGCGGCCGGGCGGCGGGTGAAGCTGCCGGCCGGGGCCGAAGCGCCTTACGGGGTCTTCGTCAACGGGGTCGAGCAGCGCGAGGGTGCCGACTACGAGGTGCGGGCCGGCGAGATCGTCTTCACCCGCCAGATCGTCAAGGAGAAGGTCGGCACCGGCCGCTGGCTGGCGATGTACCTCGGACTCTTCGGCACCTACCGCAAGAACGAGACGATCGACCTGCAGTTCCAGCGTGACGGCAAGACCGAGCTGATCTCCGACCTGGCCGTCCAGGCCGACTGACCCACGTATTCTGGCCCGATGGAGATCGGCTTCCTCATGCTCGCCGACCACGCCGAGGCCGTCAACGGCAAGCTCTACATGGTCGGCGGCGGCTGGAACGTGCTCCGCCTACCCGAGCTGCCGCACGAATGGGGCTTCCACATCGCCCTCGGCCTCGATGTCGCCTGGGACGAGACCAACCAGCCGCACAACCTCCAGGTCGACATCCACGACCCCGACGGAATCGAGCTGAGCGACGGCCTGACCGCGGACTTCGAGACCGGCCGCCCCCCGGGCATGCCGGCCGGCCAGGACCAGCGCCTGGTGATGTCGATCGGCACCAGCGCCACCTTCAGCACCGCCGGCCCACACGCCGCGGTGGTCCAGGTCAACGGCGAGGAGCTCGGTCGGGCGCGGTTCTACCTGACCGAAGCGCCGCCGGAGCCTCCAGCCGCAAGTATGTAGACAGGTAGGCGGTGCCTACTTGAAGACGTAGAGCAGGACGAAGGCGACGATCACCCAGGCGGCGCCGCCGGCGACCATGCCCTTGTCTTTAGAGACCATCGCGGCGATCGAGCGATCGTCGGCGCGGTCGTAGATCAGGTAGAGGTAGCGGAAGATGACGTAGACCACCGGTGGGATCGTCCACATCATCTTGTTGCCGATCAGCGGCGAGTTGACCGCGTAGATCGAGTAGCTGATCACGGTGCCGGTGGTGACCATCGCGACCATCTGATCGAGGAAGGGAAGCGAGTAGTGCTCGAGCACCGGGCGGCTGCTGGTGCCCTCGTGCAGCTCGGAGACGGCCTCCTGGCGGCGCTTGGTGAAGCCGAGGAAGAGCGCGAGCATGCCGGTGCAGAGCAGCAGCCATTCGGAGGCGTGGGCGTCGACGGCGACGGCGCCGGCGGCGACGCGGAGGATGAAGACACCGGCCAGGGTCATCACGTCGATGATCACGACCTGCTTCAGCCAGAGGCTGTAGGCGAGCTGGATCGATCCCGTAGCCGATCACCATCAGGCCGACTTCCCAGTTGACGGTGGCGAAGGCGAGGCCGATTGCGACGATCGCCAGCAACGGGGCGATCGCCTTCGCCGCGCTCTCGGAGAGCTCCCGCGCCGCCAGCGGCCGGAAGCGCTTCTTCGGGTGCTTGCGGTCGAGCTCGACGTCGACCAGGTCGTTGACGTAGTAGCCGGCGCTGGAGACGAGGCAGAAGGAGACGAAGGTGAGCGTCGCCTCCAGCACGTCGTGTCGGGCTGGTTGAACTTGCCCGAGAAGAGCAGGCCGGCGAAGACGAAGAGGTTCTTGATCCACTCCTGCGGCCGCCCGGTCTTGATCGCCGCCCGCAGCGGCGAGCGGCGCGGCACCACGGGCTCGTCCAAGGTGGGCTCGGCCTTCGCGGCAGCGGCCGGGACCGTCGGCTGTTCCGAAGTGATCGTTTCCATCAAATGCGCTCGCGGGAGCGTAGCGCGCGGATCAGGGGTCTATGAGGACACCTGGATTCAGCATGCCGGCCGGGTCGAGCTCATGCTTTGCCGCTCGCAGGGCGGCGGCGAAAGGGGCCGGGCGTTGGCGGTCATACCAGGGGCGGTGGTCGCGGCCGACGGCGTGGTGGTGGGTGATCGTGCCGCCGTTCTCGATCACGGCCTCGGCCGCGGCGGCCTTGATCTCGTCCCACTGCTCGACCTCGCCGCCGCGGATCGCGGGGGCGATCACCGTGAAGTACGGGGCGGGACCGTCGGGGTAGACGTGGGTGAAGCGACAGCTGACCCGGGGCGCGTCGGCCCCGTCGGCCGGGGCGCCGCAGACCTCGGCGACCTTGGCCCGCACCGCGGCCATCGTGGTCGCGTGGAAGTCCTCGAAGCGATCCCAGGTGATCGCCGTCTCGAAGGTCTCGCTGAGCACCCCGCAGGCCACAAACGTGTCGCGCAAATAGGGCGCCAAGAGAAACGCCCCCCGCCAAGCCCCGACCGCGTCCCCGGAACCGCCGCCGACGGGACTCAAAGTCGGCATATTCTTCGCTTTGAGTCCCGTCGGCCCTGAGGTTCGGGGGTTGCCCGGGTTGCCGCCGTGCTCGCGGGCGATTTCCAAGGCCAGGCGCATTGGTTCTTCGACCGGAAAGCCGGCCGACTCGAAGCCGAGGACGAGCAGATGCTTCTCGCCCGAGCCGGCGCCGGTGGTCCCGGCCTCCATCGCATCCAGCAGGCGGCAGTTGGACGGATAAAGGCCCGACTGGGCGATCTCGCGAACCGCGCGTGCGGCGGCGTGGAAGTCATCGAACTCGACCCCACAGGAGGACTTGAACTCGGGCCGCGGGCGAACCCGCACCCAAGCCTCGGCAATCACGCCGAGGATTCCCTCGGAGCCGATCAGAGCCCGGTCGGGCGAGGGCCCGGCGCCAGACCCCGGCAGCCGCCGGCTCTCCCAAGTCCCCCGCGGCGTGATCGCCCGCACCGACTCGACCAGGTCGTCGATGTGCGTATAGAGCGTGGCGAAGTGCCCGCCGGCCCGGGTCGCGATCCATCCCCCCAGCGTCGAGTACTCGAACGACTGCGGAAAGTGCCGCAGCGTCAAGCCGTGCTCCCGCAGCTGATCCTCGAGCCCCAGCCCCGGCCCGAGCGCCCCCGCCTGAATCCGCGCCGCCAACGACTCCGCATCGACCTCCAACACCCGATCCAACCGCTTCAGATCGAGCGAGACCACGGGCCGATCCCCAAGCCGAGCCTCGATCCCGCCCACCACGCTCGTCCCTCCGCCAAACGGCACGACAGCGGCCCCCTCGGCCTCGCACCAGGACAGAACCACCTCGATCTCCGACTCGTCTTTGGGGAAGGCCACAAGGTCCGGCGGGTTCGGAAATTCGCCCCGGAATCCTCGAACAACGTCCCGATACGCCTTCCCGAGAGCATGGGCGACGCGCTCATGGCGATCGTCGCTGAACAGATCCCCAAAAGCGCCCGGAACCTTCAGCCGCGCCCCACGAAGCTCAACTGAGTCCAAGGGCACCGATTGTTCTGGCTCCCCCCCGAACCCAAACCGCTCCCTGATCCCGGCCGCGGCCTGCCGAAGCTCCTCCGCGGAAGGCGCCTGATCCTCATACCCCCACCCCCAATGCTTGAGCCGTCTCCTAAAAGCCATTTCCGGCATGCAACCTCCCCTTGAAGCCCGTATGGGCAAGATATGAGAGACTTGTTTTTCTTCCGAGTGATGAAAACAAATTCCTCATATCCCCCATTTCATCCTTCTCGAACAAACCTGCCCCTTGCGCTCACCGCCGAGGAATTCAAGAAGGAATTCCCGGGGGAGACGCAGCACATCGAGTTCAAGGGCGGAATCAGCCAAGACCAGATCCCCGACACGGTAGTCGCCTTCTCGAATGCCGACGGTGGCGTGATACTGGTCGGAGTCTCGGACGCGGGCGAGATAGTCGGAAGGGCACTCGACTCGGGAAGCACCGATGCAATCTACGAGTCGATGCGTGCTGTGCGTGATCCCGGCCGCTACTCATTGCATGAGCTGTTGGTCGCCGGGCGGCCCGTTATCGCGATTTCTGTCGCGCGTCGCCAGGAGGGATTCGCGCAGACCTCGAAGGGAGTGGTGAAGCTACGAAAGGGGACCAGCGACGAGCCCATTTTTGGGGCCGAGCTTCAACGCTTGGTCAACGAGCGCACACCTAGGCGGTTCGAGCTGTCAGCCGAGCCCATCCCAATCGGTTCCAATCCTGGGCTGATTAAGGACTTCTGCGCCACCTTTGGCTGGAGTCCCGAAAACCAAGCCGAAAGGCTGTCGGAGCACGGATATGCGGTCGACGGGCAACTTACCGTGGCAGGGTCGCTTTTCCTCACCGAGGACCCCGCGGTCACTCTTGGCAAGGCCTACACCGAGATCCTTCGTTATCCGGATGACAACTCGGTCGATTACGACCTTCGACTTGAGATTCGCGGTCCACTTCCATTGCAGCTCGAACGAACTGTCGACCGGATTCTCGACGAGCTCGGCACAGAGCTCGTCGTCCTCGGGATTCGGCGCTACGACCTACCAAGGCTGCCTCCGAACGTCATTCGTGAGGCAATGGCAAACGCCCTTGCCCATCGCGACTACGAGTTGGACCGAACTCCGGTAAAGGTCGAGATCAGGCCATCGTTCGTCGCTATCCGCTCACCCGGCGGTCTGCCGGAGCCGGTCACGGTCGAGAACATCCGGGAAACGACCGCCCCAAGAAATCTCGCAGTGATTCGCGCCCTCCGCAAGTTCGGCTTGGCAGAGGACGCAGGCATGGGGATCGACGTCATGGAAGACACGATGCACGAAGAGATGCTCGATCCTCCAGAATTTCTCGACCACGGTCACGAGGTTGCCGTGATCCTTCCCATTCGCAGTGCCGTGGCACCGGGAGAGCGGGCCTGGATCAGAGAGCTGGAGCGTCGTGGAAGCCTGGCGGGACCCGATCGACTCCTCCTCGTCCACGCTGCGCGTGGAGAGCCGTTGAGCAACGCCACTGCCCGCGAGATCTTGCAGGCGGACAGGCCGGAAGCCAGAGCAGCGCTTCAGCGCCTCCGAGACAACGGCTTTCTCGAACAGCGGGGAAATCGAGGGGGAGCCACGTACCATCTGGCAGGGAATCTGCAACCGCCAGCGGGTCTGCTCCTGAACGCCGAGGAGCTTGCCAATCTGGTCGAGGGCCTCGCGGCAGAAAACCCGATCAGCAATGCAAACGTACGAGACGCCACCGGCCTGGATCGGTGGAAGGTACGCGACCTCCTCGGCGCACTGGTTGACGAAGAGAGGTTGGTCAAGACCGGCGAGCGGCGCGGCACCCGCTACCGCCTACCGCCCCGCTAAATCGCCAGTGCCGCCCTTACCAATGAACACCTTTCATCAGGTGGGCGAAGGCCACGGCCTCAGTGGAGGGCGCCTTGTCAGGCGCCTCGTCGCCCTTCCCCTTCGCAGCCTGCGACTCCGGGAACAGTTTGTAGGCCTGGTTGAGGATGCGGTCGCTGAGCGTCGGCGCCACCGCGTAGAGCAGCTCGCCGAAGGTGCCGAGCCGGGTCGCCACCTTCTTCGGCTGCGAGATCATCGCGCCGGCGATCATCTCCGCCGCCTCCTCCGGGGAGATCGCCGGGAAGACGTCGTACATCCGCGTCGGCGCGATCATCGGCGTGCGCACCAGCGGCATGTGGATCGTCGTCAGGTGGACGCCGTCGTCGATCACCTCGGAGGCGATCACGCGGCTGAAGGCGTCCAGCGCCGCCTTCGAGCCGACGTAGGCGGAGAAGCGCGGCGGGTTGGTCTGCGTGCCGATCGAGCTGATGTTGATGATGTGACCCGACTTGCGCTCCCGCATCGAGGGCAGCAGGGCGAGGATCAGCCGCACCGCGCCGAGGTAGTTGAGCTGGATCGTCCGCTCGTAGTCGTGGAAGCGGTCGTAGGCGAGGCCGATCGAGCGGCGGATCGAGCGCCCGGCGTTGTTGACGAGGATGTCGACCTGGCCGTGGTAGGCGAGAACCTCGTCGGCCATCCGCTCGATGTCCTCGATCTCGGACATGTCGCAGCGGTGGATGTGGGCGACACCGCCCGCCGCCTCGATCTCGTGCTTGGTCTCCTCCAGCTTCTCGATCGAGCGCGCCACCAGCAGCACCGTCGCCCCGGCGTCGGCGACCTTGACCGCGGTCGCCTTGCCGATGCCCGAGGAGGCGCCGGTGATCAGCACCACCTTGCCGCGCACCGCGGCGCTCAGCGAGCGGTCCTTGAAGAGGTCCGGGTCGAGGGTGCGCTCCCAGTAGTCCCAGACGCGGTCCGCGTAGGTCTCCAGCGGCGGCACCGAGATCCCCGAGCCGGCCAGCGCCGCCTGCGCGTTGGTCGAGTCGAAGTGGGTCGGGTAGTTGACGTACTTGAGCATTCCGGCCGGGATGCCGAGCTGCCCGAGCGCCCGCTTCGCCACCTGCTTGGCCGGCGGGAAGAAGCGCAGCCCGGTCCTGACCAGCGAGGTCGCCGGGTCGGTGACGTCGGAGTCGAGGCGCAGGGTCGCCTGCGGCGCGTCGGCGGCGCGGGCGAAGAGGTTGATCACTTCGCCGGCGCTCTTCGGCGCCGGGTCGGTGAGGTGGAAGGCCTGCCCGTCCAGTCCCGGCTGGTGGGCGATGTAGTCGATCGCGTCGGCGACGAAATCGACCGGGACGACGTTGATCTCGCCGCCTTCGATCCCGACCCCCGGCAGCCAGGCCGGCAGCACCCGCCGCGCCCGCTGCAGCAGCTTGAAGAAGTAGTAGGGCCCGTCCACCTTGTCGATCTCACCGGTGCGCGAGTCGCCGACGACGATCCCCGGCCGGTAGACCCGCCAGGGCCGCGCGCATTCCTCGCGCACGACCCGCTCGGACTCGTGCTTGGTGCGGAAGTAGGGATGGGTGTCGAGTTTCTCGGCCTGCTCGAACATGTCCTCGCGCCATTCGCCGCGGTAGAGGCCGGCGGCGGCAATCGAGCTGATCTGGTGAAAGCAGCCGGCGTCGATCGCTCCGGCGAGTTCGACCGCGTGGCGGGTGCCCTCGACGTTGGCGATCTCCTGCGCTTCGGCCCCGGCGGTCATGTCGTAGATCGCCGCCAGGTGGAAGAAGTGGTCGACCTTGCCGCGCAGCTCGAGCAGATCCTCCTCGGAGACCCCGAGGCCGGGCTGGGCGAGGTCGCCGTCGATCGGCACGACCCGCGCCCCGTCCGGCCCCCAGGCCGTGCGCAGCTCCTCGAGGCGCCCCCGCGAGCCGGCCCGGACCAGGGCGTAAACGGTGCCCTCGCGATGGAGGAGCCGCTGCACGAGGTTGCGGCCGATGAAGCCGGTGGCTCCGGTGACGAAGTAGTTCATCGCTTTCAGCCTACCTCGACTTAGAAGCGCGTTATCTCGTTTTCATAGACTGGGGTGCAGGAATGGCGCAAACGGCGACCGTGCAGATCCAGATGCCCGAGATGGGCGAGTCGGTCACCGAGGGGATCGTGCTCGAGTGGCACGTTGCCGTAGGGGACTTCGTCAACGAGGGCGACACCGTGGTCGAGGTGTCCACGGACAAGGTCGACGCCGAGGTGCCGGCGCCGGAGGCGGGCGTCATTACGAAGCTGCTGGTCTCTGTCGACGACGAGGTTCCTGTGGGAGCCCCATTGGCCGAGATGGAACCTGGCGAGGGTTCAAACGGATCGGCTGCGGGTCCTGTCGGGGCAGGGGACCCACCGCCCCCTGCGGTCGCTAAAGCGTCCTCGGGGGCGGTACCCCCTACCCCGCCACCCGCAGGTGACACGTCTAAGGCCGGAGCTTCCAACGGGAGCGACGGAGTTCGGGCGACACCGGTTGCCAGGCGGATTGCTGAGGCTAATGGCGTCGATCTTGGCTCCGTGAGCGGGTCGGGACCGGGGTCGAAGGTGACCAAAGAGGATGTGCTGGCGGCAGGTAACGGCTCGGGACCGGTCGCTGCCGGTGAGAAGAAAGCTTTGCGTGGGCCGGCCGCGACTTTGGCTCAGCTGATGGACGACAGTCGGGAGGTCCCCACCGCCACGTCGTTCCGGACTGTGGCTGTGGACACGCTCGATGCGAAGCGGAAGGCTCTCAACGGGTTGCTCAAGGAGCGCGGGATGAAGGTCTCCTTCACTCATCTGGTTGCCTGGGCGATCGTGCAGGCCGCCAAGGAGCATCCGGTCATGACCCGGGTGTTCGAGCGGCGCGACGGGAAGCCGTTTGCGGTCGAGAACGGGCCGGTCAACCTTGGCATCGCGGTCGACGTCGAGCGCAAGGACGGGTCGCACTCGCTGATGGTTCCCGCGATCAAGGGGTCTGAGGGGCTCGGCTTCGCCGCCTTCCACAGCTACTACGAGGACCTGATCACGAAGACGCGGGAGAGCAAGCTCACCGCCGACGACTTCCAGGGCACCAACATCTCGCTGACCAACCCCGGGGGGATCGGCACCGTCGCCTCGGTGCCGCGGCTGATGAGCGGCCAGAGCGCGATCATCGCCACCGGCGCGATCGCCTACCCGCCCGAGTGGGCCCACGCCTCGCCGGAGCGGCTGCGCCAGCTCGGCGTCTCGAAGACGATGACGCTGACCTCGACCTACGACCACCGCGTCATCCAGGGGGCGGAGTCGGGCGCCTTCCTGCGCGGCATCGAGCAGTTCCTGCAGGGCGAGAACGGCTTCTACGAGGCCGTCGCCGCCGACCTCGGCCTCGATCCGGCGCCGATCGCCGCTGCCCACCCGGCCTCCGCCTCGGCGCCGCCGCTCGGCACCCCCTCCACCGGCGCCGCCGAGCACGCGGTCACCGCGACCCAGCCCGACGAGGAGCTCTTGCAGGCCGTGCAGGCCGCCACCTCGCTGCTCAAGGGCTACCGCACCCACGGCCACCTCTCCGCCCGCCTCGACCCGCTTGGCCGCGAGCCCAAGGGCGACCCCTCGCTGAAGCCGGAGAACGTCAACCTGACGCCGGAGCTGATGTCGCGCATCCCCGCCTCGATCCTGCGCATCGGCGTCCCCGGCGAGACCCTGCTGGAGGCGCTGCCGCGGATGCGCGAGGCCTACTGCGGCACGATCGCCTACCAGTTCGAGCACCTCTCATCCCACCAGCAGCGCACCTGGCTGCGCGAGATGGTCGAGACCGGCGCCCACCGCCAGCCCCTCGCCGACGAGGAGAAGCGCCGGCTGCTGGCCCGCCTGATCGACGTCTTCGAGTTCGAGCGCTTCATCGAGAAGGCCTACCTGGGCCAGAAGATCTTCACGATCGAGGGGCTCGACGTGGTCGTGCCGATGCTCGACGAGGTGGTCACGCTGGCCCACCGCGGCGGCGCCGAGGAGGTCGTCTTCGGCATGGCGCACCGCGGCCGGCTCAGCGTCCTCGCCCACAACCTCGGCCGCCCGATCGAGTCGATCCTGGCCGAGTTCGAGGGGGCCAAGCAGATCGACGCGGTCAAGGCCGTCGCGGCGATCCCCCACGGCGGCACCGGCGACGTCAAGTACCACTACGGCCACCAGGGGATCTACGAGACCAGCGAGGGCGAGAAGATCGCCGTCCGCCTCTACCCCAACCCGAGCCACCTCGAGTTCGTCAACCCGGTGGTCGAGGGTGGCACCCGCTTCATCCAGTCCGACTTCGACGGGGCGAAGATCGAGCACGAGCCAAAGCGCGCCGTGCCGGTGCTGCTGCACGGAGACGCCGCCTTCCCGGGCCAGGGCGTGGTCGCCGAGACGCTCAACCTGCGCGCCCTCAAGGGCTACACGACCGGCGGCACGATCCACGTGATCCAAAACAACCAGGTCGGCTTCACCACCGACCCCGAGGACGCCCGCTCCACGCCCTACGCCGCCGACATGGCGAAGGGCTTCAACGTGCCGATCGTCCACGTCAACGCCGACGACGTCGAGGCCTGCTCGGCCGCCGTGCGGCTGGCGATGGCCTACCGCGAGCGCTGGGGCCAGGACATCGTCATCGACGTGATCGGCTACCGCCGCTACGGCCACAACGAGACCGACGAGCCCGCCTACACCCAGCCGCAGATCGCAGTCAAGATCAAGGCCCATCCGCCGGTCTCCGAGCTCTACGCCGAGAAGCTGGTCAAGGAGGGCACGATCGCCGGCGAGGAGGTCGAGGCCGCCGCCAAAGAGCGCCACGACGAGATGTCGGCGGCGCTGAAGGAACTGCGCCACAAGATGGAGCTGGGCGACTACGAGGACCCGACCGTGACCACCTCGAGCACCGGAGAGCTCGACCGCAGCGCCAGCCCGCCGGTGCAAACCGCGGTGGCGGTCGAGAAGCTGCGCGAGCTGAACCAGGCGCTGATCGAGGTCCCGGAGAGCTTCACGATCCACCGCAAGCTGCGCAAACCGCTGGCCAAGCGGCTCGACACCCTGGAGAACGGCGGGATCGAATTCGGCCATGCCGAGGCGCTCGCCTTCGCCTCGCTGCTGACCGAGGGCGTCCACATCCGGCTCACCGGACAGGACACCGAGCGCGGCACCTTCTCCCACCGCCACCTCGTCCTGCACGACGAGAACACCGGCCTCGAGTACTGCCCGATGCAGAACCTCGACGGCGCCAGCGCCCCCTTCGAGCTCTACAACAGCCCACTCTCGGAGGCCGCCTGCCTCGGCTTCGAGTACGGCTACTCGGCGGCGACGCCAAACGCGCTGATCCTCTGGGAGGCCCAGTACGGCGACTTCGCCAACGCCGGCCAGGTGATCATCGACAGCTTCATCGTCTCCGGCGAGGCCAAGTGGGGCCAGACCAGCCGGCTGACGCTGCTGCTGCCGCACGGCTACGAGGGCTCCGGCCCGGAGCACTCCAGCGCCCGGATCGAGCGCTTCCTCGCCCTCGCCGCCGAGGGCAACATCCGCATCGCCAACCCGACCACGGCTGCCCAGTACTTCCACCTGCTGCGCCGCCAGGCGCTGATCCGCAAGCCGCGGCCGCTGGTCGTCTTCACGCCGAAGGGGCTGCTGCGCCTCGACCGCGCCGCGGCCACTCCCGAGCAGCTGACCGAGGGCCACTTCCATTTCATCCTCGAGGACCCGACCGCGGTGGAGCGGCGCGAAAAGATCGAGCGGCTCGTCCTCTGCACCGGCAAGGTCTACTTCGACATGGACGCCAGCGAGCGCCGCGAGGCGGCCGAGAACGTCGCGATCGCCCGGGTCGAGCTGCTCTACCCGTTCGCCAGGGAGCAGCTGACCGAGCTGATCGCCTCCTACCCGAACCTGAAGGAGATCACCTGGGTCCAGGAGGAGCCGCGCAACATGGGCTGCTGGAAGGTGATGTCCCGCCGCCTCCCCGACCTGCTCCCCGAGGGCGTCGAGCTCGGCTACGTCGGCCGGCCGATCCGGGCCAGCCCGGGCGAGGGCTACTCGGTGGCCCACGCCCGCGAGCAAGAGCGAATTGTGCTTACTGCTCTAACTTTTAATTCTTAATGCGCAAGCCGGTCCCCGGTCCCCTTTTCACCTGGGTCAAGTGGCTCTCCTGGATCGAGCTGGGCATCTTCAGCGCCCTGATCGCGTTCTGGCTGCTGCCCGGATTCGAAACCGAGACGATGCTGTTCGGTTGGGCGCACGGACTGGGTTTTGTGGCTCTGTGCCTGGTTATCTGGGTTGCCTGCGGCAAGCGGCAGGCGCCCTACACGCTGCTCGCCGCGACCCTGACGCCGGTCGGTCCGGTCGGCAGCGTGATCGGGATCGAGCTGATCGAACGCAGGGGATGGGGCGTTGCGGATTCACCGCAAAGAGTTACGGAATCGCCGTAGATCCGCTCAGTTTGCCTTGACCCGGGGGGGATGACGCGGTATAGCTAATGGCTGACTGTTCCTCTGAGCAGTCCCGTTTAGGGGAACGGCCGCGTCGGCATCCCTCCCTGGCTACCGACGCGCAGGTGCAGTGAGGGTCGCGCGGACCCCCCTGCCTCCCGCGGCCCCCACTGCGCCGCCTTGAAGCGGTCGCTAGCCCCTGAGGTTGCGCAGCACGGTCTGCAGGATGCCGCCGTTTTGGAAGTAGGCGACCTCGTTGGGGGTGTCGAGGCGGACGGTCGCCTCGAACTCGACTTCGCCGGCGTTGACCTTCACGGTCTTCGCCTCGCCGTCTTCGAGGTCGCCGATGTCGAAGACCTCTTCGCCGGTCAGTCCGAGCGACTCGACGCTCTCGCCGGCCGGGAACTGCAGCGGCAGCACGCCCATGCCGATCAGGTTGGAGCGGTGGATCCGCTCGAAGCTCTCGGCGATCACGGCGCGGACGCCGAGCAGCTTCGTCCCCTTCGCCGCCCAGTCGCGCGAGGAGCCGGAGCCGTACTCCTTGCCCGCCAGCACCACAAGCGGCACGCCTTCCTCGGCGTAGGCCATCGCCGCCGCGTAGATCGTCGTCTCGGCGCCGTCGGGGAAGTGGCGGGTGTGGCCGCCGGCCCGCTCGACCAGGAGGTTGCGCAGGCGGATGTTGGCGAAGGTGCCGCGGATCATCACCTCGTGGTTGCCGCGGCGCGAGCCGTATGAGTTGAAGTCGCGCGGCTCGACCCCCTGCTCGACCAGCCACTCTCCAGCCGGGCTCGCCGCCTTGATCGCCCCGGCCGGGGAGATGTGATCGGTGGTTATCGAGTCGCCCAGCAGGGCGAGCACCCGCGCCGCTTCGATCGGCTCGACGCCGGGGGCCTCGGCAGGCATGCCCTCGAAGAAGGAGGGCCGGCGCACGTAGGTCGAGGCGGGCCAGTCGTAGCGGTCGCCCTCGGGCACCTCGACCGCCTTCCAGGTCTCATCGCCCTCCAGCACGCCGCCGTAGTTGCGGGTGAACATCTCCGCAGCGATCGAGCGGCCGACCAGCTCCTTGATCTCGGCGGCGTCCGGCCAGATGTCGCGCAGGTAGACCGGCTCGCCGTCGCTGCCCTCGCCGAGCGGCTCGCTGGTCAGGTCGAGGTCCATCCGCCCGGCCAGCGCGTAGGCGACGACCAGAGGCGGGCTGGCCAGGTAGTTCGCCTTCACGTCCTGGTTGATCCGGCCCTCGAAGTTGCGGTTGCCGGAGAGCACCGCGCAGACCGCCAGGTCCTTCTCCTCGACGGCCGCCGAGATCTCGGGAGGCAGCGGGCCCGAGTTGCCGATGCAGGTCGTGCAGCCGTAGCCGACCAGGTTGAACTGCAACTCGTCGAGGTACTCGGTCAGCCCTGCCTTGTCGAGGTAATCGGTGACCACGGTCGAGCCCGGCGCCAGCGAGGTCTTCACCCACGGCTTGCGGGTCAGCCCGCGCCGCACGGCATTTCGTGCCAGCAGGCCGGCGCCGACCATCACGCTCGGGTTGGAGGTGTTGGTGCAGCTGGTGATCGCGGCGATCACGACGCGGCCGTGGTCGAGCTCGACCTCGGTGCCGTCCTCGAGCGTGACCGCGATCGCGTCCTCGCTGGTCCGGGGAGCGAGCGCGACCGCGCCCTCGCGAACCGCCGGCCGCGGCCTGCCGCGCTCGTCGTCGTGGTCCTCGGCCGGTGGGTCGGAGGCCGGGAACGACTCGTCGCCTGCCTCGTCGATGCCGTTGCCCATCTGGCCGGCCGCCTCGGGGTCGAACTCCTCCATCGCCTCGAGGAACGCCTCCTTGGCGTCGGCCAGCGGCACCCGGTCCTGCGGGCGCTTCGGCCCGGCGATGCTGGGCACGACGTCGCCGAGGTCGAGCTCGAGCAGGTCGGAGAAGACAGGGTCGGGCGCGCCCTCCTCGTGGAACATCCCCTGCTCGCGCGCGTAGGCGTCGACCAGCTCGATCGTCGCGGTCGGCCGCCCGGTCAGCTCCAGGTAGCGCAGCGTCTCGGCATCGACCGGGAAGATCGCGCAGGTCGAGCCGAACTCCGGCGACATGTTGCCGATCGTCGCCCGGTCGGCCAGGCCGAGCGACGGCAGCCCGGGCCCGAAGAACTCGACGAACTTGGAGACGACGCCGCGCTCGCGCAGCATCTCGGTCACGGTCAGGACGAGATCGGTAGCGGTCGCGCCCTCGGGAAGCTCGCCGCCGAGCTTGAAGCCGACCACCTGCGGCAGCAGCATCGAGATCGGCTGGCCGAGCATCGCCGCCTCGGCCTCGATCCCGCCGACGCCCCAGCCGAGCACGCCGAGGCCGTTGACCATCGTCGTGTGCGAGTCGGTGCCGACCAGCGTGTCGGGGTAGGCCCGCAGGACGCCGTCCTGTTCGCGGCTGTAGACGACCTGGGCGATGTGCTCGAGGTTGACCTGGTGGCAGATCCCGGTAGCGGGCGGCACGACGCTGAAGTTGTCGAAGGCCTCCCGGCCCCACTTCAGGAACGAGTAGCGCTCGCGGTTGCGTTCGAACTCGCGCTCGGCGTTGACGGCGAAGGCGCGGGCGTTGCCGAAGGCGTCGACCTGGACCGAGTGGTCGATCACCAGGTCGACGTCGACGAGCGGGTTGATCGCCTCCGGGTCGCCGCCGATCTCGGCCATCGCGTCGCGCATCGCCGCCAGGTCGACCACCGCCGGCACGCCGGTGAAGTCCTGCATCAGCACCCGCGCCGGCTGGAAGGGAATCTCCGTGCCAGGCTCGGCGGCGGGGTCCCAGCTCGCGATTGCTTCGATATCAGCCGCCGTCACGCTGCGCCCGTCCTCCAGCCGCAACACATTCTCCAAGAGCACCTTGATCGAGTACGGCAGCCGCCCCACATCGAAGCGACCCGCCAGCGCGTCCAGACGAAAGACCTCGTAAGCGCGGCCGCCAACCTCAAGATTTGAGCGGGCGCTAAAGGAGTCCGGGCTGCTCATAACTCCATCCTAGGCGCATCCGACTTTGACCCCACCCCAGCGTGGTCAAAGTCGGATGCGCTGCTCAAAGCGGCCGCTTCGTAGGGCGGGTGGGATGCCTCTCGACCGTCCAATCGCCGGTCTAATGAGACCGGCGATTTGAGTATCCGCCCGGTCGAGAGGCATCCCACCCGCCCCTCGTTCAGCGCTTGTCGAGCTGCCCTTCGACGACGCTCGCGGCGGCTTTTTGGCCAGCGCTACCGCTAACCGTCTTGACGCTGATCGCGGGTGCGGCAAGCGAAAAGTGGGCAAGAAGACGCTGCCGCGCCGGCGCCACGGTGATCTCCACCTTGTTGTGCTCGATCGCCTTCACGACCGCGTCGGCAACCTGCTCCGGGCTCGCGGTACCAAGCCCAAGCGGTGGGGCCGCGCCTGAGTCGGCGAACATCCCGGCCTCGCGGATCAAGCCCGGCGAGATCAGCGAAACGCCGATCCCAACAGGATCGAGGTCTGCCCGAAGGCCCAGCGCGAATCCCCGCAGCCCGAACTTGGTCGCGCAGTAGATCGAGGAGAGCGGCGTTGGCGACTTGCCTGAGAGCGAAGCGATGAAGACCATATGGCCGGAGCCTTTCTCCAGCATCGCCGACTCCACAGCGCGGGCGAGCAGCATCGGTGCCTCGAGATTTACCCGCAGGGTCCCGGTCAGCTGATCGGCCGTGAGTTCCGGCAGGCGGCCGGTGCCGGGCAGGCCGGCGTTGGCTACGAGGACGTCGACGGGGCCGGCCTCGGCGGCGAGCTTCTCCGCGGCGCCGGGCTCGGACAGGTCGGATGGGATCGTTCGGTGGCCGTCGCCAGGCAGCTCCGCGGCGAGGCTCTCCAGGGCCTCCGCCTTGCGGCCGCTGAGCACGAGGGTCGCGCCGCGCGCCGCGAACGCCTTGGCCGTCGCTCGGCCGAGCCCGCCCGTGGCCCCGGTCAGCAGCGCCGTCTTCCCCGCAAGTTCCATCTCAGGACGCAAGCTACCAGCCTCGCTGTCGAAAGATTCCCTAAATGTTTGCGTTCTATGAGCATGCGGCCGGTCAATCGTGTACGCTGCCGCCGTTCCGAATAACCGAAACGCCGAGTCCCGCGTGCTGGAGGCGCTGCGGGAGCGGGGGAACCACGTTTTCGGGGCTAACTCGCCTGGTACAGGCGGGGGCGCAGGCTCCTATCGCGCCAGCCCGACAGCTAACCCCGTAGGCCGACGAAGGAGATCGGTTTGCGCAAGAGCAGCAGGAAACTCAAGGTAGGAATAGTCGCATTCGGGGTGCTGGCGGCTCTGGCCCTGATACCGGCGGCAGCGTCGGCCAATTGCGGTGGCGGGGGCATCTCAGCCGCCGAAACCGACATCTGCACGCCCACCGCCAAAGCCCGTCTGCTCCCCAGCGGGATGCTGATCCCGCCCAAGTCCGCCCCGCTTCAGGTCAAAGAGGTAATCGAAGCGGCCAACAAGATCCGCACCAAGCCCTACATCTGGGGCGGCGGCCACGCCCGCTGGTGGGACAGGGGCTACGACTGCTCGGGCTCGGTCAGCTTCGCGCTGCACGGCGGCGAATTCCTCGAAAGCCCGCTGCCCTCCGGCCCGATGGAGAGCTGGGGCCTGTCCGGTGAAGGTCGCTGGATCACCGTCTACGCCAACGCCGGCCACGCCTACGCGGTGATCGCCGGGGTCCGCTGGGACACCGCCGGCGACGCCAACGGCACCGGCCCACGCTGGCACGAAGAACTGCTCAGCAACGCCGGCTACGTGGCCCGGCACCCCGAAGGCTTCTGAGCCGAGGGCTGTGACGTACTCCGCCCCGGCCAAGTGGTCGGGGCGAGTTTGTCCATTTCATCCTGAACCACTCGGCTAACGTCAAGGCGTAGCTGCTACGCCCGACATCCGTTTGGCCGGCCTCTCCAAGCACTACGGCGAGGTGGTTGCGGTTGCCGGAATTGACCTCGAAGTCGAGACCGGGGAGTTCTTCACCATGCTCGGGCCGTCGGGCTCCGGCAAGACGACGACGCTGCGGATGATCGCCGGCTTCGAGGACCCCAGCGCCGGCACGATCGAGTTGGCCGGCAGGGACGTCGACGGGGTGCCGCCGTACGACCGCGCCGTCAACACCGTCTTCCAGGACTACGCCCTCTTCCCCCACATGACCGTCGGCGAGAACGTCGCCTACGGGCTGCGCATCGCCCGGGTCGGCAAGGCCGAGCGGGCGCGCCGCCGCGACGAGGCGCTGGAGATGGTCCGCCTGCCCGGCTACGGCGAGCGCAAGCCGGGCGAGCTCTCCGGCGGCCAGCGCCAGCGCGTCGCCCTGGCACGGGCGATCGTCAACCGGCCGCGGGTGCTGCTGCTCGACGAGCCGCTCGGCGCCCTCGACCTGAAGTTGCGCGAGCAGATGCAGGTCGAGCTGAAGGCGATCCAGGGCGAGGTCGGGATCACCTTCGTCTACGTCACCCACGACCAGGACGAGGCGCTGACGATGAGCGACCGGATCGCCGTCTTCAACGGGGGCCGAATCGAGCAGGTCAGCCCGCCGGTCGAGCTCTATGAGCAGCCCGCGACCGAGTTCGTCGCCGGCTTCGTCGGCGTCTCGAACATGATCGAGCGCGACGGCGCCCGCTTCACGATCCGCCCGGAGAAGATCCAGCTGGTCGACCCGGCAGCTGCGGTCAACGGTCTGCGCACCGAGCGCGGCCGCATCGCCGAGACCGCCTACGCCGGGATGGTGACCCGCTACACGGTCGCCCTCGAGGGCGGCGGGGAGCTTCAGGTCATACGCCAAAACGTGGAGGGCACGTCCCTGGACGCCGCCTCCGAGCAGGGTAGGGAGGTCATTGTGGGCTGGCGCCCGGAGCACGCGGTCGCCGTCCGTGGGAGTTCGACTACAGAGGAGGAATCACCGTGAGAACGCACGACGCACACCCCGCACGGACGGCATGGCTGATCGGCGCAGGCCTGGTCGCCTTCGTACTTCTGCTCGCCGGCTGCGGATCGAGCAGCAACAGCAGTTCGACCGGCAAGGAACTGCAGAAGGTCGGCAAGGGCGAGGGCGCCCTCAGCCTGATCTCCTGGGCCGGTTACGTCGAGCCGGAATGGACGAAGCCCTTTGAACAGAAGACCGGCTGCAAGGTCAGCGATAAGGAAGCCGGCACCTCAGACGAAATGGTCGAGTTGATGAAATCCGGACAGTACGACGGGGTCTCGGCGTCGGGCAACGCCACCGCCCGCCTCGTCGCCGCCGGGCTCGTCGACCCGGTCAACGTCAGCCTCGTCCCCAACTACAAGACGGTCTTCAGCGACCTCAAGAACCAGCCGTACAACACCTTCGAAGGTGTCAACTACGGCATCCCGCACGGCCGGGGCGCCAACCTCCTGATGTGGAACGGGAACGACGTCAAGCCGGCGCCAGACTCCTGGAACATCATGTTCGACCCCAAGATCGCAGCCAAGTACAAGGGCAAGATCAGCGCCTACGACGAATCGAGCTACATCGCCGATGCCGCCCTCTACCTCAAGTCCCACCAGCCCGATCTGGGGATCGAAAATCCCTACGAGCTGAACGAAGAACAGTTCAATGCGGCAATCGAACTGCTGAAGGAACAGCGCAAGTATGTCGGCGAATACTGGTCGGAAGCCGCCAAGCAGATCTCCGCCTTCGCCGGCGGCGACGTCACGGTCGGCACCACCTGGCAGTACCAGTACTTCGCGCTGAAGGAAGAAGGCGTGCCGGTCAAAGCAAGCCCGGCCAGCCAGGGCTTCCTGCCTAAGGAGGGCGCGACCGGGTGGTCGGACACCTGGATGATCAGCTCCGAAGCCAAGCATCCGAACTGCATGTACATGTGGATGAACTGGATCATCGAACCGAAAGTCAACGCCGAGGTGGCCGAATTCTTCGGCGAGGCGCCGGCCCAGGAAAAGGCCTGCGAACACACCGCGAACCCGAACTTCTGCAGCGAATACCACGCTGAAGAACCGGCGTTCTGGAAGCGGGTCTACTACTGGGAGACCCCGGTGGCCGACTGCGGCAACGGCGAAGAAGACTGCAAGGACTACAACGACTGGGTCAAAGCCTGGACCTCGATCAAGGGCTAGCCCGGCCGGTCTGAGCCGTGGCATCTGAAGCGGTTGTCGTGAAGAGGTCGGCGGGCCACAGACTCGCCGACCTCTTCCACGGCCGCCGGCGCCTGCAGGTGGGGGCGCTCCTGGCCGGCCCGGTGGGCTGGTTGGTGATCGGCTACCTGGGCTCGCTCGCGCTGCTCCTGGTAGCCGCTTTCTGGTCGGTCGACCCGCTCAGCGGGGCGACGGTGAAGAGCTTCACCCTCGAAAACTTCGAATCGCTGATCAACGAACCGGTCTACCGGACGATCGTCTGGCGGACGATCCGCACAGCGCTGCTGGTCACCCTCACCGACGCGATCATCGCCTTCCCGATCGCCTTCTACATGGCGAAGCTTGCGAGCCGACGCGGCAAGGCGCTGCTGGTGGTCGGGATCCTGCTGCCGCTCTGGTCCAGCTACCTGGTCAAGGTCTACGCCTGGCGCACGCTGCTCTCGGCCAACGGGGCAATCCACTGGGCGCTGAGCCCGATCGGGCTCGACACGCCCGGCTACGGGACCACAGCCGTGTGGCTGGTCTTCAGCTATCTCTGGCTGCCCTACATGATCCTGCCGATCTACGCCGGGCTCGAGCGCATCCCGGACTCGCTGATCAGCGCCTCCGAGGACCTCGGCGCCTCGCCCTTCACGACCTTTCGGCGGGTGATCCTGCCGCTCAGCTTCCCGGCCGTCGTGGCCGGCTCGATCTTCACCTTCTCGCTGACCCTGGGCGACTACATCACGCCGCGCCTCGTCTCCAACGATCAGTTCATCGGCAACGTCATCTTCAGCAACATCTCCAACAACCAGCCCTTTGCCGCCGCCCTCGCCCTGGTCCCGATCGTGGTCATGATCGCCTACCTGATGGTCGCCCGGAAGCTCGGCGCCTTCGAGCACGTCTAGCCGATGAGACTCTCGAAACGCTCACGACTCTTGCTCCGGCTCGCCGTCTGGACCGGCCTCGCCTTCATCTACATCCCGCTGATCGTGATCGTGGTCTACGCCTTCAACTCGAGCAAGATCCTCGCCTGGCCACCACCGGGCTGGACCACCCACTGGTTCTCACAGGCATTCAAGAACGAAGCCGCCCGCGAAGCCTTCATCACCTCGATCAAGGCGGGGGTGGCCGCAACCACGATCGCGCTGGTGCTCGGCACCCTTGCCTCGCTGGCGGTCGCTCGCCACCGCTTCTTCGGCCGCGAGACGATCTCCTTCCTCGTGATCCTGCCGATCGCGCTGCCGGGGATCGTCACCGGCGTCGCGATCAGCAACACCTTCACCCAGGTCCTCGAAGTGCCACTAAGCCTCTTCACCGTGATCGTCGGCCACGCCACCTTCTGCATCGTCGTCGTCTACAACAACTCGGTGGCCCGGCTGCGCCGCCTTTCCGGCTCGTTCGAGGAGGCCTCCGCCGACCTCGGCGCCCACACCTGGCAGACCTTTCGCTTCGTCACCTTCCCGGGACTGAAAAGCGCTCTGATCGCCGGCGGCCTGCTCGCCTTCGCCCTCTCCTTCGACGAGATCATCGTCACCAACTTCACCATCGGGGCGGGCGAAGAGACGCTGCCGATCTGGATTTACTCCAACCTCTTCCGCCCCCACGAACTGCCGATCGTCAATGCCGTCGCCGTCCTGGTGATCCTGATCTCGATCATCCCCGTCTACCTCGCCCACCGGCTGACCCGCGACGAAGGCGCCCCAAGCACCCGCGGCGGCCGCGGCGGCAAGTTCGAGGGCGGCGGCGTCGAGACCGAGGCGACCGCGGTGCCTTAAATGGGGGGAGAGATTCGGCCGCTGGATCCTTAGAGAGGCATGGTTTCATCGGTTGACGCCTTGGATCTGCCGATTCAGCTCTTTGCGGTCGGCTCCGCAGTGGGCATGGCGTCTGCGTTGATCCGCCACAACCAGACGGGCGAGATCGACCACTGGCCAATTCACGTCGCGGTCTGCGCTCTCGCCTTCTTCTTTTTTGGACTTCTGTTCACCGCGATCGACGCGCTAACCTAATCGCCATGAAGCCAAGGAATGGCATGAACGTGATCTCAATGCGACGCTTCCTCACCTGCATCGGCGTTTCATGTCTTTTGGGCGGCATTTTCGGCCTCGTGGGAGGGCTGATGGACTGGAGCGACGGGATCGCTTTCGCGGTCTTGTGCGTAGCGGGAACCGTCGTAGCGGTCGTAACCCTGTACGAGAATCCGCTCGGGAACATCCCGCTGCACCTGCGGCGCCATACGCGTCACCAGGTCTGAAACCAGATCCTGGTCCGCCTGAGCGGAGCCCTAATCGTCGCCGGCTGGCCAGTTCGGCGGGCCTGGGCTGTTCGCCATGCCGATGATGCTGAGGAAGAAGGAGGAGAAGATCGTCTGGATCCCGAGGATGATCAACACCGCCGCGAGCACGAGCAGGCGCTCCTCGGACAGCTCGCCGAAGCCGCGGTGGATCCAGATCCCGACGATGATGCCGCCGATGACCAGCCCGCAGAGGAACACGAGCGCCCCGATTATCAGGCCGCGCTCCATCGTCAGACGCCTTTCGCCCCAAGCGAGGAGGCGGTCCGGGCGCTCGCCGAGGGCATCGACGGCAAAGGCGCGGGCGCTCACCGCCAGCGTCACCACCTGCGCTCCGATCAGAGTCAGCAGTGCCGAGGCGATCGTCGCGTGGATTTGCCATTCGTGGCCGAACATCGAGACGCCGGCAAGAGAGAGCGCCATGCCGAGCAGTCCGATGGCGAGCATCACCAGCCCCGGCACCATGAACAGTGCCGTGGGGCTGTTGATCAGGAGCAGTTTCAAGTGGCGCCACCCGTCGCGGAATGAGGAGAGCTTCGAGTCGCCTGTACGGGGGCTGTAGTCGATGTCGAACTCGGTCACGGTCAGCTTCTCCTTGACTGCCCGAACGACCATCTCGGAAGCGAACTCCATGCCGGTGCTGCGCAGCCGCAGCCGCGGCAGGGTGTCCCGCCGCAGCGCCCGCATGCCGCAATGGGCATCGTGCACGCCGGAGCGGTAGAGCAGGTTGAGGAAGCCGCTGAGGATCGGGTTGCCGATGTAGCGGTGCAGCCAGGGCATCGCGCCCGGCAGGATGTTGTTCATCCGGTTGCCGATCACCATGTCGGCGCCGTTTTCGAGCTGCTCGACGAAGCGGGGGATCTCCGCGAAGTCGTAGGTCTGGTCGGCGTCGGCGGTGATGATGTACTTTCCGCGCGCCGCCGCGAAGCCGGCCAGATAGGCGCTGCCGTAGCCGCGCCTCGGCTCGCGCACCACGGTGGCGCCGGCCCGCTCGGCGAGATCCCCGCTGCCGTCGTCGGAATCGTTGTCGGCGACGATCACCTCGCCCGATATGCCGCTGTCCTGCATCACGGTGAGGGCAGCTTCGACACAAGCCTCGATGCTGGCGGCCTCGTTGAGGCAGGGAATCACCACCGACACCTGCAGTTCAGCGGCTGCCATCGCGGCAAGCCTAGCTGACGCCATGCAGGGCGATCTCCGGCCGTATCGATATGAATTGCGGCAATGGACCTGTTCCTCTGCTGGCTGGTCGCACCGGTCGGATTGCTTCTGGTGACGGTCGGCCTCTCGCTGCTGATCGAGCGACCGACCGGCCTGACCCTCCCCTGGACCCTGCGCCCGGCCCTGGGGATGGCGGCGGCGATCGTCCTTGCCCAGTTCGGCACCGCAACCTCGACGACGGCGAAGCTGACCCTGCCGGCGATCGTTGCCCTCGCGATCCTCGGCCTCCTCGTCGGCGGCCGCGTGCCGGATCGGCGCCCGACCCGGGCGGAGATCTCCGTCGCCACCATCGTCTTCCTGCTCCTCGCCTCCCCGTTCCTGGTCATCGGCGAGGCGACCTGGGCCGGCTTCATAAAGCTCGACGACACGGCGACCTGGATGGCGCTGACCGACCACATCTTCGAATACGGCCGGGGCGTCGGCCACCTGCCGCCATCCACGCACGAGCAGGTGCTGGTCGACTACCTGGGCGGCAGCTACCCGATCGGCGGCTTCGTCCCGGCGGCGCTGATGTCGAAGATCTCCGGCCAGGACGTTGCCTGGACGATGCAGCCGTCGATGGCCTTCGCGGGGGCCGTGCTTGGGTTGGGCCTGTTCGAGATGGCGCGTCGTGTGGTGCGCGGCGCCGGCATCGCCGCCGCAATCGCGATTCTCGGGTCGCTCTCCTCGCTGTTGCTCGGCTACTACCTCTGGGGAGGGGTCAAGGAGCTGGTCATGGTGGCTTTGCTGCCGCTCGCGCCGCTATTGGCAGCTTCCACGATCGACACCGATCGAAGGCGCTTCGCCTGGGCACCCCTCGGAGTCGCAATCACTGCCGCGATCGTCGTCCTTGGTCCCGGGGGGGCCATCTGGGTCGTGCCGGCGCTGGTGCCGGCCGCCGTGCTGCTCTGGCGCGACCACGGCCGCTCGGCCCTGTGGCGCTTGGCCTGGCGGACCGGCGCCTTCTCGCTCGCCCTGGCGCTTCCAGTCATCTTCACGCCGAGTGGCCTCTCCAATCCGTTGATAAACAGCTCGCTCACAGAAGCGAACGAACTCGGCAACCTGATCCAGCCCCTGAACATCACCCAGGTAGCTGGAATCTGGCCCTCGATCGACTTTCGAACCGGGCCTCACCTCGAACCGGCCGTTCACGCTCTCGCCGGGCTCTGCATGGCGATCGCCCTGTGCACGGTGGTCTACTGCCTGCGCTCACGTGCTCGTGAGGGGGTGCCACTCGCGGCATACGTTGCCGGCGGAGCCTTCGGGGCGGCGGCAATGGCGTGGGTCGGCTCGCCCTGGGTGGACGGCAAGGCGATGGCAATGCTCTCACCTGCGGTCCTCACCGCTGCGCTGCTGGGGATCGTTGTGTTCGCCCAACGCACCGGCTTCCGCTTGGAGGCTGTCGTTCTTGGGACGTTGGTTGCCGCAACCGTGCTCTGGTCCGCTTTCCTGGCCTATCAGGGCGTTTGGTTCGCGCCCCGAGCGCCCAACGTGGAACTGGAAGAAATCGGAGAACGTTTCTCGGGGGAAGGCCCTGCGCTCAGCACGGAGGCCGCGATCTACGGGCCTCGCCATTTTCTCCGCAAGCTCGACCCGGAAGGGGCGAGTGATCGCCGCACCCGACCGGTTCTACTCACCGATGGGACCGAGCCCGAAAAGAGCCAGTCTGTGGACCTCAACGAAATCCAACCAAGCGAACTCGATCCCTACAACCTGCTCGTGGTTCGCCGCTCGCCAGCGGCCAGCCGGCCCCCGGCGAGCTTTGGCCTCGCCTACCAGAGCGAACGCTACGACGTCTGGCGGCGACGGTCCTCGCCTGGGACGCTGGTGGAACACCTCTCTCTCGGCACGTCCCTCGACGCCGGAGACATTCCGAACTGCGGCGACGTACGAGGACTGGCGGAAAGGGCCGGCCCCGAAGGAAAGCTGATCGCGGCACGAGTCGCGGAATCGGTTGCGGTTGGGTTCTCGGCGGCCTCGAAGCCGTCCGGCTGGAGCACTCCGACGAACTACACCGTGGCGCCGAGCGGGTCGGGGACGTTGAGAAACGAAATCGAAGTCCCCGGCGGGGGATATGAGATCTGGCTCGGTGGCGTCGTGTTCGGCGGCCTGGACCTCACTTTGGACGGAAAGGTGGTCGCCTCGGAGCGCGCCGCCGTTGAGAATCCCGGCGCACCAGAACCACTCGGAACGGTGAAGCTCGCACCCGGAAAGCACCAACTCACTCTCGACTACAGCGGCGCCGACCTCTACCCGGGGAGCGCCCTTCACCCCTACGAAATCGGGCCGCTGGAGCTTGACGCGCCGACAACCGGCGATCTCGGCACTGTCGCCGTGCCTTCCCGGGACTACCACCGCATCTGCGGTCATCGGTGGGACTGGGTCGAGGCTTACGGCTGACGAATCGGTATCCCCTCAGTCAAGCAAACCGGATTCGCTGGCGATCAAGCGGCGATACAGTTCTTCGTGCTCCGCAGCCGCCCTTGGCCAGGAGAACACCGACTTCGCATGGCGAGCCGCAGCCTCCCTCGCTCGACCCCCGGCGACCGAATCCTCGATGAATTCGCGGAGAGCGTGGGCAAATCCCGACGGCTCACTGACGATACGAACTGCCTCTCCGGCGCCTGCCAGGTTGGGGGCGTAGCCCGGATCCTCGGCCAGGATCAGCGGCAAGCCGCTGGCAAGCGCCTCTTGTGCAACCAGCGGAAATCCCTCCCCCCAGGACGGAATCAGGAGTACATCGCAAGCCCGGTAGACCTCCGCGAGGCGACTGTGCGAGAGCCGACCCAGCGCTTCGACCTCAGATGGAATGCCATCGGGCAAATCCTCCGAGCCGGCCACCGCCAAGGCGATCTGTCCGGCACCGCGCTCGACCGCGGCAACTGCGGTGGAAAACCCCTTCTTGGCGACAGGACGACCGACGAACAGGGCACGCGGTCGATCGTCCCAGCCCAGCTCGAACCGAAAGCGCCTGCGTTCATCGTCGGTCGGGGGATGAAACAGTCGATGGTCGACGCCGTTCAGGATCGTCTCCCGCTCAACGGTAGGTCGAAGCTCTGCGAGTTGATCGCGGACCCGATCGTTGTAGGTGACGAGGGCATCGGCCGTCCGCAGGGTTCGCACGCCGAGGGTGTGGATCGCGGCACGCTCGACCGCATTCAGCGCTCTGGAGTCATAGGCGACATGTCCGACATGCTCGGTGAGCACGATCCGAGGCCGCGGACTGGCTCGTCGAGCCAGCGCGAAGGCGGCGACCGTGCCCGGGTAGATGAACCCGTGGGCATGCACGATGTCTGCCGCGACTACCTCCCTCCTCAACGCGCCGAGCAAACCGGGCCCGAAGATCGGATACGGCACGCCAAAGCGGGTCTCCAGGGTATTTACCGCCCGCACCCGCCGAACCACATAGTTTCCGTCCGTCTCGCCCGGCCCAGCGCCTGCGGCCGAGGTGACGTGCGTGACTTCATTTCCCCGCTCCGCCAGCCTTGAAGCAAGCTCATCGCAGATGACCTCAATGCCGCCGATATGCGGGAGCCCGTAGGCCGAGACGAGCAGGATTCGCACGGTCAGGACTTGCGGAGAAGGCCTACGGCATCGCCGCGGCTCGACCCCGCAATCAAGTGCGGCCGGGCGCCTATCTCGCGGGCAAACTCGGTAAAAGCGGGGTTGTTGACGTCGTCTGAGATCAATAGTCCTCCGGGCCGGATATATGGCCAGACCGTGCGGTATTCGCGTAGTTGAGACGAATAGGTGTGAAGAGCATCGTGAAGGAAGATGTCAACGGGAGCAATACGTGCGCAGAGTGGCTGCAGAGCTTCTTCCTCGAGTCCCCCAGCTCAAGCGTCCAGCGGCCTCTCAGCGATGAGGGCACCGCCCGCCCCACCGGATCGTTTGGGTCGTATTGAAGGGCCGGGAGATCCACCGAGTAAAGGTGGCCTTCGCCCGCGTCCGCCATCACCTGGAGCACGGTTGCGGTCGTAAAGCCCAACGCCACACCTGTCTCCACCATTACGGCTGGGCGCATCAACTTGACGATCGCGCCGACCATTCGAAGCAGCTCCTCGCGGGCGTTCCAGACCGAGAGTGGATCATCCGGATTGGCCGTCGGAAGCCAGGTTTCGCGCGATGCGGCCCGATAGAGGGACTCGTCGATCTCGAGCACCGAGCTGACCGCCCTCGCCTCTGGCTCGACGTACTCCTCGACCTCGCTCAGATCCTGCTGGTGCCTGCGGTCGCGGAAGAACTCCGGTCCCTGCCTGAGATTGGCGAAGAAGACAGCCGGGTCGCGGGCCAATGTGCGCATAGCCGCCACGGTCAGCAATTGGCGCAGGCCTTTTCTCGCAGGGCGCCGGGAGAAGTTTGTCGGCGTCTGCCCCGAGTCGGGCTCCCGTCGGAATCGCGACCGCGCTCGCCCGGCACTCATGCGGCGACAACTGTACTGCGGTGTTGTCCGTCGTGCCATAGGTTGCGAGCGATGCAGGACTCTCCTCGCCTTCGGTCGCATCTATGGCGCGAGCGCCTGCGCCGGATCGCCGGATCGATCTGGGCGCGAGCCTTGGTCACGGTCGTCCTCCTCGCCTTGGTCGCCTCACGCGTTGATTGGTCGACGGCGGCGAAGCAGCTGGCCGATGGGTCATGGGCCTGGTTTGCAGCTGCCGTCGGAGTGCTGTTTGCCTCGCAGTTGATCGCGGCCGTTCGCTGGCGCCTGCTGCTTAAAGGCGCCGACCTCGACCGGCCCTTGCTCATGGTTGTCCGGGCGTACCTGATCGGCGTGTTCGCAAATAACTTCCTACCGACCGCGTTTGGTGGCGACTTTGCCCGGGCCTGGCTTCTGGCGCGGCCGGGACCGCCACTCGTGCGGGCGCTTCTCTCGGTCCTGGTCGACCGCTTCGTCGCCTTCTGGTGCCTGGTCGCTCTGGCGTGGGTGGCTCTGCCGGCAAACCCTGGCGCCGTGCCCACCTCGCTCGTAACTGCACTTTTGGCGGTAACCGCAGGTGGCCTCGCAGTATCGGCAGTGGTGGTCTGGTTTGCACTTCACGGCGGCCGCTCGCTGGCGAAAAGACTGCCGGAGCGGCTCCTGGACTGGGCACGTGAGACGCGTGAGACTCTCCACCTCTATCGCGGTCAGCCCAGAATGCTGGCGCAAGTTGCTCTCCTTGGCCTGGCCTTCCAGGCGCTCACGGTCCTCGCAATGTGGATGGTCGCGAAAGCGATTGACGTGCAGATCGCCTTTTCTCTTCTTGCGGTCGTCGTGCCACTCGTCCTCGTGATCACGTTGGTACCGATCTCGATCGCAGGATTCGGGATCCGCGAGGGAGGAATGGTTCTTCTCCTGGGCACGGCCGGCTACACCGCCACGGAAGCAACGCTTCTCTCCCTCGTCGGCGTTGCCGCCCTGGTCGTCTCGAGCCTCCCGGGCGCCTTCGCGATGTTGCTCGGGCACATGTTCCCGAGCCGAGACGAGATGGAAGCAGCCGAAAAGACGTTGCGAAGCGTCGATCAGGGAGCCGCCGGCTGAACCCTTCCCGAGAGGGCGAGGCTCATCGCTCGCTGTGGTGAGGGGTCGTAGACCTCGACCTGGACGCTGTTGTCGGGGCTGATGAAGTAGACGCTGGTCGGGCTTTCTTCGCTGGAGACGACCTCGGTGCCGTCCTTGGCGTGGCGGACGATCGAGCCGGGGCGCTTGGCGAAGCCTTCGAGGGCCTTTTCGGGGTTGGCCAGCGGGTAGCTGCCGACGGTGAGCAGGGCGGCCGAGCCTTCTGCCACTTCGGTGCCTTCGGGCACGTAACGGACCTGGGTGCCGCCTTCGCTCAGTTCGGTCAGTTCGAGTTCGTTGCCCGCCTGGGTCCCTGCCCAGTAGACGGGCTGCCCGAGCGTCGCCGCGGTTTCGCCGAGCTCGGCCGCGGAGACGATCCGGCCGCTGGAGCTTTCCGGCGCGGCGCTTCCTTCACCGTTGCCGTCGCCGCCGCGGGTCGAGAGCCAGGCGATCAGGGCGACGAGGACCGCCAGCCCGATCACCCCCACCCGGAACAAGAGGCGCTGTTTTGCTTTGTCTTTCATTCGCGGGCGAGGCGCTCGGCTTCCTCGACGCCGAGGTACGGAGCGAGGATCAGCTCGACCAGGTCGGGAAGGAGCTTCTCCAAGTCCGCCGTGCGTCCTGCACTGATCTCGCGCACGATCAGCGAGACGATGCCGCCGACCAGGGTTTCCTCGGTCGCTTCCGGCAGCGGCCGATCGCCGCCGTGCTCGGGGCGACCGGCCTTGAGGATCTCGACGAAGCCCTGCATCGAGGCGCGGTGGCGGGCGGCGATCTCGCCCCCGGCGGCAACGGGCTCGACCATGCAGAGGCGGGCCAGCTCCGGCTCGGAGGCGAGGAAGCGCAGCATCGTCCCCAGCGCCGCGCGCACCTGCTGCGGCCAGTCGCCGAAGGACTCGGCGGCGGCGCGCATCGAGGCGCGGATGTGATCGGCGACCATGTCGTAGGCGGCGAGGAAGCAGGCCTCCTTGTCGGCGAAGTGCTCGTAGAAGGTGCGGCGCGAGACCGAGGCCGCTTTGGTGATGTTGGCGACCGTGGTCGCGTTGTAGCCGCGCTCGGCGACCGTGTCGACCATCGCCGTGATGATCCGCTCGCGCTGGTTCTGCTGGATGAACTCGCGCGGCAACCCGTGCCGCCCCGCGGGAAGCCGCGGCGAGGCGCCCACCGGCGGCGCGGAGCCGTCTTTCGCCTTCCCCTGCCTTGCGGCGCGCTTTGCCGTCCCCTTTGCCACGGAATCGACCATACCCGAGACGGTTGCCGTAAAAGCCCTAGCGCAGCGGCTGGACCAGCAGCTCCTCCTCGGCGGCGCGCGAGCCGAGGTAGGGCATCACCGCCATGTAGACGAGCTCGGGCAGGAAGTCCTCGCCGCGCTCGATGCTGCCGCTTTCGATCCTGGCGAGGACGGTGCCGTAGATCGCGCCGGCGACGATTTCCGCCGTGCAGCGCGAGACCGAGTCGGGCTTCTCGAGCTGCTCGCGGCCGCCGTCGAGGATGTCGGCGAGGCGCTGCAAGACGATGTCGCGCCGGAACTGAGCCCCGCCGCCGGATCCGTTCACCTCGACCACGAGGAAGCGGGCGCGGATGGCGTCTTCGTGAAAGAAGCGCATCGCCGCCCAACCGGCCGCCCAGACCCGGTCGTGCCAGGAGGACGCCCCGGCGTGGGCGGCGAGGACCCGGTCGCAGAACTCTTCCGCCACCTCGTCGTGGACGGTGAGGAAGCAGTCTTCCTTACCGGCGAAGCAGCGATCGAAATGCGAGCGCCGCGTTTTGGCCTCCTCGCAGACCATCTCGACACTGGTCTCCGTGAAGCCGCAACTACCGACCAGGGCGATCACGGCGGCGGCGATCCGGTCGCGGGCGGGATCGGCCGGCTCGGGGTAGCGGCCGTTGGCGCCGCTCACATCCGCCCGGCCCCTCCCCCTGCGCTCGTCCTGGTCAAGCCGCGGCGCGCGCCTGCGCCGCGTCGGCCGCTCGGCCCGCCTCCACCTCGCCGACGTAGGGCGTCAGCGTCACCTGCAGCATCTCGGGCAGCATGCCCCTGATCTCGTCGTCGCGGTCGGCCACCAGCCGCTGGTGGACCAGCCAGAAGAGCCCGCCGACGATCGCCACCTCGAGGCCGTCCGGCAGCCTGCTCGAACGGGGGTTGTGGTTCCGCCCCTCGCGCAACTTCGGCGCAACCCGCTCGAGCATCGCCTGGTAGCGCGCCAGCGCCGCGCCCCCCGCGGCCTGCGACTCGACGATGCAAAGGCGCGCCCGCGCCGGCTCGTTGACGACCATTTCGAGGAAGATCTCGAGCGCCGCGGAGACCTGGTCGGCCCAGGACTCCTCCTCGTCGAGCAGCTCCTCGAAGACCTCGGCCGCCGCGGCCACGGTCTCGTCGAAGGCGGCGAGAAAGCACTCCTCCTTGCTGGAGAACTGCTCGTAGAAGGTCGAGAGGGCGACGCGCGCCGTCTTTGAGATCAGCTCGATCGTGGTTTTCTGGTAGCCGCGCTCGGCGACCAGCTCGGCCGTTGCCAGCAGCATCCGCTCGCGCTGGTTCTGAGCGACGAAGTCGCGGGGCACGAGGTGGCGCCCCGGGGGCATCTTGGCGAGCCTTTCGGAAAGCGAGCGCGAGTCCGCCATCCCGACAAGGTACCAAAACATATCCCTGATGTCTACTTTCCTGTTTTACAAAAAACATTGCGTTCTAGGCCACGCCGTTTCTGAAAGTTGGTATACCTAGACAAAAGGTTCTTGTTTGCGAACAGGTGGAGTGATGTCGGAAAAACCCTCCAGCGCGCCGGAGAAAGGCGCCGAAGTTGCCCCGGTGGTTCCGTTCCCGGGCCTGCGCTCGCGGCCGCCGCGGGAGCGGCTGCTGGAGGCGATGCTGCTGGTCAGTGGCGAGCTCGGCTACGAGCAGGTCGCGGTCAAGCACGTGATCGAGCGGGCGCGGGCGAGCCGGGCGACCTTCTACAAGCACTTCGAGGACCGCGAGGACTGCTTCGCGCAGGCCCACCACGACGCCAGCGAATGGCTCTACCGACGGTTGATCGGCGCCGCCAAGCGCCAGCAGAGCTGGCGCGAGGGACTGCGCGCGGCGATGGCCGAGCTGGCTCGAGTTCTGCGCCAACCAACCGGCGATCGCGAAAGCGATCTTCGTCGAGGTCCATGCGGCGGGCGAGCGGGCGCTCGCCCAGCGGCGCGATTTGATGGAGCGCCTCTCCGGCGCGCTTGACAGCGCGCGCCGCGAGATTCCAACTCGCCAAGCTCCACCTCCAGTGACGTCGACCTTCATGGTAGGCGCTATCGACACCCTTGTGTGCGCGAAGTTGATGGACGGCGACGCCGCCAGCGCCCCCGAGATGCTCCCCGGCCTCCTCTACTTCGTCGTCATGCAGTACTACGGCGAGACGGCGGCCTGGGAAGAGATGACCGCGGCCTCGGTGGCGACCTGGCACTCGCGCCGCGACGCCGCGTCCCAGCTTCCCTGATCGACGAGCGGTCAGGCGCTACAGAGGGATGTTGCCGTGCTTGCGCTTCGGCTGCGCGACTCGCTCGGACTGCAGCATCCGCAGGGCCTTGATCCAGCTTCGGCCGGGTTTCACGGGGCTCGATCACGTCGTCGATGTAGCCGCGCTCGGCTGCCGAGTAGGGGTTGGCGAAGTGGGCCTTGTAGTCGTCGATCAGCTTCTGGCGGCGCTCGTCCGGGGTCGGCGAGGAGGCGATGTCCTTGCGGTAGATGATGTTGACCGCACCCTCGGGGCCCATCACGGCGACCTCGGCGGTCGGCCAGGCGACGTTGAAATCGGCCAGCATGTGCTTCGAGTTCATCACGTCGTAGGCGCCGCCGTAGGCCTTGCGGGTGACGACGGTGAGCTTCGGCACGGTCGCCTCGGTGAAGGCGTAGAGCAGCTTGGCGCCGTGGCGGATGATCCCGTTCCACTCCTGGTCGGTGCCGGGCAGGAAGCCGGGGACGTCGGTGAAGGTGACGATCGGGACGTTGTAGGCGTCGCAGGTGCGAACGAAGCGGGCCGCCTTCTCCGAAGCCTCGATGTCGAGCACGCCGGCGAGGAAGGCGGGCTGGTTGCCGACGATGCCGACGGGAAGCCGTCGAGCCGCGAGAAGCCGCAGACGATGTTCTGGGCGAAGTGCTCGTGGACCTCGAAGAACTCGCCGTCATCGACGATGTGGGCGATCACTCCGCGCATGTCGTAGGGCTTGGAGGGATCGTCGGGGACCAGGGTGTCGAGCTCGGCGTCTTCGCGCTCGGGGTCGTCGGCGGGCTCGAAGCGCGGCGGCGCCTCGAGGTTGTTCGAGGGCAGGAAGCCGAGCAGGTAGCGAGCGTCCTCGAGGCAGCTCTCCTCATCCTCAGAGGCGAAGTGGGCGACGCCCGACTTCGAGTTGTGGCTCATCGCCCCGCCCAGCTCCTCGAACTCGACCTCCTCGCCGGTCACCGTCTTGATCACTTCCGGGCCGGTGATGAACATGTGCGAGGTCTCCTTGACCATGAAGATGAAGTCGGTCATCGCCGGCGAGTAGACGGCGCCGCCGGCGCATGGGCCCATGATCAGGCTGATCTGCGGGATCACGCCGGAGCACCGCACGTTGCGGACGAAGACGTCGCCGTAGGCGCCGAGCGAGACGACGCCCTCCTGGATCCGCGCCCCGCCGGAGTCGTTGATGCCGACCACCGGCGCCCCGACCTGGGCGGCGAGGTCCATCACCTTGCACATCTTCTCCGCCATCACCTCGCCGAGGCTGCCGCCGAAGACGGTGAAGTCCTGTGAGAAGACGAAGACGGTGCGGCCGTCGATCGTGCCGTGGCCGGTGACGACAGCGTCGCCCCAGGGCCGTTTCTTCTGCATCTCGAAGTCGTAGGTGCGGTGGCGCGACGAAGACGTCGAGCTCCTCGAAGGTGCCGGGATCGAGCAGTTTCTCGACCCGCTCGCGGGCGGTCATCTTGCCCTTCGCGTGCTGCTTCTCGACCGCCTCCTCGGAGGCGGAGTGAATCGCTTCGGAGCGCAGCTCGCGCAGGTAGGCGAGCTTCTCCTCGTGGGTGACCGGATTCCGTTCGCGCATCGGGCGCGGGAGTCTATTTATCCGCGCCCCAAGAAGCTGCGGTCCGCACCCCCCAATTGCGATACCTGATCCGGTATCATGAGGTCATGGAATCGCTTGACACATTGGTGCGCGAAGCGCGGCTCGCGGCTGGGCTTTCGCAGCGTGCCCTGGCAAAGCGGGCCGCAACCTCCCAGCCCGCGGTCGCGCGCTACGAGCGCGGTGTTGCGACTCCATCCTGGGAGACACTGCAACGGCTGATGGCCGCGTGTGGAAAACGGCTTCGGCTCAGCACCGAAGCAGCCGCTGACCCCCACGACATCGAACTGGCCGCACACTGCTGGAGCTCACGCCCCTGCAGCGCCTTCGCGCCCTCGGGCGCTACACCCGCTTGCGCGAGCTCTCGCCGGAGCAGCGATGACCGAGCTGGACCCGGAGCGGCTGCTGCGCACACTGGTCGAGCACGAGGTCGAGTTCTGCGTGATCGGCGCGGTTGCCGCCTGGCTGCAGGGCAGCCCCGCCGTAACGCTTGATGTCGATGTGATGCCGCGGCGCGACCTCGACAACGCCGAACGGCTCGCCGCGGCGCTCAACTCGCTCGGCGTCCGCCCTCTGGGCAGCGAAGCTTCGGTTGAACTCAAGGGCGCCGACTTCCTCGGCTGGCAGACGCAACGATTCGATACCGACGCCGGCCCACTCGATGTCGTCCCGAACGCAGCGGCAATCGGCTGCTACGAGGAAGTCGCGACGATCGAGCTTGCGCTTGGCGACCTCTCAGTGCGGGTGATCACGCTCGACGAGGTGATCGCATCCAAGGAGAAGCTGGGAAGACCCAAGGACGCTGCCGCCTTGCCGGCCTTGTACGCGACACGGGAGGCAATTCGGCAACGGCGTTCGCAGGAGAGCTGACCGGTTAGCTGAACGGCTTCTTCTGCGGTTCGGCCAGGCGATCCAGAAGCCGTTCCAGATCTCCCTCGCCGAGGCCGGAGCCCTCCCCCGCGCGCAGCTCGACGCGGGTGCCAAAGCCCTTCTCGGCCATCGTCACCTCGACCCCCTCGACGGTGGCGACAAGCTCCGCCAACTCTGGCTCGGACTTCATCAGCGTCCGTGCGGCCTCGATCATGGGGTGCGCTTCAACCCTCACCGCCCGGTTCCTCCCCCAAATTGGACTGAAAGAGACCCTTCAGGGGGGAGAAGTCGCGCCCTTCCGACATTGACCCATTTCAGGTGTGGTCGATGTCGGAAGGGCGCAACTACAAACGGAGCAGGCGGGCCTGGGAACTGGCCGGGCGGCAGCGTGGGATTGTGGCGCGGCGGCAGCTGCTGGCGCTGGGGTTCAACTCGCGGGAAATCGAGCACCGTGTGGCGCGAGGCCGCTTGCATCTGGTGATGCGCGGCGTCTACGCCGTTGGGTGGCCGAAGCTCACGCCGAAGCGGCACTGGATGGCGGCGGTGCTTGCCTGTGGCCACGGGGCTGTGCTGAGCCATCGCAGCGCCGCCGCCCTATGGGAGATCGGTGTGGAGAAGCAAGGAGTGATCGACATCAGCGTTACGCGGCGCGCCGAATTGAAGCGGCAGGGCCTGCGCGTTCGCGGGCGCCCCTCCCTCTCCACCACGGACACTGTGACCCGGGATGGCATCCCGGTCACCAGTCCGACTCAGACCCTCCTCGATCTCGCGACCGAACTGCCCGAGCGCGAGGTCGAGCGGACCGTCAACGAGGCGGACAAGCGGGATCTCGTCGACCCAGAGACACTGCGGGTAGAACTCGATAGCCGCGCCGGAGAACCAGGAGCGCCGCTGCTCTGCCGCCTGCTGGACAAGCGCACCTTTCGCCTCTCCGACTCAGACCTCAAGATTCTCTTTCGGCCAATCGCGATGGAGGCCGGACTTCCTCTACCGCTCTCCAAACAGATGGTCAACGGCTTCGAAGTCGACTTCTACTGGCCCGAGCTTGGACTGGTGATCGAGACCGACGGCTTGCGCTACCACCGAACGCCCTCGACCCAGACGCGAGACGTACAGCGTGACCGTGCCCACACGCTCGCCGGGATGACTCCGCTCCGCTTCACCCACTACGAGATCGAGTACGAGACATTCGAAGGTCGCGACCGAACTCTCCCGAATCGCGAAGCGCTTGACGAGCCCATCCGATATTGACCACACCTGAAGTGGGTCAATATCGGATGGGCTGGTCTAGACTGCCTGGAGCTAAAAGAAGGCGCCGCCCTTGTACTCGCCGAAGACATCGCGCATCGCGCCGCAGACCTCGCCTATGGAGGCGTCGGCTGCCAGCGCGGCGCGGATCGGGTGCAGGAGGTTGCCCTCGCCGCGAGCCACGTCGCGCAGGGCGTCGAGCTTGGCCTCGACCGCGGCCTGGTCGCGGCGCTCCTTGAAGGCCTTGAGGCGGGTCAGCTGGCTCTCCTCGGCCGCGGGGTCGACGCGGAGGATGTCGACATCGTCGACCTGGTCGGTGACGTACTTGTTGACGCCGACGATGATGTCCTGACCGGATCGGTAGCGCTCGTGGTAGGAGTGCGCCGACTCCTCGATCTCGCGCTGCATGAACTCCAGCGCCTCGACCGAGCCGCCGAGCTCTTCGACCTTCTCCATCAGCTCCCAGGAGCGGGCTTCGACCTCGTCGGTCAGCGACTCGACGAAGTAGGAGCCGGCGAAGGGGTCGACGGTGTCCGCCGCGCCCGACTCGTGGGCGAGCACCTGCTGGGTGCGCAGGGCGATCCGGGCCGAGCGCTCGGTCGGCAGCGCCAGCGCCTCGTCGAAGCCGTTGGTGTGCAGGCTCTGGGTGCCGCCGCAGACGGCGGCGAAGCCCTGCAGGGCGACGCGGATGATGTTGACCTCGGGCTGCTGGGCCTGGAGCGTCACCCCCCCGGTCTGGGTGTGGAAGCGGATCTTCATCGAGTTGGGGTCCTTCGCCCCGAAGCGCTCCGCGACGATGGTCGCCCACATCCGCCGCACCGCGCGGAACTTGGCGATCTCCTGAAAGACGTTGTTGTGGCCGTTGGAAGAAGGCGAGGCGGGGCGCGAACTCGTCGATCTTCAGGCCCCGCTGCAGCGCCGCCTCAACGTAGGCGATCGCGTTGGAGAGCGTGAAGGCCACCTCCTGCACGGCCGAACAGCCCTTCTCGCGGATGTGGTAGCCGGAGATCGAGATCGTGTTCCACTTCGGCACCTTGGCGTGGCAGTACTCGAAGATGTCCGTGGTCAGGCGCATGGTCGGCACCGGCGGGTAGATGTAGTTGCCGCGCGCCATGTACTCCTTGAGCACGTCGTTTTGAACGGTGCCGCGCAGCTTCTCGGAGGGCACGCCCTGTTCGGAGCCGACCAGCTCGTAGAGCAGCAGCAAGACCGCGGCGGGCGCGTTGATCGTCATCGAGGTGGAGACGCTGTCGAGCGGGATCTCCTCGAAGCAGATCCGCATGTCCTCGATCGTGTCGATCGGCACCCCGGTACGGCCGACCTCACCACGGCAGAGCGGGTCGTCGGAGTCGCGCCCCAGCTGGGTCGGCAGGTCGAAGGCCATCGAGAGGCCGGTCGAGCCGTGCTCGATCAGGTAGCGGTAGCGCTCGTTGGTGTCCTCGGGGGTGGCGAAGCCGGCGTACTGGCGCATCGTCCAGAGCCGGTCGCGGTACATGCCCTCGTGAATGCCGCGCGTGAAGGGCGGCGCCCCGGGCTCGCCGAGGCGCTGCTCGAGGCCCGGGGGCGACATCGCTCTGGTCGTAGACGCGCTCGATCTCGATCCCGGAATCGGTGAAGACGCGCTCGTCGTCGGGCCCGACAACAGGGGCAATCGTGCGGTGGGTCTCTTCGGTGGCCATGGCGACAGAATATGGGGGAGCGGAACATTGCGGCCAATTACGGTTTGTGGAGGCATGTGCCGGGAATAACCTTGGCCGTAATCGACTTGCCTGTAAATCGCCATGAGGGGCAGCAGGGGGCGGCAGCAAACGGAGGAACGAATGAAGCAATGTCGACCCAGCCAGCACGGGGCCGGGGCTTGATGCTGTCAGCTGTAGCGATGGTCGCTGCGCTGGTCGCGATGCTCGCCTTTGCCCCGTTTGCGTCCGCCACCAGCGACCCGGTCGCCAGCGGCACGACGACCGTCAACCTCAACAAGGGCTTCGTCAAGAAGCTGAAGAACGCCGGCGTCAAGGTGCTCAAGGTGAGCCCCGGCACGCTCAAAGGCAACAAGGTGACGCTGCCGGTGAGCGGCGGCTCGATCGACCCGACCAACGGCCTCGGCAGCCTCGAACTGAGCGGCGGGATCAAGTTCAAGGCCGGCAAGAAGACCGCTCCGGTCAACACCCTCGTCCTCGACACCGCGCAGAGCTCGCTGACCGGCAAGGTCGCCGGCAAGAGCATGAAGTTCGCCGGCGTCAGCGGCCTCACCTACACCCGCAACGGCTTCGGCGTCAGCGTCAACGTGGCGAAGCTGAAGCTGACCGGCAAGGCCGCCAAGCAGCTCAACAAGAAGCTCGGCTTCAGCGGCCAGAAGAAGAGCAGCGGCAAAGGCACGAGCAAAAAACGGGCATCCGTCAGCAAGGACAAGAGCAAGAGCCAAGACAAGGCCGTGCAGCCGCCCTTCAAGGGCAACCAGGTGCTCGGCGGCGCCTTCAGCGAAACGCAGCCGAAGACGGTTGCGGTGGTCGCGACCGGGAACGCACAGCTGGTGTTGCAGCCAGGAAGCGCTGGCGAAGCTCAACAGCGTCGGCCCGCACCCACCCAATGAACCTGGCCCGTTCGCAGTGAAACTAGCGCCGGTCCCTCCGACCAAAATCGTCTCGCTGTCGCCGGTTACGGCCGCATTCCCGATCAGCGGCGGCACAATGGGCCCGACCGCGACGACGGGAGTCCTACAGACGGCCGGAGGTCTGACGCTTACCCAGAGCCTCGAAGCCGCCCCGCCTCCCGGCACCAAGGGCGTGACTGTCCTGACAATGGGCAACATCTGGGTCGACCTCGGGGCGAAGACGGCCTCGGTCGAAGTCACGATCACAAACGAAAAGACCGCGGAACTCAACAAAGGCAGCCTCGGTCGCGCTTCGATCGCCGACATCAACCTGACCGGAGCGACGATCACGTCGGATCCGACCACCCGCACGGTCAGCGTGCAAAACGCCTGCGGCAACTCTGCAAGCAGTGACGGCGGAAGTGCTGAACTCGGTCTTCGTCGAACCGATTGAAGGCAAAGGCAAAGGCGCCTTCGCCGGGGGCGACCCGCTCGGGGTCTTCTCCTTCACCGCGCAGACGCAGTAGCCAAGCCCGACGTATCTGGCTCGGAGAGGGCGGCCTTCCGGCCGTCCTCTCTTTGGCCTTTTGATCTAGAATTTTCAAGCGTTTAGCTTGCGTCTGCGTGTTCCCTTCGATACCTTCGGCCGTACCGGATAGGCATTTGAAAGGTTCCGGGAAAGGCGGACATGCTAGGCGCATGGCGCCGAGCCATGCTGGAGGGGAAAGGGAGTAGGGAGATGTCGGAGCTGGCCAGCCGCAAGCCACCGCAGTTGCTACAGCCGTTCTGGCCGATCGAGGACCAGCACGGGGTCGCTCACGTGCTGCTCGATGGGCTGCCCCCGGCCAACGCCGAGCGGGTGATGCCGCTACTGATCGATATCGCCGTCCTGAGCGATGCGCTACCGCAGCCTGCAGGACTCCGACGGCGCGTCAATTTTCGAAAAGGGGACAGAGGTGCTGAGCGCCAAGACCGCGGATCTGCTGTCAGAGCTGGCGGAGCTTGTCGATGACGACAGCGCCGCCCTCAGTATCAAGCGCGCCGAAGCCCTGGCGGGCCGGTCCAATGCAGGGGCGATCATCCGACAGATCGCCGAAGAAGGGTCCGCGCCGCCGCTCGAAGGTCGTCTGCGGCCCGCTCTGCACCTGGCGGGCAAAGACCCGCAGCCCTCTGCACTCGTTTATCGCAGCAAGCCACAACGAGCAGGTGCAGGGCCGGCTCGACGGCTTTGATCGAGCCGATGGATGGCACGCCATGGCCGAGCTCCGCGATGTACTCGAAGCCCCGGAGCTATACAGCAAGTGCACGATGGCGATGCACGCCACCGACATGATCGTCTCCGCTGGCGAGGCGGCAGCCCATCCCAAGCATTTCGCCTATTTCATGCCGCAGGACGAAGGGTTCGACGACCTTCCGCCGGAGCAACAGAGAACGCTCTACCTCCACAACGTCCACCTGGCCCGTTTCGAGAAGATCACGGCTCCCCTGGCCGAAGGTCTCCTGAGCGGGCCGATGCAAGCCGCAGAAGTTCCGATCGAAGCCGACGCTGGCCCCCTGGATCCGCGGACACGACAACGGCCACAACCTGGCAATAAAGGGAACCGAGGCCGCTCACGGCCGGCTCTGCGAGACGCTGGGCAAAGAGCCCTTCCACATGCTGGGAGAGGCGTTCGCCAATGCCTATGGCTTCCTCATGGCCGTCTCGGAGGCATGGCGCGGCATCTCCGGCGCAACCCGTCTCTAGATGTGCACAACCCACATCGCCGAGTTGCTGCACTACATGCGTCGCGGGCCACAGCACCACAGCGACCCGGGCTCCGCCTACCTCGAACTCAGCTTCCTCTCGAGCGGGGATTCGTCGAGATCGACGGAAGCGGGCAGATCCACTGGAACGAGGACGATCTCTACGGTGGAATGGTGGCTCTGGCGCGGGCGCTCACGCAATCGATCGTGGGTACGAAAGAGGAGCGGGATGCGATTCTGTTCGTCGACCGTCACGCCTGGCCGGCAGACCTCGCGGCCGGGGAGATACCGGGCACTCCGGCGGGTGAAACGTTGAGGGCGATGCGCGACCAGCTCGCCAACGTCCCCACCTCGATCGCCTTCTACCGCACCAGCGACGTCGCGGCGTCGCAGAGCGTCCCGGTTCCCGCTTAAGCCGAGGCGCCCAGAAGGCGCTCGATGCCCGACTTGTCGATCGTCATCTGCAGGCCCTCGCGGAGCTCGACCTTCGGCTCCCAGCCGAGCAGCTCGCGGGCGCGCGTGATGTCGGGCCGGCGCTGCTTCGGATCGTCCACCGGCAGCGGCTTGAAGACGATCTCGGACTTGCTGCCGGTCAGCGTCGATCACTCTTCGGCGAATTCGAGGATGGTGACCTCGTTCGGGTTGCCGATGTTGACCGGCTCGTGGAAGTCGGACTCGGCAGCAGCGCGATAGATGCCGTCGACCAGGTCGTCGCACGTAGCAGAAGCTGCGCGTCTGGCCGCCGTCGCCGTAGACGGTGAGCGGCTCGCCGCGAGCGCCTGGCCGACGAAGGTCGGGACCACGCGGCCGTCGTGCGGCCGCATGCGCGGGCCGTAGGTGTTGAAGATGCGGACGATGTGCGTGTCGACGCCGTGCTGAGCGGTGGTAGGCCATCGTCATCGCCTCGGCGAAGCGCTTGGCCTCGTCGTAGACGCCGCGCAGGCCGATCGGATTGACGTTGCCCCAGTAGTCCTCGCGCTGCGGGTGCACTGCGGGTCGCCGTAGACTTCGCTGGTGCGAGGCGAGCAGGAAGCGGGCCTTCTTGGCCTTGGCCAGGCCGAGCGTGTTGTGCGTGCCGAGCGAGCCGACCTTGAGCGTCTGGATCGGCAGTCGCAGGTAATCGACCGGACTGGCCGGCGAGGCGAAGTGGAAGACGATAGTCGACGGGCTCGTCGATGTCGACGTAGTTCGGAGACGTCGAGGTGGATGAAGGCGAAGTCGCCGTCGCGAGAGTGCTCGATGTTGATCGCAGCGAGCCGGTGATGAGGTTGTCGACGCAGATGACCTCGTGGCCCTCGGCGAGGAGGCGCTCGCAGAGGTGCGAGCCGAGAAAGCCGGCGCCGCCGGTGACCACGCAGGTGCTCATCGCGGCAGCATGCTTCCTCGCCACTCCACAGGCAGACTTCGACCCTCCCCCAAACGCTCGGCAGGAGCCTCGCTTGAGTGTTTGGGGGAGGGTCGAAGTCTGCCTGTGCCGGAAGGTCGCAAATTGCGCTGATGCGGGTGAACACTCGTCCAGGAGGGGGGAGAGATTCCAGGGGCGGCTGCTTGGCTGGTCATGTTTGGACGGGGGGACTGAACCGGTGTGGGGGGAGATGAGCGGCCAGGTGAGCCAGGGACTGAAGTCGAGCGAGGCCGCGCGTAAGCGGGCGGCGATCGAAATGATCGCCACGCACGAGGCCGCGCTGAAACGCACCGCGCGGCGCTACTCGCTCGATGCCGAAGACGTCGACGACGCCTACCAGCGGGCGCTGGAGATCGCCCTCACCAAAGCCCCGACCACCGACCCCCGCGATCTGATCCGCTGGACCCATACCGTCGTCAAGCACGAGGCGCTTGCCGTCAGGCACGGGCGCGAGAGGCTGCTCGCCTACAGCTGGGGCGACGACACGGCCGCCGACCCTGTCGCCGGTCTTGCGGCGACCGGCAACGACCCCAACGAGCAGGCGGAGCGCAGCGAGGAGGTCGCCCGCAGCCGCGAGGCGCTGCGAGCGTTGAAGCCGGCCGAGCTGCGGGCGCTGAGCCTGCTTGCCGCGGGCCACTCCTACGCGGAGATCGGCGAGCGATCCGGCTTCAGCCAGACCAAGGTCAACCGGGTCCTGGCCGAGGGCCGAGACCGCTTCCGCGGCCTCCTCTCCAGCAGCGAGGACGGCAGCCGCTGCCGCGAGCTGCGCCCGCTGCTCTCGGCCTTCTGCGACGGCGAAGCGGGCCCGCGCGACTCGGCGACGGTGCGCGACCACCTGCGCGCCTGCGGCCGCTGCCGGGCGACGATGCGCACCTACCGGGCGGCGCCGCGAATGCGATCGCGCTGGCGCCGGTGCTGCCCCCATCGCGCTCGCTGCTGGGGCGGGCGCAGGAATTCCTCGCCGGCCTCGGCTCGAAGCTGCCCGGCGTCAGCGGCAGCGGCGACTCGGCCGCGGCGCAAATTGCCGTGGCCGGGGGGTCGCGCGGGGCGGGCATGGCGGCGCTCGCCAAAGCTCTGGCCCTCTGCGCCGGGGCGGCGGGAACCGCCGCCTGCGTGGCGACCGGCGTGCTGCCGGCGCCTGACCTGGCGCCCGGGCACTCGCAGCCACCGGCGATCGAGAAGTCCGTAGCGGAACCGGTCCAGGCGCCGGCAGACGAAGCGGTGCAGTACGAACCCGCTCCGGTCCCGGCGCCAAAGCCGAAGCCGAAGCCGAAAGCGCCAGCGAAGGAAGAAGCCGAAGTCGCGAGCCCGGAAGCGACGGGAGCGACCGAATACGAACCGGCGGTGGTGGCGCCGGAACCGGTCGCGCCGGTCGTGAGCGGCGGCGAAAGCAGCGCCTTCGAGCGGTTCGGCGGCCGGGGAGTTCGGGCCGTGAGGGCGCTGGCGGTCGCGATCCTCGCCACCCTGACGGTGGGCGCACCGGCGGCGAGCGCGACGGCTATGCAGCCGATCGACCTGCGGGTCGAAGGTGGCGAGGAGAGCTGGCACGCGAACCCGAGCTTCTCGCTGACCTGGACGGATCCGCCGGGAACGACCGCGGTTCACTACCGCGTGCTCGATCCAGCGGGGCATGTCGTGAGGCCGGAGACGACGCTCGCCTGGGCGGCGACCTCGATCCAAACCCTCGGCGTCCCCTCGTCTCCCGGGGCCTACACGGCCGAAGTGTGGCTGGAAGACGCGAGCGGAACCGAAGGCCTCCGGTCGCCGCCAAGCTGCGCTTCGACGATGTGGCGCCCGGACAGGTCGAAGCCGGGCCGGTCCCGGCCTGGATCGGCCGCAACGCCTTTCCCTACACACTCCACCTCGGCCACCCGACCGGGCCGCTGCCGCTCTCGGGGATAGCCGGCTACGCCGCCACGATCGACGGGTCGCCCGAAGCGGGCCCCTGCGAAACGGCGACGATCTGCGGCGCGGGCGAGTTCGAGCTGCGCGGCGGCCTCGCCGAAGACTCGCTGACGATCCCCGGGCTGCCCGAGGGAACGAGCTATCTGCATGCGGTCGCCGTCTCAGGCTCGGGAACTCAGTCGAGGCTGCCGGCCACTAGCGCCTTGCATGTCGACGAGACCGACCCGGTGACCCGGCTTTCGGGCCAGGGGAGCGGTTGGTCGAACCAACCGCTGAAACTGACCGCGAACGCCACCGACGAGGGCTCCGGGATGGACGCCGTCAGCGGCGGCACAACGCCGTTCACGGCGATCCGTGTCGACGGCGACACGCCGGCGATCGCGGCGGGAGACTGGGTGGCGACGACGCTGATCGCGTCCGGCATCCACACCGTCGCCTACTACGCCCGCGACGCCGCCGGCAACGTCGACGACGGCGGCATCTCCGGCGGCAGGCCAGACCACGAGCCGGCCACGGCCTTGGTCAAGATCGACCGCGATCCCCCGCAGGTGGCCTTTGCCGGCGCCCAGGACCCGCTCGACCCGGAGCGGATCGAGGCGCGCGCCTCCGACTCGCTCTCGGGCCTGGACCCCGATCGCGGCTCGATCGTCGTTCGCCCGGCCGGCTCGGGCGAGCGCTTCACCGCGCTGCCAACCGAGCGAAGCGGCACGCTGCTGCAAGCCCGCTGGGACTCCGAGTCCTACCCGCCGGGCGAGTACGAGTTTCGCGCCACCGCCGATGACCGGGCCGGCAACGTCACGGTCGCGACGAACCGCAGCGATGGATCGACGATGAGGCTTCCCAGCCCGCTCAAGATCGCGACCAGCCTCGCCGTCGAGTTTCGTTCGCGCAGCATCGCCTACGGGCGGGGAGCGCCCTTCCGCGGCCACCTGTTCGCGGGACGCAGAACACCGCTGGCCGGGATGCCGGTCGAGATAATCGAGCGCTTCGACGCCGGCGCCCAGCCAAGCGAAAGGGTCACCACGGTGCGGACCGGCCCCGGCTCGTTCGGCCTCCACCTCGCCCCGGGGCCGAGCCGCGAAGTGCTCGCCGTGGCGCAGCCAACCGCGTCCCTGCGCGGAACGAGCAGCAAACCGGTGCGACTGGGGCGCGCAGCGGCCCGCGCCTGCGGGTCTCCTCGCCGGTGGCGAGGATCGGGGGGCGACCGATCGTCTTCAGCGGCAGGGTCGCCGCAGACGGCGCACCGATCCCCACCGACGGCAAGGCCGTGCAGCTCCAGTTCCGCCTCCCGGGCCTGCCCTGGCGCGAGTTCCGCACGGTCCACACAGATTCGCGGGGGAGCTTTCGCTACGCCTACCGCTTCGCCGACGACGACAGCCGCGGCGTGCGCTTCCAGTTCAGGGCATTCGCCCCGGCACAAGCCGGCTGGCCCGACCCAGCCGGCCGGCTCGGCGCCGGTAACGGTGCGCGGTGCTTAGACAGGCAGCAGCTCGGCCGCCTTGCGCACACGCTGCTCGACTCGGCTGCGGGTCTTGCGTGCCTCGGTCGTCGCTTTCCGACGCGCGGTCGCGCCGCGGCGCTCGGTGCGCTTGACCCGACGGCGAAGCTCGGTGCGGTAGGACTTGAGCTGTTTTTCGGCGGCCGAGCGAGCGGTGAACGGCTCGACCAGCTCGGTGACGCGGTCGGTGACGGTGAGGACGACGCCGACGGGAATGTCGACCGCGGTCGCGACCGTGCGCGCCTGGTTCTTATCGGCCGCAGGGGCTTTGGCCTTCGCCGCGGTACCGTTGCTTTTGCTGGCTTTGGTCTGCGTTGCCATGAAGTTGAATCCCTTCGGGTAAATGGGTTGCCTGCCTGGGGGAAGTTCGCGAGTGTAGCGAACATACGTTCCAGCGAACAAGTGTTCTTAAACCCGAAGCGCGGATCGGTTACTGGGCGGCCCGGCGATTGCCAGTCCGCGCTCCCCGGCCGCCGCGGCGATCGGGTAACGGGCGTCGAGGCCGAGCGATGCCTGCTCCAGGGAGAGGCCGCCAAAGCCGACCTCTCCCCCGGCCTCGCGCACGATCAGCTGGGCGGCGGCGGCGTCGACCGAGCGACAGGGACGAAGGCTGACCATGCGCGTCGAGCCGGCCGGCCGCCACGTAGGCGGCGGTGATCGCGATCGATCCCGACCATCCTGACGCGGTAGACCTTTCCGTCGAGCGCCCTGGGCGGCCGACCAGCGCCGTTCCGGCTCGTCGACTCGACCCGAGACCACCTCCAGACCTTCCCGGCGTCGGTGGCGACGCGCGATAGGCTCCCGTCAAGCGTCGCACCCTCGCCGGCGGCGGGCGGCGAACTCCTCGCCGGCGCCGAACTCGTAGACGTAGCCGAGCTTGACGTCGGCCATCGAGTCGCCGGCGGCGACGGCGACGCGTGAGGCTGTGCGAGGGGAGTGTCCGCCGCGCGTTGAGCGAGCCGTCGATCGGGTCGATCACGACCCGGGCCGGCGAGTCGCCCGTCCCGAAGCTCGACCTCGACCGCGCTCCTCGGAGATCGCGGCGAAGCGAAGTCGCCCTGCGCGGCCAGCGCGTCGAGCTCGTCGAAGATCGCGTCCTCGCAGCGCCGGTCGATCACCAGGGTCCGGTCACCCCCCTTTCCCACGCCCTCGTAGACGGTGCGCGCCTCGATTCCGCGGAGTTCGTCGAAGATGGCCGCTGCGCCGCGACCGCCCGTGCGGACTCCCAGTCAGTCGGCGGCCAAGACGTCCACCGAGGCCGTCCTGGGGGCGGCGCGGTCGCTAGCGTTGTGCCAAGCTCGCTCTCGCTGAGGAGCAGCAGGAGGCGTCGTCGCTCACGGCTACGGCCCACTGCTCCTGATTGGCGCGACCGGCACCGGTCGGACGGAGGCGCTGGCCCATCGGTTCGCGCGCCTCACCGACGCGGACGCCGGGCCGGACCGCGCGCTCGTCCTGCGTCCAATCGGACCGCGCGCCGCTGCAGGAGCGGATCGAGACGCTGCTCCGCGATTCCTACGAGGAGCTGTGGTCCACACCTGGGACCGCCGGGCGGCGGTCGTTCCGCGAGCACGCGATCGCGGCAGGCCTCGACCCTTCTTCGACGCCCTCAGTCCCGCCGAGCGGCTGGCGATGCTGCTCGACCGCTTCGACGAGCTTCCTCTGCGCCGTCGCGAGATCCGCGGCAACCCGGCCGGCCTGCTGGCCAGGCTATTGACCGGATCGACGAGCTGAAGTCCGGCTCCGAGCCCGCGGAGCCGGAGCGGGCGGAGATCTACGCGCGCACGACCGATGCTCGCCGGTCGGGCGACTCGACGGCGGCGAGGTCGTTCTGAGTTGAACCGGCTGCTCGGCGAGCGTCCGACGTCGCCGAGGAAGTCGCCAACCGCTTCCCGTACCTGATCGTCGACGAGTACGAGGACGCGACGGCCGCCGAGCGGGCGATGCTCGCGGAGCTGTCCGCAGGGAACCCGAATCACGACGCAGACGCCTCTTCGGCGGGTGGCATGGGCTGGCCGCGGAACGTCCTGTCCTGGAGGAGGTGTATCGCGCGCCGCGGATCGACTCTGGCGCTGCGGCAACGAGAGGGCGCAGGCGCAGGCCGTCGCCCGCGACGTCGGGCACCTGCCCGGGAAGGCGAGGTCGATGGAGAAGATCTGCGTGCCGGACAACCTCGCGGCGACGGCGGCGCGGTCGCCGCGGCCCTGGAGGAGCGGCGCGTTCCGTATCGCCTCACCGGTCCGCGGCGCTTTTCCAGCGACCCGAGGTCCGCGACGTGATCGCCTGGCTGCGGCTGCTGGCCGACCCCGGCGATCGCCGGCGGCCGCGCGCGCGCTGACGAGACCGCCGGTCGAGCTCCGCTCGGTCGACCTCGCCCGCTGCACGACGATTGCTCGGCGCCGCAAGCTCGACATGGTCTCCGCGCTCGAGGCGTCGCTGGAGAGCCCCAGATCCCGCCGGAGGCCCGCGATCGGATCCGGGATTTCCTGCAGCTCCACCGTGACGCCGCGGAGCGATGGGCGAGATGCGCGCCGACGTCTTCGTCCGGCGCCTGATCGAGCGGATCGGCTTCCGGCGCCACCGTCTCTTCGCGGCGCACCCCGAGGCGGCCGAGCGGCTGCGCGGCCTCTCCCGGCTTGGCGAGCTGGCCGCCGCCTGGACCCGCCGCGAGCCGACCGGGTCGAATCGGGACTTCGTCCGCTACCTCGTCGCCGTCTCGGAGGCCGGAGTCGAGGCGCCGGTGCGACGAGCCGCCGTCGCCGGACGCCGTGCAGGGTTGGGTCGCGTGGCCGCCAAGGGGCTCGAGTTCTCCCGCGTCTTCGTGCTCGGCTCCGCGGGCGCCGTGCGGGCGTGCCGACCCTGGTGCTCTCCCGAAGCCGGGGCGACGGGCGAGGACGCCGGAGGGAACCGAGGAGGAGGGCACGGCGAGGAGCTCTTCGGCCCGGCCGAGGGCATGCAGGCGACCTACCGGATGATCCAGGACGAGGTGCTGGAGGAAGCCTGGCGCGCCGGCGGAAAGCTCCGGGAGCCCCGCCTCGACACCTACGTCGACGTAACCGGGCGATCGCGCGGTTCCTCGAGCTGGTCAAGCTCGCCGGGCTGATCCAGGGCTCGAGCGAGGAGCCGGTCGCGGACTCGCTCGCGGCGATCAACGACCTGCTCGAGCACGCGATCTCCCGAGCAGCGGCCGCGCTCGCCGAGTCGGCGCTGGACGCTTACCTGCTCGACGAGGAAGGCGCGGCGAAGCGGCGAAGCGAGCTGATCGCCCAGCGCGATGAGCCCTCGCTGGAGGCGTTCCTGCCGAAGCGCGGTGAGGGCCTCGCCCTGTCCGCCACCGACATCGCGCTCTACCGGACCTGCCCGCTCAAGTACAAGTTCGCGCGCGTCTTCGGCATCCCCCAGGAGACCACGATCAACCAGCGCTTCGGGATCGTCATCCACCAGGTGCTGGAGCGTTTCCATGCTCAGCAGACATCGTCAACGGCGGCCACAAACACCGCCGGACCCGGGGAAGCCGGGAGCGTCCAGCAGCTGATGGGGCTGTTCGAGGTGGCCTGGAGGCGCTCGGGCTTCGGCGAGTCCGACGACGAGCTCCAGTTCCGCGAGAAGGCGGTCGAGGCCCTGCACCGCTACCACGCCCGCGAGGTGGCGAGCGGCTCGCACCCGCGCTGGGTGGAGCGCAAATTCGACTTCCGCATCGGGCCGCATCACTGCGGGGCCGGGTCGACCGCGTCGATCACCTCGCCGACGGGGGCTACGAGCTGATCGACTACAAGACCGGCGACCCGCAAGCCCGAGCGGGAGCTGGAGTCCGACGTCCAGCTCGCCATCTACCGGCTCGCCGCACGCGAGGCCTGGCGCCTCGAGGGCGCGCGCCGGGAGCTACTGGTACGTGCTGGCGGACGAGAAGGTCGCCGTCGGCGGCTCCAGCCGGACGACCTCGAGCGGGTCGAGGGCGTCGTGCTCGAGGTGGGGAGGGGATCCTCGGCCAGGACTTCGAGCCACGGCCCTCGCCGGAGATCTGCTCCTGGTGCGACTTCCGGCTGATCTGCCCGGCCTCCGAGAGTTAGCTACTGGCCGCCCTGCTGGCGGAGGAACTGCTGGAAGTCGCGGGCGATCGAGTTCGCCGACGGGATGTCCTCGGGGCCTTCCAGCTGCTCTGACTGTTCGGCCTCGATGCGGTCGACCAGCTCCTCTATCTCCGGGTTGGCGGCGATCGCGCGGCTGATCTGGTCTTCGTAGTTGGCCGCTTCTTCCTCCAGCTCGCTGGCATCCACGGCGATGCCGGTCTAGGCCCTCGAGGCGGCGCAGCAGGGCGAGGGCGGCCTTCGGGTTGGGGACCGCGGCGACGTAGTGGGGGACCGCCGCCCAGAGCGACGCCGAGGTCATCCCGACCTGGCGGCAGCAGTCGTGGACGACGCCGACGATCCCGGTCGGCCCCTCGTAGCTGGAGCGCTGCAGGTCGAGCTCCTCGACCAGCTTCTCGTCGGAGGCGATCCCGGTGATCGGCACCGGCAGGCTGTGGGAGACCTCGGCGATCAGCGCTCCCAGGGTGATCACCATGTCCACGCCGAGCGCGTCGGCGGCGGTGGCGATCGTCTCCGAGAAGGTGCGCCAGCGCAGTTCGGCTCGGTGCCGTCGAGCAGGACCAGATCGCGCTCGGCGCCGGGCACCCGCACGGCGATCAGGTTGTTCTCCGGCCAGTCGATCCGGCGGGCCTCGCCCTCGGTGAGCACGATCGTCGGCCGGGTCGCCTGGAAGTCGAAGTAATCCTCGGCGTCGACCCGGGCGATCAGCTCGGCGTCGAAGGCATCGCCGACCGCACCGAGCGCCGTCGACGCGGCGGCCGCGGCGTCGTTCCAGCCGCGAAAAGAGCAGACCAGGATCGGGTCGCGGAGCTGCGGGATGTCGCCTTCCCAGCTGAGTGAATCCACACTCTGAGACTACCGATGGTCCGCTGCGGGACTGCGATCCAGGGCTATGCGGGGGCGGCCAGGGCGCGGCGGATGAGGCGATAGGCGATGAACAGCGCCAGGGCGGCGAAGGAGAGCTGCAGGACCCGCTCGGAGACGTGGTTGGCGACACCCACGCCGATCAGCACGCCGAGCGGCGAGAGGGCGCCGACGATAACCGCGTTGCGGACGTTGACATTGCCGTAGGAGCTCTGGCGGATCGCCCCGATCAGGGCGACGATGACGATCATCAGCAGCGAGGTCGACTCGCCCTCGACCTGGCTGAGGCCGATGAAGACGGTCAGCGCCGGGACGAAATAGCGCCGCCGCCGATGCCTATGATGCCGCCGGTGAAACCGTCTCGCCGTCCGAGTCATCGACCTGGAAACGAAGCTGAACCGGGAGGGGCGTCGTCCCGAGCCGCACGCGGTCATGGATCAGGAGGACATCGGGTTTCAGGAACACGAGCGTTCTGTGCACCTGCAGGACGTCCTTGTTGACGAGCCTGTACGCTGCGGTCGCGTCGCTGGTCACGACCATGGCCGTGTGCGACGCTTTGTACGCAATGACCTTTGCCTCTGCCCACGAGGCATTGGTCCCTTCGTGCCGTCGTGATATTGGTGGCCTTTGCCATTGATGAGGACGGCGGTGTGGGCCTCCGTCAGCCGCAGCATCCAGTGCGGCTTCGTGTACGGGTAGGCGGCGTGGTACGGGTCGTGGAAGAGACGCTCGCCATACGCCTTGAAGATGACGCTGTTGCGGTCGGCGTGCTCATGATTGCCGGGCCGCCGCTGCGGAGCGCGACGACCCCGTCACGGCCCCCCAACCGGTCGCGAAACGACGATGTCGTTGGAGAAACGAACATCGAGTAGGTAATTGCCGGGCGTTTTCTGCTGGATGTGCGGGTGGAGCCAGATTGCGCCGAAAGGATTCTTTATTTCGCCGACCGACGTCGCCACGTACTGCGCTACGGAATCCTTTAATCGCGGGCGGTCCACGCCGCCGCCGACACGTTCCCCCATGCTCCACGCGTCACTGAGGTTCACGCAATCTTCGGGGTGACCGGTAGCGGCATGGCCATGCGAAGCCCGAAGCGGACGGTTCCGGGAAAGTTTATGAGCGCATGCAGGTCGGTGCCGATTGTCCGCCGCATGCTTCGCCAGCAGATGTGAGGTGCAGCGCCGTGTATCCCCAGTACGCGACGCCCTCATCGTAGCTTCCGTCCGCGCCGAACATCATGGAGAATGCGTGCGCGCTTTGCACCGCCATGTCCATCCATCGTTTTGCCTGCGGGTGTTTTTCGTGCAGTAGGAACACCCGGCGACGGCGAGTCCTGCAATCGGGATGGCTTTGAGATTGGTGGCGTTCAGGATGAGCGGCCACCGGGTCACGGTCGACCTTAAATGGATAGTCCTCGTCCGGATCGAACGTCCATCCGCGGACCCGGTCAGGATATTTCATGCCGAACAGCGTCCGATAGCAGGCGGCGGCGCCCTTCTCGCCGATCTGGTGTTCGATTTCTGCGGTGGTCTCACTGCTCAGTATCGGCGCGAGCCACTCCCGGGCGCATGCCATTGCGATCGTTGCCTCCGGTCCGCGCTGCAATCCGAATACTGTCCCCTCCTTCCAGAAAATAATCCCACTTCGGGTATTCCAGGATCTTTTGCGCCGCAAGGAGGGCGATTTCCCCCTGTTCCTGCTTCCCTTCGATGGCGAACGCGAACGCCGTCCGTTCAAGGATCTGACGCACCAGCAGCATCTCCCGGACGTGGTTATTCAGGTGGATATTCCCCGTGAGGAACTTCCGGTCGGCGGCGAGGTCGGCGTCGACGACCGACTTCCACCAGGAGGCGATATGCGGATGCTTCAGGGCGGCCCGGATGCGCGGAAGGTCCTGCCGGTCAAAGAGCAGCCCGGGCCTGCCGGACGTTTCGGGCGCCGGTGCGGCGGCAGTGGCGGTGGCGGCAGCCAGGGCGGGATAGAGCGTCAGCCCCGCGGCGGCCATGCCTGTGGTCTGCAGGAATTCCCTTCGGGAAGTGCTCATGCGATTTTCATGGGAGGTTGGACATTGCTTCGTGGCCCATCAGTGCCGGAGAACGCGGACGTTCTTTTCCGATTGCCCAATCAGCGGCAGACAGTGCGTTTCGATGGTCACGTGCCGACGATCCGGTCGCGCATCAGCGCGCGCATCTGTCCTTCCAGTCGATGGTCACCCCTTCCCGATCGGCACGCACTGGATCAGGGACCCTTCTAGGGTATCCTTCGCGTGGACATTGACGATCACGGGTTGATCGCGTCGTAGCCGTCGGGAAACGGGACCTCGTCCGTCCCGTACGCGTTGCACGGGTCCCAGTTTGCGCCGAGGGAGGGGACCCCACCTCCTCGATGATGCGCCGGGTGTTCGTCCCCGTGTCGCAGTGGAAGCCCGGCTCGTTTTCGATGGCGATGGTCATCCCGGCCCGGCTCCCGTGTCCGCGGCGCGGCGGAGATAGTCGACGGCGAGCACGTGATTCGTGCGGGCTCGGATCCTCGCGCTTGAATCCGAAGACGATGATCAGCCGCGCGCCGCACTCGCCGCGCCATCACGATCGTCCGCGGGAGGACGTCCGTCAGTTCCCGTTCGAGCTCGGCGCTCATGCGACGAGGTCGTGCTTGAAGATGCCCGGCGACAGCGCGGTGACGGTCACGCCGGCCTGCTTGACCGCCTGCAGGAGGTCGGTCCATTCGCCGGGTCGACATCGGGAACGCGGCCCGACTCCAGGCAGCGGATTTCATATCGGGTGATGCCCCAGGAGAGCCCGTGCCGGAGGCGCGTCGCGGAAGTCGGCGTGATTTCGTCGGTGACGATGCCGAGCGGGAGGGGAACGTGGTTGGCGGGTTCATGCTGCCGCCTCCACGTACCCGATCGCGTGTGAAATGACCGTGGCTTCCTTCTTGAGAATGTCGACGAGCCGGGCCACCACCTCCGTCTTTCTCTTCCGTTCGGACTGGATCCCCGTCATCAGCGCGGCCACCACCTTCCCCGGTGATCATGGATCGGGCACGGACATCGCGCAGAGGTCCGACTTGTACTCCGCGTCCGCGACCGAATAGCCGAGGCGCTTGACCTCCTGCAGGCGCTTCTTGAGCCGCGCGACGTTCGTGATCGTCTTCGGGGGTGAATCTCTTGAGCCCGCTCCGTTCAATGATCCTGGTCGAGCACTCGGGCGGAGAGTCGGCGATGAGCACCTGGCCCGAGGCGGTGGCGTGCACCGGGGACCGTCCCCCGAGGCGGGCGACCATCGACCAGATTTCGGGCGTGTCGGCCCGGTCGATGATGATGACCTCGTAGCTGTCGAGGATGGCGAGGTAGTAGCTTTCGCGCGTCTCGTGCGCCATGCGGATGAGATGGGGGTGGACGATCGTCTTCAGGTCGATCTTCTCCAGCGCGGCGTTTCCCCCAGTCGAGGAGCTTCATTCCGAGCTGGAAGATCTTCCGGTCAGTGGTCCTGAATGACGATCGAGTGCTGTTCGAGGGCGGCGAGAATGCGGAAGAGTGAGCTTTTGGGAATGGTGGTCTGGCGCGAGATATCCGCGAGTGAGAAGCCGGTGTGCGATGCGGCGAGGATTTCTATCACCTGCACCGCCCGGTGAATTGCGGGAACCGAGTAGTCCCTGGCCATGGTGTCCTTTCGTGCGACTAATAAAACATTGTTTTATTAGTGATTAATGAGTATACGAAAAAACTCCCCCGCTGGCACAAGTGTCGAAGGTGGCGAGGCCATTACCTGAACGCGCTGGTCCGCAACGAGTTAGGCTCAGCGCTCGTTCTTTCCCCTTCGCCGCCCGGTAGCCGCTCTTCGCGGAATGCGTCGAGCGGATCGAGCGCCCCCGCCACTGCAGTCGCGCCATGCGCGAGGATCGGGACCGACGTCCGTTGTGAACGCGGTTTTCAGCGTCCTGAGCGCCATGACGGCATCGTTGGACTCCTGGTATCCGGCGAGGCGCGCCCGGTCCACCAGCAGCGCCTGGACGTAGGCGCGCTGGATTTCTTCGACGCTGCGAGGAGCGACTCCACGGGATCGGTGACGTTGTGGCTCTGGTCGATCATGTAGGCCGGGACGGGGTTCTTCCCCAGCCCCCGCAGCCGCGGTCACGAGTTCGTGGAAGATGAGGAAAAGCTGGAACGGCTTCATGCTGCCCGCGTCGAGATCATCGTCGCCGTACTTGCTGTCGTTGAAATGAAATCCGCCCAAGTTTTTCCAGCTGCAGAAGGCGCGCGACAATCATTTCGATGTTGACGTTGGGGGCATGATGCCCGAGGTCCACGAGGCAGTACGCCCGGGGTCCGACCTTGCTGGCGACATGATAGGCCGTTCCCCAGTCGTTCAGGACCGTCGAATAGAACGCCGGTTCGTAGAGCTTGTACTCGATGTAGAGCAGCCAGTCCGCCGGCAGCTTCGCGTAGATCGATCTCGATGCTTGCCCATGTAGCGTTCCAGGCGCTTCGCGGAAATCCACCTGGCCCGGGGAAACTCCTCCGCCGTCGCCAATCCAGACCGAGAGCGCCCGGGATCCGAGGGCCTGACCGATCTCGACGCACTCGAGGTTGTGCTGCGATCGCCTGTTCCCGCACGCCGCGGATCTGTGTGCGAGAGGCTGCCGAATTTGTAGCTGAGCGTCTGGCCTTGCTGGTCCTCGAAGGTGTTCGAGTTCATCGCGTCGAACCCCACCCCGAGTGCCGCGGCGACGCAGCGAGCGCCTGTCGGATCCTCAGGCGTGTCCCAGGGAATGTGCAGCGCCACGCGGGGGGTGACGCGCGTCAGCCGGTGAATCGTCGCGCAGTCGGCGAGTTTCTCGAACACGTTGCGCGGTTCTCCCGATACCGGGGAACCGCCCGAATCGCGTCCCTCCGGTCCGACTCGCCCAGGACGGAAGCGCGACGCCAAACGCGCGGCCTGTTCGGTGATCTCGTCGATAACGACGCCGCGGCGTTCAAGCTGCTTCGCCGAGGCGATTCGTAATCGCGGCGAGATGCATCGTTCCGGGCCTCGTTGTGCGCTTCGATGAAGTCGTCGCCGATGCGGAATCCGCTCTCGATCATGTTTTGCCTCGTGTTCGATGATGATCGACGACCTGTCTAACGGACGAAAGCGGCCGAGACTCCGTCCGTCGACGGTCAGAACTCCGCCGGTTGTCTTCACCGACCGGTCACGGCAAAAAAGAGTGCCGCCTCGGCAACGTCCGCCGGCGTGATACTTTCGCCGAGTAGGGTCCGCTTTCTGTAGAATTCCTCGAGCTGATCGGGCCGGATCCCGTACGCCTCCGCCCGTTCTCTGCCGCCAGGCACCGCTCCATATCGACGATCCCTGGAGCACGGCGTCGGGGCAGATCGTGTTCACTCGGATTTTTTTCGTCGCCCCCTTCCTCCGCAAGGCATCGGGCGAGATGAAGCTCGGCTGCCTTCACGGAACTGTATGCGGCGGCGTTCTTGCCGCTCGCGAGAGCGTTCTTCGATGCGATGAAGATGATCGAGCCGCCGATCCCCTGGCGCGCCATCACGCGGAACGCTTCCCGGGCGACGAGGAAATATCCCTTGCCGAGGATGTCCATTTGCTTGTCCCACTGCTCGACCGTCGTCTGCTCAATCGGGTTTGCCGACGAGATGCCGGCATTCGAGACGACGATGTCGAGCCCTCCAAATTCCGCCACCGCTTCAGCGAATGCCGCCGCCACATCGTTCTCCTTCGTCACGTCCATGGTACATCCGATCGCCCGCCCCTTGCCGTTCGCCTTGACAATTTCCCCGGCCACGTCCTTCGCCCCGGTCACATTGATGTCCGCCACCACCACGTGGGCTCCCTCGGAAGCGAGTCTGCGGGCAATCTCCCTGCCAATGCCGCTCGCTCCGCCGGTGACAAGTGCAACGCGGCGGTTCAACGAGCGTTCCGGAGGGGCAAGGGAGAGCTTGTAGATTTCGAGGGGCCAGTACTCGACGCTGTACGCTTCGGCCGGGGTCATGGACACATACGTGCTCACCGCCGGAAGCGTTTTTTATGACGGAAATCGTCCGGTGATAGATGTCCCTGGTGATATCCGCCGTCGCCTTGTCCTTCCCCGCCGCCACCATGCCGATTCCCGGGATCAGGATGACGCGCGGGAAACGGATCGTACATCACATCTCCGTGGTTCTTGTTCTTCTTGAAATAATTCGCGTAGTCATCGACGTACTTGCTCGAGCGCCCTCCTGAAATCCCGTTCGAACAAACCCGGATCACGGGGAGTGAATTCCTTCAGGACCAGCGGCATGAGTTTCGTGCTGACCAGGTGGTCCGGGCATGCGGCCCCCTTTGCGGCAAGCCGGCCGAGTTTCCTGCTGTTCACGAACTCCAGGACGGCGTGGGCATCGGTCGAATGTCACAACGCATCTCGTACCGCGCGCTCAGAGCACCCCGCGATTACGGGAAGATAGTGCTGCACAAACTGGCTCCGCGATATCGGACGGGGCGGCGCTTCCGCTTCGGTCCGCCGAACACCTTCTTCCTTGACAGTCGCCTGTCGAGGAAGTCCTGTGCATCGCGCGATCACGTTGATTGTGCTGTCGTACGATTCCTTGGCGGTCGCTCCCCAGGTGATCAGTCCATGTTTCCCGAGGAGGACGGCGCGCAGCTTCGGGTTGCCGTTGATAATATCGCCGCACTGCTTTGCCAGGGCAAAGCCCGGGACGGAGCCACGGGAGCCATGCCGCACCGTCGCCGTAGATCTCTTTCATCAGCCGCGGACCGTTTTTCGCGGTGCAGAGCGCAATGATGGCGTCCGGGTGCATGTGGTCGATATGGGTGTGATTGATGAACGCGTGAATGAGTGCGTCGATCGAAGGGCGTTTTGCATTCAGATCGACAAGACAGTGGGCCAGATAGTCCACCATCTCTTCGTCGCGACATCGCCGATCGTGATCGAAGTTCGAGCACCGGCTCGAGCGCCGACGCCCGGAAAACCCTGCCGCGTGATCGTACGGAGATCGGTGCCGCTCCCTTTCACCCGCAGGACCCTCACCGCCCTGCCGCGGAAATCCTTCTCCGATATCTTCGCCGATGTGTTTCCCCCCGCCCAGTTCGTCACCGACGGATCCTCGCCGAGGATATTTGACCGGTAGATCAGCAGTTCCAGTTCGCCGAGTCCGTGGGCCTTTTTTTCTTCCCAATAATTTTTCATGTGCTCTTTCGTTTCATTGATACATTCGTTCGACCGGTTCCCGGGCGAACGCCCTGTTATTTGTTTTCATACTCCGCCACACTCTTGATCTCCGACTTCTTCCCGAAATACCAGAGCGCCGCGCCGAAGAGCGCCATCATGCCGATGAGCGCGCCGACAATGATAACGTCCGTTCCGCCGAGGTCGGTC